>NZ_JADKYT010000001.1 GCF_015354445.1 Methylophilus sp. QUAN
TTTTTAAAGAACATCAGCTTTTCGCTGTTTTCGTTACCGTTATTTCGTAACGAGGTGCGCATTATACAGAGGTTTTTTACCGCGTCAACAGCAATTTAAAAACTCATTTCAAATCACTATCAACCCACCCCGCTAAAGGCACTTCCTGATAACTCAACATGTCGTTTCGTTTAAGGAAGCCGCGCATTCTACAGCGATGAGGATTGCGGTCAAGCCCCCATTCGCCACTATTACAATTCTGTTACAAATTGATGATTATTTCTTGAAAGCTGCTTTGAGTCGCAACCATGTTTGCGTCAAGACATTGCCATCCAGATGATAATGCTTATGCAAAGGCTGCTTCACTTCCCAGCTGACTTTGAGGCCTGCCGGAAAAGTAACGAAGTCACCCTTGCCAAAACTGACAGGTGTGCCGCCTACCGGAGTGACCACACATTCGCCATCTAATATATATGCCTGCTCTTGTTCATGGAATGTCCAGTCAAAAACAGACACTTCTTTTTGCCAGGTGGGCCACTTGGCAACACCGAGTGTCTTTAATTGTGTTTCGGCAGGATTATGTTGAACTTGAATTTGCATTTTGCTGCTCCTTATACTGAACCGCGCATTTTATAGGAAGCCATGCTTTAGCACGCATGGTTTTCGATAGTAAAATAGAATTTTTACAAAAAAACAGAGTGCATGATGCGTATCAGCCCGGCAAAGGCGATTGAACTGTTAAAGCGTGGTGAGGTGGTCGCCATCCCGACAGAAACGGTATATGGATTGGCGGCTGATGCACGCAACGAATTGGCCATTGCCAAAATATATGCGACGAAGCAGCGCCCGGCCAACAATCCACTGATTGTGCATATTGCCAGCTCAGCACAAGTGGTGGACTGGGCGAGTGAGTTTCCACCATTGGCACAACAACTGGCACACGCATTCTGGCCAGGACCGCTGACATTAGTATTACCAGCGCGCGCTGAGGTATCGCAAACCGTACGTGCTGGCGAACCAACCGTGGCTTTGCGCGTGCCGGCACACCCGGTGGCACTTACCCTGTTAAAAGATAGCGGTCTGGGGCTTGCCGCGCCTTCTGCCAATAAATACACACAGTTGAGCCCGACCACGGCTAAGCATGTGGAGTCCGGTCTGGGCCATGACATTCCGGTATTGGACGGCGGTGCCTGCCAGGTAGGGATAGAGTCAACCATAGTCAGCGTGCACGGAGACGAGTGGCAATTATTGCGCCCAGGCATGATAGAGGCTGCAGCGATCGCCGCGATTGCAGGCAAACCGGCCACCCAGCAATCGGTGCCAACACCGAAGGTACCTGGCCAGCATTTGCTGCATTATTCGCCACGTACCCCCTGCCTACTATTTGCGTCAATCCCAGCCATGTTGCACTACGCCCAAACCAGGCCAGCAGCCGCTGCGCTGTTGTTTGACAATGCACAGCAGGTGACAGCCAAAGATGTTTACCTGCCGAATAACCCAGCGCAAGCAGCTGAGCAACTCTACGCCGCACTACATACACTGGACACCGCACAGGCTGAGGTGATCCTGATTGAATCGCCACCAGCCAGCCCGGAATGGGATGCATTGCGTGACCGCTTGCAGCGTGCTGCCTACCAGCCCCACGACCAAAACAATTGAGTCTGTGAGGCATGACTGGCACAATATGGTGCATATTTATTTATAGCCTCTGATTAGAACAAGATACACACAATGAAAAATACCTATCAACATTTGATGATCGCTGCCGCCTCTGCCTTATTGTTTGGCTGCGCCAGCTTTGAGTTTCCCAGCATGTTTGACAAAGGCACCAAGGAGATACCGCGCTATGGCAAAGAAGCCATCCATTACCAATGCGACAACTACCAGTCTTTTGGCCTGAAACTATCTGCAAATGGTGACGAAGCCTGGGTCATGCTGCCTGATCACGAAATTGGCCTGGCCAGAGATGCGAGCGATAAGCAGCTTTATCACTATGGCACCATGGATTTGCGCCTGAACGGCGAGCAAACCACGCTGGATGACAGTGATCATTTACACCTCAAAAACTGCAAACCTGCCGAGACCAAAAAGTAAGTAGCTTTTGGCACAAAAAAGCCCTGCAAAAGCAGGGCAAATACATCGGAGGGGAAAACCGAGTCTGTTAAATGCTGACCAAGCCGCCAAACAGGCCAAGCACGCTACCTAAGAGGGGGCCAACCAATGGGATCGCCGACAGGGTACTGACCAAACCGTTGACCGTGCCGCCGGTAGAACTGGTCGCACCGCCCAGCAAACCACCTAACAACGGAATGCCACCCAGCAAACCGGACAGATCCAAGCCCGCACCGCCAGAAACCGCTTCAACTTCAACCTTTTTCAAGTTTTGAATTGCCATTTACTTCTCCTCATTTACGTTATTAATGTGCTCTTTCTAACCATGCAATCCTTGACGACTGCACAATTAACTCGCACCCACCATCACCTTGATTCAAGATAATTCAGACGGTGATATCGCTGCATAACAGCCACATCACAGCAACATAATATTAACTAAAATTAACAATTACGTAAACAGGTTAACGGCCATTGATGTTCAAAGGTTCGACAATCGCCCACAAGCCGACATTGCCCATATTGGCAGCGAGTTTCAATCTGGCCGCACGCAAGGCCGCCAGCGACTTGATATGCTGCTGCCTGGCGCTGGACAGTGCATTTTGCGCCCCCAGCAACTCGATCATATTGCCCACCCCGGCCTGATAACGCCCTTGCGCGACCTGAAACGCCTCTTGAGCATGGCGCACGAGCTCCTCCGTCGCACGCAGATTTTCGCGTTCTGACATCAAAGCGTGATAGCTTTTCCATACCTCCAGCGAGACCTGTTGCATGATGCGATTCAGTTCTGCCACGCGTGTTTGACGCTCTGCTTCGGCAGATTGCATCTGATAGCTACGCGAAAACCCTTCAAATAAAGGCATATTCAGCTGCAAACCGACGGTGGCCGTGGTCGAGTACACACTACTGGCCGGAAAGTTTGCCAGTTGCTGATAGCCCATCTGATCCGAACGACTCAATTCAGTATTAAGGTTTAAGGTTGGCAGTCCTTCTGCACGCACAGCCTTCATATTTTCTTCAGCGGCCTGTACTTTAGATTTCGCGGCAAGAATGGCCGGATGCGATTCGAGGGCCTGTTGGATCAGCACATCCACCCGGTTAATAAAATCCGCCTGCTCCAGCGGTTGGCTGCGTTTTAACAGCTGAAAGGGGGTATTGGCCATTAAGCCCATGGCGGCGGACAACGTGCCATGGGCATTTCTCAGGTCGCCTTCGGCTTTGATTCTATCTAGCCGTGCTTGTGCATAAGCGGTTTGCGCTTGTAACTGGTCGGTGAGTAAACCGACACCAGCCTTGAATTTGGCCGTTGCCGCGGCCAGGCTCTCCTTGGCCAACGATTCGGCATCCTCAAAAGCCGTCAAGGTGACCTGTGTGGTCAGGTTGTCGAAATAAGCCTGGGCAGCGGTGATAAACACTTCTTGCAAGGCAGCATCATGCGCAGCATTGGCGGCATTTAATAAGGCCTGTGCCTGACCAAGCTTAGCCGAGCGCTGCCCTAGGTCAGCCAGCAACCAGCTCAAGCGCAGGCTGGCCGTGCGGTTAGTAATGTTATTGTCCTGGTCCAGCGAAGAGAACAATGAGTTTTCAACGTGATTTCTCACTTTGGCCGTGCCTGCCGTGACATTGATACGCGGTAAATAATTGGACTTTTGTACCGCCACTTGCGCGGCCTGCGCTTTGGCGATGGACCAGGCCTCGGCACTGCGTGGACTATTACATAAGGCCTGCTCAACCACATCAAGCAGTGTCAGCGGCCGTTGCGGCAAGGCCGCGGCACAGGGGGCTAATTCAGATTCAGCCGCTGTCGTTAACATCTCTTTGGCCGGGCTACCGGCGACGCGCCCCTGGAACTCAGTAAAGTCGGTCAATTGCAGTGCCATGGCGCTGACTGGCAATACAAGCCCCAGCACCCAGCATAATGGCAATGCCTGGCGCAAAGATACGTTCATGCGCCTGCCACCGCCGTCATATGGACTTTACCCGCCACCATCACAATCACGCGCTTGGCCGAAGCGATGGTCTCGGGCCGGTGCGCTATAATCACGCGCGTCATATCTAGCGCCTGTATGGCCTGGTTGACCATGGCTTCACGCGCCACATCTAGGTGGCTGGTTGCTTCGTCGAGGAACAGGATTTTGGGCTTTTTATATAAAGCGCGTGCCAGCAGGATGCGTTGTTTTTGCCCGCCAGACAGCGCTGCGCCCATATCGCCGATCAGGGTATTAAAGCCCATGGGCATGACGGCAATTTCTTCATAGACTGCCGCCTTGCGCGCACATTCTTCCACCCACGCCATATCAACTTGCTGATCAAAAAAGGCAATATTGTCAGCAATCGAGCCTGCAAACAGCGCATCGTCCTGCATCACCGTACCGACCATATTGCGCAGATGCGACAAGCCCAGTTTGGACAACGGTTGCCCGCCCACCAATATCTGCCCTTCTTTAAAAGGGCGCAGCCCGAGCATAATGCTCATCAAGGTCGACTTACCGCAACCAGAAGCGCCGACAATGGCCACCGATTCGCCTTCAGCAATCTCAAGGTCAACACCATCCAGCACCCAGGGCTCGCCATCCGCATAACGGTAACGCAGGCCCTGAATCACAATATTGGCAGGCAGTTTTTCAATCTCCTGCTTGCTCATGGTATCCACAACTTCAGGCTCTTGCTCGGCCAGGGCAATATCCGCCAGGCGCTCACCTTGCAAATGCAACATACGCATCTCAACCATGCGGTCAATCAGGCCGCTCACGCGCGTCACAAACTGGTCTTTATAGGCAATAAAAGCCAGCAAAACCCCAATCGTGAACGCACCATCCATCACCAATTTGGCGCCCAGCCAGATAATGAGGATACGTTCCACACCGAATAACAATCCATTCAGCAAGCGATACATCACCTGCAACTTTTGCGTACGTAAGTCAGCATTCACTTGCTCGACAAACAAGCCTAACCAGCTACTCCTGCGCTCATCTAATCGCTGAAATAATTTAAGCGCACGCACACCGCGCACGGTTTCAATAAAATGGGTTTGCTGTTTGGCGGCATGCACAATTTGCTCTTCGGTCGCATTGCGCAGGGGCCGAAACCAGGCCCAGCGCCCGAGGCCATACAACAGCATGGCACCGATGGCGATCCAGGCCATGGTCGGGCTATACAAAAACATCATGGCCAAGGTCGCCACCGTCAAGACACCATCCAGAATGGCTTCGACAAAGGTGCTGGTCAGCGTATGCTGGATTTGATCAATAGCGCCAAAGCGCGACACCACATCGCCCAGATGCCGCTTTTCAAAAAAGTCGACCGGCAAGCGGATCAAGTGCGCAAATAAATTGGCCCGCCATTGCACGTTGAGCGTGGTAGACATATGCATGATGACCCAGGCGCGCACCGTACTAATGGCCTGCTGCATGAAGACCAGCAGGCCAAAGCCAAGTGCCAGCGTGGTGAGCAAATCCCGGTCTGCCGACACCAGCGCATGGTCAACGACCCATTGCATATAAAACGGCGACACCAGCGCAAACACCTCCAACGCCAGCGCTAACAGCAACACCTGCCCCAGCGAACGGTAAAGGCCAGTGACATGCCCCATCATGTCACGCAATTTCACGCTTTGTTTAAAGGTCACCTGCTTAAAGCCTGGGTTGGGCCACAACTCGAGCGCAACCCCCGTAAAGGCAGCCGATACCTCCTCAAAGGTCAGCTTGCGTATACCCATGGCAGGATCATGAATCACCACATGACGCGCGCCCACTTCTTTCAACACCACAAAGTGGTTGAAATTCCAGTGCAAAATGCACGGCCGCCGTAAATCTTTCAGATCTTCGAGCTCCAGCTTGACCGGGCGTGTGGTAAAACCCACGGCTTGCGCCATGCCCATCAGGTGACTCAGGGTCGTGCCCTTGATTGAGATCAGGAACAATCGGCGCATGGTCGCCAGGTCGGTGCGAAACCCATGATAGTTTGACACCATGACCAGGCAGGCCAAGCCGCACTCGCTGGCCTCGGTTTGTAACGTGATAGGCAGCGTACGCCCCAGACCAAAAGACAGCTGACTAAGAAAAGACATGACTCACTTTCGTTTCCATGGCTACAGCTTGCCAGTCAAACTAATTAATGGCTCCAGCACCCACTCATACAAGCGCCGACGTTCGAGCATGACGTCAGCATCCAGCAACATGCCTGGCTGCAAAGGCTGCTTGACGCCATAAGCGACGATGGCTTGCTGGTCTAGCACGACTGAAATACGGTAATAAGGCTCACTGCTTTGATTATTGCCAGACAGATTACCCATGGTAAAAATCTCACTGGCTGGCAACGCGGTCCTGGATACTGACACTACTCGACCAGTGGCCTGGCCAAATTTCTGGTAGGGATACGCCTGGTAACGCAAACGCACTGGCACACCGGGGCGGACGAACCCCACGGCGCGGCTGGGTGCAAACAAATGCGCTTCCAGCCTGGCGCCGCGCGGCACAATACTCAGCAGCGGCCGACTGCTTTCGACCGCCATGCCGACATTTGTAACGACGGCAGTGGCCGTGCCGGACTCAGGCGCACGGATCACCAGGCGCCGCTTGGCTTCGCTTTCGGTCAGTTGTTGATTCACACTGGACACGCTGCGCTCCAGTTGCGCAATCTGGTTTTGATGCTTCGCGCGTAGGCTGGACAACTCGTCCTGACGGGCAAGCACATCACGTTGCATGCGCACCTGTTCGCGCGCCATGGACTCTAGCCGCGAAGACTGCTCTATCCAGTCCTCTTGTTTTTGCTGCGTTTGCTCACGTGAAATATAGTTTTTCTCCAGCAATCCCTGATAGCGCTGATACGCCTCTTCGCTCAATGTCACGCGCGTCTGCTGCGCTTTATATTGTGCTGCCAGCCGGGTCAGCTCTTCCTGAATCCCTAGCAGACGTGACTGCAATGCCTGTTGTTCATCATGCTGTTGCAGCCTGGTTTTGACGATTTCGTCGCGCAGCGATTGCCGTTGTTGGGTATGTTGTGCGCTGATGGAGGCCTGCACAGAACCCTGCGCATCAGAATAACGCTCACTGGAAAGCACAAACAGGATATCGCCCTGCTTCACCAGCTGCCCTTCCTGCACTTTCTTTTCAACCACCAGCCCTAATTGCGGCGCATAGACTTTCAGTAAGCCAGTTTCTGGCACCAACTGCCCCATGACCGTACTACGCTTGGTATAAGTCGCACACGCCATAAACAGCACCACAATCACCGCAAAAACGATGGCCATACCGGTGAGCAACAAGTAACTGACAGGACGCACCAGCAGGATAGTGCCCAGCCAATGGTTTTTTTGTGCGTTGAGCGCAGCGTGACGGAATAAAGGCTGATTGGCCATGACGGTAGATGCCAGCGACGGAGATTACACCTGGTAAATTGAGATAATATTTATTAACAAACCAGCGAATTATAGGGGTGTGACAAATTCAATGTCAATCTATGTTAAGAAAAACATCGCCACCAAGTCGGACAGTACACATGCTGATTGCAAGGCAGGCTAACAGCACCCTGCGGATAAGCCAGCATCCGCCATTCCCACAAAACAACTCAAGCCATTGATTTTTATAACTTAATTTTGTGGCACACATTCTGCAATTAAACATTATGGAACGTGACCTCATCACGCCTGCGCGTGATGAGGACGACTGATATCCATTGATAACCGAATGACTAATCTCAGAGTGAATACATGAAAAACAAACCTACCCTTCACAGCCTGCACCGTATTTCTTTATTAACCAGCCTAGCCCTGCTCAGCAGCCAGACATTTGCCGAAGCCACCATACAGCGCAATGACAACCAGTTCATTAATATCGGCATTGCCTCACGCGTCAGCTTTAGTTCGATTAAAGACGCCGCCCCCAGTGGTAAAGACCGTTCTAATGACTTTGAAGTGGAAGAAGCGCGTTTATATACCAACGGCAAACTGCACGAAAACGTCTCGTTTGAATTTAACTTTGCCCGCAATACGGCAGACGACAAAATAGAGTTACTGGATGGTCACCTGGGCCTGGAGTTCAACAATTACGCCAATTTCTGGATTGGCCGCTTTTTGCCAGCCGCCAGCCGCGCCTCTGCCGTTGCGCCCATGTATTCGACCACGTTTGACTTCCCTATTGCCGAGCAAGGCTCTTACCAGTTTGGCGGCCGTGACAATGGTGCTGTCTTCTTTGGCTCAGACAGCAGCAATGCCTTTAAATACTATGTCTCGGCCACCAATGGCCGTCAGGGCGGCTCTAACCAGGCTGACAACCTGTCTTACGCCACACGCCTGCAATACAACTTCTGGGATACCGAGCCTGGCTTTTACAATTTATCCAGCTACGACGGCAAGAAGTCCATCCTGTCGGTTGGCGGTTCGTATCGCTACCAGAAAGATGGCACCGGCACCATTTTGAATAAAGGCGATTCCAAGTATTGGAACCTGGATGCGCGACTGGAAAAGCCGTTGAGTAATGGCGCTGTGCTGGGCGCGGAGGCCTCATATTACAACTACGATAACGACAATACCGGTGATACCGTATTGCCGGAAGCCAAAGGCTTTTTCATCAACGGCAGCTATACGTTTGCTGACAAAGTGGGTATAGGCAAATTCCAGCCCAAAGTGATTTACCAGGAATTCAACAATGACACCACTGGCCTCGACCGCAAACGTATTGATGTGGGTGTAGGCTATTTAATCGACGGCGACAGCAACAAGCGTATTGATGTGTTCTACTTCAGGGAAAATCGCAACAACTTGCCGGATATTGACGGCATTAAAGCCATTTTCCATGTCGCACACTTCTTCTAAGCCTTTGTTCAGACAATAAAAAACGGCCTGCAAGGCCGTTTTTTATACTGCTGCAATACTTATTTACCAGCTTTTCTTCTGGCGGCAAAGCCTACCAGGCCTAAACCAGCCATCAACAAGCCATAAGACTCTGGCTCAGGGACAGTGGTCACGGACAAGTTTTTAACACCCCAGCCCTCATCACCCAACCCTTGTGGAATGGCACTGGCGTAACTGAAAGTCAGGTTATTGCTACCTAATACCAAAGTGACTGGCAGTGTAATGGTCAACGAGCCGCCGTTATTAAAACCGTTGTAGACATAATTTGACACGTAACTTGCGTCACCTTGAGTAATCGTGATCGGACCACCATCACCACCCAGGTTAAAGCTCGCAGAAAACACAGCGCTGCCGTTCACTGACAGGGTGAAATAGTCTTCATAATTGTTATCTGGAAACCCATCCAGCGTTGCGTAACCAATCAGGTCAAATGAAACGGTCCCAGCCGTCGCAGCCGCATTAAACGAATAGTCTACAGCGGCCGGACTGGCCAAAGCAGTACCATCAAAGTCATAAGCCATGGCCATCGGCGTCATGAAGGACGTGATTGCAATAAATGAAAAAGCACTAGCAAGTTGTTTTAGCATCGAAAGCTCCCAAAGTGTTTACAGTTAGTTTTATATAATTGCAACAAATATGTTACACAATTTATTACTAAATTGTAACTACCTGAATGGGTCATGCATTAGCGGCCACCCAGATAAGCGTCACTTAAGACCTGGCTGCTGGCAATGGTTTGCGCATCGCCGTGGTGGGTGATTTGCCCGCTTTCGAGCACATAAGCATAGTTGGCATAACGCAACGCCACGGTGGCATTCTGCTCAGCCAGTAAAAAGCTCAACCCTTGCGCCTGCTGTAGCTGATGCACAATCTCAAAAATTTCTTCGACAATCTGTGGTGCCAGACCCATAGACGGCTCATCGAGCAAAATCAGCTTCGGATTAGCCATCAGCGCACGGCCGATGGCGACCATCTGCTGTTCTCCGCCTGAGGTATATCCCGCATAGTTTTTGCGCAGTAATTTGAGGCGTGGAAAAAAGGCATAGACCCTTTCCAGATCCTGTGCCAATGCCTTACTGGAAGGCCGGCGGATAAATGCGCCGGTCAGCAGGTTTTCTTCCACGGTTAAATGCCCGAAGCAATGCCTGCCCTCCAGCACCTGTACCAGGCCTTGTGCCACCAACTGACGTGGTGTGGCTTGGGTGATCTCCTTGCCGCCATAGACAATCTTGCCTTGCACGACTTCTCCGCGTTGCGCCGGTGCCAGGCCGGAAATTGCTTTCAGGATAGTGCTTTTACCGGCGCCATTCGCACCCAGCAACGCAACGATAGACTGCCGCCCGACTTGCAGTGAAATATGTTTAATGGCAAAAATGACCTTTTCATAGATCACTTCAATATCATCCAGTTGCAACAGCGGCTCACTCGCCAGATTTATTTTTTCATGTGCTTGTGACATCACAATCTCCTCAATTCGATCGCGTCGGCAATCTATGCACAGTGCCCACGACATCAAACTGCACATGCACACCGCCTAAGCGATGTGCATGTCTGTTTTAAACGTTGCCGAACAATTTATTTGGCAGCAACTTCTTCTTTGCTGCAATCACGCGGCGTGATGCCTTTTTCCTTGGCATACTCGTGTGAAGACTTTTCAATAATCGGGCGCAACAACTGGCGGTCGGCCTGTACCCACTCTGAAATCACTTTCCACTTGCTGCCATCCCATTGCTGGAAGCGCACCGCACCACCACCTTCATGGTCAGCGCAACTGAGTTTCAATGGCTGCACCAGGCCCAATGCACCCAGTTCTTTCAAACGCTGGTCGTCAAGTTTGATGTTCTCAAAGCCCCAACGTACTTCTTCACCGGTGAGCGGACGTTTGCCAAATTTGGCTTGTGCCACGCGCACGGCTTCGACGTTCAAAATGCCGTTGACCACGCCCAGGTTGTAATACACATTGCCAAAGCGTTTAGGGTCTTGCAGATTGCCTTTGCCAGCTTTAATCACATATTGGTTAATGCCCTGCAATACCGGGAAGCTGGTGCCAGAAGGATGGGTGGTAATCGAGATAAACCCTTTGGCCGCATTGCCTGCAGGCGCCGCGTCGTCTTCGGAGTTGCTCCAGATGTTGCCGATGATATGGTCAGCCGGGAAGCCAGTCTTTTGTGCGGTCTTCAAAGCCACTGGGTTCATCACGCCCCAGCCACGCAGAATCACCCAGTCTGGTTTAATACGGCGGATGCTCAGCCACTGTGACTGCTGCTCGTTGCCTGGGTGCGGCACTTCAATCAGCGTCAACTCAAAGCCATATTTCTTCGCCAGCAGTTCCAGAATCGGGCTGGTTTCCTTGCCGTAAGGTGAGCCGTGATACAGCGTGACGATCTTCTTGCCTTTGAGTTTATCGAGGCCGCCAGATTGTTGGGCGATGTAGTTCACAATCGCCGACACTTCGCTGTAAGGATTCAATTGCAGCGGGAAGGCATACGGAAACACGCTACCATCGGTGGAGTCGGTACGACCGTGGTTAATGGTAATCAACGGCAATTTGTCAGCGGTAGAACGATCCAGCGTGGCATAAGCAATGCCTACAGACAGTGGATTGGTCGCCGCCGCTGGTGCGCCGTTCAAGCCTTTTTTCAGGCGCTCGTAGCACTCGACGCCTTTTTCCACCACGTATTCAGTTTCGCACTCGCTCCAGGTGAATTTCACACCGTTCACGCCGCCGTCTTTGGCATTGACGTATTGCAGGTAGTCAATAAAGCCACCAAAAAAGCCGGAGCCACCCGCGGCATAAGGCCCGATGCGGTAACTCTGTAACGGAAAATATTGCTCATTGGCGGCCTGCACTTGCGTGCTCACACTGCTCACTGCCAAGCCGAATGCTAGCCATAGCCAGCGATGTTTAGCTAAAAATTTCACTCTAAAACTCCTTATTAAAAATATAAAAACAGCCACTAATCGTTTTTAGTTATATAAAAGTCCGTATTAAGCGTTCAACACATGAAAAGTCTCCTTTATTCGATGGGAATGAACGGCCTAAAAACGCAGCGGCCAGACCCGCAACCGTTGCTTGATGGTTTGCCAGACTTGGGCCAAACCATTGGGTTCTTTGATCAGGAAAAAGATAATCAGCGCGCCAAAGATCATTTTCTGGAAATTCTCTAGCTGCCCTGGGTCTATAGACCCAGCCAGCAGGCCAGAAGACAAGTTGGAAAGCAAGATAGGAAACAGCACAATAAACGCCGCGCCGAGAAAACTACCCAAGATGCTGCCCATGCCGCCGATGATAATAATGAACAAAATCTGGAAAGAACGAGATAGATCAAAGCCATGTGGCTCAACCGTCCCCAGGTAAGTGAATGCCCACAACGCGCCAGCAATGCCCAGGTAAAATGAACTGATGGCAAACGCTAACAGTTTGGTTTTGGGCACCGAAATACCGATGACGGCAGCGGCAGTATCCATATCACGCACGGCCATCCACTTTCTGCCCAACTCGCCGCTGACAATGACTTTTGCCAGCACGCCGAATGCCAACACCACGGTTAATGTCAGCAGGTAGCGGCCGACGGGCGAACTCAAGTCGGTGCCTAATAGTTGCAACGGCGGTGCCGTAATGACCCCAGAAGAAGAGTTGTTCGAAAACCAGGAGAAGTTGGTGAATACCCATTGCACCAAAAACTGTGCCGCCAGCGTAGATACAATCAGGTAAAAGCCTTTGATACGCAAACTGGGTAAGCCAAACAGCAAGCCCACGCCCCCCGCAGTCAAGCCACCTAGAATCAGGCTGGCCACTAGGGGCAAACCTTCAATGCGCAGATGAAAGTTATAGGTGGCAAACGCGCCCACGGCCATAAACGCAGCTGAGCCTAGCGACAACTGCCCGGCATAGCCCGTGAGCAAGTTGAGGCCCAGGCCTGCCAGCGACAGCACCAGGAAAGGGATGAGAATGGCGCTAAACCAGTAATCATTGCCGATGACAGGCACCAGCAGAAACGCGAATGCCAGCAATGCCGCAAACGCCCGGCGCTCCTGCTTAAGCCTGAAAAAGCGCTTATCCTGCTGGTAAGCGGTGACAAATTGTCCGGATTCTTGATACAGCATAGTGTTGATACCTGCGCCTTATTTACACACGTTCTATAGCTTTGTCGCCAAACAACCCATATGGCCTGACCAGTAAAAACAACATGGCCAGCACATAGGGAAACCAGTTTTCGATACCGCCACCAATGAGTGGCCCGATAAACACTTCGGCCAGTTTTTCGCTGGCACCGACGATCAGGCCGCCAACAATCGCACCTTCAATCGAAGTGAAGCCGCCGATGATGAGCACCGGCAAAGCTTTAAGCACGATGAGCGACAGTGAAAATTGCACACCCACGCGCGCCCCCCACAACATACCAGCCACCAGCCCGACAAACCCGGCCACCGCCCACACAATCAGCCATAAGCGCTGCAGATGTATGCCGACCGCCAGCGCGGCCAACTGGTCGTCAGCCACGGCGCGCAAGGCAATGCCAATACAGGTTTTATTGAACAAAAAGCCCAGCAACAGCACCAACCCACCCGCAATCGCGGCGGCAAACAGGTCAAACTGAGACAGCAAAATGCCAAACACTTCATAAGGCTCATCGTTAATGCCGATATCCAGCGCATGTACTTGCGCGCCCCACACCGCTTGCGCCAGGCCCTCAACGATATAGCTCAATCCCAATGTCGCCATAAACAAGGTGATGGGTGAGCGGTTGACCAATTTACGCAAGACCAGCAATTCAATCAGCCATGCCAGCAGCGCCATGGTGATCAAGGTGATGACAAACGCGCCCCAAAACGGTACGCCTCGCTCCAGCAAGCTGACAAAGGTCAGTGCGGCAAACAGCACCATAGAACCCTGGGCAAAGTTGAACACACCTGAGGCCTTATAAATCAGCACAAAACCAATCGCCACCAGCGAATACATGACGCCAGCCAGCAAACCACCCGTGAGCACCTCGAGAAAGAAATTCATTTGTTATCCTTAGGCAGTTTCGCCATGCGCGGTGCCCAGGTAAGCGGCAATCACTTCTGGGTTGGCACGCACTTCATCAGGCGAACCGTCACCGATTTTTTTGCCATAATCGAGCACCACCACATGGTCAGACAGCGACATCACCACGCCGATATCATGTTCAATCAGCACGATGGTGGTGCCAAATTCGCGCTGGGTCTCGACGATAAAGCGGCTCATCTCGGCTTTTTCATCGGTATTCATACCTGCCATCGGCTCATCCAGCAGTAGCAATTCCGGCTCGGCCGCCAGCGCTCTCGCCAGCTCCACACGTTTTTGCAAACCGTAAGGCAAGCCGCCAACAATGCTGTTGCGCCAGGGTTGTAGTTTCAAAAACGCAATCACACGCTCTGCCTTTTGCCGCTGACTGACTGCGTCAGCCGGTGCGCGGCCGAGATTGAACACCTGCTCCAGCCAACTGCTCTTCACTTTAAGGTTGGTGCCGGTGAGCACGTTATCCAGCACCGACATGCCCTTAAACAAGGCAATGTTTTGAAAGGTGCGCGCCACACCGCGCCTGGCGGCCCATTGCGGATGCATGGTGGTGCGGGATTCGCCCTGATAAGTGATACGCCCCTCATCGGCTTTGTAGACACCGTTAATCACATTCAGTAATGAACTCTTACCGGCGCCATTGGGGCCGATCAAGGCGCAGATTTCACCTTTTTTCACGGCAAAGCTGATGTTGGTGATGGCTTTCACGCCCTTGAATGACAGTGAAATACTGTCCAGCACCAAGAATGGTTGTGCGGCTGCTGTCATATGGCTGACCTCAATGCTTTCAAGCCAAAGTAGTGACCAAGGTCTGGTGACTGTTGCGGAATCACTTGCAACTGGCTGGTTCGCCAAACGGACTCTTCTGGCCAGGCGCGTACCCGAATACCGATAGACAAAAAGAACTGCTCCGCTTCAGCCGACAAAGGTTCGCCGACCAATAAAGGTACGCGCGTGCGGCGCAAGCCAAGCACGTCTTGCAAGGGCAGAATCACCAGCCACTTTGCAACTGTGGATAACACCGGCAGCCGTTTTTGCGCAATCCGTAACGCCCAGGCCACCAGTAAAAAATGCCAGCTATTGGCGAGCGGCCAACGCGATTGCGTGAGCGCATATAAACGCTGGTAAGTCGCTGCCGTGCCCGCCACCAGCGTAGGCCCCAGCTCCCGCCGGTCGGTGTCGCGGGTGGCCAGGTTTTCGGGGAAGTTCAGCGTAAAACCGGCCAGCAACCACGGCGACAGCAAATACCGGGCATGGCCACTAGCAGCAAATGCCCGCGCCGCCAGCGCTTGCTCCTGGTCGCTGAGTGCTTCCTGTGCGACCAGTTGCCGACCGTTATTCAACAACTCGGCATGGCTTAACTCGCGATACTCCAACTGATACCCATCACTCAACCGGTAAAAACGGAACGCAATATCGTTAGTGCCCGCCACACTGCCCAACGCAGGCAACGCCTCGTCAATGGCACCCGTCATGATCTGGCTGTATGCCTGTATGGCCGGATGGCGATAATCCGCCAGGCCGCGGGCATCCGCATAGATCACCAGTTGTACATCTGGTTTGGCGGCCAATACCTGGTCAACCTGAGCCTGCGCTTCTGCAAACACAAACTTGGGCCGCAGTGTATGCAGCAAATCCAGCAACTGCGGTTCTGCGTAGGCAGGATCCAGCAGCGCAGACACGCCGCCTAACCAATGCGCTGCCAGCGAAAGCAACAAAGCCTCTGGCCTGGGCTCACTGAGCAAAAATAGCGTATCGCCCTTGCTAAAACCTTGTTGCTGCAACAGCCGTGCAGCACGCAACACGGCATCATGCGCGGTCTGCCAGTTGATTTGCTGCCAGATACCCAGTTGTTTGTGGCGGATAGCCACTCTGGCTGGGCGCTCTCGCGCCTGCCAGGCTAACCAGTGTGGTAATGTCTCAGCGGCCATAGGGTTTCTAGTCGATTGATTAAGCAGCTTTAGCCAGTTTTTTGGCTTCGAGCTCACGCACCAGTGGCAATACTTTTTCGCCAAAGTAGGCCACCTCCTCCTGAAAGTGCAAAAAACCGGACAGAATCAAATCTACACCCACCGCTTTTAATTCAACGATACGTTCGGCAATTTGTTGTGGGGTACCGATCAAATTGGTTTTAAAGCCATCGTTGTATTGCACCAGGTCTTCAAAGGTCGACTTGGCCCAATTGCCTTCTTTCTCAGGACTGGCAGCACCTGCATTTTTCACCTCATGGCCAAAGGCATTCACCGCTTCAGGGTTAGCTTTGGCAATAATCTCGGCCAATACTGCTTTTGCTTCTTCTTCGGTATCACGCGCAATCACAAAGGCATTGACGCCGATTTTGACCTGGTGATTATTAGCAGCAGCTTTGGTACGAATATCATCCACTTGTGCCTTGATACCCTCAACCGTATTGCCGTTGGTGAAATACCAGTCAGACACGCTGGCCGCGTTGTCACGCGCGGCACGTGAGCTGCCACCCTGGAAAATTTCCGGATGTGGCTGCTGCAATGGTTTTGGTTTCAGGGTGTAATTGCTAAAACGGTAAAAATCGCCCCGGTAGGTAAAGTTATCTTGCGTCCAAATACCTTTAAGCGCCTCAATAAACTCTTTAGAACGGCGATAACGTTCATCATGGTCCAGCCAATGCTCGCCAATCGCGGTGAATTCACCACGAAACCATCCAGACACAATATTCACGGCGATACGGCCTTCGGTCAGCAGATCAATAGTCGCCAACTGCTTGGCCGCCAGCACCGGGTTCCAGGGCCCGGGCAAAATCGCTGCAATCACTTTTAATTTAGTGGTCGCCGCCAATAACGCGTGCGAAAAAGACACAGACTCATGCTGGAACTCCGCGCCATAGCCCGCCGTAAAACGGATCTGGCTCAAGGCGTATTCAAACCCGGCCTTCTCGGCAATTTGCGCCAGTTTGCGGTTGTAGTCGATATCCCAACTGGTGCGCTGCTCAATGTTACTCACCACCAGGCCGCCACTGACGTTAGGCACCCAATAGGCAAATTTAATGTTTTCTGTACTCATGTTTATTCTCCAAATAGTCGCCTGGCTTATACCGCCAGCAAACGGTCTTTATTAATCAGCTCACGATGTTTGAGCAAAGGCAGGGCACGCTCGACGGCCAACGCGATACGCGCAGTGACGGCCTCACTTTTCACCTGGTAGTTTTCAAAATCGGCTTCGGTGGCATACACACCGATCGGCAAAGTCAGCGCCTGGAAAAAGCTAAACAGCGGACGTAACTCATGATCAATAATCAAGGCATGGCGCTCGCTGCCACCTGTCGCCGCCAGCAACACCGGTACATCGACCAGTGCTTCGTAGTCGACCAGGTCAAACAGATGTTTAAACAAACCGGTATAAGACGCGCGGTAGACCGGCGTCGCGACGACTAACAGGTCAGCGGTTTCAATGGCCTGAATATCTTTTTGCACTTTCACTGGCAGCGCTTTGGGGTCGTAAGAAGCGACCAGGCTGCCGCCTATTTCACTTAACTCAATCACATGCAGATCAATAGGCAATTGCTGCCCCAGTGTTTGGGTGATTGCTTCCACCAGCGCAGCGGTTCTGGAAGGCAATTTATAACTACCGGACACGGCAGTGACTTTTAACGGACGGCTCATCATGACTCCTCATTAAGATTGCTGCTGCCACTTTGCATGTGCAATAGCGGTCAGGCCAGCTCACTTAATACTTAGCAGCATCCATGCCAAACTAATTTAGTGTTAAATTTCAAATACTTATACTGTTTTTAATGATTTTCACCCTGTTGAATTCAGGCCTGTTTTGCTGATGCACTGCTGCTATACCAGCAACCTCTCTCAAAATGCAGCAGCTAAGCCATGGCTTGTTTGTGCATTGCACAGGCTGAATTGCTGATTAATCAGCAGACATTCAGCAAAAAACTGTTTCTATAGAGGCGGTGAAAAATACAAATTGCATGATTGTTATTTAAAAACAATGAGTTAACTATTGGCATGCTAAATGCAAAGTCATACACGGACGCGCAGCCACTTTTTAACTAAACGCTGCGTATTTATTCCCAACCTTTACTTGATAAGGATTCAATATGACTGCACATGCAAGCAAGATTGCGCATTTGCCTAATCACCAGCCGCGCCAACCGGCACATATCATCACCAGCGATGCCGAAGCCATTAGCGTGGCCAAGCAAGTTGCCAGTGAGATCGCCAAAGAAGCCATACTCCGCGACCAGGAAAGACGCTTGCCGCGCAAGGAGCTGGATTTATTCTCCAGTAGCGGCTTATGGGGCATTACCGTACCTAAAGAATATGGCGGTGCATTTGTGTCGAATAAAACACTGGCGGAAGTGATTGCCACGGTAGCAGAAGCCGACCCCAGCATTGGCCAGATTCCACAAAACCATTTGTATATGGTGGAAGGCCTACGCTTGGACGGCACCGAGTTTCAAAAGAAATATTTTTATGAGCTGGTGCTGCAAGGCGTGCGCTTTGGTAATGCGTTTTCTGAGATCGGCACCCGCAGTGTCAATGATGTCAAAACCAAGCTCACCCCCACCAACAGCGGCTACTTTTTAAACGGCAAAAAATTCTATTCCTCTGGCGCCTTGCTGGCTGACTGGGTGCCCGTGGTGGCCAAAGATGAACAGGACAACACCGTGGTGGCTTTTGTGCCCGCAGGCGCAGAAGGCCTGACCATCATTGACGACTGGTCCAGCTTTGGCCAGCGCACCACCGCCAGCGGCACGACTATTTTGGAAAATATTTTTGTGCCTAGCGAATATGTGTTGCCGCACCATTTGGCATTTGACCGCCCGACCGCCATGGGCCCAGTCGCCCAAATTATCCAGGCCGCTGTCGATACCGGCATTGCGCGTGCCGCGTTTAAAGATACGCTGCACTTTGTGCGTAACTACACCCGCCCGTGGATTGATACTGACCTGGAGCATGGTTACGAAGATCCACATACCATTAAAGACATTGGCGATTTGCAGATTCGCTTGCATGCCACCGAGGCTTTATTGGCACGCGCCGGCGAGTACATAGACGAAGCCCAGCGCAACCCGAACGAAGACACCGTGGCAGAAGCCTCCATTGCCGTGGCCGAAGCCAAGGTATTGAGTACCGAAACCGCGCTGCTGGCAGGTAGCAAACTGTTTGAACTGGCCGGTACACGTTCTACACTGGGTGAATACAACCTGGACCGCCACTGGCGTAACGCCCGTACCCATACGCTGCACGACCCGGTACGCTGGAAATATCATGCCGTGGGTAATTACAGCCTGAACCAGGTCAAACCGCCGCGTCATCCGTGGATTTAAGCATAGACTTAAACTAGCTGCAGTAAAAACAAAGCCCTCGCATGAGGGCTTTGTTGTATTGATCAATCGTTGATTTAACCTCTATACACCATGGCTGCATCGAGCAATGTGCTTTGTTGCCGAACAGGGCGCACAGGCTGACGTGGATAGGTCACCTGCAATTGCCGCTCACGGTAAACAATCATATCGGCAATCGTAATCATCTTTAAACCGTGCTGTTTGGCAAAGCGCAGCAAGTCTGGTCGCCTGGCCATGCTGCCATCGTCATTGACGATTTCGCACAGCACCCCCACCGGTTGCAAACCGGCCATCGCGGCCAGGTCATGCGCAGCTTCGGTATGACCTGGCCGCTCCAGCACGCCACCCAAGCGAGCACGCAAGGGGAAAATATGCCCGGGCCGATGAAAGTCGCTGGCCTGGCTGGACGGGTCTGCCAATGCCCGCAAAGTCAGTGCACGGTCAGCGGCGGAAATACCACTGGTGGTACCATATTTGTAATCGACACTGACGGTAAACGCTGTCCTGAACGGGTCGGCGTTATGCGTCACCATCTGCGGTAAATCCAGCGCCTGCAAACGCTGTTCTTGCATGGCCACACACACCAGGCCGCTGCTATATTTCACTAAAAAAGCCATGTGCTCGGTAGTGATTTTTTCAGCGGCAATAATCAGATCACCTTCATTTTCACGGTCGGTATCATCGACGACGATGACAAATTCACCATTGGCAATGGCTTCTACCGCATCGGCGACGGCATCAAATGGTGGTAACGGAGATTGCATAGTTATTCCTGCCTGCATACTTATACGCTGAGCTTTAACAAGCGCGCAGCATTCTGATAAAACACTTTTTCCAGCACCGCATCTTTAAAACCCAAGGCGGCAAAGTCGTCTATGGTTTGCTTCATCGGCCTGAAAGGATAAGAGGTGCCGAACAGTAACTGATCTCCCAGAAACTGGTTCGCCGCCTGTACATATAATTCGGCGCCAGGCTGGAAAATATACATATCGGGCACCAGGTACAGGTTTGGATAACGGAACGCCGCACCGACAATGTCATTCACATACGGGTAATAACCGTGGAAACAAATAATGTTGAGGTTGGGATATTTTCTGGCCAGCCTGGCCACCGCATTCGGGTGCGCGTAGTCCAGGTCTGGCGTGGTGGGGCCGGACATCACGCACACGGGTACGCCATGCTGCTGGCAAGCCTCGTAGACCGGGTCAAAAATGGGGTCGTCGACCTGGCGTGCCGGTTTGCCAAAACCGGGTTCGATATTAATGGCCTTGAAGCCGTAATGGTTGACGGCTTTTTCAATCGCGGCCAAGGCACTGTCTACGCCACGGCTTTCAATATCCACCGAACCCAGGCCCACCAGTTTAGGACTGTGTTTGACCAGGTCGGCAATCTGCTGGTCGCCGATGGTCAGGTCCGGCGTCTCACGCCCCACCACCACGGCAATATCAATCCCGGCCTGGTCGATCTCCTGCAAATAGCCCTCTACCGTATATGAGCGGCGAAAATGCTCGGGTTCAAGCGAACCCACACGCTGGTTGAGCCATTTAGCAGTGTCATAAGCAGGGGTGTTGGGCGTAGCGCCAAAAAAGTCATGCAGAAACGCAGGACGGTTGCGTAGATCGATAATTTTTTGTTTCATAAACTTTCTTTAGTATGCGTTAGGCGTAGAAACTCGGTGTGGGGTACTGACCGTTAAGTGCCCAATCGCCCAAATCCTTGAGTTTGTAGTCCACCGGGTCATGCAGGGTATACACGCGCAAATTGCGCCAGAAGCGGTCCATGCGCAGCTTGGCGGTGGTGGCGCGGGCGCCAGCCACTTCAAACACGCGGGTAGTGACATCCAACCCGGCACGCGTCGCGTTGACCTTGGCCGAGAACACCGCCAAGGCCAGTTCGCCACGGGTCAACTCATCCAGGCTCAAGGTTTGCTGCCAGGCATGATCAAGCAAACTGGCGGCATGGTCTGCCAGCACGGCCGACGCATGCAAGCTGGCCCAGAACTCGCCGTAATGCAGCAAGGTAAACGGGTCTTCGTGTATGGTCTGTGCCAGAGAGCCGGACCAGACCCGGCTGCTGCTACGCGTATATTTCGCACCTTCTGCCAGCGCACCTTCGGCAATGCCAAGATAAATATTGGTAAAAATCAGCTGCGCCACCAATGAACGCAGGCTGGCAAATGGCGAACTCAACGGGCCAGGGTTCATCAGCAATTCGCTGTCTTCCACCCGCAGCTGGTTAAATTCAGCGCTGCCACTGTCTGTCTGCCGTTGGCCGATATTGTCCCAATCACCATTGAGCTGGATACCGCTACGATCAGTTGGCACCGCGGCCACCAGAAACCTGCCTGTGCCTTCTTCAATGGCAGACACAATCAGGTAGTCAGAATCCATGGAGCCTGAGCAAAAGCTTTTTTGCCCGGTAAACACATAGCCAGCCGCTGCTTTGCGTGCCACGGTGCGGTTATCCAAAGGGTTCAAGGCATTGCCCCACCACAGGTTTTGCGCGGCAGTCAGCTTGAAATAGTGCTGCCATTGCACCTCACTACCGTATAGGCGAATCGAGGTCAGCATCAAAAACTGGAAAGCGAATACCTGGGCGATCGAGCTGTCCACACGCGCAATCTGGCGAATAATGCTGTAGATTTCCTGCCAGCTGCCGCCTAGGCCGCCATAGGTTTTCGGTATCAGCAACTTCAACAGCCCGCTATCCCGTACCGCCTGACGCTGTTCATACGGTGTACCGCCTGCGGCATCGCGCTCAATCGCGGTTTCTGCCAGATAGTCGCAAAGCTGTTTGGACCGCTCGCGTGGCGTACCTCCAAACACAATGCCATGTGATGCCTCAACGTCGTCCAGGCGTGAATTCAGTGCCAGAGTCATCATCCCTCCTATGCCGCATGCTTGACCGGTTTGGCCGCACCAAACGGCCCCGTCATATTGGTATTGATACTGACTTCGGCGCTGGCCTGCTGGTGAACAGGCAATAAGGGAAACAGCAATTCAGCCACGCGATAAGACTCCTCCAGGTGCGGATAGCCAGAGAAAATAAAATAATCAATACCCAGTGCCTGATACTCTTTAATCCTGTCAGCCACCTCTTGTGGATTACCCACCAGCGCAGTGCCCGCCCCGCCGCGCACCAGCCCCACTCCGGCCCACAAGTTGGGTGAGACCTCGAGTTTGTCACGTCGGCCATGGTGTAACTCGGTCATCCGTTTTTGCGCCACCGAATCAAAATTGGCGACAGCGGCCTGTGCCGCAGCAATGGTGTCATCGGTCACGTGCGAAATCAGTTCGTCGGCCGCTTGCCAGGCTTGTTCGCTGGTCTCGCGCACAATCACATGCAAGCGGATACCGAAACGGATGTTACGGCCTTGTGCTGCAGCCGCCGCACGAATGACCCTGATTTTTTCGGCCACAGCTGCTGGCGGCTCGCCCCAGGTCAAATGCACATCAATATGCTTGCTACTGAGCTGGATCGCCGCCTCAGAGGCCCCGCCAATAAACAGCGGCGGATAAGGCTTTTGCAGGCTGCCGGTCGGTAAACTCGCACCTTTGACACGTAAATATTCGCCTTCATAATCGACGGCTTCTTCGGTCAATACTGACCGCCAGATAGACAGGAATTCTTCTGCCTCGGCATAGCGGGCATCATGATCCAGGAAGCTGCCTTCCGCCTGCTGCTCTAGCGGGTCACCGCCCGCCACCACATTAATCAGTAAACGTCCGCCGGAAATACGATCCAGCGTCGATGCCATGCGCGCAGACACCACCGGTGAAATAAACCCGGGCCGCGTCGCGACCAAAAATTTGAGCTGTTTGGTTTCATTGATCAAGGCCGAGGAAATCACCCAGGCATCCTCGCAAGAGCGCCCGGAGGGCACCAGCATCCCGCCGTAACCCAGGCGGTCTGCTGCCTGTGCAATCTGTTTTAAATAAGAGAGTGTTGCCGGTCTGGCACCTGTGCTGGTGCCAAGATAACGCTGGTCACCGTGCGTGGGTAAAAACCAGAATATTTCCATGTTGTGTGTTTCCTTCTATTCATGCTGCATACATGGAAAGCCTAGTGCAAAGAGCATGCCACAAATAAAAATCATTAGATTCAGTCACTTACAAAGACACCGAATGCTGTTGCTGAATAATCAGCATATTTTCTGCGGGTGCTGCTGTATCAGCAGCATGTGTGCTGATTATTCAGCAACAGGGTGACGGAGATCGCTGTCCGGCAAAAAACGATGCGGCCGGAAAACCATTCAACATTTTCTCAACCATATGATTTATAAGAATTATTTTTTTATTCATCCGACAATTTCTGCCATAGCAGTAGTGATTCACAGCCCCTGCCGGAGTTGGCACAAATCATGCTGAACTATTAAGCATATGCAACCAGATGGATATTACTTTTGAATATAAATACTTTTGCAATTCCGCCAACGGCACGCCTCAATGAAGGCCAGCATGCATTGGCAGTGGCCAAGCAACTGGCTGAATCGTTTTCGCTGACCGCCGTGGAACGGGATCATCAGGGCGGTACACCAAAACTGGAACGGGATGCGATCCGCAACAGCGGCCTGCTGTCATTGATCATCCCTCGCCAGTACGGCGGCTACGGCGCCAACTGGCAAGAGACGCTGCAAGTGGTCAGAGAATTTGCCAAAGTAGACAGCTCGATTGCGCATGTCTATGGCTTTCAACATCTGATGCTGGCAACGGTACGCCTCTTCTCCCGGCCCGATCAATGGGAGCGCTGGTACGAGCAAACCGCGCAATCCAACTGGTTTTGGGGCAATGCGCTCAATCCGCTGGATGAACGTACGCTGTGCAAAAGTTATGACCATTGGCATGAATTCTCAGGCAAAAAAAGCTTTTGCTCGGGCGCGATGGACTCCGAGATGCTGATTGCTTCTGCCATTAAAAAGACGGATGGCCAGTTGGTGATTGCCGCCATCCCGACCCTGCGTACCGGCGTGACCATCCTCGATGACTGGGACAATATCGGCCAACGCCAAACCGACAGCGGCAGCGTGAACTTTGAAAAAGTCAGGGTGGAAGAAAACGAGCTACTCACCGAGCCCGGGCCACTCAGCAATCCGTTTGCCTGCTTGCGGCCGCTGATCGCACAGCTCATATTGACCAATATCTACCTCGGTATTGCCGAAGGCGCTTTTAACGACGCGCAACACTACACCTTGCGCGAAGCCCGGCCGTGGAAGAATGCCAATGTTGATATCACCAGCCAGGACCCTTACATCCTCGCCCATTACGGCGAATTTTGGGTCGGCCTGGAAGCAACGCGTGCACTGACTAATCAGGCGGCAGAAAAACTGGATATCGCCTGGGCCAAAGGCCTGGCACTCACCGAGGAAGATCGCGGCTTGCTGGCGACCAGCATCAGTGCCGCCAAGGTCCTGGCAACCCGCACCGGGCTGGACATCACCAGCCGAATGTTTGAAGTGGCAGGCTCCCGCGCCACGCATGCCGGACTGCGGCTGGACCGGCACTGGCGCAATTTGAGAACGCATACGCTGCACGATCCACTAGATTACAAAATTAAGGAGCTGGGTGAATGGGCGCTGACTGGTAGCTTCCCTAACCCTACATTTTACTCATGAATATTATGGACAAATTTATCGAGAATCTGGATCAGGCGAGTGAATTGGACTACGGCGAGAATGAGAAGAAACTACTCACGCTGCCCAACTCCCGCGCGCTCACCACGTCTATTCGTGCCACCGCACAAGTGTTTGAGGATCCTAAATCCATTGCTTTGCTCAGTCGCATCCAGCAAATTGCGCCCAGCGATGCGAATGTACTCATCATCGGCGAAACCGGCACCGGCAAAGAGCTTATTGCACGCCATGTGCATGCCTTAAGCAAGCGCAAAGGCAAACCCTTTGTCGCCGTCAACTGCGGCGCCTTTTCTGACACGCTGGTCGAAAGCGAATTGTTTGGGCATGAAAAAGGCGCGTTTACCGGTGCATTTGTCGCCAAGGCCGGCTGGTTTGAAGCCGCCAACGGCGGTACGCTGTTTTTAGATGAAATCGGCGACTTGCCGCTAAGCATCCAGGTCAAACTGTTACGCGTGTTACAAGAGCGCGAGGTGGTGCGCCTGGGCGCCAGAAAATCAACGCCAATTGACGTCCGCCTGGTCGCCGCCACCAATGTCCGCCTGGAAGAAGCCGTACAGGCCGGTAATTTCCGTGAAGACCTGTTTTACCGCCTGCGTGTCGCCCATCTGGAGTTGCCTACCTTAAGAAACCGGCCAGGCGATATCTTGCCGCTGGCTGAGTATTTTGTCAGCGAATATACACGCCGCCTGGGTTACGCAGAGATCCGCCTGGATGACTCGGCCAAACAGAAACTGGTGCAACACAGCTGGCCTGGCAATATCCGCGAACTGGAGAACGTGATTCACCACTCGCTGCTGATTTGCCGCAACAACCTGGTGCGTAGTGAAGACTTACATTTATCCTCCATCTCGCTGCATAGACCGAAGCAGGAGCACACGCCACAGGCCGGTAGTCATGCACCCGACTTACTGGAAGAAGCCTTGCAGCAACTGTTTGAATCTGGCAAACCCCAGCTTTACGATTATTTTGAGGATGCCCTGGTGCGCGCTGCCTACCACCACTGCCATCATAATCAGGTGCAAACCGCCAAGTTGCTTGGCTTAAGCCGCAATGTGTTGCGCGCCAAGTTGATCAAAATGGGAGCGATCAATGCCCTCAAGTAACCTTGCGCTCAAGCCTTTGCCTGCGGACTTACGTGCGCGAATCGCGCCACAGGCGGTTGCCAGCCTGCCTACAGACTATGGCCACTATCAACTACACGCATTTATCGACCACAAAAGCGGCATAGAGCATATCGCATTGGTGCTGGGAGAGATCGAAGGGCAATCTTCAGTGCTGACACGTATTCACTCGGAATGCCTGACTGGTGACGTGTTTGGCTCACAACGTTGTGATTGTGGTGAGCAGTTCAAACAGGCGCAACGACTGATACAGCAACAGGGTAAAGGCGTGATTGTCTATTTACGCGGGCATGAAGGACGCGGCATCGGGCTCAGCAACAAAGTGCGCGCCTATGCCTTGCAAGAACAAGGGCTGGATACGGTAGAAGCCAATGTGGCGCTAGGCCTGCCAGTTGACCAGCGTGAATATGATATCGCGGTTGGCATACTGCAGCATTTGCAGGTCGCCTCGATTCGCTTACTCAGTAACAACCCTGACAAATCAAAAGCCATGTCCGATTGGGGACTAACGGTTGAAGCCGTTGTGCCACTAGAAGTGGCAGGTAATCCGCAAAGTGCTGCCTACCTCACCACCAAGAAACACAAACTGGGTCATCAACTGGCGTTGATAGATAGCCATTCGCCGCCCAAAAACTAGCTGCATATTGCTAAATGCTGCGCTTGCAGCCGCTGCAACACGCTGCTGAGCGCCTGATCAACCTGTTGCCGTGCAAAGGACTGGCTCAAGAGCATGCCTGCCTGTGTGTTAGCCTGCAAGCGCGATTGCACAGACCGCAGCTGACATTGCAGCTTGGCAAGCCTTGGCCTATCACGCTCAGGCGGTATCTCAAATTCATTTTGACTGCCATAAGCTGTAAACAGCAATGTTTCCAGGCCCACCACCAATGCCATGATATGGTCGCCGGTAAAAGCCGGATCAAATACCAGGCTAATTGCGGCAGTGCCTTGCAAGCGGCGGATGCCCTCAAACTTCCAGTTAGCTTTACCATCAAATACCCACTCGGTCATTTCACGCGGCCCCACTTGGGTGCTTTTAGCCAACTCATCCGGGTATTCGGTATATAACTGCTGCATCAACGTACGCAGATCATCGGTATGTGCGCTCATCTCCTGCTTGGTGGTCAACGGTGGTGGCAATGGTGATTGCTTGACCGGGCGCGCCTGCGCCGTATTTATCGTCACGAATACCAGCCATACCACACCGAACAATCGCCAAATCAATCTTTGCTGTTTTAAACGCATCGCGCACCTGCCAGAAATTAAAAAGCCCGAACATATTGCTCGGGCTTTGGATGTTAGCGCTAAAAACGACTGATTAGAACGGGATATCGTCATCAAAATCGTCAAAATTACCGGCTGGCTTGCTCGCTGGTGCGGGCTGGAATGCATTACGGTTACCACCGCCTGCATTATTACCGCCACCCATGGCTGGCTGGCGCGCCGGAGCCTGGTTGTAATCGTCCATGCCGCCACCGCCCTGTTCCATATCGCCGCCTTCATAAGGCGCGCTGCCACCTTCGCGGCCAGTACCCAGCATTTGCATCTGGTCAGCCACAATCTCGGTGCTGTAACGGGTGACGCCATCTTTTTCCCATTTGCGGGTTTGCAAACGGCCTTCGACATATACCGGGCGGCCTTTTTTCAGGTATTCACCGGCGATTTCGGCTAAACGGCGATACATGACAATGTTATGCCATTCAGTTTTTTCCTGGCGTACGCCGGATTTGTCTTTCCAGTTTTCGGTGGTGGCGATGCTGAAGTTAGCCACGGCTTCGCCGTTTGGCATATAGCGCACTTCCGGGTCACGCCCCAGATTACCCATCAAAATCACTTTATTGACTGATGCCATGGTGTCACTACTCCCCTATTCTATTCATGATTGCTTGCGACAATGCCGCCTGAAATTCTTTGCTGCGCTGATTTTCCAATTTTACCATGAGCATGGTTTCTGAAGGAATGGCGACCACTTCATACACGCCTTCCATGGCACGGATATCCTGCACCAGGATGGCGGCTTGTTCGTCATTATACCCTTGTATATGAAACATTTTTGTTTTGACACTGGGAGGTGCCTGCATGCCAAGCGCCAGACCAAACCAGATCACCATCAAGGCGGCACAGAAGACAAATACGGTGGGGCTGCCATAGCTGTGTGATAACCAGCCCCCCAGCGCTGCGCCCAAAAACATGCCAAATGATTGCGCGGTATTGTGGATGCCCATCGCCGTGCCTTTGGCCGCCACCGGCGCCATTTTTGAGATCAGCGACGGCAAAGAGGCTTCGAGCACATTAAACGCAACAAAGTATGAGAACAGCGTCGCCACAATGCCCCATAAGCTATTCAGGCTGAACATAAATGCAATCTGTGTCAGCAACATGAGGCCGACTGCACTAATAAACACCGGTTTCAGTTTGGCTTTTTTCTCGGCATAAATAATGGCAGGCACCATGAGGATAAATGACAGCACCAACACCGGCAGGTAGATTTTCCAGTGCGTATTTTCATTCATGCCCGTGCTGTGCTTAATGGCAAACGGCACCACCATAAACATGGCCATTTGTGCGCCATGCAGACAAAAAGTGCCAAAGTTCAGGCGCAATAATTGGGTGTCACGCAGTACTTCACGAATCTTGGCCGGTGCGGCTTGCGCATCGGAGTGAAAGTGCGCATGCAAAGGCTCTGGCACAGCAAATTTCACCACGGCAATGGCTAAAATAGATAACACGGCGGTTAACCAGAAAATGCCTGACACCCCTATCCATTGATTTAAAATCGGCCCTGCCACCAACGACACGGCAAATGTGACACCGATGGTGGCGCCTATCATGGCCATGGCTTGTGTGCGGTGTTCTTCACGTGTGGAGTCTGCCACTAGCGCTGTGACCACGGCAGAAATCGCGCCCGCGCCCTGAATCGCACGGCCCACAATCACCATATAAATATCTTGCGCGGTGGCGGCAAACACACTGCCCACCGCAAACATGATCAAGCCCAGGTAAATCAGTTTTTTGCGGCCAAAACGGTCAGAGGCCATGCCAAACGGTAACTGGAAAATCACCTGCATAAAGCCATAGGCGCCAAGTGCCAAGCCGATGAGTGCGTGGTTATCCCCGCCCTGCAAAGTTTCAGCATAAATCGCAAAAATAGGCAGGATCAAAAACATGCCCAACATACGCAGCCCGTAGATAGACGCCAAGGCCGCAGTGGCACGCGTTTCTATTCGGGTCATTTTTTCGGAGAACTGCATGAATCTGTAAGAAAACTTGGCTTAATTTTGAATAATTGCGTATATTATCAGGTTGGCTGTCTGTTCGTGAAAGTATCATGGAATTTATCAAAATTCGCGGGGCGCGCACCCATAATCTGAAGAACATCAATCTGGATATCCCACGCAACCAACTAGTGGTGGTGACCGGCCTCTCCGGCTCCGGAAAATCTTCACTGGCCTTTGATACGCTCTACGCAGAAGGGCAGCGCCGCTATGTCGAAAGTTTATCGGCCTATGCCCGCCAGTTTCTGGCACGCATGGACAAACCCGATGTCGACCTGATCGAAGGCTTATCGCCGGCGATTTCCATCGAGCAAAAATCCACCTCGCACAACCCGCGTTCTACCGTGGGCACCGTGACTGAAATTCATGACTACCTGCGTTTGCTGTATGCGCGTGCCGGGGACCCGGAATGTCCGGATCATGGCATCAAACTCGAAGCGCAAACCGTCAGCCAGATGGTGGACAGCATCCTCAAATTGCCCGAAGACACCAAATTGATGATTCTGGCGCCTGTGGTGTCTAACCGCAAAGGCGAGCAGCTCGATTTATTCGATACCCTCAAAGCACAAGGTTTTGTACGTTTGCGCATTGATAGCAAGGTCTACGAAATGGACAGCCTGCCGCAACTGGCCAAAACGACCAAACACAGTGTGGACGTGGTAGTGGACCGACTCAAAGTGCGCGAAGATATGAAACAGCGTATTGCTGAGTCATTCGAAACCGCCCTGAGACTGGCCGATGGCAAAGCGATTGCCCTGGAAATGGATAATGAAAAAGAACATCTGTTTTCAGCCAAATTCTCCTGCCCGGTATGTGATTACTCATTGGTCGAGCTAGAGCCGCGCTTATTCAGCTTTAACAACCCCATGGGTGCCTGCCCCAAATGTGACGGCCTCGGCCAGGTCACGTTTTTTGACCCCAAGCGCGTGGTGGCTTTTCCGCATTTGTCCCTCGCCAGCGGCGCGATTAAAGGCTGGGACAAACGCAACCAGTTTTACTTCCAGATGCTGGCCAGTTTAAGCCAGCATTACAGCTTTGACCTGGAAGCGCCGTTTGAGAATCTGCCGGAAGACACCCAGCAAATTCTGCTGTTTGGCTCTGGCCGCGAACAAATCACCTTTAAATACCTCAATGAACGCGGTACATTTTTCAGCAAGTCGCACACCTTTGAGGGCATTATCAACAACCTGCAACGGCGCTACCGCGAAAGTGATTCAACGGCAGTACGTGACGAACTGGCCAAATACATCAACGCGACCAGCTGCCCGGATTGTGCAGGCACACGTTTGCGCCGTGAAGCGCGTCACGTCAAAGTCGGTGACCGCAACATCCACCAGATTTGCGAAGTGCCGCTAAAACAGGCGCTACACTTTTTTGAAACGCTGCAACTCAGCGGCCAAAAGCTGGCCATTGCCGACAAAATCGTCAAAGAGATTGAAAACCGCCTGAAATTTCTGACCAATGTCGGCCTGGATTATTTGTCACTGTCGCGCTCGGCTGAAACCTTATCTGGTGGTGAAGCGCAACGTATTCGCCTGGCCTCACAAATTGGTAGCGGCCTGACCGGCGTGATGTATGTGCTGGACGAACCTTCGATTGGCTTGCACCAACGCGACAACGACCGCTTACTGGAAACCCTGAAGCGCCTGCGCGATATCGGCAATAGCGTCATTGTGGTCGAACATGATCAAGATGCGATTCAACTAGCCGATTTTATTGTCGACATTGGCCCTGGGGCCGGTGAGCATGGTGGCAATATTGTCTCCTTTGGCACGCCAGCACAAATTGAAGCTGATCCCAACTCACTGACCGGGCAATATATCAGCGGCAAAAAGCAGATTACCTTCAAGCTGCCGCGCACGCGCCCTGACCCGGCACGTTGGCTCAAACTCAACAATGCGACCGGCAATAACCTGAAAAACGTCAGCATCGAGATCCCGGTTGGCCTGCTTACCTGCGTCACCGGCGTCTCTGGTAGCGGTAAATCCACGCTGATTAACGATACGCTTTATCGCGTAGTGGCGACGCATTTATATGGCAGCACAACCGAAGCCGCGCCGCATGACAGCATCGACGGCCTGGAGTTTTTCGACAAGGTGGTCGATGTAGACCAAAGTCCGATTGGCCGTACGCCACGTTCTAACCCGGCCACTTACACAGGCTTGTTCACGCCTATCCGTGATTTATTTGCCAGCGTGCCCGAAAGCCGCGCCCGCGGTTATGGCCCTGGCCGCTATTCATTTAACGTCAAAGGTGGTCGCTGCGAGGCGTGCCAGGGCGATGGTGTACTGCGCGTAGAAATGCACTTTTTGCCGGACGTGTATGTGCCGTGCGATGTGTGCAAAGGCCAGCGCTATAACCGTGAAACACTGGAAATTCAGTTTAAAGGCAAAAATATCCACCAGGTACTGGCCATGACCGTGGAACAGGCGCACCAGTTTTTTAATGCGCAACCGGTGATAGAACGCAAACTGAAAACCCTGCTGGATGTGGGCTTGGGCTATATTACGCTGGGGCAATCGGCCACTACGCTGTCGGGTGGTGAAGCACAACGGGTCAAGTTGTCACTGGAGCTGAGCAAGCGCGATACTGGCCGCACGCTGTATATTCTGGATGAACCAACTACAGGTTTGCATTTTGCCGATATCCAGTTATTGCTGGATGTGATTCATAGACTGCGTGACTCAGGCAATACAGTGGTGATTATTGAGCACAACCTGGATGTGATTAAAACGGCTGACTGGCTGATTGACATGGGGCCTGAGGGCGGTGATGGTGGAGGTGTAGTGGTTGGCGTGGGCGCGCCTGAGGAACTGGCAAAAAATACGGCCAGTTATACTGGCCGTTACCTCATACCCTTATTAAAACATCTCGCTGTCAAGGGCTAGGTCAACATGCAACCGGTCCCCGAGATGCGCCGTCATTTGACAGTGCATCCAATACGGATGTGGTAAAGCCACATACATATATTTATATAAAACATTGTATGTGGCGGTATGAGGGTTTAATAGCTTAAACAAGCCCTTAAAATCAGGGTATTTTCACCAATCGCATGCGCGCCTGTATGGTGCCAGCGTGCCGACCCAAATAGCGCGTACTGCGATGTACATCATAAAAGCGTGGATTCGGGATCATGGCCGCCAACCTGGCAGCCTCTGCTGGTCCAAGTGATCTGGCATTCCCATGAAAGTAATGACGCGAGGCCGCTTCGGCACCAAACACACCATCGCCCCACTCAATCACATTCAGGTAAATTTCCAGAATACGGCGCTTGGTCAATAACTTTTCTAGCATAAAGGTGATGACCGCCTCTTGCGCTTTGCGCCACGGCGTCCGGTGGCCGGATAAAAACAAGTTCTTAGCCAATTGCTGGCTGATGGTGGAACCACCCGCCACAATTTTGCCTTTTTTCAGGTTTTTCTCGAACGCAGTTTCTATGCCCACCCAGTCAAATCCCTGGTGATCGACAAACTTACTGTCTTCCGCAGCAATCACAGCGCGCTTTAAGTGGTTACTGATTTTTGCATAGGGCACCCATTGCTGCTGCAACTTTGCATCAGGGTGACTTTCCTGCATGACTTCGAGGCGTGCTTCCATAAATGCGGTTGACGTCGGGTTATGCTCAATCCACCATAACACATGTAATAGCACCCATACCTGATACAGGCAAATCCACAGCAGCAAGAGGCCAAAAAACAGTTTAATGGCTTGTTTCATCGTGAGAAACCTAGGACTGACGGAAAGACTGGATCACAGAAGCAGTGTCTGGACGCAAACCATGCCAGAGATAAAACGCTTCGGCCGCCTGTTCTACCAGCATGCCCAAGCCATCTGCCACGCGCGCGCCTGCTGCGCGCGCCTGCTGCATAAATGGCGTGTCTCTGCCATACATCATTTCGTAGGCCAGCGTATGTTGTTGGAATACCATTGCTGGAATGTGCAACACACTATCGGTTAAGCCGGCCGAAGTCGCATTAATCACCACGTCATAGCCTTGCGATAAGTCGGCAAATGTCTGCACCTGCAATTTCACCTGCACATGCGCAGCGTCTACGGCAAAACGATCTGCCATGGCCTGCGCTTTATCCAGGCTGCGATTGGCAACTGTCAGTTTTAATGGCTGCTGCTCAAGCAATGGCAACACCACGCCTTGCGCAGCACCACCTGCACCAAGCAACAATATGGTTTTGCCAGCCAGGCGCGTTTGCTGATGTTTGAGGATGTCGTTAACCAGGCCGCAGCCGTCAGTATTGTCACCAAGTAACTGCGAAGCTTTGAAGCTTAAAGTATTCACCGCACCTGCCGCCTGCGCCCGCGCAGATAAGTCCTGGCAGGCATCAAAAGCCTCAAACTTAAATGGCACCGTCACATTGGCGCCCACATAACCGTCGGCTTGCAAGCGCGCAATCGTTGCAGCAAAGCCATCCAAAGGCGCCAGCACCCTCTCGTAAACAATCGATTTATTGAATTGCTGTGCAAAGGCCTGGTGGATCAATGGCGACTTGCTATGTTCGATTGGATGACCAATCACTGCATACTTTTCAACGGTCATACGCGGCAAAGCTTCATTTGTCTAAAGTGATTAATACAGCGTTAATTAGTCCACGGCAGGCCAGCATGCTTCCAGCCATTAATCAAGGTTCTTTGCTTCAGCGCATTGGCCTCGCCTTCAAAGCCTTCAATCATATTGTAAGCATTGCTATAGCCCAGTTGCTGCGCCAACAACGCCGCATTATGGCTGCGTCCGCCTGTACGACACATAAAAATCACAGTGCGCGATTTATCCACTTGCGCTTGCAACTGTGCAGCAAACTCGGCATTTGCCACCATGCCAGGGTAAAACGCCCACTCTACATGGGTCGCTACCGGCACGCGCCCGACCAACTCCAACTCCGCGCGTGAGCGTACATCGACCAACACCGCTTCGCTATTCTGGCTAATCAATTCATAGGCCTCTTGTGGTGTCACCGCACCCGCATATGACAAGCCAGTTTGTGAGGCGCGGGCATGGGCCTGAGTTAAGATATTTTCTACGCTTTCCAAATCACACCTTCATTCATTCACACAAGGACTAAAACGGCGAGTATACCCGCGAAAGCAAGTCAAAATCACAATGCACAATTTTGGTGCTCAATTTGTTGCATTGCACATCAATGGTGCATGATGTTTTTATAATTTTATGTAAGATACCCCTTAACCATGCAAAATGGTTATTTTGGCGTGGCATGCTTCCTGCTAATATTACACATTGAGATTTCCTGGGATTCGGTCATCCGGCTGAATCCCAACTATCCATTGTTTGACACTTGCTCACGTTCCGGGACATCCGCAACATGCCCCGCTTTTTGCGTGTGCAACTTAAAAATTTAGACCTTGATCATTGAGGAGAATGTAATGTCCGTTGCAAACGTAATGAAATTGGTTGCAGAAAACGACATCAAATTTGTCGATTTCCGTTTTACCGACACCAGAGGTAAAGAGCAGCACGTGACTGTGCCAGTTTCTCACTTCGACGAAGATAAATTTACTGAAGGCCATGCATTTGACGGCTCTTCCATCGCTGGATGGAAAGGCATTCAAGCCTCTGACATGCAACTGATGCCTGATGCAAGCACCGCATACATTGACCCGTTTTTTGACGAGCCAACATTGGTTTTAACCTGTGATGTTGTTGACCCTACAGATGGTAAAGGTTACGACCGCGACCCACGCAGCCTGGCAAAACGCGCAGAAGCCTACCTGAAATCCAGCGGCCTGGGCGACACAGCCTACTTCGGTCCTGAGCCAGAGTTCTTCATTTTTGACAGCGTACAATGGGATGCCACCATGGGTGGTAGCTTCGTTAAGATCAACTCCGAAGAAGCAGCCTGGTCATCAGGTGAAAAATTCGAAGGCGGCAACACAGGCCACCGTCCAGGCGTTAAAGGCGGCTACTTCCCAGTGCCTCCAGTCGACTCATTGCACGACATCCGCTCTGCGATGGTGATGACACTGGAAGAGTTGGGCGTGCCTGTTGAAGTGCATCACCACGAAGTGGCGACTGCTGGTCAATGTGAAATCGGTACTAAATTTGCAACATTGGTACAACGTGCTGACTGGACACAAATCCTGAAATACGTGGTCACAAACACAGCACATGCTTACGGCAAAACTGCGACCTTCATGCCTAAACCAATGTTTGGCGATAACGGTTCTGGTATGCACGTACACCAATCCGTATGGAAAGATGGCAAAAACCTGTTTGCAGGTAACGGCTACGCTGGTTTGAGCGATTTCGCCCTGTACTACATCGGCGGTATCATCAAACACGCTCGCGCATTGAACGCGATCACCAACCCAGGCACTAACTCATACAAGCGTTTGGTACCGCATTACGAAGCACCAGTAAAACTGGCTTACTCTGCTAAGAACCGTTCTGCTGCGATCCGTATTCCATTCGTGCATTCAGACAAAGCACGCCGTGTTGAAGCGCGCTTCCCAGACCCGATTGCCAACCCATACCTGGCTTTCTCAGCTTTGCTGATGGCTGGCCTGGACGGCGTTCAGAACAAGATTCACCCAGGTGAACCAGCGACAAAAGACTTGTACCATCTGCCACCAGAAGAAGATGCATTGATTCCAACCGTGTGTTCTTCATTGGAGCAAGCGCTTGAGTACCTGGACAAAGACCGCGAGTTCCTGACACGCGGTGGTGTATTCACTGATGACTGGATCGACTCTTACATTGCATTAAAAATGGAAGAAGTCACTAAATTGCGTCAAACACCACACCCTGTTGAGTTTGGTTTGTACTACTCCTGCTAATCGCAAGAGACGCACCAAAACAGGGCAGCTTAGGCTGCCCTGTTTTTTTATGCACACTCAGCATCGTCAACCTTTTGCAGTAAAGACACGTTGATAACCTCAACAATCTACTCTAAACTATTGCCATGAAAAGACTTTTTTACATTTTTGCTTTTGCGCTGATATGCAATCACGCTACCGCGGATATTTATAAATATACCGACAGTAATGGGGTAACGACCTACACAAACATCAAGCCAGAAGGCAACAGCAAAGCGGAGTTGGTCATCAGCGGCCCCAAAACCACCGAACCACCACCAGCACCACGCGAAAAAAAACCGACGTCAAAAACACCGACGCCAGCCAACTTCCCCAAGGTAGATAACCAGACACAGAATCAGCGTGACCAAAAACGCCGCGAAGTGCTCATGAATGAATTAGAGCAAGAAAAACAATCACTTGAGCATGCTAAACAGCTCTACGAAGAGGCGCAAAATACGCCGGAGGTATATAGAGGCGCGAATGGAAAAACCTTTAGAAACGTCGCCAAATACGATGAAAAACTGCGCGTCATTGAAGCCGAAATTCAGGCACATGAGCGCAATATTGAACTGCTAAACAAAGAACTCAATCTTTAAGCGCACCATTTTGGCAACTCTTTAAGCCATTTTTAACAAGTGGGTTAGAATTGGCTTGGCTTTTGCTTTAAAACAGGGCGTGATTCACTCTTTTTAACAAGCTTAGGATATGGTTCAAAAATCTCCCCACGGGTTTAGCGGTTTAGAGCACATTGCTACGGCAGTGATTCTGCTCAATAACCAGTTGGAAGTCACCTATGCAAACTCGAGTGCAGAGATACTGTTCGCGTTTAGCGCCAACCAAATTCAAGGCCTGCACATTCACGATGTATTCGTGAATTGCGAGATCCTGCAAATGGCAGTGACCAATGCCATCCAAACACAAGGGCCGTTCCGCGAGCACGAGTTCACGTTAACCACGCAACGCGGTCATACCACAGCGGTGACTTGCACCGTCACGCCTATTTCAACCACCTTTAACCAGACCCCAGAAGACATGCTGATCCTGGAGTTTGTGCAGATGGACCAGCAATTGCGCATTGCGCGTGAAGAACGCATGCTGATTCAGCAACAGGCCAATTCAGAATTATTACGTAACCTGGCACACGAAATCCGCAATCCCTTAGGTGGCTTGCGTGGAGCAGCGCAATTGCTGGAGTTTGAGCTACCGCAGCCCAGCCTGAAGGAATACACGCAAGTCATCATTAAAGAGGCCGACCGGCTGCACAGCCTAATGGACAGGTTGCTCGCCCCGCACCGCGTGCCTAAATATGAGCCAACCAACATCCATGAGGTATTGGAGCGTGTACGCAGCCTGCTGCTGGCGGAGTCGCCCAATCACATCCGCGTGATCCGCGATTACGACACCAGCCTGCCGGAGTTGATTGGTGACCGTGAGAAGCTGATTCAGGCCGTGCTCAACATTGCCCGTAACGCGGCACAAGCCATGCAACAAAGCCAGACAGAAAATGCGAGCATCACCTTCCGCACGCGCGCAGAACGCCAGATTACGCTGGCCAGAAAACGCTACCGCGTCGGTATCCATCTTGAGATTATTGATAATGGCCCGGGCATCCCGGCCGGCATTAAAGAGCGTATTTTCTACCCGCTGGTCTCTGGCCGCGAAGGCGGCACCGGCTTGGGCCTGGCGCTGGCGCAGACATTCATTACACAACACCACGGCATGATAGATTGCGATTCGCAGCCGGGTAAAACCATTTTCCATATATTGCTACCCATTGAGAGTACGCAATTAAAATCATCAGCATAATAATTGACGAGAAATAGCTATGAAGCCAATCTGGATCCTAGACGACGACAAATCCATCCGCTGGGTGTTTGAAAAAGCACTGGCACGCACTGACTTTGACTTTAAAACCTTCTCGTCCCCTGCAGAAGCACTCAATGCCTTGAACCGTGAGCAACCACAAGTCATCGTCAGCGATATCCGCATGCCTAACGGCTCCGGGTTGGACTTTCTGTCAGAGGTAAAACAACGCTTCCCTGACATCCCTGTCATTATCATGACGGCGTACTCCGATCTGGAAAGCGCAGTGGCGGCATTCCAGGGTGGCGCGTTTGAATATCTGGCCAAGCCTTTTGATGTCGACCAGGCGATTGAAATTATCAAGCGCGCGGTTGAAGAAAGCATGCGGCAATCGGTTGAAGCCGTCGAAGACACAGGCCCATCACCAGAAATTATCGGCCAGGCACCAGCCATGCAAGAGGTTTTTCGTGCCATTGGCCGATTGAGTCGTTCACATTCCACCGTACTCATCAATGGTGAGTCTGGCAGTGGTAAAGAGCTGGTAGCGAGCGCATTGCATAGACATAGCCCACGCGCAGACAAACCATTTATCGCCATTAACACCGCAGCGATCCCCAAAGATTTGCTGGAATCCGAATTGTTTGGTCACGAACGTGGCGCGTTTACCGGCGCAGCAGCAGCTAGAAGAGGGCGCTTTGAGCAGGCTGACAATGGCACCTTATTTTTAGACGAAATCGGCGATATGCCCGCAGACTTGCAAACGCGCTTATTGCGCGTGTTGTCCGATGGCCAGTTCTACCGCGTCGGTGGTCACCAGCCCATCAAGGTCAATGTGCGCGTCATTGCAGCCACCCACCAGGATCTGGAAGAGCGCGTTAAACAAGGCCTGTTCCGTGAAGATCTGTTTCACCGTTTAAACGTCATCCGCCTGCGCCTGCCGCCTTTGCGCGAGCGCAGGGAAGACATTCCCTTGCTGACCAAGCATTTTCTCGCCCACAGCGCTCAGCAACTGGGTGTAGAGCCTAAACAGTTATCCCAAGCGGCTATCAAATACCTAATGTCAGTCAATTGGAGCGGTAACGTCCGCCAACTGGAAAACGTCTGCCATTGGCTGACAGTGATGGCACCGGGCCAGAACGTCGACGTGAACGACCTGCCGCCAGAACTGAAAGAAGACACCGGCAAACATAGTACAGCCGGCTCCTGGCAAGAAGCACTGGCACAAGAAGTCACCGATGCACTCAACCGCGGGGAAACCAATATTCTGGATGCAAAAACCAAAGAGTTTGAGCGTATCCTTATCACGCGTGCGCTCGCCCACACAGATGGCCGCCGTATTGAAGCGGCCAATCAGTTAGGCATGGGGCGCAATACGCTGACGCGCAAAATTCAAGAGCTTGGTATAGACGACTAGTTTATATATGAATCTGTTGACTGCGCCATAGCGGGAATGAGCTGTGTTTCTGCGCATCAATACTGCTGACAAAAAAGACTTGCGCCAAACGTGAGTCTTTTAGCGTTTTACCAAAAAAGTTATTTGCTGCATGAAAATGTCGGCCCTCATACAAAATCAATGTATTGTAGACATTATTAATTCTTACGATTTCATCAAACATTGAGTGATAAGCAGTATCCATCCTAACTGTCCCATCTGCAAAGCGCTTATCGTTTACCTTTAACGCTCTCTCATAGGCATCTTGATCAAAACTCTTATTTGGCCTGAACAGCGAAGTGCCTGAGTCTAAGGGTGCATCAGGACTCAAATACAGCACAGCAGCAAATACCGCATTGCCATCAGTGTGAATCACGCCTCTACCATAATCTTCGCTCACGCTCTGGAAGTTGGTCGAAATGGCCCAACGCATGCGCTCAAATTCTGAGTTATGAAACAATGAGACTATCTTTGTGCTTACCTTCTCAAATAACGGCTTATTAATTACCGACAAATCTTTCGTCCGCGCACCAGGAAACACATAAGGCACATCCTTTAATTGATGGCGATACTGATATTTCTGATTGAGAGCGAAAGTGCGCACTGCATCCGCATCTTCATAAAAGTTTTCAACAATCGCCACAGGATACAAATTCATAATTCATTAACCATTAGTTAGTAAAAGCCTTTTATAGATAAAAAAACGGCAACCGAAGTTGCCGTTTTTTCTGACTTTTAATTTAAGCAGTTAAACTGCAATTAAACTAGAAGAACAGGATCGCACCAAGAGAAATGGTTTTTGCTTTTGCTTTCAAATCGTTAGCAGCAACGCTTGAATCAACGTCGCGCTGTGATTGTGAATATTCAGCAACCAAGTTCAAGTGCTTCGTCAGTGGGTGGTATGCACCAACAGTCCACATAGAATCTTGTACTTCTTTCCAAACTGCTTTGTCAACTGAGTTTGCATCCAATGTTGACTCACCGTAAGAAACGCCCAATTTAGTACCTACGCCAGGAATAGCATATGTACCTTGTACGTACCATTGGTCAGAATCACGACGTTTGCCAGTTGCATCAAAACCATCACGCAATTGGAAAGTTTGACCAATACCTTTACCTTGACCGTAGTAACCTGTCAACGCAAAGTCGGCAACCTTAATTGTTGTACCCAAGTCCCAACCATAAGCACGCTCGCTACCCAATGCACCAGCGAACTCAACTTTCTGAGAAATCGCAGAAGCCCAAACTTTACCAGCTACATCACCAGTCCACTCATAAGAAGCTTTACCTTCGTAAGCAGTTTGACCTTCGCCGCGAGCTGTGCTTGTTGCGCTAGTGATTGCAGGAGTTGGAACACCACCATTTTGTGCATTCCAAGCCTGTGTCAAACCAGCAGTGAATTGGAAGCCATTCCAGTTTGGTGAAGAGTAAGCAATCTGGGATTTCCAGTCAGCGTACATGAAACCTGTACCGATACGACCCAATGTTGTTGTGTTACCAGCCAAGTTACCAGCACCACCACCAACACCCAGCAATGTCATGTCGTTCAAGATAGCGTCTGAAGCATAGATGCCCAGATCCTTACCTAACTTCACAGAACCCCAAGAAGCATCACCGAATGTCAAGAATGCTTGACGGTTTTCTTGTTGAGAACCTTGCACACCAGCGCCTGTAGTTGAAGCACCTGGGTTGATGCTAATTGTGAAACCAACATCCAGGTCGTTTTGGCGTGTTTTACCTGAAACGCTCAGGTAGTTTGGCAGCAAGCCAGTTGTGATGTTTGCGCTGCTGTTTTGGTTACCAGTACCCAAGCCCAGAGGAGCAGTATTACCAGTATTGTCACCACTGTAAGTAGTGTGAGTGTAGTAAGCGTTAACAACGCCACCGATGTCCAGAGTCCAGTCACCAGCTGGGATAGTGATGCCAGCTTGTGCGCCAGTAGCGGCAGCGAACAGAGCTGCTGCAACTGCAACGTTCAATTTTGTATTCATACGAATCTCCAAAAATGTTGTTTTCACAACTTGTGTAAGGATATTGCCTTTTAAGGATCGAGCGCTTAAAACGCTCAACCTCGATAACTCCTGCGGAATCACTTAAAGCATTTCCAACAAGGTCAGAGCAATTTTTGCAAATGCAGGGGTTGCGGCGCAAGTGAATACGTCAAATTGCTTAGCGCAAGTTTGATTTGTTGCAGAATTGCAACAGTCTGACTAGTTCAGTCAATTGCAAGGTTATGAAAAGGAGTGGTTTTATCAAGCTGTTCAAACTGAATTTATCTAAAAGTTTCTGCTAGCATAGCAATGTCTAACAGTGTCTTTCTTTGGACTGTATTCTTTTATATGCACATTCTAACCGGGGCTTCTCATGATTTCTGACATTCAGTTGTGTAGTCGTTTTATAGATACATTAGACTGGATTTGCCAAGTGCTGATCAGACACTCTGATGACTTTAACGTCGCGTTAGTCAGAATTGCTTATGGCGACGATAACAGCCTGGGCGAGGCTTACGGTGCGCCTGAGGCTTTACGTCAGCTATCGTCCTTGACACATGATTTGCAGCGCTCGTTTAGACGGTCAGACTTGGTCGGTAGGGAAGGCACTGACTTCTGGATTTTATTCCCTTATACCCGCGTCACGGACAATGTTTATGACAAACTCATGGATGTGATTCAAGGCTCTGCGCATACGAACCTGAATATTGTTGAACGAGAAATTGCTATTTTTGAATTACCAGTGATTTATACCAAAGCACTGGTCAAGCCTGACAGTGCAACGTCTTTACTAAAACACCTTAAGATCAATCAGGCAGAGTTGGCAAGCCACGTTTTTCGACTCGCCAATATCTAATTAACCTCTCAAGGCTGTTTGAACGCTTTAATGAGCGTGCGCACCGGCGTTGGCAGCGCTGCTGAAATCGCATCAGAAAATGTCAACCACTGCATATTAGGCGGGAGGGCAGGTCGTCGCCCGGTCAGTTGTAATGGTTGCGGCGTAATCTCTAGCTTGAAGTGAGTAAAGGTATGCCATAACACCGGCAACACTTCCAGTGACTCTGTTTCCAAGCCCAGCCTATCCTGTACATGCGGCACCGCTATTTGGGTAGACGATAATTCAGGCAGGCTCCATAGACCGCCCCAGATGCCCTGATTGGGTCGCCGTTCCAGCAAAATCTCGCCAGCATCCACAATCATGAGCATGGTGACTTGTTTTTCTGGCAATGCTTTGCGAGGTTTAGAAGCAGGCAGTTGAGCCACGCGTTGTTGCTGATAGGCCTGACATTGGCTCTGCATAGGGCAGCTATCGCAACGTGGCTTGCTGCGTGTGCACAAAGTCGCACCAAAATCCATTAAGCCTTGCACATAGGCTGGCAAGCCTGCGTCAGGCAACAAGCCTTCCGCGATTTGCCAGAGTTTCTTTTCAACCTCGGGCAAACCTGGCCAGCCATCTACCGCATACAACCTGGCCAGCACACGTTTAACATTGCCATCTAAAATGGTCTGGCGCTGATTAAAAGCGAATACACTAATCGCGGCAGCCGTTGAGCGGCCTATGCCTTTAAGTGTCTGGATGGTATCGAAATCTGTTGGAAAAATACCACTATGCTCACGCATAATCGTCTGCGCAGCATGATGCAGGTTACGTGCGCGGGAATAATAGCCCAAACCGCTCCAATGACGCATCACCTCGTCCTGCTCAGCCTCGGCCAGACTGGCGATGGTGGGAAAACGCTGCATAAAGCGGTCATAGTAGCCAATGACGGCCGAAACCTGCGTTTGTTGCAGCATGATTTCAGACACCCACACGGCGTAAGGATCACGCGTTTGTTGCCACGGCAAATCATGGCGGCCATACGCCTGTTGCCAGGCGATTAATTTTTCAGCAAACACACTCACAGCTAGAAGTTCAACAGCTTTTTCAAAGCCTTTTGTTTGAGCTGGTCGGCAGGCTTGGCAGGCTCTGTTGTTGTCCCGCTTTCGGATTTGGCGGCATCACCACTCGCACTATCGCTAGATGATTTGCCATTGAGCAATCCTTTTAAAGCGTCGGCCTTCGTGCCGCCAAGTTTGTCGGTAATCGCATCCAGTGCCACGGATTTCGCCAATGCTTGCCCCAACGCGGCCATATCGATACCAAATTTAGGCGCTGCAAAAGTACCGGTGATTTTAACCGGCACCCCTATGCTACCTAGCTGTTCGGCATCTTTACCACCTTGGCCTTTGAGCGAATTGACCAGCGTTGGCTTGGCTACATAGTTAATCTGCTCTTTGCCGATATCGATATCGCCTTTACTCTCACCTTTGGTCAGGCGGAAGACTGGCGCCTTCATGGCCAGGTCGTCATTGTGTGCAACGCCATTTTTGATATTAAACGTTGCCGTCAACTCACTAAAGTCTGTTTTTTTGCCTTTATCTGCATCGGCATTAGACTGGCCTTTGAGCACATTCAGCTTGCCCTTGGCATCCCGGATCGCGCCAGCCAGATCAAAGCCTTTCACGGCGCCTTCGGCCATACGCAAATCAACCGAGCCGCCCAGTGACTTTTTTAGCGCCGTCACCGTATTACCTTGCGCTGTCACATTCAAATTCAAGTTACCGTTGCCAGACAGCATGTCATTATTAATAGTGTCGACCAGCAACGGGCCGACGGCGATATTTTGCAGGCTTTGCTGAATCGCCACCGCAGGGGTCGCGCGCGCATCCAGCTTGACTGCGCCGCGCACCGTGCCCTGATAGACATCCACATTGAGCGGATCCAGGCTAGCCAGACCATCTTGTGCTTTTAAACCGATATTGAGGTTTTTAGCTTCTGTTTTGCCATATTTCAACCAGCCCACACGAATACTGCCCTGCGCATTCAATGCTTTCAAGGCAGACAAATCAATCGGTTGCTCAGCCTTATCGGCGGCTTTCTCAGCAGGCTTGCTTTCGCTGGCGCTGGCCGTCGATTGCGGCAAGTAGCGATTCAAATCCAGCTTGTCTATATTGAGGTCAAATGTATATAAAGGCTTGCTGAACTGGCTCACGCCGACATTGCCCTGAATACGCGTGTCATCCAGTTTGACATCCAGGCCTTGCAAGGCGAGCTTTTGTCCATCGGCTTTGATGCCAACATTGAGGCCACTCAAGGTATAAGGACTGTATAAAATCTTGCCGATATTGATGCTGCCATCAAGGAACAAGGTTTTTAACGCACTCAGGTCAGCAGGTTTATCTGCTTTGGTGCTGGCTTTAGTGCTGCTCGCTGCAACGTCTTTTTTACCACTAGCATTGCCGAGCAGTGCGTTCAAGTTCAGAGTATCAGCATGCAGCTTGAAACCAATATGCGGCGTACTGAAACCGGCCACACTCACATCACCATTCAGTTTGGTTTCCGCCAGCGCTAAGTCAAAGGTGGTTTTAACCTGCTCTTGCTTCACATTGGCATTGGCTGCCAGCTTGAACTGGCCCTGCATGGCACCATTAGGCAAAGCCGGGTCTTTAATATCAAACTTGCCAGCCAACGCAGGTACTTCAAAAACCAGGTCGGTCAGATTAGCTTTTACCGGGGATGCGAAGTGGCCTTCTACTTTGCGTGCACCTGCATTGACATTAATATCCGCTGTAATGCCTTTGCTTTCTACTGCCTGTTGATTCCCCTTTAATTCAGCCAGTACTACGGCCAAGTCCACATCGCCGTTGGCATCTTTCTGCTTGAGTGACAGCAATACTTTGTCGCTACTGATCAACGTTGGATTCACTTTCAAGGCAGGGGCTTGCACGCTGACATCGCGCTGAGCACCTTTAAAGTTGCCTTGCATGGCCAGTTTCAGGCCAGATACATCCAATGCCGTTTTCGCCGCATCCACATCAACCGAGCCTTGCGCAGTGACTGTGACGTCCTGCCCATCCAGCAGCGCACCCTTTAATTGTGCGTCTAAGCCTTTCACAACAAAATGCTTACCTTCCGGGTCAGCCATGATATTGACCTTGAGCGCCGCTTTAGCATCGATAGCAGGCTGGTTAGCCGCCAGGTGAAAATCTGTCGCCACATCAAACGGCTTTTTCAACGCCACCTGACCGGTGGTCAGATTAAACTGGTCTACACTATATTTAGCCCCGGTGCCTTCATTGCTAAAACTGGCCTGGGTGTTAGTGATTTTGACGCCTTGCACATCAAAATTAATCTGCTGTGACTCTTCCTCTTCCTTGCTCAGCAAATCATCAAAGTTGAAGCTGCCATCGGCATGCTGAATCACATTGACCTGCGCGCCATCTAGGTAAACGGTATCCACCACGATTTCTTTTTTGAGCAGTGGCAATACCGCCAGCGCCACTTTGGCGCTTTTAATCGCAGCAAACTGTTTGTCAGATTGATGCTCGGACAAGGTAATCTCGCCCAGATCAGCACCAATTTTTGGCCAGAAGCTGAGCTTGATGTCACCTTTGATATCCAGCGTGCGCTGTTTTTTGTCTTTTACCAACTGAATCACGGTTGGCTTGTAATCATTAGGATTGAAGGTCACCGCCAGGTAAACCACCACCAATAGCAACAGCGCCAGGATAGCAGCGATGCCAAACGCAATTTTTTTAAACAGTGCACGATTCATGAATCACACCTTAAACAGATTAATGTGCAAAAAAGGCCAATATCAGAATACCAAATACGATGCGATACCAGGCAAACACCGCAAATGAATGCTGGGCCACGAAACGGATCAACGCACGAATCACCACCAGCGCAGACAAAAATGAGACCACAAAGCCGATTAAAAAGATCAGCGCATCATCAGCAGACAACAAATCACGCGCCTGGTATAAATCCAGCCCGGTCGCCGCAAACATAATCGGCAACGCCAGAAAGAATGAAAACTCGGTCGCGGTCTGACGGCTCAGGCCAAAACACATACCACCCAAGATGGTAGCCCCTGAACGTGACATGCCGGGGAACAAGGCCAGCGACTGGGCAAAGCCAATCTGTAATGCTTGCTTGGCCGTGATCTGGTCAACATCGCTCGTTTTGCCTGCTGGCGCAAATTTTTCAATCAGTAAAATCAGTATGCCACCAACGACCAGCGCAATACCCACCGTGAATGAGGAAAACAAATGTTCTTTAATCTGATGATGAAATGCCAGGCCAATCAGCGCAGCAGGTAAAAAGGCAATAATCAGGTTGCGTACAAAATGTTGAGCGTTGGTGTCGGTTTGAATACGCTGCACCGTATTCCAGAGACGCTGGCGATACTCCACGCAGACCGCCAGGATCGCGCCCAGCTGGATAATGATTTCAAACACATCGCGTTTATCTTTAGAGAGAAAATCCAGCCACTCTCCGGTAATGATCAGATGTCCAGTACTACTGACAGGAATAAACTCGGTCGCGCCTTCGACCAGGCCCATGATCACGGCCTTCAGCATCAAATAAATATCCATGGCTGTATTCTAGCAGACACTGCAAAGGACTTGCGGAGTGTTGGGAAAATTAGCAGGATCAGTCATACCCTGAAATATTTAGTCATAAATTTAGCGTTTGGTGACTTAGCGGAATGTATACGGTTATCTGTGCCATTCCGACGTGACTGGGATCCATGCGATACCAGATTTGAACAAAAGGTTGTTCTTCATTGATTTACTCTCTTTCGCCTTGTTGGCGAGTCACTTTCTGGTGCTTGCCCCCCAGAAAGTAACCAAAGAAGAGGGCACCCAGCCACCACGGCCTAAAGGCTCCCTTGCGTTGCTCAACAAAACAAGCGGTCACGAAACTCGCCCTAGCAGCTTGCACACTACACAAGCTGCCGCGGAACTCAAACAGTCGCTCCCTTCCTTCTTGTTTTGTCTCCGCTACTCAGCGTGATGGAATGGGATTTATCTCAACTAACCTGCATTACTTCAGTTTGAAGGGTTAGAAAACCAGATTCATTTCTTAAAATCACTTGCCGTTGCGTTCATTGGGTGTTCGGGGTCCCCATCTGCCGCGCCGAGCAACGCAGGGTTGACGGGAGTATTCGGCCATCGGCTGTTTGAGCTCCGCAACAAGCCACGTCTTGTGTGGCTTGTCAGGGCGAGTTTCGATGGCCGCCCGGCAAACCGAGTAGCACAAGGAACAAGCGGAAGTTGGGGTGCACTTTCTTTTGGTTACTTGTTCTTTGTGCAAGCAAAGAAAAGTAACTCGCCAAAAAGGCGAAAAGCAACCTTACCACCCCTAAAAAACAGCAGCTCCAAAGAATTACCTTCCCGCCTGATTCCAACAAATAAAAAAGCGCCTCGATTTCTCAAGGCGCTTTCGCTTTACAAAAATAGTAATTACTTCAGATCAAACCGATCCGCATTCATGACTTTCGTCCAAGCAGCCACAAAATCCTGCACAAACTTCTGTTTGGCATCGTCTTGTGCATACAGCTCTGCATAAGCTCGCAGTATGGAATTAGAACCAAACACCAAGTCCACACGTGTAGCAGTCCACTTCACTGCACCGGTGCTGCGGTCACGCACTTCATACAGGTTTTGCCCTGTTGGCACCCATGTATAACGCATGTCAGTCAGGTTAACAAAGAAGTCGTTACTGAGCACACCTGGCCTATCGGTAAACACGCCGTGCCTGCTGCCACCGTGATTGGTATCCAGCACACGCAGGCCACCGATCAACACCGTCATTTCCGGTGCGGTCAGACCCATCAGTTGCGTACGGTCCAGCAACATATCTTCCGGACTGGGCACATAGTCCGCTTTCAGCCAGTTGCGGTAACCATCATGTACTGGCTCCAGCACATCAAAAGACTCCGCATCGGTCTGCTCGGCAGTCGCATCGCCACGGCCTGTAGTAAATGGTACTTTCACCTCAACACCTGCCGCCTTGGCTGCCTGCTCAACTGCGGCAGTGCCTGCCAGCACAATCAGGTCGGCCAGACTGACTGGTTTGCCAAACGCTTGCTGAATCGCTTGCAGAACAGCCAACACTTTTTGTAAGCGGACGGGCTCATTGCCTACCCAGTCTTTTTGTGGCGCCAGGCGAATACGTGCACCATTGGCACCGCCACGATAATCCGACGCACGGAAAGTGCGCGCGCTGTCCCAGGCGGTAGCAACCAGTTCAGCCGTCGTCAGGCCGCTACCCAGGATTTGCGCTTTCAAAGCAGCGACATCCGCCTCGCTCAGCGCATTGCCGACAGGCACCGGGTCTTGCCAGATCAGGTCTTCTTGCGGCACATCCGGGCCAATATAACGGGCTTTTGGCCCCATGTCGCGGTGTGTCAGCTTGAACCAGGCGCGGGCAAACACCTCGGAGAAATACGCCTGGTCATCGCGGAAACGTTCCGAGATCTGGCGGTAAGCCGGGTCTTTAATCATGGCCATGTCAGCATCGGTCATAATCGGGTTATAACGGATGCTAGGATCTTCGACATCGACCGGTTTGTCTTCCTCCTTGATGCTCACAGGCTCCCACTGCCAGGCACCCGCCGGGCTCTTGCTAAGCGTCCATTCGTGGTTAAACAGCATGGCAAAATAGCCGTTATCCCAGCGCGTCGGATGCGTGGTCCAGGCGCCTTCAATACCGCTAGTCACTGAGTCACGGCCAACACCGCGTGTCGTATGGTTATTCCAACCCAGGCCTTGCTCATGCACATCGGCAGCTTCAGGATCGGCGCCAAGATTACTGGCCTGGCCGTTGCCGTGTGCCTTACCTACAGTGTGCCCCCCTGCCGTCAATGCCACGGTTTCTTCATCATTCATGGCCATGCGGGCAAAAGTTTCACGGATATCGTGCGCTGTTCTTAATGGGTCAGGGTTGCCATCTACCCCTTCAGGGTTGACATAAATCAGGCCCATCATCACCGCCGCCAGCGGGTTTTCGAGATCGCGCTGGCCGGAATAACGATTACCTTCGCTACCGGTTTTGGCCAGCCATTCTTTTTCGTTACCCCAGTAAATGTCTTTTTCCGGATGCCAGATATCTTCACGACCAAAGGCAAAACCAAAGGTTTTGAGGCCCATGGACTCATAAGCGATAGTGCCGGCGAGGGCGATCAAATCTGCCCAGGACAGTTTGTTGCCATATTTTTTCTTCACAGGCCATAACAGGCGGCGCGCCTTATCTAGGTTGACGTTATCTGGCCAGCTATTAAGTGGCGCAAAGCGCTGGTTACCGGTTCCTGCACCGCCGCGGCCATCTGCCACACGGTAAGTCCCGGCTGCGTGCCAGGTCAGGCGGATCATTAAGCCACCGTAATGACCCCAATCAGCTGGCCACCACGCCTGGCTGTTGATCATTAAAGCATGCAAATCTTTCTTCACAGCCGCCACATCAAGGGTCGCGACAGCCTCACGATAATTAAAAGCCTCCCCCAGAGGATTAGTTTTACGGTCATGCTGATGCAAGATATCCAGATTTAATGCATTAGGCCACCAATTGGTATTGGATTGACCGCTAGCAGTAATGGCCCCGTGGCTAAAAGGACACTTGCCGGTCGTGTGTTGTTTATTCTCCATCTTTAAGCTCCTTTTTTGATTATGGTCATCCAGACACCAGAAATGGCCAGATGATCAATATACTACTTCTTACTTATTGCGATAATAGTTCATCGTCCCAACGATCATAGCGATCTTGTCGCTGATTAAAAGCAGGCAGCGTAAGCCGCCAATGTTTCCTGCAAATCAGGGGGTTCGGTATACAGCCAGGCCAACATGTTTTCTCCTTATGAATGAAGCACGAATGAGTACATGACTTGCATTCTAGGCAACCGATATTAATTTGTATAATTGTATGTTTTGATATTATTGATTAATAAAATTAATAGAATTACACTATCAGCCATCACCTTATAAGAGCACCGCCATGACCCTGATTGAATTGAAGTTTGTGTTAGCCGTGGCACAAGAACGTAATTTTCGCCGCGCCGCCGAAAAATGTTTTGTCACCCAGCCCGCCCTGAGCCTGGGCATTAAAAAGCTGGAAGAGGAATTAGGCGTGTCATTGTTTGAACGCAATCGTAATGAGGTCACACCCACCGAGATCGGCGAGCAAATTATTGCTCAAGCGAATATCGTGCTGGAGCAGGCGGCCAAAATCAAAGACATGGCTAAACATGGCAACGACCCGCTCAATGGCCTGTTTAAACTGGGCATGATTCACTCGGTAGGGCCTTACTTGCTGCCGGAAATCATTCCACCATTGATAAAAACGGCGCCACATATGCCGCTGGAGGTGGAAGAAAATATTACCGCCACCCTGGAGCAGCAACTCAAAAATGGTGTCATTGATGCTGCCGTCATTGCTTTGCCGTTTGATGTGCCTGGCATTGAAACCATCCCGCTTTACGATGAAGATTTTAATGTCGTGGTGCCGGTGAGCCACCCATGGGCGACGCGCAAGACCATTCATGCGGATGAGTTAAGTAACGAGAAAGTGCTGCTGTTGAATACTGGCCATTGTTTTAGCAACCAGGTGACGCAGGCTTGCCCGGAGTTGAGCCGCAAAGGGGAGGTATTACAAGGGAACTCGCTGGAGACCATACGCAATATGGTGGCCTCCAACCTGGGCATCACGGTATTACCGGCCATGGCAACCGTATCGCGCTATCAAAATCCGCTGATTCGGGTCATCCCGTTTAGCAAACCGGCGCCTAGCCGACGCATTGCCTTAGCCTGGCGGAAAAGCTTTGTACGCACCGCCGCTATTGAGGTGCTTGGACAAGTGATGGCAGAAGTTGGTAAAGCGCAGGCATAAATGCCATGTGCTACGGGATAGCAAGCTAGTAGGCGATGGCGACGCGAAAACCGGTGACTAGTTTTTCATCGACACCGAGCAAAGCTTTGACGGCCTGCTCTTGCTGTGGCGGCAGGCCTTCAGCAACCTTGACCGAGGCAGGTAAGTAAGCTGCAGGCTCAAGGATTTTACGCAATACCGGTTCATCTGCCATATTGGTCAGGGTCAGCTCTACTTTGGGGTAAGCCTGCGCAACCGTGCCATGATTCATCAGCACGCTGGAAAAAATGAGTACGCCCTGACGCTCTTTATGTTCCTGGATATCGGCATCGTCTATGGTTAACTGCGCAAGGTCACGTGGCAGACTCACCTCACAATGCAATGACTGGCACATGGCCTGCAACAGCGGCTTGGCAGGTGGGTAATTGGCCGCCAGGCTGGTGCGTGTGAAGTATATCCATTGCCATACAATTAATAGCGCTAGCAGGCCTGATAACCCAATAAACAGGCGCTGGCTGGCTGGCGTTTCAATAACAGCAGGGCGCTCATCGGCCAGAGAAACGTCGCGCAAGAATGCAGGAATAAGCGGCTCAGGATCAGTGTCTGTGTCAGCGCTAAAGTCTGGGGAAACCATATCAGGCAAAGGTAAATCAGGCACCGCCGCGGGCACGTCGGCATTGGCTGCTTCGGCACTCACCTTGAAATAAACCGCTGCATCGCTGGTGGCTTCTGTAGTATTTGCTTCAGCTAAGGTTGCCTCTGTTGAGGCTGAAACAGGCGCATCCAGCAAATGTGAGCGGGCATCAAACACATGGTCACATTCGCCACAACGCACTTTGCCTGCGTAGGCTTGCAGTTGCTCATCCGTAACTTCGAATTGTGTTTGGCAGGCCGGGCAGGCCGTAATCAAGGACATTTTCTGGTTCCCGTCAGCAAGACCCATCCATCTTGCTGGATGGGGGCATCCATTTCAAACCACTCTGCGTAATGTGCCAACAAGATATCCTGCTGGCTATCCAATATGCCGGATAATGCAACTTTGCCGCCACTTTTGCAAGATGCGGCAATCACGGGCGCCAATACCATCAGCGCACTGGAAAGAATATTGGCCACCACAATATCAAATGGCTCGTGCAAGTAATCTGCCGAGTCATAAAAAATCGCATCGACCTGATTATTCGCCGCATTATCGCGACTGGCAATCACGGCTTGCGTATCAATATCCACACCTGTTGCACTTTGTGCGCCCAGTTTTTTAGCGGCGATGGCCAAAATACCAGATCCGCAACCGTAATCCAGTACATTGGCACCAGCCAGCAACGGCTTGGGCAATTGCGCCAGCCAGCTCAGGCATAAATGCGTGGTTGGATGACTACCGGTACCAAAGGCCAGGCCAGGATCCAGCACAATATTGATCGCATCGGCATTTGGCGCCTGATGCCATGAAGGCACAATCCACAAGTCATCGGTGACACGAATGGGGTCAAACTGGGCCTGTGTCGCACGCACCCAGTCCTGCTCCTCGATCTGCTCCAACTGGTATTTCAAGCCATCCAGTTGCAAGTCAGATTGCACATTGGCCAGCAAGGCTTGCACATCTGCCCCGGCATCCAGCATGGCAGTGACGATATTCTGTTCCCAGATACCCGGCGGCGGATCGCCAGGTTCGCCAAAAATGGCCTGCTCGGCCATTGTGTCAGCGTGCGCATCTTCGATGCTGACAGACAATGCACCATGTTCCATGAGCACATCGCTGAGCGCCTCTGCCTGCGGCTCAGTCGATTGAATTTTAAGTAACAGCCAATGCAAAATTATTTCGAGCTGATACCCAGCTTCTGCTCCAGGTAGTGAATGCTGGTACCGCCTTGCTGGAAGGCCAAATCGGCCATCAGGTCAGAATGCAGCGCAGTATTGGTTTTAATGCCTTCAACATACATCTCAGACAAGGCCACGCGCATTCTGGCAATCGCCTGTTCGCGAGTCGCGCCATGCGTGATCAGCTTGCCGATCATGGAGTCATAATGCGGGGGCACGGTATAACCGCCATAAACATGGGTATCCATGCGCACACCAGGGCCGCCAGGCATATGAAAGCGATTGATAAAGCCTGGTGAAGGCACGAAAGTGTACGGGTCTTCAGCGTTAATACGGCACTCAATGGCATGGCCATTCAACACGATATCGCGCTGGCGGAACGGTAATTTTTGGCCGGCAGCAATAAAGATCTGCTGTTGCACCAGGTCGATACCGGTGATCATTTCGGTCACGGTATGCTCCACCTGCAAACGTGTGTTCATTTCAATGAAATAGAACTCGCCATTTTCGTACAAAAACTCAAAAGTACCTGCGCCACGGTATTTAATCTTGCGGCAAGCCTCTGCACAACGCTCACCAATCTTGTCACGGATTCTATCCGTTAACAGTGGCGAAGGTGCTTCTTCAATGATTTTCTGGTGACGACGCTGCATAGAGCAGTCACGGTCACCCAGGTAAACCGCGTTACCATGCTGGTCAGCCAAGATCTGGATTTCAATATGGCGCGGATTTTCGAGGAACTTTTCCATGTAAACCATGGGGTTACCAAAGGCCGTTTGTGCTTCGGCTTTAGTCATATTCACGGCATTGAGCAACGCCGCTTCGGTATGCACCACACGCATACCACGACCGCCACCGCCACCCGCTGCTTTAATAATGACAGGATAGCCAATACGTTTAGCCGTTTTTATGATTTCGGCCGGATCGTCATTCAAGGCGCCATCAGAACCTGGCACACAAGGCACGCCCGCTTTTTTCATGGCATCTTTAGCGGAAACCTTGTCACCCATTAAACGGATGGTTTCGGCACGCGGGCCGATGAACACAAAACCACTTTGTTCTACACGCTCGGCAAAATCTGCGTTTTCCGACAAAAAGCCATAACCAGGGTGAATCGCCTGCGCATCAGTCACCTCTGCAGCACTAATCACTGCTGGAATATTCAGGTAACTTTTAGCTGACGGCGCAGGGCCAATACACACAGACTCATCGGCCAATTTGACATATTTAGCATCACGGTCGGCCTCAGAGTGCACCGCTACCGTTTTAATCCCCAACTCACGACAAGCGCGCTGCACACGCAAGGCTATTTCGCCGCGGTTGGCAATCAGTATCTTCTCAAACATTATTAACTCCGCGTCTCAATAGCCGCGTGGCTTGCAGCCACGACGCAATTTAACTTCGTTGCTGCGCTGCCTGCAGGCAGCTGGTCACCGCGGTTGGCAATCAGGATTTTCTCAAACATAGTGATTAACCAATCAGGAACAGGGGTTCGCCGTATTCGACAGGCTGACCGTTTTCAACAAAAATCTTTTTAATCGTGCCAGAGAACTCGCTCTCAATTTCATTGAGCAGCTTCATCGCCTCGATAATGCACAAAGTATCGCCAGTGCTGACACTGCTGCCAACGTCGACAAAGGCTTTGGCATCAGGTGAAGACGCGCGGTAGAACGTACCCACCATTGGTGATTTAACCACTTTGCCATCCAGCGCTTCCGCTGGGGCAGCCGCAGGGGCTGTGGCCGCTGCTGCAGGTGCCGGTGCTGCTGCCACGGGCGCTGGGGCAGCGACATATTGTGCGACCGGTGCAACGCCTGGTGCCATGGCACGGCTGATACGTACTTTTTCTTCGCCCTCGGTCAGTTCCAGCTCGGAAATCCCCGATTCCTCGACCAGATCAATCAATTTTTTGAGTTTACGTAAATCCATAAAAGCCTCGAATGTAAATGTTTTAATGTTTATTAGAGTTGTTGGATGTAACGATAAGCAGCGAAGTATCCCTCTGCGCCCAAACCGCAAATGACTGCGGTTGCAATATCGCTGAAATAAGAATGATGACGGAATGACTCTCGCGCATGCACATTCGACAAATGCACTTCAATAAACGGCACCTTGACCGCAGAAATAGCATCACGAATGGCCACGGAGGTATGTGTGAATGCAGCCGGATTAATGATGACATAATCGACGCGGTTCACGGAAAGTGCGTGTATTTTCTCAATGATCTCGGCTTCAGAATTACTTTGAAAAGTATCCAGACGCACCTGATCAGCGCGCGCCAAATCTTGCAAACGTTGATTAATGTCTGCCAGTGTTTGACTGCCATAATGCTGCGGCTCACGGGTGCCCAGCATATTTAAATTGGGTCCGTGAATCACCAGGATGGATTTGGTGCCCATTTCACACGCCTCTCATGGAGAAAAGTACAACCTTCATGGCGTCGAAGTTTGCCGAAGTTATTGCATTTTGTCCAGCGGAATTCGCAGTTTAAAGAAAATTGAAAGTCGCTAATTTAGCCGACAATTGAAGTGGTTTTGTAGCGAACAGACGGGATTTGACCGCCTGTGCACACTAGAAAAAAGCCATTAAAACGCTACAAATTGAGTGCACTTTGCAGCATTTGGCGATTGACGCGGCCAAAGAAAATTTGCGTCACCTCGCCTTGCGCGGAAATCACCACCGTATAAGGCAACACACCTTTATGGTTACCCAATGTTTCAGCCAATGGCATGCCTTCATTCTCGGCTATCAGCAGGGGATAGCTCACTGGCGTGCTTTCTATAAACTCATGCACGGCGGCAGCCTCATCAATCGCCAGACCCAATACAGCAACCTGAGGGTGCGCACTGGCCAAAGCAGAAATCTCCGGCATTTCTTCACGACAAGGCTCACACCAGGTCGCCCAGAAGTTCAAAATAAGCGGCTTGCCTTTATATTGCGCCAGTGGATATGCTTTACCGCCATGATCGAACAGGGTGGTGGCCCATACCGGTGCAATGTCTGCCGCAGTCGGCAATGCGGATTCTGTTGCCATAAACTGGTGGCGGTTAAGATATAACCAGCGAAAACCGCTGCCAAGCACCACCATGAGCAGCACCGTCATGACCACGCGGGCGACATTACGCATGCGGCAAGGCCTCTACTGGTTTTAATTTAAGTGCGCGCACCGTGCGCACAAAGCGCTCAGCATCCTGATAGCCTTTAATCACGGGCTGCATGGCCTGGCCCTGTGCATTGAAAAACACGATGCCAGGCGGCCCAAATAAGGCAAATTGCTTCAATAACGCGGCATCTTCAGCATGATTGTCTGTCACATCGGCCTGCAACAGTAATACGCCTTGCAATTCAGCCCGCACAGCGGGGGCGCTGAATACAAACTGCTCGTACTCCTTGCAAGACACACACCAGTCGGCATAAAAATCCAGCATCACCGGCTGGCCATTGGCAGCCTTCAAACGTTGCTCAAGCGCTTGCACGCTATGCACGCGCTCAAACGCCAATGGCTGCACACTGGCAGGTGAACTTGCCATCAGATTTTGTAATGGTTGTAGCGGCGAGCGCGCCCCTGACCAGGCACCGACGAGCAAGGCGATGCCATATAGCAGCAAGATGACCGCAAATCCTTTAAATAAGCGCTGTACCGTGCCCGCCGTGGCAGGCAGGGGATCAATTGCCCGCAAATAAATTGCAGGCACAATGCAGAGTACCGCCCATAATACCAATTGAGCTGTTACCGGCAAAATCGGACTGATGACCCAGATGGCCACACCTAGCATCAGCACACCAAACAAGCGCCGAATCGTATTCATCCACTCACCAGCTTTGGGCAGCAATGTGCCCGCAGAGGCACCGATCAATAACAATGGCACACCCATACCTAAAGAAAGTGAAAACAAAGCCACCGCGCCCAGCGTGACATCATGGGTTTGGCTGATATAAAGCAAGGCACCCGCCAGCGGCGCTGCCACGCACGGGCTGATAATCAGTGCGGAAATGGCGCCCATCAGAAAATCACTGAATAAATGACCACCTTTAAAGCGGCTGCTCCAGTTAAAAAAGTAATTCTCAACCGCGCTTGGCAACTTCAACTCATAAAAGCCAAACATCGAAAAAGACAGCACCACAAAAATCAACGCACCGGTGATCAGGGCAGCCGGCGTTTGCAAGGCGTTGCTCAACAACTGCCCCGACAAACCTGCCGCCACCCCTGCCAATGTATAAGTCAGACACATGCCCAAGGTATAAGCCAATGACAGCGTGAAGGCTTTACCGCGCGAAACATGCGCATTTTTACCGACAATAATGCCGGATAGAATAGGAATCATGGGGAACACACAAGGCGTCAATGCCAACAACAAGCCCGCCCCGAAAAAGCCCGCAACAATCTGCCACCAGCGGCCAGAAGATAATAGTTTTCCGGAGAACTCGTCTTCAACAGGTGCAACGTCTGACGCAGCAGATGTGATGCTGTGAGAAGAAACCGCAGATCCAAAGGAAGGTGACTTGGACAAAGGCAGTGATTTGGTTTGCGGTGGGTAACACAAGCCCTTTTCGCTACAGCCCTGATAACGCACCTGCAACATGTCAGGCGCGGCGCCCGTAAACACGACCTCGGCTAAGGTGTCGTGGTGAAACACCTGCTGCTCACCAAAATTAGGGTCATTTTTAGTTTCGCCCGCAGGCAATGTGATTTTGGCAGTGTCCCCGGCGGGCAACACCAATTGAATGCGCTCACGGTATAAATAATGTCCCGGTGCCACGGTGAACTTGAGCTGCGCATGGCTTGCATCTACCAAACCGGCCTCGACTTTAAACGCCTCATCGACGGGCAAGAAATCTTCGCTGCTATCGTCCGTAAACAGCTTTGAAAACTGCGACGCCGCATGCACGGGTGGCATGGCGAGCAATAGCGCCACCAGCACGATCCAGCTTCTTAACCACATTGTCATCAACAATTTACTCCTGCACCCTTGTTTCTGCCGCCACCCATGCCAGATATTCTGGCAAACCCTCGTTCACATGGATGCCTACAATCTCCGGAAGTTCATAAGGATGCAGCATCCTTAACTTAGTCGCGCAGTCAGCATAAACCTGACAAGTCGTTTTGATGGTCAGTCCAATCTCTTCCGCTTGCTCAACTTGCCCTTGCCAGCGATAGATTGATGTCACCGGGCTTGAAATATTGACACATGCCGCCAACTTCTCTGTAACCAGCGTCTGCGCGATATGCTCGGCACATGCCCTGTTCGGCACATGCGTAAACACGATTATAATTTCCTCTTTTGGCGTCATGGGCGCTGACTCACAGACAGGATTCTGACATGCGTTTTCTCATCTTTGCTATTCTACTGGCTTTTCCGTTTCTGGAGATAGCCGTCCTGATCGAACTCAGTCAGCGCTATGGCTGGTGGGTACTGGTCTATTTGGTCACGATTGGCTACCTGGGCCTGAAACTTATCCGCAGCGAAAAAGACCTGATTGCTGCGCGTATGTTCCAGCAAATGAGCGCGGGTGGCAATCCCGTTTCGGCGATGTTTTCAACCGCCAGAAATATGTTTGCCGGGGTACTATTATTAATCCCAGGCGTCATTAGCGACGTGCTCGCCGTCATATTGCTGCTGATTCCCGGCAACAATGCGGGCGTAGGCACAACTGGCAATCAAAACAGCGCGCAGTATCGTGCCAGCGCCAACGACGAAGTGATTGAAGGCGAATTTACCGAAGTAGATGACAGCAAGCCAGCAGACAACGTGGTGCACTTACCTCGCAAAGATTAACCCGACAGAAAACAACGCCTTATGAATCGTGTCTTGATTGAAAATAGCGGCCACATTTTTGATGTGCGCCCTAGCCAAACCGTGCTGGAAGCCGCCATCGAAGCCGGTATCAACCTGCCTTACGGTTGCCGCAATGGCGCCTGCGGCGCATGTAAAGGCAAAGTGTTGACCGGCAAAGTCATGCATGACGACTTTCAAGGCAATGCGCTGACCGATGCAGAACTAGCCGCAGGCCTGGCACTGTTTTGCTGTGCGCGCCCACTGGAAGACCTCGTCATAGAATGCCGCCAGATTGATATGGTGCAAGGCATCAAGCCACGCATTCTGCCCGTGCGCATCCAGCATAAAGAGCAGCTAGGCGATGACGTCATGGTGCTGCATTTACAGTTGCCAGGCACCGAACAACTCACCTTTATGGCCGGGCAATATGTCGAATTCCTACTCAAAGACGGACGCCGCCGCGCATTTTCCATCGCCAATGCCCCGCACGAAAAAGGCTTTATCGAGCTGCACATCCGCAAAATTGCCGGTGGTCACTTCACCGAACAAGTATTTAACGAGATGCCGGTAAAAACCATACTTCGCATAGAAGCACCCTTGGGTAGCTTTTTCCTGCGTGAACAAAATGACAAGCCTATCATCATGGTCGCCGGTGGCACTGGTTTTGCGCCGGTGAAAGGCATGATAGAGCACATGATTTTCAACCAGATCCAGAGACCGGTTTACCTGTATCGCGGCGCGCGTCAGATGGATGATTTGTATATGGATGACTTGTGCCAGCGCTGGGCGCAGTTTATGCCGAATATTCAATATATCCCGGTGATTTCAGATGGCAACAACAGTGATAACTGGGATGGCCGCCGCGGACTGGTGCATCAGGCCGTGCTGGAAGATCATGCGGATTTGAGTGGATTTGAAGTGTATGTGTGTGGCGCACCTGGCATGGTAGATATTGCCAAACAGACGTTTGTCGCGCGTGGGCTGCCTGAAGAAGAGTTTTATAGTGATGCGTTTACGTTTGCGCCTAAGTAACTTGCCTCTGCCTTGCGCTATTTTTTCGCCTGTAGGCGAGTCACTTTCTGATGCTTGCCCCTCAGAAAGTAACCAAAGAGGAGGGCACCCAGCCATCACGGCCTAAAGGCTCCCTTGCGTTGCTCAAATTAGGACTTTCGTCCGTTGCTTTGCTGGACTTAGGCATAAGCCGGTCACGAAACTCATCCTAGCGGGCTGCACACTACGCAGCCCACCGCGGGATTCGGACAGTCGCTCCCTCTACTCTTATTTTGTCTCCGCTACTCAGCGTGATGGAATGGGATTTGTCTCGCCAAACTCAACATAGTAGAAGTTTGAACGGTTAAAAAACAGATTGGTTTGTTAAAAGCACAAATAGTAGCATTCGCCTGGTGTTCGGGGTCCCCATCTGCCGCGCCGAGCAACGCAGGGTTGGCGGGAGTTCTCGGCCATCGGCTGTTTGAGCTCCGCAACAAGCCACGTTCTGTGTGGCTTGTCAGGGCGAGTTTCGATGGACGCCCGGCAAACCGAGTAGCACAGGAATCAAGCGGAAGCTGGGGTGCATTTCTTTTGGTTACTTGTTCTTTGGGCAAGCAAAGAAAAGTAACTCGCTGTAAAAGCGAAAAGGGCTGGTTAAAAAATTACCCTTTTAACCATCTCGCAATATCCATCGCATAATAAGTCAACACGCCATCCGCCCCGGCGCGCTTAAACCCAAGCATCGCTTCCAGCACACACGCTTTCTCATCCAGCCAGCCATTCTGTGCGGCAGCTTTAAGCATAGCGTATTCACCACTGACATGATAAGCATAGGTCGGTACACCAAACTCGTCTTTGACGCGGCGTACAATATCCAGATACGGCATACCTGGTTTCACCATCACCATATCGGCGCCTTCTTCCAGGTCCAGCGCGACCTCTTTCAACGCTTCGTCAGAGTTGGCCGGGTCCATCTGGTAATTGTATTTATTGCTTTTGCCGAGATTGCCAGCAGAACCAACCGCGTCACGAAACGGACCGTAGAAAGCAGAGGCGTATTTGGCGGAGTAGGCCAGTATGCGTGTGTAGATATGCCCGTGCTCTTCCAGCGCATCGCGAATGGCGCCAATACGGCCATCCATCATGTCAGAAGGCGCGACCACATCGGCGCCTGCTTCTGCATGACATAAGGCTTGTTTGACCAGGACCTCAACAGTTTCATCATTGAGCACATAACCCGTGTCATCAATCAGGCCATCCTGGCCATGCGTCGTGTAAGGATCCAGGGCGACGTCAGTAATCACGCCCAGTTCAGGGAAGGCCTTTTTCAGGGCTTTGACCGTACGCGGCACCAAGCCATCCGGGTTGTAGGCTTCTTTGGCATCCAGACTTTTGTATTGCTGTGGCACGACCGGGAACAAGGCCAGCGCAGGAATACCCAGCTTGACGCATTCTTCGGCGGTTTTCAGTAATACATCAATACTTTGACGCTGCACGCCTGGCATGGAGCCGACGGACTCAATCTGCCCTTCGCCTTCCAGCACAAATACCGGGTAAATCAGGTCATTCACCGTGAGGACGTTCTCGCGCATCAAACGGCGAGAAAAATCGTCCTTACGCATGCGGCGTGGACGGATAGCAAGAAATTGATTACTCATGGTAGCCCTTTGCTTTACCCAAATACCCTGGCCAGTTCAGCGCCGGGATCGTCCTGACGCATAAATGCTTCACCGACCAAAAAGCCGTTAACGTTGTGGCTGCGCATCAGGGCGACGTCTTCCGGTGTAAAAATACCGGACTCAGTGACCACAAAGCGATCTTCTGGCGTGTTTTCGAGCAAATCGAGCGTGGTTTGCAAGGTGACATCAAAAGTGCGCAGATTACGGTTATTGATGCCCAACAAAGGCGTTTCCAGTTGCAGGGCCAGTTCGAGTTCGTCTGCATCATGCACTTCTACCAGCACCGCCATACCCAGATTATGGGCGGTCAGTTCCAGCTCGCGCATTTGTGCCAGTTCCAGCGCGGCAACAATCAGCAAAATGCAGTCAGCGCCCATGGCACGCGCTTCATAGACCTGATAAGGGTCGATCATGAAGTCTTTGCGCAGCACTGGCAATTTACAAGCAGCACGGGCTTGTTTTAAATAAGCTGCGGAACCCTGAAAATATTGTTCATCCGTGAGTACGGACAAGCAGGCGGCGCCGCCTTTTTCATAGCTTTTGGCGATTTCCGCAGGGTTGAAATCCGCGCGAATAATGCCTTTGGATGGGCTGGCTTTTTTAATTTCAGCAATCACTGCTGGTTTATCCGCATCGACCTTATCAACAATATTGCCGATAAAATCACGGCAATCAGGCTGATCCAGCGCTTCATCACGCATCGCATTCAGCGGCTTGATCGCTTGTGCCTTAGCGATTTCTTCGCGTTTGGTGGCTAAAATTTTATTTAAAATATCAGACATAATGTACTCGCATGTTTATCGTTTCACTTACTGGCTGCGCGCATGCGCGCTTACTGGTAAGTATGATCTTGATGTTTAATCCAGCCGCTCTGGCGCCCTTGCGGATCGTGGTGCGTCCAATGCATGATGCCACCTTTGGGGTTGTAAATATACTCACCTTTAAAGGTCACTACATCACCTACACTCAGTGCTTCCACCCGTGGTGCCAGGTCAATATTATGCGCAAATAACAAGGTTTGTTCAGGCGAGATACTGACCAAAAAACGCTGGTGCCGGGCACCTTTGTTATCGTCAGGCAGCAGTTTTTTCACCACACCGCTCCCCGCCAGCCAGACATGGCTTTGCTTTTGGGCAAAAGCCTGCTTAACGGCGGCATTGTCTTCTGCTGCCAGACCAGCAGACAGTGATTGCAGGTTAAGCGTTTGAGCCTGTGATTTAACTTCAACCGTTGACTGCGGCCGATTGCTTGTACCATAGCTGCTTGCGCCCTGTTGCGACGTTTGCTGACACGCAGCCAGCAAACAAACCAGCGCAATCAATCCGTAGCGTTTCATGCCGCCTGGCTCAAGGCTTTCAGTTGTTGCAGTTTATTCAAGGCCGCGCCTGAGTCAATGGATTGCGCCGCTTGCGCAATGCCCGATGGCAAATCATTTGCCAGGCCAGACACATAAATGGCAGCACCTGCATTCAGCAATACAATATCGCGCGCCGGGCCTTTTTCACCAGACAGCAAGCCCAGGATAATCTCGCTGGAATGCTGTGCGCTTTCCACCCGGATGCTGTTGATGTCATGCAACGGCATGCCAAACTGGGCCGGGTTCAAAGTGTACTCACTGACTTTGCCGTCTTTGAGTTCGGCCACATAAGTGTCGGCAGAAAAAGAGATTTCGTCCATTTCGTCCGCGCTATGTACCACCATCACATGCTCGCTACCCAGTTTTTGCAAGGTTTGCGCCAGCAATGGCACAAGATCGCGATGAAACACGCCCATGACCTGGCGCTTGGCACCGGCCGGATTGGTCATTGGGCCTAACAAGTTGAACATGGTACGCACCCCAAGTTCACGGCGCACAGGCGCGGCATACTTCATGGCGGCATGATGATTTGGCGCAAACATAAAGCCAATGCCCGCTTCATTGACGCAACGCACCACTTGCTCCGGCGTCAACGCGATATTCACGCCCAGCGCCTCCAGCACATCGGCAGAGCCACTTTTTGAAGAGGCTGCACGGCCACCATGTTTGGCGATTTTTGCACCAGCGCCTGCGGCAACAAAGGCTGATGCCGTTGAGACATTAAATACCTTGTTAGGTGCACCACCCGTGCCACAAGTGTCAATCAAATGACGCGTATCGCTAATATCCACTTTGCTGGAAAGCTCACGCATCACCTGCGCGGCAGCGGCAATTTCAGTGACGGTCTCGCCTTTAACACGCAAAGCAGACAAAAAGCCCGCAATCTGGATCTGGGTAAATTCGCCGCTCATGATCTGCTGCATGATTTGCAGCATTTCTTCATGCGTGAAATCGGTATGGTCAATCAGTCGCTGCAAGGCGATTTTAGGCGTCATACTCACCATTAATAACCTTTCAGGAAGTTGTCCAGCAACTCATGTCCGTACTCGGTCAAGATAGATTCGGGGTGGAATTGCACACCTTCCACGGCCAGTGTTTTATGCTTGACGCCCATAATCTCGCCATCTTCAGTCCAGGCAGTGATCTCCAGACAATCCGGAATGGTTTCACGCTCAATGACTAGCGAGTGGTAACGCGTCGCGGTATATGGGTTAGGCAGATTCCTGAAGACACCGGTATTGGTATGGTGGATCAATGAGGTTTTACCATGCATCAGGGTTTTGGCCTTGATGATCTTGCCGCCAAAGGCCTGGCCGATGCTCTGGTGACCCAGGCACACGCCCAGCAGCGGAATCTTGCCAGCAAATTCATGAATCAGTGGCACAGAAATACCTGCCTCATTCGGCGTACAAGGGCCAGGGGAAATCACGATTTTCTCCGGCTGCATTGCTTTAATCTGTTCCAGCGTGATCTCATCATTGCGGTGCACATGTACGTCTTGCCCCAGCTCGCCGAAATACTGCACGAGGTTGTAGGTAAAAGAGTCGTAGTTATCAATCATCAACAACATATCAGGCTCCCTTTCCTGCATGGGTTTGAATATTGGCCGCTTGGTTATCTAAACCAGCCTGCACCAGTTCGGCGGCACGAATCACCGCCTTGGCTTTATTTTGGGTTTCGTCCCATTCAGACTGCGGCACCGAGTCGGCAACAATACCAGCACCCGCCTGCACATAAAGCTTGTTGTCTTTAATCACCGCCGTACGGATGGCAATCGCCACATCCATATCGCCGTTAAAACCTAAATAGCCGACGGCACCTGCGTAAATACCACGCTTGGACGGCTCCAGTTCCTCAATGATTTCCATCGCGCGTACTTTGGGGGCACCGGAAACCGTGCCTGCAGTAAATGTCGCTTTCAGCACATCAATCGCATCCAGGCCAGGTTTGAGCTGGCCTTCTACATTGCTGACGATATGCATCACGTGTGAGTACCGCTCAATGGTCATATTGTCGGTGACTTTCACCGTCCCCGTCAGCGCGACACGGCCGACGTCATTGCGACCCAAGTCCATCAATTGCACGTGCTCGGCACGCTCTTTGGGATCGGCCAGCAATTCGGCTTCCAGCGCCAGATCGTGGTCACGGTTTTTACCGCGAGGGCGTGTACCTGCAATCGGGCGGGACGTTACCGTGGTGCCTTCCAGGCGCACCAGAATCTCTGGCGAAGCGCCAACCACATGATGGTCGTCCATATCGTAATAGAACATATATGGTGATGGATTCAGGCTGCGCAAGGCACGGTACAAACTCAGTGGCGGGGCGTCAAAGTCTTGCACCATGCGCTGGCTGAGCACCACTTGCATGATGTCGCCCTCAAGAATGTATTGCTGGCCTTTTTTAACTGCCGCTTTGAAGTTATCTTCACCAAACTCTGAAATAGCTGCTGTTTTTGCAGTTGGTAATGCCGCAGGAATCTCAACGTTGCAACGTAATTTCTCCACCAAAGCATGCATGCGCGTACACGCAGTTTCATAGGCATTAGACTTGGCCGGATCGGCATACACAATGAAATACAATTTGCCGGACAGGTTATCCACCACAGCAATCTCTTCAGACACCATCATTAAGATGTCTGGTGTACCAATCACGTCTGGCTTTTTCCGCTTGCCCAGACGCTTCTCAATGTATTGAATGGTCTCGTAACCAAAATAGCCCGCCAGACCGCCGGTGAAACGCGGCAATCCATCGTATGGCGGTGTTTTGAAACGGGCCTGATAGGCTTTAATAAAGTCGAGCGGGTTTTGATCAGTGTGCGACTCAATGACTTGATCGCCTTGAATGACTTGCAGGGCCTCATCACGTACGACAATACGCGTGGTGGCTGGCAAGCCGATAATCGAATAGCGGCCAAAGCGTTCGCCGCCTTGTACGCTTTCGAGCAGGTAAGAGTAGGGTTGATTCGCCAGTTTCAGATACAGCGACAAAGGCGTATCCAGATCGGCAAAGGTTTCCATCACCAGCGGAATACGGTTGTAGCCTTGCGCCGCCAGCGCGTCAAATTCGGTCTTGCTTAAGGTGCTTAACATGATGCTTTTTCCAGGTTGATCGTCGAGTGTGTCGTGGGCAAGCCTCACGACAGATCAGTGCAAATGGCGTGCACCAGCGCCGGGGAGTAGGACTAGCCCCGCCACGAACGACGCCAGCTTAATACTGGCCAACTGGAAGAATGATGAGCACAAAACATCATGATATCTGGACAAATTTCTTGTTATCCCCGCTTAAGAGAGCAGGTAACTCCAGCAAGTTCACCACCTCGGTGAGTTGCTGTACCGTGGCATCCACGGTTGCCACATCAATGGCGCGCCCTTGATTATACCCATAAGGCACAGTCACGACAAAGCACCCCGCAGCATGTGCTGCCTGAATATCGGTTTCAGAGTCACCCACCAGCACTGCCTCGGCTGGCAAAGTGCCTAGCTTTTGGCAAATATGCAACAGCGGCAACGGGTCTGGTTTCTTTTTAGGCAAGGTATCGCCGGAGACAACGATTTCAAAAAAATCCGCCAATCCGGCATGCTGCAATAAAGGCAGGGTAAACTTTTCCGGCTTGTTGGTGACACAGGCTAAACGATAGCCTTGTTTTTTCAATTGTTGCAACGCTGGCAACACGCCAGCAAAGACCTGGCTGGCTGTCGCATTCGCCTCATAAAAACCATGATACAGCGGTTGCGCACGGGCAAATTCCTGCTCAGAGGGCTCACCGTGCATGCTACCAACCAAACAACGTTTGATCAGGTTTTGCACGCCTTCGCCAATATAAGTGGTGATTTGTGCCTGGGGTAACATGGGCTTGCCTAACGCCACCAGCATACGGTTGGCGGCTTCGGCAATTTGCGGCGCGGTATCAAGCAGGGTGCCGTCCAGATCGAACATCACCACCCTGACTTGGAACCGCATCTTGATTACCCTTGCAACGCTTTAAATTTATACCGTTGCCAAGGCAGCTCGCAACTGACCAACAATCGTGTCATAACGGTTAGGGTCAGTGTCTTTACCCGCACCAAACACAGCGCTACCAGCCACGAATGTATCGGCACCGGCTTTTGCAATTTCAGCGATGTTGTTCGCGTTCACGCCGCCGTCCACTTCCAGCCAGATTTGACGACCAGTCTGCTCGTAGTAAGCATCAATGCGTGCACGGGCCTGTTTCAGTTTATCCAGGGTTGCTGGAATGAATTTCTGGCCACCAAAACCTGGGTTCACAGACATCAGCAGAATCATGTCCACTTTGTCCATCACGTAGTCCAGGTAATGCAATGGCGTCGCTGGGTTAAATACCAGGCCAGACTTGCAACCGCTGTCACGGATCAATGCCAGGCTGCGGTCGATATGATCAGACGCTTCCGGGTGGAAAGTGATGATGTCAGCACCGGCTTTGGCAAAGTCAGGGATGATACGATCCACTGGTTTTACCATCAAATGCACGTCGATCAGCGCGCCAGCATTGTGAGACAACTCACGAATGGCATCACAGACCAATGGACCAATGGTCAGGTTAGGCACGTAATGGTTATCCATCACGTCAAAGTGAACAATGTCAGTGCCGGATTTAATGACGTTTTCGATTTCTTGGCCTAATTTGGCAAAGTTGGCAGAAAGAATACTTGGGGCAATGCGAAAAGTTTTATCCATGCTGGTGTTCCGTCTCTTGAGTTCCGTGAATTAATCTAATAAAAATTTAGCAAAACCAATATTTTACCGCCAATTTGTTTCAAATTGACAGGATTCTTGCTTGTGACGCGTGAATATAAGAAAATGTCGGCACTATTAGACATGGATTTCCATCCAAACGCTCATGAACTGTTTGCAAGCGCCGATTTGTTTATCTTTTGACCCTGTCCCGCAGGTAAAATAGCGCCATGCAACTGTATACCATTGGTGTCAACCACACCACCGCCCCCATTGCCATCCGCGAGAACGTTGCGTTTAACAACGAAACCTTGCCGCAGGCGCTGGCGGATCTGGCACGTCATAACGTGGCAGAAGTGGCGATTTTATCGACCTGCAACCGCACTGAAATCTATGTGCAGTCCATCCGCCCCGAAGTGGTGATTGACTGGCTGGCGGCCTATCACCGCTTGGACGCAGACAAATTGCTGCCTTACACCTACACCTTGAGTAGCCACGAAGCGGTCAAGCATGCGTTCCGCGTCGCCAGTGGCCTGGACAGCATGGTGCTAGGCGAGGCGCAAATCCTCGGGCAATTCAAACAGTCAGTCAAAATTGCGCAAGATTCAGGCACGCTGGGCACCATGCTGCACAAGCTGTTCCAGCGCACTTTTGAAGTGGCCAAAGAAGTCCGCACCAATACCGACATTGGCGGCAGCTCGATTTCGATGGCCGCCGCCGCGGTTAAACTGGCGCAGCGTATTTTTGGTGACCTGAGTTCACAAAGTGTGCTGTTTATTGGCGCAGGCGAAATGATAGAGCTGTGTGCCGACCATTTTGCCGCGCAAAAACCCAAAAAAATCACCGTTGCCAACCGCACACTAGAGCGCGGCGAACAACTGGCAGAGAAAATTCGCGGCCAAGGCTTAAACGTACAAGCCATTTTGCTCAATGACCTGCCCGAGCGCTTTCAAGAATTTGATATTGTCATCACCAGCACCGCCAGCCAGTTGCCAATTGTCGGCCTGGGCATGGTGGAGCGCGCCATTAAAGCACGTAAGCACCGGCCGATGTTTATGGTCGACCTCGCCGTGCCGCGTGACATTGAGCCCGAAGTCTCCGCGCTGGATGATGTGTTTTTATACTCGGTCGACGATCTGGCGCAAGTGGTGACCGAAGGCCTGGGCAACCGCCAGGAAGCCGCCGTCAATGCTGAGCTCATCGTAAACTCGCGCGTAGAGCACTTTATGCAGTGGCTCAAACAACGCGAAGCGGTGCCCACTATTAAAGCCTTGCGCGACCAGGTAGACACCGTACGTAAAGCCGAACTGGAAAAGGCGCTTAAATTACTGCAAAAAGGCGAATCGCCGGAAAAAGCCCTCGAAGCCCTAAGTAATGCACTCACCAATAAATTTTTGCATGGTCCCAGCCATGCGCTCAACAACTCTCACGGCGATGCCCATGCGCATATGGAGCACCTCGTGAAACAACTCTTTCAAATTAAAGAATAACTTTTCAAGCCTGGCATCCGCGCACGCTTTGAAGATTAGGTAACCACATGAAACCAAGTATGTTACAAAAGCTCGCCAACCTCAGCGAGCGCCTCGAAGAACTCAACCGCCTGCTCAGCAGCGAAGGCGTGACTGACAACATGGATAACTACCGTAAGATCATGCAGGAACATACGGAAATTACCCCGATTGTTGAGCAGTACCATATCTATGCACAAACCGAGTCTGACATTAAAGAAGCGCATGCCATGCTGGCCGACCCGGAGATGAAAGAGTTTGCCCAGGAAGAAATCGACACTGGCAAAAAGCGCTTGGAAGAAGTCGCGCTGACACTGCAAAAACTGTTACTGCCCAAAGACCCTAACGACGATAAAAACATCTTCCTTGAAATCCGCGCCGGTACCGGTGGTGACGAATCCGGCCTGTTTGCCGGGGACTTGTTCCGCATGTATTCACGCTTTGCCGACCGCCAGGGCTGGAAAGTGGAAGTCGTCTCCGCCAACGAAGGCGAAGTCGGCGGCTACAAAGAGGTCATTGCCAAAATCATCGGCTATGGTGCTTACTCAAAACTCAAGTTCGAATCTGGTGGTCACCGCGTACAACGCGTGCCAGATACTGAAACCCAGGGCCGCATCCACACCTCCGCCTGTACGGTCGCCATTCTGCCCGAGGTAGAAGAAGTGGGGGATGTTGAAATCAACCCGGCCGATATCCGGATTGACACCTTCCGCGCTTCAGGTGCCGGTGGTCAGCACATCAACAAAACCGACTCTGCCGTGCGCATTACCCACGCACCCACCGGCATCGTGGTCGAATGCCAGGATGGCCGCAGCCAGCACGCCAACAAAGCGCAAGCCATGCAAGTGTTGGCTGCGCGCATTAAAGCCAAGCAAGTCGACGAACAACAAAGCAAAATCGCCTCCGAGCGCCGCAACCTCATTGGCTCCGGTGACCGCTCAGAGCGCATCCGCACCTACAACTACCCGCAAGGCCGCATTACCGATCACCGCATTAACCTGACACTCTATAAAATTGAAGCGATCACTGAGGGCGATATGGACGAGTTGATTAATGCGCTGGCGACTGAATATCAGGCAGATTTGCTGGCAAGTTTGGGTGAAGAAAATTAATGCGCTCATTACTCACCTTCATTGGATTAATGTTTTTTCTAAACTTAGCTTTTTCTGAAGAGTTTAGTATCGAGGAAAAAAACCTAATCGCCTTGCCTAAGCCGGTAGTTATGGCAATTAGAGCACCAAAAAATTTCGAATTTCCTGAATGTAACCTGGTGGGAAAAGTAGTGAATATTACTGACACTGCCAAAGCTTCAGAATATATCGCAACCACATCTCAAGCATGTGGCTGGGGTGCAGCCGCAGGACCTATTTGGGTCGTCGCAAAGGTGAACGGTGGCTATACAGTTGTACTACAAACAACTGCATACGCTACTGAAATTTTGAAACATAAAGCTCATGGCCTTCATCAATTAGTGACTACTAGTGGCACAGCAGGCCACGCGTCTTACACACGCTGGGAATTTACTGGTAAAACCTACAGACAACTAGAAAACTACGTATTCCTTCCAGATGATGAGAAGTTATGCAAGGCTCATAAAGAAATATGCCCTTTTGAATCGAACAATTAGTGCGTTGGCGACAAACCGCGTCAAGATAATTAGTTAGCCATGCGCACGCACATATTCATGACATCTTTCAAAATTCCAACGGCCCCCCGCAGCATCCAAAAAGACAACCCAATCAAGTTTCTACTGGATAGCGAGGCTGTAGATTGCCTGGCACACAATATCGGACTGGTACACCCAAGCTTTGACGCACAGACTTTTAAGCAGTTAGCACTTACCAACATTGCACCACTAGGCTTTATGGATAGGTCGGCGCATATTGCGGCTGCTTTAAAAGCAACGCTGCCGGCCAAATTCTCGGATGCCACAGAGATTCTACTTAACACGCTGACGCCGCCCAACGTGCATACCGAGCGCCTGGGCTTGAGCGTGTTTTTCTACTTGCCACATACGCGTTTTATTGCCGAATATGGGCGTGATGCGCAACACAATGGTGGCGAGGATCCTTTTGACACGGCCATGCGCGCTCAATATGAATTGACGCGCCGCTTTACAGCCGAGTTTTCGATTCGCCCGTTTTTGATGCATGATTTTGACCGTACGCTGAACCAGTTAACGCAATGGCTGGATGATCCTGACCCGCATGTGCGGCGCTTGTGTTCTGAAGGTACGCGCTCGCGTTTGCCATGGGGCGCACGCATCCCGCAATTGATTAAAGACCCGACGCCAACCTTGCCGATTCTGGAGGCGCTCAAAAACGACCCGAGTTTATATGTGCGCCGCAGCGTGGCAAACCACTTGGGCGATATTGCCAAAGACCATCCGGCAGTAGCGTTTGAGCTATGTGAGCGCTGGCTCACCAATGCCGACAAAGACCTGAAATGGGTGATCCGCCATGCCGTGCGCCATCCAGCCAAACAAGGCCACGCCACGGCGATTGCTTTGCGCAAAGCGGCCGGCGGCAGGTGATGATGTCTCACACTGTACAACAATGGCTACAAACGGCCCGGCAACAGTTGGCGCAATTTGTCCCGCCGGATGAGGCGAGTATGGAAGCGCAAATATTATTGATGCATGTGCTGAATGTGAACCGTGCCTGGCTGATTGCACACGCAACTGACAACCTGACTGACATGTCTATCACCAAGGTCGAATCACTCTTGCAACGCCGTTTGCAAGGAGAACCGGTTGCGCATATTTTGGGCTCACGCGAGTTTTTCGGGCTCGCGCTCAAAGTCACGCCAGACACCCTGATTCCACGCCCGGATACCGAAACCCTGGTCGAAGCCGCCTTAGCAAAAGTCAATGGCCGCATGCGCGTACTGGACCTAGGCACCGGCACCGGTGCCATCGCACTGGCCATTGCCAGGCATGCACCGCACTGCGAAGTCATTGCAGTAGATGCTTCAACCGGGGCGCTGGCTGTCGCCCAGGAAAACGCGCAAGCATTACACTTAAACAATGTGCAATGTGTGCAAAGCAACTGGTTTGCGGCCTTGCCTGCGCACAGATTTGACCTGATTGTCAGTAATCCGCCCTATATCGAAACAGATGATCCGCATTTGCTGCAAGGCGATTTACGTTTTGAGCCCATCAGCGCACTGGCCTCTGGTGCAGATGGCTTACAAGATATCCGGCAGATTATCGCCGAGGCCCCTGACTACTTAAATGCCGGGGGCTGGTTAATGCTGGAACACGGCTACAATCAGGCCGAGGCCGTGCAACAATTATTGAACGCGCAAGGCTTGCGCACAGTCGAAACCATCAAGGACCTGGGTGGGCAGCCCCGCGTGACGATAGCGCAATGGCCGTAGTGTAAACCAGTATGATTTTTGCTTGAGTAAAGATGCGTTAGTCTCAAGCAACACTTCTGGAAAGACAAGCTATGCAACATATTCCACATATCAAAGCCGTTTTATTCGACCTGGATGGTGTGCTCTACATCGGGAATCAGCTGATTCCCGGGGCATTGTCAGCGGTTGCCCAATTACGCAAGGCAGGGATTAGCGTGCGTTTTGTCACCAATACCAGCACGCTTTCTCTCGACTCATTGCAGCAAAAACTGAATGGTTTAGGCTTCAATACAGTGCCCGAAGAAATCATGAGTGCACCACAAGCGACCATACAGTATCTGAAAAGACAGCCTAACCCGGTCTGCAAATTATTGCTGGCAGAGGACGTTAAAAAAGACTTTGCCTGTTTTGATCAATCAGAAACGGCAGCCAATTATGTGGTGATTGGCGACATCGGTGATCAGTGGTCTTACGAGTTACTCAATGAAGTATTTCATTGCCTAGTGAATGGTGCGCAGTTGATTGCCATTCATAAAAATCGTTTCTGGCAAACCGAGACCGGTCTGCAAATGGATATCGGTGCATTTGTGACTGGCCTGGAATATGCCAGCAATACCAAAGCCATGCTGATGGGCAAACCGTCACAACATTTCTTTAATATGGCGGTCGATGGGTTACGACTCAAGCCATCCGAAGTAGTCATGATAGGCGATGATATCGATGCCGATGTAGGAGGCGCACAAGATGCCGGATTACATGGCATTCTGGTGAAAACCGGCAAATATAGGGAAACCTACACACGCTTGTCAGCGGTAGATCCGGATGCCATGATCAACTCGGTGGCCGATTTGCCAGCGTTGCTGGGCTGCCTGTCCGAAGCGGCACAATAAAAGCAGATACGCCCCGTCTCGCCGTTTGGGCATGCTGCATAGTATAATTGCAGCATGTCTGAATCGAATTCTGTTGGTATCGTCAAAGCGCAGGTTGCGCATTTTACCCAGCCGCTGACCCTGAAAAGTGGCGCAGTGCTGCCACAATACCACCTGACCTATGAAACCTATGGTGAACTCAACGCGGCCAAAACCAATGCCGTGCTGATCTGTCACGCCCTGTCTGGCAACCACCACGTCGCTGGCCGCTATTCGGCAGATGATAAATATCCTGGCTGGTGGGACAACCTGATTGGCCCCGGCAAACCGTTAGACACCAATAAATTCTTTGTGATCGGCCTCAACAACCTGGGTGGCTGTCACGGCAGTAGCGGCCCTTCGAGTGTCGATCCACTGACTGACAAGCCCTATAGCGCGACATTCCCGGTCGTGACCGTGGAAGACTGGGTAGAATCACAAGCCCGTTTACTGGATTACCTGGGCATTGATCAATTAGCGGCCGTGATTGGTGGCAGCCTGGGCGGCATGCAGGCACTGCACTGGAACATCGTTTACCCTGAACGCGTGCGTCATGCGTTTGTGATTGCCTCTGCGCCTAATTTAACCGCGCAGAACATGGCGTTTAACGAAGTGGCGCGCCAGGCCATTATTACCGACCCGGAGTTTTTTGACGGCGATTATTACAACCACGGCACGGTACCGCGTCGTGGTTTGCGCATTGCGCGTATGCTCGGCCACATCACCTATTTGTCTGACGACGTGATGGGCGAGAAATTCGGCCGTAAGCTGCGTCATGGTGACGTCAAATACAGTTTTGATGTCGAATTTGAAATGGAATCTTACTTACGCTATCAAGGCGATAAGTTTGCCGGTGAGTTTGACGCCAACACCTATTTGCGCATGACGCGCGCGCTGGATTACTTCGATCCGGCACTGGATTATGACGGTGACTTGAGCAAAGCGCTGCGTCGCGCGCAGGCAAAATTTGTGGTGATTTCATTTACCACCGATTGGCGCTTTTCACCTGCGCGCTCGCGTGAGATTGTCAAAGCACTACTCGATAACGCCTTGCCAGTGAAATATGCCGAGGTCACCTCAGATCACGGCCATGACGCATTCCTGATGCCAGACCCGTATTACCACGACATCATGCGCGCATATCTGGAGCAGATTAAAGTATGATAAATGCGAAAATTACAAATATTCGCCCAGATTTTGCATTAATTACAAACTGGGTGAATGCCAAAGCCAAAGTCTTAGATTTGGGCTGCGGTGACGGCACGCTGCTGACACATTTGCACGAAACACTGGCAACCACAGGCTACGGTATTGAAAAAGACGATGCCAACTGGCTGGCGGCATTAAAAAATGGCGTTGATGTGATTCAAATGAACCTCGAAGAAGGCCTCTCCGGCTTCGAAGACCAGTCGTTTGATACGGTGATTTTGTCACAAACTTTACAAGCTATGCACAACACTGAAAGCATCGTGCAAGAGATGCTGCGCGTGGGCCGCGAAGTGATTGTGACTTTCCCCAACTTTGGTTACTGGCGTAACCGCATGCAGATTACATTCGGCACCATGCCAGTGTCTAAAAGCCTGCCTTACCAATGGTATGACACACCCAATGTGCACTTGTGCACCATCAATGATTTTGACGATTTTTGCGTGCAGCACCAGATTCAGGTCATTGAACGCAAAGTGATTACTGGCGGCCAGGATGTGCACTTACTGCCCAATCTGATGGGCAACCTGGCGATGTATCGCCTAAGAAAATACAGCGCCTGATCGCCGCCACAGCAAACAATTACCCTAATATTCGCTGCCTACACTGGCTGACGAATAACCACTACCAACAATAGGGCGCATCTCGCATGCTGCCCTATTGCCCACAAAAGACCAACAATTAAAAATAACAGATATATTGACTTCCATCTATTATTTATCAATAATGATAATCATTCTTATTATCAATTAAATAAGAATACATGGTAAGACGTTTGTGAGTAACGCAGCCAGTTAAAAGATTCTGGCGCGGATTAAAGACGCCAGTCATTAATAATTACTCAAAAGGAAGTTAGTAAAATGAAAGCTCAATATTTAAGCATCGCTATCGGTGCAAGCCTGTTTGCAATCACCAGCCTGGCACAAGCCAACACTACTTACAGCAGCTTTGTCGACGTCACGGACTCAGTCTCGTTTGATGGCTGGAACCAGCTGAACCGTAACCGCGTTGATGATAATGGCGCCGCTAACCCACTGACCGCAGCACAATTGGCCGCAGGGACTGCAGGTAACGTTACCGGCTCAGGAGACGCATTGCTGACCCAGGTTTCCGGCAGCTACTACCCCGCTGGTTTTGGTTTGTATGGTGATGGCAACCTCACATTCACTGACAATACCGTTGCAAGCAACATCAGCGCACTGGCATTTCAGGGCATCGTCAATGACTTCAATGCCTCATTCGGTGGCGAAGCCTACACTATCACCCTGAGCTACAACGGCGGTAGCCAGGCAATCGCAGGCACATTGGTCAACTTTGTGAATACTGGTACTGTTGATGACTATTACTACTACTCCTGGGATTTGAGCGGTATTTCTACACCGATCACCTCTTACACTTTAAATTTCAGCGCTGGCTTCTCACAAGCCCTGGCCTTCCAGGTTGATCAAGTTGCCTCCGTGTCTTCAGTGCCTGAAGCTGACAGCTATGCCATGATGATGCTGGGCCTGGGTGTGATGGGTGCTGTTGTACGTCGTCGCAACAAATAATCACCGCATAATAAAGCCATGAAAAAAGCCCCGGGATTGCCGGGGCTTTTTATTTGTTAACCATGCTAATTCAAATTCAACGCTTTCAAACGACGATACAGCGTATTTCTGCTCATGCCTAACTGGCGTGCCACAGCAGAGACATTCCCCGCCTGCTGCTGCATAGCGACACGAATCGCTTCATCAGACTGTGCTTTCAAGGTTAATACCGGTTGCAGCACGGGGTCACGCTCGGCCTCCACTGCCATTTCATCCAGAAAATCATGCGTCAGGTGCTGCCGCTCGATCACGCCGCCATCGGCCAGTGCTACTGCCGTACGCAACACATTATGCAACTGGCGCACATTGCCCGGCCACGGGTGCGTGGCAAATATGGCCATCACGTCATCACTTAGTGTGGTTTGTGGTGCCTGCTCGATTTGCAGAATCATCTGAATCAGGCGTGACATATCCTGGCGCTGGCGCAAGGCAGGTAACTGCACGGTTAACCCGTTGATACGGTAATACAAATCACTGCGAAACTCGCCTGCGGCGACTTTATCCTTGAGCTTCTGGTTGGTAGCGCTCAGCAATATAAAATTCACCGGGATGGATTTGCTGGAACCTAAAGGCGTCACGCTGCGTTCCTGCAATACACGCAGCAACCTGGCCTGTAACGACAAAGGCATATCGCCGATTTCATCCAGGAACAAGGTACCGCCATCAGCCTGCTGGATTTTGCCGACATTGCCTTTACGCTTGGCGCCGGTATACGCCCCTTCTTCATAGCCGAACAATTCAGCTTCGATCAATCCTTCCGGCAACGCCGCACAATTGACCGCAATAAACGGCTGCGTTCTGCGCACACTGGCATCATGAATCGCCCGTGAAAATAATTCTTTACCGGCGCCGGTTTCACCCAGGATCAAGACCGGGATATCGCGGTTAAGCACTTGCTTGACCTGACTGATGGCTAATTTTAATTGCGGGTCGCCGCTATCCAACAACTCCAGGCTGGCCGCCGATTCACGAGGCACAGACTGCATCGGCCTGCTGGCTATGCCAGGCGCCTGCAGACTGGACGCACGTGCAAACAGGCGCGCACCGTTGCGCAAACGCAAGGGGAACAAGACATCAGACGACAATCCACGCTGTTTGAATACCAGCCAAGATTCATCAAAAATATCTTCAAACGGGATGCGACGGGCGGATAACACATCCTGGTCCAGCGGCAGGCCGAACTGGAACTGGCCGCTACGGTTAATCGCCTGCAACTGGCCCTGCGCATCAAACAAGGCCACGCCTTCCCACAAAGTGCCGATAAATTCTGGCCGCACATGAAAATGCACGCCAATGTCACCCTCGGCCGTGGCATGGAACAAGCGGTTTTCCACCATTTGCGCGGCCATTTTGACCAGGGCAAGTGTGTGTTGTTGCGGCGCATTTAAGTCATTGGACACATCCAGCGTGGCGACCAGGTGATTGTTGGCCGCAAATATAGGCACGGCAGAGCAACTTAATGAATGATGATAAGCCATAAAGTGCTCGGCACCTTGCACGCTGATCGGCAGGCGCTCGACCAGCGCAGTCCCAATCGCATTGGTGCCACGGTGTTCTTCGCTCCACGAGGCGCCCGGCAACAATGAAGCACGAATCTGGTTTTCTTCAACGCCTTCACCGCGCGTGCGCAAGATCACACCTTCGCTGTCAGTCAAAATCACCAGGCTGCGCGTATGGGCAATTTGCTCGCTGAGCGTGAGCATTTCCGGCTCGGCATGCGTCAGTAATAAACGGTTCTTTTCCAGTCGCTGCGACAGTTCCTGCGCCGTAATAATCTGGTCTTCACCTGGCGCCTGCTCGTCCACGCCTTTGACCATGCAACGCCGCCATGAGCGTGCAATCGCCTCAGCAATGGCACGCTGATCGTCGCGCATGCCAGGCTGTGGCATTTGAGAAGCGGGCGGGGAATATTTATTGGGCATTTAACACTGAACACCTGTCACATCAGATTGAACAACTGTACCAGTATGACACAGTCGTGAACAGTATTCGCCGCGCGGCGCCCCCTCATGAATGTTTTCATACCAGATTAAGCAATTGATTTTAATTCATTTTTTACAATTTCCCAAATAATGCATGCAGTTGGCACGCGCGTTGCAAACAATGGCAAGCCGTCACAAAAGAAGCCTTTGCTGACCGCTTGCAACACCACACATTCCAGCTTCACCGCAACCATTTTGGAGGTTATTTATGCAACAACGTATCAAGCTCGCCATCACTGCAATGATGCTAGCCAGCGTGAGCACCAGCGTATTGGCAAATGCCGAACTGGACGCCATGATGAAAGACGACAACCAGTGGCCGATGGCGCGTAAAGACTACGCAAACCAGGGTTACAGCCGCTTGTCGCAAATCAACAAGAGCAACATCAAACAATTGAAATTGGCTTGGACATTTGCCACCGGCGTTAACCGCGGCCACGAAGGTGCGCCACTGGTCATTGGCAATACCATGTATATCCACACCGCATTCCCGAACAACGTGTATGCGCTGGACCTGAACGACAACCAGAAAATCCTGTGGTCTTATTTTCCTAAACAAGACCCGGATGTACAGTCTGTATTGTGCTGCGACAACGTAAACAAGGGCTTGGGCTACGGCGACGGCAAGATTCTGCTGCAACAGAATAATGGCGTGCTGGTGGCTTTGGATGCCAAAACCGGCGCCAAATTGTGGGACGTGAAGGTAAACGACCCGAAAATGGGTGCTGCCAACACCAATGTACCACACGTGTTTAAAGACAAGGTCATTACTGGCTGTTCTGGTGGTGAGTTCGGCGTGCGTTGCCATATTTCAGCATACAACCTCAAAGATGGCAGCCTGGCATGGAAAGCCTATAGCACCGGTCCTGATAGCGAAATGCTGATCGGCAAGGACTTCAACAAAGAAAACCCGCACTACAACGCCTTATCTGTGTATGAAGACGTGAACGGCGGCAACAAAATGGGCGGCTCCTTCAAGCCGCTGGATAAATCTCAATTGAAATATCCTGAAGCAGACCTGGGTGTGCGCACCTGGTTGAAACCGCAGCAACAGAAAGACGGCTGGCAAAACGGTGGCGGCCCAACCTGGGGCTGGTACTCATACGATCCTAAATTGAACCTGATGTACTACGGCACCGGCAACCCAGGTACCTGGAACCCGGACGTACGTCCTGGCGATAACAAGTGGTCGATGACGATTTTTGCCCGCGACCTCGATACAGGCATGGCACGCTGGGCTTACCAGATGACACCACATGACGAGTGGGATTACGACGGCATGAACGAGATCATTCTGTGGGAAGCCAACGGCAAACAACTGGCCTCACACTTTGACCGTAACGGTTTTGGCTACACCTTTGACCGCACTAACGGCACTTTGCTGGTAGCGGAAAAAATGCATCCGTTCGTCAACTGGGCGACCAAGATTGACCTGAAAACAGGGATTCCGGTCAAAGACCCGAAATACTCCACGCACCAGGATTACAACGCCAAAGGCGTGTGTCCTTCGGCGCTGGGTGTGAAAGATGAACAGCCAGCGGCTTACTCGCCAAAAAACAAAACCTTCTACGTGCCGCTGAACCACGTGTGCATGACGTATGAGCCTGTTGAATCCAAGTATGTGGCTGGTCAACCATGGGTTGGTGCTACTTTGACTATGTTTGCTGGTCCTGACGGTGTGATGGGTGGCTTTATGGCCTGGGATGGCCTCAAAGGCAAAGCCCAGTGGTACAACAAAGAGAAATTCTCTGCCTGGGGCGGCGCATTGGTCACGGCCTCTGACCTGGTGTTCTACGGCACGCTGGACCGTTGGGTCAAAGCACTGGACGCCAAAACCGGTAAAGAACTGTGGAAGTTCCAGGTCGGTTCCGGCGTGGTCGGCAACATGATCACCTACGGCCACAAAGGCAAGCAATACGTAGGCGTATTGTCCGGCATTGGTGGCTGGGCGGGTGTGGCCATGAACCTGGGCCTGACCAACGATACCGATGGTTTGGGTGCAGCCGGTGGTTATAAAGAGCTGACCAAATACAACGCTGCGCCTGGTGGCGGTGGCATGAACGTATTCAGTTTATAAGGAAGGAAATCTGATGCAATTATTCAACAAAACCTTGCTGGCCACAGCATTGCTGGCGATGACTGCTTCAGCCATCGCTGGCAGCGGTGCCGAAGCACTGGCACAGAAAAGCGGCTGCCTGTTATGCCACGGCGTAGACAAAAAAATTGTAGGCCCTGCTTACAAAGATGTCGCAGCCAAATACAAAGGTGACAAAACCGCAGAAGCCAAGTTGATTCAAAAAGTTAAAACTGGCGGTAGCGGTGCGTGGGGCGAGATGCCTATGCCACCTAACAGCCCACAAGTGAAGGACGACGATATCAAGACCATCGTCCAGTGGGTATTAAGTTTGTAGTTCCCCTGTGAAATAAAGCGTCAGTGGCAGCGCTGGAATATGGCTGCCATGCTTGCAACGGTGCCTCCACTGGCGCTGCATTTCCAACGTTTTACCATTGATCTCCGAGTGTGGCCAACCCGCAAGGGTTGGCTTTTTTTTGCCTTGAGATTGGCGACCAGTTAAAAGCGTTTACAATGCGGGCATGACCATTGCACAAACCCTGTTTACGCGCCGCATGCTCATGTGTGTGGCACTCGGCTTTAGCTCCGGCCTGCCACTTTACCTGCTACTGCAACTCCTGCCCGCCTGGCTACGCAGTGAAGGCCTCAACCTTAAAACCATCGCCGCCTTTGCCTTTATGCAGTTGCCCTACACCTGGAAGTTTTTATGGGCGCCGCTGATGGACAGATACAGCCTGCTACAAGCGCTCGGACGCCGCCGCAGCTGGATATTAGCCACACAACTGGCCTTGCTTGCCAGCATTATCAGCCTGGGCATGTTTCAACCGCAACAAGACATCACCGCCGTCGCTTTCCTCGCCACCCTAGTCGCCCTGTTTTCCGCCAGCCAGGACATCGTCATTGACGCCTACCGTCGCGAAATTTTAAGTGATGAAGAGCTCGGCCTGGGCAACAGCATACACGTCAACGCCTATCGCATCGCGGGGCTAGTGCCCGGCTCACTGGCACTGATACTGGCCGATCACCTGCCATGGTCGCAAGTGTTCCTGATTGTCGGTCTGTTCATGTTACCGGGCATCGGCTTTACCCTGTGGTCACAAGAGCCTGCCATTGTCAGCACACCCAAAACTCTGCTGGCCTCGGTCGTAGAGCCATTTAAAGAATTCATGCAACGCAGCGGCTGGCAGCACGCGCTGTGGGTATTACTGTTTATCCTGCTATACAAACTCGGCGACAGCATGGCCACCGCACTCGCCACCCCGTTCTATATCGACATGGGCTACAGCAAAACCGATATCGGCGCGATTGTGAAGGGCAGTGGCCTGGTGATGCAAATTGCCGGTGCCTTTGTCGGTGGTTTATGGATGCTTAAACTCGGCATCAATCGCGGCCTGTGGGTGTTTGGGGTAGTGCAGGCCTTATCAATACTCGGTTTTGCCTGGCTGGCACATAGCGGCCCGTTTACCGAGATTGGCGTGGTTGAACGCAGCATGCTGGGCATTGTGATTGGTGTTGAAGCGTTTGGCATCGGTCTGGGCACCGCGGCCTATGTCGCCTATATGGCGCGTGAAACGAATCCAGCGTATACCGCAACACAGCTCGCATTGTTTACCAGCCTGTCGGCCGTCCCGCGCTCTGTGTTTAATGCACTTACTGGCGGCATGGTGGAAAGCCTGGGTTGGGAACAGTTTTTTTATGTGTGTACCTTGCTGGCGATCCCGGGGATGTTATTACTATTTAAAGTAGCGGCGTGGCGGGAACGGTAGTTGATTGCTGATCAAGCATTCCTTTTCGCCTCTCGGCGAGTCACTTTCTGGTGCTTGTCCCCCAGAAAGTAACCAAAGAGGAAGACACCCAGCCATCACGGCCTAAAGGCTCCCTTGCGTTGCTCAAATTAGGACTTTCGTCCGTTGCTTTGCCGGACTTAGGCATAAGCCGGTCACGAAACTCAACCTGGCAGCTCACACAAAACGTGAGCCGCTGCGGGATTCGAACAGTCGCTCCCTCTACTCTTATTTTGTTTCCGCTACTCAGCGTGATGGAATGGGAGTTATCTCGCCAAATGAACGTCGCATAAATACGGACGGTTCAAAAAAAACAGATTGGTTTATGAAAATCACGAACGGTGGCGCTCGAACGATGTTCGGGGTCCCCATCTGCCGCGCCGAGCAACGCAGGGTTGACGGGAGTCTTCGGCCATCGGCTGTCCGAGTTCCGCAACAAGCCACGCTCTGTGTGGCTTGTCAGGGCGAGTTTCGATGGACGCCCGGCAAACCGAGTAGCACAGGATACAAGCGGAAGCTGGGGTGCACTTTCTTTTGGTTACTTTTCTTTGTGCAAACAAAGAAAAGTAACTCGCCGAGAGGGCGAAACAAAACTTCCCAATCACCACTCCCCAGACAAAGAATCACTTTTTTAATCAATCCGCATAATCCACCGTCAATGGTGCATGATCACTAAACCGTTCCGCCTTATATACACTGGCCGCAATCACCTTTGCGCCCAATGCCGGGGTTGCCAGTTGATAATCAATACGCCAACCGACGTTTTTGGCATACGCCTGCCCGCGATTACTCCACCAGGTATAGCATTCATCCGTGGTATCAGGATATAGACCGCGATAGGTATCCACCCAGCCCACACGCCCCAGCACATCGGTCATCCAGGCACGTTCTTCTGGCAAAAAGCCGGAATTTTTGCGGTTGCCTTTAAAGTTTTTGAGGTCTATCTCCTGATGCGCAATATTCCAGTCACCGCAAATCACCACGTCACGACCAGAAGCGACCAACTGCTCAAGATGCGGCAAAAATAAATCCATGACCTGGAACTTGAATTGCTGGCGCTCTTCGCCACTGGAGCCACTGGGCAGGTATAAAGACACCACACTCAGATTGCCATACTGGCATTCCAGGTAACGACCTTCAGCGTCAATGTGCGCATGACCCAAACCAATGATGACTTTATCAGCAGGCTGTTTACTGTAGATGCCCACACCGCTATAGCCTTTTTTCTCGGCATAGTGGAAATAGCCGTGATAACCGGGCGGCTGCAACATCTCGGGTTGCATGTCGCCAGCTTGCGCTTTGAGCTCCTGCAAACAGACGATATCGCCGCCACTATTCGCCAGCCACGGCAAAAAGCCTTTGTTACAGGCCGACCGTATGCCATTGAGGTTCAAGGTTATAATACGCATTGTCTAAATACTTTCTGCTTTTAAAAATGACTACAAACACATTAAGTGCCGATTTTATTGCTTTTTCCATCCACAAGCAGGTGCTGCGCTTTGGCGAATTTAAAACCAAAGCGGGGCGCTTAAGCCCCTATTTTTTTAACGCTGGCCTGTTTGATGATGGCGAAAGCATGCTCAAACTGGGCGAATTCTACGCCAACAGCATTCTACAGTCTGGCCTACAATTCGACATGCTGTTTGGACCCGCTTATAAAGGTATTCCGCTGGTCACGGCCATCAGCATTGCGTTTGCGCGCATGGGTAAAAACTACCCTTATGCCTACAACCGCAAAGAGGCCAAAGACCACGGCGAAGGCGGCACATTGGTCGGCGCCGCGCTCAAAGGCCGTGTGCTGATTATTGATGATGTGATTTCTGCAGGCACGTCTATCCGTGAATCCGTAGAGCTGATCCGCCACGCGGGTGCCACGCCTTGTGCAGTAAGCATTGCTTTGGATCGCCAGGAAAAAGGCTTGGGCGAATTGTCCGCGGTGCAAGAAGTGGAGCAAACCAACCAGATGCCAGTCGTCAGTATCGCCAAACTGGCCGATTTGTTCACGTATCTGCAAGGAAATGATCAATTGGCGCAATACTTCCCGGCGATTGAAGCGTATCGTGCACAATATTGCGTACGATAGACAGTGAGCCAAACAATAAAGCGAGCAAAGGCTCGCTTTATTTATTTAAGCATACCCATTAAACGCGACATAATCAGCGCTGGGTTATTCTCCACCGCACCATTCGGCGTCAATTGATTCACGACATCCGGCAAATGTTCGGCAATTTTGCCAGTCAGTTCGTCAGTGCTCATGTTCAGCTTACCAGCAAGCCCTGCCAACACAGAGCTGCCTAATGCAGCACCAATTTGTTGTGCGTTTACGCTCTGGTTAGCGCCTGTACCCACCCAGGAATCCACCTGTTCAGTCAAACCACCATTTTTCAGGGCTTGCAAAATCCCAGGCAAACCACCGTACTGCTGAAACAACTCCATGGCCAGTTTTGCCAATGGGCCTTTATCACCCATGACTTTGTTCATCATGGCGCCAGCGACGCTATCGAATAATCCCATTATGGTTACTCCTAATATAGTTAATTGTTTTAAACTTTTCTTTCGCCTCTCGGCGAGTCACTTTCTGATGCTTGCCCCTCAGAAAGTAACCAAAGAGGAGGGCACCCAGCCATCACGGCCTGACGGCTGCCTTGCGTTGCTCAACAAAATAAGCGGTCACGAAACTCGCCCTAGCAGCTTGCACACTACGCAAGCTGCCGCGGTGCTCAAACAGTCGCTCCCTCTACTCTTATTTTGTCTCCGCTACTCAGCGTGATGGGATGGGATTTATCTCGCCAAACTCACGTCACATAAATGCGGGCGGTCTAAAAACCAGATTCTTTTTCTTCAATTCGCGAATGGTTGCTGTCGTATGGTGTTCGGGGTCCCCATCTGCCGCGCCGAGCAACGCAGGGTTGACGGGAGTCTTCGGCCATCGGCTGTTTGAGCTCCGCAACAAGCCACGTTTTGTGTGGCTTGTCAGGGCGAGTTTCGATGGACGCCCGGCAAGCCGAGTAGCACAGGAATCAAGCGGAAGCTGGGGTGCACTTTCTTTTGGTTACTTATTCTTTGGGCAAGCAAAGAAAAGTAACTCGCCGAAAAGGCGAAAAGCAACCGCCCCACCAAAGAACAACCTTCCTAAGCTACCCCTAAAACCCCATCAAAACCGCTCGTGTGCACCTAAATACCGCCATTGCCCCGGCGGTAATTTACCCAAATTGATACTACCAATCCGAATCCGCTTCAATCCAACCACATGCAAGCCAACCAATTCGCACATGCGACGAATCTGCCGTTTGCGGCCTTCACGCAACACAAATCGCAATTGGTCTTCATTCTGCCAAGAGACTTTAGCGGGCCTTAGCTGAACGCCATCCAAACTAAGGCCGTGGTTTAATAACGCCAGGCCATTATTGCTCAGCTGGCCTTCTACCCGCACCAGATATTCTTTTTCTACATTGGAGTCATCACCAATCAGTTTACGCGCCACACGACCATCCTGTGTGAGCACCAGCAAACCGGTGGAGTCGATATCCAATCTGCCAGCCGGGGCCAGACCACGCAAATGCCCGCGCTTGAAGTCGATGCCACTGCTATCTTCTGACCATTGATTGTCGGGATTAAACAACACGACCGCTGGTTCATAACCATCTTCGGCTTGCCCGCTGACGTAACCAACAGGTTTGTGCAGCAAAATGGTCACCGTTTCGGCCTGGTGCTCTTTGGCATAGGTACTGATGATAATCTCGGCATCTGGATCTATACGCGTGCCTAAGGTTTCGATGATTTCGCCATTGACCTTGACCCAGCCGTTGACGATCCAGTCATCGGCTTCACGGCGTGAGCATAGGCCACGGTCTGCCATCACTTTAGATAAACGCGGTTGCAAGTCAGCGTCTGCCTCGGTTGTGGCTGGTCTGCGAACGGGTGAGCGGTCAGCTGTTTTCGCAGCATATGGGCGATCTTTATCACGCGGCTTTTCGCTACGGCCTGCGCTTGACCTGTTTACAGGTGGGCGTCCGCCAGCATGTGCTGGCTTCCCTGCCGATTTGCGCGGTTCTTTATCTTTAAATACTTTGTCTTTGCGGGGTGCCTGCTCTTTTGGGCCAGCATCTTGCTGCACCTCGGCATACACCTCTTTTTTAGCAGGTGGTTTAGTACGATCACGCAACTCAGGTGACAAGCGCCTAACGGTTTTCTGGCGCGCTTGATCAGTGGTGGCGGGGGATTTATTGAGTTTGAGCGTAGACAAAACAGTCGTCTCACTAATGAAAGATGAATAAGGTGCTATTGTAATTTATTTGGCTGCTGACGCACGAAAATTCAGGCTACCAGGTTGCTTGCGTGCACTCTCTGGCATATAGCGCAAAATGCTTTCGGCACGCGCCAACGCTGGTTTTTTGGCCATAAACTGCTGTTTCCAGGCACGGTGCGGATTTTTGATGATGCCAGCCAGCCAGGCGGCCTGGATCGGATTCATCTGCGCAGGGGAGAGCCCAAAGTAATAATTTGCAGCCGCATGTGCGCCACACAAACTCGGGCCCCAGTCGACCGTATTTAAGTACAGGTTGAGAATTTGTGTTTTATCCAGCGTATTTTCCAGCTGTACGGCATACAGCAACTCTTCTATTTTACGCTTCCAGGTACGCTCACCGTTGGTGAACATATACTTCACCACTTGCTGGGTAATGGTGCTGCCCCCCACGGCCTTGTCAGTACTTTCCTTGCCGAGTAGTTGCTGCATTTGTGTGATGGCATAACCAGGGTGGTGCCTGAACTCGGCATCTTCGGCAATGATGGTCGCCATCGGTAACCAGCGGCCCATTTTGTCATAGTTGAGCCAATGTACTTTTTCCGGATGCTTTTGCTCATCCAGCAGCGGGCAATCATATTGCACAGACGAAGCGGTGACTTTGCTTAAGTCCAGCCCACTCACGTGTAATTGCGATAACTGCGGTTGCACACTCCAGCTTTGACGGGGCCAGCGCAAGATTCCTGTGGCTGAAAGCGCACCTGAGACAGTGGCTTGAGAGATGGCACTAGAATGCGCACGCAAAGGACTCAGCAAACTGGCCAGAGGCGTGGCTGGCAGGGTCCAGTTCAGCTTTAATGAGCGCATGGTAGCCTTGCCTTCAAAATCAATTTTGAATGGCTGATTGGCCGCATCCACTAATAAATAACCGTTTAATTGCTGCCCATCGAGCTTTAACCACAACGCCACAGAGTCCAGCATCAATGGTTTATCACTGACGGATTTGGCTTCCAGCCAACAGTGCTGGCAATGCACACGCAAACCATCAGCATCATAAAGCCGGACATCGCCATGATGCAGGCTGAAGCCTTTTTTATCCAACAACCAGCGCCCCGCTGGAGAAGTCGCCAGCATCAGCATGGGCAGTACGCGCACTTGTATGCCACTGCCTACTGGCAACTTTACCCGCCAGGCAGTTTTGTCATAAGGTTGCCAAACCCAGGCCGCCACGCCGAGGATGGCCAGCAAAGAGGCAATCAACAGGCTAATAATGAGGCGTAAGCACCATTTTTTCAGCATTGTGGCGTCACCTTAAACCAGCAAACGCTCCACCACCTTGCCTTGTTGCAGATGGTTTTCAATGATGTCATCAATGTCGCTTTCATCGACAAAGGTGTACCACACCGCGTCCGGGTAAATCACCATCACCGGCCCTTCGGCACAACGGTCCAGGCAACCGGCACGATTGATGCGGACTTTGCCTGCGCCCGCCAGACCTTGTTGTTTGACTTGTTTTTTCATATAGTCAAACGCGGCCTCGGCGCCTCTGTTCATGCAGCAGTCTTCGCCATTTTCGCGCTGGTTAAGACAGAAAAATACGTGGTATTGAAAGTGACTTGTGGTCATAACGATTGCCTTGTAAAACCTCGCACCGGATGCAACGCTTATTCGGTGGAGAGTTGGTCATCTCTGGTAAAGGTCCAGGTACGCGTAATGCTCAGTACATCGGTATCCTGGCGGATATCTTCCGGAAAGACCGGAAAGGGGGCAGCCAGCTGGACAATGCGGCGTGCAGATTCATCCAATAGCCTGTGCCCGGAGCTCTGGTGGATACGAATACTTTCTATACTACCATCGGCTTTCACTGAAACGGTCATTTGCAGCCTGCCATAAAGCTTTTGTGTCATCGCCGCTTGCGGATAATTCAGGTTACCGACACGTTCAATTCTTTGCCGCCATTGCTCAACATAATTGGCAAAACGATATGCACGCGTGCGCGCACCAACAAACTGGCGCTTGGGCCGCATTTCGTATTCTTCCTGCTGCTTGGCAATCAGCGCCTCTAGCTTAGCCATCTCTTGCATGGCTGCCGTTTGCGGCTGCGCTTGCACCGGCACATGTTGCGAAGGTGGCTGCTGCCTGGCCGCCGCATGTGGCTGCGACAACGGCGGTGTTTGCAGGCTGGTCACGGCCTGACTGGCTTTTAACTGTGTGAGCAGCGCTTGTGCTTCTTGTTCCAATTGCGCCACACGCTGTTTTTCACGCACCAGCTCGGCCTCGTGCGGACTGCTCGCAGTCGTGACTGATGGTAGCGTCGCCTGTGCGGCATGCGGCATGGACGCCTGCATTTGCTGCACACTGGGTAGCGGGCTCTTCATCTGCCGTTTTTCATCGGTATTGCCGCCGCGGTCCAGATTGGCTTGCGCCAGTGCATCGGCTTTTTCAGGCGCACTTTGCGTTTTGCTGTTCACCAGCATCACTTCTAATGAAGGAATCTGGTCTTTAAAGGCTTTAAGTTCCGGTTGAAAATGTAGCGTGAGCACGACCGCATGTGCCAGTAGCGAAAACCACAACGCCCACACCAGTGGTGAGCGTTTGCGGAAACTCTCCGGTAACCCCATGCGGCGCTTGTCCAACTATCCCTGCAAGGCCTGCAACAATTTTTGGTGTACGCCACCAAAGCCGCCATTACTCATCACCAGCACATGATCGCCTGGTTGCGCCATAGCGGTGACCGCAGCCACCAACTGACCCAGCTCATCATAGGTTTGCGCTTTTTGCTGGATGGGGGCTAAGGCAGCGGTGGCATCCCATCCTAAATTATTGGCATAGCAAAACACAGCATCCGCATCACGCAGGCTGTCGGGCAAGGCATCTTTCATCACGCCCAGCTTCATGGTGTTAGAGCGCGGCTCCAGCACGGCCAGAATGCGGGCGGCGCCCACTTTGGCACGTAACCCGGCCACCGTGGTGGCAATCGCCGTCGGGTGATGCGCAAAGTCATCATAGACGGTGACGTCATTAGCCACGCCTTTTATTTCCATACGGCGCTTCACATTTTTAAACTCACCAAGGGCTTCAATCGCGATACAGGGTGCGACGCCGACATGACGTGCGGCGGCAATGACCGCTAATGCGTTGCTGCGGTTATGTTCACCAAGCAAGTCCCAGCTCACATTGCCCTGGCGCTCACCGTTTAAATACACATCGAAACGGCCTTGTGCATCAACGTTTTGCACTTGCCAACCACTGACACTGTCTATGCGCTCCAAGGCACTCCAGCAACCGCGCGCAATCACGCGATCCAGGCTGTCCTGCTGGTTAGCCACAACCAGGCCTTGTTGCGGTACGGTGCGTACCAAGTGATGAAACTGTTTCTCGATCGCGGGTAGGTCTTCAAAAATATCGGCGTGATCGAATTCAAGGTTATTGAGCACGGCCGTGCGTGGACGGTAATGCACGAACTTGGATCGCTTGTCGAAGAAAGCGGTATCGTATTCATCGGCCTCGATGACAAAAAACGGGGAAACCGATTTCTGGTCTTGTTTAGGCGTTTGTGGCAAACGGGCAGACACGCCGAAGTTTTCTGGCACACCACCAATCAGGAAACCAGGCGCCAAACCTGCATATTCGAGCACCCATGCCAGCATGGAAGAAGTGGTCGTCTTGCCATGCGTACCCGCGACCGCCAATACCCATTTGCCTTGCAAAACATTCTCGGCCAGCCATTGCGGACCCGAGATATAAGGTAAACCCTGGTTGAGAATTTCTTCCATCAGCGGATTACCACGTGTGACCACGTTACCAATCACATAGATATCTGGATTCAGGCTGGTTTGGGCAGGGTCGAAGCCCTCAATCAATTCGATGCCTTGCGCTTCGAGCTGTGTACTCATGGGGGGGTAAACATTGGCATCACACCCGGTGACACGATGACCGGCCGCTTTGGCCAGCACGGCGATGCCGCCCATAAAAGTGCCACAAATACCAAGGATGTGAATGTGCATAAATTTTACCAGAACAATGAATGCATGCATTTTACCAAACAACGTCTGGTAAAGCGGTAGCGATTAGCGCTCAATTTTTGGCAAATAATGGCTGGTACTGGCGGCAGCGGGCAACAATATCCGCAGACTGGAAAATATCGGTAATTACCGCCAGTGCATCGGCACCTGCCTCCACCAAGTGGCGGGCGTTATCCAGCGTAATGCCGCCAATGCCGACGACGGGCACGGACAATGACTGTTTGGCTTGGGTAAATAATGCAGCGGCGGCGCTAGGCGCATTGGGCTTGGTAGAAGAAGGGTAACACGCGCCAAAAGCCACATAACTCGCGCCTGCGGCCTGCGCCTGCTCGGCCAATTCAAAGCGGTTATAGCAAGAAGCGCCGATGATTTTCTGTGGGCCCAGCATCTCACGTGCAGCAGCGATTTCACTATCATGCTGGCCGACATGTACGCCATCCGCATCCAAGGCCGCAGCCAGCGCCACATGGTCATTAATCAACAATGGAACATTGAATTGGCGGCACAGAGCGAGTAGAGCTGTCGCCTGCTCTAAACGCAAAGTGTCACTGGCCGTTTTATGCCGGTATTGCACCAGCGATATGCCACCTTGTAACGCCTCTGACACTTGCGCGCAAAGCAGCGCTGTGTCATCGCAATCTGGCGTCACCAGATATAAACCGCTAATGCTGAAGTTCACTCGCTTTTTCCTGCACGTCTGACTCGCGCGCCCAGAAGAACCGGTCAGGAATAAATTGCCCCATGCCAGGGCGGAACGCATGACGTAGGGTCTGCCAGGTAAACTCCTGCGCTTCATGCACGGCCTCTTCCATGGTCAAGCCGTGTGCTAGGCAAGCGGTAATCGCACTGGTCAAGGTGCAGCCGGAGCCATGATAACTGCCCGGCAAGCGCTCCCAGTGGTAATCTTTAATCAGCCCCGGGATCTCGTTTTGCACACCGTACAAGCTATTAACGACATCCAGCGAGCGCTCGTGCGTACCGGTAATCATCACATACTCGGTGCCCATGCCCAGCAGGCGCAACGCACACTCCTCGAGCGAACTGTGTTTGACTTCATCACTCTCATCGTAATAAGCCAAGCGGCGTGCTTCCAGGCTGTTGGGCGTAATCAGCGTCGCTTGCGGAAATAACAGTTCGCACATGGCGGCCTGCATTTCTTCATTAGACAGTTCATCGCCGCGGCCAGAAGCCAGGATAGGGTCAATGATTAACGGCACATCCGGGTAATCGGCAACGATTTCTGCAATCACCGCCACGTTTTCCACGCTGCCCAACAGGCCCAATTTAAAGGCGCTGACAGACACGTCTTCCAAGATCGCACGTGCCTGGTCATTAATCCAGTCTGCATCCAGTGGCATCACACTTTCCACGCCTACGGTATCTTGCACCGTAATGCCAGTAATCACAGACAGCGGGTAACAACCAATACTGGCGAGCGCCATGATATCTGCCTGCACACCGGCACCACTGCTCGGGTCTGTCGCGGCAAATGTTAAAACGGTGGGAGGAGTATTGGCCATGAAAATTCCTTTGGAGCGGCTGACGGGAATCGAACCCGCGTATCAAGCTTGGGAAGCTGGCGTTCTACCATTGAACTACAGCCGCGAACGAATGACCGCTATTTTACTTGCTGTCTGGTCGAATACAAAACATTATTCAGCACAAAAACAAAAGCCGGACAATTGTCCGGCTTCTGCTTGGCTGATTAAATTAAATACAATTCGAGTTCACGCCGTCTGGCAACTTCACGCCAGAACTCAGGATAGGCGTACTACCCAAATGATCTTCGTTAGTAGGACAAGCCACCGCATCCAGGTCTTCCTCGTCACCAGCAGCAGGGTTCAGAGAAACGATAAACATCGTATTCAATACCGGGTTGTTTGGAATCAAACCGCCCAGGCCCGCATTGTCACGTGGTGAAATATTCTGCACAGTTGTTGGGGGCGTCACAGGCAGCGCCAAAATACTGGCTGTCGTTTCACCGGTATTACTTAGCAACTCATAATTGCCTGCATCAGTGCCACCTAAGGTGATACCAGAAACAAAGACTTGCTTGCCATTACCAACCGCACTATCTATGAACTGGCCATTCGCTGCCACAACCGTCAGTTGGTCACCTGTAATCATACCATTAATGGTTGCCGGCCCAGTATTCACAGTTGCCGCAGTCGTGGTATCAAAAAACTTATCGTTCGCAGTGATCCCGCTAACCGTCACTGGCGCCCGGGTAATGGTACCCACATTACCGGAAGCCTGATTGATTGGTAGCCCGGTGCTTTGGTTTGTCTCAAAACTATAGCCATATACAGCCCGATCAATTTGAGCGCCATTTCTGGTGACAGTATTTTTCACGTTCTCAATTGACAGCGGGTTCGTTGTCACGAGCTTATCAACGCCGACATTTTTATTGTCATAATTCGCGCTGACAATATCACTGAACTTAATCACGTCGCCATCTCGGCCTTCTGTGACAACCTGCAATCCAGAAATATCTGCCGTCGTTGTCGCGTCATATACCTTGGTCACTGAACCCTCTAACGTTGGCGTAATCGCGACTTTTTCTGAATAAATCAAACCGTTACCAGTCGCTGCAGCATTGATTTGTTCAGTGCCATTTTTCACACCGTCATAAGTAGTGCCATATTGTTTAAAGTCGTAATTGGTATAAATCTGAGTACCACGTTGACCAACATCCGGCGATGCAGAGTAGATTAACCAGCGCCCGCTAGCACCCGTTGTGATGCCAAAATTACCGGTGTTTTTGTAACCCCGCCCAGCAACCAATGTCACTGCATCTTGTGAGTTGCTGGTAGTGACAATATTACCCTTTTGAATCACATCCCTGCCAGCACGCACGAAGATTGTTTTAGAGTTGCCCTGAATGCCAGTGCCTGTTTTTGCACCACCATTAGCGGTCACTGTCTCGACTGTGACATCCCCATTGCTGCTTTGCAATTTCACTTCAGCCGCTGAACCGCCAGACTTATTCGTCCCATTTCCATCTGCGCCTGAAGCAGTGATGTTCTTGGTAGTAATTCCGGTGCCCGCAGCAATATCAACCGCACCAGCACTCTTACCATCCGTGTTATTACGGCCTTCACCACCACTGGTATTGATATTGCCAGTCGTCACTGCACCATTTGCTGCAGACAGTGTGACTTTATTACCAATGGCGTTAAAACCACCTTTAGTCGTCACATCACCAACCTCAATATTGCCATAGGTACTTGTAACTGAAACTTCACCGGATGTTCTGGCAACCGCAGAAGCACTGCCGGCGTTACCGGCACCGGTGCTAATTCCACCAAGTATTGTTGCGTTACCTGCTGTAGTGACGCTCACATTACCACCTTGGCCACCATACTGCTCCGAATTACCCGCTGCACTGCCAGAGGTATCGATCTTGCCAGACATATCCAAGCTGCCCGCTGTGATATTCACACTACCGCCATTAAAACCGCGTGTTGAACTGGATGCTGAGCGCCCATTCGCTGTAATATTAGCCGTGCCCAACGCAGCCAAGCCATCGACGGTAATCGCCACACTCCCTGCGTGCCCACTGCCCTGGATATTACCGTTAGTACTGATATTACCTGCCGTATGCGTCAATGTTGCCGCCTTCAAAATCATGGCACCACCCGCTGCTGTAATATCTGCCCCAATGGCTAAATTACCCGTCTTATCACCATCTGCATCAGCAATTAAAGTGATGCTGCCACTACCAGGCGTGGTCGTCGCCACCGTTTTAATAGCTGCATTCACATTGATATCATTATTGGCCTCAAGACGAATACTGCCACCAGTATTCATCGTCAGTGCACTGTTTACTGTGATATTGTTGTTCGCTTGCAAGAACAACTCACTGAAACCCACCACATCAGAAATTTGAATCGTCGTGGTATTGCCTGCATTATCAGCAAAGGCGACATCTGGCGTGCCATTGGCATTGTTTGTAGGCGAAGCTTGTGTGCTGGAATCCAGCACAATATTTTCAGGGTCTAACAATACCGTACCGCCGATGCCATTCAGAGACGCGACATTGACCTTACCGATAAAGGCCAAGTTTTGCTTGCCTGACACCTCAACAAAACCACCATTACCACGAGTAGCACCGCCTTGTGCAGAAATGCTGCCGTAGTAACGTGTCAAATCATCGGCCCAAACAACCACTTTACCGCCATCACCTGTTTGAAGTGCATCCGCTTTGATGGTTGCGCCCTGCGCAACATAAGTGGTTCTGGAGTTGTACACAGCATCGTTTTTGCCTTGGTAATCACCACCCACCAGCACTTTACCGCCACCGGTGTCACCTGAAGCATCCAACAAAGCACCATTCATCAATGCAACTTGCTCACCAGTCACCTCAATCGTGCCGCCCGTGGTGCCTTGACCTTTGGCGATTAATTGGCCGGAAACTTCTACCTTAGCGTTATCGCCGCCTTCGAGGCGGATCATACCGTTGCGCTCAACCAGCTGGTTGGCTTCAACAATGCCGGAAATATTGATGGCTGATGAACGCGCATTGGTTGCCATTTGTACAAAGCCACCATCAGCATAAATGTTACCGCTATTCTTAATAGTGGCTTCCAGCGCATCGCCTGATAATTTGGCTTTTACCAAACCATTGCCAAAAAAGTCCAATGTTGCTGCTTGTGCAGAGCCAAGTACGACACTGCCGTTGCTAGCGACTAATGTACCGCTGTTATCAACCGTTTTGCCGAGCAAGACAATATAGCCTTCATTTTTCGCTTTAATGACACCATGGTTTTCGATATCTCCTCTGATGCTACCAACCGTGAAGTTGTAATTACCTTTCAGAAAGTCATCATTGGAAATATTCAAGGTTGAAGCCACAATATTACCGACGTTCACCTCAGCGCCTTTTCCAAACAGAATACCATTCTGGTTGATCAGGAACAGGCTACCATTGGAGTTCAACGTACCCATGATTTCAGAGCGGCTATTACCAATCACACGATACAGCGCACGGCCAGCATCCGGCATAATCACATCCAGCTGATGCCCCTTCATCACGCCAAATTTGTAGAAATCTACAATGTTGACATTCGCCGTATGGATATACTGCGTTTGAGTTGGAGTCACCTCTTTTACGGTTAAATCCCCTACAGGCACGCCAGCGATCACATTGGTATCGGCGGCATAAGAAGAGACTGGCATGACCATGGCCGCAAAAGCGCTTGCAACCAGATAACGCCATTTGCCAGACTGGGTGAATAAAACATTTAGTGCCGCATTTGCCGCAGGCGCTGCTCCTGTTTGGCCGCTCACGCTGGATTTACCATGTGCTCGCGCTGTTTCGGCAACGGCGACCCAAGCTTGCTGGAGTTTGCTCCAGACCAGACGATAGACATGGTTTAAGGATGCTGCTTTCATGACACTTCTCCTTTAGTAAGAAACGCCACTGATCCTAATTAAGGGCCAGTGGGTTACCATCACTTCTCTCAATTCCTGAATATGTGTGTAATTTTGTTTCAGGAAGTTATTTTTGTATGTAGCCCACTATGACTAATCGACGCGATGATTAATCCAACTCCAATTGGATTAATCGATACTCATGTGGGCTACTTTTATATGTCCAGGCTTTTGCCTGGATCATTGCTTACTACAGATTTAAAACTAGAAATTTTTTCTTACTTGCGCCCAGAGTTGGTACTCAGTATTACTTTCCGCGCCATCCAGGTCACGCTTTTGCTGTGAATAAGTGGTGGTCAAAACCCACTGCCCCGGGAACTGGATATCAGTACCAACACCAATATGGTTAGAGCGGACATAAACACTATTACCGATTGGATCATGATTCAGCTTGCCGCGACCAGCATCATAAAAAGCAAATGGCGTCACTGACTGAATATAAGGTGTGACATCAGCGCCCGTGGTCGCAAACGTTCTACGCACATCGGTGCCTACCATCCAGCCCTGATCTGCCTGGCTAGGAATCTCTGAGAACTGGCGCCAGCGGTTGATGGCACCAATCCCGAAACGCTCTGCAATATCCAGGTTATTACCCGCACCTTGGTAATCGGCACGCACCACCCAGTTCACACCATTCTCAAACACTTGGGTGCGGCTCGAGGTCCAGTTCCATTTCACAAAACTGCCTTGGGTATCCAGCTGATTTCTATCATTGGCCTTTGCAGCAGAGTCTTTATATGAGACGTTACCGCCAGTGACCAGGAAACTCCATTGGTAAGCTACGCTACCGATATCATTAATCCAGTCGCCTACCAAGCCTAACTCCAGGCTACTAATATCGCGGCGATTATTAATGGAAAATGCATCGACATCATCATCCAGAATCTTGTAGTTACCACCTACTTTGAACGCAACACCTTTTTTGGTTTCACGCAGTAATGGATGCTCAAGTGAGCCATAAAAATAATGCGCATCACCAGACGCATCAAATTGCTTGAAGTCACCGCCGAGCTTGTAATCTACATAGCTGTATGCCAAGTTCATGATCGTGCCAGCGCTGCCGACAGGCGTAAAGTACAAACCACTGATAGAACGCTGCCCTTCATCTCTGGAGGTTTTACCGACCACCGCCAATTGGTCACCACGGCCACGGAGGTTATTCACCGCCACACCAAAGCCTAACGTTTCACGATTTGTGTAACGGTTACCATAGTTGTTGGCACTGACAAAACCGGTGACACGAGGCGTGCGTGGTTCCACAGAAACCGCCACATCTGAACTACCGACAGCCTCACCCGGGTTCAACTGTGAAGTGACCTGTATACCAGGCAAGCCGTTCATTACCATGATGTTGCGCACCAAATTGCGCTCATTGAGCACATCGCCCTTATTCAGGCCATATTCTGACAGGGATTGAAAATATTCCTGATCCAGGCCTTGCCCGGTCTCAGCTTTCACCTCACCTAGCGTACCTTCCAGGATGGAAAGCTCGACGACGGCCTCTGCCTCTGTAGTTTTCTGTAAATCCTGAGTTGGCAAATATACTTGTGTCAGCAAGTAACCACGCTGACGATAGTAATTACGCACTGTACCGACGGCTTCGTTCAATTCACGCATGCCAATTTCATGACCGGTCAGGTGTGCAAGTTGCGCCGCCAGCACTTCATCTGAAAATTGTTTATTGCCAGAGAATTTGAATGCCTTGACAACAATCTTGAGGCTGGACTTTTTTTGTTTCTTTTCTGGCGTAGGTGTTTCTTCTGGCACCTGAATAATCGGTCTTGGTTCAGGCAAAATAGGTCTAGGCAAATTCTGCTGAATGTCTGGTATTTGAACACCACCGGCCAGCACTTGCGATGTATAGCTTAATGCCAACAGTTGCAACAAGCCTATACGCTTTAATTGTATTTTCAAGATGACTCCCCAAAGCTTTAAAATTCCATAATCTTTTTAATGGTATAACAAGGTCAAAAGTTACTTTAAAAAACCACCAAACGCTAACTTTTTTTTACAACAAATCGACCAATTAGTAGCATATTTGTAACTTTCACTAATATTCCAGCGCATCCACATCCAGCACCCAGCGGATTTTTGCTTGCAGCGGATGTGTCCTGACCCACTCGACCGCCACCTGCAATAGCTGCTGCAAGGCGCCGCGATGTGCAGACTGCAGCATCACATACCCGCGCTCCATACGATTTAGCCTGGCAATGCCTGGACGCACCGGGTCATAGACCAAAGGCTGCTCGGACAAGGCTGCCACTTGTGCAGCGACATAATCCCTGGCCGCTTGACTAAAGTCAGTCAAAAACTGGTTCACCAGCGTGTAGTCGGTCGCCTCAGCCTTCATCACAGCGATATAGGTTGCTGGCGGGAATTGCATCACCATGCGCTCCTGCAACAAGTCATCGGCAAACGCCGCATAGTTTTGCTCGCGCAGTGCAGCAAACAAGGCATGCTGCGGAAAGGCGGTTTGTATCAGCACCTCGCCCGGCTTATCCCCACGACCGGCGCGACCTGCCACCTGCATCAACTGTGCAAACAGGCGTTCACTGGCCCGATAATCAGGGCTGTATAGTGCGCCATCGATGTCCAACACCCCTACCAGCGTCAAATTGGCAAAATCATGGCCTTTGGCCAACATTTGCGTGCCAATCAGAATATCAACTTGGCCAGCATGTACCGCGGACAACAGCTCGGTTAAAGCATCCTTAGCCTGAATGGTGTCGCGGTCCACGCGGGCGACACGCGCCTGCGGAAAAAGCTGCTGCAAGCTTTCCTCAACCCGCTGGGTGGCCTGACCAACCGGGCGCAAATCGGGATTACCGCAGCTCGGACATTGCACAGGAATCGGTTGCTCATCGCCACAATGGTGGCAACGTAATACGCGCTGGCGCAAATGCAATACCGCTTTGGCAGAGCAGCGGCGGCAATCCGCCAGCCACTGGCAAGCGGAACAATGCAGCACGGGCGCATAACCGCGTCGATTAATAAACAGCAAGCTTTGCTCACCGCGCTGCAAACGTAGCTCAATGGCCTGTTTTAGTTGCGGCGTCAGTCCGGCTTCCGGCGGGCTGTGCGTAGTATCAATACAAAAAATACGGGGCAATTTGGCCTGGGCTGCCGCCCGTTTGGTCAGCGTCAGCAATCGGTAACTGGCTTTTTTTGCATTCGATGCAGCTTGTGCCTGATCTCCCATAGCGTTGTACCAGCTTTCCAGCGAAGGCGTTGCGCTACCTAATACCACCGGGATCCGGCATTGTTTGGCGCGCACCAGTGCGACATCTCGCGCATGGTAGCGCATGCCATCCTGCTGCTTGTACGAAGTGTCATGCTCTTCATCCAGAATCATCAATTTCAGATGCGGCATGGGCGTAAACACACTTAAACGCGTGCCGATGATAATACGCGCAACACCGGATTGTGCCGCCTGCCAGTTTTGCAAGCGCTCACTCTCGCTCAAATGGCTATGCAAGGTCACCAGTGGAAACTGGCTCAAGCGACTACGGAAGCGACTTTCTAATTGCGGTGTGAGATTGATTTCGGGCACCATGATCAACGCCTGTGCTTGCGGCTCCGCGAGCACGGTTTGCAGCAAGCGGATATACACCTCGGTTTTACCAGAGCCGGTGACACCGAATAACAACCAGGGTTGGAAACGATCTAAATCGCCCAAAATCGCCTGGACCGCCTGTGCCTGCTCATCATTCAGTGTCGGCTCCAGATCCGATGCGGGCAGGGAAGGGCGCGTCGCAATCACTTCGCGCCTGGACACGTAGCCAGCATCCAGCAGTGGCTGTATGGCTTTGCGCCAGGCACCGGACACTTCGCCCAACATCGCCTCACTGCATTCACCCTGCTGCTGCAGGGACGCAACCAGCCTGGTCAGCACTTGTTGCCGCTTACCAATAAAGTCTTCCGGAATGGTATTCGCCAACTGATACAGCCACATTTTTCGCGTCACCGCCGGTTTAATCTGGCGCAAACGCAGTGGCAAGCTGGCCAGCACGGTCTGGCCAAAAGGGTAGTGATAATAGTCGGCGCAAAACCGCAGCAACTTCAAGGTCGCGGCATCAAACGGCACATCGTCAAACACCTGCAGCACGGCTTTAAGCTTGTGTTGTGCAATATCAGTCTCTGTCAATAACGCCATGACGATGCCCACCAATTGCCGCCCGGCGAAGGGCACCACGACGCGATTGCCTTCGCGAATCAACAGGCCAGGATTTAAATAATCAAACTGACGATCCAGTGGCACGTCCAGCACCACACGCACAATACTGGCGGGGGTTGCGGCCTGAAGGTCGGTGACAGTTGAACACATGGGTGAAAATGCTTAATTAGGTTAAAATGGCGGTTTGACTATTCAGCACCATTTTAACCTTGAAACAAACGATCACAGCACTCATTCTGCAAGCGGTGAAACCGCTGGTAGAAGATACCTCCAGCCTCAATATCATTCTTGAGCGGCCAAAGTCTGCCGACCACGGCGATTTTGCGACCAATATCGCCATGCAACTGGCCAAGCCTTTAAAGCAAAACCCACGTGCGATTGCGCAGCAGATTATTGATGGCTTGCCCGCCAACAATGTCATTAGCAAAGTCGATATAGCGGGTGCAGGCTTTATTAACTTCTTTGTCTCGGCTGACAGCAAACAGGCAATTGTGCACGAGGTGCTGCAAGCAGGGGCTGGGTTTGGCCGCAACCAGGCTGGCCAGGCTGAAAAAGTGCAGGTGGAGTTTGTCTCGGCCAACCCGACCGGACCGTTGCACGTCGGTCATGGCCGTGGCGCCGCAGTGGGTGACTGCTTGTGCCGCCTGCTGGATGCCAATGGCTGGGACGTGACGCGTGAGTTTTATTACAACGATGCTGGTGCCCAGATCGACAATCTGACCAAGTCAGTCTTGGCACGTGTGCAAGGCATCAACCCTGATGATGCAGGCTTCCCGGAAGACGGCTACCGCGGCGACTATATTGTCGATATTGCGCAAGCCTACCTGGCCAAAGCCACTATTATTGCTGACGACATGCAAGTGACCGCCAGCGGCGATGTGAATGATACCGAGTCCATCCGCAAATTTGCCGTGGCTTATTTGCGTCACGAGCAAGATCTGGACTTGCAAGCTTTCCAGATCAAGTTTGATGTGTTTTCACTCGAAAGTGCCTTATATAGCGAAGGCAAAGTAGAAAACACCGTGCAATCCCTGATCGCCAGCGGCCACACCTACGAGCTGGATGACGCCTTGTGGCTGCGCACCACCGAATTTGGCGATGATAAAGACCGCGTCATGCGCAAAAAAGAAGGTGGTTTCACCTATTTTGTGCCGGATGTCGCTTATCACCGCGAAAAATGGAACCGTGGTTTTAAACGCGTGATCAACGAGCAGGGCGCAGACCATCACAGCACGATTACCCGTGTGCGTGCAGGCTTGCAGGCGCTGGACGTCGGCATCCCGCAAGGCTGGCCGGAATACGTACTACACCAGATGGTGACCGTGATGCGCGGTGGCGAAGAGGTCAAATTGTCCAAACGCGCCGGTAGCTACGTCACTTTGCGTGACCTGATTGAAGAGGTCGGCTGCGACGCCACGCGTTATTTCCTGGCTGCCCGCAGCCCGGATTCGCAACTGGTGTTTGATATCGACCTGGCACGCGCGCAAACCAACGACAACCCGGTCTATTACATTCAGTATGCACATGCCCGCATCTGCAGCGTGCTCAACCAGTGGAACGGCGATGCAGCCAATTTAACGGCGGCTGAACTGTCGCCACTGCAAAGCGCCACAGAAACAGCGCTAATGCAAGCGCTGGGCCAATACCCTGAAGTGGTGAGCAGTGCCTGCCAGGCATTGGCACCACATATGGTGGCCAACTACCTCAAGGAGCTAGCCAGTGCCTTGCATAGTTATTACAATGACACCAAATTTTTGGTGGATGACGAACAAGTCAAACTGGCACGTTTGGCGCTGATCACCGCCACCCGCACGGTGTTGCGTAATGGCTTGGCGTTATTGGGCGTTGGCGCGCCGGAAAAAATGTAAGCATCCCTTTAATGACTGCTGAATTGATTGGTTAACCTCACAATGAGTCGCGACTACAAACCCTCACAAGCCAAAGCAAAAAGCAAAAGCAGCGGCAGCACTTTCTTTAACGGCCTGCTGGTCGGCCTGTTTTTGGGTGTCGCGTTAACCGTGGCCCTGATTATCTACATCAAAGGTGATCACAGCCCATTCTCCAGCGCATTCAAAAAAGACGAGGGCCAGCAAGAAATCCCGATCAAGAACACCGTCACCGAAGAAGAAGTCAAACCTGGTAGCGCCTCTATTGAGGACCCGAACAAGTTTGATTTCTATACCATTTTGCCCGACACCGAGAGCAAAATCAGTGAACAGCAAGTGAAAAAAAACCCGACCATCAAGCAAGAAAGCTATTTTGTGCAAGTCGGCGCCTTTGCCAAAGAAGATGATGCCAACAATCTCAAAACCCGCTTGGCCCTGGTTGGTTTTGAAGCGTTTGTACAAACCGCAGAAATCCCCAACAAAGGCACCATGCACCGGGTGCGTATTGGCCCGCTCAATGACTTGGCCAAAATCAACAAAATTAGCCACGATCTGGAAACCAATGGCTTCCAGGCCAATCTGATCAAGGTCAATATCGAATCTTCCACCCATTAATGCGGTTGTCATCGTATGCACAGCTGCCACGTTAATGCATGATGTTCCACAAAACTTTAGGAAACTGACTTTATGAAAAATATGTTGTTGAGTTTGATGCTTTGGGCTGGCTTTACGGCGACCTCAGCACTGGCAGACCCGCAAATGGGTGAACAGTTTGATCAGGTTGCGCAGCAAATCACGACCGACCAACCGGCCAAAATTGAAGTCATGGAATTGTTCTGGTACGGCTGCCCGCACTGTTACCACATGGAGCAGCCTTTACAAGCCTGGGTGAAAAAACTGCCCGCAGATGTATACTTCAAACGCATCCCAGCCTTGCCAAACGCAGGCTGGGCTCCGTTAGCTAAAACCTATTTTGCCATGCAAGAACTCGGCGTGCTGGAAAAACTGCATAGCCAGTTATTTGACGCCATCCACAAAAGCAAAACCCTGAGCCAACAGGCTGACGAAGCGTCTTTGATCGATTGGGTGACCAAGCAAGGTGGTCTCGATAAAATCAAAGTTGAAAAAGCATTCAAGTCATTCGCGATTAACATGCAAATGAATAAAGCCATGCAAACTTTCCGCGCTTCAGGCGCGACTGGCGTTCCTGCCCTGATTATCGACGGTAAATTCATCACCGGTAGCTCCATGGCCGGTGGCAATGAAGCAGCCCTGCAAACCGCTGACTTTATTATTCAGAATGTGCGCAAAGACAGAGCAGCTGGTAAAAAGTAAATCTCCGCTTGAATTAAAAAACGCCCGATGCCCCACATCAGGCGTTTTTTATTGAGTACTAGCTTTTTCTTTCGCCTCTCGGCGAGTCACTTTCTGGTGCTTGTCCCCCAGAAAGTAACCAAAGAGGACGACACCCAGCCATCACGGCCTTCGGCTCCCTTGCGTTGCTCGTCAAAATAAGCGGTCACGAAACTCAACCTGGCAGCTCACACAAAACGTGAGCTGCTGCGGGATTCGGACAGTCGCTCCCTCTACTCTTATTTTGTCTCCGCTACTCAGCGTGATGGAATGGGATTATTCTCGCCAAACTCACATAGTAGAAGTTCGGATGGTTCAAAAACCAGATTCTTTTTCTTCAATTCGCGAATGGTTGCAGTCGTATGGTGTTCGGGGTCCCAATCTGCCGCGCCGAGCAACGCAGGGTTGGCGGGAGTTCTCGGCCATCGGCTGTCTGAGCTCCGCAACAAGCCACGTTCTATGTGGCTTGTCAGGGCGAGTTTCGATGGACGCCCGGCAATTCGAGTAGCACAGGATACAAGCGGAAGTTGGGGTGCACTTTCTTTTGGTTACTTGTTCTTTGTGCAAGCAAAGAAAAGTAACTCGCCAAAAAGGCGAAAAGCAACGCCCCAATCACCTTACACAATCATTCAAACTAAAACACTCTAGCGCCCACCAGCCTTAAGCCAACGCCCAATCCAGGTTTCCGGCATCTCCGTCCCCGTCACCAGGTAATGCAAGGTTTTAATATCATGCATCACAAAACGCTGTATCGATTTCGCCTGGTCCAGACCACAACACAAAATCGTGTCGCCAATTTGCAAGGGCGTAGATAACTCCGGCAATAACATCTTTTGCTCACCGCGCACCAGCATCAGCGGTACCACCGGCATTTCATGTCGCTGCTGCCCGGCCGGACGCATCATCAAATGTTTAAGTGCAGGCAGTATGCCTTGCTCCATCAGCGCGCACACGGCCACCGCCATGTCGTCCGCAATGGTGATATCCCAGGTATCAGGCACTTGCTCGCCTAATTTTGAAACCAGTTGCGCAATGACAGCATTGGCCCAGGCGTTGCCCTGATGCCGCGCAGTCACTAGAAACTCCGCCAGCATGGGCGACACCATATAAGACAAGCAGGTATGCGCAATCACATCGCTAGGTTGCATCGTGATATCAGCATTAAAGTGCTGAAACAGGGGATCGTTATGCCGTTTGTTTTTGCGGATGATGACGAACAGCTTGGGATTCAGTTCGAGCGCCGTCATCACGATCGACAAGTTGTTAATATCATTGTCGGTGCCGGCAACGATACCCACCGCATTTTCTACCCCGGCCTGCTGCAAAATATGCGATTCCACACCACTGCCGATAATACAGTCCTCACATTGCGTGCCTTGCGGGTCGGCTTCAATAATGGTGACATGCATCTCGCCATTTTGCAGGCTGCTCACAACTGACTTGCCAAAACGACCGAAACCACAGGCAATCCAATGCCCTTGCGGCACCGGCGCTGGCGTGGCAATCGCATCTCCCGGCGCCCTGGTCAGCCATTCGTGCAACAAATAAGTACCCAGCGCGTTCAGGCGCATGGCCAGATGTTCGCCAAAAATATTGTAAGGGTTAATAATGCGGTCAGTGCCAAACGAGGCCATATTGGCGGCAATCACATCATTCTGCACGCGTGCCAGCACCGGCAAATCGGGCTTGATCAGCTTCACAGCCACCGAAATCGCCAGGTTGGCATGGTCATCATCGGTCAGCGCGGCCACCCCACGGCACATCGGGTTTTTAATGCCTGCATAAAGCAACACTTCTGACAATTTGGCGTCTGCACACAAATGCGGAATATAGAACTGGTAATCGGTCATTTCCAGTTCATTGATACGCTCCGGCGAAATTTCCAGCACCACGACACGTAACTCATTTTTATCCAGCGCCCGCACCAGTTCGCCACCCGTCTCACCATAGCCACAAATCAGGTAAAACGGCTCCATCAGGTTGCGCACATCGCGCTGAAACATGGCATTTTTAAAGGCCAGTTTTAAGGCGGACTCCTGAAACAGGGCAATAATCGCGCCGATGGCATAAAACCAGGAAATGACCGTCAGGTAAATCGAAAAAGTCATCCACAAGCGCTGATGCGTGGTGAACGGGTAGGGGATTTCACCAAAACCAATGGTGGTGGCGGTGTAGCTCAGGATATAAAACGCATCAAAAAAACCGTAGCGATAAGGCTGACCATGATCATCCACACCTGGGATGAGTACAAAACCAATCAGCGCGATCGCATAGCTAATAATGACCATGAGCAGCGGCGCACGCATACGCCGCAAGATCAGGAAGATGATTTGATTGAGACTCACGACTGTCCCCGTTGCTGCACCTTAGCGGCGCAAGGTCACGGTTTCGTAAATCAGCAAAATCACTGAGGTGATATTAGCCAGGAAAGCACCGCCAGACAAAGAAACAATGCCCACAATCACCTCGGGCTCGGCGCCTTTGCTCCCTGCCACCACCCAGATAATCGCGGCGGCAATCAGTTGTATGTCAGCCACCAGGCTGGTCGCCAGGTGAATCGCGCCAATCTGGGTACGGTCGCCAAACTTGAGCACGGTGGCAATCAGGTTCACCACAATCGCCACATATAACTCGTAATGCAAGTGATGTTGCGGATTATCAATCTCGCCTACAAAAAAACCAAAATTGAGTGTCATGGCCAGAATAATAAAAAAGCCAAAAATCACTTTTTCCAAATTCATTTAGGTTTCCCCCGACGATTGTTTTATGGCATTCTACCCGATTAAAATTTGTTTACCCCGATGTTTTTTATGTCACAAAACCCTGTGCCTGCCATGCGTATTTTAATTACCGGCGCCTCCAGCGGCCTAGGAGCGGCCATGGCTGCTGCCTACGCCAGAGAATATGGCGGGAAGCTGGTGCTGGCTTTGTGCGGCAGAAACGAAGCCGCATTGCAAACGCTGGCAGACAGCTTAAAACAGCAATATCAAACCACCTGCGTCATTTATTGCGTGGATGTGCGTGTCGCCGAGCAAATGCAATCCATGGCTCAGGACTTTTTACACCGCTTTGGTACGCCGCACATCGTTATCGGCAATGCCGGTGTCAGCCGTGGCACCTTAACCGAATTTGCCGAAGACATCCCGGCATTTCAAGCCGTGTTTGAAACCAATGTCATGGGCCTGGTACACACCTTCCAACCTCTGATCGAGGCTATGAAAACCAGGGCGGCCAAAGGTGAGCCTGCGCAATTGGTTGGCATTGCCAGCGTCGCCGGTATCCGCGGCCTGCCAGGCTCGGGTGCTTATAGTGCCAGCAAGGCTGCGGCGATCACCTACCTCGAAAGCCTGCGCGTCGAAATGCAACTATACGGCATCGCTGTCACCACCATTGCCCCGGGTTATATCCGCACGCCAATGACTGATATCAATACTTACCCCATGCCGTTTTTAATGGATGCCGATGTGTTTGCGCGCAAAGCCGTGCGGGCGATTGCCGCACAACGCCGCTTTACTGTGATTCCGTGGCAAATGGGCATCGTCGCGCGTCTGATGCGATTATTACCTGCATGCGTGTGGGACTTCATCATGAAAAAAGCCCCGCACAAAGCGAGGCTTTAATCACGACACTGACCGGATCAGGTCAAATCTTTAATCGTTTCGGTTGAACCATTGGTTTTCACCGAAGCAATGCCATTATCACGCCCAGCTTCCGCAGAGTACATCTGGCTGGTGCCGATGACCTGGCTATTGCCTGCCAGCAAATTAAAATAAGGGCAACCATCTTTGGCCGTCAGTTTCTGATAACGCTCATCCAAAGGACTGTTTTTTTGCACAGACTCAATGCCGTTTTGTGCCGCCGCTTTGGTGGTGTACTGTTCACTTTTAAGAATCTGCTCACCATTACCCGCCTTCAATGCAAAACTGAATTGACCGTTCGCATCACTTTTTGTTAGTTCAAACCAACCTGCCATCGCTCGCTCCTCTGTCTATCATCAATAAAGAAATTCTTACAACGATTCCAGGTTCATCTTGCGTTTTCAGCTCATGTTTGTAAAGCGCCGTTCTTTTTAAACCGTTTTAAAAAGAACGGCTGTGGATGATTTACAACATCCCTTAACATTCGCCATAAAAAAGCCCATTCAATCGAATGGGCTTTTAAGTTAACGCGTAATAGGTTTGTAACGAATACGCTTGGGTTTAGCACCTTCTTCACCCAGCCGTTTTTTCTTGTCGGCTTCGTATTCCTGGTAGTTACCGTTAAAGAAGGTCCATTGTGAATCACCTTCTGCCGCCAGAATATGCGTCGCAATCCTATCCAGGAACCAGCGGTCATGCGAGGTGACCAATACGCAACCGGCAAATTCCAGCAAGGCGTCTTCCAGCGCACGCAGGGTTTCCACGTCGAGATCGTTTGACGGTTCATCCAGCAGCAAGACGTTGGCGCCGGAAATCAGGGTTTTCGCCAGATGCAACCGGCCACGTTCACCGCCAGACAGCTGGCCAACGATTTTCTGCTGGTCGCCGCCTTTAAAGTTAAAGCGGCCGATGTAGGCACGGCTAGGCATTTCAAATTTGCCGACACTCAACACATCCAGGCCACCAGAAATCGCCTCGAAGACGGTTTTATCGTTGTCCAAACCGTCACGGGTCTGATCGACTGCTGCCAACTTGACGGTAGGCCCGGTGATGATTTCACCACTATCTGGCTGCTCTTGTCCTTGCAGCATGCGGAACAGTGTCGATTTACCAGCACCGTTAGGGCCGATGACGCCAACAATCGCGCCTGGCGGCAAGCTGAATGATAAATTATCAATCAGCAGGCGATCACCAAAGCCTTTGGACACATTATTGAACTCAATGACCTGGTTACCCAAGCGGTCACCTGGCGGAATAAAGATTTCCTGGGTTTCGTTACGACGCTGGTATTCAACGCTGGACATTTCTTCGTAACGTGCCAGACGCGCTTTACTCTTGCTCTGGCGGGCCTTAGCCCCCTGACGCACCCATTCCAGTTCTTGCTTCATAGCCTTACGGTGGGCATCTTCCTGTTTCTGTTCCAGGGCTAAACGGTCTTCTTTTTGCTCCAGCCAGCTGGAATAATTGCCTTTCCACGGGATACCTTCGCCACGGTCCAGTTCCAGGATCCACTCAGCCGCATTATCGAGGAAGTAACGGTCATGGGTAACAGCCACCACGGTACCCGGGAAGCGCACCAGGAACTGTTCCAGCCACTCCACAGATTCCGCATCCAGGTGGTTAGTCGGTTCGTCCAGCAGGAGCATGTCCGGCTTGGACAGCAGCAATTTACACAAAGCCACACGGCGCTTTTCACCGCCAGACAACGGGCCTATCATGGCATCCCACGGCGGCAGGCGCAGCGCATCGGCAGCGATTTCCAGTTGTTGTTCAACATCGCTACCACTGGCAGCGAGGATATTTTCATATTTGGCCTGTTCTTCAGCCAATTTGTCAAAGTCAGCATCCGGTTCGGCATAAGCCGCGTAAATTTCTTCCAGCTTTTGCTTGGCTTCCATAATGGCGCCCAAACCCGCTTCGACTTCCTGACGCACAGTTTTGTCCGGATCTAGCTGAGGCTCTTGTGGCAAATAGCCAATGGACAAATTAGGCTGCCATTGCACTTCGCCTTCGTACTCTTTATCGGCACCCGCCATGATGCGCAGCACAGTGGATTTACCCGAACCGTTTAAACCCAGCAGGCCGATTTTGGCACCCGGGAAAAATGACAAAGAGATATTTTTAATGATTTGCCGTTTGGGCGGCACGATTTTGCTCACGCGGAGCATGGACATCACATATTGCGCCATGAGAAATTCCGGGACGGTGATTGAAAGTGCGTATTTTAATACGCGCGGTCAAAATTAGCTTGTAGATAAAAGTATTCGGCATGAAAAAAGGGCCTTTCGGCCCTTTTTAACTTAAACACTTATGCTGCGACGCGTTGTTCAATAAAGCTAGGATTGGTTTGCGCCTGCGTGCCGATCTGGATTTTTCGTGGCTTCAAGGCCTCAGGGATTTCACGCAGCAGGGCAATGGTTAACAGGCCGTTTTCAAGATTGGCACCAGTCACTTTGACATGGTCAGCCAGCTGGAACTTGTGTTCAAAATCACGCGTGGCGATCCCACGGTGCAAAAAGGTAGTTTCCTGTTGAGTTTTCGCTTTGCGGCCAGTCACACGCAACGCCTGGTGTTCGGTTTCAATCTCCAGCTCATCCTGCTGGAACCCGGCGACGGCCATCACAATTTTGTAGGCGTTTTCGTCGACCAGTTCGATGTTATAAGGTGGATAGCTGATTTCGTTTTCACTACGCTGGTTTTCGTTGAGCATTTTAGCCAGGCGGTCAAAACCAATGGCGGTTCTGTAGAAAGGGCTTAAGTCATAAGTACGCATAAAGTTGATCCTTGTAAAAATAAAGCGATTAACATGAATTTCAGACCTCAAACTGCAAGCATCTGTATTTTCAATATGGGAATACGCTTTATTTTTTCAAGGGCCAGCGAGCAGGTTAAATACCCAATGCCTCCGTCCAGGCCAAGGCATCCATATGGCACTGGTTCACTTTGTCAGGGTCTAGTTGCAGCATTGCCGCCAATTGTAAAATCTCCTCGCTGTTGGCATCTTCACACGCTTCTGTCAGCTTGAGGAAAGGGCCAAAAATACCTTCACGCTTGGTCAAAGCATCTACAATAGTCTCTGGCAACTGCAACTTTTCCAGCACCTTGTCCATGGGTACTTTCAGCATCACATCCAGCAAGGAAAACACACCCACCACAAACAGATTGTCGCGGTCACGTTTCTCAAAGAAAGGCTCGCCCAGCAGCTCGGTCAAACGGCCACGGGTAATGGATGTTTTCATCAGGGCAGGGGAGCTGCTGTTATTGCCAGCGGTGACCATCAATAACGTTAACCAGCGGTATAACTGATTGCGGCCCAAAATAGTCAGTGCATGGCCAATTGACTGTACCTCGCAGGACAAGCCAAAGCCCACAGAATTGATGTAGCGCAGCAGCTTGTAACTCAGGGTAGTATCGCGCTTGAAACCATTTTCTATGGTTTTGTTGTCCGCCTCCTGGCTGACCAGGTTCAACAAATGCAGCACGCCGTCAAAACTTGGGTTAATGACTTTGCTATTGAGGTTTTCCGGCTTGGCGTAAAAATAACCCTGGAAGTGCTGGTAACCTGCCTCAAGCAAGCTATCAAACTGGGCAGTCTGCTCGACTTTCTCAGCAATCAGTTTGCAACCTGTCGGTTGATATTTTTTGAGCCACTGTGTCGCTTGTGCAATATCCACATTTCGCATATCCAGCTTGATGTAATCTGCGTAGGGAATCAATGCCTCTAACTGCGGGTGGTGTTGCGGGTTATCCAGCGCAATCCTGAATTTGGCTTCTTTGAGTTCACGGCAACGTGCAATGATCTCGGGGGTCACATCTACTGTATGCACCACCTCTAAAACAGTTTTTTCAGCAGGCATCAGCTCCAAAAATACACTGCCGAGCATGACATGGTCGACATTGATAAAAGCCAGCTGTTGTCCTAACAACCAGTTGTCCTGCATCTCATCAATGGTCGTAGAGAGAATCTTGGCACAGGTTTGAATATCTTCTTCAAATGGCGCATGGCTGCCATTGCTATCGTTCCTGAAAAAGAACTCATAGCCGATAATCTCTTGTTGACTGTTAACAATCGGCTGGCGACCGATAATACTGTGTTGTGACGTGGACATGACTGCCTTTCTGATGAGCATCTACTATCAGTATAAGGGATACTAGCCGTTTTCTTATTTGAAAAAAGCCCCGAATGTCGGGGCTTTTTACCTTTATTACTTACTCAACAGTCACACTCTTGGCCAGGTTACGTGGTTTGTCCACATCAGTGCCTTTGAGTAAAGCTGCATGATAAGCCAGCAACTGTACCGGAATCGCATGCAAAATAGGCGAGAGCACACCGACATGGCGCGGCGTACGGATCACATGCACGCCTTCAGACTCTTTAAAATGGCTGTCGGCATCGGCAAACACAAACAGCTCGCCACCACGTGCTTTGACCTCCTGCATGTTGGATTTGACCTTCTCCAGCAGAGCATCATTAGGGGCAATCACCACTACCGGCATATTGCTATCCACCAGTGCCAGCGGGCCGTGTTTGAGCTCACCAGCCGGATAGGCTTCAGCGTGAATATAGGAAATTTCCTTGAGTTTAAGTGCACCTTCCATCGCAATCGGGAAGTGCACGCCGCGCCCCAGGAACAAAGCATGTTCTTTATCCCCAAAACGGTGTGCCCATTCGCGGATTTGCGGCTCCAGATTGAGGGCAATTTGCACACTCCCTGTGAGCTGGCGCAAGTCAGCAAGATATTGTTGCTCCTGGCCTGTGCTTAACAAGCCACGTGCCTTGGCCAGGGTCACTGCCAGGACAAATAGCGCGATCAGCTGCGTGGTGAAGGCTTTGGTACTGGCCACCCCGATTTCGGCACCGGCGCGCGTATAAAAAATGAGGGAAGATGCGCGCGGAATGGCGCTTTCCTGTACATTGCAAATAGCGAGGCTATGAGTATGGCCTAGCTTTTGCGCATGCTTGAGGGCTTCCATGGTATCCAGCGTTTCACCCGACTGTGAAATGGTCACAATCAACTGTTTTGGATTGGGCACAGATTCGCGGTAACGGTATTCACTGGCGATTTCTACCGAGGTTGGAATTTTGGCGATACTTTCCAGCCAGTATTTCGCTGTCAGGCCAGCGTAGTAACTGGTCCCTGCCGCTAAAATCAATACGCTGTCGATGTCAGCAAATACCGCAGCCGCTGTTTGGCCGAATAACTCACTTCTGAACGCGCCATCGTCAATCAGCGCCTCAATCGTATCGCTAATGGCCCGAGGCTGCTCGTGGATTTCTTTTTGCATGAAGTGGCTGTATGGGCCCAGTTCAAGGGAAGCCAGCGACACATCACTCATATGCACCTTGCGCTCGACGATGCTGCCCTGTCTATCCGTAATGACCACGGCATCGGTTTGCAGGGTGGCGACATCGCCATCTTCAAGGTAGATCACTTTGCGCGTGGCCGAAAGGACGGCAGACACATCTGAGGCGACAAAATTTTCACCTTCACCCAGGCCGATGAGCAAAGGGCATCCTAGGCGGGCAACGACCATTTGTTGTGGCTGATCCAGCGCAATTACGCTGATGGCATACGCGCCTGTCAGCTCGGCAATCGCCTGTTTCACCGCGGTGAACAAGTCATGGCTTTGTTGATAATAGTAATGCACCAAATGCGCGATGACTTCAGTATCGGTTTGTGAGTAAAACTGGTAACCGAGTGCTTTCAAGCGATCACGCTGTTCGTCGTGATTTTCGATAATGCCATTATGCACGACTGCAATCTGTGCGTTGTCTTGCGCAGGAGAAACATGCGGGTGCGCATTTTGTTCTGTGACGCCACCATGCGTGGCCCAGCGCGTGTGGCCGATACCAATCTGGCTATGCATGCTTTCTGCTTTTAACTGCAGCTCGGACACACGCCCGACAGCGCGAGCGCGTTCTATGGTTTGATTGAGCACGGCAATCCCGGCTGAATCATAGCCACGATATTCGAGCCTGCTTAAACCCTCGATCAGGAGAGGAACGATATTTCTATTGGAGACCGCACCGACAATGCCGCACATACGCTTATTTTTTCACCTTTTGTGGACGTTTCCATCCCTGAATTGACCGTTGTTCCCGTGCGCGGCACAGCGTTAAGCTATCTGCCGGCACATCTTTGGTAATGGTTGAGCCTGCTGCAATCGTTGCCCCATGGCCCACAGTCACTGGCGCAACTAATTGGGTATCGGAGCCGACAAACACATTATCCTCAATGATGGTTTTATGTTTGTTCGCCCCGTCATAATTACAAGTGATCACGCCGGCACCGATATTCACATTGGCACCAATGCTGGCATCGCCCACGTAAGTCAAATGATTGACCTTACTACCGACGCCCACGGTGGCATTTTTGATTTCAACAAAATTGCCGACATGTGTCTCTGCGGCTAACTGCGTACCAGGGCGCAAACGCGCAAACGGGCCAACTTTGCTGCCTGGGCCAACCTTAGCATCATCTATATGCGTAAATGCTGCCAAACGTGTGCCTTTGGCGATCACGGCATCCTTAATCACACAATGCGGGCCAATCTGTACATCATCTTCAAGCGTGACCTGACCCTCAAAGACACAGTTCACATCAATCAACACATCGCGACCGCATTGTAATGCGCCACGGATATCAATACGCTGCGCATCCAGCAAGGTCACGCCTTGTATCATCAGCGCTGTTGCCTGGCGCAGTTGGTACTCACGCTCGATTTGCTGCAAGTCCAGTTTGGAGTTAATGCCGGTGACCGACCAGGCGTCGGCGACCACATGCGGCAATACCGCACGGCCTTCATTGACGGAGAGGGCGATGATATCGGTTAAATAATATTCCTGTTGCGCATTCTGGTTGCTGATATTAGCCAACCAATGTTTCAACTGTACATTCGGCATCGCCATAATGCCGGTATTCACTTCCTGTATTGCGCGCTGGGCCTCACTGGCATCTTTATGCTCGACAATGGCGACGACTTCATGCCTGTCATTACGCACAATACGGCCATAACCGGTAGGGTCTGCCTTGATAAACGTCTGCACCACCAGGTGCTGATCAGCTTGCGTCAGCATGTCACGGCAAGCCGCCACATCGACCAGTGGCACATCCCCTAGCAGAATGAGTGTTTTACCATGATCAGGCAAGGTGGGCAGGGCTTGTTGTACAGCATGGCCGGTACCCAGTTGTTCTGCCTGCAATACCCATTGCAGGTCATCACCTGGCGTCTGTTGTTGTACTTGTTCGCCGCCAAAGCCATACACCACCGTGATGGTTTGCGGATTCAGCTGGCGGGCCGCATCAATCACATGATGCAAAATAGGCTTGCCCCCCACCGCATGCAGCACCTTAGGCAGGTCTGATCGCATGCGTGTGCCTTTACCCGCAGCGAGAATTACAATATTCAAATCAGTCATGCTGTTATTTTATCTCAGAAACAAAAAAGGCGGCTCGAAAGCCGCCTGTTTTATTGCCATACTCCACAGGAATCTAGTGCACAGATTTACGCAATTTCTGGATTGCCTGGATTTGTGCGATCGCTTCTGCCAATTCAGCCTGGGCAGCTGCGTAATCGATCTCTGAAGAACGGTTACGCAATGCTTCTTCTGCGGCTTCTTTCGCTGCGATGGCTTTTGCTTCATCAAGGTCTTGGCCACGAATTGCGGTGTCCGCCAGCACTGTCACCAGTCCTGGTTGTACTTCCAGCATGCCGCCGGAAATATAAATCACCGTCTCTTCTTGCTCGGCAGTTTGCTTGATACGCAATGCGCCTGGCTTGATGGTGGTAATCATCGGTGCGTGATGTGGATAAATACCCACTTCACCTGCGCCAGCTGGTGCAACCACAAACTCGGCTTCACCAGAGAAGATGGACTCTTCGGCACTCACAACATCGATATGCACTGTATTTGCCATAATGTTCTCTTTTCTATATCACTGAAGATTTTTGATGCAAGCAGGTTTAAGCCTGCCTGCACCGGCAACCATTAGTTCAGTGTTTTAGCCTTTTCAACGGCTTCTTCAATGCCACCCACCATGTAGAACGCTTGCTCTGGCAAGTGATCGTATTCACCAGCCACAATCGCTTTAAAGCCTTTGATGGTTTCTTTCAGTGGTACGTATTTGCCTGGCGCGCCAGTAAACACTTCAGCCACGTGGAAAGGTTGTGACAGGAAACGTTGGATTTTACGTGCACGGCCCACAGCCAGTTTGTCTTCTGGAGACAGTTCGTCCATACCCAGAATCGCGATAATGTCACGCAATTCTTTATAGCGTTGCAATGTTGCTTGTACGGAACGTGCAACAGAGTAATGCTCTTCACCAACCACCAGTGGATCCAGCTGACGTGAAGTAGAGTCCAGTGGGTCAACCGCTGGGTAGATACCCAGGGAAGCGATGTCACGTGACAACACAACTGTCGAGTCCAAGTGTTGGAAAGTCGTTGCTGGTGATGGGTCAGTCAAGTCATCCGCAGGCACGTAAACGGCTTGGATAGAAGTAATAGAACCGACTTTAGTAGAGGTAATACGCTCTTGCAAACGGCCCATTTCGTCAGCCAGGGTAGGTTGGTAACCTACGGCTGAAGGCATACGGCCCAGTAACGCAGATACTTCAGTACCAGCCAAGGTGTAACGGTAGATGTTGTCCACGAAGAACAACACGTCACGGCCTTCGTCACGGAATTTTTCAGCCATGGTCAAACCAGACAACGCTACGCGCAGACGGTTGCCTGGAGGCTCGTTCATCTGACCGAACACCATCGCTACTTTGGACTCTTTCATGTTGTCCAGCTTGATGACGCCTGCATCTGCCATTTCGTGATAGAAGTCGTTACCTTCACGGGTACGCTCACCTACACCAGCAAATACGGACAAACCGGAGTGCTGTTTAGCGATGTTGTTAATCAGTTCCAGCATGTTAACGGTCTTGCCTACACCCGCACCGCCGAACAGACCCACTTTACCGCCTTTAGCAAACGGGCAAACCAGGTCAATCACCTTGATGCCAGTTTCCAACAGGTCAACAGATGGTGACAGCTCTTCGAAAGCGGGAGCTTTCTGGTGGATAGAACGGAATTCTGTAGAGTCGATAGGACCCACTTCATCGATTGGGCGACCCAATACGTCCATGATACGGCCCAAAGTACCTTCACCCACTGGTACAGAGATCGCTGCACCCGTGTTTTTGAATGTGGTACCACGTGCCAAACCGTCAGAAGAGCCCATGGCAATGGTACGGACCACGCCGTCGCCCAATTGCTGTTGCACTTCCAGTGTCAAACCGGCTTCTGCATTGCTGTCTTTTGCATCAATAATCAATGCATCGAATACTTTAGGCATTTGATCGCGTGGAAATTCCACGTCAACCACAGCGCCAATACACTGCACTACTTTACCTGTTACTGCTTGATTTGCCTTTGCCATTTTCTTTTCCTAACTGTATGAGTCAGATCTAATTGAATTCTTTCACGATGCTTTTAAAGCACGCGCCTTAGGAGGAAACCGCTGCCGCACCGCCGACGATTTCTGAAATCTCTTTGGTAATCGCTGCCTGACGGGCTTTGTTGTATACCAGTTTCAGCTCGCCAATCACGCTCTTCGCGTTATCGGAAGCAGACTTCATCGCCACCATACGGGCAGATTGCTCGGACGCCATGTTTTCGGCCACTGCGTTGTAAATCAGTGACTCGATATAACGCGTCATCAACTCATCTACCACTGGTTTTGCTTCAGGCTCATAGATGTAATCCCAATGGCCATTCGGGCTGCCCAGTTGCTCACCGGTCAATGGCAACAATTGTTGCATGGTCGGCTCTTGCTTCATGGTGTTGATGAACTTGGTATAGCAGATGTAAAGCTGATCAATTTCACCAGCGATGTACGCATCCAGCATGACCTTGATGGTACCGATCAACTTTTCCAGATGCGGAGTATCGCCCAAGCCAGTGATATGGGATTTCACTTGCGCGCCGATACGGTTCATAAAGCCGTAGCCTTTGTTACCGATTGCGCTAACGCTGATGCCTTTGCCTTCAGCTTCCCAGGCTTTCATCTGGTTCAGTGACAAACGCAATACGTTGGTATTCAAACCACCGCACAGGCCTTTGTCTGAACTGACCACAATCAGGCCGACATTTTTCACCACGTCACGTTTAATCAAAAACGGATGACGATACTCGGATTGTGCAAAGGAGAGGTGAGCCGCCACGTTACGGATTTTATCCGCGTAGGGGCGGGAAGCACGCATTCTGTCTTGCGCTTTACGCATTTTAGAAGCGGCTACCATCTCCATCGCCTTGGTGATCTTGCGTGTATTTTCTACACTCTTGATCTTGGTTCTAATCTCTTTACTACCTGCCATATTAGGTTCCTAAGTCGAAGTGTCAGAGATTAATAAGCGTTGGTTGCTTTGAAATCTTGAATCGCAGCTTCCAATGCTTTCTCGTTATCACCGCTCAGATCTTTGCTGGACTCGATAGCATCAATGATGTTCTTGTACTTGGAGTTCAGGAAACCATGCAATGCATTTTCAAATGCCAATACCTTGTTGGTTGGCACGTCATCAAAGAAACCTTTGTTCGCTGCAAACAAGCTTACGCCCATATTTGCCACGTTCAATGGCGCATATTGTGCCTGTTTCATCAACTCGGTAAACATACGACCGCGGTCCAGTTGTTTACGGGTAGCTTCGTCCAAGTCGGAAGCAAACTGCGCAAACGCAGCCAGTTCACGATATTGCGCCAAAGCCAGACGTACACCACCGCCCAGTTTTTTGATGATTTTAGTTTGTGCAGCACCACCCACGCGAGACACAGAAATACCGGCGTTGATCGCAGGACGAACACCCGCGTTAAACAAGTCAGTTTCCAGGAAAATCTGACCATCGGTAATTGAAATCACGTTGGTTGGAACGAATGCAGACACGTCACCGGCTTGAGTTTCAATCACTGGCAATGCAGTCAATGAACCTGTTTTACCTTTAACTTCACCGTTAGTGAATTTTTCAACATACTCTTCGTTCACGCGAGCAGCACGCTCCAACAAACGTGAGTGGATGTAGAACACGTCACCTGGGTAAGCTTCGCGGCCTGGTGGACGGCGCAGCAACAGGGAAATCTGACGGTAAGCAACCGCTTGTTTGGACAAGTCATCGTAAACGATCAATGCATCTTGGCCACGGTCACGGAAGTATTCACCCATAGTACAACCGGCATAAGGTGCCAGGAATTGCAGGGCAGCAGAGTCAGAAGCAGAAGCCGCAACGATAATGGTGTAAGCCATCGCGCCGTGCTCTTCCAGCTTACGTACCACGTTGGCAATGGTTGAAGCCTTTTGGCCAACCGCAACGTAGATACAAGTCATGTTCTGACCTTTTTGGTTGATGATTGCATCAACGGCAACAGCTGTTTTACCAGTCTGACGGTCACCAATGATCAATTCACGTTGGCCACGGCCAACTGGTACCATGGAGTCGATAGACTTCAGGCCAGTTTGCACTGGTTGTGACACAGATTTACGTGCAATCACGCCTGGCGCAATTTTTTCAATTTTGTCAGTCAGTTTGGCGTTAACCGGACCTTTGCCATCAATAGGCTGACCCAGCGCGTTCACTACGCGACCAATCAGTTCCGGACCGACTGGCACTTCCAGAATACGGCCTGTACATTTACAGGTATCACCTTCTGTAATGTGCTCGTAATCACCCAATACCACGGCACCTACGGAGTCACGCTCCAGGTTCAATGCCAGACCGAAAGTGTTGCCTGGAAACTCAATCATCTCGCCGGACATCACGTTAGACAGGCCATGGATACGCACAATGCCGTCTGTTACGGAAATCACGGTACCCTGAGTACGGGCTTCCGCAGAAGTAGAGAAGTTTTCCAAACGGCTCTTAATGAGCTCGCTAATCTCTGATGTAGATAACTGCATTTAATTCTCCTATGCCTTATGCTGTGAGCGTATAGGCTAAATTTTGTAACTGACCTTGGACAGACGCGTCGATAACGGTGTCGCCAACAATAATTTTGATGCCGCCGATGATTTCCGGATCTACGGAAACGCTTGCTTCAATTTTCTTGCCGAACTTGGCTTCCAGACGTTTTACCAAATCTTTAGTTTGCGTTGCCGTGATTTTGGCAGCGGCAATGATTTGTGCGTCCAAGGTGCCTTCATCTTGCGCTTTCAAAGCCTCAAAAGCTTCAGCAATGGCAGGCAATAAGGATAAACGGCCATATTCAACCAAGGTCTTGATCAAATTTTGACCATGCTCGGTAAGATTGTCGCCGCAAACCTTGAGGAATGCGGCTTCAATATCAGCGGCATTCAGCTTAGGGTCATCAATCAGGGTTTTCATTTGGTCATTTGCTGCGACTGCCGCGGCCAATGCCAACATTTCAGACCATTTTGCCAATGCTTTTTTCTCTTTGCCCAGCTTGTAGGCAGCGACAGCATAAGGCCTTGCAATGGTTGAGAGTTCAGCCATGTTTTATCCCTTTTACCTTAAAGTTCCGCAGCGAGTTTAGCCAACATTTCGCTGTGTGCTTTAGCGTCAATCTCTTTACGCAGGATTTTTTCAGCACCGGCTACGGCCAATGTGGAAACCTGTGCGCGCAAACCTTCTTTGGCACGGTTCACTTCCTGATCGATTTCAGCTTTGGCACCGGCAATAATGCGATCACCTTCAGCTTTGGCATTACCCTTAGCTTCATCAATGATTTGAGCGGCGCGTTTTTCGGCTTGCCCAATGATCTCAGTTGCCTTTTGTTTGGCCTCGTTCAGCGTGGTTTCAGATTTTTTGGCAGCCACTTCCAGGGCACTTTTGCCTTCCTGGGCAGCAGCCAAACCATCTGCGATCTCCTTTTGGCGCGCTTCGATCGCTGTTAACAGCGGCGGCCAAACGAATTTCACCGTGAACCAGATCAACACTGCAAATGCGATAGCTTGCGCGATGAGTGTGAAATTAATATTCATTTTGGATCCATCATACTGATTGGTTGAAAGGTTTAAGTCACACTTAAACCCTACCGGGCGGTATTTACCGAGTAAAAATTACTTAGCAACAACGCTCAACAATGGGTTTGCAAATGCAAACATCATTGCCAGACCAACACCAATAATGAAAGAAGCGTCGATCAGACCCAACAGCAGGAATACTTTACCTTGCAGGGCTGGGATCATTTCTGGTTGGCGAGCAGCGCCTTCCAGGAAACTTGCACACATGATACCAATACCGATACAAGCGCCAGCGGCACCCAAACCAATGATCAAACCGATACCAACGCCTGTGTAGGCTTGAATCAATGCTAATGCTTCCATTTAATACCCTCTCTTATAAAGAATTAAAAACAACTACAAAGTTAAAAACTAGTGTGACTCATGCGCCATGGCCAGGTAGACCACAGTCAGCATCATGAAAATAAACGCTTGCAATGCCACAATCAGGATGTGGAAGATAGACCAGCCAGCTCCCAGAATGGCACCAAACACGGTTCCGCTCAGGCCTGTGGCAGCCCACATACCCAACAGCAAGAAGATGATTTCACCGGCGTACATGTTACCGAACAGACGCAACGAGTGAGAAAGTGGTTTTGAAACGTATTCAATCAGGTTGAACAGGAAGTTGGCAGGCCATACCAGCGGATTGCTGCCGAATGGTGCACAGAATAGTTCGTGGATCCAGCCACCCAGGCCTTTAGCCTTGATGGAGAAGAAAATCATCAGGAACCAGACAGCCAATGCTAAAGCAAAGGTAGTATTGATATCGGAAGTAGGAACGATACGCCATTTTGCGTGTTCGCCACCGAAGAATGACACAATAGAAGCGACCCAGTCGACCGGCAGGAAGTCCATGGAGTTCATGGCCAGCACCCAGATAAACACGGTCAGGGCAGTTGGGGCAATAAAGGAATGACGGTCACCGTGGAAAATGTTTTTAACTTGATCATCGACAAAACCAAACACCAACTCAACAAAAGCCTGACGTTTGGTAGGCACGCCAGCGGTTGCACCACGTGCTACCCACCAGATCAAGCCCATGACCAGCAAGCCCAGCACAACTGAAGTCAACAAGGTGTCGTAGTGCAACACCCAGAAGCCTTCAGAGGCAGTGTTGCCGTTAACGCCCTGAGCATTAAAGCTCAAATGGTGCGCGATATATTCAGAAGGGGTGAGTTCTACGTTTTGTGCGTGTTCAGTTGTCATATCTTCAAACTATTTTTAAATTAACGTGTCTACACATCCACTTGTGATTTTGCCAGTGCCGCGCCAGAAAAAAGCGCCGCTGCCGCCAAGCCAGCAATGAGTGCGAAAGGCACCAATGCCTGATACAGCTTGAAAACCACAAACAGGATAATCGCGATGATCAATATTTTTACTGCTTCTGCCTTGAGTAAATTTAGCAACACAGCAGTGGGGTCTGTTTTTAAACGACCCTTTTCTGCAATTCTCGCTGCAAACCATGCACCGATGACCACAGAAACACCGCCCATAAATGCAGATAATGCAGCCGTTAAACCACCAACCGCATAGGCAATCAACGTGACAGCCGCCGTTGCCATGAGCTGCCAGCGCAGCACATTGCTATAGAGCGACATGCCAGCCGCAGTGTTTTGTTGACCACTCATGGGATGAGACCGCTAAAATTCAAGGCAAAATACTACAAAGACGCGAGATTTTGAATTATTCACTCGCCGAAGTCAAGCACCAAACAGGACTTAACTGTCTGAATGTTTGGGAAAAATCTGCTTTCGAATGGCTTATGTGCGATTTAACTTACGATTTCAGGCGATTATCGGTCAGTTTCGCTATCCAATCGTCCAGTTGATCAAGATTAGAAAAGCTCAACTTTAACACCCCAGCACCACTAGCTTTACTACTAATCACCACATCGGCACCCAATTGTTCGCTGAGTTGATTTTGCAAGGAAGCGACATCGGGATGCACGGCTGGCTTGGCCTTTTTACCTGTAGCGGGCTCTGATTGAATCAAGCGCTCCACCTCACGCACAGACAAACCATCCTGCACCACTTTATTGGCCAGCAAAATTTGTTGTGCTGGCTCACTACCTACCAACGCCCTGGCATGACCCATATCAATCTGGTTATCCAGCAGCATGTCTTGCACCATAGGCGTCAGTGTGAGCAGGCGCAGCAAATTAGACACCGCCACGCGTGAACGGCCCACAGCTTCTGCTGCCTTTTCATGCGTCATATCAAACTCATCAATCAGGCGCTTGATCCCCATGGCTTCCTCTAGGGGATTAAGGTCTTCACGCTGGATGTTTTCGATCAAGGCCATCGCCAGGGCGGCTTCGTCAGCGATCTCACGCACCAATACCGGCACTTCATTGAGCCCGGCTTTTTGCGAAGCACGCCAGCGACGCTCACCGGCAATAATTTCAAATTTCTCGGCCGCAATTTCGCGCACCAGGATAGGCTGCATGATGCCTTGTGCCGCGATCGAGTCTGCCAGTGTTTGCAATGCGTCCTCGTTCATATAAGAACGCGGCTGATACTTACCCGGCTGCAACTGACCAACGGGGAGGGTACGCAAAGTATCCGACTGGGCGATCGTTTCCGTATCACCTGACAACAATGCGTCGAGTCCGCGTCCAAGTCCTTTGGGCTTCACCATACTGCTACTTCCTCTTCAATGAGTCTCTAAAAACGTCGCTGATCGACAATTAATTCTTCTGGATGATTTCCTGCGCCAGCTCCAAATAAGCCTGCGCACCTTTGGAGGAGCGATCATACAGCAATACCGGCATGCCATAACTTGGCGCCTCCGCCAGCCGCACATTTCTCGGTACGATGGTTTGATATACCTTTTTACCAAAATGGCTGACCAGTTGTGCCGATACTTGCTGCGCCAGCATATTGCGGTTATCGAACATGGTCCGCAACAAACCTTCTATCTCCAGCACCGGATTTAAGTGAGCACGCACTTTCTTGACAGTATTGACCAGGTCTGACAAACCCTCAAGTGCGTAGTACTCGCACTGCATCGGAATCATCACCGAATGGGCGGCAGTTAAAGCATTCACCGTCACCAAATTCAGCGACGGCGGGCAATCAAGCAATACATAATCATAGGCATCATCGCCCAGTTTAAGGATGGCATTCTTCAAGCGTGTTTCACGCGCCATTTCATTCACCAACTCAACCTCAGCCCCTGCCAGGTCACGATTAGACGGGGCGACATCAAACTTGGCAGCCTCAGCATGCACGATTACCTCTTGCATGGTTTTATTGCCGATGAGCACCTGGTAAATACTGTCCTTTAAATGCGTTTTGTCAACGCCACTGCCTGTACTGGCATTGCCTTGCGGATCCAAATCAACCAACAATACTTTTTTACCATGCTCTGCCAGGCTGGCAGCCAGATTGACGCAAGTGGTCGTTTTACCAACGCCACCTTTTTGGTTGGTGATTGCGATTATTTTCATTATGTATTCTCAAACACAATTAAATGCCGTTCTGCCTGCAGGTTTGGCACCTGCAAACGGATGACCTCTGTGGGCAACACCGCAGCCTGTTGCAGCTCATCGGTTGGCACCACCCCCTTCATCGCCAACCAACGACCATGCGGCGCAATCAAATGCGTCGTCAACTGCTTAAACAAAGCAATATCGGAAAAAGCACGCGAGACAATCTGCGTAAAAGGCGAGGGTGGTTGATAAGCCTCCACCCGACCATGCACCACCTGCGCATTCGACAAACCCAACTCAGCCTTTACCTGACGCATGAAAATCGCTTTTTTCTGCACTGTATCGATAGTAGTCACCTCTACATCCGGTCGTGTAATCGCCACTACCAGCCCAGGTAAACCACCACCACTACCCACATCCAGCAGATTTCCCGGCTGAATATAAGGCAACACACTCAAACTATCCAGCAAATGCAACACCAGCATTTCTTGAGGATCGCGCACGGCTGTCAGGTTGTAGACTTTATTCCATTTTTGCAGCAACGCCAGATAAGCGAGACACTGCAGCTGCTTTTCCGGCGTCACTATAGATTGTAAACCAAGCGCCTCCACTCCGGCGGCTAATTGCGGCAACAAATCATCCATCATGCGGCTGCAATATCGCCAGACTGGCTTTGCTTTTTATGTTTACGCTTGAGATAAACCAGCAACAGTGAAATCGTCGCCGGCGTAATGCCTTGTATGCGGCTAGCCTGACCTATCGTTTCCGGTTTTTGTGCTAATAATTTCTGGCGCGCCTCATTACTCAGGCCATGCACATCGTTGTAATCGATCGCATCCCCCAGTTTGATATTCTCACTATTTTTCTGGCGCGAGATTTCTTCATTCTGCCTATCAATATAACCTTGATACTTGGCTGCGATTTCTACTTGCTCCAATACATCCTCAGCCAACACTTCTGGAGCAGGCACCAAGTCCAACAGTGACTGATAGGCAATTTCCGGCCGACGCAATAATTCGAACAATGAATACTCATGCTCCAAAGGCTTACCAAAAACAGCGACCTGTGTTTCACGTGAAACAATTGTATGTTGTCCTGCGGGTTGGCCATTATCCGGCTGCAAGAATGTACGTTTCAACCTGGCTTGTTCACGCGCAACCGCTTCCTGTTTTTTACAGAACGCTTCCCAACGCACATCATCGACCAAGCCAAGCTCGCGGCCTTTTTCCGTCAGACGCATATCGGCATTATCTTCACGCAACTGTAAACGATATTCTGCGCGGCTGGTAAACATACGGTAAGGCTCATTCACCCCAGTCGTAATCAAGTCATCCACCAGCACCCCAAGGTAAGCTTGTTCGCGCGAAGGGCACCAGCCTTCTTTGTCCTGCGCAAATAGTGCGGCATTTGCCCCTGCGAGCAAACCCTGCGCAGCAGCCTCTTCATAACCCGTAGTACCATTAATTTGCCCGGCAAAAAACAAGCCACGCACAGTTTTTGTTTCAAGAGTCGACTTCAAGCCTCTAGGGTCATAATAGTCGTATTCAATAGCGTATCCGGGGCGCAGGATGTGCGCATGTTCCAAACCGCGAATAGAACGCACCAACGCCAGTTGAATATCAAATGGCAGGCTGGTAGAAATACCATTAGGATAAATTTCGTGTGTGGTTAGGCCCTCAGGCTCCAGAAATACCTGGTGCGACTCTTTATCTGCAAAGCGATGAATTTTGTCTTCTACCGATGGACAATAACGCGGCCCCACACCCTCAATCACTCCGGTGTACATAGGCGAGCGGTCCAGACCACTGCGGATAATGTCATGCGTTTGTTGATTGGTATGGGTAATCCAGCAAGGTAATTGCTGCGGGTGTTGTGCTGCATTGCCTAAAAAAGAAAATACCGGTACTGGCGTATCACCAGGCTGCTCAGTCATGACACTATAATCAATGGAACGACCATCAATACGTGGAGGGGTGCCGGTTTTCAAGCGCCCGGCCGGGAGGCCAATTTCACGCAGGCGTGCAGCGAGCGAGATGGCTGGCGGATCTCCGGCGCGACCAGCACTGTAATTTTGTAAGCCCACATGCACCAAGCCGCCCAAAAACGTACCTGCCGTCAAGACAACGGATTTTGCGTAAAAACGCAGGCCAATTTGCGTAACGACACCGGCAGCACGATCACCTTCCAGAATAATGTCATCCACCGCTTGCTGGAACAGCCACAGGTTAGGTTGGTTTTCCAGGCGGTGGCGAATAGCGGCCTTATACAGGATACGATCAGCCTGGGCGCGCGTCGCGCGAACCGCCGGACCTTTGCTGGAGTTCAAGATACGGAACTGTATGCCACCCTCGTCAGTGGCCGCCGCCATGGCGCCACCAAGGGCATCAACCTCTTTCACCAGGTGACCTTTACCTATGCCGCCAATAGAAGGGTTACAGGACATTTGTCCCAATGTTTCAATGTTGTGGCTTAACAACAGCGTTTTCTGCCCCATACGGGCGGCCGCCAGCGCAGCCTCGGTACCGGCATGGCCGCCACCCACCACAATGACATCGAATCGATCAGGAAAGTCCATCATAAAGAATCTTGAACTGTTTGATTTAAAAAGAATTGTGATTTTAGCGTAAACTAATCAAATGGTCATTTAATTCGCTGCTTTGATACACTTGTTCCATGTTTTAATATGGATTGATACGGTCTTAATACAAAATTATTACGGTTTAATACAAATCAATTACAAGCAGGCCATATTTACTTAACATAAAAAGAATAGAATTTTTTAAAACAACCAAGGAGCTCTTACCATGAAAATCAAAACAATTATTGCTACATTCGGGGTCTTGTTTTCTGTACATGCAATGGCTGATGTGACCAATGCCGAAAAACTGGTATACAAGTACACCAACATTGCACACTCCGCTAATCCTATGTATGAAGCACCTTCTATTACAGACGGTAAAATTTTCTTCAACCGCAAGTTCAAAACACCTAGCGGTAAAGAAGCAGCTTGTGCATCCTGCCACACCAACAACCCAGCCAACGTGGGCAAAAACATTGTGACCAACAAAGAAATTCCACCATTGGCACCACGTGTTAACACCAAGCGCTTTACCGACATTGATAAAGTGGAAGATGAGTTCACCAAGCACTGTAACGACATTCTGGGTGCAGATTGCTCACCTTCAGAAAAAGCCAACTTTATCGCTTATCTGTTAACAGAAACTAAACCTAGCAAATAATCTAAATGCTACGGTATGTCTGGGATCCTTTCATTAGGATCTTCCACTGGTCTTTAGTGGCGGCGTTTGGGTATGCATTTTATACCCACGCCTCCATGTGGGACCGCCTACATCATGCTTATGCAGGGTATGTCGCTGGCACACTGATCGTCGCGCGTATTATCTGGGGATTGCTTGCTACCGGCTACGCCAGCTTTCGCAGCTTTCCACTGAACCCGGTGTGGGCAGTCAAACACCTATTCAAGCTACTCAAAGGCACCGCCCGGCACTACATTGGCCACAACCCAACAGGCTCAATTGCCATTTACGCCATGCTAGGCTTGGGTATCATCACTGTTGGCTCCGGTTGTATCGTTTACAACAATGGCTGGGGCATCATTGATGACGAGATGAGCCAGGTGCTACATCACTATGCCACTTGGACCTGGCTGGCAGTGGTGGTGGTGCATGTGTTCGGGGTTATTTTTGAAAGTTTTATTAATCACGACAACCTGATCTGGGCCATGATTACCGGCTGCAAGCGTGTGTGCAGCATTGATGAACGCTTTAATGAACGCAATACGCCATTCCCAAGAAAAAAAACCCGCTAATGCGGGTTTTTATTTGCCGATACAAAAACGACTGAAAATTTCCCCTAGTAAATCGTCGGGGGTGAACTCACCTGTAATGGTTCCCAGCGCCTCTTGCGCACAACGCAACTCTTCTGCCACCAACTCAGCCGCATGCATTTGCAACATGGCTTGGTCCAGATGCTGCTCAACTTCTTCTAGCGCTTGTAAATGACGCGCCCTGGCCATAAACACACCTTCGCCACCAGGCTGATAACCCACAATTTCCAGAAGCGTTTTTTGCAGGCTGGCAATACCATCACCTGTCTTGGCCGATAAAAACGCGTGTTGCTCATTTTCGTGTTTTTCAATGCGCGATGTTTCACGTGAAACATCTATCTTGTTATGCACCCAAACTTTTTTCACTTCTGGCGGCAGTTTGTGCAAAATGGCCTTTTCCTGCGCGCCAATGCCATGCTGGCTATCCACGAGCAACAACGCCACATGCGCAGTTTCTATCGCCTTCCAGGTGCGAGCAATGCCTACTTGTTCAACCGTGTCTTCAGTCTCGCGCAAGCCTGCAGTATCAATCACATGCAAAGGCACGCCTTCAATCTGGATCACGCTCTTAATGGTATCGCGCGTGGTCCCTGCAATCGGCGTCACAATAGCCACCTCTTCGCCAGATAGGGCGTTGAGCAAACTAGACTTACCCACATTAGGCTGCCCAATGAGCACAACATTAATGCCTTCGCGCAACAACACACCTTGCCTTGCCTGGTGAAAAATATGCTGCAAAGCGGCTTGATTAGCCTGCAACTTCTCAAGCACCCGGCCCTGGGTAATAAAATCAATCTCTTCTTCAGGGAAATCCAGGCAAGCTTCAACATACATACGCAAATCGACCAACTGTTGCAGCAAGGTCTGTATGGCATGTGAAAACTCACCAGAAAGAGAACGTACAGCACTGCGGGCGGCTTCTACCGTCGCCGCATTGATCAGGTCCGCAACCGCTTCTGCCTGCGCAAGGTCGAGTTTGTCATTTAAATATGCACGCTGGGTAAACTCACCAGCTTGCGCATGACGGGCACCGCATTCTATGCAACGTGCCAGCAATATTTGCATCAGCGCCGTACCGCCATGGGCTTGCAGCTCAAGCACATCTTCGCCGGTATAAGAGTGTGGGTTAGGGAAGTAAATGGCGATACCACGGTCAATTAACGTGGTATCCGCTTGCAAGAAAGGCAGGTAGGCCGCATGCCGCGGGGCAGGGCAGTGGCCCAGGATTTGTGTAGCGATATCTGCAGCCAACGGCCCAGATACCCGCACCACACCAATCCCGCCTGCGCCTGGTGCAGTCGCAATGGCGGCAATGGTGTCTGTAGTTAAAGCGACCTGATTATTTGCCATGCCCTTTTTTTGCCACAGCTTCAGCATGAATCATGCGGTTGATAGCCCATTGCTGCCAGATAGACAGAATGTTGTTCACCAACCAGTACAACACCAGGCCAGCAGGGAAGAAGAAGAAGAAAATACTGAATGCCACTGGCATGATTTTCATGACTTTGGCTTGAATCGGGTCGGTCGGTGGCGGATTCAAAAAGGTTTGAATAATCATGGTCGCGCCCATCAATACCGGCAACACAAAGTAGGGGTCAGTGGCTGACAAGTCTTGAATCCAGCCAAAAAATGGCGCATGGCGCAACTCAACTGAGCCCAGCAATACCCAATACAATGAAATGAACACTGGAATCTGCACCAGGATAGGCAAGCAACCCCCCATCGGGTTGATCTTCTCGGTGCGGTACATTTCCATCATGGCTTGCTGCAGTTTTTGCTTGTCATCGCCAAATTTGTCTTTCAGCGCTTGCATGCGTGGGGCAATTTCACGCAAATGCGCCATATTGCGGTAACCGGAAGCAGACAACTTGAAGAAGGCAGCCTTGATCAGAATGGTCAACACAATGATGGCAATACCCCAGTTTTTCACCAATTCGTGAATATGGGTCAACAACCACATCAATGGTTTGGCAATCACCGTCAGAATGCCGTAATCCACCACGTATTCCAGGCCAGGCGCAGCAGCTTCCAAATCCTCTTGGGCTTGTGGGCCACTAAACAGTTTTGCATCTACAGTTTTACTGTTACCCGCAGCAATTTCACCCACAGGCAAAATGGTACCGATAGAGAAATCATGTTCACTCAGCTTGGTCGTGTAGAACTTGCGCTCAGCTGTGGATTGCGGCACCCAGGCACTGACAAAATAATGTTGTACCAAGCCTACCCAGCCATCTTTGGCATTAATCGACACATCTTTTTTGGCCATTTCATCAAATTTGACCTTGTTATATTTATCCGCTTCGGTGAAATAAGCACCACCGGTAAACGTAGGCATCATTTTAGAGCCCTGGTTAGACTCATTATCATGAATAATCTGGTAATACACTGACGGTGAAATCGCTTTATCGCTGTTGTTTTTGATTTCATACTGCACATCGATCAGGTATTGGCCACGGTGGAAACGATACACCTTATCCACAGCCACACCATTGGTTTCTGGCGCAGTTAAACGCACTTCCAATGTGTCCTGGCCTTCTTGCAGGCTGTAATTGGTCTCAGCCGCAGTAAACGTTACATAATGCGTAGGTAAGCCATCACCTTTTAAACCGGTTTGCGCCACATACAACTTATCTGCACTGGCATCACTCATGAGCTCATAAGGGCCAGAGTTGTCATCTGCCTTATGCTCAAGCAAAGACAACTGACGCAGATCACCGCCCACCGTATCAATCACTGCCGCATAACGGTCTGTTTTCACCGCAATGCGTGAACCCTGGCTGAGTTTAAAACCATTTTCCTGTGGTTTGTCAGCAGGGGAAGTTTGCACCGCCTCTTGCTGTGCAACTGGCGCAGGCGCGTGTTGCTGCTGCCAGGCGTCCCATAGCAACATAATTGAGAAGGAAAAGATCACGAACAGAATTAAACGGCGAGTATCCATAAGGTTTCGTTTTTACAGGTCAGGGAAGGGGATCCACACCACCGGGATGCCATGGATGACAGCGGCCAATGCGGCGCAAAGCTAACAGGCTACCATGCCAGGCACCATAGCGCTGTAATGCCTCAATGGCGTAGTGTGAACAGGTTGGATGAAAACGACACTGACGGCCCAGCCAGGGGCTTAAGCCCCACTGGTAACATTTCACGAATGTAATCAGTATCGTTTTCATCAGTATCGTTAAGAAACGGGCGCAGTTTTTTTCAGTCTAGCCAGCAATTGTGACAAATCACGTTGTATGGCCGGAAAATCTTCGTGTTGAAAAGCCTTGCGTACTTGTAACACAACATCAAAGCCATGACCGGCCAGAGAGGGTTGTGCGCGCAACAATTCTCGCAAAACGCGCTTCATATAGTTGCGCTTGACCGCCAGTTTGGCGACTTTTTTCGACACGACCAAACCGTAGCGATGATGGTCTTGCTGGTTAGGCATGATGTTGGCAAACAGCCATTCACCATAAAACCGTTTCCTGAAACTAAAAACGGATGAAAATTCATCCGTTTTTTTTAGCTTGTACAATGTCATGCATTGAGTTTCAAGCAATGCATCCGTCAGGGATTACAGACCCAGACGTTTACGACCTTTAGCGCGACGAGCAGCAATCACTGCACGGCCACCTTTGGTTTTCATGCGTACCAGAAAGCCATGGGTACGTGCACGACGGGTTTTGGATGGTTGATAGGTACGTTTCATTATTAAACTCCTGCCAAAAGTGGCAATTAAACTCTAATCCGGCAACGCTGATTTAACAGTGAATATTTGCCGATTTCAAAAACCCTTAATTAAACAGCAAACCGCAACCTTATGTCAATGATTTTTTTTATTTTTTTATAGGCCATGGCTGTGGATAACTCAGGTCAAAACGTTTAGAATGTCTGCAACAGGTCAAGGTGATAATCGCCACACGGCCACGTCTTCTGCCACTCTTCCCGGCAATTATAACGAATAAACGCAAACAGCGCCTGAAACACGGAAACGGGCTGACTTTTTGCTGACACTTTTAAAAAGCACTGGAGCAATGGAAAATTTTTGGGCTTATTGTTTGCTCAAGTTCGAAAAAGAACTTTCGGCACAACAATACAATACCTGGATTAAACCCCTCAAAGCACGCGTCAATGGCGAGGCGGTGCAGATTGTCGCGCCTAATAAATTTGTCATGCAGTGGGTTAAAAGCAAGTTTTTTACCCGCATTGCCACCATTGCTACCGAATTATCTCCCACTGCCGTCGTTGAACTGATCGTAGATACCAGTGAGCAGGCTGCACCTGCACCAAGCACCCCTGCGGTTAAAGCTACCCCCTCCGCGCAATCTCCAGTAGAAGCAGTGGTAGCTGCTGCCACTCAAACCACCAGGGTTATTGATAAAAAACCGGTGAGCAACCGCGCGCCGGCCAAACACCTCAAATCAGAGAAAAGCAGTGGCTTGAATGACAGTTTCCTGTTTGATAACTACGTCACTGGCCGTGCCAACCAGTTGGCACGTGCTGCAGCGATTCAAGTAGCTGGCAATCCTGGTCAGGCGTATAACCCCTTATTTATTTATGGTGGCGTGGGCTTGGGCAAAACCCATTTATTGCAGGCGATTGGCAATGAGCTGAAAAAAGCCAAGCCGGAAGCCAATATACGCTACCTGCACGCTGAACGTTATGTGTCTGACGTGGTGAAAGCTTACGAAAATAAAGCGTTTGACGAGTTCAAGCAGCAATATCACTCTCTCGATTTATTACTGATTGATGATATTCAGTTCTTTGCCAAAAAAACCCGCACCCAGGAAGAGTTTTTCTACGCGTTTAACACGCTGATTGAAGAAAAAAAGCAAATTGTCATTACTTGCGATACTTATCCTAAAGAGATCGCAGACATGGATGAGCGCCTGCGCACGCGTTTTAGCTGGGGCCTGACCGTGGCCGTTGAACCGCCAGAGCTGGAAATGCGCGTTGCGATTTTGCGCAAAAAAGCCGAAAACCTCAAAATCAACCTGCATGAAGATGTGGCTTTCTTTGTTGCCAAACAGATTCGTTCCAGCGTACGTGAGCTTGAAGGTGCACTAAACCGTATTATTGCCATGGCCAACTTTACTGGCCACGCCATTGATGTGCACCTGGCCAAAGATGCTTTGCGCGACCTGATCGCTGTGCGCGGCCGCCAGATCACGATTGAAAACATCCAGAAAACCGTCGCTGACTACTATAAGATTAAAGTCAGCGACATGTTTAGCAAAAAACGTTCACGTAATGTGGCCAGGCCGCGCCAGGTTGCGATGTCACTGGCGCGTGAACTGACCAATCACAGCTTCCCGGAAATCGGGGAAGCATTTGGCGGGCGTCATCACACAACCGTGATGCATGCCTGTGAAGAAATTGAACAATTACGCTTAAATGACCAGACATTAGCGCGAGATATTGGTTTGTTGACACAGGTCATTCGTGACTAGCAAAAAAAATTTAACAAAATAAGCTGTGGATAAGTTGAGAATGACGTGTGTTTAAATATTGCGTATAGACTGGATAAAATCAGTTTACAATATCAGCCACAAATAATGCATGTTTAAACCGCAATTTATGCACAAGCTAAAATGTTTGTAAGTCTTTGAATTAAATTATTTTTTAGACTTACCCACAAAAAAGTTGCACATTACTATTAGTCTTATCTTTTATATATTGAAATAAAGTTATTAATCAGGTCAGGCCATGCAAATCAAAATCAACCGTGAGGTTTTGCTTAAACCCCTTAATAGTGTTACTGGCATCGTAGAGCGCAGACATACATTGCCTATCCTTTCTAATCTGCTGGTGAACATCAAGCAGCAGGAAATGCATCTGACAGCCACTGATCTGGAAATGCAGATTTCGCTGAAAGTGAATGGCGGGGTAGAGGGCGAATTAAGTACAACGATCTCTGCTAAAAAATTGCTAGATATTTGTCGCTCATTGCCAGATAGCGCATCTATTGAAATGAATAACCAGGACAACCGCATCACGCTCAAGGCAGGCAAGAGCCGCTTTAACCTGCAAACCTTGCCAGCCGCGGATTATCCTTTGATGAGTAAAGCCAGTGGCCAGAACATTAGTTTCAGCCTGGCGCAATCAGAGCTCAAGCGCTTGCTGAAACAGGTTGAATTTGCCATGGCGCAGCAAGATATCCGTTATTACCTCAACGGCTTACTGCTGGAAGTGAATGGCAACCAGTTGCACGTCGTGGGCACGGATGGCCATCGTTTGAGCTATACCAATACCACGCTGGATCAGAGCTTTGAAAAAACGGAAGTGATCCTGCCACGTAAAACTGTGCTGGAGCTGACCAAATTACTGGATGAGCAATCTGAAACACCAGTGGTGATTGATTTACTCAATGGCCAGGTCAGCTTTGAGTTTGGTGATATTCAACTGATCAGCAAAGTGATTGACGGCAAGTTCCCCGACTACAACAGAGTGATCCCAACTGGTCATCAAAATACATTTATGGTGAACCGTGTGGCAATTTTGAGTGCCTTACAACGGGCTTCGATTTTGTCCAATGAAAAATACCGCAGTATTCGCATGGTGATCACGCAAGGCCTGCTTAAGTTGATTAGTACTAACACTGAGCAGGAAGAAGCGGAAGAAGAACTGGAAATTGATTACAGCCAGGTTGCACTGGATATTGGTTTTAATGTCACTTACCTGATTGATGTGCTGAATAACCTTGGCGATGAGCAAATTGAGTTTGCGTTTGCCGATGCCAACAGTAGCTGCCTGATCACGGCGGCCAGCGATGCCAACTATAAATACGTTGTGATGCCAATGCGCATATAATGCCTGCACCCGTGTTTCACGTGAAACACGCCTGGCATGGATAATGTTGGACTTTTAAATCTCATTAAAGAAACTTTTGTTATGGCACAGCCACAAGAATATAACTCAGACAGTATCAAGATTTTGGAAGGTTTGGACGCAGTACGTAAACGTCCCGGCATGTACATCGGTGACACGTCAGATGGTTCTGGTTTGCACCATATGGTATTCGAAGTGCTCGATAATGCGATTGACGAAGCACTGGCAGGCCACTGTGACGATATTAAAGTGATTATCCATCCGGATAATTCCATCAGTATTTCTGATAACGGTCGCGGTATTCCTACCGATATCAAAGAAGACGACAAACACGAACCTAAACGCTCTGCGGCTGAAATCGTCATGACCGAGCTGCATGCCGGTGGTAAGTTTGACCAGAACTCTTACAAAGTCTCTGGTGGTTTGCACGGTGTGGGTGTCTCAGTAGTGAATGCCTTGTCTGACTGGCTGAGACTGAAAATTTACCGCAAGGGCCAAGTGCACCAGATGGAATTCCATCGCGGCGTGCCACAAGCCCCTTTAACCATCACTGGTACTACCGACAAAAAAGGCACGGAAGTCCATTTCCTGGCATCGGTTGAAACATTTACCCTGGTTGAATATCACTTTGAAATTCTGGCCAAGCGTATCCGTGAACTGTCTTTCCTGAATAATGGCGTGAAGATCGAGTTGATCGACCAACGCACAGGCAAGTCTGAAAATTTCGCCTTTAGTGGTGGTATCAAAGGTTTTGTGGAATACATGAACCGTACCAAAACGGTGCTGCATCCAAAAGTGTTTTATGCCGTCAGCGAAAAAGACAATATGACGGTTGAAGTGGCGATGCAATGGAACGACAGTTACTCTGAATCGGTACAGTGCTTTACCAACAACATTCCGCAACGTGACGGTGGCACCCACTTGACGGGTTTGCGTACCGCGATGACGCGTACCTTGAATCAATATATTGAACAAAACGAATTCGCTAAAAAAGCCAAGGTCGAGACTACTGGTGACGATATGCGCGAAGGCATTACCTGCGTGCTTTCCGTTAAAGTGCCTGATCCAAAATTCTCCTCACAAACCAAAGACAAACTGGTGTCTAGCGAAGTGCAGCCAGTGGTGTCCGAAATTGTGGCAGCCAAACTGGCAGAGTTTCTGGAAGAAAACCCGGTCGATGCCAAAATTGTTTGTGGCAAGATTGTAGAAGCGGCACGTGCGCGTGAAGCGGCACGTAAAGCGCGTGAAATCACCCGCCGTAAAGGCGTGATGGACACCATGGGCCTGCCAGGTAAACTGGCTGATTGCCAGGAAAAAAATCCGGCCTTGAGCGAACTCTACCTGGTCGAGGGTGACTCTGCGGGCGGTTCTGCCAAACAAGGGCGTGACCGTAAGTTCCAGGCGATTTTACCTTTGAAGGGTAAGATTCTTAACGTGGAAAAAGCGCGTTTTGACAAACTGCTGGGTTCACAAGAAATTGCCACGCTGATCACTGCCATGGGCACTGGCATCGGCAAAGACGACTTTAACCTGGAAAAACTGCGTTATCACCGCATTATCATCATGACCGATGCGGACGTCGACGGTGCCCACATCCGCACCTTGTTGCTGACGTTCTTCTACCGCCAAATGCCAGAGCTGGTTGAAAACGGCCATATTTACATTGCGCAACCACCGCTGTATAAAGTCAAACAAGGCCGCGACGAGCGCTACCTCAAAGATGAACACGAGCTGGATGAATACCTGCTTAACTCAGCCCTGCGTGATGCCGTGCTGGTGACCAAAGAAGGCGGCGACATCCTGAAGGACGACGCCCTGACCAGCATCGCCAAACAAATGGTGCTGACAGAAGCCGTGATCCGCCGCATCGCCAACCTGTATGACGAAAGCGTGTTACGCGCGATCCAGGATTTAGGTGACCTGGATTTGAGCACAGAGTCTGCAGCCAACACTGCCGCTGAAAAACTGCGTCCTATCCTGGGGGCGGTTGGTTCAGAAGTCATCGTGGCACAGGACACAGAAACCAGCGCCTACCGCCTGGAAGTGAACAAATACGTGCATGGCAACCTGCAAAGCTGCGTGATTGATGCCGAGTTTCTCAGCAGCGGCGATTACCGCCAGATCAACCGTACCTCAAACATGGTCAACAATCTGTTGGGCGAGGGCGCATTGATCAAGCGCGGCGAGAAAGAGCAAAAAGTCAGCACCTTCAAACAGGCACTGGACTGGTTGCTGGGCGAAGCCAAACATAACCTGAATATTCAGCGTTACAAAGGCTTGGGCGAGATGAACCCGGAGCAATTGTGGGAAACCACCATGGATCCAACCGTGCGCCGCCTGCTTAAAGTGCAAATTGAAGATGCCATCGGTGCCGATGAAATCTTCACGACACTGATGGGCGATAACGTGGAACCGCGCCGCGCGTTTATCGAAAGCAATGCGCTCAGTGTCAGCTCACTGGACGTTTAACGAAATCCGTTTTCACCTGGAATAAAAAAGCGCCCGAGGGCGCTTTTTTATTACTCACTTTAAAGCTTAAAAACATGCAAGACTCAAACCCGCGCTTCAATCATGCCACGCTAGTCGGTTGTTGCGCCGTGCTGATGTGGAGCGTGACTGTCGGCTTATTCAGGAGTGTGGCTGAAATTTTTGGCCCGATAGCGGGTGCGGCCATGATTTTTAGCGTTGCCGGGTTATTTGCCAATACGATTATCGGCGCGCCTAAGCTCAAAACGTTCCCCAGGCTATATCTATGGGTAGGCGGCGGCCTGTTCGTGCTCTACGAGGTCCTGCTGGCGCTTTCTATCGGCACTGCGACTGACAGATGGCAGGTACTTGAGCTGGGGATGATCAATTACCTGTGGCCCAGCCTGACCATTTTGTTTGCAGTGATAGCTCGTCAGCAACGCGGTCACTGGTTATTGCTACCGGCCATGGCGCTTTGTTTATTGGGTATTGCTTGGGTGATGAAAGGCGAAGGTGCCTGGTCACCCGCCACCTTCTTGCATAATGTCCAGCGTAATCCCATCGGCTATGGCATGGCATTGTTAGCTGCCATCATCTGGGCGGTGTATTCGGTATTTACCCGCCGCTTTGGCAAAGGTATCAACGGTGTGCCGCTATTTCTCGTCACCACGGCTGCGGTGCTATGGCTTGCTTACGGGCTTAGTGACGAAGTGACTTTGGTATTCAATCTGGCCGGGTTACTCCAGGTCTGTGTCATGGGCACGCTGATGGCCACCGCCTATTCGTGCTGGAACTACAGCATTCAGCACGGCAACCTGGCACTACTGGCAACGATGTCGTATTTCACCCCAGTATTATCGGTGTTACTGGCCTGCCTATGGTTAGGTGTCGCACCAGGCGCCGGATTTATGTACGGCGTGGGTTTGGTCACGCTGGGCTCATTACTCAGTGGCCGGGCCAGCCAGTAGTTCATGGTGACGACCCGGTAAATTGCCTGATTAACTGGCAAAGCGTGTCAAAAGCCGGGTGCTGCTGGTTGCTTACATTAAAAGCGCTGTCTTGCAGTCTTTGTACTTGTACCGGTACGCCCGCGAGCAGCAGTTTCGTGGCATAGGTTTCGGCTTCATCCCTGAGCGGGTTGCTGTCACTGCTGATGATCATCGCAGGGACCAGTCCGCCCAGCCGACAGGAATTCACTGGTGACACATACGGGTGCAAGGCATTACTCGCCACCTGCGTATAATCTGCCCAGGCCCGGCGGCACGCGCTATCTGCCACGGCTGTCAGTGACTTTGAGGTTTGTAGCGCGTCCAGCATGGGGTTGATCAGTATTTGCCCCTGAAGCGTGTTGCGGCAATTCAGGCCACGGTCGCGGAACAACATGGACACCACCGCAGCCAGGTTACCGCCAGCTTGCTCCCCGCCAACAAATATCCTTTTGGCATCTGCACCTATTGTTTTTGCGTGTGCGCACACCCACGCCAGCGCTTGGTAGGCGACCTCTATGGTGTCAGGAAACTGCATGGCAGGCGCCAAGGGATAAGCCACACACACCACTACCATGTGTTCAGAGAGTGCATGGGCCAAATCATATGCCGTTTCAATACTGCCGCAGTTAAACAAGCCGCCATGAAAATAAATCAGGGCAGCTTGCCTGCTTTTGGCATCGCCTTTGCCAAATACCTGCAAAGTAATTGGTGCGGCACTGGCCGGATATTCAAAGCTTGTGGTCCACATGGTTTAAAGTGTGGGCACCGCCATGCCCAGCTTCACTGCAGGGCGTTCGCCTATGCGCTTCAGCCAGCGTTGCAACGCCGGTTTAGTGTCAAACGAGCCTTTCAATGCCTCTTTAAAATAGACCGTGGCTGCTTGCACCCAAGGGTAACAGGCGATATCGGCGATGGAGTATTCTTCACCTGCCAGGTAAGCATGGCTTGCTAACTGCTTCTCCATCACGCTGAATAGCCTTTCTGCTTCTTCGATAAAGCGTGCGATGGCTAATGGCGATTTTTCCTGGCTACGCACCGCGAAAAAACCGAGCTGGCCCAGCATGGGCCCCAGCGCACTGGTTTGCCAGTGCAACCATTCCAGGGCGTTATAGCGCGCCTGCCCATGCGGTGCCAGAAACTGGCCGTACTTTTCGGCCAGGTAGGTCAAAATAGCGCCGCTCTCAAAAATCACGACCGGGTCACGATCTGGTTCGGTATCGATGATGGCCGGAATCTTGTTGTTAGGCGAAATCGCACTGAAGTGTGCAGAAAACTGCTCCAGCTTGCCCAGATCAACCGGGCTCACCGCATAGTCAAGTCCTAACTCCTCCAGCAGGATGGAGATCTTTCGACCATTTGGTGTGGCCCATGTGTATAAGTTGATCATCTGTTTGCTCTCTAAAATTAACGCAAGCCACCGCCTACCAGCAATTGCTCGCCAGTCAGCCAGTAAGAGTCTTCAGAGGCTAAAAAGGCCGCCACTGACGCAATATCATTCGGCTGGCCAGTGCGCCCCAGCGGTGTTTGTGCCACATAGCCACTCTCCATCTCTGAGCCAATCACGCCCGCCGTCTGTGTGCCTTCCGTGGCAACCAGGCCAGGGTTCAAGGCATTGACGCGAATCTTGCGTGGGCCCAGTTCTTTGGATAACGAACCGGTGATGGCATCTACCGCGCCTTTAGTGGCGGTGTATACCGCCGCGCCAGGAGGCGTTAAACGGCTGACCACAGAACCAATGTTGATAATGCTGCCACCTTCAGGCAGATATTTAACCGCCGCTTGCGTGGTGAGCAACAAGCCCAGCACGTTGATGTTGAATTGTTTGTGGAAGTGTTCAGGGGTGATTTCTTCGATGCTACCGAATTCATAAATTCCGGAGTTGTTGACCAAAATATCCAGCTTGCCAAAGTTGCTAATCGCCGCTTCGACAATCGCCTGTGCGTCTGCCGCTTCACTCACATTGCCACCCACGGCCACCGCCTTGCCACCCGCGGCTGTAATATCAGCCACCACTTTGTCGGCACCGGCCTTGCTGGATAAGTAATTGACGACAACGGCTGCGCCATCACGGGCAAAACGTTTAGCGATTTCAGCACCGATGCCTTTAGATGCACCAGTCACCACGGCTACTTTACCTTCAAGTTTCTTGCTCATAAAAATCTCCTAAATAAAAAGTAATGAAGTTGTTTGAAACTGGTGACCACTATAAATAAATAAAAAATACAGATAAATCACCTAAATATGCAATCACTGTGCTAATTTATTGGACAATAAGATTGAAAAGGGAGTGTATGGACCGCTTTGACTCCATGCTGGCGTTCACGCGAGTGGTAGAGCTGGAGAGCTTTACCAAAGCCGCCATGTCACTCAATTTGCCCAAAACTACCGTCTCGGCCCAGGTGCTGGCGCTGGAAAAACGTTTGCGCGTGAAGTTGCTGCATCGCACCACGCGCCGTATCAGCGTCACCACCGATGGCGCCGCCTATTACGAACGCGCCATCAGATTATTAAACGAGCTAGAAGAAACCGAAGCCGCCCTCAACCAGGCCACGGCCAGTGCAAAAGGGCGCCTGCGTGTAAATGTGCCCACGCCATTGGGGCGGTTAGTGATTATTCCGGCGCTGCCAGACTTTTTTAAAAAATACCCGGAGATACAACTCGAAATCGGCTGTGACGACAGGCCAATTGATTTGCTCGAAGAAGGCGTCGATTGCGTGATCCGCATCGGCAATTTGCTCGATTCCAGCCTGGTCGCCCGCCGTGTAGGCACCATGCAGTTTTTGCTCGTCGCCTCGCCAGACTACTTAAAAACCCACGGCACACCACAAACCCCAGACGACCTGCAACGCCACCAGGCTGTGCACTTCTTTTCCTCCAAAACCGGCAAAGTGCGCAACTTTATTCTTGAGCAAGATGGCGAAGTGCAGGAAATCCCCACCATACGTAAACTGGCCATTAATAATGGCGACGCAATTGTCGCCGCCGCGCTGGCAGGCATAGGCATCTGCCAGTTGCCCACGTTTATGGTACAAGGCTATTTAACAGAGGGTAAGTTAGATAAAGTGTTGGGCGACAACCCGGCAGGGAGTTTGCCGATTAACGCGCTCTATCCGCAAAACCGGCATTTATCCTCAAAAGTTCGGGCGTTTATTGAATGGGTGGCAGAGTTGTTTGCTGAGTGCGAGTTGCTGCAAAAGGTTGGCTAAAAAATTATTCTGGAATAATCTAGTTAAAAATATAATCGTCAACATAATTAAGAACAAACTCTATGATTGTTTATTCCGCTACTAAAAGAGAGTTTCTTGATGATGTCAGATCCAACAGAATTGCTGAAATCATCGAATCCGAGGTTTTAAGAAAACTCAATCGAAACTCACCAAGAAACGAAAAGCTTTCCTGGGAAAACTCCCTTCAGTATATGTCGCAGATTCTTTGGGATGAGGATATTCCTCCATCATCTCGGGTAGCGATTGAATATAACTTACCGATGACAAATCGGCGGGTGGATTTTATTCTTACTGGTAAGGATCAGGAGCACAATGACACCGCTATTATTGTCGAGCTTAAGCAGTGGCAAGAGGTTGAGAAAACAAATAAAGACGCTATCGTTAAAACATGGTTGCAGCGTGGCGAAGTAGAAACAAACCATCCCTCATATCAGGCGTGGTCATATGCTGCACTTATTGAAGATTATAACGAAACGGTTCGAAAAGAGTCCATTCGCTTGCAGCCTTGTGCTTATCTGCATAACCTAAAATCTAGATCGGTTATAGACGATCCTTTTTATGCAAGTCATACAGAAAAAGCTCCAGTATTTGTATCGCAAGACGCTATTAAGCTTTCCGAGTTTCTAAAGCAGCATGTGAAGTACGGTGATAGTAACAACGTCATGTATCGGATCGAACATGGTGTTATCAAACCATCAAAGAATTTGGCTGATGCTTTAGCTTCGATGTTGTCGGGTAACTCAGAGTTTTTGATGATTGATGAGCAAAAGTTGGTCTATGAAACTGCTCTGGATTTAGCGCACAAAGCTCAGCATGGTAAGAAACAAACGTTGATAGTAAAAGGCGGGCCAGGCACAGGTAAATCCGTGGTTGCTATCAATCTATTAGGCGAGCTCACAAATCGCGAAATGCTCGTGCAGTATGTTTCGAAAAATGCAGCGCCTCGAGCAGTGTTTAAGGAAAAGCTAACAGGTTCTAAAAAGAAAACTCACATTGACCAAATGTTTAAAGGGTCTGGCGCTTATATCGAAGTTGAGCCTAATCAGTTTGGAGCTTTAATTGTTGATGAGGCTCACCGACTGAATGAGAAATCTGGTCTTTACAGCAATCTTGGCGAAAACCAAATTAAAGAGCTGATAGCGGCATCAAGGTTTAATGTCTTTTTTATTGATGAAGCTCAACGAGTTACTTTAAGTGATATTGGAACTATCAATGAAATTACGCTTTGGGCAGACAAGCTTGGTTCCACGGTTACCGAGTTAGAACTAGTTTCACAATTTAGATGTAATGGTTCCGATGGTTATCTGGCATGGGTGGATAACAGCTTACAAATTCGCGAAACCGCTAATCCCACCCTTGAAGATATTGATTACGATGTCAAAATATTTGATGACCCGAATCAATTAAGAGCCGCCATAGTTGAGAAAAACAGAGTTTCAAATAAAGCGCGCTTAGTAGCCGGATATTGCTGGGATTGGGCTAGCAAAAAAGATAAATCAGCCTTCGATATCATTATCTCTGAGTTTAGTTTCAAAGCTCGATGGAATTTAGATGAAGATGGAAGTTTGTGGCTGATAGCTGCTCATTCAGTAGAGCAGATTGGATGCATCCACACCTGTCAGGGATTAGAGCTTGATTATGTCGGTGTGATTATTGGCGATGACTTTGTCATCCGTGATGGTGTTGCAATCACAGATGCCGGAAAACGTTCTTCAAACGATAAATCAATACGTGGCTATAAGACACTATTAAAAAATGAACCCTACAAAGCCAAACAACTAACTGGCGAAATTATCAAGAATACCTATCGAACATTAATGACTCGAGGGCAAAAGGGTTGTTATATCTTTTGTACCGACGAAGAAACAAGAAACTACTTTAAAAAGGTAGTAAGTTGCCAAGAGCAAGTCATAAATGATGTGACTACTGAGTATTCCGGTTTGGATTTAAACGTGGTTTCATTTGAGCAAGCAAAACCATATAAAACGCATGTACCAATTTACGATTTAAAAGCTGCGGCTGGTGGCTTTAGTGATTTTCAAATGATGGAAGAATATCAGTGGGTTGAATTACCTAGCCATATCAACGTCAGCGAAGGCATGTTCGTGATGCAGGTTGTTGGCGAGTCAATGAATCGTCGTATACCTAATGGATCATGGTGTTTATTTAAAGCTAATCCAGGCGGTACTCGCAATGGAAAAATTGTGCTTGTTCAGCATCGTGAAATTGAGGACCCTGATCACGGAGGCGAATACACAGTAAAGGTTTATAGCAGCCAAAAAACTTTTGTTGAAGATATCCCAAAAAACACAAAGATTGTCTTAAAACCAGACACTTCTGCATATGGATATAAGCCAATTGTTTTTGAAAATGATAATGAAAGTTTAGTCGTACTTGGTGAGTTTCTAACTGTTATTAATTGAAGGGGTAAAAATGTGTACTTCACAATATTTAGTATTCCCTAGCTTGAAAGTATAACAAGTACAATTTAAGCTGCAGGGGACTCCGCGGCGCACAACACGAAGTCCAGCTGGTTAGCACACAGTCTCATCGGTATCCCTCTCGGAGTGAATAGTTACTCCGACTGTGATACTTCGCTTCTCGCAATGATCCTATGAAGTCACTTCGTTAAGAATCCTTGTTAAAACATCCTCTTCTGGATTAGCTTGATCTGCAAGAATCTTATCTAGCATTTCAATCAAATCCGCATCCATTAGTGGGATGATCAAACCTTGACCAGCACCGTAAGCATCTCGACACCGCTTAATCAAAGTGTCTCTGTCTTGAACGGTTCTACATATAAGCATTCCAAACTTGCCACGATTGACATGAAATCTGCTTATCAGTTGGTCGACTTCAGGATTTGCAACATCATTTCTATAATTTTTACATTCAATCATGATGTAAGCACAAGGTATTTGATGGTGTGTTGATAGTCTCCAAAAAATTCCGCTTGATGCTGAATTGTCGAATGTAATGTCAATTCTTTTTCGCCCCTCATTAATTACTTTTTCAACCGTTAAACAAGTAAGTCTTGGATAAAAGAGCAGCTCAAGAATTGCGGCAACTGTTTTATGATATATGGAGGCATTTTCGCTACCAACTCCCAGTGAGGCTAATTGTTCCTTTAAATGTCTTACTAAATCATTAACTTCAGTTCGTGAATCGAGCTCATTATTGCCTAATGACTGCATGCCTTTAGCCTGATATTGTCTGAAGCGAGCAAAGACTTCTCTATGACTTTGAGTAAACTGTGACAAGAAATCTTTATCAAGGGGTGCCTCTGCTTCTTTGATGCTTTCTTTAGTTACCCATCTCCTAACCTCCCCATTTCTGTTTCTTTTGCTTTGTACCAAAGCTGAGTTCAATCTTAGATGCTCGCTTTGTTTGAAGTTAAGGACAAAGTGCTGATGAAATTGTTGATGTGTATATCTTTTCGCATAAGAGACAATGGCCTTAGGAACCAATAGAATTTTTCTCTCTTGAATTACAAGCATTTCTGTATGAGTTTGCTCCCAACGTCGAGTTTGTCTGTTCCAATACTCACCAGACGCTACTCCATTCTGTAAAGGAAAGCTCCACAATTTAGCTTGGCTTTGAGTGTATGCTATGAGCTGCTCTCGAATGATATTTGTTGTCATATCTGAAACCTTATCTTTATCGATATTTTCAACAAAAATTCTAAAATCTTCTAAATGTTCAAGTAACCCAGTTTGCAATGCTCTGCTCTGGCGAATGCTTTCAAATATTGCATCAGCATTTTGAGAGCCAATGCCATTACCCCTAGGTGTTCCAACAGATAACCCCAAACAAGTTTCATTAGGTTCATGTAGGTGATTGAATATCTCTCTTGCATTATTGATTTCACCTGCTTGCATCAAATCTATAAATGTTTGAAAAAAACTACCAATAGTTCTTGTAGCTTCTACACTGAATGAATCTGTCCGGTGACTAAGGAAGTATGGGTCAAGAAACAATCTTGTGTCTCGTTCAATGTCAATATCTATAAAATCCAGTTCGTATTGAGTTCTGTTGAGACCAAATATTTGGCTAATCTTCATTACTTTACCTCCCTGAAATTTTTTAGCACCCAAAGTTAATTGAAATTGTTTTGAAGTTGGTTAAATCTAATAAAGAGCTTAAATAGAATTACTTTCTATTGTTTTCACCTTCTATCAGTGCTTTTCTAAGCGTCTCAATTTGGGCTTTAATCCAGCTATCTTGCTGGTCAGTCATGGTGATGGTTTTGCGTACAGTTGCCATAATGGAGCCTTTAAAAATGACGCGTTGAACACGAGGGATGTGTTAATACTATGAAAATATCATACGCACGGCAAGCGGATGTACAGAGCTGCTGGCGAGAACCGTCAAAGTATCGGTATGATGTAGGAATACACTAAGAGTAAGTTGAAATCTTTGGCTATAAACCACTAGGCGTTTTTATACGGAGTATCGTTGGCGTGGATGTGAATGCAGCTTTGACGATGCTGATATGAAGAAGGTGATTCAGTTGGTGGGCGAGGTGAATGAGAATGCGTTGGTCAGGGTTGGATAGTTGGAAAAAATGACTCAGTTAATTCTATATACAAGTGAAGATGGTCAAGCCCAAGTGCAACTTAGAGCTGATCGGGGTACGGTCTGGCTGACTCAGAGGCAAATGGCAGAGTTGTTCGATGTTTCCACAGATAATGTAAGTCTTCATCTAAAGAATATTTACGAAGATAGTGAGTTAGTCTTGGAGGCAACTACCGAGGATTCCTCGGTAGTTCAAATTGAGGGTGGTCGTGAAGTGCGGCGAAACGTTTCGCTCTACAATCTTGATGCCATCTTGGCCGTAGGTTATCGCGTCCGTTCACCGAGGGGTGTGCAGTTTCGCCGCTGGGCCAGCACTGTTTTAGCTGAGTATTTGCGCAAAGGTTTCGTCATGGATGACGAACGCCTGAAAAACCCGGATGGTCGCCTGGATTATTTTGATGAAATGCTGGAGCGCATCCGGGATATCCGTGCTTCGGAAAAGCGTTTTTATCAGAAGGTACGTGACCTGTTTGCGTTAGCCAGTGACTATGACAAAACGGATCAGGCCACGCAGCAGTTTTTTGCTACTGTGCAAAACGTGTTGCTCTATGCCGTCACACAACATACTGCTGCTGAGATCATTCTTGCACGTGCAAACCCGGATGATCAGCATTTTGGGTTGTTGACCTGGAAAGGTTCGCAAGTACGCAAGCAGGATATTGTTGTGGCGAAAAATTACCTGACCGAAGACGAAGTTGATACGCTCAACCGCTTGGTGGTGATCTTTCTGGAAACTGCAGAATTACGCGCTAAACGCCAAACTATCACCACTATGGCTTTTTGGCAGCAGCATGTGGGGCAGATTATTACCAGCAATGGCTTTCCGTTGCTGAGTGGCGCTGGCAAGAAAACCCATGCATATATGGAGTCCAAGGTGGGTGAGTTGTTTGCTGATTATGATCAGCGCAGGAAATTGTACGAGGCTCAAGCTGCGGATCAGCAGGATGAGGCAGAGCTGAATGCTTTGGAAAAAAGGATCAAGAACCGTACGGGTAAGCCAGCATAAAAATAAACATTGGGCATTTAAAGGGTTTATTCAGCACTCGTACTTTCCATTTCCAGCAGGGTTTTCAGATCCTGGCGGCCTTGTTCCATGACGCTGGATAACGCTTTTCTGTCATGCCTGATTTTAAGTGTGACTTCCAGTTGTTCCAGGTCGTGTTTTTCAAATTGCTTGATGATTCTGGCCGCGGCGCTGGCGGTTTCGCCAATGGCGACCAGGGATTGTTTGGCGGCTTCTAGTGAGGAGTAAAACGTTTCCCGGATAGGGTGTAAATCGAGCTCGCGTAAATCAAAGGCTTCGGTTCTGCTTCTGGCCCTGGCGACAATGGCCACCTGCGGCCAGCGTTGTTTGACCAGTCTTGCCATCTCTAACGCCGCATGGGAGTCATTAACGGCGATCACCAGTAGTTTTGCTTGGGCAATGCCTGCTTCTTCCAGCAGGTCTAGTCTTGAGGCGTCGCCATAGTAACAGCGCCAGCCAAACTGGCGGGTTAAATCAACCTGGTTGGGGTCGTTATCAATCAGGGTGGGGGTGATGCCTTTGGCCATGAGGACGCGGCCGACGATTTGCCCAAAGCGGCCAAACCCGGCAATGATGACGGCGTTATTTTCGGGAATGGCGTCTTTGGGGCGTTCGCTGCATTGCAGGCCGACAAATGCGTCATACAGCAACAGCAATATCGGCGTGGTCAGCATGGAGACGGCGACCATGGCGTTGAGGATATTGTAGGTGTCGCGTGAAATGGAGTCTTGCGCGAGCGCCAGGCCAAAAATCACAAAGGCGAACTCGCCAATTTGTGACAGTGATGCGCCGAACAGCAGCTTGTCACGCAGCGGGTATTGAAACAGCCAGCCCAGGCCGACCAGCACCAATAGTTTGGTGAGTACGATAAGCAAGGCACCGCCAAAAATCAGCAGTGGCTGGTTGGCCACCAGGGCTAAATCGACGGTCATGCCCACGGCAATAAAAAACAGGCCGAGCAGCAAGCCTTTGACCGGTTCGATGTCTAACCTCAACTCATAGCGGTACTCAGAGTCGGCCAATAACACCCCGGCCAGGAACGTACCCAGCGCCATCGACAGGCCGACTGATTCCATGGCAAGCGATATACCAATCACCAGCAATAATGAAAAAGCGACAAAAATCTCGCGCACACCGGTTTGTGCGATCACGCGCATCATGGGGCGCAACACTGTGCGGCTGGCGAGGATAATGGCGACAATCACGGCAATCGCTTTAGCGACAGCCAACAGGTCAACGCTGGCGCCTGTATGGTTGGGTGCGATAAACGCCAGCAGCATAAACAGCGGAATCACCGATAAATCTTGGAACAGCAAGGTGGCAAACGCGGCCTGGCCGCCTGTGGTGTGCAACTGTTTTTTCTCAATCAGCGCGGTCAGCCCAATCGCGGTGGATGACATGGCGACACCCATGCCGATAATCAGTGCTTCAGGCCAGCTAAAATGCAGGCTATGTGCAATGATGGTGACCAGGCCTATGGTCAGCGTCACTTGCAAGCCCCCCAGCCCAAATAGCAGCTTGCGTAACTCCCATACTTTTTGTGACTCGAGTTCCAGGCCGATCAGGAACAACATCAGCACCACGCCAAACTCGGCAAAGTGCAGCACATGTTCTGGGTCGGCAATCAGTTTTAAGGCATAAGGGCCGATGAGAATGCCTGCAATTAAATAACCCAGCACCGAGCCTAGGCCCAGACGCTTGAATACGGGCACTAAAATGATGGCGGCAGACAGGTAGATTGCGGCCTGGACGAGAAAGCTGGAGGTATTCATTGGTGCCTTTATGCGTGCGTGATTTTCAGGCGAAATTATCACACTCGCCGGTGAGATGGAAGGTATGTGTATGGCCTGATTTAGCAGCCAAGCATGACAGATTCGCGTACGATAGTCATCAAGATGGAAAACTTAGAGCCTACACGCGAAGAAGTGAACACCCTCCCGGGCGCCACCATGCTGGAGTTTGGCGCCAGCTGGTGCGGCTATTGCCAGGCCGCGCAGCCGACAATTGTGTCTGGACTGGCCCAGTTTCCCCATGTCCGCCATATTAAAATTGAGGATGGCAAGGGCCGCAGGTTGGGGCGGTCGTTCCACGTGAAACTATGGCCTACGTTGGTTTTTATGAAAGACGGTGTTGAGTTCAAACGCCTGGTCAGGGACATTGACGCGAGCGAGTTGAGGTTGGCATTACAAGAGCTTTCAGCGTAGCTGGCGTTTATATAGCTTTATTTTCGTGAACAGCAGGCGCCCACGATGCCTGCATATCAATTTCATCAAACGGCTTGGGTTTACTATAGAAGTAGCCTTGCACCACTTTACAGTCACAGCTTTCTAAAAACTTGGCTTGTTCGGCCTTCTCCACGCCTTCTGCCACCAGTTCTTTACCCAAGCTTTTCGCCATGGAAATAATTGCCTGCACAATGAGCCGGTGATCATTGTTGTCTGCGATGCCTTGCACAAATGATTGGTCAATTTTGATTTCGCTGACGGGGAATTTGTTGAGATAACTCAGCGCTGAATAGCCAGTGCCGAAGTCATCCAGGGAGATTCTGAAGCCCAGGTTATCCAGGCTTTTTAGGGTTTTTCTAATATGCAGGCTGTCATTTAGCAGCAGGCTTTCCGTGATCTCTAAGGTGATCCAAGCCGGGTTGCAGTGGGTTTTCTTTAACAGGTGCTTGATGGAGTTGAGCAGGTTGTTATGGATAAACTGGCGGCTGGATAAATTGATGGCGACACTAATGGGGTCTTTGCAGCCAGTGTTCCAGCGGACGGCGTCTTTAAATGCCGTTTGCATGATCCATTCACCAATCTCGACAATCAAGCCTGAGTCTTCTGCAATGCTGATAAAGCGATTTGGCGGGATCATTTCGTTGTGGTTACGGTTCCATCTGAGTAGCGCTTCTACGCCGACGATTTTATCGGTCTCTAAATTCACTTGTGGCTGGTAGTGCAGCAAGAACTCGTCGTTTTGCAGGGCGGTGCGCAGTGAGCGCTCTATGTCTATGCGTTCAATCGTGGTTTGCGATAAGTCGGCGGAATAATATTGGTAGTTATTTCTGCCTTGTTTCTTGGCTTTGTACATGGCGATATCTGAATACTTCACAATATCGCTGACATCGCTACTGTGGTCGGGGCAAATCACGATGCCAATGCTGGCGGAAATAAACAGTTCTGTGCCACGGATTAAAATGGGTTGCTTGATGGATTCGAGAACTTTTTTTGCCACACCCCCGGCATTTTTGGGGTCTTTGACGTCTGACAGCACAATGGCGAATTCGTCGCCGCCCAGTCGGGCAACGGTATCGGTTGGCCTCACCGAGCGTTCAATGCGTCTTGCCATTTCATATAGCAACAAGTCACCTTCGGAGTGCCCAAGCAAGTCATTGACTGCCTTGAAGCCATCTAAATCCAGCATCAGAAATGCAAATGAACAGCCTGAGCGGTGCGATTTTTTGATGCATTGCTCCAGCACTTCCAGCAAAGAAATACGATTGGGCAGCTTGGTAATAGAGTCGAAATACGCCAGGTGATGGATGCGGTCCAGGTTTTCATATGACTGCGTCATGTCCTGGCCGATGGCGATGACGGCTTGTACTTCGTGGATGGCGTTAAATTCGGGAGTTAATACCGTGTGCATGATTTTGTGCTTGCCATGTTTGGTGGTCAGCTTGAATGCAACATGTTGATTTTCCCCGTTTTGAAATACTTCTTGTATGCTTTTCTCAAGGGCTTTGGCGGAGGTGCCACCGGGATATTGCGACGGCGTTTTGCCTATCAGGCTGGTGGAGTCGACTTCATAAAACGAGGAGTTGGCTTTGTTGAGAAAGATGCGCTCGCAATCGCGGTTGTATTTGGCGATGCAGTTCGATGAATTTTCTACAATGGATTTGTATTCGTTTTCTTTCTGGATGCTTTCGGTCACGTCTCTGGCGTAACCAAGCGAGCCGACCACTTTGCCGTCTACAATCACTGAGGATTTGTAAGATTCTATCCAGTAGTACTCGCCTTCTGCGTTTTTAATCGGCACCGTGACCGCGCTCGGCGTGGTACTCAGCATGGCTTTTTTATCACCATCGACATACTCTTGCGCTAAATCTGGCGGAAAAAAATCAAAGTCTGTCTTGCCAATCAGTTCAGTACTCGAGTGAACACCCACCATGTTGGCGTAGGCTGTATTCGCCACCAGGATGCGGCTGTTCACATCCTTGAGCCAGACCATGAATGGGAAGTTATCGATCAAGGTCTGGATGTATTGATTATTTTCAATATTCTGATTTTTAATATTTTTCATAAAATGAACGAATATTTCTAATATTGATTTATCTGACGCTTCCCATAATAAAATTAATTTACATTGTAATAAATTGTTTTCGGTAATATTTAAATTTTCTTAAATATCAAAATACCTAGCCGCCCATGAACGCGGTTTTTAAGGCCAGTACCCCTTTCTCTAACTCGGCGGTAGTGAGACTGCCAAATCCCAAGCGTATGGCATGCACGCTTTGCTCTGTCTCAGAAAACAAGGTGCCAGGCAAAATGCGCACATGATGTTTCAACGCCTGTCCGGCAACCTGTTCTACGTCGTAACCTTCTTTTAAACGTAGCCAAATGGCGAGCCCGCCATCGGGGGCGTCGAAGGTGACGTATTCTTTGAGTTCTTTTTTAATCAGCGCAATCAGCAGGTTTCTGCGCTCGTTATATATCTTGAACGTACGGCGGATATGGCGTTTGATTTCGCCGGAGTGCATGAGTTCGGCCACGGCGAGTTCGGTGATGGAGTTGCCCTGACGGTCTATGAGCATGACTTCTTGCGCACAGCGATCTATGAGGTTGGGGGTGGCGACCAGGTAGCCCACGCGCAAGCCGGGCGCGAGCACTTTGGAGAGCGAGCCAACATAGATCACGCGGCCGCCGTGGTTGGTGCTGGCCAGCGGGAACACCGGGTGATATGAAAAGTGGAACTCGTGGTCGTAGTCGTCTTCGACGATGGTGAAGTCGTATTGCTCGGCCAGCATCAGCAGTTTTAACCGCCGCTCGGCGGTCATGATGACGGTGGTGGGGAACTGGTGGTGCGGCGTGACATAAATGGCGCGGATAGGGTGCTGCTGGCAGAGTTTTTCCAGCGCAACGACATCGATGCCATGCTTGTCTTGTTTGACGGTGAGGATGTTGGCGCCGCAGGACCTGAAGGCTTCTTTGGCGGCCGGATAGCTGAGTTGTTCGACGACAATATTGTCGTTCGGGCGTGTCAATACACGTGCGGCCAGGAAGATGCCCATCTGGCTGCCACGCGCAATGCAGATCTGGTCGATATCCACACTCAGGCCTCTTTCCATATTGAGCATGGTAGCGATGGATTGGCGCAGGGCCAGCGTGCCGCGTGGGTCGCCATATCCTAGGCTTTTGCCTTTGCTGGAGCCGATCAAGGCATGGCGGAATGCCCGCGACAGGATATTGAACGGGATCAGCCGTGCATCGGGGATGCCGTCATTAAAATCAATCACGCCATCGACCGGCGATTGATAATTGAGTAGCGGGTGCGTCGGGCCTTCCACCACATTGGCGGGTTGATGACTACTTTTAGAGGTTTGCGCCTGAGTACTAAAGTTGGGCAGGTTGGCAGAGACAAACGAGCCTCGGCGTTGCTCAGACACCAGCCAGCCCTGCGCGATGAGTTCGTCATAAGCCAGGATCACTGTTTTGCGGTTTACATTGAGTTTCTCGGCCAGCTCCCGCGTGCCTGGCATGGCGGTGGAAGGCGCTAAGCGGCCACGCTGAATTTCCTCCATGATTTGCTGGGCAATTTGCAGGTACACCGGCAAGCCTGAGGTGTCGGTAATTGTGAGTTTAAGACTCCACGAACGTAGCATTGCGCTCTCCATCAGTCACACCAAAAACATGTCATGTCAGGAAGAAATCCCTTTCTTTTACGGGAAATCTGGATTACTCAATCGGCACTATATCGCAAAAATAACTGGACCAGTGAAGTTCTTGAAACTGGAGGATTGTGGACTAGTGTCACTCTGTTACATTTTTGAAACATTTTGTACGTTCAGATAAATCGTTCGGGGAGATCTTCTCCATGAGCGTATTTTTAACCGTGGTTAGAAAGGAAGAGTCATGTCACCTCCATTAGATATCCAACTGACAGATTGGCGCCATCATGCGCTGGAACTTGAAAAGCAGGTGAACCAGGTGATTGTCGGGCAGAGCAAAGCCATCCGCTTGATGAATATTGCGATTTTTGCCCGCGGCCATGTGTTGCTGGATGGTGGCGTAGGTGTGGGCAAAACCACCTTGCTGCAATCGATTGCGCGCGGCATTGGTGGCGCGTATGAGCGGATTGAAGGCACGGTTGACCTGATGCCGAACGACCTGATTTACCACACCTTTTTGGGGCCAGATGGCAGGCCGCAAATTGATGAGGGTCCGTTGTTGCGCGCCGGGGAAGATTTATCCGTGTTCTTTTTTAACGAGATCAACCGTGCGCGGCCGCAGGTGCATGCCCTGATGTTGCGGGTGATGGCGGAGCGCCATATCAGCGCGTTCAAAAAAGAATACCGCATGCCGCACATGATTGTGTTTGCTGACCGCAACCAGGTGGAGAAAAACGAGACGTTTGAGATTCCGTCTGCGGCGCGCGACCGCTTTATGATGGAGATTCCGATTGATATTCCGGCGGACCGAGAGTTGAAAAAGTCGCTGGTGTTCAATACCAAGTTCCAACACGCCGAAAAACTCACGCAACAGGTGGATAGCAGCATTTTGAAGTTTGACCAGTTAAATGCGTTTTCTGACCGACTGCAAAATCATATTCAATCCAGCGATGTGCTGGAGGAATACACCATGGATTTGTGGGAGGCCACACAGCATCCGGAGAAGTTTGGTGTGACCATGGAGAGTGTGGATGTTAGTCGTGTGATCCAGACTGGCGCCAGTCCACGCGGCATGGGTATGTTGATGAAAGCGGCGCGTGTGAATGCCTGGCTGAATGGCCGCGACAGTTTGTACCCGGAAGATATTCATGCCGTATTTCACGAGGTGATTTCACATCGCCTGGTGTTTAACGCGGCCTATGAAAACCGCAGGACAGCCTTGGCCAGGGAGCTGACGAGCAATATTATCCGCACGGTGGCGGTGCCTAGCCTGTCCTTTAGCAAAGCGGCTTAAGCATGCGTGCCACACTCAAAAACGCCTGGAAAAAAGCCGAGCAGAAAACGCCGCGGTATGACGAAGAGGCCGGTTACGCGCGGCCCTTTGAATATGTGGTTGGCTGGAAGTCTGACAGCATCCAGCTCGGTGATCATCCCGGCACCCAGCGCGGGATAGGCTCTGACTACCGTGGCACCATCAACCTGGTGGATTACCCGGATGCCAGGCGTATGGATTTGCGGCAGACGATACGCGACCCGTTTGAGCAGGTGCAGGTGCGGCAGTTTAACCAGGACAGCACAACGCCGATTTATGCCGTGTGTGATTTATCCGGGTCCATGCAGTTCAGGGGGAGCCAGCGTAAGCTGGATACTGCGGTAGAAATCGCCACGGCGGTGGCGAATTCGGCTTATAACATGGGCGATTTGTTTGGTTTTATTGGCTACAACCAGCAGGTGCTTGAGGATTTCACCTTGCCGCTGAGCCGAAATTATCACCAGAGCAAACAGACCATCGCCTTGCTGCATGAGTATCACTCGCTGCGTATCGGCATGGAGGGCGTCACCGACATGCCTAATTTTCTGGGGCAGACGCGCGCCCTGGTGTTCTGGATTTCGGATTTTCATATGCCCATGCAGGTGATCGAGAAAACCTTGCTGGCGATGTCTGCCCATAAGGTGGTGCCGATTGTGCTGTGGGACGATGAGGAATACAAAAAACTGCCCAAGTTTGGTTTTGGCACCATGATAGACCTGGAAACCGGGCGCAATCGCACGCTGTTTTTCCGCAGCGAAGTGAAAGCCAAATTCATTCACGCCTTTCATGCGCGCAGGCAGGCATTAGAAGCTTTATTCATGCGTTTTGAGAGTCCGGCGCTGTTTATGCATGGCGACTACAGGCCAGAGCTGATGACGCATTATTTTGAACAAGCAATGTGATGGTGAAAAAACAATCATGCTAAAACAGATTTCAAACATAACCGTTCGCAGGGGCATGCAATGCCTGTTACTGGCCGCCAGCGTATTGCTCACGGCCAATAGCAGCCTGGCAGCTGCCCCTACTTTAAGTGTGGTGAACCCACCCTCGACTTATGGGGTGCATATTGGGGATGTGCTGACCAGAACCCTAGTGGTTGAGGCTTCCGGCGGAGACACGCTGGCAAAAAACACCTTGCCTAAAAAGGGCCGCAAACAGAATGGCATCGAGCTGGTTGGTATCGCCGTACAAAGCCAGGCGCAGTCCGGGCATACCCGTTATACCGTGCAATTTGATTATCAGGTATTTGCGGCCAGTGCCACGCCCAGCGTGATGTATTTGCCCGCAGAAAAACTGACCGTTGCAGCCACTACAGTGGATATTCCCGCCTGGGGATTCTGGTTTTCACCACTGGTGACGGGCGGGACGACCACCGCCAGGAAGAATATCTTGCCCGAAGTGAAAACACCCCTGATTGACAGTCATGTGCATCAGCAAGGGTTGGTGGTCAGTCTGAGCATGACGGTGATCAGCTTGCTCGCCTTGCTGTATATCAATGCCGATGGCCAATGGTTGCCATTCATGGGGGGGGCATTTGCACGGGCGCACAGGCAACTCAAGCGCCTGGCAAAATCCGCCAAACCAAAAACTGCGGCAGAAGAGAAAAAAGCGCTGGTCTATTTGCATCAGGCCTTCAACCAGCATTATGGCGCGAATATTTTTGCGCGCGATGTGGATGAGTTTGTGCGCTTGCGACCAGGCTTTAAAGGCCTGCAGCAGGAGATTACGCAATTTTTTGAGGCGTCCAATCAATCGTTATACGACGTGAAAAACCGCGATAGCCGCCAGGTGATTGCGCAACTGGTGCAGCTCAGCAAGCGTTTGCGTGATTGTGAGCGGGGCGTGTCATGATCATTTTAAATCCATGGGCATTTGCCCTGTTGCCCATCGCGCTGCTGCCTTTCTGGTTAAAAGGCCATCAAGGCCAGCATTACAGCTGGCTGGAGCTGATGCCGGAAGACCTGTTTTCTGACCGGCTCAACCTGGCGGTGAAGGTCATTATGTCTTTGCTGTTGCTGAGTATCGTGATTGCACTGGCGGCCCCGCGAGGTTCAGATGAACAGGTACCACGCGTAGGCAAGGGTGCCCAAACGGTGATGGTGATAGACCGTAGCGTGAGTATGGACCACCCGTTTGCGGGCGATGCTACGGGGGGGCATGTGGCGGAAATCAAATCTGCCGCGGCGCGCCGTATCATCACGCAATTTATTGACTCACGTCCGAATGACATGATGGGGGTGGTGGGGTTTACCAACTCGGCGTTGTACGGCATCAAAATCACCACTAACCGTGATGCCATTCATGCAGCGATTCTTGCCGCCACCAGTCCTTCGCTCAACCAGACCAACATTGGCGCTGGGCTCACTGAGGCGGTTGGCTTGTTCGATAACATCCAGAGTTCAGGCTCACGCGCGGTGATTCTGCTTTCGGATGGCGCTGGCAAACTGAGCCCGCGCGTGAAGTATTTGCTCAGCGAGCGCCTGAAAAGCCGCAAGTTGAGTATTTACTGGATCATGCTGCGTGAACCAGGCGAGCCGAGTATTTTCTCCAAAGATGAATATGAAGAAGACCGCACGCCTAACTCCATCGTGCTGCACAAGTATTTCCAGTCACTGGGCCTGAAATACAAAGCCTATGAAGCCGATGACCCGGAAACCTTGCAGTCGGCGATTAACGATATCGACTCGCGGGAGAAAAAGGCCATTAAATACCACGAGACCATTGCCGGCTATGACTATTCCAAGGTGTTTATGGTCTCTGCGCTGGTGTTGGTGTTGCTGATTCTGGTGATTAAAAATGTAAGGGTATACGAATGAAAAACCATTTAACGCGCAAAAACCAGGTGCTGGGATTGCTCTTCATTGTCGGCGTGCTAGGGAGCGCGTATGAAGGCTATCAGGTGCATACCATCTCTGCGGCCAACGGCCTTTTACAGGCGGGTGAAGTGCTGGCAGGAGACCCGTTTCCTTTTCACCAGAAGTTTGCCGATGCATATCAGCAAGGCAAAACGGGTAACTACAAACATGCAATACAGAATTTTGGCCAATTGCTGGAGGCGCCGAAACAGCAGGATGCCTCGGTGTTTAAACCCAGCCAGGCATTAAAGTCGCAGATTCATTTTAATATTGGCAATCATTTGTTCCGCTCTGGTTTGCAGCGCCTGGTCGAGGCGGATGGCTCGATTCAGGAGCAAGCCAAGTTTGATTATTTACAGGCGCGTGCCGCGTATGAGCAGTCACTCAAGCTCGACCCTGGCAACCAGGCAGCCAAATTCAATTTGAGTTTATTGCACGGCGTGATTCCCAAACACATTAAAACCGTGCCGCAGGATCCTTCCGGCATGGAGATCAGCAATCTGCCACAGGGGTTACCATGAAACGCTTTTTTTCACTGCTTAAAGCACATTATGAAACCAGTTTATTGTTGGGCGCCATGCTGTTTCTGGTGCTGGCCATGGTCAAGCCGGAGATACAACTCAAACAAGAAGTGCATAACTATTTGTTGCTGGCAGATATTTCGCAAAGCATGAATGCCGAGGATATGCACGTTGCCAATAAACCGGCGACGCGCCTAGCCTACACACAGCATCTGATGCGGCAAGTGGTGAAAACATCGCCCTGCGGCACGTATGTGAGTGTGGGCGTATTTGCGGCTGAGAATGTCGCGTTATTGTTTATGCCATTAGAAGTGTGCGCTAACTTTGACATTATTAATGACAGCATTAATCACCTGGAATGGCGCATGGCCTGGAGTGGTAACAGCCGCATGACGTTTGGGGTGAAGGCCGCTGAAGCCACGTTTGATTACCTGAATATTCCGGCGCAAATGCTGTTTTTTACCGATGGTGACGAAGCGCCCAAAGCCAATGGCATTAACAAGCTGGATATCAGCGATGTGCGCATAGGCAAAAACGTGATTTTTGTGGGTGTCGGCGGTAAGGAGCCTGCACCAATCAAGCGCTTTAATGCGAATAACCGCTTTGTCGGCTATTGGGGCACCGATGCGGCGGCCGAAAGCGCTGGCGGCGGCGTCAATTACAGCGATGCCAGCAAGGATGATCCTGATCCACCGGTCGCGTATGCCGAGTTTGACCGCTATTTATCCAGCCAGGATGTGGACCATTTGAAAGACATGGCGACAGAGATCAAGGGCCAATATATCGAAGGCATAGACGAACCGGCATTTTATCAGTTTGTGCAGTCGCAAACGCCCGCTGCTAAGTTTGTCACCAGCTATTCGGTGAAGTGGCTGTTTTTAACCCTGGCGGCATTGATGGTGATTGCGACTTACTTGCCGGATGTATGGGCATACCGCCTGCGTGACCGCCAGACCGCCTAGGCTGTGTCAGTCTGGATGATGTGTGCTCAGCACAAATCATCCAGACTGGTCGGCTCATGCACCGGCGCGCCTGCGGGGGCCGCATTCAGGTTTCTGGACATTTCATAGCTCATTTTTCGCAGCCGCATGACCGAGCCTAGCGGCCGGTGCGATTGAATGCCATGCCATGGCGAGAACATCATGCCCTCATCAACGACATGCGAACGATAGGGACTCCAGGCGATTTGTGGTTTGGCCGTAATGCGGGCAATCGGGATATAAGGCGATACATCTGCCGACCAGATCACCGTCGAGTCCTCAATAGGCATTTGCTTGATGTCGGTGCACAGTTGCACGCGTAACTCCCAGACGGCAGTGTGGGCAATAAAGTAATCGACGATAGACTTCCTGAGACCATCGGAAGCGAGGGTATCAATCGGTTTGTTAGTGAGTGTGATCAGGTCAGGGGATATCGGTACAAAGGCGATTTTGGCCATGTAGTTGCCGTATAGAATCGGGTCCTGGCTAAAATAGGTTTCACCTAAGATATTGGTTTCTTGTGGCTGGTGCAGGTTTCTGATCAGGGTTTGCTGGCCACTTTTGAGCGATTCGACCAGCTTGGCCGTTGAGCGGAAAATTTGCGACAAAAAATGCCTGAATTCAGTGCTGGTTTCGGGCGTGGAGGCGATGTGTTTCAGGTTGGAGAGAAATACCTGTACGCTGGATGACAGGAAGCTGGCGCCGTTCACAAATAAAAAATCCTGCGTGATGGCTTTTTCGCTGCCAGGCAGCCGGTCGCCATCAACGCCAAGTACCTTGATGGCCAGGCTGCGCGGCGTGCAGGTTTTGTCGTGCAAAATATCACCCGGCACCGTTGAAAAGCGCATGACCAACGGCAAGGTTTGCGCTTTGGCAAACATGCCCTGGGCCAATGACGGGGGAAGGTTATCGTAAATCTCCATTTCGGCAGAGATCAGGCCATGACTTTTCACATGTACGCTACGGGCGCTGTAGGCGGCATGCCTGGCTGTGATTTCGGAGATTTTGCGCAGCGTATATTGCAGGTTTTCCCGGCTTTTGGTTTCGCTTTCGGCCAACACCTCATAGGCTGGTTGGTAGTTGAGTGGTGAAATTCCAATATCAGCAGTTTGTTGCATAATAACCCCCATTTTTTAAACAGGTCTGGCAGGGGCGTTATAGCAATGACCCCATCAAACCTGCATGGATCTTATTGAACATTGGTTGAACATGGCACTGTGTTGATGCATTAAGAACCGCGCGATTCAGGATGAGTTATCCTTGGTTTCACCCGCTTGTTTGCGTTGCTTGTTGACGATACGGGCGGCGACTTCTTCTTCGCGGCCGGGGTAGCGGTGGTCTTTCTTGAACTCGTGTTTGAGGGTTTCGTATTCTTGTTCGCGCTTCGGGTTGGATCCTCTAGGCATATGCATACTCCTTCATTCGTTGAGTACAAACGGCAGCCGTGAAGGCTGCCGTATTTGTCTTGTTATGAATGAAACTCGAAATGCATTCGACACTTCATTTCAAACGCGACAATTGCAGATTACGCTAATTGACCTGAATACTTAATAAGCAATGTTCCTATTGTTGTGTAGGAAATGCTTTATGGCGTGGCGCAAAGAAATGCCATGCAACTATTAGACAAAAAGTATCCAAAAAAAGTTCCGTGTAGTTCTGCAATTTGCCAATTTTTTACCTGGCTTGTTGCGCATTGAATGCAGTCATCAAGTTGCGGTAGTCTGGAATATGATTGGCGCACAGGGTACCCAGGCCTTCGATATCGTTGCGCCAATCGCGATGCAACTCGCAGGCCACGCCAAACCAGGTCATCATTTGTGCACCGGCTGCCTCCATGCGGCGCCAGGCGGCATCGCGCGTCAGTTCGTTAAAGGTGCCTGAGGCATCGCCCACCACAAACACTTCAAATCCTTCTTCAATCGCTGACAGGGCAGGGAAGGCTACACACACTTCGGTGACGACGCCAGCGATAATCAGTTGCTTTTTACCCGTGGCTTTAATGGCTTTGACGAAGTCTTCGTTATCCCAGGCGTTGATCTGGCCAGGACGCGCAATATAAGGCGCATCCGGAAACAGTGCTTTTAACTCTGGCATCAACGGGCCATTGGGGCCGGTTTCAAAGCTGGTGGTCAAAATCGTCGGCAGGTTAAAAAACTTGGCGGCATCGGCCAAGGCCAATACATTGTTCTTAAAACGGTCTGGCTCAATGTCGCGTACCAGCGATAACAGGCCAGCCTGGTGGTCTACCAGCAAAACGACAGCGTTGTCACGGTCCAGGCGTACATAAGGTTTGTTGTTCATGATGAATATCCTCTCAATGGATTTAGTCGGGTGGAGATCATGGCCGTCAGCGTAACGCGTGAATGCTGACGGCCGTGTTTCCTTTTTTTAAAATGTTGGACTACTTTACAAGCCGTTATGCGGTGACAAAACGGCCTTGGTTAAAGTCATTAATGGCCTGGTCAATTTCTTCCCAGCTATTCATGACAAACGGGCCATGACCCACCACAGGCTCATTCAGCGGCTCACCGTTGAGTAACAGCAACACGGTGTCTTGCTGTGCCTGCAATACCAGTTCATTGCCTTCGCGTTGCATCACCGCCAATTCAGCCGGGCGGATGGTATGCACTTCACCGGTTTTCACCGCGCCATGCAGCACAAAAATGGCGGTGGTGTAGCCTTCCGGCAAGGTGAAGGTGGTGCGTGTACCGGCATTCAGGCGCACATCCCACACATTCATCGGGCTAAATGTATTGGCTGGGCCTTTTTGGCCTGCATATTCACCGGCAATCACGCGTACTTTACCCGCCTCTTCCGGCAAAGCGACCTCCGGGATCTGCTCACGGGTAATGCCTTGATAGCCAGGTGCGGTCATTTTGTCCTTGGCCGGCAAGTTGACCCATAACTGGATCATTTCAAACGGGCCACCGCTGCGTGCATAGTCATCGCCGTGATATTCCTCATGAATAATGCCTTTGCCTGCGGTCATCCACTGCACTTCCCCTGGGCCGATAGTGCCACCGGCATTGGTCGAGTCGTGGTGTGAGACCTGGCCGTCATAGACAATGGTCACGGTTTCAAAACCACGGTGTGGGTGTTGCCCGACGCCGCGTCTGTGTGTGGTTGGCTCAAAGCTGGCAGGCCCGGCGTAATCCATCAACAAGAATGGTGAAATATCATTGGCAATGTCACGGTAAGAAAAAATACTTTGTACCGGAAAACCATCACCCACCCAGTGGTTGCCGTTGCTGCGTTTGATAAAAGCCAGTTTTTTCATGATGCTTCCCTTTCAGAAATGTTTGCGTGTTTGCATGGTTCACACTATAAACAGATGACTTTTAAGGTACTAGATGGTTAAATGTGAAATCACTTTTCAATTAAATGAATAATCATTCATTCAGCATGGACTTTAACGAAGCCGCAGTGTTTGTGAAGGTGGTGCAGGCGGGCAGTTTCAGTGCTGCCGCGCGCCAGCTTGGTTTACCCACGTCTACCATCAGTACACGTGTGGCCAGGTTGGAGCAGCGGCTGGGCGTCACCTTGTTGCAACGCACCACGCGCCGCTTAAACCTGACAGAGGCAGGTGCCATGTATTTTGAGCATGCGTCTACCGGCCTGGGCTACCTGCTTGAGGCAGAGGCCGCACTGGATGAAGCGCGCCAGCAACCGCAAGGTGTGCTCAAGGTCACGGCACCTGCTGACCTGGGTGATGCCTTGCTTGGGGGCGTGATGGCGCAGACACAGCTGACTTATCCAGCATTGTCGCTGGAGTTGATGCTCACTGAGCGCTATGTGGACCTGGTCGCGGAAGGCGTGGATGTGGCGATTCGGACCGGTGAATTGCGTGACTCGAGCTTGATTGCCAAATCGCTGGGCACCATACAATGGGCCTTATTTGCCAGTCCGCAGTATTTGCAGTCTGCCGGGCAGATTGAGACGCCGGTTGATCTCAGCCAGCATCAATGTGTGCAATTCACGCCTATGGGTCGCCACCAGTGGGATTTGCAACTAGGCACCACGGCCATACGAGTGCCGCTGGCTGCCCGCACCCTGGTGAACAGTATAGGCGTGGTGCGGGCGATGGCCGAAAATGGCCACGGTGTGGCCTTGCTGCCGACCTTTATTTGTCAGCCCACCGTGCAAGCGGGCGGCTTGCAACATGTATTACCCGAATGGCGCGGACGCGCCGATGCCGTGCACCTGGTTTACCCCAAGCAACGCTTTATGCCGCCCAAGCTGCGCGGTTTTATTGATCTGGCGGTGGCTGAGTTAAAACCCTTATTCAGTGCGTCATAATGGCAGGTGCAATGATGATTTTCTTTCCGGCAGGAGCCATGTCATGACTCAACAGGCATTATCCCCAGCGCTACAAGGTGCCAGCGTCGTGATTACCCATCACGTCAGCCCGGCCTTGCAGGCAGAATATGAAATCTGGCTACAGGAGATTGGCCCCTTATGCCGGGCGTCCGAAGGCCTGCTCGATTGGCATATTATCCGGCCTGTTGCAGGTTACACCGACACTTACTCCGTGATGATTCGCTATCAAACGGAACAGCACCTGACGCAATGGCTGGATTCGCCCGCCCGCAAAGCCTTGATCGCAAAAGCGGCTCATTTGCTGGCCGGGCAAGATGAATACCAGATCAGTAGTGGGCTGGACTTCCTGTTTGCACAAAGCAACCTGCCCGCAGCCAAGCCGCCGGTGCGCTGGAAACAGTTCTTGCTAACCTGGTCGGCGATTTTCCCGCTGGTAAGTGTGGTGCCCCTGCTGGTGGTTCCGCTGTTGGATGCCAGTGGCCTCCCGCAATCCCGTGTGTTACATACCTTCTTTGTGACGGGCGTGGTAGTGGCACTGATGGTGTATGTGGTTATGCCACGTTATAGCAAGCTCATGCGACACTGGTTGCACCGCTGACATTTCTTAGGTTATTTTTGCCATTCTTCGATGAGAAACAAGCCGTTGGATAGTGTTTTTTTTCAATTTTGAGCGCATGATAAGTGTGTAAACTTAAAGTATCAGCCTGACATAACCGTTGTTAAGAGATTAACAATAATATATATAGGGGATACGTGCGTTGAACACGACGGCGGAATCATCGGCATTGCACGCAGAAATTGTCGGCATGCTGTATGCAAACAATCGAAGATCATTGATGGCTGCCATCGTGGTCATGATTGCGCTTTTGCTAGTGCAATGGCACCTCATCGACCATGCTATCCTCGCCGTGTGGTCCAGCATTTTCTTGGTGGCTTATGGCATTCGTGCTTACCTGACCTATCAATACGAAAAAGACCAGCAACGTGAACTGCATAGCCGCCAATGGCTACAGTGGTTTCGCGCCAGCACCTGTTTTTGCGGCCTGGCCTGGGGCTTGGGTGGCATCCTTCTTTTCCCAGAAGCCGACACCGCACATCAGGCGTTTCTGATTTTCGCGCTGGTTGGGGTGTCTGGGGCGGGCATCATTATTTATTCAGTCGACACCTTAAGCACCAACCTGTTTAGCGGTGGCATCGTGTTATTCATGATTCCGCGCTTTTTGATTCATGGCAGCTCAGTCTCCCTGGCGCTCGCCGTGTTGTTTATGGTGTATGTGTTCTATGTGACGGTGGCAGGCCGCAGCCTGGCTAACAGCTTACGTGAAAATATCTCGTTGCGGATTGCCTCCAATCTGGATAACAAAAAGGTACATCAGCTGGCTTATTATGACTTTTTAACCGGCCTGCCAAACCGCCGTTTACTGACAGACCGCTTGAATCAGGCATTTGCCCGCTGTGTGCGCCATCAGAGCTATGGCGCCGTATTGTGCCTGGACCTGAATAATTTCAAAGGCCTGAACGACAGTAAAGGGCACCAGGCGGGAGATGAGTTGTTGCAACAAGTCGCTTTTAGGCTGCAACAATGCTTGCGTAAAAAAGACACCATTGCCCGCATGGGCGGCGATGAGTTTATTGCCGTGCTCGACGAGTTATCTACCGACAAGGCAGAAGCGATTACTGCTGCGCAGACCACTGCCGAAAAAATGATGGCAGTGTTTTCACAGCCTTTCGAGCTGCAAAACAGTAAATACCGTACCGCTCCCAGCATTGGTATTTGCCTGTTTCTGGGCGACTTGTTGAAAGAGGATGAAGTGTTACGGCGCGCCGATATTGCTATGTATCAGGCTAAAAAATCGGATAACCTCAACAGTATCCAAATGTATGACGAGGCCGTGCACCCGGCGGTAGAAATGCGTGCCACCTTGGAAAATGATCTGGCATTTGCCTTGCAGAGCAGGCAGTTCTTGTTGTATTACCAGGTGCAAGTCAATGAGTTACAACAGCCTACAGGCGCGGAAGTATTATTACGCTGGCAACATCCGACGCTGGGCATGATTCCGCCAGACCAGTTTATTCCGATTGCCGAAGAAACCGGTGAAATTGTCTCGATTGGGCAATGGGTGCTGGCGCAAGCTTGCCAGCAACTTAAGCACTGGTCACAGTCTGTGCATACTGCCCAGCTTAAATTGTCGGTCAATGTCAGTGCCATCCAATTCAGCCAGCCGGACTTTGTGCAGATGGTGAAAGAAACCGTGTTGGCGAGTGGTTGCAACGCAAGCTGTTTGCGGCTGGAGTTGACCGAAAGCCTGATTGTGAAAAATATCGATGAAGTGATCGAGAAAATCAATGCTTTAAAAGTGCTGGGCATCACTTTTTCGCTGGATGACTTCGGCATTGGCCAGTCTTCGTTGTCGGTCTTGAAGCGGCTGCCGCTGGACGAATTAAAAATAGATCGTAGCTTTATCAAGGACATCGTCCATAACAACTACGATTCATTTATTGTGCAAACCATCATCAACATGGGCAAAAACCTGAGCCACAGTGTGATTGCTGAAGGGGTGGAGATGCAGCAGCAAATGGTCATGCTGCAAAACATGGGTTGCCACGCCTTTCAAGGTTATTTGTTTAGCCGTCCGCTGCCTTTGCACGAGTTTGAGGCCAATTTGCAAGCGGCGCTGCATGGCGGCACCGTGTCATCTGCTACCAGTCAGCGTAAAGTATTACGTAGCCGACTCAGCTAGACCTTGATCCACTCTTCGCCCTGGCTTAACCAGCGCTGCAGGTGCGCAGCGACGGCAGCAGGGTCGCGTTTCAATAGTTGATCCGCCTGGATCTTGGCTGTCTCCAGTAATTGCATATCGCGTTCCAGATCGGCAATTTTAAGCATGGGTACACCACTCTGGCGCGTGCCCAGCAATTCGCCGGGGCCGCGGATATGTAAATCGGCCTGGGCAATTTGAAAACCATCGTTACTCTCAAAAATCACCTTCAATCGCTGCCGCCCAATTTGCGAACATTGCTGTTTGCTATAGAGCAAAATGCAGGTACTCTTGGCTGCGCCACGGCCGACGCGGCCACGTAGCTGGTGTAACTGGCTCAGGCCCATGCGCTCAGCATGTTCGATCACCATTAAACTCGCATTCGGTACATCGACACCGACTTCAATCACGGTGGTGGCGACCAGCAGGTGAATCTCATTGGCAGAAAAGGCCTGCATCACCGCCTGCTTTTCTGCCGATTTCATGCGGCCGTGCACCAGGCCGACTTTGAGTTCCGGGAATGCCTCTTGCATATAGGCAAAAGTGTCATTGGCGGTTTGCAGTTGCAGCGCTTCCGACTCTTCAATCAGCGGGCATACCCAGTAGGCCTGATGGCCTTGGGCGCAGGCATCATGGACGCGCTGCAAAATTTCATCGCGCCTGTCATCGGCCACCAGTTTGGTCACAATCGGTGTGCGGCCAGGGGGCAGTTCATCAATCACCGACACGTCGAGATCGGCGTAATAGCTCATGGATAAGGTACGCGGAATCGGCGTGGCCGACATCATGAGCTGGTGTGGTTCCAGTAATTGACCACGACCCTGACTGGCCGTGCCCTTTTTGCGCAGTGCCAGGCGTTGGCCGACACCAAAGCGGTGTTGTTCATCGACAATCGCTAACCCTAATTGTTTGAACTGCACCTCATCCTGAAACAGGGCATGGGTGCCGACGGCGAGCATGGCTTCTCCACTGGCAATGCGTGACAGTGATTGCTCACGTTCTTTTTTCGGCTGGCTGCCGGTGAGCCAGGCGATGGTGATGCCTAATGGTTGCAACCAGTCGCTGAGTTTTTTGTAATGTTGTTCGGCCAGAATTTCGGTGGGCGCCATCATGGCCACTTGCCAGCCGTGTTCTATGAGTTGCAAGGCTGCCAAGCAGGCAACAATGGTTTTACCACTGCCGACATCGCCTTGTAACAGGCGTTGCATGGGGTGTGGCTGGCTCAGGTCGTGTTCAATTTCTGCCACCACTTTTTGCTGGGCGGCCGTCAGTGTAAACGGCAGGCTGGCCAGCAGGCGGGCAACCAGTGTGTGTGAGGCAGAGATGGCAGGTGCGCGCGATTGCTTGCGACGCGCATAATGCTGGCGCATGGACAGCTGTTGTGCCAGCAGTTCGTCGTAAGCCAGGCGTTGCCAGGCCGGATGCGAGTGGTCCTCCAGTGTTGCCAGAGATATTTCTGCTTGGGGTTGGTGCAGCAACTGCAGGCTGCTGGCGAAGTCGGGCAATTGCATGGACTGGTATACCCAGCCTGGCAGGGTTTCTTGTAAATACTCTGCTTGTAATACACGGTTGACGGCTTTGCGTATGGTGGACTGGCTTAAGCCGGCGGTAGTTGGGTAGACGGGCGTCAGCGCACTGCTGACCGGGGTATCTTCACCGACTTTACGTTGAGTCGGATGCACCATTTCATAGCCGAAAAATCCCGGCCGCACTTCACCAAACACGCGCAAACGCTGGCCGGTTTGCATGGCGGCTATCTGGCTGGGATAAAAATGCAGAAAGCGCAGGTTGATGATGCCAGTGTCATCCTGCAACCTGACATTGAGCATTTTGCGTGGCTTGTAGGCCACTTCGTTGTGTACTACCACGCCTTCGATTTGCGTTTGCTCACCCAATCGTAAATCGCGGATGGCCGTGATGCGGGTTTCGTCCAGGTAGCGCAGCGGTAAATGCAGCAACAAGGCCTGCACTGAATGAATATGCAGTTTTGCCAGCTGGCTGCACACGGCGGGTGTGAAGCCTTTGATGTCGTTCAAGGGACGCATGCTGGCATCACCGCTGGTTTACTGGATACGTTGTTCCAGCTGGTTGCCTTTGACCCGGTTGATGCGCACGATTTGCTGAATTTTGCGCAGGTTGCGGATCAGGGTCGCCAGGTGCACACGGTTATGCACTTGCACCGTAAAGTTCACATTGGAGTACTGGCTGCCATCACTGGATTCAACACTGACATTATCAATGTTGGCATCTGCATTAGAGATGGTTGCCGCAATTTTGGCCAGCATGCCGCGCTCGTCGACCACCGTAATGCGCAGGTTGACGCTGAACAGTTTTTTCGGGTCGGCATCCCACTCCACATCCAGCCATTTTTCCGGATCCAGCCTGAACTTGCGGATGGCCGGGCAATCGTGGGTATGAATGACCAGGCCTTTGTCTTTATTAATAAAGCCCAGGATAGGGTCACCTGGAATCGGGCGGCAGCAGGGCGCAAACTGTACGGCCATGCCTTCCGAACCGCGGATGGTAATGGTATCCAGCACTTTGCCGGACTTCTCTTCTGCATCTGCCGGATGCGCCAGCAACTGGTGTGCCACCATCAGGCTGTTGCGCTTGCCGAGGCCGATGTCGGTCAAAATGGCCTGGCGGGTTTTGCTGCCATAGTCGTTCATGACTTTTTGCCACTGCTTGTCGGTAATTTCTGCCGGTTCGATATGCATGGCGCGTAAAGCCACATTTAGCATGCGTTCGCCTAGCTGTGCCGACTCCTCCACCTTCACCGTTTTGAGGTAATGGCGGATATGCGAGCGCGCCTTGCCGGTGACCACATAGTTGAGCCAGGCCGGATTGGGTTTCGCCAGCGGCGCGGTGATGATTTCGACATGATCCCCGTTGCGCATCTCGGTACGCAGCGGGGCCAGTTCATTATTGATTTTCACTGCGACACAACTGTTACCGACATCAGAGTGCACGGCGTAGGCAAAGTCGACCGCGGTCGAGCCGCGTGGCAAGGCCATGATGTTGCCTTTAGGCGTGAACACATAGACTTCGTCCGGGAACAGGTCGACTTTAAAGTTCTCCAGGAACTCGTGGCTGTCGTCACTCTCGGTCTGGATTTCAACCAGGCGTTGCAACCACTGGTGGGTTTGCTGTTGCAATTTGGTCAGGTGTGCATCGGTGGTTTTATATAGCCAGTGCGCGGCCACGCCAGCATCGGCAATGTTGTGCATTTCCTGGCTGCGGATTTGTACCTCGATGGGCGTACCGAAGGGGCCGAACAGCGTGGTATGCAGCGATTGGTAACCGTTGGCTTTAGGGATGGCAATATAGTCTTTGAAGCGGCCTGGAATCGGCTTATACAAGGCATGCAATGCGCCAAGCGCCAGATAGCAGGCGGCCGTGTCTTTAACGATGACGCGAAAACCGTAAATGTCGCCAATTTGCGACAATTTCATCGATTTCTCAGCCATTTTCTTATAAATGCTGTAAAGGTGCTTTTCGCGCCCCTGTACATCATATTCAATCTGGTATTGCGTCAGCTGGTTCTCAATAGCGTCCTGGATTTTGCTGATGACTTCTTTGCGGTTGCCGCGCGCCAGGCGAATCGCCTTATCAATCACCCGGTGGCGATTAGGGTACAGGTACTTGAGGCTAAGGTCTTCCAGCTCATGGTAAATCGGGTTCAGACCCAGCCGGTTGGCAATTGGCGCATAAATTTCCAGCGTTTCGCGCGCGATGCGTTTTTGTTTTTCCGGGCGCATCGCCTCCAGCGTTTGCATATTGTGCAAGCGGTCGGCCAGTTTGACCAAAATAACGCGCACATCCTGGCTCATGGCCAGCAGCATTTTGCGGAAATTTTCGGCTTGCGCCTGGGTGGCGGTTTGCAGTTCCACCTTGTCCAGCTTGGTCAGGCCGTCCACCAGGTCAGCCACCTGTTTGCCAAAGCGCTCGGCAATCGCCGCACTGTCGACCTCTGTATCTTCCACTACATCATGCAGCAAAGCCGCCAGCAGCGTGGGCAAGTCGAGATGCAGTTTGGCCAGGATGCAGGCCACAGAAATCGGGTGGGTAATGTAGGGTTCGCCGGTTTTGCGGGTTTGACCGGCATGCGCCTGCTCGGCATAGCGATACGCTTGCCAGACCAGTTGCACTTCTTCTTCATTGAGATACTTGCGGATCAGCTGGGTAAGGGGGGAATCCTCACGGTCAGCAGGGAGCAAGTCCACTTCCTCCAGAGGAGGCCTGGACTTGCGATGGGCAGCGTCGCCTTGGCTTTGCGGCATAACTGTTTATGCTTGGCCCTTTTTCTCTAACAGCTCTACGCCTACTTTACCGGCGGCGATTTCACGCAGTGCAATCACGGTTGGCTTGTCTTTTTGTGAATAACCGCTGACTAATGGGTCTGAGCCATTCGCCAATTGTCTGGCGCGGTAAGCGGCGACCAAAGTCAATTGAAAACGGTTAGAGATGTTGTCCAAGCAATCATCGACAGTAATACGAGCCATAAAAACCTCTTAATATATGAGCCTGCACACAGCGGCAGGCGCGCTGGGTCAGGTAAGTGATTGAATCAATGACGCGTGGCAGGCAACCTGGCGGTTTAACTGCAAGCGCTGGGCGCGAACAATCGCCATCAGATCCTGCAAGGCCACGTCAAAATTATCATTAATTGTAACATAATCAAACTCATGCACGTGACGCATCTCCTCACGTGCTGCGGCCAGGCGTTGCGTAATCACGGCTTCACTGTCCTGGCCACGATTGTTCAGGCGGTGCGCCAGCGCTTCAATCGAGGGCGGCAAAATAAAGATGGAGGTGACTTGCGGGAACAGTTTGCGTATCTGCTGTGCGCCTTGCCAGTCGATTTCAAGAATCACATCACGGCCGGATGCCAGTGCATTTTCCACTTCGCTTTGTGCCGTGCCATAGCGGGCACTGTGTACATGGGCGCTTTCGAGAAAGCCGCCGTTATCCAGAATGCCCAAAAACTCGGCTTCTGAGACAAAATGGTAATGGATGCCGTCTTCTTCGCCCGGGCGCGGGGTACGGGTGGTGTGTGATACCGACAGTTTTAGAATCGGGTCTTGCGCCAGCATGGCACGTACCAAGCTGGTTTTGCCAGCACCAGAGGCAGCGGAAATCACATATAAATGACCATGGCTCATGATGCACACCATTCCGGGTTAGGCAGTGAAGAAAAAACGGATTTCAGGCCTTCGCCCCAACCTTTGCGGATGCAGGCGTAATAAGGATCATCTTCCGTCAGGCGTTGCCGACAATCGGCGCTAAAGGTGTCAGTGCGGTATATCATCAAGTCAATCGGTAAAGCCACAGAAATATTGCTGCGGATGGTGGAGTCAAATGAAATCAGCACGCATTTTACCGCATCTGTGACATTGGTTTGATGTTTGATCACGCGGTCGATGATTGGCTTGCCATATTTGGTCTCGCCGATTTGCAGATAAGGCGTGTCCGAGGTGGCTTCAATAAAATTGCCTGCCGCATAGACATTAAACAGGCGCGGCTGCTCGCCTTTGATTTGCCCGGCTACCAGAATGCTGGCGCTAAAGTCTATGCTATGTTCCTTGAGGGCTTTGCCATCGCGCTGATGCACGGTGCGCATGGCTGCGCCGACGACACTGGCTGCTTCAAACAGCGACTGCACGTTATGCAGGTGGGCGTGTGGTTCAGGCGATTTGAGCTGTTCACGGCACAGGTTGACCACCGATTGGGTAATCGCCAGATTGCCCGCCGTCAGCAGTACAATCATGCGCTCGCCCGGCACTTCAAATAGGTGCATTTTGGGCGCAATCGCTACCTGGTCGACACCAGCGTTGGTGCGCGTATCAGAAGCCAATACCAGGCCTTGTTGCAGCAAAATACCGACACAATAAGTCATAAGAAAAGAAGAAGGTTAATGTTTAAAAGTCATCATAGCATGCACGGGCAAGCTACTGCTGCGCACTTTGTGCCTGCTGCCGTAGCTGTTGTTTATGCTGCTCGCGCTGTTTATCTGTCAGGCCAATGTGCTGGTTGACACTGACCATGCTCGCCATGCCCTCTGTGCCGCCACCGATACGCGAACCCGTGATCGGACTGGCGCTACGATAGTCCAGGCCAGAGGCCAATCTGACATGCGTTTCGTTTACCAATGTGCCGTTAGACACATCCAGCCCTAGCCATTGATCGTGTTGCCACACATCCACCCAGGCATGCGTTTGCATCAGGTTGCCGTTTTCGGTGAACAGATAACCGCTGACATACCGTGCGGGCAGCCCCAGGCTATGGCAACAGCCAATAAAAGCATGCGCATGGTCCTGGCAAACCCCTTTGCCAAGCCTGAAGGCCTCGGCTGCCGAGGTATCGACCTGGGTCGCGCCTGAGATGTATTGCATCTGCGCGCGCAGTGCCTGCATCATGTCTGTGAGTGGGGCATTGGCAAAACGCTGGGCAAACGTCGTCATGGCGGCATCGGCCTGGGTCAATGGCGTATCGCGCAGAAAAATCTCCACTGGCAATGGTTGGTGCGCGTCCATATCCGCCACGCCGGTTTCTACTTCGCCGCATACGGCGATGAGCAATTCATTATGCGGCTGGTCGATGACCAGGGTATGCGCCAGATTGCCAAAGGCATCCTCAAACGCAGCCAGCTGCCCATTGACCTTGATTTGCCAATGGTTGACTTGCTGGCCGTGACCATTGCGTGGTGTCAGGCGCAGTTGCTGAATGGTGTATTGCGCCATATCACTGAAAGCATAGTGGGTCTGGTGTTCAATATTGAGCAGCATGTGTGTGGTGTGCCAAAGTAAAAAAGCGCAGCGCTGTGTTAAACAGTCTGCGCATGAGGGGGTTCATGGCAATCTATTGTCGTTGTCAGGCCGTCGCACTTAAAAAATTGCGTTGTATTTCTTCACCCAGTTTGCGGTTGGCCAGAATAAACTCATCCAAAAAGTGGTGTACGCCATCTTTGACGATATCCAGCATGCGGCCGTAGTGCAGTTTGGCATGCATTTGTCCGGCCAGGCGCTCGGCCTCGGTTTGGCGGCTACCGGCCACCTGGCGCAAAATCGGCATGATTTCAGCGTAACAGGCGTGCAGTGAACGTGGCATGTCTTCACGCAAAATCAGTAGTTCAGACACTTTCATCGGCTCAATCGCATCGCGGTAGACTTTCTGGTAGGCCTGGAAGGCTGATACCGAGCGTAGCACGGCACTCCATTCGTAATAATCTACCGCGCCGTCATTGGCCTCCTGCATGGGGATTAAAAACTCATATTTCACATCGAGCAGGCGTGCGGTATTGTCAGCACGTTCCATAAAGGTGCCCAGGCGCACAAAGCTAAATGCTTCATCGCGCAGCATGGTGCCAAAGCACACGCCGCGGAACAAGTGCGAGCGGCTTTTGACCCATTCACAAAACTCGCTCAAGCCAGTCTGTGTCAGGTCCTGCTTGATATATTGGCCAAATTCCAGCCACAGCGTATTCATGTTTTCCCAGGTTTCTGTGGTCATGGCCACGCGTACGGCACGGGCATTTTCACGTGCGCTACGCAACGAGCTGTAGATGCTCGAAGGATTACTGCTATCCATCACCAGATGTTTAATCACATTGGCGGCATTAAGCTCTTTATAGGTTTTGTCATAAATGTCGCGAATACCTGCAATTTCCAATACCGTATCCCAGAGTTCTTCTTCGTTGCTGCTGTCAGAAGGCAGTAACGACATGTTGTAAGTCACATCCAGCACGCGTGCAACGTTTTCGGTGCGCTCGATATAACGCGCCATCCAATATAAATGATCTGCGGTACGACTTAACATATCACGGCCTCTTGATTCGCTTGTTGTGCAGCCATTTGCGACTGCATGGTTTCTACACTGACATCATCGCGTTCCAGCACCCAGGTATCTTTGGTGCCGCCGCCTTGTGAGGAGTTAACCACCAATGAGCCTTCCTTGAGCGCCACGCGCGAGAGGCCACCGGGCACCACACTGACGGTTTTGCCCGACAGCACAAAGGGGCGCAGGTCGACATGGCGCGGTGCAATGCCCTGGTCGACCAGCGTTGGGCAGGTAGACAGCGCCAGCGTAGGCTGTGCAATGTAATTGGACGGTTTGGAGACAATCCGTAAACGGAATTCTTCGATTTCCTGCTTGCTGGCAGTCGGGCCGACCAGCATGCCGTAGCCGCCGGAGCCTTGTACTTCTTTCACGACCAGCTCGGGCAGATGATCTAGCACGTAGGCCAGATCATCTTCCTTGCTGAGTTGATACGTAGGCACGTTCTGCAGGATGGGAGACTCACCCAGATAGAACTTAATCATCTCCGGCACGTAGACATACGTCGCCTTGTCATCAGCCACGCCGGTGCCTACGGCGTTAGCTAACGTGACGCCACCATTGCGGTAGACGGAGAGCAGACCTGGCACGCCCAACAGGGAGTCGGGCTTGAACACCAGAGGGTCAAGGAAGTCGTCGTCGATGCGGCGGTAAATCACATCCACCCTTTGCGGGCCTTGTGTGGTGCGCATGTAGACGGCGTTATTACGGACAAACAAATCTTGGCCTTCCACCAGCTCGATGCCCATTTGCTGGGCGAGGAAGGCATGTTCAAAGTAGGCGCTGTTATAAGCGCCTGGAGAAAGCAGGACCACTGTCGGGTCAGTGACACCGGTTTGCGCGACCGAGCGCAAATTGTTGAGTAACACGTGTGGGTAATGCTCGACCGGTGCAATCGGGTATTTTTTAAATAAATCCGGGAATAACCGCATCATCATTTTGCGGTCTTCCAGCATGTAAGAGACGCCTGAAGGCGTGCGCAAATTATCTTCCAGCACATAAAACTGCGATTCGCTGGTGCGCACCAGGTCGATACCGGCCACATGCGCATAGACCTGGTTAGGCACATTGACGCCCACCATTTCCGGGCGGTATTGCGAATTGCTTAAAATACTATTGGGGACGATGCCGGCTTTGATGATTTCCTGGTCATGATAAATATCATGCAGAAACATATTGAGTGCGCGCACGCGTTGCACGGCGCCTTTGGCCAGGTGTGCCCACTCACTGGCAGAAATCATGCGTGGAATCACGTCAAACGGAATCAAACGCTCGGCACCGTCTTCTTCACCATAAACGTTAAATGTAATGCCCACGCGGCGAAACAATACTTCAGCTTCGGCACGCTTGGCTGCCAGCTGTTGTGTGGGTACATCGCTTAACCAGCGGTTATACGCCTGGTAAATCGCCCGGACATTGCCCCCATAGCCCTGCATTTCATCGAAAAACTGTTTGGCCGATTGCGTCATGATGCTGGACCTTTGCCTTACTTGTAAAATTCAATTAAATAAGAGCAAGCCGTGTGCCAGCAAAGAATAGTGTTTTAAATCATATTGTTATTGATTATTCGCTGTTGCTAAAAAAGCAAAACGCACCATTTCGGTGCGTTTTGGTGTCACGATTTTGGTGCAGTGTGAGGTGTTTATTCAATGTTCTGGATTTGCTCGCGCATTTGTTCGATCAGCACTTTGAGCTGCATGGAAACTTGCGTGGTTTCAATCGCGACCGATTTTGACCCCAGCGTATTGGCTTCACGGTTCATTTCCTGCATTAAAAAGTCCAGTTTTTTGCCCATGGCCCCACCAGCACTGAGGATGCGGTCCATTTCAGTGATGTGAGATTGCAGGCGCGCCAGCTCTTCGTCTACATCAATACGTTGCGCGTAGAGTACGATTTCCTGGCGCACACGGTCGTCATCGGCTTGCATGGCTTCGCGCAGTTTGGCCGTGAGTTTTTCCTGGTATTGGCTCACCAGCGCTGGCAGCAGGGGTTTCACAATGCTGATTTGCTCACGCACGCCTTGCAGGCGGTCGAGTAATACCTGTTTGAGCTTTTCGCCTTCACGTGCGCGTGCAGCAATCAGTTCATCAATGCCGCGTGACAGGCCGGTTTGTACGCCTTGTGCCATGGCTTCGGCATCCACCGCTTCGGTTTGCAAGACGCCGGGCAGTTTGAACACGTCGACCAGGTTGATTGGTTGCGCCTGCGGAAAATGCTGTTGCAGCTCGCTGAGCGTTTGTGCAATTTGCGCCACCATAGCCGGGTTGAGCGCCAGTGTGGTGGCTGCGTTGTCACTCTTGAGGCTCATGCGGCATTCGATTTTGCCGCGACCGAGCCTTGTCTGTAATTGTTCGCGAATTTGCGCTTCGAACTGGCGCAGGCTGTCTTCAATTTTGACATTGAGTTCAAGGTAGCGATGATTCACTGCCCGCAATTCGATCAGCAGCAGGCCACCAGGAAAGCGGGCTTCACTTGCAGCAAAGCCGGTCATGCTTAAAATGGGCTGTGCGTTTTTGGTTTCTTTTTCTGTGGTTTTGTTGGCAGTCATTATCGCGCTCCGGGCAAACGGGACGATTGTATCAAATGCGCTATCGATATGCGAAAATAGCGCATAGATAAAAGAAACCTGCTTTTATGCGTGCCGGGCACGCGACTGAATGCAAGGTTTCCCTTAAAAAAGCCATGATTGTGACGTTAAAGCGTTAGTGAAGCTCTCTAATAAATTTGATTTTGCCTTGCCGGTAGGCACTGCGCTGCATGACTACACCATTACACGGGTGTTGAGTCTGGGCGGGTTTAGTTTCGTCTATCTGGCGCAAGATCCGCAAAAAAACACCGTTGCCATTAAAGAATATATGCCGGTGACGCTGGCAGAACGTGACGAACATACGCATATCCGCTCCAATGGTAAAAATGAAGCCGCCTACAAACATGGCATGAAGTGCTTTTTTGAGGAAGGCCTGGCGCTGGCCAATATCGAGCACAAGAATATCGTGCGAGTGAAAAACTTCTTCCGTGCCAACAATACCGTTTACATGGTCATGAAGTATGAGCGTGGCAAGTCGCTGCAAGATTACATCATGGCCTTGTCGCAGCCGGTGCCTGAGAGTTTCCTGATCCGCATGTTTGTTGAGTTGCTCAATGGCTTGCGCGAGGTGCATACACGCAAATTACTGCACCTGGATATCAAACCCGCCAATATTTATATCCGTCTCGATGGTTCGCCTATGTTGCTGGACTTCGGATCGGCACGCCAGGCCTTGTCTGAGGTGACATTGGCGCCGACTTACACACCGGGCTTTGCGCCGCCGGAACAATATATAGACCGTAAACACCTGGGCCCGTGGAGTGATATTTACAGCATAGGCGCCAGCATGTATGCCTGTTTGCAACGTGCATCGCCCATTTCGGCCAATGCGCGCCTGAAAGATGATACGCTGGTGCCTGCGACTGAGCTCGGTAAACAGATATACTCTGAGAAATTGCTGGCGATTATTGATGAATGCATGCAGCTGGACTACCTGTTACGGCCGCAAAGCGTGTTCTCATTACAGAAAAAAATGATCGGCATCCGCGTGGTAGAAGACCCTCGCGGTTCGCTGGTGGATAAAATCATCAAGGTATTGAATAAACCGCTATGAAATTCACCATTGCACAAGGTAGCCGCCAGGGGCCGCGGCCTTACAATCAGGATCGGCTGGCATATTCTTATCACAGGCACGCCATTTTTATGGTGTTGGCCGATGGTATGGGCGGCCACCAGCATGGCGATGTGGCCGCCGAAATCGCGGTGAAAACCATGATAGAGGCCTTCCAGCGTGAATCGCAGCCTTTAATTACCCAACCTGCACAATTTCTGCGTGAGCAAATTGCCCGTGCGCATGATGTGATCGAAAATGTGCGTTTGCAAAAACGTTTGCTGGAATCGCCACGCACCACCATTGTTGTCGCGCTGATCCAGCACAACAAACTGTTTTGCGCCCATGTGGGTGACTCCCGCTTATACCTGTATCGGAACGGCCTGGTCGAGCACCAGACCGAGGACCACTCAGTTGTGCAATCGTTATTGCGTGAGGGAAAAATCACGGTAGAGGAGATGGATCATCACCCGCACCGTAATAAAATTTATAATTGCGTGGGTGGAGAGCGTCCGCCCAAAGTAGAACTGGCGGCGCCGATTCCGCTGCGCGAAGGCGATGTCATTATGTTGTGCTCGGATGGCGTATGGAACACCGTGCCTGATATCAGCATGGCGCAGCATATGCTGGCAGCCGATATCAATGATGGCGTGAACCGTTTATTGGATGATGCCGATGCCGCCAGCATTACTGTCGGCGATAATATGAGCGCGATTGCCCTGCAATGGGGGCAACGTGTGACCAGTCCGTTGACGATTTCAACACTGGATTTACCAGTAGACGTCACCACCACCATGATGAACGAAACCACGGCCCCGCCCAGCCAATATGCGCTGGATCTGACCGATGACGAAATTGAAAAGGCGATTGCCGAAATACAGGAAGCGCTGGGCAGGACCCGGCAACATATTAAATAGCAGAAAGTTGTAAACCATGATCAGACCAAGCCAGCGTGCCAATGACCAATTGCGCGCCATCGAAATTATCCGCCATTACACCAAGCACGCCGAAGGCTCAGTGCTGGTGAAGTTTGGCGATACGCACGTGATTTGCACTGCCAGCGTAGAAGAAAAAGTGCCTGGTTTTTTGAAGGGCAAAGGCCAGGGTTGGGTGACGGCTGAATATGGCATGTTGCCACGTTCAACAGGTAGCCGCATGGACCGCGAAGCCGCACGTGGCAAGCAAAGCGGCCGTACACAAGAAATTCAGCGCCTGATTGGCCGTAGCCTGCGCGCGGTGATTGACCTGCAAAAGCTGGGAGAGCGCACCATCCATTTTGACTGTGACGTCATCCAGGCTGATGGCGGCACCCGTACTGCCAGCATCACCGGCGCTTATGTCGCCATGGTGGATGCAGTGGGCACCTTGCTGCAAAAAGGCCTGCTCACCGAAACGCCCATCAAAGACTCGGTGGCAGCAATCTCAGTCGGTGTCTATCAGGGCACGCCAGTGCTGGATCTCGACTATATCGAAGATTCAGACTGCGATACCGACATGAATGTGGTCATGACCGGCAACGGTGGCTTTGTTGAAATTCAGGGCACAGCCGAAGGTGAGCCATTTAGCCGCGATACTATGAACCAGATGCTGGACCTGGCTGCCAAAGGCATTCATGAGCTGGGCCAACTGCAAACCCTGGCATTGGCAAAATAACCATGGCCTTGCCATTTAATAAACTGGTCATTGCCTCTGGCAATAAAGGCAAAATCCGCGAGATTGCGCATGTGCTGGCGCCGCTGAATATCGACATCGTGTCGCAATCAGAATTTAATGTGCCGGAATGCCCCGAGCCCTACGGCACCTTTATTGAAAATGCCTTGGCCAAAGCGCGTCATGCCAGCCAGCACACAGGCTTGCCTGCGTTGGCCGATGATTCCGGCCTGTGTGTCGATGCTTTGCAAGGCGCGCCGGGTGTGATTTCGGCGCGCTATGCTGGGCCGCAACCGGCCAATAGCCTGCTCACGCAAGATGAACGAAACAACGATAAACTGCTCACAGTATTGTCACGTATCAGCGAGCGCCAGGCGTATTTTTACAGTGTGCTGGTGCTGGTGCGTTCGCCACAAGATCCGCAACCGATTATTGCCGATGGCCTGTGGCGTGGAGAAATTTTGCGCGAATTTCGCGGCACAGAAGGCTTCGGCTATGACCCGTTATTTATGGATCTTGAAACCCGTAAAACGGTTGCCGAATTACCATTGGAAGTGAAAAGCCGCATGAGCCATCGCGGTCAGGCTTTGGTAAAATTGCTGCAAGCCTTGGAAAGAGTCAGTGTATGAAAAACGAATGGCCAAAATGGGTACGCGATGACGGTTCGGTGGTCTCTTGCACCGAAAAGGTCAAAGTCATGGCCGAAAATTTTGATGAACTCAAGCAAATCGCGCAGGATGCAATGGAAGACGGTTTGCTGATGGAAGTCAGCGAAGAGCAGATGCGTGCTGCGTTGCATGCGCTCGTCGATACTCTGGTTAATCCTTACAACAAGCTATAGGCTTGCCAATATGGCAGGTCTCTCACCGCAGCAAATCCTCCACGACGTTTTCGGTTACTCGCAGTTCCGTCACCAGCAGCAAGCCATCGTTGAGCACGTGATCGACGGGCGCGATGCGCTGGTGCTGATGCCTACGGGTGGCGGCAAATCGCTGTGTTACCAGATTCCTGCCCTCGCACGCGAAGGCCTGGCCATTGTTGTTTCACCGCTGATCGCCCTCATGCAAGACCAGGTCGAGGCTTTGCAGCAATTAGGCGTCAACGCCGCCTTTTTAAACTCCAGTTTAAGCGCAGAAGACAATAGCCGCATTACGCGTCAAGTGCTCGCAGGCGAAATAAAGCTCTTGTACGTCGCCCCCGAGCGGCTCATGGTCGGCAGCTTTTTAAGCTTGCTCGACGAAGTGCACCAGCATGTGGGCCTGGCGCTGTTTGCCATCGACGAAGCCCATTGCGTGTCGCAATGGGGGCATGATTTCAGGCCAGAATATCGCCAGTTGACTGTGCTGCATGAGCGCTTTCCGCAAGTGCCACGCATTGCGCTCACCGCCACGGCTGATGCGCCTACGCGCGCCGAAATCATCAGCCAGCTCAACCTCGAGAACGCCGCCCAGTTTGTCTCCAGCTTTGACCGACCGAATATCCGCTACCACGTCGGGATCAAGAATAATGCGCGCCAGCAATTGCAGGCCTTTCTTGAGCGTGAGCACCCAGATGATGCCGGCATCATTTATTGCCTGTCGCGCAGAAAAGTCGAAGAGACCGCCGCCTGGCTAGTCGAAAAAGGCTGGTCAGCGTTGCCTTATCACGCTGGTTTACCCGCGCAATTACGTGAACATCATCAGCGCCGCTTTCTGCGTGAAGAAGGCATTATCATGGTGGCGACCATTGCATTTGGCATGGGTATCGATAAACCTAACGTCCGCTTTGTCGCCCATTTAGACCTGCCAAAAAGCATGGAAGGCTATTATCAGGAAACCGGCCGCGCCGGTCGCGATGGCCTGCAAGCGAATGCCTGGATGGTCTACGGCATGGGCGATGTCGTCTCCATGCGGCAAATGCTTGATAGCGGTGAAGCTTCCGAAGAGCGCAAACGGCTTGAACGCCTGAAGTTGGATGCCTTGCTCGGTTACTGCGAATCCACCGCCTGCCGCCACCAAACCATTCTGCGCTACTTTGGCGAAAGCCATCCTGGCGCCTGTGATCAATGCGACAACTGCCTGCACCCGGTCGAAACCTGGCAAGCCACGCAAGTCGCCCAAATGGCACTTTCCTGTGTTTACCGCACTGGTCAGAGATTCGGTGTCGGCCATTTAATCGATGTGCTCATCGGCAAACTCACCCCGCAAGTTGAGCGCTTCGGCCATGACAAAGTCAGCACCTTTGGTATAGGCAAATCCCTCAATCAAGCCCAATGGAGTGGTGTGTATCGTCAACTGATTGCGGCTGGCATGCTTGAGGCCGACATGGCTGCGTATGGCGGCTTAAAACTGACCGAAGCGGCAAGGCCAGTGCTCAAAGGCGAGCAAGAAGTCTGGCTACGCCGCGATGCAGAACCCGAAAAACGCATGAGCAAAGCCGAGCGCAGCGCCCGCGCCAAAGAAGCCTTCGCAGGCGCCAACGATGACCCACTCTGGCAAGCGCTTAAAGCCAAACGGTTGGAACTGGCAAGAGAGCAGGGCGTACCGCCTTATGTGATTTTTCACGATAGTACTTTGCTGGAAATCCATAACCGCAAGCCGCAGACATTGGATGAAATGGGGCAGATTAGTGGCATAGGACAGGCGAAGTTACAGAAATATGGGGATGCGTTTTTGCAGGTGCTTGAAGAAATGGCTTAAATCAAAAAACTCATATGCATTAAAATCTCCGTTCTACAACGCGTAAAAATCAACAGCACTTTTTAGCCCATCATTTTGTTAACATATTTTAATAATTGCGTTTAAGATATGAAAGCAAAATATTCCATTGACGGAATGTTTGAGGGGGGCTACGATGGCATGGTTGGTTGAATATACTGATGAGTTCGAAGCTTGGTGGCATTCACTGAATGAAGACGAGCAAGTCTCTGTTGCCGCTTCTGTAGGCTTGCTTGAATCGTTAGGCACCCAGTTACCTTTCCCACATTCATCAGCAATTAACCAGTCACGGCATGGCCACATGCGTGAGTTGAGAACACAGCACGATGGGCGTCCATTCAGGACACTGTATGCATTTGATCCTCGCAGAGTGGCAATTTTGCTGATAGCTGGCGATAAAACCGGGGATGGTAGATGGTATGAAAAATATATTCCGGTTGCCGATCAACTCTATGATGAACATATCAAGGCATTGATAAAGAAAGGACAGATAGATGGCAAAAAACTTTAGTGCACTTAAAGCCGCGCTCTCGCCAGAAGCGCAATCCAAAGTGACTCAAAAAACGGAGCAAATGCTGCAAGAAATGCCTTTGCATGAGTTGCGCCAGGCACGTGGTTTGTCGCAAAAAATGATGGCAGAAGCACTGCATATTCAGCAACCTGCTGTGGCGAAAATCGAAAAACGCACCGACATGTATTTATCAACCCTGCGTAGCCATATTCAGGCTATGGGGGGGGAGTTGGAGATCGTAGCAAGGTTTCCAGAGGGTTCGGTCAAGATTCAGAGCTTCTCGGATTTATAAGTTTGTAGAGCTAGATTCATAAAATGAATGGTGCTTACGAGGGAGATTTAATCAGACCATTAGGCCTTGTGACTTTGTATTTTGGTTATGCAGAGTTCGAAGTAAATAGCCTCATTAAATTATTGGGTCAATATGGTGTAAGCATAAAGATCTCTGAGACAGCGTCTTTAGGCTTAAGGGTGGAAGCATTGATTAATGCGCTTGAGCCACTAAAGTGCGACGGTGTGGTTGAGGTACTAGAAATTTTGGCAGAAGCTAAAACGCTTTTAGAGCATCTTAACTCCAAAATTCAACGTCGACTCATTCCTGCCCTGTGCAATCAATAGGGATATTAACTTGCTTCGCTGAAGTTTGCGAAGCTTGGCTAACCCGAGATGCTGAATCCGAAAAAACGCATGAGCAAAGCCGAACGCAGCGCCCGAGCCAAAGATGCTTTCGAAGGTGCTAACGACGATCCGTTATGGCAAGCACTTAAAGCCAAGCGGCTGGAGTTGGCAAAAGAGCAGGGCTTGCCACCGTATGTGATTTTTCACGATAGTACCTTGCTGGAGATTCATAATCGCAAGCCACAGACATTAGATGAAATGGGGCAGATTAGCGGGATAGGGCAGGCGAAATTGCAGAAGTATGGAGACGAGTTTTTGGGTGTGTTAGAGGAAATGGCTTAATCTGCATCAATCCTGACTTTGCCGGATTTCAATTATAGGGTTACAGGTTAAAATGTCCGGATGATCCCGATTTACCCTGCCAATAGTCTTAAAGATGCACCTTTGCAAGGTGATGTCACTTTGAGTGGCCTCACCAACCCACCACCACTTTCGCTGTATATCCATATTCCCTGGTGTGTGCGCAAATGCCCTTATTGCGACTTTAATTCGCATGAGGCTCGCCAGGAAATCCCGGAAGCAGCGTATGTGGACGCACTGATTGCAGATTTGGAGCAGGCGACGCCGTTGGTGTGGGGGCGCAAAATCCGGAGTGTGTTTTTTGGTGGCGGCACGCCCAGCATTTTCTCCGCTGAGGCGATTGATAAGATTCTGAGTCATGTGCGTATGCTGACGCCGCTGGAGTATGCTGCGGAAGTGACGCTAGAGGCCAACCCGGGTACGGTGGATATCGCTAATTTTCAAGGCTATCGCCAGGCAGGTGTGAACCGGGTTTCGCTGGGGATTCAGAGTTTTCAGCCGCAATATCTTAAAGCACTAGGGCGTATTCACGATCGTGAACAAGCACTGGCAGCGGCAGAATTGGCATTAAATACCTTTGATCAGGTGAATCTGGATGTGATGTATGCATTGCCGGAGCAAAGCCTGGAAGATGCATTGAAAGATGCCGAAACGGCTTGCCAGATCAAACCGGCGCATTTGTCGTTTTATCACCTGACGCTGGAGCCCAACACGCCGTTTCACCGCACGCCACCGAGTTTGCCGGATGACGATACCAGTGCCACCATGCAAGAGGAAATTGAGAAGGTTCTTGCCAGCTATGGGTATCAACATTATGAAACTTCTGGTTTTTCACAGTCTGGTCGGCAGTGCCAGCACAACCTCAACTACTGGACCTTTGGGGATTATTTGGGCATAGGCGCTGGTGCGCATTCCAAGCTGAGTTTTCACGACAAAATTATCCGCCAGAGTCGACATAAGCATCCTAAAAAATATCTGGAGAGTGTGGCCAAAGGCCAGATGGTCGATAGTGAGTGGCAGATTGGCCGCGAGGATTTGGCGTTTGAATTTATGATGAATGCGTTACGGCTGGTGGATGGTGTGGAAGCGGATTTATTTCAGCAGCGCACGGGATTGCCGTTACGGAGTATCCAATCTACTTTGCAGGAAGCACAGCTGCAGGGATTGTTGGCGCAAACGAGTGGCGTGATTGCGCCGACGTTAAAAGGGCAGCGGTTTTTGAATGAGTTACTGGGGATGTTTTTGCCGTAACTCCTGAAATAGCAAACGAGGCGCAACTCTCAGCACGCCTCGTTTTTAAGTCACCTGCATTTTTTAGATTACACGTGCTTCCGCGCCAATCTCGCCCAACCGCGCAACCAGCCCAACAAATCATCGACATAGGTATACAACACCGGAATCACCACCAGGCTGAGCAAGGTTGAAGTAATCAACCCACCAATCACCGTAATCGCCATCGGCGAGCGGAAACTGGGGTCAGCACTCCAGCCAAGAGCAATCGGCATCATCCCCGCCGCCATGGCGATGGTGGTCATGATAATTGGCCGGGCGCGTTTGTGGCAGCCGTCGATAATGGCGTCAAATCGGCTTAACTGCCGCTCTTTTCGCGCCATAATGGTGTATTCCACCAGCAAAATGGAGTTCTTGGTCACCACGCCCATGAGCATCAAGAGGCCAATCACACTTGGCATGGAGAAACTGTTATGCGTCACCAGCAAGGCGAAGAAAGCGCCACCTAATGACAAAGGCAGCGCGCCCAGAATCGTCACTGGCTGCAAGAAGTCGCCAAACAGTAATACCAGCACGACATAGATGCACATGACGCCGATAATCATCGCGCCGCCAAAGCTGCTGAACAATTCGTTCATACGTTTGGCGTCACCTGCCTCAAGCTGCTTCACGCTAGGCGGCAGATTTTGCATGGCAGGCAGTTGCTGCACTTCGCGCATGACTTCGCCAATCTGACGCTTGTTGAGCTCAATATCAAAGGTGACATTGCGCATGCGGTCCATGCGGTCGATTTGCTGCGGACCGCTGCCCATACGCACAGTGGCGACGGTTTCCAGACTGACGCTACCGTTGCGTGAAGGCACGCGCAATTGCGCAATCTCCTGCAGGCTGGTACGCACACTCGGGCCCAGACGCACACGAATCGGCACCTGGCGCTGCGGCAAGTTTAATTTAGGCATGGTGTTGGTAAAGTCGCCCGACGTCGCCACACGGATCACTTGCGCAATGGACTCCACCGTCACACCAAGCTCAGCAGCTTTGTCGACATCAGGGATAATCTGTACCTCCGGCCGTTGCAAGCTGGCACTGGAAGTAATATTGCCGACGCCCTTCAGGGTGCGCAATTGCTGTTGCAACTGCTGGCTGGCACTGGTTAAGGCATTGGCATCATCACTGGCCAAGGTGATTTGCAGCTTCTCGCCGGATTCGCCGATACCGACGGTCACGCGCGCACCGGGCAGGTTTTTCAGTCGTTCACGCAAGTCCGCTTCAATCTCGGATTGCTTTTGTTTGCGCTCGCTACGGTCAGTCAGGCTAATCACCAAACTACCTTTACGCACATCAGTCGTGTTTTGTGACGCATTTGGCCCGCCGCCGCCCGTGCTGGCAGAGCCTGCCGCGCTGAATACCGCTTTCACTTCAGGATGTTGCTTGACGATCTGTTCGGCCATCTGCACCACATGCCGCGTTTGCGCCAGCGGCGTGCCTGGTTGTAACTCAATATTGACCTTGGTCTGGCTACTGTCAGAAGAGGGCACAAAGCCTTTAGGCAACAGCGGCATCAGGCTCAACGAACCAATAATAAACAAGATGAATCCTGCCACCACGGTTTTTCGGTGTTGCAAGCACCAGCCTACCCAGCGCAAATAGACACGCATGGAAGAGGAATCCTCTTCCTCTTGAGCCGCATGCGGTTTGAGCAGGTAAGCCGACATCATGGGCGTTAACAAGCGCGCCACCACTAATGAGCCCAGAATAGCGATGGCTGCCGTGATGCCAAACTGTTTGAAAAATTTGCCCGGAATGCCGCCCATAAAGGCGGTCGGCAAAAAGATCGCGACCAGGGTAAACGTGGTTGCAATCACGGCAAACCCGATTTCATCAGCAGCCTCCATGGCCGCCTGATACGGCGTTTTGCCCATGCGCAAATGGCGCACAATATTTTCAATCTCCACAATGGCATCATCGACCAGAATACCGACCACCAAGGCCATGGCCAGCAAAGTCAGTACATTGAGTGAAAAACCAAAGTACTGCATAAAGGCAAAGGTAGGAATCATGGACAATGGCAAGGCCACCGCAGCAATAATGGTGGCACGCCAGTCGCGCAAGAACCACCACACCACCAGAATCGCCAGCAGTGCGCCTTCATACAACAGGCGCATGGAGCCTTCGTAGTTATCTTCTACCGGCTTGACCATGTTAAATGCTTCGATAATGCTGACCTGCGGATGTAATTGTTCAAACTTTTGCAATGCCTCACGCACATCTTTAGCCACGGTGACTTCGCTGGTGCCTTTGCTGCGCGTGATTTCAAAACGGATCACCGGCTTGCCATCATAGCTGGCATAGGTGGTGCGCTCGGCATAGGTATCCAGCACCTCGGCCACTTGTGACAACTTAATATGGCGGCCATCGCCGAGCGGAATATCGAGATTGCGCACTTCGTCTGCACTGTGCAAGGCCCCCAAGGTACGTACAGACTGGATATTGTCGCCAATATCGCCACGGCCACCAGAGGCATCTTGCTGCACGCGCTTGAGCTGTGCCGACACATCACTGACATCCACATCCAGCCCAGCCATCAAGGTCGGATCCAGGTTCACCTGCACTTCGCGGTCTACCCCGCCAGTACGCGTGATTTTGCCGACCCCATTGACCGCCAGCATGGCTTTGCTGACTTCGTTATCCACAAACCAGGACAGTTCGCCCTCATCCATATTATCGGCCGAGGCGACAAAGGTGAGAATGGCGTTGCCTGAGGTCGTGACCTTGGACACAGTGGGCGTTGTGACGGCGGCTGGCAACTCGGAACGTGCGCTATCCACTGCATTACGCACCAGGTTGAGTGCCTCTTCACTTTTGGTATCAATGGTGAACTGCACGGCGATGCTGACACTACCATCAGTGATGGTGGTGGTCATATGCTCAATGCCACCGATGGTCGCAATTTTGTCTTCAATCTTGCGTGCCACTTCGGTTTCCAGCTGCGGCGGCGCCGCACCTTCCAGCGCAGCGCTAACGGTGATGACCGGCAATTCAATATCAGGAAAGTTTTGTTTGCCTAACTGGTTGAGCGATTTCAGGCCGAGAAAACTCAGCACCACAAACAGCAAAATCGCCGGAACCGGGTTACGGATAGACCAGGCCGAAAAATTCATACTTAAGCCCCGCTACGCTTGCTCAGGGTGACCACTTGCACAGTGTCGCCATCGTTTAAAAATGCGCCACCGCTCAGTACCAATTGGGCGTTTGCATTCAGGCTGCCCAGTAACTCAATTTGTTCGCCTCGGGTACGGCCGGTTTGTACCTTGCGCTGAATCACTTTGTGCAAGCCTTGGGCATCCGCTGCCGTCAACTCAAACACATAGGCAAAGCCATCGCGATAAGTCACGGCACTTAATGGCACGGCCAAGCCGTGTTGCTGACCAATATCCACTTGCCCCTGCACATACATGCCAGGCTTGGCGCTGTCTTTAGGAATATCCACATATACCAGCGCATTGCGCGTATTGTTATCCACCGTCGGCGAAATCAGGCGCACCTTGCCGGTCACCGCGTTGCCACCAGACAAGGTTAAACGCACCGACTGTCCAGCACGTAACGCCGTTTGCTGATCGGCATTCACCTCTCCGCGCCATTCAATCCGGCCCTGACGCACCAGCCGGAACAACTCGGTACCAGAAGACACCACATTGCCCAGGTTGGCCGAGCGTGACGAAATCACCCCATCATCCGGCGCAACTACTTTGGTCTGGCGCAAACGGATTCTCTGGTTTTCCAGCTCAGCCTCGGACAATGCCAGGTTTGCTTTCGCGGTTTGCTCGGCAATCAGGTATTCATTAATTTTTTGGGCCGACAAGGCGCCGCTGTCTTTAATTTCACGTGCACGGTCTGCATTGCTTTTCGCCTCTGCCAGTGCCGCTTTGTCTTTTTCAACAGTCGCCAACTGTTTTTGCAAATCGGCTTTGACTGTTTCATCGGCCAGCATGACCAAGGCCTGGCCTTTGCTCACTTGCGCACCCACATCGGACAACACTTGCTGAATACGCAAACCAGAGATTTCTGCACTCACCAGCGCTTCTTGCCAAGGATAAATGCTGCCGTTGAGCACCAGCGTCATTGGCCATTGCACCACCGCGGGCTGTGTCACCTCCACACTCAAAGCAGCTTTAGAGGCCGGCGCCTGTGTGGCTGGGCTAGCCGTCGGCGTGGCAGCCGTTTGGCGGTTACCACGTTTTTCTGCCAGCTCGGCCTGGTGTAAAGGGTGTTGCCAGAACCACACGCTCACCCCCACCAGTAACGCAGAAATAATGAGAAATGTTGTTTTTTTTGTCAGTTTTTTTGCCATCATGCTTACCTTTTTTCCATGGGCTTCAGAGGTTTGCCAGTCTGCTGTGTGCCCTGCTGCGTTTCTAGCCAGTCGCCGCCAAATGCTTTATACAAGGCGATCCACTGTAATACTCGGTTCTTTTGCTGCGTAATCACATTGAGTTCAGCGTTGATTTTCTGACGACGCGCATCTTCCAGCGACAGCAGATCCAGACCGCCGGATTTCCAGTTAATTTCAGCCGCTTTAAAATATTGCTGGTATTGCTGCGCACTGGCCTGCTCAGACTGTGCACGGCGCGTGGCGCTGTCCAGGTTAACCAGTGCCTGCTCGACTTCTTTGACGGCAGTTCGCACGTCTTGTTTGTAAGTCGCGAGCAAGCTGTCAAAGTTAGCCCGCGCCTCGGCGAGATCTGCACGTAAGGTGCCACCATCAAAAATAGGCAACTTGAGCGATGGGCCATAAGACCAGGAATCTGTACGCGTCACCATGCCGTTAAAATTGGTACGGCGGTAGCCAATCGAACCGGTTAACGTCAAGCTAGGGTACATTTGTGCTTTAGAGACACCAATATTGGCACTGGCTTCGGCCAAGTTGCGTTCATCTACCGCCAGGTCCGGGCGACGGGTCAGCAAGTTTGCAGGCAGCGCACTGACATCAAACATCGCTGGTTCCGGCATGCCTTTGCCTTTGGCCAAAGCATCGCGTAACGCAGGTTCGGGCAGATTAGTCAGCTCAACCAATGCCTTGATTAAACCATCACATTCCGCCTGCTGGCCATCCAGCGTCGACTCACTGGCACGCGTTGCTGCCTCTGCCAGCGCCAGGTCAGATGGGGCAGAGAAACCAGCCTTGGCTGAAATACCTGTCAAACGGGCCGTCTCGGCACGCGAATCGTAAGCCTGCTGCAATGCCTGCACCGAGGCCTGGCAAGCACGATAATTCACATAGTTATTGGCCACTTCTGCCGCCAGCGTCAGGCGCGCGTCATGCCAGGCAATCTTTTTCGACTCGAGCTGGGCCTTGGCTGCCTGCTTGGCCGCTTTCACCTTGCCAAACAGGTCGACTTCCCAGCTGGCATCCAGCGACACAGAGTCAATTTCTATGGTGCTGGATGGAAAAGCCGCGTTACCGCCGCCGCCTTTGCTCTTGGTGACACTGCCGGTGCTGGTTAAATCAGGAATGCCTTGCGCACGCGCCGACAGTACATTGGCACGCGCCACACGGATATTAGCCAATGCAATTTCCAGCGAAGGGCTTTCTTTTTGCGACTCAGCCAACAACTGGTCGAGCACCGGATCCTTGAATTGTGCCCACCAGTCTTTTAATGCGACCACACTACCGCTATGTGGCAAAGGCGCCTGCCATTGCTCGGCAATCACAGGTTTGGGACGAATATATTCATCAATCACTGAACAGCTTGCCAGTGGCAAACACAGTAATAGCCAGGCCCAGTGTTTATGACGCTGCATGAACTGGCTCCATTCCTTCTAATCCACGTAAAAACAAACTCACCACAAATGCCACATGCGCCTCGGCATCCCAGTCCGGCTCGAGCACCCCAAACAGTGCCTTGGTCCGTGGGGTCGCAATCAGCAACTCACAATACGACTCAGCCGCCCGCATAAAGTCTTGTGTTGGCAACACTCCCTGCGCCGCATAAAAGCGGAAAATATCGGCCAGCATCTGGTGGATACGCTGCGGGCCGACGGTTTTCATTGCACGTGACAGCTCGGGGATATGTGACGCCTCAGCAATGCCGATACGGAAAAAAGACAGCATGCGTGGCTCCATCACGCGATTGAGCGCGAAGCGGCCAATATCGGTCAGCACCTGCTGCAATGACTTGTTGTGCAAATCTTCTACCTTAAACATGGCAGACACATCCTGCTCAACCATGTGCCGCATGGCTGCAATCAGCAACTCATATTTATTGCTAAAGCGCTCATAAATGGTCCGCGTAGACACGCCGCACACAGAGGCAATATGCGCCACACTGGTTTGCGCCACGCCCTCAGTCATAAACAGCTCCAGCGCCTGCTCCAGTAACAATACATGGCGCTCTTGCTCAGTCCCTGACTTGGGGCGGCCGACTTTGGTTTTCACTTGTATAGGTTCCAGCATAAAATAAAAATAAAACGTTTCATTTTTATTTTACCTGTCACTTTGTCAAACTAGCAAGCGATTTGTTGTAACCTGGCAGATACATGCACGCTACGCGCCATGTTCGCGCACAGGTTTGCTATACTCGCAGCACTTTTAATTCAAACTGCACTGCACAGGCATGGCCCTTAAATCCACCATTTATAAGATAGACGTCAATATTGCCGACATGGATCGACATTATTACCAGCAACACCACCTTACACTGGCCAAACACCCGTCAGAGACAGATGAGCGCCTGATGGTGCGCCTGCTGGCCTTTGCGCTATATGCCGATGAGTCGCTGCTGTTTGGCAAGGGCTTGAGCGAAGACGACGAACCCGACCTCTGGCAAAAAGACCTGACCGGTGCGATTGAGCGCTGGATTTGTGTAGGCCTGCCAGATGAACGCGACATCCGCAAAGCCTGTGGCCGCTCGGCGCAGGTAGTACAAGTGCTTTATGGCGGCAGGACGGCGGACATGTGGTGGGAGCAGAACCATAAAGCGCTACTCAAGCTCGATAATGTCACGGTGATTAACCTGCCCGAGACTGAGCAATTAGCTGCCGCCGCTGCACGCGGGCTCAGCATCAGTTTCACCATTCAGGATAGGCAAATCCTGGTCAGTTATGAGGGCGGTAGTTTTGAAATCAGCCCGGTATGGTTAAAAGAAGCCAGCTAAACAAAAAGCCAGCATTGCTGGCTTTTTTCATATGAGGTCAGTTTAAGGAAAGAGCCGGTGTTCTGCTGGCCAGACACCACTATACATAGCCTCCGGGTGATGTCGCATCAGCCGTTGACGCACCTCACTCAATCTGCGCAAGGGCACAGACACAATCATCAAGATATTGCCCTGCTCAATTTGGGCAGAATATGATTTGATCCGGTAACTGGGCGCGGCTGTCGCCACCGTCGCTGCCCAGGCAGCACATGACAAGGCGCCTAATACCATGCAATACGGGATCACCATCAACGTGACCTCACCAAACCACCAGGGCACCAAATAAGCCAGCATGCCGCCAAACAGCCCGAACACAGCCCCAAACACAAAGCCCGCCAGTGCGCTGTAAACCACATCAGACTTTTCTACCGCGTTGGCTTTTGGCAAGTTACCCAGTGCCTGCTCATTTTTTGCATGAAAGTGAATGTGATCTTCATCAATTCTCTCCAGCAGCAACTCATTCATCATCGCTTGCGCACTTCTAATATTGGGTAAAACAAAATAGAGCCTGCGTCTCATGTCGTTCTCCTATCAATATTGCCAGTCGTTTGCTGGTAGAGTTTTGATAGTGTTTAAACGCAAAGATTCACTTTTTAACACCTGTAGTGCTGGGCGGCCTTGCCACCAATAACGCAAGATTTATCTGTCATCCAGCTTACCGACCCAGACACTGCGCAACTTGGCCAGTTTATAGCGCAAACCAGCGCCCTCGTTGGAAAGTGCATCCAGAAACAATGACAGCCGCCTGGATTTAATGACCGTGTAAAACGTGAGCAAGCTGACCGGGATAAACACGACTGAGAAATAAGCCAGTTTCTCCAGCGTGCTGGCTTGCGTGAGGTCAATCAGGTTCATACCCAGCAAGCCTGTTGTCATGGTGCCAATCAGGCCTAAAATGGTCACCACTGTGAGGCGGACAACCGTATCCGCCTGGCGCTTGATTTCTTCGCCTTCCAAATACTCGGCCATGTCCATAATACGGCGACGGGTTTTTTCAAACAGGCTGACGGAATCCAGTTGTTTCAGCATCAGTGTAAACAGGTCTTTGGCCACGGCCTGGTCAGACACATTTTCAAACCAGTAGCGATGGGTAAAGCGTAAAAACACGGCGGTAGCATTGCGGATACGGTTACGGAAATTTTTAACCGAGTCTTCGCTTTGGATATCCAGGCGACTGATGGCCTGCACCATGCGGTCTGACAACATGAGCAAAGCCGCTTTCTGGAAATGTGCAATTAAAAACAACAGGAAATACTGGTTCTGGTAATGACGCTTGATGCCTGTGCGCTCATTGGTAAACACGCGATGCTGGTGGCTGCCAACGACGACAAAATTCTGCCCGGTACACATGATGCGGGTGGTGCTCCAGGGGTCTTGCCGGGCTTCGTCCCAATAGCGGTCATAACAGTTATTTTTTTCAAACTCCTGCAAGAAGTGTTCGGTAAACGGCAGGGTTTCCGAATGCCAGGGCTGGCAGACCAGGCCTAGCCGGATCAGGTCGCCACGACTCAGCTGGCTCACATCGTCAAACGACAAATAAGCCATCAGCGGCATGCGCTGGTATTCAATTTCACGGTAGCGTAACTCGCCCTGCTGGCCGGAGTAATGCGGCACCAGCGGATGCAACAACGCCAACCAGTGCAACGACACGCAAGGCACATGGTTTTCTTTCACATAAGCCAGGTAGCGCGCCTTGTCTTCATAATCCGAGCGCGCAATTACTTGTCCTTGCTGATCCAGCCACTCAATCAATTGTGCGCAGTGCCCACCCTCGCCAGTATCATCCCAGTAATTAGGATAGGTGCGGCCCAGGCGGTACATTACCTCCATAGCCGACTTGAGTGGCAGGTCTTTGCCCGTCACTTCAAACGCCAGCATGGCCACATCAATATCAAAAAAGAAGTACAACTCGACATGGGAGACGCGCAAGATGAGCGGCTCCGCCTCGCCATGCAGCGTGATGCGCACCTGGCTAATATCACTGCGGGTAAAAATATGAATGGGCGATTCACCATAGCCACCAGACTCGCGGCCATGCTTGCCTTCGCCATATAAAAAACGCTGGGCAAACGGTAAAAAGGTGACGAACTCCTGATACCTGGTTTCACTCAGATGCGGGGAATCCTGCAAAAACTCGTCTTGTATCTCGACCCAGGGCGAATCAGGCGCGGCTTTGAGTAGCTGCCAGGGACGATGCACGGCACCCGCACTGTGATCGGTCATCAACTGTATCGGCCACAACAGTGTTTGCCGAAAATCTCGTACGATACTGCTTTGCAGGTTGTCCGCCATGATGGATGCCCTTTAGCCGCTTGCGTGGAATGTGGACTATACCGCGGGTTGGCAATACAGAATCAGATAATAAGCGCCGCAAATACCCGCCAAATAATTTAGCCGCAATGTCGATACAAGTCCATCATGGTACGCCCCGCATTCACCAGTTCGTACACCAGCGTGCCCGCACCGGTGAATACAACCAGCAATACCGTCGCCAATATCAGCTTGCCAGTACTGAGTGCATGGCCTTTGAGATACATCGCCCATAACCGGGCTGACCAGATCAGCAGAATCAGCCCTGTCAGTAACTGCAGGCCTGCGGCCAACTTAAATAATGGCCTGTCGGTTGCCTGCATGTAAATCGCCTGCAAGGCTGTCAATTGTGTTTGCAACTGTGCGCCCAAGGCTGCGTTTGGCCGCACTTCACCACTGCTGGCATCAGTTGCGCAAAGCACGTTTTGCTCAACCAGCGGTTTGAGCGTCGCCATGCCTTTTTCCAACTGTATCCATGCTTTTGCTGTGACCGGGTCAGCCAGGCTGATATTGGTGAGCGAAGCGGCAAACACCTGTATCACCAGCATGACGCCACAAGCCGTGCATATCAGGCCAAAAAAGCGCTGAAATCCGCTTTTGACGCCTGCCACTTTGGCCGCCAGGTAAGCCAGTGCCGACAAGCCCAACAACTCAAACAACAACCGTATGGCGGCAAATGCATGGGCAGCCATGCCTGCATCATCACTCGCCAGTTGCACCGGGTTAGTCATTTCAGGAAACACCACGGCCAGCACCAGCGCAATGGTGAAAGACAGTAATAAAAATGCGATGGACTGCTCCAGTTTGGCACGACTATCTTCAGCCTGCAGATGATCATGCACCAACTGCGCCGGTTGCGACAGCAGGTGGGTGAACTTGCCCAAATAGGCAGGCAGCTCCTTTAATACATCGTCCAACAATGCCATGGCGCACCCCTTTTACACAGACAGACATACCTTAACACCGTTGTGACGACGGCGGCTACTTCTGGCAGTGTTTGCAAGCAGCGTCGAGCAGCAGGCTGTCTGTTGCACGCCACACATAATAAAAAAGCCAGCATCGCTGCTGGCTTTTAAGCGTTCATCAGATTGCTTACACCTTCTGATAAACTTCACTCCCTTTTTTCACGAATTCAATCGCTTTTTCCTGCATGCCTTTTTGCAGGGCGGCTTGTTCATCAACCCCCAGCTTATCCGCATAATCACGTACGTCTTGTGTGATCTTCATCGAGCAGAAATGCGGGCCGCACATGGAGCAGAAATGCGCTTGTTTAGCGCCCTCTTGTGGCAAGGTTTCGTCGTGGAATTCCTTGGCTTTTTCCGGGTCCAGGCCGAGGTTGAACTGGTCTTCCCAGCGGAATTCGAAACGTGCTTTGGACAAAGCGTTGTCACGAATTTGTGCGCCTGGGTGGCCTTTTGCCAAGTCTGCCGCGTGTGCTGCGATCTTGTAAGTGATGATGCCTACACGTACGTCTTCTTTGTCTGGCAAACCCAAGTGTTCTTTCGGGGTGACGTAACACAGCATGGCACAGCCGTACCAGCCGATCATGGCGGCACCGATGCCGGAGGTGATATGGTCATAGCCTGGCGCGATGTCAGTGGTCAATGGGCCTAAGGTGTAGAACGGGGCTTCACCACAGTGCTCCAGTTGCAGGTCCATGTTTTCTTTAATGAGGTGCATAGGCACGTGGCCTGGGCCTTCGATCATGCACTGTACGTCGTGCTTCCAGGCGATTTGGGTCAGTTCACCCAATGTTTTCAACTCGGCAAACTGCGCTTCGTCGTTAGCATCATAGATAGAACCAGGACGCAAACCATCACCCAGTGAGAAGGACACGTCATACTGCTTCATGATTTCGCAGATTTCTTCGAAATGCGTGTAGAGGAAGGACTCTTTGTGATGTGCCAGACACCATTTGGCCATGATGGAGCCGCCGCGCGACACGATACCGGTCATACGTTTTGCGGTCATCGGGATATACGCTAAACGCACACCGGCGTGAATGGTGAAGTAGTCCACACCTTGCTCTGCCTGCTCGATCAGGGTATCGCGGAAGATTTCCCAGGTCAGGTCTTCAGCCTTGCCGTTTACTTTTTCCAGCGCCTGGTAAATAGGCACGGTACCGATAGGCACTGGTGAGTTACGGATAATCCACTCGCGCGTTTCATGGATGTTTTTACCGGTAGACAAATCCATCACAGTGTCGCCACCCCAACGTGTACCCCACACCATTTTCTCAACTTCTTCGCTAATGGAAGAGCCCAGCGCAGAGTTACCGATGTTGGCGTTAATCTTGACCAGGAAATTACGGCCAATAATCATCGGCTCGATTTCAGGGTGGTTGATGTTGGCCGGGATAATGGCGCGGCCACGGGCCACTTCGTCACGCACAAACTCTGGCGTAATCACGGTTGGAATGCTGGCGCCATAATTCTGGCCTGGATGCTGGGTTTGCAGCAATTCGCTCATATTTTCACGGCGCTGGTTTTCGCGGATAGCGATAAACTCCATCTCAGGCGTAATGATGCCTTTGCGCGCATAGTGCATCTGGCTCACGTTCTGGCCAGCTTTGGCACGCAATGGTTTGCGGTGCAAGTTAAAGCGCATTTCAGCCAGTTGCGGGTCGACCAAGCGTTGATGACCAAATTCTGAGGTCGGGCCATCCAGTTGCTCCACATCGCCACGCTCCATAATCCACTGGGCACGCAGTGCTGGCAAACCATTACGGATATCAATCTCGACCGTCGGGTCAGTGTAAGGGCCTGAAGTGTCGTAGACCACGACGGGTGGATTGGTGTCACCGCCAAAGCTGGACGGGGTATCACTCAGGGAAATTTCACGGAATGGCACCTGAATATCAGGGCGGGAACCTTCAACGTAGATTTTGCGCGATTTGGCAAATGGTTTGGTAGCAGCTTCGTCAACTTTGGCATCAGCGTTGACGAACTTGATATTTTTATCAATAGCGTTCATTGGCATCCTTAAAAGAAAAAGACGTAAGGATGCATATGGAGGTTTGCATTCCCTACGGTGGTCTCAACCACATCAGGTTCGAAGGGTAACTCTCACTGCAAAACCTGGAATAAATCAAGGATGTACAGACCCCTAGCAACGGACGGATTGTGCGTGAAAACGCTTGATAAGGCAAGCAAAACAAAGTTTTGCATGTGCCCGCCATTGACAAATAGACAGACCTGTCTACAATCACAGCACCCGACTACAAAAACATACGGGATTTATTTCAATCAGGAACTCAGGAGAGATCATAATGGAAGCTTTACTCATAGGGGCCGTGGCCTGTACTACCGCTTTAATTTTGTCAGCATGGTTGATGACATTCGCGCGCTGGTTTCCCATCAAAGGCATAGATGGCGACTTTCTGGTCGACTACAAAACCATGATACGTGCCCACGTCGACTACGCCTTAATGGCCTTGTTTAACCTGGGATTCTTTGGGGCGGCCAAAGCGGCGGGCGTTGAGTTGCACTATTTTGCCTGTGTCTGCGTGGCGATTGGTGGCTTTACCAACCCGACCGTGTTTGTAATTGCGGCGTTTGACCCGGATTTCTGGAGCAAAACCAAGTGGAAAGTATTCTCTGCGATCAGCTTTGTCATCACCACGGTTGGCTTTATGACGATTTGCTACCAGCTGATTTGTCATGCCTTGTGTGCACAATAAGGCCTGTCACATCCCTACCTGAAACCCTGCTGCGGCAGGGTTTTTCAATCAGGCTGATCGCAATATCAATCAAAACGAGCAGTAATTTAAAAAACTAAGCACCGAACCTGCAATTATTCCGCCATTCACTGCAAACCTGTACCCGCTAGACTATACGTGGGAAGTAGTCAACAGGGACTCACAAGGCAAATCAAGCATGGATTGGTACGGTATTTTCTTTTTCAGGGCAGGCACTCCGACTGCACTGCTCTATGGCAGCTATGATGATTGGCTGGTGGTCCTATCTGCGCTGGTCGCCATTGGCTCCTCCATACTTGCCCTGCAATTGACGCGCCTGTCACAGAAGCAGACGTCAGTCGTTTCACGCCGGTTTTCGATCATTGCCAGCTCAGTATCATTAGGTGCCGGCATCTGGGCCATGCACTTTATCGGCATGCTGGCCTATCAAATCTGCACGCCGGTTTCTTACTATCCGGATGCCACCCTGGTCTCCATGATGCCAGGCATCCTGGCGTCACACTATGCGCTGAGCTTGATGTCTGAAAACCAGATCGACTACCGCAAGCTGATCAAAGGCGGATTTGCCGTCGGCGCAGGCATTGGTGCCATGCATTACATCGGCATGCTCGCCATGCGTATGGAGCCCGTGCTCAAGTTTGACCTGGTATGGGTATTGGTTTCAGTGGTGGTCGCCGTGGCCTTATCCACACTGTCACTATGGACAGGCATCTTTTTAAACCAGAAAGGCAAAATCCCGCCCAAAGTGAGCATCATCCTGGGCGGTGTGCTCATGGGCAGCGCTATCACTGCCATGCACTATACCGGCATGGCGTCTGCGCGTTTTCTGGGTGAGGCGAAACCAGGCTTCAACCCGGATGACAATCAATCCATCACCATGGCGCTGGGCATTACGCTGGTCACTATCCTCATCGGCATTATCGCCACAGCCATCAACGCATTGATACGCTACCGGCAAATGCTGGCCACCATCCAGGCCAGTGAAACGCGCTTATCGACCATTCTGGATACGGCGGTAGATGGTATCGTCACCATCAATACCACCGGTGAAATGATTGCCTGCAATGACGCAGTCGAAAAATTATTCGGCTGGAAAAAAGCGGAAATGAAGGGCAAAAACATTTCGCTATTAATGCCAGAGCCTGACAGCTCCAACCACCTCTATTACCTGAAAAATTACCAGGCAACAGGCGATGCAAAAATCATCGGCGAAGGTCGTGACCTCGATGCCATGCGCAAAGATGGCTCAACCTTTCCGATTCGACTGGCGATTGGTGAAGTCAAGCTGGCCAATGAAACCTTATATGTGGGCTTCATCACCGACCTCAGCCACCGCAAAGCCATTGAAGAGGCGGTGCGCGAAAAAGACCAGCAGATTCGGTCCATGATGAACAATATTCCCGGCGTGACTTTCCGCGTCAGCCTGGCGGGCGACTGGAGCATACAACTGATCAGCGACGCCGTGCTACAGATGACAGGCTGGCCCGCCCAAGATTTTCTCAGCGGGCAATTACGCTTCTCGCCCTTGATGCACCCTGACGATATCGCACGTGTGCGCCCGATTGCAGCAAAAGCCATTGCCAAGCTTGAAAGCTTTGAAGTGGAGTTCAGGATCACTGATCGCAACGGTAATGAAAAATGGGTATCAGCATTCGCTTCACCGCTGCTGAATAAAGACGGCATGCCATATGCCATGGATGGCGTCTTGCTGGACATCACCGAGTCCAAGCAGAAAAACGCCGAATTTGAAGGCATCGTCAACGCGATCAATTACTCCACCAGCGTGGCCGAATTTACCATTGATGGCTTTGTCATTACAGCCAACCAGAACTTTCTTGACCTGCTGGGCTACCAGGCGGAAGACATCGAAGGCCGCCATCATTCTATTTTCTGCCCCCCCGGCTTTGCCCAGACGGATACCTACCAGAAGAAATGGTCGTCCTTGCGCCGGGGTGAGTTCGTGCATGGCGAGTTTTTGCGTTACGGCAAAGCAGGTAAGCAAATCTGGATCAATGCCTCTTACAGCCCGGTGCGTGATGTAGACGGCAAGGTCGTTAAAGTGTTGATGTTTATGATGGACATCAGCGAACGCAAGCAAATGGAACAGGAAATGCGGCAGGCAAAAGAAACCGCCGAGCAAGCAGCCAACGCCAAAAGTACATTTCTTGCCAATATGAGCCATGAGATTCGCACACCGATGAACTCTATTATCGGCTTTAGCGAATTGTTGCTGGATACCCCCATGCAACCGGAACAGCGCAACTATTTATCAACCATCAGCCAGTCAGCCAAGTCTTTGCTGCACTTGCTCAATGACATCCTGGATAGCGCCAAGCTGGAAAAAGGCATGTTGGAACTGGAAATGCTGGATTTCTCCATGCGCGAAATGGTCGATAGCCTGATTTCATCCCTCTGGTTACAGGCGCGCAAAAAACAGCTGGACTTGCGGCTGAACCTGGCCCCGGAAACCGCTGGTTACTACACCGGTGCCGAACACCGCATTCGCCAGGTGCTCACCAACCTGCTGGGTAATGCCATCAAATTCACCGAGACCGGCCATGTTGAACTCAATGTGCACCTGACACCGCAAGGTGAAGTGCAGTTTGACATCATTGATACCGGCATTGGTATTGATGAAGACCGGCTGGATGTGATTTTTGAACCATTTACCCAAGCGGACGCTTCGATGAGCCGACGCTTTGGCGGCACCGGCCTGGGCACCACGATTAGCAAACAGTTGGTAGAGTTAATGGGAGGCCGCATTACCGCCAGCAGCAAAATTGGCAAAGGCAGTTGCTTTTCAGTGATTTTGCCACTCACAGAAGGCAACGCACCGGAAAATACAGTGCAAAACAATGCTTCGGTATTCAGCTTACCCGCACTGAAAATCCTGGCCGCAGATGATATTGAACAAAACCGCAGATTGCTAAACATTGTGCTCGAAAAACAAGGCCACCAACTCACCCTGGCCAGCAATGGCCAAGAGGTAGTCGATGCCTGGCAAGCACAATCCTACGACGTGATTTTGATGGATGTACAAATGCCGGTCATGGATGGCCTCAGTGCCAGCCTGCATATCCGCGCATTAGAGCAGCAATCCGGTAGGGCCAGAACACCGATTATTGCATTAACCGCTAGCGTGCTTGAGCAAGATCGGCTGGCCGCTGCAGAAGCCGGCATGGATGGCTTTGCGTCCAAACCCATTGAGCTGCCATTATTACTGGCAGAAATTCAGCGCGTGTTGCAGCTGGAAGCGGTCGTAATCAGCACCGACACTAGCCCATCCATACCTGCAACGACCCATTTTGACCTGAAAAAAGGCATCCAGTTATGGGGAGACCAGCAAACCTACCTGCATGAAGTCAATGTATATGTGCAGGAATCCCGCAAACATATCACCACACTCAAACAGGCGATCGCTGCACAAGATCACGCTACGGTGAAACAAATTGCCCATGCCAACAAAGGCGTGAGTGCCAATCTGGCGCTATTGAATATCCAGGACAGTTACCACGCCCTGGAACAAACCGGCGATGATCAATGGCATACCTGCTCAGCACTGGTGGCACAGTTGCAAATTGACGTGCAATCGCTACATGCATCCATCACGCCTTTGCTATCGCAGCAAGCAGTGATTCCAGCCATAGACGAGACTCAATTGCCAACCGTACAATTGCTCGATTGGCTGCAAGCGCTACGTACGCTGGTTGTCATGAACGAACTGGATGATGCACTCGTCAGTAAACTTGTCCAACATGCCCCGGCTGCCTGGCGCAATGCATTGAACACCATTGCACAACTATTGAATGACTTTGACTTTGAGCAAGCGACCGTGCATATTGATCAGCTACTGGAAATCGAGAGCCAGGAGGCCTCCTCATGATGGATAACACCGCGCAACAAGCAAAAATCTTGGTTGTTGACGATGAGCCACTCAACCTTAAAGTATTGAAACAGGTGCTGCAGGACAATTACCGTTTAAGTTTTGCCAAAAACGGCATGGACGCATTGGAGTTGGTCAAAAAAGAAAGACCCGGCCTGATTTTACTGGATGTGATGATGCCAGGTATGACTGGTTTTGAGGTTTGCCGACAGTTAAAGAGCGACCCCGAAACAAACACCATCCCGGTGATTTTTGTCACCGCATTGGCGGATGAAGCGGATGAATCTGAAGGTTTTGCTGCTGGCGGTGTGGATTACATCAATAAACCGATTTCCCCGGCTCTGGTGCGTGCGCGCGTCAAAACGCATTTATCGCTGGTACATATCGACGAACTGAAACGCACCCATCTCGAACTGATCCAGCGTTTAGGCCGCGCTGCCGAGTTCAAGGATAATGAAACCGGCATGCACGTCATGCGCATGAGCCATGTGTCAGGCAGGCTTGCCTTGCAACTGGGCATGGATCCCTATTTTTCAGAACAACTGATTCATGCTGCACCTATGCATGACATCGGCAAAATCGGCATCCCTGACCATGTATTGCTAAAACCGGGTAAATTGAATGATGAAGAGCTGGCATTGATGCGCAAACACCCGGAAATGGGCGCAAAAATCCTGGATAACTCAACATCACCATTGATCAAACTGGCACATTCGGTCGCACTCTATCATCATGAAAAATGGGATGGCAGCGGCTATCCCTTTGGCTTAAAAGGAGAAGCGATTCCGATTGAGGCGCGCATCGTCGCCGTCGCTGACGTGTTTGATGCTCTGCTGAACAAACGCCCTTACAAAGAGGCTTGGCCAGTAGAAGCGGCCGTAGCAGAAATCGAAAGCAATCGCGGTAAGCACTTTGACCCGGCAATTGTGGACGCCATGCTGCAATGCCTACCGGACCTGCTGGCGATTAACAACAACTGGCTTGAGGAAGATTAGGTGACAGGCGGGAAGCTGCCATTAAGACAGCATCCCGGTTTAACCCAATTTGGCTTTAAGTAGCTCGTTGACTTGTGCCGGATTGGCCTTGCCTTTAGACGCTTTCATGCATTGACCCACCAGCGCATTAAAGGCTTTCTCTTTACCGGCTTTGTATTCATCGACCATGGCCTGGTTAGCTGCCAGCACTTCATTGATAATCGCTTCAATGGCGCCAGTATCAGACACCTGCTTGAGGCCTTTGGCTTCAATGATGGCATCAACTTCGCCCTCACCGGCCCACAAGCCTTCAAACACCTGCTTGGCCGCATTGTTAGAAATCGTGTTATCGGCAATACGCTTGAGCAATGCCGCCAATTGCGCGGCAGACACCGGGCTATCTACAATGGATTTTTCTTCGGCGTTGAGCTTGGCTGACAACGCGCCCATCACCCAGTTTGCCGCTTGCTTGGGCTCTGCGCCTGCGGCCACGGTCGCCACAAAATAATCGGCCTGACTGCGAGAAGCAGTCAATGTACTGGCATCATAGCTCGACAGTTGGTATTCACTCACCAAACGTGCCTGCAAGGCTTGCGGCAACTCAGGCATTAGCGCTTTTACACGTGCTTTATCCGCCTCAGTGACTTCCAATGGCAGCAAGTCAGGGTCAGGGAAGTAGCGATAATCGTTGGCTTCTTCCTTGCTGCGCATGGCGCGCGTTTCCCCCGTATCCGGATTAAACAGCACGGTGGCCTGCTGGATAGTGCCGCCATCTTCCAATGTTTCAATTTGCCACTGGGTTTCATACTCAATCGCCTGTTGCATAAACTTGAACGAGTTGAGGTTTTTGATTTCACGGCGCGTGCCTAATTTATCAGACCCTTTGGGGCGTACTGACACGTTCACATCGCAACGGAAACTGCCTTCCTGCATGTTGCCATCACAGATCCCTATCCATTGCACCAGCTCGTGCAGTTTTTTGGCATAAGCCACCGCTTCGGCTGCGCTACGCATATCCGGCTCGGTGACGATTTCCAGCAACGGCGTCCCGGCGCGGTTCAGGTCTATCCCAGACATACCTTCAACGGCGCCGTGTACAGATTTACCTGCATCTTCTTCCAGATGCGCCCGCGTGATATTGATCACTTTTTCATAAGCTTCGGTATTTTTAGTCGCAGGCACCTGGATGGTGATTTTGCCTTTACCAACGACCGGCAACTCGAACTGGCTGATCTGGTAGCCCTTGGGCAAATCAGGATAAAAGTAATTCTTGCGCGAAAACACGCTACGTGGAGCCATTTCAGCCTCAATCGCCAAACCAAACTTGATGGCGCATTCAACGGCCTCTTTGTTGAGTACTGGCAACACACCTGGCAAAGCGATGCTCACTTCACAGGCCTGCGTATTTGGATCAGCCCCATAGGTGGTCGAAGCACCGCTAAACTGTTTGGATTTAGTTTGTAACTGAGTGTGGGTTTCCAACCCGATGACGACTTCCCACTGCATTATGCGATTCCTTCAGGCATTTGCGTATGCCAATCCGTGACTTGTTGATAGGCGTGGCCAATCTCCAGCATGCGCGCCTCATCAAAATAATTGCCGATAATCTGCAAGCCTACCGGTAGCGCTTTACCTTCACTATTTTGCGCAAAACCAGCCGGAATACTCATGCCAGGCAAACCGGCCAGGTTGACAGCAATGGTGTACAGGTCTTCCAGGTACATAGCCACCGGGTCACTGGTCTTCTCCCCGGCTTTAAAGGCTGTCGAAGGGGCAGCCGGACCCATGATCACATCACAGTGCTTGAAGGCTTCGACAAAGTCCTGCGCAATCAGGCGGCGGATTTGCTGCGCCTTGAGATAGTAGGCGTCGTAATAACCGGCGCTCAGCACATAGGTACCGATCAGGATGCGGCGTTTAACCTCCGCACCAAAGCCTTCGGCGCGCGACTTCATGTACATTTCCATGAGGTCGTTGTATTCGGCAGCACGGTGACCGTAACGCACACCGTCGTAACGTGACAGGTTGCTCGAGGCTTCTGCAGGGGCCAGTACGTAATACACCGGAATCGACAGGTTATTGTTAGGCAAGCTGACTTCCACAATCTCAGCACCCAGTTTTTTGTATTCGGCAATGGCCGTTTCGATCACTTTGGCCACATCAGCACTCAGGCCTTCAGCAAAGTATTCTTTAGGCAAGCCGATACGCAAGCCTTTGAGCGGCTGCTCGCCAGTCATGGCCGCCAGGCCACGCGTGTAGTCTTCTTTTTCACGGTTAACGCTGGTGGAGTCACGCTCATCAAAACCGGCCATGACGTTGAGCATTAAGGCACAGTCTTCGGCAGATTTAGCCATCGGGCCAGCCTGATCCAGAGAAGAGGCAAACGCGATCATGCCGTAACGCGAAACCAGGCCATAAGTCGGCTTCAAACCAGTAAAGCCACACAAGGAAGCGGGCTGACGAATTGAACCACCGGTATCGGTACCCGTTGCTGCCGCACATAAACGTGCGGCGACGGCTGCGGCAGAACCACCCGAGCTACCTCCCGGTACGCGGTCAAAGTCCCACGGGTTCTTTACACCACCAAAATAACTGGTTTCGTTGGAAGAGCCCATGGCGAACTCGTCCATATTGGTTTTACCCAGGTTCACCGCACCCGCAGCATCAAACTGGCTGATGACATGTGCGTCATAGGGGGAGATAAAGGTCTCCAGCATTTTTGAGCTACAGGTGGTGCGCCAGCCTTTGGCACAGAAAATATCTTTTTGCGCCAGCGGGATACCGGTCAACGGACCGAAATCACCAGTTGCGATGCGTGCATCAGCGGCCCTGGCCTGCGCCAGCGTTTTGTCTTCGTCTATGGTGACATAGGCATTAATGGTCGGGTTAAGCTGCGCCATGCGCTGCAAATAGGCTTGCGTCAGTTCGACACTGGATACTTGTTTGCTGGCCAACTGCTGGCCTAGCTGCTTGAGACTACTGTTAATCATAATGAGAACCGTAAAATCGCGTAGAAAGACCGCTGTTATTCAATGACTTTGGGCACCAGGTAGAGGCCATCCTGTGTTGCCGGGGCAATAGACTGGAACAGCTCGCGCTGGTTGGTTTGGGTGACCACGTCTTCACGCAGGCGCTGCGTCACGTCTTGCGAGTGTGACATAGGCGTAATGCCCGTGGTGTCGACGGCCTGCATTTGCTCGATCAAACCGAGGATGCCAGAAAGTTTGTTCAGGGTTTCCTGCGCTTCGCTATCGCTGACCTCAATGCGGGCCAAATGCGCGATACGCTTGATATCATCTAGATTCAGTGCCATGTCTGGTTAATTGTCTGTAAGATTTTGAAAGCACATCTTAATTTCATGTGCGTTTTGCGCTATTATACCTTGATTTTATGCCGCACTTAGCGAGCAGTTCTAAAGTCGGAAACTTCACAGGATAAAACATGTTCGGTTCACTCAACAGCTACTTCTCCAATGACCTTGCCATTGACCTTGGCACCGCCAACACCCTGATCTACGTGCGTGGTAAGGGCGTCGTGCTGGATGAACCGTCGGTGGTGGCGATTCGTACCGAAGGCGGCCCCAATGGCAAAAAAGTGTTGTTAGCCGTTGGTTCAGATGCGAAAAGCATGCTGGGCCGTGCGCCTGCAAACATTCAGGCCATCCGCCCGATGAAAGATGGTGTGATTGCCGACTTCACCATCACCGAGCAAATGCTCAAGTTTTTTATCCGCAAAGTACACGAATCCCGCTGGTTCTCTCCTAGTCCGCGCATCATTATCTGTGTGCCGGTTGGCTCCACCCAGGTTGAGCGTCGCGCGATTAAAGAGTCCGCCGAGCGCGCCGGTGCCAAACAGGTATTCCTGATTGAAGAGCCGATGGCCGCGGCAATTGGCGCCGATATGCCAGTGGCTGAAGCAACAGGCTCCATGGTGGTGGATATCGGCGGCGGCACCACGGAAGTCGGCGTGATTTCGCTGGGCGGTATCGTTTACGCCAAATCTGAGCGTGTTGGTGGTGACAAGTTTGACCAGGCGATTATCGACTACATCCGCCGTAACTACGGCATGCAAATTTCCGAGCCAACCGCTGAAGCCATCAAGAAAAGAATCGGCTCTGCCTTCCCGGGTTCTGAAGTCCTCGAAATGGAAGTCACCGGCCGCAACCTGGCAGAAGGCTTGCCACGTAAATTCACCATTTCCAGCAACGAAATCCTCGAAGCCCTGACTGAGCCACTGAACTCTATCGTCGGTGCGGTGAAATCTGCCCTGGAGCAAACCCCTCCAGAACTGGGTGCCGACATTGCCGAAAAAGGCATGGTACTGACCGGCGGTGGCGCCCTGCTGCGCGATCTGGACCGCCTGCTGGTAGAAGAAACTGGCCTGCCAGTCATCGTTGCAGAAGACCCACTGACTTGCGTTGCCCGAGGCTGTGGCCGTGCGCTGGAAGAAATGGATAAGCTGGGCAACGTTTTTGCTAGCGAATAATTCGGGGCAACGTTGGCGCGCACCCGATCATGCTAAAAGGCATACACCAACAGCTTGACCCTCAGGAGTCCCCGGCTTTTTTTATCCAGGGACCCAAGCCTTTCTCACGCCTGATGTTTTTTTGCACGCTGTCACTGGTAATGATGGCCGTGGATGCGCGCTTTGATTACCTGAGCCAGGTTCGCCAATGGTTCAGCACCGCCCTGCACCCGCTGGAGGTGCTGGCCAGCGCCCCTAATGAGTGGGGGCGCAACATTAACACCTACTTCACCTCACACAACCAGCTCATTCAGGACAACTTCAAGCTCAAACAACAAGCCTTGATAGACCATGCCGCCTTACAGCGACTGGCAACCGTGGATGCCGAAAACGTACACTTACGCACGCTGCTCGCGGGTGATTTGCCCATTATCCCGCAAGCCACACTAGGCGAAGTGTTGCACATGGGGCGCGACCCGTTCAGCAACATCATCACGCTTAACCGTGGCAGCCGCCATGACATCACCCCCGGACAAGCCGTGGTGGATGAACAAGGGGTGGTAGGGCAGATTACGCGCGTCTATCCATTCACCAGCGAAGTAACACTGATTACCGATAAAAAACTGTCGATTCCCATCCAGATTGAGCGCAACCAGTTACGTGCGATTGCGTTTGGTGAAGGCAAGCGCAACACGCTGGATATTCCATACCTGCCAACCAGTGTGGACATCAAGGTCGGCGACAAACTAGTCACCTCCGGCATTGATGGCGTGTATCCGGCAGGATTGGCGGTGGCCGTCGTCACCCAGATCAAGCAAAGCCAGGACTCGCCGTTTGCCAAAATCATCAGCCGTCCGATTGCAGGCGTCAACAACCATAAACACGTACTCATCCTCAAGATGCCGGATACGCCCGCCATGAACCAGGCCAGCGAAAACCGCCCTGTGCTGCCGCGCAACAATGCGCAGCACCTGGACCAGTCAGTGGTGGAAGTACTGCAAAAAAACAACGCCGCCGTTGATCCGCATCCGGCCACAGAAACACCCGTTTTAGATGCGGCCCCTGCCAGCCCCGACAGTGGCGCAGCAGCAACACCTGATAACACGCCTGCCACACCGGAGCACCCATGAAGCCGGTTAAATTCAGCACATTCCTGTTTACCATGCTGGTCGGGCTTACCTTCCAGCTTTACCCCTGGTCCAATACCGGCATCATTATCCGCCCAGACTTTTTGCTGGTGATTATGATTTACTGGCTGCTGCAAGCGCCCTACCATTGCAACATTGGCTGGGTCTGGTTTGCCGGGCTATTGGTCGATTTATCGACGGGCAGCCTGCTCGGACAGCATGCACTGACCTTTGCAGTGACCGCTTTTCTGGGCCTGATTTACCAGCGCAGGCTGGTACTGTTTAACCGCTGGCAACTTTATTTATATGTCATCTTTCTGTTTGGTGCGCAACGCGCGCTGATTTTGCTGCTGAAACTGTTTGCTGGCGGCGAATTGCCGGACTGGACTTACGGCTTGCCCGTGATTTCCGACCTCATATTGTGGCAATGCATGATTATCTGGTTTGGCGAACTGACCCGCCCGAAGAAGTTATAAGCAATGGGGTATAGTACCGAACTCAAAAACCACCAAAACGAACAGCACAAGTTCCGGGTTCGTCTGGTGTTTCTGATCCTCATGGTCCTCAGCGCATTCTCTGCGCTGCTTGGCCGTTTTTACTACCTGCAAGTCTTCCGCTATGACTACTACCAGACCCTGGCGGAGAATAACCGTATTTCAATTGTCCCGATCACGCCCAACCGCGGCCTGATCTCAGACCGTAACGGCATCATTCTGGCGCATAACTTTTTTGTCTATACGTTGGAAATCACACCCTCCAAAACAGATGATTTGCAGGACACGATTGCCGAACTGGGTAAGCTGGTCGAAATTTCTGCTACCGATTTAAAACGCTTTAAAAAACTACGCGCGCAAAGTCACACCTTTGAGAGCATTCCCATCCGCACCCACCTCAATGAGTACGAAGCGGCCAAGTTTGCCGTCAATCGCTTCCGCTTCCCGGGTGTTGAGCTCAAATCACGACTTTTTAGACATTACCCTTATGGCACGCTGGGTACGCATGGGATTGGCTATATCAGCCGCATCAATGAAAATGACCTCAAGCAACTCAAAGAGAGCAACCAGCTTTCTAACTACAAAGGCACCGAACATATCGGCAAAGCCGGAGTAGAACAGGCCTATGAAGCAGACCTGCATGGCATTACCGGTTTCCAACAGGTGGAGATTGATGCCGATGGCCGCGCTGTGCGTGTGCTTTCAAGCGCGTCCCCCACCTCTGGCAACAATATTGTGCTGTCCATGGACGCCAAGCTGCAGGAAATCGTCGAGCATGAGTTCGCCGGTCGCCGGGGTGCACTAGTGGCCATACAACCTAAGACCGGTGAGGTCTTGGCCATGGTCAGCATGCCATCATTTGATGCCAACCTGTTTGTGGATGGAATTGATTACGACAACTGGAACAACCTGAACAACTCACCTGACAAACCGCTGATTAACCGCTCACTCAAAGGGATTTATCCACCAGGCTCTACCTTCAAGCCGTTTGTGGCATTGGCCGGGCTGGAGTCCGGCAAGCGTCAGCCGCCCTTCACTATCAGCGACCCGGGCTATTTCATGCTGCCCAACAGCCGCCACCGCTACCGCGACTGGAAGCCTTCCGGCCATGGCGCCGTTGATATGCGCAGAGCCATTACCGTGTCTTGTGACACGTTTTTTTATGGCCTGGCCGTTGAGCTGGGGATTGAACGGCTGACGGACTTTGTACGCCACTTTGGGTTTGGCGAGAAAACCAATATTGATATCCAGGGCGAGCTGTCAGGCTTGCTGCCCACCCCGGCCTGGAAGCAAAAGCGCTACAAGCAACCATGGTATATGGGCGAAACCGTCATCGTCGGCATTGGCCAGGGCTATACCCTGGTCACACCTATGCAGCTGGCCTACGCCACAGCCACCTTGGCGAATAGTGGTAAAGCCATCCGTCCGCACCTAGTCAACGCCATCGTGGATGCCAAAACGAATCAGGTCAAGATGCTGCCACACACCGTTGCCGACCAGCTTCCGCTCAATACGCAGAATCTGGATATCGTCAAATTGGGCATGATGGACGTGACCCGTCCTGGTGGCACTGCTGCAGCCGTCGGTGCCAATGCAGGCTATGACATTGCTGCCAAAACCGGGACTGCGCAGGTGGTTGGTATCAAACAGAATGAGAAATACAACGAAAAACTGATCGCCGAACGTCATCGCGATCATGCCTGGTTTATTGCCTATGCTCCGGCAGAAGACCCGAAAATTGCCATCGCCGTCATTGTCGAGAATGGCAGCCACGGTGGCTCGACAGCGGGCCCGATTGCACGCAAGGCCATGGATTATTATTTGCTAGGCAAAGTGCCGGTAGACCCCAATGCAGCCCCCGTGCCTGAAACCACGGTCACCAATGCGCCTGAAGTAGAGGAGGAGCCTCATGATTAGACAATGGATAGGCCACTTTATCCGGCATATCGACTCCATTTTACTGGCCACCGTGCTCATGGTGCTGGTGGTCGCACTGATGGTGCTCTACAGCGCGTCCGGGCAGTCTATGCTCAAAGTCAATGCACAGCTCGTCAATATCGTGGTCATGATGGGCGTCATGTTACTGGTGGCCAACACACAACCACAGCATATAGAGCGTATTGCCTTACCGGCCTACCTGCTAGGCCTGTCCTTGCTGATTGCTGTCGCCCTGGTGGGAGATATCAGCCATGGCGCCAGGCGCTGGCTCAACCTAGGCGTGACCAAAATCCAGCCATCCGAACTGATGAAACTGGCCGTGCCTATCATGCTGTCCTGGTATTTCTCCAAGCGTGAGAGCATGCTGCGTACCGCAGACTATGTGGTTGCAGGGGTCATTTTGCTGGTTCCAGTCTTGCTGATCGCCAAACAACCCGACCTGGGCACCGCCACACTGGTGTTTGCTGCCGGTTTTTATGTCATCTTTTTGGCCGGACTCAGCTGGAAGTTTATTTTTGGCAGCGCCATTGCATTTGGCGCCGCATTGCCAATTTTGTGGTCCATGCTGCACGACTACCAGCGCCGCCGGGTAGAGATTCTGATCGACCCGAGCCAGGACCCGCTGGGCGCCGGTTACCATATTATCCAGGCCACCATTGCCATTGGTTCTGGCGGCAGTACCGGCAAAGGCTGGCTCAATGGCACACAGTCGCAACTCGACTTTGTGCCCGAGAGAACGACCGACTTTGTGTTTGCCGTCTTTGCTGAAGAGTTTGGCCTGGTCGGCTGCAGCCTGTTATTACTGCTATTTACCATTATTATTGGCCGCGCCTTCATTATCGCGTCACAAGCCAAGAGTACCTTTTCACGCTTGCTGGCAGGCAGCATTGCGGCGACTTTCTTTACCTATTGTTTCGTGAACATGGGCATGGTGAGCGGCATTTTGCCCGTGGTCGGGATTCCATTACCGTTGGTCAGCTATGGTGGCACGTCACTATTAACCCTAGGCCTGAGCCTGGGCTTGTTAATGAGTGTGCAATCACACAAACGCCTGGTCGCCACAGATTAGGCGCGTCAATACCGATTAAGGAACTGGATGTTTTTTCACTTGCAACGGTTATGCATCATCACACTGACAATCTGGCTGGCCGCCTGTAGCAGCAGCATGCCGCCGCGGCAGACCGCGCCTTCAACGCCGCCGACAAAACCAGCAGCGAGCAACCCTGCCAACAGCGCACCCATGCCGGCCACTAATGCTCCGGCCAGCAATGGCTCAATCATGGGTGGCCCCAAAGTGATTAACATAGACCCCAAACCTGAAAGTAGCGGCAATGCCACCGATGGCATAGACCCGAATATTCCGCTCGAAACCACCATCACACCTAAGGTGGAGCCGATTGTCAAAGGCACGACCAAGCCGTATATCGTCAACGGTGAAACCGTGACGCCTATGTCTGACCTCAGCACGCCATACACGCAAACCGGGCATGCCTCGTGGTATGGCAAGAAGTTTCATGGCCGCAAAACCGCCAGTGGTGAACCTTATGATATGTTCAAACTGACCGCGGCACACCGTACGTTGCCGATTCCGAGCTATGTACGCGTTACCAACCTCAGCAATGGCAAAACCATCATGGCGCGCGTCAATGATCGCGGGCCCTTTGGCCGTGATCGTATCATCGACTTGTCTTATGCCGCCGCCAAACAGCTGGATATCACCCGCCACGGTTCGGCCCAGGTACAGGTGACATTAATCGACCCCTCGCAGCCATCAGAGAGCACGGCCACAACTGCGCCACCCATAACAAACACACAAGCACTTCCGCAAGAGACAGTGCAGGTCACGCGCACCATTACCACGGCAAAACCATTGTCGACCTTGGATGCAAATGGCGTATATGTGCAGGTAGGCGCTTTCGGCCAGGAAGAGAACGCAGACCGCCTGCAACAGCGCATCTTCAGCGCCCTGCCCGAAACACAATCCATGCTCAACAAAGTGTATAATGGAAAAGTGTTCCAGATAGTTCTGGGGCCTTATCCAGATCACGCATTGGCGACCCAGGCCGCCAACCAGATGCGTGACCAATTGCAGTTACCCGCGCTGATATTTTCGCGCTAGTATTTTCCTGTGAGCTGTTTTCTCATTAAGTTTTTTTCTCGTTAAATGATGACCATGTGGCGTTCTTGTATTGCTTTTCTACTTTCGATTCCTTTGATGACCGTGGCGGCAGAAGCCATCACTGGCAATGTGCCGACCCCAACGCTGGCGGCCAAAGCCTTTGTACTGCGTGATGCCAACACTGGCAGCCTGCTGGCGGCTAATAACCCGGATATGCCGGTGGAACCAGCCTCGCTCACCAAGGTGATGACGGCTTACCTGACTTTTGAGGCGGTGAAGCAAAAACGCCTGGCACTGACACAAACCTTGCCAGTCAGCCAAAAAGCCTGGAAGGTCGAAGGCTCCAAAATGTTTATCGACACCACCATGACGGTGACGGTGGATGAGCTGCTGCATGGCCTGATTATTCAGTCCGGCAACGATGCCGCCATTACGCTGGCAGAGGGCATTGCAGGCAGTGAAGAACTGTTCGCAACCCTGATGAACAAAAAAGCCGCGGCGCTGGGCATGAAAAACAGCCACTTCGTCAATGCCACTGGCCTGCCAGACCCGACCCACACAACGACGGCGCGTGACTTGTCCATCCTGGCCAACGCCCTGATCCGCGACTATCCGCAGGACTACGCACGTTTATACTCACAGAAGTCTTATACCTATAACAACATCACGCAGCCTAACCGCAACCGCCTGTTGTTTATCGACCCGACCGTCGACGGCATGAAGACCGGCCACACCGAATCTGCTGGCTACTGCCTGATTTCTTCAGCCAAGCGTAGTGACTTCCGCTTGATTTCTGTAGTACTCGGCACCACTTCAGATAATGTACGCGCGGCCGAAAGCCAGAAGCTGCTGAATTTTGGTTTCCAGTTTTATGAATCCAAACTGATTTATGCGGCTGACAAAGCCATTACGCGTCAAAAAGTCTGGAAAGGCACCGAAAGCGAAGTTGATTTAACGGTCGCCAAACCAGTCTATTTAACATTACCGCAAGGTGAGTATGCCAATATGAAGGCGAACCTGCGCATTGCCAAACCACTAGAGGCGCCATTAAAAGCGCATCAAACCGTGGGCGCGGTGGACTTTAGCCTGGGTGGCAAAGTGGTGCATAGCGTGCCACTGGTCACCGTGCATGCCGTTGAGGCCAGCAATATCTTCTCACGCATGATCGACCAGGTGCGCCTGTATTTGCAGTAAACCCTTGTTGTCATAACGCTGAACGAACACAAAGGTAGGTGACCCCATGACCCAGCAAGAGCAAACGCCTGCGGCGGAAGAAACCCTGATTGAGTTTCCAACCAACTTCCCGATCAAGGTCATGGGTGAAACGCATGATGACTTCACCCTTGAAGTCACCCGTGTTATCCAGGGCCATTGGCCAGAGTTCGATACGCACCTGATCGAGATGCGTGGCAGCAGCAATGGCAAATACCTGAGTTTGACCTGCCTGGTGTATGTGACCTCCAAACCACAACTGGACGATATTTATCGCAGCCTGACCTCGCACCCGATGGTCAAGGTCGTGCTGTAACCAGCCTTGCCTCCATGCTTGCTCTGCAAATCCGCCAGCTGGGCCTGACTGATTATGCGGCCACGCTGGCTGACATGCAGGCCTTTACCGCAGCACGTAGCCAAGACACCCCCGACCAGCTATGGATCACCGAGCATCCACCCGTCTATACCTTAGGCCTTAACCGCCGGGGGGTACGCCTGCCGCAAAACGACATCCCTGTGGTCAATGTAGACCGTGGCGGCAAGATTACCTACCACGGCCCCGGCCAGCTCATTATCTATTGCCTGATTGATCTGGCACGTAGCCACTTGAATGTGCGGCAACTTGTCTCCATCTTGGAAAACAGCCTGATAGAATTTTTGGCCGCGCATGGCATTGCCGCCGTCGCACGTGCAGATGCCCCCGGCGTGTATGTGGCAGGAAAAAAAATCGCCTCGCTGGGACTACGCCTGAAAAACCAGTGCTGCTATCATGGCCTGAGTTTGAATATAGACATGGATTTACAGCCGTTTGCCGACATTGACCCGTGTGGTTATGCTGGCATGCAAATGACGCAAACCCGGGATTTAAATATCGCGCTGAATATGGCAGAGATCGCAGCAGATTTAACCCAACGATTGAAAGAGAAACTGACGCATGTCAGATAATTCCAACCAAGAGCATCCGGTCAGCGTACGCCCGGCCAAAAAAGTGGCCGGTGTCAAAGAGATAGACGCCGCCAAAACATCGCGCATCCCGATTAAAATCGTGCCGCAACCCATGCTGCGCAAGCCGGAATGGATACGCATGAAAGTGCCAGATTCGGCACGTTTCCAGGAAATCAAACAGGTGCTGCGCGATAACAATCTGCACACCGTCTGTGAAGAAGCCAGCTGCCCCAACATAGGCGAATGCTTTAGCGGCGGCACGGCCACCTTTATGATTCTGGGCGACATTTGCACCCGCCGTTGCCCGTTTTGCGACGTGGCACATGGCAAGCCCTTGCCACCTGACCCGAACGAACCGGAAAACCTGGCGCGCACGATTGCACAGATGAAACTGCGTTATGTAGTCGTGACCTCGGTCGACCGTGATGACTTGCCTGACGGTGGCGCCCAACACTTTGTCGATTGTATCCGCGCCATTCGCGCGCAATCGCCGCAGATTAAAATCGAAATCCTGGTTCCTGACTTCCGTGGCCGCCTGGATGTGTCACTCAAAATCCTGCGTGAAGCGCCGCCGGACGTCATGAACCATAACCTGGAGACCGTACCACGCCTCTACAAACAGGCGCGCCCCGGCTCTGACTACCAGCACTCGCTAGACCTGCTGAAGCAATTCAGCCTGATGTACCCGGATGTGCCTACCAAATCTGGCCTCATGCTAGGACTGGGTGAAACCGACGAAGAGATTATTGAGGTTATGCGTGACTTGCGTGCGCATAACGTCAGCATGCTCACGCTGGGGCAATACCTGCAACCCAGCGTGCACCATTTACCCGTGTTGCGCTACGTCACGCCGCAAACCTTCGACTGGTTTAAACAACAGGCCGACGCCATGGGCTTTGACAACGCAGCCAGCGGCCCGATGGTACGCAGCAGTTATCATGCGGATCAACAAGCCCACGCCGTGATAGAACAACCATCAGCATAAATAGCGCCGACAACCCGGCCCACCAATAACAAGCACAGGAGCAAACATGGTTCCACATTTAACAACGGCTTTGAGCGGTCCACTATACACGCTGGAAAAACGCGTGTTGCAAGCCATGCCGGATATCGAGCACTGGTTTCGCAGCAAATGGCAGGAAATCCCCGCCCCGTTTTACGCCAGTGTAGACCTGCGCAATGCCGGGTTTAAACTGGCACCTGTTGATACTAACCTGTTCCCTGGTGGTTTTAATAACCTCAATCCTGAGTTTCTGAGCCTAGCTGTGCAAGCGGCCCAAGTGGCGGTCGAAAAAATCTGCCCGGACGCACGCCGTTTGTTGCTCATCCCGGAAAACCATACCCGCAATACCTATTACTTGCGCAACGTGGTTGAACTGTGCAATATCCTCAAAGCCGCAGGCATGGAAGTACGCGTCGGCAGCCTGTCACCTGAGATTACCGAAATCACCAAACTGGAAACCCATGACGGCCTGCCATTGATTCTGGAACCGCTGGTGCGCGTCAAAAATCGCCTGCAATTAAACGCGGCTTCGTTTGAAGGCGTGGATTATCCGGCCTTTGATAGCTGTGCTATTTTGCTCAACAACGATTTGTCCGGCGGCGTGCCAGACATGTTGCAAAACCTGGAACAAACCCTGATTCCGCCCTTGCATGCAGGCTGGTTTACCCGCCGTAAATCACAGCACTTTGCCGCTTATGACAAAGTGGTCGACGAGTTTTCGCAATTACTGCAGATCGACCCCTGGTTGCTGAATCCGTATTTTGACATTGCTAGCGGCATTGATTTTCATGCCCGCGTCGGTGAAGACTTACTGGCAGACAAAGTCGATGCTATCCTGAAAAAGATTCAGGCCAAATATGACGAATACGGCATCACACAACAACCGTTTGTCATCGTCAAAGCCGATGCTGGCACGTATGGCATGGGCATCATGAGCGTCAAATCGGCGGATGAAGTGCGCGACCTCAACCGTAAAGCGCGCAACAAAATGTCGGTGATTAAAGAAGGCATGCAGGTGTCTGAAGTGATGATCCAGGAAGGCGTGTATACCTTTGAGAACATCAATGATGCCGTGGCCGAACCGGTGGTGTACATGATGGATCACTTTGTGATTGGTGGTTTTTACCGCGTGCACACCAGCCGCGGCATTGATGAAAACCTCAATGCGCCCGGCATGCATTTTGCCCCTCTCGCGTTTGAAAAACCCTGTACCCTGCCCGACTGTGCGGGCGCACCTGATGCGCCGCCAAACCGTTTCTATGCCTATGGCGTGGTCGCGCGCCTGGCACTGCTAGCCGCAGGCATGGAGCTGCAAGAAAACGACCCGTTGAATGATTAAATACCGCCGAGGCGCATAATGAAACTGCTGTTTATTCTGGATCCGCTGGCATCACTCAAAAGCTACAAAGACACCAGCCTCGCTATCATGCGCGCCGCCCAGGCACGTGGCCACGCAGTCTATGTGTGTGAACAGCACGACTGGCACCTGCAACGCGAAACCGTGCGAGTAGATGCCCAGTCTTTTGCCTTTGTTGAAGATGGCGGTTGGCAAACCGGTGAAAAAACCACGCAAGCACCGCACAGCTTTGATGCCGTGCTCATGCGCAAAGACCCGCCGTTTGATAACGAATACCTCTACAGCACCTATTTACTCGAACTGGCGCAACAACAAGGCGCACGCATCCTCAACGACCCGGCCGCCATTCGTGGCTGGAACGAAAAATTATCGGTGACCCGTTTTGCGCAATTCACGCCACCGTTTATCGTCACCAGCAAACAGGAAAAAATACTGGCCTTTTTGGCCGAACATGAGGACATTATCGTCAAGCCTCTTGATGGCATGGGCGGCAGTGGTATTTTCCGTTTGCGTAAAGATGACCCGAATATCTACGCCATCCTCGAAACGCTGACCCGATTTGAAACGCAAACCATTATGGTGCAGCGCTATATTCCCGAGATTAGCAAAGGTGATAAACGCATCCTGATCATCAATGGCGAACCGCTCCCCTACGCACTCGCGCGCATCCCCAAAACAGGCGAGACCCGTGGCAACCTGGCCGCTGGCGGTAAAGGGGTTGCCCAAGCACTAAGCGCACGCGACCAGGAAATCGCTGAAACTGTAGGCAAAATACTCAAACAACACGGCCTGTTTTTAGTCGGGCTCGATGTGATTGGTGACTATTTAACCGAAGTAAATGTCACCAGCCCCACCGGCATGGTGGAAATTGCCGCGCAAACAGACTGTGACCCCGCCAAGGTGATGGTGGAAGCGCTGGAAAAACTCACGGCCTAGGGCGATAAAAACATAACCCTTACGCAAACTTGATTATCAAGTTTGATAATATGGCTGATGTCATTTAAAACATAAGTGATATCGTCAGTTGCAGTCGTAGGAGTGTCATCATGCGTGTGTTGGTGCTGGGTTCTGGTGTGATTGGTGTAACAAGTGCTTATTACCTGGCATTAAAAGGATTTGAAGTCACCGTCATCGACCGCCAGCCAGCGGTTGGCCTGGAAACCAGCTTTGCCAATGCAGGCCAAATCTCACCGGGCTATGCGGCGCCTTGGGCAGGCCCAGACGTTCCGCTCAAAGCCCTCAAATGGCTGTTTCAACGCCATGCCCCACTCTCGCTCAAACCCGATTTCAGCTTATGGCAACTGCAATGGATTGCGCAATTTCTAGGCAATTGCTCCACCGCGCGTTACGACCTCAACAAATCACGCATGGTGCGCCTGGCAGAATACAGCCGCGACTGCTTGCGCACCTTGCGTACCAATACCGGCATCCAATATGAAGCGCGTAGCCGCGGTACGCTGCAAGTCTTCCGCACACCTAAACAACTGGCCGCTGAAGCTAAGGATATTGCCGTGCTCAGCCGCATGGGCGTGCCTTTTGAGCACCTGGACCCTACAGGCTGCACGCGCATTGAGCCTGCACTGGCGCACGTGCAAGACCAGTTGCTGGGTGGCTTGTATTTGCCCGGTGATGAAACTGGCGATTGCCAGCTATTTACCTCACGGCTGGCGCTAGAAGCACAAACACTAGGCGTGCAATTCAGGCAAGACATCGCTATCGAGCGCCTGATCACACAACAAGGCCAGTTACTTGGTGTAGAAGTTAAAAATGCGCATGGTACCGACACTTTGATGGCAGATCATTATGTGGTCGCCCTGGGCAGCTACTCACGTCAGCTCATGCAAGGATTAGGCTTGAATCTGCCGGTGTATCCAGTCAAAGGCTATTCCCTGACCGTACCGATTATGCATGCTGATGCTGCCCCTGTCTCGACAGTGATGGATGAAACCTACAAAGTGGCGATTACCCGCTTTGATCAACGTATCCGCATAGGGGGCATGGCGGAACTGGCTGGTTTTGACCTGACCCTCAACCCACGCCGACGCCAAACACTGGAGATGGTCTTAAATGGATTATTTCCACATGCAGGGGATATATCACAAGCGTTGTTCTGGACTGGATTACGCCCAATGACACCGGATGGCACCCCTATTATTGGCCAGGCAGATTCCCGCTATCCGAATGTATGGCTGAATACCGGCCATGGCACTTTGGGCTGGACCATGGCCTGCGGTTCTGGCCAAGTGCTGGCTGACCTGATGGCGCATGAGAAAACTGCCATAGAGACGCAAGACCTGCCCCTTTCACGCTACCAAAAGTAAACGCTACACAAATAACCACTCACCCTTCCAAAGCATCATTTTCTTTAGCTTTTCGATATTCCCTATTGGGTATAACGATGCTAAAATCCATGATGGCTTAAGGGGTAAGAAAGATCAACGCTCATCGCGCCACACGCTATTCCCATATGGATATATTGAAGATTTTTCTTATAAAAACAATACTGCAACGAGAGGACAACCATCGTGACAGCGTCACATCAACAAAAAATTGCGGGCATCATCGCTTGTCTGCTGGGAGGCGTCAGCGCTCAGGCGCTGGCAGAAGAAAATAGCGAGATATTCACCTTGGGCGAAATAGCGGTAACTGGTAAGCGCGATTCAGAAAGCCCCCTGGGTACAGCAACTCTTGACCGCGAACAACTCTGGGATTTTAGTAAGAATGGTGTCGCTGATGCACTTAACCTGATTCCTGGCGTAGCCACCACGCAAGTTTCCGGGGCAGGCCGACGTAATGAGTCGGATATTAGCTTGCGCGGTTTAGATCGTACACGTGTTCCGTTGACCATAGATGGCATCCGTCTTTTTCTGCCTGCAGACAGTCGTATCGATTTCGGTCGTTTCTTGACACCCGACCTTTCGGAAATTCAAGTCGCCAAAGGTTATGTCTCGGTCATCAACGGCCCAGACGGCATGGGTGGCGCCATCAATTTGGTGACGCGTAAGCCCGTCAAGAGTTTTGAAGGTGAAGTACGTTACTCAGCGCTAATGGGTGGAAGTGGCCAGCATGATGGTGATATCTGGTATGCGAATTTAGGCGGCAAGCAAGAAAAATTCTATTGGCAAGCCAACCTCCAGCAACGTGACATTGACGGTTGGCGACTGTCCAAGGATTACCGCTCCGAATTACCAACCACTGCGCCTAACTATCAGGGTAGCGGCATTCGTAACTTCTCCGATTCGAATGACTGGCGTGGCAGCCTAAAGCTTGGCTTCACCCCAAACGAAACAGATGAATACTCGCTCAACTATTCCAAACAGAGCGGCGAAAAGCATCGTGCCCCACCCGTACGAGGGAATGATGATGTGCAAACTAGCGGCGGCGTCACTCGTCTCTGGGATTGGCCTGTATGGGATACCAGCAGTTTATATTTTTTGTCTAGCACCAAACTTGACGCCAAAACTTATCTGAAGACTCGCATTTATTACAATACCTTTGATAACCAGTTAGATTTCTATACTGTCGCTCCAGGTGGCGGAAATCGCCTCGGCATCTTGGCGAACTCGAGTATCTATGATGATAATTCTAAAGGGTTTAGCATTGAACTTGGCACCCACCATCTTGCACAGCAAACCCTGAAAACATCGTTACACTACCGTCGTGACGAGCATATTGAATGGAACACGAATCGAACCAACAACTCGGCAGTCGCAGCTAACAACAACCCGCCTGAACCGAAGCAGAGCAATATCGAATCAACTTGGTCATTTGCGGTGGAAGATACCTGGCATGTAACAGAAACAGTTGACCTCGTTGGCGGCATCAGCTTCGACAAACGCGCCCCCACAAAGGCTGAGGATTTTACCGCTGGCGCCATGGTCAACTACCCGCTGATTGATAACAGTGCGACAAACTACCAGGGGGCTGCAATCTGGCGCTATCGTCCAGGTGGCAAAGCACATTTCTCGGTTTCTGATCGTACGCGCTTTCCAACCATCTTCGAACGTTACAGCACTCGTTTCAACAGTGCGTCCTCAAACCCTGGTCTCAATCCTGAACGCGCAAACAATATCGAACTCGGATTTGAAGATACGCTGCTGCCAGGCATACGCGGAACTGCCGCGATCTTCCATAACAAAATTAAGGACTATATCCAGTCGGTACCACTGGACCTCAATGGAAACGGAACCATCGACAGCAACGAGAACCAGAACCGTAATGTGGGTACAGCCACGATCAAGGGTATAGAACTAGGGTTAGTAGCCTCGGTACGGTCGACACTCGAAGTAGGTGGTAATTACTCTTGGATAGACGCCGAAATTACACCTCCGCCAGGCACGGTTACCCTGTATCCTTATCTGGCGACACCCAAAAACAAAGGCTTCCTCTATGCAAAATGGAATCCAACAGACAAATGGAACATTGTGCCGAGCTATGAGGTTGCCGACAGCCGTTGGTCACAGCAGCTTGGCGGAATTGCTGGGCCAAGCTTTGTGAAAACGGGCTCCTATGACTTACTGAACCTCAAGGTTGATTACATGATCGTTCGCAACTGGGCAGTGTCTTTTGCTGCCAATAATCTGCTCGACAAGAATTATGAGTTGTCGGCAGGCTATCCTTCTCAGGGGCGTAACTTCCTGTTATCAAGCCGTTACCAATTCTAATCGGTCCTATTGCCATGACTAACCGCCACCACCTTGCAAAAATGTTCAAAAAACTACTGCTGGGGGGTGGCCTGCTACTGGGCAGCTTAGTCGCGACCGCCGCCGACAAGGTGGTGGTCATGACCAGTTATCCGCAGGAAATGATTTCACAATTTGAAGCGGCTTTTGAGAAGGATTTTCCACAATACCGGCTGGAGGTGTTGTGGAAACAATCGAATGACGCGTTCAGCTATCTCAGCCAACACCCGGGCGAAGTGGATGTCTACTGGACGCCTTCACGGCAAAACTTCAGCCGACTGGCAAAACAAGGGTTGCTGCAAAAACTGGACCCGGTATGGATACACGCGCCTGCCAGTTTGCATGGTACCTTGCTCAATGACCCACAAGGTTTTTATGCCGCGACGGAAATCGCCGGCTTGGGCATGGTGATTGCGCCAACTGCATTGGATAAAGCGAAGCTTCGCCAGCCACAAGACTGGCAAGACCTCACCAATCCAGCGTTGCAAGGCATGATTGCTTTTCCCCTGCCGACAAAAGTCGGGTTTGCAGCGGGTCTGATTGATGCCATGTTACGCGGGAAATCCTGGACAGACGGCTGGGCCATGCTGAGCAAAATTGTACTAAATGCACGTTTTATTGATAACGGCGCCACGTTTATCACAGACGAAGTGGTTGCCGGACGCGCCACGGTCGGCATTACCATGGACTTTTTTGCTGCCTCAACCATTGCCAAAGGCGCACCGCTGCAATACGTTTACCCGCCTATCGTCGCCTACTCCCCGGCCCATGTCGCCATCATGCAAGAGGCACCTCACCAGGCTGCCGCTGAAGCATTTGCACAATTCACGCTCTCCCCTAGCGGGCAGCAATTACTGTTTGCGCCTGATATCCGCAAATTGCCTGTAGACCCTAGCGCCTATGCACACAAACCACAGGGCTACTTTACCCCCTATGCCGCCCCCGCGCTCAAGGACGAGCATGTACGCGATGTGGCTGAACAAAACATACTGAATGCTTTTTTTGAAGCCAACCTGGTCAAACACCAGGCATTGCTGCAATCGCTGTTTGTGAATATCACTTTTGCGCGCCATTTGAAGCGTGATCCAGACAAAATCAATGACATTGAGCGGCAACTGCTGCAACCACTGCTGGCAGAACCAGCCTTATTCACTGCTGAACATCTGGCCGCATTCCAGGCGGCCCAACCCAGCGAGCGCGAAAGCTTGACCAAACAATGGGGCGAGCTGGCAAAAGCGCGCTACCAGGCAGCGGCCAATGCATTACAAGCGTTACTGGTTAACCAGTAAGACCATGGTCACTTTTGGCATGAGGCTGCTGCTATGTTGGCTATTCAGCCAGGTAGCCATGGCCCAAGAAGCGACCATCCCACATCCACCACGCACGGCTGATGCCTATACATACCCTATTGCCAGCCTCACAGACACCGCGGCTTTGAATACATTCCAGGCCGGGCGTACCCTGTTTCGCCAGGTCTGGACGCTCCACGGCAGCGAAGATAGCCGCTTTAATGGTTTGGGTCCGCTATACAACCGTTTTTCCTGCGTGGCCTGCCACCCCGGCAATGGCCGTGGATTTGCACCGGATGGCCCACATCAATCTATGAAAGCCATGCTAGTCAGGCTAGGCACTCCGGGCCCACAGAACACCTCGCTGCCGCATCCAGTCTATGGCGACCAGTTAAATGAGTTTGCGGCACCCGGCGTTGCCAGCGAAGGGATGGCGCAGATTGACTATGAGCCACTGACGGTGACTTTTGCCGATGGTGAGAAAATTCTTTTGCGGCGACCCAAGCTCAGCTTCCGCGACCTGGCGTATGGCCCGCTTGATGCAGTGCAAACCTCTGCCCGTATTGCGCCGGCAGTGTTTGGCCTGGGCTGGCTGGAGAATATCAGCGAGGAAGACATTTTACGGCAGGCTCAGCGCCGTAAACCGGCAGGCATTGGCGGTCGGCCAAACCGGGTGTGGGACATTGCTCAGCAAAAAGTGGTGATCGGCAAATTTGGCTGGAAAGCCAATGTGCCCAATTTACGACAACAGATTGCCAGCGCTTTTCATGGTGACCTGAGCATTACCTCTAGCCTGTTTCCACATGAGAATTGCAGCGCACAACAAGCCGCTTGTCTTGCGCAAACCCGCAAATCCCCCGAACTCTCAGATCAGCAATTAGACGATATCCAGTTTTATTTAAGCATGCTGGCCGTGCCGCCACCTGCCCTTGTTACCCCCGAAATCACGCGTGGGTCTGCCTTGTTCAAACAAGTACAGTGCATTGAATGCCACACAGATCAATTGCACAGTGGGCCAAACTTGGCCGCACTCAAGCAGCAGCGCTTAAGCCCTTATACTGATTTGTTATTACATGATATGGGGGAAGCGCTGGCAGACCAGCGGCCGGATTTTATCGCCACTGGCCGTGAGTGGCGCACCCCGCCACTATGGGGCATAGGCTTGGCAAAAGCCGTGCATGCCAATGCTGGCTTTTTGCATGATGGACGTGCACGCACCTTACAGGAAGCAATCCTATGGCATGACGGAGAGGCCGCGACTGCCAAAGAGCGTTTTCTGCACCTGAACAAAGAAGAGCGTGCTGCCTTAATCAGGTTTTTAGAGTCACTTTAGCTACATCAGCACAAAGTCTTTAGGCAGCGGTGAAGGTGGAATATCACTCTCACGTAACGCCTCTTTGAGGTCGATTTCTATCATATCGGTCAGGGCATTGATCGGTAAGGCATTGGCGCCCAAAGAAAAAGGTTCTTCCAGCTCATTACCCAAGGCGTCGAGGCCAAACAGGGTATAAGCTGCCAGCGCGGTCACAAACGGCGTCGCCCAACCCAGGGTATTGGCAAAACAAAACGGGAGCAAAAAACAAAAGGTATAAGCGGTTCTATGCAGCAACAGCGTATAACCAAACGGGATAGGCGTATTCTGGATACGCTCACAAGACGCCTGCGCCAGCGCCAACCGCTGCAATAACTCATCCAGCATTTGAAACTGAATCACCTCAATTTTTTGGTTGCGCAAAGCTTCTACCAGTAACTGTTGCATGGCCCGCAAAATGACTTCTGGCGGGTTGCGGCTGGTACGCACGGTCTGATAAAGTGCCTCTGGCAGCATGGCCTGTAGCTTGAATGATGAGCTGGCCGGACGTAGCTGGATCAACAATGCGTGCGCATAGGCAATGCCATATTTCAACAGGCTTTGGCGCTGGCTGCTGATCGCGCCACCTGGCTCATCCAGCACCACACTTAAACGCCCCAGACTTCTGCAGGTCAGTACAAACTCCCCCCAGATTTTACGTGCCTCCCACCAGCGCTCATAACAGGCATTGTTTCTAAAAGCGAGAAAGATGGACAAGGTGATTCCCAGCAAGGCAAATGGCCCGCCATCAAATTTAGGCAACCAGTCTGGCCTGAAGGTATACACCGACACCACCGCCGCAGACAAAGTCGCTACGAATACCAGCAGCGGCATGATTCTGAGCACAATCGAGCCTTTAATGATGAAAAACAGCTCAAACAAATGTGGTCTGGATCTGACGATCAAGGGAAGCCTCCTGCCTGGCGAACCATTGCGATAATGTTATACTCGATAGTCTGTAGTCTATCTGCCAGTGCCGCACCTGTATGTTTGAAAAAGACAGGGGAAACCACTGGTTAAGCATTTTTTGTCGTCTGCGCCGTGCATCATCGCTAATGGATTAACATCATGTTGAAATGGAAAGATATTCTCAAACTCGCCAGAGAAGGCAACCTGGCACCTGATCACAAATTACAAAAATCCATACGCGCCTGGCGCGAAATTCTGGATGATGAAGTATTTGCGATTACCCGCCTGAGTGCGACCGAGCGGCCGTTTTCTTCTGAAATGTGTGTCGCTTTTACGCCGGGGCGCTACGCCTGTACCTGCTGTGAGCAAGTGCTGTTTGATTCAGGGCAGAAATTTGAATCCGCTTCTGGCTGGCCCTCATTTGACCAACCGTTGGCCAGCAATGCGATTGCCTACTTTGCTGACGAGAGCCACGGCATGCAGCGCGTTGAAGTGAAATGTAATGTGTGTGACGCACATCTGGGGCATGTGTTTCCAGATGGCAAAACCGAAAGTGGCTTGCGTTATTGCATTAACGGTAAAGCCATTACGTTTGTCGCCAATTAAACCACAAAAAAATGCGCGGCCTGACACCCCGGCCGCGCAGGACTCACTTTAAGATTAATGGGCTAAACGCCTGCCGAAACTCACGGCATAAGCAGTTGGCCGTGCCAGCAAGATAGGATCCTGGCTAGGCGCAATACCGTCTGTCAGTTGCAGCGGGTTAAACATAATCGGTTTTTCTGCAGCTTTGCTGTCTGCGACCGCTTTATTTAAAGTCAGCGTACCCAGCTCTACCGTTTTCCGGCTGTCTGGCCATACCACGGTCGCATTGTTCACCTCATCCCCTGGCTCAGCCAATTGAAGCAACAGCTTATATTGCACACCTTTGGCCTGCACGCGCTCAACAATGTCTGTCATCAGGTAGTCGGGGGCCGCTTTATCAGCAACTTCCTGACTTAAATATTGTGCGCCAGCCACCGGCACAATCTGGTAGCGGCCATACACTGCCTTACCCGCTGCATTGGTAAACTGAAATGCATTCACCCCAAAAAATGGCTGCGTGGCAAAACTCACCGGCGCTGGTTTGGGGGTGGTGACAAATTTAAGCGCTGCCGGATGTGATCCTAAAAACTGCTCCACCGGGCTAGGTTTAGCCGTGCTACCTTGTGAATCACGTACCGCATTGAGCAAACCCAAAAAGTCCTCAGGCGTGGCAGCCGGAAAACCATTCACAGAAATACTCACAATGTCTGTCGCTGTGCCATCTGGCAATTGAAAGCGGATGGCGATGCCTTTAGGGAAAGCATTGCCATTCGCATCGGGGATATTAGGCACACCAGTGGCATTAGAAAAACGCACCAGTACTGGCAACGCTTTCTGGAAATGCGCGGCCTGGCTAATCCCGGCTGCCTGTGCAGTCGGCGTAAATGTGCCCTCCACCATCACGCCCTTGGCATGGTTGGCGCGATAACCAGCATGCGGCCCACCAGACAAGGTCGTTAACGTATTCACCAGCTGTTCGGTCACCGGTGTATCATCCGCCAGAGCTGGATGGGCTGCGGTGAGTGACGCGGCAAATAACAGACTGACAACGGCGCTTAATTTCATCTTCATTCCCTTCGGTTAAAAAATGTTCCCATTAAAAAATAATTTCTAGGTTGATAACGCAAAATTAAATCGTGCACTACTTAAATGTCAAAAAAATGAAACCCCTGTTTTTAGGCCCTGAGGCTCAGGCAACGTGCTGAATCAAATGATTGCGCAGGCTATTGAGGCGCTCACGTAACGCACCCAGCTCCTCCAGTGAACAGCCCATGGCACACAGCATGTCATCCATAATGCCTGCTGCTTGCTGGCGCAGTTGCCGCCCTGGCTCAGTCAGGCAAATAATCACCTGGCGCTCATCCTGGCTAGAGCGCACACGCTGCACCAGTTCCGCCACTTCCAGTCGCTTTAACAAAGGCGTTAAGGTGGCTGAGTCGAGAAACAGTTGCTCACCAATATCACTGACGGTGCGCTGATCGCCTTCCCACAATACCAGCATGACCAGGTACTGTGAATAAGTGAGATCCAGCTTTTTTAACAATGGCCGGTAAACCTTGTTAATCGCCAGCGACAGCGAATATACCGAAAAGCATAATTGCTCTTGTAATACCGGTGTTTTATTTTTTACTGGCTCATTCATATGTTTCGATTATAAATAGCACACTATTTAATAGCAATAGATTTAAAACTTATTTATGAAAATAATTAATCACATAGTGAACAATAAAATTGGCTTTTTTATGCATTCTGATCTGGCTCATATCAATCTCCTGTGGATATAGGTCACCATCATAAGCCCGATATTTAGTGAAATAAAGTTGAATGTTTTTATGAGACTGATTAATAAAATTGATGCATAGGAAAACGGACTGATAGCAAAACAAAAGCCCCACGTCAAAGTAGGGCTTGTGTCTGCGCAAAAGGGTATCTAGCCGAGATTATCCAGCTTGAAAGGATCTTGTGTCTGCGGGTCGATATCCAGCGGATTAATCTCGTAGGACAGGTCGTCGCCAATATCAATGTCGATCTCGTTTTGACCTTCCCAGCGCTCCAGCCAGATAGAAAAATCTTTTTCCGGCATAGGTTTGCCAATAAAGTAGCCCTGACCTTCGTTACATCCCAATCGGGCCAACTGGTTCAGCACAACTTCATTTTCTATGCCCTCTGCCACCACGATCAGGCCCATATTGTGCGCCAGGTCTATGGTCGACTTCACAATGCTGGCGTCGCTGCTATTTTTGTCCATAAACATGACAAATGAGCGGTCAATTTTAAGCTCTTGCACAGGCAACTGGCGCAAATAAGCCAGCGATGAGTAGCCAGTCCCAAAGTCATCAATCGACAGATGCAGCCCCATCGCAGCCAGTTTTTTCACTACCACCTCAGCACGTTCAGGGTCCTGCATCAAACTGCCTTCGGTGATTTCCAGCTTCAATGCTTTGGCATCCAGACCATGTGAGGACAATAAATGGCCAATCTGTTCTGGTAACTCCATATTATTGAGGTCACGCGTGGAGAGATTCACCGCCAGCGTGATGTGCAAACCCTGTTTTTTAAAGCCAGCCAAGACCTGGCAGGCACGCAACAGCATCCAGTTGGTGATATCACTAATCACCCCGGTTTGCTCGGCAAACGGAATAAACTGATCCGGGAAAATCATGCCTTTTTCAGGATGCACCCACCGGATAAGTGCCTCGCCGCCTAGCGCGCGGCGCGTTGCCACATCAATTTTTGGCTGGATATACAACAACAACTGATCATGCTGGATAGCTTCCTTCAAATCCGAAATCAGGGTCAAGGTTTCTGACTGGTCAATTTCCAGCGCTGTGTTATAAACAATCCAGGGCGATTTTTTGGCTCTGGATTCCTGCAAAGCCGTTTCCGCATGGTTCAGCAATGACTCTTCGTCCAGCCCATGATCCGGATACAAGGCAATACCGATGCCAGTACGCACATCTATCGCCTGGCCTTGCACGCTGACCGGCCGCTCAAACACCTGCTGAATCTTGTCGGCATAACGCGTGGCCTTGGCCTGGTCTGTTTGCTGCAATAACACGGCAAATTCATCTGCATCCAGGCGCGCGACCATATCCTGCGCACCAAGGACATTTTGCTTTAACACCTGGCCGACATGGCGCAGCAAGTCATCGCCAAAATCACGTCCCAGCGTTTGATTAATGGGTTTGAATCGATGGATATTGATCACAATGACGCTCAGCTTTTGCTGGCTGTCCGCATGTGTCATGATGGCCTGATGCACGCCCTGATTGAATGCCAGGCGGTTAGAAAGGCCGGTCAGTTCATCGTTAAACGCCAGGCGCTGAATGCGCAAGGAGCGTTGCAACACTGCTTCGCGCATGCTGTTAAGCGCTTTTGCCAGATGGCCAACTTCATCAGTACTATTGATCTGGATTTCTTTTTCGTAATCGCCCATGGCAATGGTATCGGCATCGTTGACCAAGGCAGCAATAGGCTCCGTCGTTTTACGCGACACATACCAAATCAGCGCAGCAAAAATCAACACGCCAATAAACGTTAATAACACCATTACCTTGAACAGCGTGTTCAAATCCTGTGTGAAAGGCTCAACGGAGCCTTGCAACACCACCAGTAACGCATCATCTTTGGTTTCATGCAGCGAGCGGATTTTTAAATGATAGGCCTGGCCGTTGAGATCCACACTGTGTAATGACAGCTTCTGGCGATAAATATCGGCGACCGTTTTCACCAGTAAATTAGACAGTTCACGGGTGGAGGTGCTACTCACAAGTTGCCAGTCACGTTGATGTGTTTTCTGCACAAAGGTAACGTCGAGGTGTGTCAGTTGCTTGATCTGGTCGGCCAAGCGGCCATCCACGGCAAAACCCATGACAATCCAGCCGATGGTCTCTGGCGCTTTCACTGGCACCGTAATCAACTGGTACGGTTTGCCTGAAATAATATCGAACTTAAGCGTGCCACTTTGGTTTTCGAGCATCGCTTGCCGGGCATCTTCTTTGGCATTCGAGCCAAACAGTGCCTGCTCGTTATCCGTGGTGCCAATCACCAGATTGTCATTATTGCTGATGTAATAGGCAATCTGCGCGCGAATACGCCCCTGGTAACTCTCCAGCGCAGACTCAATGGTCTCGGCATCATTGGTTGCGACGGCTTCCCTAAAAGCAAAGTCAGCCGCCAGCACCTGTGTCGCCTGCTTCAGGCTTTGCGTGTTATGTTGCAACAAGCTCACAAATACGCGCTCACCGACATTGATCTGCTCTTCAGCCAGCGTATCGGCATGCTTACTCAGCGCATATTTAAGCGGAAGCAGCCCGGCCAGCTGAATGGCAACCACCACTGTCAGAAATGTGAAAGCGATGCGCGAGCGGATATGTTTGAACTTGATCATGCAGTGTGATTGTTATGGGAGGGTGATCTTGACTTCGGTCGCACCCTCTATGGTTATCTTTTGTTCTACGCCAGGTTTGTTCTGGCCCGGTAGCCAGGCCTGGTAACTGTACTGCCCGTCATTTAACTTGAGGACAGCTTTGCCTTTTTCATCCGTTTTGGCGAAAAATGGCGTATCCACGACATAGATGTACCCTACCATAGAATCGTGAATGTTGCACCCCAAGGTCACCACCCCCGCCTGCTCAAACGGTACCGGATTAGTGGGTACACCTGCATAGAGTTTCAATTCAAATTTCTTGGCAGGTGAAAAAGAATACACATGATGGCGGACGGTATCTTCATTGGGAAAATTAATGCTGGTCCCGGTTTGCACAATGGTCACTTTGGGATTGAACATCTTGTTTTTTTGCACGATCTTTCCAGCAGCATTCGGGTTGATAGCTGGCGTCTTGCCATCATAAAAAGCCACCACCGCATCGGTCACCGGCTTACCACCGGCATCGCTCACCAGCAGCGTGACCTCTGCCGCCAACGCCGATCGGCTCATGGCTATCAACAGCATTCCTGCACATCCCAGCCGAAACATCACGCGTAACATCCACATTCCTTATATCAGGTGATTAATTGGTCACAACATCGCGCTTCATGGGCGCCAGGATCTTCAACAATTCGTTTTTTTCTTTAGTACCGACCCCGTTTATATCCAACCGTTCGCGCAACACCTCTACCATCAGCTCAAATTCGGCAGTGGTGATATGCAGGTCAGCATGGGAGTTCTTCATGGTTTCACCTTCGTAAACGCATTCACCACCGGTTTTCACACACAAAAAGTTGGTCAGGCTTTCTTTGAGTGCTTTCATTTTCACATCTTTAAACGAGCGGCTGGTGCGCGGGTCTTTACTGACAATATCCAGCGTCTGGTTGGAGATTCTGCTCAACATGGGCAAGCCCCCAATGCGTTCAAACAAACTCGCCTCTGGTTTAGGTTGCGCGATACAACCGCATAAAAACAAGGCAATTGCCAAAACATAAAAACGCATTCCATTCTCCATTACTTGGGTCGACTATCGCATACTACGTGAGCTGACAGCGTTATTAAGCGTCAATCAACCAGCGGAATGCGGCTTTTTTTGAGCAATTGTGCTTATCGTGAAAATGAAACAATGCGATAACTAAAGTACCCATATATTCTTATGCGCCTATTTACATCAAACTTGTCACGACTGATCACAATATTCGCCTTGACTGCACTCGCACTCCTTGCGCACGCCGGAGACCGCCTGTTAGCCACGGGCGGCGTCACCCAGATTGAAGGTGCTGCAGGCGGTGGCCTGATGCCATGGGCAGTGATCAGCGGCTACGGCACGGACAAGCAAATCGGTGGCTCACTGTTTTATACCCATGCCGAAACGCGGGGTGACTTCAAACTTGATACCACAGGCGTTTCGCTAGGCTTTTTCAATCGCGTCGAAGTCAGCGCCAGCCAGGCACGTTTTGGCCTGAGTGATACCGTGCCGGGGGAACAAATCCGTTTGAATACGCTAGGCATCAAACTGCGTGTATTGGGCGATGCTGTGTACGAGCAGGATAGCTGGCTACCTCAGGTATCTTTAGGTGCGCAGTATAAATATAACGAAGACTTTAACTTTGTGCCTAAAGCACTAGGGGCCAGTGATCGCAGCGGGGTGGATTATTATGTCGCTACCAGCAAGTTATTTTTAGGCGCCATTAATGGCTATAACCTGTTGCTCAACGCCAACCTGCATGCCACCAAGGCTAACCAGTTTGGTATTTTGGGCTTTGGCGGTGACAGGCATGATCGCTACCGCATTCTGCCAGCCGTGTCCGCCGCGGTCATGCTGTCAGATAATTGGCTGATTGGTACAGAGTTTCGAGATAAGCCGAATAATCTATCGGCTTATAAAGAAAACAGTGCCCACGATATTTTCATGACTTGGTTCCCGCACCGCAATGTGTCAATTACCGGCGCCTATATCGACCTTGGCCGCATTGCCAACAAAGACAATCAAACCGGCTGGTATCTCTCCGGCCAGATTAATTACTAAACTAAAAAGCACCGCAGAAAATAAAAACGGGCGCCTGAGCGCCCGTTCATGTCATTAAGAACAAATTATTTGTTCATAACGTACATAGTTACTTCGAAGCCGAAACGCATTTCGGTAGCAGCTGGTTTAGTCCACATAGTCATTCTCCTTGATCTTAAATTCGTGTTAGCGATTGCTATCAACGTGTGACCATATTAAAACTGCCCGCCACAATTGTCGTGATTAAACTGCGCAACATGCATTCATGATTTTCATGAGTCTGGCCTGATGCCTGCTTTAAGCAAAGCGGGACTTGATATAGCGCAACAGCTTGCGCATGCCTTTGCGGCCGACGGTACGCTTGAGCCAGACTTTGGCATCATAGACATAAAACGGCCATAAAAACTTCCACTGCAGTCGGCGGCCAGTCATGCCGAGGTACATCTGCAGAAACTGCTTGCGGCCATCCCAATGCAACTTGTGCAAGGCCCGTGTCAAATCAGCCAGGCGTTGCTTGATCATAGTCGCGGTGGGCGTTGCGTGCAGGCGCGCCGTGTCAATCAAGACAAAATTTAATTGCTCGCCCTGGCGCTGCACCAGGATATTGCCACCAGAAAAGTCGCGGAAATAAATACCCGAGTTGTGCATATGCAAACAAAAGCGGGCAAAGGCGTGATACAGGGTGTCGGCAGCAATGCCTTCAAACTGGCTATCACCGTTTCTAAACGCCAAAAAGGCTTTTGAAATCGCAAAGTCATGCGGCACAAACGCCGAAATATAAAAATTGTGGCGCAAGGTGGTGTCATTGGCATGCTCAATGTAGGCCAGCGGCATCGACGTGCCAACCCCACGACGCAGCAGCTCCATGGCCCCATTCCAGCTACGTTTAGCTTTGCTCGGCTTATGTTTGTCCAGCCAGGTTTTGTGCCAATACATGCGCACCGGTTTTTTAACGGTGACCTGTTGCGTGGCATCGCGCGGATCGGGCAGTGACCAGATGGCGTTTCTCGCATGGCGCAAAGCGTTTTCCTTGGCTGGCGGCAGCAAGGTTTCTGGGTGCCAGGCCTGCCACAACTGTTGCGCCTGCTCAGCATTCGCCGCCAAAATCATGCCGCGCCAATCGCCCTCTTCAATCGGAAAATACTGCTGACCCGCGATATGCGCGTGAATCACTGTACCACTCAACACAGGCCGTGGCGTGCGCAAGACAATCTGTTCAGCTTGTGGCCAAACCAGGTATAACGGCGACTCAGTGAGCATTTGCTTACCCTGCGCCGGTTCACCATCGCGGTTAAATAGTTGCGCTTGCTGCAAACTGTGCGGTGAGTAAATCTGGTCCAATAAGGCGCATTGGCCGTTCACAGTCCAAGCAATATGCACGGTCTGCCCATGCTGTTGCAGTCGGTGAATTTCAAGGCCATTGCCGGTGCTGACTGGCGCAATATACTGTGCGCCATTGAGCCAATGGCTGACCATTTTAAAGGCGGCAAAACTCGGGTTCTGCTGGTAATCAGCCACCACGCCATCGGCTGACTTGTAATAAGCCACGCGCTCCAGCGCTGGATAATCGGCATCTTTCAAGCCATCATCAATCAAGCCTTCGCGGTGACAGACAAATGCCCCCCAATTGGCATGCCGTAATGCCCCCGCCGCCGCGAGCAAAGTGAAATAACGCGTGACATAATCGGCCTGCTTCTGTGCGCCATCCGGAAAACGACGCTTGATACGGTAAATCGCCCAAAATGCCACAGGTGACACCAGCGTAGGCACGCCGAAATCCTCTCCGATTTTTTGCAGCAATTTGGCTTTTTTAATCAGGTTAAATTTGAGAATGCGCGTCCACTTGTGCTTGAGAATACGGAAATCTGCCAGCTCGGGCTCAACCACGCGCTCTACAAACAGATTATTGCTATGCACATCGGGCAAGCGGCGCTCTGCGCCCAAGGTCTTGAGCAGACTGATGTTATAGACAGGCTCAAAGTCTTGGATATTCGGACCCACCACCACGACCCGATATTCTCTGGCCAGGTCGTAAGCAATTTGCCAGGCAACCATAAAGCCAGGCATATCATAACCAGCCCATTTTTTGCGATTGACCGTATTGCCTATCTCCAGTGCAGCAATACTTGCCGCATAACTTTGCAGCAGCTCGCTGATAAACTGCTTCCAGCCCGCCTGCGCCTCGTTGCTACGCATATTTCTGGCCGCCTCATAAGGCTGTACGGCATGCAGCGTCACCGAAAATTCCGCTGCCAGTAACCGGCGCAAAAAGCGCTCCTGAAATGGTCGAGCATCGTCATCGCTGATATCCAGGCGCACGCGCTTCACACCCAAGGCCTGCAATTGCGCAAGCACATAGTCATCGGTGGCCGGGTCAGCATTGCTCGCCACGCATAGACCGGTAAAATCCTCAGGAATCGTATGCGTGATCGCGGGCAAGTGACTGTTCTTGAGCCATAAACCACCCGCGGCGATATATTTCAGGCCATCTATCATGACCTGGCGCGTGAGCATCGAAGGTTGTGTCTTCTTCAAAACGAGTTTTACTCCGGCAAGCGATAACGCTGCTCTTTATACAACAGCGCGGGCAACAGGCTATTCGCCAATGCACGCTCAGCTAACGCAGCGCCATCAGCAGGCGCGGCCGTATTTTGCAATTGCTTGCTGGCAGGATCGTAACGTCCGAATGCAGCGGGTTTACCTTCGCGCAGCACCACGACCTCATTCTCAACCACCGTTGCCCCCATTTGCTGCATCCAGCCAAAATTGTAGTTGTACTGCATCATGGCGCGGCCACGGTAGTCAGCACTCACACTCGACAAATCATGCCCGGTCATTGGGTGTTGGACCTCTATACCCATTAATGACAACACCGTCACCGGCAAATCAATCTGGCTGGCAATCGCATCCACCGTTTTCGGCTGCACGGCCCCGCCCAGAATCAGCGCCGGGATATGGAAGTGCTCAATCGGCACCAGTGAATCGCCACGCACGCGGATATCGTGGTCAGCCACCACCAAAAACACCGTATCGTTCCAGTAAGGGCTGGCCTTGGCTTTTTTAAAGAACTCGCCTATCGCGTAATCAGCGTATTTAACCGCATTGTTATCAGTCGCTTTTGGCTGCTCATACAGCTCAATACGGCCATCTGGAAATTCAAATGGCGCATGATTGGAAGAACTGAACGCCAGGGTAAAGAATGGTTTGCCGCTGGCATGGTGCGCCATCAGTTGCTCATGGGTTTTATTCAGCAAATCTTCATCTGATGCACCCCAGCTGGCAACAAATACCGGATTCTTGAAGTCAGGCTGGTCCGTGATTTGCTGGAAACCATTGCCCATGAAAAAGCTGCGCATATTATCAAAATGGGATTCGCCACCATAAATAAACTCAGTGAGGTAGCCACGCTTAGACAACAAAGAGGCTAAAGTAAAAAAGTTTTTCTGGCTTAAATCCAGTTTCACCGTGCTGTCCGATGGCGTTGGTTGAAAGCCGGTGACAACGGCCTCAATGCCACGCACCGAACGCGTGCCAGTCGCATACAAGTGCGTGAACCAGATACCATCTGCTTTGAGTTTTTCCAGATTCGGCGTCACCGGCTTGCCGCCCAGTGATTCAACAAAACCCGCACCCAGACTTTCTTGCAGCAAAATGACCAGATTCAACGGTTTGTCGCGTTTGACGCTAGGCACCAGTGTTGTCAGCGTAGGGATATCCGCCGCTTGCGCGCCGGTCAGGGCAAAGATTTTTTCGCGTGGCATCTTGCCATAAATCGCACTCGACTTTGCTTCGTGCTGCAAACTATAGGCTGCGTAAAAAACAGAATAGGTCGAATTCAATATCAGGCTGTTCACCATGCTGTCTTGCGTAATGGCAAACAGGGCAGGATTGGCTGGGCGATGTGTCAGCGTTGAACGTATCCCTAACACCGTTAACACCAGTATCAATGGCCACACCAGCCAAACCGCCGGGCTTGCCCACTTGGCCTCAGCCTGACGCCAGGGTTTAAGCAGTTTAGCAACCGCAGCAAAAGCCACGAGGGTCATGACCAGACCAAACACCAACTCGGTCTTAAAACCTTGCCACAACATGCCAAACACTTCGTGTGGATATTTAAGGTATTCGACAAAAATACGGTTAGGCCGCACATCATATTCGAGAATAAAGCCAGGCGTGGCCGCTTCCAGAAACACCAGTAATACCAGTGATAACAATACCCACCAGTAAGTGAAGCCACGCCAAACCTTGAATAATTTCCGCGTCGCCAATATGGGTGACAGCAAAACGGGAATAATGGCCAGCAAACCCAGCTGGATAATATCCACGCGCACACCTTGCAGCAGAATCTGGCATAACTCGCCCGTGGCTTGTACGCGTTCCCATTTCCAGGCGACCAGGCCCAGGCGAGTGAGAGAAAGCAACACCAACCCACTGATAAACATGACGATGAGCGGTGCATAAGGGCCAAACCAATGGCCGATTGCCCATAATTTTGAAGTGGAACGTGGCTTGCCGAAGTAACTTGATTGCATGTTTGCTTAATCAGATTGATTCAAGCGTGTGATTATAACGGGTTATTCACAATTGTTCGCGCAGGGCCGAGGCTAGCCAGGTAAAACAGAATTCTTGCGCAGATCGAGATACACCGCGGACAGCAATCCCACCGGAATCACAAACCCGACCAGCAGCGGTACCAAGTCAACCAGCATATCGACAATACCGGTCTGGCTGGTCAATAAACTCCAAGCTTTTGCCAGCAGCGGAATCACTGTAAACAATAAAGTGGGGATTAAAAACCAGATCGTGCTGGTCGCCCCGCGCTTCGCCAGGCGTGCACAGACATAAGACACCACGGCGACAATCACCGCCGCGCCTGCACCCCACACCGCGCCTGCCACAATGGTGATCCAGGTACCTACCTGGTAGAGCAATAAACAAATGATCGCGGTCAGAATCAGTTTCCGTTGGCTAGCCAATGACATAAAGCGCTTCTTTTTGTTGAGTTAAAGCTAAGACAGGTTTTCATTATAAAAGTGCAGGCGATGCCATGGCATCGCAGCAAAATGGGATTGCCCAAGCAATCCCATTATACCCGCCACCTTAATTGGTCGTCGCTGGCGGTGCTGCTTCATATTCAGTCGGTTGCACAGGATTTCCGTGCGTCGTCCCGGCTTTTTCGTCTTTATTCCTCAGCACTTTGTTTTTGTGCCTTTTCATGGGTCGATCGGCCGAGCCCTTGTCCGTGCGTTGGGCCTGGTCTTTAACCTGAGGGCTCTCCGAATTGCCCAAGTTGCTAGCATCATTAGACACTCCATCTTGACTGCTACCAATAGGCCCTTTGTCTGTCCGGCTTTGCTGCCTGTCGACTTGCGGGCTTTTAGACGTCCCTAATGTTGCGCCATCATCTTTGCTTTCAGCCGCATAAGACGACGTGGTTGAAATCACAGAAACCAATAATGCAATCAGTAATTTATTCATGTTTTGTCCTTAAATAAAAAATGTGGTCTGGCATTTTTATTTAAAAGGGAATCATGATGTCTGCTTATCCGTGCCTTGCTTATTTTGCTGTAGGAAGAGCGCGCCTTAACAAGTGCCTCGGTCCTTTCAGCAATACCCAGGCGAGACCAATCACACTGATTAAAAACAGAATCGCCGGTATCGGTAATACCGCAGGCGTCTCTGGCTTGCGCGCCAATCCCTCTTTTAACGGCTCAGGCAATGGATTTGGCGTGACCGGGATAATTTGCCACTGGTTTCTGTCTGCCGGAGCTTGTTGCAAGTATTGCGCAAAGCTATACACAGGTGCCAACCCATATGCCCGGCTGGATGGGATCTGTGGGATGCGTACAAAATAAATGGCTTCAAGCTGCTCTGGCATTGCTTGCATAGCAACAGAGGTCAATGTTGACTGATTGCCTGTTTGGGCGATTTTAAGCAAATCGTTGCCTATCGCATCAAACGCCACGGCTGGAAACAGCCTGGTCATTTCGGTATTCAGGTAATCATAAATAGCGCGGCCTTTTTGCAAGCTGCGCTCAGTCGCCGCCACATACCAGTAAGCTGCACTGGCTTTGAGCAGGCTTTCTACACCACGTTTTGGCACTTGCCAGCCCAACTGACGCAGGGTGTCTATGCTGATGCCAGCGCAGTTTTCCAGCGCATGGTCATAGACAAAGTCATTGCGATAAAAATGCTGGAATACCCTGTTATTCAGCGCTTGTACCTGCTTGGGAATCTCAGGCTGACTAAATACCGCCACCAGCATATACGAAGGACGATAAAACGATTGCCCGCTATTGAGATCGCCCATGTATTTATCAAACGGCGTCACCCCGGCAATAATGCCTTTTTCACTGTTGCTGGCCAGGTTGTAATAGTTATTCACCAGCCACGTATCATAAGCACCGTCAGCCCCCACCCGCCCTGTGGCCAATGCAAAATGCCCGCCATGCGCCTCGTCGTCATCGCCTTGTGCGCCGTTGAGCAAAATACCTAACGCTGCTTTGCCGGACGACTGCTGCCCGAGTCCGGGTGACTTCTCCCATAGCAAGCGACTTTGATAGAGGCTTCGGGCACCGCCATGGGCAAACTGCACCAGTGATTGCAGGCTTTCACCTGCTTGCAACGGCTGTGTGCCCGCCGTGAGGTCGAGTTTAAATGCCTGCGGCCAGACTGTACGCACCACCAGCGTTTGCTTCTCCAGCTCACCACGGATGGCTAGTGGGTCCTGGTTGAAAAAATGGCTGGTGCTAGCGTTCCAATATGAGCGATTGCTGGCGATCTTGGGCACTAATTTAAATCCAAATCGCTCCCCTTCTGCGCTTGTGATCGTCGTTGCTTCAGCATGCAAGGTCAACCCTGACCAGTGCTGACTGGCCCCTGTCCACACTAAAGCAGGTAAGGCCTCAGGAGTTAATCCTTGCGTATCGTCAACGCCACGCTTAGTGGCGTCAAAATGGGTCATCAATGCATTGCTGTGCGGCAAGGCAAAGGTTTCCTGACGAAAATACCATAATGCTTGCGGCAAGGCCTCACATGGTTGGCAATCACCATGCATCGTTTGAAACTGGTCTTGTGCATATAAGCCGAGCTGACCGCTACCAGGCTCGCTACAGGCAAACGACGAAATCAGGCCTAAGCCCACACCCATCATGCGACGCATGCTTACCCTTTCAACCCACGCAGGTAATCGCGCACGCTGTGCCAATATTCCGGTTGGCGAAAACACAGATAAATAGCCACCAGCACATTGACCGCCGCTGTGATGGCAAACAATTGTGGAATGCTGACGCCCATGCCAAACAGCAACACCGAAAATCCGGCCGAGAGCACCATAAACAAGGCATTCATAATATTGTTAGCCGCGATCACGCGTGACTGATACCCCGCCTCAGCGCGGCTTTGCAGCAACACATACAGCGGCACGATATACAGGCCGCCGCTCACGCCGAGCAAGCCCACATCGAGCAACATGCGCCAATAATCCAGGCCACCTAATGTACGCAACGTGAGTGCCGGATTCGCTAACAGCTGTTGCTGAATACTGCCGGTAGTGCTGGCAAAATCCCAAGCGAATAAGGACATCCCTGCCGCCCCCAGCATGACCAGGCCCAGCTCTTGTTTACCCTTGGACAACTTTTCACACCAGACCGAACCGACACCGACGCCGACCGAAAAAATCGACAGCAGGCTGATAAAGTCACGCTCACTGCCTTGCAACACATTTTTTGCCAGATTAGGGAATTGCGCCAGCAAAGTCGCCCCAAAAAACCAGAACCACGAAATGGCCACAATCGCTACCCACAAAGTTTGCTGCGCCCAGAACGTGCGCACACTCTTGATCGTTTCGGTGATCGGGTTCCAGTTAATGTTGATGTCAGGCACAGGCGCCGGTGACAACGGAATACCGCGGCTCAGGTGATAGCCGGAGACAGCGACCAGCAATACACTCAAACTGGTAAACAAGGCATGTTGCTCTAAACTACCCAACCAGGCGCCAAGCACCTGCCCCAGTAAAATAGCCACAAAGCTGCCCATTTCAACCAGGCCGTTACCCGCCGTGAGTTCGTTAGGCTGTAAATGCTGTGGCAAATAAGAATATTTCACCGGCCCAAACAGGGTGGAATGCACTCCCATTAAAAACAAGGCCAGCGCTAGCATGACCAAGCTGTGGCTTAAAAAACCGATGCTGGCAAACAGCATGATGCAAATCTCAAGCACCTTCACCAGCCGGATAATTTGTGATTTTTCGTATTTATCTGCCAATTGCCCAGCCGAGGCCGAAAACAGGAAAAACGGCAAAATAAACAGGCCAGGTAGCAAGGTCGCTAATGTCGCGCCATCCAATGTGGTCAGGCTGGCGGTGTTAAAGGCTACTTGCGTAATCAATGCGGTTTTAAACACATTGTCATTAAAAGCGCCTAACCCTTGTGTCCAGAAGAAGGGCGCAAACCGTTGCTGGCGTAATAAGATGAATGGGTTACTCATGCTGCTTGCTCCGCCATCTGTTTCAATGTCACATAATCCGTTTTACCCGTGCCCAGCACCGGGATTTGCGCCACCACAATAATTTTGCGGGCGATGGCAATTTCGGGCGCCCCCATACTTTTAGCCACAATCTGCAAGTCTTCACGCTTGAGTTTGGCATCGGTGGTAAATAGCACTATGCTTTCACCGCGGCTGGCATCTGCGACCGTGGTAGCGGCGTGTTGTTGTTCGGGGGCGGCGGTAGTCGCCATTTTCTCCACTACTTCGAGCGAGACCATTTCACCAGCCACTTTGGCAAAGCGCTTGACCCGACCTTTGATATGAATAAACCCTTCACTATCTATTTCAACCACATCGCCCGTGTCATACCAGCCATCTTGCGGCGCAACCAACACACCAGGGTTGTCATACAGGTAATAGCCCTGCATGATGTTATCGCCCTTCACCAATAAGCGGCCGCCCTTTTCTATGCCTGGCACAGGTTCCAGTTTGTGTTCAATGCCGGGGAACAACTGTCCTACCGTGCCATTACGGTTAGCCATCGGCGTGTTGGCCGCGACCACGGGCGCACACTCGGTGGTGCCATAGCCTTCTAAAATGCGGATGCCAAATTTTTCGTGGTAAGTCTTGCGCACCTCTTCATTCAGTTTTTCAGCGCCAGCAAACACCACGCGCAATTTATAAAAGTCGTACGGGTGCGCATATTTGGCGTAGTTGCCCAGAAACGTGCTGGTGGAAAAAAATACCGTGCAGCCTTTGTCGTAAATCACTTCCGGGATCAACTTGTATTGCAACGGTGAGGGGAACAGCAGCATGGGGATACCGTTTAACAATGGCAGCAACGCACCGGTAAACCCAAAGGCGTGAAACAGCGGCAAGGCCATCATGAATTTATCCGCCGGGCTAAAATCCAGTGTTGCCAGAATCTGGTGCGTATTGGCCAAGATGGCTTTATGGCTATGCACCACCCCTTTGGGTTTGCCCTCTGAACCTGAGGTAAACAACACCACCGCTGTCTCTTCGGCAGTGACCAGCTCCATGGCAGCACGCGGGTAATGTAAGGCATAGCCCATGAGCCAGGCACGGTCTAGCATGCCAAATTGGCTACGCAAGTCTTCGAGGTAAACAATATTCAAATCGCTCATTTTGGCGACCGTCTCCTCCAGCTTGGCCGCTTCAATAAACTTGCGCGAACTGATTACCGTACGGATATTGGCGGCGTGGCAAGCATTACGCATACCATCTGCGCCTGCGGTGTAATTGAGCATGGCAGGGATTCTTTTAAATGCGCTCATCCCCAGCACCAGTGCCAGCGTATTGGTGATATTCGGCATCAATACGCCAACCACTTCAGCAGGCTGACTCACCTTGGTGGCGATACGTCCCAGTGCCAGGCTGCGCTTGAGCACTTCCTGATAGGTATCTTCAACCTGGTTCATATCCTCGATCATGCGCGACTTGGCACCGTATTTATCCATGGCGTCCAAGAACGCTTCGAACAGGCTTTTGCTTTGCTGCGTTTTAAACAGCATATGCTGCATGATGCCGCGCATGGCCTCACCCGCGATCCGGCGGCGCTGCTTGGCCGTGAGCGGTGCGTGGTGTCCGTGCTGCTCAATGCGGATGTCAGTGGTGGGCAAAATCTTCAGGGTCACACGAGGCAACAATTTGCGTGGATGCGCATCGGATAAACGGCCAAAATAAGACTGGGCTGCACCTTCAACCCTGACTGGCAAGATTTTGACACCCGTTTTAGCCGCCACAAAGCCAGGGCCGTCATACACCTTCATCAAGGCGCCGGTCAGGGTAATGCGGCCTTCAGGAAAGATCACCACATTCTCCCCTGCATTCAGACGCTGCACGACTTTCTTCATCGCCAGCGGGCTGGCCGGGTCGACAGATAAATGCGGCGTCAGCTTTAACCACCAGCGAAAAAAGATATTTTTTAGCACACCGGTATGCACCACAAAAGTCGCGCGCTTGGGCAAAAACAAGCCCAACAACAAACCATCCAGAAACGACTCATGGTTGGCAATAATCAACAACCTGTCTTCCTGCGGCACGTTCTCCAGCCCTGTCACCTGCACGCGGAACAGCAGACGGCAGATCCCCCTTAATACACTCACCAGCATTGTTTGCTCCCTGTTAAATTCTTTTTATATTTCGTCTTTGATGTAGTCCAGCACGTTTTGCAGTGCCAGCTGCATGAATGATTGATTGACCCAGAAATAGACTTCGCGGCCGATTTTCTCGCTCTGCAAGGCCCCACCACGTTCGAGTACTTTTAAATGATGTGTGACCGCGGTGCGGCTCAGTTGCGAGCCCTCCACAATTTGCAGAATCGTCAGTCGCTCGTTTTTTTCGAACGATAGCAAAATCCGTTGCCGGTGGGCATCACCCAGCGCAACGAAGAGCTCTGAAATAGCGTTCCAGGGTTCTGGAACTTGGGTCACTGTTTTCATATAACTACATAATTAGTTATTTAGTTTGTTTTGTCAAGCATCATATAATCCCGCCATCCCCATGGACTAGTCTGCGCTTCACTAAAGCATCATCCAACGCTCACACCTGCCCCGCTACACTGCCATGCCTTATGCACAAGGAGTGTGAGATGTTACGCCTGTCAGTATTATCCTATTTGCTGGCCTGCCTGCCATTGGCGAGCCACGCCAGTGCACAAATCAGCCTGGCAAACACAAACTGCTCAGGGGACATGGCGCTCTCATCAGGCAGCAGCATCTCATTAAGCTGTACAGGTAACCTGAGCCTGGATGGCGGCTGGCTAAAGTCTGACAGCCAAATATCACTGTTCGCCGGTGGTGACCTGACACTCAACAACCTTAGCCTCTACGCGCCGGAAATCAGCTTATCAACCCTGACCGGCAACCTGACTATTGGCAGCAACGTGCTGCTCGACATCACACATACGCCCGTACTCACCAGCGGCGCCATCCATATAAACAGTTGGTTACCACGCCCGGTGATTGCATGGCAGGACTTTGATATCGGCTTGCAACCCGGCGCCGTCATTAGCGTGAGTAACAGCGCGGGTGCCGCTCACCAAACCATCGTTCATAGGCCAGAGCTGGCAGGTAGTCTGGTACTCACACCCGCACAAAGTCAGATGCTCATTCATGAATCGCGGATCACATTGATCAACAGCGCAGGCATCAATGTCTCTGCGGTGCCTGAACCTGATGGTTATATGATGATATTAGCTGGCTTAGGGCTGATGGCTTGCAGACGCAAGACCAAAAGATTAGCTAGTGGAGGCTGAAAGATGCGTTTGCAGCAGACTGAGCATGGCGACATCGCCAGATTGGTCTGCGCTAAACGCGGTCAAACCGGATTCACGCGCCTGCTCGGCGATGCGTGCATGGTTAACGAATACAGGGGTCGCTTTTAGCCAGTCACCCTCGCCCGCCAGTGCCAATAAAAAACGCAAGGCTTCGCTGCTGGTGACAACGATGCCATGTAATTGGCCTTGGGCATAAGCTTGTTGCAATCGTTGGGCGCTGCTTTGCGGATTCACACGGCGGTAGCATTCACCAAACACCACTTCCGCGCCACGCTGTTTTAAGGTGTCGGCTAATACTTCACGCCCACCCACGCCACGTACAATCAGTACGCGCTGTCCTAGCATCTGTTGCAATGCAGGTAATGCCAGCAAGGCTTCGCTGTCAAATCGCTCGCTCGGTGTGAGCACCTCTGTCACGCCAAAACCTTGCAAGCTGGCGGCTGTGGTTGGGCCAATTGCAGCAAATTTTAACGCAGGCGAAATATCTGCCTGTTGCAACAAAGGCATGCCATATTGCACGGCATTGCTGCTGATAAACACGGCCCAGTCAAACTGGCTTAGCGGCGTCACCGCCGCATGAAAAGCACTCAGGTCGTCGAGGCCTTTAATATCCAGCAGCGGAAAAGAAATCACAGTGCCGCCTGCGCCAGTGATCGCCGCAGTGAGCTTGGTAGCTTGCTCGGGTGGCCGTGTGACCGCGATATGCATCCCGGCCAAGGTCGCTGCCGATGGCAGGGTCATTTCACCCCATCCAGCGTGGCCAGGATTTTATCGGCACCACGTGCCACCAGTTGCAGCGCCAATTGCTGGCCCAGCTTTTCAGCTTCTGCCGCATGACCAGTGACGGTTTCTTTAAGCATCTGCTTGCCATCAACGCTGGCGACAAACCCCTGCATGGTGATGGTGTCACCTTGTTTGGTGGCATAAGCACCCAGCGGCACCGTGCAACTTCCTGCCAGCGCACGGCTGAATCCTCGCTCAGCTTCCACGCACAATTGCGTATCCACATGATTCAACGGCGCCAACACAGCCATCAGGTCACTGCGGTCAGCATTGATTTCGATACCCAATGCGCCCTGACCCACGGCCGGAATACTCTCTGCCGGACTAATAAAGCTTTTAATGCGATCGCCTAACTCCAGGCGGATGAGCCCGGCTGCTGCCAGAATAATCGCCGCATATTGACCTTCATCCAGTTTGCGCAAACGGGTTTGCACATTACCGCGCAATGACTCGATTTTTAAATGCGGAAAGCGCGCCTGTATCTGGCTTTGGCGACGCAAGCTGGAGGTACCCACCACGCTGCCCTCAGGTAAGGCTTCCAGATTCGCATAGTCGTTAGAAACAAATGCGTCACGCGGGTCTTCGCGCTCACCGGTCGCCGTCAGCACAAAGCCTTCGGGCAAATGCATGGGCACATCTTTCATGCTGTGCACAGCCAGGTCAGCCCGGCCATCGGCCAGCGCATTTTCCAGTTCTTTCACAAACAAGCCTTTGCCGCCTATGCGGGACAACGGGGAATCCAGAATCTGGTCGCCAGTGGTGGTCATGCCTAAAATGCTGACCTCACATTGTGGATATAAAGCCTGTAACCTGGCCTGGATATGCTTGGCCTGCCACATGGCAAGCGCACTCTCACGTGAGGCAATAACGAGCTTGGCAGGAGGATTGAATGTACTCACAACGATCTTACCTTTAATGGATTTAGCGCAACATTTTAGCACGGCAAGACGATTGTTCCGTGCGCATTACCGGCCCGATACAGATGAACCTTTTGCTCCCCAAGGCAGTCGGATTGAGTTATGCTGACACCTGCATAGCAACCCGAAGTGGCTAGAAAAGTCGCTATTCAATGATAAAAATGGAGGACTATCCATGCAATACCAAATCGACATTTTCCTTTCATCTCTCAATCAATTCTGGGTCGAACTGGTCCATTTTGTGCCTAAATTACTGGCTGCCATGGTCATCCTGTTTTTCGGCTGGCTGGTCGCAAAAGCGGTGAGGCTCGGTGTGAAACGCATTCTTGAATTGACGCATTTCGATACCTTTGCCCAAAAGTCTGGCCTTGAGGCCTTTATGCGCAGCGCCAATTACAAAGTCACGCTGAGCGGCATCATCAGCCAGGTTGTCTATTGGCTAGTCATTTTGCTGTTTGTCATTACCGGCGCCAACTCACTGGGCCTGACAGAAGTGGCCTCATTACTCAAAGAGCTGGCTAGTTACCTGCCGCATATTATTGTCGCCATCCTGGTGGTGATTTTCGGCACCCTGTTTGCCCGCTTTATCAACCGCCTGGTCTTTGCCTGGCTGCATAGCATCAAATTTGAGCAAGCGCTGATCATCAGCACCTCTGCGGAATATTGCATCCAGATTCTGGCCATTTTCATTGCCCTGGAACAACTGGGCATTGGCATGCAATTAATTCATTCACTGTTTGTGATTGTGTTTGGCGCCGTATTCTTGGCACTGGCCATCGCGTTTGGTCTGGGCGGACGCGACTGGGCAGCCAAAGTGATTGATCAAGCGCAACAGAAGAAAAAGTAACTCCTCAAAAAGGCCACCCTCAGGTGGCCTTTATCACATGCTGGTGGCGACGACTCACCACCAGCGTCTCCGGAACCCCTTTCACCAGCACCACCCATGCCGTCTCCCCGGCCTCTTCGCCTTCGGCAATTCGTTGCTTTTCAAATCCGCCAATGGCATTGCGCGCCACCAGCGCATTGCGGTGGATACGCACAAACTGCGCTGCATAGGTGTGCTCAAGCTGGTTAAGCGAGGTTTCAAGCAAATAGCTTTTATCACGCGTGCGTACGGTCACGTACTTCAACTCAGCCCTTAAATAAAGCACATCTGCGATAGGCACCAGCACCACTTTGCCACGCTCGTGTATGCTCAAATGATCATGCGTTTGTTGCAAAGACACCAACGCTTGTGACTGACTAGTCTGCAGCGGCTTGGCCTTGGCCAAGGCTGCCGCCAGGCGCTCACTGCGTATGGGCTTGAGCAAATAATCAATCGCACTGAGCTCAAACGCCTGCACCGCATAATGATCATAAGCGGTGGTAAAAATCAGATTGGGAGGTTGCGGCAAGCAGCGTAAATGCTGCGCTAACTCAATGCCATCCATGACAGGCATGCGGATATCCACTAGCACAATATCCACTGTAGCGTCTTGCAGCAACTGCAACGCTTCCACGCCGTTCGCGGCTTCGCCCACGACGTCGTAGCCGCCCACATCGCCGACCAAATCCCGCAAGCGCTGCCGGGCCAACGGCTCATCGTCTACAATTAACAAGCGCTGGTTAGCCATGCACAACCTCGGACAGCGGGCGCGTTGGGATCACGATTTCTACGATGTAACGCTGGTCGGCCTCATATTGCCGCAATTGCGCCTCCAGGTCGTAGTGCAGGCGCAAGCGCTCACGGATATTTTTGAGTGCCATTTTATTGCCGCCAGACTTGTCACTGCGTGGCGGCAGCGGATTACTGATACGCAACAACAAACTTTTGCCGCTGGGGTGGATTTCAATCACCACCACCCCGCCCTGCGATTGCGGCTCGATACCGTGATACACCGCGTTTTCCAGCAAAGGTTGCAGAATTAGCGGCGGGATCATCATCTCGGCAGGAATGTCAGACAGTTGCCAGTCACATTGCAACCGCTCGTCTAGCCGTAGTTTTTCGATATTCAGGTATTGCTGGCATAAGGCAATTTCTTGTGACAACGGCACCAGATCGCGGTTATCGGCCATCAGCACGCGGAACAGTTCGGCCATGTCTTCCAGCGCCGTTTCGGCTCGTTGCGGTTGGCTGCGGATCAGCGACAAAGCCGCATTCAGGCTATTAAACAAAAAATGGGGGCGGATACGGGCCTGCAAAGCCTGCAAACGCGCCTCGGCAATCGCCGGTGAATAAGCGCGCTGCAATAAATCCAGGTAATACAAACACATCAGCACATCGGCCACACACAGCAGCATCACCTGCCAATATTGTGCGGCGCTCAATGGCGCAATCCAGCGCTGGTAACCATAGCTGGATAATGCAGTGATGCCAATCGCCAGCAAAAACAGGGCCGCCAAGGCTTGTCGATAAGGCCAGCGACTAATCACAGGGTATGCCAGCGTCAGCGCCCCCAACACCAGCAACAGGGGCGGCAACCACTGGCTGCCTATACGCGCCAGGTCACTGGCCCACAACGTGACATTCCAGCCAGACTGGCCGTCATACACAGTGAGCAAGGCCAGCAAACACAGATGCAACAACAATACACGTAAGTGTATGCCCAGATTGCGAAAATTGGGGATGCGGCTACTTTTACGCACGGCGTGATGTTCGTTTATAATATCGTGCCAGCATCATAAGTATTAAGTGCCACTGGCGCAAGCACGCGCTGTGCGCCCTATTTCTGGCAGAAAGAATTTTTGTTTTGACAACGTCCAATTCCAATACACAGTCATCTTTGCACCAAAAAGACCAAGCCTGGTCCGGCCGCTTTAACGAGCCAGTCGCCGAGCTGGTCAAACGCTACACAGCGTCTGTCGATTTCGACAAGCGCCTGGCCACATTCGACATTCAGGGCTCAATTGCCCACGCCACCATGCTAGGCGCACAAGGCATTATTTCGACGCAAGATGTCACCGACATTAAGCGCGGCCTGGGCGAGATTCTGGCAGAGATTGAGGCCGGACAGTTTGAATGGCTGCTGGACCTGGAAGATGTACACCTCAACATTGAAAGACGCCTGACCGAGAAAATCGGCGACGCTGGTAAACGTCTGCATACTGGCCGCTCACGCAACGACCAGGTGGCGACCGATGTGCGCTTGTGGCTGCGCAGTGTGGTCGATGATGCCATTGCCGGTATCCGCGCACTGCAAACCTCGTTGCTGGATCTGGCCGAACAACATGCCGCCACCATCATGCCAGGCTTTACCCACTTGCAAGTGGCCCAACCCGTGACGTTTGGTCACCACCTGATGGCCTATTTTGAAATGCTCAACCGCGATGCCGAGCGCTTTGCCGATGCACGCAAACGTATCAACCGCTTGCCGTTGGGCGCCGCCGCACTGGCAGGCACCAGCTACCCGATCAAACGTGAATTAGTAGCAGAATTATTAGGGTTCGACAGCGTCTGCCAAAACTCGCTGGATGCCGTGTCTGACCGTGACTTCGCGATTGAATTTAACGCCGCGGCGTCATTGCTCATGATGCACTTGTCGCGCTTTTCTGAAGAATTGATTTTATGGATGAGCCCACGCTTCGGCTTTATTGATATTGCCGACCGTTTTTGTACCGGTTCCTCCATCATGCCGCAAAAGAAAAACCCTGACGTACCAGAGCTGGTACGCGGCAAAACTGGCCGCGTGTATGGCCATTTAATCGGCCTGCTGACTCTGATGAAAGGCCAGCCACTGGCCTATAACAAAGACAACCAGGAAGACAAAGAGCCGCTGTTTGATGTGGCTGACACCTTGCTGGTGACCTTGCAGATTTACGCCGACATGCTGCGCGGCATCACCGTCAAAGCCGACAATATGCGCCAGGCCGCACTCGAAGGCTTTGCCACCGCCACCGACTTGGCTGATTACCTGGTGAAAAAAGGCATGCCATTCCGTGACGCGCACGAAGTGGTCGCCCACGCCGTCAAAGCAGGCGTGGAATCAGGCCGTGACTTGGCAGAATTCAGCCTGGCTGAGTTGCAAGCTTTCAGTAGCACCATCAGCGACGACGTGTTTGAAGTGCTGACGCTAGAAGGCTCCGTCGCCAGCCGCAACCACACCGGCGGCACCGCGCCCGAGCAAGTGCGCCGCGCCATCGCCCAAGCCAGGCAGCAATTAGGACACTGATGCCCCACCGCCATCATCCACCGAGTAAGTGCAAATCACACCCGGTAATGATGGGGCTGGTGTTAGCTATCAGCCTATTAGCGACCCAGCCCACGCAAGCAGCGCTTGGCATCGCCAACCCCAAACACGAACAAGCCATGCTGTGGCCGCTGTTGCCAGGTGAAAGCGTCAACAGCCTGGCCGCCAAACTTTATCCACAAAGCCCGGTGCTACAGCAGCGCTTTGTGCAGCAATCCATCACCCTCAGCCGTGGGCGCGGTATTTTGTTACGCCCGGATGAACGCAGTGAAACCGCACAACTCATCGCCGTACCCAATGCGCAAACCTTGCACACCCTCACCCACCGTATTAAAAAAGCCGATGAAGTCGACACCGACGCATTTGTCACACCAGGCTTGGTGATGAGTGTGCAACTCACACAAGCATCGCAGCAAAACGCGACCGGGTGGCATTTGCCAAAGCTGAACCTGCCAGAAGGACTCGCGTTAAAAGGGTATTCTTTTTCTGTGTCGAATTTGACCGGACGAATTGCAGCCGCAAAGTCACATATTGTGGAAACCTATCAGGCCAATGCACGGGCGATTGCGCGGACGCCAGTAAAGAAGCTTTATCAAACACCGCAATTGGCGGTGATTGTAGTGAGTGCGATCTTGTTGCTGGTGTTGAGTTTGAGTTGGGGTGTTTTGGAAGAGCGGTGTAATAATCGATAGCGTTTTGTAGCCGTATTTTTGTAGATAATTGATGTACTTTGGCCGTGATGGCTGGGTGACTTCCTCTTTGGCCACTTTCTGAGGGGCAAGCATCAGAAAGTAGCTCGCCGAGAGGCGAAAAAACGGCTACAGTCGGGAAATGTTAGCCTTTAAGCGCACATTCCACACGCTCAGCCACTACCTTTTGTAACTGATCTCTAATCGCAGTACTCAGTGGCTGCACCTCGGAGTCCCGCACAGGTTCTCCCCAGTGGCTATTCGGAAAGTGCCTATCACTCTCGAATCTAGGCAATACATGCCAATGCATATGCGGCGTTTTATTGCCCAAACTTGCCAGGTTGATTTTGTCCGGTTGGATGACTTCACGCACTGCGGTTTCCACCGCAAACACCACTTTCATGGTACGGGCGCGGTCAGCAGGCGGCAGATCGGTCATTTCTTTGACGTGTGCAAGTAACTCGACACGGCAATAGGCAGGGTAGTCTGCGTCATGCAGTAACACCACGCGGCAGAAATCGTCTTGCCAGAGTAGGTCCTGTGGTGTGGGCGTGCAAAGTGCGCAATCAGCCATTACGAGACTGCCAGCATTCTGTCCAAGGTCAGCTTGGCCAGTTTGGCTTCATGTTCTGGCACTTTGATCTGGTTGACCACATTGCCTTCGGCCAGGTTTTCCAGGCACCAGGCCAGGTGTTGCGGGTCGATACGCGCCATGGTTGAGCATTCGCAAACGACGTGGCTCATGAATTGCACCAGTTTGTTTTGCGGTTTCATTTCTTCGGCCAGGCGGGTGACCAGGTTGAGTTCCGTGCCTACCAGCCATTTGGTGCCGGGTTCGGCTTCGCTGACAGTGCGCAGGATATATTCGGTAGAGCCGACATAGTCTGAGTTAATGCAGACTTCGAATGCCGTTTCCGGATGGGAAATCACTTTGCCATCCGGGTGCTGGGCGCGGAATTGTTCGATATTCTGTTTGCGGAACATCTGGTGTACTGAGCAATGGCCTTTCCACAACAGGATTTTGGCGTCCCTGATTTGTTGTTCTGTGAGGCCGCCCATAGGCAGGTCAGGGTCCCACACTGGCATTTGTTCCAGTGGAATACCCATTTTGTAGCCGCTCCAGCGACCCAGGTGCTGGTCAGGGAAGAACAGGATTTTTTCGCGCTGGCTAAAGCCCCATTCCAGAATTTTTGGTGCGTTGGTACTGGTGCACACAATGCCGCCGTGTTCGCCACAAAATGCTTTTAAATCGGCTGCCGAGTTAATGTAGGTGACTGGGGTGATGGTTTCATCAAAGTTGAGCACCTTATTCAGCTCACGGTAGCTACGCTCGACTTTTGCCAGGTTGGCCATGTCTGCCATCGAGCAGCCAGCAGCCAGATCAGGCAACACTACAATTTGCTCAGGGCGGCTAAGGATGTCAGCCACTTCGGCCATGAAATGCACACCGAGGAAGACGATGTATTCCGCATCCAGGCTGTCGCAATATTTGGACAGCTTGAGTGAGTCGCCGGAATAATCTGCATGTCGGTAGACGCTTTCATGCTGGTAATGGTGACCTAAAATGACCAGGCGTTTGCCCAGTTTCTTGCGGGCAGCCAGAATACGCGCCTGACAGTCGTCGTCTTGCGCGGCTTGAAATTTCTCAAATTGGATGGTGGCAGTTTGCATGCTTTCCAGACATCGGGCCAAGCCCGGTTCTCACAAAAATGATATTTTACAACCGATTAGGATTTATCCCAATCAAAGCGGTTGCTCATAAACTAAGATGGTGGTGCTCCCCTAGTTTTTTCAAGGCGTCGACATTGGTCCAGCTGAATACTTTTTTAGCCGCCTCTCGCCAGTCTACCCATTCGTAACGGGTGTGCTCGTCTGGGGCCAGTGTGACGGGCAGGGTGGCTGGCAAACAGAGCCCAAACAGGTGCTCGGTGTTTTCTGTCACCCCGGGGGCGTAGCGGTAACGCCAGTGTGGGTAAATCTCATAGAGATTACTGGTTTGCCAATCCTGAAAATCATAAGCCAGCGCATCAAGGCCGGTCTCTTCTTTCACTTCGCGAATCGCGGCGTCATAGGGTGTTTCACCTGCTTCTATGCTGCCGGTGACTGATTGCCAGAAGCCTGTTTTGTCAGCGCGCTCGAGCAGCAGTACCTGCAAATCCGGAGTGTGAATCAAAATCAGGGCTGAAACGGGAATCTTATAGGGGTGTGTCATACAAATATTGTCTATAAATGCCAGCTTCTTGTCCATGGCGGCATGCGATTGAATATTTGATGTACTGAAAGATTGTCGTAAGCCGTAGTCAGTATTATCATCAAAAAAACAACATCATAGAGAACATAGGGAATGATTCAATGTTGAGGCGTCAGCTAGGCTGGGCATGCGTGATGCTGATGATGAGCGTGCAATGTTTACTGGCTGCAGATGCCGCAGCGGGCGGTATTGGTGATCTCGTTGCATTAAATCAATTGTCTTTACAGCAGGCAGAGCAGCTATTTGCTGGAGGCAACCGTGAATTGCTCGCCGCCAAGCGTGCCGTGGAAGGGGCTGAGGCGGATACCCTCATTGCGGGCCAACGTCCTAATCCTGTCTTATCGCTGGGGCTCTCCAGCGTCAATGTCAATCGCGGCCAGGGTAATCAAAACCAAAGTGGTGCCAATGGCCTCTGGGACAAAACCTATAACTCCGCTTTACAGGTCAGCCAGCTTTATGAGCGCGGCAACAAGCGCGAGCTGCGTACGGCGGTCGCCGAAAGTGCGGTCAAGGCCTCTGGTTTTGACCTGAAAGAAACTTACCGCCAGCAGGCACTGGCGATGGCCACCGCTTATTTTGACCTCAAGCTGGCACAGGAAACCCTGTTAATACAGCAGGCCAATGTGGGCTCTTATGACAAGACTTTGCAGGCTGCGCAGTTGCGGCTCAAGGCAGGTGATGTGGCCTCTGCCGATGTTGCGCGTATCCGTGTTGATGCCTTGCGTGCCAGCAATGATTTACGGCAGGCGCAAGCTACCTTGCAAAAGGCGCAAGCCATGCTGGCCTATTTGCTGGGTAAAGACCAGGATGCTTCTAAACTTTATGTGACCGACCCTTGGCCTAGCCTGCTGGCCGACCAACTGGCCGCGACAGAAAACAGCTGGTTGCCGCAACGCTCAGACGTGCAAGCCGCAGAGGCGCGCATGGAGCAAGCGCAACAGGCAAGAAAACTGGCTGAATCCCTTAAAACCCGTGACCTGACCTGGTCGCTGGCTTACCAACACTTTCCAGGGCAGGAGCCAGGCTCTGCACCAGATACGGTGGGCGCCTCGGTGAGTATTCCCTTGTTTACCAATTATCAATATGAAGGTGAGGCGGCGCGCGCCGAGGTCGGTTATACCAGCGCGATGGAAGCCAAAGAACAGGTCAGAGCCGCTGCCGTGGCTGAAATGCGCAGGGCCAAAGCCGATTTAGAGGCGGCCGTCGATAAAAACCGCCGCTTTGATCAGAGCATCCTCAGTGAAGCGCAACAGGCAGCAGATGCTGCCGAATTTGCTTACCAGCATGGTGCCATGAGTGTGATGGACCTGCTGGATGCGCGACGTATTTTGCGCGCCTTGCAACTGGAGTCTGTCAGTGTCAAAGCCGACTATGCCAAATCCCTCTCTGCCTGGCTGGCAGCCACCCGCCAGGCGTTCATCCCTCAAGACTAACTGCCTATGACCATGCCCAAATTCAATCCTGACACGACATTGACCGCCGCAGCCAAACGCAGCGTTGCGTTGGCCGTACTGGCTCTGGTGATTGCCGGTCAGGCAACTGCCGCAGACAAAAATGCTGGGAGTGCCCGTGACGCCAATGAAATCGTGCTTACCGCAGGGTCGCCACAGTTGAACAGTCTGAAAGTGGAACCTGTGAATGAGATTCCGGTGCCCGTGACTGAACCGTTGAACGGCAAGATTGTATTTGATGAAAATCGGACAGCACGCATTTTTTCCCCGGTGGCCGGGCGGGCGTTGAGCATTAAGGCCCAGGTTGGGGATGCCGTAAAAGCGGGTCAGACTTTGCTGGTGATGGACTCACCCGATGTAGGTGGCGCGGTAGCCGATGTGCGTAAAGCCCAGGCTGATATGCAACTGAAACAGCAGGCGCTGGAACGTAGCCGCATGCTGGTGGATCACGGCGTGCTGGCGAAGAAGGAAGTAGAAGTAGCGCAGGCCGATTGGGCAACGTCACGTGCAGAATCGGAGCGGGCCGGTGCGAGATTAAAAAACCTGGGGGTTTCAACCGCAGCCAATGATAATTATGCGGTGCGCTCGCCGATTGCTGGCATTGTGGTCGACCGTAAAATCAATCCTGGCAGTGAGGTGCGGCCGGATGGTACAGATCCTTTATTTATTGTCACGGATCCTGGCTATTTATGGGCCAGTATCGACCTGCCTGAGCGAGAGTTGAGCCGGATTTCGCAAGGGCAGAAGCTAAGTGTGCAGGTCGATGCTTATCCTGACGAAGTGTTTAATGGTGAAGTGAAAACCATAGGTGTCATGGTCGACCCGACCACACGTCGCATCCCCGTGCGTTGCACGGTAGATAGTAAAGGCAAACTCAAGCCGGAAATGTATGCGCGCATCACGCCGCTGGATAATAGCCAGCATCGCGTGATTCGTTTACCCAACAGTGCGCTGATTACTGAAGGTTTATACAGCTATGTGTTTGTGGAAGAGCGGCCGTTGCACTTTAAAAAGCGCAAAGTCACGCTGGACTTGCAACGTCGGGAATACGCTACGGTGAAAGACGGCTTGAAAGCGGGGGAGCGTGTGGTGGTCGGTGGTGCAATTTTATTGAACTCTGATCTGTCGGTGAGTAAATAGAGCATGCTAAGAGGCTTAATTACTTTCTCGCTGCAACAACGGGTATTTTTACTCATAGGCGCAGTCGTGCTGACCATTTTTGGTTGGGTCGCGGTGCAAAACCTGCCGATTGAAGCGTTCCCGGATGTAGAAGATGTACACGTGATTATTGTGACGCAGTCACCCGGCATGGCACCCGAAGAGGTAGAGCGCGTCGTCTCGCTACCCATAGAGCACGGCATGAGCGGTGTGCCTGGCCTGGCACAAATCCGTTCGGTGTCTATCACCGGCCTTTCCGTGGTCACGCTGACATTTGCCGAGCGCACGGAAGATTATTTTGCCAGGCAGCAGGTGCTGGAGCGCTTGCAGGGCGTGAGCTTGCCAACTGGCCTGCAACCCACCTTGGCGCCGTTGACAACCGCGGTCGGTGAGGTCTACCGCTACCTGGTCGAAGCGCCTAAAGACATGCCACAACGTGAGATCCGCGCCATACAAGACTGGAAAATTATTCCACAATTGCGCATGGTGCCTGGCGTCGCCGATATCACCAGTTTTGGTGGCACGGTCAAAGAATACCAAATCAAGCTCGATCCTTACCGACTGAAAAAATTTGCCGTCAGCATAGACCAGGTGAACCAGGCGGTTGGTAACAACAGTAGCAATGTGGGTGGTGGCCTGATGCACCGGGGCGATGAGTCGCTGGTGGTACGCGGTATCGGGCTCTATCACAGCCTGGATGATATTGCGCAGTCGGTGGTGGATACGCGCGATGGCAAGCCTATCCTGGTGAGTGATCTTGGCCAGGTGGTGATTGGCGACCGGCCGCGTTCGGGCATTGTCTCGTTTAACCAACAAGATGACATTATCGAAGGCATTGTCTTGATGACCAAAGGCCAAAATGCGGCCAAGGTGATTGAAGCGTTGCGCGAAAAAGTGGATGTGGTGAATCAATCCCTGCCAGCCGGGGTCAAGGTGGTGCCTTTTTATGACCGCACTGGCCTGGTGCAGCACACCGTGCATACCGTGTCTGAAAACCTGGTTGTTGGCGCTTTGCTGGTGGTGACGATTCTGGTGGTGTTTTTGCGTAACTGGCGGGCTGCGCTGATTGTGGCTTCTGTCATCCCGTTGTCTTTGTTGTTTGCGTTTATCGTGATGGACCTGCGAGGCGTTTCGGCCAATCTGATTTCGCTGGGGGCGGTCGACTTTGGCATTATTATCGACAGCGCGGTGGTGCTGGTCGAGGCGCTTATGGTGCGGCTGGCTATGGCAGAAGTGGATAAAAACCCGACGCACACGGGCCTGGCCTGGCGCATGCAAACCCTTAAAAGCACGGCTATTGATATGGGGCATCCCATCCTGTTCTCCAAGGCTATTATCATCACTGCCTTTCTGCCTATTTTTACCTTTCAGCGGGTGGAAGGCAAAATTTTTTCCCCTATGGCGTTTACACTCAGCTTCGCTTTACTAGGCGCGATTATCCTGACCCTAACCCTGGTGCCCGCGTTGCTGTCCTACACCATGAGCCGCGAAGACATGGCTGAAAAACATAGCGACTGGATGCATCGCCTGCAGGAAGCCTATCGCAATATCCTGCTCAAAAGCAGCCAATCCCGGGCACTGGTGGTGATTGCCTCAGTCGCCATTCTTGGCGTGTCTGTGGTCTCTGCCCCTATGCTGGGGTCTGAGTTTTTGCCCAAGCTGGACGAAGGTAATATCTGGCTCACGGTCGATTTACCGCCTTCTGCCAGTCTCGAGAAAACCAAGGACGTCGAGCGCGAAATCAGGAAGATTCTCAATAGCTACCAGGAGGTACGTCTGGTGGTGGCGCATGTCGGGCGGCCAGATGATGGCACGGATCCTAAAGGGCCGTATCACATGGAAATTCTGGCTGATCTCAAGCCGCATAGTGAGTGGAAGTTCGTTGATAAAGAAGCGCTGATTAAAGATATGTCGCGCCGCATCCATGAGATTCCTGGCGTGCCGACCAACTTTTCACAAGTGATTCAGGATAGCGTGGAAGAGGCGCTGTCTGGCGTGAAGGGCGAAATCGCGGTCAAGATTTTTGGCCCCGATTTGGCGATTCTTGAGCAAAAAGCCGCTGAGGTCGTTGATGCCATGAATACCGTGCAGGGGGCAACCGATGTGGCGGCGGTGCGTATTTCAGGTAATTCAGAACTGGATATCACGCTCAACCGTAATCAGTTATCACGTTATGGTTTGATGGTGGGCGACGTGAATACTACTGTGCAAACGGCACTGGCCGGTAACCCAGCCAATACGTTTTACGATGGTGACCGCCATTTTGATGTGACCCTGCGCCTGGATAGGCCTTTCAGGGATTCTGTCGATGATATTGATGAGTTACCGATTGCTTTGCCTAATGGCGGCGGCAGTATCCCGTTGAGCGAAGTGGCAGAGGTGACGATCAAGCAAGGTGCTTCGCGCGTCAGCCGTGAGGCGGGCGCACGCATTGTGTCGATCAAGGCCAATATCACAGACAGGGACCAGGGCAGCTTCGTCAAAGAGGCGATGCAAACGGTGAAGGCGCAGGTCAAATTGCCGCCTGGCTATACCATGACCTGGGGCGGCCAGTTTGAAAACCAGCAACGTGCCATGAAGCGCCTGATGGTGATTGTGCCATTGTCTGTGCTGCTGATTTTTGTGTTGTTGTTCTGGGCGTTCAAGTCGGTGAAAAATGCCTTGCTGGTGTTATTGATGATTCCGTTTACGCTGGTGGGTGGTTTGGCCGGTTTGGCTGTGGCAGGCCTGCATTTGTCAGTGTCAGCGGCGGTGGGTTTTATTGCGCTGGCCGGTATTTCGGTGCAAAACGGTGTGATTATGGTCGAACAGATTAAAAACCTGATGCGTGAAGGGCGCAGTGTGGCGGAGTCCGTGATTGATGGTGCCGTGGCCAGGTTGCGGCCGATTTTAATGACAGCATTGATGGCCGGGCTGGGCTTGATGCCAGCGGCGCTATCGCATGGCATCGGCTCTGAAACACAGCGGCCTTTTGCCGTGGTGATTGTCGGCGGTTTGATCACGGCCACCTTGTTCACCTTGCTGCTGCTGCCTTTGTTGTTCCCACTATTCTCAGATGTACGTCGTCGCAAATCCTGATGGGCTGGTTTTAAGAAACCAGTATGGTGGTTTATTTCAGCCAGTCAGCGCGCTTGAATATGCATGAAAGTAATTAATTGTCTAAAAATCAATGGGTTGCGGTTTTTGGGGAGTTGGCACGTTAAATGCAGTAAGGAAGATAGTCACTCAGCTTGCAGGTTGGGCGATCATCTCCAAAATGTCAGTATTGAAGCAACTGCATATAACCATAACAACGAGCAATCTTTCCCCGATTATCCTTTCCCGAGGATATTGCTTGCCCCAAGCTCTCGAGCTTGGGTTTTTTTTGCCCAGAATGCGGGTGAATTACCCGTTTGACTGACCTTGATTGCGTTTTTCGGCGTTGACCAGGTTTTTGGGTAACTGGAATACGACGTTTTCAACCACGCCTTGCAGCTCTTCAACGTGGGCCGCCCCCATGTTTTGCAAGGCTGTAATCACTTCTTTCACCAGCACCTCAGGCGCAGACGCCCCCGCAGAAATGCCGACTTTGCGTTTGCCTATGAGCCACTCGGCTTGCAAATGGCTGGCGTTGTCGACCATATAGGCTTCCACGCCCTGGTTTTTGGCGACTTCGCGCAGGCGGTTAGAGTTTGAGCTATTGGGTGAGCCGACAATAATCACCAGATCGCAATCTTTGGCCATGATTTTGACCGCATCCTGGCGGTTTTGCGTGGCGTAACAAATGTCATCGCTTTTAGGCGCTTTGATCGTTGGAAAGCGTACTTTCAAGGCATTGATGACCTGGGTAGCGTCATCCACTGACAGTGTGGTTTGTGTGACATAAGCCAGTTTGTCAGGATCTGCCACTTGCAGTGCGTCCACATCTTCCGGCGTTTCGACCAGATGCATGCCTGCTTCAGACTGACCCATGGTGCCTTCGACCTCGGGATGGCCTTTGTGGCCAATCATGATGATTTCCAGACCATCTTTGCGCATCTTGGCGACTTCGATGTGCACCTTGGTGACCAGCGGGCAGGTGGCATCAAAGGCAGTCAGTCCGCGCGACTCTGCCTCTGCGCGCACGGCTTTGGACACGCCATGGGCACTGAAAATGACAATGCTGCCTGCCGGAATCTTTTCCAGTTCATCGACAAAAATGGCCCCTTTGTCACGTAACTGGCCGACGACAAACTTGTTGTGTACCACTTCATTACGCACATAAATCGGTGCGCCGAATTTCTCCAGTGCTTGTTCAACAATAATGATGGCGCGGTCCACGCCAGCACAAAAGCCGCGTGGGTTGGCGAGTACGATGTCGGGTGTAGCGTGTGTTTGCATAAATCAATTCCGTGAAGGATGCTGCTGCATCGCGCGGGTGAAAACCAATGTCAACCACAAGGTCTGGCAGGCATCAGGTATAATCTGCATTTTTGTCGCTCGTTGAAGCCCATGTTATGAAAAACACTGCTACTTTGCTGATTACCTGCCCGGATACCAAAGGGATTGTGGCGGCGATTGCGCAATTTTTATATGAGCACAATGCCAATATTTTACACGCAGACCAGCATCAGGATGCGGAAAATAATCTGTTTTTGATGCGCGTGGAATGGGATCTGAGCGATTTCAATGTCGCCGTGGCCGATTTTGAACAGGCGTTTGGCCCGGTAGCGCAACGTTTTGACATGACCTGGCAACTCAAATTGTCTGAGCAGAAAACACGCATGGCGATCATGGTGTCGCAATACGATCATTGTCTGGTTGACTTGTTGCATCGTCATCACAGTGGTGAGTTAGCGTGTGATATTCCGCTGATTATCAGTAATCACCGTGATACAGAAAAGCTGGCGCAATTTTACGGCATTGATTTCCACTATCTGCCCATGACCAAAGATACCAAGGTCGAGGTCGAAGCGCAGCAATTTGCCTTGTTTGACCAATATGGTGTGGATTTAATTGTGTTGGCACGTTATATGCAGATTTTGTCGCCGGACTTTGTCGCGCGTTATCCGCAAAAAATCATCAATATTCACCACTCATTCCTGCCCGCGTTTATTGGTGCACGCCCTTACCACCGTGCATTTGAACGTGGGGTGAAGTTGATTGGGGCGACCAGCCACTATGTGACGGAAGTGCTGGATGAAGGGCCGATTATTGAGCAGGATCTGGCGCGTATTTCTCACCGCGACCAGGTAGAAGACCTGATCCAAAAGGGTAGAGACTTGGAGCGTGTAGTACTCTCCAAAGCTGTGCGCTGGCATATCGAGCACCGTATTTTGCTCTACGCGAACAAGACGGTGATTTTTGATTAAATCATATGTATTGCAAATAAAAAAACCGAAGCTTAAAGCTTCGGTTTTTTTATTGGGTGCCGTGCGTCTTATGGCAGCGTGCGTTCCAGTTTAAACAGGTCAGCAATCTGCTCGCGTTCGCGGATCACATGCACCTGGTCACCATCCACCAAGACTTCTGCCGCACGGGCACGCGTGTTGTAGTTGCTGGCCATGCTCATGCCATAGGCGCCAGCAGAATGAATCGCCAGGTAATCGCCTTCCTCAATTGACAATGTGCGGTCATGACCTAAAAAGTCACCGCTTTCACACACCGGGCCGACAATTTCATACACTTGCGCGGTAGCCGTTGATGGCGCAATGGTGGTGATGTTGTGGAATGCGTCATACAGGGCAGGGCGCATCAGGTCGTTCATGGCCGCATCGACAATGGCGAAGTTTTTCGATTCGCCCGGTTTGAGGTACTCGACCTTGGTCAGCAATACACCGGCATTGCCGACCAGTGCGCGGCCTGGTTCAAACAGCACTTTCACGTTTCTGCCCGCCAGTTTTTGCAAAATAGCAGCGGTATAGGCAGCAAAGTCTGGTGGCGTTTCATCGCTGTAAGTAATGCCGACGCCGCCGCCCACATCAATATGCTGGATATGAATGCCTTTGGCAGCCAATGCATCTACCAGGCCTAGTACTTTATCCAGTGCATCGAGGAAAGGCGAGAGCTCGGTGATTTGCGAGCCGATATGGCAATCCACACCATGTACTTCAATGTTAGGCAGTTGCGCCGCCTTTTCATACAGGCTCAGCGCATCTTCAAACGCCACGCCAAATTTGTTGTTCTTCAAGCCGGTAGAAATATAAGGGTGGGTTTTGGCATCCACATTCGGGTTCACCCGCAATGAAACCGGCGCTTGTTTGCCCAGGCTGGCCGCAACTTGCTGGATGCGATCCAGTTCATTCACGGACTCGACGTTAAAGCAAAAAATACCCGCTTCGAGTGCGGCTTTAATTTCAGCATGTGATTTGCCTACGCCCGAGAACACCACTTTTTTCGGGTCACCGCCTGCTGCCAATACACGCGCCAATTCGCCGCCAGACACAATATCAAACCCGGCCCCTAACCTGGCAAACAGGTTCAAAATTGCCAGGCTGGGGTTGGCTTTTACGGCAAAACATATCAAATGATCGTGGCCGACCAAGCCAGCCTGAAAGCGCTCGAAGGCCTGAGTTAATGCGGCACGTGAATAGACGTACGTTGGTGTTTGATGGGCGTGTGCAATGTCACGCAGGGCTACATTCTCGGCATGCAGCAAGCCTTGTTGGGTCAAAAAAGCGGTCACGATGTTGAGTTACTTGGTTGAGGTTGAGGGTATTGGCGTTCAGGAATGTACAAGTCTCCCTTGAGGCCGCAGGCACTCAGTTGGGCCAATAACAGGGCCATTGCCAAGAGTCGTATCCAGCCGGAGCACATGATATGCATGTCCAATATAAACCAAAGACTGAATTTTACCACTAAACCCATGCCTGACCGATTGAAACACATTTGAGGGGATTAACGCTGTGTAGATCGGATAGGACGACCGTTTGTCGGCCAGATGTCACCACTGGTCGGCTAACACTGGACATGACAATGTCAGCTTTGCATGATAAGCCTATCTAAATAGGGAGCCTATCATGCAGCATACAAGCCAACAGGGATTCAGCCTGATCGAAGTCATGATTGTGGTCGCAATTATCGGCCTGCTGGCCAGTATTGCAGTGCCTGGCTATCAGGACTATGTGAAGAGTGGCAATGCCGCAGAGGCCCCTGCAAATTTGGCAAATTGCCGAGTACAGGCCGAGCAGTTTTATCAGGATAACTTTACCTATGTGGGATTTGTATGCAATCCAGCAGATGCCAAATTTTTTGACTACGCGGTGAATGACCAGACGGCGACCACCTACACTTTGACTGCGACAGGAAAGTCCACACAAAACATGGGTAATTTTGGGTTTACTGTGAATCAGGACAACCTTAAAACTTCCACCTATGATGGAACCGCGGGCGCAAGCTGCTGGTTGACCTCATCTTCTGGGAGTTGCTGATGCGGCAGCATGGGTTCACGTTGATCGAGATGGTCGTCACCGTGGCGGTACTGATCGCGGTGAGTACCATTGCGATTCCTGCTTTTCAAACCTCGATAGGCAATGCGCAAATCCGTACCGTTGCCGAGTCCATACGGAATGGCTTGCAACTCGCTAGGGGGGAGGCTATCAAGCGCAATGGTCGGATCAGATTTACATTACAAAACAGCGGTGCTTGGCAAATTGGTTGCGTCACCGTCGCGGCAGATTGCCCCGCGGTAATTACCCAGAAAAGTGCCGTTGAGGGGGCATCAAGCAATACAACAGTGAGTGCCGATAACAATAGCGTCGTGTTTAGTGGCTTTGGAACCCGTGACCTTGCTGCGGCGGCTGCTTTAACCGTCGTCAATGTCACGAATGCACAAGTAAAAAACGAGGAGCGAAGAGCCTTGCGTGTCATGTTGAATGCCGGTGGCTATGTCAAAGTCTGCGATCCCACTGTCACTGCAGCGGGGGATACAAGAGCATGTTAAAACATATTGCAAAAGCCGTGCCGACCACACCTGGTACGCAAACAGGGTCGATTCTAATTGAGGCCATGGTGGCGGTGACCATTTTTAGTATGGGCGTGCTAGCGTTGGTTGGTTTGCAGAGCGCCATGATTAAAAATAGTAGTGATAACCGCTATCGTGCTGAAGCGCAACTGATCGCTCAAACACATATTGCTAACATGATGGCCTACGGCGCAGATGCCGCCACTTATATTGCTCAGGTCGATAAAGATAAAATCAAAACCCAATTGCCCAATGGTACGCTCACCTTTTCTGCACTCACCAATAGCATGGTGACGGTGAGTGTGGCTTGGCAAGTACCCGGCGGCAACCGCCATCAAGTGAATGCCTCCAGTTATCTGTTTGAGGTGATGCCGTGATGGGGTCTATCAATATTATGCGCTGTCAATCACGGGCGCACAGGCAGGCTGGCATGAGCCTGGTAGAGCTGTTGGTTGGTCTTCTGATCGGGTTGGTAGCCACCTTGGCCATCAGCAACCTCTTCAGTGGTTTTGAGGCGCGTAAACGTGTGATTGCCGGCGGTGCTGATGCTCAATCCAGTGGCGTATTAGCCATGTATTACATGCAGCGTGATGCGCAGAATGCCGGTTTTGGTTTGCCTTTATATAACAGCAGCGATCCGTCGCCATTGCTGTGCCCTATGGACACCTCTATCAATCAGGCGGGGGTCGTCATCAATTTGTCACCCGTGGTGATTGTAGATGGTGGAGCGGGTAACGATACGCTACGTATCCGTTACGGTAATCCTGCCAGCGGCGGTGCATCCTTGCGCGCGACAGGCAACATGGCTGCGCCAACATTGGATGGTCGTTTGATTGGTTGCCAAGAGAACGATGTTGTCCTGTTTCATCAGACACCGGATAACCCGAACTGCAGCATGGCACGTTTGCAAAAACTTAATCCTGACCGGGCAATTAATGCACTCTCAGAGTTAAATACCATGCCTACCGAAAGGCCCGTGACGGATCTGAACGGCGCAGATTGGGTCAGGTTCTCGTGTCTCGGTGTGTGGAACCAATACGAATATACCGTCAATGCCAATTTTGAGTTAAACAGAACGGGGGGCACAGCTGGTACTAATCCTTTTCCAAACAGCGCACCTGTCCCTGTAGCAAGTGACATTGTCTCTTTGCAAGCACAATACGGCGTCACTACGACACCCGATCCTGCGTCTACCTCCGCCACAGGCGCGGGCTTTTTAAATCGCGTAGATCAGTGGATGGACGCCACCGGCACCTTTGGCCCAGGCATGGCGCTGATTGACAGAAACCGGATTCGTGCGATCAGGATTGCAGTCGTGTCCAGGGATGGCAATTTGCAAAAAAACAATGTCAGCCAAGCGTGTAATGGCAACGAGGCCGGCTTGAGCAGGGTCTGTATCTGGCGCTCTGATGCGACGCCAGCCAATGTCAACTTGGCGACGATTCCTAACTGGCAACGCTATCGTTATCGTGTGTTTGAAGCCACGATTCCCCTCCGAAATATTCTTTGGAATCGCGATGCACTATAAACATTCAAATTTCATTCATTACCACCAATCCGGAATTGTTTTGTTTTTTGCATTGCTGGCGCTGGCGGTGATGTCTATTGCAGCTGTTGGGCTCATCCGTAGTGTGGATACAAACGCACTGCTGTCTGGCAACCTGGTCTTTAGGCAATCAGCGAACACAACGACCAACGTTGCCCTTGAAGGTATCACCGAGACCATTGCTACAAATGTGTCACTCACCGCCAGTACCGCCAATCACCCAGCTCAGGGGTATTACGCTAACTGCAGCCAGTTTGATACCCAGCCTGATGCGCAAGCCTGCGATGGTGCCAGGTTGACCACGGTGACCTGGGATAACAGCAATAGTGCGATCGTCCCTACGCAAACAGATGGCAATGACGAAATCCGCAATGGAGTGGATCGGCAGGGCAACCAAATCCGCTATGTGGTAGAGCGCATGTGTAACTACACGCAAGCAGAGTTAAATAACGGAAACGCGTTAAGTGATGCCTCACGCTGCATGATGGCGAGTTCACCAAGTAACGGCCAGAAATGCTCTCACAATGCTAACAATCGCGAGCTTTTCAAGCAGTGCATTACCAGCTCGGACTCCCCGCTTTATCGCGTGACCTTGCGCATCACAGGACCTAAAAATACTGTGACTTACATGCAATCCTTTATTTCCAACTAAACAGGTGGAATGATGACTAAACATTTTACGATTCCTACACTCATCTGGCTGGGTACTTTGTTGCCTCTGCTCGCGCAGGCTGAATTTCTTGACCTAGCAAGTACACCGCTGCAAACCTCTGGTAGTTCAGATGTGAAGCCCAACCTGATGTTTATTTTGGATGATTCGGGGAGTATGGGTAATACGTACACCCCTGACTGGGCTTCTACCAGTTACAACCCGTTATTTGAGAACGCATCGTATAACACCCAATACTACAATCCTAATGTGACTTATCTGCCAGCAGTCACTGCAAATAATGTCTCTATGGGTAGTCAAACTACTTTTACCGCTGTAAAAGTAGATGTGACGGATACTGGAGCAGCCAAAGGCGGCACGGTGAATTTAACAGGTAGCGCAGACTATTTTGGGTTTGTGGCCGGAGAGTATTGCACGACTGCAGCCTTGACCAGTTGCCAAAAAAACAGCCAGCAAACCGCGGCGAATATGTTTCCAGCAGACGTTCGCTGGTGCAACTCCTCTGCTGAGGCTAGAGCTGCCACTCCAACTGGCTCGTTGACATGCCAAGGTATTAATGATCAGAGCACCTACAAATACTTAAGACAGCCACGTGCAGCCTACACGCTGAGAATTACAGGTGTCAGTGGGCAGGTCTATGTCGATAGTATCAAGATTAATAATATTGAGCTATTGTCCGGTACCGTTTCGGCAAGCAGTAACAACAACCTCGCAAATGCAATCGTGCAATCAGCTTCAAATAGTACGAGAGGGTTGTGTGACTCTGCCAGTTCGTCTGCCGTGACTGCGACATCCACCATCAGAGTGTATGGTAATTGTCAGGCTGCCCAGACGGCTGTCAGCAGTAATTCGTCAGGGGTCATTAAATTTACGACCATTGTTGGCGCACCGATCAATCCCAATACACCTGTACAGATTACATTCAGGGGAAACGCATCCATCGTGGGTACCTGGGATCAATCAAGCGCAGATGTACCAGGCAGCCTGGTGTACGTCAAAATTGCTGATACCTTAGATAAATACACGGCACCAGGTTCGGTAGAGAAGAGTCCAGATCGGACTGATTGTAAGGGGGCTACTTGTACCTATCAGGAGGAAATGGCTAATTATGCAAACTGGTATACGTATTATAAAACCAGATTGCAGGCAATGAAAACAGCTGCCAGCTTGGCATTTAGTAACATGGACTCGCGCTATCGTATTGGTTTTATGAGAATCTGCGATCCAGGCAATTCCAGTACTTTTTTGCCCGTTGCACCATTTGATAGTACACAAAAGTCGACTTGGTATAACAGATTATATGCAGCCTCTGATGTGTGCGGTTATACGCCGATTAGGATTGCCTTGTCGCAGGCAGGACGCTATTTTGCTGGCGAAAAAAAACTGAATTCTGTTGACCCCATGCAGTATGCATGCCAATCAAACTTTACGTTGTTAACAACGGATGGTTATTGGAATGAGGATAGCTGGAGTGGTAAACCCACTCCAAAAAAAATCTTGGGCTTGGCAGATATAGGTAATTTAGATGGTGGTTCCACGCCTAGCCCTCAATTTGATAGTAGTAGTGCAGCCAACACGCTCGCGGACACTGCCAAGTATTTTTATGACACTGATATCAGAGATGTTTCACTCTCAAATTGTAATGGGGCTTTAGGCAGTTCTGTATGCGGCACTACAAATGATTACCCTAAACAAAATATGGTTACACTCACATTGGGGCTAGGTATTGATGGTACCTTGGTCTATACAGATAATTATAAAAACCAATCAGTGGGCGATTACAACGACTTGAAATTAGGGAATAAAAACTGGCCTAACCCCTTGCCTAGAGCCGATGGTACCCGTATTGATGACTTGTGGCATGCCGCAGTCAATGCAGGGGGCACTTACTACAGTGCTAAAAACCCTAAATTACTACGCGAATCACTGGCTAAAGGCTTGTCTGAAATTAAAGCCATACAAGGGGCGAGTGCCGCCGCTGCCGCCAGTAGCCTGGCCCCTACCACAGGCGATAACTTTCAATATGTGGCGAGCTATCAAACCGTCAAATGGATAGGTAATCTTGAGGCGCGCACCGTTGATGTGAAGTCTCTAGAAACTTCTACAAATGCGGTCTGGTGTGTTGAGAATGTCACTGCTACTGCATGCCCAGCCACCACAGAAGAAGCGCGTATTACTGGTAACGGCAGTACTTCTATTTACTGTAAATCCAGTAATTCAGATCAATCCAGTTGCGATAAAGCTGGCGGTATTTTAGGGGCTGTGCTTGGCACAAGCGAGACATCTTCTTGTTATGTAGAGGTCGCGGGTAGTTGTAAAGGCCGCTTGCAGACACAGGTAGCAAATGGCACACGTAAGATATTATTTAATTCAGGCAATAGCCTGGTGCCGTTTACCGCAGATAGTTTGTCGGCTGATCAGCGGGACACTTTATCTAAAGGATATCTGGCTTTGAGTCAGATGAAAGGCCTGCCAGATTCAGATACGAAGATTAAGGATCCTAACAAGGTCTCTAAACTGGTTGACTACCTGCGCGGCAATAAAACCTATGAGGACACCAGCATCAACACTGTGGCCGCCAACCGTCTCTTCCGTGAAAGGCAAGCCACTCTGGGGGATATCTCGCAGTCTCGCCCGAATTATTTCAAGACCTCTAATGTTGGATATCTTGATGGTAATTACAAAGCGTTTAAAGCATCTACCGTTAGCCGCACCCCCGCGGTTTATGTAGGGGCCAACGACGGCATGTTGCATGCATTTAATGCTAATACGGGTGATGAACTGTGGGCGTTTATTCCGACACCGGCCATCGCTAACTTGGCTAACTTAGCCGACAAAGAGTATGGCGCTAGTTACCACACTAATTTTGTAAATGGTAATCCTGAAGTCGCAGATGTGTGTGTATCAGGTTGCAGTGGAGGTAGTGCCGTATGGCGCACTATTTTGGTGTCAGGATTAAATGGCGGTGGTCGTGGTTATTTTGCACTGGATGTCACTGTGCCTGAGGCCCCTGTGTTTCTATGGGAGTTTAATGCGCAACCCTCTGGTGCAAATAGCAATCTGGGCTTTACTTATGGTAATCCTGTGATCACTAAAATGCTGGATGGTCGCTGGGTTGTTGCATTTACCTCGGGGTATAACAATGGTGATGCCGCTGGTAAGCTTAGCGATGGCAATTTAAAGCCTAACAGCCCTAAAGGGGATGGTCGAGGGTATTTGTTTGTGCGCGATGCTAACACAGGCGCAGAAGTTAAAACCCTGACCAGCAGTGAAGGCAATGCAGCTGCGCCTAGTGGCTTGTCGCGCATTTCAGCATATGCAGACCAGATGTTTGAGAATAATACTGCTGTCAATATCTATGGAGGTGATTTGAATGGTAATGTCTGGCGCTTTAACATTAACACCGGTGCCGTGACCAAAATTGCAACGTTGTCTATAGGTACAGAGGCGCAAAAAATCACCACTCAACCTGAGCTGGGTAAAGTCGACAAGAGTGTGGTGTTGATGATAGGCACTGGTAAATTCTTAGAGCCTGCAGATTTAACCAATACCCCCGTTAACTCAGCGTATGTCATTAAAGATAGTGGTCAAACTTCACCTATTTCGCGTGCGCAGTCCAACGCATTGACTCCTGTTTCGCTGAGTGCTGACCGTAAGGTGACATCTAGCAAAACGCCAGATTTCGACACCGGATATGGCTGGTATGTTGACTTTCCGGCAGGTGAGCGGGTCAATCTTGATCCGTTATTATTAAACGGTGTGCTGCTAATGCCTACTTTAGTGCCTAGTAGTCAAGCATGCAGTGGCGCTGGCTATGGATGGTTTAACTATTTTGATTATAAAAAAGGCAGCTCATTATTAGCGAGTGGCATTGTCTCTGAGAAAATGACCACGCCAGCTGTAGGCTACAATATTGTGTATGACAGTAAAGGAGTGCCGCATGTGGTGGTCACTGGAAGCAATGATCCTACGCCGCAGCAATTATCCATGGACGATCAAGTGTTTGGATTGTCTGGTGCAGGCACTACGACTGAAATCTTCAAGCAAAAAGCCAATGGCAGTTATGGCACCAAGCAAAGCTGGCATGAGCTCATACAGTAAGTAGCAAATAAAAAAGCCCCGAAAGGGGCTTTTTTTATCTCAGCGAGTTACTTCACTCGTTTTGCAAACACATACAAAATCAGACAAATCGCTACAACAACGCCAATCAGGGTATAGATGCCTACCGCGCCTAAAAACATGGTTGCCTCCAGTGATGGTGATGGTCGAAGGTTTATTTTAGGCAAACACTGAGTCAGTGTCTAGGCGTGGTCGAGACGCGTGGATGGAAGGCTGTGTGGCAGAGGTGCTACGTGGGTTTGGTACGGATTAGCCGCGGCTGGTTGCCGGGCAACACTCTGGGTGTTATACCACTTCCAGAGAGAGCTCTGCAGGTTTGTAAATTGCTTGAATATTATTGTCAGCCACAATATCTTCTGCCAAGTACATAATGTCCTGTGCAGTCATCAGCTCAGGCATGCTGGCGGTGTAGGTCAGTGGCTCATCTTGCCATTCGCTCATGATTTTTCCTTTATTGGCGGGTATGTATAACTGTATTAACGTCATGCTTGCTCCATTCTTAAGTCGGGCATCCTGATTTATGGCGGTCATTCATGTCGCCATCGGTTAAAACTATGTTAACCAGCCTGTGTGACGCTTTCGTGAAGTGCATGCATTGTTTAGATGACAATTCCCTTGCTATCTATCTGCCATGAAATGGCGCACAATAAATGCAATTGGAGCGAGGGTTGGCTATGAAAACTGCAAGAGTGTTGGTTGTGCTGGTGATTGGTTTGCTGGGTTATGCCGGGTTTTGGTACTGGCAATCGCTGGCCGAGGTTGAGCCAGCTCACCAGCAGAGTGATGTCGCGCAGGCGATTAATCAGTGTGATTTGATTGCCAGCAAGGCAGCGGCTGAGCTGCCTGAAGTGTTGCCGTTTCAAAAGCTGGAAAAAGCGGCACGGCAGTCACGCGTACTGGATCGCTGCATGCAAGATCGCGGGTATGCGCAGAATCCAGCCTGGGTGACTGAGGCCAATCAGCAAGCGCAGCGTATCGCGCACGAGCAAGGGGTTTCCGAGGCTGAGGCGTATGAAACGCTGCGGCGCCAGGCCATGTTAAAAGCGCAGCCAAACGTCGTTGGCTATTGGCGCAAACCTGCTTGAGCGATTAGCGTTTTTGGCCGAGGTAGTCGGTTTTACCAAGCGGCACGCCAAGGTGGCGCAATATGTTATAGGCCGTGGTGGTGTGAAAGTAGACGTTCGGCATCACCCATTTCTCCAGATAGTCGAGCCCGGTAAATGTCAGGTCGACCTTGCGGATTGTCAACACGACTTCTTTACTGGCCGCGCCTTCCAACTGTTCTGGTTTGATTTGCGCCAGAAAATCTACGGTTTTATCAATTCTGACATAAAGCGTCTCGAAGCTGGTTTCATCATCGGCATATTGCGGAATCTCTAATCCGGCCAGTCTTGCGCCCGCGCCTTTGCTCATATCGCTGACCAGTTGTACTTGTTTGATCAGTGGGTACATATCGACAGCTAGGCGGCTATCCAGCACGACTTCAGGCGCCACTTTTTTCTGCTCAGCGTACAGCTCGCCTTGTTGCAGGATGTGTTTCAGGTTTTGTAAGGTGCGCAACAATGGCGTGATACTGACGTCGTATAAATGCATGGCGTAACTCCTTTAATAGTCATAACGCCGATATTGTAACGCTTCTGCAATGTGGGCATCGCTGATGTGTTCTGTGCCTGCCAGATCGGCGATAGTTCTGCCAACCTTGAGAATGCGATGATAACTACGGGCAGACAGGGAAAATTTTTGCATGGCGCTTTGTAGTAGCTGGCTGGCTTGTTCGCCGAGTTGGCAAACCGCTGAAAGCTCCAGTGGTCCCAGTGTTGCATTGGGTTTTTGCTGGCGTTGCATTTGCCGCTGTCTTGCCAGCATTACGCGGGAGCGCATGCTGGTACTGTTTTCTCCGGGATGATGCTGGCTCAATTCCTCAGGTTTCAGCGCGGGCACATCAATATTCATGTCAATGCGGTCTAGAAGCGGCCCGGAAAGTTTGTTTTTGTAACGTAAAATTTGCTCTGGCGTACAGCGGCAGCGTTGGTTGTAATGGCCAAAATAGCCGCAGGGGCAGGGGTTCATGGCGGCAATCAGTTGAAATTGTGCCGGAAAAGTCGCCTGCCTGGCGGCACGCGAAATCGTAATGTGGCCGTTTTCCAGCGGCTCGCGCAATACCTCCAGTACTTTGCGGTCAAACTCCGGCAACTCGTCCAAAAAAAGCACGCCATGATGTGCGAGGCTGATTTCACCAGGGCGAGGCACGCTGCCACCGCCAACTAATGCGACGGCGGAGGCGGTATGGTGTGGTGCGCGCGAGGGGCGTTTTTTCCAGTCTGCTACCGGAAATTGTCCGGACAGTGACAATATGGCCGCGCTTTCCAGCGCTTCCTGCGTCGTCATCTCGGGCAAGATGCTGGCGAAGCGGTGGGCCAGCATGCTCTTGCCTGTGCCGGGTGGCCCACTCATGAGCAAACTATGCTGGCCTGCTGCCGCAATTTCCAGTGCGCGCTTGGCACGTAGTTGCCCTTTGACCTCGTTGTAGTCTGGCTGCTCGTGTTGCGGGTCGGTAGTGACTGCGGGATGCTGGGGTAGAGATTGCTTGCCTGACAGGTGGGCGCACACCTCGAGCAAGCTGTTCGCTGCAAAAATGGTGCAGCCTTCTACTAAACTGGCTTCGTATGCACTCTCTTGGGGCAGAATGGCTGCTCTGGCGTTGGATTTATCCTGAAGCAGTTGATAAGTCATGGCTAATGCGCCACGAATCGGCCGCAGTTCACCTGTCAGCGCTAACTCGCCAGCAATCACATAGTTGGCAAGATGTTGCCTCGGTAATTGCCCGGAAGCGGCCAGTATGCCCAGTGCAATGGGTAAATCATAGCGACCGCCTTCCTTGGGTAAGTCGGCAGGCGCCAGGTTGACCGTAATGCGGCGGGCAGGAAACTCAAATTGTGCGGTCTGTATCGCTGCACGCACACGATCCTTGCTCTCTTTGACTTCTGTTTCAGGGAGTCCGACGATCGTAAAACTAGGCAAGCCATTTGCCAGATGCACTTCTACCACCACCTCTGGCGCGTCCATGCCGCTCAATGCACGACTGTATAGCACCGCCAGACTCATGTCGCATCCTTCATATCAGAATGCTAACAATTGTAAATTAATTTTTACTTTTTGGCTGCGTGCGCCTGTTCCAGCTGGGTGATTTTTTCTTCAAGTGTTTTTAATTGCTGCTGAGTACGTGCCAGTAATGCGGATTGAATATCGAATTCTTCCCGCGAAACAAGTTCCATTTTGGTGAGCGCGCCCTGAAATAGTGCATTCAAATTGGTTTCTAGCTCTGAAATGGGGCTTGAATCCACTAGTTGTTTGATTTTAAAAGATAATTCTTTGATTTTTTCATTGGTGAATAGCATGATGAAGGCTCCTTTGCACAATATTTTAGCATGTATGACGGGCTTGAAAATATAATTACCTCAATATATAAACGTCATTTTCAATTAAAAACAATTTATTGCGATGTTATTTTAATATTTTAGATGTAATTTATTATTTAAATATATGATTTAATTTGTTTATATGGATTGGCACGTGCCTTGCTTTGTGGTCAATGTTGTTTCATTCTCGTTTACAACAATTCGATCAAAGATTTTCACAGAGAGAGGACTCATAAATGCGTCAATCTATTTTGCTCACAGCAGTTTTGGGTGCATTATCTTTTGCACAAAGTTCATATGCAGCTGAAGAAGCTGCGCCAGCGTCCAATTGGGATGCGACAGCAAACATCAGCTTTGTATCTGACTACTACTTCCGTGGTTTGTCACAAACATGGCACAAACCAACCGTACAAGGCGGTATGGATATTACTCACTCCAGCGGTTTCTATGCCGGTATCTGGGGTTCAGGTGTAACACCAAACACTTATCCTGATGCACAAACTGAAATTGACGTGTATGCAGGTTACAACGGTACGATCCCAGCTGTAGAAAAGTTAGGCTATACCGTTGGTGTATATTCATATATGTATCCGGGCGGTTCCTGGAAAAAGTATGATGGCTTGACTGCTGACCAAGGTAAAAAATCCGGTGGTAAATGGGATACGACCGAGTTGAACTTCGGTTTGTCTTATGACTGGATCAGCGCTAAAGTTTCTTATACATTAACAGACTGGTTTGGTGCTGAGAAAGCAACTGGCTGGGATGGTAGCACCAAAGGTTCTATGTATTTGGAGTTGAACGCGGCTTATCCATTGCCATGGTGGGATCTGACATTGGTCGCTCACGTGGGTCATATGAATGTTGCTGGTAAATTGCAGGCAAGTGGTTTCCCAACTGCAAACGGTGCGCCAGGCACATATGAAACCAACCCTGACTACACTGACTGGAAACTGGGTTTGAGCAAAAGTTTTGCAGTGGGTAAGTCTGAGGGCTGGTCTGCTGGTTTATACTGGGTTGAAGCCAGTAACGACAAATACTGGGGCGGTGGCTACGGCGGTACAAGCTTTAGCCGTTCCATCAACGGTACTACCGAAACTAAAGACCTGAATGATGGTCGCTTGGTGTTCACATTGGGCCGTACATTCTAAAAGTTAGTCAGAAGTAAGTAAGTTTAGATCTGGCGGGCATTGTGTCCGTCAGAGTTAACAACGGGAGAAGCAAATGAAATTTGTATCCGCAATAATCAAGCCATTTAAGCTTGATGAAGTGCGTGAGGCTTTGTCCAACATTGGCGTACAAGGCATCACAGTCACTGAGGTCAAAGGGTTTGGCCGTCAAAAGGGGCATACCGAGTTATATCGTGGGGCAGAATATGTCGTTGATTTCTTGCCTAAAGTGAAGCTGGAAGTCGCCATTAAGGACGACATGCTGGATCAGGTCGTTGATGCGATCGAGAAAGCGGCTGCAACTGGCAAAATCGGTGATGGCAAAGTATTTGTCTTCGATCTGGAACAAGTTTACCGTATACGTACCGGCGAAACCGGTCCGGATGCGCTATAAGAAAGGGCTTCAGCTATGAAGAAAATTCTTTCCATGTTATCGCTGGTTGCCTTGATTGGCCTGGCGGCAACCCCAGTCAGCTATGCTGAAGAGACTGTGACAGAAACCATCACAGTACAAGAAACAGTTACTCCTGATGCAGCACCGGCGGCTGAAGCCCCTGCTGCTGCAGAAGCTGCACCTGCTGCCGCAGAGGCTGCACCAACCTTGGACGTGGGTAATACCGCATTCATGATTGTCGCTACTGTGTTGGTGATTTTGATGACTATCCCTGGCCTGGCTTTGTTCTACGGTGGTTTGGTGCGTCAGAAAAACATGCTTTCCGTGTTGATGCAAGTCTTCGTGGTGTTCTCTCTGGTGTCTGTGCTGTGGGCGGCTTACGGCTACAGTATGGCGTTTAGTGAAGGCAATGCCATTGTTGGTGGCTTGAGCAAGGCATTCCTGTCTGGCATTACGACAGATAGTTTGTCTGGCACGATCCCTGAGTATGTGTTCCTGACTTTCCAGATGATTTTTGCTGCGCTGACACCTGGCCTGATCGTAGGTGGTTTTGCTGAGCGTATGAAGTTCTCTGCTGTCTTGTTGTTCACAGCATTGTGGGTGACTTTTGCTTACATCCCAATCGCACACATGGTGTGGGGTGGTGGCTACCTGGCTGAGCTGGGTGCTAAAGACTTTGCTGGTGGTACGGTTGTGCATATCAACGCTGGTGTGGCTGCGCTGATTGGTGCCTTGTTGTTGGGCAAACGTATCGGTTACGGTAAAGAAGCGATGCCTCCGCATAGCCTGGTGATGACCATGATTGGTGCTTCATTGCTGTGGGTGGGTTGGTTCGGTTTCAACGTCGGTAGCGAACTGGCTGCGGATGCGACTGCCGGTATGGTATTGGTCAACACACAGTTGGCAACGGCTGCTGCGGTATTGGGCTGGATTTTTGCCGAGTGGTTGTTCAGAGGCAAGCCTAGCATGTTGGGTGCTGCATCCGGTGCGGTTGCTGGCCTGGTTGCGATTACGCCTGCTTGTGGTTTCATCGGACCGATGGGTTCCATCATCCTCGGTTTCACCGCCAGCTTTGTCAGCCTGTGGGGCGTGACCAAGTTGAAAGGTGCGCTGGGTTATGATGACTCACTGGATGTATTCGGTGTGCACGGCCTGGCCGGTATCTGGGGTGCGGTGGGTACTGGTGTACTGATGTCTCCTGGCCTGGGTGGTGTGGGTTATGCCGAAGGCGTGACCATGGGTGGTCAAGTGACGACTCAAATCATCGCTGTGGTGGTGACATTGATCTGGACTGGTATCGTTAGCGTCATTCTTTACAAAGTTGTAGACGCTGTTGTAGGCTTGCGTGTAAGTGAAGAATACGAGCGCGAAGGTCTGGATACGACAGAGCATGGTGAGCGTGCTTATAGCATCTAATCCATGATGTGAAAAAGAAAACGGCTCATTGAGCCGTTTTTTTTTGAACTTAATAAAATACATTGTTATCCATGTAGTGGGCCTGAACTAAAATAACTCTTACCATGGCAAATCTGACTCCCTCCTTGTTGAGCCCCGTACAACGGGTATTAAAACTCGCCACCTTTGAAAAGCAGGATATTCTGCTGCTGGTTTACCTGACGCTTGCCTATGGGGTGTTGGGCATCGCGACGCCGGTGGCGGTGCAGACCATGGTCAATATCGTCACCATGGGCGGTGTGCTGCAGCCATTGTATGTGGTCGGCTTTATCCTGTTTTGTCTGCTGGCTTTGTCGGGGGGCATTTACGCGATTGAGAGTTTCCTGGTTGAGCTGATTCAGCGCCGGGTATTTGTGCGGCATAGTTTGCTCATTGCGCAAAACACACAACAGATTCATGTCTCTGTTTATGACCAGCACAATCCAGTCGAGCTGGTAAACCGCTACTTTGATATCCAGACCGTGCAAAAGTCTGTGGCGACGCTGCTGACTGTTGGTCTGACCGCCTTGCTGCAAGGCCTGATCGGCAGCGTGGTATTGCTGTTTTACAGCTTGTATTTCGGCATCCTGGTGATCCTGATGCTGATCGTATTGTGGGCGGTCGTATTTCTGCTGGGCAAACAGGCAGAAACCACCGCACTCAAGGAGTCCAAGGCCAAGTACGATATGGCCGCCTGGCTGGAAAACATTGCACGTAATAAATGGTTATCCAAATTTTATGGTGCCAAGCAACGCACCACAACCAATACCGAGGTGCTGGCGCAGGACTATCTGGATGCCAGAGTACAACATTTCCGCGTATTAATGACGCAGTTGATCGGCGCGGTGGGTATGTATGCGGTCATAGGTACCGGCATGCTGATTCTCGGCGGGACGCTGGTGATCAAGGGGCAGATTAACCTGGGCCAGTTTGTGGCGGCAGAGCTGATTATTTTTGGCGTATTGTCTGCTTTTGTGCGTTTTGTGACCAAGCTGGAGTATTTCTACGATTTACTGGCTGCGGTTGATAAATTGGGCGTGCTGGAAACGTTGCCAGTAGAGGCCGCAGGTGAGCATCAATCCAGCCTGGAGGGGTATCACCCGCTGAAAGTGGCCGGCTTGGGATTTAGCCATCATGGCCAGCCAACCTTGATGAGTCAGGTCAGTTTTGAATTGCAGCGTGGCCAGAGTCTGGCCATTCTGGGCGCATTGGGCAGTGGTAAAAGTACCCTGCTCGAATTACTGACCGGCCTCAGGCAACCGGTGCAAGGCTATGTCAGTTATAGTGGCATAGACCTGCGCCAATTGAACCTGGATCACCTGCGTGACCATATTGGTATTGCCAACAAGGTGGAGTGGCAGCACGGCTCGATTCTGGATAATCTGCGCCTGACCCGCACGGAGATCCCTCTGGATACCATGGTTGATATATTGCAAATGCTGGGCTTGTGGGAGGATATCAGTCAGTTACCTAAGGGCATGGATACGATATTGACTGATTATGGTGCACCCATGACCTATACCCAATTGCAACGCCTGATGCTGGCCAGGGCGATGATAGGGCGCCCGGAGTTGCTGATGATTGATGGCTTGCTGGATGGGCTCGGTCAGCAGGAGCTGGATCAGGTGCTGACCTTGCTTAAGCGTCACCAGTCAAATTGGATGTTGATTGTGACCACCCGTTTCCCCCATATTGCACAGCAATTCCAGCAGGTGATGACGCTGGATAGCCCGCGCGGCCAGGCGGGAGACCAGCATGCATAATCAACTGCAGCAAACATTGATGGGCACGGTGCAAACGCCGCAGCGTTTGCGCGTCTGGATTAAACGACTGGCCTGGTTGCTGGTTGGTTTACCGACGATGTTCCTGTTTTTACCCTGGCAGCAAAACGTAACAGCCTTGGGTAAGGTGACCGCCTACTCGCCTTCTGAACGTGTGCAGACCATTGATGCGCCGGTGAGTGGCATGATTAATCGCTGGCATGTGCAAGAAGGCTCGCAGGTCAAAGAGGGCGATTTGCTACTGGAGATTGCCGATACTGACCCTAATTTTAAGCAGCGTCTTGAAGCACAGCGGGATAATTTGCAAAGCAAGCTGGGTGCGAAACAGGATGAGTTGCGTAATTACGAGTTACAAAAACAGAACCTGGCCGCTGCGCGCGATGCCAAGATTTCTGCGGCGCAATACAAACTGGATGTGGCTAACCAGAAAATCCGCAGTAGTCAGGAGGCGGTGAATTCGGCACAGGCAACACTGGATGCTGCCAGCCAGCAAGTGCAGCGCCTGCAACGCCTGTTTGGCGATGGCCTGGTATCCAAGCGTGACCTGGAAGTCGCCGAGCGTGACCATATTATCGCCAGTCGCAGTCTCAACAGTGCGCAAGCGCAATGGCAGTCGGCTAAAGCGGAGGCCAGCTCTGCCGCGGCGGATATCCAGCAAACCCGTTCTGATACCCAGGCATACCTGGACTCGACGTCTGCGGTGATCAACAAAATCCGTGGCGAAACCGCAGACAGTGAAAATAGCCTGCACAACTCCGAGATCTCACTGGCGCGGCAAAATATGCAGCGTATTGTTGCCCCCAGGGATGGCACGATTTTCAGGCTGCCAGTGAATTCACAATCGCAAATCATCAAGCAGGGCGATCCCTTGCTGGTGATTGTGCCGCATACCTCTCAGCGTGCGGTCGAGTTATGGGTCGATGGCCGCGATGCGCCGTTAATCACTTCCCGCAGCAGTGTGCGATTGGAGTTTGAAGGCTGGCCTGCGATACAGGTGCCGGGTTGGGCACAGGTTGGCGTCGGCACTTTTGAAGGCGAAATCTCCTTTGTCGACCCGACGGACAATGGCTCTGGCCATTTCCGTATCATGGTAGTGCATAAAGCCGGTACGCCTGAGTGGCCGTCTGCCAGGTTTTTGCGCCAGGGCATCAGTGCCAAAGGCTGGGTGTTGCTTGAGCGTGTGACCATAGGCTACGAGTTGTGGCGCTTGCTGAATGGCTTCCCGCCACGCATCCCGCCAGAGCCTGTACCTTTGCAGCAGGCCGGAGGCAAAGCCGCATGACGCGCTTGCTGGTCACCCTGTTAGCCCTTGCCTCGCCATGGGCGACGCTGTGGGCGGATGACGTCACGGATACGCGGGCGCGGCAACGCCTGGAAAAAACAGAGGGGCGTTCACTGGAAACCTATAGCCCGCAACCGGGCGTGCCGCTGCACGATGCGGTCAAGCAACAGCAGCAACGCAAATCGTCGGTGACGGTTGATTTAAAAAGTGCGTTAAAGCCGTTTGATAGCCCGGAAAGTGAAAGTATTGTGCCAATGGCGCAAGGCTCTCAAGTCAGCATTGCCGATATTCGCCAGCGCGCCCTGCAAAACAATTTGCAAATCAAAGTGGCAAAAATGGACCCTGAGCTGGCGAGGCAATCGCTACGAGAAGAGCAGGCCAAGTTTGACCAGGTGATTTTTGCCTATGCCAAATATGCCGAAAAAGACACGCCCGCCATGTCTGGGGATAAAATCATTATCAAGTCAGACAATGCTTTGCTGAATGGCGAGCTGGCCAAGCTCAACCTGGATGCGCAGAAAAAGGAATTCTGGGATGTGGAGGCGGGGGTCAAAGTACCTTTGCGTACCGGCGGCACGGTGACTTTAAGTGCACCGTTGGAAAACCGGCAAAGCCTGGGCAAGTTTGCCAGCGACCAGTACCGCAGTGCCTTGCGTTTCTCGTTTAGCCAGCCTTTGTTGCGTAATGCTGGCACGCAGGTCAATGAAGCCAGCATCCGTGTTGCCGAGCTGGACCGTGACAGCGTACAACTGAAAACGCGATTGCAGACGATACGCATTGTGGCAACCGTAGATAAGGCCTACTGGGAGCTTTACGAGGCGTGGGCGGCACTGGATGTACGCAAGAATCAGTATGAATATGCCAGCCAGAACCTGGCCATGGTCAAGCGCCGGGTGCAAGAAGGCTTGACCGCGGCGGTTGAAGTGAACCGGGCGCAAATTGGTGTCGCTGACCGTATGGAAGCGCTGATTGTGGCTGAAACCAATCTCAAGCTGGCACAACGGCAATTACAGTTTTTGCTTAATGATTTGCCTGACGATCAGGCAGGACAGTCACCCTGGGTGCCGATGACAGCACCTAACCTGGTTAGGTTTGAATTTGACCGCGCGCACTTGATCCGCGATACGCTGGATAGCCGTATTGAGTTGCTAGACCAAGAGTTGAAGTTAAGTGCTGATCTGGTGCAGATTGATTACCTGCAAAACCAGACCTTGCCATTGTTTACCCTGGATTATCAATATGGTGCCCTGTCAGGTTCTGGCGAGCGGTTTGGTGATATTGGCCAGGACTTATTTGATGGCCGCTATCGTGACTGGTCGGTGGGCTTGAAGTTTGAAATGCCAGTGAGTAACGAGGCCCGCAAAGCCAAGCTGGACCGGGCCGTGGCACAACGCATGCAACGCCTGACGACCAAAACGCTGCAAACATTAACCGTGAAACGCGAGATTCATGACGCGCTGGATAAAGTCGAGCAAAACTGGCAGCGCATTATTGCGGCGCGCCAGCAGGTACTGGTCGCCGGGATTAATTACGAGGCTGAACTCAAACAGTTTAATGAAGGCTTGCGCACCATGACCGAGGTGCTGGAAACGCTGACGCGTTTAGGCGAGGCACAACTGAAAGAAATCCGCGCGATCAGTGATTATCAAGTCTCTTTGGTCGATATGGCCTATGCTACCGGCACTGTGCTTGGGCACGGCCAGATCAGCTTGCAGTAAAGCTTATTCACTGGCGGTTTTACCTGGGGATAGAGCTTCGGTCAGTTGCAGCAGGTTCATGCGATGTATGCCAGCCTTTTCGCCATTTTTACGCGGTGAGGTGCGGATATCATCGGTTTCAAACACACTGATGCGTTGCGTACCAAAACGCGTCTCCACCAGTAACACCGGCACCCGTTTGCGTACCAGGTCATGCTTTTGCTTGCCAGGGCGGTCAGACATGCGGAATTGCTGTTCATCCAGCCGGTAAGGCACGTTCTGGTTGAGCAGGTAAATCTCCAGTTCTTTACCACTTTCAGCAAATACATGAATGTCGGTGTCTGCGTAAGGGCCAGCCGTGCCCTCCATCACCGAACCAATCAGGTGTGGGTTAAACTTTTTGAGTAACTGCATGGTGTGCAAGGCGGCTTGCCTTAACTCCAGCAGGTGCGCTGCATCATTTTCATCAGCGTATAAGGCGTGATACTCGCGCAACGCTGAGTCAATTTCGGCATTGGTCGGCAGCGGGGCATCCTGTTGTATGCCCATGAGCTTGACCGCCTTACGCTTGGCGCGGCCATAGTCACTGATGCCTTCCTCAAACATCAGGCGTGCGGCGGACTGTGCTATTTCTTGCCTTAGATCACTTGAAAAGTCGTCAAACATCGCATCAGGCTTTAAGTTGAATTCGTTTCTAATTAGGGCTGAGTAACTTTGCTGCCGGGTTTACCTGCAGCTTTTTGTCCTCATTGTTGCCACCGCTATGATCGCCAATCAGACGCTCCAGAAAAGATGGTTCGTTGTCCTCTGGCGCATGCTCTGCCTCTGGGTCAAATAAGCCTGGCAGGTTTTCCGGTTGTGATTGCGGCAAATGTTCTTCGTAAAAGTATTCATAAATGCCAGGGTCATCTTCACCGACTTGCGTGCCAGTGTAAGCATCCACTTTCAGTTGCAATACGCCATCAGGCACTTTGTACTGGTAGATCGGCAAGCCGGTCAGGGTTTGCTGCATATAGTTGATCCAGATTGGTAATGCGGCACGGCCGCCAGTCTCACCACGCCCCAGGTTGTGCGGATTGTCATAACCGACCCAGGCCACGGCGACCTCTTTCGGATGGTAACCCGCAAACCAGGCATCAAACTGGTCATTGGTGGTGCCAGTTTTACCGGCAATGTCAGGGCGACGCAATGACAGCGCGGCCCTGGCAGTGCCGTCACGGACCACGTCTTGCAACATGGTGGTGATGATAAAGGCGTTACGCTGGTCGATCACACGTTGTTGCGACACATGTTTGCCAGCCTGTACTGCTTGAATGACTTTGCCGCGGCTGTCGATAATCTTTTCAATCAGGTAAGGATGCACCTGGTAACCGCTGTTGGCAAAAGTGGCATAGGCAGCCGCCATTTGCCAGACCGAGGAAGAGCCCGCGCCTAAGGCGGTCGACAGGTAAGCCGGATGATCTTTGGGGTCAAAGCCGAATCTGCGCAGGTAGTCTTGGGCATAGCGGGCACCAATGGCATTCATCAGGCGGATGGAAATGGTGTTTTTTGACTGTGCCAGGGCTTCGCGCAAGCGCATCGGGCCTGCGTATTTCTCATCGTAGTTACGCGGCTCCCAGCTGCTATTGCTACCGGTTTCGGTAGAGGTGAAGCTGATAGGCGCATCTTCAAATACGCTGGCCGGACTATAGCCTTTTTCGAGTGCCGCCGAGTAGATAAATGGCTTGAAGCTGGAGCCAGGCTGGCGGCGGCCTTGCGTCACATGGTTGTATTTGTTGCGCTGGAAGCTGAAACCGCCAATGAGGGCCTGTACCTGCCCGGTTTCAGGGTTGAGTGCCATAAATCCGCTTTCCACCTCGGGTAATTGCACCACTGACCAGCTGTCATTTTGCTGATAAACACGGATCACCGCGCCAGGCACCAGCGACAATGGCGTGCGTTTGGCGGGTGGCATATGGTTTTTCACCAGCAAAATGGCTTTGTCCTGCAATTTGAGCACTGTGCCACGGTTAGTGACCAAAGTGAGCAGGTTGGGCTCAACCTTGGTGACCAAGGCGGGCACAAACTGGTTATAAGTGACAAAATCCCGCAATAGTTCGCTGGCACCGCTGGCGGTCAGTTTGCCGGTTGGCAGGGAAATGACCTGCTCTGCACCACGGAATCCATGGCGCAATTCAAAATTGATAATGCCCTGGATCACGGCGGTGTTCGCCGCTGCCTGGTGCTTGTTATTGATGGTGGTGTAAACACGCAGGCCGCTGGTATAGGCCTTCTCGCCATAACGTTTATAAAGGGTCGCCCGCACAATCTCAGCCACGTATTCCCCTCCCAGGGCTTGCACTTGTCGTCTCGACGACTGGAACTTGAGTGGCGTATTCATCGCCTGCTCGAATTCACGGTCGCTGATCATGCCGTAGCGGTGCATATCGCGTAGCACTTCATGCTGGCGCTTGATCGCGTAGTCGGGGTGAATATACGGGTCGTACTTGCTCGGTGCTTTCGGCAAGCCTGCCAGCAGGGCGGCCTCCGCCAGGTTGAGTTGCTTCAGGTCTTTGTCGTAATAGGTTTTGGACGCCGTGGCAAAGCCATACGCGCGCTCACCAAGGTAGATCTGGTTCAGGTAAAGCTCAAGAATTTTGTCTTTGCTGATGGCGTTTTCAATCTTGATTGCCAGCATGGCCTCTTTGATCTTGGTCCAGATATTACGCGGTGTATCCGGGCTGCTGAAGAAGTTCTTTGCCACCTGCATGGTGATGGTGCTGGCGCCTTCATGGCCGCGGCCGGTCAGGTTGTTGCGGATGGCGCGCAAGATACCGGTGGTATCAATACCGTTGTGCTGGTAAAAACGACGGTCTTCAATGGCCAAGATCGCGTCTTTCATGACCTTGGGAGTTTGCTCAATCGGCACAAAGGCGCGGCGTTCCTGGCCAAACTCGGCAATCAGGCCACCTTCGGCATCGTAAATGCGCAACGGTAATTTCGGATGGTAATCCGTGAGGGCATCCAGTGAAGGCAGTGACGGATAGAGGATGCTGATCATCAGCACCAGCAGGGCGGCGACGATCAAGCTGCCGGTAATGGAAAGAAAAAGAAGGGACTGCAACCAGTTTCTTGAGTTCATGCGTCTTGCTGCCATCGTGAGAATTACCCATGAATTGTAATCTTTTTTTGCCAATTCAATGGCAGTTAATTATGGAATCATGTAAATAATCAGCATTCTTCTGGCTACCATGAAGGCCGGGAATTTGCTTGTCGCCATGAAATGGTGTGAGTTGGCATGGTTGATGCATAAGCCAACGAGCATCCAAATATTAAAAAAGGGCAATACAGTTGAGTCTGGGCTTTTTACAACGCAAAAAAACCAGTTTTATTGGTGTAGATGTCAGCGCAACCGCCATCAAAATGGTGGAACTGAGCGCCGTGGGCAAACAACAATTCCGACTGGATGGCTACGCCAATGTGACCCTGCCTAAAGGGGTCATCAGTGATGGCAATATTAACGATTTAGCGCTGGTGGCTGACACCATGCGCTCAGCTTGGCGTTTACTCGGGTCGCGCGCGCGACAGGTGGTGCTGGCATTGCCAACTGCTGCGGTGATTTCCAAACGTGTGATCATGCCAGCTGGCATGCGTGACGAAGACCTGGAGTTGCAGGTGGAGTCAGAAGCCAATCAGTATATTCCTTTCCCGCTTGAAGAAATGAACCTCGATTTTCAGGTGCTGGGTCCTATGGGCAAAAGCACAGATGAAGTTGAAGTGTTGATTGTGGCGGCCAAGAAAGAAAAAATTGATGACCGGGTTGCCGTGGCAGAGGAAGCTGGTCTGAAGGTGAGCATTATGGACGTGGATGCTTATGCCACCGAAACTGCCTATCGTCAGATTCTCAAACAGTTGCCGCAACACAGCAAAAAGACCGTCACCATGATTCTGGATATCGGTGCGCATGTGACACATGTCAATGTCATGGTCGGTACACAGTCGATTTATGCACGGGAACAGGCCTTTGGTGGCGCCATGCTGTCGCAAGAGATACAGCGCCGCTTTGGCCTGTCGCCTGAAGAGAGTGAAATCGCCAAGCGTCAGGGCGGTTTGCCTGAGTCTTATGAGGCGGAGGTATTGCAACCTTTCCTGCAAAACCTGGCGGGTGAGGCGGCGCGTGCCGTCTCCTTTTTCACCAACTCTACCCAATATAACAAGGTCGACCATGTGTTGCTGGCCGGTGGCGTTTCAGCGACCGAAGGCCTGGCGCCATTGATAGAGCAGAAAACCGGTGTGCATACGCTGGTGGCCAATGCTTTCAAGGGGATGGCGCTGGCAAACAAGATCAAGTCTTCACAGCTTGAAACAGATGCGCCAGCACTGATGATTGCCTGTGGCCTCGCCCTGCGGGGAGTGGACGCATGATTAAAGTGAACCTGTTACCTCACCGTCAGATCAAGCGTGCTGAGCGCCAACGCGAGTTTGGGCTTATGGCGTCGCTGGTGGCCATTGCCGCTGCGGCCATCCTGTTTGTGAGTTGGAGCTATATTCATAGCAAAATTGATGCGCAGCAGACACGTAACCAGCGCTTGCAAGATGAGATGGCGCGCCTGGACAAGGAAATTGCCATTATCAGTAATCTGAAAGAGCAGATTAAACATGTGTTGGAGCGCAAGCAAATTGTCGAGGGCTTGCAGAGTGACCGTAACCAAGCAGTGTCGATTCTGGATGAGTTGGCCAGGCAGTTGCCAGAAGGTGTTTTTCTCAAAAGCGTCAAACAACTGGAGGATGAGATTGAACTCAAGGGGGTGGCTGACACCAATGCCAGGATTGCCACGCTGGTACATAATCTGGGGAGCTCGCCAATTATGCACAACCCTAACCTGGTTGAAATCAAGGCCAACACCAATGCACTCTCTGTTAAAGAGTATGAGTTTGTGTTGCGGGTGTATTTAAAACGCGAAACTGCCAAAGAGGACCCCGCTAAACATAAGCCTGTCGGGGCCAAAGGATAAGCGAGAAATGCAACTTTCAGATTTTAATAATATTGACTTAAAAACGGCCGGTAATTTACCGCTGCCGATGAAAGCCGTGTTGCTGGCCATTTTGGCTGGTGCATTGCTGGTATTGGGCTATGTGTTTTTGCTCAGCCCTAACCTGAAGGCATTGAAAGCCGAACAAGAAAAAGAGCAGGGCCTGCGTGACGAATACCTGGCTAAAAAAGTACAGGCAGTCAAAATTAAAGCCTATGAGCAACAGGTCGTTGATATCCAGCGCACCTTTGGCACCCTGCTCAAGCAGTTGCCGGACAAGTCTGAAATGGATGGCTTGCTGACCGATATTAACCAGGCTGGCTTGAGCCAAGGCTTATCGTTTGAAGGCTTTGTGCCGATGCCAGAAATTTTTGCCGATTTTTATGCCGAGAAGCCCATCAATATCAAGGTGTTGGGGCATTACCACGAGCTGGGGGCTTTTGTGACAGAGGTGGCCAAGCTGTCACGTATCGTGACACTACACAATTTGCAGATACAGCCTGCCGGTAAAGAGGATAAGCAGCCACACAAGGATATGCTGGTGATGGAGGCTGTGGCGAAAACTTACCGTTACCTGGATGCAGAAGAGGTTGCTGCACGTAAGGCCCAGGAGAGTAAGGCAGGGAAGAAATGATGCGTAACCAGTACTTAATTGCCCTGATCCCAACGCTATTGCTGTCTGCATGCGGGTCATCACAAGATGACGATTTGACCCGCTTTATGGAAGAGGCAAGCCAGACCATGGGGGCACCGGTAGAGCCGTTGCCACAAGTGCAAGGGTTTGCCCCCAAGCAGTATAACGCGGATAGCACGCTGCATGACCCGTTTGTGCCCCGCAAAGCGGCAGTGCAGAACACTAACCAGCCTGACCTGACGCGGCGCAAGGAGCCCTTGGAGGCTTATCCGCTAGAGAACCTCAAGTTTGTCGGCGTATTAAGCAAAAAGAACAGCATGTTTGCCACTATCCAGACCCCGGATAACCTGGTGTATCAGGTCAAACCTGGCTCGCACCTGGGGGAGAAGTTTGGCGTCATTACGGCACTGACAGAAAACCGTCAGACCTTGAAGTATGAATTAAAAATCAAAGAGACGATTCAAGACCCTGGGAGCGGTGAGTGGTCTGAGCAAATGACAACATTGGAACTGCAGGAACATCAATGATGAAAAATTTAAGCTATTTTATGGCCAGGGTGGCATTCTTGTCTGTGGCGCTGGCGCTACAGGGTGTTGGCATGGCGGCAGAGGTGTCCACGGCCAGTAACCAGTTGCAGGCGGTGGATGTCACAGCACAGCCAGGAGGGCGCCTGGATGTGCAACTGCAAATGTCGCAGCCATTGGCGGCGGCACCGGTCAGTTTCATCTTGAGTAATCCGCCCAGAATCGTGTTTGATATTCCCAATACCATCAACGCTACCGGTAAAAATGTGTTGCCGGTGAATCAGGGGGTATTGAAGTCAGTACAGGTTGCACAGGCGAGTGATCGCAGCCGTGTTGTATTAAATTTATCCAAGCCGGTCCAGCATCAATTACAGTTGCAGGAGCAAACCTTGCTGGTAGGCCTGACCCAAGAAGGCGCTGAGGTGCCTGTTGCGGCTGTGGCCGCCAAGCGCTTTTCTGAGCGGGAAGTGTCCGCTGGACACAAAATCCAGAAAATTGATTTTGTGCGCGGTAAAAATGGCGAAGGTCGCATTTTGGTAGACCTGTCTGATAGCCGTGTGGGGGTTAATGTACGCAATGCAGGCAAAACAGTGGTGATTGATTTTGCCGATACTGAGTTACCAGAAGCCTTGCAGCGTCGCCTGAATGTGATTAACTTTAATACGCCTGTATTATATGTGGATGCTTTGCGGCATCACAATCAGGCACAAATCGTGATTGAGCCGCAAGGTGATTGGGAGCAGTCTGCATACCAGACTGATAAGCGCCTGGTGGTCGATATCCGCCCATTGGCAAAGGACCCTAACAAACTCATTCAGGGCTCCAAGCAAGGCTATGCTGGTGAAAAATTGTCTCTGAACTTCCAGCGTGTAGATGTCAGGGATGTATTGAAAGTGATCGCTGACTTCACCGGTAAGAACATCGTCGTCAGTGATTCAGTGTCTGGTAGCGTAACCATCGGCCTGAAAGATGTGCCATGGGACCAGGCGCTGGATGTGATCATGAAAAGCAAGGGCTTGGACATGCGCGTCAACGGTAGTGTGATTTCGATCGCGCCAGCAGAGGAGTTTGCCGCCAAAGAGAAAGCGCAGCTCACTGCTGAGGCGGAGCGCGAGACGCTGGAAACCTTGCGTACAGAGGTGTTTTCATTGAAATACCAGAAGGCAGTGGACTTCAGGAATATGCTGCTTGGCGGCGGCACCAGTGGTGCAGGTGGCTCGACGTCTGGCACGTCTACCGGTTCGTTAGGTGGCGCATCGGCTGGCCGTATGAACCGCATTCTGTCGCAACGTGGTAGCGTGACATTTGATGCGCGCACCAATACGATTTTTGTGCAGGATACGCCAAGAAAACTGGAGGAAATCCAGACTATCATCAACAAAGTGGATGTGCCTGTGAAGCAGGTCATGATCGAGTCACGTATGGTGATTGCTTCCAATACCTTCTCTAAAGCATTGGGTGCGCGATTTGGTATTTCGCAAACTGGCACGCCAGGAAGTAATAGTGCTTTGTCGATCGGTGGGTCGCTGGGCAATAAAACCACTGCAGTGAGTTCGACAGGCGGTTATACCATGGGTAACCAGGGGGGGACTGTACAGGCAGTCACGGGCCTAGACAAGATCACTGGTACAGGCCAAGTTGATCCAAATGCTTATTTGGTAAGTTCAAATGGTCAGCCTGATTTGATGTCCAACCTGCCAGTGACCAACGCTTATGGCGGCATTGCGCTGAGTTTGCTTAAGTTGTCGGCCAATTTATTGCTGAACCTTGAGTTATCCGCTTTGGAAGCAGATTCACGTGGTAAGGTGATTTCCAGTCCGCGCGTGACCACGGCCAACCAGCAGAAAGCGCGTATTGCGCAGGGGGTGGAGATTCCTTACCAAAGTGCCACCAGCAGTGGTGCAACTGCGGTCAGCTTTAAAAAAGCTGAGCTTAGTTTGGAGGTGACCCCGCAAATCACGCCAGACCAGAAAATTATTATGGATCTTGATGTACGCAAAGACAGTCGTGGTGAAACCTTGCCCGGTGGTGTGGCGATTAATACGCAAAACGTACAAACGCAGGTCCTCGTTGGCAACGGCGAGACAGTGGTACTGGGCGGGATTTACGAACAGGTTTCCCGCAAATCTACCGACAAAGTGCCTTTCTTTGGCGACTTGCCTGTGGTCGGTTATGCGTTTAAACGCAACACCAAGCAAGAAGATAAAACCGAGTTGCTGATTTTTATCACCCCTAAAGTGATGGATGAAACGCTGGCTTTGAACTAATTAGCGCACGCAAACGTGCGCGATTACTGACAGCCGACAGGCTTTGCCTTAAAATGCCCAACTGAAACAGTTGGGCTTTTTTATGGGTGCGCAAATACCAAACAACATATTTTTGATCGGTTTGATGGGGGCAGGCAAGACCACGGTTGGCAAATTGATTGCCAAAAGTCTGGGCAAGACCTTCTACGACACGGATCATGTGATTGAGCAGCGCACCGGCGTCAAGATACCGACTATTTTTGAGCTGGAAGGGGAAGCCGGCTTCCGTAAGCGCGAAACCTCGACCCTGGAAGAGTTTGCGCAGCAGGATAACATTGTCCTTGCCACTGGCGGAGGGGCGATTATCGCGCCGGAAAACCGTGACATTCTCAGACGTTATGGCTATGTGATTTACCTGCGGGCCAATGTCAATGAGTTGTATCTGCGCACGCGCAACGATAAAAACCGTCCTTTACTGCAAAATGTGGATGTGAAAGCCAAGCTGGAGCAATTGTTTCACGCACGCAATCCACTTTATACCGAAACTGCACACCTGATTGTTGATACCGGACATCAACCGGTGTCGGTGATTATCCAAAAAATTGAAAACGCCCTCAATGCGTTGGAGCCATCATGCAAACCTTAACTGTCAGCCTGGCTGACCGTAGCTATCCTATTCATATCGGCAGTGGCCTGCTGGGGCAGGCAGAGCTTATTTTGCCCTACCTCAAACGCAAGCAAGTGGCCATTGTCAGTAACACCACGGTAGCGCCATTATATATGCAAGCGATTGCGCAGCCCTTGCGCGATGCCGGTGTCAGCGTGATTGAAATTATTCTGCCGGATGGTGAGGCGCATAAAAATAACCAGACCTTGCAAATCATCTATGATCATTTGCTGCAAAATCGCTGTGAGCGGAATACCACTCTAATCGCCTTGGGCGGTGGTGTGATTGGAGATTTGACCGGCTATGCCGCGGCCACTTATTTGCGAGGCGTGCCGTTTATCCAGGTGCCGACGACCTTGTTGTCACAAGTGGATTCCAGCGTCGGTGGCAAAACCGGCATCAATCATCCACTGGGCAAAAACATGATAGGTGCGTTCTATCAGCCCAAACTGGTGTTGGCTGATATTGATACCTTGAAAACATTGCCACAACGCGAGTTGTCAGCCGGGATCGCCGAAGTGATCAAGTATGGTCTGATTCGCGATGCGGATTTTTTTGACTGGCTGGAAATCAATATGTCCGCCCTCATGAATTTGGACACTGCTGTTGCCAGTTATGCGATCTATCGCTCGTGCCAGAATAAAGCTGAGGTGGTGGTGGCTGATGAGCATGAGCAGGGTGAGCGAGCGTTGCTCAACCTGGGCCATACTTTCGGTCATGCCATTGAGAATGCCATGGGTTACGGGGTTTGGTTGCATGGTGAAGCTGTGGCGACAGGCACGGTGATGGCGGCAGATTTGTCGCAGCGTATGGGCTGGCTCAATGCGGCGCAAATTGCTCGCATTAAAACCATTATGCAGGCAGCAAAGTTGCCCATAGACGCGCCAGACCTGGGGGCGGACGAGTATCTGCGCCTGATGCAGCTGGACAAAAAAGTGTCCGATGGCCGCATCCGGCTGATCTTGCAGCAGGATATTGGCAAGGCGGTGATGACGGCAGATTATGACGCTGATAAATTAAAACAGACGCTGTCACTCGCAGTGTAGTCACAGAGACTCGACATGACCTTAGCCCGCTTTGCCGCCCATCCTGAACAGACGCGAGGCCGCAAGGTCGGTGAGCAAGAGTCACCATTGCGTAATGTGTTTCAGCGCGACCGCGACCGTATTATCCACTCCACGGCTTTCCGCCGCCTGGAGTATAAAACACAGGTGTTCGTCAATCATGAAGGCGACCTGTTCCGCACCCGGCTCACTCATAGTATCGAGGTAGCACAACTCACCCGGGGGATTGCGCGTACACTGGGGCTGCATGAGGACCTGGCCGAAGCGATTGCGCTGGCGCACGACCTCGGTCACACGCCATTTGGTCACGCCGGGCAAGATGCACTCAATCATTGCATGCGCGACTACGGTGGCTTTGAACATAACCTGCAGTCCTTGCGCGTCGTAGATGTGCTGGAAAACCGCTATGCCAGTTTTGATGGCCTGAACCTCACTTTTGAAGTGCGTGAAGGCATCCTCAAGCATTGCTCACGCAAAAATGCACAGTTGCTAGGGGATGTCGGCGAGCGTTTTTTACGAGGCGAATCACCCAGCCTGGAGGCGCAAGTCACCAATTTTGCCGATGAAATTGCTTATAATAATCATGACGTAGACGACGGTCTTCGCTCAGGCTTGATTACAATTCAACAGTTGTCCGGTATCCAGCTATTTGCCGAAAACATGGCCGAAGTGAAAAAGCTGTATGGTGACATAGAAGAAAAACGGCTGGTGCATGAAACCATACGCCGCATGATTAATGTGCTGGTGGTCGACTTATGCCAGCACAGTCAGCAGGCCATTGCCGCTTTGAATCCAGACAGTATTGAAGATGTACGCAAGGCGCCTGACTACCTAGTTGGGTTTAGCCAGGCGCTGGATGAAAAAAATCTGGAGCTCAAGCAGTTTTTGCGCAAGCATCTTTACCAGCACTACCGAGTCAATCGCATGAGCGCCAAGGCGCGCCGCATTATTGAAGAACTGTTTACGGCGTTTATGGATAATCCAGCCTTGATGCCGGATGAATATCAATTAGCTGCCAAGCAGAATCAGGCGCGTGCCGTCGCTGACTATGTGGCTGGCATGACTGACCGCTACGCAATTCGGGAGCACCGCCGCTTGTTTGCAGTGGAAGAAAGCTGGTAGCACGGCATTAATAAAAAAAGGCTGCAATACATTGCAGCCTTTTTTATGATGGATTGCTTATTGGCGTTATTTTGCGACTTGTTTTTCGCGCATTTCGTCCAGTGTTTTGCAATCAATACACAAGGTGGCCGTCGGGCGGGCTTCCAGGCGTTTGAGGCCAATTTCAATGCCACAACCTTCGCAGTAACCATAGTCGCCACTGTCGATATTGCGCAGGGTCTCGTCAATTTTCTTGATCAGTTTGCGTTCGCGGTCGCGGTTACGCAATTCCAGCGCCATGTCAGACTCCTGGCTGGCGCGGTCATTCGGGTCAGCAAAGCTGGTCACTTCGTCCTGCATGGTATGCACGGTACGGTCAATATCGTGACTCAGTTCGGATTTCCAGTCATTCAGGATTTTGCGGAAGTGATCCTGCTGCTTTTTGTTCATGTATTCCTCACCGGCGGCTGGCTGGTAAGGGGTGAAGGATTTGTTAACGGTATCTGCCATGATGGTTCCAAACAACGAAACTACTGAATAGTTATTGCCAAAAAAGGCGTGGTTTACTGCATTACGTCAATCAACAATCGCGCGAGTGTACACCAGTTTAACCACCATGCAAAGTTTCTTTTATGGGCGTTAAACTGGCAGCGGCTAGACTTGCTCGCGCAGTTCCAGCGCTTTTAATGTGTTTTCCATCAATGTGGCAACGGTCATCGGGCCAACGCCGCCTGGCACCGGGGTGATATGGCTGGCACGCTGGCTGGCAACAGCAAAATCCACGTCGCCGGTAATCTTGCCATCTGGCAAGCGGTTAATACCAATATCGACCACAATCGCGCCAGGTTTAATCCACTCCCCTTTGATCAGGCCGGCTTTGCCCGCTGCGGCCACAATTAAATCTGCGCGGCCAATATGCGCAGCCAGGTCTTTGGTGTGGCGGTGGCAACTGGTCACGGTGCAACCGGCCAATAGCAACTCGAGGCCCATGGGGCGGCCGACATGATTGGATACGCCCACCACTACGGCATCCAGGCCCTTGAGCACGATGCCACTGGCTTGCAGCATCTTGATCACACCATAAGGTGTGCAGGAGCGCAGTAAAGGCTGGCGTACCGCCAGGCGGCCAATGTTATAAGGGTGAAAACCATCGACATCTTTGGCTGGATCAATCAGGGCCAGGATTTCTGTTTCATCTATATGGTGTGGCAAGGGCGATTGCACCAGAATGCCATCCGTTTCATTGTCCGTATTCAACTGCCTGATCAGCGCAAACAATTCTTCTTGTGACGTGCTGGCAGGTAAGTTGTGTGCGACTGAAACGATGCCTGTTTTTTCGCAAGCCAGGCGTTTGTTGCGCACATAAATAGCAGAAGCAGGATCGTCACCTACTAAAATCACCGCGAGGCAGGGCGCACGTTTTCCGGCCTGCACACGTTGGGCGATGTTGGCTTTAATATCCTCTAGCAGTTGACCGGCAATTTGTTTGCCATCAATAATATGAGCGCTCATGAACAAAATATTTGTCGTAAAAAATAGAATTTTATCACATCGACATTGACACAAATTCAGAAAATCGGTTATATTTCCGTCTTCGGCGTGTAGCGTAGTCTGGTAGCGCGCCTGCTTTGGGAGCAGGATGTCGGGAGTTCGAATCTCTCCACGCCGACCAGTTTTCTCTGGATTGCCTGATCGGCATGTAACTACTTTATCTGCTCGTAGCTCAACTGGATAGAGCACCAGCCTTCTAAGCTGGGGGTTACAGGTTCGATTCCTGTCGGGCAGGCCAAAATCTTTCCCAGTGGTGGCTATAGCTCAGTTGGTAGAGCCCCGGATTGTGATTCCGGTTGTCGTGGGTTCGAGCCCCATTAGCCACCCCATTCTTATTTTCTCCTGTCTTAAATTCAAAAATAGTCACTAAAATTGGCTCTGTTTACCAATAGGTCAACGCCATGCTTTTGATAAAGTGTTCGAAAAAACAATTGTCGCGAACATGAATACACCTTTGAATTTGAAAAAATTTATGCAAAGCCTGATTGACCTGACCAAGGTCAGGGAAAGCCTTGCACTCGATCCGGCGCTGCTATCATTAATGCAGCACTGGATGTCCGTGTTTGCGGCCCAGGCACAGCCGGTCAGGATGCAGGTGTTGTCCAAGCGGCAGCTTGTCTCGGTGATGGATACTCAGGAGTCCAGTACTGACCCAACCTTTGAAGCCTGGCCGCCAGAAGTGTATACCATGCTATTGGGTTATTTGAATCAAGAGCATCGTCAGCATGCCTGTTTTGATACCGTCAGCGGTAAGCTGCATGTGTTCCCGCTCAAACAAAGTATCTCTCATAAAAATGCCATCCTGCTGATCCAGCACGAATCGCTCTCGGCTGAAGAGATTGACCTGGTAGAACAATGCTTGCAGATGTTCCAGCATTACGCCGGGTTGATTATTGAAAACGAACGCGATGCCTTAACCGGCCTGCTCAATCGCAAAACATTTGATCAATGCGTTGGCAAAATTCTGCTTAATGACTATAAGCCGGAATACAGATTCCCTTTGCACCACTACCTGGTAATCTTCGATATTGATTTCTTCAAGAGAATTAACGATACCTACGGCCACTTGATTGGTGACGAGGTGCTGCTGCTGTTATCGCGTCTGATGCAAGAGGCTTTTCGGGATGGTGACTTGCTGTTCCGTTTTGGCGGGGAGGAGTTTGTCGGCGTATTCTCTTGTGCCGAAGAGCATGACATCGTCGCATTGCTCGACCGGTTTAAAGAGGCGCTGGCAGCATATACATTCCCACAGGTAGGGAAAGTCACAATCAGTATCGGCTGCTCAAAAATGGCGCTGAATGTGTTGCCGAATACGGTGCTTGAGCACGCAGATGAAGCTTTGTATTACGCCAAAGAGCACGGTAGAGATCAAATTTGCTACTATGAAACGCTGATTGCGCAAGGCCTGCTCACAGACAGTGTGATTACCGGCGAAATCGAATTGTTCTAATTTCTCACTGCCATACTTTTAGTATGGCCACTAAAATAGTGTCTGTTGACTGACAATTGATCGACACTTTCGCCAGAAGCCTGCGTTTTCTCTCATGATGATTTGACATTGCATATTGATTTTAATTAATATGTGTTAAAAAATGTCAATATCGTAACGGGGGACGTGGATGCGCTTCGCTATCATCCTGCTTTGTGTTTGGCTTGCTGCATGCGTACGGCAGCCGCTGGATGCGTCTACTCACGCTGCATTACATTTGCCAGATATCAGCGTGTCAGAAACGCCACCTGTAGCAACTTACCCTGAAGTCGATATCTCTGAAATTGAATCCGCCCGCATTATTAAGCCACCATTAAAGTCGGCCACCCCCACCTTACTCATTAACCTGGTCGTGCATGATGCGCCCGTTCAGGAGGTATTGCTGGCGATTGCGCGTGAAAGCGGGTTGAATCTTGATGTGCATCCAGGCTTGCGAGGCAAGGTGAGTTTGAATGCGATCCAGCAGTCAGTGCCGTCCATTCTGGCACGTATATCTAAGCAGTTGGATATGTACTACGAGTGGTCGAATGGCGTGTGGTTAATTACGCCAGACATGCCTGTCATCCGTAGTTATAAATTGAATTACGTCAATATGAGTCGGGACACTACTGGCTATATCGGGGTCGCCAGTGAAATCAATAGCGCTGGCAGAGCTGCGACAGGTGCTGCAGGTAATGGTGGCGCGCAAGCCGTAGTGGCGCAGCAGGGCGGTAATAGTAATAGCTCAAGAACGGCTGTCACTTCACAATCGCGTTATCACTTGTGGGAAAGCATCGTTGAAAATATACAGACGTTGTTAGAGGAGACGGATAAGGCCAGTATCGCCCGTGACGAGGTATTGGAGAGCGCGGCATCAGGCCTGGACTTACCAGCACAAGCTAATGCCGCAGTCGAAAGCATGCAGGCCATCCGACAACCACGTGAAGCGTCAGATCAAGTATCGGGCAGTGCGCCTATTGCCTCTGAAAAAATCAAACAGGCGCATGTACGTTGGCATGCTTCGCGACTGATTGCCAATCCTGAAACCGGCATTTTGACGATCCGGGCATCGCAAAGCCAGCAGGCACAAGTCAGGTCGTATCTGGAGTCGGTGATGCAGGTCGCCGCCAGGCAAGTACTGATTGAAGCCACGATTGTAGAAGTTGAGCTGGGTAAAAGTTTTCAGATGGGCATAGACTGGAGCCGGTTGTCAGCCTCTGCGCAGCAGCGTGGATGGCAGTTGGCGCAATCGCTGGGCAGTGATGCGGCACAGTTCAATCGCGCTGCAGGTACCTGGGAAAGTAATAACAGTAAGAATGCACTAGGCCAGAATAATGGCAGCGTGGCATTCATGCTCGGTTACTTTAATCCGCTTAGTCGCCTGGGTAATTTAAGCGCCAGCGTGACCTTGCTTGAGCAATTTGGCAAAACACGCGTGTTATCCAGCCCTAAATTAATGGTGCTCAATAATCAGACCGCGATTCTCAAGGTCGTCGATAACTTGGTGTATTTCACGATTCAGTCGCAAATTTCCCAAAGTAGCAGCAATAGCGGCAGCAACTTACAGGCAGTCACCACGACTGCCAATACAGTCCCGGTAGGGCTGGTGATGGCCGTTACCGCACAAATTAACAGCCATCAGCGGGTGAATCTGAATGTACGCCCTACGGTGTCCAAGGTGTTGCGTTATATCGAAGACCCCAATCCGCAATTGGGCAGCGGCAGTACGCGGATCGTCAGCAGTATTCCTGAAATACAGGTGCGTGAAATGGAGTCTGTGCTGAATATTGCCAGTGGCAATATCGCTGTCTTGGGCGGCCTGATGCAGGAGGATCAACGCGAATTCACCGACCGCGTGCCTGGCGTATCCAGGTTGCCAGTGCTCGGGCAAGTGTTTACCGGCAAAAATCAGGCAGCGAGAAAGACGGAGTTGATTGTGTTTCTCAGGCCGACGGTCATCGGGCGAGCCGATGTGCGGTCTGGGGATTTGCAATCGTTTCAGCCATTATTGCCTGATGAGTTACCTGCCGATGCATTTGAAACCAATGTGGGGGAGCCATCATGAATCAAGCCTTTCATCGTTACATGAGGTCGCTGGTTTCGTGGCGGGTGCCAAGACGCGCAGCCCTGGACGCTTACCGCAACGCATTGATACACACTGGCCTTAAACGCATTGAGGTGGGATTAAGTTACTTGTCATGGGCTTGTGTGGTGTTGATGAGTGGCCTGGTCTGGCCAGCGGGCTATCACTTCTGGTTTGGTGGTGACGATGGCCTGGCCGGAAAAAGACCTGCTGGCTTGAGTCAGTCTGTCAGCGGGTTTAACCCACCCCAAGTCCCCGTGTTGGCAAAGGTCGCTCTATCCAATCAATTGCCCAGCCTGTTTAGATTTAAACCCGTGGGCGCACATTCTCCTGTGGCCGCCAGCCTTCCAGCACTTGAGGCTCAGATGGTGCATCCAACAGCAAAGCCTGTCGCACAACCACTGCATCTGGCGTTGCATATTCAAACGCTGCCGCAATTACACGCCAGCCTAAAACCAGCACTCAATATAGCGGTACAACAACTGCTTTCAGGCCAATTGGCGCAGGCGAGTGACTCGTTTGAGCGGGTGTTGCAGCAAGATCCGCATCAAGTGATTGCCCTGGCGGGCATGCTCGTTGTCACCAGTCAGCGCGGTGAGATTCAGCAGCGTGAAGACTACTTAAGCAGAATCCGTAGTGAGATTCCGGATTATGCGCCCGATGACGACCTGTTTTTAATGCAGTTGGAGGAGTGAGCATGTTGGCCGCCGCAGACAAAACCCGTCTTGGAGAGTGGATGTTGGCAAAAGGCATGATTACCGCAGATCAACTGGAGATCGCTTTAATTGAGCAACAAAAACACCAGCTTCTGTTAGGGCAGCAGTTAGTCAGACTGCATTTTGTCACAGACGCCATGATCCGGGATGTGTTGGCGCAGCATCACGCGCAGGAAAGCATTGACTTACAGCAGGTGATTGTGGATCCCGAAGCGCTGGCGCTAGTGCCGGAAGCTTTTGCCCGCCAGCATAAATTGTTACCGCTGGATTTATCCGCAGACAAGCAGGTCATGCGTGTGGCCCTGTCTGGCCACAATCATATGCTGGTGTTAGATGCGCTGCGGCATATGTTGGGCGGCAGCATACAGCTTAAATCGGTATTGGCAACCGAAGCACATTTGGAGCAGGCGCTGGATAAGTGTTATGGGCATAGCTTGTTGCTGGACAGTCTCTTGCGTGAAATTGAGCAGGAAGGTAACGCGCCAGCCTCGCTCGCCGCGCAGCAGGCATCCCGGCCAGTGATCAGGCTGGTCAATGCCGTGTTGATTGATGCAGTCAAACAAGGCGCGTCGGATATCCATTTTGAGCCTGAACATGCTTTTCTGAGGATACGTTACCGAATCGATGGTGTGTTGTGGCAGATTCGCTGCTTGCATGACCGCTATTGGCCTGCCATGTGTGTACGGTTAAAAATATTGGCGGGGATGGATATTGCCGAGCAGCGCACGCCACAGGATGGCCGGGTCAATATGTTTTTATGTGGGCGGCAAATTGATTTCAGGGTGTCCAGCCACCCGACATTGCATGGTGAAAATCTTGTATTGCGGGTATTGGACCGCGACAAGGCAATTATCCCGCTGGCGTCCATGGGGTTACGCGCGCCACAATTGCTGCGTGTCAAAAATATGCTGGAAAAGCCGGAAGGCTTGCTGATTTTAACGGGCCCGACGGGCAGCGGGAAAACGACCACTTTGTACTCCATGCTGGGGTACCTTAATCATGAGCACGTCAATATCATGACGCTGGAAGACCCGGTCGAGTATCCCCATTCGCTCATGCGGCAGACCTCGGTCAATGCGGCAAACAAAGTCGATTTCATTAATGGTATCCGGGCCATTTTACGGCAGGATCCTGACATCATCCTGATCGGCGAAGTCCGCGATGAGTCTACCGCGGCTATGGCCGTGAGGGCGGCAATGACTGGCCATTTGGTGATGACTACCTTGCATACTAATAGTGCAACCGCTGCTTTTTCGCGGCTGCAAGATCTGGGGGTCAGCCCGCATATGATGGCGGGTTGTCTGGTGGGGGTGATTGCGCAACGCTTGCTAAGACGTTTATGCCGTCACTGCAAGCGCCAAATGGTGGCTGATCGTGCGCTGGAGCAGTTGTTACGCCACACTTGCGCGCCAGCACAGACCTGGTCAAGGCCAGTGTTTGAGGCAGAAGGGTGCGTGCATTGCCGTATGAGTGGATATCACGGCAGGTTGGTCATTATGGAGGTGCTGACCATGCACGCCGAGATGCATGCCATGCTGGCGCAACCCATGGCCATGTCGCAAATACAGCAACAGGCGCGGCTGCATGGCTATACAACGCTGGCTGAAGAGGGGCTGCAACTGGTCAACGCGGGAGAGACCAGTGTGCAGGAACTGCGCCGGGTTGTCGATTTAAGTGCGCTTGAGACTGGGGTGGCTAGTCCATGACCAGTTATCGCTATATTGCCATCGACCAATATGGCCAACGGCACCGTGGGGTGCTGGAGATGCCCAATGAGCAGATGCTCACGGCGAGTTTGCAGCAACAGGGCCTGGAGTTGCTGACTTTCAGGATGGGCCAGCCATGGTTTTGGCGGCAACCCAGGGTCAATACGCAGACGCTGATTTTATTTTGTGTGCAAATGGAGCAATTACTGCAAGCAGGAGTGCCGTTGTTGCAGGCGCTTGCCGATCTTGATGAGCAAAACGAACATCAAGGCATGAAGGCGGCATTGCGCAACGTACAACGTGATCTTGAAGCTGGCAAGTTATTGTCGCAAGCGTTGCAAGCGCAACCCAAAATCTTTCCGCCTTTGCTGGGTCAGCTGATTGATGCGGGTGAGCGTACTGGCCAGTTACCCGAGATTTTCGGGCATTTGACACGTACATTATCGTGGCAGGCCGAGCTGCGGTCACAGGTCCGTCGTGGGCTGACTTACCCGGCGGTGTTGTGTGTCATGGTGGCAATTGCTGCCTATGTCATGTTGACTTTTCTGGTGCCGCAAATGGCCAGTTTTTTACAAAGCCTGGGCCAGGCACTGCCTTGGTCTACCCGTTTATTGCTGGCACTGTCTGACGGAGTGATGGCTTATGGTGGATGGTTGTTGCTAGGCATCATCGCCATGGTGACTGTATTCACGCTGGCGATACGCCGTTCACCGGTCTTTGCCTTTTTTCTGGACCAACAGCTGTTGCGGTTACCGGTGGTTGGGCGGTTGGTGCATCAACTGGTGTTGGCCAGGCTTTGTCGCTTTCTTGGCTTGATGTATCAGACGGGAATCCCTTTATTACAAGCCTTGGCCTGGTGCCAGCCCTTGTTGCAACAGCGCGTCATGGAGCAGGCGCTGGCTGAGGTCTATCAGCGCGTTCAGGCCGGGGAAAGCCTGACTGCAGGGTTTGCCGCCACCCAGCAGTTCCCGCCCCTGATGTTGCGTATGTTGAGTGTCGGTGAAACAACGGGTGCGCTAGATCGCATGTTATTCCAGCTGGCAATGGTTTATGACCGGGAGGTGCAGTCACAACTGCAGATGTTATTGCGGTTGCTTGAGCCTGCACTCACCATCGCACTGGGCATGATGTTGTTGTTTTTAATGGCCGCAGTGATGTTGCCGGTGTATGACAGCTTTTCAAGCCTGCGCTATTAAATATGGCAAGCCATCATTTCATTGTCCTGGTCGATCAAACGTGCTGGCGTGTGGTGCATGTGCGCGGTCAGCAAGCGTTAGCCATGCGCACGTTTGAGTGTGACGATAGTAGTCGCCAGGAAATCTTGCGTTGGTGGCAACAGTTTCCGCAGGCAAGAGTCTCGTTCCTGGCCAATCATGCGGATGAACATTATCACGTGGAAACCTTGCCGCAGGTGCGTGGGTCGGCCGGGCGCCAGTTGTTACTGCGTAAGCTGGCAGCATGGCCTTTTTCGCAAGGCATGCATGCGGTTTGTCGTTTGGGCCATGTGAAAACATTACGCCGGGAGAGCCGCTTCCTATTCGTGGCACTCACTTATCCAACCCTGGTTCACTGGCTGTCGGTGTTGCAAGCACAGTCTATTCGCGTCCAGGGGGTATACACACAAGCCCTGTGCCTGGTTTGCTGGCTACCCGCGACACTGCAAGTGATGCGCGGGTTGTGTGTGCAATATATGGCACAACAAGTCCGTATCAGTTATATCTACCAGCAGCGCTTATTCTTTAGCCGCCTGATTTCGTTGCCGTCAGATACGCTTTCTACGCCAGAGGATTTTGTGAATCGGATTGTGTATGAGGTGGCGCAAATACGTATGACTTTAATTCACCAGCATTGGCTACAAGAGGCAGATGTATTATCGCTTGTCTGGCTGGGCCAGGTGCCTGTAGATCTGCCATTGTTAAAAGCGCAGTTGCCTGCTGGGTGTATATGGGCTGAGGACTCAGGGGTGGCGGGACATTTCAGTGGCAGCGACTTGCCATCGGGGCTGCATGCCATGGAATGGGCGGCGATACAGCCTATATTAAAGGGTCGGCCGTTACCTAATCTGGCCCCTGAGGCTGTGTTGTTGCTGGATAGCAGCGCGCGTATAAAGCGTCACTTGCATTGGGCAGGGGCAACGATGGTTTGTTTGATGATCCTGATCTGCTGGGTCAGCATGCAGGCTACCCACCAGGCGCAGGTGCAAATGCAGCAGGTGAAGCGCCAGCTACAAGTTGGGCGGCGTACACCCGCTGTGCATATCAATCAGGCACAGTTGTCAGGCATGCGCGCATTGACGCAAGCAGTGCAAGGGTTACAGGCTTCCGTGCGATTGCCAGAGCGTGCCTTGGCCCTGATGCAGCAGGCGTTAACGGGCATCTCTCACTGGCAGGTAGCCGCACTGGCGTGGGATTTTTCAGAGAGATCTTCGCAGGCTGATGCCGTCACTCAGCATCCCTCTCGTTGGCGGGAAACGCTCACTGTGACATGGTCGCAGGGTGGTCTTAGCGAACAGGCGGCGATGGAATGGCAGCAATTGCTCACGCGATTACGAGGGTTGCCTGAGATCGAAAAAGTAGAGCTGCTCACGCCTTCAGCATCCGCAAGCAGCGCTCAGCGGCAAGGCAATACAGGTCAGGCGCCAGCGCCGGATCACCCACCCGTGCTTAAGCTATATCTGCGGGATGTGAATGAGGCGGCCACCTGATGAAAGCCACTGCTTACCGGCCAGTGTTACGCGCGACTTTGATCAGTTGGCTGGTCGTACTATGCCTGCTTGTCGCTGTGATGGCCATCACATTAAATGACCAACGGGTTGCTGAAGATGGCTTGAGTCAGGCCAGACGTCAATGGCGGCAACAGCAGCAGCAAACAGAGCTTGAAGCTAGTTATCAGCCTGATATGCATTACTTTCTTGCGCATCGTATCGGTTGGCAAGCCCATGGCTTAATGCAGTCGCCGGATTTCGATCGTTGGGATGGCGATTTGGTCTCCATGCAGCAACGGTTTACCTTGCCACATGTTGCTTATGAAATTGCACCGACGGTGTCGTGTCCGGCAGATGCCTGTCGGGTGCAATGGCCGACCAGCCAGCCGCCGACCTTGAATTTCACGGTGACGTCCATACAACTGCGTTGGTCAGTGCCTCATGAGTCTGCTGTCATAGATTGGTTGCAGCAGCTTGAGCATGCATATGGCGGATTGTTGCTGGTGCGTCGTTGCAGTTGGATATTGGCGGAAGGCGCCGAAATGATCGCTGCGCAATGCGATCTGGACCTGTTTAATTTTCCTCATGTGTTGCCCGCTGAGCTGATAGGCGCGCAATGATAAGGTCTGCCCATGTTGCTCGAGGAGTGCAAACCGGTGTCGCTATCTGGATGGTGTTGCTGTTGTTGTCTGGCATGGGTACATGGATGCTATATAAAGTACCTGGAAGTTATCCTGCCCGGCAGCGAGCGATGCAACAAACAATCGCAGCATTGGCGATGGCGCAGCAAGCCTTATTGTCTTATGCACAGCAGTCTTTGGGGACGACTCCGTGTGAATTGAATTGTCCGCGACCTGGTGATTTGCCCTGCCCGGACCGCAATAATGATGGCATTGCTGAAACCTCATGTAGCAATACCTCACGTATGGGGCGGCTGCCGTGGAAAACACTGGGGGTGGGCGATGTGCGCGATGGCAGTGGCGAGCGCTTATGGTATGCCGTCTCCGAGCGCTACAAAAACAATCCGCGCCTGCGACCCTTAAATCTGGATACGGCAGGCACATGGAGTGTGGTTTCGTCAGGAGGTGTGGTGTGGGATGCGACACAAGGCAATGGGGTGGTTGCCGTGTTAATTGCGCCCATGCAGCCGCTCACGCGGGAGGATGGCTGGGTACAGCAACGTATAGACGCGACCAGTGAGGTAGCAAAGCATTACCTGGATATACAGGGGGCTACCGATAATGCCAATCCGCAGGAAAACGCAGCACGTAGCTTTGTCAGTACATCATCCAGCATACATTTCAACGATGTTGTCTGGCCAATCACCACCAGTCAAATGCATCAGGTCATGCAAAAACAAGTGCTGGCAGAGGTGAGGCGCAGCCTGCGCTGTGTTGCGTTATCTTGCCTTAGTTACCCGCCGCCCGCCGCCGTTGGCGATAGTAGTTGTTTGGGCAACCAAGCCTTGAGTGCCGGACAATGCTTTTCTGCGGCGGTCAGTATCGGCCGCTTACCGCTCGATGCGAACGCGCACTGGCCATGGGCGACACAGCATGTGCTGGACGGTAACCCACAACATCATTGGTTTCAGCAGAATGCATGGCGCGAACAAGTGTTTTACCTGCCAGGTCAAACGCAGGCCAGTATTATCCTGGCGGGTGAGCGCTTGGCCGGGCAGATCCGTGACAGTGCTACGGATAAACTGCATCTGAACGCCTATCTTGAGGCATCCACCTTGCTTGCGCTGCATGTGCAAGATGCCTCTGTGCTTAATCTGCCGAGCAATGACTTGCAGGATAAGGCGAGTCGGCCATGAATCTGGCGCCGCAAACTCGCCCAATTTGCCTCAGGTCCGTCATTTCTGGGTTTAGCTTGCTAGAAATGGCGCTGGCATTGGTGATTTTAAGTTTGATGATGGGCTGGCTGATGACGCCATTGCGTGTGCAGCAAGCCTTGCAAAAATATCAGCAAACAGAGCAACGGCTTTATGCAGCACAGCAGGCATTGCTTGGCCACGCGATTATTTATCATTACTTGCCCTGCCCGGATACCGACCAACCGCCAGATGGCTTGGAAAATGTATCGGCAAACCAAAGTTGTGTAGGGGATGAAGGTGTGCTGCCATGGCTACAACTAGGCCTGGTGGCGACCGATGCCTGGGGACGTTTTTTGCGCTACCGTGCTGATAGTACCTTTACGCACCACGCACAATGGTTCTCTGTGTCCGCGGCCGAGAATGCCAGCAATATTCAAGTGGTGGGGGACGCCGGAGCGTTAATCAGTGCGCCCAGCCGCCCCGCAGCTATTATCCTTTCGCATGGCGAAAACGGGCTGGGTGGCATACAATCGGTGTCTGGCGGGCAAGCCTTTGTGATGACTGCCCCTGTGCATGTAGATGAGCAGGAAAATGTTGATGGCGACCTGGTTTTTGTCGATAAAGCCCAGCAGCAGGCGGGTGGTGCGGTGTTTGATGACCGCTTGGTCATGTTGTCGCCCAAAGTGTTAATTCAGCAAATGGTGCAGGCGCAGCGCCTGCCTTGAATAAACGGATTTTTAATGCAAGACGATTTATTGTTACGTTACAGTCGGCACATCATGTTGCCGCAGGTTGAATACGCCGGGCAGGAAAAGCTCACGCAAAGCCATGCGCTGATTATCGGCGCCGGAGGCTTGGGTGCGCCAGTTGCCATGTATCTGGCTGCTGCTGGCGTGGGTACTTTAACCATTTGCGATTTTGACCACGTGGATTTAACCAACCTGCAACGGCAGATTATTCACACCACTGCTGCGGTCGGGCAGAACAAAGCCCTGTCTGCGCAGGCGACGATTGCTCGCCTGAATCCTGAGGTCAAAGTGAATGTCGAGACAACGCGGCTTAATAATGACGCGCTTGCCGCACGTGTTGCCGAGGCAGATGTAGTGATTGACTGCTCGGATAATTTTGCTACGCGCTACTTGCTGAACCAGCTTTGCTTTAGCCACAAAACACCACTCGTTTCGGGCGCTGCCATCCGTTTTGAAGGGCAGTTAAGCGTATTTGATTTTCGTCATGACGAAAGCCCTTGTTATCACTGTCTGTATCCCGATGTCGGGGATGATCAGGCCTTGCGTTGTGCCGATAACGGGGTTTTTGCGCCGCTGGTGGGCATGATAGGCACCGCGCAGGCGGCGGAGGCGATCAAGGTTTTGCTTAATATTGGCCAAACCATGCAGGGCCGATTGCTGCTGCTGGATGCGCTGAGTGCCGAATGGCGCACGATACGCCTGAAAAAAGACCCGTCTTGCACGGTGTGCGCGCATTAGGTCTTGGGTGCTTGTGTGGGGTGTTTTGCGTTGAGGGCATTCACCAGTTCGGTAATCTCCCATTCACAGCCGCCACAGCCGCTGAGGGCACCCGAGTAGCGTGAAATGCCTTCAATATCTTTGCCTTGCGCGACCAGGTCGGTAATTAGCCCGCGCGTCGTCCCGCTGCAACTGCACAGAACTTCTTTCGGGTTTTCTTCGTCTGCTTCAGGCATCTTGCTATCCTTTAAAACATCATTTTAACGGCAGATGCTGGGCTTGTGTCAGACTTTGGCTTGCTGCTGGGCTCAAAGCCCGTTAGCATCGATAAACATCCAATCAGGAGCTGCTGATGAATAAAGGTGTTCGTTTATCCGAAAAGTGGTTTAACCGTGCATTGTGGGCGGTGGCTTTTATCTTCGCCTGGTTTTTAACCGGTTTAGGAAAGAATATTATCGGCGACCTGCCGCGGGTGGAGGCTGAGTACACCACCGAGCACTTTGTTAACCATCGTGCCATGGAGCCTTTGCGCACTGAGTTGGGCGATCTTGTTCAGCAACGGCAACGATTGGCAGATCAACTGGAGCAAGCCAGTTTACAGCTCACAATTCGACAAAAGGATTACCAAGCGGCGCGCAGTACTTTTGATAATTGGGTAGCCACGCGAGACGTGACGCAGTTATCAACGCAGGATGATGAGTTGGTCAGGCGCACACAGCAATTGGATGCGCTGAAAGTGCAGGAGCGCAACGCTGAAAAGGCGGTAGAGCATATTCAGCAGAAGCAAACAAACCTGTTTCAGCATGAGGCGCAACTGCAAACACAGATCAATGCCATGGAAGAGGTGGCGCGTAAAAAATTCGATGAGGCTTACCAACACAAGGCAACGCGGGTATTTTTGTATAGGCTGTTGCTGACGCTGCCTTTGCTGGGGCTCGCCGCCTGGTTGTTTGTGAAACAGCGCAAATCCCAGTACTGGCCTTTCGTATGGGGCTTTATTATCTTTGCATTGATGGCATTCTTCGTTGAACTGGTGCCGTATTTGCCAGATTATGGTGGTTATGTGCGCTATCTGGTAGGTATCTTGCTCACGGTGGTGGGTGGGAAATATGCCATTGCTGCCCTGCAGCGTTATCTGGCGCAGCAGCAGTTGGCAGAGTCGCAACCTGAATTTCAGCGTCGTGAAGAGTTGGGGTATGACACCGCGCTAGAGCGCTTGGGCAAGGGTATTTGCCCAGGGTGTGAGCGGCAGGTAGACCTGAAAAATGAACATAATGATTTTTGTATGCATTGTGGCATTTGTTTGCACAATTATTGCGGTGGCTGCAACGCAAGAAAAAATGCCTTTGCCAAGTTTTGCCACAAGTGCGGCACCGTCGCCTGAGGCGGCAACGGTGCCGGTGTGTTTACATTATTTCAATTTTGCCAATTGCGCTTGCAGCTTATCCAGGTTGGCACTGAACTCTGCCAGGCGGGCTTTCTCCTGATCAACCACGGCCACAGGTGCTCGGGCGACAAAGCTTTCGTTGCCCAGTTTGCTGTTGGCTTTGGTAATTTCACCCTGCAAACGCGCAATTTCTTTACCCAGACGCTCTTTTTCAGCGGCAACATCAATTTCCACTTTGAGCATCAGCTTAAAGTCAGCCGCCAGCATCACTGGCGCATCGGCTTCTGGGAGTTCAGCCACAATGTCGACGTTCTCCAGCTTGGCCAGTGACTTGAGGTAAGGCGCAAAAGCGGCCAGTTGTTCAGCGTCACCAGCGGCAATCAATGGCACTTTGGCAGCGGGTGAGATGCTCATTTCACCACGCAAGCTCCGGCAAGCCTCAACCGCCGTTTTCAGGGTGGCCACCCAGGCTTCGGCCTGCACATCAATTTTTTCCAGGTCCGCTTTCGGGTAGGCTTGCAGCATGATGCTGTCAGTGCCGCGTGACTTGTCTTTCAGCTCAGTCATCGGCGCGATGGTCTGCCAGATTTCTTCGGTAATAAACGGAATAATTGGGTGCGCCAGGCGCAAGATCGTTTCTAATACGCGCAGCAAGGTGCGGCGTGTAGCACGTTGCTCAGCCTCACTGCCGCCCTGGATCTGTACCTTGGCGATTTCCAGGTACCAGTCGCAATACTGGTCCCAGACAAACTCGTAAATGGCCTTGGCAGCCAGGTCAAAGCGGTAATCGTTAAAGGCACGCTCGACTTCAGCTTCAGTGCGCTGCAGCAGTGAGACTATCCAGCGGTCTGCCTGGCTGAACTTGCGGCCGCCATCCTCACAACTTTCCACGCCAAAGCCATTGTCTTGGCCTTCTGTGTTCATCAGCACAAAACGGGTGGCGTTCCACAGTTTGTTGCAGAAGTTGCGATACCCTTCGCAGCGTTGCAGGTCAAATTTGATGTCTCGGCCAGGCGAAGCCAGGCTGGCAAAGGTAAAGCGAAGTGCATCGGTGCCGTAAGCGGCGATCCCTTCCGGGAATTCCTTACGCGTGCGCTTCTCGATTTTTTCGGCATCTTTCGGGTTCATCAGGCCGGTGGTGCGTTTTTTCACCAATGACTCCAGGTCGATACCGTCAATTAGATCTATCGGGTCCAGCACATTGCCTTTGGACTTGGACATTTTCTGGCCTTCCGCATCGCGGATCAGCCCGTGCACATAGACGTGCTTGAACGGGATTTTGCCGGTGATGTGCTTGGTCATCATGACCATGCGCGCTACCCAGAAGAAGATAATATCGAAACCGGTGACGAGCACTGATGATGGCAGGTATTGCTGTAAAGCCTGGTTTTGCGCGTCAACCGCGTCATTGCCCGTCCAGTCCAGTGTAGAGAATGGCCACAGGGCAGACGAGTACCAGGTATCCAGCACATCGTTATCACGTGTCAGGGCCCCGGTGTCACCGTCTTTAGCGGCTATGGCTTTTGCTTCAGCCTCATCGTGCGCTACATAGACTTTACCGTGTTCGCTATACCAGGCCGGGATCTGATGCCCCCACCACAGCTGGCGAGAAATACACCAGTCTTGAATGTTGTTCAGCCACTGGTTGTAAGTATTCACCCAGTTTTCCGGGTAAAACTTGATTTCGCCATTAGCAACCACTTCTAGCGCTTTTTCGGTGATGCTCTTGCCGTCATCTCCGGCTTTGCTCATTGCCACAAACCACTGGTCGGTGAGCATGGGCTCAATCACCACATTGGTGCGGTCGCCACGTGGCACTTTCAGTTTGTGTTTTTCCACTTTCACCAAGAAGCCGGCGGCTTCCAGGTCGGCCACAACTTGTTTGCGCGCAGCAAAACGCTCCAGCCCGACCAGGTTGGCTGGTAGGTTGATCGCTGCTTTGGCGCTGCCGTCAGCGGCGTAGACTTCAGCGCTTGCAGGCACAAAGCCTTGCAGGTTGAGGATGACGACTTTGTCCAGGCCCTGGCGTTGACCGACCATATTGTCGTTAAAGTCGTGGGCTGGCGTGACTTTTACCACGCCGGTACCAAATTCTTTGTCCACATACTCGTCGGCGATGACCGGAATTTCGCGGGAGCACAACGGAAGAGTGACATTTTTGCCAATCAGGTGTGCATAGCGCTCATCTTCCGGGTGCACCATCACGGCGACGTCGCCCAGCATGGTTTCCGGACGAGTTGTCGCCACGGTCAGTGAGCCTGAGCCATCCGCCAGTGGGTAATTGATATGCCACATGGAGCCGTCTTCTTCTTCCTGGACTACTTCCAGGTCGGACACGGCAGTGCCCAGTTTCACATCCCAGTTAACTAATCTTTTTCCTCTGTAGATCAGGCCTTCGTTATAGAGGCGTACAAAAGTTTCGGTGACGACTTTGTTGAGGCCTGCGTCCATGGTGAAGCGCTCACGCTGCCAGTCAGGCGAGGTGCCCAGGCGACGCATCTGTTTGGTGATGGTGCCGCCGGAATATTCTTTCCACTCCCAGACCTTTTCCAGAAACTTTTCACGACCCAGGTCATGGCGGCTCACGCCTTGTGCATCGAGCTGGCGTTCCACCACAATTTGCGTGGCAATGCCTGCGTGGTCTGTGCCTGGTTGCCATAAGGTGTTGTCGCCACGCATGCGGTGGTAGCGGGTCAGCGCGTCCATGATGGTCTGGTTAAAGCCATGGCCCATGTGCAGCGTGCCGGTGACGTTGGGTGGGGGCAGCAAAATGCAGAAGTTATCCTGCACTTGCGGGTTCATGCCGGCGGCGTAAAAGCCTTTACCCTCCCAAAAAGCATACCATTGGCTTTCTATGGTTTTTGGGTCGAATGATTTTGCGAGTTCGCGGTTGGTTTGAGTGTTTGATGTCGGAGTATTCATGCGCGGGATTTTACCACGCCACACAGGCTCGCAGCGCAGGCGCAGGCGCTAGTTTGTGCAAAGGCCGCGCGTGAGGGTGGGTTCTACCGCTTTCCAGTAACGGCTGAAACGCATGAGTTGGTGGTCGCTTAACGGTGTTTCTGTCAAAACAGGCTCGGTACGCCACTCAATATCAAGTCCTGCTGCTGCTTGTTTGAGTGCCTGTTGCGGAGTGTTTTGGGTGATGATGCGTCCCTGCGCGAGCCGCGCCAGTACTTGATTGGTCTGTCCTATCCAGATATCTACCCCTGGCATTTCAGCCAGGCAGTCAGCCATAAATTGCAAGCGCTTGAGTGGCCAGTGCTGGTACAGTGCCGGGTCGAATATAAATACAGCGGGCAGGTTAAAGACGCATAGCGCATGCGTTGGTGACAGCATCTCGTCGTGTATCCATACCAGGCTCGCGACGCCTTTGGGCGTGGGTTCAGGCGGGTTCAGATGATGGACGGGTTTTTTTGCGACCACTGCATCAGTAAACAGTTGTTGGTGCAATTGTTCATAACTGCCTTCAAACGGGCAGGTGACCCGGCATTGCTGGCACCAGGATTCACCGCCAAACTTGATCAGGTTTTCTTTGTTAAAAAGATAAGGTTTATTACTGAAACTGGAGGCGATCCATTGCCAGGACAGATGGTTGGATGCCGTGTCGCCATCCAGTAGTTGTGTTTCAAACCAATCCGCAGCCTGTCGCCAGTCTACTTTGAGCCAATGCACGACATAAGCCGCAAACCACATGCGTGCGTGGTTGTGTAAATAGCCATGTTGCTGCAATTGACGCACGATTTCATCCATGCATACCAGCCCGGTGAAGCCTTGTGCAATAAAGTCTGGCATGGGCCTATCGCCTAAGCCCACTTTGGGAGACTCCATGGGCTGCATGATAGCTTCACCAAACCGGTACCAGACCTGGCGGAAATAATCGCGGTAACTCAATTCGGCGGCGAGTTTGTGCGCGTGTTTGCCAAATCGTGCCCGCACGTCCGCCATGGTTTCTGGTAGCGACAGGCAGCCATGGCGCAGGTAGGGCGATAACCCGGTCACTGCGCCTGTGAGCTGGTTGCGGCTACGCGCGTAGTCTTCAGCGTCCACTGACGATAGCCGTGCTAATGCAGACGCACGTCCGCCTTGCCAGGCCGGGGACAAGTCTGGCCCCGAGGCTTGCGGAAAATATTCCCTGATTTGCTGCAGGCGCGTGACGCGGTCTGCAGCGAGCGTGATGAGGGCTGGCGGGTTCATAGCGCACCATTTTGACACAACTAGTGATACCATGAGTTGCAATTTCGTTGGAAAGGTGTGCGAATGACGACATTATGGTGGTGGTGTGGGCTGGGGCTTATACTGCTGTGCATGGAAATGCTGTTAGGAACCCTGTATTTTTTGTGGCTAGGCATCGCTGCTTTGGTGATGGCGATGTTGTGCGCTGTTTTTACCGAGATGCCATTAGCGTTACAGGCATTGAACTACGCGGTGTTGTCTGCGGTTGCCCTCGGCGTGATGCGTAAGCTGGAAAAGCGTAAGCCTGCGTTACGTGTGGGCCAGGCACAAGGAGAGGAAATCGGTCGTGAAGGCATTGTGACGGTCGCGATTTCACCCCAGCAAGCAGGCAAGATACGCTTCAGCCAGGGGGTGCTAGGCAGCCGCGAGTGGGTGGCCTATGCCGATACTGCAATTGCCGAACAGCAAGCAGCGAAGGTCGTTGCGGTAGAGGGTAACAGTTTGCGTGTGGTGCCTGTCTAGCCAAGCATTAACTTAATTGAATCAAGGGAGTAGTCATGACCGAAGTCAGTGTCATTGTGATCGTATTAGTAGTGATTGCCATCGTTAAAGGCGTACGTATTGTGCCGCAGGGCGAGGAGTGGGTAGTTGAGCGCCTGGGTAAGTTTGCTGGCATTTTAACGCCAGGGTTACATGTGATTAACCCGATTTTGAGTACTGTCAGCTACAAAGTGACTACCAAAGACATTATTCTGGATGTGCCAGAGCAGGAAGTGATTACGCGCGATAACGCGGTGATTCTGGCCAATGCGGTGGCGTTTATCAAAGTCACCAATATCGAACGTGCCGTGTATGGCATTGAAAACTTCCGCGAAGCCATGCGCAATATGGTCCAAACCAGTTTGCGCTCGATTATTGGTGGCATGGACTTAAACCATGCATTGACCTCGCGTGACCGCATCAAGGCAGAGTTGAAAGAGGCGATTGCCGATGAGGCGCTGGATTGGGGGCTGACCGTGAAAAGCGTTGAGATTCAAGACATCAAGCCCTCTGCCAATATGCAGGATGCCATGGAGAGGCAGGCCGCTGCTGAGCGTGAACGTGTGGCGGTGGTGACCGAGGCTGAGGGTGCCAAACAATCCCTGATTTTGAATGCAGAGGCGCGCCTGGAAGCGGCGCGCAAAGATGCAGAAGCGCAGATGGTCGGTGCCAAGGCGTCGGCCGAGGCGATCAAAATGATTACGGAAGCGGTGAAAGAAAATAACGCCTCGGCGACGTTCTTGCTCGGTGACCGCTATATTCAATCCCTGCAAAAAATGGCGGATTCCAATAACAGCAAAATCGTGGTCATGCCGGGTGATGTCGTCAGCGCTGTGAAAAGCCTGGTGGGTGGCGGCAAATAAGCCATCCCTCACTTTCGCCTGTTTCTTGTGTTTTCCAGCTGCGTCGTGGCCTGTTTGCCCGCAGCTGGCATATTTCCTGCATCTTCACTGCCTAAAATCATAATTCCTAAAAGGAGTGGCAGTGGCTATCCGTGTCGCTTTACATCACCGCACGCGTTATCAGTTCGACCGACTGGTCAATTTATCTCCACATGAAGTCCGCTTAAAGCCTGCCGCGCATGCGCGCACGCCTGTGCTGTCATATTCATTGACGGTGAATCCGGAAAAGCACTTTATCAATTGGCAGCAAGACCCTTACGGCAACTATATTGCCCGTTTTGTATTCCCCGAAATGGTGCGTGAGCTCGATTTTACGGTCGATTTGGTGGCAGACATGACCGTCATCAACCCGTTTGATTTCTTTGTGGAGAAGTATGCTGAGCACTTTCCATTCAGCTACGCCGAGCAACAGGCTTTTGAACTGACCGCCTATTTGCAAGCGGAGCCCATGGGGCCTTTGCTCACGGAATGGATGGACGTCATACGCAGTGAGGTGGTGCAGCCGGAGGTTGGTATTGTCGATTTCTTGGTGGCGGTGAACCAGCGCCTGCAAGGGGCGATTGGTTACACCGTGCGCATGGAGCCAGGCATACAGACGCCGGAAGACACCTTGCAAAAACGTACGGGTTCCTGCCGTGACTCCGCCTGGTTGCTGGTGCAAGTGATGCGCCAGCTTGGCCTGGCGGCGCGCTTTGTTTCTGGCTACCTGATACAGCTAAAAGCTGATATTGAGGCGCTGGATGGCCCCAGCGGCACGGATAAAGATTTTACCGACTTGCATGCCTGGACTGAAGTGTTCATCCCCGGCGCTGGTTGGGTCGGGCTGGACCCGACGTCCGGTTTGATGGCAGGCGAAGGGCATATTCCGCTGGCTTGCACGGCGTTACCATCTTCGGCCGCACCAGTGATGGGATTTACCGATGTCGCCGAAGTGACGTTTAGCCACGAGATGCGTGTCACCCGTATTCACGAAGATCCGCGTGTGACCAAGCCTTATAGCGAACAAGACTGGCAAGCCATTGTGAAGCTGGGCGAGCAGGTCGATAAACAACTGAACAAGATGGATGTGCGCCTGACGCAGGGCGGTGAGCCGACCTTTGTCTCGATTGATGATATGGATGGCGCGCAGTGGAACACCTTGGCGCTGGGGGAGCATAAGCGCCAACTGGCAGGAGATCTGGCATTGCGGCTCAAGGCCCAGTTCGCGCCTCACGGCTTTTTGCATTACGGCCAGGGCAAGTGGTATCCCGGTGAGCCGTTGCCGCGCTGGGCGATTAATATCTACTGGCGGCCTGATGGCAAGCCGGTATGGCGTGATGCCAGCCTATTTTCTGCCGAAAGTGGTCAGGATGGCTACACTGCGAAACAGGCGCAGGCATTTGCACGGCATCTGGCCGATATGCTGGGATTCCCGCCTGCCTGTCTGGTGCCTGCCTATGAAGATGTGTGGTCGCTGGCACAGCAAGAGCAGCAGTTGGCGCACAATATTGACCCGCTCAAGGCTGACTTGAAGGATGGTGCCGAGCGTAAACGGCTGGCCAATGTGCTGAACCAGGGCTTAGGCTCGGTCGTCGGTTACGTCATGCCATTGAAACCAATAGAGTCGCAAGTGGCCGGTGAATGGCTGACCAGCAAGTGGCCATTGCGGCGCGAGCATCTCTATTTGCTGGCGGGCGATTCGCCCATGGGGTTGCGCTTGCCGCTTTCTTCATTGCCATGGCAACTGCCTGCGGAGATTGAACCGGAATTTGCGCTGGACTCGTTTGCTGAGCAGGCGGCGCTGGGTGATGCCAAGGTGCCCAAAGTCAGGTTAAAACACAAAACAAGCCAGCCCACCGCGCGCGAAGTCATTCATACCGCCTTGTGTGTGCAGGTCAGGCAAGGCCGCTTATATGTATTTATGCCACCGGTGACACGGCTGGAGGATTACCTGGATTTGCTGAGTGCCATTGAGCAGACCGCCAGTGACCTCAAGCTCAAGCTGTGGCTGGAGGGCTATACGCCACCGCGCGATAGTCGCCTGAAGTTACTCAGTGTGACACCAGACCCTGGCGTGATTGAAGTCAATATTCATCCGTCCAGCAGTTGGAAGGAACTGGTCGCGAATGTCAGCACCTTATATGAAGCGGCGCGTGTATGCCGGTTAGGCACAGAGAAATTCATGCTGGATGGCCGCCACACGGGGACGGGCGGTGGTAACCATGTGACGCTGGGCGGCGAAACAGCCGCCGACAGCCCGCTGTTAAGACGGCCGGATGTGTTGCGCAGCCTGATTACCTACTGGCAAAACCACCCTGCACTGTCTTATTTGTTTTCCGGTACATTTATTGGCCCCACCAGCCAGGCGCCGCGGGTGGATGAGGCGCGCGACGATAATTTGTACGAGCTGGGCATTGCTTTCCAGCAGATGGAGAAAATGCTGCCGCCGGGCAAAGAAAGTGCGCAGCCCTGGCTGGTCGACCGCTTGTTGCGGCATTTGCTGGTCGATTTGACCGGTAACACGCATCGCGCCGAGTTTTCTATCGACAAACTATATTCGCCAGATGGCCCGACCGGGCGGCTGGGGCTGGTGGAGTTCCGAGCGTTTGAAATGCCGCCGCATGCGCGCATGAGCCTGCTGCAAAGTTTGTTGTTACGTGCCCTGGTCGCACGCTTCTGGAAAACGCCTTATACCGGCAAGCTGGTGCATTGGGGCACTGAATTACATGACCGCTGGATGTTGCCACATTTTGTGGCACAGGATATGGCCGATGTGGTGGCCGACTTGCGTGCGGCAGGTTATGCCTTTGAGCAGCGCTGGTTTGAGCCGTTTGTCGAGTTCAGGTTTCCGCGTTATGGCACCGTGGCTTATCACGGCATAGAGCTGGAGCTGCGGCAGGCCATAGAGCCATGGAACGTGCTGGGTGAGGAGGTGTCTGGCGGCGGCACAGCGCGTTATGTGGACTCATCCGTGGAGCGCATGCAGTTGCGTGTGCGTGGCCTGACGGACGGCCGACATGTGGTGACCTGTAATGGCCGTCCGTTGCCCTTGCAGGCAACCGGCAATGCGGGCGAGCATGTGGCGGGTATCCGCTTCCGCGCCTGGAACCCGTGGTCAGCCTTGCATCCGACCATCCCGGTACAAGCGCCTTTGGTGTTCGACCTGGTAGATACCTGGAGTGGCAAGTCATTAGGTGGGTGCACCTATCATGTGTCGCATCCGGGTGGGCGCAATTACAATACTTTCCCGGTGAATGCCAATGAGGCAGAGGCGCGCCGATTTGCCCGTTTCTGGGCGCATGGACACACGCCGGGCGAGATGTGTGTGGTAAAAGAACCACCTAACCCGCGTTTTCCGTTTACGCTGGACCTGCGTTGGCAGGCCAATGGGTGAACATCCTGTTACACTCATTGTCTTGTAATGTAATGTATTTTTTCTCCTGATCTCGCATGCAACCAGTGCTTAACCAACTGTATTTTTCTGACCGCTACAACGAACTGTTGGATAGCAGCGGTCAGGCACGTCCGCACTGGCAGGCCTTGCTGGCACAGCTGGAGTCTGAAGAGCCGACCGCCATGCGTAAACGCGTGGAAGCCGTGCAGCGCCAGGTGCGGGATAACGGTGTCACTTATAACGTCTATGCCGATACCCATGGCGTGCAGCGGCCCTGGGATCTGGATGTCCTGCCACTGATTATTCCGCAAGACGAATGGCAGCACATTGCCGCTTCGGTTGCACAGCGTGCTACCTTGCTTAACCGGGTATTGCTGGATGTTTATGGCGAGCAGCGGCTGTTGGCCGATGGTCAATTGCCCCCGGCATTGATTTACGGGCATAACGGCTTTTTGCCGTCTTGTGTCGGGATTCCACATTATGACAATATTGCATTGCATAGCTATGCCGTCGATATTGCACGCGCGCCTAACGGCCAGTGGTGGGTGGTGTCTGACCGCACGCAAGGGCCGACTGGCGCGGGCTATGCGCTGGAAAACCGTACCATTATTTCGAGTGCGTTTCCCGAGCTGTTCCGTGACCTGAATATTGAGCGCCTGAGCGGCTTTTTTGCCAGCATGCGCGATAGTCTGGCGCACTGGGGACACCGCGTGGCGGATAACCAGGCACGAACGGTACCCGGTATCGCCGCGCTGGGTCAGGGGGAGCCGCCATTGGTGGTTATTTTGACCCCCGGGCCTTATAACGAAACCTACCACGAGCAGTCCTTCCTGGCGGGCTACCTCGGTTATCCGCTGGTACAAGGTAGTGACCTCACCGTACGCAATGGCGTGGTGTGGCTAAAAACCATTGCCGGACTCAAGCCCGTGCATGCGATTTTGCGGCGTATTGATGACGACTACTGTGATCCGCTGGAACTGAATGCCGAGTCCTTGCTGGGTGTGGCTGGCCTGACGCAGGCCGCGCGATTGGGCAATGTGTTGATTGCCAATGCCCTGGGTGCTAATTTGCTGCAATCTGGCGCCTTGCTCGGTTTCTTGCCTAACTTATGCCAGTCAGTGTTAGGCGAAACCTTACGCATGCCTTCGGTGGCGACCTGGTGGTGTGGTGAACCAGCCGCCCTGGAATATGTGATCCAGCACCTGGATGACCTCGTCATCAAACCGGCTTATCCGCAAGTGCGGTCATCCCCCATTTTTGGGGAGGATTTGAACCCGGGCCAAAAAGAATCGCTGATTGCCAAGTTGCGGGCGCAACCCGACCACTATATTGCGCAGGAGCAAGTGGATATTTCGCATGCGCCGGTGCTGACCAGCCACCAGAGCCATCCGCAAATCGGCTCGCTCGCCGTGAGTTTGCGGGTGTATGCCTTTGCGACGCCTAACGGCTATGCCATCCTGCCAGGCGGCTTGTCTCGCGTGGCCAGCGGTAAAGATGCCCGCGTGGTCACCATGCAGCGTGGCGGCACCAGCAAAGATACCTGGGTGCTGTCGCATGACAGCCAACCGCCGTTCAGCCTGTTACGTAAAACCAGCTCCAGCCAGGACCTGGTGCGTGAAAATGCCTACCTGTCCAGCCGCATGGCAGAAAACCTGTTCTGGTATGGCCGTTACTCAGTGCGTAATCTGCAAAAAGCCATCATGTTACGTGCCACCATCCGCGCCTTGCTCGAGTACACGCCGGAGATGCGCGACGGCGAGTGGTCGACCATGCAGGGCTTGTGCCAGTGGTTTGACCTGTTACCCAACCCGGAAGACGAAGAGGCCATTGCCAGCTGGCAACCCTGGACGGATGATGATATTGAACCGTTGCTGATTCAGGCCGTGTTCTCACAACAGTCCAGCAGTCTGGCTACCAGTGTGCAGCAATTGTTTCAGCAGGCATTCAACCTGCGTGAACGCATTTCGAATGACCATTGGCGGACGGTGAACGTATTGTCACGCCTGTTTATTACCCGTCACCAGCATGCCACTCTCCAGGATGCCTTGTCTTATATTGAGCAGGCCATTAATCATTTCGTTACCCTGACGGGCTTTGCCATGGACTGGATGACGCGTGACCTGGGCTGGCGTTTTATGTCCCTGGGGCGACGCATAGAGCGCTTGCAGTTTATGTGTGTGCTGTTGAGCCGTGCGCTCAGCATGCCACAGCACAGCAACCTGGAGTGGTTGTTGCAGGTCACCAATAACCTGGTCACCTATCGGGCCCGTTATGCTGCACAGCCAGAGTGGTTACCGGTGCTGGATTTGTTGTTGATGGATGATAATAACCCTAATTCTGTGGTGTTCCAGATCAAGGGCCTGGTCAAATACTTGGAAGAAATGGACGCGCAGGACAATGCAGGCGGCATCGCCACTGAGCTGAATGATTGCTGGCAGGCATTGTTGCAACTCGATCCTGATCAATGTTTTACGGCAGGAAATACTGCTTTGGCCGAGTGGCTTAACCGCACCTATGCGGTGACGCTCACCTTGTCAGACCGCTTGAGTCTGCGTTTTTTCAGTTATGCCAGTCCGCTGGTGACACCTGGGCATTAAGGGAAAGTGATGCGCTACCAGGTCGAACATCAAACCGTGTATAGCTACGATACGTGTGTGATCCAGTCGCAACAGTTATTGCATATGATGCCGCGCCAGACGGACTTCCAGCAGTGCGTTTCTTATACCCTTGCGTGTGAGCCATCGCCTGCCGAGCAATCGCGGCGCTGTGATTCTTTTGGCAACCATAATGACTATTTGACACTGCTGACCCCGCATCAGTCACTGGAAGTCACTTCACGTTTTCAGGTTGATGTACAGCCACGCCCCACCATGCAAACACTCATGCAAAGCCCCGCTTGGGAGCAGGTGCAGGCTATGTTGCAATTGCAGGGGACGCAGCATCTCGAAGCCACGCCGTTTATTTATGCCACGGCAAGAGTGAAATGCAGTGAGGCGTTGGCCACGTTTGCACAAACGTGTTTCACGCCGCAACGTCCGTTGCTGGAGGCCGCAATGTCATTAACGCAGCAGATCTACGCCGAGTTTGAGTTTGATGCGCAGGCAACAGACATTTCAACGCCGCTGGACGAAGTACTCAAAGGCCGCCGTGGCGTCTGCCAGGATTTTGCTCACCTGATGATTGGTGCTTTGCGTTCATTGGGCCTGGCATGCCGTTATGTCAGTGGCTATATCCTCACACATCCTCCCGCAGGCCAGCCACGGCTGGTGGGCGCAGATGCTTCACATGCCTGGATATCCGTCTATTGCCCGGTCAATGGCTGGGTGGACTTTGACCCGACCAACAATTGCCTGGTGCAGCAGGAACATATTACCGTGGCCTGGGGGCGCGATTTTGGGGATGTGTCGCCCATGCGCGGCGTGGTGCTGGGGGGCGGCCAGCAGCAACTGACAGTCAGTGTGACGGTGACGCCATTAGCGTACGCCGCCGCCTAGCGTCATTTTCAGTGCTATTTAGCCGTTGATTTGATATTGATCAACTCTCGGCGTTCGTACAACGTTTAATCTACGCCCTGTGAGGAGTAGGTAAGTAGTAAAGTCCACGTTAGCCCCGACTTGTCGGGGCATTTTTTCATCTGTCGCTGTTAGCCATAGCGTTTCTTATACTCGTCTTTAAGTAGTTGCCTGAATTCAGACATGGTCATCGACAAGGCGCCGCCAGGGTCATTTTTACGCCAGCGGCCTATGCCTTTGGGACCTGCCGCTTCGTCATGGCCGAGGACATAATCAAAATCAAAGACGCTGGGATTGTTTGCCTTGGCCCAGAGCAAAAACTCAAGCAGAGTGGTTTCCTGCGCTTTGGTGTAGGGGAGATAAGCCCCAGCCAGGATGTTGTCGGTATTTTTATCAATCACACGCACTTTTTTGGCGTCTATTGGTTGCTTATGGCTGGTATCCCAATAGGTGTAATACTTACCGTTATGCACCTCTAGCCGCCCCGGGTTGGTGATTTCTATGCCGACCAGAAAATTGGACACGCCATTACGTTTCGCACCAGCAATGGTCCAGGCACTTTCCCCAGCGTGGTAGCCCCATTGGTTGAGCGGGTTTGCCTGTACCAGTTTGCCATCGGTGCTGATGCAGCAAAAGAAATACGGGCTGCTAGTAATGGCGCTCACCGCGTTTTCCAGCCCTTTGGTGTATTGCCCGGCTGTGAAGTGCACAATCGCGCCATAAGGATAGGCTTTCGGGTATTCACCCTGGGCGGCGCGTTTAATGTCGGTGCGTATGACGGCTTCCGGGTACCACAGTTTTCTTTCGCCGACCGGATAACGCTTTTTTTCTGGGGAAGCTTCCTCAGGATGCAGGCTGGGGCGCGGTGGCTCGGGTGGCCTGAACTCTTCGGGGACCGGCTCTTCCAGCAGTTGTGACAGGATTTCAATCTGGCTGAGCGCCAGTGCATCGACTTTGGGGTCGGCAGACAGCCTGGCAATTTGCATGGCTGACCAGCGCAAGGTATACAGTTTTGCTTTATCCATGGAGGGGCTCCTTGATTGTTTAAGTGCCGCCACCTGTTCATCCACGCTGCTGTGGCGATCTCTGTATGGCATGAGCAGCCTCTGCTGCTGTCATGTAGTTTTATATTAGCCGCTCTTTGTTAAGTTGTGTTTGTTTGATGGTGTGTTGGCAACAAATAAACCCATGTCTGCCAGCAAGTGTGTGTTTAGCCGCAACGCAGTCGCGGTAAAATGGTGTTTTATTTCATCAATGAGCGTTGTCAGTGATTAAAGCGGCTATTTTTGACATGGACGGTCTGTTGATCGACTCTGAGCGCATTATTATGCAAGGCTGCATACAGGCGGCGGCCAGCATAGGCATTACTTATACCCAGGCCGAATATGTCGAATTGGTTGGGCGAGTATGGTCTGACTCGACCCGGCTGATGACGCAGCAGTTAGGGAGCGAAGCCAATTTTCAGCACGTGATGCAGGGCCTGAATGCTTTTCTCGACGCGCGCGACCATGCGTTTCCACTCAAAAACGGCGCACATGCCTTGTTGCAGTACTATCAGTCGCAAGGCGTTGTGTGCAGCGTGGCGTCTTCTTCGCCCATGCCGCATATCACACATCGTTTAACCCACACTGGCGTGCTGGATTACTTTAGCCATGTCACCAGCGGGCAAGAGGTGAAGCGCGGCAAACCCAATCCGGATATTTATCTACTAGCGCTGGAAAAACTGGGCTTGCACGCAGACGAATGCATTGCCTTTGAAGACAGTGAGCTGGGAGCACAGGCGGCGATTGCTGCAGGTTTGCGCGTGGTGGTGGTGCCAGACCTCAGGCAACCTAGCGAGCAAGTCCGTGCAGGGGCACATCAGGTGGTTGAGAGTTTGCAGCACTGGCTGGCGCACCATGAGACGCTCGCGGGTTGTGTCATTTAGTTCGAGCTTCTCGGGCTGAGTAACCAGGCCGTTTCTTCAGCAGGATATTGCCCTTTCAAGCCTTTTTCCATGAATACACTGGTCAGTAATGTGCACTGGTAATGCGCCTGGTAGTGCGCGCCAACTTCTTCTTTGTTGACGCTAAACGGCGGGCCTTGCAATAGCGATTGGTCATAGGCAAAGCTAATCAGGAGTTGCGGTGCGGTGTGCGTGAGATTGATTAAGTGCTGGCTGTACTGCCGACGCATTTCATTCGGCAGCGCAATCAGGGCGGCACGGTCATATACGGCATCCACAGGCCCAAGCAGCGTCCGGTCCAGCGCGAAAAAATCACCTTGAAAGACTTCTAACTGGGCTGTGCGGTAATGCTTGAGTGTGCCTGTCTGCGTGATTTCAGGAACGAGGTTGAGTTCAGCAAACAAGGCACTTACGGCTATGGCGCTGAGTTCGGCGCCCACCACTTGCAGGCCTTGCGCCAACAGCCAATGGATATCCAGCGTTTTGCCACAGAGCGGCACCAATATACGGTGGCCGGGCTGTAATTTGAGTGCCTCAACATGGGCCAGTAAAAACGGGTTGACCTCATGTAAGTGAAAGCCGATTTGCTGGTGTTGCCAGCGTTGATGCCAGAAGTCGTGATGCATGATATGCGGGTCATGAAAGCAGCGCATAGTATAAGGCAGATATGCCTGCCAGATTACTTGCCCGCTAACTGGCTCAGTTTGGCTTGTGCTTCCAGTACCCCTTCTTCTACCCCGGCGGCTTCTGTAAGCTTGGCGACATTGTCTCGCGTGAAAAAACCATCAAAGCCATCATAACGTTGCACGTATTCAATAATCAGTGACGAGTGCTCAGAGGCATTGGAGAAAATCTGCTTCAGGCCTTCTTCTTTTGAGCCTATCACATCCAGCAAAAAGCCCTTGCCCTGGCTGGCGATGGCATTGACGACAAAGTCGATATTTTCTTTGCCATCGCGCGTGCCGTCTTTCACCGACAAGGCAATATGATGCAGGCGCGGGCCATAGTTGCGCACAAAGGTTTCAGTAGGAGAGGGCAATTTTTCCAGGTGATTGACGAAGTAAGGCGTGTTGTTGGCGGTGAACACTTTGGCCGGGCTCTTGGTTTCGGCAAAGCCGTGCACGCTCTTGGTCACATTGGTAGAGGAGTTCTGGTCCCAGATATTGTAAGCGCCCCAGAAAAAGTAGCTGGACCAGGATAAATATTCCAGGATGGCCACTTCGCGGTTTTGGCTATACACGCGCGTGGCCAGGTGGTCTACCGGCAAAATCAGGTCGTCGATACGTAGCTTGGCTTGCTGGTCTTTGGCTTGCTCATAGGCGGCCTGTACATCCGCGCGTATGGTGCTGATACCTAGCGAGTATACCCGCAGTTCGCCAGGCTCGCGTTTCATATAGCCGACGATATTGTGCGTGTACGGTGACGGCTTGCTGATGGCCACATTGCCTGGTAATTCCAGCTTGCGCACCTCGTCTTGCGTGAAGAAGCGGAACTCGCGTTCTTCCTGTAATTTCACCACTTCATGCATATTGCTGACGCGGATTATTTCACCCATATAACGGCTGTTAGGTTTGCGCGCGCCCACCGGGTAAATCTCATTCAGTGAGCGGAAAATACCACGCAGGTTGGGGTCTTTGACCTCACGTACCAGCAGATCTGGCGAGTTGAGGTCTATGCGTAATACATGGGTCCAATGTTTTTCACTCTCCAGCGTGACCAGGTAGTGGTAGGAGGTCATCAGCGACAATTCAGCGATATATTGAATTGAATGATCCGGGTCCACCGTAATCATTAACGCATCAATTTCCTGAATCATCTCGGTCAGGCCCATCTGGTCACGCTCTTCCAGCAGTTTTTGCAGATACTCCTCAAAGAAGGCGGAATTTTGTTTATCGCCGTGGCGGGCAAAGTCGAGAGAGTTAATCATCATGCGCAAACGTTAAATGTAAAACCATGTTTAAGCAAGCGGCGTACCTGACCTTGATTGTATGGCCAAAAAACAGGCAAATGGCGCAGGCGCACGCTTGGGTGTCGCGATAAACCTGATGTGCGGCTGATGAAAAAGCAACAGGGCAGCCATGGCTGCCCTGTTTTAGTGCCTGATACTTGTCGTGTTAACGGCCTTTGCCACTCAAAGAGCCGCGTTTTAGGATGGGGTCATCATAAGAAATGCAACGCCCCATGCCGAGAAAGCTCGGGCGCATGCCGATCGGGCAACCATTGCTACGCTCAAATTCTTCTACCTTCACTTTGGCGACTGCGGCTTTCTTGGCATCTTTAAACTCCCAATAGCCATTCGAATGCAGGATCACTTCATCGCCTTCTGGTGTTTTGGCTTGAATATCGTCAGCCTCTTCCTTGGCGGCAAACGCATACGATGAAGACAGGCATAACACAATCAATAGCCAGCGAGCGGTGGGTAGCATAAAGGTATCCTTGAATGATTCTATGTATGAATATTAAAAAGCCAAGCCTGGATGGGCTTGGCGATGAGGAGGATTATTGTGTCATACCGTTATGTCTGAGCAAAGCATCCATGCTCGGCTCACGGCCTCTAAAGGCGACAAACGATTCCATGGCCGGGCGGGCGCCACCTTGGGCCAGGACTTCATTTTTAAAGCGGCTGCCAGCGGTTTCAGATAGCACTCCCAGCTCTTCAAACAGGCTATAGGCATCGGCAGACAGCACTTCAGCCCATTTGTAGCTGTAGTAGCCTGCGGCATAACCGCCGGCAAAAATATGACTGAAACTGTTCGGGAAGCGGTTCCATGAGGGTGGTCGCAGCACGGCGACCTCGTTACGCACTTGCTCCAGGACATCCAGCGCGGTTTGTTTGCTCGCCGGGTCAAAGGTGCTGTGCAAACGCATATCGAACAGCGAAAACTCGATTTGGCGCACGGTCTGCATGCCGGCCTGGAAGTTTTTGGCGGCCACCATTTTGTCGAACAATACACGCGGCAACTGCTCACCACTGTCCACGTGGGCAGTCATATGACGCAAAACATCCCATTCCCAGCAGAAGTTTTCCATAAACTGGCTGGGCAGCTCTACCGCATCCCATTCCACACCTTTAATGCCAGACACGCTGTATTCATCCACTTGCGTCAGCATGTGGTGCAAGCCGTGACCAAACTCATGGAACATGGTGATGACTTCGTCGTGTGTAAACAGGGCAGGCTTGTCGCCGACGGGTGCCGAGAAGTTACAGGTCAGGTAGGCGACAGGCAGTTCAACGCCGTTGGCGGTTTTGCGGCGCGTGATGCATTCGTCCATCCAGGCGCCGCCTCGTTTGCCTTGGCGGGCGTATAAATCCAGGTAAAAGTAGGCGATCGGCTGTCGCTGCTGGTCGCTGATCTCGTAAAAGCTGGCGTCTTTATGCCATAGCGGGGCATCAGTTTTGCGTACTTGTACGCCAAAAATAGTTTCCACCACTTTAAACAGGCCAGCCAGCACTTTGTCTTCGGGAAAGTATTGTTTCACTTCCTGGTCAGAGAAAGCATATTTTTCTTCGCGCAGTTTTTCGCTGATAAACGCCACGTCCCAGGCTTGCATATCGCTAAAGCCGAGTTTTTCAGCATAGGCTTTTAACTCGGCCATGTCTTTTTCAGCGTAGGGTTTGGCGCGTTTTGCCAGGGTGTCCAAAAAGTCGATCACTTGTGCTGGAGTATCGGCCATCTTGGTCGCGAGCGATAGCTCTGCATAGTTGCCAAAGCCCAGTAGTTGCGCTTCTTCGCGTTTGAGTTTCAGCAGGTCGGCAATCAGGTGCGTGTTATCCCACTCCGGTTTGCTAAACTCTGAGGCACGCGTGGCATAGGCACGATAAAGCGTTTCACGCAGTGCGCGGTTTTCGCAATACTGCATGACTGGCATATAAGAGGGAAAGTGCAAAGTGAACAGATAGCCTGTTTTGCCCTCTGCCTTGGCGGCCTCAGCCGCCGCTTGCAGGGCATCTTCCGGCAGGCCACCCAGTTCGTCTGCCGTTGCAACCAAGTGTTTGAAGTCGTTGGTGTTGTCGAGAATGTTCTCTTCAAACTTGCTGCCCAGCTTGGATAATTGTTCGGCAATTTCTTTAAAACGCACTTTCTCTGCGGCTGGTAACTCAGCACCACCGAGTTTAAAACCACGCACTTCATTGTCTATGATTTTTTGCTGCGCACGGCTGAGTGTGGCATAGCCTGCACTGGCCTGGATGGCTTTGTATTTGTTATACAGGCGCTCATCTTGCGACAGGTCGCTATAAAAGTCAGTCAGTTTGGCCAGGTTGTCATTGTAGGCCTCGCGCAACTCTGGTGTGTTGACCACGGCGTTCATATGGCCGACCGGGCCCCAGCTACGCGATAATTTTTCAGAGTAATTCTCAATTGGCTGCACAAAATTCTGCCAGTCAGGTGTTTCGCTGGCGGTCGCTAATTGCTCAACCAGGGCACGGCCTTCGGTCAGCAGGCTGTCTATCGCCGGAGACACATGCTCGGGACGGATATCATTGAATTTTGGCAGGCCGTTAAAAACGAGTAATGGATTAGTGCTCACAACGGTATCCTTTGAGGGTTTGCAATATCTGATAGAGGCCTATTATTGGCCAAATGTTCGCGTTTGGGTGATTGTATATATTGATGATGGTGATGAGTTTACTAAATGCAAGAGGCTGTGCGCCTCTTGCTAAAGCAGCTCACCGTTATATTTTTTAATCAGCGGGACAATTTTTTCCAGGTCATTGAATGACAGGATTTTTTTGGCCTGCTTGGCCAGTACACTCTCTTCGCTCTGCAGGATTTGCGATTTCACGCTCAGGATATGGGCCGGGTGCATGGACAACTGGCGCATACCCATGCCGACCAGCAGGCGCGTCAATTTGATATCGCCCGCCATCTCACCACAGACCGAGACTGATTTGCCATATTTGGCAGCGGCCTGAATCGTGATCTGGATCAGGCGCAGCACTGCCGGGTGCAGTGGGTTGTACAAATGTGCGACGGCGTCATCCGCGCGGTCAATCGCCAGCGTGTATTGAATGAGGTCGTTGGTGCCTATCGATAAGAAGTCCAGTTCTTGTGCAAAAGCGTCTGCATTAATGGCGGCAGCCGGGATTTCTATCATGCCGCCGAGCTGGATCTGCTCGTCAAACCGAATTTTTTGCTGGCGTAACGACTCTTTGGCTCGTTCCAGCAATAGTTTTGTTTGGCGTAATTCAGCCAACGTCGACAGCATGGGAATCAGGATTTTAACTTGCCCGTAATGCGACGCGCGCAACAGCGCGCGGAACTGCGTATGGAAAATATGTGGCTCGGCCAGGCAATAGCGCACGGCGCGCAAACCTAGTGCGGGGTTGGTGGCGGTGACCACTTCATCCGGGTTGAGTTGTTTATCGGCACCGATATCCAGAGTGCGGATAGTCACCGGGTGGCCTTTCATGGCCTCGGCCACGTGTTTGTAGGCCTCGAATTGTTCCTGCTCGTCTGGCATTTCTGCACGGTTCATAAACAGAAACTCGGTCCGGTATAAACCGACCCCCACCGCACCGGAGGCTTTGGCGCTAATCACGTCTTCCGGCACTTCAATGTTGGCGAATAAATCAATCGCCACGCCATCCACCGTCACTGCTTTGGTCGTTTTGATCAGTTGCAGTTTTTGTTGCGCCAGTTGCCACTGGTTTTGTTTGAGTTGATACTCGGACAGGACTTCCGGGTCTGGATTGACGATGACCACGCCTGCGGCACCGTCTACGATCATCAGCTCGCCATCGTTGATTAAATCACGGGCACGTTGCAGCGCCACAATGGATGGAATATTCAGGCTGCGTGCGAGGATGGCGGTGTGCGAGGTGACGCCGCCGACATCGGTGATAAACGCAGCAAACTGGTGGTGTTTAAACTGGATGGCGTCGGCTGGTGACACATCATGTGCGACCAGGATCATGGCGCGCTCTTGCCGCGCTTGCAGTTTCTTTTCGCTGGCAGCCAGTTGGTCACGGCCCAGCAATACCTTGATCACGCGCTCAACAACTTGCACCACATCCTGTTTGCGCTCACGTAAATAAGCGTCTTCAATGGCGTCAAACTGGGCAACAATATCGTCCATTTGTTGCTTGAGTGCCCATTCGGCATTGCACAACTCATTGCGGATAATCGTCTTGGGTGCCTCGGAGAGTGACTTATCCGTTAGCATGGCCAAATGTGTATTAATAAATGCACTCAGCTCGGCAGGCGCATTTTTGGGTAGTTGTGCTTTCAGTTGCTCCAGGTCCTGCTTGACCAAGCCAATGGCACGTTCAAAACGCGCAATTTCTTCATCGACGCCATCGGCATCAATTTTAAAATGCACCACCTCCAGCAAGGCATGGGAGATCAGGTGTGCATGGCCAATGGCAATGCCACTGGACACGCCCACACCGTGCATGCTGAAACTGGTCAATTATTCGCCCTCACCAAAGTAGTCATTCACCAGCGCCTGCAGCGCTGCAATTGCTTGCGCTTCATCTGCGCCGGTGGCTTCGATATCAATGATGCTACCTTTGGCAGCAGCCAGCATCATGACCCCCATAATGCTTTTGGCATTGACGCGTCTGCCGTTTTTTTCCACCCAGACCTCACTCTTGAACTGGCTGGCAGTTTGGGTGAATTTAGTGGAGGCACGTGCGTGCAAGCCGAGTTTATTAATAATTTCGAGAGAGAGTTTTGCCATAGATGTTTAAGTTATTGGGCGTGGTGACAAGTGGTTTTGGTAAAGTGGACGACGCCATCGCGACCGCCACTCAGGGCTTTCTGGATACAAGAATGCAGGCCTTCATGGCGGTAATTCAACACACGTACCAGCATGGGCAGGTTGACCCCGGCGACGCCTTCAATTTCATCAGGCGTTAGCAAGCGAGTGACAATGTTGCAGGGCGTCGCGCCATAAATATCTGACAAGACCAGTACACCCTGACCACTATCCAATTGCTTCACCAGTACCTGCGCCTTGGGCAATACGCTGGCCGGGTCGTCATGTTTGGAAATTTCCAGGAAATCCAGCTGTGCCGGGCGATTACCCATCACATGGGTTGCGCAATCGATCAGGCTGGGGCCCAGGCTGCCATGCGCAATAATCAATACACCAATCATAATTTTGCTCTCAGACTCCGTAATTTAAGGGCTAACCGTGGCATGGGCATCCTGTAATTCACGATGACGGATCATGACCTGATGCTGTTGCTTGAAATATGCCCCCAGTTGTTCCACCAGATAGACGGAACGGTGTTGCCCCCCTGTGCAGCCAATGCCGATGGTGACATAGCTGCGATGGTCGTGATAAAAGCTTGGTAGCCATTTTTCTATATAGTGCTGAATGTCACGCTGCATTTCAAGCACCATGGCTTCGTTTTGTAAAAATTGCTGGATAGGCGCTTGTTTGCCATTGTAAGGACGCAAAACTGGGTCGTAATGCGGGTTGGGCAGGCTGCGCACATCAAACACAAAGTCGGCATCCAGTGGGATGCCATGTTTGAAGCCGAACGAAATAAACGATAACACCAGCGAGTGCGGCCGTGCTTCTTGGTAGCCTTGCTCAATTTGCAGCATCCAGTCGCGCGTATGGTGGCGCAAGGCATTGGCTGACAAATTGCTGGTGTCTACATGATGCCCCAGGTTATTCAGGCCAGAGAGCAGGTCGCGTTCGTGGTTAATGCTTTCAGCCAGCGCCTGATCAGGTGTGCTGAGTGGATGTTTGCGGCGTGTTTCAGAAAAGCGTTTGACCAGGGTTTCCAGGCTGGCATCCAGAAACAGCAGATGCACGGCAATGCCTTGTGTTTTCAGGGCTTGTACGATGTCGGCCAAAGATTCAATGGCAATGCTGCGGCTATCAATGCTGACGGCTACCTTGGCGGCATCGCGGTCGGCAACGTGGCTTTGAATATGCGGCAGCAGGGTGGCGGGCAGGTTATCAATACAGTAATAACCGCTGTCTTCAAACACACGCAGCGCGATGGTTTTACCCGAGCCTGATAAGCCTGTGACAATCACCAGTTGCATGCGCGTGACCACTTTTTGTTCATCGTAATTTGCTTTCTCTGAGCATGATTTGTTTTTGCCGCTGGGTGAGCTGCTTGGTGGCATTGACGCCGCGCAGCAACAGCATATGGTTACGCACGGCGGCTTCAACCAGCACCGCAATGTTTCGGCCAGCCGCAATCGGGATAATGACCTTGCTGACCTCAACATCCAGCACATGCTGGGTTTGCCGGTTTGCACTCAAACGGTCCAGGTCTTGCGGCTTCATTTCATCGGCCAGTTCCAGCTGTATCATCATATCCAGCGGTTTAGTCGGTTTGACCGCATTATCGCCATAGAGTGCGCGGATGTTCAAAATGCCCAGGCCGCGCACCTCCAGAAAATCCTGCAACAACTCGGGGCAACGCCCTTCAATGCGCTCGGGGGAGATACGGTAAAAGTCGACAATATCATCTGCCACCAGCCGGTGCCCGCGTGAAATCAGCTCCAGCGCGAGTTCGCTTTTACCAATCGCCGCACTACCGGTAATCAGCACGCCAAACCCCTGCACTTCCATAAACACGCCGTGCATGCTGGTGGTTTCTGCGGTGGACACCGCCAGATAATGGCTGAGCAACTCCATGAGCTGCGGGCTGATCATGGGCGTGGTAAATAAAGGGGTTTGTGTTTGCTGGGCGGCTTCCAGCATGATGGGCGGCACTTTTTCACCGTTGGCGATGACTACCATGGCCAGGTCGGTTGAAAATAAATTGCTCACCGCCTGTTGCAGCGCGAGGATGCTCAGGCCCGCCAGGTAATCCATTTCGGCACAGCCTAGCACTTGCACGCGGTTAGGGTGCACAAAATTCAAATGCCCGACCAATGCCAATGAAGGTTTGGTGACAGTGCCGGAATTCAGTATTTTTTGACTGCCAGACTCGCCTGCCACCCATTTCAATTTGAGTTTGCTGCGAATCTGTTTGTACAAATCAGCGACTGAGATTTGCGCCATACGCGTTATCAACATGTAAACATGGAATTGACAGCCATTTTACAACTGAATGTGGTGTGTCGGGCGTGAATTGACGTAAAAGCGGTGAAACGACGTAAAAGTGATGTGCTGAGGGGTGGGGTGAATTCTCTACCCGTACGGGTAGAGAATCGTAGGCAAGACTTAGGAACTTAACTGGTGTTTGACTGCGCCACCAGATTTATGGTGGTCACCGTTTTTTTCCTTATGTTTCAATACCTGACGGTCAAGTTTGTCAGTAAGCATGTCGATGGCACTATACATATTCTCGTCGCTGCAAGCCGCGTGCAAATCGTTGCCTGGTACATGCAGTGTCGCTTCAACCTTTTGGGCAAGCTTTTCAACAGACATGGTGACTTTGACATCAATCACATGATCGAAGTGATTGCTGATGCGGGAGAACTTGGATGACACGTACTCACGCAGTGCCGGAGTGATTTCTAAATGATGTCCTGTAAGTTGTAAATTCATGACAAACTCCTTTTTCTGAAATTATCCCATCGGATTGTTTCACCTATAAAAAAGAAGTGAAAGTTCGATAAGACAGTTTCAGTTTACTCTTTTGAGAAACAGATGCAACCCGGAAGTGAGGCGGATTTTTGATGTTAATCAGAAGTTGTGCAGACTTTTTTGCGGGTGTATGAGCGTCTGCGGGGCGGTGATTGTGGGTTACTTTGCTTTTCTTAATGTGAGGTTAATACGCCTGTTGCCTACGAGCGGGTGCTGGTTGGGTTTGATGGCAGCCACACCGTGATAATAGCGCCGACTCTCACCTCCCCATACCACCACATCGCCATGTTGCAGGGGAATACGCACTGCTTTGTCACTCCGTTGGGCGCCGCCAAACAGGAATGTCGCTGGAAGGCCTATGGATACGGAGACGATGGGCTGTGAAAAGTCTGTTTCGTCTTTATCCTGGTGCAAGCCCATTTTGCTGCCGGGCGCATAAAGGTTGATCAGGCAGCTATCGGGGGTAAATGTTGGGTAGCCTGCCTTTTCGGCAGCTGCTGCAGCCAGGGCCATGATCACTGCCGGAATCGCTGGCCATGGTTGTTGGCGCACCGGGTCATGTGCGCTGTAACCATAGCCTTGCGGGCTGCTGACCCAGCCCCAGTGGCCCATGCTGCTGGTCTTGACGGACATGGGATGCCCCATGGGCGTCATCATCTGCTGTGCTGGGTGTGCAGACAGGTGTTGCTGCAGGCAAGGCCACAGCGCTGGCATATAGGGCAAGGCAAATCCTGGTAACCAGACAGCCCCCTCGGCGAGAGGGATGTGTGCTGCCGCTTGTTCAGCAAACAAATCCATAGCTTAAGGCATCCATTCGATACGCACATTTTTCTGTTTGGCCAACTGTTCCATACGCGGGATGGTGCGCTCCAAACGCAATAAATACTCCGCGGCAGATTCCTGGTGAAAGCCCATCACCATCACTGGCCGTTGGGTGCTGAGTAATTGCTCAAACTGGCTCAGTAATTGTTTGGTGCTGGTGTAATCGGCCATGGCGGCGTTATCCGGATACTCCATCAACTGATAGCCCAGCGCATAGGGTTGGTCGAAGGGCGTGCTTTGCGGGTGCAATTGCTGTAGCAATTTTACTAAGGGGCTGTCAGCATGCCAGCGTGTGGTGAGCAAGTTGGCATCAATACGCGAGCTGTCCCATAAGAAATGATTGGCTTCCAGTGCCGCTTGCAATTTGGGGCCAAACTGCCAGGCGCCTGCCCGAAAATGGCGCGGATATTTGAAGCCGTTGCTGACCATCAACTCGCTGGCGCAACTGACCAGGCGTGTCAGTTCCGTCTGGCTATAAGCATATTCCAGGCTGACGGTGTGGCCGCAACTGGCCTGTGTGCAGTGCTCGTCAGCGCCGGAAATGGAAGGCTCGGCTTGATAGCTGATTCCGCAATATTTCACCAGTGTGCGCGTGGGGTGTATATGCAGGCCGATGGTGTCGTGTGGCAACAAGGTGCTGCGAATCTGGCTGCCAATTTGCGCGCGGTTGACGCCTGGCTGGATAAAGTAAGCAGGATTAATCAGGTGCAGTAATGGTACCTGCGGAAACTGCTGCCTAAACTTTTGTATGGCTTGCAGGTTGTCGTCTTCTAGTGACAAACCTTCCCAGTCGACCGTCACCCACACCTGCATCACCTCTTGTGCCTGCACCGGCATTGGCAAGCCGAGAGCTATTACGGTTAATAGTGTGCTTAGCAAACAGTGATAAAGGTGGCGCATAGTAGCGTTCCTGACAAGCGGTCCGGGCGGGTGCGCCTATTCTCTTCGTTTGACTGAGGCGGGTGCGCCTCATCTATATCGGCAGGGTCGCACGAGGTCAACGACGGCTCATCAGCGTTGCCGCCTACTGCCTGATTCACTGCACCCGCCTGGCTATTTTAGGGGATTCTGCGGCAAGATGCCAATACACAGGCCGCTGGTAGGGATAGCGTATAATAGACGCCATGTCCTTATCCGTTCGTCAGATTCTTGCCCATCAGGGCTATGCGTTCCCCAAGTTGCTGACCTATCGTATTTTTATGGTGCTGTCCTACCAAATGATGATGGTTGCCATCGGCTGGCATATTTATGAAATCACCCACGACCCCTGGTCGCTAGGCCTGATCGGTCTCGCTGAAGTCATCCCTTATATGGGTAGCGCCCTGTTTGCCGGGCATGCGGTGGATCATTATTTTTCGCGGCGTGGCTTTGCCGTGGTTTCGGCTTTATTCCTATCGGTGAATGCGGGTTTGCTGGTGTTGATTGCACAGCATCATCCACAGCATACCGAGTGGTGGATTTATGGCACGGTGGCGCTTACCGGCTTTGCGCGGGCGCTGATTTCTCCCAGTTACAACACCCTGTTTGCGCTGATTATTCCGCGTGCCTCCATTGCCAAAGCTTCAGGCATTGGCAGCTCCATGTTCCAGATTGGCTTGATTGTCGGGCCAGCCATCGGTGGTCTGCTCATTGGCTTTGCCGATAAGTCGATTGCTTATGGCTTGTCAGCGATATTGGCGCTGGCGGCGGCGATTGCCGCAACCACATTACGCGTGCAAGAACATCACAACCATGAGCCCATGAACGTGTTTGCCAGCATAGGCGAAGGCTTGCGTTTTGTACGGCGCACGCAGGTGGTGTTGGGTGCGCAATTGCTGGATATGTTTGCCGTGTTGTTTGGCGGCACGGTCGCCATGTTGCCTGCGTTTGTACATGATGTTTACCAGATGGGCCCGGAAGGTCTGGGCGTGTTGCGTGCGGCGCCTGCGCTGGGGGCGATTGTGACCGGCCTCTGGCTGGCAAAACACCCGATTCATGAGCACAGTGGCCGCTGGTTATTATTGGCGGTGGCCGGGTTTGGTTTATGCATGATTGCCTTTGGCCTATGCAATACTTACTGGCTGGCGATTGTGATTTTAGCGATTTCCGGCATGATGGATGCGGTATCCGTGATCTTGCGGCAAACCATTCTGCAACTGGCGACGCCGGATAATATGCGTGGCCGTGTGTCAGCGATTAACGGTATTTTTATTGGCTCATCCAATGAACTGGGCGCGTTTGAGTCTGGCCTCACAGCCAGGCTCATGGGCCTGGTGCCGTCCGTCATATTTGGCGGCTGCATGACGATTGCCGTGGTCGGTGTCACCGCCATCAAGGCGCCTAAATTGCGCGACCTGCATCTTTCTCATCTGCATTAAAAAATCATGCGCGATCTGGAGTCGTTGTTTCAAGCCCTGCAACGCTCTACCTTTCGTACCGGTTTCCGCTTAAACGCAAAAGACCTGCACTATTTGCAGCAAAAGGGCCTGCCTACGATACTGGATCATGCTGAAAGCTTTATCGCTGATAGGCTGGCGCCCGCAGTGGTGGCCAATGACGGCCAGCAAACGCCAATGCGCGGCCACCCGGTGTTTGTGGCTCAGCATGCCACCGCAACCTGTTGCCGTGGCTGTTTGAGCAAATGGCACCGCATTCCTGAGGGCAGGGCACTGACGTTAGAAGAGCAGGCCTATGTGGTTGTGGTGATTGAGCGCTGGTTGATCAACTTGGTTGAGTACAAAAAATAAGGGAGAAGGCCAGCGGCGCTTCTCCCTATTGCGGCAACGAATAAAGCTTATTGCTTGGTTGCCGTTGTTTCCGCCGTCTGCCAGCCACCGCCCAGCGAGCGGTATAAATCCACCACGGCAGCCACTTGTTGCTGCTTGGTTTCAATCAGCTCCATTTTGGCATCCAGCGCATCACGTTGTGTCAGCAAGACTTCCATATAGTCGGCACGTGCGGCTTTAAACAGCTGGTTGGCCACGTCAATCGATTGCGTCAATGCTTCTACCTGCTTGTTTTTTAGCTGGTAGTTTTTATCCAGGTTGTCGATATTGGCAATCTGGTTCGCCACTTCCATATAGGCATTGATAATCTTTTGCTCATAGTCGTACGCTGCCTGGATCTGCACGGCATTGGCGCTCTTGTATTGCGCTTCAATCGCGTTCCGGTTGATCAGTGGCGCGACCAGTTCACCGCCGAAGGAGGCCATGACCGAAGCCGGGATATTGAGCAGGTATTTAGGATCAAACGCCTGAAAGCCCAGCCCTGCCCGGATCGAGAACGATGGGTAGAAGTTGGCTTTGGCCACATCAATATTCAACTTGGCTGCAGAGAGTTCCAGCTCGGCCTGGCGGATATCCGGCCGGTTGGCCAATAGCTCTGAAGGCACGCCGGTTTGCATCACTTTGTTTTGCATGTGCATAAAATCGGCTGAGGCGCGCTGAATCGGTTGCGGAGTACGTCCTAACAGGTAGTTGATGCGGTTTTCGGTTTCAACAATGCTTTGCTTCAACACATACTGGCGACTCTGGTTCTTTTCTACCTCAGCTTCAAACCGTTTCACCGCCAGTGAGTTAGCGCGCGCATACTGCTGCAATTCCTTGACCACTTCCAGCGCATTTTGCTGAATCTTGATATTCTGATCCAGCGTGCTCAGCTCGTTGTCCAGTGCAATCAACTCATAGTAGGCATGCGCAACTTCGGCCACCAGGTTGGTGACCAGGAAGTTTTTTCCCTCAATGGTGGCCATATATTCCATGACCGCCACTTTGGTGGCATTACGCAGTTTTTTCCATACGTCCAGCTCCCACGACGCCACCAGGCCAAACTGGTAGTTGCCGAGGAACCTGGGGTTGGAACGGCCTTCCTTGATATCCAGGTTTTCTTCAACGGCGCCATTGCGGGTGTACTTGCCGACCTTCTCTTTATCGGCGCTGGCGCCGATGCCGACAAATGGCAAATATTCACCTTTACGGGCCTGGATTTCATTCTGCGCCACAGTGATCCGTTGCGCCATGATATGAATTTCCTTGTTGTTGTTCACCGCGGTATCAATCAGCGCCACCAGGTTCTGGTCATCGAAAAAGTCCTGCCATTTGACGCTGGCGCTATTGCCTGCCGGGGTGGCAGTTTCTTGGTACTGCGTAGGCAGCGTGGTGTCTGCCTGCTTGCTGGTGATAAATGGGATGGCGCATGATTGCAGCATCAACGACACTGCACCAGCGACCATCCAGGTTAAATGCTTATTCTTCATCGTCATCATCATCCTGATGGGAGTTGTATTTGTAGGTCTCGGTCAGAGGCTCTGTCTCTTCTTTGCGGATCAGTGATTTACGATCAGCCAGGGTACCAAAAATATAATACAAGCCTGGAATCACAATCACCCCGAAGATGGTGCCGAACAGCATGCCACCCATGGCTGAGGTACCAATGGTGCGGTTGCCCACTGCGCCTGCGCCTGTTGCAATCACTAATGGAATCAAGCCTGCAATAAAGGCAAACGAGGTCATCAGGATAGGGCGGAAACGGGTTTTGGCGCCTTCAATCGCCGCATCGCGGATAGACATGCCCTGGCCATGTTTCTGCACGGCAAATTCCACAATCAATACGGCGTTTTTACCCAGCAGACCAATCAGCATAATCAGGCCAACCTGCGCGTAAATATCGTTGGCTAGTCCCAGTATCTTGAGCAGAAACAGCGAGCCAAAAATACCGGCAGGCAAGGACAGGATCACCGCGAACGGCAAGATAAAGCTTTCATACTGCGCGGCCAACACCATGTAGACAAATACCAGTACCACGATAAAGATCATCAGTGCTTCATTGCCACGTTTCTCTTCGTCGTAAGACAGGCCTTCCCATGCAATATCGTAGCCTTTAGGCAGCGTGGCGCGTGCGACTTCTTTCACGGCATTGATGGCCGATTCCGTGGTGTAACCCGGTGCCGGTTCAGCACGGATCGCCGCTGAGTTGTACAGGTTGTAACGGGTGATCTCGTTAGGGCCCTGGCGTTTCTTCAGGGTCATGAAGGCGGAGTAGGGCACCATTTCACCCTCTTCGTTTTTCACAAAATAGTTCAGCACGTCACTGGGGTAACGACGGAACTCAGGTCCGGCCTGGGTATACACCTTGAAGAAGTTATTAAAGCGGATAAAGCCTTGCTCGTAAGTACTGCCGATCAGGATGTCCAGGTTGTTCATGGCATCTTCGATCGATACTTTCTTCTGCATTGCCAACTGGTTGTCGATAATCAACTCATACTGCGGGTAGTTCGCTGCGTAGAATGTGAACAGGCCAGTCAATTCCTTGCGCTTGCCCAGGTTCTGCATGAACTCCTTGTTGATCTTGTCAAACACGTAGTAGTCCGCGCTGGTGGTTTTATCCAGCAAGCGCAGGGATAGGCCAGACGCCGCACCATAACCAGGCACGGCTGGCGGTTGGAAGTACTCCACCACCGCACCGAAGTTCTTGGTTTTTTCTTCCAGCTCTTCGATGATCTGTTTCACTGACTGTTTACGCTCAGACCAGTCCTTGAGGTTGATAATACACGTCCCCGCGTTGGAGCCACGGCCCTCGGTCAGTACTTCATAACCCGCCAGTGAGGAGACAGACTCCACGCCTTCCACTTGCTTGGCCAGTGTTTGCAGGTGACGTGCTACCTTGTTGGTGGTTTCCAGTGTTGAGCCTGGAGGCGTCTGGATAATGGCGTAAATCATGCCCTGGTCTTCACCTGGGATAAACCCGGCAGGCAGGATTTTGTCGACATAGAAAATACCGGCTGAGAACAGCGCCAGCACGACAAAGGTCACGGTACGCAGGGTGACCACTTTTTCCAGGAAGTTGGTATAACGGCCGGTGACCTTTTCAAATACCCAGTTAAAGCCATCCAAAAACACCGAAATGGGTGTTTTGCGTTTGGGCTGGCCGTGGGTGTCTTTGAGAATCATGGCGCACAGTACCGGCGTTAATGTCAGCGCCACAATACCGGACAACACGATTGAGGAGGCCATGGTAATGGCGAACTGGCGGTAGAACACGCCGACCGGGCCTGGCATAAAGGTGATCGGGATAAATACGGAGGTCATCAATAATGTAATGGCCACAATGGCGCCGCCGATTTCACCCAGCACGCGTTGCACCGCTTTGTAGGGGCCGACATGGTCAGAGGCCATTTTGGCATGCACGGCTTCCACCACCACAATGGCGTCATCCACCACCACGCCAATGGCGAGCACGAGGGCGAACAGCGTGACCAGGTTAATACTGAGCCCAAATGCCTTCATGACAAAGAAGGCACCAATCAGCGAAATAGGCACTGCCAGCGTGGGGATCAGCGTTGAGCGCCAGTCACCGAGGAAGATAAACACCACCAGCGCGACCAGGACAAAAGCTTCTGCCAGCGTGTGAATGACTTTTTCAATCGAGGCGTCGAGGAACTTGGAGACGTCGTAATTGATTTCGTAATCCATACCAGCCGGAAAGCTTTGCTTCAGCTCTTCCATTTTGGTTTTTACGTCAGCAATCACTTCACTGGCGTTAGTGCCATAGTTTTGCTTGAGCACAATCGCGGCAGATGGGTAGCCGTCTTTGTTGGAGTAAATATCAAAAAACTCACTGCCTAACTCAATCTTGGCAATATCCCTGAGGTGCAGGATTTCACCATTGGAATCGGCGCGGATAATAATGTTTCCATACTCTTCAGGCTTGTTGTAGCGGCCTTTGTAAACCAGTACATACTCTTTGGATTGGGCGTAAATCCCCGAGCTCTGGCCCAAACGACCTGGGCGGCCAATCACGCTCTGGCTGCTGATGGCATCCATCACGTCTTTGGACGAGATCTTGTAAGCCCGCATGCGTTCCGGGTTGAGCCAGATACGCATCGCAAACTGGCGGCTACCCAGGTTCTGCGCTTGCGCAATACCGTGGACACGCTGAATTTCAGGAATGACGCTGACGTTGACGTAGTTAAACAGGAATTTCTCGTCGGCATTTTTATCTTTACTGTACAGGTTCACATACATCAGCATGCTCGGCTGTACGGTGTTGACGATCACCCCCTCTAACTGCACCAGGGGCGGTAGTTTACTCATGACCTGGTCCAGCCTGGTTTTCACCAGCACCATGGCCGCGTTCGGGTCTACGCCGAGGTCAAAAATCACCTGTATCGTCGCTTCACCGGCGCTGGTGGCGTCAGACACAATGTATTTCATGCCTGGCACCCCGTTGATGGCGCGCTCGATCGAAATCAGGGAAGACTGCACCAGGACGTCGGCACTGGAACCTGGGAAAGCCAGCGTGACGATCACGCGCGGCGGGGCAATTTCCGGAAACTGCGAAATCGGCAGGGTTTTGATCGACAGAAAGCCGAGGAAAATCATGACCAGCGATAGCACAATCGCCATCACCGGTCGTCTGAGGAAGATGTTTAACATGTTTTTTTCACCTTAAGATTATTCTGCGTACAGTTCCAGCTCAGGAACGACTTTTTCAGGTGCTCTGTAGTCGGTGTCGATTTTTTGTCCGTTTCTGACGCGGCGCAAGCCCTCCAGCAACACCGTGTCGGTGTCTTTGAGGCCGGATTTCACGATAAACAAATGGGGCAGTTCAGCGGCAATTTGAATCATGCGCTGTTCGATCTTGTGGTCTTTGTTCACCACATAAACGAAGGTCTTATCCAGCACTTCAAAGGTGGCTTTTTGCGGGATCAGCATGGCATTCGGGTAAGGGACTTCCAGCAAAATAGTGCCGGTTTCGCCATGACGTAATAAACCGTGCGGGTTAGGGAAGTCGGCCCGGAACTCAATGTTGCCGGTTTTATTGTCAAAGTCGGCTTCGACGGTTTCAATCGCACCAGCCTGGTCAAACAAGGCGCCATTGGCCATGCGCAATTGCACCGGCACACCTTTTTCGTTTTTTTGGTGAATCTTGAAGTCTAGGTATTCCGCTTCAGGCACGTTGAAATACACCCACATGCGGCTGTTGTCAGACAAGGTGGTCAGCAAATCACCTTCGTCCAGCAAGCTGCCTTTTCGCACCAGCAAATGGTCCATGATGCCGGTGAACGGCGCATTGATATTGGTAAAGTTGAGGTGGGTTTGTGCCAGCTGCACTTCGGCATTGGCTTTATCCAGTTTGGCTTTGCCCAGGGCCAGTTCATTTTGCGAGACAATGTTTTTCTCAGCCAGTGCCTTGGTGTTTTCATACTCGATTTGCACCGTTTTGGCTTCTGCCTGTGCTTTCAGCAAGTCGACCTGGTAGACATTGGGCATAATCTTGAACATGGGTTGCCCCTGTTTGATGACCTGGCCTTCACCGGCATAGACGTCCTGCAAATAGCCGCGCTCCAGCGCGCGTAATTCAATATGCTGGATGGCATGAATCTGGCAGACATATTCCTTGGTAATCATGGTGTCTTTGTGCCATGGCGTTGTGACCTCTAGTTTTGGTGGCGCTTCTTCGTGCGCCTCTTCCTGATGACAAGCGCTGAGCAGGGAGCCAAGCAAGCCTAAAACGATTAAGTTCTGTTTAATCATAGTGTGTTCTTATCTTAAAAAATGAAGAGAAATACTTGCAAAAAACAGGTGGTTGGCGAATGCCTGGCTGCAGGGGCCTGTCTTGATCGTCAGACTATCCTTTCTTGTTGCAAACCACAACCGCTAGCCTAGGCGCCGTCCTGGAAGGACGCTTATGAGAGTGCTGGTAACAACGAGGGGAAAAGTGGCAATCAGCGGCGTTGTGCAGGGCGCAAACGCGGATTACACCTGGGTGTTGGCGGGTGGTGCGCGCGAGTGCAGGTGACGAACAAACACCGGGCGTGGGGTCACGCGACGGCGAGGCAAGGCCAGCAACGCAAACAGAATCACGCAAGCAACTGTCATGCTTGCGGGTGGGGAAATCAGTGGGGTAAGGGAAGAAAAGGGTGTTTCACCATCACCGGAGTATTCAACGACTTCGGCCACGCGTACACGCACGGTGTCGTCACTGTAGCTGGAGTGATCTGAAAACTCAGCGACCAATGCAAAGCCGAGCACGGCCAGCAGCACTGTGACGACCCACAGTCTGAGCTGCAACGCGGCGGTGTTCAGATGTTTTTGCATGCGATGAGTGTATGGAAAGAAATCAAAAGCCAATATTAAAAACAAGCAGGAGTTGAGCCTTGGTAATACGGAGATAAAGCTCTTTACATTGCTTACAATGTACCCTTATGCATAGCGAATGACAATACGCTGTCGCGCCGAGTTCGAAGAAAAGTGCCTTTTGTAAGCTGGCTGTCAGTTTTGATTGCACCAAGTTGGTGCGGTCGTTTGCGCTGTTTTGGAGATGATCACCTACTTTTTCGCCTTGTCGGTGAGTCTGTCTGGTGCTTGTCCTTAAGGCAAGTAGCTAAAGAAGTCGTCGTAGGGTGGGCATCCTGCCCATGCGGGCTTTGTGGTGGTTGGAAGGATGCTTTTCGCCCTTTCGGCGAGTTACTTTTCTTTGCTTGCCCAAAGAACAAGTAACCAAAAGAAATGCACCCCAGCTTCCGCTTATTTCCTGTGCTACTCGGCTTGACGGGCGGCAATCAAAAACTCGCTCCTACGGAACTCAAACAGTTGCTTGCCGAAAGCCCCCGTCAACCCTGCGTTGCTCGGCGCGGCAGATGGGGACCCCGAACACCAACTGAGCGCCACCATTAGTGCTTTTAACAAACCAATCTGTTTTTGCAACTGTTCAAATTGTTACGCTGTGAGTTTGGCGAGACAGCTCCCATTCCATCACGCTGAGTAGCGCAGGCGAAGTGGGGGAAGTCGGCCATCGGCTGTTTGAGTTCCGCAGTGGCTTGCGGGGTGTGCAAGCCGCCAGGGCGAGTTTCGATGGGCGCCCACTTTGTTGAGCAACGCAAGGGAGCCGAAGGCCGTGATGGCTGGGTGTCTTCCTCTTTGGTTACTTTCTGGGGGACAAGCACCAGAAAGTGACTCGCCGAGAGGCGAAATAGAATGTTTTATTAGTGGCTAAAACCCCAGGTGTGGCCGCAAATAAGTCAAGACGATAGGCAGCCCGATCGCACTAATCACCCCGTTGAGCCCCATCGCCATGCTGGCATAGACGCCAGCCTCTTCGTTGACGCTAAACGCGCGCGTAATGCCCAGCCCATGCGCGCCGACGCCAATGGCGGTACCACGTATCCACCATTGATGCACTTTCACGCTATTTAATATATAGGGCGCCAGAATCGTCCCTAGCATGCCGGTGATTACGGTAAACACTGCGGTTAGGGTGGGAGACACATTGAGTCGCTCGGCTATGCCCATGGCAATCGGTGCGGTGACCGATTTGGCATACATGCTGCCGATAATATTGTCGCTTGCGCCCATCCATTTGGCGATGGCCACCGCGCTGACGATAGACACCGTACTGCCAACCGTGAGTGCCACCCAGATATGAAAAATCTTGCCCTGCATGCGCTTAAAGCCATTGTAAATTGGCACCGCTAAAGCCACCGTGGCTGTGCCGAGTAAGAAGTGCACAAACTGCGCGCCTTCAAAATATTTCTCATACGGCATGTCAAGCAATGCAATGGCCAGGCAAGTCAGTACCACCGAGATGGCGACCGGGTTGACCAGCGGATTGCGCTTGGCGCGCACATACAGCAGGTAGCCAATCTGGTAAGTGGCCAATGTAATAATCAGCGCAAATAGCGGGTCGCCAGACAGGTAGACCCAGATCTCGGAAATCGGGATACGCTTATTCATGGCGTTGCCCCTTGTTGATGGTGATATGTTTGTGACGCTTGAGCGAGAAATACCAGAACACTTTGAGTACGATGGCGGTCACCGCAATGGTCAGGATCACGCTGACTACCAGCGCGGTGCCGACTGCCAATGCATGGGTTTGCAGTTCGGGCAAAAACAGCAATACACCTACCGAGGCAGGCACAAACAAGAGTCCCAGGTGCTGGCGAAAGCTGTCGGCCACCATGGCCAGGTCGCTATTGACTTGGCCTTTCAGGCATAAAAATGTCAGCAGCAAGAGCAGGCCGAGTACCGGCCCCGGAATGCCCGGCAAAAAGAACTTGCTCAGCAGTTCGCCCAGGCCTTGCCATAAAAAGAGTTGAACCAAACCTGATATCATGCGATCCCCTATAGGTCTGTCCGTCCATCAGACGGGCCCATTCTTACAATTGTTGATTGCCGCGATGTTAATGTCATTTTTCCGATTCAGCTATATTTTTTTGAGCCGCATTTTGTTCATGTTTGCCGTGTGTGGACTGCCACAGGCGCTGGCCGACACTGAAGAGGATGGTCGTTACTGGCTAAGCATCTACACCCAGGGCAAGCTGCCTGCCGACAACTTTTACTGGAGCATGGACACGCATCCGCGCTGGCGTGACGAGGGCCAGCATTTTGACCAGTTGATTTTGCGGCCATCGGTGTTTTACAAGTTCAACGCGAACAGCAGCGTCTGGTTAGGCTATGACACCATTATCAGTCATCCATCCGGCCAGTCTGCGCAGCGTGAAAACCGCCTGTGGCAGCAGTTTCAACACCAGTTTGACGAGGTGGCCAACGTTACTTTCACCAGCCGCACGCGCTTTGAGCAACGTCGCCGCGAAGACTTTCAGGATGTCGGCCACCGTTTGCGGCAGATGGTCAGGGCGACCACGCCTAGCCAATGGCATCCACAATTGCAGTGGGTTGTTTATGACGAGTTATTTATCAACCTGAACCAGACCGAATGGGGCGTGCGGCGTGGCATAGACCAGAACCGCTTGTTCCTCGGCGTGAATTGGAAGTTTAGTGATTTTTCCAATGTTGATGTTGGTTACCTGAATCAGTTCGTGAATACGCGTACCACGGACCGTGAAAACCACGTGCTGATGACCACCTTCCGTTTCAATTTCTAGCCGCAGCGCCAGAAAGCCCTTGTGTTAAAATATCGCTTTTGTTTTCAAGTTGATACGCATGACGCAACTGTCGATTTCCGCCACTGAACAATGGTTACGTGACGCGCTTTCAAAACGCATCCTGATTCTGGATGGCGCGATGGGCACCATGATTCAGCAATACAAGCTGACGGAAGCGGATTATCGCGGTGCGCGTTTCAAGGACTTTCAAGGCCCGCCGGGCGAGCGCGAGCTGTTTGTCAAAGGCAATAACGAGCTGCTGACGCTGACACAGCCGCATGTGATTCAGGAGATTCACGAGAAATACCTCGCCGCCGGGGCCGACATCATCGAAACCAATACCTTTGGCGCCACCAGCGTCGCGCAAGACGACTACCATATGGCGCACCTGGTGTACGAGATGAACGTCGAGTCGGCCAAACTGGCCAAAGCCGCTTGCGTCAAATACAGCACGCCAGACAAACCACGTTTCGTCGCGGGCGCATTAGGCCCGACGCCAAAAACGGCTTCCATTTCGCCTGATGTCAATGATCCGGCTGCACGTAATGTCAGTTTTGACCAACTGGTGACGTCATACATGGAGCAAATTCGTGGCCTGGTCGATGGTGGCGCGGATATCCTGATGGTGGAAACCATCTTCGATACGCTTAACTGTAAGGCGGCGTTGTTTGCTATTGAGAGTTTCTTTGATGAACAGGGTAAGACCTGGCCGATCATGATTTCCGGTACGGTGACCGACGCGTCTGGCCGTATCCTGTCTGGCCAGACCGTAACTGCATTCTGGCATTCGGTGCGCCATGTCAAACCGCTCACCGTGGGCCTGAACTGTGCACTCGGTGCGACGCTGATGCGCCCGTATGCCGAAGAACTGAGCAAAGTGGCCGATACCTTTGTTTGTATCTACCCCAACGCCGGTCTGCCTAACCCGATGTCTGACACCGGCTTTGATGAAACACCAGACGTGACTTCCAGCCTGGTCAAGGAATTTGCGCAAAGCGGTTTTATCAATATTGCCGGTGGCTGCTGCGGCACCACGCCACCCCATATCAACGCCATTTATAACGCGATTAAAGACCTGCCACCACGCCAGGTGCCTACACTACCGATCACGACCAAACTGTCCGGTTTAGAGCCATTTATCATCGATGAAAGCTCACTGTATGTGAACGTCGGTGAGCGGACCAATGTCACCGGTTCCAAAGCGTTTGCGCGCATGATCATCAACGAGCAATACGAAGAAGCACTCAGCGTGGCACGCCAGCAGGTCGAAAACGGCGCGCAAGTGATTGATATCAACATGGACGAAGGCATGCTGGATGCGGTCAAGGCGATGACGCACTTCCTTAACCTGGTTGCCTCTGAGCCTGATATTGCGCGCGTGCCTATTATGATCGACTCCTCCAAATGGGCGGTGATTGAGGCGGGCCTGAAGTGCGTACAGGGCAAAGCGATTGTGAACTCGATTTCGATGAAAGAAGGCGAAACCGAGTTTTTACGTCAGGCCAAATTATGCCAGCGCTATGGCGCCGCCGTGGTGGTGATGGCGTTTGACGAAACCGGCCAGGCAGATACTTTTGCGCGTAAAACCGAAATTTGCAAACGGGCTTACGACTTGTTAGTCGGCACCGGTTTCCCGCCGGAAGATATCATCTTCGATCCGAATATTTTTGCCGTGGCGACGGGTATCGAAGAGCATAACAACTACGCCGTATACTTTATTGAAGCCACGCGCTGGATCAAACAAAACCTGCCATACGCCCGTATTTCCGGCGGTGTGTCTAACGTGAGTTTCAGCTTCCGCGGCAACGAACCGGCACGTGAAGCCATCCATACCGTGTTCCTCTATCACGCCATCCAGGCGGGCATGACCATGGGTATCGTCAATGCTGGCATGGTCGGCGTCTATGACGATATTCCGGCCGAGTTGCGTGAGCGCGTCGAAGACGTGGTGCTCAACCGTGTGGTTGACCCAGACAATCCGCTGGCCGCAACTGAGCGCATGATTGAAATCGCCGGGACCTTGGTCGCCGGTGGCAAGAAAGCCGAAGCCACATTGGCTTGGCGTGGCACGCCAGAGCAACCTGTGCCTGCGAGCAAGCGCCTGGAATATGCGCTGGTACATGGCATTACCGATTTTATCGTCGCGGACACCGAAGAAGTGCGCCAGGGCATTATGAACAACGGTGGTCGCCCGATTCACGTCATCGAAGGCCCGCTGATGGATGGCATGAACGTGGTCGGTGACCTGTTCGGCCAGGGCAAGATGTTTTTGCCGCAGGTGGTGAAATCCGCTCGCGTAATGAAATCTGCCGTCGCGCATTTGATTCCATTTATTGAAGAAGAAAAAGCCGCCGAAGAGCGCCGCACCGGTATGGTGGCCAAGCCTAAAGGCAAGGTGGTGATTGCGACGGTGAAGGGTGATGTGCACGACATCGGCAAAAACATCGTTTCGGTGGTGTTGCAGTGTAACAATTTTGAGGTCGTGAACATGGGCGTGATGGTGCCCGCGGCGGAAATCCTCGAAATGGCCAAGCGTGAAAACGCCGACATTATTGGCCTGAGCGGCTTGATTACGCCGTCGCTTGAAGAAATGGCCTATATCGCCAAAGAGATGCAGCGCGACCCGCACTTTGTCGAAAACCAGACGCCGTTGCTGATTGGCGGCGCCACCACTTCCCGTGCGCACACGGCGGTGAAAATTGCACCTAACTATGAAGGTCCAGTGATTTACGTGCCGGATGCCTCGCGCTCCGTCAGCGTCATGCAAAACCTGCTCACGCCAGAAACGCGCGGCGCTTACCTGGCCGAGATTCAAGCCGATTACGAAAAAGCCCGTCATCAGCATGCCAATAAAAAAGGTGTGCCGATGCTAAGCCTAGCCGATGCGCGCGCCAACGCCGCGAAATTGGAGTTTACCGGCGCTGCTGCGCCAGTGAAGCCTAAGTTTATCGGCCGCCGCGTCTTTAAAAATATCGATCTCGCGCTGATTGCGCAATACATAGACTGGGGCCCGTTTTTCCAGACCTGGGATCTGGCAGGTTTCTATCCGGCGATTTTGAAAGATGAAATCGTTGGCGAAGCCGCGACCAAAGTGTTTGCCGAAGCACAGGTCATGCTCAAGCGTATTATTGATGGCCGCTGGCTCAGCGCCAATGGCGTCATTGCTTTGTTGCCCGCCAACCAGGTCAATAGCGACGATATCGAGATTTATACCGATGACACCCGCAGCCAGGTCGCACTGACCTGGTACGGCATGCGCCAGCAAACGCAAAAACCGGTGATTGACGGCGTCGCCAGACCGAACCAGTGTATGGCTGACTTTATTGCGCCTAAAGGCACCGATGATTACATTGGCCTGTTTGCGGTGACTGCTGGCCTGGGCATGGAAAAACGCCTGGCTGACTTTGAAAAAAATCACGATGACTACAATGCCATCATGTTCAAGTCACTGGCCGATCGTCTGGCTGAAGCCTTTGCCGAGTACATGCACGAGCGCGTGCGTAAAGACCTGTGGGGCTATGCGGCAGACGAAGACTTAAGCAATGAAGCGCTGATTAAAGAGCAATACAAAGGCATCCGTCCGGCACCGGGTTATCCGGCATGCCCCGACCACACGGTGAAAGAGGATATGTTCAAGGTGCTGCAAGCTACCGAGATCGACATGCAGCTCACCGATAGCTACGCCATGCTGCCAGCGGCAGCAGTAAGCGGCTTTTATTTTGCGCATCCTGAGTCCAGGTATTTCAGTGTGGATAAAATAGGCAATGACCAGCTGGAGGATATGGCGAAACGGCGCAATGTGGATAAGGATTGGCTGGAGCGGTGGTTAGCGCCAAACTTGGGTTAATGTATGTTGGGTCGAATGAAAAGGGCGTGCTGAGAGGTACGCCTTTTTTATTTGATGCGCTGGGAAGGTAATTCTTTAGTGTTTTGTTTTGGTGTCGGGATTGGGATCGGTTGCTTTTCGCCTTGATGGCGAGTCACTTTCTGGTGCTTGCCCCCCAGAAAGTAACCAAAGAGGAGGGCACCCAGCCATCACGGCCTAAAGGCTCCCTTGCGTTGCTCGGCAAAGTGGGCGTCCATCGAAACTCGCCCTGACAAGCCACACAAAACGTGGCTTGTTGCGGAACTCGAACAGCCGATGGCCGAAACCTCCCACTTCGCCTCCGCTACTCAGCGTGATGGAATGGGATTTATCTCACCAAACTCACAGCGTAGAAATTTAAACGATTCAAAAAACACATTGGTTTATGAAAGTAACAAATGGTGGCATCCGGCGGATGTTTTGGGTCCCTATCTGCCGCGCCGAGTAGCGCAGCCAAAATAAGGAGAAAGGGAGCGACTGTCCGAATCCCGCAGTAGCTCACGTCGTGTGTGAGCTACCAGGTTGAGTTTCGTGACCGCTTATTTTGGCGAGCAACGCAGGAAACAAGCGGAAGCTAGGGTGTCTTGTTCTTTGCCTTCTTTCTTATGGACAAGCATAAGAAAGAATGGTCGCCGAAAGGGCGAAAAAAATCGCCACAATAATGAGTGTGTATTGAAGTGCTCATTAGTACTTCGCTAAAGAATTACTTTTTTAATAGCGGCTCAATTGCTACCATCAATCTCTGTGTCGTCCCTCTATGCTGCAACGTAAATCCCTTCGCTGCCTGCGCCATGGCTTGCACTTTCATGCTATCCGCTGCCAGGGCCGCAATCATGCCATGCAACTCAGCCACATCACTTAATTGCACCGCGGCATTCGCCGCGACCGCCGCCTGCGTCACTTGCGCAAAATTAAACATATTCGGCCCCAATATCGTTGGCACGCCCATGGCCGCTGCTTCAATCAGGTTCTGCCCCCCCAGCGGCTGCAAACTGCCACCCATCACCGCGAAATCACTCGCGGCGTAATAGGTGTACATCTCACCCATGCTATTGCCCAGCACCACCTGTACATCGTTATTCAAGGGTTGCACCAGTTCTGTACGCAATACATAACGCAAGCCGCGTGCCTTTAGTAGTGATTCCACTTCGGCAAAGCGTTGCGGGTGGCGCGGCACTAACAGCGTGAGCACGTCCGTGCCTTGCACGGCATCGAGGATTAATGACTCTTCACCTTCACGCGTACTGGCAGCCATGAACACGGTGCGGTCTTTACCTAGCAATTGGCGCAGCGAGGCGCCTTTTTCTGCACTGTCTGCGGGCGGCGTGACATCGAATTTCAAATTACCGCAGATGATGGGATGTTGTGCCCCCAGTACTTGCAGGCGCTCGGCATCGGCAGCCGTTTGTGCGGCGACCAGCGAGAGTTGTTGCAAACCGCGGCGTGTCAGGCCGCCGAGTTTGGCGTAGCCAGCGGCCGATTTGGGTGAGAGGCGGGCACTCAGCAATGCCATGGGGATGCCTAGCCGCGTGGCCTGATTAATGAGATGGAACCATAGCTCGGTTTCCATTAACAAACCTAAGTCAGGGTTGAAGTGCGCCAGAAAACGTTTGCTGGCACCCGGCGTATCTACCGGCAGGTAGGCTTGCAGCACACGGCCATTGGCAATTTCCTGCTTAAAGAGCTGACTGCTGGTGTCGCGGCCGGTGGGCGTGCCGTGGGTGATCAAGAGCTGGTGTTGCGGATAGTGTGCCAGCAGGGCTTGAATCAGTGGTTGTGTGGCGCGTGTTTCACCCACCGAAACACAATGCACCCAAATGACAGGTGCATTAACGGATTGTGTGTAAAAGCCGTAGCGTTCACCCACATGCTGGCGGTATTCAGGTTGCTTGAGGCCGCGCCAGAATAGCTTGAGGGGCAGCAGGGCGGCTACCGCGAACATGAGCAGGGTATAGACGAATCTTGGCATGGCGTTATTCTCGCATATTTGCGCTGACATCTTGTTGGCACGCACCAATGAAATGCATGCAAAACACGAGAGTGATGACTCACCTATGCCTGAGGCCTTGTAGTAAAAGTGATTGCAAGAATGCAAGCAATACGCACCAAAAAAAGGCGTAAAAAATGGGTTGACGTCAACAAAATATAGGCATAAATTACTGCCACCAACACAAGATGTTGTGTTTGATTGGGGCTGCAACACAAGCCATCGTGTGCGGCAAAATAAGCCCGCAAATGCTTGTTTCAAGCCAATCTTCGTGCCAACGCGTTGTCAGCCGCAGGGGTTTTTTCCGGTTCACAGCGCGTTATCAATTAATAAGAATCACCAAAGGTGGGAGAACTCAATGCTGAAAGCCGTTGAACAAAAGAAAGTCCATTCAGAAGAGGTCGCCGTCGATATTCCGGTGCAGCCTGTCTCGCTTGATATTTGGGACAAGAAATACCGTCTCAAAACTAAATCTGGTGAGCATGTTGATCAAGACATGGACGACTCTTACAGCCGCGTGGCACGCGCATTGGCTGATGTTGAAACCACCGAAGCCAAAAAAGCCGAATGGCACGAAAAATTCCTGTGGGCATTGCGTCGTGGCGCGATTCCGGCAGGCCGCATTACCTCCAACGCTGGTGCGCAAGAGCACAAGCCAGCCACTTCTACCATTAACTGTACTGTTTCCGGCGTGGTCGAAGACAGCATGGACAATATCCTGGGCAAAGTACACGAAGCTGGCCTGACCCTTAAAGCCGGTTGCGGTATCGGTTACGAGTTTTCTACCTTGCGTCCAAAAGGCGCATTTGTGGCCGGTGCCGGGGCTTATACTTCCGGCCCGCTGTCGTTTATGGATATCTACGACAAAATGTGTTTCACCGTCTCATCTGCCGGTGGCCGCCGTGGTGCACAAATGGCCACCTTTGATATTTCGCATCCTGACGTGACGGACTTTATTAAAGCCAAACGTGAAAACGGCCGTCTGCGCCAGTTCAACCTGAGCTGCCTGATTACCAAAGAATTTATGGAGGCCGTGAAAGCCGATGCTGAATGGCGTTTGGCCTTCCCGGTCACCGAGAAAGAAGCCATTATTGATGGCCTCAATGTGAATGACGAGTCACAAGTGGTGTGGCGTGACTGGCCGATCAAAGGCAAATACCTGACCAAAACTGAAGGCCCTGAGGCCGGTAAAGTCGCTTGCCGTATCTACAAAACCATCAAGGCGCGCCGTCTGTGGGACGTGATTATGTCTTCCACCTACGACTTTGCCGAGCCAGGCTTTATCCTCATCGATCGCGTCAACGAGATGAACAACAACTGGTTCTGCGAAAACATCCGCGCCACCAACCCATGTGGCGAGCAACCATTGCCACCTTACGGCGCCTGCCTGCTGGGTTCCGTCAACCTTACCAAGTTTGTACGCCAGCCATTCACCGACGACGCGCATTTTGACTGGGACGAATACCGCGAAGTGGTCGGCGTGTTCACCCGCATGCTGGATAACGTGGTGGAAATCAACGGCCTGCCATTGGAGCAACAGCGTCAGGAAATCGCCCGCAAACGCCGTCACGGCATGGGCTACCTGGGCCTGGGTTCAACCCTGACCATGCTCAAAATGAAATATGGTGAAGAAGACTCAGTGAAATTCACTGAAGAAGTCACCCGCATCATGGCCGAAGTGGGCTGGGAAGTTGGCGTGCAACTGGCTGAAGAAAAAGGCCCGGCACCGATCATGGACGAGAAATTTGAAGTCACCGCCGACATGCTGCGCGTACGCCCGGAAATGGCCGCCGATGGCATCAAGGTTGGCCAGAAACTTGCCGGTAAAGTGTTGCTGGGTAAATACAGCCGCTACATGCAGCAATTCCCTGAAGGCCTGCGTAACCAGATCGCGACCAAAGGCGTGCGTTTTACCCACCACAGTTCCATCGCGCCAACCGGTACGATTTCACTGAGCCTGGCCAACAACGCCAGTAACGGTATCGAGCCTAGCTTTGCCCACCACTATGCCCGTAACGTCATCCGTGAAGGCAAAAAGTCCAAAGAGAAAGTAGATGTATTCAGCTACGAGCTGCTGGCTTATCGCGAACTGGTGAATGCCAACGCCATGCCGTTCAGCGACAAGCCGGAAGAGCAATTGCCGGATTACTTCCTCGATTCATCCACCATCATGGCGAAAGCGCACGTCGATATTCAGGCCGCCGCACAAAAATGGATTGATAGCTCCATCTCCAAAACCATTAACGTGCCGACCGATTACGACTTTGAGGATTTCAAAAACATCTACCTCTACGCGTATGACAAAGGCCTGAAAGGTTGTACGACTTTCCGTTTCAATCCTGAGGCATTCCAGGGTGTATTGGTGACCGAGAAAGACCTCGAAAGCACCACGTACAAATTCACCTTGGAAGATGGCACTGAGATTGAAGCCAAAGGTAATGAAGAGATTGAATACGACGGAGAAATCCACACAGCGGCCAACTTATTCGACGCCTTTAAAGAAGGCTATTACGGAAAATTTTAGTGTTTGCCTGCTGCGCTCGCCATTGCGGCGTTAAAAAGCAGTTTTAAATCCTCATGTACTATTTGTACACTCCGGTTTAAAACCGCTTTTCGCCTGGCACTGGCTTCGCTCGCAACGGCAACCATCTAAAATTTGAGAATGTTAAAAGATTGAATTTATTGAAAAATTAAGCTCCAATAGGGAGAACAACATGGCAATCAAAATCGACAAAAAAATCACCGCCTACAAACTGGTGACCGATGAAGACAAAAAAGCAGCCGAGGCCGCAGCAGCGCCTGTCGCAAACATCATTCAAATGGGTGAACCATTGAGCCGCCCAGATATGCTCGTGGGTAACACCTACAAAATCAAAACGCCGGTGACTGAGCACGCGCTCTACATCACCATCAACGACGTCATCATGTACGAAGGCACGCCACAAGAGCACCGCCGTCCGTTTGAGATCTTCATCAACTCCAAAAACATGGAGCACTTCCAGTGGATAGTCGCGCTGACCCGCGTCATGTCCGCCGTGTTCCGCAAAGGTGGCGATGTCACCTTCCTGGTAGAAGAATTGAAAAGCGTGTTTGAACCTTCAGGCGGTTACTTCAAAAAAGGCGGCAAATTTGTGCCTAGCCTGGTAGCAGAGATTGGTGAAGTAGTGGAAAAACACCTGCAAGAAATCGGCATGTTGAAAAAGCCAGGCTTAGACGAACATCAGCAAAAACTGGTGGAAGAGAAAAAAGCGGAATACCTGGAAAAACACGCCAAATCAGGTGAAGAATCAAACGACGAAGGCTTCCCAAAAGGTGCGCAGCTTTGCAAGAAGTGTAATACCAAAGCCAGCATCCTGATGGATGGATGCATGACTTGCTTGAACTGCGGCGATAGTAAGTGCGGTTAATCGTTAATTAAATAAAAGGAGCTTCGGCTCCTTTTTTATTACCTATGCATAAACCATTAATAATCTACTTGGATAGTTCTGATATATCCAATTTATCTGACGATACGAGACGTACTCGAGAGTTAGTAGAAATTGAAAAAGAGCTTTTTTCTTTAAAAGATGAGGGGTTAATAGAATTCAGATTTAGCCATGTACATGTTATTGAGGCCGCGCCAACAGAGCCCCTGTATGTTGACTTAGCGCATAAGCGATTTTCTTATATCAAGAAATTATGTGGGTACAAATGCTTCGTTACTCCTATAAAAATTATAAAAATGGAAGCATTGAGATTAGGTGCAACTAATGAGTCCTTGATTGAAATATTAAATGATGAGGGAGTTTGGTTTCCCCCGCTTGATATGGAAGATGGATTTGTGGATTTTGCAAGCGAGTTTAGACAGAGAATTGCATCTGAACCGGATCGCAAGAACCGGAGAATAGCAGAGAGAAAGTTTTTCGAGAAAAATGGTAATTTCACTGCGTTTGCAAAAAAAACTATCAAAGATGCAGCACCAGCATTCGTAGAAGAGCTTTGCTCTAAATATCCTTTGCGGCCAGAAAATATTGAGCGCGCCAATAAAGTTTTCTTAGAAACGGGTTCAATTAAGTATTTATTAAATGAGGCAAAAAAGTCGTTAGTTGATATGGAATCTATTGGTCATTGGTATGCTAAACAATGGGATTTGTTAATACCAAACTCAGCGTATCTTCGAGAAATTGGAATGAATTTAAAAGAGCAACTCGTAGACTTTAATAGAAACCTTAAATCTTCAAATGATAATCTGAAGAAGTTGGCTTTGAAGAGTATTGATACAGCTAAAATGGCAGAAGAAAACTTTTCTAAGCTCTCTCAGAGTTTGCCCTTGAGCATTGCACAGAAAATTGCGAGTGATCAGAAAGTCGAATTATCCCAAATTCCAAATTGGGACCTTACGCCATCATTGTTATCTATGACTTGTACCTATGTAAGCTTAATTAAATCAATCGTACAAAGTGGTCAAAAGCCAAGAGCGAGTGATTTTGGTGATGTTTACCATGCTTCATTCGTTCCACATGTTGATTTTTTCCGTGCTGATGGAGCGATAGCTTCCGCTATAGCCAAAGCAAAAATGCCTTTGAAGACTGTTATTGTCCCCAAGCTTGAAAATTTGCCAGAACAAATACGATTGAAGTTAAAAAACAAATGAATCCTGATGTTTGTAAAATCAACTGTTTAAGGAAAAGTGATGCAAGATTTTTTAGATAAGCTGACATCCTATAATTTATTCAACAATTTATTGCCTGGAGTCATTTTTTTGACATTTTTCAATGAGTTGCTGAGTATTGATTTGTTGGGGGAAAACCTCGCAAAAGCTTTTTTTATTAGCTATTTTGTCGGGCTGATAATTGGCCGAATCGGTTCTCTAATAATCGAGCCCATTTTAAAGAAGGTTGGCTTTATAAAGTTTGCTTCCTATGAGAACTTTGTTGAAGCATCTAAGAAAGACCCTAAAATCGATATTCTTTCTGAGTCCAATAATATTTACAGAGTAATAATCGCAACCTTCGTTCTAATCCTCATCGCAATTGGATATGAAAAATTAGCAAATGAGTGTGTATGGTTTTATGAACACAGATTAATCATTTTTTCAGTTGCTGTTTTATTACTATTTCTATTTTCTTATCGTAAACAAACTGCATACATAAATAAAAGAGTTGCTTCTGCTAAGTAAGGGGAACGTAGTTATGGCGGATTATTTTGAGATTGATTTCCTTGGAGTAGAGACGGCGAAAAGTGGAGATGCAATCACTTTGCGCTACTCTGTAAACGGTGCTTCGGCTATTCATGTGGTTGATGGTGGATACGTCGAAACAGGAGATCAAATTATTGAGCATTTAAAAACATACTATGGCACTACTGTTGTCGACCATGTAGTCCTAACTCATCCAGATCGTGATCATGCAAATGGTTTAAGGGCAGTGTTGGAACGATGTACAGTTCGCAATTTATGGATGAATAGGCCATGGATTTATGCGGACAGGTTGATTGAGCAGTTTGAGGGATACAGTTCTGTTGATGCGTTAAGAAGAAAGTTACGCTCAACTTATGATGCTACAGCTACGTTAGAAGACATTGCTATGGCAAGGAATATCCCGATACATGCCCCTCTTCAAGGGCAAGCGATTGGCGCATTTCTTGTGATGGCTCCTACTTTGACGAGATATTTAGAGCTTATTGTAGATTCGGAAAAAACACCGGAGAAAGTGGATGAGCCTATTTTTGACAGTGCTGTAAACGGGCTTTGGGGGGCGGTAAAGAAGGCAACGAGCTATGTAAAATCATTGTGGGGAGAGGAGTATTTTCCACCAGAACCTACAAGTCGTGAAAATGAAATGAGTGTAGTTCAGGCGGCGTATTTAAATGGCAATAAAATTTTATTGACTGGCGATGCAGGAAGGGAGGCTTTGCAAGAGGTCATTGATTATGCGCCTTATGTTGGACTTACTTTACCTGGGATAGATAAATTTCAAGTGCCGCATCATGGTGGCCGACATAATGTCTCTACTGAAATACTAGATCAGCTAGTTGGGCCCAGGTTGAAATATCAAACAGGTCAATCAACGTGGAGTGCTTATTGTAGTTCCGCAAAAGCAGATAAAGATCACCCTAAAAAGTCGGTACAAAGGGCTATGATGCATCGAGGCGGAAATTGGTTTGAAACTGAGGGTAAATGTGTCAGAACTGGCGTGGGGATTGAACGAGCGGGCTGGGTTGCTATTCAACAACCTGCTTATCCGGAAGACCAAGAAGAATAACCACCCTAAGGACTTAGCGGTTAATGATGGTTCAGTTAAACGGTTGGAGTTAAAAGTTCAGTGTGTAATAGCGCTTGGAATAGCCTGCGAATATCAACTAGTACAACAGAGTCAGAGCGATACTTAGTAAATTTTGCAAGAAAAGTATTTTTATCTTTGTGGAGCTTTCCAAATGTCTATACAGATGAGGGAAAGCATGGCAAAGGTAATGGAAAAGAGCTTTGTGATTTATTAGTGGTTTTTGGTAATGACATCATTCTTTTTTCTGATAAGGCTTGCAAATTTACTCCTCACAGTGACATAGAGATTGCTTGGTCTAGATGGTTTAGAAAAGCAATTGAGAAGTCTGCAAAACAACTGAGTGGGGCAGAGTCATGGATAAGGCGTTTTCCAGATAGACTGTTTCTAGATCCTGCCTGTACATCTACCTTACCTGTTCAATTACCAAGGCTATCAGACTGCAGAATTCATTTAGTGGCGGTCGCTCGTGGATCACGTGAATATGCTAAGAAGTACTGGGGAGAAGGAGGCTCTAGTAGCTTATTTATTAATACGACATTAGTTGAAGATGACCATAAAAACTCACCATTTTGTATCGGTTGGTCTTTACCTAATAAACGATTAGTACATGTTCTAGATGAAACAACACTAGATATCCTTTTAAATGAATTAGATACGATATCTGACTTCGTTAGTTACTTAACCAAGAAAGAGAAGATTTTTTGTAATCATGAGCTAGATTTTATTGTTCCTGGTGAAGAGGAGTTGTTGGCCTTTTATCTTTCTCATTTCGACTATAAGAAAAATGAACATCATTTTCCTGAGATACCTGATGGCGCCTTAGTTGCACTGAATGAAGGGGATTGGCAGCGATTTATTAATAGCAAAAGTTATGCATCAAGATATGAGGCTAATGAAATTAGCTACATCTGGGATGCTTTAATTGAATTTCAAAATCGACATATTATTGACGGGAGTGCTGAATCTCTTACTGGTGATGATTCACCGGAAGTTTATGAACGCGTGATGCGTATCATGGCTTCGGAAAATAGATTGACTAGAAGGGTATTGGGTGAGAGTTTCTACATAGCAAATAATCTTGATAAGAAAGGCAAGCGGTACACACGCACAGTTATGAGTTCCGCCAAAAGTGGAAGAGCTTATATTTTTATGGCGCTATCAAGCCCAGATGGATGCAGTGTTTCAGATTACAAGGCTATGAGAAGGTCTGAATTGATGCTCTATATCCAAGGTTGTAAGTTAAATTATAAGAAAGTTGATGAAGTTTTAGGTATTGTTTTTGAGCCTGGGCAAAAGCATCTTAGTTCCGTTGATTTTCTTTATGTAAACTTTGGACTCGATGAAATTGACACTGATTTTGTGAAAGAGATTAAACGAGACTTAAAAGACTTCAATATGTGGCAAACGGGAGCTATTAAGTTAAAAATGATACGTAACTTACCTTTCCCTCATATTGAATCTCTAGTTTTAAGAAGAGTCCTTTGGTTTATGAGTCGATTGAATCAAACAATTAGAAACATATGGAATAGAATTCAAAAGCAAGAGTGAGAGTTTTTTGAATTGAATGATCTTATCTTTCACTTATCACATGGAGATCAAGATATGTTGAGTTCAAAAACGAAAGATGCAGCAGAAGAGAAAACGCTAAACGACCCTCGCTGGCAACAAGTGCTGGCGAGAGATACTCAGGCAGATGGTCAGTTTTATTATTCAGTCAAAACCACGGGTGTTTATTGTCACCCATCATGTGGCGCTCGCCCGGCATGACCTAAAACGGTCGAGTTTACTTGACCACCGATGCAGCAGAAGCTGCCAGGTTTAGAGCCTGCAAACTTTTCAGGCTTATTCGTACTTAACACCCTTGTAGTTGCTGACTTTTACACTGTGCCGCCAATTGAGTAGCAGAGGCCTCTTGCTCATCGGTCATTTGCGCCAAAAGATAATTAAGCATTTTGGTGTGGCGATTCAACAAGTGCTTGTCTTCGTTTTGCGTCGCCAGCAGTAACCACATCGCCGCTTTAACGGTATCTTGTCCCACCCCAACCCCTTGCTGGTATAAGTCGGCTAGATAACCTTGCGCTTCACTATTGTTGTTGCTTGCGGCCAGGCTTAGCCATTGCACGGCGGCGGGTATGTCTTGCGCAATCACATCACCGCGCAAATATAGCATGCCCAAATTAAGCTGCGATTTCACATGCCCTTGCTTGGCCGCTTGCTCGTAATAAGTCACCGCTTGAGGGTAACTGATGCTTTGAATCTGGCGCTGAAACACCAGTGAGGCCAGCGTGTATTGCGCCTCTTTGTAATTTAACTCTGCCGATTTTGTGTACCACTTGACCGCTTCGTCCATGTTTTTGGCCACGCCATCGCCATCTTGATACATCAGGCCCAGGTTGTAGCAGGCTTTGGCATCGTTTTTATTAGCGAGTGACAGATAAATCGCATGGGCACCGGCATAGTCTTTTTGCGATAGCTTTTGTTTGGCTTCTTCTAAGGTGTTTGCCTGCGCCAGGTTGGCCGAACACAGCGCGAACAGCACCACTCCAGTGAACATCGTTTTGGTGAGTAACTTTGCCAAAAAGCCGCTTTCTATTTGCGCCATGCCTGTTCCTTGTGTGTGGGTATGCGTCGAATGAATAATCTCAGACTTGAGCGCTTTTGATAAGTGCTTTATTCAGCCAAGCCCATCCATTCTGCTGCGCCACGTGCCGAGGCTTGTACGGCTTGTTGATAGGTCGCTGTGGCTGGCAAATGGTCAGCCAGCTGGTTTAGCGAAATATAGCCGGGGTCTAAGCGGACATCTTTTTCGCGGAAGATGCTGTGCTCTTTAGCGTAGCTTTCCGCAAGCGCCCTGAGCGATTCGGCCAGAGGCTTGTTCGGGTCGCTGGGGGTAAAGTCGCCCAACAGCCACAGGTGCACATCTTCCTCTTGGGTATAACCCGCTTTCGGGTCTGCCAGCATAAATGCATGGTCTATCCTGGCTTGGTTTTCTACCTCTGCCGGGTCGCCATATGCTACTTCGTAATACTTCACTTCATTTGTTAATAGTGAGGTGGGGCAGTCAATTGGCACGTTGCCAACGGCATAATAGCCAGCAATGGCGCGCAGGCTTTGTAAATGATGCTCTTTGCCCACAAAGTGGATGGTTTTACCGCGTGTCTGTAGTTCTTTAATGCCCGTCGCCATGTCTTTAGTGGCGGCGTAAATAAGCGCTGCATAGCTGGGGAAGGAATGATTGTCGGCCTCTTTTTGGGCCAGGCTGTAGTTGATCATGGCTGTGCCATTGTCATACAACTCCAGTGCGCTGGTGGCGGCCACTTCTTTCTGCGCATCCAGCACTACCGAGACCGCCATTTTTGTACCATTCTCATTGCCACCACCCAAAGCATTGAGCCAGTTTTGCACTTGCTCTGCAGGCCATTCGGGATACTGCTCTCTGGCAAGCGCAAATACTTGCGGCAGCAGCCTGGTTTGTTCGTCCACGCTTAGATTTTGCAGTCTCAGCGTGGTGTATGTTGGCGGCAGGGTAAAGTCGTAGGCCATCTTTTGGGGCTCGCATTGAATCATGAGAGTGCGATCTGCCTGAGCGATTGAGAAATCCAAGATTGGATCATTAATTCGCGACTGCGGACACTTCAGACTCTTCGCTTATTTTGATTTCACCGCATTTATTCATCTTGGCAGTGGCACAGGCGTATTTTTCTGTTTTTGCTAACTCTCGTGCTTTTGACATATACATATCACCAACCGCATTATTCTGCATGCCGTACGCGGCCTGCGCCAAGTAGTAATAGGAGAGGTCAAACATGTAGTTGATGTTAATGACTTTATGCACTAAACCTCGCCAGTCTTGTTTGCTGTGCAGCCCCTTTAAGTCACTTTGATTCATATAAAACTTAAGCCCACAGGTTTCGCATTTCATTTCGAGCGTGCCTGCCTTAAAGGCTTCAAAGTCACTGGAATAAAATGCGATGGCCTTGGTGGCGTCTATGGCTGGTGGGTCAACCAGGCTGGATTTGCCTTCTTCAATGACCCTGACATTAGATGAGTTTTCCAGCCAATCATTTTTGGCTGTTCGCACATAGATGTACTCAGATTTGTAGTCAGCATATACCGGCAATCTATCTGTATAAATTTTCAGCATGGGCTCTTGCAGTGCTTTTAATGCTTCGATGCGGTTAGGTGGGGAGGGGTGTGTGCTTAAAAAATCGCCTTTGCTTTTATTGCCGGTGGCCTCCATCATTTTTTCCCACAATGTGACTGAGGCGGCCGGGTTGTAACCTGCCTGTGCAGCAATTTCGATCCCCAGCTTATCTGCCTCGGTTTCTGCGCCACGACTGTTAGGCAGCGTCACAAATGCGCCACCAGCAAGAATGGCTAACTGGTTGGCTGTTTGCACATTGTTATTATTTTGTTGTTGCGTGCCGTTGCTCGATGCGGCGACCGCCACGGTGACTGTTGCGACGGCAATTTTGGTCAGGATATCGACCGACATTTTTTCTGCGGTGTGGTTAGCCAGTGCATGTGCAATTTCGTGGCCCATGACTTGCGCTAACTCGTCGTCGGTTGGTTTGACCTTCTCAAGCAGGCCGGTATAGACCGCCATTTTGCCGCCAGCCATGCAAAACGCATTAATCTCGTCGGACTCAACCACGTTAACTTGCCATTTCCACTTTTGTGATTCTGGCTTATATAAAACGGCACGCTCCACCAGCCGGTTAGTGATTTTTTGCACACGCTGATTCGTTTCAACGTCACCACTGAGTTTCTTTTCTTTATCGTAAGCATCAATCATTGAGCTATACAGTGAGGAGCTTTTATTGATGGCTGCATCTTCAGACACAATCATCAATTGCGATCTGCCCGTCATATTATTAGTAACGCAGCCCGAAAGAAGCGTGACTAAAGCAAACAAACACCCGACTGAAATAGCTTTCATTCATTAAGCCTTATAAGGATTTTTTAAGAACTATAACTAAATCTGATTGAAATTAAAATGCCGCGAAATAGTCAGGCATTTTTATGCAGTTTTGATCACTGCTCAATGATGGATAAGCAGAGGTGAGTGGAAGAGATGTTCAGTGTGAGGTAGAAAGTTTTTAGGACTAATGGAGATAGTCGACAGTGGGTAATTGAGCGTCAAATGCACGAGGTTTTCTGGGAGGAGGCTCCTTGTTATTTAGCTCGAACCTTATTGGCGCAATCACTACCGACTGACGAAATACATCATCTAACGATGCAGGTGAAAATTTCCAGCTTTGAGCTGATTGAATAGCAGCCTCATTTAAATTGTTATTGGTCGATTTATATATCAAAGCATCAATAACGTCCCCTGTTTCACTGATTAACAGAATGACCTCAACACGGCCCTCCTGCCCAGAGCGCCTTAATTCTCGTGAGTATACGGGGGCGCTGACAGAGAGCATCTTTGGGGATTGATATTTCTTATTAGCTTCTTCTGGATCGGGAAGGTTTGTTGCATTTGGAAAGGTCTTTTTGTTACTTGCAAATAACTTTGCTAACTTTTCGCTTTGATTGATTTTCTTATCGTAATCCGCACTTGTCTCATCAAATTGAGCTTTGTCGAATATTAGCTCGGCCTCCGCTTTCGCAAAGCCTAGAATCATGAAGGCAACGATGAGTATGATGATATAAGGCATTAAGAAGATATTTTTATTTAGATTTTTTCGGATTTACTTCGCATGCAACCTGGCATTCAACTGATCTATCACCTCTGCCCAGTCAGCATCTTTCAAAATCTCTTCACGCAAAAAGGCGGCTTGTGCTGGTGTCCAGTATGGTGCGTCAGCCAGTGAAATGTAGCCTGCCAAATGACTGTGCGTTTGAATAAAGCTTTCGATTTCGGCATCAGTATTCGGCAAGCCGAGTTGGGCGAATAGGTTGTTCAGTGTGTGTAATGAAGCTTCCATGATGCTGACTCCTAAGGTCGTTATTTCAAAGTAACTCTTCCACGTGCTTTTGAATGTTTGCGGCCATTTTTGGCGTGGGCAAATCATTGGTATCGGTGCCAAACGGGTCTTCAATTTCTTCGGCGATCAGCTCCAGGCTGGCGAGTACATAGAAAATAAACACGACGACCGGAATCACGTAATAGCCGAGGCTGAATACAAAGCCAAACGGCAGCGTCATCACATAAAAGAAGATGAATTTTTTGATAAACGCGCTGTAAGAGTATGGAATAGGCGTATTTTTAATGCGCTCGCAGACGCCGCATACGTCGGTAAACGATTTGAGTTCTTCGTGAATAATAAAAAACTGGTCGCCAGTGATTTTGCCGCTGGTGTAGAGCTCATTGGCTTTTTGGAAGATACGCTGCGCGATCTGGTTGGGGTGGTGTTCGTGGTGGTCGATTTCTAAATCGAGGCCATCAAATAGCATTTTGCTGACGTCTTCATTCATTAAATGTTTCGACAGCACGGCGGCGTAGGTCGGGATGATTTTTTTAAAGAAATCGCGGTCGTTTTCGTCGGTCAAATAAGCCGATAGTTTGATCGACAGGTTGCGGCTGTTATTGACCAGCGCACCCCAGGCTTTACGGCCCTCCCACCAGCGGTCGTAGGCGGTGTTGGTGCGGTAGGCGAGCAATAATGAGAGTACAAAGCCAACAGTGGTGTGGATTAATGAGAGGTTTTTCACATGGCTGCTGTCGGCCAGCTTCCAATACTCGATTTCAAGGTAGGCAATGCCACCGGCATAAGCGCCGATGAGCGCCATCATGGGCATGAGTTGGCGGAAGGTATCTGACTCGTGAAAGCGGAAGATGAAGGTGAGCCAGTCTTTGGGGTTGTATTGAATCATGGTTGTTGCTTGGTTGAATAATGGACTTGAGTGTAGCACGACAGGCGGGCAAGGCCGGTCACTGCGATTGAACTGACGCTGAAATGTTGTGTTTAAGGCAGGCTACGCTGATAAGCGGCAGGGTCGTGCCCGTTTAAAAAGGCGGCAAAGTCATCCGGTGACAGCGGTTTGGCAAACAGGTAGCCTTGCAGCATATCCGCGCCTAGCTCGCGGCACAGGCTGGCTTGTTCCAGGGTTTCTATGCCTTCTACAATCACGTCGAGATCCAGGCTTTTTGCCATGACAATCAGTGCTTTGAGGATGCGGCTGTCGGCTTCACTTTCTGGCACGTTTTGCACAAAAGAGCGGTCTACTTTCAACACAGAGGCGGGCAGGCGTTTTAAATAAGACATGGATGAGTAGCCGATGCCGAAGTCATCGAGCGCGACCTGTACGCCTAAGGCTTTGAGGTCATTTAATACGGCAGACGCTTTTTCAAAGTCTGATACCAGTACGCTCTCGGTGACTTCTATGGACAGGCATGCGCCCGGCAGGCCTGTGGCTGCCAAGTCATTTTGAATGTCTTGGTACATGCTCTCTTGCTGTAGCAGTTGTTCACTGGCATTCACCGCTAATACAAACGCATGGTTGATGAGCCCGTCGTTGCGCCATTGCGCGACCTGCATGCACGCCAGCCGCCTGTTTTGGGCGTCAATAGCCGCTAAAAAGCCAAGTTCCTCAACAATGTCGATAAACGCAATCGGCGGTAGCAGGCCTTTGACCGGATGGTTCCAGCGCATCAGCATTTCAGCGCCGCACACCTGGAAATTTTTTGCATCGATGACTGGTTGATAATATTGCACCAGCTGGTTTTGCAGGCGTTGCGAACGCAGTTCGCTTTCAAGCATGATTCTGTGCAGAATCTGGTCTTGCAGGTCTTCGCTGTAAAAATGAAAGCCATTACGGCCTTCGCGTTTGACCTGGTACATGGCCAGGTCGGCGTGCTTTTGCATGTCTTCTGCAGTGAGTGCACACTTGGGGTAGGTGGCAATGCCTATGCTGCAGGTGACAAAATGTTCGGTGTTGTTGATGATAATCGGCTCGCGCACGCTTTCGAGCACACGTTGAGCCAGCGCGCCGACCGAGGTTTCGGTATCCAGGTCGTGGACGACGATGGCAAATTCGTCACCGCCCAGGCGGCACACCACATCGCCGTCGCGCACGACAGCCAGTAATCGCTGTGCAATCTGCTGCAATAGCTGGTCGCCAGAGTCGTGGCCTGAACTGTCATTGATCAGTTTAAAGTTATCAATATCGAGATAAATCAGGCCGAGCTGGAAATTCAGGCGATGCGCGCGCTGAATTGCGCCGCGCAAATGCTCTTCAAAATAATAGCGGTTGGATAGCCCGGTCATGGGGTCGTTTTCGGCCAGGTATTTGAGGCGTTTATGGGTATCAATAAGTTTGCTGTTGAGGGCATGGCGTGCCTGCGCGTGTACCAGGGCCTTGGTCAGGTGCCGCTCAGACAACTCTTTTTTCAGCAGGAAGTCTTGCGCGCCGGCAAAGATACAGTTGCGCTCTATCACTTCGTTATCTTCCATGCCGGTGAGGATCACGACGGCGGCATGCTTGTCGGTGTGTTGCGTGAGTTGATTTAAGACATCCAGGCATTCCATGTCTGGCAGGCGGTAATCGAGCAGGACGACATCAAAGTGATTTTCATCATAAAGTTTGAGCGCTCTCACAGCGGTATTTGCCTGCACGATGTCTTTAACCAGCTTGGGGTTTTGCAATACGCGGATTACCGCCATCCGATCCAGTTCATCGTCATCCACAAGTAGCAATCGCATTGTTATTCCTTTGTGACCGGGAGTTCGACCAGTCGCCAGTAGTGCTCAATAAAGCCGATGACTTCAAGAAAATCCCGGTCCATATGTTGTTTGAAGACATAGCCTGCGACGTGATTGCGATAGGCAGCGACCAGGTCTTCGTCGGATTTCGAGGTGGTGAGCACAAAGACCACAGCATGGGTCAGCAAAGGGTCGGTGCGCAAGGTTTGCAAAAACTCGAGGCCGTTCATGCGTGGCATATTGAGGTCTAGCAAAATAATATAGGGTGCTGGCACGGCACCAGTACGCAATAACTCCAGCGCTTCGCGGCCATCACGCGCCCGCAGCACGGTGTTTAATAGCCGCAGCTTGCGCAGTGCACGTTCCAGGGCGATGGCGTCAATGTCATCGTCATCCACAATAAGCAGGGTGACTTCTTTATAGTTTTGCTTCTGCAAGATTTGCACGCGTCAGTCTCTCTTCTATATTGATGGGCCAGGTAAAACGGATGGAGCAACCACGGATACCGTCGGACGCAATGCTGGTCTGGCCACCGTAGGTTTCCACAATCTTTTTCACTAGCGCTAATCCCATGCCGCTGCCTTCTACCTCATCGCGCGGCCGCAGGGTTTGAAACATGATGTAGACGCGCTCCTGGTATTCTGGCGAAATGCCTGGTCCGTCGTCGGTCACGCTGAATTCATAGTAGTTTTTACCGGCAAGTTTCCAGCTGAGTTGGATGCGGCCTTGCGACTGATCATGGTGTTTGATGGCATTGGTAAATAAATTACGCAGCACTTGCTCTAATGGCGTGGCGAGGGTGGTCAAGGTGGGCAGGTCTGTGGCGACTTCAAGGGTAAAGCCTTCTGGCGGGGCTTGCAGCTCAAAAATGTTTTGCGCCCATTTGCCGAGGTCAACCTGGCTGACGCTACCTTCCATGCGCCCGGCGCGTGAGTAAGCCAATAGGTCATCCAGCAAGCGTTCCATCCGGCGCAGGCGCCCGCGTAACAAGTTCATGTGTTGTGGAATCGCGTCGACCTGGCCATTGTTGAGATCTTCTTCTATCCAGTGTGAAATCTGGAAGATGCCGCGCAATGGCGATTTCAGGTCATGTGAGGCGACATAGGCAAAAGTTGCCAATTCTTTATTGCTTCGCTCCAGCTCATCACGGTGCTCAGCCAGTTTTTCACTGGCTTTCACGCGGGCAGAAATATCGGTAATGGCCGAGAGTACTTTGACCCCATCATCGGTTTCAATCGGGTTGAGGCCGACCTCTACCGGGAACTCGCTGCCATCTTTGCGGCGGCCGAATAGGTCGCGGCCGGTGCCCATGGCGCGCGGGCTGAGGTCAGAAAAGAAAGACGCTCTGTGATGCGGGTGCTGGTGACGGAAGCGCTCAGGTAACAAAATGTCGATGGTTTTGCCCAGTAACTCGTCACGGCTGTAGCCAAAAATGCTTTCCGTCTGGTTGTTGACCATTTCGATGATGCCGGTTTTATTCACCATCACCATGGCATTGGGAGCGGCTTCTACCACCTGGCGGAAGCGCTCTTCCATGCGCTTGCGGGCGGAGATGTCGGTAATGGCTGATAGCACCTTGATGCCATCATCGGTTTCAATTGGGTTGAGGCCGACCTCTACCGGAAACTCGCTGCCATCTTTACGGCGGCCAAATAAATCGCGGCCGCTGCCCATGGCGCGTGGGCTTAAGTCAGAAAAGAAGGAAGCGCGGTGATGTGGGTGCTGGCGACGAAAACGTTCCGGGAGCAGGATGTCTATCAGTTGGCCCAGAAGCTCGGCCCGGCTATAACCGAAAATGAGCTCGGTCTGGGTATTCACCATTTCGATGACGCCGGTGTTGTTCACCATCACCATGGCGGTCGGCGCGGCTTCCACCACCTGGCGAAAGCGCATATTTGCCCGTTCAATATCCCCAATGTCATCATGCATGACAGACCCCTTTTGAACCAACAAAAACTTGTCTGACGAGTGTGAATTTAACTGCGAATGTTGCTGAAAAACGTGTTACGGATACTTTATTCTATTGATGCTCAAGTATATCCATGTCATCGTTGGAAATGCAATGCGCTGGCCATTGTTTGCCGCGAATTTTTATTAGCAGGGGCGTGCCTGACAGGGGGATTAGGGAATGCCAATAATCTTTAAATACTCTTCCAGGGTCAGGGTGAGCTCCTGTAACGAGTTATTCACTTCGTCCAGGTGCGCATTGCCGTTGAGGTGCAGTTTTTCTAGCAGCGCTTTGTGTTTATCTACAGCTTCTAGGTGCGCTTCCAGTTTGGCTTCTTTGAGTTCGTTGCTCATGATGCATCCCCTTTACAAGATGTGTTTACTCTAACAGGCTTTGACCGGCTGTGTTTAGCTATATCAAGGCCTTGAAGGTTGGAGTCATTTAAAGGCTGCAAAGTTTGCGGCGTGTGTGTCACTTGGCCACAAACAGCACGTCTGGGTTGTTTCAATGATGATGGCTCTTTAAAATGGCGGCATGTCTGCTGCATTGATTCAACAATATCTCCCCGGTTATCCCGCTCATTTGCGCGCGCAAATCACACAGTTGCATGCGCAGGGGCAATTGGGGACGTATATTCAACAGCGTTATCCGCAGGTGCATGCGATTCAAAGCGATAAGGCTTTGTATGATTATTGTATTGAACTCAAACAGCGCTATTTAAAAAATGCGCCTTTGCTCGACAAAGTACATTTCGATAACAAACTGACAATTGAAAAGCAGACCTTGGGATTGAATACGGCGATTTCACGTGTGCAGGGCGGCAAACTCAAGGCCAAGAAAGAAATCCGTATTTCTGCGTTTTTTAAAACGGCACCGCTGGAGTTTTTGCAGATGATTGTCGTGCATGAACTGGCACATTTGAAAGAGCGCGACCATGACAAGGCGTTTTACCAGTTGTGCTTGCATATGGAACCCAACTATATGCAATATGAATTTGATTGCCGAGTATATCTGTTGTCGCTGGTATTGAGTAAGAGTGAGTGACCACTTATGTATTGGCGGTGGCACTGATTAACTGTAGCAGAGTGTCACTTTCAATAGTCGGTTTGTTTACCAGTAACCAGACAGCGGCAATTCTGTCTGCCTGCGCATAAGCGGCTGTAGCCAGCTCCTCGCCAAAAATATCCGGGTCTATTTCTGTGTATTGATAAGTGCATCCTGCGATTTTGGTACTGTGTTTGACTGCCTCTATGAATGGGTCATGCCCGTGAGTGATGGCGACACCGGTATAGAGCATGAGGATGCCGCCCGGTGCCAGCCGGGCTAATGCCGCCTCAACAATATCCAGCGAAAGTTGTGCACCCAGGGGGCCGTGACCATGCCGGTAAGCGCGGGCGGATGGGTCGACCAGGTAAGGCGGATTGGCGATCATGAGGTCAAACTCACCTGGCAGGTCATGCAACAGGTCGCTATATTGGAAATGCACATTGCTAATGCGACAGGCTTGCGCATTGATGGCGGCAAACGCCAATGCCTTGGGATTAATATCTACGCCTATGCTCTCTGCATAGGGCAATGCTTCGGCCAGCAAAATGGCGCCGACACCAGCGCCAGTGCCAATGTCGACACAGCGCCGCACTTTGTCTTGCAACGTGGAGAGTGCACCATACATGGCATGGATAAAACGATAAGTGTCCGGGCCGAAAAATACGGCATCGGCGGCGTCAGTCGGAAAGCCGGAATGTAAAAACAGCTTGTCTTGAATGCTTGAAACGCGCACTTGCGACTGCCAGCCTTGTTCCACTGGCCGCAAAATATCGGCTTCTTGCATGCGTGCAAATAGCCCTGCGTCTAGCGTTTCTCGCTTGAAGGGCCTGTTCCAGCCGAAGATATCCTCAATGCTTTCTGCCCATGCATTGCCTCGCCGCTGGTTTACCAGGTGATGGGTTGCTGGCGTCACCGTCACAAAGCTGTAGTGGCGGTCGTAGAGCGCCAGCAGTAACTGTTCTAATGGGGGATGGAGATGTTTTTCCACGATGCCGTCCTTTAGAGGTGAGTGTTAGTAGCTTAACAGAATGTTACTTTCTGTTTAATCGGCGAATTCCTACATGACGCTCATACATCGTCTGATAGAGCGTTTGATCATATCTGCGTAACTTATGTGTTTTCTACTTGCTATTCCATTTGGGGCTATTCCATCTGGCAGGTTAATGCATTGGAGACCGCAGCGATGTCAGTCATCAGCAAACACATCGGGAAGCATAAGCAAACAGTCCAAGACTGGTCTGCCAAGTCTATGTATTTTTCACTCTTGGCTCCTTCCGGTTTTAGCAAGGGCCGGGCAGATAGTCTGGGTTTTCTGGCTGCCAATTTACAGGAAACCAGCCATCATTTTACCAATGTGCCCACACACCCTGCGCAACTGGAGGCGTGGTTGCTTGAGCAACATGCCGCGGTCGGCCAACAGTACCAGGAGTATCTTGCTGCCAGAAAAGCAGGTGAACCACGCTGGTATTTCAGTAGCAAATCGCACGCCTTGTATTTTCTGCGCGCAGTCGCGCCCACAAAGATGGTTGATGGTGCCTGGTTATATGGCTTTACGCGCCACTGGCAGGACACGCGTTTTACCTCCTTGTTAAAGATTTATCTGGAAGAGTTGGGCAATGGCATTGAGGCCATGAATCATGTGGCGCTATACAGCAAACTGCTGAAAGTGAATGAATGTGATGACTGGCGTACGCTGGACGACAAGTTTTTCACGCAAGGTGCGGTACAGTTGGCGTTGGCGGCAAATGTTGAAACGCATCTGCCGGAAGTGATTGGTTTCAATCTCGGCTATGAACAGTTGCCACTGCATTTGCTGATCACGGCATATGAGCTCAAAGAGCTGAATATTGACCCCTACTACTTTACCTTGCATACCACCATTGATAACGCCCATAGCGGGCATGCCAGGGCGGCGATTGATGCCGTCAGCGAGGCGATGCCTACGTTTGGCTCCGTACACAACTATATGGCGCGGATTGTGGCAGGCGTTAAATTAAATAACGCTGGCCTCGGTACGCTAGACCTGATCAAACATTTTGACCTGCTGGCTGAAGCAGTCCGCGTGTTGCAAAGCAAAGCCAGCATCGGTCAGTATATGCACTCGAATCGTTGTGAGATTGAGGGAAAAACCATCAACGAATGGCTGGCTGATCCTGATCAGGTGGCGAGGTTGCTATACGTCATGCAAAAAACTGGCTGGATTAAACGCCATCAAGACCCTGAGCAGAGCCGTTTCTGGCAAATGATCACGGCGGATAAAGCGCCGATGTTCGGCGTATTCACTGCTTATGAGCGGCAAGTGCTCTATGACTGGATTGCGGGTGAGGCGCTTGAGCGCTTGCCCCGTCTGGCGCGATTAGGCGCGCCTTGGCGGATGGCTGAGAAACCACCTCTGCCCCAAATGCCTGAAGGACGCCTGCATGGCAATATTTATGACTTGCGCTCAGGTCGCCGTGTTGCCGAGGCATTGCATGCGGATAATGACTTTCACCAGGACCAATTGTCACTGGAGCGCTATCTGCATAGCTTGGGGCAAAAGCGTATGGATTTCCTGATTGACTGGTTATCCCCTGCCAAGCACCACACGACACTGGGTTTGTGTGCGACACGTTATTTCAAGGCTTACGTCGAGGGCCCATATGGGCAAGCTGGTGATTGATCAAAACCCATTTGCCTAATGCTGTTGAAAGGCGCTTCAGGCATTAACCAAACAAATCATCCAGCGGGTTTTTGCCGCCGGTCGTGGCAGTCTTGCCGGAGACGCGCCTGGCAGTGAATTCCTCTTCAATATTGTCGCGGTAGTAACTCCAGGGGGTACTGGCGTTTTTTAAGTTGCGCCACAGGCTTTCACCGACATTGGCATATTCCAGTGCACTGCCGTCTTCGAGTTCAACGCGCAACATACGCCTGGCCGTGTCGTAACCCATGGCGCGCAGTTTGCCAGAGTGGGTGTTGATCATTTCCATGCCAAGCCCTTAGCAGCAGCCCCCGGTTTTGCAGCCGCAGGATTTGCCTGCTGGTTTCAAGCCTTTGTTTTGCCAGGCTTTTAAAAAGGCTTCTTTGCTCATGGGCTGGATATTGAGCGATTGTTGCAGTGCGTCATCGACGACTTGTGTCTGGTAGTGTTGAAAGTGCGCCAGGTATTTGGCATAGGCGCGGTCGGCACCACGTATTTTCTGCCATTGCGTCCAGAGCCATTTTTTCAGTGCAAACATACAGCCTCCTGCGAGTTTATTGCGTGACTGACGACATATTAAACTAAATTTTGCCGTCAATTTAATGTGCATAATGATTAGAGCCTGTTTGTTTAGTCGAGTTCATAACGCGTGGCCTGGATGCGTCTGACGGTGGCGGGAATCTCGCTGGCGGGCAGTGGTTCTGAAAATAGGAATCCTTGAGCGCCATAGCAGCCCATGGCGACGAGTTGTTGTAAGCAGGCAACGGCGTGTATGCCTTCGGCAATCACTTCTATCTGCAGGTTTTTTGCCAGCTCCAGCGTCGAGCGCACGATGGCCAGGCTGGAAGCGTCGTGGTGCATTTCGCGGATAAATTGCTGATCTATTTTGAGGTAGTGCAAAGACAATTGTTGCAAGTACAGCAGTGAGCTATAGCCGGTGCCATAGTCGTCAATACTGATTTTGACGCCGAGGGCAATCAGCGCTGACAACAGCTTTTTCACGCGCCTGGGGTCGGCAATTGCGCTGGACTCGGTAATTTCAACCTCTATACGGTTGGCAGGCGTAGCATGTTTTTCCAGCGCTTGTGCCACCTCTTTTTCCAGGTCAAAATTCATCAGGTCGCGGGCGGTGACATTCAAGGCCATGGTGAGGTCCAACTGCTGTTGGTGTCAGTGTTGCCACTGCCGGGTAGACTCATGAAGCACCAGTTTGAACAGGGTATGGATGAGGTCGGTGTTCTCAATCTGCGGCACAAACTCGCCAGGCATGATCAGTCCGCGCACCGGGTGTTGCCAGCGCACCAGTGCTTCTACGCCCATCACTGTGAGTGTTTGCAAACGTACTTTGGGCTGGTAGTAGACCACAATCTGCCGATAATAAATGGCTTGCCGAAACTCACTGATCACCCAGCTTTTGTCGTTTGTTTTATCGCGGATGGCTTGGTAAAACTCTACTTGCGATTGGTTTTCTTTCGCCCATAGGAGTGCACGCTCACTTTCTCTTTGCATATTGGAAAACGTATGTTTGGTGAAAGAGTCTGCGATGGAGATGCCAATGCTGCAACTGACCTTGGCGGTTAAGCCATTGACCACAAAAGGTTGCTCAAGTAAGTGGTGAATGTGCCAGGCCTGGTGTTCAACCATGGCTTTTTCAGGCACATTGAGCATGAGTAAAATAAACTCATCCCCGTCGACGCGGGCAAAGTGGTCACCGTGGATTTTGCTATCATGATGTAGCCTTTTTGCCACCGCTTTTAAAATCAGATCGCCCAGGCCAAAGCCGAAAATATTGTTAAAAGCCTTAAAGCCGTCTATGTCCATCAGCAACATGGCGTTCAGGCTGTGCGGCAATGCGCGCGTGGAATAAAGGCTGTTTTCAACCACCTGCTCAAGATAGTTGCGGTTAGGAATGCCGGTCAGGTAGTCGGTGCGATTTTGTTGTAGCAGTTGCTGTTTCACCTCGATGATATTGCGCATGGTGGTTCTGAGTTGATACCAGCCGATGATGAACACAATAAAAAATCCCAACAGAATGCCGATGGTGGCCGGATGCAGCGCCTGGAAATAGCGCAGCAGCAAGGCGACTGGAAACAGCATTGCCAGTGGTAAGAGTAGTGTCAGGATATGGTTGGCATGACGGTCGTCTTCACTGGCGCGTGGTTGGCCAAGTTGCGCCAGCTCTGGGTGTAGCGCGACACTGCCAAAACTGACATAGCCCAAGAGCCAGAACATGAGGTTGATGTCGTGCGGCACCGCCAGGCTGTTGCTGGTGCCATGAAAAATGCATTCGCCGATGGCAAAAAAAAGGATGGCCAGGCAGAGCTGTATAAACACCCGTGACGCATAGGCAGCACTACTGATCCATAGCCACAGCAACATGCCCAGTTCTACAAATGACAGCGATGGATATAGCATGCGAAAGACCTGTGGCCGGTCTAGCGAAAAGCCATGTTGCAGGATGGTAGGTAAAAACAAAAACTGCCAGCCGATCAGCATGAGGCTGGTGGCCAGAATCCAGCCCTGAAAAAAACCATGGCGCGGAAATTGTGGCTGTTGATGACAGGCCAGCAGCCACAAGCTATTGACCAGCGTCAGGTGCCCGGTGAGCAAGCATATATCTGCCAGCGATAGCTGCATGCCAAAAGCGCCACTGGCGTCGGTGTTGGCTTCTATGAGTCCGCCCAGGCATTGGGCGCTAATGGCGATGGAAAACTGTTGCCATGGCCGGGAGGGCTGCGGGCGTTGTTGCCAGATGCCTAGCCAGATCGCAGCTGCGCTTAATAAAGCGATAAAAAAATACCAGCTATCCCTGAGTCCCAACGGGCTGAGGAGTGGCAGGCAGCCTGTTGCTAGCAGGCCCAGCAGCCAGAAGAGCTTCCAGTCTAACTTCATGGCTGCCAAATACTGCGGCATGATGACTCCCGGTGGTTGGTGCGCAATAGGATAAGAACCTTGGAGCCGCTATTAAACACTGCTTTTATAACATATGTAAATATATGTTTGTTGTGTGTGGCCAACCATTTGTGCATACTGTGCCTGACGAAAGACAATCATGCTATGGGCTGCGGGTTAAACAGGTTTTACCTGTTTAAATCAAACCTCTGCCTATGTTTTCCATTACACTCGTTCAGCGTCTGTAGAGGACGTCAATCTGCCTCATTTATGTGTGTTTGTCTTTGAAAGTATTGCTGGCTGTCCGCGGGTGGATGCCAGCGCATCGCTAATTTATGTCCAACGAATTCTATTTCAATCTGATTTTATTTTTTCTGGTAGCGATTATTGCGCTGGAAGTCTTGGCAAAGAAATTACGCTGGCCACCTGCTGTAGCGCAACTCATCGGCGGGGCGCTGATCGCCTTTATTCCGGGCTTGCCTGCGTTTGAAATTGATCCGGCTCTAGTGTTGGTGGTGTTTTTGCCGCCCTTGCTGATGGCGGGCGCTTATTTCACGGTCTGGCATGAATTCAGGCGACACCTGGTGGGCATTTTGCTCCTAGCGGTAGGCGCGGTGTTATTTACCACCCTGGTGGTCGGGTTGGCGCTGCATAGCCTGACCCCGGCGCTGCCGTGGGCGGCCTGTTTTGCCTTAGGCGCCATTGTGTCGCCGCCGGATGCCATCGCCGCCAAGGCGGTGTTGCAACGGGTGGCATTGCCGCGCAAATTGCTGGTGTTGCTGGAGGGCGAAAGCCTGCTCAATGATGCCACCGGACTGGTGTTGTACAAGTTTTCGATTGTGGCCATGCTCACCGGCGTGTTTTCCATGACTGGCGCGATTGAAGAATTCGCCTGGCTCAGCGTGGGTGGCATCTTGCTCGGTGGCGCGTTTGGTTATCTGGTGTATAAAACCTTGCGCTATCTGCACGACACCGAGCTGATGATTCTCGCCTCTGCCTTGCCGGGCTGGATTTGCTATGTGGTCGGCGAACATATTGGCGTGTCAGGCGTGATCGCTACCGTCACTTACGGCATGATGCTGGGTTGGCACCAGCACGAAATCATGACCGCCACTGCCAGACGTCGTGGTGCTGCTTTTTGGGAAATCATGATTTTTGTCTTTGAGTCGCTGGTGTTTATCCTGATTGGTCTCTCGTTACGTGGCGTGTGGGATCGCATTGCCGAAGGCAGCAAATCAATCGCCGATTACAGCATGGAAGTGTTGCTGGTATTGGCGGTGGTGATTGTGTCACGCTTTGTCTGGGTGTTTGCCGTTGATGGCCTGGCTAGGTTGTTCAGCAAGCGTGCCTCACAGGCGCAAAGTAGCTGGCGCGAATCGTTTGTCACCAGTTGGGCTGGCATGCGTGGCGTGGTCACATTGGCGGCGGCGCTGGCCGTGCCTGCCGAAGTGCCGGGGCGGGACCTGATGCTGCTATGTGCGTTTGCCGTCATTCTAGTGACGGTGTTGTTTCAGGGGACGACCATCGGCTGGATCATCCGCGTGCTCAAATTAAAAGCCACGGCACATGAACGGGTTTATTTAAATGAGCCACAAACCTGGGCGCGCATAGAGCAGGCGCAGTATGCAGTGGTGAACAAGCTGGCTTACGACGAGCAAGGTGTGCTGAAACACCCGCGTTTGCTGGAACAATATGGCTATCGCCAGAGCTTGTCGGACAAGCATAAAAATGACGCCATGTTGCCGGACGATATCCGTAAAGCCCATTTTAATGTGGTGCTGGCCGCGGTGGCTGCTGGGCGCGAGGAGCTGCTTAAACTGCATCGCTCCGGCCAGATTCATGATGAGTTGCTGCATATGATGGAGCGCGATCTGGATATCCAGGAAATTGCCGCGCTGCATAGCCGTGGTTAGTGCATGGCCGCTTATTTCGCTGGCAGGTTTTGATAGTAGGCTGACGGACTGAGGCCGAAGTGCTTTTTAAATACGGCTGAGAAAGCACTTTGGCTCTGGTAGCCTACAGACAGCGCCACATGCAGTAGTTTGTGTCCTTGGGCAATGGCTTCCACCGCTTTAAGCATACGTGCCTGTTCACGCCATTGGCCAAAGGTGATGCCCGTCTCCTGCTTGAAATGCCGGTGCAGCGATTTGTCGCTAATGCCCAGCTGCAACGCCCACGCCTGCGAGGGTCTGGCATCATCCAGTTGTTGCGTCATTTGCTCACACACTTGCTTTAGTCGCGGCGAACTGGGCCAGGGCAAATGAAAAGGCAGGGCCGGGTATAACTGGATTTCATCCAGAATCAGTTGTGCGATCCTGGCCTCGCGCGAATCCTGGGCATAACTTAAACCGGCCTGGGCAATTTCCACAATCAGTGCTTTCATCAGTGGCTGGATATCCAGCACACAAGTGCTAGTGGGCAAGCCTGCCGCTGCATCCGCATCAATAAACAGTGTATGCATGCTGACGTCACCATGCATTTTCACTGAGTGCAACTCGCCTTGTTTGATCCATACCCCGCGTGTAGGCGGTACAATCCAGCGGCCATGGTCAGCATCTATCGCCATCACCCCGCGAATGGCGTACAGCAATTGCGCACGGCAATGGCTGTGGGGCGGAATCAGCCAGCCATTGGCGTAATCAGCACGCATGCCTGTGACCGGCATGGTTGCCAGTTCGTAGGGTTTATGTTGATCGTGTGCTGGTGTCAGTAAGTCCATTTTTAGATAAAGATTGACTGATTGTCGAGAGATGGTGATGGTTTTGCACTTTACCATGTTCATTTTCAACGTGACAGGAAGATGTGCATGAAGGGGATTGCTTTTCCATTGCTGGCTATCATGATGTGGTCGGGGAATGTCCTGGTTTCCAAGTTGGCTGCCGGATTGATCCAGCCGCTGGCGATGACATTTTGCCGTTTGCTGGTTGCCCTGGCCGTGATGGCGACATTTATACTGCCATCCATCTGGCGCGATCGGGCGGTGATTATTCAAGTCTTGCCCAAGCTGGCCGTGCTGGGTTTTCTCAGTATGGCGTTGTATCAGTGTTTGTCTTATCAGGCGGCATCGACAACCACGGCAAATCATATGGCGGTGATGACGGCGCTGAACCCTTTGCTGACGATGCTGGTAAGTGCTTGCTTGCTGGGTGAGGTCCTGACCTTGGGCATGGTCATGGGCGGTTTGACCGCCTTGCTGGGGATTATCGTTCTGGTGGCGCATGGCAACCTGATGTCACTGGTGCAGGAGGGGGCACCTGAAGGGGATGTACTGATGTTGGTGGCCTCCGGGGTATATGCGTTTTATAGTGTGCTGATCCGTAAATGGTCGCTGCCACTGACCGTGTGGCAATCGACATTCATGCAGGCAGTGAGCGCCTGTATATGTATATGTATGGGGTTTGCATTGCTATTTACCCGGCCTGCTATCAGTATCACTTCGCAAACGTTGCCACTGATTTTGTATGCTGGTGTACTAGCATCGGTACTCTTGCCTTATTTCTGGATTAAGGGTGTGCTCTTGATAGGCCCGGCGCGCTGCAGCCTGTTTATGAATGTGTTACCGGTCTTGACGGCCATTCTGTCCAGCGTCTGGTTACAGGCACCAGTAGATGCTTATTTTGTGGCCGGCACCAGCTTGGCATTGGGCGGGGTCATGTTGGCGCAAGTGCTGCAACGCCCGCTGCGGCAGCGGTAAACACAGGGGGTGGTACTTGTGTGCTGTCCACATTTTTTGTGGATAACTTTTTGGTTGTGTTGTGGGTGAGTGCTGTAACCCTATGATTTAATGATTAAAAGCAGTGGTGATTAAAATCTGCACGCAAAAAATAAATAGCAAAAAACCTTGCTGGACGCTATTTTTTGTGTATTGCCAGCCCGCAGTCGGCGGCGTAGCATAGGCTGATCACTGTTGCAAATCAGGAGGCCATGATGAAACGTCTGTTTTATATCGATTATCCGCAAGAGCATTTTGAAGGCCAGGCGCATCGTTATCGTTGTGTGTTTTGCAAGCAGGAAACCACGCAGATCAACGGCCGTCTCGAAGGGCATTTGCCCAGTTGTGAATACCGCGTGACGCTGGAAAATGCAGGCTTTGAATGTAACCGCAACTCGCCCACGCCGCATGAAGATATGGCAGATGAAGTTGATTAGCCAGCTTTTGACATTTAACCATTCATACTGAGTCCCGCATGACCACGTTTACCCCTTTGTCATCGCTGATCGGCGGCTTGCTGATTGGTTTTTCTACCTTGTTGCTCATCCGTTGGCTGGGCCAGATTGCCGGTATCAGCAGTATTGTGGGCCAGTTATGGACCGCAACTGCTGGTGACCGCGGCTGGCGCTTTGCTTTTGTGGCTGGCCTGATGATGGCACCGCTACTGTATGCGCTGGTGACACCTTTGCCTGCCATGCAGATTGTCACCAGTACGCCCGGACTGATTGTCTCTGGTTTGCTGGTGGGGTTTGGTACGCGACTGGGGTCAGGTTGCACCAGTGGTCATGGCGTATGCGGCTTGTCGCGCTTATCGTTACGCTCGCTGGTAGCGACGCTGATGTTTATGCTGACAGCGATGCTGATGGTTTGGCTGGTGCGCCATGTGCTGGTGGCGGGCTAGGGGGCACATGATGGTCATTGTGATGGCATGGTTGGCTGGTGTGGTGTTTGGGCTGGGCTTGATTGTGGGCGGGATGACCAATCCTGCCAAGGTCCTCGCGTTTCTGGATATTAGTGGTGATTGGGATCCCTCACTGGCGTTTGTCATGATGGGCGCGATTGCTGTTGGATTTTTTGCGTTTAAAGCGGCGGCTAAACAATCGCGCAGCTTATTGGGGTTGCCGATGCAGTTACCTGCCATGAAACAGGTGGATCGCAAGTTGGTCATAGGCGCACTACTGTTTGGTGCCGGCTGGGGCCTGGCTGGCTTTTGCCCTGGTCCGGCGGTCGCCTCGCTCTTGGTTGGCGGTTCTGCCGTGTGGATATTTGTCGCCAGCATGTTGGTGGGCATGGCGCTACATACGCTGGCCGTGCGCCGCGGCTGGCTTTAATCACTCGCTTTTCACCGTCTCTCATAAAACTCTCCTGAGGCACTGACGCATGATTTTCCAACAGTTTTTTGAGGCAGAGAGTTGCACGTATACCTATCTGCTCGGGTGTGAGCAAAGCAAACAGGCGGTGTTGATCGACCCGGTGGAAAGTGAGGTTGCGCGCTATATTGAAACCTTGAATAGCCTGGGGCTCACGCTGGCCTATACGCTGGAAACCCATGTGCACGCTGATCATGTGACTGCAGCGGATGCACTACGCCAGCGATTGGGTAGCCAAAGTGTTGTCCACCGTGATGCGGGGGTGCTTTGCGGTGACCTGCTGGTGACCGATGGCATGCATTTGGGCGTGGGGTCACTGAATATCGAGGTGCGCTACACACCTGGCCATACCAACGGTTGTGTGAGCTACTACCTGGGTGACCGTATTTTTACCGGTGATGCTTTGCTGATTAATGGCTGTGGCCGGACTGACTTTCAGCAGGGGGATGCCGGTCAGCTATACGACAGTGTACATCGTCAAATTTTCAGTCTGCCGGATGCCACCCTGGTCTACCCCGGCCATGATTATCATGGCCAAACGGTATCGACGGTCGGTAAAGAAAAGCAGTATAACTCGCGCCTGGGTGGCCAAATTTCGCGTGCCGCGTTTGTACAGCTCATGGCTAACCTCAAGCTGGCAACGCCAAAACAAATGGCGGTGGCACTGCCAGCCAATCAGTCCTGCGGCAGGCAAGTGATTAATCAATCGTCATGATGTTTTGGCGATAGACAGACAATCCATCGCGATTAAAACATTAAATTTGCAGACAGATTTTGCCAAAGTGCTGGTTAGTTTCCTGGTATTGAAACGCCTGCACGATTTCCTCTATAGCAAATACTTTATCTACCACAGGCTGCATGCCGTTAGCATCAATCGCTTTGATCATGGCCTGTTGCTGCGCACGATTGCCGACCAGCACACCTTGCAGGCGTAATTGCTTGATAAGTGCGGTCACCAGCGGAAAATCGCCTGCCAGGCCAGTCAATATGCCGATGACCGACACATGGCCACCGACGCGGGCCGCAAGCATGGATTGTTCCAGTGTTGCCGGACCACCCACTTCGACGATATGGTCGACGCCGCGACCGCCCGATATTTCACGCGCCAGTGTGCCCCATTGCGGCGTGCTTTTGTAATTAATCAGGTGGTCTGCGCCCAGGGCGTTGAGTTTCTCCAGTTTGGCGTCGCTGGACGACGTGGCAATCACGGTGGCACCAGCCAGTTTGGCAAATTGCAGCGCAAAAATAGACACGCCGCCTGTGCCTTGCACGAGTACGGTATCGCCCGGTTTCAGGTGGTCATCTGCCATCAGGGCCCGCCATGCGGTAAGGGCCGCAGTCGTCAGGGTGGAGGATGCCAGATGGCTCCAGCCTTTGGGGGCTAGGGTAAAGGATGCTACCGATGTGGTGACCAGCTCGCGGGCGTAACCATCAATGCCATCACCCGGCACGGTGGCAAAGCCTTCAACCAGTGGCTCACCTGATTGCCAGGTGGGAAAGAAGGTGCTGACTACAGCATCTCCTATTTTAAATTCAGTGACGTCTGCGCCTACGGCAATCACTTCCCCGGCGCCGTCGGCCATCGGAATGCGTGGCTCAGTCGGCCCCCACATGCCACTAACCACGGCAAAATCATGATAGTTCAGCGAGTTGGCATGTAGCCTGACCGTGATCTCGCCTGCTTTGGGGGCGGCCGCTTCACAGTTGCCTATAGTCACGTTTTGGTAGCCGCCGCCGGGTTGCACAATGATGGCTTTGCTCATTGTTGGTCTCCTCAATGAATGTGATGATTATCATCATCGGATGCGTGTGATAGTTGGATTGTGCCGTGTTGTGATGACGATGTAAATTCTCAGCCCCTTCGTTATATACAGCCTTATATAGCGTGCCTGTAGATAAAATTTAACATCGTTAAATTTCCTGTTTTATCGTGCATGAAACACACATACATACAGATGTGTATGTTAGTATATTTTTCATCATAGCCAACGTTCAGATTGGTTTAGCCCCCAGGCACAACAGATATTCACAAGGAACCTACCCGATGAAACTAATGATTAATGGCAAAGAAACCGAGTTAAATGTCAGTGAAGACATGCCTATTTTGTGGGCGATTCGCGACGTGGCTGGCATGACTGGCACCAAGTTTGGCTGTGGCATGGCGCAGTGCGGTGCCTGTACCGTGCATCTGGATGGCCAGGCCATCCGTTCATGCGTGACGCCGGTGAGTGCTGCAGTGGGTAAAAAGATCACCACGATTGAAGCCATGCAGGAAGACAAAGTCGGGCAAGCCGTGCAGGCTGCCTGGCAGCAGATTGATGTGGTGCAATGTGGCTACTGCCAGTCTGGCCAGATCATGTCTGCCACCTCATTACTCAAACAAAATCCCAAGCCCAGCGATGCCGATATCGACGCCGCCATGAGTGGCAATATCTGCCGTTGCGGGACTTATCAACGTATCCGCACAGCGATTCACGAAGCTGCTGCCAAACTGGCTTAAGGAGAGACACCATGAACGATATGATTAATCTCTCGCGCCGCAGCTTTATTAAAAGTACCGCGCTGGTCGCTGGTGGCTTGGTGGTGGCTTTCAGCATTCCGCAGGCCAAACGTTTTATGGGTGTGGCCAATGCGGCCGAGGCTATGCCGTTGCCTGCGCCCAATGCATTCTTGCGCATAGGTGCCGATGACAGTATTACGGTGATGCTGGCGCACAGTGAAATGGGGCAGGGCGTGTGGACGACGCTACCGATGCTGATCGCCGATGAGCTGGATGCCGACTGGAATACGATCAAGGTTGAGCATGCGCCTGCGGCACCGGCTTATATTCACACCGCTTATGGCATACAAATTACCGGTGGCTCGTCTACCACCTGGTCAGAGTTTGATCGCTACCGTCAGGCTGGCGCTTTAACGCGTGCGCTGTTAATGCAGGCGGCTGCCAAACAATGGAACGTGCCTGTGGCTGGGTTACGCACTGAAAACGGGGCGGTGATCAACGGCAGCCAAAAGTTGCGTTATGGTCAGTTGGTAGAAACCGCCAGCCAGTTGCCAACACCGGCCAGCGTCACGCTGAAAAAACCGGAAGAGTGGAAGTTTATTGGCAAAGCCACCAAACGCCTGGATAGTGCAGAAAAAATTAATGGCACCGCCAAGTTTGGCCAGGATGTGCAATTTGACGGCCTGAAAATTGCCATGGTGGCACGTGCACCGGTATTTGGTACCAAACTGAAAAGTGTCGCTGACGGTGATACGCTGAAAGTACCGGGTGTGATCAAGGTGGTCAAGGTGCCGACAGGTGTGGCGGTGATTGCCGAGCATTACTGGGCGGCCAAGCAAGGCCGCGAAGCACTCAAACTGGAGTGGGATTTGGCCGGGCATGATAAACCGGATTCTGCGGCCTTATTAAAGCAATACCAGGCGTTGGCACAACAGCCAGGCGTGCAGGCCGCCAAGGCGGGTGATATTGCCAGCAGCAAACAGGCCAAGCAGACCGTGACCGCCGAATATGTATTGCCTTATTTGTCACATGCGCCCATGGAGCCACTCAATTGCGCGGTAAAAATTTCTGAGCAGGGGTGTGACATCTGGACCGGAACGCAAATGCAAACCACGGACCAGGCCTCTGCGGCCAAGATCCTGAGTCTCAAACCGGAACAAGTGAAAATTCATACCCAGTTTTTAGGCGGTGGCTTTGGCCGTCGCGCTAATCCGCGCGCGGACTTTGTGTCTGAAGCCGTCGAAGTTGCAAAAGCCGCTGGCTTGCCAGTGAAAACCGTGTGGAGCCGTGAGGATGATGTTAAAGGCGGTTTTTATCGGCCGATGTTTGTGCACCGCGCAACGGTATCCCTGGACAAGCAGGGCAAACCATTGGCCTGGCAACACACCCTGGTCGGGCAGTCCATCATCAAAGGCACGCCGTTTGAAGGCGTGATGATCAAGGATGGCATTGATGCCACCTCGGTGGAAGGAGTGGCGGATTCACCTTATGTCAAAGGCACGGCCAACCATCTGGTGCAATTACATTCGGTGCAGAGCGATGTGCCAGTGTTGTGGTGGCGCTCGGTTGGGCATAGCCACTCCGGCTTTGCTATGGAAAGCCTAATCGACGAGCTGGCGCATGCCAGTAAACAGGATCCGCTGGCTTACAGACGCCAGTTACTCAAAGACCATCCACGTCATCTGGCAGCGCTCAACCTGGCCGCCGATAAAGCTGGCTGGGGCAAACCATTAGCTAAGGGCGTGTTCCGCGGCATTGCCGTGCATGAATCATTTGGCAGCTATGTGGCGCAAGTGGCTGAAGTTTCGGTCAAAGAAGGCGAAGTCAAAGTGCACCGTGTGGTGGTGGCGATTGATTGCGGCCTGGCGGTGAATCCGGATGGCGTGAAGGCACAAATGGAATCTTCAGTGGCTTATGCCTTGGGCGCCGCACTGAGCAGCGAAATCAGCTTTAAAGATGGGCAAGTGGTGCAATCGAATTTCCACGATTACCAGGTGTTACGCATGAAAGACATGCCTAAGGTAGATGTACATATTGTAGCCAGCACCGAGAAAATGGGCGGTGTTGGTGAGCCAGGCGTACCGCCGTTGGCGCCTGCGGTGGCCAATGCCGTATTTGCCGCTACTGGTAAACGTATCCGCCGCCTGCCGATAGGCGACCAACTGGCTTAAGCATATGCAATCGTCAGATTGGGAAGTGCTGCAACGTGCCAGCGATTGGCTGCAACAAGGCTATCGCGCGCACCTGTTCACCGTGATCCAGACCTGGGGCTCGGCACCGCGTTTGCCGGGCGCCATTCTGGTGGTGCGTGAAGATGGCCATCTGGTTGGCTCGGTGTCCGGCGGCTGTATTGAGGACGACCTGGCGGATAAGGCACAGCACCAGCAATTGCCTGCCCAACCCGCCATTCTTGAATATGGCATTCACCAGGATGAGGCGCAGCGCTTTGGGATTCCGTGTGGTGGGCAGCTGAAAATCTTTGCCGAGCCGCTGACACAGGCGGCGCAACTGGCACCCATGCTGCAAAGCCTGGCACAACGCCGTTTGTTAAAGCGTTCGGTCAATTTGCAGAGTGGCGAAGTACGCCACCAGCCTGTGTTGCCAGAGGGCTTGCCTTACCTGGATAACGACTGGTTCCACAGTTATTTTGGGCCACAGTGGCGCTTGCTCATCATCGGCGCCAACCAGTTAGGGTCAGTGCTGGCAGCCATGGCGCAAGCGCTGGATTTTCATGTCATGATCTGCGACCCTCGTGAAGAAATGCGTGCCGAATGGCATGTGGAAGGCGCGGACTGGTTGCCCGGTATGCCGGATGATGTGGTGCTAGACATTGCACCAGATCCGCACACGGCGATTGTGGCGGTGACGCATGACCCTAAACTGGATGATATGGCTTTGCTTGAGGCGCTCAAATCAGATGCGTTTTATATCGGCGCGCTGGGCTCAGTCAAAAACCAGGAGAAGCGCAAGCAGCGTTTGCGCAGTTTTGATTTAAGCGAGCAGGAAGTGAATCGCCTGCATGGCCCGGTCGGTTTGCGCATAGGCAGCCGCACGCCAGCCGAAATTGCCGTCTCTATTCTGGCTGAGCTGATTCAGGCGCGGGCACAATTGCAACAAGTCGGACTCGCTCAAGCCAGTGCCAATCTGGCTGCGGCTTGAGCGAAATTGGCTCACGCCAGGTCTGCAGGGGTATCGATATCCTTTAAGATGCCTGCATCCTGGCATTCAAATCTTAAAATCTCGGCCTGATGCGCGCGCAACACTTCACGCGCGCCCTGGTCTCCCTCGACCAGCAGTAATTCCGGTATCAGGTCACTGGTAAAGCCAACCGGGTGCCCGGGTTGGCCCTGAAACATGGGCTGCACCAGTCGTGCTTGCGTCAGTTGTTGCGCGACGCGCGTAATGGTTGCTGCCTGAATGTATGGCATATCTGCCAGCGCAATGACCAGTCCGGATAGGTGTGGAAAGTGCGTTTGTGCCGTGACAACCCCTAATTTCAGGCTGTCCGCCATCTGTTGATGCTGTTCTTCACAAGTCACTACCTTAAATCCCAGTGACATGAGCTGGCCAGTGAGCGGCGACGCATAGGCACGTATCACCGCAATGCTGTTCGGCAACGCTTGAATTAAAGCTTGCGCAGCACTCAGCGCCATTAATTGTCCATCGGCGAGTGGTTGTAGCAATTTGTTCTGCGCGCCAAAGCGGCGTGAAAAGCCACCTGCCAGCAATAAGCCGACGACCGGTTGTTGTATGGGGGCAAGTGGTGTCATATTTCTGTTCATGCATCGATTGAGCTCAAGCGGTCAACAACTCACTTCACTGGCGCGTTCATGTATGCTTTCCATACGCCTGTCTGGAGTATCTATGATGTTGCCTAAACGATTATATTACCCTGTGTTGCTGGGCTTGCTGACTTTTCCTGCGCTGGTGCGGGCCGGTCTTGCGGCGGGCGATGATGAATTTGCCGTGACTGTGAACGGAGACCAGCGTCCTTATCTGGCCCATGTGCCCAAGCAGGCACTGTCTGGGCAGGCCTTGCCTATGGTGCTGGTGCTACATGGTGGCCTGGGTAATATGCAAGTGCAGGCCAATGAGCGTTTTTACCACCAGGTGTCGGCCGCTGAAAAATACGGTTATATTGTGGTGTTCCCCAATGGCTACAGCCGCCTGCCGGGTGGCAAGTTTGCGACCTGGAATGCGGGCAATTGCTGTGGCCCGGCGGTTAAAAAGCAGAGTGATGATGTTGCTGTTATCCGTGCCATCATCCAGGACATGCGGCAACGTGCCAATGTCGATGCCAAACGCATTTTTGTCGATGGCATGTCGAATGGCGGCATGATGAGCTACCGATTGGCTTGTGAGCTATCTGACACCGTGAGTGCCATCGCCTCGGTCGCTGGCACCGACAATACCCAACGCTGCCAGCCAGCCAAGCCGGTAGCGGTGCTGCATATCCATGCCAAAGACGATGACCATGTGCCGTTTAATGGCGGCAAAGGTCAGCAGTCCATGGTTGATGTGAGTTTTAACTCAGTGCCAGCGACGATACAGAAGTGGGTGCAGCTCAACCAGGCCAATAGCCAGGCCGAGCGCATCCTAGATGTGCCCGGCGCTTATTGCGAAATCCACCGTGGCGGACTGGCCCCAGTGCAGCTGTGCGTTACGGATACTGGCGGCCACTCCTGGCCCGGAGGCAGTAAACCGCGTGGTGGGCAGGCTGGTTCGGATGCGATCTCTGCCAATGATGTGATCTGGCAGTTTTTTAACGCTAACGGCCGCCGCTAGCTGAGTTAAAAACAGGTGAGTTAAAAAGGAATACTGTAGCCGACATAGGCCATCGGCTGGATTCTGGTTTCGGTAATCGGGCTGTTATGTTGTGCGTTGCTCAGTCGCGTCACAAAGGCGCCAAATAAAAGGGAGTGGTCTTTAAAGGCAGGCATCATGCCATTGACACCCGCCTGCCATTCTACGCCAGAGCCTGCGCGGTAAACCGGGCGGCTGGCAGTCGCTTCGCTGTTGTCGACGCCGAAATAATAGTCGTTAAATTTCTGGTTGTTCCAGGTGGCGCCAACCACCCCGTTCAAGCGTAGTTGCGGAGCGCGCACCAGGCTTTTAATGTATTGCAACTGAACCTGTTGGCCATTGCTGTTGCCGCTGGCATCTGTGGTCCATTGCGCATTAAACGTGCCATAGTCTGTTTGCCAGCGTAGCAAGGGGCCGACAAAAATCGAAAAGTCGCGGTCATGCATGCCACGGGTGCGATCACCTTTGCTGGCATCCCAGCCAAATTTGGCTTCAGCAGACAGCCCAAAGCGCACACGCTGGTCATCGCTGTCCAGCAGCCAGACACCTGCTTGTAATGCATTGATGAAAAAGCGATCACCATAGTTGGCATTGATAATTGGCAATGCAAGTACGCGGTACTCATCAGAGCCTGAGGTCTTGGGCAAGACGCCTACGCCTATGCCGTATAAGTTTTGTGCTCTGGGCACGGCCGTTTCAGTTTGGCGGTCTATGCGAGACTCAGCTTCTGCCATGGCACTAAGTAAGGCGATGGTCAGCCCGGTGGTGGTGCGTGTTACTGCGTGTTTCATCATGTGTGTATCCATTATTGTTATGCGCTGCATGCTTGAACAGCATTTGCCTGAGAGAGTTCCCGCAAGCAAGATATTTTCTGGCCTGTTTCACCAGCTTAATACGGCGTGTTAACTGCCTTGTTTCAGTTGAATAATTTGCTGCGTGACTTTTTCGCCCTGGTCTTTATCCACTGCGCTGATCGCCGGTTGCAGTGACTGCAAGGTAGTCAGGTCTTTTTGCGTAAATGCCACGCGTGACAATGCCAGCATGGCGTCATAGTCGCGCTGGTTCAAGTCATAAGCATGCTTGAGGTCTTGCTCAGCCTGCGCAAACTGTTGCAGGCCTTCTTCTGCCAGGCCGAGAAAGTACCACGCATCGGCTGAGCTGGGCTCTTTATGCGCCCATTCGCTGGCAATCGACTTTAAATTAGCCCAATCTGCATTCTGGTAAGGAATCACCACCTGCATAAAGTAAGGCCGTTGTTCGAGTGGCAATGCCCAGAACGGTACCTCATTGGTTTTGAGTGAGATAATTTCAGGTGCCTCCATGAGCTCTTTGATCCACTCCACTGGCAGGCTGTAGTAAAACGCCTGGTGGCCCGGGCTCTTGAAGGTGGTGAGCCCGATCAGGTTGAAATTTTGGTCAAACAGGGCACCGCCACTGGAGCCCATTAAGAACGAGGCGTTCGAGCGCACAATCATGCTGCCATCGTAAGGGTAAATACCTTTGATATTGCCATAAGACAGTTGTGGCACCGGCGCGGCCGCTGGAAAACTCAAACTAAACACTTCTTCTTCGTATTGCAGGGTTTTGCTATCGCGCATGGGGAGTGGCTTGAACGGCAGCGGGTCAAACTTGAGCAGGCAGACATCGCGTTTCCAGTTGGCCTTGAGCGCAATAGGGCGGTAACCATCACGGAACTTGGCAATATTGGCGCCATTGCTATTGGCAATGACATGGCAGTTGGTGGCCACGTATTCCGGGCTCACCACCACACCAGAGCCGCGGCCATTAGAGCCGCCAGGCATATCGGTCGTGACCATGACAATCGAGTGGCCAAGCTCCAGTGTGTCGACGATGCTGGGCTGTGCCTGCACCTGCCCAACCCCTGTCCACATTATCAGCAATAGCAATAACCGTTTCATACAGGCTCCCATCGACAAAGGCCAATCATTCTGATCATGCATCATGCACGAGTATGAGCACTCTGACCAGAATATCGCGTAAATGTTTTCTGCGGTAGCTATTTTGTAAGCATTATCTGACAAGTAAATCGGCACCTGCCTACTTATTCAATCCATTTCGACTCTCTACTATAGCGCATGAGATCGCCTGAGAAAAATCGAGTATTAAACATGCAACGAACCAAGTCCTATATGTTACCCAAGCTGATTTTGTTAAACATGCTTGCCTTGATGATGATTACTTTCGAGCACGAAGTCCCCGCTGATAATAATCCTTTACTGAGTGCAACTCAGTCCGGGCAGGTGGTGGCACCGGAGGCCGCTGAAACCGTGGCCGCCGCCAATGCATCGCCGCCTGCGGTAAAAGTGGCAGCGGTAGATGAAGCGAAAGTCGACGAAGATAAACAGACTGCCATGAAAAAACCGGCTGTTTATAAAAAACGTGTGCAACAAAAGCATTCGGCGAACAAATCATCTGGCATGGTGTTAAATGCTAATTACACCGCCAATACGCCGTTGGGCTGCTGCTTCCGCGGTAACCGCATCTAGCATTCATACACGTGACAACACATAAAGCCTCCTCACGGAGGCTTTTTTGTTGCAGGTCTTTTCAAGAGCCAATACACTGGCAGACAATTACTTTCCCCACAAACATCCAAACAAAAATCGTCAAAGAAAGCGCTATGTTTAAATCTTTTTTCCCTGATTCTCGCTGGTTCTGGCCTTCTGTCATTGTGTGGGCAACCGTGTGTTGTGGTGTCTGGTTTGAGTTTTCTACTGCTATTGGTGCCATATTTGGCTTATCCGTGGCTGAGGCGGAACCTGTCATTGGCCTAGGTCACTTTGTCACCGATTCATTCAAGTTGTTTTATGGCTACTATGCCGTGAGCGTGGCCCTGTTTGCGCTGGCCTGGTTTCAGTTAAAGCCTACACGCTGGCAGTGGTGGTCTATTGTCGGTTCGTCGTTTATCCTGTTTTCGACCTATTACTCGGTGCAAGTATCCGTGGCGATTAATAACTGGCGCCGACCATTTTTTGACGGCGTGCAGGCAGCCTTGTCACCCAACTCCAAAGTGACCACAGCCGAGTTGTACACGCTGATGTTGCAGTTTGCCGAAATTGCGTTTGTGGCGATTTTTATCTACGTCATCACGCGTTTTTTTGTCAGCCATTATATTTTCCGTTGGCGCACGGCGATGAACGATTTTTATACTAGCCAGTGGTCACAGGTGCGCCGCATTGAAGGTGCTTCGCAGCGGGTGCAGGAAGACACCATGCGTTTTGCCACCATTATGGAGGGCCTGGGTGTGTCTATGGTGGAGGCGATCATGACGCTATTCGCGTTCTTGCCTGTGCTATGGAGCCTGTCTTCTTATGTCAGCGAATTGCCGGTGTTTGGCACCGTGCCTGCGCCACTGTTTACTTCCGCGATTGCCTGGTCGGTATTTGGTACTTTATTACTGGCTGCTGTAGGGATTAAGTTGCCGGGGCTGGAATTCAGGAACCAGCGTGTGGAAGCCGCCTACCGTAAAGAGCTGGTGTATGGTGAAGACAATATTGAGCGCGCACAACCGGCAACACTCAAGTCATTGTTTATGGATGTACGTAAAAACTACTTCCGCCTGTATTTCCACTATATGTATTTCAACGTGGCGCGCAGCCTGTATTTGCAGGCAGACAATATTTTCGCTTACCTGATTCTGGTGCCGACGATTGCGGCTGGCCGGATTACCTTTGGTATTTTGCAGCAGATCCTGACTGCATTTTCACAAGTCAGCAACTCGTTCCAATACCTGGTGAATTCCTGGACGACGATTGTTGAACTCTTGTCGGTATACAAACGGTTGACCGCATTTGAAGCGGCCATTAAACACGAGGCGTTGCCTGACATTGAAGTAGAGCAGGCCGCGGTTTAACCAGAAAGCACTGTGGCCAGGATTACCTGGCCACCTGCTGAAAATGATCGAATTTTGGCTGCTGTTCGCGCATAAATTGCGCCAGCGCTTCATCCGATAATGGTCGGCTGTAATAGTATCCCTGCCCGACATCACATCCACTATGCAGTAAAAAGCGGTGCTGGTATTCGGTTTCTATGCCCTCGGCAGTGACTGATTTATGCAAGCTTTTGCCCAGATTAATCAGCGCCAGCAAAATGTTGCCGTTGGTCACGCTCTGCTCCAGGTCCTGTACAAAGGCCTTGTCGATTTTGAGCTCATCAATCGGGTAGTTCTTGAGGTAGGCCATGTTCGAGTAGCCGATGCCAAAATCATCAATCGCGATGCACACGCCCAGTCGCTTTAGCTGCTCCAGCGTGCGCGTGAACATGGCCTCATCCTTGAAGCGGGCATTTTCGGTGACTTCCAGCGTAATCAGGTGCGGCGGCACGCGCTCCTGCCGCAGTACGCGTTGTACGGTTTCAACCAGGTTGCCGCGCAAAAACTGGATAGGCGAGACATTGACCGCAATCGGCACCATATAGCCCCACTCGGTCTGCATGGACTTGATCTTCTGGCAGGCGGTTTGCAATACCCATTCACCAATGGCAAAAATGTGGCCGGTTTCTTCGGCCACCGGGATAAACTGGTCGGGCGGGATCAACCCGCGCTCAGGATGTTGCCAGCGGATCAGCGCTTCCAGTGCGCTGATATTGCCATGTTGCATATTGATTTGCGGCTGGTAATACAGCATCAATTCTTGCCGTTGCATGGCATGGCCCAAGCCATATTCAATTTCGTTGCGTTCGCCCAGTTGTTGCGCCAGTGTGCCGCTAAACATCTGCACCTTGTTTTTGCCAGCGTTTTTTGCACTGTAAAGTGCTGAATCGGCACAGCTCAGCAAAGCGTCTATCTCTTTGGCATGGTCGGGGTAAATACTGACGCCGACGCTGCAGGTCATGTTAAATACATAATCGCCAATGGCAATCGGTTGTGAAATGGCTTCCATCACGCGTGCTAGCAATGGCTCGGCATCTTCCGCCACGCGCAGGCCGGGGTAAAGCATGACAAATTCATCACCGCCAAAGCGCACAATGGCATCGGTTGGGCGCGTGCTTTGGATCAGCCGTTGTGCGACATTCTCCAGCAGTTTGTCACCAGCGCGATGCCCCAGTGTGTCGTTAATCAGCTTGAAATGGTCGAGGTCGATAAAAGCAATGGCAATCTTGTTTTGTGTTTTATCGGCTTCGGCAATCAGGCTGGCCAGTTTGCCACTGAAGGCATGGCGGTTGAGCAGGCCGGTCAGGTTGTCGGTGACAGCCAGTTGGCGGATTTGCAGCTCATGGTTCTTGCGGTCGGTAATGTCTTCTACCGTGCCTTCGTAGTAAAGAATCTGGCCTTGCGGGTCGCAGACGGCATGGGCGTTTTCTGAAATCCAGATGGTTTCACCATTGAGCCGGTAAACCTCAGATTCAAAATTATGTACCCGGCCTTGCGCGCGGATGGCTTCGGTAAATTCACCGCGCCTGCTTTCGGCCACGTAGAGCTGGGTGCTGATATTGTTGAGATCGCTGATGAGTGCTTCCGGCGACACATAGCCATACAATTTGGCCAGTGCCGGATTGGCGTTGAGGTAGGTGCCGGACTCCGTGGTCTGGAACATGCCCAGGGTGGAGTTCTCAAACATCGAGCGGTATTTTTGCTCGGTGCTGAATAGCTCGTGTTCGATGCGTTTGCGGCAACTGATGTCTTGGATAATGCCTTCCAGCGCCACTGGTTTGCCCTCACTATCAAACACCGCACTGCCGCGCTCGGCCACCCAGGTGATGTCGCCATTGGCGCGTATGATGCGGTACTCCAGCTCGAAACGCTCGCCTTTTTGAATCGCCGCATCAATCGTGGTGCGTGCTTTTTCCCTGTCATCTGGATGGGTGATGATTTCGTAAGAAGTGGTTTTGTTGAGCAGCAAGTCTGGTGCCGGATAGCCGGTCAGGGTTTCGCAGCCCTTGCTCACGTAAATCATGGTCCAGTTGCTGTCGTACAGGCAGCGGTAAATCATGCCATCCAGATTATCCAGCAGCGTATCCAGCAATCGCTGTTGCTGCGCGGTGAGTAAGGATTCCATGATGTCGTTTTGCATGACTCCAAAAAGGGTCGTCTGACTATTCATCAGGCATACACCTGTTCAGCGGATTGTGAACGCACGGAAAGCACTTTGTCCCACAGGCTTTGTGCGGTGATCAGGGTCAGCATGCTGTTTTGGGCGATATTGGCAATGGCAATGCCCGGGTTGTGGCTGGCACCCCGGAAAAAGGTATTCATCGGCTGAATTTGCGTTGGCGCCAGATAAGGGATTTCGCCCAGGGCTGAGACAAACAGGCCAAATCTGAGCGAGGCGGTTTTGTCTTCAATGACGATGATTTGCCGGTAATCCGTGAAATAGTGCGGATGTCCCAGCATGCGTGCCAGGTCAATCACCGGAATCACCTCTCCCCGGTAGGCGTGCATGCCTGCGATAAACGGTGCGGACTCAGGCAAGGTGCGCAGCTGGTCTTCATCAATCGCCTCGCGCACAAAGCGTGCTTCTATGCCCATCCACGAGTCACCCACATAGAAGGTGGCATATTCCTGGCAGTCCTGCCCGGACTGGGCAAACAGGTTGGGGTTAAATTTGTTGTGGATGACTTGCGCCTCGGCGTGGATACGCTGATTGATTTCATCCTCCTTGCCCAGAGGCGTGAAAATCAGCGCAACCACCTTGTTGCGGTAGCTATCCTGCTCACTCTTGAATTCACGGTAGCCATAGGCTGCGCGCGCGCCAACGGCATAATAGGTATTCTGGTAAATCGCAATATCAAACAGCTGCTCGCTTTCTTTCAGTTTGCTAATGGCGGGCATCAGCTCAAACGGCTCGCCCATGGCAAAGTCTTTATGCGTGCTTGAAATCACATGGAGTTGTTCGTTCACAAACAGGGTGAAGCTGCCATTGACCGGCGTATCGGTCTTGTCACGTGGAATCACATCGCGCAGCATGGCCTGAAATTGCGGTGTGCTGTCAAACACGATGGCAATGCCACCGACGATACTGTTACCATCCAGATGCCGTATAGGCGCGGCATAAATGTAAGTGTGTTTGTTATTGTAGAGAGGGGTGGGTTCAAACGGGGAGACCACATAATCTTGGGTTGAGGCGCAACTGCGCGTTCGGCCTACCCATTCATCCGCCAGCTGGGTGCCGAGCAGATGGTTGTATTGATGGTTAGACACCGCCATCACTTCACCTTTGCGGTCAAACACAATCAGATTGTCATACACGGTATACAGGCTATTGATATAGCGCAGCACCTCTGTCATGGTGCTTTTATCTTCAGCCTGCAAGCTAGCCTTCGCCAGCAAATCCCTGAACACATGCGTCAGTGCCCACCAACGCACATCGTTGGCACGTTCATACAGGTTGCGGTCCATGATTTCTACCGCCAGCTGTGCATAAAAACTGGAGTTTTCCAGCATCACAGACACCACGGTCTGGTAGAGCTCAGAGACCATGTTTTCAATGATCTGCTGCGTTTTGTGGCCGGTATGGCTGATTTCAGAAAGCAGGCTTTTGGAAAAATTTTTCTGCTGGGTATTCACATCATTGCTTTGCCGGATATTACCGTTCCACACTGACTGATTCAGTTTGCTCTGGATATTGGCCGCCTGCTTGGGAATATTCAACAAGCTTTCGGAGAAAATCAGCGGGCTACGCATCACTTTACGCAGAATGTCCGCATCAATATTGTTGACCATGTCGCGAATGCTCTGGTTAAACGCATGTTCTATCGGGATCATGGCCTGGCCCAACCAGCCTGGCCCCAGGTAACCCTGGTAGCCCTCTGACTGTTTGGTCACGCACAGGTATTCGCGCCCGCTAAAACGCGTAATAAACCAGTCCGTGTCGGTATCCACACAGAGCGAAATGCCTAGCGGAATCTGGTACGGATCGCTGGAGGCAATCACGTTGCGTTCTTCGTCCAGCAACACGCCTATGGTCCAGTCATGATGCGGAATCAGGTTGTGAAAGATGGTATCCAGCTCATTGACGAACTTAAAGCACAGGCATAGCACGCCCAGTGTACGCTGGCCGTCTTTGCTGCGTACGGCATGCGCGTAGACCAGAGATTTATGCATCTTGCCGCCGATCTCTGTTTCATAAAAACGCTCTACATATGGTTCTGTCGATTGCCGCGCCAGTGCCACAATCGGGTGGTAATGAAACAAGGTGGTTTGCGTGTCATCCAGTTGATGCAGCAATTGGCCCTCTTCATCAAACAGCACAATGTTGTCGTAGACGGTGTATTTTTTCTGGTATTCCTGGAAACGAAATGCAAGTCTGTCCTGATCGGCATCTTCCACGATGTCCGCAGCCTGTTTTTCGAGATAGTCGCGCACATCATCGTCGGTCGCGAAAAATCCAATGTCAGCCGTACGCTCAAACAGGTTGCGCACCAGCAGGTTGATGATTTCAAATGCTTTTGACGACAGTTGTGCAGCGGTTTTATGCAGGGTTTCCTGCGATAAATGACGTAATACATCATTTGAAATGGTGTTAAACGCGCTGCGGGTTTCTTCCATTTCGGAGCCGGTGCCGGACAGTTGTGCCATCAATGCCAGGCTATCCCAGGCGTGTTGCAGTTGGTAAATATTTGAACGAAAGTCATTGACCTTCTTGAAGTGGTTAGCCAAGTCCTCGGTTAACGGTTGCGGGTGCATCTTGTTGCCTCTTTCCCTATACATATTTTATTGTTGCCAGGGCGTATACAGCAAAAATGGTTCCTGTTTGGGTAGGTCGAATTGAAAAACAATGGCAAGAAAAATGCTTTTATTACAATATTAAGGCCCTAAATGCACTCAATGTGGCTTGAAAATCGCTTATGAATCGTTGAACTAACATTTAAAACGTTATTTTTTCGCAGAATTGTTTTCTTCATGCTTTTTTCTAGTGCATCCAAAACCAAAAGAGTGCGTTTTTGGTGCCTGACTCTCCGTTTGCAAGTACCTTCCTGCCTATGATTAATACCATGATAGAAATCCACAGTGTGTCTGAAGCCATCCGTGATGCGGTAGCGCCGGTGTTTTTATTAACCGGTATCGGCTCGATTTTAGGCGTGCTGATTGGCCGCCTGGGGCGCTCGATAGATCGCGCCCGTTTTTTGACCGATGCACCAGAAGAAAAGCGTGAGCGCTTTAAAGATGAGCTGAGGATTATTGTGCGGCGCACAAAGTGGCTGCGGCGGGCCATTGCTGCGGCCACTTTTGCTGCCTTGTGTATTTGCGTCTCGATTGCCAGTATGTTTTTGTCGGTAGAGACGGGTTTGCGGCTGCCGCACTTGGTGATGGTGTCATTTATTATTTCGATGGCCTCGCTGATTTTTGGCCTGTTATGCTTTTTGCGCGAGATTGTGCTGGCGTCACGTGAAGTGATTGTGCCGTTTCAGCAGCGCGACAAGCCTGCCCAACCTTAACGGTATAACGCACGAATCACGTCTGTTTGCGTCAGAATGCCGACCAGTTTGTTGGATTCATCGACCACCGGCAGCAATTGCAAATGGTGGCTGGTCATGAGCGGGATGGTATGCATGAGATGCATGTGCTCGGTGATGGTGATCGCCGGTGTGGTCATGATCTGGCCGACCACTTCCGGTTTGTCGCTATGCGTGGTAGGTGACCAGCGGATCAGGCGTTTTAAGGCAGGTGCCACTTCGCGGTAGCTCTCTGCCTTGGCGTGGCGCATAAAGTCAGACACGCTGAGCAGGCCTATCACCAATTGGGCCTTGTTCACCACGGGAATCGCTGGCTCGGTCTGTTTAAGTATGGTTTGCCAGGCGGTTTCCAGCGCGTCGCCAAACTCCAGCATGGTTGAGACCGGACGCATAATTTCCCGGCACTCAATCGCTTCCAGCTTGCGCCTGTAAGCAATCAGTTCGGTTTGTTCCAGCAAGCTTTGTAATTGTTCCGGGTGGATATCCAGCACTTCATGAAACTGCCCCAGCGCGGTCTGTAAGTCTTCTGTTTTAAAACCAAACTGGTAGTGCATATGGGTAGGCGAATTGGGCGCATGCTCGTGATGTGTGGCAGGATAGCGGTAGCCGGTCAGCGTATGGTACAGCCAGGCCGTGAGTACCAGTAACACACTATTTGCCAGCACCGGCCACCAGACAAAACTGTAGCCCAGGCTATGAATGGCTTCGCCGCCTAACACGGCAGTGAGGGCGACCGCGCCACTGGGTGGATGCAGGCATCGCAGCGCGAACATGAGTGCGATGGCGCTCAGCATGGCCAGCGCCGCGGCAAACACCAGTTGTTGCGGTAACAGTTGCGTGAAAAATACCCCGGCCAGTGCTGCCAGGGTGTTGCCCGCTAAAATGGCCCAAGGTTGTGCCAATGGGCTGGATGGCAGGCAAAACAGGATGACGGCGGAGGCGCCCATGGGGGCAATTAAAAACACCGCACTATGCCAGTCACCTGGTACCACATTCAGGGCAATCAGCCCGGTACACAAAATCCCTAATCCGGCACCAATAGCCGCCCGCGCATAGTCGCGCAAAGTGCCTGTCATTCGGCGGGGCCAATAGGGCTTTAAAAAAGACGGTAAATCTGTCATTGCACGGTCAAAAAAGCAAAAAGTGCAGTGTATCACGGGTGGTACATATTCCATTTTGGAATATGGCGTCGGCATAGGTATGCCTGGTAGGGTTGCCGATACATGAGGATACAAAAACAGTGAAACTTCGAGGCGTTTTTATCGCTCATATGCGCAGAGGCACTTTGAATGAAGCGCCAATATTAAAAAAGCAAGAAAGGACGTTGTGATGCAATCGTTTTTACAATCAAGACTGACACATTGGGTGACTGTACCGTTGGCGGTGGCTGCTTTGTTCGGCGCTGGTTACTGGATCCAGGGTAATGCGCTGGTGAACCATGCGCAGGCCACGGCGCCGGTATCGGCAAAAGCCATAACGGCGCCAAGCGCCTATATTACCTTGCCTAATTTTGCCAGCATCGCCTCTAGCCAGGGGGCGGCCGTAGTCAATATCAGCGTCACCGGTACGGTGAAAACAGCGGGTATTCCGGGTGTGGATCCTAACGACCCGATGTTTGAATTGTTCCGTCGTTTTCAACCCAACCTGCCACAAACCGAAACGCCCATGAACGGCCTGGGTTCAGGCTTTATCGTCAAGTCTGATGGCGTGATCCTGACCAATGCGCATGTGGTCGACAAGGCGGATGTGGTGACGGTAAAACTGTCTGACAAGCGTGAATTTCAGGCCAGGGTGATTGGCGTGGATAAATTAACCGATGTTGCCGTACTGAAAATTGAGGCCAAAGATTTACCAATCGTGCATATCGGCAGCACCAAAAACAGCAATGTCGGTGACTGGGTAGTGGCGATCGGTTCGCCATTCGGTTTTGATAACACGGTGACAGCAGGCATTATTTCAGCCAAGTCGCGCGCACTGCCAGACGAAGGCTATGTGCCTTTCCTGCAAACTGATGTGGCGATTAACCCGGGCAATTCGGGTGGTCCGCTGTTTAACCTCAATGGCGAAGTGATTGGTATCAACTCGCAAATTTACAGCCGCAGTGGCGGCTATCAGGGCTTGTCGTTCGCGATCCCGATTGATGTTGCCATGGGGATTGAGCAGCAGCTGCTGGAGAAAGGTAAAGTCAGCCGTGGCCGTTTGGGCATCGGTGTGCAGTCGATCAACCAGGACCTAGCGAGCTCGTTTGGTTTGCAGTCGCCGAGTGGTGCGCTGGTCAGCAATATTGAGAAAAATGGCCCGGCCGACAAAGCAGGCCTGGAACCTGGTGATGTGATTGTCAAATTCAATGGCCAGAGCATAGACCGCTCCAGCGATTTGCCACCGATGGTGGCGAATGTGAAGCCGGGCAGCACCGTCAGTATGGAAGTCTGGCGCAATAAACAGTTGAAGAAACTGTCTGTGCGCATTGATGAAATGCAAACGGCTCAAGCCGGTCCGGCGGTCGTGCCAGACAGCCAGCAATCTAAACTGGGCGTCAGCGTGCGTCCGCTGACGTCGCAGGAGCTGGCGCAAACCCAGCTCAAGCAAGGCTTGCTGGTTGAGGAAGTGGCTAAAGGGCCAGCAGCCACCGCTGGGATACAACCGGGAGATGTGATTTTGGCGGTGAACGGCGACCAGGTGAAGAATGTGAGCCAGCTGCACGACAAGCTGTCGCAAAACGGCAAGAACGTGGCCTTGCTGGTGATGCGTGGTGACAGCAAGATTTATGTCCCGGTCAAAATCAGTTAACTTTTGCGTGTGATCCTTCGAGCTTGCCCCGCTTAGGCGGGGCTTTTTTATATGCTGGGTAAATTCAGGCCAGACGTTGCATAATTCTGCTACGCTTTCGTTTTCGCTCGTTAAAATAATTAATTATGCAGACATTTCATATTGAGCCTACTCATGACGCGCTGTTGCAAGCTGCGCTGGTGAATCAGATTAATCAAAAGACCAAACCACTTGGCGCATTAGGCCGTCTGGAAACCCTTGCTTTGCAATTAGGCCTGGTGCAGCAGACCGAGCGTCCTGTGTTGCAGCAGCCGACCATGCTGGTGTTTGCCGGCGATCATGGCATTGTGGAAGAAGGGGTGAGTCCTTATCCGCAGGCAGTCACCGCACAAATGGTGCTGAATTTTCTCAATGGTGGTGCAGCGATTAACGTGTTCGCGCGTCAGCATGGTTTTGATTTGCATGTGGTGGATAGCGGCGTGAATGCTGTGTTCCAGCCGCATCCGTTGCTGATAGATGCCAAAATCGGTATGGGCACGGAGAATTTCCGGCATCACCCTGCCATGACCGCTGACCAATGTACGCAGGCGATCACACGTGGTGCACAAATTGCGCGTAATGCGATTGCGCAGGGCTGTAACGTCATGGCGTTGGGGGAGATGGGCATAGGCAACACGTCCAGTGCCAGCTGCCTCATGAGTGTGCTGTGTGACTTGCCTATGCATCAGTGCGTGGGGCGTGGCACCGGTTTGAGTGACAAAGGTTTGCAGCACAAGCTCTCTGTGCTGACCTCTGCCTTGCAGATGCATCATGTTGCAGCCGATGAACCATTGCAGGCGTTGGCGGCATTTGGCGGTTTTGAAATTGCCATGATGGTAGGTGCATTGCTGGCTGCCGCAGAAGCCAGGACAACCTTGCTGATTGATGGCTTTATTGCGACCTCTGCCTTGCTGGTGGCTGCCAAGCTGTATCCGCAAGTGATTGATTATTGTGTATTTGCCCATTGCTCTGATGAAAGCGGGCACAGCATGATGTTGTCGCACCTCAAGGCACAGCCTTTGCTGCATCTGTCCCTGCGTTTGGGGGAGGGCACTGGTGCGGTGCTGGCGTATCCCTTGTTGCAGTCAGCTGTGGCTTTCCTCAATGAAATGGCCAGTTTTGAAAGTGCTGGCGTGAGTGGGCAGTTGCAGTGAGGCTGGCTGTAGTGAATCTGCAATGGCGCTATTTCGTGTTGGCGGTTGGTTTTTTTACGCGACTGCCTGTGCCTGCGGTGACGGACTTCCAGGAGTCTGACCTCAATCACGCTGCCAGGTATTTTCCGCTGGTCGGTTTGCTGATTGGCCTGATTGCCGCCATCGCCTGGTGGCTGGCCAGTTGGGTGTTTCCGCCAGCCTTGGCCGTCTTATGCAGTATGGCGATGACCATTTACCTGACAGGCGCGTTTCATGAGGATGGCCTGGCAGATAGTGCCGATGGCCTCGGTGGCGGCATGGACCGCGCGCGCAAATTGGAGATCATGCAGGATTCACGCCTGGGCAGCTACGGCGCGATTGCGCTGGTCGGCATGCTGTTGTTCAAATTTCAGGCTTTATCTGCACTCACGCCTGCCATCTTGCCGTTTGCGCTCATTTCCGCGCATGCGCTTAGCCGACTGGCGGCGGTGTACATCATGGCGAGTGCTAACTATGTGCGCTTTGCCGGTAAGTCCAAACCCCTGGCGACCACACTTTCAAAGCAGGATATCTGGTGCGCCAGTGCCTTTGGCCTGGTGTGCTGGCTAGGCTTTTGCCTGATGCTGGGCGTGAATCATTCTGCGCTGAGCACGATACGCTTTGCCCTGATCACTGGATTACCTGTGCTGGCCATCTGGTGGTGGTGGCGTCGCCTGATTTTGCGCCATTTGCAGGGCTACACCGGCGACACCTTGGGTGCAACACAACAATTGACTGAACTGGTCTTTTATTTAGGCTTGCTGGCCTGGGAACATTTAGCATGAAACTGACCTTAGTCCGCCATACCAGTTTGCAAATCGCCGAGGGCATTTGCTATGGTCAGAGTGATATTGATGTTTCGATTAACTTTGCCAGTGAGTTATCACAACTCAAGCAGAAGCTGATTCACGAGCAAATTGATGCCGTCTATGCCAGTCCTCTACAGCGTTGCAGCAAGTTGGCATATGCGTTGGGTTTCGACGGCATTACGCATGATGAGCGCCTGAAAGAACTGCATTTTGGCGATTGGGAAATGCAGTCGTGGAACGACATTCCACGCGAGTTGTTTGATGTGTGGGCACAGAATTATGCTGAGCTGGCGCCACCCAATGGTGAAACGTTTGCCGGGTTGCAGCAGCGTGGTGTGGACTTTTTGCAGGAAGTGCAGGCGCGTCATGCAGGCCAGCACGTACTGGTGGTCACGCACGGCGGCATGATACGCGCCCTCATTGCGCACGTGCTCAATATGCAGCTCAAAGGCCTGTTCCGCTTTCACGTCGACTATGCCAGTCTGACTCGGCTGGATCTGTCTGGTGCGATTCCCAAAATTGAGTTTGTGAACCGCTAAGCTTTTCTCAATAATTCAAATACCTTGTCATGCTCACAATGGGCCACGTTAAAACGTAGCCACGACGAAGGTTCCTGATAAGGCCGGAACAGGTTGCCAGGGGCCAGCATAATGTTCTGTCTCGATGCCTCGCTGGCCACCTCCGCAGCATTTTTGTCGTTGGCCAGTTTTGCCCACACAAACATGCCACCGGCAGGCTCGGCATGAATACTCAAACCACATTCTTCCAGGGCACGTATCACCTGCGTCCTTTTCAGCTCCAGCCGGTTACGCACTTTCTCCATGTGCTTGCGGTATCTGCCTTCGACCAAAATCTGGTACATCACGCGCTGGTTAATTTCTGAGCTGGTGAGGCCGGTGAGCAGTTTGAGGTCGAGCAATCGGTTGGCCAGTTCGGCCTGGCAGGCAATAAAACCCACGCGCAAGCTAGCCGAAATGGTTTTGGAGTAACTGCTGACGTAAATGACGCGGTTGAGCTGATCCAGTGCCGCCAGGCGCGGCGCATTCTGCGGGTGAAAGTCACCGTAAATATCGTCTTCCACAATATATAAACCGTATTTTTCTGCCAGTTGTAAGATCTGGTGGGCGACCGCCAGGCTAGTGCTGGTGCCAGTGGGGTTGTGTAATACGGTATTGGTGAAAAACAGTTTGGGCCTATGTTCTTGCAGGAGCTGCTGCAAGGCGCTAACGTCCGGGCCATTCAGGAGTCGTGGCACGCCCATAATGCGCGCCCCCATGGATTTTAAAAATCCAAACAAAGTGTAGTAGCCAGGGTCGTCTACCAATACCACATCGCCAGGTTTGATGAACAGCCGTGCGACTAAATCCAGGCCATGTGAAGCGCCATTGGTCATGAGGATATGTTGCGCCTCTGCATGAATGCCAATGTCGGCCAGGTTCTTTTGTGTCAATTGTTGCCGCAATGGTAAGTACCCACTTACATCGCCATAGCCAGTTAAAAAATACCCCGATTTTCGTGACAGCTCATTCAGGCTTTTTTGAATGACTTTTTCATCCAGCCAGTCTTTGGGTAGCCAGCCACAGCCAGGCCTGATGGCATCGGGCACGTCCCTGAAAGTGTTATGCAGCAGCCATAACACATCGTCAGCCCTATCCAGGTAAGAGGTGCTTGAAACGCTTTCTTCGGGTTTGTTGAGTGGCGCCACATAAAAGCCTGAGCCGCGCCGCGACAGCAGATAACCCAGTGCTACCAGGCGGTCATAGGCATCGACCACCGTAAAGCGACTGATGCCATGTTGCAATGCAAAGTCACGGATGGAAGGCAGGCGTGTGCCCGTGCGCAACACACGTTGCTCCACCAGTTGTTTGATGCCAATGACAATTTGTTCGACCAGTGGTACCGGGTCTTGCGGGTTGATGGTAATGAGTGATTGCGTGACTGGCATGGTATATGGACCTGTACAGTGCTTTATATTGATGTGCAAATTGTACATGTGGTGTACATGTTTGGGGCGATAGTATGTGGTTTATATTTTCAGGATAAACCGTCGATGAAATCCTCACTTGCACTATTCATGTTGGCATTGATGACTTTGCCGCTTTTGTTAAACGGTCAACATAATCCAGTGCATGATGCGCGTATGGAGGCTACCAATCAACCGGTATGCCTGAGTAATCTACATGGCATGGAGGCGTGTGATGCAGCGGTGATCTCACAGCAAACCATGCAGCCTGCCAAGCAACAAACCATGGTGCTGGTGAGAGGGCAGTTGCTGCCACTACAGCCGGATCATCGCTAAATACCGCAATCTTCTCATGTATACACCCAAACATTTTTCTGCCCCCAGTGAGGCGGCGCTACACGAACTGATACGGACATATCCATTTGCCACCTTGATCATGACCACAGGCAGTGATGTGGAGGTGAATCATTTGCCGCTGTATTTAGATGACGAAGGTGTGTTGAGCGGCCACCTGGCGCGTGCAAATCCCTTATGGCAAGCCGTGCAGGCTGAGCAACCGGTGATGGCGGTTTTTCATGGCCCGCATGCGTATGTGACGCCGTCATGGTATGCCACTAAAGCCCAAACCGGCATGGTGGTGCCGACCTGGAATTATGTGGTGGTGCATGTGCGTGGCACGCTGCGGGTAATTGAGGATGTCCATTGGTTACGCGCACATCTGGCAGCGCTGGCGGCGCAACAGGAAGCAGCATTTGAACAACCGTGGCAGTTGGAAGATGCGCCAACGGGCTTCATCGATAAGCTGATGCAGGCGGTAGTGGGCATTGAAATTGAAATCACGCAACTCACCGGCAAATGGAAGGTAAGCCAGAACCAGCCACTGGCCAATCAACTGGGTGTAATACAGGGCTTAAGTGCGAGTGAGGCTGAGCATAGCAAAGCCATGGCTGACATTGTCCAGGCGGTTAACTACTTATCGACTTAGAGGCCTTGTCTAACGCTTGTGCTAGCCGTGACCAGGCGGTGGGTGGCGGTAATCCAAACCGCAGTGCTTGCGGTGCTGCAAAATAACGCGTCCATACGCCTTGTTCAGCCAATGCCTGCTGCAATGAACGGCTGGCAGGATGCGGCACATATTGAAATAAATCTGTGCCGCCTGTTGGTGTCAGCCCATACTGGCTAAGTAGTTGTGCTAACTGTGCTGATTGTGTCGGCAGGTGTTCGCGCATCTGCTGTTGCCAGTGGTGGTCTGCGAGCGCTTGGCTGGCGATAAATTGACTCGGCCCTGTGATGGACCATGGGCCGAGTAATGATTCAAGCCGTGCCAACGCTTGTGGCTCGCCAAGCAGAAAGCCCACCCGTAGCCCGGCCAAGCCAAAAAACTTGCCCAGCGATCGTAACACCCATAACCCTGCTTGCCCGCTATGGCTGGCAAGGCTATGTTGTGGTGTGGTGTCCATAAACGCTTCGTCTACCACCAGCCAGCCACCGTGTGCGGCCAGTTGTGCATGCCAGTCTAACAGCGTGTCGGTTGTATACAAGTACCCGGTGGGATTGTTGGGGTTACACACCAGCAATACGTCAATATTCTGCAACAGAAGGTCGTCTGGCCTTTGGTCAAAGAATTGCACCTGATGCCCGGCACGTTGCCAGGCATGCGCGTGTTCCTGGTACATGATGCGTGGCATAGCGACACGACTCGGCACACGTAAGGTGGGCAATGCTTGCAGGGCTGCCTGTGAGCCTGCGCAGGCCAATACATGCTGGCAACCGTAATAAGCTCGAGCCGCAGCCTGCAACGCATCGGGTGCGGGCGGTAGCCGTTGGAACAGCGCAGGTGATAATGCCGGGATCGGGTAATGCTGTGGGTGAATGCCGGTGGAGATATCCAGCCAGTCTGCCAGTGGCCTGCCAAACTGCTGTGCGGCCTGCTGCAAATTGCCGCCATGCTCAAGCATAAGTCACTGCTCCAAGCAGAACAGCAAGCACCAGCCAAATGAGGATGCCATTGCGTACTAATTGCAACGCGCGGGGAATATCCTCTTTGGTGGGGGCAATGTTAGTGCCCAGGCACGGGCGATCATGCCACTCACCATGATAGCGGGCGCGTCCGCCTAATTGCACATTCAGCGCGCCTGCTCCGGCGGCCATTACCGGGCCTGCATTCGGGCTATCCCATAACGGTGCTTGTTGCCGCCAAGCTTGCCATGCCAGCCGTGTCTGTCCGAGTAATGCATAGGTGAGTGCCGTCAGTCTGGCGGGCACATAATTCAGCGCATCGTCCAGCCGCGCGGCTGCCCAGCCATAATAGAAATAACGCGGTGTTTTATACCCCCACATGGCGTCCAGCGTGTTCACCAGGCGGTAAGCCAATGCACCCGGCCCACCGGCGATAAAAAACCAGAACAATGCCCCAAACACACTATCGCTGCCGTTTTCTAGCACGGATTCAATCGTCGCACTCACCGGCTCAATCGCGTCTACATCACGGCTGACCATATAAGAAGTCGCGCGTTGGGCCTCTTGAAACTGGCCATGTTGCAAAGCATGGTAGACCGCCAGGCCATGCTGACGCAGGCTGCGGTGGCCGATGGCAAAGTACAGCAAGTAGATATGCAAGGCGAGCGCAAGCCACATGGACAGCTGCATGGCATAGATGACCAGCAAGGTAGGTGGCAGCACGAGTAAGACCACCCCAAAGGCACCAGTGAGACGTTGGCGAGCTTGTGGCTGCTGGCTGGGGGGATTCAGGCGCTTTTCAAGCTGTGTCACCAGCCAGCCAAAGCCCACCAGTGGATGCCAGCGCTTGGGTTCACCTAGCCAAAGATCAAGCAGCACAGCGCCGCAGGCAAGCCCGGCGAGTGTGAGATAATTGAGCGATGGATAAACAGGCAGTGAAAACATTAATGATTCAGGGCACCACGTCGGATGCCGGTAAAAGTACGCTGGTGGCCGGATTGTGCCGCGTATTGTACCGCAGCGGGGTGGCGGTGGCGCCATTCAAGCCGCAAAACATGGCGCTCAATGCCGCCGTGACCGCTGATGGCGGTGAGATTGGCAGAGCGCAGGCGGTGCAAGCCATGGCCTGCGGATTGCCTCCGCATACCGATATGAACCCGGTGTTGCTTAAGCCGAATTCTGACACGGGCTGCCAGGTGATTATTCACGGCCAGGTGGTGGGTAACCAGGAAGCGAGTACTTACCACGACTATAAAAAGACCGCCATGCAGGCGGTGCTGCAATCCTACCAGCGCCTGCAACAGCAGTATGACTGCGTGGTAGTTGAAGGCGCTGGCAGCCCGGCTGAGATCAATCTGCGCGCCAATGATATTGCCAATATGGGTTTTGCCGAGGCGGTGGATTGCCCGGTGATGTTGGTGGCCGATATTGATAAAGGTGGCGTGTTTGCGCACCTGGTTGGAACGCTGGCCTTGTTATCTGAAAGCGAACAAGCGAGGGTAGTCGGTTTTGTGATTAATAAATTCCGTGGTGATATTGCCTTGCTGCAGCCAGGCTTGGATTGGCTGGAAGCGCGCACCGGCAAACCCGTGATCGGGGTGTTGCCCTATCTGCATGACTTGCACCTGGAGGCAGAAGATGCCGTGGCCAGGACGAGGAGCAAAAAGACCGGTGCACAGTTAACGGTCGTCGTGCCCGTGTTGCCGCATATTGCCAACCATACCGACTTTGACGCACTACGCCTGCATCCGCAAGTAGACTTGCAGTTTGTGCGCTTGAGTGAGCCTGTGCCCGCGGCTGATTTAATTATTTTGCCCGGTAGCAAGAATGTGCGTGGCGATTTGGCGGCTTTGCGCGAGTATGGCTGGAAGCCTGCGATTGCGCGGCATTTGCGTTACGGCGGCAAAGTGCTGGGGATTTGTGGCGGCTTCCAGATGCTCGGCCAGCAGTTGCATGACCCGTTGGCGCTAGAGGGCGAGGCGGGCAGTAGTGCTGGCTTTGGCTGGCTGGAGATGGAGACGACGCTAGAAGCACACAAACAGCTCAAACAAGTCTCAGGCAAGCTGGCTTTTGCCGATGCAGAGTTGCAGGGTTATGAAATTCATATGGGCGTGAGTACCGGCGCTGCGTTGGCGCGCCCGGTGCATGTGATCGCGGGGCAGGCAGAGGGTGCATTGTCCGCCGATGGTCAGGTCGCAGGCAGCTATATTCATGGTTTGTTTGACCACCCGCAAGCCTGTGCCGCCTGGTTGCAATGGGCGGGGTTGTCTACCCAGGTGGATTACGACTACACGCAATTGCGCGAACAGAGCCTGGAACAATTGGCCGACAGTGTGAGCCAGCATCTGAACTGGTCCGTACTCGCTCCTTATCTGCCAGCAGGGTTTAAGCCAGTTTAGCCTGCCACCACTTTAATTGTCTGCTCAAAGGCTTGCACCACTTGCCCGGCGCGGATTTTGGCGGTTTTTCTGCGCTCAATGGCGCCATCGACCTTAATCAGTCCTTCGGCCACCATAGACTTGCCCTGGCCGCCACTGTCGGCCACGCCTTCCAGTTTGAGCAGGTCACACAGCGCGATAAATTCGCCTCTCAGTTCAAAAGTCGTCGTTGCCATGGTTAGTCCTGTGCTTATCTGAAAACGTCATTTTAAGGCTTGTTTGCGGTTTCTGGCGGTAAATTCACCTCCAGTGTCAGTGAGGCATTCTGGCTTTCCCACAAATTTTCATTCAACTGGTGATGCACGGTGACAAATAGAAAATTCAACCCGGCTTTTTGCGGATGAAAGCTAAACTCGCCTTGCTGGTTGGCATGAAGGTTGGAAGTTCTGACATTGTCGAGGTCGTATAAATCTTCAACTCTATGTTTAATAAAATGCTCGTTATCCGTCACCACAATAATGCGTGCATCCGGTACCGGCTTGCCATTTTCCAGCACGCGGAAACTGAGTTCACCGCCCAGCAGCAGGCCATTGGGTGACGCCAGTGGAATAATCTCCAGGCCTTGGTTAAAGGGCTTGGCTGTGTATTTTTGCTGGCCTTTAAAAATATAGGTGTCAGCATAGCTGTAGTAATTCATGGTGGTCGGCTTGCCGGTCACGCGTTTCATATCAGCGGCAAAATACAGTTTTTTATCAGCCGTCTCTACCGCTTTATATACCGGGCCCACGCGTAGTCCGGTGCTGATGCGATAAGTGCCTTCTTCTTTTAATTCTGGCTCGAGATACACCGCTGCTTTGGTCTTGGCGATAGGTTTGATCGCCGAGGTCGTGCCGTTAGGCGCCGTGATCGTAAAGTTGGGGGAATCCATGGCAAAGTCGGCCTGGAATGGAAACTCGGTAAACGCCGATTCAATGGTCAGGCGGTGATGCGTGACATTGAACTGGTTGGGCTTTAAAAACGGCACATGCGCCTCGGCAGCCAGGGAGGCAACGAAGGCGATGATGGCTAAGGAAAGTTTTTTCATGGTATTTCTTTCTTGTTATTTAAGCTTTAACGGCAAGCCTGCTGCAATAAAACTGACTGCATTGGCAATTGCGGCCACATGCTGGTTCAAGCGACCTTGTTCATCCTGAAATTGGCGATTTATTTCGCCCAGCGGCACGATGCCCATGCCGACTTCATTGCTGACCAAAAACACTGTGGCTTGCAATTGTGGCAACGCGTCCAGCAAGGCCTGCTTTTCGGCCTGCCAATCCAGCCGCTCTGGTTTGTCGCAGTCGGGGCAGATGCATTGTGCTAACCACAAGGTGAGGCAATCAACGATTAAACAACTGTCGGGCGCATCGTTATCCAGCAATGTTTGCCCGAGGTTAAACGGCGCTTCTACCAGCGCCCAATGGGGTGGGCGACGTTCTTTGTGGTGCGACACCCGCTTGGCAAACTCATCGTCATACACTTGCGCGGTGGCGATATAAGTCACTGGACACTCAAGTGCAGAAGCCAGCCGCTCTGCATAAGCACTTTTGCCGCTACGCGCACCGCCTAAAATCAGGTGACTAGTCATAAAACACTCCCGTGCTGCTGTTGCCAGCGTTGAATAATGAGTTGCAATTGCGGTAGGCCTTCCGTAAACAATGCGGGGCCGGGCTGCAAAATATCGACGGATTTGATTTCGTAAATGTGCCCATCACGAATCGCTGGCATCGCTTGCCAACCTGCACGTGCAGCCACTTTTGTTGGCTGAAATTTTTTACCGCACCAGGAGCCGATGATGATGTCAGGCTGCGCGGCTAATACCTGCTCGGCGGTGACTTGGCGGTCACGTGCGCTGTGAAACTGGCTTAAGTGCGGGAAGCAATCGACGCCACCTGCGGCTTCAATGAGCTCGGCTGCCCAGCGGATGCTGCACATCATGGGCTCGTCCCATTCTTCAAAATAGACCTTGGGTTTGCGTGACCAAGCTGCGGCTTGCTGGCGCGCGGCAGTCAGTTGTGCCTGGTAAGTTCCTACCAGTTTCTCAGCTTTGTCGCTGGCCCCGACCAAGTCGCCAACGGTGAGTATCATTTGCAAGGTTTCGTCCAGGCTGCGCTGGTTAAACACATGCACCTGGCAACCGGCTTTAATCAGTGACGCGGCAATGTCGGCCTGCAAGTTAGAAAAACACAGCACCAGGTCTGGTTGCAGGGCCAGAATTTTTTCGATATTGGCGCTGGTAAATGCACTGATTTTAGGTTTTTCTTTGCGTGCAATCACCGGGCGCGTGGTGAAGCCAGAAATGCCGACAAGGCGGTCTTGCTCACCCAGGAGGTACAACACTTCCACCGTTTCCGTGGTCAGGCAGACGATGCGTTGCGGCCAGCGCTTCATGGCTGCGCCTCGTGATTGTGCCAGCCGTTTTCCATCAACATGTCTGAGAGTGGTTTTTCGGTAGCCCAGCCTTGTTCAACCAGCATGGGTGATTTGTAAAAAGTATTCACGTAACCCAGGCATAAAATCGCCACCGGTTTGGCATCCTCTGGCATGCCTAATAATTGCGCCAGGGCTTGCGGGTCAAACAGGCTGACCCAGCCCATGCCTATGCCTTCTGCGCGCGCAGCTAGCCACAGGTTTTGAATCGCACAACTGACTGAAGCCAAGTCCATTTCGGGCAGTGTGCGACGGCCAAATACATATTTCTCGCGCTGGTCACACAAGGTGGCGACCAGTAATTCGCCACAGTCCAAAATGCCTTCAACCTTGAGTCGCATAAATTCGGCCATGCGCGCGGTATTTTCAACTTCGCCTATCGCCTGTGCCGTGCGTTTACGTTCTTCATCCACCAGCGCATGTATATGTTTGCGTAAGCTAGCGTCGCTGATACGGATAAAGCGCCATGGCTGCATCAGGCCAACGCTGGGGGCATGGTGTGCGGCTTGCAATAGTGTTTGCAATAATTCAGGCGCAATCGGCGTCGGCAAAAAATGCCGCATGTCGCGCCGCTCGGCAATGACTTTGTAGATCGCCGCTTTGTCAGTCTCTGAATAGGCAAAACTCATGGCAGGAAAAAATGTGCGGCCAGCGCCGGGTTCGACGGGAAGTAAAAATGCAGAAAACTAGCGGTGATATTCTGGTGGCGATAGACCGCTTCACCCGCGCCATATTTGCCTTTGCCTTGGGCAATCACCGGCATATCAGTGTCAAAGCGGCCATAGTGAAAGGTGTGTGCACCTATGCTGGCCGCGTCGTCGTCCGTCGTTGCAAACGTGGCGTGTTGCGTGCCCAGGCCTTGTAGCTTGGGTTGAATCTCACTGTTGCCTGGCAGCAGCCCGAACACAGGCTGGCCATTCAGTGTGTCACCCAGCGCCAGCATGCCGCCGCATTCGGCCAGGATAGGTTTGCCCGCTTGGGCGGCGGCGTGTAGCCCGTCGCGCATGCTGTGGTTATGTTGCAATTGGTCCAAATGCAGTTCGGGATAGCCGCCAGGTAGCCAATAAGCATCTGCGGCAGGTAACTGCGCATCGTGCACAGGTGAGAAAAACGCAATATTGGCACCCAGTGTTTGCAGTAAATCCAAATTCGCTTGATAAGTAAAACAGAACGCAGCATCTTTCGCCACGGCAATGGTTTTGTCTTGCAGCAATGGCGTCGTAGCAAGTGACTCCGGTGCTTGAAAGCTAACGGTGGGCGGCAAAGGAATCTCTGGCCCAAGTAATTGCGCAGCGGTTTCTATGCGCTGCTCAATATCGTCAATCTCTTGTGCCAGGTGCAGACCGAGGTGGCGCTCTGGCAAACTCAGTTGTGGGTCATGCTTCATGGCGCCCAGCCAGGGGATATCGGCTGGCAAGGCGGCTTGGATCATCTTGGCGTGGCCATCGCTGCCCACCTGATTGGCAAATACGCCTGCCCGTTTCAAGCTTGGCCTAAACGCGTACAAGCCAAAGGCAATCGCGGTAAAAGTTTGTGCCATGGCTTTGGCGTTAATCACCAAGCCGACGGCAATGCCAAAACGCTCGGCAATGTCGGCACAAGAAGGCGTGCCATCATACAGACCCATCACGCCTTCGAGCAGAATAACGTCATTTTGCTGGGCGGCTTGATAGAGCAAGCGCTGCGCATCGGCTTCACCACACATGCCGAGGTCGAGGTTATAGACTGGCTTGCCAGTGGCGACTTGCAGAATCATGCCGTCAATAAAGTCCGGGCCGCATTTAAAGGCTTGCACACGCAGGCCGCGCTTGCGGTAAGCGCGAGCCAACGCGGCTGTGGTCATGGTTTTGCCTTGGCCGGAAGCAGGCGCAGCCATGAGCATGGCGTGACAGCTGGCTGCTTGCATTAGAGGTCTATCCCAGCCTGGGCTTTGATGCCTGCGCGCCAAGCGTGTTTGACGTCCATCAGTTCAGACACAGTATCGGCCGCATTTCTCAATGCCTCAGAAGCACCGCGGCCAGTAATCACCACGTGCTGCATGGGCGGGCGCTTGGCGATGGCGTCCAGCACCATTTGCTCATCCAGGTAACCGTATTTGAAGGTGTAAGTGAGCTCGTCCAGCACCACGAGATTGATCGCAGGGTCTTGCAGCATCTGCACCACAATTTGCCAGCCACGCATGGCCGTTTCGGTGTCACGCTGGCGATCTTGTGTGTTCCAGGTAAAGCCTTCGCCCAGCACATGCCAGGTCACTGACGGATGCTGGCGGAAAAAGGCTTCTTCGCCGGTATCTGAACGGCCTTTGATAAATTGGGCAACGCCGACACGCATGCCGTGGCCGAGGGAGCGGGCCACCATGCCAAAGGCGGAAGAGCTTTTGCCTTTGCCGTTGCCGGTGAGAATGAGGAGCAGGCCTTTTTCCTGATTGGCCTGCTCGATTTTTTCGTCAATGACCGCTTTTTTGCGGATCATGCGCGCCTTATGGCGGCTGTCACGGTCATTGGTTTCCATGATGCAGTTATAGCTTAAGCGTTTTCGCGCACGGAACGCTTGGCCAGGCCAAACACCACATGTGCAATCAGTGCTACCACCACCCAGAATGCAATCGCTTCGAGCTGTTTTGGGAAGTATTTCACTAAACGTGGCACGAATTCGGCAAAGGTCGGGTCAGGATAACGGCCACCAAAGAAGTAGAAGCCACCACTGGAGAACAACTCAGCAATCGCAGAAGCGGCAACCACTACGCCCGTCAATTTAAACAGGCTGCTGAATGCCCAGGTGGTGTTGTCTGCCAGCCAGCGGCCAGCCAACCACATGGTGCCATAGGCTGGTAACAAAAAGCCATAGGCAGGCGTCACGCAAAAGTTGCTCACGCCACCCCAGGTCACTGCTGCCATATCCAGGCCAGCGCACAAAGCCAGCAGGGCAACAAACATGATTGTCGAGCGCAGGTAGTAACCGGCAATCAAAAACGCAGCGTAAGAAGCGCTAGGCAAAAAATCGATAGAAGCGAAATGATGACCGCGTGTGACGATGACCATCAGCGCAATAACAAGCGCAACTGCCAGAGATTGAGTTGAAATTTTACTTGGCATGCCAACGACTCCAAAAAATAAGATTAATCACAAGGGGTGAATTTTAGCCCAATTCCTTTAGGCTTGGGCAAAATCCACCCTGGCAGGGTTACTTCATGTCGTAATTCAGGCTCACGAACACATTTGTGCCCATAGTGTTGTAGTCCACCGTAGAGGATGCAGCGGCTAACACGTAGTTTTTATCTAGAATGTTATTTGCGCGTGCTTGTAACTTCCATTGCGGATTGATTCGGTAAGCCAGCGTGCTATTTAATAATGCATAACCACTCAGGTTGAGTCTGATGCTTTTATCATAATCGTCACGTTGTGATGATGCGGTTAATTCTGTTGACCAGTCCCAAGGGCCATCTGAATATTGCAGAATCAGGTTGCCGTAACGTTGCGCGCGACGGGCTAATAGTCTGTCTGTTGCATCTACGCGAGGTGACTGTATTGTTAAGTTTCCACTTAATTGCCAGTAATCATTAATCGAGAGTTTGCTCTCCAGTGTGGCTCCTTGAATTTCCACTTTGCCAGCGTTTGCTGCACAGGTAGCGGTTCCGTTTGGGCAACCTGCTCTGAAGGTTTGGATAAAGTTACGAATATGGTTATCAAATACCGTCAATTTGGCCTGGAATGTTTGACTTTGGTAACGGGCACTTGCCTCAATATTGTCAGCTTTTTCTGAAGGTAAGTCGGCATTACCAAAGCTAGCAGCATAAAGCTGATTAAATGTTGGTGCCCTGAATGATGAGCCGTATTGTGCTGTCAATCGCCATGCTGAAGAGAGGTCATAACCGTAACCGATCCCTCCCGTTGTGAAATTGCCAAACTGGCTATTATGGTCCTCACGTAATGAAAGCTGAGCACTATGTGCCTCATAATTGGCTGTATACCCTAATACGAACGCATCATTATTGCGGCTTCTATCTAAGGTCTGCTTGCCATTAGATTTTGTTACGACATCTTGCTCCAGCCTGTCATACGCAAAGGTCAGTGTGCCATGGGATAAACTGTAATCATGCTGCCAAGAGAGTTGACGTTGTTCCGTATCAATATTGCTATTAGAGGTTGGGTTGCTAACGTTAAATAAACTGTCACGGCCAACGCTGTACTCCAATTTACTGTTCCAATGTTCAGTGAGCGCATTTCTGAGTGCAATCCCATATCCTTGTTGATGGCGCTCAGACTTACTGAATGCACTGCCGCCGTCATATTGGTTTTGACCACTGCTTTCTAAATAGTGTATGCCCAATGAATGGCCTGGTGAAAACTCAAGGTCTGCATAAGACGAGCTACTAAAGTTGTTATAGCCATCCCTATCTTGGTCGGCCAATTTTGGCGGGTGTTTGAGTGCAGAAATACCACGCGTGTCATAGTTGCTGATTTGTGCGCCAAATTTTAGAGCTTGATAGCTCGTGTCAAAGCCAGCATTACCACTGTATGAATCATAGCTGCCTGCACCGGCACTACCGTAAATATGGGTTTTATTGCCTTTGCCTCGCTTGGTGAAAATTTGAATAACGCCACCGATAGCATCTGAGCCATAGAGACTAGACGCAGGACTGCGTAAAATCTCGATGCGCTCAATGAGTGCAAGCGGAATGTTTTCAAAAGCAGTGGTACCTGTGGTGGCGGAATTAATACGCACGCCATCCACTAAGACAATCAGCTGATTGTCATTGGTGCCGCGCAGGGCGATGTTACTACTCGTGCCCATGCCACCATTGGTGTAGCTTTGCACACCAGGTTGAAGCCTCAATAAGTCTGCAAGAGAGCCACCCTGCAGCCTCTTGATTTCTTCGCTATCGATCACGGTGATATCGCCAGTGACTGTTTTGGTGGATTGTGCAGTTCTACTCGAAGTGACGACTACTTCGTCCAATGCTGGGGTGATGTTGTCTGTTGCGTAGGTGTTAATAGGCAGTGCCGTGACTAACCCTAATAATGCTATTTTTTTCATTAAATTCTTTCGAGCAAGTACGGGCGCTTCAGCTGTAGCTGTGGCGCGCTAATTTAGTTTTTTCTGGCCAACTTATTTGCCTGGAGTGTAGCGTATGCTCACAAACAGGTTGCTCCCCGGTGTGTTGTATGGCACGGAGTAGCTTGTTGTGCCAAAGTTTCCATCAATAGCTGTTGAGCCGTAAGCAAGTGCATAATCTTTGTTTAGAACGTTGTTGATGCGCGCTTGAAGATTCCACTCACGGTTGACTTTGTAGTCAGCTGTTAGGTTGAGTAAACCATAGCCTGCGAGCCGAACTTGGTTATCAGGGTCGTTGTAACGTGCGGACGAGGCAATCAACTCTGCTGCAAGATGCCAATTTTCCCAATCTCGGCTTAGATTGATACTGGCATGCCTGTTGGCCCGGCGAACCAGCAGGTTGTCATTGCCAGTGTTTCTGGGAGATTGAATATCTGCGCTTCCTTTTAACACCCATTCATCCAGCCTGCGGCTGGCCCCGATAGAAATCCCTTCAATTTCAGCATTGACGTTAATTGGAAGAAAAGATGAGTCCAATGTGATGAAGTTATGGATATTGTTGTGATATAGCGTGAGGTTGGCTGTTTGCAATGTGTCTTGATATCTCAAGCTTGCCTCAATGTTTTCAGACTTTTCGGCTTGCAGGTTGGGATTGTTGGATGGGTAAACCACTCCACCGTATACATAAGCAAAGTATAAGTCGTTAAATGTTGGTGCACGGAATGCTTTGCCGTAGCTACCAGTTACACGCCAGTTAGGGGTGATTTTGTAGCCATAGCCTATTCCACCGGTATTGTTTGTGCCAAATTGACTGCTATGGTCGGTCCTAAGTGTTGTTTGCACGCTGTGTGGCCCAACATCAGCCAAGTATCCAACCAAGAATCCGTCGGTATTGCGTGTTGTTTTCTCAAATGGCGTGTCGGAAATGATTTTTTGCTCTAATCTGTCATACATTAATGTCATGCTTCCAACTGGCAGGCTGATATCGTTTTGCCAGGAAAATTGGGTTTGCTTGGTTTTGTATTTGACGCTTGAGTTGGCATCTAATTTGTTGTACTGGTCATCAATTCCTTCTCCAATACGTGCAGTAGACTTCCAGTACTTAGTAAACTGGTTTTTGCTAAACAGGCCATAACTTAATTGTGATAAATTGACATAATTCTTATATGTATTGATGCCACTATCATAGTTACTGTGACCTTCACTGTTAAAAATCTGTAAGCCGACTTCATGTCCTTCAGTCAGTTGCTGGGAAATAGAACCACTTACCGACAGGTTGCGATAACTATCTCGGTCTTTATCAATGTTGTAATGCGTTTTCAGTGCTGAAAAGCCATCGCTATCAGAGCTCGATGCAGTCAGTGAGAATTTCGTGTCTTGATAGGCCCCATTTACGCCAGCATCTGCTGTCAGGGTGTGGTAGCTGCCATAGCCAAGCCCTGCATAAAATTGAGGTTTTCCCTCACCCTTTTTTGTGAAAATCTGAATAACACCGCCAATAGCATCTTGTCCATATAAGCTGGTGGCTGGACCGCGTAAAATTTCGATGCGATCAATTTGCGCTAAAGGAATGTTTTCAAAAGTAGTGGTGCCAGCAGTTGCTGAACTGACACGCAAGCCATCAATCAGAACGACGACTTGGCCAGGGTTTGTGCCACGCAAAAAAACACTACTGGTTTTACCTGCACCACCATTAGAGCTGATTTCGATACCTTGTTGCGCTTGTAATAACTCTATGAATGTAGATTGGCCAGCTCGCAAGATTTCTTCCCGATTAATCACGGTGATATCGGCAATCACAGACTCCAGCTGTTGAGGTGTACGTGTTGCGGTTACGACGACTTCGTCTAGCGTTAGATTGTCTGCAGCGTAAGCAAGCTCGCTGAAAGAAAGGCCAATAAGGCCTTTAAGAATGACTTTTTTCATTATCTTGTCCCTGTATCACATGCGTCCCCGCATGTGGTTTGTCTATCAATACTTGGGGGTAGGGATAATGAATGAAGGCTTTGCGTGTTGAACAGCAAAGCCTATACATCATCAGACACCGTCACCCCGCGGTATTGCAATGGTTGGTTGCGAGGCCGGTCTCCGGGCTTGCAAGTTTTGATCTATCGCCTTCCCGAGCTTGCGCTCAGTGGCATTTGGATAGACCCGCACTTGCTTACCGTTGCGGGGGCAGCACAGGAGTTGCGAATATTGTTCGCGCACCTGTTTCCCAGTTTCACCTTGCCTGTAGAAATACAGCGAAGGCACCTGACAACTGGTCGCTATTTTAGTCTAAAGCCTGCTTTTTTGCCAGCAAGCCTACTTTCGACAGCAATGCTCAAATTATCAATTTACTTTGAAAAAACGCGCTTAGCTATTGACCACACTCATTTTTTTAAAAGATAATGGGCTGATGGATGCCGATTTGAAAAGTCTTGAAGAGCGTGTGACGAAGCTGATTGCTTTGTGCGGCCAGCTGCGTGACGAAAATGTGGAGTTGCGTCAGGAGGTCACACGGCTGCATCAGGAGTCTCAATCGTTGAAGCTGAATATGACGCAAGCCAGTGTTCAGTTAGAACGGTTATTGTCGGCATTGCCTGAGGAAGGTCATTAATCATGGCAAGTAATCCGATTGATATCGAAATCATGGGCCGCGCGCTCAGCGTGACCTGTACCGATGAAGAGCGCGACAGTTTATTGCAGGCAGTTGGTTATTTGGATGGTAAAATGCGCGAAATTCGTGACGCTGGTAAAATGGTCAGCGTTGAGCGGATTGCGATTATGGCGGCGCTTAACATTACGCACGAATTGCTGAACACGCGCAGCGGCGGTGTGGATGTGGGCGATGTGAAAAAACGCATTTCAACCATGCAGCAGCAGATTGATGATGTATTATCCGGCCAGCATAAACTGTTGTAATCCGCTTCAATTCACAAAATTTTCATCGTCATTTTTACTAATTGGCGTATCATAAAAACGGTGTGCTAAGGCGTTGCCTGAGTCTAAAATTCCTTGAACTAGTCTTTGTTATAGGTTTCGGCTCATCAGGTGCTGTGCGATCGCACTAAGTTGGGTGGTCTTTTAAGGCTCCCTTGGCGTGTGAACCTAATGTACCTTAGGCTGTTACCACCTGAACTTTTTGGTTCAGGATCTCGGCTCAGGTAACCCCTTAGCACACCTTCTTCGCTTTTATTGCACACATCTCCCACATCCAAGTGATTTTCTTGTAGAGCGTTGCTGCGTTCATATTTCTATTGCAATCTTCGTTTGATTGGTCAAAAATCTAGTTGCTTGATGTAAATTAACAATTAAATTCAGGGAGGAAGTCATGCGCAAGCTATTGTTCTGGTTTTTTGCATTGGTGTTGTTTTCCCCGCAGGTGTTTGCCTATAGCGGCATTACTGCGATTGGCGATAGTCTTTTTGATGGCGGCAATGAAGATACGGCGGTGGTCAGTTATTACAAGCTGTTTGGTGCTGGGCTGACGGATGCGCCTTATAGCAATTACCGTTTTACCAATGGCCCGACAGCGGTTGAATATCTGGCTACCGGGCTTGGGCTGAATTCACCGGCCAGTTTCCAGAATTTTGCGGTTGGTGGCGCCACCACTGCGGATATGCTGACGTTTATGACGAGTTACCTGAATACCGTGCCGTCGATTGATGCTGGACATTTATATGTGCTGGATGGCGGCGGAAACGGTATTGAGACATTCTCAGCACAAGACTCTGCACAAAATATGATTGATATGGTGGCGTTATTGCATAGCAAGGGCGCCACTGACTTTTTGGTGTTAGGTTTACCGGCGCTGGTTGATGCGCCACGTTTTAGTGCTGCTGCGCCAGGCGTGGTCCAGTTTTTAGAGGATTACACGCGAGACTATAACGACTACCTGGTTGCGGGGTTAGCAGGGTTGGGGCTGCCAACGACTGCGAACCTGACTTACTTTGATACCAAAACCGAATTGGAAAACGGCATAGCCTTGGCCGTGAGCAATGGATTCACCAATTTAACAGATGCTTGTTATGACGGTGCAACGGTTTGCGCTAATCCTGATCAATATCTTTTTTGGGATGATTTGCATATGACGACCAAGGTGCATGAATATCTTGGCCAGCGTCTGTTTGCTGCGATTTCACCTGTACCAGAGCCTACACAGGCAGGGTTGCTCTTCGCTGGCCTGCTGTTGGTCTTTGCGCGACGCAGTCTGCGTCCGGCCATATAACTGGTTCGCTGCAACAGCGAGTTTGGCTGATCTGCTTATCGTAATGCGTGATACATCAGATCGGCCAGGCTGACCACTTCCAGGCAACTTTCATCACAAGACTCTAGAATCACCGGCGGCGCATAGCCAGCTTCACTGGCATCTAGCCAACGCCTTGCACATAAGCACCAGCGATCGCCTGCTTTGAGACCAGGAAATCCATATTCAGGCATGGGTGTGGATAAATCATTGCCTTGTGCCTGTGAGAATGCCAGGAATTCATCTGTCATTTCTGCACACACGGTATGCCTGCCGAGGTCTTCGGGGTGAAATCCGCAACAACCATCACGCACAAAGCCGGTGATCGGGCGCATGCTGCAGGGGATGAGTAGGGTGCCAAGAACGTTTTTTGCCATGATTGTCAGCTGTACTGTAACTTGGTTTATGATACTGGCATTTGTTGGACATAAGAAGGTTTTCAGGCATGGCGCGTTACTGGTTGATGAAATCCGAGCCCTCGGACGTTTCGATTGATGATTTGGCAGGGTTCCCGAACCAGACGGTCGATTGGTATGGTGTACGTAATTATCAGGCGCGTAACTTTATGCGTGACCAGATGAAATTGGGCGATGGCGTGCTGTTTTACCACTCCAACTGTGATACGCCTGGCATTGTCGGCATTTGTGAGGTCAGCCAACTGGCTTACCCGGACAGGTTCCAGTTTGTCGAAGGCCATAAATATTTTGATCCAAAATCCACACCGGAAAATCCGCGCTGGGTGAATGTGGATGTCAAGCTGGTGCGCAAAACCCGCTTGCTGAGCTTGAAGGAAATGCGGGAAGCGCCAGAGCTGGCTAATATGCGTACGCTGCAAAAAGGGAACCGCTTGTCGATTACACCTGTCGACCCCAAAGAGTGGGCATATATTTCGGCATTGCTGGCTAAGTGATGGTTAACCTGATCAGGACAATACCCTAAATTCCAGACGCATTATTCACATAGAGCCGCTTATGAACAGACAGCGAAAAAATGCCGTTTTGTATATTCTGGTCGCCGGGTTCCTGATTGCGTTTGTCGGCGTATTGCTGTTTGTGTGGATTTATTTCTCCAGCATGCGTGAGATGCACCAAACCACACGCAAGCTCTATGAGCAGCCTTTTGCCGTGGCCAATGCGGCACTCGCATTAGAGGCAGACCTCTACCAGATTCGCGGTAGTTTGCTGTATGCCACCCTGATTGAGGCTGATCGCACGCAACTGGCCGCAACGGTGGATTTTATTGCAGCACACGAGCAACTGGCACAGCAGAAAATCGCCATCATTGCCCGCAGTTATTCTGGCGACCAGCAGCAAGTGACGCAGCTCAAGCAAAAGCTGGCGTTGTTGCACCAGGTGCGCGACCAGATTCTGCACGCACTGGAAACAGCACATTATGCCGATGCCAACCGCTTGATAGAGGCGCAGTGGACTGAGCGTTTTAGCGAGGTCGCCAGCCTCAACGAGGCGCTGCTTAAGCATGCCAACCAACGTGCTACCCAATATGTGAATGAAAGCCAGCAGCGCCTGGAAAAACACACGCGACATGGTTTGACTTACGCCGCCTTATTGCTCAGCCTGTTTTTGGTCGTGGGTGTTTTTGTGGCCTGGCGTATCTATCAGTTGCATATCGAAGCTGACAAATTCGCATTTACCGACTTTTTAACCGGCATTGCCAATCGTCGGCATTTTATTCACGAGCTGGAGTCTGAAATCAGGCGTAGTCAGCGTTATGGATCTGCATTTGCGTTTGCCATGGTCGATATTGACCACTTCAAGAAAATCAACGATCAGTACGGACATCACGCCGGTGACCTCATTCTGCAGAACTTCTGTTTGCGCTGTGTCAGTGCCCTGCGCACCAGTGATATGGTGGGCCGTCTGGGTGGTGAAGAGTTCGGTATTTTGATGCCGATGACGGATCTGCATGAAGCCGCGCGCGTGATTGAGCGTTTGCGCTCTGAAATAGATCACAGTGTCATGAGTGATCATGGCGAGCAAATTCACTACACGGCGTCATTCGGGCTGGTGTCTACCTCGCAACTGAGTGAACAGCAGGGCTTGGCGCATTTGATGAAAATGGCCGATGCCGCCTTGTATGCGGCAAAGCAGCAAGGGCGCAACCGGGTCTTTATCGCCAATCATTAATCCTACGCCATGCTTTAGATTGAATTATCTTGGTGCATGAATACATGAGGTTTCTGCTTCATGCTTATTGATTGTGCATCCACTTTATTAACGCACCTTAATGGTGCGTTTTGTCTTTTTTGCTTCTTTAGAAATAAGGATGTTTCCTCTTTTTGTTTGTTGTTTTACCTTGTTCTGCAAGAACATCGGTAATCTTATCTGTTTTAGGTGTTTTTCATATAACTGTTTGATTGTTAATGAATTAATTTAAATTATCCAGGAGGTTTCTCGTCAGGTTGTGCCTATTTTTTTGTGCATGTGGGCGGTGTTTTCAGGGTTGGAATGCATCTTGCTGAAATGACAGTGCAGGCTTTCCAACGACACACTGCAGATTGCGGAAAACGGCCGATACGCTGTAATAGATTGGAGCACAACATGACAAAGTTATTGATTGGGTTACTGATAGGGTGCTTGAGTGCACCATTAATGGCAGAACCAGCCGATGCACTGGTTCAGGATTTAAACAGTCGTGTGTTGCGTGTCCAGGTCGGTTTGAAAAATGGTCAATACGGCCTGGGTTCCGGAGTGGTGGTGGCTGAAAACCAAGTCGTGACTAACTGCCATGTGGTCGCTAACGCCAGCAGCATCAGTGTGATGAGTGGCGGCGCGGCTTACCATGCGGTCGGCGTGAAGCCGGACTGGGAACATGATGTGTGTATGCTGCAAATGGAAGATTTGCCACTGTCCCCCGTGACCATGAAATCCAGTCGCGAGCTCAAATACGAACAACCCGTCTTCACCATCGGCTACCCCAGCTTTGTGGCTGCGCCTGTCAGCACCAGTGGTGTGGTCAAAGGCTTGTTTACCATGGATGACTCAGTTATTGTGCGGGCAACCAGCACCTTTAGGCAGGGCGCCAGTGGTGGTGGCCTGTTTGATGACAGCGGTGCACTGGTTGGCTTGATTACCCTAAAGAGCCCTGGCAAAGATGCTTATTATTACTACATGTCAGTGGATTGGGTGAAAGCCTTGATCAGTAAACCAGCAGGTCCGATTGTGGTAAAAAGTGAATTGCCTTTCTGGGGTAAACCAGCCGCTGAATGGCCATATTTCATGAAGGTGGTGTTTCCCTACCTGCATAAAGACTGGAATGGCCTGAAAGTGATTGCCGAGCAATGGACGACAAAGGAGCCAAGCAATACTGAAGCCTGGTTTTACCTGGCAGCGGCAGAGTATGAAACACATGATTTCACGATTGCCGAACAGCATCTGCACCGTGTAGTGAGCATGAACGATCAACATAGCCAAGCGTTTTATTACCTGGGCATGATTGCTGAAGCCAGTGGCAAACATGGTGAAGCGATGGCTAGCGTGGATGCGTTAAAACAACTGGATGCAGAGACTGCTGAAGCGCTGACAGTCGCAATGAAGAGCTTGCCTTAGCAAGTAAGCAGCAAAAGAATAGTAGGTTAAATAGAAAAAAGCGCCCAACCGGGCGCTTTTTCTATTTAAATCGAGTGTGCAATCGCTTATGCCACTGCCATGTCCAGTTCTTCCACATGGTAGTAATGTTCATCATCCCACAGGGTGAAATCTTGTGCGGTGTAAATCGCTTCCTGAAAATGATGAAAGGTTGCGATGCAATGATTCTCTTCGTCCATCACTTGATACATTGTCATACGAGCCACCTTTCCTGATGTTGGTTGTCTGTGTATTGCCGTGATGACATCATGGCACAGGTGTATGACACTGATTTTGCAGAGCAGCAGGGTGTAATCGTTTCAGTTTGAGGGATGGTGTTTTGCAGTCTGTAGACGGTGTATTTACGTGGGATTTAGGTCGCTGTTTCACGCTTGGCCGCCGCTGCTTTTTTGTAAAATGCCCGGGTTGGCGTATAATCCGCAACTTCTGAGGAACGCTGCGAGAGTCATCCGACTCCCAGGCTCAGAGCATTTGCTGCAAAGCATCTCAACGGCGTTCACTTTTCACTGTGCGAGCACGGAAAAAAGGTGAACAAACGTTTCCACCGGTTCTTAGAACTTTTCCTGCTCAGTTTTCATCTTTTTAAGGATTTGAAACATGAATACTGTAGCTGATATCAAAGATTACATCGTGGCCGACATGGGCCTGGCCGATTGGGGTCGCAAGGAGATTGCGATTGCCGAAACTGAAATGCCAGGCTTGATGGCGATTCGCGAAGAGTATGCGGCGCAACAACCACTGAAGGGCGCACGTATTACCGGCTCTTTGCATATGACTATCCAGACCGCAGTGTTGATTGAAACACTGAAAGACCTGGGTGCTGATGTGCGCTGGGCGTCCTGTAATATTTTCTCTACACAAGACCACGCTGCGGCGGCGATTGCGGCGACTGGCACTGCCGTGTTTGCTGTCAAGGGCGAAACACTGGAAGAGTACTGGGATTACACCCACCGCATTTTTGAGTGGGCTGACGGTGGTTATTCCAACATGATTCTGGACGATGGTGGCGATGCCACTTTGTTGCTGCATTTGGGTAGCCGTGCCGAGAAAGATTTGTCCGTGGTGGCGAATCCAACCTCAGAAGAAGAGATTTGCCTGTTTAATGCGATTAAAGCCAAGCTGAAAACAGACCCAAACTGGTATTCAGTGCGTTTGGCGGCGATCAAGGGCGTAACCGAAGAAACCACCACCGGTGTGCATAGGCTGTACCAGATGCATAAAGAAGGCAAACTGGCGTTCCCGGCGATTAACGTCAACGATTCTGTGACCAAGTCCAAGTTTGACAACCTGTATGGTTGCCGTGAGTCTTTGGTTGACGGTATCAAGCGCGCAACTGACGTGATGATTGCCGGTAAAATTGCTGTAGTAGCCGGTTACGGTGACGTGGGTAAAGGGTCGGCACAAGCCATGCGTGCCTTGTCTGCACAGGTATGGGTGACTGAAATTGACCCGATTTGCGCGCTGCAAGCCGCGATGGAAGGCTACCGGGTAGTGACCATGGATTACGCCGCAGAACATGCGGATATTTTCGTTACCGCGACCGGTAACTACCATGTGATTACGCATGACCATATGGCCAAAATGAAAGACCAGGCCATCGTCTGTAACATTGGCCACTTCGACAACGAAATCGACGTTGCCGGTATTGAAAAATACCAGTGGGAAGAGATCAAGCCACAAGTGGATCACGTGATTTTCCCGGATGGCAAACGTATCATCCTGCTGGCTAAAGGCCGCCTGGTCAACCTGGGCTGCGGCACTGGCCATCCGAGCTATGTGATGAGCTCCAGCTTTGCTAACCAGACCATTGCGCAAATTGAGTTGTTTACGCAAACCGACAAATATCCAGTGGGCGTCTACACCTTGCCCAAGCACCTGGATGAAAAAGTGGCCATTTTGCAGTTGAAAAAACTCAACGCCCAATTAACCACGCTGACAGACGCGCAAGCGGCCTACATCGGCGTGAGCAAAAACGGCCCATACAAGCCCGACCATTATCGTTACTAAGCTGTTTGCATAAGCCCCAAATCTGCGTCAGATGTGCTGGCGCGGGTTTGGGTGTACACTCTGCCCATGTGAGTCATGGGGAATCAGCATGTTTAAACTGTTGGTCGTGTGGGTGTTAAATGCCTTGGCACTGATGGCTGTGGCTTATCTGGTGCCAGGCATTCATGTGGCAAATTTTACGGCGGCCTTGCTGGCGGCAGTGGTGATTGGGTTTGCCAATGTGCTGGTGAAACCGATATTGGTAATTTTAACGTTGCCGATCACCTTGCTGACACTGGGGTTGTTTTTACTGGTGATTAATGGCTTGCTATTCTGGTTTGTCGGCCACCTGTTGCAAGGTTTCTCGGTTAATAGTGTGCTGACCGGTGTGATTGGTGCGCTGGTGTATAGCGTGATTGCATGGATATTGAGCGCGATTGTGCTAAATGAAAAAGACTAAGCCCAGATTGCGAACATTGGTCGCGCAACATAAATAAAAGATGAAACAAGTGAATCCTAAAACCTCTTACAGTTTTGAATTCTTCCCGCCTAAAACCGCGGAAGGCATGGCAAATCTGCGTAACGTGCGTGATGAGTTGGCCGCGTTTTCACCAGAGTTTTTCTCGGTGACGTTTGGTGCAGGTGGCTCTACGCGTGACCGCACCATGGAAAGTGTGCTTGAAATCCAGGCCGCAGGCCATGGCGCCGCGCCGCATATTTCCTGTATTTCTTCGAGTAAAGAAGAAATCCGTGAGTTGTTGCAAACGTATCAAAGCAAAGGCATCAAGCGTTTGGTGACCTTACGTGGCGACATCCCTTCGGGTGAGGTGAGCGCAGGTGATTTTAAATACGCCAATGAGCTGGTGAGCTTTATCCGCGCCGAAACGGGTGACTGGTTTCACCTCGAAGTGGCTGCTTATCCTGAGTTTCATCCCGAAGCAGGTTCTGCGCAAAAAGACCTAGACAACTTCAAACGTAAAATCGATGCGGGGGCGGATTCTGCCATCACGCAGTATTTTTACAATGTGGATGCGTATTTCCGCTTTGTTGAGGCCGCGCAAAAGCTGGGTGTGACCGCGCCGATTATTCCCGGCATCATGCCTATCTATAATTACACGCAGTTGGCACGATTCTCTAATGTGTGCGGTGCCGAGATTCCGCGCTGGCTGCGCTTGCGTTTAGAGGCTTATGGCGATGATCTCCCGTCCTTGCGTGCGTTTGGTGCCGAGGTGGTGACAGATATTTGTGCCAGGCTGATTGCTGCGGGCGTGGATAAAATGCATTTTTATACGCTAAACCAGGCCGGCATTATTGGCCAGATTATTCGGCAGCTATAACGCGATCAAACAAAAAAGCGCGACCTGTATAGGCCGCGCTTTTTTTACGCTGAAAACTTACTGCAGTGAAAGTCCTTGTGGGTTAAACAAGGCGTCTTCGACAAACAGGTAGTCCTGCTTGCGCGTTTCATCCCACAGTACCATCATGGTGATCCAGCGGATATCCTCCATGCTCAGTGTTTCCTGCGGTAGCACCATGGCGCGATCCACAATCAAGTCACGCTCATAGGCGGTGATGATGTCGCTGCGTTGCAACAGGGTGAGAAAGTTCAAGCTCTCGTCATTGATTTTGCTACGCTCCATCTCGCAAAAAATGCGGATGGCTGCCGGGTCGTGCAGATATTGCGGTTGTTGTACCGAGCGGCGCAGGTCTTTGACCCAGTCTACCGCATGTAAAATGTCCTGATGATTAAATCCTGCCTGGGATAACTCGTAAGCCATGATGGTTTCGTCGGTTTCTTTCAACTCGAGCGCATCATGTTTATCCCAGTAATTTTGATAAATAAATATCAATACTTCCAACATGTATATAGTCTCCTCAAACACGCTGTTGCATAGACAGCGCTGTTGGGGTGGGTCTGAGTCTCTCTTCAGGCGAGTCGTTGGAACTGACCGCTGGCGAGATGGCTGACCACACCTTCTAATTCAAGTAGTGTTAGCATGGTGGAAACTTGTTCGGGCGTCAAGCCTGAGCGGGCTGAGATCTGTTCTGCAAACAGGGGGTCGAATCCCATGCAAACCAAGACAGGGATTGCTTCGGCGGGTAAATTAGTCCAATCGGGTGATGGCCCGTTCGGGCTAATCGCCAACGCCTGGTTTGACAGGCGGATGTGCCGTAATTCACTCAAAATGTCGTCGGTCGATTCGACCAGTTTTGCGCCTTGCTTGATCAGGGCGTGGCAACCTTTGGCCACTGGCGAGTGAATCGAGCCTGGAATGGCAAACACTTCGCGTCCTTGCTCGATAGCTTGTTTGGCGGTGATCAACGAGCCGCTGTCAATATTGGCCTCTACCACCAGGCAACCTTCAGATAATCCGCTGATAATGCGGTTACGCCGTGGGAAGTTATGCGTGAGCGATGGCGTACCCAGCGGGTATTCAGAGAGAATCAGTCCGTATTGCGCAATCTGGTGCGCCAATGCCTTGTGCCTGGCCGGGTACACAATATCCAGCCCGGTGCCGACCACGGCAATGGTAGCACCATCTGCTTTTAATGCGCCTCGGTGCGCGGCGCCATCAATGCCGAGCGCCAGGCCACTCACCACCGCAAACCCGGCGCGGCATAGGCTTTCGGCAAAATTTTCGGCCGTCGCTTCACCTTGCGGTGTGGCATGACGGCTACCAACAATGGCGAGGCCTGGTCTTTTAAGGGTTTGCAGGTTGCCTTTGGCGTACAACACTGGCGGCGGCTGGTCTGTGTCCAGCAGTCGTTGCGGATAGTAAGGGTCGCCTAGAGTGATCAAGTGGTTATCGGTTTGATCCAGCCAGGCCAGCGTGTGTGCAATGTGCGGGTCATCCATGGCGCGCTGGATACCGTCAGCGACCTCTTTGCTGACCAGGTCGCGCAAGGCTGAGTAAGGTGCAGCCAGAATGGCTTCAGGCGTTTTGAAACTAAGCAGTAACTGGCAGTAAGTGACACTGCCCAGCCCGTCGACCAGGCTGAGCGCAATCCATGGGGCGTTTTGTTCAGTGGTGACGTTGACCATTTAGTGTGTGGGTTATGGTGTGCGCACCACATCTTCTGTGTGTATCGGTTGCGATGCTTGCATCACCAACGCGTAAGAGAGCTTGGCAAAGGTCTTGAATACCATGACCAGGCCAACCGGTTCGTCTGGAAGCTCGATGGTGACCGGGTGTTTAGGATCGGATTCAGGGTCAATCATGCTTGCCCCTTTGCGCAGTACGGATAATACGTGACCACGCTCCAGGCCTTGTTCTTCGCCACGGTTGAGTACTACCACGCGGCCATAGCCGGTTTCGTTAATGCCCTCACTCACGCGCGCAATCTGGCCCTGGATTTGTGCCTCTGGTGCATGTGGAATATATGACGGGCTGAGCTCATCTTCCAGCGCAATCAGCTTGTCTTTCACCGCAATTTCTTCTTTGGCTTGCGTCACCGTCAAGGTGGCTGGTTGGCCCGGGCGCAACAACCTGGCTTCTCCCAGATAATGTGCTTCATTGCCCAGGATTTCGCCATTCTCAGGATTTTTAACTGGCTCGCCTTCGCGGTAAATCGCCCAGGCACTTCTGGTCGATTCCGGCAGGTTCTGTACATAAATATGTGTGCCCGGGCTGAGTATTTCGCGTTCTTCCTGAGCTGCAATAATTCTAGGGGCTGCTTTCAGGTCTTCCGGCGAGATCAGCATGGGTTTGGTCAGGAACGGCAGAATCGTGTTCGGTTGTATCGCTGGAATCGCATCGCCTTTAATCGGCGTCACAATCACGCCGGGTTCTAGCGTCACCGATTCACGCACCAGTTTCAATACCGGTTTGCCACTGCTGGTGTCGAGTACAATCACATCGCCGGGGTAAATCCAGTGTGGGTTTTTAATGCGCTCGCGGTTGAGTTGCCAGATTTGTGGCCATTGCCAGGGGTTCTTGAGAAATTTGGCCGAAATGTCCCACAAGGTGTCGCCTTTGACCACCACATGGCGGTCAGGATGTTGCGGGCGCAAAGGAATTTCTTCGGCATGTACCAACAAGCTGCTACAAGCCAGTGCAAGCGAGGTTATAATTTGAACAATTTTGGTCATGTGGCGTCTCTGTAATATGCAGTGCAAAAGAGGGGCAGCATCAATGGTGCGCACCATCTGCGCAATATCGACCAATCTAGCATGGGTTTAAAGTTCTTATCAAGGTGAAAAAGCGGGCGTTTTGCCCTGTTTTTCCCACAAACTATTTGAATGGAAAGATTTGTAGAGCATGGCACTACTTCCAATTTTGCAATATCCTGACCCGCGCTTGCATACGGTGGCCAAGCCGGTGCAAGTGTTTGACGACGCATTGCAGCAGCTGGTGAGTGATATGGCCGAGACCATGTACGATGCGCCTGGCATTGGGTTGGCCGCGACGCAAATAGATCGCCACATTCAGTTGATTGTGATAGACCTGAGCAAAGAAAAAGATGATTTGCTGGTGCTTATTAACCCGAAAATCATTGCGCAGTCTGGTAGCCAGGACTACGAAGAAGGGTGTTTATCTGTGCCCGGCATTTATGAAAATGTCACCCGTGCCGAATTTATCACCGTTGAAGCGCAGGATGCGACCGGTAAAACATTCAGGCTGGATGCGGATGGTTTACTCAGTGTTTGTATCCAGCATGAGATGGATCACCTCAAGGGCAAGGTGTTTGTTGAATACCTGTCAACGCTCAAACGCAACCGCATTCGCAGCAAGATGGTCAAACACGCGCGCGAAATCGAACGCAATAGTTACTAAGCACGGGGAATCAGCATGCGAATTATTTATGCCGGAACCCCGGAGTTTGCCGTGCCTGCTTTGCAGGGTTTGATCGATGCCGGTCATGAGATTGTGATGGTATTAACACAACCAGACCGGCCCGCTGGCCGTGGCATGCAGTTGAAAGCCAGCCCGGTGAAACAGCTGGCCTTGCAACATGGTTTGCGTGTGTTTCAACCCGAGAGCCTGAAACCTGCCGAAGTGCAGGCCGAGGTCGCGGCGGTGAATGCCGATGTCATGATCGTCGCTGCCTATGGCCTGATTATTCCAACCGCTGTGTTGAATATCCCCACGCGTGGCTGTTACAACATCCATGGCTCATTGTTGCCGCGCTGGCGCGGTGCGGCACCGATTCATAGAGCGATTCTGGCAGGGGATGCCGAGACGGGTGTCACCATTATGGAAGTGGTGCCCAAGCTGGATGCCGGTAATATGATCAGCAAATGGGCCGTCGCTATTACCGAGGCGGACACGACCCAAAGCCTGCATGATGCCATCAGCCGCGAAGGTGCCCGCTTGATGGTGGAGGCCATGCACATACTGCAAAGCACCGGTGAGCTAACGTCTGAAGTGCAGGATGAATCGCTGGTGACGTATGCGCACAAGCTGGAGAAATCCGAATCCGCCATAGACTGGACAGTCTCTGCGCAACAATTATCACGCCAGGTACGTGCATTTAATCCTTTTCCGGTGGCAACTGCCAAGTTTAAAGATCAGGTGTGCAAAGTATGGTTTGCGCAGTCTGCGACTGGCAAAGGACAGCCCGGTGCTGTGGTGGAAACACAGCCTTTGCGCGTGGCTTGCGGTGACGGTGTGCTGGAAATCCACGAGCTGCAAATGCCGGGTGGCAAGCGCCAGACTGCGCAGCAGTTTGTGCAGGGGCAGCATGTGCAGGTGGGTGACCAGTTTGCTTAGTGTGCGCATCTATTCAACGGGCAGCAACTATTGAAAAATCGCTGTCATCACCGCATATTAGGATGGCAGTGTTGAATGTATTCAAGGAGTAAGTATGTTAGGTAACTGGACCAAAACCTTTGTGCTGATGGCGGCGATTACGGCCCTGTTTGTGGCAGTCGGCGGGGCATTGGGTGGCCAGGGTGGTATGTTGATGGCCTTGTTGCTGGCAGGCGGCATGAACTTTTATGCCTATTGGTTCAGTGACCAGGCCGTGCTGAAGATGTATGGTGCGGTTGAGATTAATGCCGACAATAATTTTGGCAACGGCCAGTTCCGCAACTATTACAACATGGTCAAAGAGTTGGCTGAGCGCGCCGAGTTGCCGATGCCGCGCGTGTTTGTGATGAACGAAAGCCAGCCGAATGCGTTTGCCACCGGCCGTAACCCAGAACATGCTGCGGTAGCCGCGACGACCGGCATCATGCAGATTTTGAGTGAGCGCGAGTTGCGTGGTGTGATGGCGCATGAACTGGCGCACGTAAAAAACCGCGATACCCTGATTTCGACTATTTCAGCCACCGTGGCTGGTGCGATTTCATCGATTGCACAATTTGGCCTGATGTTTGGTGGTGGCCATCGTGATGGTGAAGACAGACCTAACCCCATGATTGGTATCCTGATCATGGTGCTGGCGCCTTTGGCGGCTTCGCTGATCCAGATGGCGATTTCACGTTCACGTGAATATGAGGCCGATCGTATGGGCGCTGACATTAGTCGCGATCCAAAAGCCCTGGCTGCGGCTTTGGAGAAAATCCATAATTACGCGCACCAGATTCCTAACATGACAGCTGAGCAGCATCCTGAAACCGGGCAGATGATGATTATCAACCCATTATCTGGCGCAGACCTCAAGGGCTTATTTAGCACTCACCCGCAAACGGAAGAACGTATTCGCCGCTTGCTGGCGTTAGCCAATCAATATTAACCAGTGTGATGATTAAAAAAGGCTTTCTGAGGAAAGCCTTTTTTATTGTGCGCGTTTTTCACTGCCTAATTGAGACGCATCAAGTAGAATAGCTTTTTTTGCCCAGAGATTATCGTTGCAAGTTGCCCAGCTCATTGCCGCACATGCGGTGGCCGAAGTATTGGCCGGACATAACCTGACTGTTTCCATGCCCAAGGCCTTGCGCAAGGTCAAAGCAGCCACGCCGCAACAACAGGCCGCTGCGCAGGATTACAGCTACCTGACGTTACGTTTTTATGCGGAAGCCGCGGCTTACCTGCAAGCGTTGACGCCCAAGCCGGTCACGGATGAACGTGTGCATGCTTTATTGCTGGTGGCATTGTCACAGCTGTTGCATAGCACAGATGATGACTTCACTGTGGTCAACCAGGCGGTAGAAGCGGCCGGTAAAACCGGGCAACGTTGGGCCAAAGGCCTGGTCAACGCCGTGCTGCGCAACTTTTTGCGTCAGCGCACGGATTTGCAATCTCAGGTCGCCCAGCGCGAAGAAGTGCAATTTAACTATCCACAATGGTGGATAGATACCCTTAAGCAGCAATACCCGCAGGATTGGCAGGCGATTCTTCAAGTAGGTAATAGCCATCCGCCCATGACCTTGCGTGTAAATGTGCGCAAGACAGATGCGGCGACTTATCTGCAGTTGTTGCAGTCTGTGGGCATCGCCGCTAGCCATTTGGGCGGTACGGCCATTCAGTTACAGCAGCCCTTGCCAGTGAGCAAGCTGCCTTATTTTGAAGAGGGCTGGGTCAGTGTGCAGGATGCCGGTGCGCAATGGGCCGCGCCTTTACTGGATTTGCAGCCTGGCATGCGTGTGCTGGATGCCTGCAGTGCACCAGGTGGCAAGACTTGCCACGTGCTGGAAACCAGTGATGTGGAATTACTGTCGCTGGATGTAGAGGCCGAACGTTTGCGGCGTGTACACGAAAACCTGCAGAGATTGGGGCTGCAAGCCAAGGTGATCACAGGGGATGCTGCCCAGTCAGACTGGTTTGATGACCAGCTATTTGACCGTATCCTGGCAGATGTGCCTTGTAGTGCCTCGGGCATTGTGCGCCGCCATGTGGATATGAAGTGGTTGCGTAGACCTCAGGATCTGGCAACATTTGCCCGTACACAGCAGGAAATTTTATCGAATTTGTGGCAAATGCTGGCAAAAGGCGGTAAATTGCTCTACGTGACATGCTCGATATTCCAACAAGAAAACGAAATGCAAATTCAGCAATTTTTAACCACGCACGCGGATGCGACAAGGTTGCCGGTCGCTTTTGATGTGTCGATATTACCTTGTCAGCATCAGATAGGCGGGCAGTTGCTGCCTGCGGCTGAGCATGACGGATTGTTTTATGCACTTTTGCAAAAACATTAATCGCTGGTTATGGATAGGGCTGCTGTTGAGCCTGACTAGCTGGATGGTATTTGCTGGCGGCAATCACGCGCATATCCGCAGTGCGGAGTTGGTGCTGCGGGATGAAATATGGACACTGGATGCTGACATTGATATCCAGTTCGGCCGCGCGTTGGAAGAGGCACTGAGTAAGGGGGTCGCGCTGACTTTTTTATATGAATTTCAAATTATTAAACCGCTCAAATACTGGTTTGATGATGAGGTGGTGACTGAGCGCCGCGCCGTGACCCTCAATTACCATGCACTCACCAAGCAATACCTGCTCAATTATCCGCAACAACAAAAAGTGTTCGATAGCCTGGGTGAAGCCAGGCGCGAATTGGGCTCTATTCACGATTGGCGGCTGGTGCCGCATGCCACGCTTGAAAAAAACCAGCCTTACCAGGCCGCGCTCAAAATGCACCTGGATACCAGCAAACTGCCCAAAGCCCTGCAACTAGATGCTCTCGGGGAAAGTGACTGGGAACTGGTCACGCCTACCTTTAGCTGGTGGGTGAAGGAAACCCAGCGCTAGCCTTATGCGTTATGTCCTGATTTTGTCTATTGCGCTGGCAGCAGCCCTGCTTTACCTGCTGTCGCTCGCCAGCGCCAATACTGCCATCAGTGGTGATTACTATCTGGTATTGCTCTATATCAATGCTGGCCTGGCCTTGCTCTTGTTGGGTGTGATTGCTTACCAGTTGCGCCATCTCTACCGCACCACCAAAGCCAAACAGGTTGGCAGTAAACTCAATTTCAGGTTACTGGTCACGTTTGCGCTGATGGCGCTCATCCCCGGCATGATTGTTTACCTGGTATCGGTGAATTTCCTCTCGCGCTCGATTGAGTCCTGGTTTAACGTCAAGGTGGAGTCTGCGCTGGATGGCGGCTTGAATTTGGGCCAGCGGGCACTGGATATTATGCTGGGGGATGTGAAGGAGAAGGCGCAAAGCATGGCGGTGTCGCTGTCTCTGCAGCCTGCGCGTTCTCATTACAGCCAGATCAACGATTTACGCGAAAAAGCAGGCATTCAGGATGCGGCCTTGCTCAGTGCGCAAGGTGCTATTTTAGCCGTGAGTAGTTCTGACCCCAGCAGCTTTTTGCCTGAATTGCCGTCGGTGCCGCAGTTGCGCCAGGCCAGGAGTGGTGTTTACGGAAAGATCGAGCCGATTCCAGGCAAGGGCCTATATATGCGTGTGCTCACCCCTGTGGAGCCTCTGGGCATTACGGGTGAACTACGTATTTTGCAATTGATGCAGCCGGTGCCCAAAGCGCTGTCGAATACGGCTGAGTCGGTACAGGACGTCTATCGCGAGTATCAAACGCTGTCTTATAGCCGTCAGTCATTGAAAGACATTTTCATGCTGACGCTGACCATGATTCTGTTGTTGTCGATGTTAGGCGCATTGACCATTGCGTTTGCGCTGAGCCGCCGCATGGCACAACCCCTCACCGTGCTGGCAGAAGGCACGCGCCTGATTGCCAGTGGTGATTATTCGCAGCAACTACCTTCGTTTGGTAAAGATGAACTCAGTGTGCTGGTGAAGTCATTTAACAGTATGACGCGCCAGTTGCAGGAGGCGAAAAATGCCTCTGAGCAAAGCCGTCAGCATGTGGAGTCTGCGCGTGCTTACCTGGAAGCGATTCTGTCGCATTTAAGCTCGGGCGTGATGACCATTAATGAGCGTGCAGAGTTGCGTGTATATAACCTGGCGGCCACCAATATTCTGGGGATTTCGCTAGTCGGCTTTAAAAACAAGATTTTTACCGAGGTGGCTGCTGAAAACAGGTATCTCAGCCCGTTCACCGAGCTGGTGATGCAGCACTACGAAGATACCTTGCAGTTTGACCATCATGAGCGGCACCTGACCAGCCAAATTGAAATTGAGGGCGTGCATGGTACGCAGATACTGATGTTACGGGTGACGCGCTTGCCGGAAGGTGCAGGGCACGGCCTGGTGGTGGTGTTTGATGATGTGACCGCCATGGCGCAAGCGCAGCGTGATGCAGCCTGGGCGGAAGTGGCCAGGCGTTTGGCGCACGAGATTAAAAACCCGTTGACGCCGATACAGCTTTCGGCCGAACGCTTGCAACTTAAGTTGCAGGACAAACTGGATAGCAAAGATGCCGAGATGTTATTCAAGTCGACGGATACCATTGTGAACCAGGTGCAGGCCATGAAGAACATGGTCAACGAGTTTAGTGAATACGCCAGAACCCCGGCCGTGCAGTTGGTAAAGCTGGATTTAAATGCTTTAATTCGTGATGTCAGCCGCCTGTATAACGCCTCGGCAGTCAAGCTGGTATTAACGCTGCATGAGCAATTGCCAGAGATACATGCCGATGCAACCATGATGCGGCAAATTTTGCATAACTTGCTGCAAAATGCCCAGGATGCCCTGACACAAGTGAGTGAGCCGCACATTGTTATCTTGACCGATTATGATGGCGAGCGTATAAAATTAACCGTGACCGATAACGGCAGTGGTTTTCCGACCGATGTGATGGCCAGGGTGTTCGAGCCCTATGTCACCACCAAGTCTCACGGGACAGGGTTAGGATTAGCCATTGTGAAAAAAATGATAGAAGAGCAGCGTGGACAGATTCGCATAGACAATCTGCCACAAGGGGGCGCCAGCGTCACCATCAGCTTGCCGGTAGATAAACAACAACAGCGTCGGCGCGTTGAGCGCATCGTGTAAGGAAGTACCATGGCTTCACGTAATATTTTGGTGGTCGATGACGAAATAGGCATCAGGGAGTTGTTGAGCGACATCTTGCGGGATGAAGGGCATGTCGTGCGCTTGGCGGAGAACGCACAGGTTGCGAGGGACGAACGTCTCAAGCTACGCCCGGATCTGGTCTTGCTGGACATCTGGATGCCGGATTGCGACGGGATCAGCCTGCTTAAGGAGTGGGCCAATGCCGGATTGCTGACCATGCCGGTCATTATGATGTCCGGCCATGGCACGATTGATACGGCTGTAGAGGCGACACGCCTCGGCGCATTCGATTTTCTCGAGAAGCCCATCGCGTTGCAAAAGTTGCTCAAAACCGTGGGTGCGGCGATTAAACACACTGAGCACCTCGCGCATACTGAAATCAACCTCTCCAGCTTTGGCAAAAGCGCGGTGATCCAGGAGCTCAAACAGCGTCTGGAGCAATTGGCACGCCATAAAAATACCTTGTTCCTGATTGGCAAAAAAGGCGGCAGCGTGCCTTTATGCGCCAAATTCCTACGTCCGCACAATACGCCCTGGGTGGCACTCACCGAGTATGAAAAGTTAGTCACAGCGCCTATGGAAATCCTGGAGCAGGCACGTGAGGGCGTGGTGTTTGTGGATGAAGTCACCAAGCTGGGCAAGACAGAGCAAAAAGGCCTGAGCCTCTTGATTAATAAATCGGAGAAATATGGCGTGCGCGTGATTTGTGCCAGTGAGCATGGGTTGCCCCAACTGATTGAAAAAGCCATGCTGGAGCAGTCTTTATTGCAAACGCTGGCTGGTGCTGCGGTGAAAGTGCCGTGCCTGGATGAGCACAAGGAAGATATTCCTGATCTGGTGAGTGCCATGGCGACCTTGATGGTGGAGGCCAGCAAGATCGACTATAAGTCGTTTGATGTGGCGGCGCTGAATGCCTTGCGCAATGCCGACTGGCCGGGGGATCTGGATGAGCTCGAGTCTGTGGTGCAAAACCTGCTGATGACCAGTCTGGCCGATGTGATTACGCAAGCGGATGTGCAGCGCGTGTTGGCCAACTTTCAGGGCCAGGCCACCGAGTCAGCTGAGCAGCATATGCCGCTCAACCTCGACCAGCCCTTGCGTGAAGCGCGCGATGAGTTTGAGCGTTTTTACTTTCAGTACCACATGCGTCTGGTGAAAAATAATATGAGCCGTTTGTCTGAGATTTCTGGCCTGGAGCGCACGCACTTGTACCGTAAGCTCAAGCAACTGGGTATCAAGATCAAAGGTTAACTTGAGATTGCTGTCAATAAAAAAGCCGGGATTGTCCCGGCTTTTTTATTGGTGATGATTGCTTATTTTTTGCGGTTATCTAGGCTGCAAGCCGTGTCAGGGTAAATGCTCAGTAGCCACATGCCACCGGCGATGCCCATGTAAGCGAAGAACGCGTCCAGTGAAGCCTGGGCCAGGATCACGGCCATAAAGGCTGCCAGTACGCCCAGTACACGGGCTGACAAGCGGGTTTTAAAGCCGATGATCAATAGCAGGCCAAACACAAATTGAACCAGGATCAGCAACGGGGCAAACACCGCTGGCAGCCCAAACTGGCCCAGGGTCATCTGATATTGCAGGTAACCATCAGGCGTATTCAAAATCGCCATCAGTTTTAAAATTACGACCCCAAAAAACACCAGCCCCAGCAAAATCCTGGCCGCTGCGGTTTGAAAACGACACATAGCTTTTCCTCAAATCCTGTTTTTAATAAAGGACGTATGATGCCTGCGGCTAACTACAATTGCAATACAGGTACAATGGCGATATTTGATCCGGAGGGGCGATGGCCGTGCAACGTATTCAGCTCAGTATCCATCACCTGGATAGGCATCATCCCTTATGGGCGGAGTGCCGCATGATCCGGCAGCGTGTATTCATAGAAGAGCAACACGTGCCGGTGGATCTGGAATGGGATGCGGCAGATGAAACAGCCATTCATCTGCTGGCATGCCGGGATGATCAATCCCTGGCATGCGCCAGAGTGTTGCCTGACGGGCATATTGGCCGCATGGCGGTGCTCGCAGAGTGGCGCGGGCGCGGGGTTGGAGAGGCATTGTTGTTGCAGGCCATACAAGTTTGCCAGCAGTTGGATGTCAGTCATGCGCGGCTGTCGGCGCAAATGCATGCAGTTGGTTTTTATCAGCAAGTGGGCTTTGAGGTATGCAGTGAGCCTTACAGTGATGCCGATATATTACATATAGATATGCAACTTGAACTGGTATAATTGCGGTTTCCGTTTTTCTCCAACTTGCAGACATAAAAGGAATTCTCATGTCAAAAATCGTATTTAAAGCCGGTGAAGCAACCGTGTTTTCTGAAGGTAAAGATGTTACCGCCGCGATGCCGGAAATCTTGATCGGTTCTGTAGATGGCCCAGTGGGCGCTGCATTTGCCAACATGATGGCGCAGACCAAAGGCCACACAGCTATGTTTGCCGTACGTGATATCAACCAGATGGTACGCCCAGCGACCATGATGGTGCCAAAAGTGACATTGAAAGATTCACTGAACATTGAATTGTTCGGTGGCGTGGTGCAAGCAGGTGTGGCTGATGGCATTACCGATGCCGTGATCGAGGGTATCATTCCTAAAGAGCTGGTGAACGATCTGTGTATCGTGGCATTGCTGTGGGTTGACCCGGGCTGTGCTAAAGAAGCGAACCTGGACAAGGCTGACCTGTACAAAAACAACTACGAAGCGATCAAGCTGGCATTGAAACGTGCCTTGAACGACGAGCCTAGCATTGATGAACTGATTGCTAACCGTCACAAAATCAGACACTGTATGTGGGAAGATAGCTGGGATCAGAAGTAATCCTGCTGTTTCTGCCTAACCCCGCAATTGCGGGGTTTTTGTTATGTGGACTTAAAACATGAAGCATTTAATTAAACGCTATCTGGCGGTTGTGTATGAAGCGCTATTGCTGCTGGCGTTGGCGCTGGCACTGACTGCTGCGTACATCATGATCATCGGCGATGCCAGTCATGGCTGGAAAAGACTGGGTTTACAGGCCTTGTTGTGGCTGGTGATAGGGGCTTATTTTGTGCGTTGCTGGGTGGTGACCGGGCAAACCCTGGCCAGTCAGACCTGGCAGTTAAAGGTGGTTGGCCAGCATGGGCAGTTGCTCGACCGGCAGCAAGCGATGATGCGTTATGTGTTGGCCAGCATGCTGCTATTGCCTGCCGGGTTGACCTTGTGGTGGGCATTGCTGGATCGCGAGCAACAGTTCTTGCATGACCGCCTGTTAGGCTCGCGCATCATTGCCTTGCCGCCGGTGTAGGCGTTTAGATTAGCGTCGCTCGACGTAGTAAAGCATGCCAAGTCCAGCCGCTAAAAAGAGTAGCGTCGGACTGATGGCGCTGACCAGTGGAGACCAGTCGTTGAGTACGCCCAGATGCACAAACACGCGGTTCATGATCTGGTAGACCACGCCCAGGAAAATCCCGGCAAAGATTTTGGCACTGATGCCCCCTGCACGTTGTTGTAAAAAGCCAAACGGCAGTGCCAGCATCACCATCACCAGGCAGGCCAATGGATAGACCAGTTTGGACCACAGCGCGACCTGGTAACGGGTGCTTCTCTGGCCATTCTGGTGCAGATACTGGATAAAGCTGTACAGATTCCAGGCGGACATTTTTTCCGGCAACACCAGCAGTACATTGAGTAGCTCTGGCCGGATTAGCGACTCCCATTTGGTCTGCTTGAAGAATTGCGAGGTGACGGAGTTGTTCTGCGCTGATTTGCTGGTGTGCATTTTGGTTTGTGTCACATTGGACAATATCCAGTGGTCATCTTCAAAATAACCTTTGTCGGCATGGCTGATATTGCGCAAGCGGAATTGTGCGTCAAAATCATAAATACGAATATCCACCAGGCTGCTATCCGGCATGACGGTAGCGACATTGACAAAACTACTGCCATCCTTGATCCACAAGCCTGACTGGAAGTCCTGTGCGACCACTGAGTCTGTGGCCTGGATGCGGATGCGTTGCGCCATTTTTTCACTGATAGGCGCAATGATTTCACCGATCAAAAACGTCACCAGTGCGAATACCAAACCAATACTTAACAGCATTTTTGCGATGGTTTGCAGTGAAATGCCGCTGGTGCGCATCACAATCAACTCAGAGCTTGAGGCCATGGCGCCCAAGGTGTAAACAATACCTAAGAGTACAGCCACGGGCGCAACTTCATAAATGTGTCCGGGAATACTCAGGCCAACATAAATCAGCATGCTGTTGATGCCGTAGTGTCCGCGTCCCAGGCTGTCCAGCTCTTGCAGCAGGTCAAAGAAAGAAAACATGGCGAGCAAGCCCAGCAACACCAGCATGATGTTGAAGCTGATTTCTTTCCAGAAATAGCGGTTGAGGATAGTCAGCGTCATGTTTTTACACGCTTTGCCCGGCGTTTAAACCAGTCAGGAATGAGTGGTTTGAGATGCTTGCGGCGGTAGTATAGATACCAGCCAAGCAATGCGAAGCTAAAGTGCACAGGCCACAATCCGATCAGGACGGAGATTTTCCCCTGGGTGATCCAAGCTTGGAAGATGCTCAACATATTGTTGTAGATGATGAATATCAGGATGGCAAACATGATATTCAGTGAGCGTCCGGCGCGTGGGTCGACAAAACTCAGTGGAATGGCAAGCAATACCATAATGATGGTCGAAATGGGCATCGCCAGCCGCCAGTGCAGTTCTGCATGGTCAGCCGCGGTTGCGCCGCTAATCAGCGATTGGGTGGACCTGGTTTGCGCTGTGCTGGATGACGGTGCGGTTTCCTTGGTTTCTACACGGATGTCGTAGCGCTCGAATTCGGTGGTCATTACCTCTAGCGTATTGGGCGTGATTTCATAACGTCTGCCGTGCTCCATACGCAAAAAATTATCCCCATTGGGGGCTTTATAGCGACTGCCACTATTGGCCGTGATAATGCCGGTCTTGCCATTTTGCTTGGATTGCACAAAGATGTTTTTGACCTCATAGCCCAGTTTATCGAAGCTCTCGATAAAATAGATGCGCTCGCCATTGTTGGACTCTTTGAAGCTGCCTGGACTGATCGAAGATAACTCGTCCCGCTTTTTGAGCTGTGCACGATAACTGTCTGCTTTATCGTTGGCCCAGGGGACAATCCCCAAGCTGAACACGCTGATGATCAGTACCAGAGGGGCAATAAAACGCAAAATTGGTAGTACCCATTGGCGCAAACTCAGCCCTGCGTTCATCCAGATGACCATTTCAGAGTCACGGTGCCAGCGGGTCAGGGTCAGCAGTGCGGCCAGGAAAATGGCAAGGGACAGCATCATGGGCATGAACTGGACCAGACTGAAGGTCAGGATAGTGCCGATGGCGTCGTTAGGGAGAATCCCTCTGGAAACTTGGCGCACGATGTTACCGGCGCGTTGCGCCACGACAATACCCAGGATAATCAGGAAAATGGCAGACGCTGAGGACATCAGCTCTGCAGACAATGCACGTTTGAATATTTTCAATTTAAATGCACCGCTTTGAAATCAGCATAAAACACTAGATAATACAACCATCACTCAGGCAAATTGCATGGAATCACAAAGGATAAAGATGGAATTTAGCATAAAAAACGCTGCCCCGGAAAAATTGCGTACGGATTGTTTACTGGTCGGCATTTATGAAGGCCGGAAACTGACGGATTTAGCTAAATCGCTGGATACGGTGAGCGAAAAAGCCATTTCGGCCGCGCTGAAATCTGGCGATATGGAAGGTAAAACTGGAAGCACCCTGGTATTGCGCCAACTGGCTGGTGTGGTGACGCCGAGAGTGATGCTGGTCGGCTTGGGTAAGGCGGACGATGCAAGCCTGAAAAGCTTGCGTAACAGCTTCCGCGCTGCGGTGAAAGCACTGCCGGCTGGCGTGGAGAATGTGGCGACAGATTTTGCTAGCCTGAGTATCAAAAAAACAACGGTGCAGCAAAAAGCGGCTGCCTTGGCTGAAGTGGCGCTGGACGCTACTTATAAAGTGAATGCGGTGAAAGAGAAATCTGTTGAACCGCATCCGCTCAAGCAAGTGATAGTGCTGGCGGAAAAAACCGATCAGGCGGCTGCGACTGAGGGCGTTAGCCAGGGTAGCAGTGTAGGGCAGGGCGTGGCCTTGGCCAAAGACTTGGGCAATTTGCCGCCGAACATTTGCACACCTAGCTATCTGGGCAAGCAAGCTGAGAAATTGGCCAAAGAATACGGCTTCAAGGTCGAGGTGCTGGAGCAGGCCGCGATTGAGAAGCTCAATATGGGCTCTTTTTTAGGCGTGACGCGTGGCAGCGAAGAGCCTCCACGCTTTATTGTATTGCAGCATCTGCATGGCAAAAAATCCCAAAAACCTGTGGTGTTGGTGGGCAAGGGCATTACGTTTGATACCGGTGGCATTTCGCTCAAACCGGGCGCCGACATGGATGAAATGAAATATGACATGTGCGGTGCTGCCTCAGTATTAGGCGTATTCAAGGCATTGGGTGAGCTGAAGTTGCCGCTGAATGTGGTGGGCTTGATCCCAACCTGTGAAAACATGCCGAGTGGCCGCGCGACTAAACCAGGTGATGTGTTGACCAGTATGTCTGGCCAAACCATTGAAGTGTTGAATACTGATGCAGAAGGCCGTTTGATTTTGTGTGATGCGCTGACTTACGCAGAGCGTTTTGAGCCAGCGGCAGTGATTGATATTGCCACGTTGACCGGTGCTTGCGTCATTGCGTTAGGGCATCATGTCAGTGGCCTGTTTGCCAATAATGATACTTTGGCCAAGGCCTTGCTGGCGGCTGGCGAGCAAGCCAATGACCGTGCCTGGCAAATGCCGTTGTGGGACGATTATCAGGGCCAACTGGACAGCAACTTTGCCGATATTGCCAACATTGGTGGCCGTGCCGCAGGCAGTATTACCGCGGCTTGTTTCTTATCACGCTTTGCCAAAAAGTATGACTGGGCGCATCTGGATATCGCGGGCACGGCCTGGAAATCTGGCAAGGAAAAAGGCGGCACGGGCCGTCCGGTACCATTGCTGGTGACGTATTTGCTGGACCAGGCAGCCAAATAACGCGTCATGACTAAAATCCGTTTTTACACTGATGTCACTGATCCACCTGCGTTGATACAACATCTGGTGAGCCAGGCGTTATCACGGCAGCGCAGTGTGACCATTTATGTGCCTGACCGAGAGCAGGCACAAAGGCTGGGTGATCAGTTATGGCAGCAAACGGCCGACAGTTTCTGGCCAAATGCATTGGCTGATGCCGAGTACGCCGCATTGACGCCGGTGCAACTGGCCTGGCAGCCCGAGCAGATTCGCCAGGATGATTTGCTGTTTAACTGCCAGGCGGCCCTGCCTAAGTTTTTCAGCCGTTTTCGCCATGTGTTTGAGTTGATAGGCACCGAAGAGGCTGACAAAATGGCCGGGCGGCAGCGGTGGGCATTTTATCGTGACCGTGGTTACGAGATTCAGCACATGAATAAGCAAACGCAATAACAAGCCTTGCAAAGGGGATGGTGTGGATATTTCAGAAATTCCGGTATTAACCAAAGTTGTTCAGAAGTCAGCGGCGCCTGCGATTGAGATGGATGAGTTGGTGGCGCAGCTTAAACAGGCTTTGTTACCGGAAATCATGCAATTGGTGGCTGCACAACTGGCCGAGCATAGTCCAGGCACCCTTGCGGCCGGACAGCAGTCTCTTGCCGACTACGCCAATACATTGCAACAAGAAGTGCTGGCGAAGGCACAGTCGCAGGTCGGTGATAGCATTCAGGCGATAGAACAAGCCTTCCGCGAGGCCATGGGCAATGTCAGCAAGCAGCAATTGCAAGTGTTTGAAGAACAGATCGGCCGCTTGAACGAAACGCAGCAATCGCAATTGCAGGCCAATGAGCAATCATTTCAGGCCGCATTGGAAAACAATATCCAGCAACAATTACAGGCGGTTGAAGAGAAGTTGTCGCAGTTGGGTGACACCCAGCAGCAATTGCTGGCAGCCACCGAGCAAACCGTGCGCGACACGGTGGATAAAACCGGCCATCAATGGTTGGGTGAGACCTTGTCACCGCTGATAGATGCGCAACAGGCGCAAATGGAAAGCCGTTTGCAATCTTTGCGTGAGCAGCTTGAGCAGGGCCTGGTCGATCATTTGCAACAATTGCAAGAAACCAATAAACGAACCTTGTCTGATAGCCAGGCATCAGCGGCTACCACGCTGGTGGCAGACTACAAGCAATCACTGCAAGAGGCATTTGCCGAGTTAAACGCTGCACAAATGGCGGAGTTTAAGCAGAGCATGCAAGCTGAGCTTGCGGCATCAGCGCCTGCCTTGGAGGAAAAAGTGGCAGCAGTGGTCGCCGTGCAATTGCAGGAAATGGAGGCCGAAATGAACAAGCGCCTCAAGTCACGCATTCTGGAAGTGTTGCAGGGCATCAAGTTTGTGATGCCTACGGTTTAATTTACGCGTTTGCCAGTGTCAGCATAACTGGCGTGTGGTCGCTGGGGCGCTCCAGTTTGCGTGGTGCCTTGTCTATCACGCAGCTATCGCACAGCGGCTTTAAGGCATCACTGACCAGAATGTGGTCTATGCGCATGCCCATGTTGCGGCGGAACGCGGCCATGCGGTAATCCCACCAGCTAAACTGCCCGGCCTCGTCGTTAAACAGGCGAAAGCTATCGTGTAAACCCAGTGCCAATAATCGCTCAAAGGCTTCCCGTTCGGGCTGGCTTACCAGCACTTGCCCTTCCCAGGCAGCCGGGTCATGGCAATCTCTATCATCCGGCGCAATATTGTAATCCCCTAACAGTGCGAGTTTTTCGTGTTGTTTCAACTCGTCCGTCACCCAGTTCTGCAGGGCCGCCAGCCAATTGAGTTTGTATTGATATTTATCTGAATCCAGCGCCTGGCCATTGACCACATAGGCGCAAATTACACGTACGCCCTGTATCGTAGCTGCAATAATACGCTTTTGTTCATCGGCAAAATTTGGCAGGTCAACATGGACATCTTTCAGTGGATGCGGGCTGATAATCGCCACGCCATTATAGGTTTTCTGGCCATTATGCACCGCATTAAACCCGGCTTCTTGCAAGGCAGCATAGGGAAACTTGCTGTCCTCCTGCTTGGTTTCCTGTAGGCATAACACATCCGGCTGGTTGGAAGCCAGCCAGTCCAGCACATGTGGCAAGCGCACAGTCAGGGAGTTGACGTTCCAGGTAGCCAGTTTCAACAAAGTTCTCCACAAAAGAATCAGCAAAATGCGCTTGCAATGCGCCAGGGATGCACGCGCATTTTACACGACTCTTTTATCGCTGCCTGCCACGTAGGTGTCGACACGCGCTGCCATATCAGACAAATGGCGTATTTTTCAATCGCACGCTCCCCGTTACAGTGAGGTTTGCATGGTTTGATATCAGGAGCAAAAGATGAAAAATAGTCAGGGAACCCTTGCGGGTTTCTCTACAACGGAGTGGTGGTTAGTGTTGGCGATTGTGCTGGTAGCAATAGGTCTGCGGCCGGGGATTGTTTCCATGGGGCCTGCGTTGCCTGCCATCATCGACACCTTTCAATTGAGTCACGCCATGGCCTCGATGATGACGGCGATTCCTGATGTATTAATGGGGGCATTGGCGTTGCCTACGCCGTGGCTGGTACGCCGATTTGGCGTCAATAACGTGCTGATGTTTGCGTTGAGTGTGCTGAGTCTTTCGATGTTAGTACGCGCTTACTCTGCCGGAAGTGGTTTGCTCATGACCAGCACTGTCGGCGTAGGGGCTGGTATTGCTGTTGCCGGCGCCATGTTTGCAGGCATCGTTAAAGCCAGTTTTGCCAATCGAGCGGCATTCATCATGGGCATTTATGCTACCGCCTTGTCATTGGGCAGCACTTTGTCGGCCGGGCTGACGGGCTGGATATTGCAAGCTGCGGGCTGGCGGGTCGCGACCGGCTTGTGGGGAGTGCTGGGTGTGATTGCCATGGTGGCCTGGTGGCAAGTCATACGCAAATCAGTCACTACTCGCGCAGTCAATGTGACTTCGACACAGGCAGCTCCCTCGCGCCTGCCTTTACGCACCCCCGTGGCCTGGATGATTGCCTTGTTCTTTGCCTGCGTTAACTTCCTGTTTTATGCCATTCTCACCTGGACGGCGGCGATGTATCAGGAAAGTGGCATGCCTGCTGCCGAGGCCGGCGCCGTCCTGGCCAGTTTTACGTTTTGCTTTATGTTGGCCAGCCCGGTGGTTGGCATGTATAGCCGACACCCTGATCGACGTGGTTGGCTCGCGGGATGTGCCTTGGTTTCTACTATTGGCCTGGCAGGCATGGCGACACCTGGTGCCTGGCCGTGGCTTTGGGTGCCGCTGACGGCGTTTGGTCTCGGCGGGGCATTTACGTTGGCCATGACCTTGCCGCTGGACAATACGCATACGCCGGATGCGGCCAATCGCTGGAATGCATTCGTATTAACGGTTGGCTATCTGATTGCTGCGTGTGGCCCTTTTATTGTTGGTCGTATGCGCGATGTGAGTGGTCACTTTGAAAGTGGTTTTCAGTTGTTATGCCTGGTGTCTTGCCTGATGTTTTTGCTTGCATTTACCCTGAAGCCTGGCCAGGCTTCAGGGTAGTGATGAATCACTGATGATGCTTTCAGCACGCGTGATGGATGGGGGCTAAAGAGCATAGTCGTCAATTCGATTGATACAGCTATAAATTGTTGTCTGTTTGCTTAATGTGATGAGTCTGCTGTGCGGTATAAACACAGTTGGATGAGATTGGCCGTGATCAGCCAATCCAATGTTTTTTCACGTTGTTCGGATACTCATGAAGCGCGGATTGATTCTTACATTATGCAAATGGCTGTTGGCATGCGTGTGCCTGGCGATTGCGACTGTGGCCGCTGCGTCCGAGCATATCAAGTTACAACTCAAGTGGCATCACCAGTTTCAGTTCGCCGGTTATTATGCGGCCCAGCAACAGGGCTATTACCGTGATGAAGGGCTGGACGTCGAGATCATCGAAGGCAGCAAGGATAGGCCGCCTTTACAGCAGGTGTTGTCAGGCCAGGCAGACTACTCGATTGGGGATTCAGAGATCCTGGTCTCCCGCGTTGCTGGTAAACCTGTGGTCGCGCTGGCCGCCGTTTTTCAGCACTCTCCTTATGTCATGCTCAGTTTGAATGAAAGTGGCATATACCAGCCTGAAGATCTGATCGGCAAACGCATCATGATGTCTGGCGATCAAGGCGGCCTGCAGTTTAAAGCCATGTTGCTCAAACGCAATATAGATATCAGGCAGATGACCATTTTGCCGCATAGCTGGCGTTTGCAGGACTTGATTGATGGCAAGGTGGATGCGATCTCGGCCTACGCCATGGATGAACCTGTGCAATTACAGCAAATGGGATACTCGCCTGCCATCATTAGTAACCAGGGCTATGGCGTGGATTTTTATGGTGATATTTTATTCACGACCGAGCGAGAATTGGCCATGCACCCGGAGCGCGTGGAAGCTTTTCTGCGAGCGACTAAAAAAGGGTGGGCATACGCATTCAATCATAAAGAGACGCTGGTCGAGCAGATTGCCGCTATGCCTGGGGTATCCAAACGTGGGATCACCAAGCAAACGCTGATGCAGGAAGCCCGTTTGATGGTGCCCTATGTGTTGTCAGAAGTGGTCCCCTGGGGGCATATGAATGAAGACCGTTGGGATAGTATTGCCAGCACGTTTGCTGAGCTCGGGCTGATTCCGGCGCAATACAGCCTGAAAGGGTTTGTGTATCAGGGCGATGTGCTGGTGAAACGGCCCTATATGCTGTGGTTCACGCGAGGTGTGGCTATTCTGTTGCTGGTATTAGGGGTGACTTTTCTGTGGAACTTGCAGATCAGGCGGCAAGTGGTCCATCGCACCCAGGCATTACAAAACGAAATTGACCGTCGTACACAAGCGGAGTACTTGCTCAAGGTGGCAGGCAGCGTGGCGAAAATCGGCGGTTGGGTGATAGATCTTAAAACCAACCTTATACATTGGTCAGACGAAGTGGCCATTTTGCATGATATGCCGCCGGGTTACTCGCCGACGGTAGAAGAAGGCTTAAGTATGTTTGTGCCTGAGTATCAGGCATTGATGTGTAGCGCGATTCGACAATGTATTGATGAAGGCATGCCTTATGACCTGGAGATGGAAAAGATCACGGCCAATGGTCGCCGTTTCTGGGTGCGCGCCATGGGGCGGCCAGTGCGCGATAGCGAAGGCAATATCGTTAAACTGCAAGGATCATTGCAGGATATTACCGCACACAAACAGCTCGCGGCGATCAAACAGGGGCAAGATAGAATTCAGGCCATGATGTTGGCCGATGTAGCGTTGCCAGACATTTTGCACGCTGCCGTGTTACTTATCGAACAGCATTTCCCGGATGTCAGTTGTGCCATGTTGCTGCTGGATAAAGAAGGTCAGCATTTGCGCCGTGCCGCTTCTGCCAAGTTACCTGCGGCCTATGCAAAAGCCATTGATGGCCTCGAGTTGGGCACTTGTGGCATTGCCGCGCTGACAGAAGGCCGCGTGATTGCTGAAGATATCAGTACGCATCCCTTATGGCAGACATGCAGTGAGCTGGCCATCACCCATGGATTGCGCGCCTGCTGGACCATGCCGATTTTATCGCGCAGCCGTCGTGTACTGGGGGTGCTGGCCATGTATCGCCAGCAACGGCATAGCCCGCACGTGGCAGAACTGGATTTTATCGACAGCTACGCCCAGATCCTCGGGCTGGCGATTGAGCGTGAACAGTCAGATGAGCAACTGCATTTGTTGCGAAATGGGGTGTCCAGGCTCAATGATATTGTGATGATTACCGAATCGCCGCTGCACGCGCCCATGCAGCAAAAGATCGTGTTTCTGAACGACGCATTTACCCGTATTACTGGCCGATCAGTCGACTTACTAGGGGGTATTTCCCCATTTGAGTTATTTCAGGAGGCGACACCAGGGCGTGAACTGGAGCGCATCAAAGAAGCCTTCCAGCACATGCGCCCAGTCAAAACCGAGGTGGTGACTGTGAATGAGGACGGCGTAGGCATTTCACTTGAAATGGATGCACTGCCGTTGCTGGATAAAGGGGGCTTGGTCACCCATTGGGTGGCGGTGCTCAGGGATATTACCGAACGCAAACAGGCTGATGCGCAAATTCGCCAACTGGCTTATTACGACACCATGACCGGCTTGCCTAACCGCATGTTGTTGCAGGAAAAGCTGGCATCCCATGTGCGCAAAGCCATGCGCAAGGAAACGGGCGGCGCCTTGCTGTTTATTGATATCGATAACTTTAAAACACTCAATGATACGCATGGTCACGATGTGGGAGATGCCTTGCTGGTTGAAGTGGCCAAGCGCATCAAACAGTCAGTGCGACGCTTTGATACTGTCAGCCGCCTGGGCGGCGATGAGTTTGTCGTCGTGCTCGACAGCTTGCATCATGATGCCGCACAGGCCGAAAAGCAGGCCAGACGCGTGTGCGAAAAGATTCTGGCTGCGTTTAAAAAGCCATTTAACCTCAAGCATTACCAACACTACACCACGCCCAGTATCGGCGTTGTGCTGTTTGATCCGGAACACATGAGCCAGGCAGACGAGCTGCTGCGCCGTGCCGACATGGCGATGTATAAAGCCAAAGAAGCCGGACGCAATGGTTATCAGTTCTTTGATACGCAAATGGAAACCGAGCTGCGCCAACGCGCGGCGCTGGAAGCTGATTTGCACATTGCGCTTGAAAAACAGGAGTTCATCCTGCATTTTCAGCCGCAATACGACCAGCAACACCATATCGTGGGTGCTGAAGCACTTGTGCGCTGGCAGCATCCTGACCATGGCGTGATTATGCCGGGGCAATTTATCAGCCTGGCAGAAAATACCGGCCAGATTGTGGCGTTGGGCCGCTGGGTATTGCAAGAAGCATGCGGCATGTTGCAGCGTTGGGCGGATCACCCGGCGCTACGTCACCTGGTGCTGTCGGTCAACGTTAGTCCCAAGCAATACTTGCAGCCAGAGTTTGTGGCAGAAGTGCAGCAAATGCTTGCCGAAACAGGTGTAGACCCAGGCAATCTCAAGCTGGAGCTGACAGAAAGCATGCTGGTCGATAATGTGGAGGACATCATTGCCAAGATGGCTGCCCTCAAGCAAACCGGTGTCTGCTTCTCGCTGGACGATTTTGGCACTGGGTATTCTTCGTTGTCTTACCTGAAACGCTTGCCGTTTGACCAGTTGAAAATCGACCAGTCTTTTGTGCGCGATATGCTCAACGGCCACGACCATGAAAGCATCGTTAATGCGATCATTTCGCTAGCGCAAAGCCTCAAATTGGAGATACTGGCCGAAGGCGTCGAAACTGAAGCGCAGCTCAATGTTCTGCAGGACCTAGGTTGCGAAATTTTCCAAGGCTATTACTTTACGAGGCCTTTGCCCTTAGAGATGTTTGAAGCCTGGGTTGCACAGTCGCAACAGCCTGCCAGGAGCAACGCTGCCTTACAGGCCATATAAGAGCCATGTCTGTGCAGCGTGGAGGTGATTCAGCTCGGTTGGTATAACACAAACACACCTTGAAAAGTGGACGTTACTCTGGCTTCGCACAGAATGTGCGCATTCACGACCAGCTTGGCCCGCCCACGCTGGCGGTAACTGTCCAGGAATAATGGCCAGTCCTCCACCGATTGCAAGGTCGCCACACACTCAAAATCGCTATGCACTGGTAGCAAGAACTTGATTTCCTGCTGCTTGATCACCAGGCTGCCCTTCAGTCCGGCTTGCTGTATTTTGTGTTGCAGCAATGACCAGGCGGTCGTAATCGAAATGGCGGCAATGCTGCCACCAAATACAATATCCAGATGATTTTTATTAAGTGCATAAGAGCCACGCACGTGCAGTTCGGTGTCTGCAATCTGCGTGATCTGGATACCCAGATTCCTGGTTTGCGGGATCAGTTCAAACAGCTTTTGTTCAAAGGTGGTTTCAAGAGTGGTCATTGCTTGTCCTTATGGCGGCGGCTTAAAAGTAAAAAGCCTCAAGCAAGGCTTGAGGCTTTTAGAGGCTAGCCATTGTTGATTGCTCAACAATCGTCGACATTAAGCCGCGAAATTCTTCGCCGCGAATTCCCAGTTCACCAGGTGATTCAGGAATGTTTCGACAAATTTTGGACGCGCATTGCGGTGGTCGATGTAGTAAGCGTGTTCCCATACGTCGATAGTCAGCAAGGCAGTGTCGCCAGTCGTCAGCGGGGTGCCTGCGGCGCCCATGTTGACGATATCAACAGAGCCGTCCGCTTTTTTCACCAGCCATGTCCAGCCTGAACCGAAGTTACCCACGGCTGAAGCCTGAAAAGCCTTTTTGAACTCTTCGTATGAACCCCATTTGGCGTTAATGGCTGCTGCCAATGCACCGCTTGGCTCGCCGCCACCGTTTGGAGACAGGCAGTTCCAGAAGAACGTGTGGTTCCAAACCTGGGCTGAGTTATTGTAGATGCCAGCAGAAGATTTTTTGATGATGTCTTCCAGCGCCGCATTTTCAAACTCGGTCCCTTTGATCAGGTTGTTGAGGTTGGTCACATACGCTTGGTGATGCTTGCTGTAGTGGTAGTCAAATGTTTCTTCTGACATGTGTGGGGCCAATGCATTTTTTGCAAATGGCAAAGCTGGTAAGGCGTGTTCCATGGAGTTTCCTTTTTTGGTTTGTTGAAATGGTTGCCTGCTTTTGTAAGCTAAGACGTTGCGACATTAGAGTCACGAGACTGGCAAAGGTTTACCAATTTAGTAGGGTTATTTTGCCATATTTTGCGGTCTAGCAAAACCTTGACTGCGCCATCATTGTGCAGAAGGGGGTTATTTCTTGCGTGCACGCGGATGGGCAGCGTCGTAAATTTTACTCAAATGTTGAAAGTCTAGATGGGTGTAAACCTGGGTGGTGCTGATATTGGCATGTCCCAGCATTTCTTGCACGGCACGTAAATCACCGCTACTTTGCAAGACATGACTGGCAAAGCTGTGGCGCAACATGTGCGGGTGCACATGATTATGCAGCCCTTGTTTTGTGACCCAATGGTTGATACGGGTTTGCACGGTGCGGGCATGGATGCGGCGGCCTTGCTGGCTAACAAAGACGGCCACTTCTGCTGGACGTTTAGTGAGCCACAGCGGCCTTATGGCCAGCCAGTCTTTGAGCGCAGAGATGGCTTTGCTGCCCAAGGGCACCATGCGGGTTTTGTTGCCTTTACCAATCACTGTGATCAGGCCTTCTTGCAGGTCCAGTCTGTCCAGATTCAGGCCAACCAGCTCGCTCAGGCGCAGGCCTGAGGAGTAAAACAGCTCCAGCATGGCACGGTCGCGTTGCGTAATCGCTGCATCCCCTTCAATCTCGACCAGTTTGATCGTTTGTTCAATCGACAGTGCGTGTGGCAAAGATTTTGGTGCTTTAGGTGCGCGCAAACCAATCACGGGATTGGCCGGAAAATTTTTATGTAACACCAGGTAGCGGTAAAAACCACGCCAACTGGACAAAATACGTGCGATGCTGCGGCCATGCATGCCCTGGCTGTTGAGACTGGCTATTTGGCGACGAATGTCTTGCGGGGTGAGTGACTGCAGTTTGTCTGCATGTTGTTGTAACAAGCGCTCAATATCGCGCTGGTAGTTATTGCGCGTGTGCTCGCTGAGCCCGCGTTCAAAGTGCAGGAAGTCGAGGTAGTCATCCAGCAGTTCATGCATGATGACCGCCTCTAAGAATAGGCCCTACGCTGACAATTGCCGCAAGAATATCCCTCTTGGCGGAAACCTCAGCGGGGGCTTTCATATGATGTATCTGGCCAGAGACGCGCTGACCAACTCTCCGATACGGTTGAGGAACAGGGTGCCCATGCCCGCGTAGAAGCGGCTACGTTGTTCACTGGGGATCGCCATCAGGCCAAAAGTGACCTCCTGGTAGCGCATAGGGATCACTGCCAGTGACGCAGGGGTATCCGTAAACCAGCCGGCGATATCCATGGTGGGCAAGGTGCCGCAATAAGGCTGGCTCAGGTCCTTGGCCCAGTTTTTGAGTGAGTCTTCTGCGTCTATGAACAGGTGGTCAGCGGCATGACTGTCGTTGACCCAGAGCTTGAGTTGCGCATTAGGCAGCTGGAAGTGTGTCGCCAGAAACTCCACCAGGTGGGTATGAAGTGCGGCGACATCCTTGGCAAATAACAGCCCAAGTGTCAGCTCGTGCACCTTGTTTGCCGTGGCTTCGTTTTCTTCGGCGGTTAAAATCAGCTCGGTAAAGCGTGATTCGAGTACGCGTATTTTGTCGCGCTGGGCAATCTGCTGGCGTTCTGCCAGTGAGATGGTGCCTTTGCCATGTGGGCTGGGTAAGAAGAGCTCTGCCAGCAAGTGTGCATGACTTTCGAAGAAGTCCGGATGCGCCTTGAGGTAGTGCTTGATATCGCTTTCGTTAATGCTGTCTTCCATGATACTGCTGTTCTTGTCTCTCTAAATCTCTATTTCGCCGTCAAAGACAATCTCTGCCGGTCCTGTCATCATGACCGGTGCGTGATCGCCCGCCCATTGAATGGTTAAAATGCCGCCACGGGTGTGCACTTTGACCGGGCTTTGCAATGCGCCCAGTTGTATGCCACTGACTGCCGCGGCACATGCCCCTGTGCCACAGGCCAAGGTTTCACCACTGCCACGTTCATACACGCGCAGGTTGATTTCATGCTCGTTAAGTACCTGCATAAAACCCGCATTCACCCGTTGCGGGAAGCGTGGGTGAGATTCGATTTGTGGCCCCAGGCTAGCGACTTCGGCCGTGTGTACGTTGTCTACCAGCATGACGGCATGCGGGTTACCCATGGATACCGCACTCACGGTCACGGTTTCGTGGTTGAGCGGGAGTTCGTAAGAGGTGGCTTGTGCCTCGGCCTCAAATGGAATCTGCTTGGGGACAAAGCGCGGTGCGCCCATGTTGACCGTCACTTGCCCATCATCCTGCAGCATTAGCGTAATGACGCCGCTGGCAGTTTCAACTTTAATCTCATGTTTCTGTGTCAGGCCTTTTTCAACCACAAAGCGCACAAAGCAACGCGCGCCGTTGCCGCATTGCTCGACCTCACCACCGTCGGCATTAAAAATGCGGTAGCGAAAATCCACGCCAGCGGTTTCCGTTGATTCGACCATCAGCAACTGGTCGCAACCGACGCCGAAAAAACGGTTGGCAATGTGCTGAATTTGGCTATGAGAAAGCTGTACAGGCGTTTTGGTGGCATCAATCACGACAAAGTCATTGCCCGCGCCCTGCATTTTGGTAAATCGTAATTTCATAGCTCAAGATGATACTCCATCGTGCCGTTGAAGGCATCCATAGAACGAAGATTTATTCCTTGGTATAAATAATCTCAGGTAGAATCTTTGTTCCCAATTTTGGGTGCTGGCTTCAGCCTTTAGTCAGTACCATTTATTAACTTTATTACTTTTCAAGGCGTCAAACATGAGTGAATATCTTTTTACTTCGGAATCCGTGTCCGAAGGCCATCCCGACAAATTAGCTGACCAGGTATCTGATAGCATTCTGGATGCGATTTTAGCCCAAGACCCAACTGCGCGTGTCGCCGCAGAAACCCTGGCCAATACCGGCCTGGTTGTACTGGCCGGTGAAATTACGACCACTGCCAATGTCGACTACATCAAGGTCGCACGTGATGCGATCAAACGCATCGGCTATGACAATACCGAATACGGCATTGACTACAAGGGTTGTGCCGTCTTGGTCGCTTACGATAAACAATCGCCAGACATTGCCCAGGGTGTGGATAACGCCAACGATGATCCGCTGGATCAGGGCGCGGGTGACCAGGGTATCATGTTTGGTTATGCAGTGAATGAAACCCCACAACTGATGCCATTGCCGATCTGGCTCAGCCACCGTGTGATGGAGCGCCAGTCCCAGTTGCGTAAAGATGGCCGTCTGCCATGGTTGCGCCCGGATGCTAAATCACAAGTGACCATTCAGTATGTGGACGGCAAACCATTCAAGATTGATACCGTACTGGTGTCCACACAGCATGCGCCAGACATGAGCCTGGACGCGATTCGTGAAGCAGTGATCGAAGAAATCATCAAGCCAACCTTGCCTGCCGAGTTGATTAAGGGCGAGATTAAATATCTGGTGAACCCGACCGGCCGCTTTGTCATCGGTGGTCCGCAAGGCGATTGTGGTCTGACTGGCCGCAAGATTATTGTGGATACCTATGGTGGCGCCGCGCCACACGGTGGTGGTGCATTCTCGGGTAAAGATCCTTCCAAAGTTGACCGTTCCGCTGCCTATGCAGGCCGTTATGTGGCGAAAAATATTGTTGCGGCCGGTTTGGCTGACAAGTGTCTGGTGCAGGTCAGCTACGCGATTGGTGTGGCACAGCCAACGTCTATCATGGTTGAAACCTATGGCACAGGCAAGATTTCGGATGAGCGCCTGACGCAACTGGTACGCGAGCATTTTGATCTGCGCCCAAAAGGCATCGTGAAGATGCTGGACCTGTTGCGTCCTATCTATAGCAAAACAGCGGCTTATGGCCACTTTGGCCGTGATGAGCCAGAGTTTAGCTGGGAGGCGACAGATAAAGCAGCCGCGTTGCGCGCCGCCGCAGGCTTGTAAAGCTGGCTGACATGCATGCTAAAACATGCATGTAAATGTAATTTTAAAGAGGGCTTTTAGCCCTCTTTTTTTTTAATTTTTTTCCGATATTCAGTTATAAGATGTAAGCATTATGTGGGGCTGTCAGGGCGATATGTTAAAAACTATAACAGTCAAAGAGGTGCGGATGGGGATGTACATTCATGAGCTGAAAGGCCCGTGGATGGACCATCCATTTTGGCGTACCAAATTTGTGCTGAATGATCCTGTTGATCTGCAAAAGTTAAGAGCAAGCCATTTGCAGCAGGTGGTGATTGATATCAGTCAGGGATTGGATGTGCTGCCCGAGCCGGATGTTGTTGATCGCCAGCTCACGGATAAAGAAATGGCGATGCTGGAACTGGATGGGCCCGTTGTGGAAGAGAGTGCCAGCGCCGAAAAGTTGAAATCGACCACACTGGAAGCTGAACGTGAGCAGGCCGCCAAGATTATTGCTTCTTCGCGCCGCGCGATTGAGTCCATGTTTAAAGATTTACGCATGGGCAAGGCGATTGAAGCTGAGGCAGTGATGCCGCTCGTGGAAGAAATATCGGCTTCGGTTACGCGCAATGTGCATGCGCTGATTAGTCTGGTGCGTTTGAAAACAGTCGATGATTACACCTATATGCACTCGGTGGCTGTCTGTGCCCTGATGACTGCGCTTGCTAAAGAGCTTAAATTATCTGAAACGGAAGTAAAACAGGCCGGGTTGGCAGGTTTGATGCATGATATGGGCAAGGCGGGGATCCCGTTACAGATACTGAATAAACCTGGTTCACTGACCGATAACGAGTTTGATGTGATCCGCCAGCACCCTCAGTTGGGCCATGACATGCTGATCAAGGCCAATATATCTGACTCAGTGACCTTGGACGTGTGTTTGCATCACCATGAAAAAGTGGATGGGTCTGGTTATCCTGAACATTTAAGTGGCGAGCAAATGACCGTTTTTGCCAAGATGGGGGCGATCTGTGATGTTTATGACGCTGTGACTTCGACCCGCGCGTATAAACCGGCCTGGGAGCCTGGCATGGCTCTTAAACGCATGGCAAGCTGGAGTGGTCACTTTGACACTGAAGTGTTTAAGGCTTTTGTCAAAAGCCTGGGGATTTATCCGATCGGGACGGTAGTGATGCTCAAATCTGGTCGCCTGGCAGTGGTGGTCAAGCAAACGCCTGATAGTTTGCTCAAGCCAGTGGTCAAAGCATTCTTCTCAACAAAGTCGAAAATACATATCCCGGTGGAAGAGCTGGACTTATCAAAAGGCATGGATGAAATTATTGGTAATGATTCTGCCGCTACCTGGGGCGTGGGTAATATTGATCATCTGTGGTCCAATCATTGAGAGCCAGTCCATGATTTAGGGCGTAAAAAAAAGGAGCTGGTGGCTCCTTTTTTAGTCTGTGTCATTTACTCTTCTGCTGACTTTTTAGTCCGCTTGCTCGTTGCCGCCTTAGTCGTGCTTGCTTTCTTGGTGGTGGCCTTTTTCACGGTTGTTTTTGTGGTCGCCGCTTTAGGTGCGGCAGCTTTCTTCGCCGCGGTTTTTTTAGCTGCTGGCTTCTTGCTGCTGGTTTTGCCACCGTCTTTGGCTGCTTTTTCTGCCAGTAATTCCAGGGCTTGTTCTACGTTGAGTTCTTCTGGTGCCACGCTCTTAGGCAAGGTAGCACGGATGCCGTTATGTTGCACATAAGGGCCAAAGCGGCCAGAAAATACTTCAATACGACCTTCGCCCGATGGATGTTCGCCCAAGTCGGCCAACGGGGTCGGCCCATTGGCAGCAGCCAGTAGTTTCACGGCACCTTCAAGGTCTATGCTAAATACACTCTCGGTTTTGGGGATGGACTTGAACTTGCCATCATGATTCACATAAGGACCAAAGCGACCAATGTTGGCGACAATTTTCTTGCCGGTTTCCGGGTGTTGGCCCAAGTCACGTGGCAAACTCAGCAGCATGTGCGCCGTGTCGATATTAATCTGGCTCAGCGGAATTTCTTTAGGGATGCTGACGCGTTTGGGTTTTTTCTTGTCGCCTTCGACTGGCTGCCCCACCTGTAAATAAGGACCATACGGGCCATTCATCAGGTAAATGTCTTTTTGTGTGTCGACGTCCTGCCCAATCACCACTGGCTCGCTGGCCATATTGGCTTCGCCATCCAGGTTGCGTTTGTAATCACATTTTGGCGTGGCGTTATAGCCAGTACAGCCAATAAAGCTGCCGTAGCGACTGAGTTGTTTTTGCAACTGGCGGCCGCATTTCGGGCACATTTCATCAATGAGCTCGTTGCCTGGGCGTTCTACGTCGGCCTTCACCTGAATCTGCTGGTTAAAGCCCTGCCAGAACTTGTCCATGACCGGCACCCAGTCCAGATTGCCTTCGGCAATCTCGTCCAGCTCGTTTTCCAGCTTGGCAGTAAAGTCATAATCTACGTACTGCGTGAAGTGCTCGGTGAGGAATTTATTGACCACGCGGCCGACATCAGTGGGCGTAAAGCGCTTTTTATCCAGCACTACATATTCGCGGTCTTGCAGCGTTGAGATAATGCTGGCGTAAGTCGAAGGGCGGCCAATGCCGTATTCTTCGAGTGCTTTGACCAGGCTGGCTTCTGAATAACGCGGTGGCGGCTCGGTAAAATGTTGTTCGCCGAAAATTCTCTCAACCGTCAACACCTCGCCGGTTTCCAGATGCGGCAACTTGGCTTCGGCGTCTTCGTCCTCTTTGTCGTCGTCCTTGCCTTCCATGTAGACGGCAATAAAACCAGGGAATACCAGGGTTTGACCGGTGGCACGGAAGAGGTTGGCATCTGTGCCGACCGCTAAATCCACACTGACAGCATCATATTTGGCCTGTGTCATTTGGCAGGCCAGGGTGCGCTTCCAGATCATTTCATACAGTTTGAACTGCTCGTCGTTCAGGTACTGGCGCACGCTGGCAGGGGTACGTGTAATATCGGTCGGGCGAATCGCCTCGTGCGCCTCTTGCGCATTTTTGGCTTTGGTTTTGTACATGATGGGCGACTTGGGCAGGTAGTCTGCATCAAAGTGCTTTTTCACGTAATCGCGGATCTGCATCACGGCCTCAGCCGCCAGGCTGAACGAGTCGGTACGCATATAGGTAATCAAACCGACCGTGCCGCTGCCGACGTCCATGCCTTCGTATAATTGCTGCGCTACGCGCATGGCGCGGCTGGTGGTAAAGCCTAGTTTTCGCACGGCTTCCTGTTGTAGCGTAGAGGTAGTGAATGGCGCTGCCGGGCTGCGGCTACGTTGTTTTTTCTCAACGCGGGTCACCGTCGTTTTGCCTGCGGAGGCAAGCAATAACTTGCCGACAATGTCGGCTTGCTGGTCATGGTTGGTGACCGTGAACTGTTCTACTTTCTGGCCGTTGAGCTGCACCAGTCTGGCATCAAAACCATGGGCATGCTTGAGCGCACCCATGTGGATGCTCCAGTATTCCTGGCTGGTAAAGGCTTCAATTTCCAGCTCGCGCTCTACAATCAGGCGCAGCGCCGGGCTTTGTACGCGGCCTGCTGACAAGCCGCGACGGATTTTTTTCCACAACAGGGGTGACAGATTAAAGCCGACCAGGTAGTCGAGTGCACGGCGGGCTTGCTGTGCATTGACCAGGTCCATGGAAATATCACGTGGGTGGTCAATCGCGTGTTTTACCGCGGTTTGTGTAATCTCGTTGAACTCTACGCGTTTAATCAGCTTGTTTTTGACCAGTTTTTTTTCTGCCAGGATCTCGGCAATATGCCACGAGATAGCCTCGCCTTCGCGGTCCGGGTCGGTTGCCAGGTAAATGCTGTCAGCACTCTTCACGGCTTTGGCAATGGCATCTACATGCTTGCTGTTGCGGTCTATGATGTCGTACTTCATGGCGAACTGCTGCGTCGGGTCGACGGCGCCATTTTTAGGGATCAGGTCGCGCACATGCCCGTAAGAAGCCAGGACCTCAAAATCACCACCCAAATATTTTTTGAGGGTTTTGGCCTTGGAGGGTGATTCAACGATCAGCAGTTTTGACATTGAGCGGTCTGTGTAAGAGTTGGCTAGATAATAGCAAGCGTTTTAACAACTAGACAATATATCGGTGCGGAAAGTCATGAATTAAAGCCTTTCCGCCCCAAAACGTTGTGTTATTCCTCAGTGCTGACTGCAACCGGGAACGGTTTGCGCGCAAATTCAATGCGTTTGTCATCTTGAGAGGCAATCGATAATGCCATGTCGTTGCCAGCAGAAAACTTTTCGTGGTCAAACATCGGGTCTTCGTCTTCTTCCTTGGCCTGGCTCAGGTGCTTGAAGTCATACAGGTCAAAGTCAGCCAGGTGTGAAGGTTCTACATTGCCAATGGCACGGAAAATATTATTGATACGCCCCGGTTGCTCGCGCTCCCAGTTGTTGAGCATATCCTTGATTTTCTGGCGTTGCAGGTTTTCCTGGCTACCGCACAAATCACACGGAATAATTGGGAACTGCATGCCGCGCGCATAGGCCGCAATGTCTTTTTCAGCACAATAGGCCAGTGGGCGAATGACCATGAATTCACCACGGTTGGTGGCCAGTTTTGGCGGCATGGCCTTCATCTTGGCGCCGTAAAACATATTGAGGAACAAGGTTTGCACGATGTCGTCGCGGTGGTGACCCAAGGCAATCTTATTAGCGCCAAGTTGCTGCGCAGTGGTGTAGATGATGCCACGGCGCAGGCGTGAGCACAGGCTGCAGGTGGTTTTACCTTCGGGGATTTTTTCTTTAACGATGGAGTACGTGTCCGCTTCTACAATACGGTATTCCACGCCCAGTTTTTCCAGGTAGGCAGGCAAAATATCTGCCGGAAAACCTGGTTGTTTCTGGTCCAGGTTCATCGCAATCAATTTGAAGTTGATAGGCGCGCGTTCTTGCAAGGCCAGCAAAATCATCAACATGGCGTGGCTATCCTTGCCACCGCTCATGCACACGAGCACGGTGTCGCCGTCCTCAATCATGTTGTAATCGCCAATGGCTTTTCCAGTCGCGCTAATCAGTTGATTGCGCAGTTTGAGGAAGTTTTGGCTGACGTCGTCTGGATAATGTTTGGTCTTCATGGCGCGCATTATAGCGGAAAGCGATGTAAAGTCACGCTAAGTCTTTGATTATTCGAATTGATTTATTCGGCCAGTGCAACATCAGCATCACAGGCCGTATCCGCTGCAATCCAGCGTTTGAAGATGCGGCTGGCAATGTCGTTCATGCCCGCTGGCAACCACCTGAGAAAACGGGCAGGTTCACTGACCATGCCACATAAATAACGTTGGGCTGGATCACTCCAGATCAGCGCCCGGCATGGCGTCTGGTGTGGCCAGAGTAATGCCAGGCTAACCGGGCAAGGCTCGGCGGCACAACACACGCCACAACCGTTACATGTTTCACCCAATGCGGGCTTTGCTGGCGCTTGTGCGTGGATGGTGATGACTTGGGTATTTGTCCCCATGACGCTATAAACTTAAATTGCGTCCGCCATCTACCGCCAGTACATGGCCGGTAATAAACGGCGCATCATCAATCAGGAATTTGACCGCCTTGGCAATGTCGGATGGTTCGCCGGTGCGTTTGAGCAAGGTTTGATTGACCACTTGCTGGCGGTAATCTTCATCAAACTCCTGGTTGTCATCCGGCCATAGCACCGGGCCTGGGGCGACTGCATTCACCCTCACATCGGGCGCCAGTTCCTGTGCCAGCGATTTGGTCAGGCTGACCAGTCCCGCCTTGGCGGCACTGTACACAATGTAGTGTTTCTTGGGACGCTCAATATGCATATCAGTAATATTGACAATGCAGCCCTGGCTGGCGCGCAAGGCATCCGCAGCCGCCTGGCTTAGAAATAAGGGCGCTTTCAGGTTGCTGCCCATGAGCTCTTCCCATTGCGCTGCATCAATCTGGCCGAGCTGGGTAGGGTAATAGCTGGAAGCATTATTGACCAGTGCATCCAGCCGGCCGAAGTGCTGCAGTGCCGTGTCTACCAGTGGCGGTAATGCAGCCAGATCGAGCAGGTTAGCCTGCGCCACCACCACGCTGCCAGGGCGCACCTGGTTGAGTTCAGCTTGCAGCGCAAGCGCTTCTTTGGCGCTGGTGTGGTAATGCAGCAAGATATTCGCACCCTGGCGATGCAGCTCGCGGGTGATGGCGGCGCCAACACGTTTGGCACCACCGGTAATCAGCACAACTTTGGTAACGGAATGGAAATTCACGGTGGTCTCTTTATTCTGGACTGGTCACATTATAATGGCTGAATGACTGCTCAACCGAATTCTTCTCGCTTACCGGCATTGGATGCCGCGGCGCAACAGCACAGCGACACATTACTCGCACATATTCAACAGCAGGTGCAGCAACAGGGTGGCTGGATCTCGTTTGCCGACTACATGCAAATGGCGTTGTACACGCCCCACCTTGGCTATTACAGCGGCGAGGCCAATAAGTTCGGTCGTGGTGGCGATTTTGTCACTGCGCCCGAGATTTCACCTTTATTTTCACAAGCCTTGGCCAACCAAGTGGCGCAGGTGCTACAGACGACTGCGGGTCATGTGCTAGAGCTAGGGGCCGGTACGGGTAAATTAGCAGCAGGCTTATTGCTGCGGCTGGCAGAACTAGAGCAGATACCGCAGCACTATTATATTCTTGAGGTAAGTGCTAACTTGCGTCATCGGCAGCAAGAGTACTTGCAAGGTATATTGCCAGTAGCCTTATATTCTCGCCTACAGTGGCTGGATACGTTGCCAGAAACCTTGACGGGTGTTGTGGTCGGTAATGAAGTGCTGGATGCCATTCCGGTGCATGTCGTTGAATGGCGAGCAGGGCAGTGGCTGGAGCGTGGTATTGGGTTTGATCAGCAATTAGTGTGGCAAACACAACTACTGCAAGACCTGTCACTGGTGGCGGCAATTGATACACTTCCACTGCCAGATGGTTACGTCACTGAGGTGTGTCCTGCTGCACAAGGCCTAATCGCTAGTCTTGCCACGATGTTAACGCGCGGCTTGATATTGATGCCTGACTATGGTTTTGCTGCAAGTGAGTACTACCATCCGCAGCGCGCGCAGGGGACATTGATGTGTCATTACCAGCATTACGCACATGATGATCCATTAATCTATCCCGGCCTGCAGGATATCACTGCCCATGTTGATTTCACTGCGATGGCCGAAACCGCATTGGCTAATGGACTGGACTGTGCGGGGTATACCAACCAGGCGCAATTCTTAATCAATTGCGGTATTTTGCAATTGTTGCAACAGGTGCCGCCAGAAGAGAGTGCGCGCTATTTGCCTATGGTGGCGGCAGTGCAAAAATTGCTATCTCCGGCGGAGATGGGGGAGTTGTTTAAAGTCTTGGCACTGAGTAAGGGCCTGGCATTGCCGTTGATGGGGTTTTTGCAGGGGGATAAGCGGCATCAGTTGTAAGTGGTTACGTTTTTGGGTTTTGTTGGGAAGGTTATTCTTTGGTTTTTTGTTTTGGTGGCGGGATTGGGTAGGTTTCTTTTCGCCTTTTTGGCGAGTTACTTTTCTTTGCTTGCCCAAAGAACAAGTAACCAAAAGAAAGTGCACCCCAGCTTCCGCTTGTTTCCTGTGCTACTCGGTTTGCCGGGCGTCCATCGAAACTCGCCCTGGCAAGCCACACAAAACGTGGCTTGTTGCGGAGCTCAAACAGCCGATGGCCGAAATCTCCCGCCAACCCTGCGTTGCTCGGCGCGGCAGATGGGGACCCCGAACACCTGCGAGCGCCATCGTTTAGAAGGTTTAATAAAAGAATCTGGTTTTTGAACCGTCCGCATTTCTGCGATGTGAGTTTGGCGAGATAAATCCCATTCCATCACGCTGAGTAGCGGAGACAAAACAAGGGAGAAGGGAGCGACTGTTTGAGCACCGCGGCAGCTTGCGTAGTGTGCACGCTGCTAGGGCGAGTTTCGTGACCGCTTGTTTTGTCGAGCAACGCAAGGGAGCCGCAGGCCGTGATGGCTGGGTGTCTTCCTCTTTGGTTACTTTCTGGGGGACAAGCACCAGAAAGTGACTCGCCGAGAGGCGAAAAGGGTATTTCAAATTAATACGCTATGTACGGTAAATAAAAGCACTTAAAGTATAATGCGCCCCATGACAGAAATAGACCAAACCCCAGACTCTTCCGAAGCGCCTTACCAGCGCCGCATCCGCAGTTTTGTCTTACGCCAGGGGCGTTTGACTAAAGGCCAGGAGCGAGCCTTGCAAACAGCCTGGCCGACATTCGGCATTGAATATACCGATCAAGCACTGGATGTGAGTCAGGCGTTTGGCCGCACTGATAGCAAAAAAATTCTCGAAATCGGTTTTGGCATGGGCGATGCTACGGCAAAGATTGCACAAACCTTGCCCGACTGTGATTTCCTGGCAGTCGAGGTACATACGCCGGGCGTTGGTAGTTTGCTTAAATTGATGCAGGAAGGTGATATTCAGAATATCCGTATCATTCAGCATGACGCCGTCGAAGTGTTGCAGAATATGCTGGCGGACGCGTCACTCGATGGTGTGCATATTTTCTTCCCGGACCCTTGGCATAAGAAGCGTCACCACAAGCGTCGCCTGATTCAGGCTGAGTTTGTCCAGCTGCTTTGCGCTAAATTGAAGGCGGGCGCTTACATTCATGTAGCCACTGACTGGCAGGAGTATGCCGAGTGGGTGCTGGAAGTGTTGCAAGGTGAGTCACAATTGCAAAATACCGCGTCGGATTATGCTGAGAAACCGTCTTACCGGCCGTTAACCAAGTTTGAGAATCGTGGCTTGAAGCTTGGGCACGGGGTTTGGGATCTGGTGTTTAAACGCGTGTAATGCCTTGCATGCAAAATAAAAAAAAGCAGACTGATGTCTGCTTTTTTTATTCGCTGGTGGCTGGTTCGCCCTGTGTGTCGGGGTCGTTGCCGAAGAACCATTCTCCGAGGACTTTTTCTGCTTCGTCTACGCCTAGTTTTTTCAGGCTGGAGAACAATTGCACGGTAATTTTCTCGCCCCAGCCTGTGTGTAGTTCTTTGCGCACTTTGCCGAGCAGGATGGTGGATTCGCTGCGCGACAGTTTGTCGCTCTTGGTCAGTAATACGTGCACCGGTTTGCCTGACGGGCAAAACCAGTCCAGCATTTGTCTGTCCAGCGGGGTGAGCGGGTGGCGGCTATCCATCACCAGTACCAGTCCGGCCAGGCTTTGGCGCTCGCTAAGGTAGCGCGACAATACATTTTGCCAATGCATGCGCATGGCTTCAGGGACTTTGGCGTAGCCATAACCAGGTAAGTCGACCAGGTGTTTGTCGTCCCCCAGCGTGAAAAAGTTAATGAGCTGCGTACGGCCTGGCTGCTTGCTGACAAAGGCCAATCGGTTATGGTTGGCCAAAGTGTTTAAAGCACTGGATTTGCCCGCGTTGGAACGCCCGGCAAAAGCGACCTCGATGCCACTGGCGGGCGGAAGGTCACGGAGATGGTGTGCCGACAGGTGGAAGCGGGCATTTTGAAAAACTGGCATGATCGAATTGAGTTGCCTCAAGGTTTTATGGACTATTCAACTGCGCATGCTATCACGAACAGGGTTTGTTTGATAAAATGACGCCCAATAAAAATGTTGGGGCATTATTATCATGTTGAATAGTTTGAAAGCAGGCTTGTTTGTATTGCTGGCCATGGGCGTACAGCCTGTATTTGCTGAAGAAGCCGCCTCTGCCGAAGCAGCGCCAGCAGTGAATGGGCCAGAAAAGATTGTCCAGAACGTGTGTGCAGCCTGTCATGGTGCAGACGGTAACAGTGTGATTACGACCAACCCGAAACTGGCTGGTCAGCATCCTGAGTATTTGCTCAAGCAGTTGAGCAACTTTAAAGATGGCACACGTGCTAACCCAGTGATGGCTGGGATGGCTGGCGCGTTAAGCCAGGAAGACATGGAAGGCGTGGCAAAATACTTCTCCAGCCAGAGCATCAAGCTGGCCAAGGCTAAAAGCAATGGCAAGGGTTCTTTAGGTGAGAAGATTTATCGTGGCGGTATTGCAGCGACCCAAGTGCCAGCCTGTGCGGCTTGTCATGGTGCGACAGGTGCCGGTTTGCCTAAACAGTTCCCACGTTTGGCTGGTCAGCACACAGATTACACTGTGCAACAGTTGAGAACGTTCCGTACTGGTGAGCGCGCCAATGCACCGATGATGATGACCATCGCGGCAAAAATGAGCGATGCCGAGATGCAAGCGGTGGCAGATTACATTCAAGGTCTGCGCTAGTGTTTGCTGATTGAAAAAAGGTGGCTGCGGCCACCTTTTTTACTGTAGGGCTATTTTTACTGTAGGGCTATGCAACCTTTTACGGTGGATGTCGTCCACAACTGCGCGTCTTGCGTTGTATGGCAATCATCTCGTGCGCAACCTTAACTAGTCAATTTTAAAGAGATTGTTTTGAAAGCTCCCATTTCCTTATCGCAGCGTGTGTATGAGCTATTGAGCTCCATGCGCTTTGCTGTGAGCCTGTTGACACTGTTGGGTGTGGCTTCGATTATTGGTACTGTGCTCAAACAAAATGAGCCTTATACCAATTACATCGTCAAGTTTGGCCAGTTCTGGTTTGAGCTGTTTGAAATGCTGGGCTTGCTGGATGTTTACCACGCGGCCTGGTTTTTACTCATCCTGCTGTTTCTGGTGGTGTCGACAACCTTGTGCGTGATTCGTAATGCGCCGCTCATGGTTAAAGAGTGGCAGGTATATAAAGAGCACGCCACTGAAAAATCGCTGCGTTTGTTTGGTCATCAGGTCAGTTTGGCGACAACTCAGCCAGCTGCGGCATTACAAACGCAATTAAGCGACTTTTTAAGCACGGAACGTTATACCTTTAAAACCCGCCAGCAAGACAATGGCGATGTGTTAATCGCCGCCAAGCTGGGCACGCACCAGCGCCTGGGCTATATCTTTACCCATGTGGCAATTGTCGTGATCTGTTTTGGCGGTTTGCTGGACGGTAACCTGCCATTCAAAGTGCAGGAGTTGCTCGGTTGGAAAAAAATCGAGACGCGTGATATTTCTTCACGCAAGGTGCCCGCAGAAAGCCGCCTGGGTGTCGATAACCTGTCGTTCCGTGCCAATATGACCTTGCCTGAAGGCGAGCGCGATAATGTGGCGTTTGTGCGTGTGCGTGATGGTTATCTGGTGCAGGATTTGCCATTTACAGTGGCGCTCAAGGATTTTCGCATTGAGCATTACGCGACCGGCATGCCAAAGTCGTTTGAGAGCGATATCGTCATCACCGATCCTGAGTTGGCTAAGCCGATCGAAGCGACGATACGCGTCAACCATCCTTATACCTATAAAGGCATTGCCATTTACCAGTCCGACTTTCAGGATGGTGGCTCAGAACTCAAATTCAAATTATGGGACTTGGCCGCCAGCAACCAGGATGGCTTTGATGTCGATGGCGTCGTCTCGCAGAAAGGCTCACTGGGCGACGGTGCACAAAAGATGACAGTGGAATTTAACGAGTTCCGCCAGTTTAATATTTTGAATTTGTCTGCCGACGGCAAAGGCAAACCGCATAATGTAGGCCCCAACACCACTTTGAAGCTGCGTAACGCCAGCGGTCAGGCACGCGAGTACATGAGCTATATGCAGCCACTGCAACTGGATGGTCGTTCTTACTTTGTCTCTGGTATGCGCGAAACCGTGCAGGATGAGTTCAAATATTTGCGGATTCCGGCGGATGATGCGCTGGAAATCAACGGCTTTATGCATTTGCGCCAAACCTTGCGTAATGAGCAGGCGATCCGTGATATTGCCAGCCAGGTGGCCAAGCAAATGCCGGGCGATAATGCGCCTTTAAAAGCACAGTTTGAGCAAAGCCTGCAACATTTGCTGGTGACATTCAAACAGGGCGGGTACAGTGAGTTATCGCGTATTATTGAAAGTGCTGTTCCGAAAGACCAGCGTGAGCAGGCTGCGCAAACGTATTTGAAGCTGTTGAACCGCGCCGCGCTGCAAGGCTACCAGATGAGCCGTGCCCAGCGCCAGTTGCCACCGGCACCTGAAACCCAGGAAACGGCAATGTTTATTCAGGATAGCCTGAATGCTATGAATGACTTGTTCTTTTATGGCACGCCGTATTATTTCCAGCTCAAGAATTACACGTTGAAACAGGCCAGTGGCTTCCAGTTGACACGTTCACCTGGCCAGAACTGGGTATATTTTGGCTCAGTGATGTTGGTGCTGGGTATTTTTGCCATGTTCTATATCAAGGAACGTCGCCTGTGGTTATTGATCAAACCTGCACAGCAAGAAGTATTGCTGGCAATGTCGTCTAACCGTAAAAATATGGATCTGGATCAGGACTTTGCGCGTGTGCAGCAGCAATTGACAGCGTTGCTGCAAGCGACGGCCTGACGGAATGAAGAGGGGAATGCGATGAGTACATTATCAGTGAAGCCAACATCGTTTTGGCAATCATTAAGCAAGTTTGACTGGATTTACGCCGTGCTGTTGCTGGCGGGCGGGATTTTCTCTTACCAGCGTTATGCAGGCTTTATGGATATCTATGAAGTCAGCTTTCTGTTTGGTGCGGTCGCCTTGTTCAGTTACCTGGGCTGGCGCTGGTCAGCGATTGCACGGCTGGTGCTCGGTGTGGCCGTATTGAGTTTAATCGGCGTCTATAGCTACCACGGTGACCTGGCGAATGGTGGTCAGCGCTTTCTACTGAAATTTTTACTGGCTAGCCAATCCGCGGTCATGTGGATGAATGTGCTGTTTGTGCTGGCCATGCTGACCTATTGGCTGGCGCTGTTCCAGAAATCGGCGTTTACGGCAAAAGTGGCGTCTGCACTGACATGGGCTGCGACTCTGTTCGGTTTTGTTGGTCTCATGGTGCGCTGGTATGAGTCTTACCTGATTGCGCCGGACGTCGGTCATATCCCGATCAGCAACCTGTATGAAGTCTTTATCCTGTTTTGCCTGATCACGTCTTTGCTGTATTTACATTACGAAAAACTGTTCAATACACGCCAGTTAGGCGGCTTTGTGCTGGTGGTGATTAATGCCGCGGTGGGTTTTATCCTCTGGTATACCTTTGACCGTCATGCCAATGAGATTCAACCGTTGGTGCCTGCTTTGCAAAGCTACTGGATGAAGATACACGTGCCAGCTAACTTTATTGGTTACGGCGCATTCTCACTGGCGGCCATGGTGGCCGGTGCTTACCTGCTGGCAAAGCATGGTGTGCTGGCTAGCCGCCTGCCTGCACCGCACGTGCTAGATGATTTGATGTACAAGGCGATTGCGGTTGGTTTTGCATTCTTTACTATTGCCACCATTCTGGGCGCGATGTGGGCAGCCGAAGCCTGGGGTGGTTACTGGTCATGGGATCCTAAAGAAACCTGGGCGCTGATTGTGTGGTTGAACTACGCCGCCTGGTTGCATTTGCGCTTAATGAAGGGCCTGCGAGGCACTGTGTTGGCCTGGTGGGCGCTGGTTGGTTTGTTGGTCACGACCTTTGCCTTCCTTGGTGTGAATATGTTTCTCAGTGGCCTGCACTCCTACGGCACGCTCTAACCTTTGATTGACGCTTAATGACGGGCGGATGCAGATGCATCTGCCCGTTTTATTTTGTTTTTCCTGAATTCTTCTATCGAACAATATTAACAATTATTAATTAATGTTAATATTGTCTGGGTCGGCATCGTATGAATGCTGATGCCGGCAAGGTAATACTTCTTACAATGATTCGGTAACAGGAGGATTCAAAATGAAAAAGCAATTAGGATTTAGCTTGATTGAATTGGCCATCGTGCTGGTGATTGCAGGGTTGTTACTCGCGGGCGTCATGCGAGGGCAGGAATTGATTGCCAATGCCAAGGTGAAAAGTCTGGCCAGTGATTTCAGAAACATACCCACTTATTTTTATGGCTATCAGGATCGGTTTCGCGTGTTACCTGGTGACGACCATGCAGCAGCTACACATGTCGCAGGCACCAATGCCAGCACCAATGGTCAAGTGCAGAATGGCTTGATACAAGGTGGCTGGAACTCGACGACCGATACGGACGAGTCATTTTTGTTGTGGCAGCACTTGCGGCTGGCGGGATTGGCAACTGGTACGACTGATATTACTAACCCGATGCAATATGTGCCGCACAATAGCGAGGGCGGTCAGCTGGGTGTAACTAGTGTTGCGGCGCTGGCGGCCGTCACTGCGGGCACCTTTAATACCGCACATGCCATGTGTTCAGATGCTATTCTGGGGCGCTACGCGCTGCAACTTGATACCATGCTGGATGATGGCGCAGGCAATACCGGCGTCATGCGCATACTGGTGAATGGGACGCCGGGTAGTGGGGAGGCGGCTCCTGCGGCGGCGACTCCTTACTTAGTCTGCATGAGTTTTTAGTGTAGAATACAACATAAATTTGTAACAAAAGGCCTGGATTTTCAGGCTTTTTGTTTTATGTCGGATACATTCAACGTTTGAGACACATTCTGTTTTAGAATGGTAGCCGTTTTAGATCACCCACTTCCTATGGCAAACGCAATTGTAGAAATTCAAGACCTGTCTTTCGGGTATAAAGGCCGCTTGTTGCATAAAGGCATCAATATGACCTTTCCTAAAGGCAAGGTAGTGGCCATTATGGGCGGCAGCGGCAGTGGCAAGACCACCTTGCTGCGCCTGATTGGCGGCCAGCTCAAGCCCACCAAAGGCCAGGTCCAGGTGGGTGGCGAAGTGGTGCATCAGCAGGACCGTGAAGGCATTTACCGCTTGCGCCGCAAAATGGGCATGTTGTTTCAACACGGTGCCTTGTTCACGGATTTGTCCGTGTTTGAAAATGTGGCTTTCCCGATGCGAGAGCATACCAATTTACCTGAAAGCATGATTCGCGACCTGGTGTTGCTCAAGTTGAACGCCGTTGGTTTGCGTGGCGCACACGCCTTGATGCCGACCGAGCTTTCTGGTGGTATGGCGAGACGTGTCGCCCTGGCACGCGCGATTGCGCTGGATCCCAGCATTATCATGTATGACGAGCCGTTCGCCGGTTTAGACCCGATTTCAATGGCGGTGATTTGTGATTTGATCCGCAGCCTGAATGACGCGTTGGGTGCTACTTCAATTATCGTGACGCACGATGTGGAAGAGACCTTCCAGTTTGCTGATTATGTTTATTTCGTTGCAGATGGTGTCGTGGCTGCTGAGGGCACGCCAGACGATTTGCGCAATTCCGAATTACCGTTTGTGCACCAGTTTGTGCATGGTGAAAAAGATGGCCCGGTGCCATTCCATTATGCGGCGCCTGAATATCACGCCAGTTTGTTAAGAGGTGCGCGTTAATGGTATTGCATAAATTGAAGCGCCTGTTCAGTAAGCTGGGCGCAGGCTGTATCAATAAAGTCTGGCGACTGGGTGCCGGTGGTCGTTTGTTCTGGCTGACCCTGATTTCATCTGGTGAAAGCTTCCGTCGCTTTAGATTAACCATCCGTGAAGTGTATTTCACTGGCGTACTGTCGCTGATTATTATTCTGGTTTCTGCTTTCTTCGTCGGCATGGTGCTGGCGTTGCAGGGCTATCATACTTTGCAGAAATACGGATCGTCGGAAGCCATTGGTGTGCTGGTGGCGCTGGCACTAGTCCGCGAGCTTGGCCCAGTCGTGACCGCACTGCTGTTCGCAGGACGCGCCGGGACGGCGATTACCGCAGAAATCGGCTTGATGAAGGCGACCGAGCAGTTGTCTGCCATGGAGATGATGGCTGTGAGCCCGATTGCGCGCGTGATTGCGCCACGCTTTTGGGCGGGTGTGATTGCTATGCCTGTGCTGGCGACCTTATTTTCCATGGTGGGTATTCTGGGTGGTTACCTGGTGGCTGTGCCTTTAATCGGGGTCGATGCTGGCGCGTTCTGGTCGCAAATGCAGGCCAACGTTGATTGGGAATTTGATATTTTGAATGGTGTATTCAAAAGTGTAGTGTTTGGCGTGGCCTGTACCATGATTGCCTTGTTTGAAGGCTATGACGCGCCGCCAACAGCGGAAGGCGTGAGCCGTGCCACGACCAGGACAGTCGTGACTTCATCACTGGCCGTATTGGGGCTGGATTTTATATTAACGTCGTTCATGATCGCGGTTTAGCATCAGGGCGTACGGGTTACTCGCGGGGAATAAACAATGGAAAGAACAACAATTGATTTGTGGGTGGGCATTTTTGTTGCGCTCGGATTTGCAGCCTTACTTGGCCTGGCTATGAAAGTGGGTAATCTGACCACCAGCAGTATCGGCCAAACGTATCTGGTGACTGCGAACTTTGAGAATATTGGTGGCCTGAAACCACGTGCGCCAGTGAAAAGTGCTGGCGTGGTCGTGGGTCGCGTGAGTGAAATTGTGTTTGATCCGAAAACTTATGAGGCCGTCGTGAGTCTGAACATCGACACGCGCTACAACTTCCCTAAAGATACGTTTGCCAATATCTACACGGCTGGTCTGTTAGGTGAGCAATATATCGGCCTGGAAGCAGGTGGTGACGAGGTTAACCTCAAAAACGGCGACAAGATTTCACAAACTCAGGATGCGGTGGTGCTGGAAAAACTGATTAGCCAGTTCCTGTATAGCAAGGCGACTGAAAGTGATGATAAACCTGGTAAAACAGCAGCTACATCAACCGAATCTGGGGTTGATGCGTTAGATGCCAGTCCATTGGACAAAATTGGTAAGTAATTCAATCAATTGATAAAGGGAACACAATGAAAAAGTGGTGGATGGCAGTTGCCATGTGGCTGTTAAGCGGTGTGGCAATGGCTGGCATGACGCCGGATCAACTGGTGAAAAAAACTGCGGATGATGTGATTGAAGTCATTAAGAATGACAAAGACATCCAGGCCGGTAACCAGCAAAAGATTTTTGCCCTGGCAGAAGAAAAAATCCTGCCTAACTTTGACTTTGAAAAAGTGTCGCGTTTAGTGTTGGGTAAAAACTGGACCAATGCGACACCAGAGCAGAAAACCGCTTTCCAGGCTGAGTTCAAGACCTTGTTGTTGCGTACATACGCCACCGCATTGTCCAAATATAAAAATCAGACCATCGAGTACAAGCCTTTCCGTATGGAAGCGGGTGCTGAGTCTGCAACGGTGAAAACGGCCATCCAGCAACCTGGCGGCGATCCGATCAGTGTGGATTACAGCTTGGGCAAAAAAGCAGATGACTGGAAAGTGTTTGATATCGTGATTGAGGGTGTGAGTCTGGTCACCAATTACCGTAGCCAGTTTGCGCAGGAAATCCGCCAGAATGGTCTGGATAGCCTGACCAAGAAACTGGCCGATAAAAACAAGGCGGCTACCGGTAAGTAATTACCCGGACGGCACTCAGGCATTTTTGGAGAATTTTGTGGCGCAAATTACGCAACAGGAAAACACTTTGCAGTTCAGTGGTAACTTGCTGATTACCAATATCAGCGAAACCGTGAACCAGTTGCAAACCTTGCGTCTTGAATCTCCGTTAACCCTGGATTTTTCCAAGGTGAATGAGGTAGATACTGTTGCTGTGAGTTTGATTCTCGAAATCCAGCGGCAGTTGCATCATCAGCATACCGAAGCCAGTGCAGTATCGGTGATTGGGGTGCCGGATAATCTGCGAAGTCTGATGCAACTTTACGGTGTCGACGGATTCTTGTTGAATTAGTTGAAAATCAAGTCTAACAGCCCCAGCTCTGACGAGGTGGGGTTTCGTTTTTTGTGGGATAGCGAAAGGTCATACGTGGCTGCAGCCATTGAAATTTCAGGCATTACCAAACGCTTTGGCGAGTTCGAAGCGTTGCGAGGGGTCGATTTGCGTATTGAGCAAGGCGAATTTTTTGCCTTGCTGGGCCCGAATGGCGCGGGCAAGTCGACCTTGATTAACCTGCTGGCGGGTTTGTTGCAACCCACCAGCGGCAACATACGTATCATGGGTCATGATGTGCAGACTGACTATCAGCGTGCGCGTAGCGCCTTGGGTGTGGTGCCGCAAGAACTGGTGTTTGACCCGTTTTTTAATGTACGTGAGATGTTGCGTTTCCAGGCCGGCTATTTTGGCCGTGGTCCTGAAAATGACGCCTGGGTCGATGAAGTGATTGAAGGACTGGGCCTGACGGATAAAGCGCATACCAATATGCGTAAACTGTCTGGTGGCATGAAGCGCCGGGCGTTGATAGCTCAAGCTTTGGCGCATAAGCCGCCGGTGATTGTGCTCGATGAGCCGACGGCCGGCGTGGATGTTGAGTTACGACAAATGCTGTGGGCATTTATCCAGAAGCTCAATCAGCAAGGGCACACCATTATTTTGACCACGCATTATCTGGAAGAGGCTGAAACTCTCTGTGAGCGTGTAGCCATGATGAAGCAGGGCCGGATCGTCGCGCTGGATACCACGCGTGCTTTGCTCAAGAGCCATGCCGCCAAGCAGCTTTCCTTGCGTCTGGCGGGTGCGTTGCCAACGCAGTTGCAATCTTTGCTCAAGCAGCAGAATGGAGACGAAGTCGTGTTGGCATTATCCGAGTTGTCGCAGGTGGAAATGGTCTTAAGCGTCTTGCGTGAAGCCAATGTGGCCATCCAGGATATGCAATTGCAGGAGGCGGATTTGGAAGATGTCTTTTTGAATCTGGTCGGCAACCAGAAAGGGGCGCAAGCGTGAAATGGCTGAATCCTTTCTTCTGGCTGGATGATAAAGTCAGTCCGCGCTGGCGCGGGGTCTATACGCTGTTCAAGAAAGAGCTGCTGCGCTTTTGGCGTGTGGCGTTTCAGACCATTGCGTCACCTATCCTGACCGCCTTGTTATACCTGCTGATTTTTTCGCACGTGCTGGAGTCGCACGTCAAAGTCTACGATCAGGTCAGTTATACCGCTTTTCTGGTGCCTGGCCTGATGATGATGTCTTTGCTGCAAAATGCCTTTGCCAATAGCTCATCCAGCCTGATCCAGTCCAAGGTGATGGGTAATATTGTCTTTTTACTGCTGACGCCGATTAATACGCTGGAGTTCTTTGCTGCGTTTCTGGCCGCATCCATGATTCGTGGTTTGCTGGTTGGTTTGAGCATTTACCTGGTGGCCTTGTGTTTTGTCAGTGTGCCCACCGTGTATCCCGGCTGGATTATCGCGTTTGCCTTACTGGGCAGCGCGTTGCTGGGGACGTTTGGCATCATTGCTGGTATCTGGGCGGATAAGTTTGACCAGATGGCGGCTTTCCAGAACTTTGTCATCATGCCGCTGACCTTTTTGTCCGGCGTGTTTTACTCGATTCACTCCTTGCCGCCGTTCTGGCAAGCTGTGTCGCAATTGAATCCGTTTTTCTACATGATAGACGGCTTCCGTTACGGCTTCTTTGGCCATGGTGATGTCTCGCCCTGGCTCAGCCTCGCAGTTGTTGGCAGCTTCTTGCTGGCATTGGCGTGGCTATGCCTAAAGATGTTAAAATCCGGTTATAAATTACGCAGTTAGCGGATAAGTGCAGGAAACAGCTTCCTGCCTCGTCCCTCTGTATTTTGTTGAATAAGTGAGGTTTTGTGTTAACAGCAGCGCAACTTGAAGCATACATCCGCAGCGGACTGGAATGCGATTACCTGAAAGTGAATGGCGATGATGGCACCCATTTTGATGCGGTGATTGTCAGCCCGGCCTTTGAAGGTAAACGCATGGTCCAGCAGCATCAATTGGTCTACGCAGCATTGGGTGACCGCATGCGTGCCGAGATTCACGCGTTGTCTATGCAAACCTATACCCCAACGCAATGGCAGCAACAGCAAGCCTAGCGTTTTAATGAATATTTTTGGAGTCAGTCAACATGGATGCACAAGCACAAATTAAAGACACGGTTAGCAATAACAAAGTGGTGTTGTATATGAAAGGTAGCCCGAAATTCCCACAATGTGGTTTTTCCAGCGTGGCTGCGCAAATTCTGAGCGCCTGTGGCGCCGAGTATGTGGCGATTGACGTGTTGCAAGACATGGATATCCGCGAAGGTATCAAGCAGTACGCTAACTGGCCAACGATTCCGCAACTGTATGTGGGTGGCGAGTTTATCGGTGGGGCTGACATTATGCGCAGCATGTATCAAAGCGGTGAATTGCAAGAACTGTTGGCGAAAGCATAATTTTGGACAAACTGATTATTGAAGGTGGCGTGCCACTGCATGGCGAAGTCGTCGTGTCTGGCGCAAAAAATGCCGCGTTGCCGATTTTATGTGCCGGGTTGCTGGCCGAAACGCCCTTTACCTTAACCGGTGTGCCTGAGTTGCGTGACGTCGCGTCTACGCTCAAGCTGCTGGATACTATGGGGGTGAAGGTGAGCAAAGACGGCGACCAGGTCACGCTGGATGCTAGCGACGTCGCTTCATTTGAAGCAACCTATGAAATGGTGAAAACCATGCGCGCCTCCATTCTGGTGTTGGGCCCGTTGCTCGCCCGTTTTGGCACGGCGCGTGTTTCTCTGCCGGGCGGCTGTGCCATCGGCTCGCGCCCGGTGGATTTGCACATTAAGGGTCTGCAAGCCATGGGCGCTGCCATGCATATCACGCATGGCTATATTCAGGCCAGTACTTTGCACCTGCCAAACCGCCGTTTGCAAGGTGCTAAATACTACATGGATATGGTCACTGTCACCGGTACTGAGAACCTGATGATGGCGGCTGCGCTGGCGCAGGGCACCACGGTGTTGGAGAATGCGGCCAAGGAGCCAGAAGTCGTTGACCTGGCAGAGTGTCTGAATAAAATGGGCGCCAAAATCACTGGTGCGGGTACTGATACCATTACCATTGAGGGCGTGGAGCGCCTGACTGGCGCACAACATCATATAGTGTGTGATCGGATTGAAGCGGGCACCTATATGGTGGCGGCGGCCATGACCGGTGGCGAAGTTACCTTGAAAAATGCCCGTGCTGACTTGCTGGAAGCAGTGATTGAAAAGCTGCGCGAGGCCGGAGCGACCATCAGCCATGATAGCAATAGTATTACCGTCAAAAGCACAGGCAAGTTGAAAGCCGTTAATGTGCGTACCGCACCGCATCCGGCTTTTCCTACCGATATGCAGGCGCAGTTTATGGCCATGAATACGGTGGCTGAAGGCGTGTGTACGGTAATCGAAACCATTTTTGAAAACCGCTTTATGCATGTGCAAGAGTTGCAGCGCATGGGCGCCAATATTGATGTACAGGGCAATACTGCCATGGTGCAAGGCGTGTCTGCGCTGGAAGGTGCCAATGTCATGGCGACCGACTTACGTGCCTCGGCTGGCTTGGTATTGGCTGGCTTGGTGGCAGATGGCGAAACGGTGATTGACCGTATTTATCATCTGGACCGTGGTTACGAAAAGCTGGAAGAAAAACTGAATCAACTGGGCGCCAAAGTGCGCAGATCGAACTAATCATGATTACTATTGCACTCAGCAAAGGGCGCATTTTTGAGGAAACGACGCCGTTGTTGGCGGCGGCTGGCATACATGCGTTGGAGGATCCAGAATCTTCCCGCAAGCTGATTTTGCCAACCAATCGCGCAGATGTGCGTCTGATTATTGTACGTGCAACCGATGTACCCACTTATGTGCAATATGGCGCGGCAGATTTGGGCATTGCGGGTAAGGATGTGCTGGATGAGCATGGCGGTGAAGGCTTGTACCAGCCGCTGGACCTCAATATTGCCAAGTGCAAAATGATGGTGGCTGTGCGTGAAGACTTTGACTATGAGGCTAGCATCCGCCAGGGCGCACGCCTGAAAGTGGTCACCAAGTATGTGAAAACCGCGCGCGAACATTTTGCCGCCAAAGGCATGCATGTGGACTTGATCAAGCTGTATGGTTCGATGGAGCTGGGGCCGCTAGTTGGTTTGGCAGATGCCATTGTCGACTTGGTCAGCACGGGTGGCACCTTGCGTGCCAACAAACTCAAAGCGGTTGAAGATGTAGGCGCGATTAGCTCGCGCCTGGTGGTCAATCAGGCTTCTTACAAAGTAAATCGCCCGCTGTTGCAACCGATTATTGACAGTTTTGCTAGTGCTATTCAAAAAGATTAGCCGCTATTCGAAAAGACTCATTGATAGAAAATATGCAGATTAAACGTTTAAATACACGTGATGCCGGTTTTGATGCTGAATTGAAAGCGCTGTTAGCTTTTGAAACCGCGCAGGATGACAATATCGACCAGGTGGTTGCCAATATCCTCAAGGATGTGAAGGCCCGTGGCGATGCGGCGGTACTCGAATACACCAATCGTTTTGATAAAACCAACGCCACCAGTCTGGCGGTGTTAGAAATCCCGCAAGCGGAATTGCATGCGGCCTTAAATGGCTTGCCAGCCGCGCAGCGTGAGGCCTTGCAGGCTGCGGCTGACCGTGTGCGTAGTTATCACGAGAAGCAAGTGATGCAATCCTGGCAATACACAGAAGCCGACGGTACCTTACTGGGCCAGCAAGTAACGGCCTTGGACCGTGTCGGTCTGTATGTGCCAGGTGGCAAAGCCGCCTACCCATCCTCGGTGCTGATGAATGCGATCCCGGCCAAAGTGGCTGGCGTGCAGGAATTGGTGATGGTGGTGCCGACGCCTAATGGTGAGAAGAACCCATTGGTATTGGCCGCTGCTGCTGTGTGTGGTGTGGACCGCGTATTTTGCATTGGTGGCGCGCAAGCAGTGGGCGCCTTGGCTTACGGCACCGAAACCGTGCCGCAGGTAGATAAAATTGTCGGCCCAGGCAATGCGTATGTAGCCGCAGCCAAGCGCCGGGTGTTTGGCGTGGTTGGCATTGATATGGTGGCTGGCCCGTCAGAAATTCTGGTCATCAGTGATGGCCAGAGCAATCCAGACTGGACAGCAATGGACTTGTTCAGCCAGGCCGAGCACGATGAGCTGGCGCAAGCGATCTTATTGTCACCGAGTGCTGAGTTTCTTGACCAGGTGCAGGCGAGTATTGAACGCCAGGTTGGCGAAATGCCACGTCAGGACATTATCCGTACTTCATTGCAAAACCGTGGCGCCTTGATTCAGGTAAAGGATTTGGCTGAAGCGGCTGAGATTTGTAACTTCATCGCTCCTGAGCACCTGGAGTTATCGATGGATGATGCCTTGGCATTCAGCAAACACATCAAACACGCCGGGGCGATTTTTATGGGTCGAGATACCTGTGAGGCGCTGGGTGATTATTGTGCCGGGCCTAACCACGTATTACCGACCTCGCGTACTGCGCGTTTCAGTTCGCCGCTGGGTGTGTATGACTTCCAGAAGCGTTCCAGCCTGATTATGGTGTCATCTGCCGGGGCGCAAACGCTGGGCAAGATCGCCGCCACCCTGGCGTATGGCGAAGGCCTGCAGGCACACGCCCGCAGCGCTGAATACCGTTTGAAATAACTGGCTGAATTTAAGAGTGATGTCATGAGTCAATATTGGAGTAAGCTGGTACACAGCCTGACCCCTTATGTGCCGGGTGAGCAGCCGAAGCTGCAAAACCTGGTCAAGCTGAATACCAATGAGAACCCTTATGGGCCTAGCCCGAAAGTGATTGCCGCGTTGCAGGCAGAAGCAGCTGACAGCTTGCGTTTGTACCCGGATCCGGACTCCAGCCGCCTGAAAGCAGCAATTGCCGAATATCATGGTTTGCAAACCAATCAAGTGTTTGTCGGTAATGGCTCGGACGAAGTGCTGGCACATGTTTTTCAGGCCTTGCTCAAGCACGATCAGCCACTGCTTTACCCAGATATTACTTATAGTTTTTACCCGGTTTATTGCGGTCTTTACGGCATTGCGTTTGAAACGGTGCCATTGAACGCGCAATTTGAGATTGCGATTGATGATTATTTGCGTCCCAATGGCGGTATTATTTTCCCGAATCCTAATGCGCCGACAGGCATTCCGGTGGCGTTGAGTGAAATAGAGCGTTTATTAAAAGCCAACACGCAATCCGTCGTGGTGATTGATGAAGCCTATGTTGACTTCGGTACGGAGTCGGCAGTGTCGTTGGTCAATCAATATCCCAATGTGCTGGTCACGCATACTTATTCAAAATCGCGTTCGTTGGCCGGTTTGCGCGTGGGCTATGCTGTCGGTGATGCAGCGTTGATTGAAGCCCTGATTCGTGTGAAAGACAGTTTTAACTCTTACCCGATTGACCGCTTTGCAGAAGCAGGCGCCATAGCCGCCCTACAAGACGAAGCCTATTTTCAGCAAACCCGTCAGCAAGTGATTGCATCGCGTGATCAGTTGGTACTGGATTTGCAAGGTCTGGGCTTTGAAGTGCTGCCCTCTGGCGCCAACTTTATTTTTGCGCGCCATCCGAAATATGCGGGCGAGCAATTGGCCGCCAGTTTACGTGCACAGGCGGTGATTGTGCGTCACTTCAAAAAACCGGCGCGTATTGCCGACTTTTTGCGCATTACGATAGGCAATCCTGCTCAAAATCAGGCCTTGATGCAGGCATTGCGTACCTTTCTGTCGGCTTGATGTCGCTAAAATCAAAGTATTTGCCGTAATTTGCCCGCTAATGTGCTGCAAATGATTACATTGTGGCGTAAAAAAAATCGTCGCAATATTGTCATTTTTTTGAAAATGCGGTTATGATGCACGCTATTGTACATAATGTGCAGTGAGGGTTGCGTTTGCATAATTGCTGCGCATTGATTCATTGGATTTAAAATAGAGCAAACTCGGAGGAAGAAAAATGGCACAAACCCAGATGGCATTGGACTCATTAGATTTCGACGCAACGATCGCCTTGGCAGCTAAAGTAGCGCCATACGTTGATATTTTGGAAATCGGTACACCTTGCATCAAGCATAACGGTATCGAATTGTTGAAAGCATTGCGTTCAAAATTCCCTAACAACAAGATTCTGGTTGACCTGAAAACCATGGATGCTGGCTTCTACGAAGCTGAGCCATTCTACAAAGCAGGTGCTGATATTTGTACCGTTTTGGGTACTGCAGATATCGGTACGATCAAAGGCGTGATCGACGCTGCCAACAAGTATGGCAAAGAAGCGCAAATCGACCTGATCAACGTTAAAGACAAAAAAGCCCGTACGCTGGAAGTGGTTAAACTGGGTGCACACATTATTGGTGTACACACTGGTTTGGACCAACAAGCGGCTGGTCAAACTCCATTTGCTGACCTGGGTCTGGTATCCGGTCTGAAAACAGGCGCTAAAGTGTCTGTGGCTGGTGGCGTTAAAGCTGCAACAACTAAACAAGTAGTGGACGCTGGTGCTGATATCGTTGTAGCTGGTGCTGCAATCTACGGTGCTGCTGATCCTGCTGCTGCTGCAACTGAAATCACTAAAATTGCTCACGGTGCTGGCACTGCGACTAAAGGTGGTAACAAATTGCTGCCATGGATCATTGCTGCTGTTGCTGCAGTATTGGTATTCTCCCTGTTGGGCAAAAAATCTGAAGAAGCTGCGCCTGCCGCTGAAGCACCAGCTGCTGAAGAAGTTGCTCCAGCCGACGCAGCACCTGCTGCTGAAGCGCCAGCTGCCGAAGAGGCTGCTCCAGCTGAAGCTGCACCTGCAGAAGCTGCACCAGCAACTGAAGAAGCTAAATAATCGACTGCTATCCTTACAGATCGCTTTCTGATTTAAAAAAAGCAGCCCATGCGGGCTGCTTTTTTGTTTTTGATAACAGCTTTTTGCCAGTGTGGCAGGACTTGCTGTAAAATGAACGCAATATTTGCAAACTCTCTGTGATCACCTTTCCTCTCTTATATGTCACGTCAAGCTGAAGTCACGCGTAATACGCTAGAAACACAAATTACTGTCTCGATTAACCTCGATGGCACCGGTCAATCCGAGTTGCACAGTGGTTTGGGCTTTTTGGACCATATGCTGGATCAAGTTGCCCGTCATGGTATGGTTGATTTGAAAGTGCACGCCAAAGGTGATTTGCATATTGATGGCCACCACACGGTAGAAGATATCGGCATTACGCTGGGCCAGGCCTTTGCCAAAGCGCTGGGCGATAAAAAAGGCTTGACCCGCTATGGCCACAGCTATGTGCCACTGGATGAGGCTTTGAGCCGTGTCGCACTAGACTTGTCTGGCCGTCCAGGGCTGGCGTTTGATTGCACCTTTACGCGTGCCATGATCGGTGAGTTTGATGTCGATCTGTTCCATGAATTTTTCCAGGGCTTTGTCAATCATGCCCTGGTGACGCTGCATATCGATAACCTCAAAGGTCATAATGCCCATCACCAGGCTGAGACCATATTCAAAGCTTTTGGTCGTGCGCTGCGTATGGCCGCGACCCCTGATCCACGTATGGCTGGATTAATGCCATCAACCAAGGGTGCGTTATAACGCCTGATTGCTTATCATGAGTCGCTTGCAAGTTGCCATTGTTGATTATGGCATGGGTAATTTAAGATCGGTGGCCAACGCTTTTAAAGCGGTGGCCCCTTCCATTTCTGTCGCCGTCACCAGCGATCCTGAGCAGATTGCACAGGCTGAGCGCGTGGTGTTTCCTGGTCAGGGCGCGATGCCAGATTGTATCCGTGAGCTCGATGCGCGTCACTTACGTCAGGCCGTCGTTGATGCCACACAGCAAAAGCCATTTCTGGGTATTTGCATCGGTTTGCAAATGCTGTTTGAGCATTCTGAAGAAGGGGATGTACCTGGCCTGGGTGTCTACCAAGGTGAGGTAAAGCGCTTTCCTGCAGACAAAATGCATGATGAGCAGGGCGCCAAGCTGAAAGTGCCGCATATGGGCTGGAGCCAGGTGCATCAAACGCAGGCACACGCACTGTGGTCAGAGATTCCGGATCTGGCACGTTTCTATTATGTGCACAGTTATTATGTCGCGCCAGAAGAAGCTGCGTTAACTGCTGCGACAACGGCTTATCCGTTTGATTATACGGGAGCGATTGCCCGCGATAACGTATTTGCTGTGCAGTTTCACCCGGAAAAGAGCGCTAATGCAGGCTTGCAACTTTTGCGTAATTTTGTAAACTGGAAACCCTAAACGGATTTTCAGTCGTTTTAGTCACTACTCGTTATTTATCTATTGAAAACAACATGTTAATTATTCCAGCAATTGATTTAAAAGATGGCCACTGCGTCCGTTTGAAGCAGGGCCTGATGGAAGAGTCCACAGTATTTTCCGAAGACCCGGGCGCCATGGCCAGACATTGGGTAGATAAAGGCGGTAAACGTTTGCACCTGGTGGATTTGAACGGCGCGTTTGCCGGAAAACCTGTCAACGAAGATGCCATCAAGTCGATTGTCGCGGCAGTAGGTGGCGATATTCCTATCCAGTTGGGTGGTGGTATTCGTGACCTCGACACCATTGAGCGTTACTTGGATGATGGCATCAGCTACGTCATTATCGGCACAGCCGCGGTGAAGAACCCAGGTTTCTTGCACGAAGCCTGCTACGCTTTCCCTGGCCAGATCATGGTCGGGCTGGATGCCAAAGATGGCAAAGTGGCCGTCGATGGCTGGTCGAAACTGACAGGGCATGACGTGATTGACCTGGCGAAGAAGTTTGAAGACTACGGTGTCGAAAGCATTGTTTATACGGATATTGGCCGTGATGGCATGTTGACTGGTGTCAACATTGAAGCCACTGTTGCCTTGGCGCAGGCATTGACCATTCCTGTGATTGCCAGCGGCGGCGTGACTAACCTGGATGATGTGCGCAAACTATGTGCGGTGCAGGATGAAGGCATTATCGGCAGCATTACCGGCCGCGCCATTTATGAAGGCACGCTGGATTTTGCGGCGGCACAACAGCTGGCTGATGAGCTGAGCGGTCGATAATGGGCTGTGCCAAACGCATTATTCCTTGCCTGGATGTTACCGATGGCCGCGTGGTCAAAGGGGTGAACTTCCTTGAATTGCGCGATGCCGGGGATCCGGTTGAAATCGCGCAGCGCTACAATGATCAAGGGGCAGATGAGCTGACTTTCCTTGATATTACCGCCAGTTCTGATAACCGCGACCTGATCTTGCATATTATCGAGCGTGTTGCCGAGCAGATATTTATCCCGCTGACGGTTGGTGGTGGCGTGCGTAAGGTGGAAGATGTTCGCAGGTTGTTGAATGCGGGTGCGGATAAAGTCAGCATCAATACCACGGCAGTGCTTAATCCGCAGGTGGTTGAAGATGCGGCCAGTCGCTTTGGTTCGCAATGTATTGTGGTGGCGATTGATGCCAAAAAAGTCGATAACCAGCCGTTTGAGTGGGAAGTGTTTACCCACGGTGGCCGTAACCCCACTGGCCTCGATGCCGTGAAATGGGCGCAGAAGATGGTGAGTTTGGGCGCTGGCGAGTTGCTGGTGACCAGCATGGATCGTGATGGTACCAAAATTGGTTTCAATAACCCGCTGAATAAAGCCATTAGCGAAGCAGTGGATGTGCCGCTGATTGCCTCGGGCGGCGTCGGTAATTTGCAGCACCTGGTAGATGGCGTGACCTTGGGTGGCGCTGATGCCGTGTTGGCAGCGAGTATTTTTCACTATGGTGAATTCACGGTGCAACAGGCCAAAGACTATATGCGTGAACACGGGCTGGAAGTAAGATGAGCTGGCTAGATCAAGTCGCCTGGACTGCGGATGGCCTGGTGCCTGTGATTGCGCAGGAAAAAGACACCGGCAAAATTTTGATGTTTGCCTGGATGAACCGTGAGGCGTTACAACTGACGCGCGATACCGGGCATGCCGTGTATTTCTCACGTTCCCGCAACAAGTTATGGCACAAGGGCGAAGAGTCTGGCCATACACAAATCGTGCATGATATCCGCCTCGATTGCGACGACGACGTTGTTTTAATTACCGTCGAACAACTAGGTGGCATTGCCTGTCATACCGGTCGACACAATTGCTTTTTTCAGCAGTTGCAAGACGATGCCTGGGTCACGGTAGAGCCGGTCATCAAAGATCCGAAAGCGATTTACCATGAGTGATGTATTAAATCGACTGTCCGAGTTGATGGAGCAGCGTAAAGCGGCCGATCCGTCTTCTTCTTATGTGGCCAAACTCTATGCCAAAGGCATGGACAGCATCCTGAAAAAAATTGGTGAAGAAGCCACTGAAACCGTGATTGCAGCTAAAGGCGGCAAAGCGGATGAGATTATTTATGAAACGGCCGATTTGTGGTTTCATACCTTGGTGATGTTGAGTCACGCCGGGCTGAGTGCGCAGGATGTGCTGGACGAACTGGCGAGGCGTGAAGGCTTGTCAGGCATTGCCGAGAAAGCGAGTAGAACAGAATGAGTGCGGATTGTATTTTTTGCAAAATCGCTGCTGGCACTATTCCGTCTAAAATGCTGTACGAGGACGAAGATGTCATCGTGTTTCATGATATTCGTCCTTTGGCAAAAACACATTTTCTGATTGTGCCTAAAGCACACATCGAAACACTCAAAGACTGTACCGTAGCGCATCAGTCGCTGTTGGGGAAGATGATGTTGTTAGCGGCCAAGTTGGCTGCTGAACAAGGTCTGGTTGGCTATAAAACCATGATGAATGTGGGTCGCGAAGGCGGGCAGGAAGTGTTTCATATTCATCTACACGTGTTTGGCGGCGGTGCGGTTGCTTAGTATCGCCAGACAAGATAAAGGAGATTATCATGGGTTCATTTAGTTTGTGGCATTGGCTGATTGTGTTGCTGATTGTGGTGCTGGTATTTGGTACCAAGAAATTGCGCAATATTGGCGGCGATGTTGGCGGTGCAGTGAATGAATTTAAAAAAGCGGTCAATGAAGGCAAGGCCGAGTCCAAGCCTGAAGAGTTGTCTGACAAAAACAAATAAGTGCTGACGCATTGTGTTTGATATTTCATTCTCAGAATTGCTAGTCATTGCTCTGGTTGCCCTGGTGGTGATCGGGCCGGAAAAATTACCAAAAGTCGCCCGCACTGCGGGCGCTTTTTTTGGTCGCTTGCAACGTTTTGTCACGCAGGTGAAAGACGAAGTGAATCGCGAAACGCGTTTTGCCGAACTGCAAACGCTGCAACAGGAAGTGCAGTCCGGCTTGCGGCAGGGCTATGGTGAAATTGAGCAAAGTATTTTGCCTGGCCCAGTGCCGGAGGCTATGCCTGCGATCATCGAAGCTGAAGTTGTTGCGGTAAAAAAGCCACGTAAACCACGTGTGCGCAAGGCAGCCCTGCCCGTGACGGAGAGCACTGCGCAAACCGATGAGTCCCCTTTGGTGAGTACTGATCCGCAAGCGCAATTGTTTGCGGTGCCTGTCGATGAGAACAAGAAAGTACGCCGTGCGCGCAAGACTGTTAAAAAAGACGATGACGTCGTGCGTGCGGCGGAACAAAAGCCGCTTGCTTAAGCCTTTCCGGATTGCATGATCATGACCCCCACCGAGAGCTTCATTTCACACCTGATCGAATTGCGTAACCGCTTGCTGCGTGCCATTGTGGGGTGGTTGCTGGTGTTTGTGGCCTTGTTTCCGTTTGCCGATAAACTGTATAGCTTGCTGGCGGCGCCGTTGCTAAGCAAGCTGCCGCAAGGGGCGCAAATGATTGCGACGGCGGTGACCACGCCGTTTTTCGTGCCGATGAAAGTCACCATGTTAACGGCATTCCTGATTGCGCTACCCTGGATGATTTATCAATGCTGGGCATTCGTCTCCCCGGGCTTGTATACGCATGAAAAACGCCTGATTAGGCCCTTGCTGGCCGCTGCCATCGTGCTGTTTTTTGTCGGCATGGCATTTGCCTATTTTGTAGTGTTCCCTGTGGTGTTCAGCTTCCTTGTCGGGAGTGCTCCGCAAGGCGTGACCGTGATGACGGATATTGCCGAGTACCTCGATTTCGTCATCGGCCTGTTCGTGGCATTTGGCTTTGCGTTTGAAGTGCCGGTCGCTGTGGTGTTGATGGCGCTCATGGGATGGGTCACACTGGCGCAGCTCAAAGAATCACGTTCTTATGTGATTGTGGGCGCTTTTGTACTGGGGGCAATTTTTACGCCACCGGATATTGTTTCCCAGTGTATGCTCGCCATTCCGCTATGGCTGCTCTATGAAATTGGCTTGCTGGTGGTGCGCTGGCTACCGACAGCGCCAGCCAGCGATTCTGCTACAAGCTAATTATTGCGGGATTTTGTTGGGTAGTGGGCGCTTACCTACTACGAGTGCGATATTCACTTTTTTACCGGCGCGTATGATAGACAAAGTGGCTTTTTCACGTGGCTTGAGCATGGCAATGATGTTCAGCATGGATTGACTGTCTGCCACCGGCTTGTCATCAATGCCTACCAAAATATCCCCAGGGCGCAAACCGGCATGATCAGCCGGGCTATCCAGCAATACACCGGCAATCAACGACCCGTTGGCTGATTTCAGGTTAAATGACTCTGCCAGTTCTGGCGTGATGTCTTGTGCTTCAATGCCAATCCAGCCGCGGGTGACGGTGCCGCTGGAGCTGATTTGTTCCATCACCTGTTTGGCAATACTGACTGGAATGGCAAAGCCTATGCCCATGCTGCCGCCGTTGCGAGAGTAAATCGCACTGTTAATGCCGATCAGGTTGCCGTTGACGTCAATGAGCGCACCACCAGAGTTGCCAGGGTTGATTGAGGCATCGGTCTGGATAAAGTTTTCAAAGGTATTGATGCCCAAATGGTTACGGCCCAGGGCGCTGATAATCCCCTGGGTCACAGTCTGGCCAACGCCGAACGGGTTGCCAATGGCTAGCACCACGTCGCCGACTTTCATCTGGTCGCTATTGCTAAACGTAATCGCTGGCAGGTCTTTACGGTCAATCTTAAGCACCGCCAGGTCGGTGTCCGGGTCTGTGCCTACGACAGTCGCAGAAGACTTGCTGCCATCGCTGAGCGCCACTTCAATCTGGTCGGCAGAGCTGATTACATGGTTGTTGGTTAAAATCAGGCCGTCAGCACTGACAATCACGCCGCTCCCCAGGCTGTTTTCTGGTTGCTCATCTTCTTCCTCCATTTCATCGCCAAAAAAATGACGGAACAGCGGGTCATTTTTGAGGGCATGGTGCGGGTCCTGGCTAATGCGTGCAGTGGTGAATATATTGACCACTGAAGGCATGGCTTTGCTGACCGCCGTGCGGTAGCCGTTTTTTGCAATGGCGGCCGTGGTGTTGGTCGCGGCTTGTTTGCTGGCTGGCTGACTGGCGGGTTGTGTTAGCACGCCAGGGTAGAATAGTTTCAACACAAACAAAATGCCCAGGCAAACGGTGACGGCTTGTGAGAAGATAGACCAGAGATGTCGCATAATTGCAAAAGTAAGTGAATGTCTTAACAATGCCTAGTATATATGAGAGTCAGAGATGGAATTAAATCTTCTTGTCACAGAGCTGGCCAATTTTTTACAAGTTGGCAAATTTCAAGATTATTGCCCAAATGGGTTGCAGGTAGAAGGGCGGCCACAGGTGCGGCGTATTGTCAGTGGCGTCACGGCTAGCCAGGCGTTGATTGAGGCAGCAATCGCCGCAGATGCCGATGCGATTCTGGTGCACCATGGCTACTTCTGGCGTGGAGAGGCGGCCGAAGTGACCGGGCTCAAGCGCAATCGCCTCAAGCGTTTGCTGACGCATGATCTGAGCCTGCTGGCTTATCACTTGCCGCTGGATGCGCATGCTGAAGTCGGCAATAACGTGCAGCTGGGGCACGTGTTCGAGTGGCCGATCACGCGTTATCTCGATGATAAAAATATGCTGCCCATGGCTGAGTTTTCGCAAGCAATGACGCTCGCGCAACTTGGCGAGCGTGTGAGTGCCAGCCTGGGTCGGCAGGCGCAGTTGCTGGGTGATCCGCAAAAACAGGTGCGAACGGTGGCCTGGTGCACCGGCGCTGCGCAATCCTATATTCAGCAGGCTGTGAATGCCGGGGTGGATGTGTTTATCAGTGGCGAGGTTTCAGAGCAGACCTGGCATACCGTGTGTGAAACCGAGACCGCTTATATCAGCGCTGGCCATCACGCGACTGAGCGCTACGGTGTACAGGCATTGGGTCAGTGGATCGCCGAAAAATATGGCATAGAACACATTTACGTTGAGCTGGATAACCCGGTTTAATTGATTAATATCAATGACTTATTGAATTAAATTTGGCTTGTTTCTGCGAAAAATGTATAATCGCGACTCAAGTTTTGATCACACTGTTACCTCAAAAGGGTAGATTAAGGAAGCCAATGTCAGAAAACAAAATTGACAACAACTGTTTGTCGTTTTGCCAGCCATCTGAGGTGGATTTGCAAAAACGCGATTTCTTGGTAAAAGCCACTGCTGCTACAGGCGCTGTGGGTGTTGCCGCGGTCGCGGTGCCGTTTGTCGGCAGCATGCTGCCGAGTGAGCGCGCCAAAGCGGCCGGTGCACCCGTCGAAGTGGATATCAGCAAGCTGAAACCGGGTGAAAAAATGACGGCCGAATGGCGCGGTCAGCCGGTATGGATTGTGCGTCGTACCCCAGAGATGCTGGCCAAGCTGGTCAAGCATGACGATCAGTTGTCTGATCCTAATCTGGAAGTGCCGCAACAGCCTGAATACTGCAAAAACAAAGATCGTTCGATTAAACCTGAGTTCGCTGTGATGTTGGGTACATGCACGCATTTGGGTTGCTCACCAAACGACAACTTTGTTGCAACAGCAGAGTGGGATGGCGGTTTTGTCTGTCCATGCCACGGCTCTAAATTCGATTTGTCTGGTCGTGTGTTCAAGGGTTCCCCTGCACCAAAAAATCTGCTGATCCCACCACACCAATACCTGACAGACACAACGCTGCTGATTGGCGAAGATAAAAAGGCGGAGGCGTAAATATCATGGCAACTAATAAAAAAACAATTGCCGCTGGTGTGTTGGACTGGGTTGATGCCAGATTTCCACTGACCAGTACTATCAAGGGACACCTGACCGAATATTACGCGCCAAAAAACTTCAATTTCTGGTATTTCTTTGGTTCATTGGCTTTATTGGTGCTGGTGCTGCAAATCGTCACCGGTATCTTTTTAACCATGAACTACAAGCCAGATGCTGAATTGGCATTTGCTTCTGTTGAATACATCATGCGCGATGTGTTTGGCGGCAATATTATTCGTTACATGCACTCTACCGGCGCCTCCATGTTCTTTGTGGTGGTTTACCTGCACATGTTCCGTGGCATCATTTACGGCTCCTACAGAACGCCACGTGAACTGATCTGGCTGTTTGGCGTGGGTATTTTCCTGGTGTTGATGGGTGAGGCCTTTTTCGGCTACCTGCTGCCATGGGGCCAAATGTCCTACTGGGGTGCGCAAGTGATTGTGAACCTGTTCTCTACCGTGCCATTTATCGGTCCTGACTTGTCCGAGTGGTTGCGTGGTGATTACCTGGTTTCCGATGCAACATTGAACCGTTTCTTTGCTTTCCATGTGATTGCGTTGCCGCTGGTCTTGTTGGGCCTGGTGGCCGTGCACATCGTGGCCTTGCATGAAGTGGGTTCCAATAACCCTGACGGCGTTGAAATTAAAGCGACGAAGGATAAAGCCACCGGTATTCCATTGGACGGCATTCCTTTCCATCCTTATTACTCAGTGAAAGACCTGGTGGGTGTGGTGGCGTTCCTGATGGTGTTCTTTGCCATTGTGTTCTTTATGCCTGAAATGGGTGGTTACTTCCTGGAAGCCAACAACTTTGTGCCGGCTGATCCGCTGAAAACACCTGCGCACATTGCACCGGTCTGGTATTTCACGCCTTACTACTCCATTTTGCGTGCTGTACCGCCTATCGGTATTTCACAATTCCCTGGTGTGGTGGCGATGGGCTTGTCTGTGGTTGCCTTTGCATTCCTGCCTTGGCTGGACAAGAGCCCGGTGAAATCTATCCGTTATCGTGGCAAGCTATATAAGCGCTGGTTAGCTGCGTTTGTCGTGAGCTTCGTGATCCTGGGTTATCTGGGCACGGTTCCAGGTGATATTTGGGGTCAATTCGGACCATGGTTGGGTCGTGCAGACCGTGCAACAGTGCTTGCCCGTATTTGTAGCGTGGTGTACTTCGCATTCTTTGCCTTGATGCCTTGGTACACTAAAAAAGATCAAACCAAGCCTGTGCCAGAAAGGGTGACATACTAATGATGAAGAAAATGTTTTTGCAGGCTTTTACTAGCCTGACACTGCTGGTTTCTGGCGTGGCATTGGCCAATGAAGTGCACATTGACGTGAAAGCGCCAATCAGCATGAGTGATAAGGCCTCTTTGCAACGTGGTGCCAAAAACTTTGTGAACTATTGCTTAAACTGCCATAGCGCGAACTACATGCGTTATAACCGTTTGCAGGACATCGGTCTGACCGACAAACAGATTAAAGAGAATTTGCTGTTTGCCGGTGAAAAGGTTGGTGAAACCATGCGCGTCAGCATGAATCCTAAAGATGCCAAGAAATGGTTTGGTGCTGCACCGCCTGACTTGAGCGTTGAAGTGCGTGCGCGTGGTGCCGACTGGGTGTATGCCTACCTGCGTAGTTTCTACAAGGATGACACACGTCCAACCGGCTGGAATAACCAGGTGTTTGACAAAGTGGCGATGCCACATGTGTTGTATGAGTTGCAAGGTGTACAGGTGCTGGATCATGAAACACACACGCTGAAGCTGGAAAGGGCGGGTAAATTGAGTCCTCAAGAGTATGACCAGTTTGCGGGTGATCTGACCAACTTCCTGGCCTTTATGGCTGAGCCAGCCAAACAATCCCGCTACTGGATTGGCGTCGTGGTGTTGCTGTTCCTGTCTGTACTGTTCGTCTTGGTGAAGAAAATCAAAACCGAATACTGGAAAGATATTCGCTAACTGCAAACCAAGTCCGACACCAAGGCGTGAGGCCTTGGTGTCTTTTTTTATAGGGAAAATAAATTATGATGAGATTGTATTCGGGTACTGTCGATCCTTACAGTCACCGTTGCCGTATCGTATTGTTCGAAAAGGGCATGGACTTTGAAGTCATTGATGTTGATCTGACCAATAAGACCGAAGATTTGGCCATTTTGAATCCATATGGTGAAGTACCGGTGTTGGTTGAGCGCGACCTCGTGTTGTCGGAAGCCAATATCATCAATGAGTATATTGATGAGCGTTTTCCACATCCGCAGTTAATGCCAGCGGATCCTGTGATGCGTGCGCGTGCGCGACTGTTCCTCTACAACTTTGAAAAAGACTTGTTCAGTCATATCAAGGATATTGAGTCCAGCGATGAAGAAACGGCAGACAAGGCGCGTAAAGTGGTGCGCGATAATCTGACGCAACTGGTGCCAATTTTCGGTAAGCAAAGCTACCTGATGGGTGATGAGTATTCCATGCTTGACGTAGCCATCACGCCATTGCTGTGGCGCTTGGGTCACTATGGCATTGAATTGCCTAACCAGGCATCACCATTGCTGAAATACGCAGAGCGTCTGTTCTCGCGTCCAATGTACGCTGAAGCCATGACGCCTTCTGAAAAGGCCATGCGTAAATAACATCAGTCAGTCCCCAGGCAGCGCGAATACCCTTCGCGCTGTTTTTTTAAGGAAAGTCGTATGAGCACTTTGATCCCTACCAACGCTTACCTGATACGCGCCATTCATGAGTGGTGTGTTGATAACGGATTGACGCCACATTTACTGGTGAAGGTTGATGCGCATACGCGGGTGCCTATGGCTTATGTGAAAAATGGCGAAATCGTACTGAACATGAATTACACCGCAGTCAAAGACTTGCATATTGATAATGATGCGGTGGTGTTTTCTGCCCGTTTCAGTGGCGTCGCGCAGCATATTTATGTGCCGATTAACCGTGTCGGCGGTGTGTTCGCCCGCGAGAATGGCCAGGGTATGTTCTTTGAGGTGGTCGATGGCCAGGCGCCTGAGCCGGGAACCCGCACGGTCGCTGATGCGGACCCCGTGCCGGAGGCTCCCGTTGCTAAAAAGTCCCACCTTAAAGTAGTGAAGTAATAACGGGTGGCTTGTCATGCTTTGTGGCGTGATTGGCCTGTGGGGATTGGCTTAATGGCCTTTTTTCAGCAAAAAATAAAAAATTCTTAAAAAGCACTAGATTACTTCTCAAAAAAAGTGATATAGTTGCGCCTTCCTGAAATGCCGGGTTAGCTCAGTTGGTAGAGCAGCGCACTTGTAATGCGAAGGTCATCAGTTCGATTCCGATACCCGGCACCAAATTTATGTTTGCTGACATTGACGTCGGCGGCATTAACCGCGATAATCGCGGTCGATTTTTTGGAGAGGTGGCCGAGTGGTTAAAGGCGACGGACTGTAAATCCGTTCTCTCTGAGTACGCTGGTTCGAATCCAGCCCTCTCCACCAAAAAATGATTGCCTGTAGGTATTGCTGTAAAGCGGGTCGGTGAGAACCCTCCTTGGGTGTTCTGCATAGTGCGGGTGTAGCTCAGTTGGTAGAGCACTTGCCTTCCAAGCAAGATGTCGCGAGTTCGAACCTCGTCGCCCGCTCCAACAATAACAATAGGCAAAACGCCCATGTGGCTCAGTGGTAGAGCACTCCCTTGGTAAGGGAGAGGTCGCGGGTCCGATTCCCGCCATGGGCACCAGATTTGCTCTGTAAATCTACGGGGCTTGGTAAGTAGTCGCGTGCAAGGGTGCTGTCATCCGCGTCGCATAATTTGTGAAAACAATTATTGGCTTTATTTAGTACTAATAAAGGAAAAACATCATGGCAAAAGGCAAATTTGAACGTACCAAGCCACACGTGAACGTTGGTACGATTGGTCACGTTGACCACGGTAAGACGACATTGACAGCGGCGATCACCACTGTATTGACGAAGAAATTTGGCGGCGAAGCAAAAGCTTACGACCAAATTGACGCGGCACCAGAAGAAAAAGCACGTGGTATTACCATTAACACAGCACACGTTGAGTACGAGACTGCAACACGTCACTACGCACACGTTGACTGTCCAGGTCACGCTGACTACGTTAAGAACATGATTACCGGTGCTGCCCAGATGGACGGCGCGATCCTGGTATGTTCAGCTGCTGACGGCCCGATGCCACAAACACGTGAGCACATCCTGTTGGCCCGCCAGGTTGGTGTTCCATACATCGTGGTGTTCCTGAACAAAGCAGACATGGTTGACGATGCTGAGTTGTTGGAACTGGTTGAGATGGAAGTGCGTGACTTGCTGAGCAAGTATGACTTCCCAGGTGATGACACCCCAATCGTTAAAGGTTCAGCAAAATTGGCACTGGAAGGTGACCAATCAGAAATCGGCGAACCAGCGATTTTCGCCTTGGCTGACGCATTGGACAGCTACATCCCAACACCAGAGCGCGCAATCGACGGCGCATTCCTGATGCCAGTGGAAGACGTATTCTCTATCTCTGGTCGTGGTACTGTAGTAACAGGCCGTATCGAGCGTGGTATCGTTAAAGTCGGCGACGAAATCGAAATCGTAGGTATCAAGCCAACATTGAAAACCACCTGTACTGGTGTTGAAATGTTCCGTAAACTGCTGGACCAGGGTCAAGCAGGCGACAACGTAGGCGTATTGCTGCGTGGTACTAAGCGTGAAGAAGTTGAGCGTGGTCAAGTATTGTCCAAATCAGGTTCTATCAAGCCACACACCAAGTTCACAGCAGAGATCTACGTGTTGGGTAAAGATGAAGGTGGTCGTCATACACCATTCTTCAACGGCTACCGTCCACAGTTCTACTTCCGTACAACTGACGTGACTGGTGCAGTTGAATTGCCAGCAGGTACCGAAATGGTTATGCCAGGTGACAACGTATCTATCTCAGTTGCACTGATTGCTCCGATCGCGATGGAAGAAGGCTTGCGCTTCGCTATCCGTGAAGGTGGTCGTACCGTTGGTGCTGGCGTCGTTGCCAAAATCATCGAGTAATAGTTGATGTATGTGAAAGCTGCGCTACAACCCGTGCAGCTTTCGCTTTAAAGAGTACAGGCCAATAGCTCAATTGGTAGAGTATCGGTCTCCAAAACCGAGGGTTGGGGGTTCGAGACCCTCTTGGCCTGCCAAACACCCAGAATAATCTGAGGTGTTAATCATAAAGTTAAGTATATGATCGATAAAATCAAACTGGCTTTATCCCTGTTGTTACTAGCTTTAGGGATCGCCGGTTTTTATCTTTTTGAAGATAAAGCAATGGTTATTAGGATACTTGCCGTATTGGCAGGTATTGTCGCGTCTGTAGCAGTGGCGTGGACTGCGCCACAAGGCAAGCAGGCGCTAGGCTTTTTTAATGAGTCTGTTGCTGAAGCCAAGCGTGTTGTCTGGCCAACGCGTCAGGAAACGTTGCAAACCACATTGGCGGTTGTTGTGCTGGTTGTGATCATGGCAGCATTCCTGGCATTGGTCGATATCAGCTTCGCCTACATGGTGCAATGGATTATGGGTAAAGGAGCTTAATGTCTATGCGTTGGTATGCAGTTCAAGCTTTCTCCGGCATGGAAAAATCCGTGAAAGCCGGTTTGGAAGAGCGCATCATCAGATCTAACTTGCAAGATCAGTTCGGTGACATTCTGGTGCCCGTTGAAGAAGTGGTTGAGTTGAAGAATGGTCAAAAGACTATTTCTGAGCGTCGCCTGTATCCTGGCTATGTGCTGGTACAGATGGAAATGACTGACGAGAGCTGGCACCTGGTAAGAAGCACGCCAAGAGTGACTTCGTTTATCGGTGGCACAGCGCAACGTCCAACCCCGATCAAAGACAAAGAAGTAGAAATCATTTTGCGTCGCATGGATGACAGCAAGTCAAATCCAACGCAGAAGATGACGTTTGAAAAGGGCGAGAGCGTACGCGTGATCGATGGCCCATTCAAAGATTTCTCTGGTAGCGTTGAAGAAGTGAACTACGACAAAAACAAACTGCGTGTTTCCGTGGTGATTTTTGGTCGCGCGACACCAGTTGAACTGGATTTTGCACAGGTAGAAAAAGAAGTCTAGTTGTGCATTGTTCGACTGCCGTGAACGGTGGTCGATATTTTTAACGGGGAGCCTGCCTCAGGCGTTATTACCCATTTTAGGAGTCAAACATGGCAAAGAAAGTCATTGGCTACATCAAGCTGCAGATCCCTGCAGGTAAAGCCAACCCAAGCCCACCAGTCGGTCCAGCACTGGGTCAACGTGGTCTGAACATCATGGAATTCTGTAAAGCGTTTAACGCTGCAACCCAAGGCGTAGAGCCAGGCTTGCCAATTCCAGTGGTGATCACTGCATTTGCAGACAAGAGCTTCACGTTTGTGATGAAAACCCCTCCAGCGACCGTGCTGATCAAAAAAGCGGCCAAGCTGGAAAAAGGGTCTGCACGTCCTCATACAGACAAAGTTGGCAAGATCACTCGTGCGCAAGCTGAAGAGATCGCCAAAACAAAACAGCCTGACCTGACGGCTGCTGACCTGGATGCCGCTGTACGTACCATCGCTGGTAGCGCACGCAGCATGGGTATCGAAGTGGAGGGTGTATAACATGGCTAAAAGAATTGATGCATTGCGTGCGAAAATCGACCGCAACAAATTATATCCAGTGGCTGAAGCCCTGAACCTGGTTAAAGAAGGCGCGACTGCCAAATTTAACGAATCTGTTGATGCTGTGATTAACCTGGGTATCGACCCACGTAAATCTGACCAGCTGGTGCGTGGCGCGATCGTATTGCCTAACGGTACTGGTAAAACAACGCGCGTGGCTGTGTTTGCACAAGGCGCGCAAGCTGAAGCGGCTAAAGCAGCTGGTGCTGATATCGTTGGTTTCGAAGACCTGGCTGAGCAAGTTAAAGGCGGCATGCTGGACTTTGACGTTGCGATTGCAACGCCTGATGCGATGCGTATCGTTGGTGCATTGGGTCAAGTATTGGGTCCACGTGGTTTGATGCCAAACCCAAAAGTGGGCACCGTGACCCCAGATGCAGCGACTGCTGTTAAAAACGCTAAAGCCGGTCAAGTACAATACCGTACTGACAAAGGTGGTATCGTGCATTGCACGATCGGCCGTGCTTCTTTCACAACTGAGCAATTGCAAGGTAACTTGTCTGCATTGGTTGATGCATTGAACAAAGCCAAGCCAACCAGCTCTAAAGGTGTCTACCTGAAGAAATTGTCCGTTTCCAGCACCATGGGTCCTGGCGTACGTGTCGATCAAGCATCAGTAGTAGCGTAATTTAAAGTCCCGGACGTCGCCGTCCGGGCAAAGAACTTTGGGCTTGAGTGCCAGCGATGAGCAAGCACTCAAGAGCATCAAAGACCGTTGGTGGTTAACTTAATAAATCGTTGAATGTAAATGGGTGAGCAATCCTCTGTTTGCAGCAATGTGAAACCAACGCAGATGGCGATCCCCAACACAGGATATTTCCATGCCCTGCACAAGGACGCCGTGAGTGGCCAGGTTATTTGACCTGGCTTTCATTAACGGAAGGAGAACAGACCTTGAGTCTTAATCTTACAGAGAAAAAAGAAGTCGTTGCCGAGGTGGCCGCTCAAGTGGCTAATGCACAAGCAATCGTACTTGCTGAGTATCGTGGTATTGGCGTAGCCAATATGACGAAACTGCGTGCCGATGCACGTAATGCAGGTGTGTATCTGCGTGTGTTGAAAAACACCCTGGTTCGTCGTGCAGTAGAAGGTACGCCTTTTGCAGCATTGGCTGACGACATGGTTGGGCCATTGGTATACGGCATTTCTGCCGATCCAGTTGCAGCTGCCAAAGTATTGAACAACTTCGCGAAAGAAAACGAACTGTTCGTACTGAAAGCAGGCGCAATGCCTAATGAGCGTCTTGATGTTGCTGGCGTACAAGCGTTGGCATCTACATTGAGCCGTGATGAGTTGCTGTCCAAACTGGCTGGCATGCTCAACGAAATCCCAACCAAGTTTGCTCGTGCCGTTGCAGCAGTACGCGACGAACAAGAAAAGCAAGCGGCTTAATTTTTAATCAAACTATTTTAGGAAATTTATATCATGGCAATTTCTAATGCTGACATCTTAGATGCAATCGGTGGCATGACCGTATTGGAACTGACTGCATTCATCAAAGAAATCGAAGAGAAGTTCGGTGTTTCTGCTGCTGCTGTTGCAGTCGCTGCTGGCGGCGCTGCTGCTGGTGCTGCTCCAGCTGCTGCTGAGCAAACTGAGTTCAACGTTGTGTTGAACGGCGCTGGCGACAACAAAGTAAGCGTGATTAAAGCTGTTCGTGAACTGACTGGCCTGGGCTTGAAAGAAGCTAAAGACCTGGTTGACGGCGCACCAAAAGCAGTTAAAGAAGGCGTAAGCAAAGCTGACGCTGAAGCAGCTGTGAAGAAATTGATCGAAGCGGGCGCTACTGCTGAGATGAAATAACTCACAATTGTGAATCTGGCTGGGCTGACGGGAGACCGTCGGCCTTCGCCATTTCTGGCGCATGCAGATTTTTAACGCGCTGACTGGCCAGAAAAAATGTTGTAAATCCGGTGTTATGGCCACATATAGTGAAAACTAAGTGGTTGATTTTTAATCGAAGTTAGATGTCAAAACATTGCAGTGGATGAAAAGTGTTTTGTCTTCTACCCTCAAAAATTTCAGGAGACGCTATGAGCTATTCCTTTACCGAAAAGAAACGCATCCGCAAAAGCTTTGCTAAGCGCGACAGTGTTCAAGAGGTACCTTACCTGCTAGCCATGCAGTTGGAATCCTACAAATCATTCCTGCAGGAAAACGTTCCACTCGACCAACGTAAAAACGAAGGTCTGGAATCGACTTTCCGTTCTATTTTCCCGATTGTTAGCCATTCTGAGAATGCACGTCTGGATTATGTGAGCTATCAATTGGGCGCAGAGCCATTTGATGTCAAAGAGTGTCAACAACGTGGTCTGACTTATGCCGTGCCTTTGCGCGTCAAAGTACGTTTGACCATCATGGACCGCGAAGCGTCCAAACCTACCGTGAAAGAAGTGAAAGAACAAGAAGTGTACATGGGCGAATTGCCGCTCATGACTGAAAACGGCTCTTTCGTGATTAACGGTACCGAGCGTGTGATTGTGTCGCAATTGCACCGCAGCCCAGGCGTGTTCTTTGAGCATGACCGTGGTAAAACCCACAGCTCCGGCAAGTTGCTGTTCTCAGCACGTATTATTCCTTACCGTGGTTCCTGGCTGGATTTTGAATTCGATCCAAAAGATTACCTGTACTTCCGTGTTGACCGTCGTCGTAAGATGCCAGTCACGATCTTGCTGAAGGCATTGGGTTATAACCCAGAACAAATTCTGGAAACTTTCCACGATACAGACACTTTCCATATTGGCCCTAAAGGCGTGGAATTTACACTGGTCGCTGACCGTCTGCGTGGCGAAGTGGCCAAGTTTGATATCACTGACAAAGAAGGTAATGTGCTGGTCGCCAAAGACAAGCGTATTACTGTGAAACACATCCGCGATATCGAAAAAGCGGGCGTGACCACCATGGCTGTGCCGACCGACTTCATGATGGGTCGTGCAGTTGCGAAAAATATCATTGATACCGATACCGGTGAATTGATTGCCAATGCCAACGATGAAATTACACCTTCATTGCTGGAAAAACTGGTTGCTGCCAAGATTGCTGAAATCGACACGATTTACACCAACGATCTGGATCACGGTAACTTCATTTCGCAAACATTGCGCAGTGATGAAATTCCTGACCAATACAGTGCACGTGTGGCGATTTACCGCATGATGCGCCCAGGCGAGCCACCAACCGAAGAAGCGGTAGAGGCTTTGTTTAAGGGCTTGTTCTTCACAGAAGATCGTTACGACCTGTCTGTGGTTGGCCGCATGAAGTTCAACCGTCGTGCTTACCCAAGCAAGCTGGAAGATCGTACCGCCGCCTGGATGCGCCGTTTCTATGAAAACGTCGGCCCACAAGGCGATACCGGCAGCAATGTGCTGTCTAACGAAGACATCCTGGCCGTGATTGGCGTGTTGATCGAGTTGCGCAATGGCCGTGGCGAAATCGACGATATCGATCACCTGGGTAACCGTCGTATCCGTTCTGTCGGTGAATTGGCAGAGAACCAGTTCCGTGCCGGTTTGGTGCGTGTTGAGCGTGCTGTGAAAGAACGTTTGTCTCAGGCTGAATCTGAGAACCTGATGCCGCACGACTTGATCAACGCAAAACCAGTGTCCAGCGCGATCCGTGAATTTTTTGGCTCCAGCCAGTTGTCACAGTTTATGGACCAAACCAACCCATTGTCAGAGATTACGCACAAGCGTCGTATCTCCGCTCTGGGCCCAGGCGGTCTGACCCGTGAACGTGCCGGCTTTGAGGTGCGTGACGTACATACGACCCACTACGGTCGTGTCTGTCCAATTGAAACACCGGAAGGTCCAAACATTGGTTTGATCAACTCATTGGCGCTGTATGCACGCACCAATGAATACGGTTTCCTGGAAACTCCTTACCGTTTGGTTGAAGAGAACAAGGTATCCGGCAAGATTGATTACCTGTCTGCGATTGAAGAGAGCCAGTATGTGATTGCACAGGCCAACACCGAAGTGTCTAAAGAAGGTGGCTTCAAAGAAGACCTGGTGTCAGCGCGTTTCCACAACGAATTCACCATGACGCAACCTGGTCGCGTACAGTACATGGACGTGGCCCCAGGCCAGATCGTGTCTGTGGCGGCTTCGCTGATTCCATTCCTGGAACACGATGACGCGAACCGTGCATTGATGGGTGCCAACATGCAACGTCAAGCGGTGCCTTGTCTGCGTGCTGAAAAAGCCGTGGTCGGTACAGGTATTGAGCGTACGGTAGCGGTTGACTCCGGTACTGTCGTTACTGCCCGCCGTGGTGGTGTGGTTGACTATGTGGACTCTGGCCGTATCGTGGTCCGTGTGCATGATGCTGAAGCATTGGCAGGCGAAGTGGGTGTGGACATCTACAACCTGACCAAATACACACGTTCTAACCAGAACACCAACATCAACCAGCGTCCGCTGGTCAAAGTTGGAGACATTATTTCCCGCGGCGACGTGGTGGCTGATGGCGCGTCAACTGACATGGGTGAGTTGGCGCTGGGCCAGAACATGCTGGTGGGCTTTATGCCATGGAACGGTTATAACTACGAAGACTCGATCTTGATCTCCGAGCGCGTGGTGGCAGATGACCGTTACACGTCTATCCATATTGAAGAACTGTCAGTGGTTGCCCGTGACACCAAGCTGGGGCCTGAAGAGATTACCCGTGATATTTCCAACCTGTCCGAGCGTATGCTGGGCCGTTTGGATGATTCCGGTATTATCTACATCGGTGCTGAAGTAGAAGCTGGCGACGTGTTGGTCGGTAAAGTGACACCAAAAGGTGAAACCACTTTAACGCCAGAAGAAAAATTGCTGCGTGCAATTTTCGGTGAAAAAGCGTCTGACGTAAAAGACACTTCACTGCGCGTACCATCAGGCATGACCGGTACAGTCATCGACGTACAAGTCTTCACCCGTGAAGGCATTGACCGCGATGCGCGTGCACAGCAGATTATTGACGACCAATTGTCTCACTACAAAAAAGATCTGGGCGACCAGATGCGTATTGTAGAAGACGATACCTTTGGCCGTATCAGCCGTTTGCTGGCTGGTAAAGTGGCGACCGGTGGTCCGAACAAACTGAAAAAAGGTGACACGCTGAACCAGGAATACCTGGAAAGCGTTGGCCGTTATGACTGGTTTGACATTCGTTTGAGCGATGAAGAAGCGGCACGCCAACTGGAGCAACTGAAGGACAGCTTGAGCCAGGCACGTGTTGAGTTTGACAACAAGTTCGAAGAGAAGAAACGCAAACTGACGCAAGGTGACGAATTGCCACCAGGCGTGCAGAAGATGGTGAAAGTATATCTGGCGGTGAAACGCCGTATTCAACCTGGTGACAAGATGGCAGGTCGTCACGGTAACAAGGGTGTGATCTCCAAGATTTGCCCGGTTGAAGATATGCCGCACATGGCTGACGGTACACCGTTAGACATCGTGTTGAACCCACTGGGCGTGCCTTCACGTATGAACATCGGTCAGATTCTGGAAACGCACTTGGGTTGGGCAGCTAAAGGCTTGGGCAAACGCCTGGGCGACATGTTGCAAGCCGAAGCCAAAGTGGCCGAGATCCGTGGCTTCCTGGACAAGATCTACAACAGCAGCACTGGCAAGAAAGAAGACATTGCCGGCCTGACTGACGTCGAAGTGATTGACCTGGCAACCAACCTGAAACACGGTGTGCCATTTGCAACGCCAGTGTTTGACGGTGCTGCCGAGTCTGACATTCGCGCTATGCTGGATCTGGCGTTCCCGGATGAAGACGAGCACACCAAGAAATTGCAGTTCCACGCAGGTAAAACACAGGTCAAACTGTTTGACGGCCGTACCGGTGATGCCTTTGAGCGTCCGGTTACCGTTGGTTACATGCACGTACTGAAACTGCACCACTTGGTCGACGACAAGATGCACGCACGTTCTACCGGTCCTTACAGCCTGGTGACACAACAACCGTTGGGTGGTAAAGCCCAGTTCGGTGGTCAGCGCTTCGGTGAGATGGAAGTTTGGGCACTGGAAGCGTATGGTGCGTCATACACCTTGCAAGAGATGTTGACAGTGAAATCAGATGACGTGAATGGCCGTACCAAAGTGTACGAAAACATCGTCAAAGGTGAGCACAAAATTGATGCGGGTATGCCTGAATCATTCAACGTGTTAGTGAAAGAAATCCGTTCACTGGCCATTGATATTGATTTGGACCGTAACTAAGCCCGCCATTAAGGAGAGTCTCTATGAAAGCGTTATTAGATTTATTTAAGCAGGTTACGCAAGAAGAAGAGTTTGACGCGATTAAGATCGCGTTGGCTTCACCTGAAAAAATCCGTTCATGGTCCTATGGCGAAGTGAAAAAGCCAGAAACCATCAACTACCGTACCTTCAAGCCTGAGCGGGACGGTTTGTTCTGCTCCAAAATCTTTGGCCCGATCAAGGATTATGAGTGCTTGTGCGGTAAATACAAGCGTTTGAAACACCGCGGTGTCATTTGTGAGAAGTGTGGCGTTGAAGTCACCTTGAGCAAAGTGCGTCGTGAGCGCATGGGCCACATCGAGCTGGCTTCACCAGTGGCACACATCTGGTTCCTGAAATCCTTGCCTAGCCGCTTGGGTATGGTGCTGGATATCGCCCTGCGTGACATTGAGCGCGTGTTGTACTTTGAAGCATTTATCGTTATCGATCCAGGCATGACGCCACTGACCCGTGGTCAGTTGCTGACTGAAGATGACTACCTGGCCAAGGTAGAAGAGTACGGTGATGAGTTCAATGCTGTCATGGGTGCCGAAGCCGTGCGCGAACTGCTGCGTACGATGGACATTGAGCGCGAGATCGAAAGATTGCGTAGCGAATTGTCTGCAACCAGCTCAGAAGCCAAGATCAAGAAGATCGCCAAGCGTCTGAAAGTATTGGAAGCATTCCAGAAATCTGGCATCAAGCCTGAGTGGATGATCCTGGAAATCCTGCCAGTATTGCCACCAGAGTTGCGTCCATTGGTACCGCTGGATGGTGGCCGTTTTGCGACGTCTGACCTGAACGATCTGTATCGCCGCGTGATCAACCGTAACAACCGTTTGAAGCGTTTGTTAGAGTTGAAAGCCCCGGAAATCATCGTACGTAACGAAAAACGTATGTTGCAAGAAGCGGTAGACTCACTGCTGGACAACGGTCGTCGCGGTAAAGTGATGACTGGCGCTAACAAGCGTCCGCTGAAGTCGCTGGCTGACATGATTAAAGGTAAGGGCGGTCGTTTCCGTCAGAACTTGCTGGGTAAGCGCGTGGACTACTCCGGTCGTTCCGTGATTGTGGTTGGTCCAACATTGAAACTGCATCAGTGCGGTCTGCCGAAGAAAATGGCGCTGGAACTGTTCAAGCCATTCATTTTCCACAAGCTGGAAGTGTTAGGCCTGGCGACAACCATCAAAGCCGCCAAGAAGAAAGTGGAAGAAGAAGGACCAGAAGTCTGGGATATCCTGGAAGACGTGATCCGCGAGCATCCGGTGTTGTTGAACCGTGCGCCTACGCTGCACCGTTTGGGTATCCAGGCATTTGAGCCAGTATTGATCGAAGGTAAAGCGATCCAGTTGCACCCATTGGTGTGTTCAGCCTTTAACGCCGACTTTGACGGTGACCAAATGGCGGTACACGTTCCATTGAGCCTGGAAGCACAAATGGAAGCACGCACCTTGATGCTGGCTTCTAACAACGTGCTGTCCCCAGCCAACGGCGAACCAATCATTGTGCCGTCACAGGATATCGTGTTGGGTCTGTACTACATGACCCGCGAGAAAGTGGCTGCACGCGGTGAAGGCATGATCTTCAGTGACATTAAAGAAGTACAACGTGTATACGATCAAGGCTTGATCGACTTGCACGCCAAAGTCACTGTACGTATCCGTGAGTTTGAGCTGGATGTTGCTGGTCAAAAAGTGGAAAAAATCAACCGTTATAACACCACGGTTGGCCGTGCCTTGCTGTCTGAAATCCTGCCACCGGGCTTGCCATACAGCTACATCGACAAAGCGCTGAAGAAAAAAGAAATTTCACGCCTGATCAACGCCAGCTTCCGTAAAGTGGGCATCCGTGAAACAGTGATTTTCGCTGACAAACTGATGTACACCGGTTACTCCTACGCGACCAAAGCCGGTATCTCTATCAGCATTAACGATATGTTGGTGCCACCAGAGAAAGAGCAATTGATCGCTGCGGCAGATGCCGAAGTGAAAGAGATTGAAGACCAATACGTCTCCGGTCTGGTGACTCAGGGTGAGCGTTACAACAAGGTAGTCGATATCTGGGGCCGTGCCGGTGACAAAGTGGCTGACGCCATGATGAAGCAGTTGCGCGAAGAAGATGTTAAAGACGCTGACGGTAAGGTTGTCACCAAAGACGGTAAAGCTGTACGCCAGGAATCGTTTAACGCGATTTACATGATGGCCGACTCCGGCGCCCGTGGTTCTGCGGCGCAGGTACGTCAGCTGGCTGGTATGCGTGGCCTGATGGCGAAACCGGATGGTTCCATTATTGAAACGCCAATTAAGGCGAACTTCCGTGATGGCCTGAACGTGTTGCAGTACTTTATTTCTACGCACGGTGCGCGTAAGGGTCTGGCCGATACGGCGCTGAAAACAGCGAACTCCGGTTACCTGACACGTAGGCTGGTAGACGTGACGCAAGACTTGGTTGTGACTGAGCATGATTGCGGTACGGTTGAAGGCTTGGTCACCAAGGCATTGGTCAAGGGCGGTGAAGTGGTAGAGCCGTTGCATGACCGTATCCTGGGCCGTACTTCTGCGCTGGATGTGATCCATCCTGAAACGCAAGAAGTGGTTTTCCCGGCAGGTACCCTGCTTGGTGAAGACGAAGTTGAGAAAATTGATGCCCTGGGCATTGATGAAGTGAAAGTGCGTACTGCGCTGACTTGTGATACCCGTTACGGTATTTGTGCCAAGTGTTACGGTCGTGACTTGGGTCGCGGCAAACTCATCAGCATGGGTGAAGCCGTGGGCGTGATTGCGGCGCAATCCATTGGTGAACCGGGTACACAGTTGACCATGCGTACGTTCCACATCGGTGGTGCGGTATCGCGTGCGGCGTCTGTTTCTCAGGTTGAGAGCAAGTCTAACGGTATTGCCAGCTTCACTTCTACCATGCGTTACGTGACAAACTCACGTGGCGAGCAAATTGTGATCTCCCGTAATGGTGAAGTCATTATTGCTGATGATAATGGTCGTGAGCGTGAGCGTCATAAAGTGCCTTATGGTGCGACATTGACAGTGACCGACGGTAAAACAGTGAAAGCCGGTCAAGCCTTGGCTACCTGGGATCCACATACCCGTCCTATCATTACCGAGTACGCTGGTCGTGTGAAATTCGAGAACGTCGAAGAAGGCGTGACCGTGGCCAAGCAGGTGGATGAAGTGACCGGCTTGTCTTCACTGGTGGTGATTGATCCTAAGCAGCGTGCGGGTTCAACCAAAGGCTTGCGCCCACAAGTGAAGCTGCTGGACGCGAATGGCGTGGAAGTGAAGATTGCTGGTACCGAAACACCAGTCAACGTGACCTTCCAACTGGGTTGTATCATTACCGTGAAAGATGGTCAGGAAGTTGGCGTGGGTGAAGTGCTGGCACGTATCCCGCAAGAATCTTCCAAAACCCGTGATATTACCGGGGGTCTGCCACGCGTGGCCGAGTTGTTCGAAGCCCGTTCACCAAAAGACGCCGGTATGCTGGCTGAAGTGACTGGTACGGTTTCGTTCGGTAAGGACACCAAAGGTAAACAACGTCTGGTCATCACTGACTTGGACGGTATTACCAGCGAGTTCCTGATTGCCAAGGACAAGCACGTGACTGCGCATGACGGTCAAGTGGTGACCAAAGGTGAAACCATTGTCGACGGTCCGGCAGATCCGCAAGATATCTTGCGCCTGCAAGGCCGTGAAGCACTGGCCCGTTACATCATCGACGAAGTGCAAGACGTGTATCGTTTGCAAGGCGTGAAGATTAACGATAAGCACATTGAAGTGATTGTGCGCCAGATGTTGCGTCGCGTAAAAGTACAAGACGCGGGTGACACCGGCTTTATTCCTGGTGAGCAAGTAGAGCGTGCTGATCTGTTGACAGAAAACGAACGCGTGATTGCCGAAGACAAACGTCCGGCAACTTTCGAGTACGTGTTGCTGGGTATTACCAAAGCATCGCTGTCTACCGATTCGTTCATCTCTGCGGCATCGTTCCAGGAAACGACGCGCGTGTTGACCGAGGCGGCTATTTTGGGCAAACGCGACGATTTGCGTGGTCTGAAAGAAAACGTCATTGTGGGTCGCCTGATTCCAGCCGGTACCGGTCTGGCTTATCACGAGTCCCGCAAGCGTGCAGCCGTGGCTTCACTGACACCAAATGCAGCAGAGCCATCTGAAGCATTGTTGGCAGCAGAAGCGATGTTTGCAACAGAAGAAGTTGTTGAGGAAACCGCAGCAGACGATCAACCGAACGAATAATTCGATCACTGTTGTCTCTGTGTGCAAGGGGTGTCAAGTATGAATAATGCTTGACACCCCTTGACTCATTTATTAAAATGCCGGGTTTCTCAGAATAGCCTTATTGTCTCAATAGGGCGTTATTGTTGATATGCCGCCAAACTTGGGTCTTCCTGCTCAAATGGTGGTTTTTTAAAGGTGAAGAGGTTAAGGCAATGCCAACCATTAATCAGTTAATACGTAAGCCACGCGTTAAAGTGGTTACCAAGAGCAAGGTTCCAGCCCTGGAAGCTTGTCCTCAAAAGCGTGGTGTATGTACTCGCGTATATACCACAACGCCAAAAAAACCGAACTCCGCGTTGCGTAAGGTTGCTAAAGTGCGCCTGACCAACGGTTACGAAGTGATTAGCTACATCGGCGGTGAAGGCCATAACCTGCAGGAGCACTCAGTTGTGCTGTTGCGCGGCGGTCGTGTAAAAGACTTGCCAGGTGTGCGTTACCACATGGTGCGCGGTAGCTTGGATACGGCTGGTGTGAAAGACCGTAAACAGTCCCGTTCCAAATACGGTGCTAAGCGTCCTAAAGAAGCTAAAGCTTAATTTATTAGGTGCAAGCGGACAGTTTGTCCATTTTTATAGCGGCTGAAATGCCTTGCGAGTGTCATTGCTAGCAAAAATTTAATTGAAAAGAGAATCATATGCCTAGACGTAGAGAAGTCCCCAAACGTATTATCTTGCCGGATCCAAAATTTGGTAGCCAGGAAGTGTCCAAGTTTGTAAATGTGCTGATGACAGGTGGTAAAAAATCTGTTGCCGAGCGTATCATTTACGGTGCCTTTGATCAGGTGGCCAGCAAGAGCGGTAAGGACCCGCTGGAATTATTCACCACAGCGTTGAATAATCTGCGTCCTGTGGTTGAAGTGAAGAGCCGTCGTGTGGGTGGTGCAAACTACCAGGTGCCTGTAGAAGTGCGTCCTAGCCGTCGTAGTGCGTTGGCAATGCGTTGGTTGCGTGATGCAGCGCGTAAGCGTGGCGAAAAATCCATGGGTCTGCGTTTGGCTGCCGAGTTGATCGAAGCCTCTGAAGGCCGTGGTTCTGCAATGAAAAAACGTGAAGAAGTTCACCGTATGGCAGAGGCAAACAAAGCCTTCTCACACTTCCGTTTTTAATTAAACGACCTCGTTCTTTAATAATTAGTTGAATTGATAGCAAAGGTAAAGCATCGTGGCACGTAAAACCCCTATTGAACGCTACCGTAATATTGGTATTTCTGCGCATATTGACGCAGGTAAAACAACCACGACAGAACGTATTCTGTTCTACACTGGTGTAAACCATAAGATTGGTGAAGTGCACGACGGTGCAGCGACCATGGACTGGATGGAGCAAGAGCAGGAGCGTGGTATTACCATTACTTCTGCCGCGACCACCTGTTTCTGGAAAGGCATGGACTTGTCTTTGCCTGAGCATCGATTCAACATTATTGATACCCCAGGGCACGTGGACTTTACCATTGAGGTAGAGCGCTCCATGCGTGTGCTGGATGGTGCCTGCATGGTGTACTGTGCAGTAGGTGGCGTACAGCCACAATCAGAAACTGTTTGGCGTCAAGCCAACAAGTACAAAGTGCCACGTCTGGCATTTGTAAACAAAATGGACCGTTCAGGTGCTGACTTCTTCAAAGTCGTTGAGCAAATGAAAACGCGTCTGCGCGCAAACCCAGTACCAGTGGTGATCCCTATCGGCCGTGAAGATACTTTCACCGGCGTGGTTGACTTGATGAAGATGAAAGCCATCATCTGGGATGAAGCTTCTCAAGGCATGAAGTTCACTTATGGTGATATTCCAGCTGATCTGGTTGAGACGGCAGGCAAATGGCGCGAGCAGATGGTTGAGTCTGCTGCAGAAGCCAGTGAAGAGCTGATGAACAAGTACCTGGAAAATGGTGATCTGGAAGAAAAAGACATCAAATTAGGTCTGCGTACGCGTACGATTGCTGGTGAAATCCAGCCGATGCTGTGCGGTTCTGCATTTAAAAACAAAGGCGTTCAACGTATGTTGGATGCAGTTGTTGACTTCTTGCCATCCCCAATCGACATTGATGATGTGACTGGTGAAGATGATGATGGTAAGCCAGCTAGCCGTAAAGCCGACGACAAAGAAGGCTTCTCTGCTTTGGCATTTAAATTGATGACAGACCCGTTTGTTGGTCAGCTGACATTTATCCGCGTTTACTCTGGCGTGTTGAACAAGGGTGATACCGTGCTCAACTCTGTGAAGGGTAAAAAAGAGCGTATCGGCCGTATCGTACAAATGCACGCTAACAACCGTGAAGAGGTTGAAGAGGTTTTGGCTGGTGACATCGCCGCCTGTATCGGCTTGAAAGACGTGACGACTGGTGAGTCTTTGTGTTCTCCAGACAAGCCTATCATTCTGGAGCGTATGGTGTTCCCTGAGCCAGTGATTCACGTGGCTGTTGAACCAAAAACGAAGAGTGACCAGGAAAAAATGGGCTTGGCATTGGGTCGTTTGGCACAAGAAGATCCTTCTTTCCGTGTCCGTTCCGATGAAGAGTCTGGCCAGACTATTATTTCCGGTATGGGTGAGTTGCACCTGGAAATTCTGGTAGACCGTATGCGTCGTGAATTCAACGTTGAAGCGAACGTGGGTGCGCCACAAGTGGCATACCGTGAAGCGATCCGCAAATCTGTTGAAGTGGAAGGCAAGTTCGTTAAGCAATCCGGTGGTAAGGGTCAATACGGTCACGTATGGCTCAAAATGGAACCTAACGAAGCTGGTAAAGGCTTTGAGTTTGTTGACCAGATTAAAGGTGGTACCGTACCGCGTGAATTTATTCCAGCGGTTGAAAAAGGTCTGCGTGAAACCATTCCTGCCGGTATCCTGGCTGGTTTCCCGGTCGTTGACGTAAAAGTAACGTTGTTTGATGGTTCATACCATGACGTTGACTCCAACGAAAACGCCTTCAAGATGGCTGCTTCTATCGGCTTTAAAGATGGTATGCGTAAAGCAGATCCAGTCTTGTTGGAGCCTATGATGGCCGTTGAAGTTGAAACGCCTGAAGAGTACATGGGTGATGTGATGGGTGACTTGTCATCTCGTCGCGGTATCATCCAGGGCATGGATGACATGCCTGGCGGTGGTAAAGCCATTAAGGCTGAAGTGCCACTGTCTGAAATGTTTGGTTACTCCACTGTGGTTCGCTCCCTGTCACAAGGTCGCGCGACTTACAGCATGGAATTCAAGCATTACGCTGATGCGCCGAAAAACGTTGCTGATGCAATCATCAACAAAAAATAATTGATCTATTACAGTATTGAATTAAAGGAAAACAATCATGGCAAAAGGCAAATTTGAACGTACCAAGCCACACGTGAACGTTGGTACGATTGGTCACGTTGACCACGGTAAGACGACATTGACAGCGGCGATCACCACTGTATTGACGAAGAAATTTGGCGGCGAAGCAAAAGCTTACGACCAAATTGACGCGGCACCAGAAGAAAAAGCACGTGGTATTACCATTAACACAGCACACGTTGAGTACGAGACTGCAACACGTCACTACGCACACGTTGACTGTCCAGGTCACGCTGACTACGTTAAGAACATGATTACCGGTGCTGCCCAGATGGACGGCGCGATCCTGGTATGTTCAGCTGCTGACGGCCCGATGCCACAAACACGTGAGCACATCCTGTTGGCCCGCCAGGTTGGTGTTCCATACATCGTGGTGTTCCTGAACAAAGCAGACATGGTTGACGATGCTGAGTTGTTGGAACTGGTTGAGATGGAAGTGCGTGACTTGCTGAGCAAGTATGACTTCCCAGGTGATGACACCCCAATCGTTAAAGGTTCAGCAAAATTGGCACTGGAAGGTGACCAATCAGAAATCGGCGAACCAGCGATTTTCGCCTTGGCTGACGCATTGGACAGCTACATCCCAACACCAGAGCGCGCAATCGACGGCGCATTCCTGATGCCAGTGGAAGACGTATTCTCTATCTCTGGTCGTGGTACTGTAGTAACAGGCCGTATCGAGCGTGGTATCGTTAAAGTCGGCGACGAAATCGAAATCGTAGGTATCAAGCCAACATTGAAAACCACCTGTACTGGTGTTGAAATGTTCCGTAAACTGCTGGACCAGGGTCAAGCAGGCGACAACGTAGGCGTATTGCTGCGTGGTACTAAGCGTGAAGAAGTTGAGCGTGGTCAAGTATTGTCCAAATCAGGTTCTATCAAGCCACACACCAAGTTCACAGCAGAGATCTACGTGTTGGGTAAAGATGAAGGTGGTCGTCATACACCATTCTTCAACGGCTACCGTCCACAGTTCTACTTCCGTACAACTGACGTGACTGGTGCAGTTGAATTGCCAGCAGGTACCGAAATGGTTATGCCAGGTGACAACGTATCTATCTCAGTTGCACTGATTGCTCCGATCGCGATGGAAGAAGGCTTGCGCTTCGCTATCCGTGAAGGTGGTCGTACCGTTGGTGCTGGCGTCGTTGCCAAAATCATCGAGTAATTATCTTTATGAGCGGCAGGGTTATCCTGCCGCTTTTTGCTCTTTTTAAGGAAAAAACATGGCAGCTCAAAAAATTCGTATCCGTCTGAAAGCATTTGACTATCGTTTGATCGACCAATCTGCTTTGGAAATCGTAGATACTGCGAAACGTACTGGTGCAGTTGTTAAAGGTCCAGTGCCATTGCCAACACGTATCGAGCGCTTTGACATTCTGCGTTCACCACACGTGAACAAAACTTCCCGTGACCAGTTTGAAATCCGTACCCATCAGCGTTTGATGGACATCGTGGATCCAACAGACAAGACTGTTGATGCATTGATGAAGCTGGATCTGCCAGCTGGCGTGGATGTAGAAATCAAGCTTTAATTTTAAAGCTGACATTGCAATAAACCTTTTCGAAAGAAAAGGTTATTGTCAAATCTAGAATAGTTCGGTATAATCCGCGCTCTTCGGTGGACGGTCAATTGTAATCGTCCACTTTAACTATTATAAGGAACTGATCATGAGCTTAGGGCTTATTGGTCGCAAAGTGGGCATGACCCGCATTTTTACAGATGAAGGCGCAAGCATTCCTGTAACAGTGCTGGAAGTGATTCCTAACCGCGTGACACAAGTTAAGACAGTCGCAACGGATGGCTATACGGGCCTGCAGGTTGCTTACGGTGAGCGTCGTGCCAGCCGTATCAACAAAGCGTTGACTGGTCACTTTGCCAAAGCTGGCGTAACTGCTGGTGCTGGTATCAAAGAATTCAATGTGGCTGAAGATGTATTGGCTAACTTCCAAGTAGGTGGAAATGTCACTGTTGATATTTTCTCTGTTGGTCAGTTGGTTGATGTGACGGGTACTTCCATCGGTAAAGGTTTTGCCGGTGCGATCAAGCGTCATAACTTCTCCTCTAACCGTGCTTCTCACGGTAACTCACGTTCGCACAACGTACCAGGCTCTATCGGTATGGCGCAGGATCCAGGTCGAGTATTCCCTGGTAAGCGCATGCCTGGCCATTTGGGTGATGCTAAAGTCACTACCCAGAACCTGGAAATCGTTCGTGTAGACGCAGAGCGTAACCTGTTGTTGATTAAAGGTTCCGTACCTGGCTCCAAAGGTGGCAATGTCGTTGTACGTCCAGCCATCAAAGCGAAAGGGGCTAAATAATGGAATTGAAATTAATCGATCAAAACGGCAAAGTAGCTAAAAAAGGCGTTGATGCGTCTGACGTTACTTTTGGTCGTGAGTTTAACGAGTCATTGGTGCATGAAGTGGTTGTTGCCTACATGGCAAATGCCCGTACTGCGACTCGCGCACAAAAAACACGTGCTACTGTTGCTCACACGACACATAAGCCATATGCACAAAAAGGTACTGGTAACGCCCGTGCCGGTATGGCATCCAGCCCGATCTGGCGCGGAGGCGGTCGTGCATTCCCAAACAGCCCTAACGAAAACTACAGCCACAAAGTAAACCGTAAGGCTTACCGTGCTGGCATGCAGACTATTTTGTCTGAGTTGGTTCGTCAGGACCGTTTGAAGGTAGTAGACAACTTCACAGTTGATACACCTAAAACAAAACAATTCGTACAAAAAATCAATGCTCTGGGCATCGATGGCGGTGTATTGCTGTTGACTGACGGTTTTGATGAGAACTTGTACTTGTCTTCCCGTAACCTGCCAAACGTATTGGTGGTTGAAGCGCAGTATGCTGATCCAGTAAGTCTGGTGCGTTTCCCTAACGTTTTGGTCACAGCCAATGCTGTGAAAAAACTTGAGGAGATCTTGGCATGATTACCGCAGCAACTAAAACACAAGATCGTTTATTGCAAGTGATTTTGGCGCCTCAGATTACTGAAAAAGCAACTTTCATTGCTGACAAACATCAGCAAATTGCTTTCAAGGTACGCACTGATGCGACTAAGCCAGAAATTAAAGCGGCTGTTGAACTGGTGTTCAAAGTCGAAGTGGCTTCTGTATCTGTGATCAACGTCGCAGGTAAAGTGAAGCGTGCTGGCCGTCGTATTGGTAAGCGTAACGACTGGAAAAAAGCTTATGTGAGCTTGAAGCCAGGTCAAGAAATTAACTTTGCAGCTGGCGAATAAGGAGAGAAGACATGGCATTAGTTAAAGTCAAACCAACTTCCCCCGGTCGTCGCGGTGTATTGAAAGTCGTTACACCAGATTTGCACAAAGGCAAACCTTACGCGCCACTGTTGGAAAGTCAAAGTAAAAACGCAGGTCGTAACAACAACGGCCGCATTACAACCCGTCACCAAGGTGGTGGTCATAAGCAGCATTACCGTATTGTTGACTTCCGTCGCAATAAAGATGGTATTCCTGCGACTGTTGAGCGTATTGAGTACGATCCAAACCGTACGGCGAACATTGCACTGTTGTGCTACGCCGATGGTGAGCGTCGTTACATCATTGCACCACGCGGCATTGCTGCCGGTGCACAGTTGATCAGCGGTTCTGAAGCGCCTATCCGTGCTGGTAATGCATTGCCTTTGCGCAACATTCCAGTGGGTAGCACGATTCACTGCATCGAAATTCAACCAGGCAAAGGTGCACAAATCGCCCGTTCAGCAGGTACTTCCGTACAGTTGCTGGCGCGTGAAGGTTCCTACGCTCAGTTACGTTTGCGTTCAGGTGAGGTGCGCCGTGTGCACGTTGACTGCAAAGCCACATTGGGCGAAGTGGGTAACGAAGAGCACTCACTGCGTTCTATCGGTAAAGCTGGTGCAATGCGCTGGCGCGGTGTTCGTCCTACCGTTCGCGGTGTGGTGATGAACCCGGTTGATCACCCGCACGGTGGTGGTGAAGGCCGTACAGCTGCTGGTATGAACCCTGTGTCACCATGGGGTCAGAAAACTAAGGGTTATCGTACTCGTAAGAATAAGCGTACTGATAACATGCGTGTAAGTCGTCGTCCGAGAAATGTAAGGTAATCGCTATGGCACGTTCTATTAAAAAAGGTCCATTTGTGGACGCTCACTTGGCTAAGAAAGTCGAAACTGCCACTGCGAACCGCGACAGAAAACCAATTAAAACTTGGTCACGTCGTTCGACTGTATTGCCAAACTTTATTGGTTTAACCATCGCAGTGCACAACGGTAGACAGCATGTGCCTGTGTTGATTTCTGAAAACATGGTTGGTCACAAACTCGGTGAATTTGCGTTGACACGTACATTCAAGGGTCACGCGGCTGATAAAAAAGCGAAGAAGTAAGGGGCTGATTATGCAAGTTACTGCAGTTTTAAAAGGCGTACACCTTTCTCCGCAAAAAGCGCGTCTGGTGGCTGACCTGGTCCGTGGCAAAAAAGTAGATCAAGCACTGAACATCCTGGCATTCACACCAAAGCGTGGTGCCGAGATCATCAAAAAAGTGGTTTTGTCTGCAATTGCTAACGCCGAACATAACAATGGTGCTGATATCGACACATTGAAGGTGACTTCAATCTATGTGGATAAAGGCTTGGTGATGAAGCGTATCCGTGCACGTGCAAAAGGTCGCGCTGGTCGTATTACGAAACCAACCTGTCATATTCATGTGACAGTCGGTGACTCAAAGGAATAATATGGGACAGAAAATTCATCCAATTGGGTTCCGTTTGAGCGTTCAGAAAAACTGGGCCTCACGTTGGTACTCTAATAGCCAGAACTTCCCTGCGATGTTGCAAGGCGACATCAAAGTGCGCGAGTTCTTGAACAAGAAATTGGCGAGTGCTGCTGTGAGCCGCATCGTGATCGAGCGTCCTGCTAAGAACGCAAAAATCACGATTCACAGTGCACGTCCTGGTGTTGTGATTGGTAAGAAAGGCGAAGATATCGAATCTTTGCGTTCTAGCCTGCAAGGCCTGATGGGCGTTCCAGTGCACCTGAACATTGAAGAAGTGCGTAAACCAGAATTGGACGCTACTTTGATCGCACAATCTATTGCCCAGCAATTGGAAAAGCGCGTAATGTTCCGTCGTGCCATGAAGCGTGCCATGCAAAACGCAATGCGTTTGGGCGCACAAGGTATCAAGATCATGAGTTCCGGTCGTTTGAACGGTATCGAAATTGCACGTACCGAGTGGTACCGTGAAGGCCGTGTGCCTTTGCATACACTGCGTGCTGATATCGACTACGGTGTGGCAGAAGCTTCTACCACCTACGGTATTATCGGGATTAAAGTTTGGGTATTCAAAGGCGAGATCTTCGGTGACAACGCTGCTAACGCTGCCGTTGCTGATGCTGAGCCAGAGAAAAAAGTAAGAAAGCCGAGGGCTAAAGATGCTGCAACCAGCTAGACAGAAATACCGTAAGATGCAAAAGGGTCGCAATAAAGGTATTGCGACTACTGGTAACAAGGTGAGCTTTGGTGAATTTGGTTTGAAAGCGATCGGTCGCGGTCGTTTGACGGCACGCCAGATTGAAGCTGCACGTCGTGTGATGACTCGTCACATTAAACGTGGTGGCCGCGTTTGGATTCGTGTGTTCCCGGATCAACCGATCTCTAAGAAACCTGCTGAAGTACGTATGGGTAACGGTAAAGGTAGCGTGGACTACTACATCGCCCAGATTCAGCCAGGCAAAATGCTGTACGAAATGGATGGCGTGAGCGAAGAGCTGGCACGTGAGGCTTTCAGATTGGCTGCTGCCAAGCTGCCAGTCGAAACTACATTCATGACCCGTCAAATTGGCAGTTAAGGAGTAGTAACGATGAAAGCTTCTGAATTGAGAGCAAAGTCAGCAGATGAGCTCAATAACGAGTTGGTTGAGTTGCGCCGTGCGCAGTTTTCTCTGCGCATGCAGGTAGCCACCCAACAATTGAACAAAGTAGATCAGCTGGGTAAAGTGCGCAAAGATATCGCTCGCGTGAACTCTGTATTGGCTGAGAAAGCGAAACAGGCATGATGACTGAAAAAGCGAAAGTAGTACGCAGTTTCACTGGCCGCGTGGTGAGCAACAAGATGGATAAAACCGTGACTGTGCTTGTCGAGCGTAAAGTGAAGCATCCTCTGATTGGTAAAGTGGTTGTTAAATCGAACAAGTTCCATGCACACGATGAAGCAAATGCATGCAACGAAGGCGATGTAGTGACTATCACAGAGACACGCCCATACTCCAAGACTAAAACTTGGGTTGTAAGCAAAATCGAAGCTAAATAAGGCTTCAAAATATAAAACCGGAAAAACGCTTGTCACAAGCGTTTTTTTGGTTGTATAATGTTGGACTTTTCGGTGCCCGCCTTAGTTGGCATGTAGCTGGCACCCCAATACTGACCGTGGTCTATTGGCCGAAATTGTGAAAGCAAGCGGCTGGTAGTGGTTATAACGGATTAAGTTGGAGATTATTTCTCATGATTCAAATGCAATCTCGGCTGGAAGTAGCCGACAACACTGGTGCGCGTTCCGTTCAGTGTATCAAAGTCTTGGGTGGTTCCAAGCGTCGTTATGCCAGCATTGGCGACATCATTAAGGTCAGCATTAAAGATGCTGCACCACGTGGTCGCGTCAAAAAAGGTGAAATTTACAACGCTGTGGTTGTGCGCACTGCTAAAGGTGTTCGCCGTCCAGATGGTTCGTTAGTTAAATTTGATGCCAATGCAGCAGTCTTGTTGAATAACAAGCTGGAGCCTATTGGTACGCGTATTTTTGGCCCTGTGACACGTGAATTGCGTAGTGAGCGCTTCATGAAGATTGTTTCACTGGCGCCTGAAGTGTTGTAATTGGCTTGGAGACAATCAAATGAGCAAAATTCGCAAAGGTGACCAGGTCATTCTGAATACAGGTAAAGATGCAGGTAAAACAGGTGCTGTTTTAAGCGTCTTGCCAACAGGCCATGTAGTGGTTGAAGGTTTGAATGTGGTTAAGAAACACACTCGCCCAAACCCGATGCGTGGTATCACTGGTGGCATCATCAGCAAGGAAATGCCGGTAGACGGCTCCAATGTGGCAATCTTCAATGCTGCAACACAAAAAGCTGATCGTGTTGGTTTCAAGGTACTGGAAGATGGTCGCAAGATTCGTGTATTCAAATCTAGCGGCGAGTCTATCGACGCATAGGATAATATATGGCACGTTTAAAACAGTATTATAACGATAGCGTGGTTGCCAAATTGACAGAACAATTTGGTTACACCTCAGCAATGCAGGTTCCACGTATCGAAAAAATTACCCTGAACATGGGTGTGGGCGAGGCTGTGGCTGACAAGAAGGTCATGGAAAACGCTGTTGCTGATATGCAAAAAATTGCAGGTCAGAAACCAATCGTTACCAAGGCTAAGAAGTCTGTCGCTGCATTTAAGATTCGTGACGACTATCCTGTTGGTTGCAAAGTAACACTGCGTCGCGAGCGTATGTACGAATTCCTGGATCGTCTGATCACTGTGGCTATTCCACGTATTCGTGACTTCCGTGGTATCTCAGGCAAGTCTTTTGACGGCCGTGGTAACTACAACATGGGCGTGAAAGAGCAGATCATTTTCCCAGAAATCGAATACGATAAAATCGATGCGCTGCGCGGGATGAACATCACGATTACTACAACTGCGAAAACAGACGAAGAAGCGAAAGCTCTTTTGGCTGCGTTCAGTTTCCCTTTCAGAGGTTAGTCATGGCAAAAGTATGTATGACAGAGCGCGAACAAAAGCGTCGCGAAACCGTTAAAAAATATGCAGCTAAACGTGCTGAATTGGTTGCTGCTAGCAACGATCAGTCTGCCAGCGTCGAAGATCGCATGGCTGCACGTTTGAAGTTGCAAAGTCTGCCGCGCAACTCCAGTCCTGTTCGCACACGTAACCGTTGTGCTTTGACTGGTCGTCCACGTGGTGTGTTTAGTAAATTTGGTATCGCACGTAACGAGTTGCGTAAGTTGATGATGGCTGGTCACGTACCAGGTGTCACCAAGGCCAGCTGGTAACGGAGGAATAGAACATGAGTATGAGTGATCCGATTGCCGATATGTTGACCCGTATTCGTAACGCGCAACGTACGAATAAAACAACCGTTTCAATGCCTGCTTCTAAAGTAAAAGGCGCGATTGCAAACGTGTTGAAAGATGAAGGTTACATCGATGATTTCAACGTTCAAAACAATGACGGTAAGCCAGTTTTGAACATTAGCCTGAAATACTATGCCGGTCGTCCAGTAATTGAGAAGATCGAGCGTGTATCCAAGCCAGGTTTGCGTATTTATAAAGGTAGTCAGAATCTGCCTAAAGTGATGAACGGTTTAGGTGTGACTATCGTTTCCACTTCTAGAGGCGTGATGACTGATCGTAAAGCACAAGCTGCCGGTATCGGTGGTGAAGTTTTGTGCATCGTGGCCTAAGGAGAATCAATATGTCACGTGTTGCTAAAAACCCGATTGCGATTCCTGCGAAAGTGGAAGTTGTAATTTCTCCTTCAGAGATCTCCGTTAGCGGTCCTCTGGGTAAGTTAAGCCAAGCGCTGGTTTCAGAAATTTCTGTTTCCCGTGAAGGTGAAGAGTTGTTGGTTAAAGCGACCAGCGAAACACAACATGCAAGAGCGATGTCAGGTACGACACGCGCTTTGCTGGCCAATATGGTGCAAGGTGTTTCTACTGGCTTTACCCGTAAATTGTCACTGATTGGCGTTGGCTACAAAGCAAATGCTCAAGGTTCTACCCTGAACCTGGAGTTAGGCTACTCTCACCCGATTAACCACAAAATGCCTGAAGGCGTTACTGTGCAAACACCTACTCCTACAGAGGTGATTTTGACTGGCGCTAACAAGCAAGTGGTTGGTCAAGTGGCTGCGCAGATTCGTGCTTACCGTGCACCTGAGCCATATAAAGGCAAAGGCGTTCGTTATGCAGATGAAGTGGTCACTATTAAAGAGACCAAGAAAAAATAACTAAGGCACTTGCAGCGTAATGCTGCAAGGTTAGACACTGGCCTTAACAGTGAATCAACATTAAAGGTAAATTCAATGAAGAACGTAAATAACCGCTTGCGCAGAGCACGTAAAACCCGTGCCAAAATCGCCGAGTTGAAAGTGACACGTTTGAGTGTACATCGCACCAATACCAATATCTACGCACAGATCATTGCTGAAACTGGCGATCGCGTATTGGCGAGTGCATCCACCGTTGAGGCTGAAGTGCGTCAACAACTGAAAAATGGCGGCAACATCGAAGCTGCAACCCTGATTGGTAAGCGTATTGCTGAAAAAGCAGCGCAGGCTGGTATTACCACTGTTGCATTTGATCGTTCAGGCTACAAGTATCACGGTCGTATCAAGGCTTTGGCCGAAGCTGCCCGTGAAACCGGTCTCAAATTCTAAGGGTGAGATAAAGAATGGCTAAAGATATTGAACAGCAGCAAACCGACGGTTTGCGCGAAAAGATGATTACCGTTAACCGTGTCAGTAAAACGGTTAAGGGCGGTCGTATCATGAGCTTCGCTGCGTTGACCGTAGTTGGTGATGGTGATGGTGCCGTTGGTATGGGTAAAGGTAAAGCACGTGAAGTGCCAGTGGCTGTACAAAAAGCCATGGACGAAGCCCGTCGCAACATGGTTAAAGTAAACCTGAATAACGGTACATTGCATCACGCAGTGACTGGCGTTCACGGTGCAGCCAAAGTGCTGATTCAGCCAGCTTCTGAAGGTACCGGTATTATTGCTGGTGGTGCAATGCGCGCGATCTTCGAAGTAATGGGTGTGACTAACGTGGTTGCAAAAAGTATTGGTTCTACCAATCCTTACAACCTGGTTCGCGCAACTTTGAACGGTTTGGCATCCATGAATACGCCGGCTGAAATAGCCGCTAAACGTGGTAAGACCGTAGAAGAAATCAGAGGTTAATCATGGCTAAAGCAAAAAAAGAAAGCGCTACTTTAAAAGTAACGTTGGTTAGAAGTTTGATTGGTCGTATCGAAGCGCACAAAGCCACTGTACGTGGTCTGGGTCTGCGTCGTATGCACCATACTGTAGAAGTGCAGGACACTCCTGAAATTCGCGGCATGATCAATGCAGTGAGTTATCTTTTGAAGGTTGAATAATCATGCAATTAAACACGATTAAGCCTGCTGCAGGCGCAAAAAAAGCACCTCGTCGTTTAGGTCGTGGCATTGGCTCTGGTTTGGGTAAAACTGGTGGCCGTGGTCATAAAGGTCAAAAATCCCGTGCTGGTGGCTTTCATAAGGTCGGTTTCGAAGGCGGTCAAATGCCTTTGCAACGTCGTTTGCCAAAACGTGGTTTTAACTCACTGACACAAGCTGACACCGCACGTATCCGTACGAGTGAGTTGGCTTTGGTGGATGCTGAAGTGATCGACATCTTGTCTTTGAAAGCTGCCAAATTGGTGCCAGTATCTGCAAAAGCAGTAAAGGTTTACCTGTCTGGTGAAGTGGCTGCCAAAGTACAGGTGCAAGGGTTGTTGTTGACTAAAGGTGCTCAAGCTGCCATCGAATCTGCTGGCGGCAAAGTACTGGAAGTCTAATCTGTTGTAAGAAAAGAGTATCAGCTTGGCACAGGATAATATCTTAAGTTCCGTAAGCAAACTTGGCGAATTAAAAAGCCGTTTGTGGTTCTTGTTGGGCGCATTGGTGGTTTACCGCTTGGGTGCGCATATTCCAGTGCCAGGCATTGATCCAACTGTGTTAAAGCAGTTGTTTGATACGCAGAAAGATGGCATTTTGGGCATGTTTAACATGTTCTCCGGTGGCGCGTTATCACGTTTCACCGTGTTTGCCCTCGGCATCATGCCTTATATTTCTGCCTCAATTATTATGCAGTTGCTGACTGTGGTTTCACCGCAGCTGGAGCAACTGAAAAAAGAGGGCGAAGCTGGTCGTCGTCAAATTACCAAATACACCCGTTACGGTACGGTGTTGTTGGCAACTTTCCAGGCGTTAGGCATTGCCATTGCATTGGAAGGCCAGGCTGGTCTGGTATTGGACCCGGGCTTTGCATTCCGTATTACTGCTGTGACCACACTGGTGGCTGGCACAATGTTTTTGATGTGGTTGGGCGAGCAGATTACCGAGCGTGGTATAGGTAACGGCATCTCAATCATTATTTTCGCGGGTATTGTGGCAGGCTTGCCGCATGCGATTGGTAGTACGCTGGATCTGGCAAAAACCGGAGCATTCTCTATTCCATTGGTGATGTTCCTGTTTGTGGCAGTGATTCTGGTGACTGCATTGGTTGTGTTCGTTGAACGTGGCCAACGCAAGATTACCGTGAACTACGCCAAACGCCAGGTCGGTAACCGTATTTATGGTGGTCAGTCTACGCACTTGCCACTGAAGCTGAATATGTCAGGTGTGATTCCACCGATTTTCGCTTCAAGTATTATCTTGTTCCCAGCTACATTGGCTGGCTGGTTTGGTAGCAGTGAACATATGTACTGGTTGAAGGATGTGAGTGCAAAACTCTCCCCAGGCCAGCCTTTGTACATCTTGTTATTTGCTGCCGCGATTTTGTTTTTTGCCTTCTTCTACACGGCATTGGTATTCAATCCGAAAGAAACGGCAGATAACCTGAAGAAGAGTGGTGCGTTTGTGCCGGGGATCCGTCCTGGTGATCAAACCGCTAAATACATTGATCGCATCATGGGACGATTGACGCTGATTGGTGCGCTGTACATTACGCTGGTTTGTTTGTTGCCAGAGTTTTTAGTGTTGAAGTTTAATACCCCGTTCTATTTTGGTGGTACTTCATTGTTGATTATCGTTGTCGTGACGATGGACTTTATGACGCAGGTGCAATCACATCTGATGTCACAACAGTATGAGGGATTGCTGAAAAAAGCCAATTTTAAAGGAACGGGCAAGTAGCAATGGCAAGAGAGGATCGCATTGAGATGCAAGGCGAGATTCTGGAAAACTTGCCGAATGCAACTTTTAAAGTGAAACTTGAAAACGGTCATACTGTACTTGGTTATATTTCAGGCAAGATGCGCATGCACTACATACGCATCTTGCCTGGTGACAAAGTCACGGTAGAAATGACCCCATATGATTTAACCCGTGCGCGAATTACATTCCGCGCAAAGTAAGTGAATTAAATAAAGGAAAGTAAGATGAGAGTTCGCGCATCAGTTAAAACATTATGCCGTAACTGTAAAGTAGTAAGACGTCGCGGCGTTGTTCGTATTATTTGTACTGACCCACGTCATAAACAACGTCAAGGTTAATGGTAAAACATTTGCTTGTGAGAGTATTGATTGGCTGATATAATATGCGGCTTTTCTTTTCTACGCACAAGTTTGATCGTTAAAAACGATTGATTATTGGAGTTTAAGTATGGCTCGTATTGCCGGGGTAAATATCCCAAACCACAAACATGCAGAAATTGCTTTGACCTCTATTTACGGTATTGGTCGCGATACTGCGCAGAAAATCTGTGCTGCGGCTGGTGTACTGACAACAGCAAAGGTAAAAGACCTGAGCGACTCAGAAGTTGAAAAGCTGCGTGACGAAGTGGCTAAATACACTGTAGAAGGTGATTTGCGTCGTGAAGTAACCATGAACATCAAGCGTTTGATGGACCTGGGTTGCTATCGCGGTATTCGCCATCGTCGTGGCTTGCCAGTGCGCGGTCAGCGTACCAAAACCAATGCGCGTACACGCAAAGGTCCGGTTAAAGCCATCAAGCAAGCTAAATAATCTTTTATTGAACATCAGTAGATATTAAGGACAGTACAACATGGCAAAAGCTAATGTACGCGTTAGAAAAAAAGTTAAAAAGAATATTGCCGAGGGTATCGCTCACGTGCACGCTTCTTTTAACAACACGATTATTACGATTACCGATCGTCAAGGCAATGCATTGTCATGGGCTACTTCCGGTGGTCAAGGTTTTAAAGGTTCACGTAAAAGTACTCCATTTGCTGCACAGGTAGCTTCTGAAGTGGCTGGTAAAGCTGCTCAGGAATCTGGCGTTAAGAATCTGGAAGTGCGTATCAAGGGTCCAGGTCCAGGTCGTGAATCCGCTGTGCGTGCGTTGAATGCTGCCGGTTTTAAAATCACCAGCATTACTGATGTGACACCGGTGCCGCATAACGGCTGCCGCCCACCGAAAAAACGCAGAATTTAATTCATTTCGCTTCGATAAATTAGCGAATCGATTACTGGAGAACTATTTTGGCTAGAAATTTAGACCCTAAATGCCGTCAATGCCGTCGTGAAGGTGAAAAACTGTTTCTGAAAGCAGAAAAATGCTTTACAGACAAATGCGCAATTGAAAAGCGCAACTTCGCACCAGGTCAGCATGGTCAGCGCCGCAACTCACGTCTGTCTGACTACGGCGTGCAATTGCGCGAGAAGCAAAAAGTACGTCGTATTTACGGCGTTTTGGAAGGTCAGTTCCGTACTTATTACGCTGAGGCTGATCGTCAAAAAGGCATTACTGGTGAGAACCTGTTGCAATTGCTGGAGTCCCGTCTGGACAACGTAGCATACCGCATGGGTCTGGCTGGTTCACGTTCTGAAGCACGTCAAGTTGTGCGTCATAACAGCATTTTGGTAAACGGTAAGCGCGTAAATATCCCTTCATACCAAGTGAAGGCTGGTGACGTGGTAACTGTTGCTGATAAATCTAAAACACAATTGCGTATTAAAGCTGCAGTTGAAGCGGCTGAACAACGTGGTTTCCCTGAGTGGTTGGAAGTCGACGTCAAAGCATTGTCTGGTAAGTTCAAGGCTAAACCTCAGCGTGATGAGTTGCCTGCTACCATCAATGAATCATTGATCGTTGAATTGTATTCTAAGTAATCGCTTAGCTTAGGCTAAGGATTACTTGTTACTACCCAATTACTTCAAGGAGTTGTATGCAAAATAACCCTACAGATTATTTGAAGCCACGTGTTGTGGACGTTGAAGTGATTACTCCACTGCGTGCACGTGTGACTTTAGAGCCAATGGAACGTGGCTTTGGCTATACCTTGGGTAATGCGTTGAGAAGAGTGTTGCTTTCTTCCATCCCGGGTTTTGCCATTACTGAAGTAAAAATTGATGGTGTTGTACATGAGTACTCCACCATTGAAGGCGTACAGGAAGACGTTGTTGACATCTTGCTGAACCTGAAAGGTGTTGCCTTAAAGCTGCACAACAAAACCGAAACCATTTTGGTGTTGAACAAATCTGGTGAAGGCATTGTGACTGCTGGCGATTTTGAAGTTGGTCATGATGCTGAGATCGTTAACCCGAACCACATTATTGCGAACATCACCAAAGGTGGCAAGTTGAACCTGGAAGTGAAAGTTGAAATGGGTCGTGGTTATCAGCCTGTTCCAGCACGTCAAAAAGCTAACGATGAAGATCGCGTATTAGGCTTTATGATGGTAGATGCTTCTTTCAGCCCGATCAACAAAGTGAGCTACCATGTTGAGAGCGCACGTGTTGAACAGCGTACTGACCTCGACAAGCTGATTATGGATGTTGAGACTAACGGCATTATTGAGCCTGAGCAGGCGATCCGTGATGCTGCGCGTATCCTGATTGGTCAGTTGTCCGTGTTTGCAAATCTGGAAGGTGCTTCTGCTGATGTTGAAGTGAAAGCTGCACCTCAGGTAGATCCTATCCTGTTGCGTCCGGTTGATGACCTGGAATTGACAGTACGTTCTGCCAACTGCCTCAAAGCAGAAAACATTTTCTACATTGGTGATCTGATTCAGCGTACAGAAAACGAATTGCTGAAAGCGCCTAACCTGGGTAGAAAATCATTGAACGAAATTAAAGACGTGTTGGCCTCTAAAGGCCTGACACTGGGAATGAAGCTGGAAAACTGGCCACCTGTTGGTCTGGAAAAAGCTTAATTCCTGATCAGATAAATACTTAAGGAAATTACTATGCGTCACGGTAATAGCAATCGTAAATTGAACAGAACCAGCAGCCACCGCGCAGCCATGTTCCGCAACATGGTGACCTCTTTGCTGCGTCACGAAGTGATTAAAACAACTTTGCCTAAGGCAAAAGAGCTGCGTAAATATGCAGAGCCATTGATCACTTTGGGTAAAACACCTACATTGGCAAACCGTCGTCTGGCTTTCAGCCGTCTGCGTGACCGTGATATCGTAGGTAAATTGTTCGGTGAACTGGGTCCACGTTACAATGCACGTAATGGCGGTTACCTGCGCATTTTGAAGTGTGGTTTCCGTCAAGGTGACAATGCTCCAATGGCGTTCGTAGAGTTGGTTGATCGCCCAGAAGTAGCAGAAGCACCAGCAGCAGAATAAGACATGACGCATGTATAAAAAAGCCAGCGAAAGCTGGCTTTTTTATTTTCTAAAGCGGCTATTAGTTGCCCTTAAGCCAATGGTTAATCGTATCCGCGGTGAATGGCCAATACAGCTCTTTTGGGTTGCTGGCTGAATTCTGCATGAGCACCGGAATACTGATTTCATAGCGCTGCAGCAATTTTTCGTCATCAATGATGTCTAGGTATTGATAAGGCAGATCCAGCGCCTGTAACAGGTGCTCAGCATCCTCACAGAGATGGCAACCTTGGGTGCCGAATAATATCAATTGGTTTTGCATAAAACTCTAGGTAGTGTCATCAACGCTTTGTACAATGATACCTGCAAAAATAACGCCTGCTCAACATTGGATAATGCATGACAGAAATTCACGAACAAGATGAGAAAGTCACCGAAGGCAAGGAAAGCCTGAGCGAGACTTTGCAACAGGTGATCCACTTGCTGGATAAGCACAAGCTGGTTGAGCATGTCGTGCATAGGCAGGATATGCCTAAGCATGACCTGGTCGAGAGCCTGGTTCACAAACAAAACTTGAGTATTCTGCAGCACAAGCTGGATCAGTTACACCCGGCGGACGTGGCCTACATCCTGGAATCCTTGCCATTAGACGATCGTTTAATGGTATGGGATCTGGTGAAGGCCGATCGTGATGGCGAGATTCTGCTGGAAGCGTCGGATGCGGTTCGTCAAACCCTGATTGCGGACATGGATAGTGACGAATTGCTGGCCGCTGCCGAGCAATTGGACACTGACGAGCTGGCTGACCTGGCGCCAGATTTGCCGAAAGATGTATTGCAGGACTTGTTATACAGCCTGGATACGCAGCATCGTGAGCGCTTGCAATCGGCATTGTCTTATCCGGACGATACCGTAGGTTCGATTATGGACTTTGATATTGTGACCATTCGTGACGATATCACACTGGAAGTGGTGTTGCGTTACTTGCGTCGTTTGCCTAAATTCCCCGACCATACTGACAAGTTGTTCGTCATTAACCGTGATGACATTTTGCAAGGTGTGTTGCCACTCAAGCGTATTATCCTCAACGATCCTGAGACTAAAGTCGGCGATATTATGTCGACAGATGCGGTTGTGTTTCATCCGGAAGATATGGCTGACCAGGCGGCGATGGCGTTTGAGCGTTATGACCTGGTGACGGCACCGGTGGTCGATAATAACCGCAAGCTGGTGGGGCGGATTACGGTCGATACCGTCATGGATATTATCCGTGAAGAGGCCGAGGCTGACATGTTGTCTCTGGCCGGTTTGCGCGAAGAGGAGGACTTCTTTGCCTCGATCTGGAAGTCTGTGCAAAACCGCTGGGCCTGGCTGGCAATTAACCTGGTCACCGCGCTGGTTGCGTCCCGTGTGATTGGTTTATTCGAGGGCAGTATCGAGAAGATTGTGGCGCTGGCAGCCTTGATGCCGATTGTGGCCGGTATTGGCGGCAACTCCGGTAATCAGACCACGACTATGATTGTTCGCGGTTTGGCATTGGGTCAAATCTCTGGCTATCACATGAAGTCTCTGTTGCAGAAAGAAATGGGCGTGGCATTGCTCAATGGCTTGCTGTGGGGCAGTGTGCTGGGGTTGATTGCCTTCTGGTTATACCATAGTGCTGCATTGGGGCTGGTGATGATGGCCGCGATGACGCTGAATCTGCTATTGGCGGCGATTATTGGTGTGACCATCCCATTGGTGATGAATAAGTTAGACCGCGATCCGGCGGTAGGCTCCAGTGTGTTGATTACGGCCATGACCGATAGTGGTGGCTTCTTAATTTTCCTTGGACTGGCCACAATCTTTTTGTTGTAAATAATCAATGATGGATAACGATATTAATATTCTCTGGAAAGAAATTGTTCAGGACCTGAGCACCGTCTCTGCTTTGTGGCAGCTGTTTGTATTTGCTTTGATTTTGGGTGTCAGTGGTTTGCTGAACCTGCATCTGCGCAAGCAAATTGCAGCAGGCAAAGTGAACACTGTTTACAAAATGCTGCTGGGAGGCATTGAGCGCCTGTTTTTTCCCTTTGTCGCTTTTCTGTTGCTGGTGGTTGCACGCTATTCGCTTGAAAGCTTTATGCATGTCGGTTTGTTGCGACTCGCCGCGCGCATGTTGCTGGCCATGGTGATTATCCGTAGCCTGGTCTATGTGTTGCGTTACGTATTCTCGCCCAGTGCCTGGTTGCACTCGTTTGAGCGCGTCATCGCATGGTGCGTATGGGTCGTGGTGGCGTTGCATATCAGCGGCTTCCTCGATCCGGCCCTGCAGATTCTGGAAGATGTGCAATTCAGCGTTGGCAAGCAAAAGTTGAATCTGTTATTACTGATTCAGGGCGGGCTCACCATTGTGATCACCATGTTGGTCGCTTTGTGGTTAAGTCGCATGATAGAGCTGCGGCTGATGGCCTCGGAAAATATTAATAGTAACTGGCGTGTCATTATGGTCAAGCTGGTGCGCATGGTGGCCATTGTCATCGCATTGCTGATGTCGATGGCCGCTGTCGGCATTGATGTCACCATGCTGTCGGTATTTGGTGGTGCGCTTGGTGTAGGGCTTGGCTTTGGTTTGCAGAAGATCGCCAGCAACTATGTGAGTGGTTTTATTATCCTTATGGATAAGTCGCTGCATATGGGCGATATTGTGACGATTCGCGGTTACTATGGCATCGTCAAAGAGTTGCGTTCGCGTTATATCGTTTTACGCAAGCTGGATGGAACTGAATTCATCATTCCTAACGAAACGATGATCACGGATGTGGTGATTAATCATACTTCTGCAGCCCATAAAGCGAAGGTGCCTGTTTTAGTCCAAATCTCTTATGAAAGTGATCTGGATTTGGCCATCAAGCTATTGCAAGAGATTGGTCGGTCACATGAGCGTACACTCAGGGATGAAGCTGCTGTGGAGGTGATTATTAAATCATTCGGCCAGAATGGCATTGATTTACAGTTGGCGGTAGGGGTGCTTAATCCAGAGGAGGCGACCGCCAAGCTGCAGAGTGAGGTCTATTACGAGATTTGGCAGCGCTTTAAAGCGAATAATATTCAGATCCCATACCCACAGCAGGATGTGCGTATTATTTCCGGTCAGGCAGCTTTAAATCTGGCTTCAGAATAATGGGAAGGTTGGTATAGCGACCAAAATAAAAAAGCCTGCAATCGCAGGCTTTTTTATTAATGCTGGAAACTGAAATTATTTCAATTTAGTTTCTTTGTACATCACATGCTTACGAGCAACTGGGTCAAATTTCTTGATCTCCATTTTCTCAGGCATAGTACGTTTGTTTTTTGTGGTGGTATAGAAATGACCTGTACCAGCACTGGATTCCAATTTGATTTTTTCACGCATGATATTGTCCTTTTATCGACTAATGTCGCGAGTTAGATTTTTTCGCCAGCAGAGCGCAAATCAGCTAACACAGCGTCGATACCATTTTTGTCGATCGTACGCAAAGCGGCGTTAGTAATGCGCAGGCTTACCCAGCGGTTTTCGCTCTCAACCCAAAACTTACGGTTTTGCAAGTTAGGCAAGAAACGACGTCTTGTTTTGTTTTGTGCGTGAGAAACATTGTTGCCCACCATTGGTTTTTTACCGGTTACCTGACATACACGTGCCATGGTTATCTCCAAATACTTTTATCTTTTCAGAAAGAGCGAGATTATAGATTGAATCGGATACACAAATCAAGCGATTATTGTAATTTTTCAAATAATTAGTGCTTGCCCGTGCTGCCAAAGCCACCTTCGCCCCGTTCGCTGCTGGTGAATTCGTCCACAATATGAAAATCTGCCTGTACTACAGGCACAATCACCATCTGCGCTACTCGTTCCATCGGGTTCAGAATAAACGGCTCTTTGCTGCGGTTCCAGCAAGAAACCAGTAATTGTCCCTGATAGTCCGAATCAATCAGCCCCACCAGGTTGCCAAGCACGATGCCGTGCTTATGACCCAAGCCGGAGCGCGGCAGAATCATGGCGGCATAATAAGCATTGTCGATATGAATCGCCATGCCGGTTGGAATCATGATGGTCTCGCCCGGCTGTATGGTTTGTGTATGCTCAATACAGGCACGTAAATCCAGGCCAGCAGAACCTGGTGTCGCATAGTTGGGCATCATGTGATGCAGGCGGGGGTCAAGAATCTTGAGGTCTACGGTAATCGACATGCTGCATACTCCAGAAAAATATTGCGCTATTAAACACGAAATATGGCCGAAAATCACTACGCGCGATAAGCAGCCATAATAAAAAAGCCAGCGGAGGCTGGCTTTTTTATTAATGCAAAGATTAGAACTTGTATTGCGCGCTCAGGCCAAGCAAATAGTTGCGGCCAGCGGCAGGTTCGAAGAAGCGCAAATTGGCGTCATTGACGCGGATTGCGCCGATGTATTCACGATCGAACATATTTTCTATGCGGATATACTCTCTGAATGACCAGTGTGAGAGTGTTTGCTCAAAGCCTGCACGCATGTTGAATATCGTATATGACGATGCGCTATCAGAGTTGAGGTCGTCAACATACACTTTGCTGTTATAGCGGCCTTCCAAAGCGCTATAGAAACCAAGTGGCGCATATTTCCAGGCAACTTCACCATAAAGTTGGTTGCGATAGGTGCCTGGAATTTTATTGCCGGACTCCACGGTTCTGGTTGCGCCGGAGGAGGTGATGTAACTAAAGTCAGAGTCAAACTCTGCATCCAGGACGCTGTAAGACAGGTAGGTTGAAATATTGTTATCAAACTGGCTGTTCAGTGATAGCTCCACACCCTTGCGTTTAGTTTGTTTGGCGTTACCGTAGATGCTTCTGTTGGCAGCGCTAGTTTCGCGCAATACGATTTCATCATCAGTATCAATTTTAAACACACTGATTGTTGCCAGAGTGTCATCATTTAAATACGCCTTGGCACCCACCTCATAGTTCTGGCTTTTGCTGGACTTTAAATTAAGATTAGGCGCGCCATTCGTGGTTGCGTCGTAGGCGGCTTCAATAAATGTGGGTGTCTCAAAACCTTTACCGTAGTTCGCATATAAGTTAAAGGTAGGGGTAACTTTCCATACAATGCCCGCAACAGGGTTGGTTTTTTCGTAGGAAACATTGCCGCTATTGTTACCATTGTTACCAGTCCCAGTCAGAAAACGGTCTTTAACCTCTAGATTAACTTTTGTTCGTCTCAAGCCCGCGTGGATATCAATGGATTCTGTAGCTGAAAGCATGCCTTGAACATAGCGATCATAGTTCGTTGAGATGTTGTCTTCATCTCTATTTAAGGCATTGTTCGCGTTGTTTGCAACCGAAGTACTTCTTTTGACGCCGCCATCTGTATTGATATCCAAGCGGGTGTCGGTTGACTTTCCGTAATTCGCACCGATGTAGAAGTTATATTTCTTGCCAAACACTTCACCATGATTGTTCCAGCGCAAGTCTGTGCCCCAGAATTCGCGTGAAATTTGGCTAGCACGGCCTACACTAGTCGTTGCGCTGGTCGAGAGGTACTGCAGATTCTCTCTGGTGCCTACGTAGTTTACAAAGTTAATTGAGTTGTTTTCATTAAAGGCATGCTCCAAGTTAAAGCCAACTTGGGTATGGCTGCGGCTCACTCTGGTGTCTGCGCGTAATGCACTGTTGGGCACAGCCTTGGGATTGTTGAATGCGGATGGATCATTAGCGGTTGCGACACGAGGTAATCCAAGTGGATCTTGAGCGTCTTGCTGGAACCAGTTAACCAGCGTAGTCAGTTTGGTGTCTTCTGTAATATTAAATTTGAATTTTGCCGTCGCCATTTGCTTGTCGCTAGTGCTATGGTTGCGGTATCCATCCGAGCTGAAGTTCGAAATATTGAGCATGTATTCCATACCTTCATATTGACCAGCAGCTTCCATGATTTCACGTTTAGTATCGTAACTGCCAAACATGGTGGTTGCCCCTAATGTCGGTGTTGCAGGCGCATTTCTTGTAAACATTTGAATCACACCGCCGGACGAGTTGCCGTACAGGGACGAGAACGGGCCACGCATCACTTCTATGCTTTTAATCGATGACAAGTCGACAACGCCCGGTTGGCCTTGGCCATCGGGCATGGTGAGAGGAATGCCGTCGACATAGACGCGTACACCGCGTACCCCAAAAGATGAGCGTGAGCCGAAGCCGCGGCTGGAAATTTGCGGGTCCTGTGCTTGTTGGGTACGGTTTTGTGCCGTGATGCCAGGTACGCGAATCAGGCTTTCGGACAAGTTCATTTGCAGTTGGCCGTCTTTGATATTTTTTTGCTCAACCACATCAATGGCGACAGGCAAGTCGAAGCTGTTTTGTGCCTGGCGGGTCGCGGTGACAACTACCGGCGAAAGGGTGAGTGTTTGTTCTTCATCCGCCATGGCTTGCGGCAGGTTGGCAAAGGCAGCAGAAATGGCGATGTATAGGGGCGTAAAACGAGGTGCGCGCATTGTAATTCTCAGTGCTAAAAATAGACTGCGCGATTGTAAGCTGAGTGTAAGCTTGGGCGGCTCAGTATTTTCATGAAAATACTGAGAATGACCGATTTAATTGGCGTTAATCAAATTGGCTTTTAAGGTGCGTTAAGAGTTTGAATGCAATGTTAATTTTATCGTCGCTGTCGAATGCATGTTCACCAGATGCATCTATGATGGTGACTGCATTTTGATCACTGCCCATGGCACTATTGGCGTGATTGGCCACGATCATGGGTATGCGTTTTGCCAGTCTTTTTTGCTTGGCATAATCAAGCACTTGTTCTGTTTCTGCCGCGAAGCCGACGCAATAGGGTGGGTTGGGTAAAGAGGCGACATCCGCCAGAATGTCTTTGTTCTTTATGAGTTTCACCGTAAGTGTTTCCTCACTTTTTTTGATTTTTTGCTCAGCAGAAACATCCGGTCTGTAGTCAGCAACGGCAGCGACACCTATAAATATGTCCTGGCTGGCAATATGTTGCATCACTGTTTGGTACATGTCCTGCGCGCTGCTGGCAAAGTAGGCGTGGCTGGTTGCCGGGCGCGTGGCACTGGCGTGGCCGTGCACCAGGGTGACTTCTGCGCCCATGCGCATAGCGACCTGCGCCAGGGAATAGCCCATTTTTCCGCTGCTCAGGTTGGTGAGGCCGCGTACCGGGTCCAGTTTTTCCAGTGTGGCACCCGCCGTGATCATGATTTTCTTGCCTGCTAACAGCTTAGGCGTAAAAAAACTGTTTAACGCTTCCAGCAGGTCTTCTGGTTCCAGCATCCGGCCTTGGCCCACCTCACCGCAAGCCTGCTCGCCGCTATCGGGGCCTAATGTGGTGATGCCGTCCTGCTGCAATTGCACGATGTTACGCTGTGTCGCCGGGTTCTCCCACATTTGCCGGTTCATTGCTGGTGCGACCAGAAGTGGGCACTCACGTGCAAGGCATAAGGTGGAGAGTAAATCGTTGGCAAAACCATGTGCCAGTTTGGCGATAAAGTCTGCACTGGCAGGCGCCACTAAAATCGCATCCGCTTTGCGGCTGAGCTCTATGTGTGGCATGCCGTTGGGAATACGCTGATCCCAGCTATCGACAAACACCGGGTTGCCGGACAGCGCCTGTAATGTTGTGGGGGTGATGAAGTGGGTCGCTGCTTCTGTCATCACCACTTGTACGCTATGGCCTTGTTTGACCAGTAAGCGAACCAGTTCTGCCGTCTTGTAGGCGGCAATGCCGCCAGTCACGCCTAGCAGTAGATGACGAGAATGTGAGTGCGTTGGAATCATGGCTGCATTTTAACTGTAAAGCGTCTGCAATTGCCATTTCTCGGCTATGTGGCCTTTTCTTTAAAAATGTTAACATTGAGTCATCAATGAGGTGGGGCGCATGATAAAGTTAGTCAGGATTCTTTTCTGGGTGGTTGTGGTGCTGACTGCATTGATGCAGCTGTGGCAAGAGTATCAAACCCTGCAATGGCGCAAGCCTTTGAATGTGGCGGTGTACCCGATCAATGCCGATGGTACGCCTGTGGTGGATGCCTATATTGCCAGTTTGCGTGAGCAGGATTTCGACATGATTGCGCAGTTTTTCTCGCGCGAAGCCTTGAAATACCAATTGCCTTTGCGTCGCCCGGTGACGATTTACTTGGGCCCTGAAGTTCACGATATCCCGCCTGCGCCGCCAGCGGTCAATGGCCAGTTACTGGATATTATCCTGTGGAGCCTCAAGTTCAGGTGGTTTAGCTGGGGCCATCAGCCTGAGGTCGGTGTGCCTGTTGATATCAAGCTGTATCTGTTGTATCACGACCCATCCCAACATCGCCGTTTATTACATTCCACCGCTTTGCACAAAGGCCGGATTGGCCGTGTGAATCTGTTTGCTGAAAACAGTCAGCATGCCACCAATGCCGTCATTATCAGCCATGAGTTGCTGCATACCTTGAGTGCCTCGGATAAATATGATTTGAATACCAGCCTGCCTGTGTTCCCGCAAGGGTATGCCGAGCCTTATGCGCAACCGCTTTATCCTCAGGCTATGGCCGAAGTGATGGCAGGCAAGGTGCCGCAAACCGCACAAAAAGCGAGCATGGCCAAAGGCCTGGACGCCGTAGTGATCGGTAGGCCAACCGCGCGTGAAATTGGCTGGTCAAAGTAAACGGGAGGCGCGATGGCAATCACCGATTGGCCAGAACAGGAACGACCACGCGAGAAACTATTGCGTGCAGGTGCGACAGCCTTGTCTGACGCAGAGTTGCTGGCTATTTTTCTGCGTGTCGGTATGGCAGGCAAAACCGCTGTGGACCTGGCGCGTGACCTGTTACAGCATTTTCAAAGCCTGAATGGTGTGTTTTCGGCAGATGTTCAACAGATGACAGCGGTCCCTGGCATGGGGGTGAGCAAATACTGCCAGTTGCAGGCGGTGCTTGAGATGAGCAAGCGTGCGCTGGGTGAAACTTTGCAGCAAAAAGATAGTTTTCGCTCGCCCACTCAGGTCAAAGACTATTTGCAGTTGCAATTGTCGCACCTGCAACGTGAGGTGTTCGGCATTATGTTTCTGGATGCGCAGAATCGCCTGATTGCTTATGAAACTTTGTTTGAAGGCAGTTTGATGCAAACCAGTGTCTATCCGCGAGAAGTCGTGAAGCGCGCGCTGGCCTTAAACGCGGCGGCCCTGATCTTGAGTCACAACCATCCTGGCGGCGCGGCGGTGCCCAGTCGTGCCGATGAGCAATTGACCATCAGTTTGAAAGACGCTTTAAACCTAGTGGATATCAAGGTGCTGGATCACATTATTGTGGCCAAGCAGGAAACGTTTTCGTTTAGTGAGCGGGGATTGATTTGAGATGTGCAGGCAGGGAGGTGGTGGGTGCTAACGGGGTCGAACCGCTGACATTCGCCTTGTAAGGGCGACGCTCTACCAACTGAGCTAAGCACCCGTGCCTTGCAACGAAGGCCGCATTATACCGAAACTCTTTTTTCCTGCAAGAGCTCGCAAAGAAATTATTGGAGGTTTGTGAGAAGGGCGGTGAGCGGGCAGCTTTAAACCGTCAATCGTTTGGTGATATTGATTAATTGCAGTGAAATGTCGGCCATGCCTGTTTTACGCTTGTCTGCCATCTCTGAGAGTAAAGAATACGCTTGTTCTTCACTCAGGTCGCGCTGATGCATCAAAATCTCTTTGGCGGAGTCGACCAGTTTCTGGTCTTCTGTGCTCAGGATGATGTGCGGTCTGGGGAAAGCTGAAGCTGACATGTTGGGGGCTGCGGGTCTCATTGCTTAATCATGGAAAAAGGTCCTATTACGGTTTAGCAATCTGCATGCCAATTGGTGAGTTTTTGTTAATATGATGATTTTAAACAATAATTCTCCTGATTTGGATGGTGGTGTACGCGTGAGCTTGGTGATGTTTGTGCACCACGGCAGTGCCGTTGCACCACAGCAACAGATGTTAGCAGGCAATGCTGTTTTTGCGCACGGAGAGCCTTTTTGTTACAGTGCAAATCATTAAAAAAACAGGAAAGAATTCCATCATTATGAAAGCTTTTTGGAGTCGTGCAGGCTGGGCCAGTTTGGCCTTGTTGGGGGCAGCTGCGTTGGCGCATGTGGCCATGGCGCGCGGGGAGACATTAAATGCACTGTGGCTGATTACGGCCGCAGTGTGTGTGTATTTGATTGCTTATCGCTTTTACTCGGCCTGGATTGCGGCCAATGTGCTCGCTATTGATACTACGCGGGCGACACCGGCGGAGCGCTTAAACAATGGGCGCGATTATGTGCCGACCAATCGCTGGGTGGTGTTTGGTCACCATTTTGCCGCGATTGCCGGGCCTGGGCCATTGGTCGGGCCAACCCTGGCGGCGCAATTTGGTTATTTGCCGGGCACTTTGTGGATATTGATCGGTGCGGTACTGGGCGGCGCTGTGCAAGATATGGTCACGCTGTTTTTGTCTACACGCCGCAATGGCCGCAGCCTGGGGCAGATGGCGCGTGACGAAATTGGCGCCATTGGTGGCACGGCGGCCATGATAGGCACTTTCCTGATCATGATTATCCTGATCGCTGTGCTTGGCCTGGTCGTGGTGAATGCCATGAAGCATAGTCCGTGGGGGACTTCCACCGTGGCGGCTACGATTCCGATTGCCATGCTGGTCGGCGTGTATATGCGCTACCTGCGTCCTGGTCGCGTGCTTGAGGCCTCATTGCTGGGTGTGATTTTATTGCTGGCATCAGTGGTCTTTGGTGGTTGGATAGATCACCACCCTGTGCTTGGTGCACTGTTTGATCATGAGGGTTTGCCGCTGGCGTTTGGTGTGATCGTCTATGGTTTTGCCGCGGCGGTCTTGCCAGTCTGGTTGTTGCTGGCCCCGCGTGATTATTTGTCCACATTCATGAAACTGGGTACGGTATTGATGCTGGCGATTGCGATTTTATGGTTGCGGCCGGAAATCCATATGCCTGCCATCACGCCTTTTATTGATGGCACTGGCCCGATTTTTGGCGGCAAACTCTTCCCGTTCGTGTTTATCACCATTGCCTGTGGCGCCATTTCTGGTTTTCATGCCTTGATCGCCAGCGGCACGACGCCAAAATTGATTACCAGTGAAGGTGATATCCGTATGATCGGCTATGGCGCCATGTTGCTGGAAAGCTTTGTCGCGATCATGGCTATGATCGCCGCCACTGTGCTGGAGCCTGGCGTCTATTTCGCCATTAACAGTCCGGCCGGGGTAGTAGGTAAAGAAGCGCTGGATGCCGTGAATACCATCAGTAGCTGGGGTTATCAGGTGACCGTGGAACAGATGCAACACTTAGCCAGTGCCATGGGCGAAAGCACCTTGTTTGCCCGCACGGGTGGCGCACCCAGCCTTGCCGTCGGCATGGCCAGTATTCTGGGGACGGTGTTTGGCGAGCATTTGCTGGCATTGTGGTATCACTTTGCGATTATGTTCGAAGCCATTTTTATTCTCACCACATTGGATGCTGGTACGCGTGTGGGTCGCTTTATGCTGCAGGATATGTTGGGTAACCTGCATCCCAAGCTGGGTGAGACCTCTTACACGCCTTCGGTGATTCTTACCAGTGCACTGGTGGTAGCTGGCTGGGGCTATTTCCTTTATATCGGCGTCATTGATCCCAATGGTGGCGTCAATATCCTGTGGCCCCTATTTGGCATTGCCAACCAGATGCTGGCGGCGATTGCACTCTCCGTTGCGACCGGCATCCTGATTAAATCAGGTAAGGTGACCAAGGCATGGATCACTGGTTTGCCATTGATCTGGCTACTGGCAATCACCACGACGGCGGCCTATGAAAAAGTCTTCAGTAGTGACATCCGCGTAGGCTTTTTTGCCGCCGCCAATGATTTGTCGCAAAAATTGGCGAGTGGCGTATTGCCACCAGAAAAAGCGGCCGTGGCGCCACAATTAATTTTTAACCAGCAACTGGATGCCTGGTTAACGTTATTTTTCGTGTCCATGCTGTGGGTCGTGGTGCTGGATATGGCCAGAATGAGCCGCCGTTATTTTGCCGGGCAGCCAGTCAGGCCGTCGAGCGAGGCCGCTTATGTTGCCTCGCGCTTGGTGTAAGGAGAGGCAAATGCGCGCTTATTGGTTAAAACAAGCCTGGCAGCGGGTGCGCCAGCTATCCGGCGATGATGCCTATGAGCGTTATCTGGCGCATTATGCAGACGTGCACGCCGGGCAGCCAGGGGCGCATGCGCCGCTTTCACGCGCCGAATTCTTTAAACAGTGGCAAGACCAAAAGTGGACGGGTGTGAAGCGCTGCTGTTAGATAATCGCTCCTTAAAGGTTGCCTGAATGTAACAAACCTGTTTCAGGCGCGCATGCGGCTGCGGATTCAGTTAAAATAATATTTTAACGACAATCCTAGTATTTCTCATGCCTAAATACCGTTCTCACACGACCACGCAAGGTCGTAACATGGCTGGTGCTCGCGCGTTGTGGCGTGCCACCGGTATGAAAGATGAAGACTTCTCCAAACCGATTATTGCGGTGGCTAACTCCTTTACGCAATTTGTGCCGGGTCATGTCCATTTGAAGGATATGGGCCAACTGGTCGCCCGTGAAATTGAGAAGGCGGGCGGGGTTGCTAAAGAGTTTAATACCATTGCCGTGGATGACGGTATTGCCATGGGCCATAGCGGCATGCTGTATAGCTTGCCGAGCCGTGACCTGATTGCAGACAGCGTGGAATACATGGTCAATGCCCACTGTGCCGATGCGCTGGTGTGTATCTCTAACTGTGACAAAATTACCCCTGGTATGCTGATGGCCGCCTTGCGCCTGAATATCCCTGTGGTGTTCGTGTCTGGCGGCCCGATGGAAGCCGGTAAAGTGAACTGGCAAGGCAATGTGCGTAAGCTGGACCTGGTGGATGCCATGGTAGAAGCGGCTGATAGTCATGTCAGCGATGCTGAAGTGGCTGAGATCGAGCGTTCTGCCTGTCCTACCTGTGGCTCTTGTTCAGGTATGTTTACCGCTAACTCCATGAACTGCTTGACCGAGGCGCTGGGCTTAAGCTTGCCAGGTAACGGTTCTACGCTGGCGACGCATGCAGCACGCAAGCAATTATTTTTGCAGGCAGGTCGCCTGATTGTGGAGCTGGCCAAGCGCCATTATGAGCAAGATGATTACAGCGTATTGCCGCGTAGCATTGCGACCATGCAGGCATTTGAAAATGCCATGAGTCTGGATGTGGCCATGGGCGGTTCAACCAATACCGTGCTGCATTTGCTGGCAGCTGCGCATGAAGCGGGTGTGGATTTCACCATGAAAGACATAGACCGTATTTCACGCCAGGTGCCTTGCGTGTCTAAAGTTGCCCCGGCAACCAGCAAATATCATATGGAAGATGTGCATCGTGCCGGTGGTGTGATGGGCATTTTGGCGGAACTCAATCGTGCCGGTGTCATCCATACTGATGTGCCAACCGTTCATAGTCCTAGTATGGGCGCCGCACTGGCAAAATGGGACATCGTCACCACGCAAGATGAAGAAGTGAAAAAGTTTTTCCGTGCCGCGCCTGGTGGCGTTGCGACCACGATTGCCTTTAGTCAGAGTATGTTATGGCCTGAGCTGGATGATGACCGCGAAAATGGTTGTATCCGTAACAAAGCGCATGCTTACTCACAGGATGGTGGTTTGGCCGTGCTCTACGGCAATATTGCACTGGATGGCTGTATTGTCAAAACGGCAGGCGTGGATGACAGCATCCTTAAATTTAACGGTCGTGCCCGTGTGTTCGAGAGTCAGGATGCCGCAGTAGAAAGCATTTTGAATGATGAAATCGTCGCCGGTGATGTGGTGGTAATTCGTTATGAAGGTCCACGCGGCGGTCCTGGCATGCAAGAGATGCTGTACCCCACTTCGTACCTGAAGTCTAAAGGCTTGGGCAAAGCGTGTGCCTTGCTCACGGATGGCCGTTTTTCGGGCGGTACCTCGGGTTTGAGTATTGGCCATGCGTCGCCGGAAGCGGCTGAGGGTGGTGCGATTGGCCTGGTGCAAGAAGGCGATGCGATTGAGATTGATATCCCGAACCGGACGATACACCTGGTCATTAGTGACGAGGAAATGGCACATCGCCGTGGTCAGATGGATGCCAAAGGCAGGGATGCCTGGAAGCCATTGAACCGCGAACGTGTGGTTTCGCCAGCTTTGCGCGCCTATGCCGCCATGAGTACCAGCGCTGCCAAAGGTGCGGTGCGTGATGTAGCGCAGATTGAGAGAGGGAAGTAATGAGCGACGAATGTAGTCTCCTGGCCAAAAGCATGGAAATGACCAAGCGCATGACATTGCACGCGCATGTCACCCAATGGCAGGACGAAAATGGTTTGCAGTACCTGGAAATTGATAACCCATTGGCGACTGGCAAGATTGCCTTGCAAGGCGCGCATGTCATGCAATGGCAACCCAAGTTTCTGGCCAATCCGGTATTGTGGCTCTCCAGCAATGCGCGTTATGTCAAAGGTCGTTCCATCCGTGGCGGTACGCCTATCTGCTGGCCATGGTTCGGTGCACATCCTACTGACAGCACGTTGTGCCCACATGGCTTTGCACGTGTCATTCCCTGGCGCGTGATGGATATTGACGCGACGCCTACCGGCGCCACGCGCATTATTCTCGAAATGCAGCAAACGCCAGAAGCGCAGCGCCAACTATCTTATCCCTATGAGCTGACACTGACCATTACCATTGGTCGCCGTTTGCGCATCGATTTGGCCACCACCAACCTGGCTGAGCATCCGTTTGTGATCAGTGAAGCCTTCCACACCTACTTTAATGTTAGCGATTTATCGAACGTTAAAATCACTGGCATGCAAGACCTGGTCTATCTGGACAAGCTACTCAAGTACGAGCGCAATGTGGAGCACAACGCGCTGACATTTGACGGTAAAGAATATGACCGTGTCTATGTGCATCACAGCTCTGATTGTGCCATTCATGACAGCGGCTTCAACCGCATTATCCATGTCTCCAAGTCTGGCAGTGATACCACCGTCGTGTGGAACCCGGGTGCTGAAAAAGCCGGTGCCATGGGCGATATGGGCGTGGGCGATGAATGGCGCAAAACTATTTGTGTGGAAACCACCAATGCCATGGACAACATGGTGGTGATTAACCCGGGACGTAAGCATGTCCTCAGTGCGGAATACTCGATCGAGACCTTGTAACGTTATTGTGACGCGTGTCAACCGTAGCGTTGCACGTGCGTTTTTAGCTTGTTGGCAAAACGCCAAACCGGTTGAAATTATGTGAATCACCGTTGGTTTTAACGGTTTTTCTATTGTAGATTTTGACTGGTCAGGTAATATGCCACATGCATGAGAATTGCATTACGGGGTTCTATTTGTTTAGAGGATATTCAAGGAGATCGCATGAAAGTTTTATTATCCGCAATCGCAGCAGCGACTTTGTTGATGGCTGGTTCAGCACAAGCTGCAGACGCAGCAGCGGCTAAAGCATTGGCTCAAAAAAGTGGTTGTTTGGCATGTCACAGTGTTGATGCAAAAGTATTGGGCCCAGCATACAAAGATGTTGCTGCCAAATACAAAGGCGACAAAACTGCTGAAGCTAAATTGATTGAAAAAGTGAAAAAAGGTGGCGCTGGTGTTTGGGGTAATATCCCTATGCCTGCAAACAGCCCACAAGTGAAAGACGAAGACATCAAAACCATCGTTGAGTGGGTATTGTCTCTGTAATTTCAGCTTCGCTGTGATTCGAAAAAGCCGACTTGTTAGTCGGCTTTTTTATTGTCACTTATGCGCGTAATTTGCTGTGTCGCAATGAGTAGGCAAAGTAAAAGATGACGCCTACGATTGCCCAGGTGATAAAACGGTGCCAGGTTTCTGCGGGCAAAAACGAAATCAGTGCCGCGCATGAAACGATGCCGCCAACCGGGATCAGTGGGTTAAACGGATTCTTGAATGGCCGCGCGAGCTCAGGGTGGGTTTTGCGTAAGCGCATAACGCCAAAGCACACCATGATAAAGCTGGCCAGCGTGCCAATATTGACGGTTTCGGCCAGCTCCCCCAGGGGGATAAAGCCTGCTACGATAGACACGACGATGCCGCACATCAGGATAATTTTACTTGGGGTTTGGCGCTCAGGATTGACTGCTGAAAAAATGGGCGAAATCAAACCGTCGCGGCTCATGGCAAATAAAATACGCGTCAGGCCATAGAGCAGTACCAGTAACACCGTAATCAGCCCGGCCAATACGCCAGTCGCGACCAGTGTGGATGACCAGGTGTAACCCAGCTTGGTCAGGGCATAGGCCACCGGGGACGACGTGTTGAGCTCCGTATAAGGAATCACGCCAGTCAGTGTGCCAGACACAATGATATAAATGATGGTGCAAAAGGTCAGCGATGCAATCAAGCCGATGGGCAGGTCGCGTTGCGGTTGCTGGCATTCTTCCGCCGCAGTAGAGACGGCATCAAAGCCAAAATAAGCAAAAAATACCAGTGAAGCACCTGCCAGTACGCCAATATTCTTACCATTATCCAGCGTTTCAAACCAGCCGAATGGCATAAATGGTTGCCAGTTGGTCGTACTGATATGGCCGACAGACAAGGCCAGGAAGATGGCAATGGTGGAGAGTTTGATGATCACCATGATGTTGTTGGCGCGCGCACTTTCCTTGACGCCGACCATCAGTAGCAAGGTCAATATCCAGATAATGGCAAAGGCAGGCAGGTTAATCGACCCACCAAGCACGGGTGCTTTGGTTAGATGCTCTGGCATTTGCCAGCCGAGGTTACTCAAGGTGTTTACAAAATAGCCGGACCAGCCATTGGCCACGGCGGCGGCGCCTACGCCGTATTCCAGCAATAGCATCCAGCCCATCATCCAGGCGGCAAACTCACCAAACGCCACGTAGCTGTAACCGTATGCGCTGCCGGAGCCGCCAATGGACGACGAGAGTTCTGCATAAGACAGCGCGGCAAATCCCGCAGCGACGGCAGCAATAATGAATGAAAGTACGACAGCAGGGCCAGATTGCGTGGCGGCGGCGATGCCTGTGAGTACAAAGATACCAGTACCGATGGCGCCGCCTATGCCTAATAAGGCCAGGTCAAAGGCGGTTAAACATTTTTTGAGGCCGGTGTGCGCATGTGGTTGAATTGGTTTTTTGCGCAATAATTGTTCTAACATTGATTGATTCTCCCCTTATCCGCCTAGGGTAAAGCAATCGTTGTACCAGCGTCAATGCTGGAGAGAAATTAGCTGGCGTAATGTTGCTGCAATGTGGCAATCATGTAGCTGTGGTCTAGCACGCCTGCGCTTTCGCGGATGCTGTGCATGGCCCACATCGGGTTACCGACATCCGCCGTGGCAATGCCCAGTTGCGCCGCCATGATGGGACCTATGGTGCTGCCGCAACCCAAGTCAGTGCGGTGTGCATATTGCTGGTGCGGCACCTGTGCTTGCTCACATAGCTGGATAAAGCGCGCGGCAGTGACGGCATTGGTGCTGTAGCGCTGGTTGGCGTTGGTTTTAATGACCGGCCCGTGATTGATTTGCACGTGGTGGCAGGGCTCATAACTGCCCGCATGGTTAGGGTGAAAAGCATGCGCCATATCTGCGCTGATGAAAAAGCTGTTGGCAAAACTGCGCAGCTTGTCTTCTGGCGACAGCCCGCTTGCGTGGCAAAGGCGCTCAATCACATCCAGCAAAAAGCTGCCGCCAGCGCCGGTGGCACTTTCAGAGCCCACCTCTTCGTGATCAAACAATGCACAAATAGCCGTCGCCTGCGGTGTTTCGGTGCTTAATAAGGCCTCTAATGCCGCATGGCAAGAGGCCAGGTTGTCCAGTTGGCTATTGGCGATAAACTCCTGCTCTATGCCCCAGAAGCTACCGGTTTGCGTGTCATATAACGCCAGGTCCCAACTGATAATGGCTTGGGCGGGCACGGCCAGTTTGCCAGCCAGGGTCTCTGTCAATAATTGTCTGGCAGAATCCGTGTTCGCCGCGTGACCAAAAATCAGTGGTAGTCCGGTTTGCTTGTTGAGGGCCAGCCCCTTTTCATTGACCTCGCGGTTCATGTGGATGGCCAGGTTAGGCAGGCGTGCAACAGGCTGGTCCAGTCTGACCAGTCGCGCTTCCATGCCTTGCGCGGTGCGGATGATTACCCGTCCGGCCAGGCTTAAGTCACGGTCAGTAAACGTGGCCAAAATCGGGCCGCCGTAGACCTCTACACCCAGCTGTGCCAGGCCTTCTGTGCTGTAAGCCGCTTTGGGTTTAAGGCGTAAGCCGGGGGAGTCGGTATGCGCACCGACGATGCGGAAACCGCTGTCTGCCATGGCTTGCTGGCCAGCGACAAAAGCAATGATGGAGCCGCCATCGCGTACAACAAAGTACTTTCCGCCAGCCTGGCATTGCCACGCTTCGTTTTCATGCAGGTGTATAAAACCATGCGCTTTGAGTTGCGCGGAAACCGTTTCCACGGCATGCCAGGGGCTGGGGCTGCGATCAATAAACTCCAGCAGTGCTTGCGCTTGTTGTCTGGCTTCTATTGAAACTTGCATGTTTATACCCAGTCTTTCTCAATCAAAAAGTCGCTATAGAGTTTGGCTTCTGCACTGTTGGTTTCCGGCTTCCAGTCGTAGCGCCATTTCACAATCGGCGGCATGGAGAGTAATATCGATTCGGTACGGCCATTTGATTGCAGGCCAAAAATGGTACCGCGGTCAAAAATCAGGTTGAATTCGACATAACGGCCACGGCGGTAGGCCTGGAAATCACGCTCGCGTTCGCCGTAAACGGTGTCTTTGCGACGCTGTACAATCGGCAAATAAGCATTGATAAAGGCATCGCCGACGGCACGCTGCAAGGCAAAACTTTTCTCAAAGCCTAATTCGCTAAAGTCGTCAAAAAACACGCCACCAATGCCGCGTGGCTCTTTACGGTGCTTGAGAAAGAAGTATTCGTCGCAGTGCTTTTTAAAATTGCGGTAGTAGTCGGCGCCAAACGGTGCCAATACCTCTTTGTTCACGCGATGAAAGTGGATGCAGTCATCCTCAAACCCATAATAAGGCGTGAGGTCCATGCCGCCGCCAAACCACCAGATATCCTGTTCGCCTGGTTGCTGCGCTTTGGCAACAAAAAAGCGCACATTCATATGCACCGTGGGTACATAAGGGTTGTGCGGGTGAAACACCAGCGAGACACCCATGGCTTCCCACGGCCTGCCAGCCGCTTCAGGGTGGGCGACACTGGCTGCCGGCGGCAATTTGTTGCCGAGTACGTGCGAAAAACCAACGCCAGCGCGCTCAAACACATTACCGCCTTCCAGCAGGCAAGAGTTGCCACCACCGCCCTCAGGCCGTTGCCAGCTGTCTTGCAAGAAGGTTTTACCATCGACCAGTTCTATGGCTTCGACGATGCGTGCTTGCAAGCCTTGCAGGTAGTCGTAAACGGCAGCGGGCTGGATTTGGTCTGTCGTCATGATTTAGTTCTTGATGGCGCGATAGCCAATGTCTTTACGGTATTGCGCGCCGTCGAACTTGATCTGCTCGAGCACTTTGTAGGCTTGTTGTTGCGCAGATTTAACGGTTTCGCCTAGCGCAGTCACACATAATACGCGGCCACCGCTAGTCACCACTTTGCCATCTTTGAGTGTGGTGCCTGCATGAAACACATGACCGTCTTGTACGTCTTTTGGCAGCCCGGTAATTTCATCGCCCAGTTTAGGCGTTTCCGGGTAGTTAGCACTCGCCATGACCACGCCCAGCGCAAAACGCCAGTCCCATTCGGCCTTGGCCTGGTCCAATGTGCCATCCACAGCGTGCTCTGCCAGCTCAACCAGGTCTGATTTCAGGCGCATCATGATAGGTTGTGTTTCCGGGTCGCCCATGCGGCAATTGAATTCCAGAGTTTTGACTTCGCCACTTGGGCTAATCATCAAACCGGCATACAAAAAGCCGGTATAAGGAATGCCGTCTTTGGCCATGCCTTCCACCGTAGGCACGATGATTTCGCGCATGGCTTTGGCGTGGATGTCTGGCGTCACCACTGGTGCAGGTGAGTAAGCACCCATGCCACCGGTGTTCGGGCCCTGGTCGGCATCCAGCAGGCGTTTGTGGTCCTGGCTGGTGGCCAGCGGCAAGATGTTTTTACCATCGACCATCACCATAAAGCTGGCTTCTTCGCCGGTTAAAAACTCTTCAATCACCACGCGCGCGCCTGCATCGCCAAGCTTGTTGTCGGACAACATGGCGTCGACGGCGGTATGTGCTTCTTCCAGTGTCATGGCAACCACCACGCCTTTACCCGCAGCCAGGCCATCTGCCTTGATCACAATCGGCGCGCCGTTGGCATCAATATAGGCGTGGGCTTCTGTGGCATCGCTAAAGGTCTGGTATTTAGCCGTTGGGATGTTATGACGCACCATAAACGCCTTGGCGAAGTCTTTGGAGCTTTCCAACTGTGCCGCCGCCTTGGTAGGGCCAAAGATTTTTAAATCGGCCGCGCGGAAAGCATCGACCACGCCTTGTGACAGTGGTGCTTCCGGGCCAACGATGGTCAAGGCGATTTGCTCGTCTTCAGCAAATTTCACCAGTTCATCAATTTTGGTGATAGGCACGTTGACCATGTCAGGGTTGGTGGCTGTGCCAGCGTTACCAGGCGCGACATAGACGCGGCTGACTTCTTTGTTTTGTGTCACTTTCCATGCCAGTGCGTGCTCACGACCGCCAGAACCAATCACTAAAATTTTCATTTTGTATTACCTAATTGAGTTTGAGCCACAGAGGGCACCGAGGCTACAGAGGAAAACATAATTAAAGATATTCTCTGTGGTCTCGGTGCCCTCTGTGGCAAATAGAATTAATGTCTAAAGTGACGAATGCCTGTCACCACCATGGCCAAGCCACGTTCGTCGGCTGCCGCAATCACCTCTTCGTCGCGCATGCTGCCACCCGGATGGATAACACAGCTGGCACCGGCGTCTGCTAATACATCCACGCCGTCGCGGAACGGGAAGAATGCATCAGAAGCGACCACAGAGCCTTGCAGGCTCAGGCCAGCATTTTGTGCCTTGATGGCGGCGATTTTGGTGCTGTCGACACGGCTCATCTGGCCAGCGCCCACGCCCAGGGTCATGCCATTGCCACAGAAGACGATGGCATTGGATTTCACGTATTTAGCCACGTTCCAGGCAAACAGCAGGTCTTGCATTTGTGCTGGTGTTGGATGCAGTTTGGTCACGACCTTGAGGTCGGCCAGTTGCATTTCATGGTTGTCGGCCGATTGCAGCAAAATGCCGGAACCTACACGCTTGGAATCTACCGCGTTGCGGCCTTGCTCCCAGGCGGTGTTGCCGCCCTGTGGCAAGGCAATCTTCAATACGCGCACATTGGCTTTTGCACTGAAAATGGCCAGCGCTTCTGGCGTAAAGTCAGGTGCAATCAACACTTCTACAAACTGTTTGGAAACGGCTTCGGCAGCGGCACCATCCAGGGTGGTATTAAAAGCGATGATGCCGCCAAAGGCAGAAGTCGGGTCGGTTTTAAAGGCCTTGCTGTATGACTCGAGTGCATTGATGCCAACCGCTACGCCGCATGGGTTGGCGTGTTTGACGATCACACAGGCCGGGCCAGTGAAGGATTTCACTGCTTCCCAAGCCGCATCGGCGTCAGCAATGTTGTTATAGCTGAGTTCTTTGCCTTGCAGTTGTTGCGCGGTAGCCAGGCTGCCGGGGGCAGGGTAGAGGTCGCGGTAAAAAGCGGCTTGCTGGTGGCTGTTTTCACCGTAGCGCAGGTCTTGTACTTTGACAAAGTTGCTGTTCATTTGGCCTGGGAACTGGCTCAGCACTGGCTTGCCAGCAGATTCAGTTTCGGCGAAGTCAATCGCAGACAGGTAGTTGCTGATGGCTGCATCATACTGTGCAATGCGGTTAAACGCTGCCACTGACAGTTTGAAACGGGTCGCCTTGGATACGCTGCCGTTGTTGGCTTGCAGCTCACTCACCACGTCGGCGTATTGTGCCGCGTCGGTCAACACCGCGACATCATTCCAGTTTTTAGCCGCAGAGCGCACCATGGCCGGGCCGCCAATATCGATATTCTCAATCGCGTCTTCCAAGGTGCAATTGGCTTTGGCAACGGTCGCCTCAAACGGATACAGGTTCACCGCCAGCAGGTCGATGTTTTCAATGCCATATTGCTGCATGGCAGCAACGTGCTCAGGCAAATCACGGCGGCCCAGTAGGCCGCCATGCACTTTAGGGTGCAGGGTTTTGACGCGGCCGTCCAGCATTTCCGGGAAGCCGGTAAAGTCACTGACTTCCTTGACTGGAATTTGGTTGTCGCGGAACAATTTGGCGGTCCCGCCAGTAGAAAGGATTTCTACACCAAGCTGGTGCAGGGATTGTGCCAGTTCGAGCACACCGGTTTTATCGGAAACACTGATAAGCGCGCGTTTAATCGTCATAATGAATTGAGTGGAGTTGCGTGATAAAGAAAATGAAAAAGGCCTGATGATGAAGTGCCATCAGGCCCGGTGTAATTTATTCCAGGCCGTAGGCGGCCATCTTTTTTCTCAGGGTATTGCGGTTAATGCCCATCATGTCTGCGGCTTTGCTTTGATTGCCGCCGACTTTGTTGAGGACGTACTCCAGCATGGGCTTTTCGACGCAGCTGAGTACCATATCGTAAATGGCATGGGGCGGTTGCCCGTCCAGGTGCGTGAAATAGTCGTCCAGTGACTCGCGCACGGCGAGGCTTAATTTACTATCGTTTTGCATTATGCTGCCAACTCCTCGCCGCCATTGTTTTCGTTATCTGAGTCAGCATCATCCGCATACACCAGGCGATCATTTTTGGCACGGAGTTCGGCAAAAAAGTCATTGATGGCCTGTAATTGCAATTCTATGGTTTGCAGCGTATTCATGTTGTGGCGGAACGCGGCCGAGCCTGACAGGCCTTTGGTGTACCAGGAGATATGCTTGCGTGCCACACGCATGCCTGTGAGGTCGCCGTAGAAATCGTATAAATCATGCAAGTGCTCCAGCATGACCTGGTGAATTTCATCCACGGTGGGAGGCAGCATATGCTCGCCAGTGTTGAGGAAATGCTCGGTTTCACGGAAAATCCATGGGCGGCCTTGTGCGGCGCGGCCAATCATCACCGCATCGGCTTTGGTGTAGTCGAGCACGAACTTGGCTTTTTCCGGGGTGGTAATGTCGCCGTTGGCGATCAATGGGATGTTGATTGCCTGTTTTACCGCGGCAATGGTGTCGTACTCCGCGTCACCATGGTAAAGGTCGTTACGTGTACGGCCATGAATAGTCAGCGCTTGTACGCCAATATCTTCTGCCATTTTGGCAATCTGGATAGCGTTTTTGTTTTGCCTGTCCCAGCCAGTACGGATTTTAAGCGTGACAGGCACATCCACCGCATTCACCACCGCCTTGAGAATCTGTGACACCAATGGTTCGTCGCGCAGCAGGGCAGAGCCCGCCATTACATTACAGATCTTCTTAGCCGGACAGCCCATGTTGATATCAATGATTTGCGCACCATTGTCCACATTGTGTCTGGCGGCTTCAGCCATCATGGCAGGTTCTGCGCCGGCAATCTGTACCGAAATCGGGCTGACTTCACCTTCGTGGTTGGCGCGGCGTTTGGTTTTTTCGCTACCGTACAACAATGAGTTGGAGGTCACCATTTCTGACACGGCCAGCCCGGCCCCCATCTTCTTGCACAGCATACGGAAAGGCCTGTCGGTCACACCTGCCATAGGGGCGACAACCAGGTTGTTTTTTAATTGATGGGATCCGATTTGCATGGGCTTGCGATGGATTAAGTCAGTGAAAAGACTGACTATTTTAACTGCAAATCGTCGATCAGGGAATGCGTAAACTGCTTTTTTGCTTATTTTTTACGCAACTTGATGTGTGCATCGATGAGTTGCATGGCGCGGTCGCGGAACAAAGAGCCTTCGGTATCTTTGACCCACATATGAAGCAGGCCGGAGAAAAACAGGTGGGTATCCAGGGCTAACTCGGCGGCGGTGAGCTGGGTGCCAACCTGGCCAATTTCCTGTGCTTTTGCATAGGCCTGTTCCATTTTGTGCACGAGTCCGCTACAGTTACTTAAAATTGATTTCAATACATCGGCAAACTCATCGACATATTCGCATTTAGTCATCATGACTTCGTAAGTGGCGCGCGTGGTCTGGTCGTCATCCAGGATTTGGATGGTGCTTTCCAGATGTTTGCGAATGCGGCCAAGCGGGTCGGGGGCGGGCTCGTCAGCATTGCCGAGCAGGGTGTCATCCATGCGGTCAATCAGGGGTAGGTAGACCTCTTCGCGCATGGCATGAAACAGTTCAGCCTTGTTTTGAAAGTGCCAATAGACGGCGCCACGCGTGACGCTGGCGTGGGTGGCAATTTGCTCCAGGCTGGTGCGGCTGACGCCTTTTTGCAGGAACATTTCTCGCGCGGCATCAATAATGCGCTGGCGGGTAATTGCGGCATCTTCTTTGGTTTTACGTACCATCGTCTCTATCGCTCTTTAAGGTTTCATTAAAGTTTCTTGAATGTCGGGTATTTTACCAGTTGTGCTTGGCTGCCACTGGTAAGTCGTTCGGCAAATTTTTTGCAAAACCCATTTACATACATTCGTGTTTGTATATAATATACATCCAAGAATGTATGTAATCAAGTCTATTTATAAAATTTTTTGAGGATAACATGTTGATTTCACAGACTATCCAACCTCGTCGTACACTGGTTTTACTTGCTTTAGCTTCAGTGTTAGCCGCTTGCGGAAAATCTCCTGAAGGGCAAAACCCGGGCGCGGGCGGCATGCCAGCCATGCCGGTGACCGTACAGGCAGTGGCAGCGGAGACGGTTCCGATTCAAACAGAAGTGGTTGCACAAACAGAAGGTGCCAAACAGATTGAAGTCCGTCCACGCGTGGGTGGAATTGTGCTCAAACGCCTCTATCAGGAAGGCGAGACAGTGAAGGCCGGTCAGGATATGTTCCTGATTGACCCGGTGCCTTTCCAACTGCAAGTCGAGCAATCGAGAGCGCTGATTGCACAGCAAAAAGCCCGCATCGAGCAAACTGCACGTGAAGCGCAACGTTTGAAAGGCTTGCTGGAAACCAAATCCATCAGCCAGCGTGAATATGACAATGCCGCTTCTGATAACTCAGTTGCCGCCGCTACCTTGCTGCAATACCAGGCGCAGTTGCGTGAGGCTGAACTGAATTTGTCTTATACCCACGTCAAGGCGCCTGAAGGTGGTATTGGCGGCCGTTTTGTCTTATCTGAAGGTGCGCTGGCTACTGCCAATAGCACACTGTTGAGCACCATTGTGCAGGTGTCGCCTATCTGGGTACGTTTCAGCTTGTCCGAGTCTGAGTTGCAGGCATTGGGCGGGCATTTACGTCCGGGCAAAGTGCAAGATGTGCGTTTGGTGCTGGCCGATGGTAGTGAGTATCCACTGTCAGGCAAAATCAACTTCTCTGCCAGCCAGATTGACCCGGCATTGGGCACACAGCAGTTGCGTGCCGAGTTTCAGAACCCGGACAGCGCTTTGTTGCCAGGCCAGTTCGTACGTGTACGCCTGACCACAGGCAAGCGTGATGGCGTGTTCCTGATTCCGCAAACGGCGGTATTAACTGGCCAGCAAGGCAAGTTTGTGTTTGTGGCGGATAAGGACAAAGAAGGCAAAACCGTGGCTGCCGTCAGACCGATCACTGTGGGTGGCTGGTTCGGTGAGCGCTGGAGCGTATTGGAGGGCTTGAAAGCCGGTGACCAGGTGATTACTGACAACCTGATCAAGGTACGTCCAGGTGCCCCGGTTGCGCCCCATGCGCCAGATGCTGCCCCGGCAGCGCCACAAGGCCAGGCACCAGAAAAAGCCAAGTCTTAACGCGCAATCTTAACGTTTACATTATGTGATTCACGGCCTGAACGTCGTTTCAGGCCGATTTCAGGAAAAACGATATGACCCGATTTTTTATCACACGCCCGATTTTTGCCAGCGTGCTGTCTATCATCATCGTGTTGTCCGGTTTGGCGGCAGCATTCAAGCTGCCGATTGCGCAATATCCGCAAATTGCCCCGCCAACCGTGATCATCACCGCCAGCTACCCTGGCGCCAGTGCTGAGACCCTGTCCAAAACCGTGGCTGCCCCGATTGAGGAGCAGTTAAGCGGCGTGGAAAACCTGCTGTACTTTAACTCCAGTTCTGACAGTAGTGGTACGTTGACGATTACGGCGACGTTTGACATTGGTACCAATGTTGACCAGGCTACTTTTAACGTCAGCAACCGCGTGAATATTGCCTTGCCACGTTTGCCGGAAGATGTACGCCGGACAGGCGTCGTGGTGCAAAAACGTTCCAACGACATCCTGCTGGTGGTGATGCTGATCTCCAGCAAAAAAGAACATGACCGTCTGTTCCTGAGTAACTACGCCACCTTGAATGTGCTGGATGAGTTTAAGCGCATTAAAGGCGTGGGTGATGTCACCATTTTTGGTGGTCAGGATTACTCCATGCGTATCTGGTTGCGTCCTGACCGTATGGCGCAACTGGGCGTGTCTACCAGCGATATTTCTGCGGCCATCAGTGCACAAAACGCGCAATACGCCGCCGGTAAGATTGGTGCAGAACCCGCGCCAGCCAGCCAGCAACTGTCATTTACCGTGACAGCAAAAGGCCGTCTGATTGATCCGGAAGAGTTCGGCAACATTATTGTGCGTGCGCAAGGCCCTAACGGTGTGCTGCGCTTGAAAGATGTGGCGCGTATTGAGTTGGGCGCACAGAGCTACAACGTGGCGTCTGCGCTGAATGGACAACCAGGTGTAGCGCTGCCTATCTTCTTGCAGAGTGGCGCCAATGCGCTGGAAACTGCCGAAGCCATCAAGGCCAAAGTCAACGAGTTGAAACTCAAGTTCCCAGAGGGCATGGACTACAACATTCCTTACGATACCAGTGACTTCGTGAAAGCGACCATCAAAGAAGTGTTCCATACCTTTGGTGAGGCGCTGGTGCTGGTGGTGCTGGTGGTGTTCCTGTTCCTGCAAAGCTGGCGCGCGACCCTGATCCCGATGATTGCGGTGCCAATTTCGATTATCGGTACCTTTGCCGGCTTGTATCTGTTTGGCTTCTCCATCAACCTGCTGACGCTGTTTGCCATGATTCTGGCGATTGGTATCGTGGTGGATGATGCGATTGTGGTGCTCGAAAACACCGAGCGCCTGATGAAGGAGGAAAACCTCAATCCATTGCATGCGGCGATTAAGTCTATCGCCCAGGTGCAGGCGGCCGTGGTGGCGATTGTGCTGGTACTGTGTGCGGTGTTCGTGCCCGTGGCTTTCCAGGGCGGTATTGCCGGTGAGTTGTACCGTCAGTTTGCGGTGACCGTGGCGATTTCTGTGGTGATTTCAGGGGTGGTGGCGCTGACGCTGACACCTGCACTGTGCGCGATGATTTTGAAAAATGGCCATCATGAGAATGCCTTTTTCAGAAAATTCAACCAGGGCTTTGACCGTTTAACCAAGCTGTATACCGGCACGGTGAACCTGACGCTGCATCATAAAATCATTGGTGCTGTGGTATTTGGTGGCATGTTGATCGTGATGATCTTCCTGTTCCGTACTGTACCGGGTGGCTTTGTGCCGCCAGAAGACCAGGGCTATGTGATCAGTATCGTGGTGATGCCAGATGGCGCTACCTTGAAGCGTACCTCACAGACGACGGAAAACATCCGTGCAGCGATTGCCAAAGATCCGGCCACTGCGCATGAGTTTGCGGTGAACGGCTTTGAGTTGCTGACCGGCGCCAACAAAACCAATGCAGCGACCATGTTTGTGCGTATGACAGACTGGGACAAACGGACCACTAATGCTGACCAGATGGTGGGCAAGTTGATTGGCATCGGCATGAGCCAGCCAGACGGCTTGAGCTTTGCAGTGAACCCGCCAGCGATTCGTGGCCTGGGCTCTGCCGGTGGTTTTGAGGTGTATGTACAAAGCCAGGGCGATACCGATCCGATCAAGTTAGCGCAGGTCATGAATAACTTCATGGATGCCATGCGTGCAAACCAGCAGCTGACCGGGATTAACAGCTTCTTCCGTCCCACTGTGCCTCAGTTGTTTATCGAGGTGGATGAAGCCAAGGCGCTGTCACAGAATGTCAAGATTTCAGACATTTATGCCACGCTGCAAAGCACCATGGGCTCACTGTATGTAAATGACTTTAACCGTAGCGGCCGTACCTATCGTGTGCAGTTGCAGGCTGAGGCCGAGTACCGCATGAAACCTGAAGACCTGGGTAAAGTGTATGTGCGCAGCCAGCCAACAGCCGACAATCCGGATGGCAATATGATCCCGATGTCTGCGCTGGCTAAAGTCAGCAATATCGTTGGTGCCGAGCAACTGGAGCGTTATAACGGCCTGTTGTCTGCCAAGGTATTTGGTAGTGGTGCGCCAGGCGTGAGCTCCGGTGACGCGATTAAACTGGTGGAAAAAATTGCCAAGGAAAACATGCCTGATGGTTACCAGATTGCCTGGACTGGCCAGGCTTACCAGGAAAAGCGTACCGGTTCCGCTGCATTGGTGGCATTTGGCTTCGCCACCATTATGGTGTTCCTGATTCTGGCGGCACAGTTTGAAACCTGGGCGTTGCCACTGGCAGTGATTATGGCGATTCCGTTTGCCATGACCGGTGCCTTGATTGCGGTACTGACACGCGGCATGAACAATGACATTTACTTCCAGATCGGCTTGATTACGCTGATTGGCCTGGCGGCGAAGAACGCGATTTTGATCGTGGAATTTGCTTCACAGAAAATGGAAGAAGGCATGCCGTTGGCTGAAGCCGCACTGGAAGCAGCGCGCTTGCGCTTCAGACCGATTGTGATGACGTCAATGGCGTTTGTACTGGGGATCATCCCACTGGTATTCGCTACCGGGGCCGGTGCGGCAGCGCGCCAGTCCATGGGTACCGGCGTGTTCGGCGGTATGTTGCTGGCAACGTTTATTGCCACCATCTTTATCCCGTTGTTCTTTACCTGGCTGACCAATGAGAAAAAAGTGCGTCACCATGGGCATATTGTAGAAGAGGAATCGGTATGAAACCGACAATGAAGTTTGCATTAAAACCATTACAGCAGTCACTGCTGCTGGGCTTGCTGACCTTGTCCATGACGGGTTGCCAGATGCTGGGTGATTTGTATTCACGTCCTGCCCCACAGTTGCCAGCCGAATATGGCGCTGCGGGTGCCAACGCGCTCAGCGCAGAGCAGCAATTAGCCTTGCAGCAATGGTGGACATTGTTTAATGACACGCAGCTAAACCAGCTGGTAGAGTCCGCACTGGCCAAAAACAATAATGTGCAACTGGCTGTGGCACGGATTGAAGAGGCTGATGCGCAAATGCGTGAAATCGGTGCCAACCTGTTGCCGACCGTGACCGCAACCGGTTCCGGTTTACGTAACCGCGTCACCGAGTCCGGTGTGTTCCCGGTGTTTGGTAACAACCCGCGTAAAACCTATAAAGTGGGTTTGAACGGTAGTTATGAGCTGGATCTGTGGGGCAAACTGCGCCGTGCCAATGAAGCGGCGCGTGCGCAGCTGCTGGCAACGCGTTATGCCAAAGAGGCCGTGACCTGGTCATTGTCCAGCCTGGTGGCCAATCATTACCTGATGATACGCAGCCTGGATGCGCAATTGCTGGTCAATACGCAAAACCTGAAAACTGCACAGGATAGCCTGGACCTGGCCAAACGCCGGGTGGAAGGTGGCGTGTCTACCATTCTGGACGCACACCAGGCAGAGCTGGTGGTGACTACCCTGCAAACGCAGACGCTGGAATTGAAGCGCTTGCGCGCTTTGAGTGAGCATCAGATCGGTTTGCTGACCAATGACCTGGGCTTGAAAATCGCTGCCGGTGACCTGATGGCCATGCCAACCCCACCAGTCGCGCCAACTGGCTTGCCATCTGCCCTGATGGAAGCCCGGCCGGATGTGCGCCAGGCAGAGCAGGATATGGTGTCAGCCAATGCCAATATTGCGGTAGCACGCGCGGCGTTTTACCCAAGTATCTCGCTTTCTACCACTTATGGTGGCGAGAGTATTGCGCTGAATAACCTGCTGAAATCGCCTGCACGCGTCTGGTCACTTGGTTTGGATATCAGCATGCCGATTTTCAACGGCGGCCGCCTGAATGCACGTCTGGATCAGGCGACAGCGCAGCAAAAACAAGTGCTGGCAACTTACCAGAATACCTTGCAAACCGCGTTTACCGAAGTCAGCGATGCGCTGGTGAATGCGCAACAATACCGTGAGCAAGAAGCCCTGGCCGTGTCCAAGGAGAAAACCACTGGCAATATTCTGCGCGTGGCGAAAAACCGCTACGAGGCAGGCTATACCAGCTACCTGGAAGTGCTGGATGCGCAGCGTAACCATAATGAAGCCACACAAGCCGTGGTTCAGAGCCGCCAGAATACATTGACCGCATCGGTTGATTTGTTCAAGGCACTCGGCGGTGGCTGGAAGCCGGAAAGCGTTGCGGCTGAGGCACAAGCTAAAAAGTAATTCTTTGCATGTGAGTGTGAGCTAGCCGGGGTAACGAGGAGTCGTTGCCCCGGTTTTTTTATTGGCGTAACAACCGTAGGTAGCACTTTTAAACGGTGTGCATGTAAGATGCGGGCATGACCACACCCTCCCTGAAACATATCGCCTTTGCCAGCTTCATTGGCACCGCCATCGAGTTCTACGATTTTTACATTTACGCCATGGCCGCTGCGCTGGTGATCGGGCAGGTATTTTTCCCGGCCAGTGATCCGGCCATGCAATCCCTGAATGCGTTGCTCACCTTTGGCCTGGCGTTTATTGCGCGGCCCTTGGGCGCATTGCTGTTTGGCCATTTTGGCGACCGCATTGGCCGCAAGTCGACGCTGGCGGCCTCATTGTTGGTGATGGGCGCGTCTACCTTCCTGATTGGGTTGTTACCTGGCTATGCTAGTTGGGGCAGCTGGGCGCCGCTATTGTTGTGCCTGTTACGGTTTGGCCAAGGCATCGGCCTGGGGGGCGAGTGGGCCGGTGCGGCCTTGCTGGCGACCGAATATGCGCCTGCCAACAAGCGTGGCTGGTACGGCATGTTTCCACAACTCGGGCCATCCATCGGATTTTTACTGGCGACACTGACATTCCTGGGCTTGAGCCTGGGCCTGAGCGAGGCACAGTTTGCGTTGTGGGGTTGGCGGGTGCCGTTTGTTATCAGTGCGGCCCTGGTCATGGTCGGCTTGTACGTCAGGTTCAAGCTGGCAGAAACACCGGCTTTTTCGCAAGCGCGCTCGCAACAGCATTTGCATCGCTGGCCGCTGAAAGCGGTCCTGTGTCAGCATGGCCGCGCGATTTTACTGGGCGCCCTCGCCATGGGCGTGTGCTATCACCTGTTTTATACTGCCACAGTGTTTTGCCTGAGCTATGGCACGCAAACCCTGCACATCGCACGACCACAGTTCCTGGCCATGTTGTGTATTGCGGTTATCGGCATGGCGTTGGCGACACCGTTCGCGGCAGCGCTGGCAGATCGTTACGGTAGCCGGCCAGTGTTAATGACCGGTCAAATCCTGGCCTTGTTACTGGGATTCATGCTGGCACCACTCATCGGTAGTGGTCAATTATGGCTGATCGCACTCTTTTTATTTCTTGCGCTGTTTTTGATGGGCATCACATTTGCCCCTATGGGGGCGTTTTTACCGGCACAGTTTCCGGTGGCTGTGCGTTATACCGGCGCAGGGCTGAGTTACCAGTTTGGCGGCATTTTAGGCGCGTCGTTTGCGCCTGCGGTTGCGCAGTTTCTAGTACGGCAGGGCGGACTGGCCTGGGTGGGTGGCTATATGTCACTGATGGCGTTGGTGAGTGTACTGGCTGTCTGGAAAATGCCAGCCAGTGCGGCGCAGTATGACTGACGCATCTCGCGCAGCAGGTATAATGCAGTTTTCTTCACGGTGATTAGGCATGTTTACCCATCCGGGATTTAACCCCATCGCATTGCAAATCGGCAGTTTCGGCATCCATTGGTATGGCCTGATGTACCTGGTCGGCTTTTTTGGCGGCTTGTGGCTGGGGCAATACCAGGTCAAGCGCTTGCGCAAACTGGATCCGGCCTCCCCCTGGCAGGAACGCGACCCGGACGATATGCTGTTTTATATTGCGCTGGGCGTGGTGTTTGGTGGTCGTTTGGGCTATGTGCTGTTTTACCAACCGGCTTATTTTCTGCAACATCCGCTGGAAATTTTTGCCTTGTGGCAGGGCGGCATGTCGTTCCACGGCGGCTTTATTGGTGTGATGGTGGCCATGGCGCTGTTTGCGCGCAAACGTGGCGTGATTTGGTTGCAACTGATGGATTTTGTGGCGCCCCTAGTGCCGATTGGCTTGGGTGCAGGCCGCCTGGGTAATTTTATCAATGCCGAGTTGTGGGGCCGCCCGACCAACGCCGATTGGGGCATGATTTTCCCGGCAGTCGATCAGGTGGCGCGTCATCCGTCGCAATTGTATGAATTTGCACTGGAAGGCATTGTGTTGTTCCTGGTGTTATGGACATTCGCGGGTAAAAAGCGCCCGATAGGCGCCATCTCGGCGATGTTCCTGCTGTGTTATGGCAGTTTCCGTTTTATTGTCGAGTTTACCCGTGAGCCGGATAGCTTTTTAGGCCTGTTGTCGCTGGGTTTGAGTATGGGGCAGTGGTTGTGTGTGCCTATGATCCTGGTCGGGCTGGGCATGATGCGCTGGGCCTACCGTAAGCCCTAATGGCCAGGCGTATCTGGCTGGGTCGCTAATTCTAGTGCATTCAGCCAGTGTATGGCATATTCACGCGGTTGTTGCGCATCGCCGCACATCTCCAGGCTAGGCTGCAAGCCGCCACAAAAGTCCGGCCGCTCGGGTTTGCCAAACAGTTTGCACCTGAGTAACTCGTCTAATTGAATACAAGCAACCCCGGCGGGCTTACCCTCCGGCATGCCCGGAATGGCGCTGGTAATCGAAGGTGCAATACAACAAGCACCACATTGCGGACGGCAATCCATCGCGTTTATACATCTGCCCAAGGGTAACCGAGGGCCGATACCCCGGCTTTTAAATCCTGCATGGCCTGTTTGACCAGCGCACTCTGGCCTTTCATGCCCACTTCGGTCGTCCTGCGTTGATTGGTGCGTGGCAAGCTGAACAGTTTCAGCATGGGGTAGTGGCTCAGCATATGATTCATTAAATCAATAAGGTCACTTTCACCAGCTTCGGTGACCACAATGGCCTGTTCCAGATAGTCTGCGGTATGAAACAGGTGGCTGTAGTAGGTATCCAGTACCCACTCAATCATGGGGTGTGCCATTTCTGGAAAGCCGGGCACAAAATAATGCTCATGCATGCTAAACCCGGCAACCTGGTTGACCGGGTTGGGAATCAGGTCACAGCCCTGGGGAAAGTCAGCCATCAATACGCGCTTGGGATAAGCACTTTCGCCATAGCGCGCTTCAATATTCGCGACCGCTCCGGCATGACGTTCAATTGGCACTCCCGCTGCTGCCGCGGCACATTGCCGTGTGTGGTCATCTGGCGTGGCGCCTATGCCGCCAAAACTAAACACGACATCGCCGCGATCCATACTGGCTTTGAGGTGGCCGGTAATCTGCTCGGGAATATCACCAATAAAATGCGCCCAACTCAGTTGCAAACCGCGGGCTGACAGCAGCGAAATCACTTTGCTCAGGTGGGCATCCTGACGTTTGCCAGACAGGATTTCGTCGCCAATGATATAAATGCCAAACTGGTTCATGGTTAATTTGCGTAAATGTGTTTTGAAAGTGTTTTTCAAGGTCATCATAATACCAGTGAGCGCTTTTAAATTTGTTTTGCTGTGATGCATGCACAACAAAATTCACTCAGCGCCAGTTGTGAGTAGTGCAACGCACGCCACACCCTGAACGTCACCATGCGTGATTGGATACCAGCAATTGACAAACTTTTTGTTTGATCTTGTGAGTCCAGCAGGTTCCATCCTCGTCTCCCGTTACGAGGGCGGGATGGTTGTATTGTCGTATTTGATTGCCGCAATGGCCTCTATCCTGGCCATGTACCTGGCTGACCTGGCCCAACAATTTCAGTTAAGAAGAGATCAGAAGTTTGCGCTACTGAGTGGCGCCATTGCATTAGGCGCGGCCGTCTGGAGCATGCACTTCCTGGGCATGCTGGCATTTGAGCTGTGCGTGACTGTGAAGTATGACCCGCTCATCACGTTGCTCTCGATCTGGCCGGCTTTTGTCGCATCCTGGGCCGCCATGCGCTGGATCTCGCACGCGGACCAGGGGGCGAGTCATTTATGGTTGAGCGGCATGATTATTGGCCTTGGCATTGGGGTCATGCATTACAGCGGCATGCTGGCCATACGCACTACTGCGGTTATGACCTTCAAACCGTGGTGGGTCCTGATTTCTGTGGTGGCGGCTGTACTGCTTGCGGTGCTTGCATTATGGTTTGGCCAGCAATGTGAGCGCATGCAGCGACTGCGTGCCTGGCGCCATGTGGTCAGCGGGCTGGTGATGGGCGCTGCCATTACGATCATGCATTATATCGGCATGGCAGCCGCAGTGTTCGTGGGGATCGCCGAGTTTGCCCATCCGGTGCCGACGGTGGATCGCTGGTATTTGTCGACGCTGGTGACATTGGGCACCTTGATCCTGATCGGCGCCGCCATTGCGCAAAATATACTTGCCAAGCAGCGCCAGCTTGCCCGTGATTTGCAGTTCAAGGAACACCAGATGCGCGTCATCTTTCAAAATGCGATCGATGCCATTGTGATTACCGATGCCAAAGGCTTGATCAAAATGGTCAATCGCGCCTTTGAAGGCATGTTCGGCTACCAGGCACAGTTGATTGTCGGCACGCAAGTCTCGAAAATGATTCCTGACTGGAAACAGCTCAATGCCTATGCCAGAAAACGCAGGCAGCAGGATACATCTGAAAAGATTGTGGCGGAGCGTAGCGGCTTTCATGCTGACGGTCATGAAATCCCGCTCAGGATTGCACTCACGCGCGTGGTTGAAAGTGAGTCCAACTTTTGCATCAGCTTTTTGATGGATATGACGGCGTTTCACACGCAGCAAAATGCACTGGAAAAACTGCTCACCGAAGACCCGCTGACCGGGCTGTTTAATCGGCGCGGTTTGTTAAGCCTGATGCGCGGTATCGCCAGCAGTGCCCATACGCACAGCGCCAACCGTGGCATGATTTTACTGTTTCTGGATTTGGATGGCTTCAAAGCCGTGAATGACACGCTGGGACATCACGCCGGGGATGAGGTGCTGATCACCGTTTCGCAACGCATCCCTAAAGTGCTGCGTGAGGACGATATGGTGTGCCGGTTTGGTGGCGATGAGTTTGTAATCTTGCTCACGTTTATCGATCACCCAAGGATGCTTGCGAGCAAGATTGCACACAAGTTGATTGAAACGATCCAGAAACCAATCCGCTTGCAATCAGGGCAAGAAATGACCGTCGGTTGCAGCATAGGCGTGGCATTTGCCTGGCCGAAAAAGAAAGAAGAGATTGAAGCCTTGCTGGAAAAAGCAGATGCTGCCATGTATCAGGCCAAAAAAGGCGATGCTGGAAAAGTCGTCTTTTCCAGCATTTAGTGATTACACCTTAGTAATGTGCTTTGGGTAATGTGTTTAGGCTTTTCTGAGTAAGCGCGAAATAAAAATCAGGAACACCGCACCAATCGTGGCGACGATAATGCTGCCGACCAAACCGCCGCTGGCACTCAGGCCCAGCAGGCCAAACAGCCAGCCGCCGACAACCGCCCCGGCAATGCCCAGAATCAGGTCCCAGATCAGGCCAAAGCCATCACCCTTCATAATCAAACCGGCCAACCAACCTGCAATAATGCCCACTACAATCGTCCAAAGCATGTGAATCTCCCTTGTTGTTGTGATGAAACCGTATGCTAACCAGAACGGGGAAGGCTATCTGTCAGTGTTTGTAGGAAAAGCCTGTCAGAAATGACTGGCAAGACCAAGCTGGAGGAAACTATTTTTTCAGGCCGACCAATACCATGGCGACACCAGCGGCCAGCACAATGATGCTCAGTGCCTGTGGAACCTCGACATCTTTGGTGATTTCTGCACTGGCTTCCAGCGAGCCGATTTTAGCCACGGTCTCTTTGCTCTTGTAACTAAAACCTTTAAACACCAGCCCGGCTGCGCCGAGTGCTATCAAAATAATACCGATGATGAGTGACGACTTCATTGCACATGCTCCTGTGGGTTAATCACTGATGTATTACCTTAACATACCCAGACGTTAATGCGCGCTTTCCCAGTTGTTGCCACTGCCCACTTCTGCCAGCAACGGTACATCCAGCGTCGCGACACTTTGCATGAGCCTGGGCAGGTGTTCCTGGATCAGCGCTAACTCTGCATCCGGCACTTCCAGTACCAGTTCATCGTGTACCTGCATGATGAGTTTGGTTTGCAGTTTTTCTGTCGTCAGCCATTGGTCGACCGCAATCATGGCCAATTTGATCAAGTCGGCGGCGGTGCCTTGCATGGGGGCGTTAATGGCGGCACGTTCGGCGCCGTTGCGGCGTTGCACATTGGCGCTGTTGATCTCCGGCACCCACAGGCGGCGGCCAAAAATGGTTTCAACATAGCCTTGCTGTTTGGCCAGCTCGCGCGTGTCGTTCATATATTGACGTACGCCAGGGTAACGGGCGAAATAGCGCTCGATGTAATTGGCAGCGGCGCTACGTTCGATATTGAGATTTTGTGCCAGGCCAAACGCGCTCATGCCGTAAATCAGGCCAAAGTTAATCACCTTGGCGTAGCGGCGCTGCTCGCTGTCGACCGCGGCGCGTTCAACACCAAAAATCTCTGCAGCAGTGGCGCGGTGAATGTCCTCATTGTTGGCAAACGCGCTCAGCATGCCAGCATCTTGTGACAGGTGCGCCATGATACGTAATTCAATTTGCGAGTAGTCAGCAGAGACAATGTGCGCACCAGGCGGCGCGATAAAGGCTTCGCGGATGCGGCGGCCTTCGGCCGTGCGTACGGGGATGTTTTGCAGGTTGGGGTCAGAGCTCGCCAGGCGGCCGGTGATGGCCACGGCCTGGTTGTAATTGGTGTGCACGCGCCCGGTTTGCGTATTAATCATTTTTGGCAGTTTGTCAGTGTAGGTCGACTTCAGTTTGGCCAGGCTTCTGTGCTCAAGAATCACTTTTGGCAAGGGGTAATCCAGCGCGAGCTCCTGCAATACATCTTCGTCGGTCGATGGCGCACCGGAAGGCGTTTTTTTCAATGGCTTGATACCGAGTTTGCCAAACAGAATCTCTTGCAGTTGCTTAGGGCTGCCGAGGTTGAACGGTTGCCCGGCCAGCTCGAATGCCTGTTTTTCAATCTCCATCAGGCGCAGGCCGATTTCATTGCTCTGGCGGTTAAGCATATGGCTGTCAATGAGCACACCATTACGCTCCATGCGTTGCAGCACCAGCATGCTGGGTAATTCGATCTTTTCATAAATGAAATTGAGTTTGTCAGAGGCTTTGACTTGTGGATATAAAGCCTGGTGTAGTTGCAGTGTAATGTCCGCATCCTCGGCGGCATATTCTGCTGCTTGCTCCACTGTCACCTGGCTAAAGCCGACTTGTTTGGCACCTTTGCCAGCCACCGTTTCATAGCTGATAGGCGTGATGCCTAAATGGCGCTCGCTGAGTTCATCCATGCCATGGCCTTTGTGGCTCTCGAACACATAAGACTCCAGCAAAGTGTCATGCGCCACGCCTTGCAAATGAATGCCATGATTGGCCAACACATGCATGTCGTATTTCAGGTTCTGGCCGACTTTTTTAATCGCAGGATTTTCCAGGATGGGCTGCAATTTGTGTAACGTGGCTTGCAAAGGCAGTTGCTCGGGCGCATCAAAATAATCGTGCGTGAGTGGCACGTAAGCGGCTTCGCCCGGCGTCACACTAAACGACACGCCGACAATTTTTGCTTGCATGGCATCGAGAGAGGTGGTTTCGGTGTCAAAACAGATCAGTTCGGCGTGTTGCAGTTTGGCGATCCAGCTATCCAGGTCAGCGTCATTGAGAATCGTCTGGTACTGGCGGCGCGTGTCTGCGGTATACGTCGTTGAGGGTGTCGCACTGAGTGACTCGACGCTAGGCGCGGCCGGATTTTCAACCACAGGCGCCGTTGCACCATCTGGTAGTTTGTCCAGTTCACGCTTCCAACTACGAAACTCAAAGTGGTCGAACAGAGCCAGTAGTTTTTCTTTATCAGGTGTTTGTGCCGTCAGTTGGTCAAAACTTTCACACAGGCCAATATCACAGCGAATGGTAATCAGTTCGCGTGCCGTTGGCAGCCAGGGCAGGGCCTTGCGCAGGTTTTCGCCAACCACGCCTTTGATATTGTCAGCATTGGCAATAATGTTATCCAGCGTGCCATATTCGGTCAGCCATTTGACCGCAGTTTTCGGCCCCACTTTTTCTACGCCGGGGACGTTGTCTGCGGTGTCGCCGACCAGGATCAGGTAATCAATAATTTTGCTGGGCGGAATGCCAAACTTGTTTTCTACGCCAGTGATATCCAGCACATCATCGGTTTTGCGGAAGGCATCGCGCATGGTATTCACCACGGTGATATGCTCGTTCACCAACTGTGTGATGTCTTTGTCGCCGGTGGAGATAATAGTTCTGATGCCTTCTTTTTCGGCTTGCTTGGCCAATGCGCCAATGACATCATCGGCTTCTACGCCTTCTTCAATAATCAGTGGCCAGCCCATGGCGCGTATGGTTTCATACAGCGGCTCGATTTGCGCACGCAGGTCGTCCGGCATGCTGGCGCGGTTGGCCTTGTATTCAGGGTACAAATCGTCACGGAAGGTTTTGCCCTTGGCATCAAACACACAGGCGCTGTAGTCGGACGGGTAGTCTTTGTGCAGACGGCGCAGCATGTTGAGCACGCCCTGAATCGCGCCGACCGGCTCATTGGCCGAATTGCGCAAATCCGGCATGGCGTGAAAGGCGCGATAAAGGTAACTGGAACCGTCGACCAGAAGCAAGGTTTTCATTGTGCGTTCTCGTGAATCAAATCAATGGCGTATTTTACGCATTTCAAAGCGACTTCATGTACACTAATTTGCTGTGTCATTTGAAAGATAGATGTATGAATAGCAGAAAGCTACCAAGCATGGTAGAGCCTGAATTGTTGGATGGCGATGATGTCACTCATGAATCCTGGCGAGCGTTTGAGATCATGGCCGAGTTTGTCGGCGCCACCGAAAACCTCAAAGCCATTATGCCGGCGGTGTCTATTTTTGGCAGTGCGCGTACCAAGCCCGACCATCCTTATTACCTGCTCACCGAAGAAATTGCGCGCTTATTGTCTGATTCCGGGTTCAGCGTCATTTCCGGTGGCGGTCCCGGCATTATGGAGGCGGCCAACAAAGGCGCATTCCCTGGCCGTGGTGCCAGCGTCGGCCTCAATATCAAACTGCCGTTTGAGCAGCATGGCAATCCTTACCAGGACATCGGCATCAGCTTTAAATACTTTTTTATGCGCAAGGTCATGTTTGTTAAATATGCCAGCGCGTTCGTGGTGATGCCGGGTGGCTTTGGCACGCTGGATGAGGTGATGGAAGCGATTACGCTGGTGCAAACAGGCAAGAGCCGCAAGATCCCGATTATCCTGGTTGGTAGCCAGTTCTGGGCCGGATTGCTCGACTGGTTACGCAATACACTGGTGGCAGAAGGCATGGCTTCGCCTGAGGATATGGACCTGATCCAGATTATTGATGAGCCGCAACAGATTGTGGATGCGATCTTCAAGCATTATGAAACTACCGGCTTTGAGCTTACCCCGGCCGAGCGCAAGATGCAGCTCTATCTGTAATTGTGTGGTTTGGCGTGCCCGGCGCAGTGTGTCGGGCGCGATTTTAGAAGTTTATTATGTGTGCAGTGACCGCCAGCGCGTGGGTTTTTGCTAGAATAGTCGCTAATGACTAAGGAGTCTTCCATGCGTGATTTTTCCCGTTTATTGCTGGCAGGTATCTGCATCGCTACGATTGCGATGCCGGTGTGGGCTGCGGCCCCTAAAGATGCCGAGTTGCTAGAAGAGGTGCCACCGCCCCCCAAGGTGATTGAAGGCCAGCCGATTGACCAGCCTAGCGTGAACAAGCGCAAAGATGGCGAAAATGACATCGAGGAATACAGCCTGAATGGAGAGGTCTATATGGTCAAGGTGACGCCACCGAGTGGCAAATCCTACTATCTGCACCGTGAAGACCGTAATGGTGACTGGGTGCATGATGGCCCGACCCGTCCACTGTCTGTTCCTAAATGGATCCTGTTCCGATTCTAATCCTGATCGCCTGTCTTGACTGGCAGGCTAGCCAATAATTATGTCTGTTTTTACCACCCTGAGTTTGGATGAAGTGCGCCAGTGGCTGGCGCCTTTTAATGTTGGCGAATTGCACACCCTGCGCGGCATTGCTGCCGGCATCACCAATACCAATTATTTTGTTGAAACCAGTCAGTCGCGTTTTGTGCTCACTGTGTTTGAGAAAAACGACTTTGATGAGTTGCCGTATTTCGTGCATTTGATGACGCATTTGTCGCGGCACGATATTCCTTGTCCCAAGCCCATCACTGACCAGAATAACATTGCCTTGCACCGCATTCACGGCAAGCCCGCCTTAATGGTCAGTTGCCTGAAAGGCAGCGATGTCAGTCAACCTAATATCAAACAGATTGAGGCCGTGGCGAGAACGTTGGCGCGCATGCATGTGGCTGGGTTGGATTTTCATGAACAGTCACACAATCAGCGCGGGCAGGGCTGGCGCGTGATGACGGCACAACAAGTGATGCCTAAATTGGCGCCGGTACAGCAACATCTGCTGCAAGAAGAATTAGAGTTCCAGCATGGCCTGGATTTGTCACGGTTGCCACATGGCGTCATTCATGGCGACCTGTTCCGTGACAACGTATTGTTTGATGGCGATACACTCGGTGGCTTTATTGATTTTTACTACGCCTGCCACGATGTGCTTGCCTATGATGTCGCGATTGCTGCCAATGAGTGGTGCGTAGATGCCACCGGAAATTTTGTCGATGACAAGCTGGCAGCATTTATGAATGCTTACCAGTCCGAGCGCCCGTTTACCGTGGCGGAAAAAACTCACTGGCCTGCCTTGCTGCGCCGTGCGGCCTTGCGTTTCTGGTTATCGCGCCTGTATGATTTTTATTATCCGGTGACCGGCGAACTGACGCATGCCAAAGATCCTGCGCATTTCGAGCGGGTATTGCTGAATCGTAAAGTGTTGACTTAAATAAGTAGTAGAAACATAAAAAAGGGATACTCATGACAGAAACAGGGAGCCAGCGCGGTGTACGCTGGGTGAAAGAAAGTCTGGCCTTGTTCCGCACACAGCCACATGTCTGGATGCTGTGCTCGCTGGCCTATATCGTGATTTTCATGGTGCTGCCTTCATTGCCCATGCTCGGGTTTCTGGGCCTAGTGTCGGTAGTGATCTGGCCGGTGTGCATGGCCTTGATTGTGATGTTATATCGACAAGTGGATTTGCAGGGCAGCATGTCACCGCCAGCCGTCTGGCAGCAATTACAACAGAATTTCAAGCCCTTGGTGCTGCTCGGAGCAAGCTGTCTGGTGTATGCCGTGCTGGCGACCTATTTACTCAGTAGCGAGTTGGCATCCCTGATTTCGCATGCGCCGACCAAAGCGGGCATGACGGAGTCGCAAATGACACTGTTCCTGGAGAACACACTGTCTTTTATCGTCAAGGTATTGCTACTGTTACTGCCGTTGTTTATTGCGACCTGGTTTTCCCCCATGCTGATTGCCTTGAATGGCTACCCTTTGCTTAAGGCGATTAAATCCAGTATTGCCGGCATGCTGCAATATACGGTGCCAATGAGCGTTTCCTGGCTGGTGATGACTGTGGGGATGCTGGTGGTGATGCTGGGGCTGGGGCTGGTGATCGGTATCCTGGGCGCGTTAATCCCCATGCTGGCACAATTGCTGATGCCACTGCTGGTATTTGCCGCCTTGCTGGTGATTAATGCCCTGATGTTTGCTTTCCAGTACATCAGCTACAAGGATGTATTCAGGGCTGCGCCACAAGTCTAAGTGCGCCACAACTAGGCCTGATTCACACGTTAAGCGCTTGCCGATTGCTTGTTGCGACGCTCGGTAAACAGGCTGTTGCCTATGGTCTTTTTGGCCTGTTTCTTGGCGTTGCTCATGGCGCCAGCCACTTCGTGATGGCTGGCAAAAGTGTCCGAGCAAGCCCGCACGGCGCCGATGGACAAGCTGCCAAACGGGTAAAAATGCTCGTTACCCAAACGGTCTTCTATACGTATGCCGCCGAGTTGTACGTCTTTCAAGTCATAAAAGTCTGGCATCACTTTGGCAATGGTCTCCAGAATGTCATGGCAAATGGTTTCCCAGTCATCACTTTGAAAAATCAGCACAAAGTCGTCACCGCCAATGTGGCCGACAAAATCATGTTCGTTGTTGACCATACTGCTCAATAAGCGACCGACAAACTGAATGACTTCGTCACCACGGCGATAGCCATAGGCGTCGTTAAATGGTTTGAAGTGGTCCAAGTCACAATAGCACGCCACAAACGGGATGCGGCGTTCCAGTAATTTATCAATATGGGCATTAATGGGCACATTGCCCGGCAGCAAGGTGAGCGGGTTAGCGTAGCGCGCGGCGTGAATTTGCATATTGGTGACTTCGCGTAGCAAGGCATGTCCGCTGCCCATGCCAACATAGCGTTCACCATCCACAATCATGAACCCATTGAGCAGGTACTTAGGGTCTGCCGCCAGAATCAGCTCGCTCAGCGCCAGAATCGTCATGTCTTTTTGCACCATCAGGCAGTGGGTATCCATAAAGGTAGTGCAAGATTTTTTGCCATGCAGCTCTTTTTGGTAACGGCGCGCAAACCGGTCTATGGTGTCGTAGCGGCTGATCAGCCCTAAGGGGATGCCTTGCTGATTGATCACCGGAATCGAGTTGAGCGAGGTGTCACTGTTAAACCAGTTGTAGACCTCTTCATTGCTCATTTCCGGGAAGGCGGCCGGTTGGTAGCTGGTTAAACCAACCACTGTGGCCTGCTTGGACGCATGACTTTGCTGGTCAGCAAACAGGCGGACGATGTTTTTATTTAGCAGGTTATGGACTTCCTCGGTGAGGGCGTATTGGAACTTGGGGAACGGCCGTCCAAACAGATAGCCTTGGGCAAAGTCTATTTTCAAGTCTTTGATGACTGCCAGTTCTTCTTTGGTTTCAATGCCTTCAGCAATGGTCAGCGTATTCGATTCAACCGCGATTTTCTGGATGCCGCGCACAAACTCCAGCTTCATGGGGTCGTTGTGTATGTTGGCGATAAAATGCTTGTCGATTTTGACATATTCCGGCGACAGCTCAGACCACAACCGCAAGCTGGACGTCCCTTCACCCAGGTCATCCAGTGCGATTTTGAACCCCAGTGCTTTAAAGCGCAGAATCGCATCGCGGAGTTCGGCATAATCGCGGATGGTCGAGCTTTCGGTGATTTCAATCACGATATCACTGGCTCGCAGTCCGCATTTTTCAAGCTGCGTTAAGCCAAACGACAAGTGCCCCTCGTTTAATAGCAGGCAGTCCGGGCTGAAATTCACAAACAGTGGGTGTGAACGGTCTGTGCGGCTATATTCGGTAAAAATAACTTCACGTGCCGCGTACTCCATCTCGATATTCAGACCACACAGGCTGGCGGCATTAAACAGCGCAATTGGCGAATGTAACCTGGATTCCACCGGGCCACGGATCAGCGCCTCATGCGAGAACACGCGCGCCTGTTTGATATCGACGATAGGTTGAAACAGCGGCAACAAATTGCGCTGCGCCAAAATGGCTTCAACCTCTAGCTGTGGAGGGGCATATATCATGCCAGCAGTATCGACTGTTTTAACTGCTTCTTGATTAAGTTGTGCAAATGGTGGATGAAATATTTGTGACAGTCCCAATTCAATGATATAGCATCTATATGCCATAGTCTTGTTATGACGTAGGATGTCCTTGCTCTATTTCGGCTAGCAGTGCGTTAAGCAGTTGTGCATGTTTGAGAGGTAATTGCTGAATATAATATTGCAACTTAGTCCCTGATATCTGTTGCATTCTTCTCAAGTGTTGCAGGGCTTCGGCATGTTGCTGATTCAATTCCAGCAGAATAATGAAGTTGAGGCAGGCTCTGCGTAACGGCATGAACTTGACAGCACTTTCAACCAGCTTCAGTTGATCTGCTGCTTGATTGATGTTTGGTAACAAGAGGGTCGCAATCACTAGCTCTGCAGTAGGCGCTAATAATGTGTGTTGATTGACCCATAACATATCGTCAACCAATCTTTGCTTTTGTATGTCTGTGATCGTCTTTTGGCTAGCGATCGTTATTTGATTTTCCAGTTTGCTATAGCCTACTTGCATGAAAATTAATTGCTGTAATCCATAAGCGACTACAAGGAATAGTATCCATGACAACCATTTTTTCACAGGCTGCGCCAAGGCCTTGAGCTCAATAGTTTTGGCATCTCCAGCCCCCATCAGAAATGCAAATATTCCTAGAAAGAAGCTATACCATAATGGATATTCAAGCATACTATGAATGCCGAGTATGCTTAATATGGCTATCATCCACCATTGTTCAAGCTGGAATGCATGTTCCCGGAAGAAGTTTCTGGTCCAAAGTAATAAACCACCTAAGGCGATGATGAAGGCAAATATACCCATTTCTGCCAGCAAGTTAAAAAATAAATTATGGGCATGCTCAAAGAAAATATGGGCAGGATTGGCGGTGGAGTTGGTGACAAGTAAATATGACTCCCATCGCATATGCCCTACTCCTGTCCCTAAAAATGGGGCTTGTTGGAAGAGGTAGAGGCTGGTTTGCCAAAATTGCCATCGTAATGAATGAGGGTGCTCATTCATGATCTCTATGGCGCGCATCATCGGGGTGTGTACCAGGGCTTGGGGAAGGTATTTTGCCAATAATAGTTGGATAACAACGAATGTCGGCAATAACATTAAACTGAGTTTGAGCAGTCTGCCAGAATGGGTGCTGGTTTCCTGTTGTCTTTTGTGTAATAACCAACTCAACAGGGGAATTGACATTAAGTAGAGTGCTGAGCTTCTGGAACCGGAGAGAGACAGTAGTAACAGTCCGAGAAAAAGCCCGATCACCGAAAGATGCGGGCGAAAGTGTTTTTTCTCGCCAAGAAATAATAGCGATATCATGGCTAGCGCAATCAAATCAGCAAAGTTATTGTTTTGAGCCAGCATGCCGTAACTTTGTAGTGTTGGAATCGCGTTGTAGATACCGATTTTTTGCAGAACCTGCAAAACAACAAAAATAACGTTTAAGGCACCGGCGATGACCAGGGACCAAGCGAGGGTGGGTACTAATTTCTCCCACCCTAGGCTGGACCTAAGATAATGCCCCAGGATCGACAGTAAAAATGCCCAGATCAAATAAGACTGGATGAGTGGTAGATTTGATACCGTATCTTGTGGATGGATTAGTGATTGCAGATTAGTGATTAATAGCAAGCCAAAGAATATCAGGCTCGATCTAGGAAGCTGGAGAGTGTGCCAAAAGCTTGGTTTAAAGAGTGCTAATAATCCTAATAAGCCACATATTGCAGCAGTCCACTCATTATAAAAGCTTGGAATAGGGCTGTAATGATAGGGAATGATAAATGGTAAGCAAAACATTCCCCCAATCATAAAAAGACTGGTGTGTGGCGAGGTCAGGCGATTCAATAAAGACTGATACATGAGGTAGACGGTCTCAGATCTTTTCCAGCTTGGCGTATTCCAGCATCAATGTTTTTAGCCCTGCACTGCCAAAATTTACTTTAATCGTCAGGTCGCTGTTGTTGCCTTCGTAGCTCACGACTACGCCCTCACCAAATTTACCATGGCGCACACTCTGGCCAATCTTGAACGGGTAATTGGATTGCGCGCTGCTGGCTTCTGCCGCTGGTGCGTGGTATTGGCCGCCTGCGGCATAAGGTTTGGCCACAGGTTTACTATTTAGGCGCTTGGTCAGCTCGGTCGGGATTTCATCAATAAAACGCGAAGCAATGCCGTAACGCACTTGACCATGCAGCATGCGGCTCTGGGCATAGGTGAGGTAGAGGCGCTGCCGTGCACGTGTGACGGCGACGTACATCAGGCGGCGCTCTTCTTCCAGGCCTCCATTTTCATAAGCGGCCTGCTCATGCGGAAACAAGCCTTCTTCTACGCCACCGATAAACACACTATGAAACTCCAGGCCTTTGGCCGCGTGCACCGTCATCAGTTGCAAAGCCTCGTGGCCGACATCTGCCTGGTGATCGCCTGCTTCCAGGCTGGCGTGGTTTAAAAACTGTGTCAGCAGGTCGGCATCTTCCTCCATATTGTGATGGTTGCCCAGATCCCGGTTGCTAAACGCTACCGCAGCGGTGACCAGTTCCTGCAAGTTCTCAATGCGGTCTTCGCCTTCTTTGTCATTCTGGTAGTGCGCCATCAGGCCACTCAAGTTGATGACCATTTCTGCCATTTCACCCAAGGTGATACCGTAGCCCTGATCTACCATCTGGCGAATCAGTGCGACAAAGCCATCCAGCCCTTTGCTGCCCAGCTTGCCTTCGCCAACTTTATTGGTGGCGGCTTGCCATAAGCTGCATTCGTTCTGGTGGGCGGCTTCTTGCAATTGTTCCAGCCCACGCGCACCAATGCCGCGTGGCGGAAAATTCACAATACGCAACAAGGCCGTGTCGTCGTTCGCATTGGCAATCAGGCGCAAATAAGCCAGTGCATGCTTGATCTCGGCGCGCTCAAAAAAGCGCAGGCCGCCATAGACGCGATAGGGAATATTGGCTGAAAATAACGTGTGCTCAAGAATACGTGACTGCGCATTGCTGCGGTAGAGCAGCGCCATGTCGCCTAGCGGCACGCCTTCTTTTTGCAGCATGTTCACTTCATCGACAATAAACTGCGCCTCGTCGGTATCGTTGTAGGCTTCATAAATGCGAATCGGCTCGCCTTTGCCTGCCGAGGTCCACAGGTTTTTACCCATGCGGTTACGGTTATTGGTGATGATGGCGTTGGCCGCATCCAGGATATTGCTGTGCGAACGGTAGTTCTCTTCCAGCTTGACGATGTTTTGTACATTAAAGTCGCGTTGAAAGTCGTTCATATTACCGACGCGCGCGCCACGGAAAGCATAAATACTCTGGTCGTCGTCGCCCACGGCAAAAATGCTGTTATGCGCGCCACCTAGCAGCTTTAACCATAAGTATTGCAGGCGGTTGGTATCCTGAAACTCGTCCACCAAAATATATTGAAAACGCTGCTGATAATGCGCGCGGATATGTGGCTCGCGCTCCAGCAACTCGTAGCAGCGCAGCAATAGCTCAGCAAAGTCGGCCACGCCCTCGCGGTTGCATTGTTGGTCATAGGCCGCATAAATCTCACGCAATTTCTGGCTGTGGCCGTCATAAGCGTCTACCGCTTCGGCGCGTAAGCCTTCCTCTTTGCAGCTGTTGATATAACCCATCACCTGCTTGGGTGGATATTTCTCATCATCCACGTTCATCGCCTTCATCACGCGCTTGATCGCAGACAACTGGTCTGACGTATCCAGAATCTGAAAAGTACTTGGTAATCTTGCTTCACGGTAATGCGCGCGCAACATGCGGTTACACAAACCGTGAAAAGTGCCTGCCCACATACCGCGCGTGTTAATCGGCAACATGCTGGTCAAACGCGTCAGCATCTCTTTGGCGGCTTTGTTGGTAAACGTCACTGCCATCAGGCCCATGGGCGAGGTTTGGCCAGTTTGAATCAGCCAGGCGATACGGGTTGTCAGCACCCGGGTTTTGCCGCTGCCAGCGCCTGCCAGAATCAGTGCCGAGACATGCGGCAGGGTGACCGCTTGCAATTGTTTATCGTTGAGGCCCTGGAGGAGATTGGTTTCAGATTGCATGTGATTATTATCGCATGATGTGCAGGGGAATTTGATGGATTGTTTGGTCGGTGGCTCTGTCGCTACGGCGTTGGCTGGCGTTCAGTCTTTGCGCGATTGGGAATAAAAAGTCATTCTTTTGCTTTTTATCGTTGCATTTTGATGTGACGATTTCTTTTGCCTTTTCGGCGAGTTACTTTTCTTTGCTTGCACAAAGAACAAGTAACCAAAAGAAATGCACCCCAGCTTCCGCTTGTATCCTGTGCTACTCGGCTTGCCGGGCGGCAATCAAAAACTCGCTCCTTTGGAGCTCAAACAGTTGCTTGCCGACTGCCCCCGCCAACCCTGCGTTGCTCGGCGCGGCAGATGGGGACCCCGAAAACCAAGTGAGTGCAACGGTTGATAATTTAAATAAACGAATCTGGTTTTCAAACCGTCTGGACTTCAACTATATGAGTTTGGCGAGATGAATCCCATTCCATCACGCTGAGTAGCGGAGACAAAATAAGAGTAGAGGGAGCGACTGTCCGAATCCCGCGGTGGGCTGCGTAGTGTGCAGCCCGCTAGGATGAGTTTCGTGACCGGCTTATTTTGTTGAGCAACGCAAGGGAGCCGCAGGCCGTGATGGCTGGGTGCCCTCTTTTTGGTTACTTTTTTGGGGCAAGCAAAAAAAGTAACTCGCCATCCAGGCGAAAAAATCAGCGTTTATGAGCAAGTGCTGGATGACTAAAGAATGATTTTTTAGCTTACTCGGAGTGCAGATAACTATGCCGATCTGCACTCAATTAAATTTATGGTAATAAATTATCGGAACTTTTCAAAACGCATATGACTCATATCAGCACGATGATGATGAATCATCTTTCCGCTTCTTTCCTCCCTGAGCGGAAGCCTTTACGATGAGGCCTGTTGCCCCGATTTACCCCTTAATCGGGGCTTTTTTTGCCTATCGTTTTTGATTACACGCCGCCGGGGAACCCTGTTTGGCGCCAGGCTTCATAGAGCAGAATGGCGGCGGAGTTTGATAAGTTGAGGCTACGGCTGTGTGGCAGCATGGGTAGCCTGACGCGGTGTTCTGGCGCAAAGTGGGCACGAATGTCTTCTGGCAGGCCGCGGGACTCTGGGCCAAATACAAACACATCTTCATCTTTAAATTGTAAGTCGGTATGCCGTGTACTGCCTTTGGTAGTGAGCGCAAACATGCGTTTTTTATGAAGTGCTTGTTGGCATTGGGCCCAGTTTTCATACACGGTGAGTTCGGCGTATTCGTGGTAATCCAGCCCGGCACGTTTGAGGTGTTTGTCGGATAGCTCGAAGCCTAAGGGTTTGACTAAATGTAGTTTTGCCCCTGCATTGGCGCATAACCGTATGATATTTCCCGTATTCGGTGGAATTTCGGGTTCGAAAAGCACGATATGAAACATTTTTTGCAGCTTGTTTACAAACGTAAGGTTAGAATGTTGGTGATATGATAGACGAGAAAAGTCTATATAGATAAATAATTACAACGCCATGGCTCGTCCCGAGAAAATTAGATTAGGTGAAATTCTGGTCAGACAGAATTTCATGACCCAAGCTCAGCTTGATCAGGCGCTGGAAGAACAGCGCAAGACAGGTCGACGCCTGGGCCGCGTGATTGCTGAAAAAGGCTACGCCAATGAGCGGCAGATTGCCGAGGCGGTGGCTTCTCAGTTGAATATCCCATTTTTGGACCTGGGCCAGTATGAGCTGGACGTCAAACAGGTTCAAAAACTCCCTGAAGTTCAATCGCGCCGTTTCCGCGCTATCTTGCTCGAAGAGCGTCCAAACAGCTTTTTGATCGCGATGGTAGATCCATCGGATGTATATGCGTATGACGAGCTGGTCAGGTTGCTGAAGCGCGAGATTGATATTGTCGTCGTGCAGGAAAGTCTGCTCATGCAGACGATTGACCGCTCTTACCGTCAGACTGAGCAAATCTCATCATTAGCCTTAGAGTTGCAAGAGGATCTGGCCGCGAGCAATGCCGATCTTGCTAGCCTGATGGGTGTTGACTTGGGCATTGACGATGCGCCCGTGGTCAAGTTGCTGCAGACGATTTTTGAAGATGCGGTACAAGTGCGTGCCTCGGACGTACATATTGAACCACAAGACAATAAGCTGCTGATCCGATTCAGGATTGATGGTGTGATGCACTTTCAGACCCAGGCGGATATCAAGATTGCCACTGCGCTGGTGATGCGTCTCAAGATCATGGCGGGTCTGGATATTTCTGAAAAACGTTTGCCGCAGGATGGCCGCTTTGGTTTTACGGTCAAGGGCCGCGCGGTGGATATGCGTATTTCTACCATGCCTACCCAATACGGCGAGACGGTGGTGATGCGTTTGCTGATCCAGAACACCGGACATTTCCAGCTCGATAAATTAGGCATGCCGCCAGACTTGCTGGCGCGTTTCCGCAAAATGATTGGCCGTCCAAGTGGCATGGTGCTGGTGACTGGTCCGACCGGTAGTGGTAAAACCACCACCTTGTATTCGGCCTTGAGTGAGTTGAATACGCCGGAAACCAAAGTGATCACCGTGGAAGACCCGGTGGAGTATCGTTTGCCGGGCATTATCCAAACGCAGGTCAATGAAAAAATCGAGCTGGACTTCCCTAAACTGTTGCGTGCCATTTTGCGTCAAGACCCGGACATTGTGCTGGTGGGCGAAATGCGTGATGAGGAAACCGCCCAAACCGGGTTGCGTGCCTCCATGACTGGTCACTTGGTGCTATCAACATTGCATACCAACGATGCTTCCACCGCGCCTGTGCGTTTGATCGATATGGGTGTGCCGCGCTTTATGGTGGCCATGTCGCTGCTGGGGGTGCTGGCGCAGCGTTTGGTGCGACTCATTTGTCCACATTGTGCCGTCGAGCACACCCCGACCGAATCTGAGTCTGTCTGGTTAAACCAGGTGATACAGCAACCTGATGTGGTGACGAATTTCCGTCATGGCAAAGGCTGCCAGCACTGTAACCGCACCGGTTATTTGGGGCGCGTTGGTTTATACGAATTTTTGGAAATGACCGATGAACTGGCGATGGCCGCGAATATGCCGGATACCAATGTCTTCATCAAAAAAGCGCGCGAGCGACTCAAGGGAAAAACCCTGCGCGACCAGTCATTGCAACTGGCGATAGATGGTAAGACCACGCTCGATGAAATCATGCGTGTCGACAATCAGTTTGAAGAGTAAACCTTTAAAAAGCCACGCCTATGCCAATGTTTGAATATAAAGGACGTACCGACGATGGCATGATGGTCAGCGGCGTACAAGAAGCGGCCGACCTTGACGCATTAGGCGCGGCACTTATACTCTCCAGAATTACCCCGATTGAAATCAAGCAAAAAGCGGCTGGTGCCGTTGCCTTTAATTTATTTGAAGAAAAAGTCACTAGCCTCGATGTCATGCTATTCAGCAAGCAGATGTATACCTTACTTAAGGCTGGCATCCCGATTATGCGCGCCTTAGCAGGTATTCAAAGTTCAGTTGGAAATGCCAAGCTTGCGCAGGTTGTCGGTCAACTCAGAGTGAGCTTGGACTCTGGCCGCGAATTGTCAGTCGCCATGACAGAACACCCTAAAGTGTTTGATGGTTTTTATATCAGCATGATCCGTGTCGGCGAAGGTACGGGTAACCTGGATAATATCTTTCTGCGGCTAGCGCAGCACATCGAGTTTGAGCGCTTTATGCGCGGCCAAATTAAATCTGCCTTGCAATACCCCATATTTGTGCTTAGTGCAATGGCGATTGCCATAGTTGTCATTAATGTGATGGTGATTCCACAGTTTGAAAAAGTATTTGCTAGTATGCATACTGATTTGCCATTCATTACCCAAGTACTGATTGCCTTCTCTAGTTTTATGCGTAATTACTGGTTTGTGCTAATTGCCATAATTGTGGGGGCGGTCTGGATGTTCAAATCTTACACGAGTACAAGTGCTGGACGTTCTCAATGGGATCGCTACAAAATGCGTATTCCTATTGCTGGGAAAATTATCTTTAAAGGTACTATGGCTAGGTTCGCACGTAGCTTTGCTTTATCGACACGTAGTGGTTTGCCGATTCTTTCGGCTTTACGCTTGGTTTCACAAACCGTTGAAAATGACTATCTCGCTGCCAAGATTCTAAGTATGTCTGCAGGCATTGAGCGGGGGGAAACCATTCTTAGAACTGCCACCCAAACCGGTGTGTTTAATCCATTGGTTTTACAGATGATTGCGGTGGGTGAAGAGTCTGGTTCGCTGGATGATTTAATGCAAGAAATTGCTGACATGTATCAAGCTGACGTGGAATATGACGTTAAAACACTCGGGGCTCAAATTGAACCTATTCTGATTATCTTTTTGGGAATATTAGTGTTGATATTGGCGCTGGGCGTGTTCCTGCCAATATGGGATATGAGTTCAGTGATGCTGAAGGGCAGCTAATGATTTAATGAGATGGCTGCAGCCAATGCATGCCATCTAAATTAGTAGGGGCTAAGTAGCGACTATTGCCAATAATGTAGATGATGGTTCAGTATTTAGCAGATATAAATATGGACCAAAATTGTCTGGCACAATTTTTGCTTTTGGTTGGTTAACACAGTTTTAACCTGTGCATTAATTACAGGGAATTTTGATTAGGAGTTTAAAGATGAAAAAACAGGCTGGCTTTACACTGGTTGAATTGGTTGTAGTCATTGCGGTATTAGGTATTTTGGCAGCAACAGCCTTGCCAAGGTTTGTAAATGTTCAAAGTAAGGCGCTGGTTGCGACGGGTGCAGGTTTGCAGGCATCGATTAGGTCAGCTGCAAATATGGCTAGAGCTTCATGGATTGCTAGTGGTAGTTCAGGGGCTAACGTTAACATGGATGGTGCCAGTGTAACGGTGAGCACTTCTACAGGTTGGCCAGTGAAAGCTAGCATTAAATCGGCATTACAAGATACTGGTGATTTTACTGAGACATCTGCAGGCAGTGGTTCTTTCTCTAAAGGTTCTGGCACATGTACAGTCACTGTCAACTATGATGAGTTAACTGGCAACGCAGGCGTTTCACAAACGGCCGGATGCAATTCATAATTGGGTTGCAGCATGTAAGCTGATTAGAATGAGAGGCTTTACACTTGTTGAACTTGTTGTAGTTATTGCTGTACTTTCGGTCATGGCTGCGATGGCTGCCCCAAAGTTTGCAAGTGGCGACATTTTCGAAACCCGCGGTGACGCGGGTTTACTTTCATCTACGCTCAGATATGCGCAAAAAACGGCAATCGCCCAGCGCAAGCAGGTGTTTGTGATGCATACCAACGCTATCCCCGATGTGGTTAAGCTGTGTTTTGACGCGGCATGTACTCAACCTGTTGTAAACCCCGAAACGGCGGGTGCCTATGTATTCACAAGCTCTAAAAATGTGGACATTGGTTCATCCAATGCGGGTTTGGGGTTTGATGGGCTTGGGCGTGCCGTGCCAGATGAGGCTGCAAGTTATAGTGTCATTAATAGAAAAAATACTAACCAGACGGTGACCATTAATATCGAGAAAAATACAGGCTACATTCGCTAAATAAACCATCTGGTAAGTGGCCGGGTGATGCATATGACTAAAACAGGTAACCACAAAAATAATAAACACATGCTGCCCAGCATCAGAAACCATTATGGTTTTTCGCTGGTTGAGATGGTTGTGTTTATTGTGATTGTGACAACTGCCATTGCTGGTGTGATTGGTGCCCTGGCTTTCATGAGTGGACACTCCGCCGACCCGCTTGCACGTAAGCAGGCGATCGCGATCGCTGAATCACTCATGCAAGAAATCCAGCAAATGCCTTTTACCTTTTGCGATCCAGATGATCCCAATGCATCTACGGCGAATGGCACGGCTGATTGCACCACTTCGCAAGCCAATTTAAATGGCCCGAGCCCGGCGACCGAGAGTCGCTACGGTGCAGCAAACCCTTTTGATAATGTCGCTGATTATGGCGGCTTTACCATGCCGGGTGGTGGCTGCACGGGTATTTGCCGTATTGGGGATGCAACCGCAATTGCAGGCTTAAATGCTTATTCAGCGGCTGTTGCCATTACACAGGCGGGTGGGGCGGGTGCTTTTGCAGGCCTTCCTGCCGATGCGGTATTAAAAATTGTAGTGACGGTGAATGGCCCTGCCAGCACAACAATCCGCCTCACTGGCTTTAAGGTTCGCTATGCGCCGCGCATGTAAGCAGCCGGGTTTTTCTATGTCTGGTTTCACCTTGGTGGAGCTTGTCATTGTCATTGTCGTCATGGCCATTCTGGGCGGTATCTCAGTCAGTTTTATTAAAAACTCTGTCCTGGCATATGTGAATTCTGAAGCTTATTACGAGCTGGCCGACCGTGCCGATATTTCCTTGCGCCGTATGTCGCGCGATATTCGTAATGCGTTGCCTAACAGCGTGTGGGTGCCGGGTGGCTCCGGTAGTTATGTGCAGTTTGTGCCGATTAAAGCCGGTGGCCGTTATCAGCAGGAGGACTTCGATGCGGGCAGTCTCACACTGGATGTATTAGGGCCGATGGTGAATGTGGATGCCAATGACCAACTGGTGATTTATAACATGGGCATAGCGGGGGCCGATGTGTATGACGGCACCAATATTCGGCCAGTGAGTGCTAACGCAAGTTCGGTCACATATACAGGCGCACTTTTCCCATTTGCGTCACCGGGCGGCCGATTTTACGTGGTAAATGGCGCCGTTATCTATGCCTGCGATCTTCCTAATCGCCGTTTGGTGATGTATTCAAATATCCCTATCGCCGCCGGGCGTGTGGCTAACTTTAATGGACTGACGGCCAATGTTGTTGCTGAGGATGTGACTGAGTGTAGTTTTACCTATACGGAAGGCGTGATGCAGCATTCCAGCGTGCTCACTGCGCAATTGACGCTCGCCAAAAACGGCGGCGTGGCCAGATTGGTTAATTTGATTAATGTGGTGAATTCGCCATGAAAAGTATTGCTTATCGCGCAAAGGGTTTTATGTTGCCTGTGGCAATATTTTTACTGGTGACTCTTGCAGCACTGGTTGGGTATTCCATGCGGTTGTCGTTGCTGGCGCAAATGGGCACCATTCAGGACGTGCAAGGTGCCAATGCTTATTTGGCCGCCAGGGCAGGGGTGGAGTGGGCGGCTTATCAGGTGTTGGGGCCGGGTACAAATGCCATGAAATCCTGTATTGCTTCTCCAACAACTTTGACAATTAATAATTTTACTGTGTTGTTAACATGCAGCCGAACCGTACCAAAAGACAAAGGCAATACACAGGATATTGGCATGTATGCCATCACCTCCACTGCCTCGATAGGGGCGGTAGGAGCACAAGATCGTATAGAGCGACAAATCGCTGTCACACTTAGTCGATGCTTATACCTAGATCCTGGCGCTCCTCCAGGCACGGTGGCAGAAGAGTGTAATTAACAGGAATTGATTATGAACAGATTGATTAAATATGTATTAATCAATTTATTGTATGTTATGGTATTTGCCTTTACCGGGAGCGTGCACGCAACTGTGAGAGTGCTTAACAATGGTGGAGGTACTAACGCCAGTAATGCGTTAGAGGTCACTATTGCGGATTCAACGCAAATGCAAATTAAACGGCTTGGTTCTGGGCAATTGTATCAACCAGGTACTTATCCAAGTGGATCCTATCCCTACAATTCATTATTAGATAATGGCGTGTATATTCGATATAACAATCGAATATATGGCGCTAACCATTTTGCCTATAGTGCCGCAACAATGTACAACAGTTTTAGCATCTCATCAGTGCAGCCAGGGAGCACTTCGCAAGGCGTGACACAATCGACGACCTCCAGTCTGTCGCTCACCTCTTCAATCTTAAGTAGTCCAACGGTGAGTATTGTCTGGAAGTATACGTATCCCCTTGACTACATCACTGCAGAAGTGACCGTCACCATCCCAGCAACAGCAACAGTCAGTACCGGTAATCCAATCCGCTATTATCATGCGGTGGATACCTATTTAGGGGGTAACGATAATGGGTGTGGCGTTCGGTATACCGATACTAATGGCAAGCTAGTAGTGGGTACCTACCCTTTAACTAATGGTACATGCCCTTCCAGTACTTCACTTCCTGCCAATTTGGATGTGGTTGAATCATTCCGTGAACGTAACGGTAAGTTTGACCATCATTGTGTTGGCTACTGGAGTGATTTCTGGAGTACTGCAACGTCAAACCCGCCCGCGTGTTCAATTAGTAAAAGCGGTAGCCTTGGTGACTCCATCACCACGACTTATCAAGATACCGGTGCTGCGATTGAGTTTGATTTTACTGCGCCTGGAATCTACACGTTTAGTTACGACTTTGTCGTTGGCTCCACTTTTGTGCCTAATTACGACCATTTCGAGATTCGTCATGCGGGGACTGCGACACTCTGCCCAACCGAAGTAAAAGTGCTGGCATGCCTATCCTCCACTGTGCCTTGTCCGGACGATCAACTGGTGAGTTCGGGTGAATTAAAAGGTAGTCTGACAGTGTCACCAACGACACCAACAGTGACTGATACGCCTGATCCGTTCACATTGGGGTCGAATCAGTCTATTGGAACTGTCACGATGCAAGGCAGTGCCGCAGCTACCTATACCTTGGGTGTGAGTGGGCTGACTAAAACGCCACTGAGTGGCGTGAAGTGCTGGAACACGACCACCAGTTCACAGAGCTGCAGTTTTACCTTTACCAACACGCCTTGCGTAAACACGTTTGAGTGTATGGAGAACTCGCTGACATATAACAATCGCACGACCAATAGCTCCTTGCGCAATCCGCTTTATACTAAGGTAATCGGAGCTGATTTTGATATTGATGTGGTCGCGTTGCTGGCAAACGGCAATCAATCAGCATATAACTCAACCACAGGTTTAACTGTGCAGTTGGTGAGTGATAATGCGGGTGCATGTGGTGCTACCGTCGTTGCAACCAAGGCTCTGACTTTCGCAGCTTCTGATGGCGGTCGTAAAAAGGTTACTTTCAGTGCCAGTGATATATTAAGGCCGCATCCTAACTTACGATGCAAGGTTACTGATGCAGGGTTGGCTAAAACGGGATGTTCGTCTGATAACTTTGCGATACGTCCAACATCTTTATCCGTGACTAGTGTGAGTCCGCAACAACTGTCACCGAGTCATACATCTGCCCCTGTTCGTAGAGCTGGAACTGATACTTTTAGTGTGACGGTTTCAACCAATGAGTTAACTTATACGGGGACGCCAAAAGTGGATAGCGGAAAGTTGGAGACCCATGTGGCAGGTGTGACCTCTGTCGGGCAAGTGAATGGTACCTTTGGTGCCGCGAATTTGGGCATTAGTTCAGGCTCAGCCTTTACTTATTCAGAGGTTGGTCATTTCAGGTTCAAAGTAGAGGGTATTTACGATGATACTTATGCGGCCGTTGATAGTGCAAATGGCGATTGCGAGAACTCTTTTGCAGATACCGATGATACTAGAACACCCAAGAAATTGGGTTGTAAGTTCGGCAATAAGACTGTAAGTAATTATATCGGCCGTTTTATTCCAGATCATTTTAAAGTAACTGCTGGCACTAGTTATACAGATGGCTGCGGAACTTTTACTTACTATGATCAAGATCCTGGCTTGGTCACGCCATTCGTTCTGGAGGCTAAAAATGCGGCTGACGTTACTACTCAATATTACACTGGCAACTATGCCGTATTTGGCCTGAACAACTGGAATAATTATTCGTTTCAGATGAAAACTGATGCGGGTACACCGATAACGAGTGGCGCGACGATCGCTGCCAGTAGTGTGAGCCCATCGGGCACCTGGGGGGCTGGCATTGCAAATGTGCAAGCAGGACATAAAGTCACTCGCCCTGCGAGTGCTGTACCGCCAGAGATGATTAGGATTTCTGCGCAGCCAAGCGGTGTTGATGGTGGGGTCACGATAAGTAGTGCAACCAGAGTAGATGTATTCACTCTCTCAGCTTCTAATCCTACTTACCCAGCATTTAGGTTTGGTCGCTTGGCTGTGACCTCTGCGCATGGATCAGAGTTGCTGCCGTTGTCAGTTCCTATTGAGGCGCAATACTGGAATGGAACTGGGTTTAAACGAAATATCAATGACAGTTGTACAACGATCCCGCTCTCAAGTATTGTCATGACCAATTACAGAGGTAATTTGAATGCCTGTGAGACTCAACTCACTGGTGCGTCTTCTATAAACCAAGGTGTGCTCTATATGCGTTTAAGCGCGCCTGGAGTTACTGGAACGACTCCCAATACTGGGAGTGTGGACTTAGAGGTAAATCTGAGGGCGGCTGGTGGCGGCGAGATGACATGTAATAGCGCGTCTCAATCAGCCGCGACCAGTGGTTCAATTCCGTGGTTCGGTGCCACGGATCCTATTGGCCGAGCCACTTTCGGCATCTACAAGGCGCCCATTATCTACATGCGAGAAAACTTCTAGCGATAACAAAACCACCTAATCAGGTGGTTTTGTTCTTTTTATCATGGCTTTAAACCATGGGCTCAGGCACTAAAGTTGCTCTTGTTAAAATGAAATATCAAGCGTTAACAAAGTGGTATTCAGGCAACGCGTGAAATATCAGTGATTTGGCGTAGTGGCTGATGGCTTCACCTGTGAGATTTTTTGTGTATACTAAGCTCCGATAAAGCTTGAAGTTGTGGTTGTTATACTTTGATTTTAAATAAAAAATTATTGAGAAAGTCAGACTTGCCTCTATGGAATGGTTTAAACGACAAAAGAACAAGCAGCAAGTGGGTATCAGTTATACCGATATGCATGTCAGCACTGTCGCCTTGACGCCGCCATCCGAAGGGGCCAAGCCGGTGGTGTCATTTGCCGCGGTTGAGCAGGTGCCGCTGCATGCAACGTCCACATTGCGTCACTTTGTGACCAAAAATGACCTTAAAGCTTTGCCATGCAACCTGGTGCTCAATGTTGACCAATACAATATTGTGCAGATTGATAAACCGAATATGCCGGACAACGAGGTAAAACCTGCGCTGCGCTGGAAGTTGAAAGGTTTGCTGGACTATTCGGTCGAGCAAGCGGTCGTCGATGGCATTGATGTGCCGGTAGACCCTTCTTACGCTAACCGCCAGCCATTGATGTTGGCGATTTGCGCTAAAAAAGCCATTGTTTCTGCGGTGGGTAATCAATTGTCCGAAGCGGGTTTTAATGTGAGGTCAGTGGATGTCCATGCGCTGGTGCAGCGCAATATTGCCCATTTGCTGGAGCATGAAGACCGTGCGCTGGTGATGCTTAGCATTTTGCCGCGCGGCTGCTTGCTGACGTTCACTGCCAAAGGTGAGTTGTATCATGCGCGTTTGATCGAGCTGGATAGAGACTTTTTGAATGATCGCGGCGAGCTGTTTAAAAGTAACTTTGACAAACTGGTGCTTGAGTTACAGCGTTCGCTGGACAGTTTCGACCGTCAGTTTCCTTACCTGAGCCTCAATCGCCTGGTGGTGGCACCGGTGGCTAATCGCGATTACCTGGTCAGCGGTTTGAGTTCCAGCCTCTATGTCCCGGTGAATGTGTTTAACCTGGAAGATATTGTCGAGCTGCCTGCGGATCAGGATTACTCCAGCCTCGAGAAACAAGCCATGTTGTTGCCAGCCTTGGGCGCGGCCTTGCGCCAGGAGATGGCGGCATGAGTCAGCAGATTAACCTGTTTGAAGGCGGGCTGGTTAAGTCCAAAGACTGGTTCACGCTGCCTGTGGTCGCCTTGGTCTATGCGTTGGCTGCTGGTGTGATGTTTTACCTGTTTACCGGCCTTGAAGCAGAGAGCGCCGCATTGCAAACGCAACGCAATCAGGCTGTAGCGCAATATGAAACCATGCAGAAAAAAGTGGATGCGTTTGCCCAGCAAGTGACGCCGGTGGATAACAGCAAACTGGAGGCCGAGTTGAAGAGTCTTAACGGCCGCTTTGATATGCAGTCACAGATACTGGTAATTTTCCAGCAATCTATTTCTGACAAAGCGAGCCATCTGGTGGATTACATGCGAGCGCTCACAGCGCAACAGCAACCAGGATTATGGTTAACCGGTTTTCGCATTGAGCCTGCTGCGCAACATGTAACATTGAACGGACAGGCGTTGCATTCTGAAGATATCCCTTTATATCTGGACTTGTTATCTGCGCAGCGTGTTTTTGAAGGCACACAGTTCGCAGGCATTCAGTTCAAGCAAACCGATTTGCACCGAACACAAGTGGCTGCAACACCAGCGACAGCCCCACAGGCGGCTACGCCAAGACCGGGGGGGGCGACAGAAACCCCAGCCATAGCAGGCAAAGAGGCTGCCCAAGCGGCTGCGAATACCAATGCAGCACCGGTCACGACTACGGCACCAGTGGCAGCTGCAGACGTGACTTTGCAAGTGTATGCTTTTGAAGTAAAGGGCCAGGATCTGCAAAACAAGGCTAGGCGCGAAACTACGGTTAGTTGGGATGAGTTTGTCCGCCAAACAACGCAATCACCAGCCAAGCAGCCTTAGAAAGAATGACGCATGCGATTTGAACAATTACAAACAGTCAGTCATAAATGGATAGCGCTTTCCCAGCGCGAGCGCTGGATGATTTTTGGTGCTGGTTTGTTTGCCGTGGTTGGCTTGATGGATACTTTTTTGCTGGAACCGCAGCGTGCGCAATTGGTGAGCACCCAGCAAGAGATCGTTAAAATCCAGAACGATACCGCCACGTTAACCGAGCAAATGACTACCATTGCCAAACAGGCTGCACCGCAGCCAGCGAGCAATGCTTTTCAGCATCAGATTGACGAGGCTAAGCAGAAGATTGCCAGTCAGGCGGCTGATTTGGTCAAAGTGTCTTCTTATATGGTGCCGCCGCAGGAGATGGTGGCCTTGTTGAAGAAGTTGCTGCAAAAACACACTGATGTGCAGGTCGCTGAAATGCAGACACTGCCTGTGATCGACTTTATCGAAAAGCAGAGAAAGCAATTGCAGGCACAAGCCGATCCTACGTCAGGAAGTGCTACGCCGACCAACGCTGAAGAGGTGTGGAAGAACGTGCCGCATGTGTATCAGCATGCGGTGAAGATGCGCTTGAAAGGCAAGTATTTTGACCTGATGGCCTATGCCCAATCGTTAAAAGCAATTGGCCAGACTTTGGCATGGGAAAACGCAGAGTTGAAGGCCGAATATCCGGAAAGTGAATTAACGGTTCAGGTGTATACCCTGAGTGGTGAAAATGCATGGTTGGGGATTTAGCATGCGCTGGTTAATAACAATATTGATGATGGTCATGGCGCAGATAGCGGTGGCGGATGACGTAATGGGTGGCATGGTTGATCCAACCAAACCGCCTGCGTCAGTGATGGATTATTTTCCCAATGCCCAGGCTCAAACCGAGGGGCTTTGGGAGCTGACTGCGATACAGGAAAACGGTAAGGCTGGTTTTGCGGTTGTAAATGGCCAAATGGTACAAGTAGGTGGTAATTATGAAGGCTTTAAACTGACTTCTGTGAAAAACCGGCAAGCGGTGTTTATCAGCAAGGCGGGTGAGAAAAAAGTGGTGGGTATGGGTTTGTCTAGCTTTATGGAACATACAACACCCCAAGCCAGTGTGAAAAAAGACAAACAGGCCAAAAGGGTTAAAAAACCAGGCCAGAAGATTGCTAAATAAAGTGACAAACACTTGCTGGTCCCGCCTGATAGGACCAGCAGGGGAACATCAATAGAGAGACTGCTATGAAAACATTTGTGAATACCTTGGGTTTGATGGTGATAGGTGCCGGGTTGGCTGGATGTACCAGCAATCCGTTTGCGCCAACCAATCCATCAATTAATCCTAAAATTCAGAGCGAATTGGCGACATCAGCAGCCAAGGCCCAAGCACAAGTGGCGCCACCGCCGAAAGAGGTCACAGATGAGTTGTTTGAACCGCTCAAAATTGAACCGCCCAAGGCACTGGCTAAGCGTGTAGAGCCACGGTTTGACCTGGTGGTCAATAAAGCCCCGGCCGCTCAGGTGCTCATGGGTATTGTGTCTGGAAGCCCTTACAGCATTGCCTTGAGCCCCGAGCTAAAAGGTGAGATTTCAATCAACTTGCGCGATGTGACCTTGTTTGAAGCGCTCAATGCCTTGCGTGATTTGTATGGCTATGAGTACAAAATGAATGGCAAGCAGATTTTTGTTGAACCGCAAACCTTGCAGACTCGCGTGTTCCAGGTCAACTACATTACCGGTGCGCGTAGAGGCACGTCAGCGACGCGCGTGACTTCTGGCACCGCCAGTGGCTCAGGCGCCGGTGGTGCGGCCGGGGTGGCTGGTCAGGCTGCCGCTATGACAGGCACGGGAACTGGCACAGGGACTGGAACCGGAGCGGCAGGAGCTTCCGGTGCCTCTAACCTTCAAGTGTATGCTTCCGATGTGAGTATGCGCACCAATAATGACTTCTGGGATGAGATTGCCGGTTCGCTGAGCAGTCTGGTTGGCGAAGAAAATGGCCGTAAAGTCGTCATTAACGCGCAGTCTGGCTTGATTATGGTGAAAGCCATGCCTAAGGAAATCCGCCAGGTTGAGAAGTTTTTGAGCCTGATGCAGGTGACCGTAGACCGTCAGGTGATTCTGGAAGCCAAAATTATCAAGGTGCAATTAAACAGAAATTCGCAACAAGGGATTAACTGGGCAGCCGCACGATTCACGCGTGGTAGAGATGTCACGTTTGGAAATATTAATGGTAACAGTACCATAGCCCAGGATGGTGCTATTACTAATGGTACGGTGACAGCCTCACCAAGCTTGGTCCCTGCTGCTTTGGCTAACAGTTCACCTGTTTCGCTTGGTGGTTCAGTATTTGCACTTGCAGTCCAAGGCAAAGGTTTTTCTGCATTACTGACGTTTTTGGAAACGCAGGGCAATGTGGAAGTGCTTTCCAGCCCGCGTATTGCGACGATTAACAACCAGAAGGCTGTGCTCAAAGTGGGTAACGATGCCTTCTATGTGACCAATGTGAAGACCAACGTGACTACCACTACTGGCGGTGCAATTGTGACGCCGGATATCCAGTTGCAACCTTATTTTTCTGGCATCTCGCTTGATGTCACGCCGCAAATTGATAAAGACGATAATATCATTCTGCACGTACATCCATTTGTGAGTGATGTGACGCAAGTCAACCGTACGGTGACGCTATCAAGCGCCAACGGCGGTACCTATACTATTCCAACGGCCTCCTCCAACATTAACGAAACGGATAGTATTGTGCGTACCAAAGATGGCAGTGTGATTGCCATTGGTGGCCTGATGTCGGAAACCGTCGACAATACACGCACTAAAGTGCCAGGGTTGGGGGACGTGAAATTCCTGGGTAATTTGTTCCGCCAGAAAGAGTTGGCCAGCATCAAAACTGAACTGGTGATTTTACTGAAATCTACCGTGGTGCGCAGCGGCGATAACTGGGCGCAAGATATGCTTGAAAGTCAGGAACGCGTTGATAAACTGCAGAGTGATACCAGTTTTTAGGAGCGGGCATGTACCTGCAGCATTTTGGCTTGAAGGAGTATCCGTTTACCATCACCCCGGATACCAGCTTTTACTACGCTACACGTAGCCTGCAAGAGGCGCTGAATACGCTATTGATTGCGATTCAGTCTGGTGAAGGCTTCGTGAAAATCACTGGCGAAGTCGGCACCGGCAAAACGCTGCTGTGCAGGCGCCTGCTCAAGGCGCTTGAGTCTAGTTGCATGGTGGCTTTTATTCCCAACCCTTACCTGGATCCGCACGCCTTGTTAATGACGCTGGCCACCGAGTTTGGGGTGGCCTTCAAGCCTGATTTTACCCACCACGATATGATAGACGCGCTGAACCGCAAATTACTCACTTTTGCGGACGAAGGGCGACATGTGGTGGTGTGCCTGGATGAAGTGCAGGCCATGCCATTGGAAACGCTGGAAGCCTTGCGTTTGTTGAGTAACCTCGAAACTGAAAAGCGCAAGTTGATCCAGGTGGTGATTTTTGGCCAGCCCGAACTCGAAGAGCGTATCAATCATCCTTCTATCCGTCAGTTACGCCAGCGCATAGGCTTTGAATATCACCTCAAGGGCTTGCAATGGTCCGAGTTGGGTTTTTACCTGAATCACCGCATGCATATTGCCGGTTATCAGGGCGGCATGATTTTTACGCCTGCCAGCATGCGTTTGCTCTACCGCTATGCCAATGGCATTCCACGCTTACTGAATATCCTGGCGCATAAGTCCTTGTTGTCAGCGTTTGGTCGTGGCCAGCAAGGGGTGTCTGCAGAGGATGTGCGGGCGGCCATTATGGATACGCAAGCCAGTGTCAAGGCACAGCACCGTTGGCTGGGGCATGGTTTTAAATGGTGGCTGACGCTGCATACGGCTCTGGCAGGTCTGGGTCGTTAGTCTGAATATTGGGGAAGCCCTTGAGCTTAATTAATCAGGTATTACAAAACGTTGAGGCCCGTCAGGGCGGCGCAGCCACGGATGGCTGGGCCGGGCAGGTCAAGCCTGTGTTGTCGCATCAGGCGACTTCTGGTGGCTGGGTGAAGCGCTTAGTGTGGGGCCTGGTATTGCTGGCGTTGGCTGGCTGGTTGTTGACAATGAATTGGCCTATGCTGGCCGCCCGACTTCATACTGGCCAACAGACAGTTTCGTCCCAGCAACCGACGGTTGTTGCTGCTGCTGTCACACCTGCAGTGCCTGTGCGGGATGCTGCTACGCCGGATGTGCATCCTGCCTGGACGCCACCGCAACTCACCAAGTCATTATTTAGTGCATGGCAATCTGAAACTGACAGCCCTGTGGCTACGCGTGTCAAACCAGTCACGCCTGCCCAGCCAGTGCCTGCTAAAACCGGCGTCGCGCCGCAAATAGAAGGCGAGTTTACGATCAAGCCTGCCGCCCAGGCAGGTGCCAATCCTGTGGTGTCTGCCATTGAGCCGCCTTTGGACGTGGCCAATGCGCTCAAGCCCGCTAGAGCCGAGGACGAGTCTGGCCCGAAAGGCATCGTCAACAAGCAGATACGCCCGGAACAGGAAGTGAATGTACAGATTCAGCGCGCGGTAGACCAGGAGCAGAAAGGGCGCCTGAACGAGGCGCTGGGGATATTGCGCCAGGTATTGAGTACTTCGCCACAATCCGAGGATGCGCGGCAACTCTTGGCGGCCTATTTGTTCGAGTCTAAGCAAGAACAGGAAGCGGTGGCGGTCTTGCAAAGCGGGATTAAACAATTCCCCGGGCAAATCGGTTTGTCCAAGTCGCTGGCCAAGTGGCAGATGGCACGCGGTCAGTCAGAGGCGGTATTGCAAACACTGAAACCTGCCGCCAACCTGTTCATACAAGATGCCGAAGTGCAATGGATGCTGGCCATGGCCTATCAGCAAACTGGCCAGCACGCGGCCGCCTTGCCTCACTTTGAGCGTGCGATCACGCTACGGCCTGGGCATGCACCGTGGATTGTGGCGTATGCTATTTCCCTGCAAGCGGCAGGCCAGCCTGCGCAAGCCTTACAACAACTGCAACAGGCGTATAACCTGCCTTTAAGCGATCGGCTGTCAGAGTTTGTCGGGCAACGTATCCGCCAACTGGGCGGCACGGCCGTCGTGCGTAGCGAATAAGGTTATTCATGCTTTAGGGTGCGCGCCAGCACCACGGCGGTCACCCGCGTCGCTCCCGCCTGTTTTAATACCTTGGCCACCGCGTGCATGCTGGCGCCCGTCGTCATCACATCATCCACAATCACCACATGTTGACCTTGCCATGATTGCCGCGTGGCAAATGCGTCACGCAGGCTGCGGGTTCTGGTTTTCATGTCCATGCCGGCCTGGGTCGGGGTATCCAGTATGCGCATGCATCCTTCATTATCCAGCGGGATTTTCCATGGTTGCTGCACTTGCTTTGCCAGTTCCAGCGCATGGTTAAACCCACGTTCTTTCACGCGGTTGAGATGCATGGGCATGGCGATCACGACTTGTGGTGCTGGTATTGGTAAGCGCGGTAATTGCGCCAGCAGGGCATTAGCTAGCAAGTGCCCCAGGGGAAGTTGTTGATGGTATTTGAATTGATGTAATAGCCGGTCTAAGGGATAAGCATAGCGGAACGGCGCGAAGGTATGGTCGAACGCTGGCGCATGTTGCAGGCAAACACCACACAATGCCCCCGATATATTAGGCAGTGCGCATTGCGGGCAATGTGGCGAGTGGTACCAGGGTAATAAATCAAAGCAATGGCTGCAAAGCGGGAGCGAGGTGGGGCTGTGCGCATTGGCTGGCGCATCACACAGCACACAGGGCAGGGCGGATCCTAGCCAGCGCTGACACTGTCGATAGAAGTGGGTTTGATTAAATTTTAATCTATTGTAAAAATTTTTCACGTCATATTTTAAACAACATATAATTCGCCCGGATTATTCATACAATTTTATTGCGTGGTACTTATGGAACAACACACTTCTGCTGCCGGTTGTAGCAGCGAAATACAAACCTCTGTTATTAACCTCGATGGCTTGAAACCGTCGTCTGCCTGCTACCCTACGGTGGAGCGTTGGCAGGTAGCAGACATCATGGCACTGTTTGAGTTGCCATTCAATGACTTGCTAGATCGGGCACACACCGTGCACAGAGAACACTTCGACCCGAATGCGGTGCAAGTGAGTACCTTGCTGTCGATTAAAACCGGCGGCTGTTCAGAGGATTGTGGCTATTGCCCACAGGCTGCGCGCTACCACACCGAGGTGGAAAATGAGCCGTTGATGAAACTGGACGACGTGTTGGCCGCGGCCAAAGCGGCTAAAGACAGTGGCGCCAGCCGTTTCTGCATGGGTGCCGCCTGGCGTGGTCCCAAGCAGCGCGATCTTGAACCTGTGCTAAAGATGATTTCTGAAGTGAAGGCGATGGGGCTGCAAACCTGTGCCACGCTGGGTATGCTCAAAGATGGCCAGGCCGAGCAATTGAAAGAGGCAGGGCTGGATTATTACAACCATAACCTGGACACCGCACCAGAGTTTTACGGTGACGTGATTACTACCCGTACTTACCAGGATCGCCTGGATACCCTGGACCGTGTGCGCAGCATGAATATCAATGTGTGTAGCGGCGGCATTATCGGCATGGGTGAAACCCGTGCCCAACGCGCGGGCCTGGTTGCGCAACTGGCCAATATGGAGCATCCGCCAGAGAGCGTACCGATTAACTTGCTGACCCAAGTGGAAGGCACGCCATTGCATGGTACGGACCCACTGGATCCGCTGGAGTTTGTGCGTACCATCGCGATTGCACGTATCACTATGCCAACCAGCTTTGTGCGTTTGTCTGCAGGCCGTCAGAGCATGGGTGAGGCCGTGCAGGCGCTATGCTTCCATGCCGGCGCTAACAGTATTTTCTACGGTGAGAAATTACTCACGACCGGCAATCCTGAAGTCGAGTCAGATAATGCCCTGTTTGCCAAACTGGGCCTGAAGAAAATCTAATGAGCGATTTGCTGGAGTCCTTACGCGCCGACCTCGACAAGCGGCAAACACTGGGCCTGATGCGCCAGCGTCGTTTGCTGGATTCGCCGCAGGCCGAGCATATTACGGCCAACGGTCAGCCATTTTTGTCGTTTTGCAGCAATGATTACCTGGGCCTGGCCAACGATGCCGCGCTTGTCACTGCGCTGCAAGCCGCGGCGGCAGAGGCGGGCGTGGGCAGTGGTGCCTCCAATTTAATCACTGGCCACCACCGTTACCATGACCAGTTAGAGCAGGCATTGGCAACGTTTGTCGGCCAACCGGCTGCCTTGCTGTTTTCGACGGGGTATATGGCCAATATCGGCGTCGTCAGTGCCTTGATGGGCCGTGATGATGCCGTATTTTCCGATAAGCTCAACCATGCCTGCCTTAATGACGGTGCCTTTTTGTCACGTGCCACACATCACCGCTTTGCGCACAACGATGTGGCTGCGCTGGAAAAGCTGTTGCAAGCCAGCACGGCGCGCCACAAACTGGTGACGGCTGATGCCGTGTTTAGTATGGACGGCGATATTGCACCGCTGACTGCTTACCTTGAACTGTGTGAACGCTACGATGCCTATCTGTATGTGGATGATGCGCACGGTTTTGGTGTGCTAGGCCCGCAAGGCCGCGGTTCGCTCAAACACCTGGGCTTGCAGTCGCCACGTTTAATCATGATGGGGACGCTAGGCAAGGCCGCGGGCGTGGCTGGGGCATTTGTCGCCGGTGAAAAGATTGTCATCGACTACCTGATTCAATACGCCAATAGCTATATCTACACCACCCCGGCGCCGCCACCGTTGTCAGCCGCCTTGCTGGCTTCGGTCAAGGAAATCGAACACGGCGACGCGCGTAGAAAACAATTGTTTGACATGATTGCCTTGCTCAAAAGTGAGCTGTCACTCTCACGCTGGCACCTGCTGCCTTCTGAAACGGCGATTCAGCCCTTGGTCGTGGGCGATACCCATGAGGCGCTGGCATTGAGCCAATACCTGCAGGCACGTGGCATTCTGGTGCCTGCCATTCGTCCGCCCACCGTGCCAGCAAATACCTCACGTTTGCGTATTTCACTCTCGACTGCGCACAGTGAGGACAATGTACGGGCACTGATTGCCGCTTTGCATGCCGCCGAGCGCGACATTCCGCCCGGGGCACAGGCATGAGTTGTTTTATCGAAATCATGGGCCAAGGTAAACCATTGGTGTTGCTGCATGGCTGGGCCATGAATAGCGCCGTCTGGGAACGCGTAGTCAAGCGCCTGTCAGCCAGCTACCGCTTGTTTCTGGTCGATTTGCCCGGCATGGGCCAAAGCCGGGCCGTCTACCCCTATCATTTACACAGCCTGGCCGAAGCCGTAGCCGAGGAGATTCCTGGCGTCTCTACGATTCTGGGCTGGTCACTGGGTGGCCTGGTAGCGCAACAAATTGCGCTTAACCAGCCGGACCGTGTCGAGAAGTTAATTCTGGTCGGGACTAACCCTTGTTTTGTCAGCAAGCCAGAGTGGCCGCAAGGCATTGCAGCGCGCCACTTTGAGCAGTTTAACCAGCGGTTTGAGCAAGACTTTAATGCCACCTTGCTGAACTTTTTGACCCTGCAATGCATGCACGCCAAAGATGCCCGCGCGACCGTGCGTCAGTTACGCACGGCGTTCGCAGCTAAGCCAACACCAACGCAGGACAACTTGAACCAGGCGCTGGATATTTTGTTGCAAACTGATTTGCGTGAAGAGGTGGGCCGGATATTCCAGCCGACCTTGCTGATACACGGTGACCGCGACACGCTGGCGCCGGTGGCCGCTGCACATTGGCTGGCCATGCATTTGCAGCGCGCGCAGTTGCGCGTGATTGCCGGGGCGGCGCATGCGCCATTCTTGTCACATGCAGATGCGTTCTGCGAATCCGTCGAAGCATTTATGGCCGATGACCCGTCCGAACAGCAAGTGAGTCACTAATGCAGGATGTTTACCAGATCGACAAGTCGCGTATGCGGCAGTCGTTTCACCGTGCCGCCAAACAGTATGATGCGGCCGCCATTTTACAGCGCCAGGTGCGCGAGGAAATGCTGAGTCGCCTGGATGTGGTGAAACTCCAGCCTGAAGTCATCCTGGATGCCGGGTGTGGCACCGGCCATGGTTTGTATGCCTTGCTCGGGCAGTTTAAAAAAGCACAAGGCATTGCGCTGGATATTGCCGAAGGCATGCTGGCACGCAGCCGTGCCTTATTTCCCTGGTATCAGTTCTGGCGGGCGAAACCACGCTTTGTCTGTGCTGATATTGAGTCACTGCCCTTGGCGACCGCCAGTGTCGATATGGTATGGTCTAACCTGGCGGTGCAGTGGTGTAATGATCTGGATGCTGCCTTGCAGGAATGGCGCCGCGTATTGCGACCGAATGGCCTGCTGATGTTTGCCACGCTAGGGCCGGATACGCTCAAAGAATTGCGCGCTGCGTCTGGTGCCGACCATACCCATGTTAGCCGGTTTATTGATATGCATGATATTGGTGATGCCCTCACCCGCGCTGGTTTCAGTGCGCCAGTGCTGGACGTGATGCATTACACCTTAACGTATGACACAGTGGAATCCCTGATGCGTGACCTCAAGGCCATCGGCGCACATAACGCCACCGCTGGCCGTGCCAAGGGCCTGAGCGGAAAAGGATTTTTACAGCAGCTGCGACAAGGCTATGAAGCGTTCCGCCACGAAGGCAAGCTGCCAGCCACTTATGAGGTCGTGTTTGTACATGCCTGGACCGGCAGCCAGCCTTATACTGCGCCCGGCGCCAGCCCGGTCCAGTTTATGCCACGCAAAGGCAGCTAAAGGGAACGTATGCACGCGCTGCCACGCCATTTTTTTGTCACCGGCACCGATACCAGTGTAGGTAAAACAACGGTCACCGTGCGCTTGATGCAGCAGCTGGTGGCGCAAGGCTTGACCGTCATTGGCATGAAGCCGGTGGCGTCTGGTTGTGAGTGGGTGGATGGACGTTGGCAAAACGACGACGTATTGCAGTTGACTGCAGCTTCTAATGTCAGTGCGCCCGCTGAGTTGATCAATCCCTATTGTTTTGAGCCCGCCATTGCACCGCATATCGCCGCCGCCCAGGCTGGCGTGGAGATCGACTTTAACGTGATTCGCGCGGCCTATGAGCAACTCACAACCATGGCCGATGTGGTGATTGTGGAGGGGGCTGGCGGTTTGCTGGTGCCACTCAACGCTACCCAAACCATTGCTGATTTAATTCAGGCACTCAGTCTGCCTGCGCTGGTGGTGGTGGGCATGCGGCTGGGCTGTATTAATCATGCGTTGCTCACGGCGCAGGTGCTCAAGCAACGGAATATCGATTTTTGTGGCTGGGTGGCGAACAATATAGACCCGCAGATGTCCGTGCCACAAGAAAACTTGCAGAGCCTGATCACCGGCTTGCAACAGCCCCCTATGCTGCAAGTTCCGTTTCAGGAGTCACTTCACTGATGGACCAGTCACTGCTCACCCGTATTGAGTTGCGCGCGCCGGTACCGCCGATGACGCGCTTGCTGATCACATTAAACGTGCTGGTGTTCGTGGTGATGCTGTTTGGTGGGGCAGGTTTTTGGCATTCACCGAATACCGTACAACTGACCTGGGGCGCCAATTTTGCCCCGGCCACTGCCGATGGCCAGTGGTGGCGACTGGCAAGTGCGATGTTTCTGCACTTTGGCGCCTTGCATCTGGGCATGAATATGCTGGCCCTGTGGGATGGCGGCAAGCTGGTCGAGCGCATGTTTGGTGCTGTCCGTTTTGTGGTGATTTACCTGGTCAGTGGCGTTGGTGGCAACCTGCTGTCGCTGGTCATTCAAGGCAATGATGCTGTATCGGGTGGCGCTTCTGGGGCTATTTTCGGGATTTATGGCGCGCTGCTGGTGTATGTCTGGTTTGGCAGAAAGCAAATGCAGGCACAGGAATTCCGCTGGTTGTTCTGGGGTGCGTTGCTGTTTTCTGCCCTGACCATTGCCATGGGCTACATCATTCCAGGTATTGATAATTCGGCGCATATTGGTGGCTTTGTCACTGGCATGGTGATGGCAACGCTTTTGCTACCGGTCACCATCGTTCCCAGTAAACAATTAACACTGACGCAATGGTTAGCGGTCGTATCATGGGTGGTAGCGCTGTTTGTCTTGGTGACCCATTTGCCTACGCCCAAATATCGCTGGCAACAAGAGGTCGCGATACAAAAGCAGGTGCAAAAGCTCAATCAGGTGGACCAGAAAGCGCAGCAGAAATGGCGGCAGATCATACTGGAAGGCCGTGAGGGCAGTGTCAGCTTTGATGACATGGCGGCGCAGATTGACGCACAGGTCGCCACGCCTTATGAAGAAAGCTTTGAAAAGCTATCAGCGTTACCGGAAGATCCTAATTTGCCGTCTGCGGCGTTGTTAGAGCAGGCTAAAGCCTATGCCTTGCAACGCAGTGAAGCCAGCAAAGCGGCCGCAGACAAGTTACGCAATGTGCCGTTTATGCCGGGTAAGCCTGCGACGCCCTAAGCGCGTGAGCCGCCAGGCGGTGTGGCTGCAATCACCCTGGCTTCAGGGTAGCTGACTTGTGTGGCCGCCATTTGCTGCACGAAGGCTTTGGCATTGGCTGCCCAGGGCTGTGTCGTCAGGTTTTCCAGCATCTCTTGCAGGGCGTGGTTCATGCTGTCTTGGCTGAATGGTGAAGCTAATACCTTGCCCGCCTGTGCTGCCGTGATATAGCTGGCATAACCACAGACTTCGGTCACCAGTAATGGCAGACCTGCCGTCATCGCTTCAATCAACACGATCCCGGCCAGTTCCGAACGTGCTGCATGCACCAGCAGGTCGCAACCCAGCATCAGTGCGGGGATATCCGGACGGCCACCGGCTTCTATGCAACGGTCAGCCACACCACGTTGTTCGGCATAGGCCCGCATATTGCTGCTGGACTCAAACTCACCCACTGCGAGTAACCAGCAGCGCTGTTTCAGGGGCTCAGGCAGGCTACTCAATGCGTCTATGGCACGGTCTACGCCTTTACGCACAAAGGCTGAGCCAACCGTGAGTAACACCATGGCGTCTGCTGGCAGGTTAAACGTCGTGCGTACATAGGCGCGATAATCCTGTGCTGGCAAGCTGGCAAACCGCTGTAACGGAATGTTGGGTGGCATCAGGTGGAAGCGGGCGTGATCGGTACCATACCAGTGGTGAAAGACGGTTTGATCATGCTGGTTAAGCAGCAGGATATGTGTGGCAGACGCTGTGCCAAACACCGCTTGTTCCATCGCAGAAAAGAAGCGATAGCGACCGGACAGTTTTTTATACCAGGGCTCATGGTGCATGCGTTTGGCGTAGCAGGGGTCTGCCGCAAAATACACATCCAGCCCCGGCATGCGGTTAAAACCGACCACGCGGTCAAAATTCCCTTGCGCCACGGCTTGCTGCATTTGCCGGATCAATGACTGATGGCGGTGATGATTCAGCCAGCCACGGGCTTTTAACAAGTGGACATCAATGCCTGGTGGCAAGTCGCCACGCCATTCACCGGTAAAAATCGTGACCTCATGACCGAGGGCGACGCAGTCTCTGGCAATGCGCAGCATATCGCGCTGCACACCGCCGTAAGGAAAGTATTTGAATATGAGAAACGCAAACTTCATGCGATGGCATTGTATGCGAAAATAGCGGCCATGAAACGCATCCTGATTGTCAAAACCACCTCCATGGGCGACGTGATCCATGCCCTGCCTGTTGTTGAGGATATCCTGCAGCATTTTCCTGATGCGCACATCGACTGGCTGGTAGAAGAAAGTTTTGCCGATATTCCGCGCCTGCATCCGCGTGTGCAGCAGGTGTTTACCGTGGCCGTGCGCCGCTGGCGCAAACAATGGTGGCGCCGCCAGACCTGGCGCGAAATTGCTGCGGTCAAACAGGCGGTTGCTGCCCAGTCTTATGATCTAGTGCTGGATTTACAAGGCTTGCTGAAAAGCGCTGTCATGGCGACGTGGGCGCGTGGACCACGTCATGGTTACGACAAGCACTCCATTCGCGAGCCATTGGCCAGCCGTTTTTACCAGCATCAGTATGCCATCCCTTATCGCCAGCACGCGGTGGTGCGTATGCGCACACTGGCGGCAATGGCACTCGGTTATGCCGTGCCGCAAAACAAGCCTGCTTATGGGCTGGTGAGTGTGGGGAAACACGCGCAGGCTGCGGCTTTTCTGGCGCTGCATGCGACCAGCCGCGATAGCAAATTATGGCCTGAAGAATACTGGGTCGCTTTAGGACAACACTATGCCAGGCAAGGCTTGCATATGTGGTTGCCTTGGGCCAGCGATAGCGAAAAAGCGCGTGCTGAACGCATTGCGGCACACGTGCCGCAAGTCCTGGTGCTGCCCAAGTTGGGCCTGCAGCAGTTAGCCAGCCAGATGCCGCAAGTGCGTTTTGCCGTGGGGGTGGATACCGGGTTGTCACACCTGGCTGCCGCACTGGATATTCCAATTGTTGCTCTGTATACCGATACCGAGCCTGCGTTGACGGGTGTGGCGGGCGGGCGCGTGGCGCCTGCAGTTAATTTGGGCGGCAAGGCGCAGGTGCCTGAGGTGGCCACGGTCATCGCGCAGTTATCAGCGATGCGCGTGGCTGTCAGCATTTAAAAAATCATACACAAATTCACGCTTTACCCTTGAAATCAGTAGGGACATCCCCAACATTGGAAAAATATTGAAATGGTTTCGGTGAAACTGTCTCAGGATGAATAGGATTGAATAAGAAGGGGAGCTTCATGCAAGAACCAAATACACCTTCCGAGGTGAACACCAACGAACCGGCCGTAAACGATGCGGCGCAGGCTATTCCAGCAGATACCAACGAAGCGCGCATTGCTGAACTGGAAGCTGCGCTGGAAGATGCCAAGGCGCAAGTGCTCTATGTGAAAGCCGAAGGTGAAAATATCCGCCGCCGTGCTTCTGATGATATTGATAAGGCACGTAAGTTTGCGCTGGAAAAATTCAGTGGCGAGTTGCTGGCGGTGAAGGATAGCCTGGATGCCGCTTTGGCTGTAGAGAGCGAAGAAGTCGCCAGTTATAAAAACGGCGTAGAACTGACCGCTAAACAATTATTGAGCGTATTTGAGAAATTCAATATTGCCGAGATTAATCCGGTGGGTGAAAAGTTTGACCCGAACAAGCACCAAGCCATCAGCATGGTGCCAGCCGAAGGCGAGCCGAACACGGTATTGAGCGTGTTGCAAAAAGGCTACAGCCTGAATGAGCGTGTGCTGCGCCCGGCATTGGTGACCGTGATACAGGCAAAATAAACCATAGCAAGAATAGGGACTTGAAATCTGATCAGGTATCCCAATTATTAGAACATCGGTATTGAGATCAACGAATTGTAAGGATTAAACAATATGGCAAAAATTATTGGTATTGACTTGGGGACAACCAACTCCTGCGTCGCTGTGATGGAAGGCGGCAAACCACGCGTGATTGAAAATGCAGAAGGTGCACGTACCACCCCTTCTATTATCGCTTATCAGGAAGATGGCGAGATTTTGGTCGGTGCACCGGCAAAACGCCAGGCCGTGACCAACCCTAAAAACACTTTGTTTGCGGTGAAGCGTTTGATTGGCCGCCGTTTTGACGAAAAAGAAGTACAAAAAGACATCGACCTGATGCCTTATACCATCGCTAAAGCTGACAACGGTGACGCATGGGTAGAAGTACGTGGCAACAAACAGGCGCCACCGCAAATTTCTGCTGAAGTATTGCGCAAAATGAAGAAAACTGCCGAAGATTACCTGGGCGAAGAGGTGACCGAGGCCGTGATTACTGTGCCTGCTTACTTTAACGACAGCCAACGTCAGGCGACTAAAGATGCAGGCCGTATCGCTGGCCTGGACGTGAAACGTATCATCAACGAGCCTACCGCTGCTGCTTTGGCATTTGGTATGGACAAACAAGAAGGCGACCGCAAGATTGCGGTTTACGACCTGGGTGGCGGTACGTTTGATATTTCGATTATCGAAATTACTGAAATCGATGGCGAACACCAGTTTGAAGTGTTGTCTACCAACGGTGACACTTTCCTCGGTGGTGAAGACTTCGATAACCGCATCATTGACTTTTTGGCTGATGAGTTCAAAAAAGAAAACGGTTTGGACCTGCGTAACGACTTGCTGGCTAAACAGCGTTTGAAAGAAGCCGCTGAAAAAGCCAAGATCGAATTGTCTGGCGCACAGCAAACTGAAGTGAACTTGCCATACATCACGGCAGATGCGACGGGTCCTAAGCACCTGGTGGTGAAAATCACCCGTGCCAAACTGGAATCCCTGGTTGAAGAGTTGATCGAGCGCACGATTGCGCCTTGTAAAACCGCCTTAAAAGATGCTGGCGTGTCTCCGTCTGAGATTTCTGACGTGATTTTGGTTGGTGGTCAAAGCCGTATGCCAAAAGTGCAAGAAAAAGTGAAAGAGATCTTTGGCAAAGAGCCACGTAAAGACGTGAACCCGGACGAAGCCGTGGCTGTTGGTGCTGCGATTCAGGGTGGCGTATTGAAAGGCGACGTCAAAGACGTGTTGCTGTTGGACGTAACACCATTGTCACTGGGTATCGAGACCTTGGGCAGCGTGATGACCAAGCTGATCAAGAAAAACACCACGATTCCGACCAAGGCATCACAAGTGTTTTCAACAGCAGAAGACAACCAGAACGCTGTGACCATTCATGTGTTGCAAGGTGAGCGTGAGATGGCTGCTGGCAACAAGAGTCTGGGTCAGTTTAACCTGAGCGACATTCCACCGTCCCCACGTGGCATGCCGCAAATTGAAGTGACGTTTGACATTGATGCCAACGGTATTTTGCACGTGTCTGCTAAAGACAAGGCCACTGGCAAAGAGAACAAAATCACGATCAAGGCTAACTCTGGTTTGTCTGAAGAAGAAATTCAGCGCATGGAAGAAGATGCGGCTAAATATGCGGACGAAGACAAGAAATTGCGTGAACTGGTCGATGCCCGTAACCAGGCTGACAGCGTACTGCACAGCGTGAAAAAATCACTGGCTGAGCATGGTGACAAGATTGAGGCCGACGAAAAAGCCAAGATCGAAGACGCGATTAAAGACCTGGAAGCGGTGGCCAAGGATGGCGACGACAAAGAAGTGATCGAAGCCAAAACCAATGCCTTGATGGAAGCTTCGCAAAAACTGGGTGAAAAAGTCTACGCTGAACAACAGGCGCAGGCCAACACCGAGAGCGCGCCGCAAGCTGAAGGCGAAAAAACGGTTGAAGGCGATGTAGTGGATGCCGAGTTTGAAGAAGTGAAGAAAGACTAAGCGTGAAAGCGGCGGGTATTAACATGCTCGCCCTTTTTTCAATGATGCCGGCAAACACACTACGCTGATCGCGGGTGTGTTTGTCTTTATGGCGCAAGCGCATTAAACGGAAAAACTATGGCAGCCGCAAAAAAAGATTATTACGAAGTGTTAGGTGTAAACCGTGACGCCAGTGAAGAGGAAATTAAAAAAGCCTTTAAGAAGCTGGCCATGAAGTTTCACCCTGACCGTAACCCGGATAACCCTAAAGCTGAAGAAAGCTTTAAAGAAGCCAAAGAGGCTTATGAAATTCTGAGCGACGACCAGAAACGGGCAGCCTATGATCAATACGGTCATGCTGGCGTTGACCCTAGCATGGGTGGTGGTGGCTTTGGCGGCTTTAACTCCGGCAATTTCAGTGATGCATTCGGCGATATTTTTGGTGATATTTTCGGCGGTGCCCGTAATCAGCGTTCTAACGTATATCGTGGCGCTGACTTGCGTTACAACCTGGAAATTTCCCTCGAAGATGCCGCCAAGGGCACAGAGACCAAGATTCGCATCCCGGTGCAAACCAGTTGCGAAACTTGTCATGGTTCGGGTGCGCGTCCAGGCACCTCGCCTGTTACTTGTACCACGTGTAATGGCCATGGCCAGGTGCGCATGCAACAGGGCTTTTTCTCTGTGCAGCAAACCTGCCCTAAATGTCATGGCACCGGCAAGATGGTGAAAGAGCCTTGCCCAACCTGTCACGGTGGCGGTCGCGTTAAGCAAAACAAAACGCTCAATGTGAAGATTCCAGCAGGCGTCGACGAAGGCGATCGTATCCGCCTCAGTGGCGAAGGCGAAGCCGGCGTCAATGGTGGACCAACCGGTGACTTGTACGTTGTCGTGCATCTCAAGGAGCACCCGATTTTCCAGCGTGAAGGCGCAAACCTGCATTGCGAAATGCCGATCAGTTTTAGCACGGCGGCCTTAGGTGGGGAAATTGAAGTGCCAACGCTGGATGGTGCAGCCAAGATGAAGATCCCGGCTGAAACGCAAACCGGTAGTGTGTTCCGCTTGCGCGGTAAAGGCATCAAACCGTTGCGCTCCAGCGAGCATGGTGACCTGATGGTACATGTCGTGGTCGAAACCCCGGTGCGACTGACAGAAAAACAGAAAGAGCTGTTGCGTGAGTTTGAAAGCAGCACCCAGGCTGATGCGGGCAAACACAGCCCCAAGAATAAAAGCTGGGTAGATAAAGCGCGCGATTTCTTCAGTTAATCGTTTGTCACACGGTGGCTGATAGTCTGGCGGGTCAAACCCTGCTAAACTATCAGCCACTTATTTTTTTACCGTTTTGCGTTAAACGGTGTCTGCAAGTTGTTGTTTTTATTAAAGTTACAATTTAATAACAATTGAATTTTGTCTTTTACAATTCAGTTACAGCTTGGTCAAATTACTGCAATAACTCCTCCCTATACTGGACTCATCTTTAAACGAAACACAAAATGTTTTGTTTGATGGCTGGTTTAGTTGATTTTCAACGACTAGCATTGATTTCCTCCTGATCCAAACCCCCTTTTAACCCGCATTAGCGGGTTTCTTTTTTTCTAGCGCTACCTTTTGCACCAGTCATGATTTTGGCCGGGGTGGTCTATGCTGGCAACATCGTTTATGATGGCATGCATCGCTTGCAACATTTGATGCTTGAAAACCATGTCTGAGCAAATTCGATCATGTTGAAAATCGCCATTTTTAATCAGAAAGCGGGAGTTGGGGCGACTACCACTGCCCTCAACCTTGCCGCTGCCAGTCAACGTAAAAAACGCCAGGTCGCCTTGCTGGATATGGATCCGCAAGCGAGGCTCACCGAAATGTACAAGCATACTGGCCTCGATCTGCAACAGCACTTGTTCAAGTTTTACCAGGACGCGACGCCGCTGGATGCTTTGTGCCAGCCGTTGCGGAATGGCTTGCAATTGATTCCGGCGAGCTCTGAGTTAATGAAGGTCGATTCACAGTTTGGCCGCGGCCCGGCCACATTAAGTAGGCTTGGGCAAGGGTTGCAGGTGCTTGAAGCGGCGCAACCCGCACTGGAAGTGTTCATGGATTGCTGCCCATGTGTCGGGGTGATTTCACTGAGCGCGGTGTTTGCCAGTGACCTGGTGCTGGTGCCGGTATCCACCGATTATCTGTCTATCAATTCTGCCGTCAAAATGGATAAGGCGCTGAATGCCTTACAACCGGTATTAAAACGCAAAATACAGCGCCGCTATTTACTGACGCGTGCCGATAAACGCAAGGCGATGACCACTGAGGTGGAGCAGGAAATGCGCCGCTTGTTTGGCAGCGAGGTGCTGATCAGCAAGGTCTATGAGCACGCGACTTTGGCTGAAAGTGCGCGCATGGGGCAGCACGTGTTTGAATATGATGCCGACAGTGCAGCCGCGCAAGATTACATGGCCTTGTATTACGAGTTGCAGGATGTGATCAAGCAACTGCCGCGTCCTGAGCTGCTGGCCGCTTAAGCTACTAAGAATCCCGGCGGCTGCTCAGCCATTGCCGCCGCCAGAATACCAGTAGCATGCCCAGGGCGATCAGCAGCATCATGCCTATGGCCCACCAAAAGCCGTCGGGGTCTTTTAGCCACGGCATCTGGTCAAAGTTCATGCCAAAAATCCCGGCAATCAGCGTCGCAGGCATAAACAGCATGGCGACAACGGTCAGCGCACGTACCTCCAGATTCACCCGCTGGCTCAGGCTGGTCATGTATATATCCATCAGGCCACTTAAGGTGTCGCGAATCGCTTCCAGTGATTCTGTGAAATGCACGGTATGGTCATACAGGTCACGCAAATAAGGTACCGTTTGCGGACTGAAGAATCCGTGTTCATTACGAATCAGGCTATTCAGTACTTCACGCAGCGGCCACACCGCGCGTCGCAGTTGTATGGTCACATGTTTGAGACGGTGGATATTCTGCAAGTCTTCAGGACTAGGGCGATCCAGTAGTTGGTTTTCAAGTTGTTCGGCATCTTCATTAATGGCTTCCAGCACCTGGAAATAACGCTCCATCAGGCTATCTAGCAGGGCGTAGCATAAATAGTCAGGGCCGCTCTGGCGCAGTAAGGCCTGGCCCTGGCGTAAGCGTTCGCGTACCGGCTCAAAGCTGCCAGAAGGCCTTTCCTGGAAAGTAAGCAGCCACTCACGTCCCAAAGCCATGCTGATTTGTTCTGAGCTGACACTGAGGTTTTCTGCATCGTAGTAAAACAGGCGTGTTTCGAGAAATAGGTAGTCCGGGTAAGTGTCCAGCTTTGGCCGCTGTTCGGTATTTAAAATATCATCCAGTACCAGCGGGTGCAATTTGAAACGACGGGCAACGGCTTGCAATAAGGGAATATCAAGCACGCCATGCACATTAATCCATGCGACATGCCCGGCGGGTGCTTGCCAATTCACGATCTCTTGCATGTTCAACTGCGCTGAGAGGATGTCTTGTGCGTTGTAACAAATTTTATGGATACAGGCAGCAGGCAAGGGCGGACCTGCAGGGTTCTCGATGAGTGCCGGATTGTCGGCGCCCAGCAGTCTGTGCTTACGGTGCGTATGTTTACGTTTTGCCATTGTCGTCCCAGTTAGAAATGCCGTTCCAGCATAAGCGTTCACTGGCTGGAAATCAACCCGGGAGCAGGTGGCTGGCCAGTCTATGCTAAAATAAAGAAAATTATTCAGTGGGAAAATCGCATGTCTGGCAATACCATCGGTACCTTGTTTACCTTGACCTCGTTTGGCGAGTCACACGGCCCTGGCATTGGCGGCATTGTCGATGGTTGCCCACCGGGCCTAGAGTTAAGTGCGGCTGATTTGCAAATCGACCTCGACCGCCGCAAACCTGGTACGTCACGCCATGTTACCCAGCGCGCAGAAGCTGACGAAGTGGAAATTTTGTCTGGTGTATTTGAAGGTAAAACGACCGGCACGCCGATTGGCTTGTTGATTCGCAACACTGACCAGCGTTCGCAAGATTACAGCAAAATCATGGATACGTTCCGCCCCGGCCATGCAGATTATACCTATACGCAAAAGTACGGCATTCGTGATTATCGTGGTGGTGGCCGCTCTAGTGCGCGTGAAACCGCTGTGCGCGTGGCGGCTGGTGCGATTGCCAAAAAATGGCTCAAGCAGCAATATGGCGTGCAGATTCGCGGTTATTTAAGCCAGATTGGCGAAATCAAGATTCCTTTTGTGAGCTGGGATGCACTGACGCAAGAAGGTAATGCCTTCTTCTCGCCCAATGTCGACATCTTGCCTCAACTCGAAGCTTATATGGACCAGATCCGCAGCGAGCGTGACTCGGTAGGTGCACAGATTACTGTCGTGGCCGAGAAAGTACCGGTCGGCTTGGGTGAGCCTGTATTTGACCGCCTGGATGCGGATATTGCGCATGCCATGATGGGTATTAACGCCGTCAAAGGTGTAGAAATCGGTGCTGGTTTTGCTTCAATTGCCCAGCGTGGTAGCGTGCACAGCGATGAGCTGACACCTCAAGGCTTTGCTACCAATCATGCCGGGGGCATTCTGGGTGGCATCTCCAGTGGCCAGGACATTGTCGTCAATGTCGCGTTCAAGCCAACGTCCAGCATCCCGCAACAGCGTCATTCTATCAACCAGGCAGGTGAGGCGGTGATGATGCAAACCACTGGTCGCCACGACCCATGTGTAGGCATCCGTGCAACGCCAATCGTGGAAGCCATGCTGGCGCTGGTGCTGATGGATCATGCCTTGCGCAACCGTGGCCAGAATGCAGACGTGCATTCCAAGGTGCCGACGCTGTAATGTCTTTCAACGCCCAGGCACAGGCTTGGGCGATATTTACCAACGCGCGAGTATGTTATGAGTCACGCTTTACACTTTAATCTCTCGCGCTTCTATTTTATCTATTACTTCTTTGTCGGCGCGTTTGTCCCTTACTGGGGTTTGTACCTGACATCAGAATCCTTTTCCCCGGCAGACATCGGCATCCTCATGTCGCTGTTCCAACTCAGTCGCATCATTGCGCCTAACCTGTGGGGCTGGCTGGCCGACCATACCCGGCAGCGTGTACGCTGGATCCGTGTGACAGCGTTTCTGGGCCTGCTGGGATTTATTGCCATTTTCTGGGCACATGACTTCACCACCATGTTTGTGGTGATGATTGCTCTCAGCCTATTTACCAGCTCGACCTTGCCGCTCTCCGAGTCTTTGGTCCTCGCACATCTGGCCAGCACTAATGGCCATTACAGCAAGATCCGTTTATGGGGCTCATGGGGATTTATCGTCGCTTCGGTGTTGCTAGGCTATCTGACTGACTGGTTTGGCATTGGCAGCCTGCTCTGGTTTATCCTGCTGGTGCAATGTACCTTGTTTGGGCTGACGTGGAAGCTGCCTGAAGCCCATGTGCCACCGCATGCACATGATGATTTTTCGGTCTGGCAAATCTTAAAGCAACCTGCAGTGCTATCGCTGCTGATAGGCTGCGCCATGATGGTGACGGCACATGGCCTGATGTATAACTTCTACTCTATCTACCTGGCTGAGCATGGCTACAGCAAGGGCATGATAGGCTGGTTGTGGGGGCTGGGCGTGATTTGTGAGATCGGCATTTTTATGAAAATGCCGTGGATCATGGCACGCTTTAAGCTCAAAACTATTTTACTTACAAGTTTACTCATAGGCGTGGTGCGTTTCACCATGATGGGGCAGGTGCCGGATCAGCTCTGGCTGTTATTGCTGGCGCAAACCATGCATGCGTTTACCTTTGGCAGTTTCCATGCGGCTTCGGTCGAGGTGGTCACGCAATACTTTAATGGCCGCCACCAGGCTAAAGGGCAGGCCATTTATAACAGTGTGGCGTATGGCGTTGGCGGCGCATTGGGCGGCTTGCTGGGGGGGTTTGCGTTGGAATATTTAGGCGGGCAGTTAACGTTTACGCTGGCAGCGTTGTTTCCGTTATTGGGCGCCATGGTCGTGGCGGCAGGATTACGCCTATCGCAACCATATGCGCGTCAGGGGATGTTTAGTCATTAATGCAGCATCAATAAAAATAGCCCGCATGCGGGCTATTTTTATTGGATTACATCGCTGAATTAATTGACGCGTTTATCACGCTCAATCAATGCATAGGCGCTGTGGTTATGGATAGATTCAAAGTTTTCTGACTCGACCACATATTTCACAATGCGTTTTTCATCGTTGAGTTGTGCCGCCACATCGCGCACCATGTCTTCCACAAATTTTGGATTGTCATAGGCACGCTCGGTGACAAACTTCTCGTCCGGGCGCTTGAGCAAGCCATACAACTGACAAGAGGCCTGGTCTTCAATCAGGGTGATCAGGTCTTCCAGCCACATGAATTCATTGAGCAGGGCTGTCACAGTGACATGTGAGCGCTGGTTGTGCGCGCCGTAGTCTGAAATCTTCTTGCTGCATGGGCACAGGCTGGTCACCGGCACCATCACCTGCACAGTGATTTCAAACTTGCCGTTTTTGATTTCGCCAATAAAGGTTACTTCGTAATCCAGCAGGCTTTTGACGCCGGAAACAGGCGCTGCCTTGTTGATAAAGTAAGGGAAGCGCATTTCCACATAGCCGGACTCTGCTTCCAGGCGCTCGACCATCTGGCGCAAAATGGTTTCGAATGAGTCGATAGAAATCGCGTGCTCGTTCATGTTTAAAATCTCGACAAAACGAGACATGTGCGTGCCTTTGAAGTTGTGCGGCAAATGCACATACATATCAAACATGGCAACGGTATGCTGTTCGCCACCCGTTTTGTCTTTGACAATCACTGGGTGACGTATGGATTTGATACCGACTTTGTTGATATCCAGTCTACGCACGTCCGGCGTATTCTGTACATCTTCAATCGTTGTTGGGATCACGGGTTGATTCATCAGGGTTCCATCGCGGGGTTTCCCGCCTGTTAATTAATAGTTGAGTTTACTACTCGGAAATTAATTTCTCAATAGCAGAGATGATTCCGTTTTTGTCTAGACCACATTCGGCCAGCATAGTTTCGTGGCTGCCGTGCTCAATAAACTGGTCAGGCAAACCCAAGCAGCGCACGGGTTTCACCAGATGATGTGCCTGTAAGCACTCCATCACCGCCGCACCAGCGCCACCCATGACAGCATTTTCTTCCACGGTCAGCAGGTAATCGTGCGTACGCACCATGTCCAGCACCATGGCTTCATCCAGCGGTTTGATAAAACGCATATTGATCACGGTGGCATCACAGGTTTCTGCGGCTTGCAACGCTGGCTGCAACATGCTGCCAAAGGCTAGGATGGCGATTTTCTTACCCTGGCGCATCAACTGGGCTTTGCCGATAGGCAGTGATTCTAATGTTGGCGAAATACTGGCGCCAATGCCGCTGCCGCGCGGATAACGTACTGCAGCCGTGCCAGGATAATGGTAGCCGGTGGTCAGCATCTGGCGGCATTCGTTTTCATCACTAGGCGCCATAATCACCACGTTAGGGATACAGCGCAAAAAGCTTAAATCAAAGCTGCCTGCGTGTGTTGGGCCATCGGCACCGACCAGGCCTGCACGGTCTATTGCCAGCAATACGTCCAAGTCTTGCAATGCAATATCATGCACCAACTGGTCATAAGCGCGTTGCAAAAAGGTGGAGTAAATCGCCACTACCGGCTTCAGGCCATCACAGGCCATGCCTGCCGCAAAGGTGAGTGCATGCTGCTCGGCAATGCCGACGTCAAAATAGCGTTGCGGATAAGCTTCAGCAAAGCGGTTAAGGCCGGAGCCATCGCACATGGCGGGCGTGATGCCGACCAGTTTGTCGTCTGTGGCGGCCATATCGACCAGCCAGTCGCCAAAAATCTGTGTGTACGTCGGCCGCTCACTATGGCTCAGGCTATGGCCATTTTGTGGGTCAAACTTGCTGACGCCATGATATTTATTTGGGTTGTCTTCGGCCGGGCTGTAACCTTTGCCTTTTTGCGTCACAACGTGCAAAAACTGTGGGCCTTGCAACTGGCGGATATTGCCCAGCGTATCGACCAAGGTGTCGATATCGTGACCGTCAATCGGGCCAATATAGTTGAAGCCGAACTCTTCAAATAGCGTCCCTGGTGTCACCATGCCTTTGGCATGTTCTTCGGCACGCCGTGCGAATTCTTTGACCGGCGGCATGATGTCCAGCACTTTTTTGCCGCTGCGGCGCACGCTGTCATACAGTTTGCCGGACATTAAACGGGCAAGGTAGTTGTTGAGCGCGCCCACATTGTTGGAGATGCTCATATCGTTATCATTGAGGATCACCAGGATATTGGTGTCCATGTCACCCGCATTGTTCAGGGCTTCAAATGCCATGCCCGCCGTCATGGCGCCATCGCCAATAATGGCTACGCTACGGCGATCAGAACCTTGTGCTTTGGCGGCAACCGCCATGCCTAACGCGGCTGAAATCGAGGTGCTGGAGTGGCCAGTACCAAATGTGTCGTATTCGCTCTCATCACGTTTGGGAAAGCCGGCAATACCACCGGCTTTGCGCAGGCCAGACATGGCTTCGCGGCGGCCAGTCAGGATTTTGTGCGGGTAGGTTTGGTGGCCGACATCCCATACCAAACGGTCGTCCGGCGTGTTGTAAATGTAATGCAGCGCGATGGTGAGCTCTACTACCCCCAGGTTAGACGACAGATGGCCGCCCGTTTGCGATACGCTTTGAATCAGGAATGCGCGTAGTTCTGCGGCCAGCACTTTGAGCTGCGAGCGCTCCAGGGTGCGGAGGTCGGTAGGGGAGTCAATGCGGGACAGCAGCGAAGTCATGATTAAAATGGGCGCTCACAAATAAATTTGGCAATGCCGCGTAGTGGGTCTGCCTGCGGGCCAAAGTCCGCCAATAACTGCAATGTTTGCGCATGCAAGCTGTTTACTAACGCTTTCGCCTCTTCCAAACCAAGCAGGCTGACGTAGGTCGATTTCTCCTGCAAGGCATCTTTGCCCGCGGTTTTGCCCAGGGTTTGTGTATCTGCGGTGGCGTCCAGAATATCGTCGACCACCTGGAATGCCAGCCCCATATGCTGGCTATATTGTTCTAAGGTGGTAATGAGTGGCTGCTTCGTGTGATCCGCAGCATACGCGCCCAGTAAGGCTGCCGCTTCAATCAGGGCACCTGTTTTGTACTGGTGCATGGTTTCGAGGGCATCTCGGGACAACAGTTTGCCAGTGCTTTGCAAGTCTATGCTCTGGCCGCCGCACATGCCGCGTGAGCCAGTCGCTTTTGCTAATACTCGCACTTGTGTTAACGCTTGCGGTGCGCTGGTGTTAGCCAGGCATTCAAAGGCTTGACTTTGCAGTGCGTCGCCCACCAGCAAGGCAGTTGCATCGTCATATTGTTTGTGGCAACTAGGCTTGCCTCGGCGCAGGTCGTCGTCGTCCATGCACGGCATATCATCATGCACCAGTGAAAAAGCGTGGATCAGTTCCACTGCCGCTGCTGACGCATCCGCCGCGATAGGGCTTGCACCCGCCAGCTCTGCTGCGGCATAACTTAACAAGGCGCGCACACGCTTGCCGCCACCCAGCACTGCATAACGCATAGCTTCATGTAGGCGGCCAGGCAACGTGCCCTCACTTGGCAGCGTGCGTGACAATACCTCTTCAACGCGTTGCTGATGTGCGCTGGCCCAATGATCAAAAACAAATGGAGGCTGAGTCATGACGAAAGACAAAAGAAAGCAGGCGCGTTAATTGGCCTCAAAAGGAGTCAGCTGTTGCTGCTGGTTCAAGATCATCACGGTTTGTTCGGCTTGTTGCAGTGATTCCTGACAAACCTGCAACAGTTGCATGCCTTCGGTGTAAGCCGTTAATGCGGCTTCCAGTGGCAGTTCACCTGACTCCATGTTTTTAACGATGGACTCCAGCGCTGCCAGTCGCTCAGCAAAGGTTTGTTGGTCATTCACCGTAGACGGTGACTTTTTGGAAGCACTCATGAAAATTAGCCTGTGAAAACGCCAGCTATTTTAACAAAACTCCCCAAGCTTGCGGGATTATTCTCATGTGTGCGAAGGATGGCTCAGGCAGGTAAAACGCGCAGCAGGAATTGGCGAATATCGTCAATTTCGGCTTCACATACGCTGTGCGGCATATCGTACTCGTGCCACTCCACCGCATAGCCCGCAGCTTCCAGTGTTTGCCGCGATGATTGCGCGGTGGCTAGGGTAATGACACTGTCTTGACGTCCATGTGCCATCCAGATCGGTAATTGCTGGTTGGCAGGATGCTGTTTTTCTGTGAGCTGATTCTTTAAGGGCAAGTAAGTGGAGAGCGCCAATACGCCAGCCAAGGGCTGATCAAAACGCGTTGCCGTGTGCAAAGCCATTGCGCCACCCTGTGAAAAGCCCGCCAACAAAATACGTTGCGACGGAATGCCCCGTGCAATCTCTGCTTCAATCATGGCGTTGATTGTGAGTTGCATATTGTTGATGCCAGCTTCATCTTGAGTGCTTTCTGACTGCAACCCGAAAATGTCATACCAGGCACGCATCTCGTAACCGTTATTTAGCGTCACAGGTCGATACGGGGCGTGTGGCAGGATAAATTTGATATGCGGCAGATTGAGCATCTGCACGACAGGCTCAAAGTCGTGGCCGTCGGCGCCTAGGCCGTGCATCCAGAAAATACAACTCTTTGCTTGAGAGTGTTTTGTGAGGCTGTCTAGCAAACGATTCATCCTTTTGATAATCACTGAAAGTTTATCAAAAAATGAAATATTGTTTGAGTGAATTATATTTTGGCGCAAAGACCATTATTGGTTAAATTACAGCTTATTGTTTTGCCTGTGCGTACACTTATGCTTCAGTCAAGCGAGCGTTGTCAGTGGCTTCCTCTAGCTTGGTATGGCGATGGAGGCTAGGATGCTGATGACTGCACTCACAACCATGAGCTTGGTAAGGGTGTAGCCTAATGATGTGAAGTGTCACTTTTGGGTTTGAATTGTGGATAAATGGCAATCGATCAAACTAAGCGGTTTAGTTGAGTCGATTGCCGGTTTCAATCATTTAGCCTTGAAGAGCCTCAGGTGTTAAGGTTTCACGATTGTGCAAGCTCCTGCGTTGGACATCACGCAGGAAACCTTAGAACCAGTTCCGTCTTTGGGCGTGAACTCAAGCGCAGTAGCGTTGATTGCAGTTGGGCTGGCCGGCTTGCCGCTGCAGTTGGTACCAGCGTAGTCGGTAACAGAGTTGCCCAATGTTAGTTGTGTGTAAGCACGTTTGGACCATGCGGTTGCTTCTGACATACATGCGCCATCGTGTGCTTCTTGAACGTAGTCGGTGTAAGCCGGAATCGCTACAGAAGCCAAAATACCAATAATGGCAACAACGATCATCAATTCAATCAGGGTAAAACCTTGTTGTACGTGTTTTTTCATCATGTTTTCCTTTTGAGTCAAGTTTAAAGTGAACATCTACTGTTTCATTCACTGCTTTTCCAACAGTGTTCGCTAAACCCTAAAGCAACAGGTGTGCCAGCTCTCTCTTGCTGGCTATAACTTATTGAAAAATATGAATTAAAGGGTTTTTGTGCTTTATTTCTTCGAATTGAATTCGAGAGCTTTTGGCTAGGTTGGCAAAATGAAAGATGACGTAAAGTGACAGCGATAGTCAATCTTTGGCAATACAAGTGATGTTTTTGGTCAGGGGGAGTGCATGCTTCAGATGCAAAAAAGGGATTGTGTGGTACACAATCCCTTTATTTGGTGTCAGTGTTTAGCTTTTGACCAAGCACTGCATTTGCAAAAAACTGTTGTTTACAACGTAAGACTTACCAGAACTTCCACCAGGGTTTACTGTTGCCTTGCGTGCGCTTACCAGAACCCTGGCTAATTACTTTCCCGATTCGGCAACCTTTTTCAGGCTTTCCAGGCCAGCGTCAAAATAGTCGTTGACTGCTTTGGTGGCAGCGTCGTCATTTTGTTCAGGTTTTGGGATGTTTGAGGAGTCAGCACGGGTGTAGCTGCCTTTAACCGTTACCACTGCTTCGTTGCCGCTGCCGGTCACAGTGATGCTTGGGTAAAAGTTAGACACTTGCAAGGTGCTTTTTTCAATCACGTATTCATATTTCAAGCGCATGCCTGCGTCATCGGCAGAACGCAGTTTTTCATACATCACGCCGCCGTTTTTCAGTTTAACGGTACGGTAAGTTGCGTCATCACCGTTTTCATCTTTTTTCTGCTCTACCGTGGTCGACTCAACGCCTGCGTGCCAAGCTTGTACATTGCCAAAGTCTTTGAGCAATGCCCAGACTTTTGCCGGTGCTGCCTTGATGGTGACGGTTTTTTCAAAACGTAACGCAGCCGCACCGTGTGCGCCAGCAGTCAGAGGGATCAACGGCAATAAAGAAACAGCAATAATGCCTAGAATTTTTTTCATTACATTTCTCCTGATATTTACAGACTTTCAAAACTAAAAGATAAGCGGTACTTGATAAAAGTAGGCGGTCTTGGAGTTTTAAAAACAACCCGAGACTTTACCTAAAAAAAGGCTTCTTTGCGACTAATTCATGGGTCATCCTGTGAAAAAAACAAATTTTATTTAGCCTGGAGTATAAATTGCCCAAATGACCGGCACAGTTTGGGGCTGGCAATGGTGTGCGTGACGGTGTTGGTGTGTGCATCAATCAGCGAAACGGTGTCCGAGCCCCAGTTGGCGACGACGACTTGATTGGTTGTTTTGTCGTATTCAATGCCTTCTGGAAACTCGCCTACAGCGATCGTTTTCACGGTTTTGCCATTGCCTAAGTCAATCACTGAAACGCTTTCTGCATGATTGTTGCTGACGTAAGCCCAACGGCTATCGGGGCTGATGGCCAAACCATAAGGATGTTGCCCGGTTTTGACTGTGCTGGACTGATAAGTGTCTACGTTTAACACAGTGAGCGTGTTGCTGACAACATTCACGACGAATAAGGTGCGCGCGTCCGGGCTGAGTGTCAGTGCAAAGGGGTGTAGCCCAACTGGAATTTGCGCGATGGTTTTGAGTGTCTTGGTGTCTACCACGGTGACATCATTGCTATCGCGATTGGCAATAAACAGTTTTTTGTCATCTGCACTCACCAGCAGCCCCGAGGGCGTTTTGCCTGCCTTGAAGGCTTTTTGTTTGTCAGGGTGTGCGGTGTCGACCGCAATCACCTGTTCACCGCCCCAGTCTGCAACGTAGAGGGTGTTTTCGTCGCGACTGAGGGCGATGCCGACGGCTTGCACGTGTACGGGGATGTCATACACTTTTTGCTGGGTTGCGCTGTCGATGACTGAAACCGTCTGGCTATTGGCATTGCTGATATAGACGCGCTGTTGTTTGGTGGCAATGGCGACACCTACGGGTGCTTTGCCGACCTCAATCGTGTGTGTGACCTGTTTTTTTTGCGTATCCAGAACGGAGACCGTGTCATTGCCCTGGTTGGTGATGTAAGCCAGGCTGCCAGCATATGATTGGGGGATCCATAGCAATAATGCTAGCCAAAGAAACGATGCCGAAGCTTGTTTGCGTAATTTGATGGCAGAGGTGAAAAGCAGGCGCATGCCCGACAAACGATTGTGAGTGTGTAAGGTTGACAGCATTGTTAATTATATAACCATAAATTTATTATGGGGGTTTCGCGGTTTGTTTGTAAATGTATGAAAAGAAACGGGATATTTCCCTGTGGCCCTAATGGACTATTTTATACGGGTAGCCGTTTGACTTAAAATCTGCATGAAAATTTAACTTTATTAAACTTTAATTGAAACCAAGGGAGTCACAATGAAAAAAATATTTGATGCTGGCCTTAAGTTGCTGCTGTCGTTTTCGATGCTGGCAACGGCGCAGTCTGCCTTTGCCTTGACCACAGGTACCGTGGTTGGTAGCAATTTTGTGAATGGCCAAACCAGCTATTCCACTAGCTTTGCTGATGGTACGACCGCTACTTTTGTTGGTAGTAACACTTTTCAGAAAAAAACCCAGGCTGGGATCACAGGTGTGGGTATCGCCGGTGGCAGAACAAATGACGAAATTGATATTGGTGAAACATTGACCGGTACTTTTTCTAAAGAAGTGATTGTTTCTTCTATTAACCTGGCATTGTTGTTTGACGGCCCAGAATATAAAGATGTTAAAGAAGTAGCAAAAATGCTGGTGAGCTTTGCTGACGGTGGTACAGGTGTTTACTACCTGACAGCCACTGGCGTGCACACAGCGGCCTGGACTGGCGAAGGCTCAGTCGTGTCCATTGGTAGTGGTGCTGTTGATGGCGGTACAGGTGCGTGGCAGTTGAATAATCCGTTTGGTTTCCGCTCTGTAGACAGCATTGTGTTCACTGCAGTCAAAGGCTATCCTGATTCACATTGCAAAAAATGTGATAACCAGTCTGATTACACTTTTGTCAACATGACCGTGATTCCAGTGCCAGAAGCAGATAAGTCTGCCATGATGTTTGCTGGCCTGTTGGTCGTGGGTGGCTTGGCTGCACGTCGCATGAAATCCTGATCTTTTCAGGACATCAGTAAAAAAGCTCACGCATAGTGAGCTTTTTTTTTTGAGCAAAACACGCATACTTTTATGGCAGGCGCATGATGGTTGTCCTTTCATTAAAGGGCAAAGTGTGAAAAAATTGCAGCAAATATTGAAGGCAGTTTTTTATGTTAGATCGTGATGGATACCGTCCGAACGTTGGGATTGTGCTTTGCAATGCACATAACCAGGTGTTTTGGGGCAAGCGTATCAGAGAGCATGCGTGGCAGTTTCCGCAAGGCGGCATCAAATATGGTGAAACGCCGGAGCAAGCTATGTATCGTGAGCTGATGGAAGAGGTGGGCCTCAAGCCTGAGCACGTCAAGATTCTGGGCCGTACGCGCGACTGGTTGCGCTATGAAGTGCCTACCAGTTGGATTAAACGTGAATGGCGCGGTAGTTACAAGGGCCAAAAGCAAATCTGGTTTTTGTTGCGCCTGACCGGCCGCGATTCTGATGTGTCGCTGCGTGCGACTGAGCATCCTGAGTTTGATGCATGGCGCTGGAGTGAATACTGGGTGCCACTCGAAGATGTGATTGAGTTCAAGCGCGAGGTTTACCAATTGGCGCTCAACGAGCTGGCAACATTTCTACATCATTCTGGTCGACGGACTGGCGGCAAGCCGCGCAAGCCTGCGCCTGCAAGCAAACTGCCGCCCGCCGTCACTCCTGAATAATCTATAGCCACATGGCCGCTGCGCGGTCTTGTGGCAAAATCCAGTCCAGTCGCAAGCCATGGCAGGTATAGCCGGTGGGATATTTCACTAAATAATCCTGGTGCTCAGGCTCGGCCAGCCAAAAATCGCTGGCAGGTGTGACTTCTGTGACGACCTTCCCGGGCCAGATCTGCGTGGCATTCATGTCGGCGATCAGTTGTTCCGCCTCGGTTTTTTGTGCCGCATTGGCATAATAAATGGCCGAGCGGTAAGATGGCCCCAAATCATTGCCCTGGCGGTTCAAGGTGGTCGGGTCGTGAATCTGGAAAAAGAACACCAGCAATTGCCTGAGGCTGATCTGTGATGCATCAAACTCCACCTCTATCGCCTCTGCATGGTTGCCATGATTGCGGTAGGTGGCATGGGCAACTTCGCCGCCGGTATAGCCGACGCGTGTGGAAATGACGCCGGGCAGGCGTCGGAACAGGTCTTGCATGCCCCAAAAACAGCCGCCAGCGAGAATAATGGTGTCTTGCATCAGGTCCTCTTTCTATCAGTTGGATGCTTCATGTAGGTATGAAGCCGTGTTTGAATGATTTTTATGCTTTGTCGTGTATCAAATCAAATACTTACAATCTGTCCAGTATAGGTGGTTTAGGTTAAAATACTGAGTTTTAGTTCTAAGCAATGTTGGGGAGCATATGGCAGTCAAGGTAGGCATTAACGGGTTTGGGCGAATTGGCCGTATGGCGTTGCGTGCGGCGATTGAGCAACCAGAGTTCAGCAATATCGAAGTCGTGGCAATTAATAGTTCATATGATGTTGAATACATGATGTATTTGCTCAAGTATGACTCTGTGCATGGCCGTTTTAATGCCAAGGTTGAGGCCGACAATGGCGCGCTGGTGGTCAATGGCAAGCGCATTCACCTGACTGCTGAACGTGATCCTAACAATATCGACTGGCGTAAAGGTGGCGCTGAGGTGGTGATTGAATCTACCGGCGCTTTTTTGACCCAGGAAACCTGCCAGTCACACGTGAACGGCGGAGCTGTTAAAGTGGTGCAATCTGCACCGGGTAAAGATGATACGCCGATGTTTGTGTACGGTGTAAATCATACTGAATATGCAGGCCAGGCGATTATTTCTGCTGCCTCCTGTACCACCAATGGCCTGGCGCCGCTGGCAAAAGTATTGCATGACACCTTTGGTATCAAACGTGGCTTGATGACCACTATTCATGCGGCAACAGCCTCACAGCTGACCGTAGATGGCACTTCCAAGAAAGACTGGCGCGGTGGCCGCAGTGTGTTTGAAAACATTATTCCTTCCAGCACCGGTGCTGCCAAGGCGGTAGGTAAAGTGATTCCATCCCTCAACAAGAAGCTGACAGGTATGGCCATGCGTGTGCCATCGGCCGATGTGTCTGTGGTGGATCTGACCGTAGAACTGAATAGCGAAACTACGTATGAAGCGATTTGCGCCGCCATGCAAAAAGCGGCCGACGGTGAATTAAAAGGTGTGCTGGAGTTTACCAATGAAAAAGTGGTTTCCAGCGATTTCCGCAGCAGTGCAGCCGCCAGCGTGTTTGATGCCGATGCAGGCATTATGCTGGACCCGACCTTTGTTAAAGTCGTCGGCTGGTACGACAACGAATACGGCTACACCTGTAACCTGCTGCGCCTGGTTCAACACATTGCTTAATCATGCACGGGGCTTTATGCCCCGTTTGCTTTTGTCACTGAGATTTTTATCCTTACCAGTTTATATTCAAGCGGCGGCGACCGCTCAAGGGAGACCTTCATGAAATTCATCAAAATGACCGACCTCGACTTGCGTGGCAAGCGTGTGTTTATCCGTGCCGACCTCAATGTGCCGGTGAAAGACGGCGTGGTGACCAGTGATGCCAGAATTGTGGCCAGCATGCCGACGATTGAATATGCATTAAAAGCAGGCGCCAAAGTGATGGTGACTTCACATTTAGGCCGCCCGGAAGAGGGCGTGTACAGTGAAGAGAACTCGTTGCAGCCAGTGGCTGACGTGATGAGTAAGTTGCTGGGGCAGCCGGTGCGCCTAGTCAAGAACTGGCTGGCGCCTAATGCGCCAGAAGACAGTTTGACCACGCAAGACGGTCAGCTGATTTTGCTGGAAAACTGCCGCTTTAATGTTGGTGAAAAGAAAAACAACGATGAACTGGCGAAGAAATATGCCGCCTTGTGCGATGTATTTGTGATGGACGCCTTTGGCACTGCACACCGCGCTGAAGCTTCCACGCATGGGATTGCCAAGTTTGCGCCAGTCGCCTGTGCAGGTATTCTGCTGACACAAGAGCTGGATGCATTAAGCAAGGCCTTGCTGGCACCTGCGCGTCCGCTGGTGGCGATTGTGGGTGGTTCCAAAGTGTCAACCAAGTTGACCGTCTTGGAAAGCTTGTCTGATAAGGTCGACCAGTTGGTGGTTGGCGGTGGTATCGCCAACACCTTCCTCAAAGCTTCTGGCCAGGAAGTTGGCAAGTCTTTGTGTGAGGATGACTTGATTGGCACCGCGAAATGCCTGATGGACAAAATGTCTGCGCGTGGCGCCTGTGTGCCGATTGCCAAAGATGTGGTGGTGGGCAAGCAATTTGACGCCAATGAACCTGCGGTGAAGAAACCAGCAACTGACGTCGCTGCTGACGAAATGATTTTTGATATTGGCGCACAATCTGCGGCTGAACTGGTCGACATCATCATGAAAGCAGGCACCGTGGTCTGGAACGGCCCGGTTGGCGTGTTTGAATTTGACCAGTTTGGTGATGGCACCAAAACCATTGCCAAGGCCATTGCCGAAACCAAAGCCTTTACGCTGGCGGGTGGTGGCGACACGATTGCGGCGATCCAGAAATATGATATTTACGACAAGGTGTCTTATATTTCTACCGCAGGCGGCGCATTTTTAGAGTTTTTAGAGGGTAAAACCTTACCCGCGGTGGCCATTCTGGAAGAGCGAGCAGCTTAAAATACACGCGGGCTGAGGGTTGTCGCTACACGGAAAGCGGCACCGTCAGCCTGTGATGTTTGTCGTAGACTTCGACGCGATTTCTGCCTTGTTTCTTGGCTACATACAAGGCCTTGTCCGCCTGTTCAATCAGCAAGTTGCCGTCTTCACTGAAGTTTAACCATTGGTTGCGGGCGTGCTGCTCTTTGTGTGACTGCGATTGTTGTAGGCCTAGTGAGGCAACGCCGATGCTGACGGTCATCAGTCGGTGACCAGCAAAACGGATATCCAGCGCCATCACTTTCTGGCGGATGCGTTCGGCGATTTTAGCGGCTTCCTGTTGTGTGGTTTGCCCCAGCACCAATACAAACTCTTCACCGCCGTAACGCGCCGCCAGGTCGCCGGGGCGGTTGCTGTAACGTTTCAATATGCCTGCCAATTGGCGCAGGCAATCATCCCCCGCGCCATGTCCCATACTGTCATTGAGTTGTTTGAAGTGGTCGGCATCGACCATCATCACGCTCAGGCTGGACTGATGGCGGATGGCACGTGACCATTCATCGCGCATGAATTGTTCCAAGCGACGGCGATTGGCCAGCCCGGTGAGCGGGTCGGTCAGAGTGAGCGCCGAGATGCGATCTTCAGTCTGTTTGTGGTGGGTGATATTGGTCAGTGACAGTAAAAATAACTTGCCATCTGCCAGGGTGGTTTGCATGGGCTGCAAGTTGAGTGTCAGCCAGGTGGGTTCCTGTGTTGGCGTGTGACACAAATAGTCAGTTGTGAAGTGCGGCATTGAGCCACTCAGGACACGTTCTATACCATCTAGCAACACTGGCTGGTTGGTGTCTTCATTGGCGCGGCAAAGATCCAGGTAGGCGATGCCAAACCAGTCTGTTTCCAGCGCCAGGCCGTAAAGTAGCCCGAATTTCCGCCAGGCCTGGTTCACGTAAATAATGCTGCTGGTCTCATCAATCACTGCGATTTGCAGCGGTAATGTGTCCAGGATACCACTCAGTAATTGTTCTGCGATGTTCACAAAATATCCGATGGCCAGTTGCTTGCAACATTCAAAAGATTCAACTCTATTCTATTCGCGGCTTTCGCGCCTGTCTAATGCTAATTGTTGAAAATTAGCATCAAAATTGCTTGTTTTTACCGTATCCAATGACTAAGGAGTCAAAAATGGGTATTCGGGTAGGGATTAATGGTTTTGGCCGTATTGGCCGCATGGTGCTGCGCGCCGCATTAAATCAGGCTGAGTTCAAGGATATGGAGGTGGTGGCCATCAACGGCATCGAGGAACCTGACCATATGTTGTATATGCTCAAATATGACTCCGTGCACGGCAGGCTGGCACAGGATGCACATTTAGAGGGCGACTTCCTGGTCATCAATGGCAAAAAAATCCGTTTGACGGCGCATGCCAAACCGGCAGATATCGACTGGAATGCGGAAGCGGTGGACGTGGTGATCGAATGTACCGGCGTGTTCCTGACCCAGGAAACCTGTGCCGCACATATTGCCGGTGGCGCGCGCATTGTGGTGCAGTCTGCCCCCGGCAAAGACGATACACCTATGTATGTCTATGGCGTCAATCACTACCATTATCACGGTGAAGATATTGTCTCGGCAGCCTCTTGCACCACCAATGGCCTGGCGCCGATCGTCAAGGTGTTGCATGACCATTTTGGTGTCAAGCGCGGCTTGATGACAACCATCCATGCGGCGACCGCTACCCAAAAAACGGTTGATGGCACCTCTAACAAAGACTGGCGCGGTGGGCGCGGCGTGTTTGAAAACATCATTCCTTCCAGTACCGGGGCCGCGAAGGCCGTGGGGAAGGTGATCCCGGCGCTCAATAAAAAACTCACGGGCATGTCCATGCGTATTCCTTCAGCGGATGTGTCTGTGGTCGATTTAACCGTAGAGTTGCAGCAAAAAACCACTTACGAAGATATTTGTGCCGTGATGAAATATGCCGCAGAACGCGACCTGAAAGGCGTGCTCGGCTATACCGAAGACGCTGTGGTTTCCAGCGATTTCCGTGGGTTTCCGGCGGCCAGTGTGTTCGATGCCGGTGCCGGCATTATGCTGGACCCGACCTTTGTCAAACTGATAGGTTGGTATGACAACGAATATGGCTATACCTGTAACTTGTTACGCTTAACGCGCTATGTTGCATATGCCAAATTGTCGATGACAGATTTGCCTGAGGTTGAAGAGGACGTTGCCGTAGCCGCTTGAGTGCTTGGGTATCAATTTATTCGCCAGCAATCGCGTCCGCATTTATAATGCTGCTTTTACTTGTGTGATAGACATTATGCGTGCGCCTTTGCTCGAAACTTCCATCAAAAGCCTGAAAAAACTGCACCAGGGCAAGGTGCGTGATATTTACGATATCGATGCCCACACCATGCTGCTGGTGAGTACGGATCGTTTAAGTGCTTTTGATGTGATTTTGCCCACCGGCATTCAGCACAAGGGTGCAATGCTGACGCAAATGGCCAACTTCTGGTTTGAGCAGTTGCAGGACGTGGTGCCTAATCATTTGACCGGTATTGCGCCTGAGTCTGTGGTTGCGCCGGATGAGGTCGAACAGGTCAAAGGCCGTGCCGTGGTGGTGAAAAAGCTCAAAGCCCTGCCGCTGGAAGCGATTGTGCGCGGTTACCTGGTCGGCAGTGGCTGGAAAGAATACCAAGCCAAAGGCACGGTCTGCGACATTCCTTTGCCAGCCGGTCTGCAACTGGCGCAACAGTTACCTAAACCGTTATTCACGCCTTCAAGCAAGGCCGCAGTTGGCGAGCACGATGAAAACATCAGCGTCGCCCAAGTAGAGGCGCTGATCGGTAAAGACCTGACCGCGCAAGTTGAAAAAGCGGCGATTGCCTTGTACACACGTGCGGCAGAATATGCGCGCACCAAGGGTATTATCATTGCTGATACCAAATTTGAATTCGGCGTCGACGAGCATGGTGTGTTGCATGTGATGGATGAAGCTTTGACGCCGGACTCTTCCCGTTTCTGGCCGGCAGACCTGTACCAAATTGGTAGCAACCCGCCCAGTTATGACAAGCAATATGTGCGTGACTGGCTGGAAAGCTGTGGCTGGAACAAAGTTGCGCCAGGGCCTGAATTACCAGTCGATGTGGCGCAACGTACCTCGGATAAATATATGGAGGCGTTTGCCAAGCTGACCGGGCGTACTTTACAGGTGGATTAATCTTTCATGGGTTTGCGTGCGCAACTGGCAACACTGGCCAGCCGCTTTAAGCAAGAGGTGGCCTTTTACCGTGCCTTGCATGCGCACCCGCAAACGCCTTGGCTGGCCAAGGCCTTGTTATGGTTGGCGCTAGGATATTTAGTCTTGCCGTTTGATCTGATTCCGGATTTTATTCCGGTCATCGGCCAGTTGGATGAGTTGGTCATTATTCCATTATTGCTTTACTTGGCACTCAAGTTGACGCCAGTCGCGGTGCGGCAGGCGTGTCGCGATTCTGTGCCGCTTGTGCCGGATCAAAAATAGTGCTGTTTGACAGCAAATGTTCATATTATTCGCCTATAATGGCGCTTTTTTGTTGAAATGGGTTTGAGAAGATGTCTTTGAATTTGGTGCCAAGCGGCAAAGATTTGCCTCACGACTTTAACGTTATTATCGAAATTCCGGCCAACGGCGACCCGGTGAAATACGAAGTAGATAAAGAGAGTGGCGCGCTGTTTGTGGATCGCTTCATGGGTACATCCATGCAATATCCATGTAACTACGGTTATATTCCACACACTCTGGGCGACGATGGAGACCCGGTGGACGTGCTGGTGATCACACCAGTGCCATTATTGCCAGGTGTCGTGGTACGTTGCCGCGCATTGGGTATGCTGAAAATGACCGACGAAGCCGGTGGTGATGCCAAAGTGTTGGCCGTGCCTATCGAAAAAGTCTGTGGCCTGTATGCTTACCAGAAAACATTGAGCGATGTGTCACCTTGGCGTTTGGACATGATTGCCCACTTCTTTGAGCACTACAAAGACCTGGATAAAGGAAAATGGGTGAAAATCGAAGGTTGGGAAGGCATTGAATCTGCGCATAAGGAAATCACTGATGGCGTTGTGCGTTACAACGAAGCAGAAGTGAAGCCAGCGTTTTAATCAGACGTTTTACACTGAAATATGATGCATAAAAAGCCGGGTAATTTACCCGGCTTTTTGTTTGTGAATGGCTTGTTAATGTAATAGCGGGACGATCAGCAGCGCCACAATGTTGATGATCTTGATTAAGGGGTTTACTGCCGGGCCAGCTGTATCCTTGTAAGGATCGCCGACGGTGTCGCCTGTGACTGCGGCTTTGTGTGCATCTGAGCCCTTGCCGCCGTGATGGCCGTCTTCAATGTATTTCTTGGCGTTATCCCAGGCGCCGCCGCCCGTACACATGGAGATCGCCACAAACAGGCCGGTAACAATCGTCCCCATGAGCAAGCCGCCCAATGCGACCGGGCCCAAGAATAATCCGACCAGGATTGGCACGGCAACCGGCAATAATGATGGCAACATCATTTCCTTGATGGCTGCGCTGGTGAGCATGTCCACTGCTTTGCCATATTCCGGTTTGGCAGTACCTTCCATAATGCCTTTGATTTCGCGGAACTGGCGGCGCACTTCTTCCACTACGCTGCCCGCGGCGCGGCCAACAGCTTCCATCGCCATGGCGGCAAACAGGAATGGAATCAGGCCGCCAATAAACAGGCCGATAATCACTTTCGGGTCACTTAAATCAAAGCTGGCGGTGATGCCCGCGCCTTCCAGTTTGTGCGTGTAGTCTGCAAACAGCACCAGTGATGCCAGCCCTGCTGAGCCAATGGCGTAGCCTTTGGTGACCGCTTTGGTTGTGTTGCCCACGGCATCCAGCGGGTCGGTGACGTCGCGCACGCTACTGGGTAACTCGGCCATCTCAGCGATACCGCCTGCGTTGTCGGTAATCGGGCCATAGGCATCTAGTGCCACCACAATGCCTGCCATGCTCAACATGGCCATGGCGGCAATCGCCACGCCATAGAGGCCGGCCAGGTGAAAGGCGACGTAGATGGCGATACAGACCGAAATCACCGGCAGCGCGGTCGACTTCATGGACACGCCTATACCGGCAATAATGTTGGTCGCATGGCCGGTGGTCGAGGCTTGCGCTACGTGTTTGACGGGAGCGTAGTCGGTACCCGTATAGTATTCGGTGATCCACACGAGCGCTGCGGTTAATGCCAGGCCCACTGCACAAGCACCGAATAATGCCTGGCTGGTGACGGTGACTTCACCATGCGTGTAGCCTTGCGGAAACACATACTGCGTGACAAAGTAAAATGCGATCAGGGAGAGTGTGCCTGCGACGGCCAGGCCCTTGTACAGTGCTGGCATGACGTTTTTCATGCCAGGCGAGGCCTTGACGAAGAAACAGCCAATAATGGATGCGACGATTGAAACTGCGCCCAGCAATAAGGGGTAAATCACACCGTTGGCGCCTGCTTCTGCTGCCATCAGGCCGCCGAGCACCATAGTGGCGATCAATGTCACGGCATAGGTTTCAAACAGGTCAGCTGCCATGCCTGCGCAGTCGCCCACATTGTCGCCAACGTTGTCGGCAATCACGGCAGGATTGCGCGGGTCATCTTCCGGGATGCCTGCTTCGACTTTGCCGACCAGGTCAGCACCAACATCGGCGCCTTTGGTGAAAATGCCGCCACCCAGCCGGGCGAAGATGGAAATCAATGAAGAGCCGAATGCCAGGCCAATCAATGGATTCAGGTCTGTCGCCTGCTCGGCGCCGAGATAGGCATAAAAGCCAGCCACGCCTAATAGGCCCAGGCCCACCACCAGCATGCCGGTAATCGCCCCACCTTTAAAGGCCACATCCAGCGCTGCGCCTATGCCATTGGTCGCAGCCTGTGCCGTACGCACATTGGCCTTGACCGAGACATTCATGCCAATAAAGCCACAGGCACCGGATAATAGGGCGCCGATAACAAAGCCGATGGCGGTTTGCGCGCCTAAAAATACGCCAATTAAAATGGCCAGTATCACACCTACCAGTGCGATGGTTTTGTATTGCCTGGATAGATAGGCGGCTGCGCCTTGCTGAATGGCCCCGGCAATTTCCTGCATGCGGGCATTGCCTGCGGGTAAGCCTGAAATCCACTTGCTCATTACTACGCCATAGAGCACCGCCAACACTGCAGCACTGAGGGCTAACATTAATGCGACTGACATGACTTCTCCTGTTCCTGATGAAACTGCGTTAAACGTAATGACTGCTTAAAACCCTGTTACTTAATTTGTAAATAAAATGTAACAGGTTGAGCCATTATTGCACTATTAAAGTGCGCCTACAAGCGCGTTTTCAGGGCTATTTTGAGGGTGGAAAAAGCGTCACTCAGTCGTCACGTTGCTGGTCAATAAAGTGGCGTAAAGCAGCTTCTAACGCCGGATTATTGGCCTCGTTAGCATAGGCTTCGAGTGTGTTTAAAGCGCGATTTGAAGGGGCTTTGATGCGTTTATGCTTGCTTTGCGGGCGAGATTTTACTTGCACTTTGACCTTAATTGCGTTAAGGTTTAAGCCTTTGATTTTCCTGGAATTTTGACAAAAATCCCGGATTTTTTGTAGGAGTTGGGTTTCCATTAACTTGATTCTGCTGGCCGCTGCGCCTGATTGTACGGCAATCGTCAGTGCACCATCATGTAGCGCCAGTACATGCGAAAACCTGGAGAATTCCGGGGCCACTGCTGACCAGCATTGCTGTAATTGCTGCCTATCATCCGCTTCTTGTAATAGCGGCTTGAGATCGTGATGATGCTTGAAAATCTGATTGATTTTGAACATGGCGGATTGTCCACAGAATGCGTGAATATTGTACACCACCAGGCCAGAAAGCGTTGAGTAACCCGTTGGGGCATCATCGCTAGCCGGTGAATAGCGAGAGTTCTTAGCATGATTAATATCATTATTGTTTCAGAAAAAATGGCCAAGCCAAAAACACTGGGTGTGTTTGAGAGTTTGGGTATGGTGTTGGCGCTGATCCTGGTGCCTGTCGTATTGACCTTATTGTTTATCACGCCGCAACAAGTGATCAAGTCGCAAGGCGTTAAAGCCATGTTGCCGCCACACTTGCGTGGCGCCATGTTGTCTACCCAAAGTCACCTCGATGCTTATGCCAAGCAAATCGGTGAATTGCAGGCGCGTATTTTGCGCCTGGATGCGCAAAACCAACGTTTGTCCAAATTGGCCGGAGTTAAATCGACTGCGGAGCCGATTAATGAAAGAACACCGGTGAATGAAGTCCCCGCAAGCGAATCCCCGGTCAGCGAGTCATTAGGTCAGGGTGGCCCGTTGGTGAAGGACTCGCCGTTAAGCGAAGAGGACTTGAAAGCCACGATTGAGCAGATGTCGGCGGACCTGGATTTCCGGGATGAGTATCAGGGTAAGATTGAAGCGAAATTGTTACAGAAGAGTGTGCTGCGCGAAATGTTGCCTAACAGCAGCCCGGTCGCAGCGGCTTACAGTTCATCCAGCTATGGCTGGCGGATTGACCCTTTGAATGGTCACCGCGCCTTTCATGAAGGTCTGGATTTTCCAGCTTCGGTTGGTATGCCGGTCTATGCGGCGGCGGACGGCATTGTGACCACGGCCGTGCAAACACCCGATTACGGCAACTTGCTCAAGATTGATCACGGATCAGGCCTGGAAACACGTTATGCACATAACTCCAGATTGTTGGTGAAATCGGGTGATCGCGTGATGAAAGGGCAGAAGATTGCCTTGATTGGCAGCACAGGCCGCTCTACTGGTCCGCATTTGCATTACGAAATTCGTCTCAACGGCAACCCGCTGGATCCGCGTGAATACCTCAGGGGTCACTCTTAATCAGTGCATTGGATCCGGTAAATGCATCAGGGAATGATTGCTGACGTGCAATAATTGAGACAACCCCCCTCTATATCTTATACAATCTCTGTTTATTTCAATTTAACGCCGCGTATGCGGAAATCGGTGTGACTCATGTTAGCCTCGTTGTTTAAAAAAGTTTTTGGCAGTCGTAATGATCGACTGGTCAAACAGTATCAGCAAACCGTCAAACAAATCAATGCGTTAGAGCCCGCGACTCAGGCCTTGAGTGACGAGCAGCTACGGGCAAAAACCGAAGAGTTTAAACAGCGTTACAGCAATGGCGAGTCCCTGGAAAAATTGTTGCCAGAGGCATTTGCCGTGGTGCGTGAAGGTAGCAAGCGCGCGTTGGGCATGCGCCACTTTGACGTTCAGCTGATCGGCGGCATGGTACTGAATGCAGGCAAAATTGCCGAAATGCGTACCGGTGAAGGTAAAACGCTGGTTGCAACCTTGCCGACTTACCTGAATGCGTTAACGGGTAAAGGTGTGCACGTGGTCACCGTCAACGACTACCTTGCCAAGCGAGATGCCGAGTGGATGGGGCAGCTCTACAACTTTTTGGGCTTGAGCGTCGGCATCAACCTGTCGCAAATGCCGCACGATGCCAAGCAACAGGCGTATGCCTCTGACATCACCTACGGTACCAATAACGAATTCGGCTTTGACTACCTGCGTGACAACATGGTGTTTAGCAAAGAGGAGCGCGTACAGCGTCCTTTGCACTATGCGCTGGTGGATGAAGTCGACTCCATCCTGATTGATGAAGCACGTACGCCACTGATTATTTCTGGCCAGGCTGAGCACAGCGTTGATTTATACGGCGCGATTAATGAAGTTGCCAAACAGTTGGTCCGTCAGCAAGTGGAAGACGGCGAAGGCGATTTCTGGGTCGATGAAAAAGCGCAAAGCGTGACCATGAGTGAAGCGGGTCATGAGCACGCGGAACAATTGCTGGAGCAAACAGGTTTGCTGACCGCAGGTTCCAGCTTGTATGAGCCAGCCAATATTACCCTGGTACATCATTTGTATGCGTCCCTGCGTGCGCAAAATCTTTACCACCGCGACCAGCACTACGTGGTGCGCAATAATGAAATCGTGATTGTGGATGAGTTTTCTGGCCGTATGATGCCTGGCCGCCGCTGGTCCGATGGCTTGCATCAGGCGGTGGAAGCCAAAGAAGGCGTGGCGATCCAGAAAGAGAACCAGACACTGGCGTCGATTACATTCCAGAACTACTTCCGTATGTACCAGAAACTGAGCGGCATGACCGGTACGGCGGATACTGAAGCGTATGAATTTAACCAGATCTACGCACTGGAAACTGTGGTGATTCCTACGCACAGACCCGTGCAGCGACAAGATGCCATGGACAAGGTCTATCGCACCGGCATGGAAAAATACAAAGCGGTGATTGAAGACATCAAACAATGCCAGGCAAAAGGCCAACCGGTATTGGTCGGTACGACTTCTATTGAAAACTCTGAGTTGATTTCGCAATTGCTCACGCAAGCAAAGCTGGAACACCAGGTGTTAAACGCCAAACAGCATGAGCGTGAAGCGACGATTGTTGCCGAAGCAGGCCGTCCTGGCATGATCACGATTGCGACCAATATGGCCGGTCGCGGTACCGACATTGTCTTGGGCGGTAACTCAGAGGGTGAGATTCATGCGATTCGCAATGACGCCAATTTGAGCGATGCTGACAAAGAAAGCAAAATCGCCCAACTGAAAGCCGAGTGGCAACAGCGCCATGATGCCGTGCTGGCTGCGGGCGGTTTGCATATTATCGGTACTGAGCGCCACGAATCTCGTCGCGTCGATAACCAGTTACGTGGACGTTCCGGTCGTCAAGGTGACCCAGGTTCTAGCCGCTTTTACCTGTCACTGGAAGACCAGTTGCTGCGTATTTTCTCTGGCGAGCGTGTGGCGGCGATTATGACCCGCCTCAATATGCCAGAAGGTGAAGCCATTGAGCATGCCATGGTGACGCGCGCGATTGAAAACGCGCAGCGCAAGGTGGAAGGCCGTAACTTCGATATCCGTAAACAGTTGCTTGAATACGATGATGTGTCTAACGACCAGCGCAAGGTGATTTACGAGCAACGTAATGAGTTGCTGGAGTCTGTCGATGTTGGCCAAACCATCCGTGCCATGCGTGAGGATGTGATTAACAGCCTGTTTAATACCTATGTGCCACCAGGCAGCGTGGAAGAGCAGTGGGAAGTGCCTGCGCTGGAGCAAGCATTACAGGACGAATTAAGCATGAGCTTGCCAGTCGGTGAGTGGCTGGAAAACAATCCAGACTTGCATGAAGAAACCTTGCGTGAGCGTATTTTGGATGCGGCGAACGAAAGTTATGGTTCGAAAGAAGCATTGGCTGGCAACGACAATATGCGCAATTTCGAGCGCGCAGTCATGCTGCAAAGCCTGGATAATCACTGGCGTGAACACTTGGCTGCGCTGGATCATCTGCGTCAAGGTATCCACTTGCGCTCTTATGCGCAAAAGAACCCCAAGCAGGAATACAAACGTGAAGCGTTTGAGTTGTTTGAGTCTTTGCTGAATACCGTTAAGAGCGAAGTCACCAAAATCACCATGCAGGTGCAAGTACGCTCCCGCGAAGAGCTGGAAGAGGAAGAGCGCCGTGCCGAGGAAGCCATGCGTGCAGCGGATGTGGGTAATTTGCAATATCAGCACACCGATTATGACTCTGCACTAACCAATAGCGGTGATGCGTCACAGCCGCCGCAGGGTTTGCCAGAAGGCGTACGCGTCGGTCGCAATGATCCTTGTCCATGCGGTTCAGGCAAGCGTTTTAAAAACTGTCACGGCGCATTGAGCTAAGGTGTATTGAGCAAGATAGCGAGAGGGATTCAACATGTCAGACCAGGAAATTCCATCCCCATGTGTCGGGGTGTGTAGCATTGATGACAGTAATGGTTTTTGCCAGGGCTGTTTTAGAACCATAGAAGAAATCCGCCAGTGGTGGGATCTTGATCGTGCCGGTAAAGCCGAAGTAATCAAATTGGCGAATGCGCGCGAAGCTGCGGTGTTTGGCGATTAGTTGCCAGCCTGATAGTCACCAACCAACCTTCAGTCACAAAGTAAAAAGCCGGCGATTGCCGGCTTTTTTATATTCTGGGTGGAGCAGGTGGTTACAAGTCAGCCAGCGGCTGGTTGGCTAAGGTATTCGATTGTGCATCCAGTTTACCGATGACCAGCTTGAGCGAGAGGTTCAGGCTTTGTAGGGCCTCTGTATCCAGCGTGGCCAGCACTTGCGGCAAAATGCCATCGACAGGTTGTGGTGCTTTTGCTAAAACGGTATGGCCTGCTTCGGTCACAATCAGACCTACTTTACGTTGATCCTCGCTGAGGCGCTGTTTTTCAACCAGGTGTTTTTTAACCAGTTTTTCGACCAGCAGGCTACAGGTGGATTGATGAATAGCGAGGTTTTCTGCCAAGCGTGAGACACCTAATTCTGGATGGCTAGCGATTTCATGTAAGAGCCACAACTGGGAACCTGAGATGCCGCACGAAGCTTCAATTTCTCTAAAATGTTGTCTGACAGTACCGAAAATAATTCGAAATTGTTTTAAAGCGTCTTTGGCGAGTGAGTTTTGCATGATTAATTTAATGTAAATATTTTATATGCTCATTTTACCAGCTTCCAATAGATAACATGGATTCCCGATGTTTATCGCGATAAAAATTCCCGCTTCTGCCAGTGGTTTTAGACAAAAAAGTCGCTTTTAGTCACAAAGCTGCGCTTGGTTTGGCAGACCGGTCTGTCTTATTTAAACCGTTATTTTGATAGTAAACCGTCGGCAGTCACGGCTTGTTGCTGGTAAAAAGAGAATAACGTTTCTAAGCCAAATGCGATGACAGCCTCAGTGGGAAAATGCGGAATTTTTTGCGCTAATTGCAGCAGATGTTGATGTGAGGTGGCGGCTTGTGTTTGCAGCTGTTGCAAGAGTTGGTAAGTCATGGCATTCAGCTGGATAAAGCGTACCTTGAACTCAGGCGTACGATACACCAGTAAAAAGGTCGGTATGGTCTCAACCAAACTGTGCTTTTTGGAAAGTTGGTGTACTGCATAATCATAATGCAGCAATTGGTGCGCCTCACATAACCGCACCACGCGATGTAGCAGCGTAGGTTCTGTCGTAGCCGCCTCTGCAAACGCAGGTGGTGCGGTGACCTGCTGGCTAAGTACCAGCTCTATCCATTCATAGTGTGCGAGTTGTGCGGTGTAGGCTGGATAGTCTGCTGGGGTCTGCGTGCGCAAAAAAGACACAAAACAGCCTGGAATATCTTTAAACAATGGACTGTTAAATGGCTGTGACGCAAAACACTGCCGCACCAGTTTGCTAAAACGGCGTGGCCCAAGAATGTCACGTAGCACAGGAAAACAGGCGCTGACGCTGGCCTCAAAGTTGTTGAACACGATTTCACGGTAAACACGCATGCGCTTGGCGTCCACCCCTGTCGGTTTGGCATGCAGGGAAGGCTGCCGCAAGTGGGCGGTGAATGCTGCCTGATAGGCTTGAAATGCAAGCATCAGGCGACCTTGCCTAAGCTTGGTGTGTGGATAGCTTGTGCTTGTTGCTGCAGGGTGGCGATACGGTCAACCTCTTGCATGAGCAGGGGTAACGGCGGAATATGGCTGTCACGTTCGAGCAAGGTTGGGAATACGCCCAGCTTGGCATAGGCGTATGTTAACAGCCGCCACACTGGGTCGATAATCGCTTCCCCATGCGTATCCACCAGTAAATTAGCTTCTACCTGCAAATGCCCGGCCATATGGCCATAGACAATACGCTGTGCAGGAATCTGGTCCAGGAAAGCGTAGGGGTCAAAGCCAAAATTGACGCTATTGACGTAGACATTATTGATGTCCAGATGTAAGTCGCAGTCGGCTTCGGCCAATACGGCGTTGATAAAACTGATTTCGTCCATTTCGGAGAGTGGCGCTGCGACGTAAAACGAAGCGTTTTCTACAGCGATGCGGCGTTGCAGAATATCCTGCGTTTGCCGGATGCGTTGCGCCACATATTTCACCGCCTCCTCAGTAAAGGGAATGGGCAGTAAATCGTAAATATAGCCATTGGCAGTATCGCTGCAATAGCTTAAGTGTTCGGTATAGAGTGGAATCTCAAAATCAGACAGGAACTGTTTGACCTGTTGCAGAAAGCCGACATTGAGCGGGTCTGGCCCGCCCAGTGACAGGCATAAGCCATGGCAGGCGATCGGGTAGTGCGCGACCAGCCAGTCCAGTTCGGCGGCATATTTACCACCTGCCTGAATCCAGTTTTCAGGCGCAATTTCCAGAAACTGCAATTGCGCCAGCGGTGGCTGGCCATACTGTTGCATCAGCTGGGGCAATAGCTCGCGCTTCAACCCCAGGCCTGCACCACGAATGTCAGTTAACTGTGCCATGGCGATGCTTGCGATGATTACTTGTTAGCGTGGCAAGAGCCTTCTTTCATTTTTTCGGCCGAGCAACTGCCTTCTTTCATCTTGTCAGCAGAGCAGGAACCCTCTTTGGCTTTATCATGGTGGCAAGAACCTTCCTTCATTTTTTTCTTCTCGGCACCACATTTACCGCTGCTACATTTGCCTTCTTTGGCTTTGCTGTCTGTGGCATCTGCCACCTGGTAGCCTTGGCCCAGTGTTTTTAATTCAAACGGATTGTTGCCTGCATGGGCCGCAGCTGCGGCAATGGATAAAGCAACTGCGCCAGTGATTACAGCCATTTTGTGTGTCGTCATGTTAGTTCCTTTTTAAAACAGGGTTTAAAAGCGGACATCAGTAAAATTTGTCCAGTTGTTGCGTAATGCGTTCCCGTGCTGCCGCTGATAAAACATCCTCAGTGCGATCCGTGGCGTGAGTCTGCCAAGATTGCATCGCACCTTGAATCCACTTGAGCTGCGCCGTAAAACGTCGGCAGTAGACGCAAATCAGCAAGTGTAACCTCACTGCCCAGCGCTCACGCCAGGTGAGTGGGCGGTCAAGTGATTGCGATACCAGCACGCTGGTTTGTTTGCAATTCAACATCTCTTTTTCCGTTTCACCTTGATGCGTTACCAGTGCATTTCAAGACATTTTCGCAGTCCCATGCGGGCACGGTATAACATTACCCATGCATTGGTCGCGGTGATATTCAATGCCTTACAAATTTCTTCATTATCTAATTCATCGACATCGCGCATGGTGAAAATGGCCGCCAGTTTTTGCGGCAAACGCGCCATGCATTGCTGCAAAATTTGCAAAAACTGTTTTTGCTGCAAGGCATCATGCGGGATATCCCACGCCTGCGGCTTTTCTGCCCAGTGGCCGGTGTCGTCAAAGAATTCATCCATATTGGCATCTTCTTCAGCCAGGAGTTCTGAAGCCGGGATTTCGCGCAGTTGCTTGCGCATGCAGTCAATGATTTTGTGTTTGAGGATGCCGGTGAGCCAGGTGCGCGGGCTGGATTGTTCGGCAAATGTAGTGCTTTTAATCGCTGCCAGCAGGGTTTCCTGCACCACATCCTCTGCTTGATGCGGGTCGCGCAATCGCGTCAGCGCAAAGCGATATAAGTAATCGCCATGTTCGTTAAGCCAGTCGTGCGGGTTAGCTGCCATGACGGCTATTGAAGCATAATTCAGGCAGATGGGGCAATGTTGGCGCGCTGTTCGATCAAGCTCAGGTAATGCGCTGCATCCAGCCCGGTGTGGTTGCGCTGCGCCAGCCAGATGGTTTCGGCCAGGCATTCGAGCAAGGCGTGTTGTGCTTCATGCTCTTGCTGAAAGCGTGTACACAGTTTGCCGTAGGCTTGGGTAATGCCAATCGGCTGGTTAATGCTGATTTGCTCCTGGATGGACAGGTGCAAGCTCATATGCAAAAACGGGTTGGTTTCGCCCATTTCCGGATAATAGGCTTGTTCCAGGTATTGCTCGGGATGGTCGAGGATGGTGTGGTATTCCGGATGCATATGCATAATGCCCACCGCCATTTTTTCAAGGTCGGTCAATACACTCTGCTGTTTGAACTTGGCCCAGGCGTCAAAGAAAAACTGGCGTACTTCATCGCGGCTGGGATTAAATAAGGCCATGATTAACTCTCTGCCGGTGGCTTCACCGGGTGTATTTGTTTGTCTTGAAATTCACATAAATCGGTAATGCAGCATTCCCCGCACTTGGGGCTGCGTGCCGTGCAGGTATAGCGGCCATGTAAAATCAATAAATGATGCGCGTCTTTTAAAAATTGCTTGGGGGTGGTGCTTAAAAAACGTTGTTCGACCTCCAGCACATTTTTGCCGGGCGCCAGTTTTGTGCGGTTACCGACGCGGAACAAATGTGTGTCGACGGCAATGGTGGGTTGCCCAAAGGCGGTATTGAGAATCACATTGGCGGTTTTACGGCCGACACCGGCCAATGCTTCCAGCGCTGCCCGGGTGTCGGGCACTTCGCCGCCATGCAGGTCCAGCAGTTGCTGGCAGCATTTGAGCACGTTATTGGCTTTGGCATGATAAAGGCCTATGGTTTTAATATAGCTCTCCAGGCCCTCTAAGCCGAGGTCCAGAATGGCTTGCGGCGTGTTGGCGACTTTGAACAGTTTGCGGGTGGCGATGTTCACGCCTTTGTCAGTCGCTTGTGCTGACAAAATCACTGCAATCAGTAATTCAAAGGTCGAGCTGTGTTCCAGTTCTGTGGTCGGGTTAGGAATGGCTTGCGCCAGTCTCTCGAAAATCGCCAGTCTTTTTTGGGCATTCATAACAAATAGTTCATTGATTAGAGCAGGGGTTAACCCAGTTTTTGCGCTTTCACACGTGCCATCGCGGCGGCAATTGCTGCTTTTTTAAGTGCGTCTGCCGAGGCGGCGGGTGTGCCGCCTTTCTCTGTCTCCGCGCGGATCGTAGCTGGTTTGTGATAGGTTTGGGCTTTGTTGTGTTTTTCAAGCGCCTGCCGGTTGAGTCGCTGCTCGTGGCGACGTCGCGCCAGCGCCGCCTCCTCAGTATTCATGGCCATTTCACGGCCAGCCACCGTTTGCATGCTGATGCAATCGACCGGGCAGGGCGGCAGGCATAACTCACAACCGGTACACTCCTGGCTGATTACCGTGTGCATGCGTTTAGAAGCACCGAGGATCGCATCGACCGGGCAGGCACTGATACAGAGCGTGCAGCCTATGCAGCTTGCTTCATCAATCACCGCGACTGCCTTGGCTTTGGTCACGCCATGGGCGAGGTTTAACGGCTGGTAGGGGCGTTGCAGTAAGGTGGCCAATGCGTGTATGCCTGCGTCTCCTCCAGGTGGGCATTGGTTGATATTTGCCTCATCACTGGCGATAGCCGTCGCATAAGGTTTGCAGCCATCGTAGCCACACTGGCGGCACTGTGTTTGCGGCAGCAGGGCGTCAATCTGCGCAATCAATGTGTCCTGCTTGAGTCGGCTCGTGGTCTGCATGTTAGCTGCCTGGCAAAAACGCTATTTCATCCCGGTTGCAAAGGCTGTCATTATAACTGAAAGCAGGTTTGGCGATGGCCTGGCAGGCCGCGTCTGGTGGCTAAGCGGGTTCTTTGGCGTTCAGGCGCATAATCAGTTAAAATATTCGCTTTATTATTGAATGGCGCTAGGTATGTTTACGGGCAGTTTGGTCGCAATCGTGACCCCGATGTTTGAAGATGGTCGTTTGGATCTGGACGCGCTCAAAAAGCTGATCGATTTTCATGTCGACGCCGGTACCGATGGCATTGTCATCGTTGGTACCACTGGCGAATCCCCCACCGTCAATGTTGACGAACATTGTTTGCTGATTAAAACCACAGTTGAGTATGTCGCCAAACGGGTGCCTGTGATTGCCGGCACGGGTGCCAACTCAACTGCAGAAGCGATTGAACTGACAGCAAAAGCGAAAAGCCTGGGTGCCGATGCCTGCCTGCTGGTCGCGCCTTATTACAACAAGCCTTCACAAGAAGGTTTGTACCAGCATTTTAAAGCGGTGGCTGAGGCGGTCGCCATTCCACAAATTTTATACAATGTGCCTGGCCGTACCGGCTGCGATTTAAGCAATGACACCGTGGTGCGTTTGGCACAAGTGCCTAATATCGTCGGCATTAAAGATGCTACGGGCGGTATTGAACGCGGCACGGATTTACTGTTGCGTGTGCCAGCCGACTTCGCTGTGTATAGCGGCGATGACGCAACCTCGCTGGCGTTAATGTTGCTGGGTGGCAAAGGTGTGATTTCGGTGACGGCCAATGTGGCGCCGCAATTAATGCATGACATGTGCGTGCATGCCTTGAATGGTGATATCGCTGCGGCTAAAGCGGCCAATGCCAAATTGTTTGCCCTGCATCAAAAATTGTTTGTAGAGGCGAATCCGATTCCAGTGAAATGGGTATTACAGCAAATGGGCTTGATTGCGACCGGCATTCGTTTGCCGCTGGTGAATTTGTCCAGCCAATATCATGAAGTATTACGCAGTGCCATGAAGCAGGCAGAGATTGCCGCTTGATTGAGCCAAGACTAATTTAGGGTGACATAAGTGAAATACATGAATCATGTTTGGTTACAACGGGCCGTACTGGTCAGCCTGGTGACGGTGCTGGCGGCTTGCGACTCTATCCCGTTTATTGATAATAGCTCTGATTACAAGGGTGCAGGCCGTTCCAAACCGCTGGAAGTGCCGCCTGACCTGACAGCTGTGCGCACCAGCAGCACGTATAACGTGCCTGGCAGCACCAGTTATTCTGCGTATAGCCAAAATCAGGATGCGCAAGAGCAAAATGGCCCGCAACCCGTGCTGGCCGATATGAAAAACGTGCGTATGGTTAAAGCTGGGCAACAACGCTGGCTGGTGGTGAATGCCCCGGCGGAAAAAATCTGGCCGGTTGTGCGAGATTTCTGGCTGGATCAAGGCTTTGCAGTCAAAGTGGAAAATCCGGAACTGGGTGTCATTGAAACTGAGTGGTTGCAATCGGATGCCATCAAGCCAAAAGAGGATAATCGTGGCTATGGCGAGAAATTTGATGCCTGGCTGGATAAATTGTCCGGCTTTGCTGACAGACGTAAATTCCGCACCCGCCTGGAGCGCGGTGAAAAAGAAGGTACCACTGAAATCTATATGACGCATCGTACAGTGGCTGGTGCGCCGGATGATGGTAAAAACTATGTGACTACGCAGTTGGGTGTGATTGACACCGGTTATCGTGCGGATGCCGCTGACAAGAAAAATACTGCGGGTCAGGAGTTTGATGCTGACCTAGATGCTGAATTGTTACGCCGCATGATGGTCAAGCTGGGCCTCGATGAGCAGAAAGCGGACCAGGTCATGACACAGGTCGCTTCTGATAAGCGCGCAGATGTGATTAAAGAGCCTGACCAGAGTGTGACCTTAAAACTCAATGAGCCGTTCGACCGCGCCTGGCGCCGTGTTGGTTTGGCACTGGACCGCATTGGATTTGTCACTGAAGACAAAAACCGCTCTGAGGGTATTTTCTACGTGCGTTATGCGGATACAGATGCAGAAGATCCTATTAAACAGAAAAAAGGCTTGCTGGAGCGTCTGAAGTTCTGGGGCAGTGATGAAGACGAAAAAGCAGCGGCACCGGTTGAAGTCAAACCTGGTGATAAAACCAAGTTCTGGAAAGGCACTTCAGATGGTGACAAATCCAGCAAGCAATATCGTATCCAGGTGCTGGAAAATGCAGATGACACCACCGATGTGTATGTGTTGACGGTGGATAACAAGCGCAATACGTCAACGACGGCTAACCGTATTATTTCCCTGCTGTATGAGCAACTGAAATAACTGGGGTCAGGTGTGCGATTTGCATCTTTAGGCAGTGGCAGCGCAGGCAATGCCACTGTGGTAGAAGCCGGGGAAACCCGGCTTTTGCTTGACTGTGGCTTTAGTGTGAAAGAAACCGTGCAGCGCTTGGCGCGCCTGGATCTGCAACCAGAGCAACTCTCAGGCATCCTGGTCACGCACGAGCATGACGATCATGCGCGTGGGGTGTTTAAACTGGCAGCACGTTACCAGATTCCGGTCTGGCTCACACATGGCACTTATAGCATGTGCCAGCGTTACTTGCCCACACAACCCGTGAAGACCAATATCATCGATGCGCATAGCGTATTTGCGTTGCAGGAAATCGAAGTGCAACCTTACCCGGTGCCGCACGATGCGCGTGAACCGGCACAATTTGTGTTTGGTGATGGCGCCCGGAAATTTGGTGTATTGACCGATGTCGGCAGTGTCACACCGCATATTGTGATGATGCTACAAGGCTGTGACGGCTTGCTGCTGGAGTGTAATCATGACCTGGAAATGTTGCGCACCGGCCCTTATGCACATTCACTCAAAAAACGCGTAGGCGGCTGGCTGGGGCATCTGGATAATCAAACCAGTGCACAATTGCTTGCCCAACTGGATAACAGCAAGCTCAAACAGTTGGTCGCCGCGCACCTGAGCGAGAAAAATAATACGCCTGCGTTGGCACAGCAGGCGTTGAGTGGGGTATTAAATTGCGACCACGACTGGGTGCAAATTGCCAGCCAGCATGAGGGGCTGGACTGGCGCTCTTTATAACATGGACTTAATCCATCACCATGATCTGTTCTGATAAACGGATCATGCGCTCTACCGGCGTCACCCAAACGATGCCATCGCCCACATTGCCGGTATGGGCCACTTCAACGATGGTTTGCAAGATCCCTTCTACCAGCTCATCCGGCACCACCATATACAAGTAGACCTTAGGGCTGTAATCGGTTAGCTCTTCGCGCACCCCCGCACTCGGTTTTTGCAAGTGTGGGCCGCAGCCCTCCATCTTGTTGACCGACATGCCAGGAAAGCCTTTGATATTACGCAGTGCAGAGCGTATCTTTGCCAATCTCGCTGGTTGTATGACTGCTTTGATTTCTTTCATAAAAGTATCCTTTTGAGCATAAACTCACTGGGTCGGCATTATGCCTCTATCTTGCTTTCTTCAAACTTACGATAGAGGGTAGGCACCACAATCAGGGTGAGCAGGGTAGACGTAATCAAGCCACCAATCACCACAATCGCCAACGGTCGCTGTACCTCGGCGCCCGGACCAGTGGCAAACAGGAACGGCACCAAGCCCAGCATGGCCACGGTCGCGGTCATCATCACCGGTCTGAAACGTTGGGCACAGCCTTTGCGAATGGCTTCGAGCTGGCTCAGACCTTCTTCACGCAAGGTGCGGATATACGAGACCAGCACCACCGCGTTGAGTACGGCAATGCCCCATAAGGCAATAAAGCCGACGGAAGCAGGCACGGACAAGTATTCACCGGTGATAAACAAGGCAATCACGCCACCAATCGAGGCAAATGGCAACACCAGGATAATCATGGTGGCAAATCGTAAAGACTGGAACAGCAGGAACAGCAAGAAGAAAATCGCGGCAATCGTCACCGGGATAATAATCATCAAGTGACCCATGGCACGTTCCATGTTCTGGAACTGGCCACCGTATTCAAGATAATAGCCATCTGGTAATTGCAGTTTTTGTCCTAATACTTGCTGTAGCTCAGCCACAAAACCACCAAGGTCGCGGTCTTTGACGTTAACACCAATGACGATACGGCGTTTCGCCAGTTCGCGGCTGATTTGCGCCGGGCCATCCTTGATTTCAATGTCGGCCAGATCTTCCAGCGCCACGCGTGAGCCGTTGGGCGAGGTCAGCATAATGTTGCGGATGGCTTCTTCATTATTGCGGAAAGATTCCGGATAACGCACAGCGGCCGAGAAACGACGCTGGCCTTCAAAAATCTCGGTCGCAATCTTGCCGCCAATCGCCGTTTCAATCACGTCGTGCACATCGGACGCGTTGATACCATGGCGGGCAATCGCCTGACGGTCTATGGTGATATTCAGGTATTGTTGCCCTGACACCTTCTCGACCTTGATTTCCGTTGCACCTGTTACCGTACCGGCCAGCTTAGCGATTTCATCCGCTTTCTGCTTGAGCGCATCCAGGTCTTCACCAAAAATCTTCACGGCGACATCCGCACGCACACCGGTCAGTAATTCATCGACACGGTCAGAGATCGGTTGTGCCATGATGATTTGCACGCCTGGAATATACTTCTCCAGCACTTCGCGCATTTTCTCAGCGATGTCATCCTGCGTCCATCCTGCAGGCCACTGATCACGCGGTTTGAGGCTAATGATCGGCGTAGATTCGTTTTGTGCCTGCGCATCGGCCGGGCTTTCACCACGACCCAGGCCGGAGATGGCGGACTTGATGCCTGGCACTTGTTCCATGATTAATTTCATCGCTTTGTTTTCCATTTTCATGGATTCTTCCAGCGAGATATTCGGCACACGGTTGATGCCAGGGACGATGGAGCCTTCTTTCATTTCCGGAATGAATGAAGTACCCAGGAACGGAAACAGTGCAATGGTGCCGACGAACAGCAGGCCTGACGCCATAATGGTTTTTTTCTCATTATTGAGCACCCAGTTCAATGCCGATAAATATGGCCGTTTGATGGCTTGTATGAGCTTGGTGTCGTCACCACTGCCGCCTTTCAGCATGTATGAGCACAGGGCAGGTGTCAGGGTGAGTGACAATACCAGCGACACAAACAGCGCAATGGCAATGGTGTAGGCCAAAGGCGCAAACATTTTGCCTTCCATGCCTTCCAGCGTCATCAATGGCAAGAACACCAGGATGATGATACCGACGCCAAATAATACCGGCGTCGCCACTTCAGTCGCTGCTTCCAGGGCCACACGAATCCGGCTTTCATCTTTACGGTGACCCAGGTGGTGAAAGGTGTTTTCCACCACCACCACAGAACCATCAACCATCAGGCCAATAGCGATGGCCAGCCCGCCCAGAGACATCAGGTTGGCGGAAATGCCGTAGTGGTTCATCACCATGAAAGTAATCAGCGGCGTCAGGATCAGGGTGCCGACCACAATCAGGCTGGAACGCACGTCGCCCAGGAACAGGAACAGAATCACAATCACCAGGATAATGCCCTCAATCAGCACTTTGGTCACCGTATGCAGCGCGGCATCCACCAGTTCGCTACGATCGTAGTAGGGCACAATCTGCAAACCGTGTGGCAACATGCCTTTGCTGTTGATTTCCTCGACGCGGGCTTTGATACGGCTGACCACCTCTTTGGCGTTGCCGCCTCGCATCATGATGACGATGCCGCCGACGGATTCGGTGTCGCCGTTTTTGAGCACGACGCCGACACGGACTTCGTGGCCGATGGTGACTTCTGCGACGTCGCGGATATAGACCGGAATACCGTTCTCTTCCTTGAGCACCATGTTGCGGATGTCGTCCAGGTTTTGTACCAGGCCCACACCGCGAATCAGGTATTGCTCTGCATAATGCGGCAAAATACCGCCACCACTGTTGGCGTTATTGCGCGCCAACGCTTCATATACATCTTTGAGTTTGATCGAAAAATGCGTCATGCGGTCCGGGTTGACCAGCACCTGGTATTGCTTGACGTAGCCGCCTTGCGAGTTGATTTCTGCCACGCCAGGGATGCCGCGCAGCAGGGGGCGAACCACCCAGTCCTGGATGGCACGACGCTCTGTGAGGTCAGCCTGGGTCAATGCCTTTTTACCGTCATCCGGTTTATCCAGCGTGAATTGATAGACCTCACCCAGGCCGGTAGAGACCGGTCCCAGGATAGGCGTCACGCCTTGCGGCATGCGCTCCATCACTTCCATCAAGCGTTCCATCACCAGTTGACGGGCAAAATAGACATCAGTGCTGTCGGTAAAGACCAGCGTGATCAGTGACAAGGCATTTTTATTCACCGAACGCATTTCGGTCAGGCCAGGCAAGCCCGTCATGGCGATTTCCAGCGGCACGGTGATAAACCGCTCGACTTCTTCCGGTGATTTGCCGGTGGCCTGCGTGGCAATCATGACCTGGACGTTAGTCACGTCAGGGAAAGCATCGACTGACAGTTTTTTAACCGCAAACAGGCCAGCCAGAATCAGGCCGACCGCCAACACGAGCACAATCAGGCGCTGCTTAAGCGCGCCTCTAATCAGGGATTCAATCATGCTTTACTCCATTTCTTTGCGCTTGCGTTCATTGTTGACATGAAACGCGCCATCGAGCACGATTTGATCGCCGGGTTGCAGGCCTTGCAGCACTTCCCTGTTGCCCTGGTAGGTACGGCCCAGGGTGACTGGCAGCAATTTATATTGCGTTGGTTTTAGGGTTTGCACAAACACATGGTCGGCATTGTTTTCACGCACCACAGCGGTGGACGGAATCGCAATCACTTTTTCCGGTTTGGCTTCCAGCAAAATGGTAATCAGCATGTCTGGCTTGAGCAGCATTTTTTCATTGCTGATATTGGCGCGTGCCATCACGGTACGTGTGGCTGGGTTCACAATGTCACCGACAAACGCCAGCGTGCCGGTGAGTTCAGCATCGTCCAAGGCTGGCACTTCAATATCCAGCGACTGGCCTTCTTTAATGTGCGCAATTTGCTGCTCAGGGATTTCTGCCACTGCCCATACATGCGACAAGTCAGCAATCACAAACAGTTCTTCTGCCGGTGCCACCACCTGGCCTAGCCTGGCTTTACGCGCAATCACGGTGCCGGTGATTTTAGAGTTGACCTGGCTGGTTGACATGCCACTGTTGTGCAAGCCCAGTTGGGCAATGCTGGCAGGCGGCATGCCCAGTACCAGTAACTGGTCGCGGGCGGCATTTAATTCGGCATTGGCCGCGTTGAGTTCACCTTCGCGGCGTTGTAGTTCCGCCAGGCTGATCACATCCGCTTCAAGCAGTTGCTTAGCACGGTCGACGGCTTTGGTTTGCAGTTGCATCTGCTGGCTGGCCTTGATGTAGCTCAGCTGGTATTGCGCCAGTTCGGTACTTTTGATCACAGCCAATCTCTGGCCAGCTTTCACTTCATCGCCCAGATTAACGTCCAGCGTGCTGATGCGGCCAGTGATAGATGCACCTGCCCTGGATTCATATTGTTCATCGACCTGGATACGGCCTGGGATGCGCAGGGTATCAATAAACGCCAATTCTTCTACCGCACCGGTACGCACGTTGGCGGCCAGTTCTTTGGTCAATGTGACCAGGCTGGGATCGACGACTTCTTTGGTTTCTGCTGCCGGGGCGGGTTTTTCGGTGCACGCGGTAGACATCACTGCCAGCGCGGCAGCGAGCAAAGTTGAAAATAAAACACGAGACATGACCATCCCCTTATGGTTGAACCAAATCCGAACCGATGAAGCGTTCGATTTGCAATACACTGAAAAAATAATCGAATTTGGCAATCAGATAGTCACGTCTGACATCACGATTGACGCGTTGTGCATCCAGGTACTCCAGGATGCCGCGTTCTCCGAATTTATAGGCGGCTTCTGCGCGACTCAGGGTCGCTTCTGATTGTTGCAACAAGCCATTCTCAAAGACTTTGAGCTGGTTGCTGGCAATGACCGTGCGCTGGTAGGCGCTATCAATCTCTTTGCGTAGCACCTGTTGTTGCAGCTTGATATTGGCATCTGCTTCCTCTATGCCTGCGGCGGCCTGGGCAATCTGGCCTTCACGGCGGTTCCACACCGGCAATGGCAGCACAACGCCCAACCTGAAGGTGTTCAGGTCAGGGTCTTGGGTAAAGTCAGACTTCAATGTGAGGCCAGGAAAACGCAAGGCTTGCTCCAGCTTGAGTTTAGCCTCGGCACTGTCTTTGGCGGTAAACAGCTGTTGCAAGTAAGGGTTGTTCTCGGCAGATTTGCGTAACTCGGTGATGGCCGGTAAGGTGGAAATCGTCGGTAGCTCAGATTTGACATCGAAGCTATCTGGCATATTGCCTATCATGCCGCGCAAAATTGCCTTGGCTTCATCAATGCGGGTTTGCGCACTGGCGTAATCCCGTTCAGCTGCCAGTACTTCAGTATCTGCCTTGATCAGCTCATACCTGGCGGCCTCACCCACATCTACCTTGCGTTTGATTTTGGTCTGGATTTCTTGCAGGATGCTCAAGTTGGCCCCCAGCATTTGCAAAATCTGCTGGCGCAGTAGCACCGTTAAATAGGCTTGTTTGATCAGGTTGCGCAAATCAAAACTGGTGGTTTGAATGCCTTTTTCGGCGTAAGTCAGTTGTTGTTCAGCCAGCTCCCGGCGTGAAGTACGGGTGCCAGGAAAGTCCAGGGGTTGTGAAATGGTGACGCCATAGTTTCTTTCGCTGGCGCCTGGCGTGGGTACGCCACGGTATCTGGCGGGGCCTGCCATCAGTTCCATATCGGGATTGTAGAAAGATCTTGCCACGGTGATACCTGCCGCAGCCGCTTCAATTTGTGCTTTGCTCACGGCCATCATCGGGTTTTCGGCGACGGCTTTGTCCAATAAGGTTTTGAGGTCAAAAGTAGTTTCTGCAAACGCAACGGGAGTGATGCAACAACATAGCCACAATAGCCTGCATGCTTTCCGCCAGCGGGTCTGACTTAACATAACGATCCTTTTTCAGGTGACTGTACATATCATCATGTCACAGCCACCTTAATTAGTAATTAAAATGATGCTCTTTGCCAGCAAGGCAACAAGAGATGGAAAGTTTTTAAGCGAGTTGCGGCGGCCGGTCTAGCCAGAAACTGAGTAGCAGATGGTAGGAGGATAAGCGGTGTTCAGGCGCGAGGTAGGTGGTTTTATGCAGCGGATAACTAAAACCTGGTAGTAGGATTTTGTCGACGTCTACTTCGGCGATTTCCAGCATGTCGACGCAACAATATCCTTCGCCAAAATCGGCCGATAAGCTGTCATCAATGGCATTGGAAAGGCTGGTTGCGGAAATGCCGGTTTCTAGTAGCGTAGTTGTGACCGCCGGTTCGGCAGCGGTTGTTTGCAAAGCAAACATCAAACACAACGCATGTAGAAAATAAAATATCTTTTGCATTACAAAATCATATCTGTCAGGCAATACATTTACAGCAATAATTATACCAGTAATGCGAACACACCTAACATATTGATTTTATGTCACTCGTGGCCAATATAGGCAGATCTGGTAGCGCGTTGAGGATTTTTTTTGCACCAAACTGGTGCAGGAAAGCCACGGTGACATTATAGTAGATGTCACCGTGGTGTCAAAGTTCCAGCCAGACTAGGCTGAAATGGTTTCTTCTTTAAAAATCAGCTTAATCTGATCGTTGTCATCAATGTCGATATGGACGTGACCACCATCGTTCAAGCGACCAAACAGCAACTCATCCGCCAGTGCCTTACGAATGGTATCCTGGATCAATCTGGCCATTGGGCGTGCCCCCATCAGTGGGTCAAACCCTTTTCTGCCCAGGTAGGCTTTGAGTTCGTCACTAAAGGTCACATCGACTTTCTTCTCGTGCAACTGATCTTCCAACTGCATGAGGAACTTGTCGACCACGCGCAGAATCACGTCCTGGCTGAGTGCACTAAATGAAACCGTGGCATCCAGGCGGTTACGGAATTCAGGGCTAAACAAACGTTTGAGGTCAGCCGCTTCATCGGTACTGTCTTTGCTGTTGGTAAAGCCTATGCTCGATTTAGACAGGTTTTCCGCACCCGCATTGGTGGTCATGATAATTGTCACATTACGGAAATCCGCTTTGCGGCCATTATTATCAGTCAAGGTGCCATGATCCATCACTTGCAACAAGATGTTGAAAATGTCTGGGTGTGCTTTCTCGATTTCGTCCAGCAACAGCACGCAATAAGGTTGTTTAGTCACGGCTTCGGTCAGCAGGCCGCCCTGGTCAAAACCAACATAGCCCGGAGGCGCGCCAATCAGGCGTGAAACCGCATGACGCTCCATATATTCGGACATGTCAAAACGCAGCAGCTCAATGCCGAGCACATAAGCCAATTGCTTGGCGACTTCGGTTTTACCAACACCAGTCGGGCCTGCAAAAAGGAAGCTACCAATCGGTTTGCTGCTATTGCCCAGGCCACTACGCGCCATTTTGACGGCGGAAGACAGCACTTCAATTGCTTTGTCCTGGCCAAATACCACGGCTTTCAGGTCGCGCTCCAGTGTTTTCAGTGCGTTACGGTCATCACTGGAAATGTTTTTGGGCGGAATGCGCGCAATTTTGGCAATGATTTCTTCAATCTCTTTATTGCCAATGATTTTCTTCTGTTTGCTCTTAGGCAGAATGCGTTGCGCAGCACCAGCTTCATCAATCACGTCAATCGCCTTGTCCGGCAAATGGCGGTCGTTGATGTACTTGGCTGACAGCTCAGCTGCCACCGTTAAGGCACTGGCGCTGTACTTCACGCTGTGGTGCTCTTCAAACTTGGTTTTCAGGCCTTTCAGAATCTCAATGGTTTCGGCCACGCTAGGTTCTTGTACGTCGATTTTCTGGAAGCGGCGTGACAAGGCATGGTCTTTTTCAAAGATGCCGCGATATTCTTGATAAGTGGTCGCGCCTATGCATTTGAGTGAGCCATTGGACAAGGCTGGTTTCAGCAGGTTGCTGGCATCCAGCGTGCCGCCACTGGCTGAACCTGCGCCGATCAGAGTATGGATTTCGTCAATAAACAGAATCGCATCCGGCTTCTCGGCCAGCTGTTTCATCACGGCTTTCAGGCGTTGCTCAAAGTCACCACGGTATTTGGTGCCGGCCAGCAGGGCGCCCATATCCAGTGAATAGACCGTGGCGTTTTCCAGCACTTCCGGAATGTCATTGCTGACAATGCGTGAAGCCAAGCCTTCCGCAATCGCGGTTTTACCCACACCAGCTTCGCCTACCAGTAAAGGGTTGTTTTTGCGGCGGCGGCACAAGGTCTGGATCACACGTTCCAACTCCTGGCTGCGACCGATCAATGGGTCGATTTTGCCAGCAATCACTTGCGCGTTCAGGTTGAGGGTAAAGCTTTCCAATGCGCCGGTGCTGACGCTTTCGCCTTCAGTTTCCTGCTCAGTGCTGGATGCCTTGGGTTCATTTTCCTGGATTTTAGCCACGCCATGCGAAATAAAGTTGACCACATCCAGGCGGGTCACACCTTGCTGATGCAGGAAAAATACTGCATGGGAATCTTTTTCACCATAGATCGCGACCAGCACATTGGCACCGGTGACTTCTTTTTTGCCGGAGGATTGTACGTGCAGCATGGCACGCTGAATCACACGTTGAAAGCCCAGGGTAGGTTGTGTGTCAACTTCTTCAGTCCCGGCTACTGTCGGGGTGTGCTCTTCGATATATTGGGACAGTTCACTACGCAGCGTATCAAACTTGGCCCCGCAGGCACGCAGGACTTCTGCGGCGGTTGGGTTGTCCAACATAGCCAGTAACAGATGCTCAACCGTAATCAATTCGTGACGCTTTTGTCGCGCGTCCATAAACGCCATGTGCAGGCTAACTTCAAGTTCTTGAGCAATCATGATGACTTTCCTTAATACACTACACTACAAAAAACGCCTCATTCACAGACGTAACTTCATGCAATACCGGTAAAACCTGTCTGTTTATTGTTATCGTGCTTTTTTACAAAAAATTCAATGCTCCGCTGCTGCTTTTTGCTCACCTTTATATGAGTCAAGCTCACCAGAATCACCTCATTACCATGCTACCACTGTGAAGCGTCACTTGAACCGCAAGTATGTCAGTGTATTTGCCCGATATTCTCAGGATGCTACGACTGGAAATTACCGTGAACCATACGATTGGAACCCTTTCCAATCCGCACTTTGCCATATGGCGGTCGCGTTTCAAGCCGCTTCAATCACGCATTGCAACGGGTGTTGTGCTTCGCGGGCAGATTCCAAGACCTGATGCATTTTGGTTTCCGCAATATCCTGTGGGTAAACGCCACATACGCCGATGCCCTCTGTATGTACTTGGAGCATGATTTGTGTCGCTTGTTCACGGGACTTGTTAAAAAAACGTTCAATGACGGCGACGACAAACTCCATGGGGGTGTAGTCGTCGTTGAGCAACAACACCTTATATAACTCTGGAGGCTTGGGTTTGGCAATCTGGGATTCAAGAGCCAGATCACCTTCACGCTTGGGTCGTACCATAGTTTTGTATACCTGTCTTAGAACCTATTTTGCGCCTTGTATTAAAAAATTCAAGGGCCTGATGCCGGAGAAATCCGGCTTTTTAAAGATAAATTTTGACGCGCTTGACGATACGGTCCTGTACGTCGAGGATTTCCAGTTTATGTTCACCGATTTTAAAGCTGGTGTCGGGTTCCGGAATGCCTTCAAAGTGCTCAAGAATTAAACCATTCAATGTGCGTGGACCGTCGGTAGGCAAGGAGAGTTTCAATTTGCGGTTGAGGTCACGCAGCAAACTGCCGCCATCAACCAGCCAGCTGCCGTCTTCATGTTGATGGAAATGGTTGGCGTGCTCGGGTGACTGGGTCGTAAACTCGCCGACCACTTCTTCCAGAATGTCTTCCAGCGTCAACAAGCCCTTGAACTCACCGTACTCATCGACGACCAGCGCAATGCGTTCATGTCGCTTCTGAAACTGTTGCAATTGCGTGTAAAGCGGCGTGCCGGACGGAATATAGTAAGGCAGGCTCATGGCAGCCTGTAACAGCGCTTTGGTCGGGGCTTTGCCAATGTGAAAGTCACGCAACAACGGCAGCACCTTGCGCACATGCAAAATACCGACGATGTCTTCGTGATCGCCTTGGCGCACCGGCAGGCGTGAGTGGTGGCTGCGTGCTAATTGCTCCATGATCTGGTCTATCGGGTGATCCAGGTCAATAAATTCAACCATGGTGTGCGCGGTCATCGCATCGTCCACAATAATGTCTTCGAGGTCTAGCAGGTTCAGCAGAATGGTGCGGCTTTGTGAGGGGATATATTGCCCGGCATCGCTGACAATGCTACGTAACTCCTCGGTGGTGACTGATTGCGCCTGCTCGTCAAAATTGACGCGTACACCCAATAATTTAAGGAAGGCTTTGACGAATAAATTGACAAACCAGACCACCGGTGTGAATAGCCATATCAGCGGGTAGAGCAAGTAGCTGGTGGCAAAGCCGAGTTTTTCCGCGTGTGCAGCAGCGATGACTTTAGGGGAGATTTCACTGAAGACTAAGATGGCAAAGGTGATGGCCAGCGAGCCAAACATCAGGACGTAGTCGCCTTCGCCAAATAGGCGTTCTGAAATCACGACTTCCAAGGTAGAGGAGCCCACGATACAAAAGGTATTGCCTAATAGAATGGCGCCCAGTGTTTTGTCCGTTTGTGCAATGAGGCGGCTGGCCAGTTTGGCGCCGCGATGCCCCTCTTTGGCGAGGTGCCGCATCCGGTAACGGTTGAGCGACATCAGGCTGGTTTCGGCAATGGAGAAAAAGGCTGTCAGCGACAGCAAGAGCAATAGCAGACCGATCTGCCAGCTTAATGGGATGTTGTCCAAAAGAGTGGGGTTAAAAACAAGAAGCCACTAGTGTACCCACCAGTGGCTAAAAATCAAGCATCGCGACGGTTTATCAATGCCGCTTAAAAGATAATGACTTAAGGCGCAAGGGCCGCTTCGTCTTCTTTTGGCTTTTTCTCGGTGTCGCCAATCAGGTTGGCGCGGCTCACGCCCAGCCACATGGCAATCGGGCAAGCGACCAATACTGACGAATAGATACCGAACAAAATACCAATGGTCAGTGCCAGGGAGAAGTTGTGCAAGGTTTCACCACCGAAGAACAGCATGGAGCAGACCATGGTTTGCGTCATCATGTGGGTGATAATGGTGCGCGACATGGTGCGTGTAATGGCATTGTCGATGACTTGCACGGCAGTCGCTTTACGCATTTTTTTGAAGTTTTCGCGCACGCGGTCAAATACCACCACGGATTCGTTCACTGAGTAACCCAATACCGCCAGAATCGCCGCTAGTACCGTGAGGTTGAACTCCCACTGGAAGAAAGCGAAGAAACCTAAAATGATAATGACGTCATGCATGTTGGCGATAATGGCCGCCACCGCAAAGCGCCATTCAAAGCGCAAGGCCAGGTAACCCATGATACCCGCACACACCAGCAATAAAGCCAAGGCGCCATTTTCATACAACTCTTCACCGACTTGTGAACCGACGGATTCAACGCGGCGTATTTCTGCACCGGCATCTGCCGCTTTTAATGCGCTGGAGATTTTTTCAGACAATTGTGCAATCGACAGCTCTTTTTTCACTGGCAGGCGGATCAATACATCCTGGCTGGAACCAAAGTTTTGTACCGTGACGTCTTTGAGGCCAACCCCATCCATGACCTGGCGGATTTGCTCGATATTGGCCGCAGCTGGGTAGTGCACTTCCATCACGGTGCCGCCGGTAAAGTCGACGCCGTAATTCAAGCCACGATGCAACAGGAAGAAGATCGCCAATACAAAGGTAATCAGCGAGATTGAGGTGGTCAGACGTCCGTAACTCATGAACGGGATGTCTTTTTTAATTCTGAATAATTCCATAATCTATTCTCTTATATGCGTTGTCAGCGTGCGGGTGATTAACCAATGCGCAGGTGTTCAATCTTGCGGCGGTAGCCGTACAAGAGATTAACCAGTGCACGGGAGACCAGCACGGCGCTAAACATAGAGGTCATAATGCCCAACACGTGTACCACAGCAAAACCTTTGATCGGGCCGGTACCAAACATAAACAAGGCTAGGCCAGCAATCAGGGTGGTGACGTTGGAGTCCAGAATGGTATCGAATGCACGGTCATAACCAGCGTGGATACTGGCTTGAGGTGTGTTGCCATTGCGCAGCTCTTCGCGGATACGCTCGTTAATCAGCACGTTGGCATCAATCGCCATGCCCAGTGCCAGCGCAATCGCTGCCAGGCCAGGCAAAGTCAGTGTCGCTTGCAGCATGGACAAGATCGCTACCAGCAACAACAGGTTCACGCCCAGTGCCATGACGGACACGCCACCAAACACCATGTAGTAAACAATCATCATCACGGCAATCGCAGCAAAGCCCCACAGCGTAGAATGCACGCCGCGTTTGATGTTTTCTTCACCCATGCTTGGGCCTACCGTACGCTCTTCGATGATTTCCATCGGCGCTGCCAGCGCACCGGCGCGCAGCAGTAATGAAATATCGGTGGCTTCCTGTGCATTGGCCATACCAGAGATTTGTACGCGGCCGCCGCCAATTTCTTCGTTAATCACCGGCGCGGTAATGACTTCGGTACTGCCTTTTTCAATCAGCAGAATCGCCATACGCTTGCCCACGTTTTCACGGGTCACGTTTTTAAAGATGCCTGCACCACGGCCATCCAGCGTGACGTTAACCACGGAAGAACCGTTTTGGCCATTGACACCCGGGCCTGCATCGGTGATGCGGTCACCGGTCAGTACCACGCTCTTTTTCACCAGCACCGGGCGGCCTTCACGGTCAGCAAACAACTCGTCACCAAACGGCACCTGGCCTGCCTGCGCTTTTTGCAGTGTGGCCATGTCAGACTTTTCTTCATCCACCATGCGGATTTCCAAAGTCGCTGTACGGCCCAGAATTTCTTTGGCTTTGGCGGTATCTTGCACGCCAGGTAATTGCACCACAATACGGTCAAGGCCTTGTTGCTGCACGATAGGCTCAGCCACACCCAATTCGTTAATCCGGTTATGCAGGGTTTGCAGGTTTTGCTTGAGCGCAAATTCCTGGATGCGTTTTTGCGCCATCACGCTCATGCTGGCTGTGAGGTTAAAGTCTTTGTCGCTGCCTGCAATTTTGTAGGTCAGGTCAGAAAAGTCCTTGGCCAGCAGGTTGCGCGCCTTGGTGGCTTCGGCTTCTGATTCAAATTTAATCACTACCACCTGGCCCTGGCGCTCAATACCGTAGTAGTTGATTTTTTCTTTACGCAAAGACATGCGGAAGTCACCCACCGTGCTTTCAGCGGCTTTGTCCAACGCTGCTTTCATATCCACTTGCAGCAGGAAATGCACGCCGCCACGCAAGTCCAGACCCAAATACATCGGTTTGGCACCGATGCTTTGCAGCCAGTTCGGCGTTTGTGGCACCAGGTTGAGCGCCACGGTGTAGTCTTTACCCAGGTTGCCAACCAGTTTGTCCTTGGCCAGCAATTGCGTATCCGTGTTGGCAAAACGCACTTTCACGCCGCTGGCATCCATAAACAAACCGTCAAACGGAATGTTGGCCAGTTTCAGTGTGTCTTCCACTTTTCGCAGCAGGCTATCGTCTACTTTCAGTGACGTTTTGGCCGGGCTGATCTGCACCGCTGGTGATTCACCAAAAAAGTTGGGGATCGTGTATAGCAGGCCAATGATAAACACTGTGCCGATCAGCACGAATTTCCATATTGGATAACGGTTCATAAGAAACTCTTGGTCGGAATGAAAGACGCGTGCGTCTTGTGGTTAGGATTAAATGGATTTCAGGGTGCCAGGTGGCAACAGTGTTTGTACCGTATGTTTCTGCACATTCACCACCGTGTTCGCAGCGATTTCAATGCTGACAAAGTTTTCACTGACTTTCGTCACCTTGCCGACGATGCCACCGGTGGTGGCTACTTCATCACCCGCTTTCAAGGTTTCCAGCATGGACTTGTGCTGTTTTGCCTGTTTGACCTGTGGGCGGATCAACATAAAGTAAAACAAGACAAAAATCACCACCATGGGCAAAAAGCTCATGATGTCGGTAGCTGGCGCGGCAGCTGCGTAAGCGTTGCTGATAAACATATCTATTCCTAGGTCATACTGAAAATAACGCATGATTCTATCATAGAGCCTTCTTAATCTGTCACCGCTCGATTTGCAATGGCAATCGTAAGTACTTGACCTTTGATTGTAAAAGTATTTTAATGTTGGTTCGTCTTGGTCATGCGCGTTCAAGGTGAATCTTTATTATTTTTATGATATTGGAGGAGTGTATGCAGCATTATTTTAAGTATATGGCAGCAGTCTCTTTAGCAATTTCTTGCCAGGTCGCACAAGCGGGGGTCATTGTGCAGGCAACGACGGTCAGCGCTTCAAACGCTGACTTTGGTGGCTCGTATGCTTTGGTCAATCAGATCAACCAGTCAGGGTTATCGGCGGGCTATATTGCAGGCGTGACCGACTTTGACAGCTTTGTCGCCGGTACGACGCACGATGGCCTGTCCGCGTTGAATTCCGGTTTCAGTGTCGGCCCTTTTGGCAGCTTTAGCTATGACTTGGGGGCTGTATACAATATTGATGCCATCGGGTTATGGGCGACCGCCAATACTGGCTCGGTATTGCAATTTAATTTATATGCCGATAATGACAATGACTTTAGCAATGGCAACAGTGGTTTGCTGGGTGGCTTTACTGCGGTAGGTTCGAATTACACTGCCGCAGATCCTGGTCAGGCATTTACTTTCGGTGACGTTTCTACCCGTTATGTGCATATGGAAATCCTGACCACCGATGGCGGTCCACAGCCTGGTTTGGGTGAGGTGATTTTCCGTACGGCGACCATGGTGCCCGAACCTGAGCCATTAGCCTTGTTTGCGGTTGGAGTGGTACCGGTTTGGTTGCGCCTGCGCAAAAAGGCCTGATGTGTACTTTGGTTGGTGATGTCCGCCAACGTTTAAAAGCCAGCACGTGTTGATGTGCTGGCTTTTTTATCGTGTGTTGATGTTGAGGTGGAGTGATTGCAATAAAAGGTTGTTCTATAGTTTGCCCGTTGCTTTTCGCCTTCTCGGCGAGTTACTTTTCTTTGCTTGCACAAAGAATAAGTAACCAAAAGAAATGCACCCCAGCTTCCGCTTGTATCCTGTGCTACTCGGTTTGCCGGGCGTCCATCGAAACTCGCCCTGACAAGCCACACAAGACGTGGCTTGTTGCGGAACTTGGACAGCCGATGGCCGAAAACTCCCGTCAATCCTGCGTTGCTCGGCGCGGCAGATGGGGACCCCGAACACCATGCGACTGCAACCGTTAGCGACTTGAAGAAACAAGAGTCTGGTTTTTTAACCGTTCAAACTTCTACTATGTGAGTTTGGCGAGATGAATCCCATTCCATCACGCTGAGTAGCGGAGACAAAAGTAAGAGTAGAGGGAGCGACTGTCCGAATCCCGCTAGGATGAGTTTCGTGACCGGCTTATTTTGTTGATAACTAAGACTGCGCAGCAGTCTGTTACGGCGTAGGCTAACTCGCGTAGCGATGTTAAGCGTAGCGGCCGTAGCCAACAACGCAAGGGAGCCTTTAGGCCGTGATGGCTGGGTGCCCTCCTCTTTGGTTACTTTCTGAGGGGCAAGCATCAGAAAGTGACTCGCCGACAAGGCGAAAAGAGTTTTTAAGTTAATCCACTAGCCCGGCGAGAAGAGCGATCTTTTACATTAATGCTAAGTTAAGGAGGCTAACGCTTTTCCGCCCGTTTACGAGCAAACTTTGCCTTAAACGCTTCAAAACGATTTTCTTCAATCGCTGCTCGCATGCCTTGCATCAACACCTGGTAATAATGAAGGTTATGAATGGTGTTTAAACGCGCGCCCAGAATCTCGCCAATGCGATACAAATGGTGCAGGTAGGCGCGACTAAAGTTCTGGCAGGTATAGCATTCACAGTCTGCATCCAGTGGGCGTGTGTCGGTTTTATAACTCGCATTCTTGATTTTGACATCGCCATATTGCGTGAATAGCCAGCCATTGCGTGCATTACGCGTAGGCATCACGCAGTCAAACATATCAATCCCGTAGCTGACCGCATCGACCAGGTCTTCCGGCGTGCCAACACCCATCAGGTAGCGAGGTTTGTCTTTCGGCATTTGCGGCGCGGTGTGCGCCAGGATGCGCAGCATGTCTTCTTTAGGCTCGCCGACCGACAGGCCACCGATGGCGTAGCCGTCAAAGCCGATGGCTTCCAGGCCTTGGCGTGAAATATCACGCAGGTCTTCGTACATGCCGCCCTGGATGATGCCAAACAAAGCATTGCCGTTACTGGGGGGGGTGTCTGAGCGTAATTGTTGCACTTCCTCGGCGCCGCCCAGCATGGTGAGGGTGTGTTCTATGGTTTGCGTTTGATAGACATTAAATGCATCACGGCTGCGTTGTGCCCAGCGCTGGCTGAGTTCCATCGATTTGCGCGCCTGGTCGTGGCTGGCCGGGTAGGGCGTGCATTCATCAAAAATCATGACGATGTCACTGTTGAGCACGCGCTGGATGCGCATGGATTCTTCCGGGGTCAGGAAACAGCGGTCGCCATTGATCGGGGACTGAAATTTGACGCCTTCTTCGGTGATTTTTCGCAATTCGCCCAGGCTCCAGACCTGGAAACCGCCGGAGTCGGTGAGGATGGGTTTTTCCCAGCCCATAAACTTGTGCAGGCCTTCATGCGCGGCGACCACTTCCAGCCCGGGGCGCAACCACAAATGAAAGGTATTGCCGAGGACAATGTGCGCCTGGATGTCGTTGAGCTCTTGCGGTGACATGGCCTTGACCGTGCCGTAAGTGCCAACAGGCATAAACGCTGGGGTTTGTACCTCACCGTGAGGCAAGCTGACAGTGCCGCGTCTGGCGAGGCCGTCGGTATTGTGTAAGGAAAACTGCATGAACGTGCGATAACTGGCTGAAATAAACAGACATTTTACCACAGCTACAAGGCCTGCTTCTGATGCTGCGCAGGCCGCTGCAATCGCCAGATGCGCTTGCATTTTTTGTGATTGCCCGCAACAATGCTGGTATTCCGCAATTCTGAAAAAGTCCCTTATGGTTGATCCGCAAAACCGCCTGTCACGACGCGAGCAGCATACCAGTCTGCGCCAACGTGGCATTTACTTACTGCCTAACTTGTTCACGTCTGCTTCACTGTTTGGCGGTTTTTACGCCATTGTGCAGGCGATGAACCTGCATTTTGAGCAGTCGGCGATTGCGATTTTTATTGCCATGGTGATGGATGGCCTGGATGGCCGCGTGGCGCGCATGACCAATACCCAGAGTGCGTTTGGGGCAGAGTATGACAGCCTGGCTGACATGGTGTCGTTTGGCGTGGCGCCTGCACTGATTATGTATGTGTGGGCCTTGCAGCCCATGAATAAACTGGGCTGGATTGCCGCCTTTATTTATTGCGCCTGCGCCGCCTTACGCCTGGCGCGCTTCAATACCAAGCTGGACGACCCGTTCCAGGATAAACGCTTCTTCCAAGGCTTGCCTAGCCCGGCAGCGGCGGCGTTGTTGGCGGGGTTTGTCTGGGTGTCTTATGAATACAATATTGATGGCCGCGAGATTTTCTTTGGTGCCTTGCAGGTGAAATGGATCGCCTGGTTCCTGACGGTATTTGCCGCGGGCTCCATGGTGTCTGACCTCAAGTTTTATAGTGGTAAAGATATCAACCTGCGACATTCAGTACCGTTTGTGGCCATCCTGGCCGTGGTGCTGGCATTTGTGCTGATTTCATACAGCCCGCCAGAAGTACTGTTCAGCGTGGTATTTGTATATGCTTTGTCTGGCTATTACATGTGGGCGCGCGAGCGGCTGGCAGCAAAGAGCGCGGTTTAAGCAGATTGGCTCATAAAAAACGCGCTTCCCGGCGCGTTTTTTTATGGACGCAAGTGCCAACTGGAAGCGATGTGGTCATTTGTAGGACAAGCGAGTAAAATTGACTTGTTAGCATTAGGAAAATTCATGGAACAAATTATTATTTTTGATACCACGTTGCGCGACGGTGAACAAAGCCCGGGCGCGGCGATGACCAAAGAAGAAAAAATCCGCATTGCGCGCCAGCTGGAAAAGCTGGGCGTAGATGTGATTGAAGCCGGGTTTGCTGCGGCCAGCCCAGGTGATTTTGAGGCGATTTCCGAGATCGCCAAAGTGATCAAAACCTCTACCGTGTGTTCATTGGCACGCGCCAGCGAAAACGACGTGCGCCGTGCCGGTGAAGCGATCAAACATGCAGCCAAAGGCCGTATTCATACCTTTATTGCTACCAGCAAAATCCATATGGAAAACAAACTGCGCATGAGCGAAGACCAGGTGGTCGAGCGCGCGGTGCAAGCGGTGAAGTGGGCGCGTGAATATACTGAAGACGTGGAGTTTTCAGCCGAAGATGCGGTGCGTTCTGAGATTGATTTTCTGGTGCGTGTATTTGAAGCGGTGATTGAGGCTGGTGCCAAAACCATCAATGTGCCAGATACTGTGGGTTACAGTATCCCTGAGGTGTGGGGTGAGCGGTTTGCCATTTTGCTCAAACGCGTCAAAGGCGCTGACAAAGTGGTGTGGTCTACCCACTGCCATAATGACCTTGGCATGGCCGTGGCCAACTCGCTGTCTGCCGTCATGAACGGTGCACGCCAGGTGGAATGCACAATTAATGGCCTGGGTGAGCGTGCTGGTAACGCCAGCCTGGAAGAAATCGTCATGGCGATTAAAACCCGTAACGATATTTTCAACCTAAGCACCCGCATTGATACGACGCAAATCGTGCCTGCTTCCAAACTGGTGTCTACCATTACGGGTTATCCAGTGCAGCCGAATAAGGCGATCGTCGGTGCCAACGCGTTTGCGCATGAGTCCGGCATCCACCAGGATGGTGTGCTCAAGCATCGTGAGACGTATGAAATTATGCGTGCCGAAGATGTGGGCTGGGGTGCCAATAAACTCACTTTGGGCAAGCTGTCTGGCCGCAATGCTTTCCGCACACGGTTGAAAGAGCTGGGCATAGAGCTGGAAAGTGAAGATGCCTTAAATGCCGCATTTGCACGCTTTAAAGAGCTGGCTGATAAAAAATCTGAGATTTTTGACGAAGATTTACACGCGCTGGTGAGTGATGAAGTGGTGCAGGAGCGCGAACTGTTCAAGTTGTCTTACCTGCAAGTGGCATCGCAAACGGGTGAAATTCCGCATGCCATTTTAACCTTGAGTGTCGATGGCGCTGAGCAGCGTACAGAAGCAGATGGCGGTGGCCCGGTCGATGCCACCTTTAAGGCGATTGAAAATGTGGTGGGCAGTGATGCTGAGCTGTTGCTGTACTCCGTGAATAACATCACCAGCGGCACAGATGCACAGGGTGAGGTGACCGTGCGTTTGTCCAAGGGTGGCCGTATCGTCAATGGTCAAGGCGCGGATACCGACATTGTGGTGGCTTCGGCCAAAGCCTATTTAAATGGCTTGAACAAGCTGTATGCCAAAGCGGAAAAATTGAACCCGCAGGTGTAAGCATGTTCTGAATCAACGCTTGCTGCCGTTGGGTGGCAGGCGTTTTCTTTTTGTATTGAATCTCATTGTGGACGAAAGGCTGGATAGGTCGTAATGACGCAAAGAAATCATTGGTTGCTGGTGATCGCTGCGTTGACCTGTACCTACTTTATTTGGGGCTCCACTTACCTGGCGATTAAGTACGCGATTGAGAGTTTTCCGCCGTTTGCCATGGTAGGCATACGATTCACGGTTGCCGGGTCTTTGCTATACCTCATCTTGCGCGCCATGGGGCATGCCGCGCCTACGCGTGTGCAATGGCGTGGTGCGGCCTGGGTCGGCATGTTGCTGCCGGTGCTGGGTAATGGCACGGTGTCGCATGTGCAGTTGCATGTGTCGTCTAGCGTCGCCGCGCTGGCGATTGCCACGGCACCAATCTGGATGGCGATTTTCTCCAGTGCGTGGGGGCATAAAATCAGCCGCCGTGAATGGCTGGGCATTGCCATTGGCCTGGTCGGCATTTTGTTATTGAATACGCGCGGTAGCCTGCAAGGCGACTGGCTCAGTGCCGGTTTGCTGATGTTTGCAGCGGCCTCATGGTCGCTGGGCTCAGTCTGGAGCAAGCATATGGCCATGCCGCAAGGCCTGATGGGCGCGGCCAGCCAGATGTTGTGTGGTGGCCTGATCGCCCTGGTATTTAGTATGGCATTTGGTGAGCATTGGCCTGTGCAGGTCACAGCGCGTTCATGGGCGGCAATTGCTTTCCTCATCGTGCTCGGTTCCATGGTGGCATTTTCGGCGTATCACTGGCTGCTGCACCATGTGCGGCCCATGGTCGCCAGCAGTAATACCTTTGTTAATCCTATCGTCGCTTTTGTGGTGGGCGTCTGGTTTGCCGATGAGCAGATTCACCTGATGGAATATATTGCGCTGGCCGTGATTCTGGTCGGTGTGTTCCTGGTGCTGACTGCGACCAAAGAAGCAGTGCCTGACGAACAAATTGTTTAGTTAATCATTAAAGAAACTTAAATTGTATGAAGCAAAACCTGGCGTTATTTGATTTGGACAACACCCTGCTGGCGGGGGATAGTGACTATAACTGGAGCGTATTCCTGATTGGCGAAGGCTTGCTTGATGCCGAGCAACACAAGGCGCGCAACGAGCAGTTTTACGAAGATTATAAAAACGGTAACCTGGATATTTATGCCTTCCTCAAGTTTCAGTTGCAACCGTTATCGCAGCATCCAAAAGCATTCTTGGATGACTTGCATGCCAAATACATGACCAACGTGATCCGCCCCATGATGACGCAAAAAGCGCAAGACCTGGTCAACCAGCACAAAGCCAACGGTGATTTGTGTATGGTGATTACGGCGACTAACAGCTTTGTCACCAAGCCGATTGCCACCGCTTATGGCATTGAGCACCTGATAGGTACTGACCCGGAAATGGTCGACGGCCAATTTACCGGTGGGGTGAGTGGCACGCCTAGCTTCCAGCAAGGCAAAGTGACGCGCCTCAATGAATGGCTGGCCGCACGCGGCCAAACACTGGCGGATTTTGACACCAGTTATTTCTATAGCGACTCACACAACGACTTGCCATTGATGAAGCTGGTGACCAATCCAGTTGCCGTGGATGCAGACCCGACCTTAACCGCCTATGCCAGCGAGCATGGCTGGCCATTAATCAGCTTGCGTTAATATTTCTAAAAGCTGATGGTTAATGCCGTCACGGCCATCAAGTTGTTGTCCACTTGTCGCGCGCTGTTTTTATCAAAAATGGCATCGCGGCTATTTAACTGGCGTAATTCGTTGCGCCAAACCATGCGCGGGTTGAGTCGGTAATCCATATTCACTGAATAGCCGGTGGTCTGGCCATGCTCAGTGCCTGTGCTGATAATCACGCCGTGTTTGTCCCGGTAGTGCTCCAGCCGTGCGGCAAATTGCAGCCGCTCTGAGTAGCTGTAGCGCAGCACCATATTCGGGCTAAACCAGACGTTGTAACGATCACTGTCAGGCGCGGCTTGCTCGGCGCCGATATCAAATGCTGTGATCAATCCCCATTGCTCATTGAGCTGCCACTGCACATAAAAATCATGAAAATAGCGCATCTGCCTTTGTGCGTCTGACTTGTCATTGCCAATAAACGAGCTGCTATTAATGGTGAGCTTATCGCTGGGTTTATAAGTCAGTTGGTGGCCGATGGCGGGCGTGGTGTTGCCATCAGGGCGGTGTATGCGTTGCCAGCCGGTGAGCAGCAGGCCGCTGACCAGCCATTTGCCGTCTGGGGTGGTGTAACTCAGTTTGGCGCCGGTTTCAAAGTAGGGTGAGTTGTCCGCCATCAGGCTACGCGTCAGCGTCCAGTTATCAATGCCTACGGCGCTTTCAAAGCCGATATGTGAGGGCATCACGCCAACATCCAGCCACAAATCATGTTCGCCAGAGAGTTTGAGGCCCATGTTAGCTTCATATATATTGCGTAAGCTATGCGGCTCGGCGGCGTAGTTGGCGCGCATATAGCTGCCGCTGCCTAGCGCCAAGTTGCCGCGTACGCGTTCGGTTGATAACGCCACTTTCAGCATCGCCAGGTTGATGCTAGGGTCGTCCGTCACATTGTGGCTGTAGACAAAGTCTGGCCGCCTGTCATTGGCCGGGTGGTTAAAGTCGTGTATCAGGTAGCTTTCAAGGTAAGCGCTGAGCTGCACCGGGCTATGGCTGGCAGGGGGTTGTACTTCGTCTGCCTGAGCAGTCAAGGCCAGGCAGAATAAAGGCGTAATCGATAAGAGCGAGGGTTTCATGCTGAGCATCCAAACAACAAGGTGTCAGCAGAATAAAGTGCCACACCTATCAATCACATAAACATAGCGCAATGTGTTGTATGTGATTGTGCCGGACAGCAAGGGGAAAGTCGGTTAATTCGCGTGGCTGCTGTTAACGGCCCAGCACCACGTGCAGCACAAAGCGGCTGCCAATATAGGCTAGCAGCAATAAAGCAAAGCCGAGCAAGGTCCAGCGGGTGGCCACTTTGCCACGCCAGCCATATTTAAAGCGGCCAAACAGTAGCCAGGCGTAAATCAGCCATGAGGCAATGGAGAAGATGGTTTTATGGTTGAACTGCAATGGCTTGCCAAAAATCTCTTCACTAAACAGCATGCCGCTAATCAGCGTAATGGTCAGCAACACAAAGCCAACATGCAACACTTTAAATAGCAAGGCATCCAGCACCATCAGCGGCGGGAAATCAGGCAGGGCCAGCCAGCTGTTCTTTTTGTGCAGCGCACGCTCGGCCATGCGCATCAGGCACGCGTGCAAGGCAGCAAAGGTAAACAGGCTATACGCCACCATGGCAATTAAAATGTGCAGGTTAAACAGGGTGAAGCCGTGCGTGTCTACATAATAGTCTTTCACTGCAAACCCTGGCATCAGCACAAATAAGGCCGCAGGCGGCAACACAAACGCTTGTAGGCTGCGTAGCGAGTGTTTTAAATCGGCCAGCCAGTAGATGAGCACAGTCAGCCATAAAATAGCCGAGAGCGCGTAATACACGCCAAGGTTCAGTGAGCCGATGGCAAAAATATCGCGATACAACAACCCGCCATGCATCACCAAACCCAACGCCACCATGGCGCTGTGTAACTGAAACGGGAAGGCATGTTCGTTGATTGCTTTGTCCTGTTTGGCGATGCGCCAGTAATCCAGCGCCACGGCCATATAAACAAAAGCCACAATCAGATAAGGAAGCAGGTGTTGAGTCATGCCTGGCATTATGGCAAAACTCTCTGCATTCGACCAGCGTGCTAACGGTTAGCCGCATCACGTTAGCCAATAGTTTATTTTTGGCTTGGGCTGGCATGAGGTAAAATCGTACGCATTGCATATTCATGAATTGTGAAAGAAAGGCATTCCATGCTGGAAAACCTGACCGGCCGCTTACAGGGCGTGATTAAAAACCTGCGCGGCCAAGCACGTCTGACCGAAGAAAATATTGCCGATGCCATGCGCGAAGTACGGATGGCTTTGCTGGAGGCTGATGTTGCGCTGCCAGTTGTTAAAGACTTTATCGCGCGCGTGAAAGAGCGCGCCAATGGCCGTGATGTATTGCAGAGCTTAACGCCCGGCCAGGCCGTCATTGAAGTCGTGAACGAAGAGCTCACTGCGCTCATGGGCAAGGCCAACGAAGGCCTCAACCTGGCGGCCGTGCCGCCGGTGGTGATTTTGATGGCAGGTTTGCAAGGCGCGGGTAAAACCACCACCTCAGGCAAGCTGGCCAAATTGCTCAAAGAGCAAAAGAAAAAAGTATTGCTCGCCAGTGCTGACGTTTACCGTCCGGCGGCCATCACACAGCTACAAACCTTGGCCAAGCAATTGGAGATTGACTGCTTTGACAGCAATCCGCAGCAAAAGCCGTTAGACATCGCCGCCCAAGTCATGGAGCAAGCCAGAAAGAGTTACTACGATGTAGTCATCTTTGATACGGCTGGTCGTTTAGCCATTGATGAAGCCATGATGGCCGAAATCAAAGACCTGCACGCCTACCTCAAGCCGACCGAAACTTTATTCGTGGTCGACGCCATGCAAGGCCAGGATGCCGTCAACACCGCCAAAGCGTTTGGCGAGACCTTGTCACTCACTGGCGTCATCGTCACCAAGCTGGACGGTGATGCGCGTGGCGGTGCGGCACTCTCCGTACGCCACGTCACTGGCAAGCCAATCAAGTTTATCGGTGTCAGCGAAAAAGTCGATGGCCTGGAACCTTTCCATCCCGACCGCATGGCTGGCCGTATTCTCGGCATGGGCGATGTATTAAGCCTGATTGAAGAAGCGCATAAAAAGGTCGATATGGCCGAAGCGCAAAAAGTCGCCGATAAGATTAAGTCTGGCGCCAAGTTCGACCTCGAAGACTTTAAAGCGCAAATGATGCAAATGCAAAAGATGGGCGGCATGGCCTCACTCATGGACAAAATGCCTGCGCAAATCTCTGGCATGGCGCAAAAGATCAATACTGACGACGTCGATAAATCGCTGCGCCGCCTCGAAGGCATTATTAATAGCATGACGCCCGAAGAGCGCCGCAAGCCTGAGCTGATTAAAGCCACGCGTAAAAAACGCATTGCCGCCGGTAGTGGTGTGCAGGTGCAAGAAGTGAACCGCCTGCTCAACCAGTTTGAAGAAACTCAAAAGATGATGAAGATGTTCAGCAAAGGCGGCATGGCAAAAATGATGCGCGGGATGGGCAGCATGATGGGCGGTAAATTCCCCGGAATGTAAAGCGAAAATTGGGGATGAATAAAAAAATAAACTTTTTATACAAAAAAAGCAAAAACAGCATTGACCAAATTTAATTCATCCCCCATAATCGCGTTCTTTCAAATTTGACGCAAAACAAGCGGCAGACAAGAAACAGATGGGGTGTTAGCTCAGCTGGTAGAGCAGCGGACTTTTAATCCGTTTGTCGTGGGTTCGATCCCCGCACACCCTACCAAAATACAAAAGACGGCTCGCAGAAATGTGAGCCGTTTTTATTTTCTCAATGCCGAACGGCAACTCAGAATTTCAGATTTCAGTTTTTCGCTATTTCGAGCAAAGGTAGTTTTGTAGTTTCTTAGAATTTCGGCGTTTCAGGATTTTTTGCCGATTGACCAGTCAGCTTTTCCCCCGAGACTCACACACTTACAGCACTCAGTACTGCACATAGCCCTCCATAGCCAAACAATCAGGGGCTGACCGATGCGGCGGGTGATCCCAGTGGGGAAAGTTGGCCGTTATGCTGGCTTGACGTGGCAATTGGGATTTGCCCAAGCGGAAGCAAGTTAAATTGGGTCATTTGCTCGAATTATTTTTTTACCCATAAATTCCTGATAATGATTCAAGACTGATTGGTCAAATTGGATTTCCCCACTCTCGGTGATAACCATTAATCGATTATCGTAAAGTGCATGAAGATCTTTTCTTAGCAGATATCCATCGTTGGAGGTATTGTGGCCTAGTCTCCAGTCTCTATCTTTTTTATGTGCTGCATCAAGAGCCTTTACTACATCGCACCCGCTCACAACACATTTACCATTACATGCTAAAAATACTCTTCGTCTAAAAGCTGCCTGGTCTGGTCGCGCTTCTACAGTGACGAATCTTGCAGCTTTGATTTCAATTTCATTTGTCTCTGCCTCATTGTTCGAAGGCTCGTCAAAATTTTCTCTCCAATAGCTGTAAAGAGCCTTCCTTTCTGATTCATCATCAGAAACACCAAACTCTTTCGCAAAACCTGAAGAACACAACCCTGTTTCTTTACTAACGATCAATGCAGTAATTATCGGTTCATTCATTTCTGCAGCTTGATGACCTAAGAAATCCATTGCGTGTTTTAATGAAAAACGATCAACACCAAAAACTTCTCTCATTTGACTGTAGGTCACCACGCTTTGTTGTTTGGCAATGTTAATTAACCAATTTCTCATTGACGGTAGTTTTTCTTTATAAGAAATTTTGTCTTTTTTGTTTGTTTGAGATTCCTTCTTTTTTATCAAAGCAACAATTTGTGCTTTAACCTTAGTACCTACATTTCCGGCAGGTTTTAAACCGGTGATCCAGGTTTTATTCATTTCATCTAGGACAGCAGATATATTTTGCATGCGATATTCAATCGACTTCACAGAGCGGCCTAATTTTTCAGCCACGCGCTTGTAAAAAGACAGCTTGGAATATGGTAGATGCGCTGCTTCCAGATTAATCATTTCTATGTATGCGTCTAAGGCTGTACTTAGTTCATATTTACTCCAACTAAATAAATTTTCTTCCTTATCAATTTTTGAAAGAAAAGGTTTTCCATCAATGCTTGGATTGAATAATCTAAACCTACTCCTATCTATTTGGTATAAAACATCTTCGTCTGACTTTGGATTGTGATGCAGTCGGCTTGGTGCATTGATACTGAAGCGAACGAGATGAGCAGAAATAGTACCTGCTTTGATCTTCGGGTATCTAATCTTGAACCAGGCTAATGCTTCTTCTCTGTCAAATGAATCTCCAAGAGTGGGAGCGAGTTCAGCAATCATCTCTTTGATTAATACCCTAACAGGCTTCTCGTAGATAGCCATATGTGTGCTTTCTTATTTTGATACTTCGATTCAGGTATGTAATACTTTGAATATCATGAGCATAAAGGTTTTCGGTTTCATATTACTAAATATAAGCGTAGTTTCTTATGGCTAATACAGTACAGAAAACATTTATTGTCGACTGCAATGTTTGTAAAGCAAAAGTTGCGGCGATTGAAAAAGGATTTATTGAGGGAAACACATTCGACGATGAAGCTGGTGAACCCTATGGTCAGAGGGTGTTTCTTGGGACTTGCCCGAGTTGCACAACCATACTAGTGGGAGAATCTAATCAGATTCACTTTGAAGGTTTCAATGCCTACGAAGATTCATGGAGCGATATAGCCCGCGTATATCCTCAGCCGCCCAAATCATTTTCGAGTTGGCGCATTCCTCGTGTCGTTACTGACTCTTTAAATGAAGCAGACCGTTCCCTCCAAGCAGGCGCCAATATTGCTGCATGCATGATGCTAGGACGTGCATTAGAAGCTCTGTGCCGTGACATTTTAAAGCCTGCAGATAACGAGCTTTCACCTTCTAAAAAGCCATCAAAAAAGCTTATGCTTGGGGAAGGTATTAAAAGACTGCGTGATGATAAGGTTATTGATGAGAGGCTCTATGACTGGAGCCAACAATTACAAGCATTCCGAAACCTGGCCGCACATCCAGAAGATATTAGCATTTCAAGAGAGGATGCTTCCGACCTACAGATTTTTGTAAATGCAATTGTTGAATACGTCTATGATTTGGCTGATAGATATGATGAATTTAAAACCCGTGCAGAAAAGCGCGGGAAACAAAAAAAATAATAGATTTGATCTCGGTAAGTGCCGTTAAGGTGAGCGCAAGCTACTTAGCTTTTCAGTTTCTCAGCATTACGCATTTTTTTGCGGTTTCAGGTTGTCCATGCCCGAGCCGTTCCCGCTCGCAACCTCGAACCATGCCCATAGCGCAGCTCGCCTTTAGCCACAGACGAGCAATTAGCGGCTGGCTGATGCGGCAGTAATCCCGACTGAGATCATTGGCTGTTATGTTGGCTTGGCATGTATAAATACAACAGAATTTGGACTAAACTTTGATCTGATAAGCATCTGTCGGTGAGAACTATGTCGATTTAATCCATACTAGGAACAGTTTGAAATCTTCTTTAATTAGCCTTAAATATTCAGGAACGAGTTATGTATTGTGAAAGAATTCCCAGACTTTTAAGTCTATTGCTCTTTTTTTGTTCTATGAGTGCAATAGCAGTCGAGCCTTCAATTAGAACTTCCACTGATCTCTACTGTGAAAGCATGGCAATGGCTCTTTACGAGTCTCTAATGGATTACAAACCACCTAAATCGCCTGAAGTTGCAAAGCGTTTAGATAACTCTCAAGCTGAGACTTTGTCTGCCTGTAAAGCTATGCCTACAATTGGTGCTGCGGAAAAGAGAATTAAAGACATGACACCTCAAGAAATGTCTTTAATCTCATGCATTGGAATTGCTGAAGGCATTTTTGTTGCGAAAGCAGACTCCACTGAGAATCATGTCAGTTATTCTGAGTTGATGTCCAATCGTAAATTGATAGCTAAGGCATGTTCGACAAACAAAAAGCGTTTTTTGAGTGATCTGAAGAGCTATGGTCCCAAATATGTTTTGAAGAGTGCATATTGATTACATTTTAATTCTTCACAAACGAATCTGAATAACTCCCACAAGGTCGAAGCTGTAGGCGGATTATTATGTTGACTTAGTGTAGGAGTCTAATTTGATGCAGACGGAAGTAACTTAAGCGGTAGAACAGGATTCGATTGTTCGATGGGTGGTTCAGCGTGATAGACTCAAGGTTAACGCCTTGGGTCTTTTTTATTTTGTGGTGAGTGCTTGCAGTGTTATCTGGGTTATTTCTGGCCCGAGCGCTCTTTTTCATATTCTTCATATGTTTTGGTGTTCAGCCGTTCAAAGCATGCTTCAACTTCGCCAGGGGGCTGGCTGCGGCAGTTGTTTCTGGCGCCTTCTTTCACTCCCTCGTACTAGGCCTTATTGGTGCACGCAGTCATGGTGACGCTTAAAACAATCAGTGCGGTCAGTATTAAAGAGGGCATTGTTTTCATGTTGGGTGGCTTTCAGCGTTGGTTTTCTATGATCGATCTCAAGGTCTGACGCATGCTTTAGTGTGCATCAAGTATAACAATCAAAGAGGCGTATCGGCATGATAGAGGCAGCACTCATTTTGCATGATGAATCGCTGCAATATGATGAGCATGCTGGCTTAAAATGTGACTGTTTTTTGAGGGAAATCGATTGCTGGCGAGCATTGGCGCGGCTGCTTACAAACTCTTTCACTTGTTTGAATGTCTGAACATCCTCCTGCTTTTTGCAGAGGTATTATTGAGGTAATCATTCATTCGATAATATTCTCAGGAAAGAAGGTTTATGATGACACTATTGAGGGCGTGGTTTGTTTCGGTATTGATGCTGGTGTCAGTGAGTGCGCAAGCAACGGTTGAAAATTACGGGACGCTTTACGCAGGCACTTACCAGCCAGCAAGTGATTTTGCTTCTTTGTCAGTCAGTGGTGCGGGCAATGTGTATACGTTCACGCTGACGACCTTTGATTTAAATGCGCTGTTTACCACGAATGCGTTTATTGGGTCTATGGTGGTAAATACAACCCCAGATGTGAGAGCGAATGCTGTGACTATTTCTGCCGTGACCGGTGGCGGCGTGACGCAAGTGGGCAAGAGTAATGGTGGCGGCCCAGGTGGTGATTGGGACTTCAGGTTTACGCTTGGTCAGGGTGCAGGTGATCGCTTATTGGCTAATGAGACCATTACCTGGACGGCGACATTTTCTTCAGCGGTCAGCATTAAGGATGTTGCCTTGCATGTGCAAGGGTTGACCAAGGCGCAAGGTGACAGTGCCTGGTATACCAACTCGGTGCCGGTAACGACACCGGTGCCGGAACCTGCTGCATGGGCATTGTTACTGGCTGGCTTTGGAGTGCTGCTGGCGATGCAGAGGCGCAAGGCGGTTAACATCTAATTGCGGGTTGGTTTAGCCTGCTTTGTGGCAGGCAACAGCGTGTGAAAAGGCTTATGAGTGATCATGGGCCTTTTTCTTTTGGGCGACGGCCTGGCGGGTGTTAGCGTTGTGATTGTAATGAATTGCAAACCCATGACTGGTAACTGGTTATTTTTAAAGGCTTGTATTAGCATGGTTCAACACAGTGTATGTAAAGCTGTCTGTAAGAATAAAAAGAAGAGGTCATCAGTTAATGAGTTTACAGACTCGAATTGACGAGGCGTTATTTAACAGGCTGTTATCGGGAGCGCGCATTCCTTTAATCGGGAGTGCGTTCGGCGGTTTGTTGATTGCGTTTTCGCAATGGGGTTCTGAAAAAGGTCATTTGTTCTTGTTATGGTGCAGCGTGGTCTATGCCGTCATTGTGTTGCGCGTGTGGCTACTCAAGCGCTGCCAGCACCGGCTGGCCAAGCATGGATTCAATTATCCCCTGGCTTATCGTTACTGCCTGACCCTGGCGCTGTCAGGGCTGGCGTGGGGCGCGCTGGGGTTGCTGGTTAAAGACGCACCGCCCATGACGGTGATTATTGTGATCACGGCCATTCAGGCGATGGTAATGGGTGGTGTGGTGACCATGGCGTCGTGTATCCCGGCCTTTTTCGCTTTTAGTTTGCCCGCGATGTTGCCAACGGTGCTGGTCTTCTCGTTTAGCGAAAACCTGTCCAGCTTGATTATGGCAGTGTTTAGTGTGATTTTTTACCTGCTGATGATAGGCATTGCCTATCGTTTTAACCAGTCATTGCGGCAGGCGGCCCGTATCAGTTTTGAAAACGAGGACCTGATCGGCTCCTTGAAAGACGCTTATCACAAAATTTCTGCCCAGAACCTGGAGCTGAACCATGTGGCGCACCATGATGCGCTCACGGGCTTGCCTAACCGCAAGCTGCTGTCTTTGCGTTTGCAGCAGGCGATAGAGCTGGGACGTGTGAAGCGAACCGGCACGGCGCTGTTATATCTGGATCTTGATGGCTTTAAAGCCGTGAATGACCAACTGGGGCATGAAGCGGGCGATCTGGCCTTGATTGAAGTGGCGCAGCGCTTGAGCAAGGTGATTCGTGGCAGTGATACATTGGCGCGCGTGGGCGGTGACGAGTTTGTGATCGTGCTGTCTGATTTACCTGAGCAGGGCAAGTCTTCGGTGGAAATGGTTGGCCAGAAATGCCTGATGGTGTTTGAACGCGATTTCCAGATTCAGGGCGCCGTTTGCCGCCTGGGGACATCGATCGGTTTAACCGTATGCAAAGATGGCGAAGCCATAGAACAACTGCTGTCTGCGGCCGACAAGGCCATGTACCAGGCAAAGTTACTCGGTTGCGGGCAAATGTCCTGGGCGGTTTAGCAAGCGCCAATTAAGTAGCGTGATTGGCCTGCTGAAGTGACGCGAGTGCAGATTTTCAATTGCGTAAATTAGCTTTTGCGATAAGAATTCACACTTTGATGATTGTCATGAGAGTTGACCATGCGGCCGCAGTATAAGATTGTAATGGTATATGTGTTGGTAGGCGCTGCCTGGATCTTTTTTTCTGATAAGGTCGTTGCGCAACTGTTTACTGATCCGCGTGACCTGACGATGATGCAGGATATCAAAGGCTGGCTGTTTATCATGGTCACCGCCATGTTATTGTTTTTCCTGGTCAAGCGTGCGCTCGAAGATGCCGAAAGAGACCAGCAAAAACTGATTCACAGTTATGACCAGACCATACGTGGCTGGGTACAGGTGCTCGATTTGCGGCACAAAGAAACCAAGGATCACACTTATCGTGTGGCGGCCATGACCGTGGCGCTGGCCAGCAAAATGGGCGTGACCGACGAAGCATCGCTCAAGCTGATTGAGCGCAGTGCGATTCTGCACGATATTGGCAAGATTGGTATTCCTGATGCGGTGTTAATCAAGCCTGGCCAGCTGGATGAAGACGAAATGCGGCTGATGCGCACGCATCCGCAGATTGCGCGCGACTTGTTGGCCAACATTGATTTTCTGCGTAATTGTATGGATATTCCTTATGGTCATCATGAGCGCTGGGATGGGCATGGTTACCCTTTAGGCTTGAAAGGCGAGGAGATTCCGTTTGCTGCGCGTATTTTCTCGATTGTGGATGTGTGGGATGCTTTGATGCATCCCAGGGTGTACAAGCAGGCCTGGCCAGAAGATAAAGTGCTGGATTATATTCGCAGCGAATCCAGTATCCGTTTTGATCCGGCCGCAGTCGATGCGTTTTTTACCCATTATGAGGTCATCAAGGGCGCCGCCAGCGCGTCTTATAGTGAGGAATAGCTGGGGCGCAGTCGCTTGAGTGAGGGGGAGGTTACCTGCTAAATGTCCACATCGGGCAATTTGCCGGGCATTTATACAGGTATTTGGGGATTTGATTTGAGTCACATCCCTTACAGTAGTGGACGGGGGCTTAGGCTAAACATCCATGTCTGCACAACAATTCACATCTGCAGGGCGGGGCAAGCTAATCAGACGTTTGTGGCTGATGGTCTTGTTTTCGCTGTTAATTTGCCTCGCGTTTACGCAGGCCAGCCTTACTGCGCTCACCCTTCCGTCAGCCACCCATAAACTGGTTGTATTGTTACTTTCTTTAGGCGTGGCCTTATGGGGGGTATTAACCATCCTCATCTGGCAGCAACAACGCACTGCTCTGGCGATGCAAGCCGCAGACCTGCAAACCTTTAACCGCGTGCTGGCCGATGCTTATGCCGGTGATACGTTTAGCCCAGTCATGTTTGCACCGACCGACTCTGCCAGTGTGGAAGAAGGCTGGCAGCAATTACGTACACAGCTCACGCAACTGGATAGCGATGGCGCCTCGGTTAAACATCATCATCAACAGTTAAATCAGCTCTATCTCGCCTTGAGTCAATGTAACCAGGCGATTGTGCAGAGCCAGGATAAACACCGCCTGTTTGAACAGATTTGCCAGATTATTGTGAATTTGGGTCATGCCAATATGGCCTGGATTGGGGAGCTGGATAGAGGTAGCAAGCAGATCGTGGTGTCCAGTGCCTTTGGCTCGGGTATTAATTATCTGGACGAAGTGCTGATCTCGGCGGACCCTGCTGCCGCGAGTGGCAGAGGGCCTTGTGGTTTAAGCATGCTGTCCGATCACCCATACTGGGTGCATGATTTCCAGACCAATCCGATCAGCGCCGTATGGCATGACAAGGCCACCGAGTTTGCCTGGAAAGCTGCGGCATTTTTGCCATTGCATACTGAAGGCAAAGTTATCGGCTGCCTGTCATTGTATGCCGAGCACGAGCAGGCATTTGAACCGGATATCCAGCGCTTGCTGCAAGGCATGGTGGCGAATATTGATTTCGCCCTCGACCGTTTTGAGGTGCAGGCGCAGAACAGCCTGTTTCAAACCAATTTGCTGATGAGCGAGCAGCGTGCGCAACTGGTGCTGGAAAACGCACTGGATGCCATTGTGAATATAGACCTGCAAGGCGCGATTGTGGAGTGGAACCGGGCTGCCGCGCAGATGTTTGGTTATACGCGGGCGGAGGTGCTTGGGCGCATGCTGGAAGATGTCATTGTGCCGCCTGCCTATCGTGAGGCACATCATCAGGGCATGCGGCGTTTGCAGCAATCGGGGCAGTCGCGATTATTAGGTAAATTAATTGAAATTACCGCATTGCGACGTGATGGCAGCGAGTTTCCGGTCGAGTTGACCATCGTTGAAATCAAGCGCGACCATGAACATTATTACAGCGCGTTTATTCGTGACATCACCACCCGTAAAGAAGCAGAAGAGCGCATACGCTTTCTGGCCAATTATGATGCCTTAACAGGTCTGCCCAACCGCAATCTGCTCAATGAGCGTGTGATTGTGGAGATTGAAAAAGCCTGGGATCAGGACGGTCAGTTCGCACTGATGTTTCTGGATCTGGATCACTTTAAGGATGTGAATGATAGTTTGGGGCACCGCTACGGCGATAACCTGTTGGTCGCATTAACGCATCGATTCCAAAGCCTGGTGCGGCCGCAAGACACTATTTGCCGCCTGGGTGGCGATGAGTTTGTATTTCTGCTGGCCGAGGCTGATCATGCCATTGCCAAAGAGGTTGTCGAGCGCTTGCTGAAAGCGGTGGAGCAGCCGTTTGTGATCGACCAGTACGAGTTGACCATTACCGCATCGGTTGGGGTTGCCATCTATCCGGATGACGGTCTCGATATGGAAAGCCTGCAACGCAATGCCGATGTCGCCATGTATCGTACTAAAAAAGAAAGCCGCAATAGCTACCGGTTTTTTAGCAACCACATGCAAGTGCAAACTGCGCGTAATCTGCAATTGGTCAACGCCTTGCGTCAGGCTATTGCGCTGGGACAACTGGCGGTATATTACCAGCCGCAAGTCGCACTCGATTCTGGCCGCTTGATTGGCGTAGAGGCTTTGCTGCGCTGGAAGCATCCGCAGCTAGGGTTTATTTCACCAGCTGAATTTATTCCACTGGCCGAGTCCAGCGGCTTGATTATCTCCATCGGCAGCTGGGTGCTGGAGCAGGCCACACAGCAAATCCACGCCTGGCAGTTGGCGGGCATTAGAGACATTTCTGTCTCGGTCAACTTGTCCAGTATTCAGTTCCGCGATCCCAAACTGCCTGCGTTGGTGAAGAGTGTGCTTGAACGTTACCAGGTGTCACCGCAATGCCTGGAGTTGGAGCTGACCGAAGGCGTGGCACTGGAAAACCCGGAAGGGGCGGTGGCTATGATGGATGCACTGAGCGGCTTGGGCGTGCGTTTGTCGATAGATGATTTCGGCACTGGCTATTCTTCACTCAGCTACCTGAAAAAATTTAAAGTCTATAAACTCAAGGTCGACCAGAGCTTTGTCCGCGACATTACCACCGACGATGAGGACAAGGCGATCGTCATCGCGATTATCCAGCTGGCGCGCAGCCTGGGTATGAAAACCATTGCCGAGGGCGTGGAGACGCCGGAGCAGAAAGCCTTCTTGCAAGCGCAAGGCTGTGATGAGATGCAGGGCTATTTGCTGAGCAAACCCATGAGCAGTGACGACGCCACGACTTTCCTGCTGTCTTATTAATACCTGAGCCATATCCCCCGCCCATGTGTTTGATCGAGGCTGTACGCAGTTTGCGTGGCGGGCATCTCCCCGTTTTTGCATGTTTAATGTTGCGTTTATATATTAATTAAATTTAAATATTGTTAAAATAACTCACGAAAAGATCTTGATAAATCATTAAAGTGAGGAGTTGCACCATGAGTACCATCATGAGTAATAAGAAGGGTAGTCGCCGTATTGTTGTATCCCAGATGAAGAAAGTCAGCCTGGCTATTTTGCTGGTGGGTTTGTCCACGCAGTTACAGGCGATTGAGCTGTTAAGCGGGTTTGGTGGAGAGGCCGGTTTCGGTGAGTTGGCCATGTTGCCGAATGATGATGACTCAAGCAATGCCTTGAACCTGCCATTTGGGATTAACTTTTTTGGCCAGGATTTCAGCCGTTTTTTTATTAATAACAATGGCAACATCAGCTTCTTAAGCCCCTTGGAGAGTTATACGCCGATCGCATTCCCGGTTGCCAGCCAGCCAATGATTGCACCCTATTGGGCAGATGTGGATACGCGTGCTGGTCAGGCACCTGATCCCGTAGGCAGTAATCGTGTCTATGTGGCTTCGCCAACTGCCGATTCGGTAGTGGTGACCTGGCATAACGTTGGCTATTTTCCTGCCCAGAATGACAAACAGAACAATTTTCAATTAGTGCTGCAGAAAACGCCAGGGACGATGAATGGTAGTTTTAGTGCCGAGTTTCGTTATGACCGTTTGCAATGGACGACAGGTAGCGCCAGTGGCGGCGTCAATGGCTTGGGCGGCACGCCTGCACAAGCTGGCTATGATGCAGGCAATAATGTGAACTACGAAGTATTACCAGGCTCTTTCTCGAACGAGGTGCTGAACCTGGTCAATTTGAGCAATGTGTCTACCGCGACCCCTGGTTTATGGCGCTTCTCGTTTAATAACGGCGCCTTGCCAGGGCAAACCGCTGAAAATGCGTTTCTCCCGGTGGTTGTGGATGGCACTTATCAGTTTGAGTTTAACGTACAGTTGAATCAGCGCGTGTTTGTTGACCCGCTAGTGGCGGTTGGCTATGACTACGAAGTGTCGGGCGGCAATCAGTTTACGTCTGTATTGTTGCCGTTGCTGGCCGCTGATACGGATGGCTATGCCATTTATGCCTTAGGCGACATGACCCCTGGTGGTTTGTTGGGGACCGTGGCTGGCGGCACAGTGTTTCATTTTGCGACGCCTTTGTCAGGCTTTACGGTGGCCGGTATTGATACTGCGGCGATGCTGGATCCGGCTAACACGACAGCTTTTGTCACCGGCCTGACCTTTTTGAATGCAGGTGTTGTGCAGATGTCGCAAACACCGATCACGACATTGGTAGCACAAGTGCCTGAGCCATCTTCTTATGCCATGTTGTTATGCGGCCTGGCGGGCCTGCTGGCCATGCGCAGAAAAATGCGCGCTTAACGTTTGTTTGCCTGGCTTCTGAAACCCTGCTTTTGCAGGGTTTTTTATTGATAGATGGCTGAAAAAAGGGGCTGCTTTCAAACCTCTATAGCTTGTGATGTAATTTCACTTGACTATGTAAATGATAATTATTATCATTTGAAGACAGTTTAGCCAAGGAGAGTCATGATGAAACGTCATACGGTGGTTGGAAAAACCATGCTGGCTGGAAAAACCGCCTGCAAAGTGCTTTATCACCAGTCTTCAGACACGGTGGAGCTTGAGGTCGGTGGTACCACACTTAAATTTGAGGCCGACAGCTTTATCGTCATCAACGAAATGCTACGCAAGGCAGCGGCCCGGATTGTGATGCAGACTGAAATCGAAATGAGTATTTGAAAGAGAGATGGCCATGAATGCGATGAATATCCACGCGATGCGTTACGACCCCAGTTTGCCTGATGCTGAATCAGTGATGGCGTCACTGTTGTATGTGGCGACCTTGTATATCAAAAAGCCAACCTATGACCTGGCGAAGCAGGCCTTGCGCCTGGCCGAAACACTGACTGCGCCGGAGTATGCAGATTCAGACCTGATTTGTAGTGTATCGCGCCGCATGTGTGTGCAATGGACTTTGCTGGTCAATGAGCATGAGCAGGCTGAAACGCCACTGGCAATATAAAAAACAACCGTGTTTAGGGGTTGAGTATGAGTGAGGAAAGTATGTGTAAGAAAATTCTGTTGTCCGGCCAGGCCGGTTTTCGTGTGCATTATTGTGAAACACACCGCACGATAGAGCTTGAGATTGGTGCCATGAGTTTGCGGCTGGATGAAGACGCGCTGGAAGTGATGAGTGATGCTTTGGATGAGTCTGTCAGCAAGTTGCAGGCTTTGCATGCGACCAAAGGGTCTTTTCAGGCATTTATGCGGCAATTGAATATGCCGGATTAAGGCCCAAGCACAAAGGCTGTGATGTGTGCATCACAGCCGGTTGCTAGTCTCAATATTTGGCAGGAACGAACATTTCTTTGGGGACGGGCTCGCGGATGTAGTCGGCGTTGTAGACGCGCTTGGGCAGGACGACAGGCGCGTGTTCCACCTCCCCATATTCGATCTGGCTTAACAGATGGCTAATGCAGTTCAGGCGCGCCTTCTTTTTGTCGACGGCTTCTATGACCCACCACGGCGCTTCGGGGATATGCGTACGTTCCAGCATGACTTCCTTGGCTTTGGTGTATTGCTCCCACAAGCGGCGGGATTCCAGGTCCATGGGGCTCAGTTTCCATTGCTTGAGCGGATCGTGGATGCGCGTCATAAAGCGCAAATGCTGCTCGTCGTCGGTGATTGAGAACCAGTATTTAATTAAAATAATGCCGGAGCGCACCAGCATCTTTTCAAACTCGGGCACTGAGCGGAAAAACTCTTCGTACTCATCGTCGTTACAAAAGCCCATGACTTTCTCGACACCGGCACGGTTGTACCAGCTACGGTCAAACAGCACGATTTCACCGCCTGCTGGCAGGTGCGAAATATAGCGCTGGAAATACCACTGCGAACGCTCTCGCTCGCTGGGGGCTGGTAATGCCGCCACCCGGCAAACGCGCGGGTTCAGGCGTTGTGTGACGCGCTTAATGACGCCTCCTTTACCAGCGGCATCACGCCCTTCAAACAGCACCACGACTTTCAATTTGTTGCGCACGACCCAGTCTTGCAGTTTGACCAGTTCGCCTTGCAACCGGAACAGTTCTTTGAAATAGGTTTGGCGATCAGACAGGGTGGACTTGCTGTGCGTAGACGGTTGGCCATCCATATTGGTCGCGGCCGCAAATTCGGCCAGGATCTGGTCCATACGTTCGTCGTCCAGTTCCATTTCCAGCTCTTCATCAAAACTATCCAGCATTTCATTGTTGAATCGTTCGTCCATAGACAAGCGTTCATCAACAGCTTCAATCTCGGCAGATTTTTCAGTCGTCATGGGCGTTCCGATCAGGATAGGCAGACCTCTAATGTAGATTTAAAGCATGACAGTTTGATGACTATTGCGCACACGACCATGGTTTTTTGTCATCAATATGACATATTTCAAACCAATACTTTGGGTTCTCAATAGAACACCCGGAGAATATTGATGGAAACTTCAGCGGCTAGTCATTCGACGCTGTTACAGAGTGCGTCTAAACCTAATCTTGATAAGAAGTCTGGTGTGCTGACCATTGCGGTATTCGTCGGTTTGCTGCTCATGGGCCTGGTCTATACCGGCTTTAGCCTGATGCATGATGTGACGGATACCGGCGCACAAACGACCACCTGGTTACCATTTATTTTGCTGGGTGTGGCGCTGGTGATTGCGCTCGCCTTTGAGTTTGTGAATGGCTTTCATGATACGGCGAATGCCGTTGCGACCGTTATTTACACACATTCTTTGCCAGCAAACTTCGCGGTAATCTGGTCAGGCACGTTTAACTTCCTGGGCGTGTTAGTGTCTAGCGGCGCGGTGGCTTTCGGCATTATTTCCTTATTGCCAGTGGAGCTCATTTTGCAAGTGGGTTCTGGCGCAGGGTTTGCCATGGTATTTGCCTTGCTGATCGCCGCCATTTTGTGGAATTTAGGCACCTGGCTGCTAGGTTTGCCAGCCTCTTCCTCACACACTTTGATTGGCTCGATTATCGGTGTGGGTGTTGCCAATGCGCTGATGCATGGCCGTGATGGCACCAGCGGTGTTGATTGGGCGCAAGCGACAAAAATTGGTTACTCCTTGTTACTTTCACCTTTGATTGGTTTTTTCTTCGCGGCATTGCTATTGCTGGCGCTCAAAGCCTTGGTCAAAAGCAAAGAGCTGTACCATGAACCCAAAGGCAATAAACCACCGCCATTGTGGATACGCGGGTTGCTGATTCTGACCTGTACCGGCGTGTCGTTTGCGCATGGCTCCAATGATGGCCAAAAAGGCATGGGCCTCATTATGCTGATTCTGGTGGGGACGGTGCCTATGGCCTACGCCTTAAACCGAGCCATGCCAGTGGACCAAATGACGCAGTTTGTTGCAGTGGCGCAAGTCACCCAGCAATCACTGGAACACAACACCCGTTTAGCGCCGCCTGCCAGTGACGAAGCCGCACGTCATGTGCTGACTGAGTATGTGCGCACCAAGGCCGTGACGCCTGACGTGGTGCCTGCCTTGGCTGCCATGACCGGCAGCATAGGCGAGCAAGTGAAGTCACATGGGACCTTTGCTGAAGTGCCTGCTGAGCAGGTGGGCAACGTGCGTAACGATATGTACCTGGTGTCTGAGGCCATCCGCTTTCTGGACAAGGATGAGGGCGTCAAGTTTGATGCGGATACCAAAGCCAATGTCACTGCGTTTAAAAAGGAAATTGATGGCGCAACCAAGTTTATTCCATTATGGGTAAAAGTAGCGGTCGCGATTGCGCTTGGCCTGGGCACCATGGTGGGCTGGAAACGTATTGTGGTAACGGTTGGTGAGAAGATTGGTAAAACGCACCTGACTTATGGCCAGGGTGCCTCGGCCGAGCTGGTGGCCATGACCATGATAGGTGCCGCGGATATGTATGGGTTACCGGTTTCGACCACCCATGTGTTGTCATCTGGGGTGGCGGGGACCATGGCCGCAAACAAGTCTGGTCTGCAAATGTCCACCATCCGCAATCTGCTGATGGCCTGGGTGCTGACTTTGCCTATGGCAATGGTGTTATCAGGCAGTTTGTACTGGCTGTTCACCCATTTGTTTTAAAGTGCTTAGATTTTTAAAGTGCTTAGGTTGAGATCAGGGGCATGACAAAAGAAATGTGCAAACGCTACATTTCTTTTGTCTGGCAAAGGCTGGAAGGTTAGTGGTGATGGTTATGCTGGTGACTGCTGCTGAGCTGAGCAGGACTAAGGGCTAGTCCGGGATTTTAGACGTTACATTCTTGGTCAGGGTATTCAGCGTTTGATTCAGCGTGTCAAACGCATTGTTGTTGAGCCCGGTGTCACAGGCCACACGTTTTTGAACATCTGACAGTTTGCTGCGCAAGGCCTGGCCTTCTTCGGTCAGGCTGACAATCACCACGCGCTCATCATCTTTCTGGCGTGTGCGTTTGGTCAGTTTTTTCACTTCCAGGCGTTTGACTACCGGTGTAATGGTGGCTGGTTCCAGCATCAGTTTTTCGGCGATTTGTTTAATGGACAGCTGTTTGTATTGCCATAGTGCAACCAATACCAGATATTGCGGATAAGTCAGGTTCAGTTTGTCCAGATCGGGCTTGTAAGAGCGCAACAAGGCATGGGTTGCCGAGTAGAGCGAAAAGCACAATTGGTTTTCCAGATAGAGGTTAGGCATGAGCTTAAAAAATTATATTGTCATTAATAGGAATCATTAATCATTACAGCATCAATCGCGGTGAGTGTCTATAGCTGTTTTGTAGGAGAAACACTGGTTTTATATAAGATATGAGACATTCAGCGATAAAAGTGGTTGTTTATAGCCGATCGTAAGGTGAAAGGCCCGGCTGGGAAGCGGGGAATAGCCATTTGTTGGCATGGCCGAGAATAGATGAAAATGCGCTAAAATGAGCAGGATTTCCCGCCTGATAGCTGTGCAGTAGAAAGCCTTTTGCGTCATGTTGCCATCCGTTACTTTTCTTGACCTCGAAACCACCGGGGCTACCCCTTTACGTGACCGTATCACCGAAATTGCGCTGGTACGCTTTGATCATGGCGTGGAAACCCTGCGCTGGCAAACCTTGGTCAACCCGCAACAGCCCATCCCGCCATTTATTCAATCATTGACCGGTATTAACGATAGCATGGTGGCCGATGCACCTCTGTTTGCTGAGGTGGCAGATAAGCTGTTAGCGTTTCTGGAAGGCTCGGTGCTGGCTGCGCATAATGTGCGTTTTGATCATGGCTTTTTAAAAACTGAATTCAAGCGGCTGGGCATCACGTTGCGGCAACCGGTGCTGTGTACAGTCAAGCTCTCGCGCCTGTTATACCCGCAGCATTACAGTCATGGCATAGATGCGATTGTCGCGCGTCACCAGATCACCGGCCTGGCACGTCATCGCGCCATGGGGGACGTTGAAGCGATACTGATCATGCTCAATGATGCCAGGCGAGACTTGGGCGCAGAGGTCGTGCAAGCCGCGGCGCTCAAACTCATGGCGGCACCCACCTTGCCGCCGCATATTGATGCCAGCCTGGTTGGCGAGTTGCCCGAGGCGCCAGGCGTTTACCTGTTTTATGGCGAGAACGACTTACCTTTATATATAGGTAAAAGCGTGAATGTGCGCGCCCGCGTGCTATCGCATTTCAGTAGTGACCACGCCTCCAGTAAAGAGATGCGCATGACACAGGAAATGAAACGCTTTGAATGGATACCCGCCGCAGGCGAATTTAGCGCCTTGTTGCTGGAGTCACGGCTGGTGAAAGAGCGCATGCCGATTTATAACCGGCAATTGCGGCGCGAGCGTCAGTTGTGCAGCTGGCAGTTAGTGGCTGGTGCACAACCGATAGTCAGGCTGGTGAATGAGGATGAGATTGACCCCAGCCAAATGGCCCGTTTGTTCGGTACGTTTAGGAGCAAGCGGCAGGCGGTTGAGACCTTGCGTAAAATTGCCGACCTCAGCCATTTATGTGCCAAAACCCTGGGTCTGGAAACCGGGCGTGACGGGCCGTGTGTTGCTTACCAGCTCAAACGCTGTAAAGGCGTGTGTTGCGGGCAGGAGACGGCAGAGATGCACGCCTTGCGTGTGCAGCAGGCACTGATGGCGCATCAACTCAAAGCCTGGCCGTATCGCGGCAAGATCGGTATTGAAGAATATAACCTTGAAAATGACCTGCGCCAGATTCATGTGTTTGAGCACTGGGTGTATGTGGGCGTGGCGGTGGATGACGAGAGTTTGCTGGCTTTACGCGAGCAAAACACAGCGCTTAAGTTTGATCTTGATAGTTATAAGCTGCTGTTGAAAATGCTGTCGCAGAAAAAGACCCGTGTACTGGATCTGGCTGGTTAGGAAGGCGTTCACCAGCCGAGTACACGGGTAAGGGGTAGGGTAAGTATCAGGGCAGGTAGAAGGTGCTATTAGTAGATACTTGCTCGCCATTCGAGAGCGCTGTTACCTCAATCTGGATACGATGGCTGCCTTGCAGATCGCTCGCAGGCACTGACAAACTCAATGGCACTAATATTTCCTCAGTCGGGGCTGCTGTGAGTGTCTGCTCACTTTCCACGCGCAAGCCGTCTATGCCGCTGGCACGTACCTGATAACGCTGATTGTGTTCGGTCGCATTGGTCAGGTGCAACTGGTAAGGGTTTTCAATGCCATGGCCGGTTTCGCGGTACATGATATTGCGGTCACGCATGATATCGACTTTGAAATCCGGTTTATGCAACAGCCCGTAGCCTAACCAGGCAGTCATCAATACAAACAATCCGCTATAAATCAACACGCGTGGGCGCAATAAATGCTGCCGCAGTTTGTGTTGCCCGCTCAGGCCCGCCGCCGAAAAGCGGATCAGGTCGCGTGGGTATTGCATTTTGTCCATGACGTCATTGCAAGCGTCGATACATAGGCCGCAACTGATGCACTCATATTGCAAACCATTGCGGATATCAATGCCGACCGGACATACTTGTACGCAGATATTGCAGTCTATACACGACCCTAATCCATCAGCCTGGTAGTCCTGGTTTTTACTGCGGCCACCACGTGGTTCGCCGCGCGCACTGTCATAGGCCACAATCAAGGTGTGATTATCAAACATCGCGCTTTGAAAACGCGCATAGGGGCACATGTGCTTGCACACTTGTTCGCGCAAAAAACCGGCATTGCCATAGGTGGCCAGTCCGTAAAATCCTAGCCAGAAACAGGACCAGCCGCCCATTTGCCATTGCACCATATCGCTGAATAATTCGCGTATCGGTGTGAAATAGCCGACAAAGGTAAAGCCAGTGACCAGGGAGAAAGCCAGCCAGGCGGAGTGCTTGCTCACTTTAATGCCGGTTTTTCGCATCCCCCAGGGTTGGCTATCCAGTTTTTGCCTGGCCATGCGGTCACCTTCTATCGTGCGCTCCATCCACAAAAAAATCTCGGTATATACCGACTGTGGGCAGGAGAAGCCGCACCAGAGGCGGCCCGCCACTGCAGTAAATAAAAACAGGCCCAGAGCGCTGATGATCAGTAGCAGTGCCAGATAAAACAAATCCTGCGGAAAAATCACCAGGCCAAACAGGTAAAAGCGGTGCGTGTCGATGTCCAGCAGCAATGCCTGGCGGCCGCCGTATTGCAGCCAGGGCATGCCGTAAAACACTAATTGTGTCAGCCAGATCATCAGCCAGCGCCAATTTTTAAAATAGCCGCTGACTGAGCGTGGATACACCTTAGGTGTTTTCTGGTAAAGCGAAATAGTCTGCCCGGCGACAGGGGCTGCCACAATCGGGATCACAGGTTTACTGCGTGAAGATGTCATACAAGCACTCGGTATTAATAAGACGAATGCAGTGTAAAAGAGAAGGTGGATTTAAAACAGATTCAGTTTTTTGTTAAAAAACCATATCAGATTTGCAATATTCACGCCTGCTTGATCAATCGTCCCAGGCGTTCAATGGCCTGCAAATGCACGTGATTGACGGTATGCCCGTAATTGAGCCGGATATAACTGGCGTATTGCTGTTGTGACGAAAACATATGGCCGGGAGCGAGACTGATATTTTCGGCAATTGCTTGTTGAAACAGCTGCAAACTATCGCGTTGATCTGGCAGCTGTAGCCATAAGAAATAGCCGCCTTGCGGCAAGGTAAAGCGTACTTGTGGCGGCAGGTGCTGGTGGATGGCTTGCGAGAATTGCAGTTGCTGCAACATGAGCTGGTGCCGTAGCTGGCGCAAGTGTTTGTCATAGCCGCCTTTGGCCAGGTAGCTCGCTAATGCCAGTTGTGCTGGTATTGAGGTGGCCAGGGTGGTGGATATTTTTAAGCGGGTGATTTTTTCGGCAAAGCGCCCGGCGGATACCCAGCCGACGCGGTATCCCGGTGCCAGCGCTTTGGAAAAAGAGCTGCAATGCATCACCCAGCCTTCTTTATCCCAGGTGTTGGCAGGTAGCGGACGCTGTTTGCCAAAATATAATTCGCGGTACACATCATCTTCTATCATGGGCAATTGATAGCGTGTGATCAACTCGACCAAGGCCTGCTTTTTTTGCTCCGGCATCAGGCTGCCGGTCGGGTTCTGGAAGTTGGTCATCAGCCAGCAAGCTTTGGGTTGGTGCTGGATAATGGCGCGCTCCAATGCCGCCAGGTCTATGCCTTGCTCGGGGTGGCTGGGCACCTCAATCGCGCGCAAACCCATGCGCTCAATTGCCTGTAAAGCCGCATAAAAACTGGGCGATTCGATAATGACGCTATCGCCAGGCTGGGTCACGGCGGCCAGGCAGAGGTTGAGCGCCTCCAGTGCGCCATTGGTAATCACAATATCGCTGAGGTCAGTTGGCTTGCCATCCAGTTGGTAGCGTAAGGCAATCTGGCGCCGGAGTGCGATATCGCCCTGGCCAATATCGCTGACCGTATCTTGCGGCTGCATACGGCGCACGGTGCTGGCCATATGATCTGCCAGTTTTGACAGCGGAAATAACAACGGGCTGGGAAAGGCTGAGCCGAACGGAATCTGCTGCGGGTCTTTGATGCGCTCGAGCAGGTTGAATACCAAGTCGCTGACTTGCAGCGTGGTCGGTGTGCCTTCGTCACTGGCGGTGTGCGGTAACAGGCGTTCGCTACGCAGCGGCCCGGCGACGTAATAGCCGGAGCGCGGGCGCGTCACAATCAGGCCGCGTGCTTCTAATAGATAATAAGCCTGAAATACGGTAGACGCATTGACCTGCTTGCTGGTCTGTATCTGGCGGATGGAAGGCAGTTTATCGCCGCGTTTGAGCAGGCCTTGCTGAATCGCGCTGGCGATTTCTTCGGCGATGATTTCGTATTTTTTCACAACTGGTCCTGCCGCCGTTAAGTCTCTAATCTGATATGGTTAATTTAATCGAAACTGTGGCTGTTCGGCAATGCCTGGCAGCGATAAGCTGCGACTTTTGTTAAAAAGGCGAGTGATGCAAGTCTCAGAATTGCTGGCGTCAGCAGTGAAAAGCGTGACGCAACAGAATAAAAAACACTATGCATTGACCCTGCATGACGGCCAGGCCTTGCAACTGCGGGTCACGGACATGTTTAACGTACACTTGTTGCAGCAGGATCATCCACTTGCCTGCGTACACTTTCAACCGTTAAGCTCATTGAATAATATTGAAATGCAGCCAATGTACCGCGTGGTTTCGTTACGCACGGCTGCGGGCGAGGATACGCAGCTGTCTGCCGAATTGCTGGAGTGTGTATTTGCGGTCTATCGGTATTACACCAATGGCAGTATCCGTCCCTGGCGATACGCTGTAAAATAGCGCTTTTGGCGGCAAAAAAGGCAGTCAAACCGGCGGTCCGGCTGGACATGAAAAACATGCGCAAATATATTTGCATTCTGCAATAAATTGCGTATAATTGCGGGTTCTTTAAAAGGCGACGTTTAAGGCATCATTATGTACGCAGTGATTAAAACAGGTGGCAAACAGTACAAAGTAGCCGCTGGTGACAAATTAAAAGTAGAAAAATTGGTTGGTGATGTTGGTTCTACTGTTGTAATCGACAAAGTGTTGTTGATTGCTAACGGCGAGTCAACCACGATTGGTGCACCTTTGGTTGCTGGTGCTAAAGTCAGTGCTACCGTGGTATCGCACGGCCGTGGTGACAAGGTGATGATTTTCAAAATGCGTCGTCGTAAGCACTACCGCAAGACTCAAGGTCATCGTCAGAGCTACACAGAAATTCAAATCGACACTATTTCAGCAAAATAAGCACGTTCTGCTTGAGTAGAGCAGATTGCTAGAATAAGGAATCAAACATGGCACACAAAAAAGCAGGCGGTAGTTCACGTAACGGTCGCGACTCACAAGCCAAGCGCCTGGGCGTTAAAGCTTTCGGTGAAACAGTAGTTAACGCTGGCAGCATCATCGTTCGCCAACGTGGTACTAGAATGCACGCTGGCGAAAACGTCGGTATGGGCAAAGACCACACACTGTATGCATTGGTAGAAGGCAAAGTTAAATTTGCAATCAAAGGCGCGTTGAAGCGTCATACCGTGAGCATCGAAGCGGTTTAATCAAAGTTTTATGTAAAAAGCCCTGTCGCTTGACGGGGCTTTTTACTTTATAGTTCGCAGATTACTGTTGATACTTACAGTAAAAATTAGCGTACGAAGTTAGCTTGCTTGTTTTTTTTGCGCGCAGCGACGCAGACAGTACAAATAGTACGGCAAGAAGCGAGCACAGAAAAACATGCGAGATTACGAGTAAAGCAATTTTTATCATGAAGTTTATTGACGAAGCTACTATCAAAGTTTACGCCGGTGACGGTGGCAACGGCGTTGCCACGTTCCGCCGCGAAAAGTATGAGCCTATGGGCGGCCCCAACGGTGGTGATGGTGGTCGCGGCGGCTCTATCTTCGTCGTGGCTGACCGTAATATCAATACGCTGGTGGATTACCGCTATACGCGTACTTTTAAAGCACAACGCGGTGAGAATGGCAGCGGTTCCGATTGCTACGGCAAAGGTGGTGATGACATGATCCTGCGCGTGCCCGTCGGCACGACTATCAGCGATAAAGCCACCGGGCAGATGATGGTGGACTTGAGTGCGGATGGCCAGAAAGTGATGATGGCCAAAGGCGGCAATGGCGGCCTGGGTAATATCCACTTTAAAACCAGTACCAACCGTTCCCCGCGTCAGTGTACTAAAGGTGACCCAGGTGAGGCATTCGAGCTGTATCTGGAGTTGAAAGTCTTGGCGGACGTCGGCTTGCTTGGCATGCCTAATGCCGGTAAATCTACCTTTATCCGCTCAGTCTCTGCGGCTAAACCAAAGGTGGCCGATTATCCGTTTACCACGCTGCATCCAAACCTGGGCGTGGTGCGTGTCGACAGCAACCGCAGCTTCGTCATTGCCGATGTGCCTGGCCTGATTGAAGGTGCGGCTGAAGGGGCTGGCCTGGGCCATCAGTTCTTGCGTCATTTGCAGCGTACTTCTTTGCTGTTGCATTTGGTTGACCTGGCGCCGTTTGATGATGCGGTTGATCCGGTGCAGGAGGCCAAAGCCATCGTGAATGAGCTGAAAAAATACGACCAGGAACTTTACGATAAACCGCGCTGGCTGGTACTGAATAAAATTGACATGCTGGAAGACAGTGCGCAGAAAGTGGCTGACTTTGTCAAAGCCTATGGCTGGGATGGTCCAGTGTTCCCGATTTCGGCAATCAGTGGCATCGGCTGCCAGACGCTGACGTACGCCATCATGGACCATATTGAACAGGTGCGTGCGCAGCGCGAACTAGAAGCAGCACAACCGCAGCCAGCGACAGAATAAGTTTTATGGGCGTTTCACTCATACAAGACAGCAAAACCCTGATTGTGAAGGTCGGCTCCAGTCTGGTGACCAATAATGGCCAGGGCTTGGATAAGACTGCGATTGCGGCCTGGGCACAACAAATCAGTGCGCTGGTCAAACAAGGCAAGCAAGTGGTGCTGGTATCTAGCGGTGCGGTCGCTGAGGGCATGCAGCGACTGGGTTGGAAAAAGCGTCCGGTAGAAGTGAATGAGCTGCAAGCTGCGGCCGCTGTGGGGCAAATGGGCCTGGTGCAGATGTATGAGCAATGTTTTGCGCAACATGGTTTGCACACGGCGCAATTGTTGCTGACGCATGAGGACCTGGCCGACCGTAAGCGTTACCTGAATGCGCGCACAACCTTGCGTACCTTGCTCGATTTAAACGTCATTCCCATCATCAATGAAAATGATACGGTGGTCACCGAAGAAATTCGCTTTGGTGATAATGATACCCTTGGCGCGCTAGTCGCCAACCTGATCGAAGCCGATGCGCTGATTATCCTCACCGACCAGCAAGGCCTGTATTCTGCTGATCCGCGCAAAGACCCCAATGCGGTGTTTATCAATTTTGAAACCGCTGGTAATCCCGAGCTGGAAAGCATGGCGGGTGGCGCCGGCAGTGCCGTGGGCACCGGTGGCATGTTGACCAAGATCCTGGCTGCCAAGCGTGCGGCCAATAGCGGCGCGCATACCGTCATCGCTTCTGGCCGTGAGCCAGAGGTGTTGATGCGTTTAAGCCTGGGTGAGGCCATAGGCACACATCTAAAAGCAGGCAAAATGAAAACGCTGGCGAAGAAGCAGTGGCTGGCTGATCATTTGCGTGTGGGTGGCAAACTGGTGCTGGATGATGGTGCCGTCAGTGTGCTGAGCAAAGATGGCAAGAGTTTATTGCCGATTGGCGTGGTCGACGTATTGGGCCAGTTTGAGCGCGGTGATGTGGTCGCCTGTGTCGATGCACAAGGGAAAGAGTGGGCGCGAGGCATAGTCAATTACAATGCCAATGAAGTGCGCAGAATTAAGCGTAAACCCAGCAACGAGATTGAAAGTGTACTGGGCTATGTAGAAGAAAAAGAGTTGATACACAGAGATAATCTGGTATTGGTTTAATTGCCAACAAGACGAAGAGAGTGACAAGGCAACGTGATGAGTAAACCTTTGGTAGCCATTATTATGGGGTCGGACAGTGACTGGCCAGTGATGAAAAATGCCGCGCAAATGCTGGCAGATTTTGGTGTCGCTTACGAAGCGCGCGTGGTGTCTGCGCATCGCACGCCAGACCTGATGTTCCAGTTTGCGGAATCTGCTGCAAGCAATGGTTTCCAGGTGATTATTGCCGGTGCCGGTGGTGCTGCGCACTTGCCCGGCATGGTCGCTGCGAAAACGACTCTGCCGGTATTGGGCGTGCCTGTGCCTTCCAAGCACCTGCAAGGGCAAGACTCGCTACTGTCTATCGTGCAGATGCCTAAGGGTATCCCGGTGGCCACGTTTGCCATTGGTGATGCGGGCGCAGCGAATGCAGGTTTGTTTGCGGTTGCGATGTTGGCTAACCAGGATGCGGCGTTGGCTGAGAAGCTGGCGACTTTCCGCAAAAAACAAGCTGAAAAAGTTCATGCAATGGAGTTGAGCGAAAAACCATGACATCATCCGTAATTCAACCTTCTGCTATGTTGGGTATGTTGGGCGGCGGCCAGCTTGGCCGTTTTTTCGTCATTGCAGCGCATGAAATGGGCTACAAGGTGGCGGTGCTGGATCCTGACAAGAATAGCCCGGCGGGCATGATTGCCGATGTACATTTATGTGCGGCATACGACGATGCGGCGGCTTTGAAGGTGATGGCGGATACCTGCCAGGCGATTTCAACCGAATTTGAAAATGTGCCTGCTGAAACGCTGGCTACCTTGGCGAAATCGACCGTTGTGCATCCGAGTGCGGATGCAGTGGCGATCGCCCAGCATCGCATCAAGGAAAAAACGTTCTTCAAGGAGTCTGGCTTGCCTGTTGGGCCGTTTGTGCCAGTGACGGCTGAAAGCGATTTGCCAGAAGATGGTGATATGTACCCGGCGGTGCTGAAAGTGGCGCGCTTTGGTTACGATGGCAAAGGTCAGGCGCGTGTCGCCAACCGCGAACAAGCGGTGGCCGCCTTTCAGGGCTTTAAGCAGGAAACCTGCGTGCTGGAAAAAATGTTACCGCTGGACCTGGAAGTCTCCGTGGTGTTGGCGCGCGATGTGCATGGCAATATTGCTGCGTTCCCCACTGCTGAAAATAGCCACTTGAACGGTATTCTTGATATCAGTATCGCGCCTGCACGTTGCTCTGAAGTGATTAAAGCCAATGCGCAAGAGCTGGCGAAAAAACTGGCCAATAGCCTGAATTATGTCGGTGTATTGGGGGTGGAGTTTTTTGTGGTCGGCAACCAGTTGCTGGTGAATGAAATTGCGCCGCGTCCGCATAATTCCGGTCATTACACGCTGGATGCCTGCGTGACCAACCAGTTTGAGCAGCAAGTGCGTGTGATTACTGGCCAGGCATTAGGCAGTCCGCATTTGCATAGCAACGCAGTCATGGTGAATATTTTGGGTGATAGCTGGCTGTATAGCGGCAAGCAGGTTGAGCCTGCGTGGGATAGAGCCTTTGCGCATGGCAACCTCAAAATGCACCTGTACGGCAAGCATGAGCCGCGCAAAGCGCGCAAAATGGGGCATTTCACAGTGATTGGTGAGGACGCGCAAGCTGTGCTCAATGCCGCTAAAGTGGCGCGCAGTGAATTGCACATTGGTGAGTAACTCACACTGTTAAAAAAGCCCGGCATGTCCGGGCTTTTTTGTGTCTGGTTTTTGCTGCGTGGCGGATGTTAGTCAATAAAAAAGCCGGACATGCGTCCGGCTCTTTTAGTATGCACCCCTACTGAAATTATTCAGCAGCTTTTTTCGCGCGAGGCTTAGCAGCTTTTTTAGCTGGTGCCGCTTCGGCTTTAGGTGCAGCTGCTTTTTTCACAGAAGCCAAAGTCGCAGGTGTGTCACCGGACAATGCTTTGATCGCAGCAGTCAAACGGCTCTTATGACGAGCAGCTTTGTTTTTGTGAATGATTTTCTTGTCAGCGATACGGTCGATCACGCTAACGTTTTCTTGGTAAGAAGCCACAGCAGCAGCTTTGTCACCAGTTTGAATCGCTTTGATTACTTTTTTGATCGCAGTACGCAAAGTAGAACGCAATGCTGCATTGTGCGCATTTACTTTGACGGATTGGCGCGCGCGTTTGCGGGCTTGTGCGGTATTTGCCATATTCGTTTTATCCTGTAACTTTCAAAAGGGGTGTGATACGAAACCGTGCATCATACTGTTTTTACTTTGTTTTTGCAAGATTAAAAACGCATTTAGTCGATTGATTGTTGCTGCATGGTAAAATCGGCCAACTTTTCAATCTGCTGACAGTTCGCTGTGAGCAATAAGCTGCCAAAAATAGATGAAGGCGCGTATTTTCCACCATTTATGAATTTGCTCAAAGCACTGGCCACCGTAGGTGGCATGACGTTTATCTCGCGCCTGCTCGGCTTTGTCCGTGACACACTGATTGCCCGTATTTTTGGCGCGGGCATGGCCACCGATGCCTTTTTTGTTGCGTTTAAAATCCCCAACCTGTTGCGCCGTATTTCGGGCGAGGGCGCATTTAGCCAGGCCTTTGTGCCTATCCTTTCCGAGTACCGCAAGCAGCGTACGCCTGAGGCGACCAAGGCATTGATTAATCATGTGGCCAGTTTGCTGGGCCTGTTTCTGGTGGCGATTACTATTGTTGGCATGCTGGCGGCGCCGTTGATTGTGCGCCTGACTTCGCCGGGCTTTGTGCATGACCCGGCCAAGTTTGCATTGACCACTGAACTATTACGTATCACCTTTCCTTATATCCTGTTTATTTCACTGGTATCAATGGCAGGCGGGGTGCTCAATGCGTTCAGCAAATTCCAGGTGCCTGCCTTTACGCCAGTCTGGCTTAATTTGAGCTTTATTACAGCGGCGATTTTTATTGCGCCGCATTTCCACAACTCCGTCTATGTATTGGCTTGGGCAGTATTTGTTGGCGGTATTATCCAGTTACTGTATCAGTTGCCTTACCTGCAGGAAATCGGCATGTTGCCGCGCTATGCCTTGAACTTTGAGGATGAAGGCGTGCGCCGCATCCTTAAGTTGATGGGCCCCGCTATTTTCGGCGTGTCTGTGGCGCAGATTTCCATCGTGCTGAATAACATTTTTGCTTCGTTTATGCCCACCGGCAGTGTGTCCTGGCTGTATTATGCCGATCGCCTGATGGAGTTCCCGACCGGTGTACTGGGCGTGGCATTAGGCACGATTTTGTTGCCCAGTTTATCCAAGGCGCATGTAGATAAATCCAGCGCCGAGTTTTCATTGTTGTTGGACTGGGGCTTGCGCCTGACCTTTATGCTGGCTATTCCGGCGGCGGTGGCGATGGCTGTGCTTTCCAAACCGCTCGTCGTCAGCCTGTTTTATTACGGCAAATTCACTTCTATGGACGTGTTGCAAACCGAGCGCGCATTGATTGCGTATAGCCTGAGTCTGCTCGGCCTGATTATGGTGAAGGTGCTGGCACCGGGGTTTTATGCCCGCCAGAATGTTAAAACGCCGGTTAAAATTGCCATCTTTACCCTGGTCATGACGCAAATCATGAATGTGGCTTTCTTGTGGTTTACCTCGTTGCAACATGCTGGATTGGCGCTGGCCGTTGGCCTCGGGGCTTGTCTGAACGCGACCTTGCTTTGGGTGACGTTACAGAAATCCGGCGCCTATCAGCCACAGGCTGGTTGGGTGTTGTTCTTGCTCAAACTGCTGGTGGCGGTGACCGTCATGGCACTGGTGTTGCATGCGGCGGCGACCTGGTCCGGTGATTGGTTGGCCATGGCGACATTGACCCGCATGGCGCATCTGGCAGGCATCGTCGTGCTGGGCATGAGTGTGTATTTTGCTGCACTCGGCCTGCTTGGTTTTCGGCCAAGGGACTTTATGAAACGGGTGGCTAAATAATGCAGATATTTCGCCATATTCCAGCAGCATCCTCGCCGCAAGCGATTGCCATCGGCAATTTTGATGGCATGCATTTGGGGCACCAGGCCTTGCTGCGCCAACTGGTCGCTTATGCGCAAACCTATAAAATCACGCCCGCCGTGATGACCTTTGAGCCACATCCGCGCGAGTTTTTCATGCCGCAGAATGCGCCTGCGCGCCTGGCCTCCATGCGTGAAAAGCTGGAATATTTTGCCGAATGTGGCGTGCAGCATGTGTATGTGCAACGCTTTAACCAGGCGTTTGCCGCACAGAGCCCAGCCACGTTTATGCAGGTGTTGCGACAGCAACTCAATGCCAATGTGGTCATGGTTGGTGAGGATTTCTGCTTTGGTGCCAAGCGTGCAGGCACTGTGCAAACATTGATCGAGCACGGCTTCAATGTGATTCCGCTGCCCGAAGTGCAGTTACATGGCGAGCGTGTCTCCAGCACGCTGGTGCGTAATGCGCTGGCGGCAGGCGAACTGGTCAAGGCGCATACCTTGCTTGATCGCCCGTACAGCATTAGTGGCAAGGTGGTGCATGGTGCCAAGCTCGGGCGCCAGTTGGGTTACCCGACAGCCAATGTACATATGCGCCATGAACGGCCTGCACTGACCGGGGTTTATGCGGTAAAATTGAACAATTTACCGGCGGTTGCCAATTTGGGTAATCGGCCGACCCTGGAAGGCATCCCCAAACTCAAGCTTGAAGTGCATGTGTTTGATTTTAATGATGATCTTTATGATCAGCATGTGCATGTGCAGTTTTTTCATAAACTGCGTGACGAACAAAAATTTGCCGGGCTGGATGCATTGAAGGCGCAAATTGCGCTGGATGCCTTGCAGGCAAAACAATATTTTAGCCACGGATAAGCGCTGAACATCGATCAGCCATCAATCTGTGGCTGATTTTTTGGATATTTAAATGACTGACCAAACCAAAGATTCAAAATATAAACTGAATTTACCTGAAACCAGTTTCCCCATGCGCGGTGACTTGTCCAAGCGCGAACCGGCCTGGTTAAAAAGCTGGCAAGCGCGCAAGGTGTACGAGCGTATCCGCGCCAAGCGTAAGGGTGCGCCAACATTCATTCTGCACGACGGCCCACCGTACGCCAATGGTGATATTCACATTGGTCACGCCGTCAATAAAATCCTCAAGGACATCATCATCAAGGCCAAAACCATGGGTGGTTTTGATGCGCCTTATGTGCCGGGATGGGATTGCCACGGTCTGCCGATCGAGCTGGTGGTGGAGAAAAACCACGGCAAGAATATTGATCCGGCCAAGTTCCGTGAATTGTGCCGTGCCTATGCCGCCGAGCAGGTCGAAAAGCAGAAAAAAGACTTTATCCGCCTGGGTGTATTGGCTGACTGGGATCATCCTTACCTGACCATGGCATTTAACACCGAGGCCGATATCATGCGTGCCCTGGGTGATATCTACCAGAATGGTTATCTGTATCAAGGTTCCAAGCCTGTGCACTGGTGTGTGGACTGCGGCTCTGCCCTGGCTGAAGCTGAGGTGGAATACGAAGACGTGAATTCACCTGCGATTGATGTCGGTTTCAAGGTGGTAGATAACGCTGCATTGAGCAAAGCATTTGGTACTGCCGTGAATGGTGATGCCTATGCCGTGATCTGGACCACCACGCCATGGACACTGCCTGCTAACCAGGCGGTAAGCGTGAATGCCGAGCTGGATTATGACCTGATTCAAACCAGCAAAGGCTTGCTGATCCTGGTGCGTGATCTGGCAGAAAAAACCTTGGCCAGATATGCAGAGGAAAATACTTCTGTCATCGCCAGTTGCAAGGGCGAAGCTTTGCGTGGTTTGCTGTTACAGCATCCGTTCGACAACCGCCAGGTGCCAGTGATCACGGGTGACCACGTGACGACCGATGCCGGTACCGGCCTGGTGCATACGGCTGCCGCCCATGGTAACGATGACTGGTTGGTGATGCGCGCCAATTTCCCTAATGAAAAACCGCGCGTACTCATTGGTGGTGATGGCAAATTCTTTAGCAGCGAGTTGGTTGAATTTGTAGAAATCCGCGGCCTGAGCCGTCAGGATGCTAACAAGATCATCCTGGCCAAGTTGCAGGAAAATGGCGTGTTGTTAGCCTCTGCGCGTTTAAACCACAGCTTCCCGCATTGCTGGCGTCATAAAACGCCACTGATGCAATTGGCGACGCACCAGTGGTTTATCGGCATGAACTCTGTCGGCCCAGATGGCAAAGCCTTGCGTGAGCATGCAAATACAGCAGTCGACGCGACACAGTTCTTCCCGAGCTGGGGCCGTGCGCGCCTGGAAGCCATGATCAAGAATCGCCCAGACTGGTGCGTGTCACGCCAGCGTAACTGGGGCGTACCTATGCCGTTCTTTGTCCACAAGGAAACAGGCGAACCACATCCAGAAACCATGCACTTGCTGGAAACCGTATGCAAACAGGTAGAACAGCAGGGTATAGAGGCCTGGTTCAGCCTGGATGGCGCCGCTTTCCTCGCCCAGCATGCGCCAGCGAATGCCGAGCAGTATAAAAAAGTGACGGATACCTTGGACGTCTGGTTTGACTCAGGCGCCACGCATTATGCCGTGGTGCGTTCTGCGCAGCATCCAACCTTGTCGGCCGCTGCAAACGTGCGTGAGGCCGAACACCAGCCAGTGGCTGACCTGTACCTCGAGGGCTCAGACCAGCACCGCGGCTGGTTCCAGTCCAGCTTGCTGACTGGTTGTGCGATTGACGGCACTGCGCCTTACAAGGCCTTGCTGACGCATGGTTTTGTGGTTGATGGCGCTGGCCATAAAATGAGTAAATCCAAAGGTAACGTCGTCGCGCCACAAAAAGTCATGGATACTTATGGCGCCGATATTCTGCGTTTATGGGTGGCGTCGACCGATTATTCTGGTGAGCTGACCATCAGTGATGAGATTCTCAAGCGTGTCGCCGATGGCTATCGCCGTATCCGTAATACCTTGCGTTTCCTGCTCTCAAACCTGGCTGATTTTGATGCCAGTAAAGACCTGCTACCCGTCGACCAGTGGCTGGAAATTGACCGCTATGCACTGCACCTGACGCAGCAATTGCAAAACGGCATCCTGGCTGATTACGATAAGTACGAATTTCACCTGGCGGTGCAAAAGTTCGTTGGTTTCTGTTCTGAAGATTTAGGTGGTTTTTACCTCGATATCCTGAAAGACCGCCTGTATACCAGTGGTGAAACTTCACATGCACGCCGTGCGGCACAAAGCGCCTTGCATCACATCACACATGCCATGATGCGCCTGATGGCGCCGATTTTGAGTTTCACGGCCGATGAAATCTGGCAGACACTGGGGCTGGATAGCGTAGCGACTGTGTTTGAAGAGGATTGGTATGGGTTGCCTGCACACGGTTTAAATTCAGAGAGACTCTCTGTATGGGAGTCGATTATTGAGTTAAGAAAAGTCGTTAATAAGGAAATTGAGGTGTCGAGAGGTTTCGGCACGGTTGGTTCTTCCCTAGCTGCAGAAGTCGATTTATATATTGCGGATGACGTGCTTTTCAATCATTTGAATGCTTTTGGTGATGATTTGAAGTTTGTTTTCATTACATCACGATTGACTGTTCATCACGAGGTAAGAGATGACATTGTAAAAGTTGTTGGTGGAGCCCATCACAAATGTGACCGCTGCTGGCATTACCGTGCCGATGTCGGCAGTGATGCAGCGCATCCGACCATTTGTGGTCGTTGCGTAAGCAACCTTTTTGGCAGTGGTGAAGTGCGCACCTATGCCTAAATTCGGGCCTAATTTACGTTCTGCTTTGCCTTGGTTGATATTGAGTGCCATCGTGATCGCACTCGACCTGTACACCAAGCATTTGGTGCAGCAGGCGTTCGTCTATGGCGAGCACTTGCCGGTCACTGGCTTTTTTGACCTGGTGCGTTACCACAACACAGGCGCGGCCTTCAGCTTTTTAGCTGATGCTGGTGGCTGGCAGCATGGTTTCTTTACGGCAGTTTCTACGCTGGCTTCGGCCGTGATGGTCTATCTGCTGGTCAAGCATCCACAAAAAAAGCTGTTCTGTTTTGGCTTGGCACTGGTATTGGGCGGCGCCTTGGGTAATTTGTATGACCGGTTAACGCTGGGCTATGTGGTCGATTTTTTGCTGTTTTATTACCAGCAATGGGCCTGGCCTGCATTTAATGTGGCCGATAGTGCTATCTGTGTCGGGGTGGGCCTGTTGATGCTGGATAGTTTTAAACAGCCGAACGACGAGTGACGCGAGCAGGCGTAGAAGCTAGGCCATGATGGATGGGCTGCAATATACCTTTAGCGATGTGATCAAACAGTGGTTAGGCAGTAAAAGTACCTGGCACTATGTCAGTTTGCCTGTGGCCATGTCAGATGAGATTCATACACTGAGCCAGTATCACCAGACCAAGCGTCGTGGCTGGGGTGCGGTGAAAGTGGCGGTGAGCATGGGGGACCAGCAGTGGCAAACCTCCATATTCCCGGCGTTTGAAGGTAAGCGCTATGCACTGTTTTTAAAGGCTGATGTGCGTAAGCAGTTGGCGGTGACGGTAGGCAGTGAGGTTACCGTGTCATTAACAGTTCGGTTTTAGACGTTAACCCGCCGCCTGGTTGGGTAGCGGTTAATAGTTTGTGTATATCCTCTATCGGCATCGGCCTGCCGAGCAAAAATCCCTGTATGCAGTCGCAGCCGGTATCGCGTAAAAAGTCGAGTTGGGCCTGGGTTTCTATGCCTTCAACCACCACCGAAATCCCCAGAATACCTGCGGTTTTTACAATCGTGCTGACAATTTCACTGTCAGCGGTGCTGTCCGGCACATCGACCATAAACGCACGGTCTATCTTCAGTTCATCAATCGGCAAATGTTTAAGCTTGAACAGCGATGAGTTACCGACACCAAAATCATCCAGCGATACGCGTACGCCGAGCTCCTTGAGTTGCTTGAGAATTTCCAGTGCCTGTTCCTCGTGTTCAAAAACGGCACTCTCGGTGATTTCCAGGGTAATGAGCGCAGGTGGGATCGCGTATTGTTGCAGGAGTTGGCTAATACGCAAAGGCAGGCCGTGGTCGCGGAACTGGCGTGGTGAAATGTTGATGGATAAGCCGACGGTTTGACCGTTTTTGTGTATCAACCCCGATAAGTGGCGAAAGGCTTCGCTGATGACCCATTCACCAATCGGCAGAATCAGCCCGGATTGCTCGGCATAGGGGATAAATTCGGCCGGGGAGGTAATATCGCCTTTGCTATTGCGCCAGCGGATCAGGGCTTCAATATTGGCGATGCGTGGCTGCGCCTGTTGGCTGACCTTGAATATCGGCTGAAAATGTAAAAAGAATTCCTGTTTTTTAATCGCTTTGCGTAGTTGCACATCCAGCCGGAAACGGTTTTGCGCCAGCTTGGTTTGCTCTTTGCAATAGAATAAAAACAGGTGCTGGGTCGAGCGTTTGGCGTGGGCCAGCGCGGTATTGGCGTTGCGCGCCAGTTGATCTGCATTGCTGGCATCGCGCGGGTAGAGGCTGATGCCTATGCAGGCGTCGAGGATTAATTCATGGCCTTCTGCCAAGACGGGTTTGTGCACGATTTTGCATAGGTTGTGTGCGAGGTGCACGAGCTCGGCATCGGTTTTGTGGCGTGTGACAATCAGCGCGAATTTATCGCCATGTACACGGCCCAGTTCGCCGCAGTCATTGGTAATGTATTGTAGGCGCTGGGCGACTTCAAGCAGGAACAGGTCGCCGGTACGGTGGCCAAAACTGTCATTAATGCTTTGAAAGTGTTTTAAATCAATCATGAGCAAGGCCACCATGCCGCTGTCGTTGGCAGCATTGATGATGGCATGTTCCAGCAGGTTGAGCATGGCGAGTCGGTTGGGCAGGCGTGTGAGCGGGTCGCTGCGCGACAGTTGCAGGTACTCCATTTCTTTTTCGGCCAGGCGTTTTTCGGCGCGTAACAATCGCTCGCTCTCACGCAATAAAATGCTTTGCCTGACCGCGGAGAAAATCAGGATGGTTGTCACCGAGCCGATCGCAATATGGTAGGCATACGGGTGCGGGCCGCTTTGCCACCAGATCAGCAGCAGGGTGCTGATGCTGAATACAAAAGCGATCACCGGAATCCAGCTACGCAAGCGGCGGCACTGGCGATGGAAGGCTGTTTTTTTTGCGATGCGCACTTGCCAGCCATAGAGGCCGCTGCCGATGAGCAGGTCGGCGACGGAGAAACCATAGTTAATCCAGAGGCTGGTTTGCGGGTTGTGGTTAAGTGCATTCAGGTTCCATTGCATCCAGCAGATGCCTAGCAGGGTGAGCCCGGCGCTGAGTAGCAGCCAGGGCAGCATCCAGGCGGGTCTTAAATAGGGAATGAGTAGCAGCGACACCAGGGCGGCGCTCAGCATGCTGGCCGGATAGGCAGTGAGCACGGCCAGTTGCAACAGGCTGACGTCTGCCGATTTTGGTAAATAAGAGATCAGCACATAGCCGAGGATGGCGATGCTGAAGGAGACGGCATCAATGGTAAATGCCCAGGTTTTAGAGCGAGAAAGCTGGCTGCGCAGGGCGGTGATAAAGCCAATAATGAGGCAGGGGCCTAATAACGGGTAAAAAATATCCGATTGCGCCGGGAAGGCGGTTTGATGCGTCAGGACCTGGAATATCCATAATACCCCACCGGTAAAGTAGGCGAAGGTGCCAATGACAAACCAGCGTTTACAGGCACGATGCGCGGGGTTGGCGCGGAAATAACCCAGGAGGGCAAGCATGAGGCAGGCGCTGATGGTGGACATCCAGTGGAGGTTATCCAGCCATAGCGCTGTTTTAGGCGTCGCGTTGAAGGAGGCCGCCAGGCAAAGCAGTAAAACAGATACAGCAACAACAATAACTTTACGCGAAAGTGTCATGCAGCCCCCTTGTTTTTTGTCAATTCTAACAAGGGGTTAGAAAAAAACTAGTCCCTGCCGATAATTAGTTTGACGATATGCATTAATCCAACACACAGTGCACCAGCCAGCACGCCAATGGCGGCGTTTATCAGCCATGACCATTGTGAAAGCTGCTCAACCAGCGCGTGTAGTGGATGTATGCCATGCGCAATAATGCCACCGCCGACCAGGAACATGGCAGCGGTACCCAGCACACTCAGTAAGCGCATTAAATGCGGCACGGTTTGCACCATGCCCCAGCCGAATTTGCGTGTGGCTTGTGACGGTAAATGCGTGCCGGGGCGTTGCATCAGCCACAAACCAATATCGTCCATTTTGACAATCAGTGCCACCAGGCCATACACGCCTATGGTCATGACCACGGCAATCAGGGACAGCACCAGGATACGCTGCGTCAGCGCAGCATCGGCCACCACGCCTAAAGCAATGACGATAATTTCTGCCGACAGGATAAAGTCGGTGCGCACGGCGCCTTTGATTTTTTCTTGCTCCAGCACCACCAGGTCTGCCTGCGATTGTTGCATGGCTGTATGTATGGCTTGTGTATGGGTGTCTTCCTTGGCGTTGTGATGCAATTTGTGCCAGACTTTTTCAAAGCCTTCAAAACACAAAAATGCGCCGCCTAGCATAAGCAGGGGCGTAATCAGCCAGGGTAAAAACGCGCTGATCAATAAAGCCGCAGGGACCAGAATGAGCTTGTTAATCAATGAGCCGCGGGCCACCGCCCACACCACGGGTAATTCACGGTTTGCCGCAATACCAGTCACTTGCTGCGCATTCAGCGCCAGGTCATCGCCCAGGACCCCCGCTGTTTTCTTGGCGGCTAACTGACTCATGACCGACACGTCGTCGAGCATAGTAGTGATGTCATCGAGTAATGCCAGCAGGCTGGATCCGGCCATGGTTTGTCCTGTATCAATGGGAATAGTTGTTTATTCTAAAGGATTCCCGTTAGAATAGCGGCATGGTAACGCTCAGATTTCAACGGTGGATGGCGCGCATGGCCTTGATGGCGATCATGCTGGCCACGCTCGTGCCGACCCTGAGCCTGGCTTTCCCCATGCAAAGCGGTAAAGGCTTTGTGCAAGAAGTCTGTTCTACCCAAGGCAGCAAGCTGCTGATTCAGGTGGTCACCACGCAAGGCAAGCAATTATCCACCTTGATTGACTACAAGCCGTCACAAAAGCCGGTGTCACTCAGCCATCACCTCAATCATTGCCCGTTCTGCCATATGGCCATGGATGATATCGTGATGCCATCTTACAATCCGGCCTATATCCTGTTTCAGCAAGCACAGGCTGATGTCGCTTTAAGCGAATATCAAGCGCCTGTTGTTTCCAGTTTTTACCCGACTGCGCATACCACCCGCGCGCCCCCTCTCACTCCAAGCGCAATCTAGTTCCGTCAATTATTTGACGGGTTTAGCGTCTGCCTGTGATCCAGGCACGAATGGAGTCATCTCATGATTATTATCAATCTACAGGCAATGATATTTGCCAAGCAGGTGGAGTGGGCACGCCACATCACCCTCAAAGAAGTTGCCGAATCTACAGGCATCAGCCGCATGACCTTGCACCGCATGGTCAAAAATCCTACCTACAACGCATGTACCGAGCATCTGGGCAAGTTGTGCACTTATTTCGCGTGCGACATTAGTGCACTAATCCGTTGGCAGCCAGAAAGTGCTGTCCGGCAAGTATTTGCGGCTTGATGTTTAAGGTATTTGTACTGCTTGTCTGATGGCAGGCAGTGCATATTGCGTAGAAAGAATAAGGGAATACAACATGAATAAAACAAAAATCTGCCTGGCTATTTTGGCGGCGATGCCTTACCTGGCACAGGCCGAGCATGAGGGCACGGTACATCTTGATGAAGTCAAAGTGGTGGCAAAGAAAAACAAAGCGTCACTGACACAGCCAGATATTGAAACGGCAAAAGAGAATCTTTCTAAAACCGCAGGCGGCACCACAGTGGTCAATATGGAAACCGTGCGCGAAGGCCGTACCAGCAATATGCAGGATACGCTGGGTATGGCGACTGGCGTGCTGGCACAGTCACGCTTTGGTGCCGAAGAAACCCGCCTGTCGATTCGCGGCTCCGGTTTGCAGCGCACGTTTCACGGCCGTGGTTTAAAGCTGATGCAAGACGGCATTGCAGTCAACCTGGCCGATGGCGGTTTTGATTTTCCAGGCATTGACCCGATGGCGACGGATTATATTGAGGTCTACCGTGGTGCCAATGCCTTGCAGTATGGCTCCACCAACCTCGGCGGCAGCATTAACTTTATTTCCCGCACCGGTTACACGGCGCCTGCGCTGGAAGTCCGCTCAGAAGGCGGCAGCTATGGTTATTATCGACTCGGTGTCAGTACTGGCGGCGTTAAAGATAACGTGGATTACTTTGTGAGTGCCAGCAAATACCATTCAGACAGCTTTCGCGATAATGCACAACAAGGCGCAGACCGCTTGACCGGTAATGTCGGCGTGAAAATCAATGAGCAAGTAGAAACTCGTTTTTTCTTCGGCTATGTGAATAATGACTCGCAACTCTCCAGCAGTCTGACCAAAGCACAGTTAAAAGATAACCCCAGGCAGGCAACGGTGATTCCGGGGCAAGGCATCAATGAGCGCAATATCAATGTGACCAGATTGGCAAACAAAACCACGATTTTGTTTGACCAGAGCAAGCTGGAGTTGGGGGCATATTATGCACGCAAAGGCCTGTTTCACCCGATTGGTAACTTTGGTGACACCACCGGTGTTATTGATCAGGAATCGTATGATATTGGCCTCACCGCGCGTTGGGCGTATCAGGGCGAGTTGTTCGGCCATAAAAACGAGTTTGTGGCAGGGTTGTCACCGACCCGTGGGCGCACGGATGCAAAAAATTATCGTAATGTGGATGCGACGCGTGGTGCCTTGCTCAATGACTTTGACCAGAAAGCGACCAACTTTGAAACCTATCTCGAAGACCGCCTGAGCCTGGATGAGCAATGGACGCTGATTGCCGGGTTGCAATATGCAAAGTCCAAGCGTGATTCCCAAGACCAGATGATTACCGCCAGCGGTGACCAGAGCGTGGATAAAACGTATAGCCAAACCAGTCCCAAGCTGGGGGTGCTGTATCAGTTGCAGCCACAGGTACAGCTCTTTGCCAATGCCTCGCGTAGTTTTGAACCGCCGAGTTTCGGCGAGCTGAACAGCCTGGTGGTGAGCAGCCTCAAAGCGCAAAAAGGCACCACGTTTGAAATTGGCTCACGCGGTAATAGTGAGTTTGTTGACTGGGATGTGGCATTTTATCAGGCACGCTTGCAGGATGAGTTGCTGCAGGTGGGCGCAGCTGGTTCGCCATTTGCCAGCCAAACCATTAATGCGGGAAAAACCATCCACCGAGGCCTCGAGTTCGGCCTGACGGCCCGTTTGCCTTACAGTTTGCAATGGCGCTCCAGCTTGCTGATTAACGATTTCAAATTGGATAATGACCCGACTTTCGGCAGCAATCGCCTGCCAGGTATTCAGCGCTCCTTGCTGCGCGCCGAGCTGGTGTACCGTGGCAGCGATGTGCTCGAAAACTTCTATATCGGCCCAACCATAGAATGGTCACCACAGCGCTATAACGTCGACTTTGCCGAAACATTGTATGCAGACAGTTATTTCCTGTGGGGCATGAAAGCTGGGCAAAAGATCAACCAGCACTGGTCATGGTTTATTGAGGGGCGCAATTTGGCTAACCAGAAATATGCGGCGACAACCGGCGTCGTTGCCGATGCAACGCGCGCCTTTACCAGCCAAGCCCAGTTTTTCCCTGGCGATGGCCGCACGGCTTACCTGGGTGTGACCTGGACTTATTAACCGTTATTACCGGGGGCAGTGCTCCCGGTTTTCTGGAGTGTGTTGTGAATCATTGGATCAAGTTAATGGTGTGTTCGTTGGCGCTTTGGTGGCCAGCGACGGTATTACATGCGCATGCGACACCAGCCGAATCGGCGGCAGAAGATGTGCATTCTGTGGCTGCGGAAATGCATGAAACTTGGGATAAGCCCAATCAGCCATTGACGCTGCCAGTCATTGTTATATATCAGGGCATGGCGATTGCTGACTGGATTCAGGACGATAAAGGCGGGCGCGCTTTATTGAAATATCATCCTGCCCATCAGCATTGGCATACGCTACTATGCGGTGGCTCGGAGTTGACTTCATCCAGGCATTTGGAAGCGGCCGGGATGTCCTCTGCCGATGCCCAGTCACTCGCGGCCTTGCTGCAAAGCCATGAGCAGGACCTGACGGACGATCAGCGTCAACGGATAGACAGTTTTAAAGGTGTCGTGAAGTTTAGCAAGGGTAAGCCAGTGTCATCGACCGCCCATGATATGCATGGAGATACGCATGGCCATTAAGCACCCGTCAGTTCAGCGCGGCTGGCTATTTTGGCACCAATGGATAGGCGTGATCGCTTGTATCGGCATGGTGCTGTGGGGGTTGTCCGGGGCATCGCATCCCATCATGAGCCGTTTGCAACCGGCCCCAAAACAGTTTATGCCGCCACTGGCACCCGTCGATTTAAGCCAGGCGGTTTCACTGCCTGCATTGTTACAGCAACAGGCGATCACGCAGTTTCAGCATATCAGCCTGGTGCAGCTGGATGGCCAGGCTTATTACCGGATCGCACTCGCTGGTGTCGCCAGATATTTTTCGGTGATGAATGGTGAAGAGCGTGCAGGGGCCGAGAAGGCCGCAGCGATCAGCCTGGCCAATTATTACACCGGGCGTGATGCACCATCTGTACGCACGGTAGAAGCCGTGACCGATTTTGCGCCGGATTACCACCCAGTCAACCGTTTGTTGCCGGTTTGGCGCGTGGCCTATACGGGTGATCAAGGCCTGCGCGCCTATGTCGATACCGAGCAGTCCAGGTTGGCGACCTTGGTTGATGATCGTCGGGCCTTTTTGACCAAGGTATTCCAGTTCGGCCATAACTGGTCGTTTTTGCAGGCTTGCAGCATATTGCAACTGGCCGTCGCAACCGTGGTGCTGGTGCTGGTTTTAGCCTCGGCCATCACCGGGATCACTCTTTACATTAAGCAGCGCAAAACCGCGCCTTACCGCTTAAAGCGTTGGGGGCTGCAATGGTGGCATCGCGAGTTTAGCTTGTGGGTGTCGTTGCTTATTTTGCTGCTGGCTAGCACCGGCTTGTTCCATTTGTGGATGTCGGATATGCAGCAGCGTAGGCCCTTATTACACACGGCATTTGCCAGCGATAGTGCCGCGTTGAGTGCAGATGCCTGGTCACAACTGGCCACCGGCCAAGTGCTGAAACTGGATATTTATGGCCGCGGCGCTACGTTGTTCTGGCAAATCATTCCCGTCACGGCTGGCACGCAAGGCTTGCCTTCTGCACAGGTAGCGGCCATGCATCAGCATCATGCTGCTATGTCGCCTGCGCCTGCCGCACCGGTATTATGGCTCACCGGGCCGCATGCGGTGACTGCGCTCACGCCACAAGCCTATGCAACAGCATGGCTCGCAAACATTGCCGAAACAGCGCAGCCTGGCATTGAGTCTGTGCAGTGGGTCACGGCATTTGCCAATGAATACGGGTTTATTTTCAAACGCTTGCCGGTGCTAAAAGTGCAAACGACACAGGCGCAACACGCACGTTTTTACCTGGAACCGGCCACCGGTGCGCTGGCCGCCCGCGTCGATGACAGCGATGGCCTGGAAGGCTTTATTTTTGCCTATCTGCACAAATGGAGTTTTCAATCTGTGAGTAAAGACGTGCGCGACGTGTTGGCGATTGTTGCTGCATTGGCCGTGAGCCTGACTGGCTTGCTAGGCGCCTACCTGTTCGCCAGAAAACGCAGCTAACAGATCGCTATGCGACTGGAAGCGGATGCCCGTCGGGCATCTCTTCCATGGCGCAGCGCTTTAAGACGTCGCGTAAATCTTGTCCAAAAAGTAGCTGGTACGTTGTTTTAAACGCAACCTGTTTTGCAGCAGGTTAGGCAACTGTTCTGGTTTCAGGCACTGGATAATGTTGATGTCCAGCGCTTCCCTGAGGTCGATAATATCGCCTTCTTCTTCGCGGTCATCGCTCAGCATTTGAATAAATGGGCGCAAAGGTTGTTGCGGATTGGTCGACAGCACGGTGGCCAGTTTCTGGTCTGACAGGCGAATCACGCTACCAGGCGGGTAAATGCCCAGGCATTTGATAAAGCGTCGCAGAATGGTTTGGTCAAACTGGTGGCGCTGCTGTGCAAACATGACACTCAAGGCTTCGTAAGGCGTTTTTGTGTGTGCCGGATTAGACGGGTTGCACAGGTTATCGTACATATTGGCAATAATCAGGATATGCGATAACGGGTCAATCTGGTCACAATGCAGGCCTTTGGGATAGCCGCTACCATCGGCAAATTCATGATGCTGGGAAATCAGCGTCAATATTTTTCTGGGCACGGCGACATCTCGCAGCATATTCATGCCAAGCAAGACATGGGTTTGGTAAATAGCCGTTTCGCGTACACTCAGCGGGTCTTTTTTGAGCAGGATTTTGTCACTGATCTGGCGTTTGCCAATGTCGTGCAGAATGGCTGACATGCCTAAAATCACCAAATCTTCATCGGTAATGTCCAGGTTTTTAGCCAGCAACATGGCCACGACCAGCGTGTTCAATTCATGCTGGAAGTGCTGGTCACTGACACGGTGGCCATTCATGGCATGAATCGCGATGTCGCTCTCGGTCAGGGTGCTGGTAACCAGGTCTTCCACCAGCCTGGTGGCCATGCCATAGGCCTGATCCGGATGTTCAGTCGACAGCTTCTGAATATTCCTCACCTCTGTGCTGGTTTTCATGAACTTCTGTTCGCTTTCGGCCACCGCTTGCCTGAGCGCCAGTTGTTTTTTCTGGGCTGCACTTAATTCAGGGGCTGCATCAATGATTTCCACTTTAGGTGAGGCCGCTTTTTTCAGTGGGAACTCGACCACATTCTGCTGAGGTGTAATTCTCAGCGGCATGCTGGAGCTGCGTCTGGGGTCATAACGTAGCTGCTTCAATCCTAAAGACTTGATGGTCTCAATCTGTGATTCATCCGTGATCTTGAAGTTACTCACCGAAAATGGATGATCCATCCAGCCCAGGTCGAGGTGGATGTAGAGACCGATCTGAAGCTGGTCTATGTCGATATAGTAGGTGTCTGAGGCGTGATTAGGCATGGCGTTTTATTTTTCTTTGATTATTTAACACTAGTAACTGTAAAAAGTCGTCCGAGTTCACTGGATAAGCATACAGGTAGCCCTGTGCGGTCTGGCAGCCCAGTCGTTGTAAAAACTTTTCCTGTTCTTCGGTTTCGACCCCTTCGGCAACAACGGTGAATCCTAATTGTGTCGCCATCGCGTAGATCGCGCTGGTGATGGCGGCATCGTCTTTATCATCTGGCAGGTCTTTGACAAAACTGCGGTCGATCTTGATCTGATCCAGCGGTAAGCGTTTCAGATGCGATAGCGAGGAGTAGCCGGTGCCAAAGTCGTCAATGGCGATGCTGACCCCTAACAGTTTCAACTGGTTAAAGGTGTCGACCACATGCTGGGTATGCTGCATCAGCGTGCTTTCAGTGATTTCCAGCTCAATGATAGACGGGTCGCACTCGCTTTCCATGAGGATGCCATACACGGTATCGGCAAACTTGCTCTTCATGATTTGCACACCGGAAACGTTGATGGCAATCTTCTTAAATTCCGGATGCGCTTTGTGCCAGGCGTGCGCTTGGCGCACCGCTTGTGCCAAGGCCCATTCGCCTATGCTTAAAATCAAACCGGTTTCTTCTGCCAGTGGGATAAATTTCGCCGGTGAAATAATGCCCTGTACCGGGTGTATCCAGCGTATCAGCGCCTCAGCGCCAATAATCATGCCTGTGTTCAGGTCGATCTGCGCCTGGTAGAACATCTTGAGCTGATTTTTGGTCAGCGCCTGGCGCAACTCGGTTTCCAGCTGGAAGTGTTCTACAGCATCACGGCTCAACGCCACATCATAAAATGCGACATGGTTTTTACCGTTGTTTTTCACCTGGTACATGGCGAGGTCAGCCGCTTTAATCAGGCTTTCTACATCGTTGCCATCCTGTGGGTACATAGAGATACCAATGCTGGCACCGACAAAAATCTCATGATGGTCAATCATGAACTCACGTCTGAGCGCGTCCAGGATATCGTGTGCTTTTTGCGCAGCATCGGCTTTGCCATGCAGGTTTTCCAGCAGGATGATAAATTCATCGCCACCCAGGCGGCCGACAATATCAGACTCACGCAAAGCCGCGCGCAGACGCTCAGTGACGCCCAGCAGTAACTGGTCGCCGGAGTAATGGCCCAGGCTGTCATTAATGTTTTTAAACCGGTCCAGGTCAATAAACAGGACGGCGGCTTGCTGCTCATTGCGGTTGGCACGCTGAATGGCATGTGTAAACAAATGGTTGATCAGTCTGCGGTTAGGCAGGCCAGTCAGCGGATCATGGTTCACCAGTGAGTTGAGCTGCGTTTGTGAGCGCTTCATTTCACTAATATCGGCAAACACACCCACATAGTTGGTGATCACGTTGGCATGGTTGCGCACCGCCGTAATGGTCATCCACTCGGTATAAGTGTCGCCGTTTTTGCGTATGTTCTCAATTTCGCCCGACCATTTGCCATGGCGCTTGAGCGCCCCAAACAGGCCGCGTGGGCGTTGCCTGAAGATTTGCGGCTTGTGGCCCAACACTTCAGATTCTTCATAGCCGGTAATCAGGGTGTAGCCCTGGTTAATCCCGACCAACTCGCCAGCCGGGTTCACAATCATGATGCCTTCAGTGGTGCTGTCAAAGGCAATTTTGGCCAGTTTGAGGTGTTTGCCGGTTTGTTCGCGGTCAATTGCCACACTCAATGTACGGCCAATGGCCATTAACGAGCCCAACTCTTGTGAACTGGTGTTTTCGGCATCGAAACAACGCTCAATCACCATGGATCCCCACCACTCATCATCAATCATGAGCGGCACAATCACCAGGTTGACGGTGTCATGCGATTTAAGCAGGGCGCGCTCTGAGGCTGGCAATGTCAGGGCGTCACACATCACCGGCTGACCTTTGGACAGCAGGCTATACCAGCGTTGCAGCTCAGGCGACAGGAATGAAATTTTTTCCCAATGCTCGTAGGTGGTATGAAAGCCGTTCATTGCCCAGTGGAACAGGGCTTTGGAGCGGATATCGGTTTTTTTGCGGCTGGTGATGGTTTCGTGTTGCAGCAAAATCGCACGGCTAAAGCGGAACGACAGGCAGCATTGCTGCAAGACATTTTCCGCCACACTCTGCCAGCGTTCGGCCGAATGCAGCATCCAGTCGCAGGAAATCAGCGTGTCCAGCACTGCGCTGCGGTTAAGCAACTGCGTTTGAATGAATTTTTGTTCGCTGACATCGCGAGCCACGGTAATCAGGTGGCTGGGTTGATCTTTCTGGTCGTGGTAGGCGACTTTATTCACTTCCAGCGTTTTGTAGCCACCTTGGGGTAAATGTACCAGTTCTTCATTGTGGTAAGCCTGGCGGGATTTCCAGACCTGTTGGTCGGATTTCTCGTGATGTTCGAAGCTATTGCGGAACACCGGATGCAAGGTATCCGCAATTTGCAAATTGTTTAAGAACTGGTAGTCAAAGCTGTCAATCTGGAAGGTGTTCAGCATGTGCTGGTTGGCCATCATCCAGCGGTTGTCATTGTCTTTAATGCAAATCAGGTCCGGACTCATCTCAATCAGTGAGTGCACAATTGATTGCATGTGCAGCAATTGATCGACCAGCGTGCGTTCTTCTTCCTCCAGCATCAGGCCAATGGCACGGCGGCCCGATTGTGGATAGAACAAGCGGCATTTGAAGTCACGTTTTAAGCCATGAATAGGGGTGCTGATGTTTAATTCAGTTTTGCCCTCGCGCATGGCTTCGACCAGCGCTTGGCGAATCTCTTTGGGCAAGCCGTCTGCGAGCTCTCCCAGCAGGTTTTTCGCGGTGGTGCTGAGAGCGAGACACTGTGCCCGGCGATTGATGGCCAGCATAGGCATATCCGGCATGGTGACGGCCAGGGGCTGCAACCATGCTGTGCTATGATGATCAAAAACGGTTGGTAATGACATAGTTAAATCTGTTTCGGTCCGGTGTGCGTTGTAGTGCGGATAAGTGGGTTATCGGCGCGAATGCAAGCAAACTTTAGCGACATTAACTCTTGATAATTAAGGTAAATTTAAAGATGTTTTTAATTAATCTTCGGGTTGAGGCGTGATGGTCCAATCGTGGATAAAACCTGTGTTGTGGCTGGCTTGTTTGCTGTCATTGCAGGCGGTGCATGCGCATGAAACCCATCCCGAACACTCAGCCAGTGCATTGACCGTCAGCGTCACGGCCGATCATGGCGGGCGTGTGTGGCTGGCACAGGTCAAACAGGGCCAAGTCTGGGTGTCAGTCAGCGACGATGCGGGCAAGCATTTTAGCACCGAAGTGGCGGTGAGTCCTGTGCCGATGACGATTGCTGCCGACGCAGAAGCACGGCCAAATATTGCAGCAGGCGCTAATGGCGCGGTCTATGTCACCTGGACAGAGGCGCTGAAAAAGAACCATGCGGGCAATATCTGGTTTGCACGTTCGCTGGATGGCGGCAAAAAGTTTGAGGCGCCTTATATCGTGCATCAGCATCGCGAAGAAATCACCCATCGTAATGATGCTTTGCAAGTGGCGGCAGATGGCACGATAACTGTTGTCTGGCTGGACAAGCGCGATATGCTGGCAGCTAAAGCCGCGGGGAAGTCCTATGACGGCGCTGCGATTTACTATGCGGTGTCGCGCGATCAAGGCAAAAGCTTTAGTCTTGAACAGAAATTGGCTGATCACAGTTGCGAATGTTGCCGCATTGCCATGACCAGCAAGCCGGATGGCACCATCGCCGTGTTGTGGCGGCATGTGTTCGAGGGCAACGAGCGCGATCACGCCATGGCGGAAATTGGCCCTGTGGGCAAGCCAGTGTTGGTACGCGCCAGTTATGGGCACTGGAAAATAGAAGGGTGCCCACATCATGGGGCTGCGCTGGCGGTGGGCGAAGGCTTTGGCTATCACCTGGCTTATTTTGATGGCGCGGGCGATACGCCGGGCTTGCGTATCGCGCGCATGGATGGGCAGGCCTGGGTAACTTCGCCGCCGAGGCGCTTTGGCGATGCCAAGAGAAATGCCGGGCATCCGGCATTGTTGAGCGTCGGCGACCAGGTGTGGCTGGCCTGGCAGGAGCATGATCCGCATGGCGCCGACATTGTAGCGATGGCGTCGTCAGATGGTGGCAGAACCTGGGGTGCGCAGGTGGTCATTTTGCACAGCACCAGCAAGCTCGATTATCCGCAATGGCTGACTTTGCAAGGCCAGGCAACCCTGGCGGTAAACACTGCCGATCAAGGCTTGCAACTGTTGCCTTTCACGAATTAGTCCCAATTCATAAAAACGTTTCAAAGTCGCGCCTATTTGATCTGCATCTATTGAAAATGCAAAAACCCACCGCATTATAGGGTTATCCAGCCGCACGCTGCGGCATGACTTTAACAATGAAAGGGTTTGCATGCGTTTTGATAAACTCACCACCAAATTCCAACAGGCGCTGGCCGATGCGCAGAGCATGGCTGTGGGTGCCGATCATCCGACCATAGAAGCACCACATTTGTTGCTGGCGATGCTCAACCAGGATGATAGCGGTGTTACGGCCTTGTTATCACGTGCCGGTGCACAAGTGAGCGCACTGAAAACCGGTTTGCAGCAAGCGATTGATGCCTTGCCAAAAATCAGTGAGAACAGCGGCGATGTGGCAGTTTCGCGTGACCTTAACAATCTGTTAAATGTCACCGACAAGCTCGCGCAGAAGAGTGGCGATAGCTATATTGCCAGCGAGATGTTTTTGCTGGCCCTGGCCGATGACAAAGGCAACACCGGCAAATTGCTCAAACAGCACGGCGTGAATAAGGCCGCGCTGGAGCAGGCGATTAAGGCCGTGCGCGGAAATGATTCCGTCAACAGCCAGGAAGCGGAGGGCCAGCGTGAAGCCTTGAAAAAATACACCCTGGACTTGACCGAGCGTGCACGTGCTGGCAAGTTGGACCCGGTGATTGGCCGTGACGACGAAATTCGCCGCGCAATCCAGGTATTGCAACGCCGTACCAAAAACAATCCGGTGCTGATCGGCGAGCCTGGTGTTGGTAAAACAGCGATTGTGGAAGGCCTGGCACAACGGATTGTGAATGGCGAAGTGCCAGATTCGCTCAAAAACAAAAAGGTGCTGAGCCTGGATATGGCCGCCCTGCTGGCCGGAGCCAAATATCGTGGCGAATTTGAAGAGCGTTTAAAAGCGGTGCTCAAGGAGCTTGCGCAGGACGAAGGCCAGACCATCGTTTTTATTGACGAAATTCATACCATGGTCGGCGCCGGCAAGTCTGAAGGCGCGATGGATGCGGGCAATATGCTGAAACCAGCGCTGGCGCGCGGTGAGCTGCACTGTGTGGGCGCGACCACGCTGGATGAATACCGCAAATACATCGAAAAAGATGCGGCGCTGGAGCGCCGTTTCCAGAAAGTATTGGTCGATGAACCCAGCGTTGAGGCGACGATTGCCATTTTGCGCGGCTTGCAGGAAAAGTACGAGTTGCACCACGGTGTGGAGATCACCGATCCGGCCATTGTGGCCGCGGCTGAATTGTCTAACCGTTATATCACAGACCGTTTCTTGCCGGATAAAGCCATCGACCTGATTGACGAGGCAGCTTCACGCATCAAGATGGAAATCGACTCCAAGCCTGAAGTGATGGATAAACTGGACCGCCGCCTGATTCAGCTCAAAATTGAGCGTGAAGCGGTGCGTCGTGAAAAGGACGAAGCCAGCCAGAAACGCTTTGGCCTGATTGAAGACGAAATCAGCAAGCTGGAAAAAGAGTACGCTGACCTGGAAGAGGTATGGAAAGCAGAAAAAGCAGCGGTGCAAGGCTCGGCTGGCGTTAAAGAGGCGATCGAAAAGATCAAGCTGGATATGGAAGCGGCCAAGCGCAAGGGCGATTGGCAAAAAGTCTCTGAGTTGCAATATGGCAAACTGCCACAGCTGGAAGCACAGTTAAAGCATGCTTCAACCGCCGAAGCCAACGGCGCAGTGAAACATAAAATGCTGCGCACTGAGGTCGGGGCGGACGAGATCGCCGAAGTAGTCAGCCGGGCGACGGGGATCCCTGTCAGCAAAATGATGACTGGTGAACGCGAGAAACTGCTCAATATGGAGAGCCGCTTGCATGAGCGTGTGGTCGGTCAGGATGAAGCGGTGCGCCTGGTGTCAGACGCGATTCGGCGTTCGCGTAGCGGTCTCAGTGACCCTAACCGTCCGTATGGTAGCTTCTTGTTTTTGGGGCCGACCGGCGTCGGTAAGACCGAGTTGTGCAAAGCGCTGGCTAACTTCCTGTTCGATAGCCCGGAGCACTTGGTGCGCATAGACATGAGCGAGTTTATGGAGAAGCATTCTGTCTCCCGCTTGATTGGCGCGCCGCCTGGCTACGTCGGTTACGAAGAAGGCGGTACGCTGACCGAAGCAGTACGCCGCAAACCGTATTCCGTTGTGTTGCTGGACGAAGTGGAAAAAGCGCACCCGGATGTGTTTAACGTGTTGCTGCAAGTGCTGGATGATGGGCGCCTGACCGATGGCCAGGGCCGCACGGTGGACTTTAAAAACACGGTGATTATCATGACCTCTAACCTGGGTAGCCAGATGATACAAAGTATGGCCGACCAGGATTACCAGGTGGTGAAACTGGCCGTGATGGGTGAGGTGAAAACCCACTTCCGTCCGGAGTTTATTAACCGTATTGATGAGGTCGTCGTATTCCACTCACTGGGCGAGGCACATGTGAAATCAATTGCCAGTATCCAGTTGCAATTGCTGGCCAAACGCCTGGCTGCGATGGATATGCAGTTGGATATCAGCGATGCGGCACTGGCCGAGATCGCCAATGCCGGGTTTGACCCGGTATATGGTGCGCGGCCACTCAAACGGGCGATCCAGAGTGAGATTGAAAACCCGTTGGCACGTGAAATTCTGGCTGGGCAGTTTGCGGCTAAAGACACTATCCATGTCGATTTTCAGGCCGGGAAAATGCAGTTCCGCAAGGCATGATGGATTCAGTGGCAGACTGAACCAGGTCGCAGATAAAAGGGTCATAGCGATATGACCCTTTACTTTTTATCGGGTGTAGAATGGGAACACTATGCGTTACTCACACTCTTTGCGTTTAATTTTTATCACGATTTTGTTAACTGGACTGGCTGGTTGCGCCTCGCAACCACCACAACCTTTGCAAATTGACCGCATTTCACCTGAGCAGCTCGCTGCGCTGGTGCCGCCTGCACAATCTACCCTGACCCTGGAGCAGGTTGTGGCCTTAAGCAAACAGGGCAAGAGTGATGCTGAGATTATTGAAGCAATTAAACAGTCACAATCACGCTATTCGCTTACGCCTTCAGATGTGTTGAGCTGGCACGAAAAAGGGATTTCCAAAGGCGTGCTTGATTACATGCAGCAAGCCAACGCATTGGCCGAGCAAAATGCTATTGCGGATGAAATTAACAAACGTGAAAAAGCCCGCGTGGAGTCTGAGGCCAGGCTAAAACGCGAGCGCGATATGGCCAGATTGCGTAGTATGGACCCCTGGTTTTATGGTGGGCCTGGTTTTTACGGCGGCCCCTGGGGTTACCGACCTTATTGGGGTGGCGGCTGGCGTTATTGGTAAAAGTCATTTGGCATCCCTTGTATAATCAGGGTTTTGCTTCTGGACTTCGCTATGCGACAACAGCACGAAACCCTTTCCATCAATGCCCAGGGGCGGCGTTTATACGATATCACGCCGCAAGTCCTGCAATGGGTGCAGCAATCCGGTATTCAAAGTGGTTTGCTCACCTTATATATTCAGCACACCTCCGCCAGTTTACTCATCAATGAAAACTATGACCGCGATGTGCTGGTGGACCTGGAAGCATTTTTTAATCGCCTGGTGCCGGACGGCGATGATTTGTTTATCCATACCGTAGAAGGCCCGGACGACATGCCTGCGCATGTGCGTACCGCGTTAACCCAAACCAGCCTGTCTATTCCGGTGTTGCAGGGCCGGGTTGCCTTAGGCCAATGGCAAGGTGTTTTCCTGTTTGAACACCGCCATCTACCTGCCCGTCGCCGCGTGTTGATGCACGTGATGGGTGAGTAATTCGTTTTTATTGTGTTAGAAATGTTGTGATGAAATATTGTTCTATCGTTGTCTTGTCTTTTTTGTGTGCTGTTTGCCTGGTGGGTTGTGAGCATGAGGCTTCAACAACCGAGCAGGCCGTGAAGCAGTCAGCAAATACCAATGCAGCCGAAACCCACTCGGCTGGCGGCTATGAGCCTAGCGCAGATGAGCGCGTCCCCGGTATCACCATGTCGCAAGAAGAACTGGATAAAATTTATGCTGAAGCCAGACGTAACATGCCATTGCCGGTGATCCCCGAGGATGCGCGCTAGGCAGCCATATCACGGCGTGTGCATATAGCTTTCATAGTGGTCGACGCATTGCGTGAGTTGCCTGGCGAAAGACTCCACATCCCCGGTCAATATTGCAGTTGTGCTGTCAGCGTGTTTAGCCGTACTGGCATCCATGATCTTTTGCTGCCCGGCATAGAGCATCAATGAATGGATGCCTGCGCCGGTATCTGCAGATAGCGCTGGGCGGATGGCCTGCCGTGGCATGGCCACCAGGTGGTAGTCTTGAATCCATTGTGTCAGTTGCAGCATGATGTCTGTTGCTGGCTCCTGCTCTACGTCGGCTAGTGTCTCGTCATAGCTGGTGATAACCAGATGGATTTTTTGAACATCCATGGTCAGTGTAATGCTGCGGTGATAAGGCGGTGGCACGGATGCGCCCTGATAGTGGTAAATCAAGCGTGTAATTTGCGGTGTCATTGACGGCTTTCTTTCGCTACCCGGCAGCAATGGCAGTGTTAGCAGTAACAGGATGGTTACGATTCGCAAAGTGATGGTCTGGCGATGATGACCTTTACCAGCCACGTTGGTTGCAAGTGGCTGGCAAAGGCATGTGTCATTTATACTACGACACCTGAGCCTGCAAAATACTTCTGGAAGGTACTCGCCTTCATGGCAAACACACCGTTGCTATTGAGTGGAATACTGGCTGAGAACGATATCTGGTAAGCAGACCAATTGCCTGACAGCGTATCCAGCACGGCATGATGCGTGCCCCAAGGATTGCGCAACACGATGTATTTTTCACCGCCAACATATTGCCAGCCTAGGATTGAGTACGCATGATTGCCAACCACCTTGGCTGTGCTGTAATTCGTCCCGGCAGGGGAGGAGCCATAGGTCCAGGCCACCATCGGGTTGATCGTGCGTCTGCTGAGCGAATGGCTACGGACAAATGTCCACAAATCATCGCCTGTTTTGCCACTATGGCTGACATAAGTCTTTTCACCGCTGATGATTTCGGCGCAGGCGTTCACCGGGTCGCCCCCTGCGATGGTCGGATAGTTGGGAAAATCTGTGCTATTACTGGTGCGCCATTTTGCGTAGGCTTTTTCCATCACGGCTGGCCAGGTTTCCCCCGCATCCAGTGATCTGGCATAGACCCAGTTGTGCGCAGGTTTGCTGACTGGCACTAACTCTGTCACTTCTACTGCTTGCGCCGCCCCGGCCCCATTTTTATAAAAATTGACTTTGTGTATCGGCTGCTCCTCATTGCCCCAGGCCGAAGGCCGGATCATATTGACAATGGCATAAGGCCTGGCCCAGGCGACTGACGCCATAGCGGCAATAAAGTAACAGTCCCCTAGCGCGCCCTGTATCGGGTCATTCAGTTCTGCCACATCTTCAAAGTAGTCACCCATGTCTACCCAGTCTTTATCCGCCGGTGTCCACGGTGTGCCGGTACCGCTTACTTGCACCGTGGCGCGCATTAGAGTGTCAGAGATCACGGTATTTTTCTGGATAGTGGCTAATCTGAGCCGTTGTGCGGCGATAGATCTGGTGACTGGCGCTGCTTGCGCTTGAAAAAAGTTGGTGACCCTGGCGGCAGTCTGCGCTTCCGACAATACTTTCAGACTACCATCGGCGGCGAACTCTGCATCTGGCCTGAGGATAGGGTTGCGCAGGTCAAAAATCTGCTCTGCGCTCACACCTAAAATCTCGGCCAGCATGGTTTGCGGTTCTGCGACTTGCTCCCAGTTGATTTTCTTTTGCGCAATGACTTCTGCGACGGCATAAGGGTTAATCACTCCAATATTCACTTCCATGGCTATTCTCCTAAGCGATTGTTTTAATGAATAAAAACGAGTTAAGTTGATTGCTAGGGTAATGAGGACTATACGAAATGACGCTGACAGCCTCCCGGCTACTTCCCGGAAGTTTGATGGTATCTCAATGTGTTAATAAATGATAATTAAATTTAAATTAATTTATCAATATTTAGGTGGCTACTCGTTAAGCAGATAAAAAGAAACCACCTTGAAACGAAGGTGGTGAGTGTGATTGAATGATCAGGCTAGACGGCGCAGAGCTAACGCACGCTGCTCCATTGCAGCGGATCAAAAGGAATACTGTTGCGGCGCAGTTCGTAATACACACCATTCTCGGCATTGCCGCCGCTATTGCCGACGGCGGCGATGGTATCGCCGGATTTGACGCTTTGCCCGGAAGACTTGTAAAGCGCCTCGTTGTTGCCGTATAGGCTCATGTAACCATTGCCATGGTCGACCACGATCAGGTTGCCAAAACCGCGCATCCAGTCAGCAAACACCACTTGTCCGCCTGCCACCGATTTGACTTCACTGCCTTCTTTGGCGCGGATGAAAATACCTTTCCAACTGACGCCGGTATCGGCGCGTGCGGTGCCAAAGCGATTGATCACATCACCACGCACTGGCAGGCGCAGGCGACCGCGCAACTGGGAAAAGTTTTCTTTATTGGCGTTGTACTCTGGCAGTGTTTCGTTTTTGGCGATGACCGTATTACTTTGTGTATTGCTCTCACTGTCCTCTACATTCGTTTGCGGTGACCGCTCAAACGTCCGTCCGCCGGACTTTTTCTTACGTGCCAGTTCGGCCGCTTTTTTCGCCGCCGCTTCTTTTTCGCGCTTGGCTCTGGCCAGCGCTTCCTGTTCACGTTTCTTGGCTTCCGCCAGCAGGCGTTGGAACAACTGAGACAAGGCTTCTTCGTCTTTTTTCAGACGCACCATCTGTTGTTCTTGCGTTTCAATCTGCTTGGAAAGCTCGTTCAAGGCCTCAGTGCGACGCGACTTTTCACCTTCCAGTTTTTGCGTGGTTTCGCTGTATTGGCTAGCCAGACGCTCGGTTTCATGCAGTTGCTCGGTGGTGGCCGAACGCACGCGGTCTATCGCCTCCTGATTGTCTTGCAATGACTGAATCTGCTGTTGATGCGCTGCCGTGAGGTAACCCAGGTATTTCAGGTTGCGCGTGGTATTGGCCGGGTCTTGCTGTTGCAACAGCATTTGCAGTGGACTGTTGTTACCATGGCGGTATTGCTGGTTGAGCTGCTGACTCAGGGCGTTGCGTTGCTGGTTCACCTGGCGCTGCAACAGGGATAACTGCTTTTGCAGGTCTTGCAATTTGCCACGGTTTTCCTGTTGCGCATCCTGGATTTCGCGCAGTTTTTTACGAGAACTGCTGATGGCCGTTTCCGAGGCCTTTAGCGCCTCATGCGCATCTTGCTTGGCGACACGTGAGGCTTTAAGGGCGTTGGCTAATTGCTGGATTTTTTCTTTGACTTGCTCCAGGTCGCCCTTGGTGGTTTCCGCCTTGTCATTGGACGCTGCGTACGCAGGCATGGGTAAGCCGCTTGCACACAAGGCAAGGCAAGTAGCCAGGGCTGCCCACAGTCGTTTGGGCCGTGGGTAAGCAATCATGCTGAAATCAGGCATGCACCCGCCAGGCCTGCTTAGGCCGCTGCATTGAGGGTGATCAGGTTTTTACCTGTCATTTCGGCGGGTTGTGGCACGCCCATGAGCGACAACAAGGTCGGTGCGATATCAGAGAGTGCGCCGCCTGATGTAATGGTGCCTGCGCGGCCGATATAGATAAACGGCACCAGATTAGTGGTGTGCTGGGTATGTGCCTGGTCGCTGGCATGGTCAAACATGCTTTCGGCGTTGCCGTGGTCGGCGGTAATAATCACTTCTGCCCCCATTTTTTGCGCCGCAGCAACCACGCGTCCCACACAGGTGTCCAGTGTTTCTACCGCTTTAATCGCCGCTTGCAGGTTGCCGGTATGGCCCACCATGTCGCCGTTAGCATAATTGCAGATCACCGCCTGGTATTGTTGCGACTCAATCGCAGCTACCAGTTTGTCTGTGACTTCTGGCGCACTCATTTCTGGCTGTAAGTCGTAAGTGGTTACTTTGGGCGACGGCACCAGGATACGGTCTTCGCCTGCAAACACGGTTTCTTCGCCGCCATTAAAGAAGAAGGTGACGTGTGGGTATTTTTCAGTTTCGGCGATGCGTAGCTGTTTCAGCCCCAGATTGGACACATATTCGCCAAAGGTGTTGGGCACTGTAAATGGCGCAAATACTGGTTCGGCCAGGGCCTGGTTTTTGTCGTATTGCGTCAGCGTAAAGTAATGGCTGAAGCTCGGCACGCGGCTGCGTTCAAAACCGCTGAATTGCGGATTGAGTAGGGCATCGGTCAACTGGCGCGCGCGGTCACTCCTGAAGTTCATAAACACCAGGCAGTCGCCATCTTCCATGCGTACCGGTGCTGCATCGGCGGTGCGAATCGCCGTGCATTTGACGAATTCATCACTTTCATCACGTGCGTAAGCTTGTTGCAAAGCGGTCAGGCTGTCAGGCGCAATATAGTCAGACGTGCCGTTGACCAGCAGTTCATAAGCAACCGAGACACGCTCCCAGCGCTTGTCCCGGTCCATGCCGTAAAAACGCCCGCCGACGGAGGCGACTTTGCCCACACCCAGTCCGCTCAGGTGGTCTTCCAGTGCTTGCAGGTAAGGCTGTGCACTTTTTGGTGGTGTGTCACGGCCATCGAGAAATGCGTGTACATAGACCTTGCTCAGGCCTTGTTGCTTGGCCATCTCCAGGATGGCGTGAATATGCGGCTGGTAGCTATGTACGCCGCCGTCAGACAGCAAGCCCAGGATGTGCAGCGCTTTGTTGCTGGCCTTGAGTGCCTGCATGGCATTTACCAGGGCAGGCAGCTTAAAGAACTCACCGCTGCTGATGCTGTTATTAATACGTTCAAAGTCTTGAAAGACAATACGTCCCGCCCCAATATTCAAGTGGCCTACTTCAGAGTTGCCCATCTGCCCATCTGGCAAACCAACGTAATGTTCAGAGGCATTGATCAATCCGTGTGGATGCGTGGCTTTCAAGCGGTCCAGATTCGGGGTGTTGGCTTGCAGCACGGCGTTGAATTCAGTGGTCTCGCTGTGACCAAAACCATCGAGGATGAGCAAAATGACAGGTTTGATAGACATGGCTAACAATCTTTAAAGTGGTGACGGAACGTCGGATTGATGAATTCGTCTATTATAATCGCAACCGCAGGAGACGCCTACCCAGCAAGGGCGCAGCCTGGTGTAAACATGACGAGAACAGGTGAGTGTACAAGTGGAGTTTTTTAGACAGAATGTATTATTAATCGGCCTGGCCATTGGCTCTGGTCTGGCCTTGTTGCTGCCTATGCTGAGTCGCTCGGCGGCAGGAATTTCTGTGCTTTCAGTCACTGAAGCGGTGATGCTGATGAGCAGAAAATCTGCGCTGGTGCTGGATGTGCGTGAGCCTGACGAGTTTGCCCAGGGGCATTTGCAGGGTGCGCGTAATGTACCGTTATCGCAATTATCTGCGCGCCTCAAGGAACTGGAAAAGTTTCGCGATAAACCGGTGCTGGTCGTCTGCGAACGTGGCAGACGCGCCAATGCGGCGGCCAAATTGCTCAAGGCGCAAAATTTTACCGCCTTGAATGTCCTCAAAGGCGGCATGCAGGCCTGGATAGAGGCCAAAATGCCGAGCAGCAAATAGCGCGGTTCAAGCAGTAATGTTTTTAAAAGGAATTGTATGGCTAAAGTCGTGATGTATACCTCTGCAGTATGCCCTTATTGCATCAATGCGGAGCGCTTGCTGAAGAACAAGGGTGTGACCGAGATTGAAAAAATCCGCGTCGATTTGCAGCCGGAGTTGCGTGCTGAAATGATGGAAAAAACCGGTCGCCGTACTGTGCCGCAGATTTTTATCGGCGAGCAGCATGTGGGTGGCTTTGACGACTTGCACGCACTGGATGTACAAGGCGGCCTGGACCCATTGCTGGCGGCTTAAACCACATTGTTTTTTGTCACAAAAAACACATAGTCAGGCCGGGGATGTCCGGTTAGAATAGCGGCTTTGTGTATTGATAATTATTAAGGATAATTCATGGCTCAGGACTCACAGAACCAAACAGAACAAAACGCAGCACCGATTTTCAGCATTGAAAAATTGTATGTACACGATGCTTCAATTGAAGTGCCAAATGCGCCTGCCATTTTCACTGAGCGTGCAACTCCACAAATCAACGTAGAGCTGGGCAACAGCGCACAGCAAATCGAAGACGGTATTTTCAATGTGTCTATCAAAGTGACCGTGACTGCCAAAATCGAAGACAAAACCGCCTTTTTGGTAGAGGTGACACAATCCGGTATTTTCGCTATCCGCAACGTGCCACAAGAAAACATGGAGCCTATCCTGGCCGTGGCTTGCCCGAACATCTTGTTCCCATATGCCCGCGAAGCGATTTCTGACATGGTGACACGCGCAGGCTTTATGCCAGTGTTGTTGAACCCGATCAACTTCGAAGCGTTGTACCTGCAACAACAGCAACAAGCCGCGCAAGCTGCTGGCGCACCTAACTAATTGATTCAATTAAAAGTACATCACTGATGCGTTCGGTGATGCTTCTGGATAAAGTCAAATGAGTAAGGTCGCAGTTTTAGGAGCCGGTGCCTGGGGTACTGCGCTCGCCATGCATATCGCCCTGCAGCACGATGTAGTGCTGTGGGCGCGTAATAGCGGGCACGTTTCCGGCATGCGTAAGGCGCGTGCCAACCCGCTCTATCTGGGCGATTTTCCCTTTCCTGAAAAACTCACGGTAGACGATGACCTGGCTGCCGCCGTGCATGGCGCAGATTTAATTCTGTCGGTCGTGCCTACGGCTGGTTTTCGGCCTATTTTGCAACAACTCAAAGCCTTGGATATCACACAACCTTTGATCTGGGCCAATAAAGGCCTGGAACCGAAAACGGCAAAATTACCTTTTGAAGTAGCACAAGAAGAGTTAGGCGCAGACTACCCATGGGGCGTATTAAGTGGCCCCAGCTTTGCCGCTGAGTTGGTGCGTGGTTTGCCTACGGCCATTACACTGGCGGCGAATCACCGTGAACTGGCGCAACAGGCAGCGCAGCTTATTCATGGCGGTTGCTTGCGTGTTTACGATAGCGTCGATGTCGTGGGTGCTTCTGTGGGCGGCGCCGTGAAGAACGTGATGGCGATTGCTGCGGGTATTTCGGATGGTATGGGCTTTGGTAACAATGCACGCGCTGCCATGATTACGCGTGGCCTGGCCGAAATTACGCGTTTTGGTATGGCCTTGGGCGCTAAGCCAGAAACATTTATGGGCCTGGCTGGTGCGGGCGATCTGATATTGACCTGTACCGGTCAATATTCACGTAACCGCGAAGTTGGCTTGCAGCTCGCTTCTGGCAAATCCCTTGAAAGCATCCTGGCGGGTTTAGGGCATGTGGCTGAAGGCGTGAACACCGCGCGCGAAGTGATGCGTCGTGCTGAAACCATAGGCGTGGAAATGCCGATTACCTTTGAAGTGAATCAATTGCTGACTAACCAGAAAACAGCGCAGGAAGCGGTGACTGCTTTATTGGGAAGGGGTCAGCGTCAGGAATCGGTTTAGTCAATCTTGTTGGCACAAATAAAAAACCAGACCAAGCTTCGGTCTGGTTTTTTGTTTTTATAGCGTAAACTTACTCGATACCCAGTAACTCAACTTGGAACACCAAGGTAGCATCCGGGCCAATCACCGGGCCGCTGCCATTCGCGCCGTAGGCCAAATGTGCTGGAATCGTCAGCTCAAATTTGCTGCCTACATTCATCAGTTGCAAGCCTTCTACCCAGCCTGCAATCACGCCGGTGACCGGGAATACAATTGGTTCGCCACGGTCATAAGAGCTGTCAAACACCGTGCCGTCAGTCAGCGTGCCGTGGTAATGCACTTTCACGCGATCGCTAGTGGTTGGCTTGGCGCCGTTACCTGCTTCCAACTGCTTGTATTGCAGGCCGCTTGCCGTCGTTGTCACGCCTTCTTTTTTAGCATTGTCTGCCAGGTAGGCTTCGCCTTCAGCTTTGTTTTTAGCAAGCGCAGCCGTTCGTCTGTCCTGGCTCTCTTGTTGTACCTGCTCGACGGTGCTTCTTTTTTCATCATCCGTTAAGCGAGATGGCTGGTCAGACATCACATCCTTCACCGCGAGTGCGACTACTTCTGCATCCAGTGCCAGGCCATCGTTTTTCAGTTGATGTGCCAGGTTCTCGCCGACGATGTAACTTAAGCGTTGGGTTAAAGTCTCTAATTGATTTGCCATGGTGTTGAATTCTTTCGTTATTTAAATAGAACGCTTGGGTGCGTGAGTGAAGCAATTATTTAATCCATCATTATGACGGAGAGTGCTTGATAAAACAAAACCCGCAAAAGCGGGTTTTGTTTAAGTGTTGCTGAGGGCATTTTGCGTTAAGCAGGAAAGTGAGACAAGGCGCGCAAGTCGAAGACAATACAATAAGTATGGCAAGACTTGCGCAACGCAGTATCACTGAACTGCTTAAATGCAAAATTACATCATACCGCCCATGCCGCCCATACCACCCATATCCGGCGCAGCTGGTGCATCTTCTTTAGGCAGTTCAGCAACCATGCAGTCAGTGGTCAGCATCAAGCCAGCCACTGAAGCCGCATTTTGCAATGCAGAACGGGTTACTTTGGTTGGATCCAGTACGCCCATTTCAACCATGTCGCCATAGGTTTCGTTGGCAGCGTTGTAGCCGTAGTTGCCTTTGCCAGCAGCCACGTTGTTCACCACAACAGATGGCTCAACACCAGCGTTTTGAGTGATTTGGCGCAATGGCTCTTCAACGGCGCGCAGTACGATTTTGATACCAGCATCTTGATCCAGGTTGTCACCTTTCACTTTGGCAATCGCCTCGCGAGCACGGATCAGGGCTACGCCACCACCAGCTACAATGCCTTCTTCAACGGCAGCGCGGGTTGCGTGCAATGCATCTTCAACACGGGCTTTTTTCTCTTTCATTTCGATTTCAGTCGTTGCGCCAACCTTGATCACCGCAACGCCGCCAGCCAGTTTGGCCACGCGCTCTTGCAGTTTTTCACGGTCGTAGTCGCTGGTTGCTTCTTCGATTTGAGTTTTGATCTGGCCGATACGGGCTTTGATCGCTTCTTCGTTGCCAGCGCCGTCGATGATGATGGTATTTTCTTTACCCACTTCGATGCGTTTTGCCTGGCCCAGGTCATGCAGTTGTACGGCTTCCAGTTTCAAGCCAACTTCTTCAGAAATCACTGTGCCGCCAGTCAAAATAGCGATGTCTTCCAACATGGCTTTACGACGGTCACCGAAACCAGGCGCTTTCACAGCAGTGGTTTTCAGGATGCCACGGATGTTGTTCACAACCAGGGTTGCCAATGCTTCGCCGTCTACATCTTCAGCAATGATCAATAATGGACGGCCAGCTTTCGCTACTTGCTCCAAGGTTGGCAGCAGGTCACGGATGTTGGAGATTTTTTTGTCGTGCAACAACACAAAAGGATTGTCCAGCAATGCGATTTGGCGCTCTGGATTGTTGATGAAGTAAGGGGACAGGTAGCCACGGTCAAACTGCATACCTTCAACCACGTCCAGCTCGTTAGTCAGGCCTGAACCGTCTTCAACAGTGATCACACCTTCTTTACCTACTTTGTCCATCGCGTCAGCAATGATCTGGCCAACAGAGGTGTCGGAGTTAGCAGAAATAGCACCCACTTGGGCGATTTCTTTGCTGGTAGTACATGGTTTGGATTGTGCTTTCAGGTCAGCGACAGCTGCTTCAACCGCTTTGTCGATACCGCGCTTCAGGTCCATCGGGTTCATGCCAGCAGCAACAGATTTCATGCCTTCGCGGATGATCGCTTGTGCCAATACCGTTGCAGTGGTTGTACCGTCACCAGCGATATCGTTGGTTTTAGAAGCCACTTCTTTCACCATCTGTGCGCCCATGTTTTCGAATTTGTCTTTCAATTCGATTTCTTTAGCCACAGAAACACCATCTTTAGTAATGGTCGGCGCGCCGAAAGAACGCTCCAATACCACGTTGCGGCCTTTAGGGCCCAGAGTCACTCGCACTGCGTTAGCCAATACGTTGACACCATTTACCATTTTTTGGCGAACGTCATCACCAAATCTTACGTCTTTAGCTGCCATTTAAATTCTCCTAAATTTCAAATGTTTGGGATTCGTTGTGAGTGATTACTCAACAATCGCCATGATGTCTTCTTCACGCATGACCAACAGCTCTTCGCCGTTAACCTTTACAGTCTGGCCAGAGTATTTGCCAAACAACACTTTGTCACCGACTTTGACGTCCAAAGGAATTGCTTTACCGTTGTCGTCTTTTTTACCATTGCCTACTGCCTGCACCACACCTTGGTCTGGTTTCTCGGTAGCGCTGTCTGGAATCACAATGCCAGAAGCGGTTGTGCGCTCTTCAGCAGCGCGTTTAACGATCACTCGATCGTGCAATGGACGAATACTCATGAATGTCTCCTTGGAGTTTTCTTAAAGTGTTATTAGGTTAAATGTGGGGGGTACAACAAATTCAATAAAAGCGGTACGCATTTTAGCACTCGCGCACCTTGATTGCTAATTGGGGATAGGCTTTTTTGATTTCAAGAGCAAACACGCAAAATTTTTATGGGTATGGGTCGTTTGTAATTCAACTTGAGATTTTTGCAATGCAAGTCGAGAGTGTCATTGCAATAAAATCATATGGTTGGGGATGTTTAAATAATTTTCTAAGTCTTAACTTAGTTATGTGTGGGATATATTTCGTCTTTTAAGACCGAGAACACCATTAATTGAGAAATCAATTCTGTGACTTTGATAGTTCATCGATTTGCTCCCATTGCTCAGCTTCTTTCTGCTTTCGCTGCTGCTCCTCAAGTTCAAATTGGCGTTGCTCTTCAGGACTGTCATAGAAGTTCATTTTTGTAATAAATTCAACGCAGGCTTGATGCGAAGCAAAATCACGCTCCGATCCTTGGAGCAGAAGCCAATTCAAGATCCAGCCCCTTCTCATCATCCGATAGGTAAGAAAACCTGTATAACGTAGTAACTGGTGCGACAGCAACTGAAACACTGGAAGCATGGACAATGATGATGAAAGTTAATCAGATGGATTAGTAACAGGCTTGCTGATTGCTGATAGTTGTTCTTTTGCCCAGTCGTCATCAAGCATTTGCGTGATGACGCTTTTAGGCAAATGCCTCCAATTAAAATTAAAACCAAAATCAGGATTTATCTTAAATAGCCTCAACTTAAATGACTTGAGCCAGCCATATCGCTTAAACAAACTTAGCGACTCACCATCCCACGCCCAAAGCTCATGCATATATTTACCACTCAAATAAATGCAATATTGGATCGGTGCGTTAATCCGATTAAATGAAATTCTCACTGAAAGGTCATTCTCGAGGGCTCTTCTAAATATCTTTTTAATCTCATTATGAAGTTCGTAATGCGAAACTTGAGCCTTTTTAAATATGGCATTTGAACCGTGCTGACTAATGAGCCAATTTTTCCCAGCTACAAAGCGATGATTTCCGTTACCAACCTCACAAGCACCGCCAACACACATCAAACGCAAATTTCCGCCGCTAGAAGGAGCAGGAAAATGGTTTTTGAGTAAGTCAGAACTGAAGTAATCAAAAATCTCGTCAGTCCAATCCGTTCCGTGTATATGATCTAACACTCCTTTCCACGATTCATTTTGTTCCCAGAAATCGCCGCGACCTAACGCAACAACGGCCTTTGCGGGAACATCAATGAAGCAATCTGTATGCGGGCTCTTTTCACCCAGGATGTAAAGCGGTAAGTCATTATCTAGATATACGACCTGATTTAGCTCAGGGGCTTGGCATTCTCTTGCAGCAGTCTTAATTTTTTCGATCGGGGTCATAAAATATAACAGTAATTATGGAAACTTACGGGGTAGATGAAATCCCGTGCTATTTATTGGTTTTATTGTTTACTTATTTAGTATCGTGCAGGAACCGGAATAAGTGTTTATGTATCCAAAATCTGAGTCATACCCATAGTATCGGAGGCTTTTCATGTCTATGTGGAATTTAGCCTCAAAGAGATCATTTACCAAAACTAAATATCCGCTTGGATCTAGCCATTCGTAGACTTTAGATTGAAATACTCCCAGCGATTTCTCTGCGAAATGTTTTGAGTATGAGGCCTTATATTTAACTTTATATGTGTCTTTCCCCTCTCCGTAGGAATAACTAAATTTGTTACCCTCTTGCTTAATGGTGAGCTTCCCGATGTATTCAAAAAGGTGAGCCTCATATTGTGCTGGGGGTAAGTCTTCAATTCCGGCTCGATCCACCTTGGACACTGTGCAAAGTATCTTGGCTGGGGGCGTCGAAGCAGCTGAGACTGCGGTTGTAGATACGGCAAATATTGCGAGACCTGCGACAGCACTAACGCTCAGGCTAATTTTCTTAAAAACCGACTTACTATTGGTGTGCATAATCAGTATTAATTCCTTATTCTTTTGTTTGGTTTCTTATTTTTGGACATTGCGAGAATGCATATTGGTCTTAAAGACATGCAGGCTTTTTTATAGCTTTTGTTTTCTGTATTCGTAACCTATATTGAATATAACGGTTGACTTAAGGGGGGAATTAGCCAAGGCGCGCAGAACGAATAGCTGGCTGTAAATTTTGTTCAAAATAAACCTCAAGAGCAAACACCCAATGCAAGTCTTTAAGGTTGTTTATGTTAAAAAGCACAAGTCTGACTGCTTCATCATTTTGTAGTGATGCCATTTTGCTACCCGTGTTTGCAGCGATATGCTCTAACGCTCGTTTGCGGGAGTTTTGTAGGTGACGACCAACTTTAATGACATTCTGATCATTCATGAAAACATAAACGCCAGGGGAGGCGGCACCTGGTGTTTTATCAAAAGGTGCATCAATTAAGCGGAGATCGTGAATTTGGAATTTATCTGCAATTCCACCGAACTCGGATCTAAATAAATTCTTTATTGTATCGAGATTCATTTGGAGTGAAGTTTTGAACGAATGTGCTCATGATATATGTGATGCTCAACCTTTGAATTAAGGGGCGCCTTTAGGTGTCCCGCTTGAATAATGATTTGAGGGAAGTTAGCTAAAACCTGCAACACCACCAACCTCTAGCCAAATATCAATGGGGTCAGACTGAGCTACACCATTCATTGAGAAATCAATTCTTTGACTTTGATAACTCATCAATTTGTTTCCATTGCTCAGCTTCTTTTTGCTTTCGCTGCTGCTCTTCAAGTTCAAGTTGGAGTTGACCTTCCGGACTGTCATAGAAGTTCATTTTTGTAATAAATTCAACGCATGCTTGATGCGAAGCAAAATCACGCTCCGATCCTTGGAGCAGAAGCCAACTCAAACTCCCGTCTCTTCTCATCATCCGATAGGTGAGAAAACCTGTATAAGCGCCATAACTATTCTTAGAGTCAAGAGTTAAACATGCATGATGTTTGTTTTCAGAAATAGAAGTTTTTTGCCATTTTACGGATGATGGGTCTTTGGCAAGACTTAGAATGACTTGTTTTGCTCTTGCTTCACTTTCTTTGATAGTTTCTGCATGGATAGGTGCAGAGATAACAAGAGTTAAAGCGGCTACGATTGCGGTGAAGATAGAATGATTCATCGTTATTTTTTATATGATTAAATGGTTAGGTGTTCAGTAATCAAATCTGCCCTCATTGTAACCGACCGTTTAAGCTGGCGTAACGGGGGATGTAGGTTTAATGACTCAGTATTGCATATGGGCTACGCTTGCTTAAATGCTGGCATACTGAGCCAGTGACTTTAGACTAAATGATCAAAGATTAAACTTCGTGCTTAGTCGAATCTCAACTTATGTTGCAGTGGACTTGAAATCGGGCTTTGCAAGGCTTTTTCTAAGTCTTTGATTTTTATCGATGTCGATCTTGAGTTAAATTGCAGACGACAGGATTGATAAGTTGTACTGGATTGCTATGTTTTTATGGCAATTCAGATAAGAAGCATGGTGTGTAAAAAATAGCTTGTTGTATGCGGGGTTAAGCGCTAGTTTTTACCCCGTTGAGCGGGAAGCAGAGGTGGCTTGGCGGTTATGCATTTTGCAATTAAGTCTTATTCTCAATTATACTGCTGCAGAGGGCTCGAAGGTGGGATATGCGCATATTAGTAATTGAAGACAACAAAGATATTTTGGTCAATATCGTAGATTATTTCGCCAAAAATCATAAGGTCGACTGTGCCCAGGATGGCCTGACGGGCTTACACCTGGCGGTCACGCAGGAGTTCGATTTAATTATTCTGGATGTGATGCTGCCCGGTATTGATGGCATACAGCTCACCAAGCGTTTGCGCCAAGATGGTAATCGTATCACGCCGATTATCATGCTGACGGCGCGCGATACCTTGGATGATCGTCTCAAAGGCTTTGAGTCTGGGGTAGATGATTATTTGGTCAAACCCTTTTCACTATCAGAGTTGGAAGCCAGGGCGCTTGCTATTTATAAAAGAGCAAATGGACTGGTGCGTACCAAATTAGTTGTAGATGACCTCATTTTTGATCTTGAAACCATGGCCGTCAAACGGGCAGGCGTCACTTTGAAAATCGCCCCGCTTGGATTAAAACTTTTAGAACTGTTGATGCAGCATAGCCCGAATGCGGTGAAGCGTAGTTATTTAGAAGAGCATTTTTGGAGTGATGTTTCTACGCGTGGGGACAATCTGCGGGCGCATATCCATCAACTGCGCTCTGAGATTGATAAACCGTTTGACCGCCCCTTGGTGCATACGATTCATGGGATTGGATACCGTATCGGTTTAGCCAATGAATAAAATTTCAATCAGATCACGTATTGTGATCGCATTTACCCTGATTGCCTTGTTTGTGGGTGGTGCCTTTACCCTGGGGATTCATAGCATTTTTGACTCAACAGAAGATAAGCTGATGTCGATTGCCATGGATACCAAACTTAGGCTGATCGTCACCAATTCGTCGCATTCTAATGAGACCTTGAAAGAGTTGGGCTTGCATCTATATTCATCAGAGTATCCGGATCCAGCCATTCCGAAATATCTGAGTAGTGTGCCTAACGGGTTTAGTGAAATTAAGAAAAAACCGCTGACCTACTTTGTCTATCGCCAAACGATCAATGGCCATGATTACATCTTGGTGCAGGACCAAAGTTTGTTTGAAAATGAGTTTGAATATAATGTGTTTTTTGCCTTGCGCTCAGGCTTTTTGCTTACAATCTTGGTGGGCGGCCTGTTTGGATGGTTGTTAGCCCGTCAAATTCTTTCCCCCATCGTCAAACTGTCTCACGTTTTTTCTCAAAGAAAAAAGCAGCCATTAGGCGAGCGCATCATTGCCGAAGAATTTTCTGATGATGAAATTGGCAGTCTTGCCCAGTCTTTTGAGGATGCGTATACCAAGATTAAAGACGCTTTATGGCGGGAGCGCTTGTTTACCAGTGATGTGAGCCATGAGTTCCGCAGTGGTTTGATGATTATTTCGTCCAGTTGTGAGTTGCTATTACAGCACCGAAGCAAAGAGGACGCGGATTATGAAATGATTGATAGAATTGCGCGTGCGAGTTCAGAAATGCAGCAATTGCTTCAGTCCCTGCTCATGATTGCGCGTGCAGAGCATACGGTTGTGAATCCCAGCAGAACGCAAACACTGGCGCAAATTAGCCAGGAGGCATTTGATCGCTGGCAGCTTGATTTCTCAAAAAAACAGATTGCGTTTAGCCTGGTGAAGAAAGGCACATTGCCTGAGCAAAAGTTTAATGCAGATTTGTTGTTAGCCGTGTTGTCTAACCTGCTCAGGAATGCCTTGAACTATACGGAAAGTGGTAACGTAAACATTGTCCTCAACGGTGCCTCAATCTCGGTGGTGGATACCGGGGTTGGTATCGACCTCGATCAGCAGCATCAGGTATTAAAGCCTTTTGTGCGCGGCAGTGCGCTGCCCCTGGATGGGCTGGGGCTGGGCTTGTCACTGATTCAGCGAATTTGTGAGAACCAGGGCTGGCGCCTGAGTCTGCATTCAGAGCCGGGCCTGGGATCAACATTCACCATCAGCTTTTAGGGTGTTCACAAAAAAATCACAAAATACCAACGGAAACTTCATTCCCGGTTAATTATTATTCAAGAAATGAGATTTATTCTCATTCCAATATAATGATTAAGGGAATATAAATGCAACACACACAATCTTTCCGCATGCGGCCGCTAGCTGCCATACTTGGAATGGTATTTGCGAGCACGCAGCCTGTGTTAGCCGAAGAGGTGCAAACACTGCCTGATGTCAATGTCTCTGGTGTTAAAGAGCAGCCAATCACCAATGGTTACGTCACCAAAAAGTCCAGCACATCGACTAAAACTGCAACCGATCTGATAGATATTCCGCAGTCGATCACTGTTTTTAATAAGCAGCAGATGAAAGATCAGGCGGTACAGAATCTTGGTGATATCGTGCGTTACACCCCGGGCGTGGGCGCTGCCCAAGGGGAAGGTAACCGTGAAACCTTTCTTTTCCGTGGTCTCGCGTCAACGGCTGATTTCTTTCAGGATGGGGTGAGAGACGATACACAATACTATCGTGATCTTTACAACATTGAGCGCGTCGAGATTTTAAAAGGGCCTAACGGCATGATCTTTGGTCGTGGCGGTGCTGGTGGCCTGATTAACCGTGTCACCAAAGAAGCCAACTGGGATACCCTGCGCGAAATAGGCTTGCAGTATGGTTCATTTGATCAAGCGCGGGGTACTGTTGATGTTAACCAGGCCATTAATGATGTGGCGGCCTTTCGTTTAAATGCCATGTATGAAGATGGTAACAGCTATCGAGACGGTGTGAGTTTGGAGCGTAAGGCGATTAACCCAACGGTGACCATTAAACCGTCTGATAAGACCAAGATCGTTGTCGGCCTTGAGTATTTCAAAGACGATCGGATTGCAGATCGTGGGGTTGCTTCATTTGGCAATCGTCCAGTAGATACCAATCGCTCAACATTCTTTGGTAATGCAAAGCAAAGCCCGACCAACACAGAGTTGACATCTTTTAACGTGTCGTTCGAACACTTGTTTGATAACGGGGTGACTTTGAAGAACCGCACCCGTTATGCAAATTACAACAAGTTTTATCAGAACGTGTTTGCGAATGGCCCAGTCACAGCTGCAGGCCTGGTAAGAATCGATGCCTATAACAATGCGACAGATCGTCAGAACCTGATTAATCAAACCGACCTGATTTTTAATTGGGATACTGGTTTGATCAAACATGAGTCTGTCGTTGGCGTGGAGCTGGGGCGTCAACGTACGTCCAACTTCCGTGAAACTGGCTTCTTTAATAATGCCACGACTTCTGTGAATGTTCCGCTAAGTGATCCAACAACGAATGCACCGATTACCTGGCGCCAGAATGGTTCGGATGCAGATAACTACGTGCAAAATGATACTTATGCCGCATATTTCCAGGATCAGATGAAGTTTAATGATCAGTGGTCTGCTATCGCCGGTTTAAGATATGACCGTTTTAACACGGATTTCACAAACAACAGATTGGCGACGACGAACGCTAACCACAATATCAAAACTAGCGATGACTTGTTCTCTCCCCGTGTAGGGTTGATTTACAAGCCAGTGGATAACTTGTCTGTCTATAGCAGCTATACCATCAGCTATGTGCCACGTGCTGGTGAGCAGCTAGCCAGTTTGACGGCCATTAACAAATCATTCGATCCTGAAAAATACAACAACGTTGAAGTGGGGGTGAAGTGGGATTATTCACCGGCATTGTCGTTGACTGCTGCGGTATATAAGTTAGAGCGTAACAAAATTGCAGTTGCCGATCCTGCCAACCCAACCACTAATCAGATTCTGGTCGATGGACAACAGACCAAAGGGGTGGAGCTTGGTATTAATGGTAAGTTGACAGACGCCTGGAGTGTTGCCGGTGGTTACGCATACCAGGATGCCGAGTTTACCAAGACGCAGCCCAATGCAACGGCGGCCAATGTGATTCCTGCAGGTGCAGACGTTGCAATGGTGCCGCGTCACACGTTCTCGTTGTGGAACCGTTATGACTTTAATGAGGTGTGGGGGGCAGCGCTGGGTGTGATTAGCCGCACAGAGATGTATGCGGCAGCACCTACCGTATCAACGAGTGTGACATTGCCTGGGTATGTGCGTTTGGATGCGGCAGTCTTTGCGCAAGTGAATAAGGATTTGCGTGTGCAACTCAATATTGAGAACTTGCTCAACAAAGACTATTACCTCTATGCACACAATAACAACAATACAACACCAGGTTCGCCATTGGCTGCACGTTTGTCAGTGATTGCTAACTTTTAAGAAGTAAACCCATCACTCCCCCCAATATGCCTGGGGAGTGGTGGCCTTGGTTGGGGCGCTGCTCACGGTTGGTTGTCTAACGATCAATCTGGTGCCCTAATTCTTTCCTGCATAAGCCTGTCTATTTTCCGTCTATACCTGGATATCAGGGGATAGGCGAAAAAATGCATGGTTACCCCTAAAGTACTTGATAGTGTTGACGAAATTAAGATGAAGGTCTTGAACGTCAATGCTCAATCAATAAAAGTGCGATGCAATACTCCGCATCCGTGCTGGGGTCTGTGCTTTTTTTGCACGCAACTGTACCCTAAAAATTCAGCGTTTCTGTGTCTGGTTTCCTTTCTTTGGCTGCCTTAGGATGGTAGTCATCGTGATTCTGTATTCATATGCTGGCAAATGTTCGCGAATGCCAGTCCACCGTTTGCAAGCCAGTAGGAACTATGTCGCAACCTAAAGCCTCCATTAAGCCATACCACCACCCAGCCGCCGGTTGGGGGGCGTTAAAGCAAGTCGCTGCGCAACTGGCGCTGCAAAAGATTCCTGTGAAAGGCATTATGACCTTGCTGGCACAAAACCAGCCGGATGGCTTTGATTGCCCAGGTTGCGCCTGGCCAGACAAAGAGCACACGTCTACCTTTGAGTTTTGTGAAAACGGCGTGAAGGCCGTTGCGGCAGAGGCGACCAATAAGCGTACGCCACCAGCGTTTTTTGCCAAACACACGGTGACCGAGCTGATGGGTTGGGGCGATTTTGAGCTGGAAAACGAAGGTCGTTTGACGCACCCGATGCGTTATAACGCTGCCACCGACAAGTATGAAGAGGTGAGTTGGGAGGATGCTTTTGAGCTGATCGCCACGCACCTGAATGCGTTGGCCGACCCGAATGAAGCGATTTTTTATACCTCTGGCCGTGCCGCCAATGAGGCCGCTTTTTTGTACCAATTGTTTGTGCGCGAATTTGGCACCAATAACTTCCCGGATTGTTCCAACCTTTGCCATGAGTCAACCAGCATGGCTTTACCGCCAACCGTGGGTATCGGCAAGGGCTCGGTGACTTTGCATGATTTTGAACATACTGACACCATCCTGATTTTTGGCCAGAACCCGGCCACCAACCATCCGCGCATGTTGGGCGAGTTGCGCGAAGCGGCCAAACGAGGCGCGCGCATCGTCGCCATTAACCCGTTGAAAGAGCGTGGCCTGGAACGGTTTGCTGACCCGCAAAGCCCGTTTGACATGCTGTCTTTCAAGGGTAGCAAAATCAGTGATTTCTTTATCCAGCCCAAACTGGGTGGTGACTTGGCACTGATTAAAGGCATGATCAAGTTCGTGATCCAATGGGATGACGAAGCGGTCAAGCATGGCACCGAGCGTGTGGTGGACCTGGCGTTTATCGAACAACACACTAATAATTTTGCAGCGATTGCCGAAGATGCACGCCAGGAAAGCTGGGCGGTGATTGAAGAAGAGTCCGGCGTGCCGTTAGCGCAGATTGAAGAAATTGCCCGCATTTATGCCACCGGCGACCGCGTGATTGCTACCTGGGGCATGGGCATTACCCAGCACAAGCATGGCGTCGCCACCATTAAAACGCTGGTGAACCTGATGTTGTTACGCGGCAATATTGGCAAAGAGGGCGCAGGCCTGTGCCCGGTGCGCGGCCATAGCAATGTGCAGGGTAACCGCACCGTCGGCATTTATGAAAAGATGCCAGCCGAGTTTCTCGATAGCCTGGAGCGCGTGTTTGATATCAAGGTGCCGAAAACGCCAGGGTATGATGCCGTAGGCGCTATCCAGGCCATGATAGACGGCAAGGGTAAAGTATTCTTTGGGCTGGGCGGTAATTTTTCGATTGCCACGCCGGATACTGACCGTACCTGGGAAGGCATGCGCAATTGTGATTTGACGGCGCATGTGACGACTAAACTGAACCGCAGTCACCTGGTGCATGGCAAAGACGCCCTGATTCTGCCATGCCTGGGCCGCACCGAAATCGATACGCAGGAAACCGGCCCACAGGGCGTGACGGTGGAAGACTCGATGAGCATGGTGCATATCTCTTATGGCATGAACAAGCCTGCCTCACCGCATCTGCTCTCCGAGCCAGCCATTGTGGCGCGCCTGGCACATGCCACGCTCAAACGCAGCAAAACGCCATGGCTGGCGTTCATTAAAGATTACAGCAAAATCCGTGATGCGATCGAGCAAACCATGCCGGTAGCATTCAAGGATTACAACGAGCGCATCAAGACGCCAGGTGGCTTCCGCATGCCGGTGCCTTCCAGCGAGCGCGTGTGGAAAACCCCTTCTGGCAAGGCTGAGTTCACCGTGCAGGCGATTCCGCAAAACTCGCCTATCCACCAGGCGCGTGAGCAATATGGTGACCAGTTGTTCGTATTGATGACCACCCGTTCGCACGACCAGTACAACACTACCATTTATGGCATGGATGACCGCTACCGCGGTGTGTTTGGTCAGCGCCGCGTGGTATTTATGAACCCGCTGGATATTGCGCGCATGGGGCTGGTGGCCGGTGACTGGGTCAACCTGGTCAGTGTGTGGCAAGATGGAATTACCCGTCGTGCGGATAAGTTTCTGGTGGTGTCTTACGACATTCCGCAAGGTTGTCTGAGTGGCTATTACCCTGAAACCAATAATCTGGTGCCGCTGGAAAGTGTGGCTGATGACTCACGCACGCCAACTTCCAAGTCTATTCCGGTGATTTTGGAAAAAACCACTGCGCCAGAGGTAGCCCATGCTGCTTGAGAATGACCTGACCGTCTTGCATGATGACGCTACGGTTGATGAAACTGTGGTGGAAACGGGCTTTATCGCCGACTATGTGCCGCTGGATAACAGTACCGTGTTGATGCTGGGGATTTTGGAGTTGCTGCATGCCGAGCATGAGCAGGGCCGGTCATGTGTGTCGCTGGCGGTAATTTGCAAGCGCCTGGGGATTCGCATGAGTACCTTGCAACGGTTGATGACGGCGTTGAGTGAACAGGCGCTGGTGGAGCTGTCTACGCAAAAAGAACGCCTGGTCGCGGCCTTGACGCAAAGTGGCGAAGAAGTTTCGCTGGCGTTGCAGGCGACCTAAATCTTGCACGGGCGCATAGCCGCCTGACGTATAATACAGGCATCACAACCCCTGCATAGCCTGGTCACCATGAAGCTTTATGTCTCGTTTGCCGCCCGCATACGCGCAATGATTGATGAAGGTGTGTTGCGCCCCGGAGACAGGATTTTTTCGGTGCGGCAGGCCAGCCAGAAATACGAACTCAGTATCAGCACCGTCTTGCGTGCTTACCTGTTACTGGAACAAGAAGGCGTCATCAGCAGCCATCCGCAATCCGGTTATTACGTCACCCCACGCAAACGTTTACAACAGCGCCATGCTTCCCCGCTGGCTAAAGATATCAACTTGTCTGAAATCGACGCCAGCAAACTGGTGCTGACCACGCTTAAATCGATCCGCGAGTTTGGCACCGTGCCGCTGGGATCGCCCTTTCCAGATCCGCAACTGTTCCCGCTGAAGAAAATCCATCAATATGAAAAAGCCCTGACCGATGACGAGGGGGAGTGGGGCGTGCTGAGTGATTTGCCGCCTGGCAACGAAAGCCTGCGGCAGCAGATTGCACGCCGCTATCTCGTGCATGGCATGGATGCTTCGCCGGATGATATTGTGATTACGCATGGCGCCACGGAAGCCATCACCCTCTGCCTGCAGGCGGTGGCCAAGGCCGGGGATACCATTGCCCTGGAGTCGCCCGGCTATTACGCCCTCGCGCACACGGTAGAGCGCCTGGGCATGAAGGTCGCAGAAATCCGCACCGACCCCGTCTCTGGCATAGACCTGGATGCCTTGCGCGCGGTGACTGATAACGTGCGTATTGCGGCCGTACTGATTACGACTAACTGCCAGAACCCGCTGGGCTTTGTGATGCCTGCTGCGAAAAAGCAGGCGTTGGTGGCGTTTCTCGCCGAGCAGAATATCCCGCTGATTGAAGATGATGTCTACAGCGAGCTGTATTTCAGGGATGCAGCGCCTTTGCCAGCCAAGGCGTTTGACCGCGCGGGCATGGTGTTGCATTGTTCGTCCTTTTCCAAATCGCTGGCGCCGGGTTACCGCGTGGGCTGGACCAGCGCAGGCCGTTACCGCCAGGAGGTGGAGCGCCTGATGTTTCTCAATAGCCTGTCATTGACGTCGGCACCGCAAATTGCGATTGCCAAGTTTATGCAACGCGACAGTTTCGAACAGCATCTCAAGCAGTTACGCCATACATTGCGCTCAAACTATGTGTTGATGCGCAATGTGATTGAACAAAGCTTCCCGGCCGGGACGCAGCTCTCGGAGCCCAAGGGCGGGTATGTGATCTGGGTCAAGTTGCCGCCCGCCATTGATGCGCTGGAACTCTATCGTGCCGCGATTGGGAACGGAATTACGGTGGCTCCGGGAACCATTTTTTCGCGTAAAAAAGACCTGACCCATTATATTCGCCTCAATTTTAGCCACTTATGGACGCTGGCCATTGAGCAGGCTGTTCGCGATGTGGGCGCCCTGGCCTGCGAGATGCTGGCCGCAGGGCATGCGGGGCAGGCGTAGCTGACGTTGCGCGGATGGAATTCAATCGCAAGAGTCGGAGTGTTTGTGTGTGCATGATCTTGTATCGTTAGGCTTATCAAGGAGAGATCACAGGGCAGGCCATGACGACGCGCAATCCTATGCAAACACCGCAACAAACACACATGCAGCACCCGACGATGCATGATCCGCGTTGGCAACAAGTGCTGGCCCGCGATGCGCAGGCCGATGGCACGTTCTTTTACTCGGTGAAAACCACCGGCGTGTATTGCCTGCCATCGTGTGGGGCCAGGCAGGCGCGCCCGGAAAACGTGGCATTTCACACTAGCTGTGCCGCTGCTGAGGCCGCTGGTTTCCGGCCATGTAAGCGGTGTAAACCTGACCAATTACCTTTGGCTGACACCGCCGCAAAAGTGGCCATGGCCTGCCGTTTGATTGAAACCGCCGAGACCAGCCCCAGTTTGGCGCAGTTGGCTGACCATGTCGGCGTCAGCCGTTGTCACTTTCACCGCCTGTTTAAATCTGTGACCGGTTTGACGCCTAAAGCCTACGCCTCTGCACACCGGGCACAGCGCATGCGTCAGCAACTTGGCGCCCGCATGAAGATTAGCGATGCTATTTATGAGGCCGGGTATGGGTCGAGTAGCCGTTTTTATGAGACCGCCACTCAAACACTGGGCATGCAGCCTGCGCAGTATGTGAAAGGCGGTAAGCAGGCACAGATACGTTTCGCCCTGGCGCAGTGTTCACTGGGCGCGGTGCTGGTTGCCAGTAGTGCCAAAGGCGTCTGCGCGATTGCGATTGGCGATGACCCGGAACCATTGCTGCATGATTTGCAGGACAGGTTCCCGTCTGCTGAACTGATAGGCGGGGACGCTGATTTTGAGTCATTGGTGGCGACGGTGATCGCTTTTATAGAAGCGCCTAAACTCGGCTTGAATTTGCCGTTAGACGTGCAGGGCACGGTGTTTCAACAACGGGTCTGGCAAGCGTTGCGGGAGATTCCCTGCGGGACGACCGTGACCTATAGCGAGCTTGCCAGCCGTATCGGCTTACCCAAGGCAGTAAGGGCGGTGGCCAGTGCCTGTGCGGCCAATACGCTGGCGGTGGCGATTCCTTGCCATCGGGTGATTCGCCAGGACGGCTCCCTGTCTGGCTATCGCTGGGGTGTGGCGCGTAAACAGGCCCTGCTTACCAACGAGTCTACAGACCAACCACTTTTGCCGTAGCCGCCTATGTTTAAAACTGGTTATTCCACTGTGCCAGCCAGGTTTTAGTGGCGGCCTGATCCATGGGCCGGGCAAAATAATAGCCTTGCGCATAGCGGCAGCCAAGCTCACGCAAACCAATGGCGGCCAAGGTGTTTTCAACGCCTTCGGCAATGGTTTCCAGGCCCAGGCTTTCTGCCAGTTTGAGGGTGGAGGCGACTACCTTTCTCGACTTGGACGAGGTTTCCATGGTGGTGACAAATGATTTGTCTATTTTTAGCTCGGTAAACGGCAGTTTGGCCAGTTGTGCCATCGAGGAGTAGCCGGTACCAAAGTCATCAATGCTGAGCTTAAAGCCTTCTGCCCGTAGTTGCGACAGAATATGCTGTGCTTCATCGGGGTCGTGCATGGTGGCGGTTTCCGTCAACTCAAGAATGACTTTTTCCGGGGCCAGCTTGAAGCTTTTGCAGGCATTGACCAGGCTGTCTGCCAGCATCTGGTTTTTAATACTTTTTGCCGAAATGTTCAGCGAAAACGACAGTGCCGTACCGAGTGAGCGGATAAAGCTAAAGCCGCTTTCGATAACAATCTGTGTGAGCTGGTCAATTTGCCCGGTTTTCTCGGCGACGGGAATAAACAGCTCGGGTAGCTTGATGCCAAGTACCGGGTGCTTCCAGCGCAACAGGCCTTCAAAGCCAATGACTTTGCCGCTGAATAGCTCGATTTGCGGTTGATAAAATACGGTGAATTGATGGTTGTGGATAGCATCCGCGATCGTGTCACTATCGACAATGAATGACTGTGTACTGGCATCACTACTGGTGTGTGCATGCAGGTCAACCGAGACCTGGTCGTTGAGCAGGTTTCTTAAAATATGCTGGTGAAACGGCTGGTAAAGAATGCCGCGGATATTCAGGTTGTGCTCAATGGCGGCAAGCTGAACGGCGGGCAGGGTGTCTGTGCCTATGCCGCTGCTTAATATAATCGACGACTGGCAGTCGAGCTGCGCCAGTGTTTTTAGCACCTCTATGCTATTTATGCCGGGCATGACAATATCAATCGCCAGGTGTGTCGGTTTCCAGGCCAGAAACGCGTCGATAAACAAGGTGGCGTCTGCCACTATCCTGACTTCAAATCCCAGGCTCTTGGCTTCGCTGGCAATCAGATTGGCCTCCTGAATATCATCATCCAGGATTAACAGCGTGCTTGTACGCATTGCGCAACCCTCCTTTTTGATCTATTTAAATACTGATGGATAGATCCCGGTTTGGTTCGATTGAGTCTTGCAGGCGCTTAATACACAGCGCTTTCTTCATGTCATTCATGGCATCGTAACCGCATGGGCGATGGGTGAGCATGAAAGTTAAAGAATTGATATTAATATAGTTTTTGTGACAGTGGTAATTCTTATCAACTTTTAAGGCAAGGTTTTAACTGCCGCCCTGCGTGTAGCGGCTTAGGTGGTCGGTATTAATTTCGTGTCTGCCAGATAGGCTTGTACCTGCTCTTTAGGCATCGGCTTGGCAAAGTAATAGCCCTGAATGAGCTGGCAACCCATGGCCTGCAGAAAACGCACCTGGCTTTCAGTTTCGGCGCCCTCAGCCACACACTCCATATGCATGCCGTGGCACAGTGCCAGAATGGACCTGACGATGGTTTGGCTGGTGGTGTTGGTTTCAATATCCTTGACAAAACTGCGGTCGATTTTCAGTTTGTCCAGTGGCAGGTTTTGTACGTGGCTCAGGCTGGAGTAACCCGTACCAAAATCATCCAGCGCAACCTTGGCGCCCGCCTTGCGTAGCAGGCCGATATTGTCCCTGGCTGTTTCAAAGTCCTGCAATAAGGCGGTTTCGGTGATCTCGAACACAAAGCGGTCAGGGGCTAGCTGGCTAGTGTGCATCATGCCGATCAGCGCTTTAATCACAGCCTGGTTGGTGACATCGTAGGCTGATAAATTAAAGGAGAGCCGCATGTTGTCTGGCCAGGTGGCCATTTCAATCATGGAGCGGCTAAACATCAGCTTGGTAATATCGGCAATCATGCCCAGGCTTTCGGCCACCGGGATAAACATGGCCGGGGACACCGCGCCTATGGTCGGGCTCTGCCAGCGCGCCAGGCTTTCAAAAGCACACACTTCGTTGGCATCCATATCAATAATCGGTTGAAATACCGGGTACAGCTCGGCGTGTATATCTGCCGTACGCAAGGCCTGGTCTATACGGTTCAGGTGCATGCGCTCCTGTTCCAGTGTTTTGGAGTAAATCTCCAGATTGCCGCGACCGGTGCGCTTGACGTGGTACAGGGCAAAATCCGCATGCTCGTACAGGCTTTGCGCCGAGATATTGTCCTCGCAGATAATGCAGGCGCCGATAGAGGCTTTAACGGTAATCAGCAGGCCATCAATGCTGATGGGTTGTGAAATGGCCTGGTTGATATCATGTGCCACTTGCTTGAGTGACGCGTGTTCATCGTCGGTGACCAGGTGAAATGCAAACTCATCGCCGCCCAGTCGGTAAAACCGCACTTGTTCAGGCCGAACCTGGGCTAAGCGCTTGCCCACTTCAATTAATACCAGGTCGCCTATGTGGTGACCGTGCACATCATTGACCGGTTTAAAGTTATCCAGGTCTAAAATCCCTACCGCAAAACATTCGTCCGTTTGCCTGGCTAGCACTAATTGCTGTTCCACCTGGACAAAAAACTGTCGCCGGTTAGGCAGTTGTGTCAGCACATCCTGGTTGGCTAGGCGTTGATTGTCTTTTAATAATGCCTGCGTTTCATACGTGGCATTCACCCATTTATCGAACATGGTGGTACTGCCACGCATGGTAATGAGCATGCCCACCTCAAACACCATAATGAGCAAGGTCATTAAATGCGGGTGTTCAAAGCCACCGCGGTAAATGCAGGCGATGGCAGATGAAATCATCAGCAGGTTATAGGCGTAAGCGGCCGGGCCCAGCTTGCATAAGATAAATGCAAAACAGAATCCGTAGAGCGTATTGTGGAAAATCAGGAAGTAGTGGCCGAAGGTGTCGGTAAGGGGGTAGAGGTAAACGCTGCGCCAGAAGGTAAAAAATCCGGCAAGAATAAAGACGATAGAGGCGATTTCCAGTCGTTTGCGTATTTTATCGATGGACGGGCGTTCGTCGCGGTGCCAAAACCAGTACAACAGCAGGCTGCAACCAATCAGCATCCGGAGCAGCGGGGTCGCAATCGAGAGCGACCAATGCACCTGGCTATTCAAAACGATCATTTGAATGCTGAGTGCGCTGATCGCCGTGAAAATGGCGACGGGCACATCTTCAAGCAGGCTGTTATAGCGCGCTCGCAACACTTCATGGCTGGTCGTTTTAAAAAATGACATTGATTTTTTAGACTAATTATTGTCTTTTAGTGATGCAATATTAAGCATGCGCAGTGGGTTTCTATCCGGCAAACACAGCGCAATAAGCTTTCCAATTGTAGATTTGGTCTGGCCGCAAAAACTGGCAGCTATTTTCTGTGTCATGTTTTTATATGGTCCCGATCCGACTGTGATTTTACTTTTATTTCAATATATTTAAATGGTTTATTACAGCCATTTTTTAAAAAAGTGGTTGAAATAAACCGGAGTCATTTGCCAGTTTTTAAATGCATTGACATTTTTTAATTGAGAATCAATCTCTTATTGAATCTCAGGGTGATGGCATGTGTTTTGCAACAATCCAGCTATTCAAAGTAGGGTGGTGGAATATGAGCGAAACACTGGCTTGGTGCGGCATTGATTTAAAGTGGGCTTACACCGACGTCTTGCGTCGTATTGGTCGTCGCACGGCGTGTGTGCAACGTGCCAAAGATATCCTGCACGATGCGCTGGTGTTTTTTGCAGTTTCCAGTCATCCGGCTCGTGAAGAGTCGCCGCAGGCTTACTTGAATGGTATCGTCAACCATTTGCTGGTAGATGAGTTTCGCCATAGAACGCGGTTTGTCGATGAGGACCAGATTGACGAAGCTGCGCTGATCCTGGAATGCACACCCGAGCAATTGTATGAAACGCGGCAAAAACTGCATCACTTGCAACGTGTGGTCGATTTGCTGCCAGAAAAATGCCGCCAGGTATTCTGGCTCTATCATGTGGATGATATGAAGCAGCGCGAAATTGCCGCACAACTGAATATCAGCACCAATATGGTGGAGAAACACCTGATCCGTGCCATGCTGGATATCCGGGCATTTCAACAGGCGATCCATTAAGCCTGCCACTTATGTCTAAACCGCTCACGTCAAAATCATCCACAGCCAAGTCACTCACACTGAGCGAGATGGCTGCGCGCTGGTATTTACGTATGCGTGAGCATGCACACAACCAACGCTCTGCAGAGCATCATGCGTTTGAACAATGGCTGGCAGATGACCCTAGCCACGCCGCGGAATATGACAGCTTTGCCCATGCCATGCGCCAGCTTGACTCAGCTGAGAGCTTGTCTAGCCTGGCAGATGCTGCTGAGCAACAAACGTTTCTGGCCAATGAAGCCCGCCGTAAAGCCAAGCAACAGCGCCTGGCGCAGTTGATGGTGGTCTGCTTTATTTGTGTCGCTGGCTTTTTCTCGCACCAGCAATACCAGGTCTGGCAAGCCGCACCAGTGATGCAGCTGGCGGCACAAAACCCGGTGGGGAAAATCGTCACTAAAACACTGGATGATGGCACCAAAGTCACCTTGAGTGCCAAGAGCGATATGGAAGTTACTTATTACCGCCACCAGCGCCATGTGCTGCTCAAAGAAGGTGAAGCCATTTTTGAAGTGACCAAAGATCCTGAGCGGCCATTTGTCGTCGAGACGGATACCGCAAGAGTCACCGTGCTGGGAACACGCTTTGCTGTGAACCGCCTTGAGCAGCTGGTGCGTGTGAGTGTGGATCATGGCCGCGTCAAAGTCGAGCCGCAGCCGGAGCCGGACGCAGCGTCATCCGAAAGTCCATCATTGCTTTCACGTGAAATCACCAACGGCCAGGTAGCCGAGGTCTACCCTAACCGCGCCATGGTGCTGGTCAACCGCCCGGCCTCCGATGCCTTCGCCTTTCTCAAAGGTCGCCTGGTATTCGATCGCGCCGATACCAGCGAAATTGCCTATACCGTGTCGCGTTACCGCCGCAAGCCAGTGCAGTCGCAAGGTAAGCAAGTACGTAATATTTCAGCCGACATCAACATCCAGGACATAGACCAGTTTTTGCATGGCCTGCCCAATATTGCCCCAGTCAAACTGCAAGAAACCCCGCAATACACAGTGCTTCATTCCCAGCATTAATTTCACCCATCAAAAGCGCCTTTATGGGCGCTTTTCTTATTGATCTCAGCGATTACATTTTCTTTGCCAACCGCTTTTAGTTTTAAATGTAAATTTAAGTTAATGGCATCAGGTTTTTGCTGCGCTCACAGATGAGTCTTAGATAGGAGGAATCTGTGAAGACATATAAGAAAATAAATAGAAGAGGAATCCACACTGCGTTGACTGCCTTGAGCTTTATGGCAACGCAACCGGTGTGGGCAGAAGCATTGAATACTCAATTGCCCAAGCAGCAAGAGGAGGTCTTTGGTGTACCAGTAAACGTGGATATTCCAGCACAGCCATTAGCCAACTCATTGCACGACTTGGGCAAAGCCACGGGCATGAATATTTCATTCCCCAATGACGTCGTTTCCGGCAAAACTGCACCCGAAGTGCGTGGCCGCATGACGCGTAAAGAGGCTTTGTTGCGTGTGCTGAGTGAAAGCGGTCTCGAACCTAAGGTGGAAGGCAATAATATCTTTATTCAAAAGCCACCGAAACAAGACAAAAAAGATATTCAACTCGACAAAGTTGAAGTCCGTGCCAAACGCAGCTACGACATTGGCCCTTTGCGAGGTTTGGCGCTGACCAAAGAAGAAATTCCTGGCAACGTACAAAGCATTACCGCCAAAGAGATCAAAGAATCCAAAGCGGTGAGTTTGACTGACTTAATGAACAGCAAGCTACAGTCAGTGAACGTTAACGACTACCAAAGCAACCCTTTTCAAATGGATGTGACCTACCGTGGCTTTACCGCCAGTCCGCAGCTAGGTACTTCTCAGGGCTTGAGTGTGTTTTTAGATGGCATCCGCGTCAACGAACCGTTTGGTGACGTGGTGAACTGGGACATGATTCCCATGAACGCCTTGAACAGCCTGGACGTATTCCCCGGCTCTAATCCGCTGTTTGGTTTAGGCACTCTGGGTGGCGCCATCAGCATGAAAACCAAAAGTGGTTTTGATAGCAGCGAAGGCTCTGTGGAGTACCTCGGTGGCTCCTTCAAGCGTAACCAGTTTCAAGGTTCTGTGGGAGGCAATAACGGTGTTATTGCCGGTTTTGCTGCGGCCAATATTTTCAGGGAAGATGGCTGGCGGGTGAATTCACCCAGTGAGGTAAACCAAATTTTTGGGAAGGCTGAATGGCGTAACGACAGTGTGCAGCTTGGCCTAAGTATGCTCTACGCAGGCAACAAACTCATCGGTAACGGTTTGCTACCCACTGAAATGGCTAAGCAGGATGGCAGCCAGATTTTTACCAGCCCGGACGAAACCAAAAACCGTTTGCTGCAATTTCAGCTTAATGGCATTTGGGATGTGAGTGACACTTTCAATATCACTGGCCAAGTTTACAGACGTAAGAGCCGCAGAAATGCGAGCAATGGTGATGTGAACCAGAACTTTGGTGGTAGTGCGACCAGAAGACCTAATTCTGGCGAAAATCTGGCCAATGGTGTGCCTGACTTTGATGGTGATGGCTTGCCAGATATTGATATCAACTCTGGCAATATCACTTATGAAAACCTCGCAGCAAAACTCGTTTTGGATGAAGCAAACGGAACGTATTTGCCAACTCTGCTAGATATTAATGGAGAGCCAGAGTATTTTGGTATAGATGCAAATGGCAACGTTTTAGCAAACTCGGCATTCTCTGCCTACGATTCGACCTCCCCGACTGGCTATGATATTAATAAGTTAGTTGTTGGCACTAACGGCAATATTCAGGCTAATCCAAATCAATCGCTAGATGCGAGTGGCCGTCCTGTTTGGACAAACAATCCAGCTCCGGCTCTCACAAGTGCCCCGGCATTTTCGCCTGAATTCTATCAATATGCATTGAGAGTTTGGGAAAGAAGACTGTTGCAGGACTTTGATCCTCCCCGTTCTGATGGTCAGATTTTTGATCCTCAATATGCTAGCTATGTCTACAAGGATGCTAATGGTTTTTTATTTTCCGGGGGCTCATATTTTGTAAGTGCAGTAGACCCTGTTACGGGCGCCTCACTGCTTAGACCATTTTCAGGCGTTAATCCAGGTTTAGCTAAGCCATTAGGCCTTATTGTGACGGATTCAAACGGAACGCCGATAGATCGCAATGGCGCCGATTGCAATTCCGGGCAGATCGGGCAAGGTAGATGTTCTGGTTATGTCGAGGGCACGCCGACAGCGCTGATTACCCAAACCGAGATTGACCAAACCACAGATGGTGCTTCGATGCAGCTCAATTGGAATCTCGAGAAGCATAAATTCATGTTGGGCGCATCGATTGATGCTGCTGATGCTACTTATGAAAGCGGCCAATATTTAGGATTGTTTGATAGTAAGCGAAGAGCTTTTCGTGATCCTAGTCAGCTCGGTTATGAGTTTTATGCGGCTGATCACCGCATTGATTTAAATAACTTTGCTGGTAATAGCGCGACCAAAAGTGTCTATTTTAGTGAAACCTGGACGCCTAAAAAAGAATGGGCATTCACAGCAGCTGGACGTTTTAATTACACTAACATTAAAAATGAACTTGCTATTAATAATTCATTAGGTTTGCTAGGCCCGACGGCATTCAAAAACTTTTATCAGGATACCGTCTTGTGTCCTGATACGAATGGTAACGGTACGTTGGAGTTGGAAGAGTGCCCTGCAGGGTCTCTTTTGCAATTCAGTCCAGAGTTAGCCATGGGGCAAGGAGTGCTAGGTAAAGGCGAAATTGAGAAGTTTACTTATCGCTCCTTTAATCCTAGTTTGGGCGCAACTTGGCAGCCAACCGAAACACTCAATTTATATGGTAACTGGAACAAGGGTGCACGTACGCCTAGCGTGATCGAGTTGGGGTGTGCATTTGATGATACCCCTGTTTATAACCAAGACCCTGTTACGGGTGAGTTGATATTTGTAGGCCCTCGCTCACTGGCAGAGCGTCGCTTCTGCAGTCTGCCAAGCACCCTTTCAGGCGACCCATATCTAAAACAGGTTCGTTCTGAAACTATCGAGTTTGGTGGGCGTGGCAATTTGACGCCATCGATCCAATGGAATGCTACTGCCTATCAAACCGACCTCACCGACGATATTTACTTCGTATCTTTTACTGCGGACCGAAGCTTTTTCCAGAACATCGGCGACACACGTCGTCGCGGCATTGAGCTCGGTTTACAGGGTAGGGCTGACAATTGGGGTTTCCGAGTTAACTACTCTTTGACTGATGCGACCTTTCAAGAGCGTTTTATGATGGCCAGCCCGAATAATAGTAGTGCAGGGAACGTTTCTGGGCGTGGGAACGGCTATGAGCAAATTACCGTTTCTCCTGGTAATCGTATTCCAGGTGTACCACTGCATAACCTCAATGCCACTGTTAGTTATGACATTACGCCTGATTGGACTGTGAGTCTGACTGGTATTTTGCACTCAGAAAGTTTTGTGCGGGGTAACGAGAACAACAAGCATCAAGCAGGCACTGCTAATTCACGTTATCTAAGCTGTACTGCACCGACCGTGATTGATGGTATTCAGTATGGTAATGACACATGTGCAACCCGGATAGATAGCCCCAACTTTCGATACCCAGGTAAGGTGCCAGGCTATGCAGTCTGGAACCTCAAGACCAGCTACAAAATCACTAAAAATCTGACGGCAGGCTTAATGATCAACAATCTTTTTGATCGTGAATATTACAGCGCAGGCCGGTTAGGCATTAACCCATTCTCGCCATCTATCAACGGTGCGATTGGCCCTGGTGGGTTCAACTACAACAGCAATGATTGGATGGCGAGTACATTTCTAGCATCCGGAGCACCTAGGTCAGCATTCTTTACCCTGACTTATGACTTCGATGTTGGCAGGTAGAGTTGGGAGAGAGTTAGCCGAATGATTTTTTATGGAGGGGCATTTGTGAACTGGAATGCCTAAAGCCATCAGTATTCAACCGCATTCAGATTAGAACTCACGAGGCGCTAACAGGGTGTGGTGAATTGGTGAAGCAGTACGCAGGCAGCCACAAATGCCTGCTCATTTTAACCTTTTATTAGGAGCATGTTAATGAGAAATCAATTACTAAAGTTGGCCGTGATTGCAGCATTTGGTGTTTCAGCTAATGCATTTGCAACAGGTTTGGAAAGCTTGCCTGCAGCAGGTTTTACTGTAAGCGCAGGCACAAACCAAGCGGCAGGTACGACAGGTTGGCGTGAATGCAATACCACAGGCTTGTACGGTAGCTTGGATTACACAGCCCCAACAACGGGTGCCAATAATACCTGCGCAGTTTTCCCATCAGGTGGTAATGATCCAGGCACCCCAGTTTCTGGTTTTACCAATGTCACACTAGTCACTGCTAAACAAAGTGTAACGATTACAGCTAACGGTGAAACTTTGGCGACTATGCGTCAACGCGTCTATCGAAACTCCGCAGCAACAGAGTGCGTATTTGAAAAACGCTTCGTCATGGCGACAACGGGCACTTTCGATTACAACCCGCAGTTGTCTGGTAGTCAGCGCTTGGAAGTCAACGATTACGTATTGGGTGGTTTTAGTGGCACTACTGATGTAAGTGCTGGCTATTACCACTCTGCCAACACAGATTCTCCGGTATTCAGAATGGGTCGCTCTTTTACCTCTGTGCAGATTCAAGGTAACGATTTTGACGCAGCGACAGCCTTGAATACCGGTTATGTACGCCGTCCGGTAAACAGCCCGGCACCTGCTTCTGGTACAGAAATTAATGGTGTTGGCCAAACACTAGTGAGCCCGGGCACACCAACAGCAGCACAACAAACTGCTGAGATTCGTACCAACTGGGTGGACTTTACTGTAGATGTGACCGGTGGCGTGGATGAAGACGGTACAACAGCAAAAGATAGCCCATTCTTGTATGTTCGCGCAGGTTGTGGCTCAGGTTCAGACACAGCTATTGGCGGTCCTTTTCCAACTACCAACAACACCGTACGTATTCGCCAAACTGGCCAAGAGTCTCAGCCATGGGTCACTGTGGTCACCAATGGTGTGACTCGTAGTAGTGCTAACGCAAACTTCTAATTTCAGTATTCATTAGTTTGTTAAGCATGTAACTCATTGCCAGCGGTGTTGTTTGCTGCTGGCAACCCCTGCTTTTACGGGAGCGATGAAGTGTTAAAAACAAAGCGTTTTAAATTAATACCATTGTTAGGATTGTTTTTTTCTTTGATTTGCCAGGCTGAGTTTGTTGATTTGCAGCCTAACAAGGGCTCTGCTTATGTGGCATGTAATACCACTGGTGAGTTTGGTTTGAAAGAAAGTGCTGCGCCAGATATGGCACAGAAAAAGAATACCGCATGTGCGGTAGTTAATGACCTGTTGCTGGCTAGTCCAATGAATGCGCCACTGGCCGGTTTTAATATGGTGGGGATGATTTCGCGTGGAATCGCGCCACCGGCACCTGAAGGCAACGATAGTGAAGAGTTTGCTACGCTGACCGATACGATCTGGTGGAACAAAGACACCAAAGAATGCATTTTCGGCACCCATGTGCTGATGAAAGAGCCCAAGTTAAGCCATGGTGAACAGTGGGAAATCAACGATATTGTGCGCGGTGGTTTTGCTGGTCGCCCTGTGTCAGTCGCCTACTTTATGAACCCCAATCCTAATGCCACCTATGGCATGCCGGAAGCCCTGTACCGAGCTGGTCGCAGCATGACTTCAGTCAAGCAAGCTGGTTTGCCAGATTTGAACACTGCGCCTTATCACGATGGGTGGGTGGATTTCACCACGGATGTGAGTTTTGTTGACCAGGATGGTTCGACACGCAAAATGACGTCCATGTTGTATATCAAAAGCCATTGCGATAGCAAAGAGCCAGATGAGAAAGAAGGGGCGATTCGTTTGCGCACCACGGGTCAAAACGGACAAAAAGCATTTGAAGTCGTGCTGCCAGGGTTGGTGCCAGCAGGTGCAATCCTGGATTAAAAGACCTCTATCTTTTCGCAAGATTAATTTTAGAAAGTGACGACGATGAAAATGGCGAAATTTAAGCAGGCAGGTTTTACCTTGCTGGAGTTGCTGGTGGTGATGGTGATTATCGGCTTGCTGGCAGGTTACGTGGGCCCCAAGTATTTTGCCCAGATTGGTAAGTCGGAAACCAAAACTGCCAAGGCACAAATCGAGGCCTTGTCGCGTGCGCTGGATACTTACCGGCTAGATACCGGTCATTACCCGGCGACGGAACAGGGCTTGGCGGCACTGAATCGCAGACCGGATGGTGAAGCGAAATGGCAAGGTCCCTATTTGGCCAAAGGTGTGCCTGCCGACCCGTGGGGCAGGCAGTATCTGTACCGGTATCCCGGCGAGCATGGTGATTATGATGTGTGGACGCTGGGCAGTGATGGCGCCGCTGGTGGCCAGGATGCTGATAGCGACGTCGGTAACTGGTAGCGTTTTAACCTAAACCGCCATGAAGTTTGAATTAAAAGTATTACAGGGTGCACAGGTCAGTTGGCTGACTGTGGATGCCATGGACCGCCAGGCCGCGCTGCAGCAGGCACAGTCACAGGGCTATGGCGTATTGCAGGTGCGATCGGCGCGGGCACACGGCTGGCCGCAATGGCCACTGAAAACGCAAACGTTTAACCTCAGCCTGTTTAGCCAGGAGTTGCTGACGTTATTGGAGTCTGGCCTGAGTTTGATTGAAGCGATTGAAGGTCTGGCTGAAAAAGAGCAGCAGGATCATGCGCGTGCGGTGTTAACCCAGTTGCGCACCGCTCTGTTTGAGGGCTTGCCGCTGTCGCAGGCGCTGGCCTTGCAGCCCAGCGTATTCAGCCCATTGTATATCGCGCTGATCCGCGCCAGTGAGCGCACGGGCGACATGGTGCATGCCTTGCGCCGCCATGTGGCTTACCAGTCACAGGTGGAGGCGATTCGTAAAAAGATTATCGCGGCCTCCATTTACCCAGTGTTACTGATTGTGGTGGGCGGCCTGGTCGTGCTGTTTCTGCTCGGTTATGTGGTGCCGCGCTTTAGCACCATTTATGAAAGTGGCGGTGACAACCTGCCCTGGGCCAGCCAGATGCTGTTGCGTTGGGGGCAACTATTGCAAGGACATGGTGAGTGGGTGCTGCTGGCCACTGTGGGCATGGCGGCCACCTTGTGGCTGCTGTTTTCGCGCCCGGCCAGCAAAGCCTGGCTCATGCAGCGCGTGTGGCAAATCCCCAGTTTGGGCGAAGCCTTGCGCATTTACCAGTTGGCGCGGTTTTACCGCACGCTAGGCATGTTGTTACAGGGAGGAATTCCCTTGCTGACGGCCCTAGGCATGGTGCAATCTTTGTTGCCGCAAGAGTTGCAACTGGCTTTGCAGCGCGTGATTGCCGAGGTGCGTGAAGGCAAGGCTTTATCGGGCAGCATGGAGTCACATGGACTGACCACTTCAATCGCCAACCGCATGCTGCGTGTCGGTGAGCGCAGTGGGCAACTAGATGACATGCTGGGGCGTATCGGCGTGTTTTATGACGAAGAAACAGCGCGGCGGGTGGAATGGCTGAGCAAGCTGCTGGAACCCGCGCTGATGGTACTCATCGGCCTGATTGTCGGGCTGGTGGTGGTGTTGATGTATATGCCGATTTTTGAGCTGGCAGGCGCAATAGAATAGGAAACGCCATCGCATGAATATGCAGGATTTACCACTCACCGGGCAGATGCCGCCACCACTGGCGACCGCATTATTGCCGCAGGCACGCCAGTTGGCGCAACAAAGCGGCCGTCAGTTGATGGAGGTGCTGGAGGAGTTGTCTGGCCTGGCGCCCGATGTGTTTGTGCAAGCACTTGGGCAATGCATGCATTACCCGACGTTAACCGCGCTCGACTTGCATGCCATGCAGCCCATGTTTGAGCTGTTGCGTTTTGCGGATGCCAGCACCTTACATGCGGTATTAATGCAAAAAACCGATCAGTCGTTGCACCCAGATCAATCGTTATACCTCGTGCTGGCTGACCCTTTTGACGAAGCGTTGCAATTACGCTTGCAAAGCATGGTACGCCTGCCGGTACAGTGGTGCCTGGCGCATCGCAATGATATTGCGGCCTGCCTGCAATTTCATGAAACACAAATGCGCGCGATGGACCAAGTGCAACACAGCGACAGCGCGGGCCATGAGGAGGAAGCGCCTGTCGAGGAACTGTCGCTTAAATCCATCAGCGAAGACAGCAGCCCGGTGGTGCGTTTTGTACGCTCGACTTTGTACGACGCGCTCAAGGCAGGGGCCAGCGATATCCACCTGGAATCCACCATCCATGGCCTGCGCGTTAAATACCGTATTGATGGTGTGCTGAACGAGGCTGGGGGGCTGAGTGGCGTGATGCAGGCCGAACAAGCCATTTCGCGCATCAAGGTGATGTCTGAGCTCGATATTGCCGAGCGTCGCATTCCGCAGGATGGGCGCTGCAAAGTGCACGCCCTGGGTCGCGAGATAGACCTGCGTGTCTCCATCATGCCCAGCGTAGTTGGTGAGGATGCCGTGTTGCGTGTGCTGGACCGTAAAGCCCTCAGTGAAGCGCAAGGCATCAGCCTGGAGGTGCTGGGCTTCGCCCCGGACTTGCTGGCGCAGATCCGGGCGCAGGCAGAAGCCCCTTATGGCATGTTGCTGGTGACCGGGCCCACCGGCAGTGGCAAAACCACCACCCTCTACGGCATGATTTCCGAAATCAACCAGGGCCAGGACAAGATTATCACCATTGAAGACCCGGTCGAATATCAACTTCCTGGCGTGCTGCAAATCCCGGTTAACGAGAAAAAAGGCCTCACCTTTGCGCGCGGTTTGCGCTCTATTTTGCGTCACGACCCGGACAAAATCATGGTCGGTGAAATCCGCGATGGCGAAACGGCGCAGATTGCCGTGCAGTCTGCGCTCACCGGACATTTGGTACTCACCACCGTGCATGCCAATAACGTGTTTGATGTGATCGGCCGCTTCACCAATATGGGCGTGGATGCTTACAGCTTTGTCTCGGCGGTCAATGTCATCCTCGCCCAGCGACTGGTGCGTGTGATCTGCCCGTTTTGCAAAGTAGATGATGTGCCGGAACCCGTATTGTTAAGCAAGTCAGGGCTGACGATGGAGAGCACGCAACACTACCAGTTTAAAAAAGGCCAGGGCTGCGGCCAGTGCCATGGCAGCGGCTACAAAGGCCGCAAAGGTATTGCCGAATTGCTGCTGTTTGATGACCGCATGCGCGAACTTATCGTTGCTAAAGCGCCTATCAGCCAGATCAAGGCCCTGGCAGCCAGCACGGGGACGCGTGCGATGCGTGATTCTGGCCTGGCGCTGGTGGCCGCAGGCGAAACAACTTTGCAGGAGATTAACCGTGTTACAGCACTCTCCTGACCCGGGCTGGGATTGCCGCCTGGCCGATAGCCGACGCTGGTGGCAGGCATGGACTGCGCCGGAGTTGCGTCTTGTCATCACTTGCGACGCATTGGAAGTGTTCCAGTTTCAAAGCGCCTGGTGGCCGAGCCGTCGCCCGCAGCTCCTCAGCCATCAACGTTATGCTTTACCAGGCAATGCGCACGATCTCTTGCCGCCAGACGCATTGTGGCAAGCCCTGCATGAGGTATTGGCGCCATTGGCAGGCCAGCGCTGGCACGTGGTGGTGGTACTTTCCAACCAGTATGCGCGCTGGCTGGTGTTGCCGTGGCAAGCTGACATCCGCTCGCAGGCTGACCAGGCTGCCTATTACCAACACGGCTTGCAGCAGGCGTTTGCCAACGATGGCCAGGATTGGCAGATTGAGGCGCAGCCGGGGGCGTATGGCCAGCCTATCTTGCTGAATGCACTGCCTGCCGCATTATTGGCAAAGTTGCAGGCCTCACTGGCCGAATATCGTTTGCCCGCTGGCATCATCACTGCCGCGTGGACACTGGCCGCTAACCAGGCTTTGCATACCATGCGTCAGCAGGGCTTTTCAGCGAATGGCTGGATTGTGTGTCGTGAGTCCAGCCACTTAACTGTGGCTTGCCTGATGCAGGGTGAATGGCAGCAGATTCGCCAACTGCCTGTCGACACGCATTGGCGGCAGACCTTGGTGCAGTGGTTGTCGCGCGAGCAGGTCATATATCCCGAACGGGCAGCGTTGCCCATCTTTTTGTCACCAGCCGAGCCTAGCGGCGCTACACCGCAATCCATGTTGCCGTTTCAGGTGGTGGATTTGTGCAGCAGGCTGGGTCAACCATCCCAGCCTGCAACGCAACGGAGGATGGCGTAATGCATGTTCGCTTCAATCACGCGCCCGGTCGCCTGCCAGGGCCCGCGGCCACGTTGGTTGGCCTGATCTTGCTAGGCAGTCTGGCTAGTCTGGCGGTGGTGTATCAACAGTTGACTGAGGAAAACACGGCTTTGCAGCAACAATGGCAAACGCGTTTATCGGTACAGGCAACCAATCAGCAAACCGTGCGTGCACCTGTGGTTAATCCGGCACTGGCGGCGGATATCGTCGAGGCACAGCGACAGATACACACCCCGTGGCTCGCTTTGTTAGGTGACCTCGAGCGTGCCCAGCAAGCCCAGTTGTACTGGCTTCAACTCTCCCCAGACGCCAAGCGTAAACAGATCCGCATGACAGTGCTGGCACAGCAGCGCCAGCAAGGCTGGGCGTTAGTAGAGCGTTTGAAAAAACAGTCTGCGTTAATGGACGTGAAACTCAAGGCCAGCGAAGCGACCGAGGTGAACGGCTTGCGTATGACCACCTTGCATGTGGAGGCTGGATGGCAGTTCTAAATCACGCTATGCAGCGCGTTCACTACTTGTGCCAGCAAACCTTAAGCACGCATCGCTGGCTGGCCGTGATGTTGCTAGTCACTGTGTTACTGTCCGGGCTGGTGGGGCATGCCTGGTGGCGTGGGCATACCTTGCAACATTCCTTGCAGCAAATGCCTGCACCCACTAAGCGGCCATTGCCTGCCCTGCAGAGCAGGCCGCAAGTGGTGAGCGTATTGCAGACCTGGCCTAGTGAAGAGGAGGCTGACCGCATTAGTGCCGAGATCCTGGCAACGGCAGATGCGATGGGCATGGTGTTCGAACGGGCAGAATTTCAGTCTGCCACTGTTGAACATTCTAGTTTGCAGGTGCAACGCATCAAGTTGCCTCTCAAGGGCGATTATTTGCAGGTACGCCACTTTTTGCAGCAGGTGTTGCAACACTACCCCAGCCTGGCATTAAGCCAGTTCAAATTGCAACGCAGCGATGTGTTACAGCCTGAGCTTGAGGCATATGTGGAGTTCAGTTTGTATACACGTAAGCGAGGCCAGACATGATGCAGCGCGGATTACTTTGGGCCGCACTGGCTTGCACGTTACTGGCATGTTGGTGGGTAGAGCAAGCTGAGCAGGCACCGGTTGCGGCTGTACAGCCGCCTCAGCGTCATGTGAGCCTGGCGCAGGCCTTGCCTCAAGCGGTCGTGCCGAAACGTATCTCAGCACCGCAAAACGTCTCAATATCGGCAAGCATGACTGCCGTCGTCGACGATAATGCGATCGACCTGTTTGCAGTGTTGGACATGCCGTCCGCCGACAGTGCCGAGGCTGCCACGCCTGAAGCCGTGAATCCTTATACCTATGCCGGTCGTTTGCAAGAGGATGGGCGCTGGACCGTGTTTTTAACCGATGGCCAGCAACAATACGTATTACATGAGGGTGACCGCTTTGCTGAAGGTTGGCAGGTGGCAGTGCTGGATCAACAAAAAATCGTGCTGCAACATGCGGCCGAGCGCTTTGAAATCAGGCTGGATAACGGGGTGGTATTTTGAACAAGCAAGTGAATCAAACGTATAGTCATTGGGCCTGGTTGTTGGGTTGTCCGTTGTTATTAGCCAGTTGCAGCAACCTGCTGCCCGCACAGCAAACTGGCGATGCCACGCTGGAGCAGGCCAGGCTATATGCCGCACGCGGCCAGGATGATGAAGCGATCCAGTTGTTGCAACCGTTGGTCGATCAGTACCCGCGCCAGCCACAATACAAAAACTGGCTGACGTTGTTGCAGGAGAAAAAACTGCAAAAGCAAGTGCAGCAAGCCGATAGCATGCTGGTTGCCCAGCAGTACGATGCGGCGGCCGAGGGTTACCAGCAGGTGTTGCAAGCAGCGCCGAATAACCGTGCCGCCAGTGACGGTTTGCAAAAAGTGCAACTGGCGCGCCAACATGCCGCCCAGATCGCGCAAGTGAAGACGGCGATGATGGCGGAAGACTGGGCCGGGGCCGAATTTGGTTTACGCAGTATCCTGGCTGAACAGCCAGCGCATGCTGAGGCGCGGCAATTATTTGAGCAACTGGAGCAACAAAAAAATGAGCGCAGCAGTGTGGTGCGGCCATTGCAGTCGGCGCTGAAAAAGAAAGTCACGCTGGAGCTTAAAAACACGCCGATTAAAAATGCCTTTGAATACCTAGGCAAGGCTGGGGGCCTGAATTTCTCGTTTGACCAGGAGTTGAATGAAGGCATACGCGTCAATGTGCTGCTGCGTGACACACCGATTGAGCAGGCGCTGGATGTAATTCTTACCAGCCACCAGTTAGGTAAAAAAGTACTTAACAGCAATACCTTGCTGATTTATCCTCAAGCACGCGCCGCGCAATATGAAGAGCTGTTTGTGCGCAGCTTTTACCTGACACATATGGATGCCAAACGTGCGCTCAACATGATGAAAACCGTATTGCGTGCCAGCGATGTCTATATGGATGAAAAGCTGAATACGCTGGTGATCCGCGACACCATGGACCGCATCAAGGTCGCCGAAAAACTGATTGCCTCACAGGACCTCAATGAGCCTGAGGTCATGCTGGAAGTCGAGGTGATGGAAATCAACCGCCGTAACCTGGAAAATCTGGGCATCCAGTACCCAACCCAGATTGGCGTCGGCGTGCAGGGCAACGCGGCCGGTAGTAGCAGCGGTACACAACCGCAAGCAGGCAAACTGACGCTGACTGAATTGCGTAATTTTAATGGCAATCTGGGCGTGTTTTCGATTAATGATCCCGCCATTGTGCTCAACCTGCTGCATCAGGATACCGACACCAATTTGCTGGCCAGCCCGAAAATCCGCGTCAAAAACCGCGACCGCGCCAAGATTCATGTCGGTGACAAAATTCCGGTACTCACCAGTGTGGCCAGCGCGCAGGGCTTTGTCAGCCAGAATGTGAATTATATTGAAGTCGGCATTAAGCTGGATGTCGAGCCAGTGATCCAGATGCAAGACCAGGTGAGTATCAAGGTCGGCATGGAAGTGAGCAATATTACTGACCAGGTCACCACCAGTTCTGGTGTGCTGGCGTATACCATCGGTAGTCGCAACGCCAATACCACCTTGCAGTTGCGCAATAACGAAACGCAGATTCTGGCCGGACTGTTCCGTGACGATGAGCAGAAAACCCGCCGTAAAGTGCCGGGGTTAGGCAATTTGCCGTTGATAGGCAAGTTGTTCAGCAGCAACAATGAGGATAAACGCAAAAACGAAATTGTGTTGCTGATTACACCGCGCATCATGCATAACCTGAGCCCGGCCAGTTCGGTCTATAGCCTGATTCCTTCTGGCATTGCCGCTACGGCAAACCCGTTAGGCACAACGGGTGCACGAGCAGTATCAGCCTCAGACGCGATGCCATCCAGCCCAATGGTTATGCCGCAAAATACCCCAGCCGACCGCGCGAAAGTAGATACCAATTTTGCCGATCAATTGATCAACTCCGCACCTCCCAATCCTGCAGCCAGTCCCAACACCATGATTATTCAAGGGCAATAACATGCTTGTTGCAAACCGACGATCACGCGGCTTTACTCTGGTCGAGCTTTTGGTCATGCTGGCATTACTCGCCTTGCTGGTGACCTCGGCCAGCCCGGTGTTGCAACTGAGTAGCAAACGCGACAAAGAACGTGAGCTCAAGCGCGCCTTGTGGCAAATCCGTGATGCGCTGGATGCCTACAAAGATGCGGTAGATCAGGGCCTGATCAAGAAAGCGGCTGATGGCAGCGGATATCCGGCCAATCTGGCCATCCTGGTGACCGGGGTTGAAAATACGCAGGATCCCAAAAAGAAAAAACTGTTTTTTTTAAGACGCATTCCGCGTGACCCGTTTGCGGCGGATACCGAACAAAGTAACGCGGGCACCTGGCGTATCCGCGCTTATGACGGTGCGCTCGATGAGATGGCGCAGGACGTGTATGACGTCTCTTCGCGTTCCCTCGCTATCGGCATTAACCAGCAACCTTACAGTGAGTGGTAAAACCATGAAGCGCGGATTTACCCTGATTGAAATGCTGGTGGTGCTGGCGATTCTGGCCATGTTGCTGACCATTGTGACGCCCAAATTCATGCATATGTTGCAGCGCTCGAAAGAGACCAGTTTGCGGCATGATTTGCTCACCATGCGCGACGCGATTGATAAGTTTTACAGCGACAAAAACCGCTATCCGGAAACGCTGAGCGAACTGGTAGAACGCCAATACCTGAAAGCCATTCCACCGGACCCGATTACCGAACGTATGGATACCTGGGTGATTACCTTGCCGCCCAATATTGACGAGCAGGGCAGTGTCTTTGATGTGCATAGCGGCTCTGCGCTGGTGGCCGCAGATGGTACGCCCTATGCGCTGTGGTAAGTCCTCCACCAGCGGCTTTGTGCTGATAGGCATGTTTATGCTGATCATGCTCAGTGGCCTGGTCATGGTGCAAGCCAGCATGCGCTGGCAAACCCAGGTGTTGCGCGAGAGAGAACAAGAGCTGCTTAAGGTGGGCCTGGCCTATCGCGATGCCATCGGCCGCTATTACAACCAGACGCCGGGCGTGGTAAAAACGTTTCCGCCAACGCTGGAAGTACTGCAAGAAGATACCCGCTTCCCGACAGCGCGCCGTCATCTGCGCAAAGCCTATCTTGACCCCATCACGCAACGCGAAGGCTGGGGTCTCGTCATGGCCCCCAGCGGTGGCATCATGGGCATTTATAGCCTGTCAGACAAATTGCCGTTTAAAACCAAAGGTTATCGCGGCGAGTTGCAACATCTGAACGACAAGCGCTATTACGGCGAATGGTACTTTGTTTATTTGCCGCAATCTGTCGCAGCCAATACTGGCAGTATGTGATTAGCTGTTTATGTGTAAATTTTAGTTAACAGCATCAGGATTTCGGCGCTCCCAGCGATTAAACATATGAAGGGATGTAAATGTGAGAAATTCCCGGTATTGACGGGCATTTTTCCTGTGCAGGATGCTGAGGTCGGTCAGACGGAATCTTGCATGCAACACATCTCAATTGTTTTTTCTGTATTTTGATAATGGAGCTCGCTGTGGATTTAGTGCCTGATATTGTTGATCTTGTGTTGTATTTGCTGGGCGTGCTGTCGGTGCTGGTGTGGTCCATCATCATTATTAAAAGTTGGGCCTGGTTTAAGTCGCGCAATGAGACGAACCACTTTTTATCTGAGTGGCAGCAGGTGAAAACCATTTATGAGTTGCCCAAGATTATTTCGCACAGCAATAGCAGTTTCGCACGTTTATGTGATGCCGGTATGCGGGCGATGAATGAGGCGATGGCGAACTCTGTGTTGCGCAGAAACGAGCGCCAGGAAGTGATTTTATTATCACTCAAGCAGCAAGCCTATCTTGAGCAAAAACGCATGGATGGCGGCGTGGCGGTGTTGGCGAGCATAGGCTCTACGGCGCCGTTTATCGGTTTGTTTGGCACGGTGTGGGGCATTATGAATGCGCTTAAAACCATCACGGCGACTGGCTCTGCCGGGTTGGACGTAGTGGCCGGGCCCATTGGTGAGGCCTTGATTGCCACCGCGATTGGCATTGCCACGGCGGTGCCTGCGGTGCTGGCCTATAACTATTTCATGCGTAAGCAAAAGGTGCATAGAGCCGATATGGAGCAAGTCGCCAGCCGTTTTCAATCATTGCTGACACAGTCAGGCGCAGAGGGCTAACATCATGGCGATTTTAGGCGACAGTGACAATGAAGACCTGGTGAGCGAAATTAATGTGACGCCACTGGTGGATGTGATGCTGGTATTACTGACGGTGTTTATCGTCACTGCACCTTTGCTGATGAATGCGGTCAAGGTCAAACTGCCACAAGCCAGTGCCGAGGTTGCGATCACTACGCCCAGAACGGCCCACATCAGTGTCACTGATGCAGGCGATGTGTTTCTCGACCAACAGCGACTGGCGATTGAGGGATTGACGACTGAGTTGGGCCAGCTCAAGCAACGCCATGACCCTGCGGTGGAGATTTATGCCGATGAGCATGCGCAATACGGCGTGGTCGCCAAAGTGTTAGCCGCTATACAGAGTGCAGGCATCAGCAAGTTCAGTTTTGTCATGTCGCCAGAGACCAGGAAATAAAGGCATGAGCAGCCTGATTTACCCTGAGCAACAGGATTATTCGCTCGTTTGGCGGGCGGTGATCGTTTCGCTGGCCTTGCATGTGCTGGTGGTTGCGGTGTATCCGACGCTGAGCCAGATTCAGCTACCCAAAATGCCAGAAAGGCTGGAAATCGAGTTTTTCTCTATCAAAGCTGCGCCACCAACAACGCAAGTGACGCCGCCTGCTGAGACCGTTGCGCCGGTGGAACCACCTAAGGCGACGCCTACGCCTGTTGTGAAACCACAAACGCCGACAGAAACACCAAAGCAGGTATTGGCTGCACCATCCAGCCACGAGTCAGATTACAAGGTGCCAGAGCAGGTCGCCCCCGCCAAGGCTGAGCCTGCGCCAGTCAACCCAGCACCCAGTGTGAGTGCGGCGGAGAGTGCACAACATGCTACGAATGACGCGCCGGCAAAAGACGCCAAGCCCAGTGTGGCTGCCAGCACTGCACAGGCCAGCAACGATACAGACGAGTTAAACGCCAGTGACACGGATGCCTGGGGTGATTATGGCGAGCAATTACGCGATCTGGTGAGCAAGAGCAAGCAATATCCGGCGATTGCCATCCGCCGCCATCTTGAAGGTGAGGCGTCAGTAGTTGCCCAGTTTGTGCGTGGCGAGTTGGTGAGTGTGTCGTTAGCGGGCAGTAGCAAGCATGTGCCGCTGGATGAAGAAGCCATGCGCATGGTGAAAAAGGCCATTGCACAGTTGGGTGTGAAAGATAGCCTAAGAAAGAAGAGCTTCAAAATAACGATACCAGTCAATTTTAAACTGGAGTGATCCGTTCGCGGTTTCCCGAAGGCTGGCGTAACTAGAAAGTAAATCCCTCACTTTCGCTCAACAGTGACGCCTGCTCTATGTGCCCCCTGTTATTTGCCAATTTTCCTCCGGCAAGTGCAGGGGATTTTTTTGCCTAATATAGGTGAATGCTTAGTGATGCATTAACTGGTTTTGTACGAGTTCGCTCAACCAGTCCATAAAAATTCTCACCCTTTTAGATAGATTCCGACGGTGAGGAAACAACAGTGAAACTGTCATGCCTGGTGCAGTGAATGAGGGCAATATCTCCACTAACTGGCCGCTGGTTAGCATGGCCATGGCGCCTAGCTTGGGCGCTTGCATGATACCCAACCCGGCAGCGCAGGCAGCTCGGTAAGCATCGGTGTTGTTGACGCAGATGCGGCTGGGCATTTTCACGCGATGGAGTTCTCCGTCTAACTGATATTCAAACGCATCAAAGCGGTTGTTACTGCTGGTCTGGTAGTGAATCAAATAATGTTGCTGCAAATCGTCTATGCTTTTGGGCGTGCCGTATTGGGTGAGGTAAGACGGGCTGACGAAGTTGCTTTGCTGCATCTCGCCTATCTTGCGCATGATCATGCCAGATTCTTCGACCTCGCCGGTTCTGACTACGCAGTCGTAGCCTTCACTGACCAAGTCGACTTTACGGTCTTCGCTGCTGATTTCTATATTGAGGTTGGGGTGGCGCTGCAAAAAAGCGGGTAGGGCGGGGATCACTAAATGCCGGGCCATGGGCTGTGACATATTCACCCGGACGATGCCTGAGACCTGGCTGTCATCGCGCATGAACAAGGTTTCCAGTTGCTGAATGGCTTGCGATATGCTGGCTTTAGGCAGGCCCAGGCTATCGGCCGCTTTAGTAAAGCTACCGAGTTCGGCGACGCGCATAAAACGTTTCAGGCTTTCGGTGCTGTCTATCATGTGTGTTTTATTGTTCGTTTATTGTGAACAGTATAATCATTAATAGCTGATTTATCTTTAATTTTAAGATCAATAAACTACGCACATCTTTGATCAACACAGGAGAATGAGCATGACTAGAATTGCATTGATTACAGGTGGTAGCCGCGGGTTGGGTAAAAATACTGCGTTGGCGATGGCCAAGCAGGGCATTGATGTGGTGCTGACTTATCAAAGCAAGCAGGCGGCTGCATTGGAAGTCGTCAATGAGATTCATGCCTTGGGGCGCAAGGCGGTGGCTTTACCACTGGATGTGGCACAAGTAAAAACGTTTGATGCGTTTGCCAGTGCCTTGAAGCAAGCGTTGCAAACATCTTTTCAGGCGGAAAAGTTTGACTTCCTGATTAACAATGCGGGTACTGGTCTCACCGCTCCCTTTGCTGAAACGACGGAACAGGTCTTTGATGACATGGTGAATATCCACCTGAAATCCACTTTCTTCGTGACGCAGAAGTTGCTGCCATTGATCAATGATGGTGGCCGCATTATCAATATCTCCAGTGGCCTGGCACGCTTTACATTGCCCGGCTACAGCGCTTATGCGGCGATGAAGGGCGGCATTGAGGTGTTGACGCGTTATATGGCCAAAGAGCTGGGTGCGCGTCAGATTGCGGTGAATACGGTGGCGCCGGGGGCGATTGAAACTGATTTTGGCCAGGGACTGGTGCGTGATAACAAAGAGGTGAATGCCTATATTGCCGGGCAAACGGCGCTTGGCCGTGTGGGCGTGCCGGATGATATTGGCCCCATGATTGCAAGCCTGTTGTCGGAGAATAATCGCTGGGTGAATGCCCAGCGGATAGAGGCTTCCGGCGGTATGCTCATTTAATCCTCCAGTATGAAACAGGCAGCTTGTGGCTGCCTGTTTTTATTCGCCTAGCGTGGTCGGTTGGGCGGTGGAGGTGGCGGGTAATAGCCTGAGCCCGTGGTCACCGGGGCAGCGTTAGTGCCCTGCGAGTAGGTTCTTGCCATGCTGGCCGGTACTGGGATGCGGTGACCGGCGGCATACATGCATTGCAGGTAGGCGTTGTCGTATTTGTCCTGTGCGTTCATGCCGCTCACGGCGGCCGTATTGCTGCCAATCGCGCCGCCTGACAATGCGCCCATGCCAGCGCCTATGGCCGCACCTTCACCACCGCCAGCCGCTGCGCCTATCGCGGCACCGACGACGGTGCCCACGGCAGTGGTGGTGGCCAGGCTGGCGTTATATTGCTGGTTCACCGTTTTGCCACCAATTTGTGTCAGGGCAAAGTCACGGCAGGATAAGTCATCGGCCCGGAATACATTGAAGTCTTTGCCTGTGCCCGGTAAAGCCATGTTGCTGGGGCCAGTCGGGTTTGTGGCGCAGGCGGACAAGCCCAGTGCCGCGACCATGATCAGCAGAGGTGTGGTTTTCATATGCCTGGGCCTATTTGCTGGGTGGTGTCGGGGTAACCTGTTTCCAGCCCGCCGGACACTCTTTGACGTAAGGGTAATAGCTGTCAGATTGTTCGCAGTAATACCAGTAGCCCTGGCCGTTGTTGCCAGCGTTGGCTGAGGGTGGTGTGGTTTGCACGGGGGCTGGCGCAGTAGAAGTGGTCGCACCGCTGCTTTGTTCGATATAGACCTGTGGTTGTGCTGGCTGTGTCACAATCACAGGGGGCGGACTGTAAACATAGGGGTATGGGTAGGCGTAGGGTGAGTACGCATATGGAAAATAGGGGTAGGGGGCGCCAAAATAAAAACCAACGCCGCCTCTGCCATGCCAGCCACCGTGGCCGGGTGGATGTGCTTGAGCGATGTTGCTGGCCAGTAACAATATTGCCAACAGGCCGCTTAACCCGATTGATTTTAATTTGATCATATTGCCTCCATTGCGTGCTTCTTACTTTCTCAGACAAAAGCATACGGAAATTTATCCTTGTGGATGGTGGCGGTTTTGTATCGGAGTGTATCTTTGATCACGCTTTAAATATCAGGCAGAGGATAGTGTTAGGTAGCAGCGTGACAACTGCGGTATGCTAGTCAGGAACGCTTGTTTATTCATCCACTTATGCGACAACAATCGATACAACAGATCAATCTCGCTTATGACCAGCAACAAGACCGCTTGTTGATGAAAGCGGCTGTCAGCCAGTCGCAGGAGATTCGCGTGTGGCTGACTTACCGTGTCGCGCGACAGATGTTTAAAGTGCTTAACCGTGAAGCACATTTGCCGGTGTCCGCACTGGCACTGGGGAATGCTGCACCGTTGCCTGCAGCACAATCACCCGCCGAGGCTACGCGCCAGTTTGCAGAAGAGGCTGACGCTGTGCATCAGCTGGAAGACCTGGATTTTGCTACTGCTTACCAGCAACGCTCATCGGCGGTGAGTGAGCAGGAGTTGTTAGTCGTTGACACGCGCTTTGTGTCGGTGAACGACCAGTTAAATCATATGCAGTTGGTCTGCGCCAACGGCATGAACGTCAATATGAGTTTAAACCACCAACTGGTGCTGGCCATCAGCCGTATGTTGATGGTTGCCAGCCAGGACGCAGGTTGGACATTGCCTGTGCATCAGGAGAAGGAACCTGAAACGGTTTCCAGCATCGTAATGCAGGTACCCACAGAAAAACAGGTATTACATTAATGGATTACACCACCCTCGGGGACAGCGGCATTCGCGTCTCCAAAATCACGCTGGGCACTATGACCTTTGGTGACCAGAACACCCAGCAAGACGCCGACAACCAGCTGGACTTTGCCCTCTCGCAAGGCATTAACTTTATCGATACGGCTGAGATGTATCCGGTGCCGCCACGTGCAGAAACCGTGACGCAGACCGAAACCATGCTTGGCCACTGGATTAAAAAACAGGCGCGCGACCATTTTGTGCTGGCCAGTAAAGTGGCGGGCCCCAGGCGCGGTATGCAGTGGATACGCGGCGGCCCTAGCGGTATGGATAGGGCGAATATCCGCCAGGCGGTGCACGACAGCCTGACGCGTTTGCAAACCGACTACCTAGATGTGCTCTATCTGCATTGGCCAGAGCGCAATGTGCCCATGTTTGGCCAATACCAGTTTGACCCGCGTGCCGAACTGGATGCTAATGGCCAGCCTATCAACTGGGTGCCGATTCAAACCCAGCTCGAAGTGTTGGATGAGTTGATTCAGGAAGGCAAGGTACGTGCCATTGGCGTGAGTAATGAACAGCCATGGGGTGTCATGGAGTTTTTGCGACTTGCCCGCGAACAAGGCTTGCCGCGCATTGCCGTGTTGCAAAACTGCTATAACCTGATGAACCGTGGCATGGAGTTTGGCATGGCCGAGGTGCTGTACCGCGAGCGTATTAGCCTGGCAGCGTATTCGCCGCTGGCGTTTGGGCATTTGACCGGCAAATATGTCGACGACCCCGCTACCCCTGGCCGTGTGACCTTGTTTTTGGGTTATGCCCAACGTTATAAAAAGCCGGGTGTGCCTGCGGCGGCCAAAGCCTATGCCGAGTTGGCGCGTGCACACGGGCTGACACCTACCCAACTGGCGCTGGGTTTTGTTTATCACCGCTGGTTTGTAGGCACGACTATTATTGGTGCGACCAGCATGGCCCAGTTGCAAGAGAATATTGCAGCCTATCAGGTGCACCTGAGTGATGACGTATTAAACGCGATTGAGCAACAGCATCTGACCATGATGAATCCAGCGCCTTGATCAGGTGCTTCAGAAGGGAATCCGTATGTGCATGCTTCACACACTGCGCAATATTGTGTTGCGCAGCTTCATTCTTTTTGTCATTCCGTTAAGCAGCCATGTGCAGGCCGCTGGCATGCAGGAGATGCAAGATGCCTTGCGTACCTGCCAAACCGAGTTTGCCGAAGATGCCAGCCGCCGCTTGATCTGTTTTGATAAAGTGGCCGAGCAATATACGCCCACACGTGTAGTGCCGCCAATCTTGGCACCTAGCCAGCAAGAGTTGGTAAAGAGTGTTGGGGCTGAGACAGGCTATTTGTCACGCAAGTGGCATTTAAACCGTCAGGAAGAATTGCATTTTACCGACCTCGAAACGCATCAACTCAATTACCTGGTGACTGCCTACTCCAATAACCCTAACGATATCCCGACTTCGCCTTCGCGGCCCAATACGCAAGACCGGGGCCTGGGCCACAATGACCTGCATTTCCAGATCAGCCTGAAAACGCAGTTGATGAACCTGTCAGACTGGCTGCCTAAAAACCAGTGGGTGCAAAGTGCGCGGCTGTGGGGCGCTTATACCCAGCAGTCTTACTGGCAAGTGTATAACGAACAGCAATCGCGCCCCATGCGTGACCACAATTACTCGCCCGAGTTGATTTTATCGTTAGGCTTAAACAAGCCTGCAGAAGAAAGCAGCTGGCTCAATGCCATGCCGGATATGCTCAATGTCGGCCTGGTACATGAGTCTAATGGCCGCTCGCAACCACTGTCTCGTAGCTGGAACCGCCTGTATGTGCAAGGTGGCTGGCAGCTCAATGAGCGCTATAGTCTGCTGGTGCGGCCATGGTGGCGCATCCCGGAAAGCAAGTCGGATAACGATAACCCGGATATCAGCAAATATATGGGCTATGGCGATGCGATTTTGCGCTGGGATAACGAAGCCAATACCACCGCCGCCAGCGTGACTGTACGCAATAATATGCGCAGCGATAACAGGGGCTATGTGAAGTTCGATGTGCAGTACAAACCACTCAAAAGTGAAAGCGTGCGTTTTTATGCCATGCTGGCTAGCGGCTACGGTGTTTCGTTACTGGATTATAATCAGGCACAAACCATGTTTGGCATCGGCTTTGCCGTCGGTGAGTAGCGTGTTTTTTAATTATTATTGATCCTGTGATGCGAGCATTTAGCCTTACTTTTCAACGTTTTATTGCCTCTGAGCAGTCCAGCAGCATCCTGCTGTTACTGGTGACTGTTCTGGCGCTCATCATCGCAAATGGCGCATGGGCGGCGCACTATCATCACTTCTTGCATAGCCAACTGTTAGGCTTGAGTGCTGAAGCATGGGTGAATGATGGCCTAATGGCAGTGTTCTTTTTGCTCATCGGTCTTGAGCTCAAGCGCGAGTTATATGTGGGCGAATTATCCAATCTGAATAATGCCTTATTGCCAACCATTGCGGCGGTAGGCGGCATGATGGTCCCGGCGCTGGTGTTCTGGCAATTGAATCAGGGCACGATGTATCAATCTGGCGTCGGCATTCCCATGGCAACCGATATTGCGTTCGCCCTCGGCGTGCTATTAATACTAGGCAAGCGTGTGCCAGCGCCGCTCAAGGTGTTTCTGGTGGCTTTTGCCGTGATTGATGACCTGGGCGCGGCCATCATGATTGCCGTGTTTTACACCAGCGCCATTGCATGGCCGTATTTGCTGTCTGCCCTGGCCGTGCTGGCGCTGCTGTTTGCGCTCAACCACTGGCGTGTCATGTCGCTGATTCCTTACTTGCTGGGCGGGGCGCTGATGTGGTGGTTAACTTTGCAGTCTGGTGTGCATGCAACCCTGGCGGGCATTGCCCTGGCGTTTGCGATCCCGTTCACCAGCAAGCAGGAGGATGTGCATTCTCCTTCGCACCGCCTCGAGCATGCCTTGCATTTTCCGGTGGCTTTTTTGATCTTGCCGTTGTTTGCCTTTGCCAATACCGGCGTGCACTTGGCCGCGCAAGGCCTGCATGAGATATTCACCAGCACGCTCAGCGTCGGTATTATTACCGGGCTGCTGATCGGCAAGCCGCTGGGCATCACGCTGGCGGTGCTGGCGGCGCTCTGGACCGGCCTATGCAAGTTGCACAAACCTTTACGTATGGCCCATATTGTCGGGGCAGGCATCTTGGGGGGCATAGGGTTTACCATGTCTATTTTTATCACCAACCTGGCTTTTGCCGGAATGGCGGAGGCGATTAATTTATCCAAGATGGCGATCTTAACCGGATCACTGCTGTCTGGCCTGGTGGGTTGGTTATGGTTAAAATTCGTGCTGTCGCGGGATGCGGCTCAATAATCTCCGCTACGTAAAATCATGAGTGATTTTTAGGGATGCTACGCATGCAGCGGATTCCCGAGTTGCGTATAGTGGTTTCTAACGAGATGTGAAACCACTTAACCAAGGAGACTATCATGTGGACTAAACCAGCTGCTACTGAAATGCGTTTTGGCTTTGAAGTGACAATGTACGTCATGAACAAGTAATTCAAGCGTTAACTTGCATATCAATAAACCCGACACTAGGTCGGGTTTATTGTTTGCGGGCTTGGCGTTTTGTGCCATCACCTCATCCGTCACCCATCAAGGTTCAACACCCGTCTCAGGTACTTATCTCTCAAAATTCCTACGCAAGACTCAGCCAGCGTGCACTAGGCGTTGGTATAGCAACGCAGCACACTCAAGGCTCAACGTTTTTCGCCCTTGCGGGACAAGGAAACATCATGATTGATCCTAATGAAATTAAAGCCGATATGCCGGTCACCACGGCGCAGGCAGAACACTTTGCTGTTGTAGACCGCCTCGAAAGTGACGATGTCATCAAACTCAAAAAGGATGGAGCCGGTGTGCATCACTATATTCCTGTGAGCTGGGTGCTATCCACCGAAGGCGGTATTGTGAAAATCAACCGGACACTGGCCCAGATTACCCAGGATTGGCAAGCCGACTAGTGTGTGCGTCATGTTCAGCCTAGATATGAGTAAATCGGACGATGAGAGCGCATCAGTCGTCGGGTAGTTTTGCAACCCCATCTGAATAAATTAGATTGTTCTGTTACTGGCTGCTATATGCTGACTCCAGCGTTGTTTAACGACAGTAAATAACGCGCATAAACGAAGCCTCGCCCATCAGGCGAGGCTTCGTGAGCTTGCTTAATATTAGTGTGCAGCGGCCTCTGCACGTGCTGCATCGCGCAGCTGTTTCACCTGGTCATGGTTGCGCTTGGCGCCTTCAAGCTGCCGCACCACCACAAAGCGGATGTGGGTGGGCAAGTCTTTTTCCGCCGCTTTGCGATAGGCAGCCAATGCAACATCTTCACCACGCTCGGTTTCGTTTAACACGGCCACCGTATCGTTACTGGTCAATGCGGTTTTAATGGCAATCCAGCGTCTGTGTAAGGCACCGCCCAGACTGGTGGATGAGGCGGGCTCACCTCCTAAAGCGCGCACTAAGTCCTGTAGCTCTTTTACGCTGGTTGCAACCTCGTGTGAGCGGCGCAAAAAGAATGTTTTGAGTTGCGGCTCGTCGACGTGTTCTGCAGAAGAGCGAAAGCCTTCTTCGCCATCTTTGGATACCTCAATCAAGTCATTCAAAGTAGAAATAATTTCGTCATTGTCTGCCATGTTTACTCTTCAAATATGTCATCAACTATTGAGAAGTGTCAGTATGCCCTTGGCGTTGTGCTGGTTGCATCGGATGAATCCGCAAATATCTGTAGGAATGACTGTATAGCTGTGACTGATATTGCAATGGCAAGCCACTGGGCGTAGACGAGGGTTGATTTTCCGGTCCGCGCAGATGCAAGCATCTGCATCTTCCTACAGCCAAATCAGTGCATGTCTTGTGGCATGGCGAAGTTGGCTGTTTTTTAATAGCAGGTATTCACTTTGTTCATTTCAAGGAGCGCCTGATGAATCCCATCCACCTGTTTAATTACGTGTCGCCTAACAGGCGCGAGGCAAGCTTGCTGGTTGCCGATAAACCCAGTGTGTCGCAACTAATGCTGTTTTATATCTTACCGTTATCGTTGATTCCGTGCGTGATGATGTATTTGCGGCTGTATCACAATTACCCCAAATTGTTTTTTGATAATCTGCCTGGTAACCGCCTGTTGATGGTGAGTGCCGAGCTGTTGTTTTTGCAATTGGGCGTGTTGCTGGTAATGGCCTGGATTACGCAAAACCTGGCCGAGATGGTCAATATCAAGCCTGGCTTTCGTGACTCCCTGCTGATGATGACCATTGCCACTACGCCGATGTGGTTAACCTCCCTTTTTTACATTGTGCCCAGCTTGAGTTTTAACGTCATTGTGCATGGTGTGGCCGTATTGGCATCGGTGTTACTGGTGTATCGGGGTGTGCGATATGTGTTTGGTATCCGCGAACGCGGTGCATTGGTCACACTCAGTATGGCGATTGTATGTACCGCTGGTTTGGGGTTCGCGGTGATCCTGATTGGTTCGCTGATCTCGTGGGAAGCCATCGAACAATTGCAGTTTGCGGTCAAGAAGCTGTAGGCTGCCTGCCATCAGGCCACTTCCCTGGCTGATTTGCTGGTTGCCCCCGCTACGGGGGCCAAGTGGTATTTCAGGGCGTAGTAAATCAGCGCTGCATTATTCTGCACATGCATTTTTTTGAGGATCTTCGATCGAAACACACTGACAGAGCCTGGCGCAATCTCCAGTTCCATCGCGATTGAATTCACGGCCTGGCCTTTAATCAATTTGAAAAATACCTGCAGCTCACGCAGTGACAAACGTTCATGCAGCATGGGCTCGCTGTTGGCAGCCATTTGCTGATGCTGAGGCGAAACATAGGCTTGTCCGCGGGCGATGGCATTGATAGCCGGAATCACTTGCGCGCTGTCTGTGGTGTAAGACAAATAACCCGCGCAACCCAGCCGGATAAAATGGATCATGCGCTCGACCCGTTCACTGCCGTTGATAATGAGGACAGGCAGGTCAGGAAAAGCTTGCTTGAGGTCGCAGAATACTTCCAGGCCATTGGTTTCCGCTGCGGACACATCCAAAATGATGACATCGTAGGTATGCTCGCGGATTTTCAACATGGCGTCATGCACACTGCCAGCCTCATCGGCCAGGTGCACGCTATGGTCGTCATTGACCAGTGCCTTTAATGCGCAATGACTCAGCGCATGGCCGTAGATTAACAATATATTTTTCATGGCTTGTTATCCATTTCAAGCCTAATAAGGCTATTTTTGTGCGATTTTGCGATTGCCTTTCACGTGCCAGATCACATTGCCGACGTCATCTGCCACCAGCAGGTAGCCTCTTTTATCGAGTAGCACATTGGCAGGACGTCCTTGTGCGGCGCCATTCTCCTGCTGGATGTCAGTCAGCACATCCATTGGTGTTTTCGCCAGTTTTTCCTGCACTGCCGGTCGCATCAATATCGTTTGATCAGCCGTTTCAGGATCGGATGTTTGTGTCATCTGTGTTTGCCCTGCCTGGTAGGGGAACAGGAGCAGGGCCTCGGCATTGGCGACATAAAATGTGTCGCCCACCAGCGCCACGCCCAGCGGGGCAGCGATATCCTTGATAAACACATGGCGTTCGTCAGCGATGCCATCGCCATCATTGTCACGCAGCAGGGTAATCTGGTGTTGGCTACCTGCCAGCTCCTCGGCTTCATGCATCCATTTTCTGGCGATCCAGTTTTTCAGGCTAAACGCTGTATTTGTAGGCTGGGGATAACTCTCTGCCACCAGAATGTCGCCATTGGGCAAGGCATACAGCCAGCGCGGGTGATGCAAGTCATTGGCAAAAGCAAGCACATTCGTGCCTGGCGTTGAGATCGCCTTTTTTCCTTCTGGTACGCGCATGGTTTCTGCCGCCTGCGTGGTTGGAAACCAGCCTGACTGGCTGATAGATGCGTTAGAGACGGCGCGTATTCCTGGCGATTGCAGTAGTTTTGATGGTTGCGAATAACTGCTGAATGCCAGCATACAAACCGCGGCAGTAAGTAGGCGTCGCTGAGGGGCGGTTGTGAGTATGTTGGGCATGTGGCTATTTCCTGGTCGGTTAAGATTATCTGCGTGTCGCCAGCATCTGGTGCATGCCGGTCACGCCCTGTTCAAACTGGATGGCGCTAGCAGTCATAGCCAGACGCCAAATACGGTAACTACGCTCCCCCATGCTGGCAGCAATCGACGCATGTTGCGCCTCCAGGTTTGCCAGCCACTGGCGCAAGGTCATCACATAGTGTCGACGCAAGCCCTCTACATTAAATACGTCAAATCTGGCGCTATCCATGTGTTGTAACAGATGGGCGAAAGAGGTTAACTCGCCTGCCGGGTATAGCTGACGGTTGATAAAGGCGGTGGAGGCGTCTTGCTGGCCAGCCGGATTTTCCGCCGTGATCACATGGCTCAAAAATAAACCGCCGGGTTTGAGTGCTGCGTGTACCTTGGCTAGGAAGTCCGGATAATGCGCTGCGCCTAGATGGTCGGCAATGCTGATGCAAGCTGCTTTGTCGTAACTGCCCAGCGCAGGCAGTGTGCGATAGTCCACCAGCTCTATCTTGACCAGATGCGTCAGGCCTTGTTGTTGCACTTGCTTGAGTGCATACGCATATTGCGTCGGGTTGTGTGTGATACCGTGTACAAACACCCCGTAATGCTTGGCCGCCCAGCAGGCCAGTGTGCCCCAGCCGCAAGCAATATCCAGTAGCGTGTCACCATGTTGCAAATGCAGTTTCTGGCAGATCAGTGTTAACTGTGTTTGCTGCGCTTGCGCCAGGGTGTGTGTTGGGCTTGCGAAATAAGCACACGAGTGCAGCATCTGTTCACCCAGCCAGCGCTGATAAAAGTCCTCAGGCACATCGTAACTGAGTGCAATGCCATGTGAGGAGGGAGCGCTTGCGGATTGAGATTGTGTCGGGGAGTGAGGTGTGTGGGCAGTGTGTTCGGGTAGCACCTGTTGGTTATTGGCCAGGGTCAGTGCCCGGAAGACCAGGCCTAGTTTTTCATGCAGCGGCAAAGATAGAGATTCGAAATGTTCACGCAACTGCATGGCGGCATGAAAGTCCCCCTGAATCTGTACTTCACCTGAGCAATAGGCCTCCACCAGGCGTTTAGGGTTGCTAAACCATACCATGTCACGTAATACCGATGCCTGTTCCAGGCAAAAGGTAAACGCTGGTGCGCCGTCGCCGATCGTCAGCATACTGCCGTTCCACAAGCGCACGGCAAAGGCCACTGGGTAGTCCTGAAACAAACGGTTCAGAATATAGTGCGCCTGAGTAGTGTCGCCACTCGCGGTTGATTGCTCCAGTGACAATGGCATGGCGAAAGCATTAACGGGATAACTACTCATGGCGTACTCCTACTCAAAAAGCTTATTTTTAATATGGGCTGGCATCAGCATGCATATGGTTTGCTGATCCCAATGCGCGGCCCTGGCAGATGAATACCATCTGCCAGCAGTGTAAAAATGAAGCCGATAACCAAGTATCGGGCAGGGGCTGATTGTGTTGTCAGACCAGTCTGACACAGAGTGTTTTCACCCGTGGTAACTCCTACAGCCGAATCAGTTGACTGCCGACGGCGACGCGGTATTTGCGGCCATACAATGCATGATGCAGTTGTATCTTTCTTATATTTTAAGGAGAAGACAGTATGCAAAAGACACTTACCTGGATGTTATTGGCTGGCTCATTGTGTTGCAGTGTGTGGTCGGGAAATGCTTGGTCTGCGCCGCCAGTGAACAATGCCGTACCGCCTTGCGAAGATGCCGCCATTTCAAATAAACCGTCCTGCAATATCGATTCTGACAGCGTCAATGTGCCACCGAAAATGCCATATGAGCGGGGTGTCATCGTCCCGCCAGAGGTGCCAGCTGAAGGTTTGCCTAACCAGGATAAACGGCGCCAGAACATTCAGCAGCCGCGACAGGATCCACGGGAACCTGTGGCTCCAGCCCCTGATAATCATTTGAAAGATTAAAGTCGCCAGCGCCCATTTGGCCACGACCAAGGAGAACGCAATGGAAGTTGTTGAAGACAGAATTAATCCGCCGCAGCATCAATATGTGCAACCAGGCCTGGAAGCGGATATGCATCCGCAGCCCCAATATATTGAAGAGGCGTATGCCGGAAGCGATAAGCTCAAAGGCAAGGTGGCCGTGATTACTGGCGGTGATAGCGGCATAGGCCGTGCAGTGGCTGTGCATTTTGCGGCAGAAGGGGCGGATCTCGTGATTGTGTACCTGGACGAGCACCGGGATGCGGCAAAAACGAAACAACTGGTGGAGGCCTATGGCAGCCAGTGTTTGCTGATTGCAGGCGATGTGGCAGACGAACGCTTTTGTGAACAAGTCATACACGACACGCTACAGCAATTTGGCCAACTGGATATTGTGATCAACAATGCCGCCCAGCAGTTTCCGCAGACCAGTATTGTGGAAATCAGCCAGCGGCAGCTCGAGCATACTTTCCGCACCAATATTTTCTCCATGTTTTATATGGTGAAGGCAGCCTTGCCGCATCTGCCGAAAAAAAGTCATATTATCAATACCGCGTCGGTGACGGCTTATCGTGGTAGCCCTGAACTGTTGGATTATTCAGCCACCAAAGGCGCCGTTGTGTCGTTTACACGCTCATTATCGCGACAGTTGGTGCATAAGGATATTTACGTCAATGCCGTGGCGCCGGGGCCAGTGTGGACACCGTTGATTCCCGCCAGTTTTGATGAACAAAAAGTCAGCGAGTTTGGTAGCCAGGTGCCTTTAAAGCGACCTGCACAACCAAGTGAAATTGCCCCTGCATATGTGTTTCTGGCCAGCCAGGCATCGTCATATATGACCGGGCAGGTGATACACCCGAATGGTGGTGAAATCATTAATGGTTAATTGACCACTTTCCTGGTCGAATTAAGCCTGGTGTATGCCAGGCTTTTTTACGCCGACTATTTCCGGGCGCGACGTCCGAATTCTCCTACAGCAAATTCCGCCTTTGTTACATGGGCGCACATTTTCCTTTTATTCATAATGGGTTGCGTCATCAATCGCGTTCATAAAACACGCAATCATCATGAGGAGAACGACATGAATCACAAGCTTGGCTTAGGCCTGTTGGTATTAATTGCTGGACTCTCTGCCTGTGACAAACAGGCATCGACAACTGGTGCTGCCGGAGAATCTACTGCTGGAGCGTCTGCTAGTGGTGAGGCCATTAAGTTTGTTAAAACACAAGATGGATCTCCGCTGGAAATCAAGGCCGAGCTGTTCGATACCCCTGCCGCCAAAGAGTTTTTAGCCACCGGTAAAAACCCCTATGTGGGCAAGGAAGATGCGATTGCCCAGGGTAAAAAAACCTTCCAGCTTTATTCCTGTACGCAATGCCATGGTCCGGATGCCGGTGGGCAGGTCGGGCCAGCGCTGACCGGGCCTAATTACAACTACGCCAAAGATGCCACGAATAAAGGCATGTTTGAGACAGTCTGGAATGGCACCAACGGCGGGATGGGCGCCAAAGGGAAAGGCCTGATGGATCCCTCAGACCCCAACAACGGTATTAGCCCTGACGAGTTGCTGAAAGTCATTGCCTGGATACGTAGCCATGGCAGCCTGACGGGCAATGAAGAGGCCGCTTCATAATTTATCCTACAGGTTTTTTGTAAAGACACTGACATACAGCTGTTAACCACATCATTAGCATGAGTCTAAGCCTGCCACATCTGGCAGGTGACTTTAAAACTTTATGAGGATGCGATGATGAAAAAATTACTTTCAATACTGTTAGCCAGTACGTTTTTATGTTCCATGACGGTTGCTTTTGCGGCACCACAAGATAACGCGCCGCCCGCCCAGCAGCAAAAAAATCAGGTGCCTGATACGCATCAAAACGGCGATTATCTGGAGCCGCAGCCTGACAATAATAATGCGGCTACCACTGGTAGCAGTGATGCTCAGGGGCGGCAGGGCAGTGCTAATAAACAGTCCAAGCCGGGCAACATTGAAAAAAGCAAACGTTTTCATGAAAAGCCCCAAGACGGCGGCACGGGCGTGAAGCAGTAATGGCCCGCATCAGTCGATTGCCCTGCATGACTTGAATTGTGTTTAAGTCTGGCAGGGCAGGGTGACTAAGTTCGGAGTATTCTTAAACGCTACTAAGCTGGAGAAAGCCATGACTGAAAAAGACCTGAAGTTATGTATGGAACTGTGCAAAAAATGTGCAGACACTTGTGAAAGCTGTGCGATCGCCTGTGAAACTGAGGCCAACCCCATGTTACGGACCTGTATTGAGCTGGATATGGATTGCGCGGATTTTTGCCGCCTCACGGCTTCGTTTATTGCGCGTCGCAGCGACTTTGTTGAACTGGTTTGCCAGGACTGTGCGGAAATTTGTACCGCTTGTGCCGATCAATGTGAGCAACATGCCTCTGACCATTGCCGTGCGTGCGCACAGGCTTGCCGCAGTTGCGCAGAAGCATGCCTGAAAGTAGGCGCCGCTGAGTTCGCATAAATGCAGATGCGCTACATGGATAGGTGGATGGGCCGGTGGAGATGGGTGACGGTTTCACCATCCTGCCCATTTATCTATTCAACCAGCTAGCTTCACGGTGAGTTTCAATATCACAAATTCGGCAGGCCTTACTGCAGCCATGCCAATTTCAACCCGCATCAAGCCTTGCGCAATATCATTTGCCGTCATGGTTTTGCCCAGGCCGATATTCACAAAAAATGCCTGTTCCGGTTTACTGCCTTGCAACGCCCCTTGCCGCCACAACAAGATTAAAAAGTTTTCCACCATGGCTTGCGCACGCACCCAGGTATTAGCGTCGTTAGGCTCAAATACCATCTGCTGCAACCCTTGGCTGACTGAGACCTCTACCCAGCTAAACAATCGTCGCACAGGAATATAGCGCCACTCATTGTCGTTACCCGCCAGTGTTCTCGCTCCCCATATCTGCGTGCCTTTGCCCGTAAATTTGCGGATGATATTGATCGATTTGCCAGCGTCCACATCCACGTTGTAATCCTGTTGCTGTGTGCTGGTGAGGTTAAACACTGGCCGTATCACCTCGTTAAGTGACACATTAGCGGGCGCCTTCCAGACGCCACGCTTCTGGTCGACCGCGGCATATACGCCCGCGACGGCACCCGAGGACGGTAAGGTATTCAAAGCGATATTCGCAGCATCTATCCATTGTTTGGCGAGCATGTATTGTGCGTATAGCTTTTGGTTGAGCGACGCTAATTGCGCCTGGGATTCAGGCGTCGCCTTGACTAACCCGGCAGCGCGTATTTCTGCGATAAGCGCCTGCATACCTTGGTCCTGGGTGAGCTGCTCAGCACTGACCACACTGCCATCACTTTTATATTTAAACAACAGTTGGTTAAAGTCAGTGTTTCTAGCCAGGCTGGCCACCAGCCACGGCCCATAGGCTGCACCATATTTCAGGTGATTCATGCCCAGGCTTTGCCTGAAACGCGCGGCTTCGGTGGCGAAGTCAGCCGGATTATGTTGCAGACGCAAATCAAACAACACAAACCGGTTTTGTACCTGAGCACATTGCGCCAGCGCAGTCGCTTCCAGCGTATGTGTCTCGCGGCACAAGGCAGCCTCTGGCATGGCGATCAGCGTTGGCAGCGGGTCTGTCTCTATGGCGCTTAAACCAGCTGCCAATGTGGCTGCTGAAATCTGGTCGTTGTAATTGCCGACGGAGACGATCACGCACGGACCGCCACCATTGGCAAAAAACAGCCGCACGCTGTCATAGAGATAAAACGGTTGATCGACCGTAGCGTCAATCACTTGGTCTTGTGCATCCAGCCACAGCGTCACCGCCGATCTGGCTGCGCCACCAAACAGGCGTTCATAATCCAATAAGGAGTTGATTTGTGTGGCGACGAGCGATAATGACACACCTTGCCTGTCCGCTTTTTCGGTATAGCCTATCAATGCCGGGATCGCCGTTTCCAGGGTTGGAATACTGGGCGGGAACTTGCTCACTTCTTCAATATAAACGCCGGGCGTTTTATAAACAGCCATGATTGATGTCCCCGAATGTGGCACACGTGATGACAACAGAGTTCAAGCCATTATAGGCTGTTTAGCCTAGCAGGGGAGAGGGAGCTTGCAGAAGGCGAGAGAGGGCTAGAACGTAAAATCGCCCATAGGAATCGCGCTGATTCCTATGGGCAAGGTCATGTGCAGAACACTTATTGTGCAACCACAATATCGTCTTTCACGGCAGTCACACCTTTCACATTTTTGGCCAACAGCACTGCTTTGTCTGCTTCGGCTTTCGATTTCACCACACCAGACAATTGCACCAGGCCATTGCTGTCGGTTTCCACTTTAATGTCAGTCGCACTCACCGCTTTGTCTTTGGCAAACGCTGTTTTCACTTTTGCGGTGATCACAGAGTCTTCAACCTTGGTGCCAATTGAGTCACCATCCGCGGCAAAGCCAGCCATAGGCAATGTCAAAGCACTCACTAACAACAGAGATTTGAATGTGTTTTTCATGATGATTCCTTGTTGAGTTAAATTATCGAGGTTTCATTATTAAAAAAACACGTCCGATGATACATACAGCGAATGCTGATAATTCCGTAGGACATGGCTGACGTGGGTTTTCCTACATGATCCGCCTCTCATACAGCCAGATTGTTATACCATAGCGCTACATTGATTTTTCGCACCCCCTATGCAACTACACACTCATATCCTGGGCCAGGGCCAACCTCTCGTATTGCTACACGGCCTGTTTGGTTCAGCCGATAACTGGGGCAGCATTGCCAAACATTTTTCACAGCACTACCAGGTCATCAGCGTCGATTTACGCAATCACGGCCGTTCGCCGCACAGCGATTCACAAACCTACGCCGAGATGGCCGATGACTTATTAGAGGTTCTGAATACACTCGGTCTGGCGAAAATTCATCTGCTCGGCCATTCACTCGGCGGCAAAGTCGCCATGCAGTTTGCCACGCAGTATCCTGAAAAAGTGAGCAAACTCATTGTAGTGGATATGGCGATGCGCACTTACCCGGACAGATATACCCAGTTGATGGATCACATGCTGGCAGTCAATCTCAGCCAAATGGCATCACGTAATGAGGTGGATAATGCCTTAAAGGATTCGATCGCTAATCTCAGGGTACGGCAGTTTTTACTCACTAACCTGGTCAAAAATGAGGATCAGTTACAGTGGCGGATTAACCTGCCAGCGCTCAAAGCGAATTACGCGACATTGATTGCAGCGCTTGCCGTACGTTTTGACCAGCCTAGTTTGTTTATTCGCGGTGAACGTAGCGATTATGTGCAAGACAGTGACATCATCGAACTGCAACAGCATTTCCCTCAGGCTGAATTTGTCACCTTGCCAACCGACCATTGGGTGCATGCCGAACAGCCGCAATTATTTATCCAGGCGGTTGAAGCCTTTCTTGCTTAAGTCGTAAGTATCCATAAACAATCAGGCCACACTTTAGTGGCCTGAGCTCGCCGATTTATAAAGTCACTACTGGAAAATCAATATCGGTCTGCGCGATGTGGTTGGTGTAGTTGGTCAAAGTGTTTAAAGCGACATGGGCAATCACCTCCAGAATCAGGCCATCATCCACACCTGCTAAATGCGCTTCAATAAAGTCCTGGTCAGAAAGTACGCCGCGTTGTTGCACAATTTTGACCGCCAGTGTTAACAAACCCTCTGTCACGGCATCTGTAGCCTCAGCTTTGCGTGCCGCCTGAATCGCTTCAGTATTAAGACCTGCCCCTTTGGCAATCAGGCTATGTGCCGACAAGCAATACTGGCAATTATTGGCCTGACCAATCGCCAGCGCCAGTGATTCTCTTTGTTTGGCGCTTAAGCGGCCTTTGGTCACCCCTTCACTCAAACCCAGGTAAGCATTTAAGGCAACAGGTGCCTGTGCCAAAGTCGCAATCAAATTAGGCACCTTGCCCAGTTTGGCTTTCACTGCATCCAGTGTTGCATTGACTTCTGCGCTAGCAGTTTCACGGTTGATAGTTTGAATACGTGCCATGATGAATCTCCTTGTCTGATTAATTAAGACGCTTTGTGCGTTGGAGATATCATGCAATACTCATGATTATCAAAGGTCTCGTTATGTTGATCAGGAGTATCGTTTGGATCCGTTGTTGCCACTATTGAATCAAATCTCGCTCTCAGCCCAGGTGTTTTTTACCGGTGATCTTTGCCAGGTGGTGAGTTTTGATGGCACTGGAGCGGTAGGGCATATTCATTTGTTGCGGGCGGGAAAGCTAGACCTGATGTTTCGGGATAAACGCATTGCGCATATAGATCAACCGAGCGTGGTGTTTTTCCCTAAACCGACCATACACGTGCTCAAGCCCTTAGATGGTGAGCTGTGTGAATTGGTTTGTGCCATGATTAATTTGGGCGCGAACGTACGCAGCCCGTTGGCGACCGCATTGCCCGAATTTGTGATTGTACCTTTAAGCGATATGCAGCAAATTGCGCCCACCTTGCAGCTATTGTTTCATGAAGCATTTGAAAAAGACTTAGGCAGGCAAGCAGCGTTGGATAGGCTAGCAGAATATTTCCTGATCCAGATTCTGCGGCACGTGATTCAGCACGGCCAACTGCAGCAAAGTATTTTTGCCGCATTAGCCGATACAAGGTTAGCGCTGGCAGTCAAAGCCATGCACGAGAACCCATCCCATCCATGGACACTGGAAACATTGGCTGAAGAGTCCGGCATGTCACGCGCCAGATTTGCTGCCAACTTTAAAGCCACGGTAGGCACCACGCCATTAGATTACCTCACCGACTGGCGGCTCTCGATTGCGCAAAACTTGATCAAGCAAGGCAAGCCACTCAAAAGCATCGCCACCCAAGTCGGTTACCAAAGCTCAGCCGCATTCAGCCGCGTGTTTGCAAAACGGCTAGGCACCACGCCAACGGAGTGGCAATAACCATGCAGCTCACACTGTATTTAAAAATATTTCAGGGTTCATGCAATATTTCCAACGCTGAAACGTCTTCACAGCATGGATATACATTTAGAAAACAACTTACTCACAACGCAGCACTATTTGGCACAGCGTGATATGGCCCAGCAAGACTCTGTCATCACAGAAACATTCAATAAAGAAAAAGCCAGGCTGCGCAATTTCATCCGCAAAAGCGTACCGAATGCCGGTGACGCCGATGATATTTTGCAGGATGTGTTCTATGAGTTTGTTTCAGCCTACCGTTTACCAGAGCCGTTGGAGCAAGTGGGTGCTTGGTTATACCGCGTGGCAAGAAACCGCATTATTGACCGTTTTAGAAAGCAAAAGCAGGAAGTCACGCTAGAGCGGGACGAAGATGACGATGCACTCTGGCTAGAGTCTATCCTTTCCATTGAAACCGAAACCCCGGCGTCAATTTACGAAAGAAAAATGCTGGTTGAGCACGTGATTGAAACACTGAATCAACTGCCCAGTGAGCAACGGCAAGTGTTTATCGCACATGAGTTAGATGGCAAAAGTTTCAAACAAATTGCCGCAGAAACAGGTGTTGGCATCAACACTTTATTAGCAAGAAAAAGGTATGCAGTGACTTTCCTCAGAGAGCAACTGCATGCCAGTGACTAATCGTATTAATAACTGAATTATTGGAGAGATGAATGAAAAATTGTAAAAGTAAATGTGCTGCATTCGCAGCGCTAGCTGTAGTCTGCATCGCGGCCTTATCTTATGTGGTCATGTTGTTGTGGAACCACGTAGTTGTGTCATTAGCCGACGGCATTCACGCAATTGATTACTGGCACGCAGTTGGTCTGTTGATTCTAAGCAGAATTCTTTTTGGTGGATTCAGAGGTCGTCATGGGCATCACCATAGGCATTGCGGTAGTGAAGCCATGACAGCAGATGAACAAGAAAAAGTACGTTGTGGTTTATTTGGCCGTTTTAAATCCAAACAAGATGTAGAGTAACGACGACGGCATCACGGTTGAGTTTAGTCGCCATAGTCAGCTCAATTGATTACCGTTAATTCATACGGCTGTTATCTGGGGCATATTAGGGATACATTTTATTTCTCTAAACTGCATCCAATGACAGCCGTTTGTCGTACTTGGCAATGCGTGCAATTTAAATATCAAAAGAACATTTGGAATGAATTGTGAGAGATGACATCGAGGATTTGATAGCTCGAATAATAGATAGGGATGAGGATGCTTTTAATGAGTTGTATGAAGCTACTTTTAGCAAGATCTATAGTTTGGCTTTGAAAATTACCAAAGACCCTGCGACTTCTGAAGAAGTGGTTGAAGATACTTATTACCAGGTATGGCAAGAAATTTACCGCTACGATTTCAACAAGTGCCCGTTGTATAACTGGATGTTAATCATTTGCCGTTCTCGTGCCATTGATGCGTTGAGAAAGCGCAATGCGATACCTGAAATGGTGGTTAATTACGATTGGGCCATAGAGTCAACAGACTTGTCAGCAGATGATAGATTGCAGGACAAGCAGACGTCGCTGGCCGTTGTGAAGGCTTTGTCAGAAATTAAGCCATTGCAAAGGCAGCTTTTGCATCATGTTTTTTATTATGGATTATCGCATCAGGAAATCTCTCAGCTGATGAATATGCCGCTCGGATCCGTGAAATCAACCATTAACCGGGCACAAAAATCATTAAGAGAGAAACTCAAAGGTGAACAGTTTTGAATAAAGAGATGACAACCAATAAACCCGAATCCTTGGATTTTGATTTATTTCTTGAGCTGTTTGAGGCGACGCCAGATTTGGCGCCTCAGCGCGAGACTAAAAACCAGATTAAAACCAAATTGATGCAACGGGTTTCGCAGAGCCGTGATTCGCAGTTTTTTGTATTTTCAGAGCAGGGTCACTGGAAATCCATCAAGCACGGGATACAAATCAAAGTATTGAAAAGCGATGCCGAAGCCAAATCGTTTCTGCTCAAACTCGAACAAAACACAAGTATCCCGTATCACGACCATCAAAAAAATGAAGAAACCTTTGTGGTTGATGGCGAGGTATGGCTGGATGGGATTCATTGTAAGAACGGCGATTATCACTTTGCGGGTGCGGGAACGTTTCATAAAGAAATCCGCACTGAAAACGGTTGCACGCTCCTGATCAAGACTTACTGATGCGTCAGCCACCTGCACCAATGAGGACCATTTATTTAATCCTGATCATGGCAGCATTCATCTTTTCTGCTTCAAGCGGCTTGGCAGCCAATGAATTTAAGGCGCCGATCTGGCAAATCGGTGGGCATCTGCAAACCATCGTTCCCTCGCTGTTTCCGCAGGTTGCAAAGCAGACATATGTCAGGGAGCGCTGGGAGTTGCCTGATGGAGACTTTGTGGATGTTGATTGGACCGAGCCACCAGAGCAGCCAGATAAAGCGCAGAGCAAGCCCGTATTGGTGTTATTTCACGGCCTGGAAGGGAGCTCGCAAAGTCATTATGCCCGTGTGATCATGTCTGCGGCCAAGCAGCGCGGCTGGCTTGGTTTAGTCGTTCATTTCCGGGGCTGTTCAGGCGAACCCAATCGGCTGCCCCGAGTGTACTATGCCGGGGATGCTGAAGAGATCAATACCTTCATTTCAATCATTCATCAAAAACTCCCCGAAAACCCTATTTATGCGGCAGGGGTGTCATTGGGCGGTAATGCACTCTTAAAGTGGCTGGGTCAATATCCGAATGATGCGCGTCGGTTAGTCAAAGCGGCGGCGGCCATTTCAGCGCCCATCGATTTAAAGCAAACGGCGCACAGTCTTGATAAGGGCGTTAATTATTTGTTATACAGCAAACACTTTGTCGCGACGATGAAGCCAAAAGCGTTGCAAATGGCCGAGCGCTTTCCTGACTATCTGGATGCCAGAAGGATACAGGCAGTCAGTACCGTTCAAGACATGGATAACGCGGTGACCTCGGTGTTGTTCGGTACAAACAATGCCGACGAATATTATGACGTGAACGCTTCCAAGCCGTGGTTGCCTGCCATACAAACGGAGACGCTCATTTTAAATGCCAAGAATGATCCTTTTGTCTCCTTTGAAAGCTTGCCCACAGAAGCAGAAGTATCAAGCACGGTTCATCTGGATTATCAAGCTGAGGGCGGTCATGCAGGCTTTTACGGGCATGGCGATAAAGAATCTCCATGGCTTGCAGAGCGCATCTTCAATTTTTTTGATGCCACAGACCATACGCAATTAGACGCTGTGGTCGATCCACTGATGCATTTTCATCCTGCATCGCTTTATCAGTAATCTCAAATAATCAACAATCTCCCTCACCGGTCCGTGAGGACATCTCTTTGATCTCATTTTCTAACGATTAGTCAACACTAAAGTAAATAATGAAGTGCTGACTGCATCCATTTTCAGATGCATTACGTATATCAGTTACGAGAAAAGTTTTTCACTCTCGAATTAAGCATCGGCTGAAGCAGCACATTTGTGTGCGCGATTACAGCTATTTTATTAACGCGATAATTTGTTACGTGAGAATATTTCTTGGGTGTGGTTGCTATAAGCCGTTTGGCAATGGACATAAAAACGACTTTTTGAGGTTGATGTTGGGAGCGTAAGTGGTGTGGGCTTGGCTTGGATAAAGCTTCCTCCGGTTAAGACCACACTGTTTTGTAAGTCATTTTAATAATTGAAAATATATTTTTTGAGAGAGGTTAGCATGAAGAAGAGTGTTATTTACAACGCAATATTGGGCACAAGTTTGCTAGTGGCAGCTTCCCAAGTAAATGCAGATACATTATATGGCGTGAACAGCAGCAGCATTGCTGTGATTGATACCTTGAATATAGGTGCGGTTTCCTACATCAATATTTCAGGGTTGGCAGCGAATGAAAGATTGCTGGGCGTTGACCTCAGGCCAACTGATGGCTTGGTCTATGGGCTCACCAGCCAGAACAGGTTGTATACACTGGATATGACCACTGGTGCAGCAACCTTCAAGAGTAGCCTCACCGGCGCCTCCCTGACCGGGCAGTCTATCGGCATCGACTTTAACCCGGTTGCAGATTTTGCTGGTAACGCTTCGCTACGTGTAGTCACGGGCACTGGCAACAACTATGCGGTTAACGCCAATACAGGCGTGGTAGGCAATACCGCCGGTGCAAATATTGGCAGTGGTTATACCGCCGTTGCTTACACAAATTCAAATCCTGGCGTTACCCCAGCCAGCACGGGGTTGTATTACGTGAATACCACCACAGACTCATTAAACTTTCTGGCGAGTGGATTTAATAACCCGGCCGGGGCTGGTGGCATCCAGACCGTTGGCGCATTGGGTATAGATGCGTTGTCTGCGAATGGCTTTGACATTCTTGGCAACGGTAAGGCCTATGCCTTGTTCAACCTGGATAATGGCACCCTGGATTCGCAATTGTTTTCGATTAACCTGATGACCGGTGCCGCTACTTATATCACTACTTTAAACGGCACTTTCAATGGGTTGACTGGCGTAGCCACTGTGCCTGAGCCAACAAACGTTGCATTCCTGCTGGCAGGCCTGGGTCTGATGGCTGGTGTGGTCACACGTCGCGCTCGTCAACGCGCATAATACACAGCTAAATCATTAAGCCTTCACAGGCCGATGCTTACTCGCATCGGCCTTTTTTATATGAATGTGACAAAGTCTGCAGCAGTCCAAGTGCGTAATACCTAGATATATGGAAAGCGGCAATCAGGTGTGAGTTAGTACAGCTAATTGATGGTGCAGCCAGTTTGCTTCACTTGACTCGCCAAGTGATCAATAAATGCACGCACCACTGGCGGCAGCCCGCGCCGGGTGGTGAATACAATGTGCAGAATGCCCAAGGTCGTTCTCCACTCCGGGAACACTCTGACTAATCTTCCATTTTTTAACGCTTGGCTGCATGTATGGTCAGGCAATAACGCCACCCCAATGCCAGCAATGGCGGCTTCTCTCACGGTTGAAAAATCCACACAACTCAATATGGGTTCATGCCTGATAGATTTTGTCCCTAATGACGCATGGTGGAATTGCCATTCGATGGCATGATTCTGGTCTGAAGTCGCGATGGTTGGCAAGGCGGATAAATTATCCAGGCTGGATTGATCCACCTTGCTCGCAAACGCAGGTGAAGCGACCAAAATGCGCTCGGAATGCCCAAGTGTTCTCATCACCAAAGAGCCATCGGTATCCAATACCGTGCGCACCCTGATGGCGACATCGATTCTATCCTCAATCAGGTTCACCGGATTATCCCCGGCGACCAGTTGTAATCTGGCTTGCGGGTAAGCCAGAAGGAATGAAGAAAAAATGGGCGCCAGCGTTTCGTACAAGCCTAACGGGCAACTGCATCTTACTAAGCCTTTGGGTTCACTGAGCGACTCAGAAACGATAGAGTCAGCCTGCTCCACATCCAGCATAATGACTTTGCAACGCTCATAAAACGATTGCCCGATCTCAGTCACGCGGAATCGCCTGGTCGATCTTTCGATCAAGCGCACGCCCAGCCTTTCTTCTAACAGGCCAATTCTTCTGCTGATGGTGGATTTTGGAATGCGCACACGTCTGCTGGCAGCCGCAAAACTGCCGCCACTCACCACCTCCGCAAACAGGATGTAATCATTAATATCACGCATATTGGCTCATTTTTGGAACAATTAAACTCACGAAAGCAGTCTAGTGCATTTATTGGCTCACTGGCAATATTTCATCCATGCAGTCACGTTTATTTAATTACTCAAGGAGAAACATCATGTCAGCAACATTTGAAAATAAAGTCGTCGTGGTTACTGGTGGTACTAGCGGTATCGGCCTCGCAACAGCCAAACACTTTGCAAACCAGGGCGCGAATGTCTATATCACAGGCCGTAGACAAGCCGAGTTAGAAGCCGCCATCAAAACCATAGGTGGTAAGGTAAAAGGGATTCAGGCCGATATGTCTAAACTGGCGGATATTGATAGACTCTATGACGCAGTACAGCAAAACCACTCCCAAATTGACGTGATCTATGCCAACGCGGGTGGCGGTAATATGCTGCCGTTGGGCGCCATTACCGAAGATCACTACGAAGACATTTTTGGCAGAAATGTCAAAGGCGTGATTTTCACCGTACAAAAAGCATTGCCCTTACTTAAAGATGGCGCATCCATTGTATTAACTGGCTCAACCACCAGCGTGAAAGGCACCGCCGCGTTTAGTATTTACAGTGCATCCAAAGCAGCCATTCGCAACCTCGCCCGCAGCTGGATTTTAGACCTCAAAGACCGCGGCATTCGTGTCAATGTCGTCAGCCCAGGCCCGATTAAAACACCAGGTTTGGTAGAACTGGCCGGTAACGACCCAGTGCAACAACAAGGCCTGCTGGATTATTTAGGTTCTCAAGTACCTATGGGCAGAGTGGGGGATCCTGACGAAGTAGCAAAAGCCGTGGCGTTTTTATCATCACCTGATGCCAGCTTCATCAACGGCATTGAGTTCTTTGTCGATGGTGGCCTGGCTCAGATTTAGGTTTGAAAGGAATAGATGCACCTGCCGAAGCAAATGCGCCAATGATTGTGGCGCATTTGCCAAACGACAACAAGCCACTAGCAATCCCATTTTAGATTATCAAGCCGACAAGGTGAAGAGCGTGCCGCTGTACCTCGGCGGCTTGATGTCCGCCTAAACTAGATTTAAAGGACATTGAAGTAAAGAAATAATTAATGTTAAAAGTTAAATTCAAAAACGAAGAAATTATTTTTTGTTGTTTTTCAGTTCTGAAGCTGTAATAGATAAAAGGCTACTACGTGGCTACTCATACGAGAAGTAGTGTAAACGAAAACGGCCTTCATCTCTGGAAGCCGTTTTGTATTTGGTGGTGAAAGAGGGAGTTGAACCCTCGACCCCAGGATTATGAATCCATCCTAACCCGTTTTTTAAGTCATTGTTAAATATGAAGGTTTTATTTAACTGCATGTTTTTATTATATATTTTAAAAATCCACGTAGCAGTGGCTAGCATCTTGTAGCAATTTTTAGCACTCTTTCTGTTGCCCTGGTGTTGCCCCAGGAGTCATCATTTACTAGTTTATAGTCCTCTTAAGCTAGCATGGCCACCCAAAATACATGACTCAGAGGGTGATGAGTTTTTTTTAAATTGAAGCTAATAGATGGCTATGGTAGGCTGAGAAATTCAAAATATGTATTCAAACTAAATTTAAGAATTAAGAAAAATAATGAAAGTAATTAGCTTAAGTAATGCCCTTCAACAATTAAAAACACTGAGTACAAGTTTAGGTGACTTTACTTATATAGATAGTCTAGGAGAGGGTGGCAATAGCTTTGTGTATCTTTTCGAAAAAGGAAACAAAAGCTTCGCAATAAAATTCCTAAAACATAATGTTGATTCAAAGAAGCTAAATAGATTTAAAGATGAGTATTTCTGTGCAATACAGATTGCAACACATAAGAATATTGTACAGACATATCACTTTGATTCTGTTTCAGTGAATGATGATAATTATTACATTATCGTAATGAAGGCGTATCAAAAAAGCTTACATGGTCTTGGTAGCATCAGCCAAGAAACTGAAGAAATCAAAAGTAAAAAAGGATGGAAATTATTTCAAGATTTGTTGCAGGCACTTAAGCACCTTCATGAAAATAAAATCATTCATAGAGATATAAAACCACAAAATATTTTTTTTGATCAGCTTGAAGGCGAGTTTGTCATCGGCGATTTAGGAATCGCACATTTTTCAGATGAAGACTTTCCTAAACTGGCAAAAACAACCCCCTCAGAAAGGTTGGCAAACTTTTCTTTCAGTGCCCCGGAGCAAGTAAACAGTAAAGATCCTGCTATTGAGCCAAATGATATTTACTCGCTTGGTCAAGTCATGCAATGGTATCTAGCAGGAGAAATTGTACGGGGACTAGATCGCAAGAAAATATCCAATAGTCAATCGTCAGAGAAACTAAGATGGATAGATTCAGTTGTTAATAAATGTCTCAAAAATAATCCCACTGAAAGATTTCAGTCTGTCGATCAAATTTATTCATTTCTAGAAAATTTAAAAGAGCCAGCGCCTAAGAACTTATGGAACGTATTACATAAATTCGATGATGTTATTAGGCGCACATTCCCGAAAATTAACGGAGTTCTTTCTATCTCCGACGAAACTCAAATGAGGAAATTCTTTTCCAACTTTAACAATGAATGTAATCCAGATGATTTTTGGTATATGTCAGTTAACGAAGGGGATAATACATACCAGCATTTAACTGAACTGGAAAACGGTAAATGGCTTTTTTGTGGTGAGGAGGAGTTGGATGTCGAAAAGTTAATTATTTATCGGGATAGTCATTACCCATACAGGAACTTCTTTGTTCTTTTGATTGAACCATCAGAGCCATTTGAAATTGTAGATTCCACCGGGAATCAAATAGCTAGAGAAATACCTGAGGAGTGGCGTATGGATGCAGCGGTTTTTTGGAGTGATCAATACATTGATTGTAGTGAAACTAGAAATGGTTATTATGATAATCAGGGTACAGTGATACCTGTAAGTAGAGAGCTATTCAGTGATAGAGTAAGGCATCTTAAGCCGTTTGCATATATTGTGGTGCCTGAAGGTACACCTACTGCATATATGATGGACAGGCATCCAACAGGTAAGTTTCTACAATCAATAATTCTGAACTCTGAGATTCAAACCGTTAACCTTGAAGAATATTTTAAAGAGACGCGCGGGCATCTGAATCCAGAAATATCAAAGTGGTTATAGGAGATTTATTTTAGTGGAAAGAGTCCATCACGACCTAATGAGTCGCTGCCAGAGAATATTTGAACATTAGCTAAACTACCTATATTTCTTGGAGGATCAATATTTTCAAGAATTATGAATTGACCTAAATGTTTGATTGAGGATAAGTGCTCAAAGAACTTAGTCTTCAATGAGCTTTTTGCCAATAATTCTTCATCTGCTGTTAAAGCTGTAACATTAGAATTCTTCATTGGATCACGATATGTAAGTAGTGGGGAGTCTAATACTACAAAACCAGGGTGCGGTAGAGTATTTCTTCTGCAGTAAATCAATAAAGCAACTTTAAACGCAGCATGAGTTACAGCTCTCACCCCTTTTCCATTATTTACTCTCAATTTCCCATCAATTATTAAGTCATGGGTGCTTTGGTCGAAGCTCACATCGCAATTACCTGGAAACTCCCAAGCAGTTAATACTTCCCCGACTATTTTAGAAAGCTCATAAACAGAAGAGTCTGGTGTTTTTAATACCGGTTGATCATCTTTCGAAGGTTTTGTAAGTTTATTGAATTCTTCTAATTTTGCTAAAAGAGTGTTTCTTTGTTCAAGAAGCAGTAAGCCTTCTTTTACAGAGTCTCTTTCTGCAATGATTTCTCTGACTGAAATTCTTGTTTCATTTGCACTAGGGGTTAGCCTAGTAATATTTCGCTCAACTTCATCTAACCTTGTGCTTGATGATGAATATTCCAAACTTAATTTAGTTTTTTCAGAATTTAGATCTGCAATAGTGTTTTGCAAATCAGTTCGTTGGCTTTGGATCTTTGCTATTTCTGAAATAGCTGATAGGCGAATTACTTCAATATTCTGAATGTCATGACCATGAGACTGCGCCTCAGGTGGTGCTCCGCATAAAGCACAGGTTTGTTCATTACTTAAGGATAATAAAAATCCAGCCTCCTCTAGAGAGTCTAATCTTTGAATGTCAGAAATATAAACAGCATCAAGTGTAGAAAACCGTTCAAGGTGCAATTTAATTTCATCTAGCCGGTGCCCAATTTTTGGTAGCTCTATGGATAGTGATTGTTTCTCTTGTAAAAGTGATCTGATAGTTCCTTGAACCGCGTCAAACTCTTCTTGTATTTTTTCAAATGTTGAGTCTAATTTTTCATTTTGAGAGCTTAAGTTTTCTAAATCTGGATATTCGGACAGCTTATTTTTAACAATATCCAACATCTCTTGGACCACTTCAATCCTCACGGATTTTGATGTTGAGAATGTTTTAGCATCAAGTATAGGAACGATTGCGCTATCATCAGCTCCGGTGATTAAAAGTCTAAAAAGACTTCTCTCTTTAGTTCTGAAAACCGGATCACCACTTTCTATAGGTGATGTTTCACTTTGTATTTCTGTCTCATCAACTAATGCAACCGGAATCACATTGCGAAAGCTTATTGCATCAGTTGCTCCAGTTACATTTTTCGCTAATTTTTTCCCCGAAAATCCTAGCCTCTCTAATAAAAACTGCGAAAGACTTAGAGTCGCTTTGGTGTTTTGAGTAGCACCTAAGATTTGCGGAGCCTTAATTAATGAGATATTTGTAACGATTCCATCATGGAGTTCGAAGCCACCTCCATTTATTGACCTAGATAACGTAAAAATCTCACCATTACTAAATGTAAAACTAAACCATATTTTTTCGTATCCATTACGTTCTTTAAATTCTGGGAGTGGCTTTGTTCCGCCTAACATGAAGTCTATTACTTTTAATGTAAAAGACTTTCCTGTATTAGAAGCGCCATAGACAAGGTTTAGGCCAGATTCAAATTCAAGAAATGCAATCTCTACATTTTGACCAGTAAATGCAATTTGTTTTATCGTCAGACTCATTTATTATCATCTTTTAGAGTTATTGATTTTTCTTGAAATTCTATATTCCAACGCCCAATTTTTTGAATAATAAAATCTCTCAATTCATAATCAGAAAATGAGGAGAACTGTTCAACTACCCATTTTGCTCTTTCAATTAACGCTTGGGAATATTCGGTTCGCATGTGTCGAGTAATAACATATGCCTCATCTGTGGCTTGATAGGAAATACCTTTTGAATCAGTAATTGCATTGATTAGATGAAATCTCCTCATTAAAATTAATCCCTCTTCAATTAATCGTCTTCTAACAAGCATCTCGCCACTTCTTTGAGGTAACTTGGGGTGTAAGCTTGCAGGGCCGCTAATGTCTCCTGTATGTACAACTAAATGGTCTAACCATGTCAGTTTATTGAGATCATAAGAGTCTGGGTATGCGGCTTCCAAGATAACCAATGAACGAATGCCAGTCTCTAATTGACTATTAAATAAAAGAGATGGCTTGTCATTCAATTTATCTATTTTCGCCATTTGACTTTATCCTCATTTGCAAAGTGATGACAGATGCCTTGTTTTACTTGAGTTTTAGCATATGTGGCGAGGGGGCCAGAGGGGGCAATAACAGCAGCCTGCTCCATTACTTTGGTAAGTCTGGTCAGTGCGTCTTTATGATCAGAATCATGAGTATCTAAAATACCGTGATAAATGTCCTCTTCAAAGCTCTCAATTACAGAGTTGTCGGTATTGTCCCTATAAAATCTTTTAAATGCAGCTGCATCGTAAAATCTTTCTCTTTGAATTGAGAGGTGTCTTTGATGACTTGAGTAAGTTGAAAGCTCTTCATGAGTTGAAAAAACTTTGCCCTCCCGCTCACTGTAGGCATCAACTAATTGGTTAATATAAGGCAACTCATTGTCTACAATCTGAGTAGGAACAACTCCTTTGGGGGCTGCTCCTGGATCTGATTTAAACCATTTAAATAGAACAGGGGCTATTGCGTCATCACTCAAAATATCATCTAAATTAAAGCGACCAATATTCGAGAAGTTGTAAGCCTCTATAAAGGCTTTTAATTGGCTATCAAGAGTTATCTGCGATCCACTTATGATATTTTTAGAGCAATGATTGTCCCATTCGGAAATTAATTTTTCTTTGAATTGTGATGGGTTGAATATAAGTTTTTCAACATTTCTATTAAGCCCTCGGGGAGCTACAAAATAATAGGCTGTGGGGGCTGTAAAGTTCGTTAGAAAAGCGTAATAGAGAATTTTTCCTATTTCACTAATAACTAATCCCGTTCCTAAAGATTTTGTATATTGTTTGCACTGGTAGTTATGCCAAGCACCCTCATGCTTATCTGCTGTAAGAAAACCGACAACATCTCTACCAAGATCTCCAGCACCAGAAAATCTAGCAGCAGAGGAATAAGTTTTTTTAGTTTTTTCATTAACCCAGTCCAAAACAAATTGTTCTAATTGGGTATCATCAAGAGCCAGAATGTCGCGATAATAAATTTGCTTATTTACCATTTCATGATCTTTTAATTAGTTGCAAATGTAATTATGTATGGCTGATTTTAGGATAATAACTGAAGTCTTATAAATAACAATTTGCTATTGAGTGTCTTTACATGAAGAAAGTATTGAATACACTCTTGATGTTTAAAAAATGCTGCTGTTTATAAAGGCTAAATTAAAGATCTAATACAAATTTAACAGCCGGTACAAATGAAAAGCCTCATCAAAAAACAAGCTATGTAATTAGCCCGATAAAAAGGTCATGGGCTATTCGCATCTAATCCTATTGTATCTATGATTTGTTGCCCTGCTAATAGGGTAGATGAGGGCGATAAATAAGGACTTATACTAAATTTTTGTTGCCCGGCTGTTGCCCCAGCATAAATGAGAAAGGGCTTCCGAAGTGATTGCTATCCTTGGAAGCCCCGCTCTTTGGTGGTGAAAGAGGGACTTGAACCCTCGCCCAAGATCATGAATCTTGTGTTCTAACCAGTTGAGCTACATTGACATTAAAAACTAAAGGCGTAATTCTATTAATTTTGCTTATGCTGTATCAAAATAGACCGGAGAAATTGCTTTAGTTAACTAGTTAGCATGATGCACGTTTGCCTGAGCCAATTTGAACGAGATTACCCAAATCAATAGCCCGATAACTGAAGTTGCCGCACCAATCGTACCAAATACGTTGTAACCTAATCCATGGTCAATCGCCATTCCTCCTAACCAGGGGCCTAGAGCATTCGCGGTATTTAAAGCAGCTTGAATGGCGGCAGCAGACAATACCTGTGCATCACCAGCAATTTCCATCAAATGGGTTTGTAACGTGACTGGCAATGCCATCATGGTGCCTACTGCGACGGCTGCGATTACAATGCCTGGCAGTGAGCCGGAAATGAAGGGAATCATCACCAACACAAATATTGACCACACAATCAGCAGGCATGCGCCTTTGAATTTCATGGCATCTGCAATTTTGCCCCCTGACAACATGCCGATGATTGAGCCTATGCCAAAGGCGACAACCAGCCAGGGCATATATGACTCAGACACCTTGGTGACATTGACCAGCACCGGTGCCATGTAGCTAAACACCGTAAACATGCCAGCAAAACCGAATACGCCAATCAACAGCACTAGCCAAATCTGTAGCCGATTAAATGCTGCCAGCTCTTCCATCGGGCTGGATTTTTTCTCTTTGGGGTCTAAAGGCAGCGACCAATTAACCATCAACACGGTGATGAATGCCAGTACGCCGACTAAAGCAAAGGCTAAGCGCCATGTAAATTGTTGTCCTAACCAAACCGCAAGCGGGTTGCCCACCAGTATTGCCACGGCCAGGCCAAGCATGACCTTGGTAACGGCCATGCCTTTTTGCGAAGGTGGGCTGATAGACGCTGCCACTAGCGAGGCGATGCCGAAATAGGCGCCATGTGGCAGGCCGGAAATAAATCTGGCGACCAGCATGGTGCCGTAAGTAGGGGCGAGCGCACTGGCAATATTGGCGATGGCGTACATCATGGCGAGTGCAAGCAATAAGTTTTTTCTTTTGAGCCCAGCACCAAAGATAGCCAGCAAGGGTGCGCCCACCACTACGCCTAAAGCATAAACGCTGATAGAAACGCCAACCTGGGATTCTGATACGCCTAGCCCACGGCTAATCTCAAGCAGCAAGCCCATGCTTGAGAATTCGCTCAGCCCGATTGCAAATGCGCCTATTGAGAGCGCGAAGATAATCAGGTTCTGTCTGGTTTTAGAGAGTTGGATTGGGGTGATGATGTAATTCGACATGGGCTTGCTTGAAGATTTATATGGAATACGATTGCGGATGAGCTCAGTCTTTATGACTGAGGTTTGGGCACATAATTTGCGGCTACTTGAAAACCATTGTCGCGTTGAGGCAAAAAAATAAGCCATTGACGTTAAATCAATGGCTTATTTGAATTTTGGTGGTGAAAGAGGGACTTGAACCCTCGACCCCAGGATTATGAATCCTGTGCTCTAACCAGCTGAGCTACATCACCATATTTGAAAGACGGCGATTATAGCAGTTGTATCATGGGTCGACAACATGATACTGCGACCTTTTTGACTAAGTATTTTCTGCTTTTTTGATTTTTGTCATTCCCGCCTTGTGATTCTGGCGTATTCTTGCCAACTTTTAAATTTGGAGCACAATAGCGGCATGACTCGGGAAGCAGATAATCACAGTGGCGTACTCAAGTTAAGTGCGGTGTTGGCGGATGCTTTACGCCAGCGCGATGCGTATACACGCCTGCATAGTGACCGCGTGATGGCGCTGGCGAACGGCATTGGTTTGGCGCTGAGCCTGAGTAGCAACGAGTTGCATGTGCTGGAACTGGGCGCGAGTTTGCATGATATTGGCAAGATTGTGGTGCCGGATGTGGTGCTGATGAAGCCGGGCAGGCTGGATGATGCTGAAATGAGCGTGATGCAGTCGCACCCTTCGGTAGGCGGCGATTTGATTGCGGCTTACGAGCATCCACGGTCTGAGCTGGTTTCCAAGGTGATACGCCATCATCATGAGTGGTTTGATGGTTCTGGTTATCCAGACAAACTCGCGGGCGAGGGCATCCCCTTATTGGCGCGCATTGTGACGCTGGTGGATAACTATGATGCGATGGCAGTGCGGCGGGTGTATCAGGGCGCGCGGCCACATGCGGAGATTATGCAGATTATGGATCTGGAGTCGGGCACTAAGCTGGATCCTGACCTGTTTGCGTGTTTCACGCGGGTGATTGAAAAGCCTGAGTACGCTGAATTTAAAGCGACGGGCAATTAGGCGGGCAATAAAAAAGCTGGGACAACCCAGCTTTTTTATTGGTGTGTTAATGGTTAGACGTTAAATCTGAAATGCATCACATCGCCATCTTGCACAATGTATTCTTTGCCTTCGAGGCGCATTTTGCCCGCTTCTTGTGAGCCTTTTTCGCCTTTGTTTTTCACGTATTCGTCGTAAGCAATCACTTCGGCACGGATAAAGCCGCGTTCGAAGTCAGTGTGGATGACACCTGCTGCTTGCGGGGCCGTGGCGCCTTTTTTCACGGTCCAGGCACGCACTTCTTGGACACCGGCGGTGAAGTAGGTTTGCAGGCCTAGCAAATCGTAAGCAGCACGGATCACGCGGTTCAGGCCCGGCTCTTCGAGGCCCAGCTCTTGCAGGAACAGCAGTTTGTCTTCTTCGTCCAGCTCGGAGATTTCGCCTTCGATTTTGGCGCAGATGGTGACCACTGGTGCGTTTTCAGTTTTTGCCAAGGCCAGCACTTTGTCCAGGTGCGGGTTGTTTTCAAAACCGCCTTCAATCACGTTGGTGATGTACATCACTGGTTTGACGGTGATCAGGCACAATGGCTTGAGCAAATTGAGTTCGTCAGCATCCAGGCCCAGTGTACGCACGGCTTTGGCTTCGTTAAGGCAAGGCACGACTTTTTCGAGTACTTTGATCAGGGCGATGGCATCTTTGTCGCCACTTTTGGCTTTTTTGCCTTCGCGCTGCATGGTTTTTTCTACGGTTTCCATGTCGGCCAGCGCCAGCTCGGTGTTAATCACTTCAATATCGGCCAGCGGATCTACCTTGCCTGATACGTGAATGACGTTGCCGTCTTCAAAACAGCGCACCACGTGGGCAATGGCGTCAGTCTCGCGGATATTGGCCAGGAACTTGTTGCCCAGGCCTTCGCCTTTGGAGGCGCCAGCGACCAAACCGGCAATGTCAACAAATTCAACAATCGCAGGTTGTACTTTTTGCGGTTTAACAATGTCGATCAGCGGTTGCAGGCGTGGGTCTGGTACTTCGACGATGCCGACGTTGGGCTCGATGGTACAGAACGGATAGTTTTCTGCCGCGATGCCTGCTTTGGTGATGGCGTTAAACAAGGTGGATTTGCCTACATTAGGCAGGCCGACAATACCGCATTTCATAGTGGATGAACCTTAGCGTGAGTGTTGCCGCAGCATTATATTGCGGCAAAGATTGAATAAAACCAATATTTTACCGTTAGTATGAAGATAGAGCCAGAATGAATCTTGATTTGCCGCAAAATGCAAACAAGATTTAAGTTTTATTATAACTAAGAAAATGCATGACTGCGGGGGCATAATCATATGCGTCATGCGCCTTCCTGATAAAGGATGAGAAATGTTTCGTTTCAATATGGCATCATTACAACAAGTGCTGTCGTCGCGATGGATTGCGGCGGCAGTATTATTATTTGCCTTGCAAACCACTTTTTTGCTCTGGATGAGCGAGCGCCATCATGCCGAGGCCTTGCAGGCAGTCAAATTCAAGCAGTCCGCGCAGTCTGCGTCCGAGGCCATCCAGCAACGGCTCAATGCTTACCGGCAGATCCTCAAGGGCGTGGAGCAACTTTATATTTCCTCACAGTTTGTCTCCGCCGAAGAGTTTAGGCTTTATGTCGATGACTATCTCAAAAGCACTGAATACAACAGCCTGAACGCGCTGGGCTTTATCAAATACATCCACCTGCATCATCCGGAAACGTTTAAAGACCTGGAGATGCCTTTGCCGCAATTGCTCAAGCACTTGGATTTCATTAAAGGCGATGACGAGATTGCGCCGGTGCTATACGTTGAGCCGCGTAACGATGCCAACCGTGAGACCTTACTGAAAAACACCTTTTTAGACGCACAATTGCGCGCCGATTTGCTGGAGGCGGGTGATGGAGACCGTTTGGTGCTGTCTGGCCATTATGCGGCCAACACCGTGGTGCAGCCTTATAAAAACTATATTTTTCATGCGCCGGTATACCGTCATCATGAGGGCATGCAAACGGGTGATCGCCGTCATTGGTTGAATGGCTGGGTGTTTTTGCGTTTTGATGTGGCGGCTTTGCTGGCAGAGGCCTTGCACCCGATGGAGCAGCGGCTGGTGCATTTTGATGTGTTTGATCAGGGTCGTGAAGAAGGGCAGGTGCCTTTGTATCACAGTGGCTCTGATGACGAGCATGTGCATGACAATGAGGCCGAGTTTACGGTTGCGCAGACCTTGAATGTGAGCGGGCAAGTGTGGCGCTTGCAGGCACGCTCTACGCCTGCGTTTGAAGCGGCGACGGATTACCGCGATGCTAATGATATGGGCGTGTTAGGTGTGGTGATTAGCCTGTTATTGGCCGCGCTGGTGCAATTTGCTGTGGTGCGTAATCGCACACGCAATGCGCTGGAGAAATACAGCCTGGCACTGAACAGCAGCGAGCAGCGCTGGAAGTTTGCCATGGAGAGCACGGGTGACGGCGTGTGGGATTGGAATGTGCTCGAGTCTAAAGTGGTGTTTTCTGATCACTGGAAAAAGATACTCGGTTTTGCTGCCGACGAGCTGGACCATAAACCGGCGACCTGGAACCAGTGCATACACCCGGACGACGCACCGGTGGCGATGGATTTGCACCAGCAGGTGCTGGATGGTGAGCGTGAGCAATATGCGATTGAGTATCGCATGTTATGCAAAGACGGTAGCTGGAAGTGGGTGTTTGACCGCGGCATGGTGCTGATGCACGACGAGCAGGGCAAGCCGACGCGCATATTGGGCACGCTGGCAGATATTTCGAAAATCAAGCAGTCGGAAGAGGTGGTTTGGCAATATGCCAATGTGGACACCCTGACCGGTTTGCCTAATCGCCGCCTGTTTTTTGACCGGCTGGACCATGCCTTGCATGGCATTAAAAATAATAACCAGAAGCTGGCGATTATCTTTTTAGACCTGGACCGGTTTAAAGAGGTGAATGATAGCCAGGGCCATGACCAGGGGGATAAATTATTGTTGCAGGCGGGCAAGCGCCTGACCGGCTGCGTCGGTAACAAAGACCTGGTTGCGCGGCTGGGGGGCGACGAGTTTGTGCTGATGCTGAGTGACGCCCATGCCAGCCATGTCGAGGCGCTGGCGCAACGTGTGCTGGAAGCCTTATCACAGCCGTTTCAACTGGATGATACACATGCTTATGTATCGGCCAGCCTTGGGATTGCGATCTTCCCTGATGATGCGGGCAATAAAGAAGACTTGATGAAGCGCGTGGACCAGGCTATGTATGCGTCCAAGCAAAAAGGCGGTAACTGCTTTACCTATTTCACGCCGCGCATGCAGCAAAGCGCTGAGCATCGTATGCGTTTGTCGCATGATTTGCGCCAGGCCATCAATAATGATGAGTTTTTCCTAGAGTATCAGCCGGTGGTGGATTTGCAGACCAATATGGTGGTGAAGGCAGAGGCCTTGTTGCGCTGGCAGCATCCGGTCAAAGGCCTGATCCCGCCGATGGAGTTTGTCTGCATTGCCGAGGATAATTTGCTGATTGTGCCAATTGGCGAATGGGTGTTTAAAACCGCGATTGCACAGTGCAGGCAGTGGCGCCAGTCGCTGCATCCGATGTTCCAGGTGGCGGTGAATAAATCGCCGGTGCAGTTTGCCACCGAGCACAGAAAGAATGAGGACTGGCTGTTTGAAATGGCGAAGAACCATCACGAGGGCAATATGGTGGTGGTTGAAATCACCGAGCGCTTGTTGCTGGATGCCAGCTCACATGTCAGTGAGCGTTTGGCGCAATACCAGCAGGCGGGTGTGCAAGTGGCGCTGGACGATTTTGGCACTGGCTATTCGGCCTTGTCTTACCTGAAGAAATTCCCCATCGACTATGTCAAAATTGACCGTTCGTTTGTGCGCGAGCTGGGCACTTCAGGTGAAGACGAGGCTTTGTGCCGCGCGATTATTGTCATGGCGCACAGTCTGGGCATGCAGGTGATTGCCGAAGGCATTGAGAACCAGCGTCAACTGCGCATGTTGCAGGAGATGGGGTGTGATTTCGGCCAGGGCTATTACTTCTCGCCGCCGCTGCGTCCGGAGGCATTTGTGAGCTGGCACCATGAGTGGCACCAGCATCCGGCGATTATTTCACGCTAGCCATTATTTGCTATGCAGTTGCAGCATGGCTTTTTCAAACTGGCCTTGTGCCAGTAAGTCAGTGACAGTGGTAGCCTTGATGATGCTGTCATCAATCGCCTGCTGTTCATCTTTACCCGCCGCTTTCAAGACAAAATTCACCACTTCAGCCTTATTGCCCGGATGGCCGATGCCGATACGCAAGCGCCAGTAGTCAGGCGTGCCCAGGGCGGCATGAATATCACGCAAGCCGTTGTGTCCGCCATGGCCACCGCCAAATTTGAGTTTGGCCTGTCCTGGTGGCAGGTCCAATTCGTCATGCACCACCAGTACTTCTGCAGGCTGGATTTTGTAGTAGTTGGCAATGGCTGCGACAGACTTGCCGCTGGCGTTCATGAAGGTGCTGGGTTTGAGTAGCCATTTATCGCTGTGCGGCTGCCATTTGCCGGCAATGCCAAACAGTTTGGTTTCGGCCGCCAGGCGGCTGCCGGATTGTTGCGCCAGCAAATCCACCAGCCAGAAGCCTGCATTATGCCGGGTCATGGTGTATTTATCGCCGGGATTGCCCAGCCCTACAATCAGTTTGATGCCAGTCATGGTGTGAGTTTCGTTCAGACAAAGAAAAAACGCGCACTGAAGAGTGCGCGTTTATTGTAGCGGATAACCGCCAGGCCTGCTTAGGCTGCTGGAGTTTCTGCAGCAGCTTCGTCGCTACCACCACGTGGTTTAGCGATAGAAACCACGGCAGCGTCATCACCGTGAGCCAGTTGTACGAACTCGATGCCTTTTGGCAGCTTGATTTCGGACAAGTGGATAGAGTGACCAGCTTCCAATTTTGCCAGGTCAACTTCGATAAACTCTGGCAAATCTTTCGCCAGGCAGCTTACGTCAGCTTCAGTCTGGATGTGGGAGATGTTACCACCACCGGTTTTCACGCCAGGTGCCACGTCTTCGTTGATGAAGTGGAAAGGCACTTTCACGTGGATTTTCTCAGTCGCAGATACGCGCTGGAAATCGATGTGTTGAATCGTGTTGCGTACTGGGTGCAGTTGATAGTCACGCAGCAGAACGCTTTCAGCTTTGCCATCCAGCACCAGGCTCAGGATAGACGCGTGGAAAGCTTCATGGCGGAATTCCATGAACAGTTCTTTGTGGTTCAACTCGATAGATACAGCGGCTTGATCGCCACCGTACACAACACCAGGCACGCTGCCAGCGCGACGCAGGCGGCGGCTCGCACCCGTACCTTGAACGTCACGTTTGACTGCTTTAATTTCGATACTCATGTTGAGGCTCCTAAAAACGCCACGAATGGCGGTACTGCACTAAAATCCACCTGCCGCGACCAGTAGGTGGGGTAAAACTTAATCCATGCTCTACATTGTATTTATGTACTTTTAGTCCATAAATAAGGAAGAAACGGATTCTTCCTGGCTGATACGTTTGATGGTCTCTGCCAGCAAGGTAGCCGCGCTCAACTGGCGGATTTTGCTGCAGGCCTGTGCGCCAGCATTTAATGCAATTGTGTTGGTGACGACCAACTCATCCAGTGCGGAAGCCGTAATGCGTTCACCGGCACCGCCGGACAATACCGGGTGCGTGGCATAAGCCACCACTTTGGTCGCGCCACGGTCTTTCAAGGCCGCAGCGGCTTCACACAAGGTGTTCGCTGTATCCACCATGTCATCCATGATGACGCAGGTGCGGCCTTCAACTTCACCTATAATATTCATGACCTTGGCAACGTTCGCTTTCGGGCGGCGTTTGTCGATAATGGCCAGGTCGGCATTCAATTGTTTGGCAGCTGCACGCGCACGCACCACGCCACCCACGTCTGGTGAAACAACGACCAGGTTTTCGTGACCTTGTTTGGCCAGGTCTTCGAGCAAAATCGGGGTCGCATAAATATTGTCGACCGGGATATCAAAAAAGCCCTGGATCTGGTCTGAGTGCAAGTCCATGGTCAGCAGGCGGTTAACACCGACGCTGGTCAGCATATTGGCGACTACTTTTGCTGTGATCGCTACACGGGCTGAGCGCGGACGTCTGTCCTGGCGCGAATAACCCAGGTAAGGGATGGCTGCGGTAATGCGGCCAGCAGAAGAGCGGCGCAGCGCATCGACCATGACCATGACTTCCATCAGGCTGTCATTGGTCGGGTAGCTGGTAGACTGCAATACAAACACGTCACGGCCGCGGACATTCTCCAGCAGCTCCAACATGATTTCACCGTCTGAAAATCGGCCAACATCGGCACGCCCTAATTCAATACCCAAATGCTTGGCAACTTCTTGTGCCAGTACCGGATTGGCATTGCCGGTAAATACCATCATGTTGGCGTTACTCAACGTTGTACCCTTTTTTAGCGATGACGATGTCTTGAAACCTGGTTCCAGTCACATGGCCGGAACCTATAAAAAATTTAAGCGTGTAAATCGTTAAATCTACACGCTTATGTTTGGCTGAGGAGGAAGGATTCGAACCTTCGCATGCCGGAATCAAAATCCGGTGCCTTAACCAGCTTGGCGACTCCCCAATAACTTGTCTTAATCACACGCTTTTTGTGTTTTGGTCATCATCGGTGACCGAGCCAAAAAGCGGATGGTATTCTAACCCTTTTGACCAAAAACCGAAAGTGTTTTTTGGTCTATTTTCAATCAATTCGCGCGCTTTTGTTTCACTTTCCACCGCCACGAATACTGAAGCCCCTGAACCACTCATACGGGCATCGCCGTATTGTTTTAACCAGAGTAACGTATTTGCAACGTCGGGATATAACGCACAAACAACCGCTTCCATATCGTTCCTGACTTGCTGCCAGAACGCGCTGGAATTAGCGCCGTTTGAAAAGTCCGCCATTCTCAATGGTTTCGAGTCTCTTGTCAATGCTTGATGTGCAAATATTTTTGTGGTGGGCACCTCTACCTGCGGTGTGATCACCACATAGTATTTTTTCAGCATGGCTGGCGGCAGGGCAACGGCGGCTAATTGTTCGCCCACGCCTTCTGCCCAGGCGGTTTGACCAAAGATAAACACCGGTACATCTGCCCCTAACGTGAGCCCGATCTGCATCAGTTGTTGCCTGGAATAGCCTAATTGCCATTGTTGATTCAATGCCATCAGCACGGTGGCCGCATCCGAACTGCCACCGCCGAGGCCACCGCCCATGGGGGTGCGCTTGATGCACTCGATCTCTGCGCCTAGCGGGCAGCCACTGGCCTGCTGCAAGGCGCGCGCGGCGCGTATGGTTAAGTCTTTTTCTGCAGGCACGCCCGGTAAGGGGGTAAGGTGTACGATTTCCCCATCCTCGCGTACGCGTATGCGCAGCTCGTCACCGTGATCCAACAGCAAGAACACACTTTGCAGGTCATGGTAACCGTCAGCGCGGCGGCCGGTAATATGCAGAAACAGGTTGATTTTACAGGGGGCGGGGTAGGTCAGCAGTTCCATGCCCGCTATTGTAAAGCATGCCTGCGTACTCCTTTGCATGCTTATTCCAGGATCATGCGGCCCTGACCATCCTGCACCGGGCGCTGGTTGGGCTCGCCGATGGCTTGCTGCAGGCTGCCCAGCTGGAATTTGGATATTTTCAACGCTTCTTTCATGATCACCCATTGCACGCCTTCGGTACATGGCGGCGCCGTTAGCGAGCCGCTGTAGCGATAATAGGCGGGCTTGGTCGGCATCAAGTCCGCAGGGGTGACACGTATCGCCAGCGGTTTGCTTTGCTCTTTTTCTTTAGGCAGGCTGCCTAACAACTTCTCCAGCCCGGCATGTGTGCTGCCTTCTTCCAGCATCACAGCAATAATCACCCGGTGCCCGGTTTTGTCCTCATGCACCATCTGCAGTTCTGCAGCATACGATTTTTGCTTGATCTGATGTTCGCCAGGCACATGCACGCTGATATATTTCAGCTGATACGGTTTCTGATCCAGCACCATCATATTGCCGGTGCCCGCATCCAGAATCAGGCTGTGGTCCTTGAGCACAATATTTTTGAGCGGGAACTTCTGCAATCGCTTGATTGGTTTTAGGGCAGCCGTGATCGTGTTATCAATATTGATCGGTGATTGCTGGCTACCCGCGTTGCACACGGCATAGTCCGGATTGAGGCTGCCCCATTTGTCTGGTCCGCGCGGGCCGCTATACGCCCAGGATTTATCATTGGTCTTGTCGGGTTTAGCTGCTTTTTCCTTATCCTTAAGGGTATCCGCGCCTTTATCGGTTTTGGTAGCTGCTTGCTTGGCAGTTGCCGCTTTATCTTCCGCAGGTTTGGCCGCTGGCTTGGCATCTGCCGGTTTTGCTTCAGCGGCTTTCTCTTCAGCTTTGGGCGCTACTGGCTCGGCAACGCTATCTGGCGCGGCCGGTTTGTCTTTATTGCTGGCAACAGCAGGCACCACCGGGTTGGCGGCGCGTCTGGCGGCGGCTTCTATGCGCTGCTTTTCCTTGGCTTGCCATTTGCACACATATTGTTGCGCAACTTCTACTTCGGATTCCGGCAGTGGCTCAATAAAATCGGCTTGCTTGGATGTGGTGCCCGCTGAGTAGACCAACTCTTCGTCATCGTATTGAAATACCTGGATGGTGGCGGCTTTGCGTTTGTCGCAATCAAAATACCACAGGGCTTTGGCATGGTTGTAGACGCGGTCTACCGACTCCACGTTTTTCTGTGGATTGCGGTAATCAACCTTGACCCAGGCTTTGATATAAGGTTTTTCTTCCAGCAGGGATTGTTTGTCTATCATGAGCTGGTTGTCATCGGTTTTTTTGATCGATAACCACTGTGATGCATGGCCGTGGCCAGGCATCATGCCCAGCACTAGCCACAAGCTAAATGCCAGCCAAAGTCGGTAATAAGTGGGGGTGAGAAGATAACAGCTCATAGTGCCATTATCGACGCCTTGCGCTGAATCTTTAATCAGCGCAAGGTCGGGTGATGCGTGTGTGAGTGACTGCTTACCAGTGCTGAATGACCAGTTTTAGACGCACGTCCTGTTGTTGCAGGCGCGTGGTATAAGGCAGTTGTTCCAGTGCGCCGTTGAGGGCGGTTTGCTGATAATCATCATAGGTGATTTGCCATTGATCCTGGGTCAGGCTGGCCGGTGCGCCATTTTCCAGATAGGCGGCCTGGAACGGGCTGTCGCGGTGTGGGATACCTAGTATCCATTGGCTGAGTCCGGCGAGTGGCAGGCGCCAGCCGAGCAGCCGCTCGGTCAGGCTGGCAACATCGGTGGCAGTGTGTTGTTTGCCACTTTGATCGGTCAGCGTCACGGATTGCTGGGTACGGTGGATCAAGGCGACTTGTTGACCTAGCGGACTGAAAATGCGCATGGTGTCTGCTTGCACATCATGCTGCCATTCCAGGCGGGCGGTATAGCCTTTGCCCGCATATTGCACGGCCAGTTTGGCCTCTAGCGCAAATGGCTGGTTGGCTTGCAAGCGCTGTATACGTTGCTGGGCCGCGTTGCTGGCGGTGGTTTGGGTGGGCGGGGCTGGCAAGGTGGAGCAGCCCGCCAGCGCTACGCCCAGCAGGCCAACCAGGATTCGGCGGCCCACCTGTGACTTCCAGCGCGCAAGCGTAGGTAGTGCGACCTGCATTACAGGGCAGATTTCAGTTTTTGCGCCGTGGCGACCAGCACTTCGTTGTCAGGGTTGGCTGACAGTGCCTGGTCCAGGATTTTTTGTGCTTCGTCACGCTGGCCTTGTTTCCACAACACTTCCGCCAGGTGGGCAGCAATTTCAGGGTCTTGCTGAATGGTGTACGCGCGACGCAACTCCTCGGTGGCGTGGCCCAGGTCACCCAGGCGGTAATACACCCAGCCCAGGCTATCCATGATGTAGTGGTCTTCTGGCGACAGCTTGGTCGCGGTTTCAATCAGGCTCTTAGCTTCCATCAGCTTGATATTGCGGTCAGCATAAGAATAGCCCAGCGCATTATAGGCGGCGGCCATATCAGGTTTCATTTTAATGACTTTAGATAAAGTCTCTTCCATGATGTCGAATTTGCCTTTGCGTTCTGCATTCAAGGCATAGTCGTACAATAACTCTGGGCTCTCAGGGAAGCTTTGTACGGCTTTTTCGAGCAGGGTGTAGGCTTCATCGTTACGTTTGGCCTGGTTAAGCATCAAGGCTTCATTCTGCACCACCAATGCTTGTTGTTCCGGCGTTAAACCATCGACATTGTCGAGCATGGTAATGGCGGCATCGATGCCATCGCGACGCGCGATGATGGCGGCAGATGCCAGGCGGCCCGCCAGAAACTGCTCGCCTTCGCCGATTTTGTCAAACCAGTGTAAGGCGCGTGCATCATCTTTTTGCTCGGCGGCTGAACGGCCCAGATTGAAATAGAGTTTATTCGGCTCTTTAAAGCCGACCTCCAGCCCGTGTTCCAGATAGCGGTCAGCAAAGCTGTACTCTTTTGCATCCAGCGCCAGCAAGCCGACGATGACATTCATTTCCGGATTGTTTTTATGACGTTCCAGCAATTTGGTGAATTCTATCTTGGCGTCTGTGGTGTTTTTCTGCACCAATAAGGCGCGTGCCAGTGCCAGGCGGATCTGGTCAGCTTCCGGGTAAGTGTTTAAAAACTCACGGTAGAAAGCAATGCCTTTTTGCGGGTCCTGCTCGCTCAGCATCTGGCCGCGGATTTGCGCAGGCGGCTCCCAGCCCGGACGCAGCTTGGACGCTTCCTTGAGTTCAGCCACCATCAGGCTTTCGTTATGGGCAAAATAGGCCGCCTGTGAAACAGCAAAATGCGCTTCCGGCAATTTGGGGTAAGGCTTGGCCAGTTGCTGGATCGCCTCCAGCACGCTGGTTTTGTCCGTGACGCGCATCATCAGGCTGTTTAATTCCATAAAGGCATTCGGACGGATATTGTCGTTGGCGAGTACTTTCTGGATTTGCGGAATGGCTTTTTTCAGGTTGCCGTTGGCAATAAATAGCTGGCTGGCGGTTTGTGCGGCAGGAATCGAGTCCGGCGCTAACTCTGACCATAGTTCGGCGGAAGGCAAGGCCAGTTGTGGCGTACGTGCGATCGTAGCAGCCTGTGTCGCACGTTCAGCCAGTAAAGGGTCGCGTGTCTGTTTGGCTAAATCCAGGAACAATTGGCCTGCCAGTACAAATTCGCCACGCTGGGCAGCTACTTCTCCCAGCAGGTATTTGTAAACGAATTCCGCCGTGGGGGTGGTAATGGTGGGGGAGCTGCTGGCTGACCAGGCCGGGGTTGTCAGCAATGCCAGGCAAAGTGCCAGGGTTGTGCGGCGCTTTGCAGTGGGTTTAAGCGTGAAACGGCTGGTTTGGGGCATACTGAATTCCTGTTTGGTTGGTCTGTCGGTGAACAGTGTCATGGCTGTGATTTAAGTGGTCGCTGTGTGATGCTGAATTGTTGTTTAGTCCGTGACAGTTGCGGCAAGTTCATCCATAATGTGCGATTTGTAACTGAATTGTAATTGACGGTTTGGCCCGGGCTAAAACCGCATGCTACAACAGTAGTATTGGCACTATAACTTTTTGATGAAATCTTTGTCTAGGGATTTGCTGGTTGGCGTTTGGATTGCCAGCAGTGAACAATCATCCTTAGTCGGTAGGTGTGTGAAAGAATCATGGCAAATTTGACAGTTGAAGCAATCGAATTGACCCGTTTGTATGGTGGCCGTGCGGCGGTCAGTGATGTAACGTTTAGTTTGCAACAAGGGCAGGTGCTAGGCTTTTTAGGGCCTAATGGTGCCGGTAAATCGACCACCATGAAGATGTTGACCGGTAACCTGGCGCCCAGTGCCGGTAGCGTCAAGATCTGTGGCATCGATATGATAGAACATCCGAAAGAGGCCAAGGCATTGATTGGCTATTTGCCGGAAATGCGTCCTTTATATAAAGAATTCACGGTAGATGAATACCTGACCATCGCGGCACGCCTGCACAATGTCTCGGGCAAGCATATTAAAAAAGCGGTAGAGCATGCCAAAGAGCGTTGCGGTTTGACGCACATGAGCAAGCGCCTGATTGAAAACCTGTCTAACGGCTACCAGCAGCGTGTGGGCATTGCCCAGGCAATTATCCATAACCCGATGGTGGTGATCCTGGATGAACCGACGGTGGGCCTGGATCCGATCCAGATCCGTGATATCCGTGCCTTGATTAAAGAAATCGGCCAGGCACACAGCGTGATTGTATCTACACACATTCTGCCAGAGGTGGAAATGGTGTGTGACCATGTGCAGATTATCGATAAAGGTAAGCTGGTGTTTAACGGCGGCATTGATGTGCTTAAACAGCAACGCATTGGCAATAAATTGCTGGTCGGTTTGCGCAATGCACCAGCGGCTGCACAACTGGCTGCGATTGCTGGTGTGGCTGAAGTCGAACCGGCAGATGGTATGTGGCGCATCCGCTTCCAGGATGGCACGCAGCCACATGAAGCGATTGTGCAGGCAGCCGTGCAAAACGGCTGGGGCCTGTATCATATCGCCCCTGACCAGACCAGCCTTGAAGATGTGTTTGTGCAACTGACTTACCACGAGACCGCGAGCGCGGATGAAGCCAAGGCGGCTTAAGCAGGCAGATCAAGTCTAGACGGAAAGATTTTAAGAATGTTGAATATTGCAAGAAAAGAACTCAAGAGTATGTTCGCCTCACCAATGGGGTGGATTATTCTGGCGCTGCTAACCTTCTCGTTTGGCACCTATTACCTCAACGGGGTAAACAATTATTTTGAAGTCATGTCTGGTTCCATCCGCCCGGCCGAGCGTATTGGCGTGACGCAGTTTGTCGGCCAGACTGTATATGGCCTGGCGTCATTTATTATGCTGTTTGCTGTGCCGTTGCTTTCCATGCGCCTGATCTCTGAAGAGCGCCGCAGCCAGACCATGCCATTTTTGTTCAGTGCGCCGCTGTCTATCAGTGAAATTGTGGTCGGCAAGTTTCTGGGCCTGGTGGTGTTTCTGAGCATTCTGGTGGTGTATATCGCCGCCATGCTGTCTACGCTCAACATTTGGGCAGACATTGATTTCGGCTATATTTTTGCCAACTCGCTGGGCTTGCTGTTGCTGGTGTCCAGTTTCGCGGCACTGGGCCTGTATTTCTCCAGCCTGACTGCGCAACCGATTATTGCTGGTATCCTGAGCTTTATTGCCTTGTTTGTGCTGATGATCCTGGACCGCTTTTTTGCCGGTGACCCGACCAGCACCATGCTCAAGTTTTCACTCATGCGTCATTTTCAGTCGTTTGCCGGTGGCTTGATTGATACGGCAGACCTGGCTTACTTCGGCCTGTTTATCCTCACTTTTATTACCCTGACGATTCGTCGTCTGGATGCGGATCGTTTACGCGGTTAGTCGCGACATTGTTTTTGAGCTGAATGCATTATGAAAATTAACCGTAAATTTAGATGGCAGTTATTGGCGCAAAACTGGATGTTTGTGCTGGTGTTTTTGGCGCTGGTCGTCATGCTGGGTTACTTGTCTGCCCAATATCGCTGGGCCAAGGACATTACCCAGGCCAACCGTAATATCCTGACCCAGGGCAGTGTCAATGTGCTCAAACAAATGGATGGCGACGTCAATATCACCGTGTTTGCCACCAACGATGACGCGAACAATGGCGATACCTTCCGTAAAGGCATGCTGGACTTTGTTGCCCGCTACCAGCGCGAAAAGAAAAATGTCTTTATCAAGTTCATCAACCCGTCCGAAGAGCCCAAGCTGGCGCAAGAAGCCGGGGTGAAGGTGGATGGTGAGACCATCGTCGAATACAACAAGCGTTCCGAACACATCACGCCACCATTTGCCGAGCAGGAAATGACTAACTTGCTGGTGCGTTTATCTCGCACCAACAATCAGCCGGTGATGTATCTGGATGGTCATGGCGAGCGTTTGCTGCAAGGCCTGAAGAACCACGACCTGGGCGAGTTTGGCAAGCAACTGGAAAGCAAAGGCTTTAAGTTTGCCAACCCTGACCTGACCATTGCCCAGGCGGTGCCTGCCAATGGCGCCATGTTGGTGATTGCGGCACCGCAAGTCGATATCAGCGCTGTTGAAGCGAAGAAAATCAAGGCCTATATTGAAGCGGGTGGCAACGTGTTGTGGTTGCTGGATGACGATAACCTGCATGGTTTGCAGGAAGTGGCTGAGTACTTAGGCATTAAAGTGTCGCCCGGTATCGTGGTGGATCGTGCAGCTGAGCAATACGGCGCAGACCCCAAAATGGCGTTTGCCAGCCTGTATGGTGATCATGCAATCACGCGCAACTTCATGCTGCGCACGGTGTTCCCTGAAGCGCATCAGGTCGATGGTCAGGCGTCTGATGATCTTGGCTGGAAAGTGGGCCGCCTGATAGATGTGGCACCCAATGGCTGGCTGGAGTCTGACAAGATCCCGGCAGGCGCACAAAACCTCAAAGTCAGTTTTGACCAAGGCAAAGACAAGGCAGGTCCGATTAACGTCGGCGTGGCTTTGGAACGCGAATACGGTAAAAAAGGCCAGCGCGTGGTGGTGATCGGTAATGCCAACTTCCTGGCTAATACCTTTATTACTAACGGCGGTAACCTGGACCTGGGCATTAATATCATTAACTGGCTGGCTGGCGATGACCGTCTGATTACCATACAGCCGATGCCACTGAAGGATATCAACGTCACGATTCCAGCCACTGATCAGGGTCGCCTGGTGGCCTGGATTGTATTCCATGCGTTCCAGTACCTGATTCCAGTCGGTTTGTTTGTGGCAGGCCTGTTGCTGTGGTGGAAGCGCCGCAAGGCTTAATGTCTAACGGTCTGGTTGTCGGAGTGGCGTCATGAAAAAAAGATGGTTATTGAACCTGTTGTTGTTGGCGGTCGTCGTAGGGATTGCCGTGTTCCTGCATTTGCAGCCCGAGGAGCAGGCGCAGTCCGCCAGGTTTGAAGTCTCAAGCCTCAAAATGGCTGATTTTAATAGTGTTAAAGCCGAGTTCCCGGCTAAAGCGCCGACCATTTTTGAAAAGCAAGAAGGTTACTGGATGATGCGCAAGCCGTATGCGGCACGTGCGGACCAGCCCTCTGTGCAGCGCGTCATGTCTATCATCGCGGCGACCACCGCGACCAAGCTGCCCTTACAGGATGCGGCCAAATACGGGCTGGACCAGCCGGTATTGAAGCTCACGCTGTCTGGCGCCAAAGGCGACCAGGTATTTACGTTTGGCACGTTTAATCCGGTGTCAGAAGAGCAGTATGTAGCTTATGCCGGGCAAGTGTATTTGTTGCCCGGGCAATATAGTGAAGCGGCTTCTACACAGCCGATAGAAATGGTGGATAAAACACCGTTGTCGCCGGTTGAGCGCAAACAGCTGGCCGGTTTTGACCTCGCGCATCTGGAACAATGGGAAGAGAATGCACTCAAGGTTGAGCTGTCTACCGAAGGCAAATGGTCAGCCAATGATCCTAAAGCCAAGCCGACCCAGAATGATATGAATGAGTGGACTGATTTTAGCTGGGTGCAGGCGCAAGCGACGTCGGTTGAGTTTTACACGCCAGACCGCAAACAAACTTATCCTTCTTTTGAAGTATTGCTGCGCAATGGCAAGAAAGTCCATTTCGATAAACTGCAGGAGTCGCCAGAGTACCTGCTGGCACGTCCGGATGAGGGCATTATTTATCACTTCACCAACGACACCGGCTTTACCATGGTCAACCCGCCGGTGAATATCCAGGCACCTAAGAGCCAGTAATCACCATGCCTGAATTACCCGAGGTTGAGGTCACGCGGCGTGGTTTGCTGCCTATAGAAGGCGCGCAGATCGCGCAAGTGACCATCCGCCATCATGGCTTGCGTTGGCCGATTCCGGCCGATTTGCCGCAATCTTTGCAGGGCCGCCGCGTGCTCAAACTCACGCGCCGCGCCAAATATATCCTGGCCGAAATTGGCACCACTGAAACAGAGGGGGTGTTGCTGCTGCACCTGGGCATGTCTGGCCGTCTGTGCCTGCTGGAGCGTGATTTCCCTGCCGAGAAGCATGACCACTTTGATATCCGCTTTGAAGATGGCCGTGTGATCCGCCTGCGCGATCCACGCCGGTTCGGGGCGGTTTTGTGGCTGGATAAGCAGCCATTGCAGCATGCGCTGCTCAGCAGTCTTGGACCGGAGCCGCTAGAAGCGGGGTTTAACGCTGATTATTTATACCAGCATATACGCACACGCAGCGCACCGATCAAAACCACCATCATGGATGCGCACCTGGTGGTCGGCGTAGGGAATATTTATGCCAGTGAGTCTCTGTTCCGTGCCCGCATACATCCTGAAACACCCGCCAAGGCCTTAACGCTGGCGCAATGTGCATTGCTGGTAGCAGAGATTAAATTGACCTTGCAGGCAGCGCTGGACGCTGGCGGCAGCAGTTTGCGTGATTTCTTTGGTGCGGATGGGAATCCTGGGTATTTCCAGCAAACCTATTTCGTCTATGGCCGCACAGGTGAGCCTTGCCGCGCGTGTAGCAGGCCGATCCTGAATATCCGCCTGGGGCAGCGATCAACCTTCTATTGTGAGCACTGCCAGCCGCGCGTGACTGCACACATACGCAAAAAATAGGCGTACTCGCATAACGCGCTCGTTATACCGTTTCGTCGTCGATGTCTGGCTGGATGCAGTTACGCCCGGCACGCTTGGCGGCATACAGGTGATGATCTGCGCGCTCAACTACCTGGCCCAGTTTTTCGTCCGCCTGCATTTCGGCGATTCCGGCGCTGACCGTGATTTGCACCACTTTATTGCTAAAGTGGAACTGCAAGCCTGCCACTGCCGAGCGTATAAGCTCGGTGATATCTCTCGCATGTTGCAAATTGCAGCCAGAAAGCAGAATTAAAAACTCTTCCCCGCCCCAGCGGCAAACTACATCTTCTTCGCGTACGTGCGACTTGATCAGTTGCGCCACGCGCGCGAGCACGCGGTCACCGGCTTCATGGCCATACGTATCGTTGACCAGTTTAAACAGGTCGATATCCAGCAGCACCAGTGATAATGACTCGTCGCGGCGTTTGCCGCGTGCAACCGCTTGCTTGAAGTAGAACTCGAATACCTGGCGGCTGGCGACACCGGTCAGCTTGTCCTGCGTGGCCATCATCTCCAGTTTGTCGTGGTAGCCGCGCACGGCAAAGTGCGCCAGGGCCAGCACGATCATGCTGATCACCACGGCCACCGCCAGGTTGATCAGGAAGGCGGTTTCGATACGCTCTGAGCTCGGGTCGTTGACCTGCTCGACGATCAGATACCAGTCAAATTCAGGCACCAGGCGGCTATTGAGGTAGAGCATATTGCCGCTGCGGGTTTTAAACGACAGCGAGGTGCTTGGCGATGTCAGCACTTGCAGGAAAGCCTTATCCAGCCCGGACTTGTTCTGTAAATGCAGCTCAGAACGGTAATGGCTGCTTTGCAGCATGACTTCGCCCTGGCGGTTCACAAAATAGATTTCGCGGCCATAGCGCTTCTGGTAGTTTTCAATCAGCTCCACGACAGTTTGCAGTGACAGGCCGACGCCAATCACGCCAATAAACTTGCCGGATTTGTCTTCAATGCGGTAGTTGACAAAAATGCTCAGACGCCGATTGTCGGCAGTATCGCGGTCAATGTTGATGACATAGGGGTTGGGTGAGTTTTTGGCTTCAAAATACCAGTGATCTTCTGGGTTGTTTGCTGATACGCGTTTTAAGACACCTGACGGATGGTAGTAATTGCCCGAACTCTCGGACACGAAAAAAGCGGTGATGGTGTTATATTTTTTCTGGATTTGTGCCAGGTAACTGGTCATTTTGTTGGCGTCTTGTTCGCCATTATTAATCCAGTCAAACACAAAAACATCATTGGCCATCAGTGATGAAATCAATAGCGGTTGCAGCAGGTCGCGCTGGATTTCAGAGTAGATATTGTCGCTGGTCAGCGGCAGCATTTCCTGTTGCAAGCGGTCAGTCAGCGAGTCTTTGGCCACAAAGTAACCAATCAGGCTGGTTGCCACAAAACCAATGAGCACGATGGCGCTTAGGAGTAGGGTGTAGTAACGCTTGTTAACGACCATAATGTTCAATTACCTAAAGGCGGATCATGCTCAAAAAAGCATTATCACCAATATAAAGCGACTTTGTTTATTTGAATAGTCGCTGTTTTAAAGAGGTATTCCCGCATTAACCAGGGTTAATGCGGGTGGCTGCGTGCCGCGTGTTCGTGCAGATAGCCGGGAGCGCTGTGCGGTGTGCCGCCAATTTTTTGCGGTAGTAATGAGCCTGCCACCATGGCTACCGCACTGATCAGCAGGCCGGCCAATTGTGCGGGGACCAGGCTATTTTCGCCTATCAGTATCTCAATCAGTACCCAACTGCCGATGCCGAAAATAATCGCCGCCAGCGCGCCCTGGCTGGTCGCACGCTTCCAGAAGGCACCAAAGAACAATGGCACAAACGCGCCTGCCAGCGTCACTTTATAGGCACTTTCTACCATGCCGAAAATCGATAGTTCGGAGTTGAGTGCATAAAACAGCACCATGGCGGCAAAGCCGACCAGGCACAATCGCATCACGCGCAAAAATGCATGGTCGTTCATGTGCGGCATAAAGCCTTTGACCACGTTTTCAGCAAAGGTGACAGAAGGGGCCAGCAGGGTCGCTGAGGAACAACTCATGATGGCCGATAGCACCGCGCCAAAGAAGATGGCTTGCGCGATCAAGGGCGTGTGCGTCAGTACCAATGTCGGTAATACCCGCTGTGAGTCTGTTTCCACCAGGGTGCCAAAGACTGCCGGGTCTATCAGCGTCGCGGCATAGGCGATAAACATGGGCACAAAGGTAAAGCAAAAGTAGATGCTGGCGCCAAGGATAGACCCCCACAAGGCAATGTTGGCTGTTTTGGCTGAGGTGATGCGCTGGAACACATCCTGCTGCGGGATAGAGCCCAGCATCATGGTCAGCCAGCCGCCGAGGAAGGTCAGCCATAGGCTCCAGTCAGCCGATTGTGGGAAGAAATGCAGTTTGCCTGCGTTGCGGGCGTGTTCTATCACTGGCGCCACGCCGCCGGTTTGGCCAGACACGATGTTGGCGATATACAGCAGGCCGCCGATGACAACGATCATTTGTACAAAGTCGAGGATGGCCACAGAAAGCATGCCGCCCAGCGTGGTGTAGGTGAGCACGATGGCGGTACCGACGATCATGCCGGTTTGCTCTGAAATGGCGCCATGGCTGATTAGGTTGAAAATCAGGCCCAGTGCCTTAATTTGCGCGGCGACCCAGCCCATGTAAGAGATGACGATGGCAATGGTGGTGAGCACTTCGACCGAACGGTTATAGCGCATGCGGTAGAAGTCGCCCAGCGTCAGGATGTTGAGTTTATACAGGCGGCTGGAGAAGAAAATGCCCGCGATAATCAGGCACATGCTGGAGCCAAACGGATCAGCCGCGACGCCGGTCAGGCCTTCACGCACAAAGGTGGCGGAGACGCCAAACACGGCTTCGGCGCCAAACCAGGTAGCAAACACAGTTGCCATGACCACAGGCAGCGGCAGGTGGCGGCCTGCCACTGCATAATCTTTGGTGCTGTGCACGTTTCTGGCCGCAATCAGGCCAATGCCGATTGAAACCAGTAAATACGCCACGACAAACCAGATCAGCACAGCTTGTTTCCCTTGAGTTGATTACAAAAGGGCGATTTTAAAACAAAACCATGCCTAAACAGGGTTTTGTGCGGTGCGCAAAAGCTAAAAAGACCTGAAAATCAGGTCTTTTTACAATTCTGCACAATTACTCGACCCGCTTCCAGGTTTGTGAGCGCCCCAGCAGTGAGAAGCCGATAAATCCACGTACTTCAAGCTCATTGCCATTCTGGCTCAGCGTCATTTTGCATTTGTAGGTTTTGCCATTTTCCGGGTCAAGAATCTCGCCGCTATCGTAGACATTGCTGTTAGTGCTTTTCTTTAAGTGTTTGGCAATGGTCATGCCGATAATTTTCTGGCCTTTGCGCTCGTCCGTGCATTTGTCGCAGACGGCATCGCCGGTATCGGTGGCAAGCAGGCCTTTTTCGACGATGGCGCTGTATTCCCCGGCAGTTTCAACAATGCGCACCAGTGATCTGGGCTTGCCGGTTTTATCATCCGTGGTTTGCCAAACGCCACTTAAATCTGCGGCATGCGCTGCGTAGGGCAGCATGAGTAAGGTGATGGCCAGCAGTTGCTTGAGGGATTGCATGGTTGATCTCCTTTAACGGCGACAGCTTAGTGGTTAAACAGCAGGAACAAACTTGCAAATTGCAGCAGCACCAGCACGATAATGGCCGTGGTGGTCCATTTTTGCCAGGTGGTTTGTTGGTGCTGCGAGGTAAGCAAAGCATCGATACGGCTTTGCTGTTTGCCCAGCTCGGTCTGGTTGCGCAGGTATTGTTCAAACAGGCGCGGCATGTCTGCTGCGTGGGTGAGAATATAAGGTAATTCGCGTTTGGCGGATTTGAGTAGGCTGCGCCAGCCGATTTGCTCGCTCATCCAGCGCTTGAGGAAAGGTTTTGCGCTGTGCCATAAATCAATATTCGGATCGAGTTCGCGCCCCAGGCCTTCAATATTCAGCAGGGTTTTTTGCAGCATGATGAGTTGCGGCTGGATATTCACCCCGAAGCGACGTGACATCTGGAACAGGCTGAGCAGGGTGCGGCCGAATGAAATATCTTTCAGTGGTTTTTCGAAAATAGGCTCACAGATCGCGCGCACCGCAGTTTCCAGTGCTTCGACATTGGTATCCGCAGGCACCCAGCCGGATTCAATATGCGCCACGGCCACATCGCGGTAATCGCGATTAAAGAAAGCCAGGAAATTGCGCGCCAGGTAGTATTGGTCGGTGGATGACAGGCTGCCCATAATGCCAAAATCAAGCGCGATAAACTTGCCCTTGTCTGGCCCTTCAGTCACTACCTGGATATTGCCAGGGTGCATATCGGCATGGAAAAAACCATCACGGAATACTTGCGTGAAGAAGATTTCCACGCCTTCGTGCGCCAGTTGCGTCAGGTTGATGCCATGTGCTGTGAGGGTGGCGGTGTCTCGCACCGGGGTGCCAAACATGCGTTGCATGGTCATGACCTGTTTGTGCGAATAGTCCCAGTACACGCTAGGCACCAACAAGCGGCGGTCGCTGAAGTTGCGGCCCAGTTGCGCACATTGTGCTGCCTCCAGCGTTAAGTCGAGTTCATGCTCGGTATGGCGGGCGAATTCGTCCACCATTTCATCTGGTTTCAGGCGGCGTGCTTCGCCGGAGAGTTTTTTCACCCACCACGCCAGTGTGCGCAACAAGGCAATGTCGCGGTGGATAATCGCTGCAATGCCAGGGCGCAATACCTTGACGGCTACTTGCTCACCGCTATGCAGTTTGGCGAAATGGACTTGCGCCACCGACGCGCTGGCGACAGGCGTGGTATTGAATTCTGCGTATACCGTGCTCAGGGGGGCTGCGAATGCTTCTTGAATAATGGCTTCGACTTGCGCATAAGCAAATGGCGGCACCTGGTCTTGCAATTTTGTGAGCTCGTCGGCTACGTCTGTTGGCAGTAAATCGCGGCGCGTTGATAGCATTTGGCCGAATTTAACGAAAATTGGCCCTAGTCTCTCAAGTGCGAGGCGTAAGCGCACCGCACGTTGCTCGGGCGCATGCCGCCAGAACAGCAGTACGTTTAGCAGGCGGTAGGCCAGGCCTGGTTGTTCATTGCGGACAAAAAAAATGTCGAGGCGGTACCAGATCAGTACGCCGATAATATGGAAAAAACGTAACCAATGCATGTATTACTGGCTTTCAGGAGAGGCAGCTGCGAGTAGTTTATTGACACGCTGTTGCAGGCGGTCGGTATCTTCGCGGAGTTGGTCAACCGCCTGGTTGAATTGCTCAACGCGGGTCTTTTTGGCAATGATGGGTTGCTCTTCTTGCCAGTATTCCACCAGCATTTCTCCCAGGTTTTTGGCCTGGCTTTGCCAGCGCTGTAATTTCTCCTGCCCGATTTGCACGACCTGATAGGCGGCAATGTCGCCGACGACTTTGCTTAAGTCATCTTCAATATCCCAGCGGATGGCAGACAGTATTTTGCCGACCTCTATGCCAAGTGCAGTGTCGCCATCGATTTTAATCAGGCTGTGTGCAAGCGGGTCTTGCCGGAGCAGGCGCATAGCCAGGCTAGGTGGCAAGTGTATGGTGGCATCCGCCTCGGCTGAGTCGCCGGCGACGGCCAGCTCACCATTATTTAAAATGGTGAGTGTGGCTTGGGCGACTTTAAAGTCCAGGCGCAGGTTTTTATGGGCATAAGGCTGTAGCAGCGGTGCCGTCCAGCTGTTTTGCTGCATCAGGTGTTGCAGCACAAATTGAATCAGGGGTTTAAACATGTGTTTAGATCTTGATGCCTTTGTGCAGCGCCACCACGCCAGCGGTCAGGTTGTAATAATCCACTTTGCCAAATCCGGCGTCGTACATCATTTGCTTGAGGGTTTCCTGGTCAGGGTGCATGCGTATGCTTTCTGCCAGGTAGCGGTAACTGGGCTCGTCGTTGGCAATCCATTTACCAAACTTGGGCAGCAATTTAAATGAATAGGTGTCGTAGAGTTTTTCCAGTGGTTGCCACACTTTTGAAAACTCCAGTACCAGCAGGCGACCACCTGGTTTGAGCACCCGTTGCATTTCACGCAAGGCAACATCTTTATGTGTCATGTTGCGCAAGCCAAAGGCAACGATGACACAGTTAAATGTTTCGTCGGCAAATGGCAGTACTTCTGCATTGCACTGCGTAGCCGGAATGCTCAGCCCTGCATCTATCATGCGATCGCGGCCGACACCCAGCATGGAGGCATTGATGTCGGTCAAAATCACCGTGCCCGGGTTGACGGCAGATTGCGTGCCCACTTTTTTGGCAAACAGGCGTGACAAGTCACCGCTGCCACCAGCAATATCCAGCACTTTGTCACCCTGGCCCACGCCGCTAACATCGACCGCAAAGCGCTTCCACAAACGGTGCATGCCTGCCGACATCACATCGTTCATGATGTCGTATTTTTGCGCGACCGAATGAAACACCTCACCGACTTTTTTCTGCTTGTCAGCTTCGGCCACGGTATCAAAGCCAAAGTGGGTGGTTTTTTGCGGATCAGTGTTTTGCTGCATGTGTGGGTTCCTTGCGGGTATGGCCAGCCATGGATAGTTTAGTCACATAGTCTTGCCACAGGCTTTCATAATGTTGTGCCAGATAATAGAGATAATCCCATGAATACAGGCCGGTATTATGACCATCGTCAAAGATCAGTTTGATGGCGTATCTGCCAACCGGTTCAATATCGCTAATATTGACGTTTTCTTTGTCCAGTTGCAGCACCTCCTGCCCGGCGCCATGGCCGCGTACTTCGGCCGAGGGAGAATACACACGCAAAAATTCGCAAGACAGCATGCACTCGGTATGGTTGTCGAAGTGTATTTCAAGCAGGTGTGAGGCCTGATGCAGTTGTATCAGGGTCGGGGTCGGACAATCAGGATGTAGACCGCTCATAAGATTGAAGAAAGTGGTGGATTGGGTCGTTAACTTTAATTATGCGCATGATAGCAGATGCATGATTGCCGCGCATGGATAGTCTTTGTTGTATCTTATGGTTGATAATTCATTTTATTTGTGAATTAATAGCTATACCTACATGATTTATTTGAACTTTTATTATTTCATGATAGATTACTAAAAAAACAAACCATCATGAATAGGTTACCTAACAATTCTTAAGCAGGTCCTATGGAAAATAACAGACTGGCACAACAATTTGATTTGTACACGCGATGGCGTCAATCGATTGCTGATGTTTTGGGGGAGTATCGGCGCTGGTTGGCCGATAAACAGCTCAGCGATGTGCAAATAGAAGAGCGGATACAGCAGCAACTAAACCGTTTGCGTGAGGACAAGTTAAATGTCGCATTTGTCGCCGAATTTTCGCGCGGCAAATCCGAGTTGATTAATGCGATTTTCTTCTCCGGTTACGGTCACCGTTTGCTGCCATCCGGCGCAGGACGCACCACCATGTGCCCCACCGAATTGCGTTATGACACTGGCAAGCCGGTCAGTTTGTCATTGTTGCCGATTGAAACCAACAGCCACCAGATTTCCATTAGTGAATACCGCCGTATGCCACAAGCCTGGTCTGCGGTCGAATTTGATGCACATTCCCGCGAAAGCATGGTTGAGGCCTTTAAAGAGGTCAGCCGTACCCGCCGCGTGACTGTCGATGAAGCGCAATCCCTGGGACTATATAACCCTGACCAGCCCGATGATGCCATGCTGATTGGTAACGATGGCCTGCTTGAAATTCCCTGCTGGCGTTATGCCGTGATCAATTTCCCGCACCCCTTGCTCAAGCAAGGCCTGGTGATTCTGGATACGCCAGGATTGAATGCGATAGGTGCCGAGCCCGAGCTCACCATGAGCATGCTGCCGAATGCGCATGCGGTGCTGTTTATTTTAGGCGCCGATACTGGCGTGACTAAATCTGAAATGGAAGTCTGGCGCCGTTATATCAGTGGTGCGCGCTGGAAGCAAAAAGGCCGTATGGCCGTGCTCAACAAGATTGATGGTTTGTGGGATCCGCTGAAAACTGATGATGAAGTGGAAACAGAACTTTATCGCCAGCTGCAAAACACGGCCGAGTTATTAGGTTTGCCGCGCGACCAGATTTTACCGACTTCGGCACAAAAAGGCTTGTTGGCCAAAGTGAAGGGCGACCAGCAGTTGTTGCTCAAAAGCCGTTTGCTGCAACTGGAAAGAAACCTGTCTGATGAGCTGATCCCTGCCAAGCAGGAGATTGTGCGCGAGAGCATACAGGGTGAAATTGAAGACATGGTGCATCAGACGCGCATCACGTTGGAAACGCGTTTGCAAAGTGTGCTCGATCAAGCCGATGAATTACGGTGTTTGCAGGGCAAGAACGAAGATGTGATTGCGCAGATGATGCGCAAGGTCAAGCAAGACAAGGTTAATTTCGAAGTCGGTTTGCAGCGTTACCAAGCCTTGCGTAGCGTATTTTCAGTGCAGTCCAATCAGGTATTCCATCATCTGGGCATGCCTGCGCTCAAAAACAAAGTACGCGAAACGCGCGATACCATGATGAAAGCGGCGTTTACCAAAACCATGCGGCAAGCCATGGATGATTTTTTCAGTGAGCTCAAGCGCCGCATGATGGATGCCGATGTGCATGTGCATGAAATCAAGAAAATGATGGAAGCCATGTATGAGAAGTTTTCCAAAGAGCACGGTTTGATACAAAAAGCGCCACCGCCATTTTCTACCTCACGCTATTTAAAAGCGCTCAATAAACTGGAAGCCATTTACCGTGACCAGTTCAACACCACCTTCAACATGATTGCCCACGAAAAACTGACGCTAACCAGCAAGTTTTTCGAAACGCTGGCCAGTCATGTGATTCTCGAATATGAAGCGGCCAACCGCGATACCGAAAGCTGGCTCAAAGCCGTGATCGCGCCGATGGAAAGCCAGATGCGTGAACACCATGTGCAACTCAAGCGCCGTGTGGAAAGCATCAAGCGCATTTACCAGGCGACTGATACCCTGGAAGAGCGTATTGCCGATTTAGAGCAGGTAGAGTTGTCGATACGCCAGCAACTGGCAGAGCTGGATCAGCTCAATAGTAAGGCCATGTTTGCCTTGGCGCACGAAGAAGTGATTGTGCAAGCAGCCTAAAAATAACTGCCATGAAAACAAAAACGGGAGCCTAGGCTCCCGTTTTTGTTATTTGCTTTCCAGCATATAGGTTTTGATTTTCTGCATCGCCTTCTGCTCAATCTGGCGAATACGTTCTGCTGACACATTAAACTCAGCAGCCAGTTCATGCAGCGTGGAGGCATTACCCTCCGTCAACCAGCGCGCTTGCAGCACACGGCGGCTGCGCTCATCCAGTTGTTGTAAGGCCATGCTCAAGCCTTCGGTTTGCAAATGCTCGTCTTGCAGGTTTTCCAGCAAAGTAGATGGCTCAGGGCCTTCATCTTCCAAAAACGCAATCGGGCTGTACACTTCTTCGCCATCGTCATCTACTTGCGCGTCCAGAGAAATTTCCTGACCGTTCAGGCGGTATTCCATCTCGGTCACTTCTTCTGGTTTCACGTTCAGCTCGGTGGCGATACGGTGCACATCATCCTGGCTCAGTGTTTCAAAGCCTTGTTTCATGCTACGCAAGTTAAAAAACAGCTTGCGTTGTGCTTTAGTGGTCGCGGTTTTCACCAGGCGCCAGTTACGCACGATGTATTCGTGAATCTCGGCCTTAATCCAGTGCATGGCAAATGAGACCAGGCGCACGCCACGGTCAGGGTCAAAGCGTTTCACCGCTTTCATCAAGCCAATATTGCCTTCCTGAATCAGGTCGGACTGTGGCAAACCATAACCGCTGTAGCCACGGGCAATGCTCGCGACCAAACGCAGATGCGACACAATCAGTGCGCGCGCAGCTTCCAGGTCACCACTTTTTTTCAACTCAGTCGCATAGCTGTATTCTTCTTCAGCCGTGAGCACTGGAAACTGCTTGATGGTGCGCAGATATTGATCCAGGCTGTCAGCCGAGGAAACGACAGGTAAAGTTAACGCGTTGATAATAAACTCCTTATTGAAAGAAGATGTTTAAAATGATTTTAGCACTCAAAGCTTGAGAGTGCTAGCCTATTTAAAAGTTCCACGCTGGATACCTGCTTTTCGGAAATAGAGTTTGGATATGAATTTTATGAAGTCGTGTTTTCTTATGGATATTACTGTAAAAACAATCAAGCTTTTATTGAGACAATAAAATTTATCAGGCCTATTCTTGGCTAACTGATTTTGCTTATTGTTATAAGCCTGACAGAATCATGAAGATCACAATAATGCTGTTTGGGCCTACCTCGGATAATTGAATATTATGAGTGCACTACCTCTATTTCAAAGTGTTGTACCTTTAGAAAGGCAACATCCTATATATAGACGGCTTCTTGGAAATGCTTATGAAGCAGAAAGATTGGTTCTATTAAATTGGTCAGATGGGTTTGTGGACAGGGATGGAAAATTTTGTCATGAGTTTCAGATAAGTTTCGAGTCATGTTTTTGGGAGTTATATATTCATGCCTGTCTAAAAGAGTTAGGGGCCAATTTAGATTTCTCTCATCATGCTCCGGACTTTGTTGTAACTGGTAGAAATAGACTGTGTATTGAAGCCACAATTGCTGCTCCACCGAAAGGTGAACAGGGGCCAGTTGGTTTTTCTATGAGAAATTTACCTGAAGACTTCAACAGTTTTAATAGGGAATCCACCATACGTATCTGCAACAGCTTTACCTCTAAAGTAAAAAAATTACGAGAAAGTTACTCAAACTTAGCACATTGCAAAGAGCAACCTTTCGTAATAGCTATCGCGCCATTTGATAGGCCGTTTTCTCATTTTTCAGGAATGCGGCCAATTATCAGTGCTTTGTATGGGCTATATTATGATGAAGAGCAAACGTTGGAAACTAATGCGGAAAACATAGTTAGTTACAATGTGGAGAGTGTGAGTAAGACTGAACAGGTGGATTTGCCGCTTGGATTTTTTTGTACGCCTGAATATGCGGATGTTAGTGCGATGATATACAGTGAAGTAGCCACTTGGGGCAAGATTAGGGCGATGGCAGACAATCCCAATGCTTTAACAGTATATAAAACGTTACACCCTAACCCGAATGGAATAATGCCTACCGTTAAGGTAAGAAGAAAACAGGAGTACCAAGAGGACTTACTTGATGGTTTCTGCGTGTTCCATAATCCATTTGCTAAAAATAAATTATCACCAGATTTTTTTAATCATAATCGATTAGCCCAGGCATACATAAGACCGGATGGAGAGCTACATTTCGATCATCCAAAAGATTTTTTATTATGCCGAATGCTTCAAACCGTTGCCGTGCGAAAAAGTGATGATCCTAAAGAAATTTAGGTATTCCAAAGAGGTACTCAATTATTTTAAGATTTAAGTAGGAATTAAATTCATCGTAGATTGTTTTGAAAGTTTAAGGGTAATCTGTGGCAAGACATGACTTCAAAAAACCTATAGTTAAGCTGCTTTGTTCTAGAGTAGCAGGTAGATGCTCTAATCCAGATTGTAGGGTACAAACAGTGGGCCCCTCAAGTAACGGAAAGACAAACATAATTGGTGTTGCAGCGCACATAACTGCTGCCTCCGTTGGTGGGCCTCGATATGATGAGTCGCTCACTTTGGAACAACGAATTGCTATTGAGAATGGAATTTGGCTCTGTGCAAATTGTGCTGGTCGAATTGATAGGGATGTGGAGTTTTATACTGTCAGCTTGCTCAATGAGTGGAAAGTTGCCGCCGAACAAATGGCTCATGCAGAGCAGGGGATGAAAATTCCCGACCAGAAATTTATTGATAGCTCCCTTAAAACTGCATTCACGGGAATGCCGATGGACTTCCACCCACAAGCTATTTCACGCATCCATGATGCAAGTGTAAATGCACTTCAAGCCCTAGACCCCAGATTCTCCATTGAGTCAACTTACATAAATGGCTTAACAACTTATTCATTTGAAGCAAAAGAAAATGTTTCACTATCAATGCATATTGAGTCCAAACAGCCAGAGCACTATGGATTAGCATTTCAAAAGTTTGTGGAAGAGGGAAAGGACTTCACTGTCAGCGCAAACTCTGTCTTGATAGATGGCTCAGATTTATTAAAAAAATTATTCGAGCAAAATGGAGGGGAGTTATCTTTAGTATCTCCAAAGATAAAAGTACTTCAAAAAACATGGCTGATGAATGCCGAAACCAACGAGAAACTTGCTTTTGACGATGTTCATGGTGAAGTTTCACTAGGGACTAAAGCGTTGACTTTCGAAGGGCATGCCTGCGAAGGGATACTTAACTTTAAATTCCAAATATTCAATCCAGAGCTAGAAATGGAGTCCAAGTTTTCGCTTAGCTTGAACTATGAAAAATGGGAAAACACGGAAATTAATAGTCTGCCTTATTTTGAGAAATTACATTCTCTTTTCACAAGAATGAATGAAGGGTGGAAATTTTTTACTTCTCTGGAAAGACAAGGGGAGCTGATAGCACAGTCAGTTGGGCAGGATTTGGGTAAGCATGAATTCGTATATTTGACTAGAAACTTTCTTGACTATACCAGTTATTGCAGAACAGTCGCATCTAAGATGAAAATGGAGGTTAAATATGAGCGATCAGTTTCTTTCACTAAAGAAGAAATCCTTAAATTAAAGGATGCCTCTGACATTTTCCTAGGAAATGGAGAATTTAACAAAGATCAGATACTCACCAACGTAACTTGTCAGTTAACTGTAGACGATAGCGACAACCATTTAATAATACTGAACAACACCGACAAGCCAACTGCAATTCAAACTGTTCAGGATATACCTGAGGTTATGAGGTTGTTTGGTAAGGAAGTGGTCTTGCCACTTATGAAAGTGACATTTCTTAATATATTGCCAAAATATGATGTAGATTTAACTAAAGTCCGGCCGGGAGACATCATTGATGTTGAGTGGGTACCTCAGGATTACTTCTCTTGTATTTATGAATATGTAATGGAATAAAAAACTAAAATATTCTTATCTTAATTTTAATTAGTGTTCTTTGATTGCCGTGCCCGTTTTCGGTTACTAACTTTATGTCGAGAAATAGGTCAATTTGGTCATATTGTTGCAGCTAGGTACTAGCTTGCCGTGCATCATGAAGGGAGGGGGGCTCCTCCTCCTCAAGATTGAGCTTACCTACAATTAGCTCGCTGGATACATTGTTTCTGCTGTCCACTGACCAGCAGGTTGCGCATGCAATGTCCAGAATTGCTCGGCAACATCGTGAGACTCTTTTGAGCCTGGGTTCACAAAGGTGGCCACGGTGACAGTGGCAACATGGATATTTTGTTGTTTGAGGTGTTCAAACAGCCCCAGAGTCAACGCGCGAATGCCTGCTTTGCCGATACTCAGCGAGAGATAATCTGGGCTTGGATACAAAGCAAACCCGCCGCCTGTGAGCAGGATAGAACCTGATTTGGCTTCGGTCATTAACGGTACCACTGCTTTAACCGCCGATAAGGCACCGCCAATATTAACTGCCAGATCACTGTTAAACGTGTCGTTGGCTTGACTGGCGATAGTGGCCTGACGGAGATTCGCCGCGTTGTAGTGCAGGACATCAATGTTACCTTCCTGATTTTTAACGGCAGTAATGAGCGCGGCTACCTGGCTTGCATCAGACGCATCCACCACCTTGGCCTCGGCTTGATAACCTTTGCTATTCAATTCGGCGACTAATTTGCCAGTGTTTTCGGCGTTGCGGCTCGCCAGAATGATTTTGAACCCTTCTTTGGCAAAGCGCTCTGCTGTGGCGACGCCCATGCCTGGGCCGGAACCAATACCTAAAAATACTTTCATGTGAAATCTCCTCTTCAATAATGACATTCAATGTTTGCCTATCAACATGGCATAGAAGCGCTTTTGAATAGGCAGTGCTTTACTGCATGAACGCTATTCTGATGATTGCAATCACTTTGATAAATAGCATAATATTAAAAATATTATTTACTGAGAGTGATGAATGGATAGATTCACCAGTATGCAGGTATATACATCAGTTGTGGAGTTAGGCAGTTTTACAGCCGCAGCGAATGTGTTTCGAATGTCTCCTGGCATGGTGACCAAACACATTAATGCCATTGAAAAGAGGCTGGATGCGACGCTCATCAAGCGTACGACGCGCAGGCTGCAAGTCACCGAAGTTGGAAAAGCCTATTACGAAAGCTGTAAGGAGATTTTGAAGAAAGTCGAAGATGCGGAAGCCGGGACGGCCATTTTAAGCGGTAAACCTAAAGGGTTACTGAAAGTCACCGCCTCACTCTGGTTTGGATCTATTACTTTGACGCCAATTGTGTGTGATTATTTAAATCAGTTTCCGGATGTCAGTGTGGAGTTATCCCTTTCCGACAGGTTTGTAGACATTATTGATGAACACTTTGATGTGGCCATCAGGATCGGCGAGTTGTCGGATTCGTCCCTAATCGCCCGTAAATTGGCGACTGTTGAGTTGTCGATATGTGCCTCGCCTGCCTATCTGAACAAGCATGGGACGCCCACTAAGCCTGAGGACTTGAAAAACCATGAGTGTTTGGGCTTTACCAATTGGCGGAGCCAAAGCGGCTGGAAAGTGGTCGAAAAAGCCCTGACCAACCAGGGGATGAGTCGCTCCAGGTTTGATTCCAATAATGGGCAAGCATTGAGGCAGGCCGCATTGAAAGGCATTGGGATTATCCTGATGCCAAAAGTGCTGCTGGCACCTGACATCCAAGCCGGGCGGCTTGTGGAAGTGCTCAAGGAATTTACGCCACCCCCCAGGCCTGTGAATGCGGTGTATCCCAAAGAGCGGCAAACAACGCCCAAGCTGGCTTCGTTTGTGGACTATCTGGCCGAACACTTAAAGTAGGCAGGGTTTCTATTCCACAATTACTGTGGATAACACCGTGGATTGGTTCTTGGTAACGCGCCTAACTATATGATTCGCTGAATTTTTGCGACGTCGAGTAAACTTTGACCAATCTGCGCCCCGGGTATGGCTTAAAACGATTATTTCAGCGGCGGTGCCGGGAAGGGGTTCGGGAATACAGGCGGGTATTCATAAGGCGGACATGAAATCTCGCTGACTGTGGCGGTCAATGATGGTTTCAATAAAAAATGCTGCAAAGTCCTTGTTCCTTGGTTAAAACAACGTGCTGAACAAGGCAGGAAAATGCTTTTCAATCAGTTGTAGCGTTTAAATCTGGTGGAGCCAGCTCTGTACCCCGGCTTGATCGCTGGGTGAGGTACGATAACAATAATAGCTGACTCCTCCCTTACATTTCCAAAGAATCCGGTTGATCGTACGGCATGCCTGCCTGTGCAGGCAGGCGTTATTTAGTCGCGTCCACGGCCGTGACCATTACCGTGTCCTTTGCCATGCCCGTGTCCGCGGTCGTCATCCCAGTCGCCGTGATCATGGTCATGTCTGCCGCCAGGGCCACCTCCGTAGGCATTGTAGCGTGGCGCATAAACGTTCTGATACCAGTTGTCCTGCACAAAATATACTTGTCGGCCACAGGCACCATAGTTGCCACAATAGCGACCCCATTTTTTCATTTGGCCCGGTGGCACGCGCAAATACATCGGCGGTTGCACCACGGCCACGGGTGGCGGCTGGATAATCACAGGTTGGGGATAGATAACTTGCGGTGCGGGATAGGCGTTCCCCAACACAATCTGTCCATAAAATCCCGGTTGACCAACGCTCACGGCCACACCAACATCTGCTGCGAAGGCTGTGACTGCGCTAGCCATTAATACTGCACCCATCGCTAATTTTTTCATCATCATTCATCCCTCTAATTAAGGCATCTTTGCCTATACATACGCATGAAGTGTCACGCGTATGCGCATCTTAGAAAATCGGACAATTTGATGACAGTCTCATGATTCTGATAGTCATGTCAGAAAGCGCTGACGACGATGAGAGGTCAAAATAGGGTGGCGACCACTTATTTCAGATTGCGAATCGCCATCCAGCCCAGGTCATGCATACAGGCCACAAATGCGCGCTTGTAGGTTTGTGTTTTGTAGTCCGGCAAATAGTCCGGCCCCAGTTTTTTCTCACAAGCGCCTTGATCCTGTTTGAGCTGATTCGGGAAGGCGCCCATTTTCCACCATGAGTTAATCGAGTATTGCACATCCGGGCCATCGTTGGCTGTAGAGCGGCTGGCGGCGGTCGGTGTTTCTGCAACGGCGACTGGTGCTGCTGGCTGCTTGGCCGACTCAGCTGCTTGTGAGGCTGGTTGTGGTGTTTTTGCAACAGCTGCGGCCACTGGTTTTTGCGGGGTCTCTGCGGATAACTCTATAAAAGGACTGGGCTTGGCCTGGCTGACTTGTTTGTTATCGGTCACTTCTATGGTCGCGAATAATGGGTCAAAGGCATCGACAGTGGGTTTCTGCCAGCCATGTTCGGCCAGGCACTTGGCCAACTGATCACCACTGCCGCGGCAAGCTTGGTGCGCGCGGTCTATGTCTTGCTGTGAGCCGCCGCGTTTATATGAGACCTCGCCGCAGCCTGCTAATAAAGTGCTGAATAGGATGTAAGTTAAAAGACGCATTGCGAGCCCTGTTCTCAATTTGTTATGTGCAGTCTAGCGGTGTTTACCCACCGTCGCCACTACGCAAATTGACGTATTTGTCCTACATGCCCCTCTCGTTAAGCTGAGCGCAAGTTTTGATTAACTGTGTTGGTTTGAATTTAACGAGAAAGGGAGTTTTAGATGATGAACTTGAAAAAATGTGCCTTGCATACAGCAGTAGCAATGGCTTGCGGCTTGGGTGCACAAATGGCGAATGCCGGTGCCACGATTACTTTTGGTGAAGATAAGTATATCAGTGCTGGCTTCGGTTTTATTGGTGGTTATTCTTCAGTAGAAGATGCTGCTGCCAACGGCAAGGATCGCTCTAACGACTTTTCTTTAGACAGTGCCCGTATTTACTTATCTGGTTCGTTCAACAAATACATCAAAGGCATGTTGAACACAGAGAAAAACATTGCCGCGCCAGGCGGTGGTAGCAGCGACACGATTCAAGTGATTGATGCCAACGTGCAGTTCCAGTTGACGCCAGAAGTGGCCATCTGGGCAGGTCGTTTCCTGTCCCCAAGTGATCGCGCCAACATGGCGGGTCCTTACTACTCTATGGGTGGCGGTTACTGGAGCGGCATTGCTTCGCGTTATGGCTTTAACGGTGGTGTGATTGGCCGTGATGAAGGTGTGGCGGTAGTGACCAGCTTCCTGGAAGACCATCTTGCCGTGTCCTTCGGTGCCTTTGAAGGCGACAACATCTTCCGCTTGAGCGGTGTGGGTGCGCAATCAGAAACTGCGGGTACTAAAGACAAATTAATGTATGCAGGCCGTGTGCAATACAACTTCTGGGACGCAGAACCAGGTTATTACGGCACAGGCAGCTACTTTGGTGCCAAAGACATTCTGTCTATTGGTGTGGCCGGTCGTGTGAAAAAAGACGGCGTGGTCAGCGGCTTGGGCGCGGTAGGTGACTACAGCTCTTACAGCGTTGACTTCTTGTTAGAGAAGAAAGATGTCGGTCCTGGCACCTTCTCTACTGAAGCGGCTTATTACTACTACGACACCGACAATGCCATTCTGGGTGAACAAGGTAAAGCTTACTCAGCTGCGGTGGCCTATTTGTTCCAGGACGAAATCGGCTGGGGCAAGTTCAAGCCTTTTATCCGTTATCAAAAGTTTGACGCGGATGGCGTGACGACGGCGACCTCAAATGTACGCACTGGCGCAGATACCAAGCGTGTTGAGATCGGTACCAGCTACGTGATCGCGCCTTACAACGCCATGATTACTGCCAGCTACGGTAAGACTGACTTTTCAAACGCCTCTGATACCAACGACTTCAAAGTCGCGTTGCAGATGCAATTCTAATCAACACCTTATAACCCTTTTCCACAAAGGAGATGAGCGTAATGAAAACAATAGTTAAGCTGGATTTTGATAAAAAGCCATGGGAACAGGACGGTCAGATTCATAACCGTTGGCACCCTGACTTGCCAATGATTGCAATGGTTAAACCGGGCGATGAGTTCCGCGTCGAGTGTATGGACTGGACCGGTGGCCAGATTGGTAACAATGACAGCGCTGACGATATCCGTGATGTGGATTTGACGCAGGTGCACTACCTGAGCGGCCCGATCGGCGTCGAAGGCGCTGAGCCAGGTGACCTGATGGTGGTGGAAATTCTGGATGTCGGCACCTTTGATGACCAGCAATGGGGCTTCAACGGCCTGTTTGCCAAGGAGAATGGCGGCGGTTTTTTAACTGACCATTTCCCTAAAGCCAGCAAATCCATCTGGGATTTCCACGGTGTCTATACCAGTTCCCGCCATGTGCCAAAAGTACGTTATGCCGGCATCATGCACCCGGGGTTGATCGGCTGCCTGCCATCCCGTGAGTTGCTGGATACCTGGAATGAGCGTGAAGCTGCGCTGATTGCAACGGATCCAGACCGCGTGCCAGCATTGGGGCTGCCGCCAGAGCCAAAATCTGCAGTGATGGGTCGTCTGTCTGGTGAAGCGGCCAAACAAGCCGCTGCTGAAGGTGCACGTACGGTGCCGCCACGCGATCACGGTGGTAACTGCGACATCAAGAACCTGACCAAAGGCTCCAAAATCTTCTTCCCGGTGTATGTGAAGGATGGCGGTCTCTCCATGGGGGATTTGCACTTCTCCCAAGGTGACGGCGAAATCACTTTCTGTGGTGCGATTGAGATGGCAGGTTACCTCGACATTAAAGTCAGCCTGATCAAAGACGGCGTGAAGAAGTACGCGATTAAAAACCCGATTTTCCAACCAAGCCCGATTACACCGACATATCGTGACTACGTGATTTTTGAAGGTATTTCAGTGGATGAAGCTGGTAAGCAACATTACCTGGATGTCCATGTGGCGTACCGTCAGGCTTGCCTGAACGCGATTGAGTACCTGAAAAAGTTTGGCTACAGCGGCGAACAGGCGGTGGCGATTCTTGGGACTGCACCGGTAGAAGGGCATATCAGCGGCATTGTCGATATTCCTAACGCATGTGCGACCTTGTGGATTCCGACTGAGATTTTTGAGTTCGACATTCGTCCGAATGCCGATGGACCGAAAATCATGGTGCCGCCAGGCATAGACGTCGCCCCATCAACTTAACTGTAGACAACGTTTTCATCCAGTCAGGTTTGCTCAGGTAAACCTGCAAAGAAAGGGTACAGATGCCTCTTTACGAATATGAATGTGATTGCTGTGGTGTGTTTACGGCACTGCGCAAAATGAGTGAATCCAGTTTGCCAGCCGATTGTGAATACTGTGGTGCAGAAAGCCCACGCATCCTGTCGGTGCCCAAACTGGCCATCATGGACAAACATCAGCGGTCCGCGCATGAACGTAACGAGAAATCTGCGCACGAGCCGCGCAGTGCCCGCCGCTCCAGTTGTGGTTGCACAGGATCACATACCTGTAAAACCACCACCAAGCTGAATGAGGAGACTGGCAAGCTGCCAATGCAAATGCAAACCAAGAAAACAGCACGGCCTTGGATGATCGGACACTAGTCCGATCCTCTCAAAAAACATTATTCAATATTTGTATTTAATTGATTTATCCATAAAGGAGAAGATGTAATGAGTACCTTAAACAGACGAGGTTTTATGAAAGGCGCATTGCTGGGAGCTATGATGGCCGCAGGCCTCATCAGCGGTCATGCTCTGGCAGCAGATTATCCGACAGCCAAAGTAAACACGACAGGGTTGGCTGTGACCGACACCACCGTGAAAGTAGGTATTCTGCATTCCGCCACTGGTACTATGGCGATCAGTGAAACCGGCTCTATCCAGGCTGAAAAACTGGCGATTGAGCAAATCAACGCCATGGGCGGTATCCTGGGTCGCAAGATCGAAATCGTGCAAGAAGACGGTGCATCTGACTGGCCAACCTTTGCTGAAAAAGCGAAGAAACTGCTGGAAAAAGACAAAGTGGCTTCTGTGATGGGTTGCTGGACATCTGCTTCACGTAAAGCGGCGCTGCCTGTGTTTGAAAAAGACAACGGCTTGCTGTTCTACCCAACCTTCTATGAAGGCCTGGAACAATCCAAAAACGTGTTCTATACAGGCCAGGAAGCCACACAACAAATTCTGGCAGGTCTGGATTGGATCGCTAAAGAGAAGAAAGCTAAAACTTTCTACCTGATCGGTTCTGACTACATCTGGCCACGTACTTCCATGAAAATTGCCCGTAAACACATCGAGCAACATCTGGGCGGCAAAGTGGTGGGTGAAGAGTACATCGCTTTGGGTGATACGCAATTTGGTTCTGTGATCAACAAAATCAAACTGAAAAAACCTGACGTAATCTATGCAGCGGTAGTGGGCGGCAGTAATGTGGCCTGGTTCAAACAGTTGAACGCAGCTGGTTTGAACTCCAGCAAGCAAACCATGTTGACCATCTCCGTGACTGAAGATGAAGTATTGGGTATCGGCGGTGAAAACCTGGCTGGTTTCTACTCAGCAATGAAATACTTCCAGTCGCAAGACAATGATTCAAACAAGAAATTTGTTGAAGCATTCAAAAAGCGTTGGGGTAAAGATGCTGTGATCGGCGACGTGACACAAGCGGCTTACCTGGGCCCATGGTTGTACAAAGCTGCAGTTGAACGCGCAGGTAGCTTCGATGTAGATAAAGTACAAGCTGCATTGCCTGGCTACGAGTTCAAAGATGCACCTGAAGGTCCTGTGACTGTTGAAGCTAACCATCACCTGACAACCAAGTTGCGTATTGGTCAGTGGGGTAAAGATGGCCAGGCCAAAGTGGTATACACCTCCGGCTACATCAAACCAGATCCATTTCCAAAGGGCTACCAATAATTCCCGGCTAGTCATTACGTAGTGTCTTAACGCATGAACGGTAGCCGGGAAACCCGGCTACCGTTTAGCGCAAGTAGTAAACAAATTTCAGAGAAGTTGTATTTTAAGGAGACCGATATGTTTGGTTATTCGATGGCAGATATAGGCAATATTGTGGTGATGCAGGGCTTTTCGGGCCTGAGCATGTTTACAGTGTTGCTGCTGATGGCTCTGGGTCTCGCGATTATTTTCGGGCAGATGGGGGTGATTAATATGGCGCATGGTGAGTTTATGACCATAGGCGCATACACCACCGTGCTTATTTCCAAAGTGGCTGCTAATTATGGTTTCACGGATTATTACTTCGTGTTCGCCATTGCAATTGCCTTTGTGCTGGCATTTGCGGTTGGTTACTTTATTGAATTCATTATGATCAGGCATCTCTACAAGCGGCCGCTGGATACCTTGCTGGCGACTTGGGGCTTGAGTCTGGTCATGCAACAAATTTTCCGTTCTTCATTTGGCGCCAAAGAAGTCAGTGCCGAGTTGCCTGAATGGATGCTGGGTTCGTTCCAGCCAACCCCGGACATTGATATCCCGATTAACGGCGTGTTTGTGATGGTGCTGGCTGCGCTGGTGACCTTTGGTGTCTATATGTTCATGTTCAAGTCACGCTGGGGCCTGCGTGTGCGTGCCACCGTGCAAAACCGCACCATGGCTGGCGCTGTGGGCATTAACACTGCCAAAGTGGACCGTGTGACCTTTGCGCTTGGTTGTGGCATTGCCGGCATCGCCGGTGCGGCTTTTACCACCATTGCTTCTACCGGCCCGACCACAGGTACCTTGTACATCGTCGACAGCTTTATGGTGGTGGTGTTTGGTGGTGCAGCCAGCATTGTCGGTACGATTGCTTCTGCCTTCGGTATCGCCCAGGCACAGTCTGTCCTGCAATTCTTTATGACCAGCTCGATGGGCAAGGTCTCTACCTTGCTGGTGATCGTCACCATTCTGATGATGAAACCAGAAGGCTTGTTTGCCTCCAAACTGCGTAAATAACAGATCTGGCGACGTGTGAACCAAGTGCTCACACGTCGCCATAAGTAAATAGACGTATTAATACTTTATATCTGTCGCAATAGAATTAACGCATCAACAGAGGAGAATCTTGATGACATTATGGGAAAAAATAACAGCCAGCCCGATGCTGGGTGGCAAAGAAGGAGTGATCAGTCTGGCTGTACTGGCTGCGGTCATCTTCGTCGTGTTGCCATTAGGGGTGGATATTTTCCGCCTTAACCTGATTGGCAAATACCTGACTTACGCATTCGTCGCCGTGGGCCTGGTGTTGTTGTGGGGGCACGGCGGTATCCTGAGTTTGGGCCAGGGCATTTTCTTTGGCCTCGGTGGTTACGCCATGGCGATGTTCCTCAAACTGGAAGCCTCAGACCCATTGAGCACCAAAATTCAGTCTACGCCAGGGATTCCTGACTTTATGGACTGGAACCAGCTGACTGCCTTGCCATGGTTCTGGGAGCCGTTCAAGAGTTTGCCATTTACCATCTTTGCCGTGTTGACTATCCCGGCCCTGTTTGCTTACATCATCGGTTACGCCATGTTTAAACGCCGCGTGGGCGGGGTGTACTTCTCCATCATCACGCAAGCGGTTGCCTTGATCCTGAGTATCCTGATTGTCGGTCAACAAGGTTACACCGGCGGTGTGAACGGCATGACAGACTTGCGCACCATGCTGGGCTGGGACATCCGTACTGACTCTGCCAAATACATCCTGTACTTTGTGAATGGCCTGTTGTTATTTGGCGCGATTTTCCTGTCCAAATATGTGATGAGCAGCAAGTTCGGTATGTTGTTGCTGGCCATGCGTGACAAAGAAGAACGCGTCCGCTTCTCCGGTTATGACGTCTCCAATTTCAAGATCTTTATCTTCTGTCTGGCGGCCATGATGTCTGCCGTCGGTGGTGCCATGTTTACCTTGCAGGTGGGCTTTATGTCACCTTCTTTCGTCGGGATCGTGCCTTCGATTGAAATGGTGATCTTCTGTGCCGTGGGTGGTCGTGCGTCCCTGGTGGGCGCAGTATATGGCACCCTGTTGGTCAATTACGGCAAAACAGTGTTCTCTGAAACCTATCCGGAAATGTGGTTGTTCCTGATGGGCGGGCTGTTTATCTCTGTGGTGATGTTCTTCCCAAGCGGCCTGGCTGGTATCTGGGATAAATATGCGACCAAATATGGTTGGTTCAAAGAAAAAGCCAAGCCTGTAAAAAAGCTTGAGGTAAGTACTTCTGAGGGTGAAGCACAAGCAGTACTTACCGAGACAAGCCCTGAAACAATCTTGGCCGCTGACGCTACCGGGGTGGCCGCCAAGAAAGCAACACGCAAGAAAGCAGACGCGATGCCTGCAATCGAAAGCAACAAAATGAGAGGAGCAGAAGCATGAGTAATACAGACTTCGTCTTGGCTGTAGAAGATTTAACCGTCTCCTTCGATGGCTTTAAAGCGGTGGATAGCCTCACCATGTATATCGATAAAAATGAGCTGCGTGTGCTGGTGGGCCCGAATGGTGCTGGCAAGACGACCGTGCTGGACTTGATTTGCGGCAAAACTAAATCGACCTCTGGTTCGATCAAGTTTAATAATACCGAGCTGACCAAGCTGTCCGAGCACGAGATCGTACGCTCCGGGGTGGGTCGTAAATTCCAGAACCCGTCGATTTACGAAAACCTGTCGGTGTACCAAAACCTGGAAGTATCCTATCCAAAAGGCCGTGGTGTGTTTGGTAGCCTCACCTTCAAACGCACTAAAGAGGTTGAGGACCGTGTGCGTAAAGTGGCGGCAGACATCATGCTGACCGAGTTTCTCGATATGGAATCTGCCTTGCTCAGCCATGGCCAGAAACAATGGCTGGAAATCGGCATGCTGCTGATGCAAGAGCCAGAGTTGCTGATGCTGGACGAGCCGGTGGCAGGCATGAGTGCCAAGGAGCGCGACCAGACGGCGGAGTTACTCAACCGTATCTGCCAGAACCGTTCAGTGATCGTAATTGAACACGACATGGAATTTGTGAAGAAAATTGCGCACAAAGTCACCGTGTTGCACCAGGGCAAGATCCTGGCCGAAGGGCCGATGGAAAAGGTGCAGGCTGACGAAAAAGTCATTGAAGTTTACCTGGGTCATTAATTGAATTAGGCCAATATTAGGAGCACAGCATGTTTGAAATTGAGAATTTGCAGGTGAGTTATGGCCAAAGTCAGGTGATTCATGGCCTGAACTTCAAAGCCAATAAAAACGAAACCCTAGCGATTATGGGTCGCAACGGTATGGGTAAAACCACCTTGTTTAAATCGCTGATGGGCATTTTGCCAAGCAAAGCGACCAAGGCGACTGTTGACGGCGTTGACTTGCAGGGTGCTGCCACGCATGACCGTGTCATGAAAGGCCTGGCCTACGTGCCGCAAGGGCGCTGGATTTTCCCCAATATGACGGTGCAGGAAAATATCGAAACCGGGCTGGAGAAGTCTTCCTCTGGCGAAATTCCGGAGGATATTTTTGCCTTGTTCCCGGTCTTGCATGAAATGCGCAAACGCAAGGGTGGTAACTTGTCCGGCGGGCAACAACAGCAACTGGCCATCGCCCGCGCACTGGTGACTAACCCTAAGGTGTTGTTACTGGATGAGCCTACCGAGGGTATTCAACCGTCTATTATCAAAGACATCGCCAAAGTGTTGAATGAAATCCGCAAGATGCGTGAAATCACCATCATTGTCTCTGAGCAGGTATTGAGCTTCACCATGGAAGTGGCTGACCGCATTATCGTCATTGATAAAGGCCGTTTTATTCACGAGGATACACGTGACAATGTCGATGCCGCAAAAGTGAAAAGCTATCTATCTGTGTAAGTGCTTTTTTAGCCACAGAGGGCACGGAGTCCACAGAGAAAAACGAATTTGCAGTTCCTCTGTGCTCTCTGTGTCCTCTGTGGCATATAGAAAAAATGAATTATCAGGATTTGTCTGTGGCATGATGCCGTTATGGATGATTTGAAGCATACGGCAACATCGCTAGCGCCAACGAAAGCAACAAAGAACTGGCAAGCCAGGCTGGAACTCGGCTTTGCTAAACGTGAAGCACGTTCTTACCTGGCACATCGCCTGCACAACGGGCCGCTTATCGTGCAAAAATCCCTGCATCCCGAAGGTGACGCCATTTGCCATGCTGTGATTGTGCACCCGCCTGGTGGCGTGGCGGGCGGTGACGCCTTGCATTTACAGGTCAATGTGGGGGAAGGGGCGCAAGCCTTATTGACGACACCTGGTGCCGGTAAATGGTATAAAGCCAATGGGACGTTGGCTACACAGGATTTAAAATTTACCCTGGCCGCTGGCAGTGGGCTGGAGTGGTTGCCGCAGGAGAATATCTTGTTTGACGCGGCTGAAGTGCGCTTTGGTGCCGAGATAGACCTGGCTGCTGATGCCAGATTTGCTGCCTGGGATATTGCCTGCCTGGGCCGTCAGGCGCAGCAAGAGGCCTGGCAAACCGGCGTTTACCAGTTAAAGCAACAGATACGTCGCGATGGCAGGCTGATCTGGAACGAGCGTGCGCATATGCGTGCCGCTGATCTGCTGACGAGTAGCCGTGTCGGTTTAGGTGGCGCGGTGGTCTTTGGTACTTTTTTAGTTTGCGCGGGAGCGGTGCCTGCGGATGTGGTGCAGGCTTGCCGGGCGCTCGCGCCAGCCGGTGCCAAAACCGGCATCACAGCCTTGCCGGAGGTGCTGGCGATCCGCTACGTCGGGCAGGCCTCACAGCAGGCCAGGCAATACTTCGAACAATGCTGGCAACTGTTGCGCCCCTGGTATTATGGCCGCGCAGCGATCAGGCCGCGCATTTGGAACACTTAAAACAATCATAATTAAAGAGACTCAGCGATGGAACTCACGCCCAGAGAAAAAGACAAGCTACTGATATTTACTGCCGCCCTTCTGGCCGAACGGCGCAAGGCGCGTGGCTTGAAACTCAATTATCCTGAATCCATTGCCTATATTTCGGCCGCCATTATGGAAGGTGCGCGGGATGGTAAAACGGTGGCTGAACTCATGAGCTACGGCACCACCTTGCTTACGCGGGATGAGGTGATGGAAGGCGTGCCGGAAATGATTCCGGATATACAGATTGAGGCGACTTTTCCGGATGGGACTAAGCTAGTCACCGTCCACCACCCGATCCCATAGTGATTGAATGATGAAAATGGCGAATTGCGGCGTTGCGCGGTACTCGAAATCCTCATGTACTAGCTGTACATTCCGGTTTCTGCGTTCCGTGCGTCTTGCACTTCATCCATTTTGATCATTCACTGAATATATGGCGCAGTAAAAACAAAATAAAGTCATAGGAGCAAAATTAATGATTCCTGGCGAAATGCAAATAGCTGAAGGCACCATAGAGTTAAATGTCGGCCGCGAAACGGTAACGCTCGATGTGGCAAATACCGGCGATCGCCCGATCCAAGTCGGTTCGCATTACCATTTTTATGAAACCAATGATGCCTTGGCGTTTGACCGTGCGCTGGCTTATGGCTGTCGCCTGAATATTGCAGCGGGCACGGCGGTGAGGTTCGAACCTGGCCAGACGCGCACCGTGCAACTGGTGAAATTGGCAGGGGATAGAAAAGTGTATGGTTTTGCTGCACGGGTGATGGGGAGCCTGAAATGACCATTAAGATGGATAAACGTGCTTATGCCGAAATGTTCGGCCCGACCGTGGGCGACAAGGTGCGCCTGGCGGATACCGATCTGTGGGTAGAAGTGGAGAAAGACTTCACCATTTATGGTGAAGAGGTCAAGTTTGGTGGCGGCAAGGTCATTCGTGATGGTATGGGCCAAGGCCAGGGCCTGGCGGCGGAAGTAGCGGATACGGTGATTACTAATGCTTTGATTATCGACCACTGGGGCATCGTCAAAGCTGATATCGGCATCAAAGGTGGTTATATTTCTGCCATTGGCAAAGCCGGTAATCCGGATATCCAGCCCGGCGTGACGATTGCGATTGGCGCGGGCACCGAAGTGATTGCCGGTGAAGGCATGATTATCACTGCCGGTGGCATTGATACGCATATCCACTTTATTTGTCCGCAGCAGATTGAAGAGGCGTTGATGTCTGGTGTCACCACCATGATAGGTGGCGGTACTGGGCCAGCCACCGGCACATTTGCGACCACCTGTACACCCGGGCCGTGGCATATCCACCGCATGTTGCAATCTGCGGATGCCTTCCCCATGAACCTGGGCTTTTTGGGCAAAGGTAACGCCAGCTTGCCTGAGCCCTTACGTGAGCAGGTGCGCGCAGGCGTCATCGGCCTCAAGCTGCACGAAGACTGGGGTACCACGCCAGCGGCGATTGATAATTGCCTGACGGTGGCTGACGAGATGGATATTCAAGTCGCCATTCACTCAGATACCCTGAACGAATCAGGCTTTGTCGAAACCACAATAGGCGCCTTTAAAGGCCGCACCATTCATACTTTCCATACCGAGGGGGCGGGTGGCGGTCATGCGCCGGATATTATCAAGGCGGCCAGCCACCCCAATGTGTTGCCGTCTTCGACCAATCCGACGCGGCCATTTACCGTGAATACGATTGATGAGCATTTGGATATGCTCATGGTTTGCCATCACCTGGACCCGGCGATTGCCGAGGATATTGCGTTTGCCGAGAGCCGTATCCGCCGCGAAACCATTGCCGCTGAAGATATTTTTCATGACCTTGGTGCGTTCTCCATGATGTCGTCAGACTCACAGGCCATGGGCCGCGTCGGCGAGGTCATCATCCGTACCTGGCAGACGGCCCATAAAATGAAAATCCAGCGTGGTCCGCTGGTAGAAGATAGTCCTGGCAACGACAACTTCCGTATCAAACGCTATATCGCCAAATACACCATTAACCCGGCACTGACGCATGGCATTTCGCATGTGGTGGGCTCGGTCGAGGTCGGCAAACTGGCTGACCTAGTGGTGTGGAAACCCGCCTTCTTTGGCGTGAAACCGTTTACCATTATCAAAGGTGGCATGATTGCCGCAGCGGCCATGGGCGATCCGAATGCCTCTATCCCAACCCCGCAGCCGGTACATTACCGCCCGATGTTTGGCGCGTATGGCGGTGGTTTGAAAACAGCGGTGACCTTTATTTCGCAAGCCGGGCTGGATAATCCTGAAGTGCATGCACTAGGCCTGCAAAAGCCACTTATTGCGGTCAAGGGCACACGTGATGTGAAGAAGTCGGACATGGTACATAACACCTGGATGCCCAAGATCGATGTTGACCCGGAAACCTATGAAGTGTTGGCGGATGGCATGCCTTTAGTTTGCGAACCAGCTGAAGTGCTGCCGATGGCGCAACGTTATTTCCTGTTTTAATCATGATTCATTTAACCGAACGTATTACTGTCAGCGGCCGTATCGACGATCAATTAGAGTTACCTTTTGATCAACGCCAGAAAAGTCGTCTGCGTGTGGCGCTGGTGTCTGGTCGTGAAGCTGCCCTGTTTCTAAGCCGTGGCATTATTTTACGCGGTGGCGATTTGATTCAATCAGAGGACGGCAGTCTGGTGGTGCAGATTGTGGCCGCGCAAGAGCCTGTCTATAACGTGATTGCGCCTACCCCAAGAGATTTAATGCGAGCCGCCTATCATTTAGGCAATCGCCATGTGCCCTTGCAGATTGGCGATGGTTGGCTGCGCCTGGAGCAGGATTATGTGCTCAGGGATATGCTGCTGGGTTTAGGTATGCAGGTGAGTGAAGTGCATGCACCATTTGAGCCGGAAGCCGGCGCCTATGGTGGCGGTCACCGGCATGGTGAGGATGCCTTACATTCGTTGCGCCCACGGCAGGATGGTCATGCGCATGGCTAGTGCACTGGCACTGAGTCGGTTGCTACAACTGGCGAGTCCGCTGCTGCCGGTGGGGGCTTATGGCTATTCGCAAGGGTTGGAGTGGGCCATTGAGTCCGGCGAGGTGAAAGATGTTGCTTCGGCCCAACGCTGGATAGGCGACAGTTTACAGGTCTATCATGCGCGCTTTGAGTTGCCGGTGTTATACCGTTTGTATCAAGCCTGGCAGGCAGGTGACATGCAGCAAGTGCAAGCCTGGGACAGTTTTTACCAGGCCGGGCGTGATACCGCCGAAGGTTGGGCGGAAACGCGGCAAATGGGATATTCATTGCGGCGGCTGTTGAATGATTTAAAGCCGATGTCTGCCGAACTGGTTGCGCAGGTGAATACGCTGGCGTCACCTGCTTTTCCAACATTGTACTCTGCCATTGCCCAGCACTGGCAGATTGCGCCCGAGCAGATGTTGCACGGTTACGCCTGGGGCTGGCTGGAAAACCAGGCCAGCGCTGCCATGAAAGCCGTGCCATTAGGACAGGTCGCTGGCCAGACCATTCTGCTCGCCTTGGGTGAGCAATTGCCACAAGTGATACAAGCTGCCATGCAGCTGCCGGATGATGAAATGAGTAACTTTAATCCTTTGCTCAGCATCGCCGGATGCCAACACGAAACACAATATAGTAGGTTATTCAGATCATGAAAATACATACCCAGTTTGACACGCCCACACCCGCCGTCACCGATTACAAAGAGCCTTTGCGCGTTGGTATCGGCGGCCCGGTGGGTTCCGGTAAAACCGCCTTAACCCTGGCGCTGTGCCAGCGCTTGCGCGAGGTGTATAACATTGCTGTTGTCACCAATGATATTTATACCAAGGAAGACGCTGAGTTTTTGACGCGTAACGAAGCCCTGGTGCCTGAGCGCATTATTGGCGTCGAAACCGGTGGTTGCCCGCATACGGCAATCCGCGAAGATGCTTCCATGAACCTGGAGGCCGTAGACCAGTTAAGCAAGCGTTTCCAGACGCTGGATATCGTGTTTGTCGAAAGTGGTGGCGATAATCTGGCTGCGACCTTTAGCCCCGAGTTGTCTGATTTAACCATTTACGTGATTGATGTGGCAGCCGGTGAAAAAATCCCGCGCAAAGGCGGCCCTGGCATTACCAAGTCTGACCTACTGGTGATTAACAAGATTGACCTGGCGCCCATGGTGGGCGCTTCGCTCGAAGTCATGGATCAGGATGCCAAACGGATGCGTGGCGAGAAGCCATTTGTGTTCAGCAACCTCAAAAGCGGGCAGGGCTTGGAAGAGATTGTGAGATTTATAGAAAAACAAGGGCTGATGTTATAGCGAGACGGCTGCCTCTATGAGGCTATGCGTATGGATCACTTAATTCTGTTGGAGAAGGTTGAATGAAAAAAAGTATTGTTTGGGGTATCGCAGCTAGCCTGGTGTCTGGTGCCGCTTGGGCGCATCCAGGGCATGGTCTGACGGCAGGTTTTGCAGCTGGTTTTCTGCACCCGCTGACCGGTTGGGATCATTTGCTGGTGATGTTGTCATTGGGCATCTGGGCGGCCCGGCGTCCACAGGGGCAGGGCTGGCAGTTGCCCGTATTGTTTGTGGCGGTGATGACCGCCGCTGCATTGATGGCCATGTCATGGATGTCTGTATCCTTGGCCGAGCTACTCGTGGCGGCCAGCCTGATGGTGATGGGAGGGTTGCTGATGACTGAGGTGAGTCTGTCACGCGGTGTACAGTTGGCCGGGGTGACGGTGATTGCGTCGGCGCATGGCTATCTGCACGGCCTGGAGCTGGGGAGTCAATGGACTGCACTGCTCGGCATGGTGCTGGCGACCGCTGCATTACATGGCCTGGGCTGGTGGCTGGGCAAGCAGCGGCAAGCATGGTCGATGCCAGCGTCTAAGGTGCTGGGTGGGGTGATGCTGGTACTCGGCGCAAGCTTACTCTGGGCTTAGCCGCGGATAGGCGTGCGTTAACGCCTGCACGAGGCGACAAAAGTAAAATGCGGATAAGTTTGTTATCCGCATTTTTTATTTGTGGCATGCTTTAGCTATGCTACGTCAATTAACGTAGTGATTGATTTCATCTCACGCTCTAGCATACGCTGGGGCGCTTATTTTCCTCTTACGGTCCCGTCTTTTTAAGGATTGTTGATTGTCTAACCCTTCCGAGCTATCACAGGCACCGCATGCCGAGCCGATACAGCGTATCGTCAAGATTCGTCGCGACTATAACAATTGGGTCGCCAACGAAACCATAGAAGATTACGCGCTGCGCTATACGCCACGAGCGTTCCGTAAGTGGTCGATTTTACGTGTCTCGAATACGGCGCTGGGGGCGATTTCTTTCCTGGTGCTGGAGGCGATTGGTGGCACGATTACCATTAACTATGGGTTCCCCAATGCCTTGTGGGCGATTCTGGCCGTCGGCCTGATTATTTTCCTGACCGGTTTGCCCATCAGCTACTACGCCGCCAAATATGGCCTGGATATGGACTTGCTGACGCGTGGCGCGGGCTTTGGCTATATCGGTTCGACCATTTCCTCGTTTATTTACGCTTCATTCACCTTTATCCTGTTTTCGCTCGAAGCGGCGATTATGGGCTATGCGCTGGAGTTGTATTTTCATTTGCCGCTCTATCTCGGATACCTGGTCAGTGCGCTGATTGTCATTCCGCTGGTCACGCACGGCGTGACCTTGATTAGCCGCATCCAGATGATTACGCAGCCAATCTGGATTGCGCTGATGTTCCTGCCGTTTTTTGCGATTATCCAGATGGACCCGGATGTATTGCATCGCTTGAGTACCTTTGCTGGTGTGTCTACAGATGGTGGTCATTTTAACTGGGTCATGTTTGGCACGGCGACGGCGGTGGGTGTGGCACTGATTCCACAGATCGGCGAGCAGGTCGACTTTTTGCGCTTTATGCCTATGCGTAACCAGGAGAATTACTGGCGCTGGAACCTTGGTGTGCTGATGGCCGGGCCGGGCTGGGTGATTCTGGGTATGCTCAAAATGCTGGCGGGTGCCTTGCTGGCTTACCTGGTATTTAACCGCGATATGCCATTGAGCTCAGCGGTCAACCCTACGCATATGTACTGGGTCGGTTTTGAACACGTATTCAGTAACCACCAAGTGGCACTGGCGGTGACGGCATTGTTTGTCTGTGTGTCGCAAATCAAGGTCAATATGACCAATGCCTATGCCGGTTCGCTGGCCTGGTCCAACTTCTTCGCCCGCCTCACGCATAGCCATCCGGGACGTATTGTCTGGGTAGCGTTCAACGTCATGATTGCTATTGTGCTTATGGAGCTCAATGTATTCCAGGCGCTGGAAGAAATCCTGGGTTTGTACGCCAATATCGCCATTGCCTGGATTGCCGCGGTAGTGGCCGACCTGGTGATCAATAAGCCACTGGGCTTGAGCCCCAAAGGTATTGAGTTCCGCCGTGCTTATTTATACGACATTAACCCGGTGGGTGTTGGTGCCATGTTTATTGCGTCAGCAATTTCAATTGCGGCCTATACCGGTATCATGGGTGTGCTGGCGCAATCATTTTCGACGTTTATTTCGCTGTTTACGGCCTTGCTCATGTCGCCGCTGATTGCCTGGTATACCAAAGGGAAGTATTACCTGGCCAGGCAGCGCCCCACTTATTTGCAGCCGTCTACCACCAAGCAATGCGTGATTTGTGAGCGCGAGTATGAGGTGAACGACATGGCGCATTGCCCCGCTTATGGCGGTGCGATCTGCTCCTTGTGCTGCTGCCTAGATGCGCGCTGCCATGATGCCTGCAAACCGCAGGCGCGGCTGAGTGCGCAGTGGGAAGCGCTGAACAGAAAGTTCTTGCCGCAGCGCTTGTGGCCACATCTCAATGGCGGGGTGGCGCATTTCTTATTGCTCATGCTGATCGCGATGATTTTGTTCGGCGCCACCATAGGCCTGATTTACCTGCATGATGCCCTGACTGTTGGCCGTGAGTACCCTGGGCTGATGCAGCATTTCCGTTCTGGTTATTTAAAGGTGTTTGTCGCTTTGCTGTTTTTGGGCGGGATTGTGGCCTGGTGGCTGGTACTGACTTCGGCCAGCCGACGGGTGGCACAAGAAGAGTCTAACCGGCAAACCGGCCTGTTGCTGGAAGAAATTGAATCGCACAAAAAAACCGATACGCAGTTGCAAAAAGCACGCCGTCTGGCTGAAGAGGCGAATCAGGCCAAGAGCCGCTACATCACCGGCATCAGCCATGAGTTACGTACACCGCTCAACAGTATCCTGGGTTATGCGCAACTGCTGACCAATGACGACAGCATCCCCGACCACCGCAAGCAGGCGATTAAAACCATCAGCCGTGGCGGCGAACACTTGCTGTCACTGATTGAAAGCACGCTGGATATCGCGCGGATTGAAAGCGGCAAAATGACCTTTGACGTCAAGCCGCTGCATTTTCCGGAATTTATCAGCCAGATGGTGAGCATGTTTGAAATCCAGGCGCAAAACAAAGGCCTGGCATTTTATTTTGAGCAGTCCGGCAACTTGCCGGAGTACGTGCGTGCTGACCACAAACGCTTGATGCAGATACTAGTGAATATCCTGGGTAATGCAGTCAAGTTTACCACCAAAGGCAGTGTGACTTTCCGGGTCAGCTACGCGCGGGAAATCGCCCAAATTGATATTGAGGATACCGGCCCCGGTATTGCACCAAATGAGGTAGAGAAGATTTTTGAGCCGTTTGAGCGTGGCAGTGCGGCCGATGTCGTTGGCATTGGCGGCACTGGTTTGGGCCTGACCATCAGCAAGCTGTTGACGCAGCTGATGGGCGGCGAAATGCAGTTTGACAGCGTGCTGGGACGTGGCACGCGTTTTGAAATTCGCCTATTTTTGCCGCAGATTCGCGAAACGGCACATTTGTCGAAAAAAGCCGTGCGGCAGCGCATTGGTTACGAAGGGCCGATCAAGACTGTGCTGGTGGTGGATAATGAAGAGGTCGACCGTGAGTTATTGCGTGATGCCTTGCAGCCACTGGGCTTTATTGTGCATGAAGCAGGTAACGGCCAGGCTTGCGTGAACCAGTACCAGATGGTGCATGCGGACTTGATCCTGATGGATTTGGCCATGCCGGTGATGGATGGCTGGGAGGCGGCTTATATCATCCGCCAGGTGCATCAATCCAAACTGCCGATTGCGATTATCTCCGCCAATGCCTATGACCGCAGCCTGGACAACCAGGCCAAGATTCCGGCACAAGACTTTTTTGTCAAACCGGTTAACCTGGACGAGGTGCTGGACTGGATAGGCAATCAGCTCGGCCTGACCTGGCGTTATGTAGATAGCGCTGCAGCTCAGTCGGCGCTTGCCCTGGAGCCAGCTGAGCCTGCGAGTGATGTTGACCCTATCCCGGCGATCCTGCTGGAAAACATGGCCCAGTTCGCCCGTATGGGTTACGTTAAAGGTGTACGCGAAGTATTAGCCACCTTGAACAGAGAGCATACACAACATCAAACATTTATTAACGCCTTGCAGCAGTCCATGGAGCGCTTTGATTTTGCTAAACTGCAACGCTTGATTGAGGAGTACACCAAAAATGACCAGCCATAGCCATACCGTGTTAATTGTGGATGATGTGCCAGAAAACCTGGCCTATCTGCATGATGCACTGGATGAGTCCGGCTACCAGGTCTATGTGGCCAACTCCGGTGAGATGGCGTTGCAAGTGGCGCACCTGATGCAGCCGCATGTGATCTTAATGGATGCCATGATGCCCGGTCTAGACGGTTTTGCTACTTGCCGTCGCATTAAGGCTGCGGCAGAAACCCAGCATATCCCGGTGATTTTCATGACTGGCCTGACCGAAATTGAGCATGTCACCATGGCGTTTGATGCCGGTGGTGTGGACTATGTGACCAAACCAGTACGCCCGGCGGAAGTGCTGGCACGGCTGAAAGCCCATGTGCAGAATGCCACCAAAATGCACCAGGCGACTTCAGCGCTGGATGCTTTTGGCCAGGCGACGATTGCGATTTTGCCTACGGATAAACGCCTGGTATGGCAAACCCCGTTGGCCAAACAATACCTGGAACAGTATTTTGCCGAGTGGGCAGCCAAAGAATCCTATAACGCCGTGCAAACCTTGCCGCCCATGATTTACCAGTGGTTGGAAAGCTCCATCCAGCAATTCTCCAGCGGGCAGTCCATGCAAACGCTCAGTGTCAATCAGGGTAATGCGCGCTTGAGCCTGACGGTGGCCAATACCAGTGAGGAGCAATGGGTGGTGGTGTTGCGTGAGCATTCAGACGAAGCACAAATTGAGTCGCTTGGTAAGTTGTTCCAACTGACCAAGCGCGAGTCAGAAGTATTGTATTGGACGGTCAAAGGCAAAACCAACAAGGATGTGGGCGAGATTCTGGGCACCAGCCCGCGTACTATTAACAAGCATCTTGAGCACGTATTCCAGAAGCTGGGTGTAGAAACCAGGACGGCTGCTGCCTCACTGGTGGCTTCAAAAATCAAGTTCTAGACGAATCAACTTCACCACTAAAAGGAATCCCCATGGACCTACAACTGGCAGGCAAGAAAGCGCTCATTTCAGGGTCAACGGCGGGTATCGGCCTGGCAATTGCCACGCAACTGGCGCAGGAAGGCGCGCAGGTGATTATCAACGGCCGCTCGCAGGCTTCGGTGACACAGATGGTTGAGGCTCTCACCCGGCAAACAGGCGGTCGTGTGCAAGGGTTTGCCGGGGACCTGAGCCAGGCTGCCGTGGCGGAGGCCCTGGTTGCGGCGCATCCTGAGGTTGATATTCTGGTCAATAACCTGGGGATTTTTGAACCTAAAGCCTTTGAAGACATTCCAGATGCTGACTGGCTGCGTTTTTTCGATGTCAATGTGTTAAGCGGCGTGCGCCTGTCCAGATTGTATTTGCCGCATATGAAACAGCAGGACTGGGGCCGCATTGTATTTATTTCCAGTGAGAGTGGCGTGCAGATTCCGCCGGAAATGATTCACTATGGCATGACCAAGTCGGCGCAGATCGCGGTGGCGCGCGGCCTGGCAGAGTCGCTGGCGGGCACACAAATTACGGTCAACAGCATTTTGCCTGGCCCCACCCGTTCGCGAGGCGTGGGAGACTTTGTCGACGCCATGGCGCAAGCAGGGCAGCAATCCGCAGAAAGTTTCGAAAAGGAATTCTTTGCGCAGGTGCGGCCAACCTCGCTGATTCAACGGTTTGCAACGACTGAAGAGGTGGCCAGCCTGGTGACTTATATCGCCAGCCCTTTATCTTCGGCCACCAATGGCGCGGCCTTGCGGGTGGACGGCGGCGTCATAAAAAGCGCTTTTTAAAGAGAAACGGCCTGTCAGGGCGATCAATCCCCGACAGGCCGGTATCTGCTGTTGAGAGAGGAAAACACCAGATACCTAAAAGTGGTAAACAACGCCCACCGTGGTGACGTTGGAATCGAAAGATTTACTGCCACCGCCATTAACATCGACCTCGGCGCGATAGTGATCCCAGCCCACGCGCATCGAAATCGTTTTGTCAAAATGGTACTCCGCACCCAGGCCATAGGTGGCACCCATGTGTGTCGCATCGTCATAAGCACTGATGCCTGACACTTTGCTGCTGGTGGCGGCAACGCCTAATTTCCCATACACATCAAAAGCATCGTTGAGTGGCAAAATGCCGACGGCAGTCAGGCTGAGCGCATCTGCCTTGACGCTGCCATGCACATTGTCGGTGACTTTGCCGATGCCAGTATATTGGCCTTCGACGGCAAAGTATGGATTAAATTTGTAGCCAGCAACCACGCCCGCCACAGCCTGGCTGTCTTTGTCTACGCCGTTAGGTGTTTTCAAATTGGGCATGCCTATGCCCAGATTCGCGCCGGCATAAAAGCCTTCAGTACTTGCTCCTTCAGCCGCGGCCCACAGTGGTGCGGCTAAGGTCACACTGCTGATTAACAATAAGAGGATGTGTTTACGTATCATGCTTACTCCAATAGCTATTGATCAATCTTATTTAAGTTTGCTTTGCGCCAGTTTCAGGCCTTCTTCGATATCCTGTCTGCGACCGGCATCGGCATCTTCTCGGCCAGGGCGGGCAGGTGCCTGCAAGGCTTTTTGGTAATACGTCACGGCCTGGCTGTAATCGCCCTGGGCGCGTAGGTAGTCTGCGTAGAAATAGTTACTGTCTATGCCTGCTGGATTAAGTTGCAGGGCTTTTTCCAGATATTCACGGCCTTTTTTCTTGTCGCCAAAACCAATCGGCCAGCCCGGTACGCGGAAGTACAAGGAGCCTAGTGTGGTATAGGCTGAGCCATTCAGTGCCTGTGGATTGGTTTTGATGCTGGCGAGTAATAAGTCGCGTGCCTGCTCGGCGGCTTTCAGGGCATTGACTGGATGTAAAGGCCCCATGCTTTTGGCGTAACCACTGAGGACGATGGCTTCCCATATCTGCGCTTCGTTCGCTTCAGGGTTTTTCGCCGTTAGCTGGTGTGCCTGTTCAGTCAGGGTTTTAAACGCTGCTTCTTGCTGGTCTTTGCTGGTTTGGTAGGTGGCTTTTGCCCAGGCATGTTGCAGGCTGGCAAGTTCGTTATCCAGGGCTTCATCGGCAAAAGCGGCGCGCGTCAGCAAGGCCAGGCAGGTGTATATGATTAAACGTTTCACAATGGCTCCCAGTTCAAATAAGTTCTTTTTTGCAATAAGAGTGCCAGCCTGCATGGTGGGTGTGGGATGGAATATTGTTTAAATAAATCATAGGCTTGCGCTTGATTTTTTGTAGCACTGAAGGGTGCTGGGGTTGAGGGGCGAGATGAACCCTGCTTTTTTTGCACAGTCTCAGCAGGTGACTCTGCAAAAAATGCATGCTATGGTCAGCGTGATATCAGATCACAATCATTCCTCAACAACCGTGAATCATCATGCACGCTAATACACAAGTTCTTTCGTTTGAGGCGCTGTCACAGCGCTATGGTGACCGTTATAAATGGATGGTGCTGATTATTATCGGCGTCGGCACCATTGCGGGCGTCTTGTGTACGTCCAGTTTTAATGTGGCGGTACCTGCGCTGACACATACCTTTCACTTGGGGCAAGACCACGTACAGTGGGCGATGACGGCATTTCTGGCGGCCATGACCATAGGCATGTTGCCTGCAGCGTGGTGGCTTGAGCGTTTCGGTCTGCGTCGCGTATTTATCACTACGTTGTGGCTGCTGATTGCCGCCAGCGTAGCTGGTTTTTATGCGCACTCATTTGTAGAGGTGGTGATTGCGCGCTTGCTGCAAGGCCTGGCGGCGGGAGTGTTACAGCCGCTAGGCGTCATGGCGCTGATGCGCTTGTTCCCACCCAATATCCAGGGGCGCGCCTCTGGCATTCTGATTGTGGGGATCGCATTTACGCCAGCAATTGCGCCGTCTATCAGTGGCTGGTTACTCGACCAGTTTGGTTGGCATGCCATTTTTCTGCTCGGGGTGCCGTTTGCACTCCTTGCATTATTGTGTGCGTGGCGCTGGCTACCTGCGCCGCGCAAGAACCCCATCAAGCCGTTTGACTGGCCAGGCCTGGGTTGGCTGTCGGCCGCCACCATCGGCCTGGTCGAATTTGTCTCCAGTTTGCACCATAGCGGGCTGGCATCCACCTGGACTTGGGGGCAGGCAACGCTGACTGTGGTGTCCATGATCTGCTACCTGCGCCATGCCCATCAGTTGCCACATGCCATTATCCAGTTGCACTTGTTCAACCGGCCCACTTTCAGTCGAGGCACGCTAGTGGCGTTTGCTTATGGCTTTGGCTTGTATGCGTCGACTTACCTGATTCCAGTCTTTCTGCAAAACGCCATGGCTTATTCAGCCACAGATGCGGGTTTGTTATTGCTGCCTTCCGGATTGGCGCTGGTGCTAACGATTCCGTTTGCCGGACGCATGGCAGACCGTTTCTCGCCTAAGCGAATCACGCTGGCTGGTCTAATGGTGTTCGGTGCTTCATTCCTGGTATTCGCGATGGCGGCCAGGCAGGTGCAGTACTGGGATATTGTGGCCGCAACGGTGGTTGGCCGCATCGGCCTGGGCCTCATTTTACCCGCACTCAATCTGGCGACCTTGCATGAAATGGAGCCGCACCAGTTAGGCCAGTCTTCTGTCGTGGTGAGTTACGCCAGGCAGTTGGGCGGCGTGGTCGGTGTGACCATGATGGCGGTGTTTATGGAGTGGCGCGAACGTGTGTTTGGCATGGTGACGCCAGGGATTTTTGAAGCCTATGCGCAAGGCTTTTTGCTGTTATCGGCGGTGTTTGCGCTGGCAATCATAGCAGCACTAGGAATGAAGGACGCAAAACGCGAATAGTGAAAAAATGGCTGTGATCTTGCAATCACAGCCAGTCTTGAAGAGATTACTTCTCTACGAACGCTTTTTCAATCACGTAGTCGCCAAGTTCACCAATGCGTGGTGATACCTTGAAGCCACGTTTATCCAGCATGGCAGCGGTATCCACCAACATGGCTGGGCTACCGCAAATCATGGCGCGGTCTGTTTCTGGGTTCAATGGCGGCAAGCCAATGTCTTCGAACAGTTTGCCACTTTCCACCAGGTCAGTCAGGCGGCCCTGGTTTCTGAACGGCTCGCGTGTCACCGTTGGGTAGTAAATCAGTTTGTTGCGCACTTCTTCGCCAAAGAATTCGTTATTCGGTAAGTCTTTGGTGATGAATTCTTCATAGGCCAGTTCATTGACGTAACGTACGCCGTGAATCAGGATGACTTTTTCAAAACGGTCATACACTTCGATGTCCTGGATCAGGCTCATAAATGGGGCCAGGCCGGTACCGGTAGAGAAAAAGTACAGATTCTTACCTGGTTTCAAGTCATGTGTGACCAAGGTGCCGGTCGGCTTGCGGCTCACCAGCAATGGGTCGCCCACTTTCAAGTGTTGCAGGCGTGAAGTCAGCGGGCCGTTAGGCACTTTAATGCTGAAAAACTCCAGATGCTCTTCATAGTTTGGGCTGGCAATACTGTAAGCACGTGTCAGTGGCAGGCCATCTACTTCCATGCCAATCATCACAAACTGGCCATTTTCAAAACGCAGACCTGGGTCGCGAGTGGCCTTAAAGCTGAATAAGGTGTCGTTCCAGTGATGAACGCTCAAAATCGTTTCGGTGGAATATTTTTTATTACTCATGTCTTATCTTTTACTCGCGACTAGGCAAAGGGTTTGAATTTAAAGGGTTTATTCTAACAGGCTATTATAGCGCAGCTGTCAATTGTGGCACTGCTTCAAACAAATCAGCCACCAGACCATAGTCTGCAATCTTGAAAATCTGCGCTTCCGGGTCCTGGTTAATGGCCACAACGACCTTGCTATCTTTCATGCCGTAAGCATGTTGGATGGCACCGGAAATACCAACAGCGATATATAGCTCAGGCGCAACCACCACGCCAGTCTGGCCCACTTGCAGGTCATTAGGCGCATAGCCTGCGTCTACCGCGGCACGGCTGGCGCCAATCGCGGCATGCAGTTTGTCTGCCAATGGCGCAATGACTTGAGCAAATGCATCAGCACTGCCCAGTGCGCGGCCACCGGAAACCACCACTTTAGCGGCAGTCAGTGCTGGACGCTCGGATTTGTTAAACGCCTCGGCTACCCAGCGGCTGCCTTGTGGGGCTGCTGGCACACTGATCGTTTTCACTTCGGCAGTCGCACCCACAGCAGCGGCTGCAAATTTGCTGCCGCGTACCGTTAATACTTGTGTCGCATCGCTGCTCTGCACGGTGGCCAGTACGTTACCTGCGTAAATGCCACGCACATAAGTATTGGCATTCACAATTTCCAGCACATCTGACAGCATGTTGACGTCCAATAGGGCGGCTACACGTGGCAACACGTTTTTGCTGAAAGCGCTGTGCGCCGCCAGCACCACGGTGTAATTGGCAGCCAGTGGCACAATAATGTCAGCCAGGTGTTCTGCGGTAGGGTGTTGCAATGCTGCGTCGCTGGCGACCAATACGCTGCTCACGCCTTGCAAGGCAGCGGCTTGTGCAGCCAATGCATCTGGCTGTGCGGCGGCAATCAGCACGTCAACCGGTTGTTGCCATTGTTGGGCAGCGGTCACGGCACGCGCGACTTGTTCATTCAAATGCTGGCCGTTGTGTTCGGCAATAATCAGTGTTCTCATGCAATGATCCCTTCGTGCGCACGCAGTTTGCTCAATAACTCATTCACGTCTTTCACCATGATGCCGGCAGGGCGCTCTGGCGGTGCGGCCACTTTGAGCTGTTGCACATTGTGCGTGAGGGAGACGTTCAGGGAATCCAGTGGTACATTTTCCAGGGGTTTCTTTCTGGCCATCATCAGGTTAGGCAGTTTGACGTAGCGTGGCTCATTCAGGCGCAGGTCGGCAGTAATCACGGCGGGCAGGCTGACGGCTAATGTTTCTGTGCCGCCATCAATTTCGCGCACCACGGTCGCTTGGTCACCCTCGATCGTGATTTGTGACGCATAGGTGGCTTGTGGCAGTTTCAACAACGCCGCCAGCATCTGGCCAGTTTGGCCTGCATCATCATCAATCGCCTGTTTGCCCAGCAAAATCAGCTTGGGCTGTTCGCGCTCAACCACGGCTTTTAATACCTTGGCGACGCCTAATGAGTGCAAAGTGTCTGACGTTTCAATCAACATGGCACGGTCAGCGCCCATGGCCAAGGCATGGCGCAGGATGTCCTGGTTGGCAGCGCCACCAATGGTGACGGCAACAATTTCAGTCACAATGCCTTTTTCCTTGAGGCGGATCGCCTCTTCAATCGCGTTTTCATCAAACGGATTGACGCCCATTTTGACGCCATCAATATCCACATTTGAGCCATCCGCTTTGACGCGGACTTGGATGTTATAATCAACGACCCGTTTGATCGCTACCAGTGCTTTCATAAAACGTTTGCCTTTGTTGGGGTTTTACTCGTAACCGAGCATTTTAAGCCAGCTTGTAATATTTATTAAATTGATTATTATAATATTATATATCTATTTTGTAGATTGATTTTGACGCGGCGCAAATGTCGCGTAATCCCTTACCCTGCAATGAAGTACACACTTAGACAGCTGGAGATTTTTGTCGCGATCAGTCGCGCTGGCAGTGTGTCACGCGCCTGCGATCAACTTGCCTTGTCACAATCTGCCGCCAGTACGGCGCTGATTGAGCTGGAAAAGCAGTTTGATATCCAGTTATTTGACCGTGTCGGCAAGTCATTACGTATTAATGAGGCCGGGCAACAATTGTTGCCAAAAGCCGTGGAGTTACTCGACCGGGCGCGTGAAATCGAGCGCATGCTGCAAGGCCAGCAAGGCTATGGCAACCTGAAGATTGGGGCGACGCTGACCGTGGGTAATTACCTGGTGACCTTGCTGGTGGCCAAATTTCTGCAACAATATCCACAAAGCCACATCCAGTTGCAGGTGCAAAACACGCGTACCATTGTCGAGCAAATTGCAAATCATACCCTGGATTTAGGTATGATTGAGGGCGAGTGCAACCACCCGGATATTGCTGTTGCGCCCTGGATTGCCGACGAACTGGTGATTTTTGCGGCACCCACGCACCCGCTGGCACAGATTGCGCAAACCGGTAAAACCATCCACAAGTCAGATTTATTGCTGCAACCGTGGATCGTCCGTGAAAAGGGTTCTGGCACGCGCGAGACGTTTGACCGCGCGTTCAAGCAGGATTATTCGCGGCTCAATATTACGCTGGAGCTGGAGCACACCGAGGCGATCAAGCGCGCGGTAGAGTCCGGCCTTGGCATCGGCTGCATTTCAAGGCTGGCGCTCAAGGACGCATTCAGGCGCGGTAGCCTGGTGCCGATTGAGAACCACAGTTTGCAGTTTCACCGCAATTTTTATTTTTTATGGCACAGGCAGAAATATCAGACCGGTGGCATCCGTCAGTTCCTGGCATTTTGCCAGGCGTTCACCCAAGGGGCGACGCGTAGCGACCTGATCGATATTCCGGCGATTGCCTGACGGAGGAGGAAGTATGGACAGAGATGTCATGGAATATGATGTGCTGGTGGTTGGGGCAGGCCCGGCGGGCTTGTCGGCCGCCATCCGTCTCAAACAATTGGCACAAGCACAAGGCCAGGAGTTGGGCGTGTGTGTGCTGGAGAAAGGTGCCGAAGTCGGCAGCCATATTTTCTCTGGTGCCGTGCTGGACCCGAAAGCCTTGCAGGAGCTGTTTCCAGACTGGCAAGCCTTAGGTGCGCCGTTGAATACGCCTGTGAATAAAGATACCTTTGTGGTACTCGGCGAAGAAAAAGCCTGGGACATGCCTGAGTGGGCCTTGCCGCCGCTCATGGGTAATCATGGTAATTACATCATCAGCCTGGGCGAAGTCTGCCGCTGGCTGGCCGGCCAGGCAGAAGCGCTGGGGGTAGAAATTTATACCGGCTTTTCTGCGCAATCGCCCAGCTATGACGAACATGGCCGCATGGTAGGCGTGATTACCGGCGATATGGGCCTGGACAAACAGGGTGAACCAACGGCGAATTACACGCCAGGCATCGAAATTCGCGCCAAATACACGCTGGTGGCTGAAGGTACACGCGGTTCATTGACCAAGCAGCTGGAAGCACGTTACGGCTTGCGTGCCGCCTCCAGCCCGGCCAAATATGGCATTGGCTTCAAGGAAGTCTGGCGCGTGAAGCCTGAGTTACACCAGAAAGGCCTGATTGAGCACACCTTGGGCTGGCCGCTGGATGCCAGTACCGGTGGCGGTGGTTTTATTTATCACCATGGTGAGAACCTGGTATCCGTCGGTTACGTGGTGCACCTGGATTACCGTAATCCTTATTTGTCCCCGTTTGATGTGTTCCAGACCTATAAAACACATCCCAAACTCAAGGCTTTATTGCAGGATGGCAAACGCCTGAGCTATGGCGCACGCGCGATTTCTGAAGGTGGCGTGCAATCGTTGCCGGAAATGGCCTTCCCGGGAGGTGCTTTGCTGGGCTGCAGCGCGGGCCTGGTCAATGTGCCTAAAATCAAGGGCACGCATTACGCCATGAAATCCGGCATGCTGGCGGCGGAAGCTGTCTTTGAAGCTGTTGCACAGGGTAGCCCGGAAGTGTTGACCAGTTATGTGCAAAAACTACGTGCTTCTTGGGTATGGCAAGAGTTGTATGCTGTGCGCAATGTCAAACCGTATTTGTCCCGCTGGGGTACTTGGGCAGGCACTGTGCTGGGTGGTGCTGAGATGTGGCTGGCGAACTGGAATATCAGTTTGCCGTGGACGCTCAAACACAATTACGCCGACCACGCCACGCTGGCGGAGGCATCACAAAGCCGTCAGCCGGTCTACGCCAAACCCGATGGCGTGCTGACGTTTGATAAGCTCAGTTCGGTCAGTTTATGCAATATTGCGCATGATGATCATCAACCCTGCCACTTGAAACTGGGCGTGGCCGATATGCCGGTACGTGTGAACTTGCCGCGTTACGCTGGGCCAGAGCAGCGCTATTGCCCGGCTGGGGTGTATGAGTTTGTTGAGCAGGCCGGTGAAAAAGCCTTGCAGATCAATGCGCAGAACTGCATTCATTGCAAAACCTGCGATATTAAAGACCCAACACAAAATATTAACTGGGTGCCACCAGAGGGCGGTAGCGGACCGAATTACGTTTCGCAGTGATTAGAGTTGACGTTCTTTTTCGCCTCTCGGCGAGTCACTTTCTGGTGCTTGCCCCCCAGAAAGTAACCAAAGAAGAGGGCACCCAGCCATCACGGCCTTCGGCTCCCTTGCGTTGCTCAACAAAACAAGCGGTCACGAAACTCGCCCTAGCAGCTTGCACACTGCGCAAGCTGCCGCGGAGCTCAAACAGTCGCTCCCTTCTCCCTTGTTTTGTCTCCGCTACTCAGCATGATGGAATGGGATCTATCTCGCCAAACCCATATAGTTGAAGTTCGGAAGGTTTGAAAACCAGATTCGTTTATTTAAATTATCAAACGTTGCGCTCACTTGGTTTCCGGGGTCCCCATCTGCCGCGCCGAGCAACGCAGGGTTGGCGGGAGTTTTCGGCCATCGGCTGTCCGAGTTCCGCAACAAGCCACGCCTTGTGTGGCTTGTCAGGGCGAGTTTCGATGGACGCCCGGCAACCGGAGTAGCGCAGGAAACAAGCGGAAGCTGGGGTGTCTTGTTCTTTGCCTTCTTTCTTATGGACAAGCATAAGAAAGAATGGTCGCCGAGAGGCGAAATAGATCGATCTTAGCGCTTCTGCGTCAATGCAATAAACGCCGCAATCCAACCAATCGCAATGGTGGTGAGCAGCATCAGTCCGCCCACATTAAACAGGTGGAACACCAAGTGAAAATTGCTTTGGTAATTGTTTGCCAGCAGTTGCACCGGTTGTCTCAGGTTCCACACAATCATGAATAATAGGACGATGGCAATCAGGCCACCCCCCAGCCCGTAAGCGCCTCCCATATATAAAAACGGACGGCGGATAAAGCTGTGGGTAGCACCAATCAGGCGGCTGACTTCGATTTCGGCTTCGTGCGTGAGCACTTGCATGCGCACGGTGTTGCTGATGACGGTGATCATGGCGATGCCAAGCAGACTGGCAAAAATGATAGCAATGCGTTTGCCCAACACCAGCATGGAATGCAGGCGCTCAATCCAGACGCTGTCGATGACTAGCTCTTCGACCTCTCCGCGTTTTTGCAGCAAGTCCTGCACCGGTTTGACTGAAGCAGGTTGCGTGTCCGTCAGGGTGATAAACAATGCATCGGGTAGCGGGTTTTGTGGCAGGTCTACGAGCAGGTCTTTTTGCAAAAACTGCGCGCCCAGCTGCTTGATCGCATCTTCCTTGGGCACGTAACGCACCTCTTTGACTTGCGGCAAGGCCTGGACGTCGTTAATCAGGCGCTGGATCAGGTTGGCATTGGTGGATGACTTGAGGAAGGCGCTGATTTGCGCATCCTGTTTAATTGAGCGCGACATATCTTGCAGGTTATCCAGACCGACAAACAGCAGGCCGGGCAGGGTGGCGGTGATGCCGATCACCATGCAGATGGTAAGCGTATTCAGCCAGTGACTTTTTAAGCGCTGCAGGACCAGATCTATGGCCAGCGCGTGTTGATTGAGCCAGTTTTTCATGCACTTATTCTCGTTAACGTAGCACTCATAAAGGTGGCACTCATAACATTGCCGTTTGCGCAGGCATGGCGCTGATGGTTTGCTGGTCGATATGCAAGGTGCGATAGGCGATGGTGCTGACCTGGCTCACGTCATGCATGGCAATCACCACGGTCACGCCGACATCGTTAAAGGCTTTGAGCAACTGCATGATTTCCAGTGAGGCGGCTTGATCCAGTCCGCCTGTAGGTTCGTCCGCAATGACAATCGAAGGGCGGCTGACGACCGCGCGCGCAATGGCCAAGCGTTGTTGCTCACCGCCGGAAAGCGTAATCGGCATGGCTTTTTCTTTATTCAGCAAGCCGACTTTATCCAGCGCAGCACGCACGCGGCGCGCGGCTTCTTCACCGGTAATGCCCTGTATGCTCAGTGGCAGGGCGACATTGTCAAAACTGTTACGGTCATACAGCAATTTGTGGTCCTGGAACACCAGGCCAAAACGACGGCGCAGGTAAGGTACAGCATTCGGGTGCAACTGGCTGATGTCCTGCTGGTTGATCAGGATATGCCCGCTGGAAGGTAATTCTATGCCCGCCATGAGTTTGAGCAGGGTACTTTTACCCGCGCCAGAGTGGCCGGTGACCAGCACAAAATCGCCTTTGTCTATGCTAAAGCTGACCTGGCGGAATAAATGCGCGCTATTGGGATAGCGCATGCTGACATTATTAAAAACAATCATAGTTTAAACACTGTCATGGCTAGTCATCAATCAGGGCATCAATAAAGTCATTGGCATTAAATGGGCGCAAGTCATCAATACTTTCACCCACGCCAATAAAGCGTACCGGAATCTTATTGGCAGATTGCTGGCTGAGGTGGGCAATGGCTGCAATCACGCCACCTTTGGCCGTGCCGTCCAGTTTAGTTAAGGCCAGGCCTGTGACGCCTAACGCCTCATTGAACGCTTTGAGCTGATTGACGGCATTCTGGCCTGTGTTGGCATCCAGCACCAGCAAAATTTCGTGCGGTGCGCCAGGCAATGCCTTGTCGATGACGCGTTGCACTTTCTTGATTTCATCCATCAGGTGTAATTGTGTTGGCAGGCGACCGGCCGTGTCGGCAATTACCACGTCGATTTTTTTAGCGATGGCAGAATTGACCGCATCATAAATCACGGCAGCCGGGTCACCACTTTCTGAGGCAACCACATGCACATCGTTGCGCTCGCCCCATACCTGCAATTGCTCGCGCGCGGCGGCACGGAAGGTATCGCCTGCCGCAATCAGCACACTATGGCCTTGCGCTTGCAGGTATTTAGCCAGTTTGCCGATGGTGGTGGTCTTGCCTGCGCCATTCACGCCGACCATCATCATGACATAAGGACGATGGGCGCTGACATCAAGCGGTGCTTCTAATGGAGACAGCAGATCAAGTAAGGTGTCTTTGAGCGCTTGTTTTAACGCAATGGTGTCTTGCAAATCCTGTTTTTTGACCCGGTTGCGCAGTTGTTCCAGCAAGTATTGCGTGGCGTTTACACCGACGTCGGAAGTGAGCAGGATGGTTTCCAGCTCCTCGTAAATGGCTTCATCAATCTTGCCGCCGCCAAACAGGGCACTCAGTTGCCCGCCCAACTGCTGGCGTGTTTTGGCCAGGCCGTTTTTTAAGCGCTGCGTCCAGCTCAGGCTGGTGGCTTCTGTTGCGGGGGGCGTGACGGGCTCGGTTTTTTTAGCAAAAGGATTGAACATGGCGGCTTAAAACTCGGTAATATCGGTATTTTAAGCTGAATCGACGTTTCCTGCCACGATTAGGCGCAGGTCGCGGCTGTTGCCAGGGATCATCATCTAGATGCTAGAACTAACCCAGGCGCTGGCTGGTCTCAAACAATACTTTTTTGAATCCTTTTATTTTCCTTCTCTTTGTGAATCTGGACAACATGAAAACATCAATCAATTTAGCGCGGCATTTAATGCGTCCAAGCTTGCTGGCTGCGCTGATCAGCAGTTATGCCTTACCGGGGCATGCCGAGATTGTGCAAACGACCCTCAAAAATGGCCTGAAAGTCATTGTGCAGGAAGACCACAGGGCGCCGGTGGTGGTGTCGCAAGTGTGGTATCGCGCAGGTTCTTTGGACGAGGTGAATGGCAAAACCGGGGTGGCGCATGTGCTGGAGCATATGATGTTCAAGGGCACGCAAAAAGTCCCGGCCGGGCAGTTCTCGCGCCAGGTGGCTGCGGCAGGTGGTAAGGAAAATGCGTTTACCAGCAAAGATTACACCTGTTATTTCCAGCAACTGGAGAAGTCCAGATTGCCACTCTCTTTTAAGCTGGAAGCTGACCGCATGGCCAATTTGCAAATCGCTGACGCAGAGTTTGCCAAAGAGATTGAAGTGGTGAAAGAAGAGCGGCGCTGGCGTACTGAAGACAAGCCGCAATCACGTGTGAATGAGCAGTTTGAGGCTTCTGTGTACCGGGCGCATCCTTATGGGCGGCCGGTGGTGGGTTTTATGAATGACCTGGAAAATATGACCGCCGCCGATGCGCGTGAGTGGTATCGCACCTGGTATGCCCCCAACAACGCGACCATTGTCGTTGTCGGCGATGTCAAGGCGCAGGACGTGTTTGCGCTGGCTGAGAAAAACTTTGGCAAACTGGCTGCAAAAACCTTGCCCGCACGTAAACCACAAGTAGAGCCTGTGCAATTGGGCGAGCGACGCGCCATTGTCAAAGCCCCGGCCAAACTGCCATATTTTGTGATGGGCTTTCATGCGCCCGCCCTCAAGAATGGCGAAGTCTATAGCGAACAGGACTGGGAGCCTTATGCGCTGGAAGTGCTGTCTAGCATTTTAAGTGGCAACGGTGCTTCGCGCCTGAACCAGAAACTGGTACGCGAGCAGGCGATTGCCCTGGAAATTGATACCGCTTATGACAGCACGAACCGTGGCCAGACCTCGACCTTTGAGGTCGCGGCTTCGCCGAGTGATGGCGTGTCGCAGGAGGCATTGATCAAGGCCATTTGGGCGCAAATCGATGAACTCAAGAATAACGGCGTGACTGCGGCTGAGTTGCACCGCGTGAAAGCCGCCGTGATTGCGGCAGATGTGTATAAACGCGACTCGGTGTTCTATCAGGCCATGCAAATCGGGCAACTCGAAACCATGCATTATCCCTTGTCATTATTGCAAAGCAATGCTGCCAGGGTGCAGGCCGTGACGTCTGAGCAAGTGCAGGCAGTGGCTAAGAAGTATTTGTTGCCGGATCAACTGACCCTGGTCAGCCTGGATCCGCAACCGATGACAGCCGACCAGAAACCCGTTGGTCGTCCGCATCAGCACTAGTTTATTTTTACTGATTTAATTTAATGCGCCTGCACGACAGGCGAATCAAGGAACAGCATGAACGTAATTGGTTTTTTAAAAGTGGCCTTACTGGCACTGGTGTTGCAAAGCTATGCAGCCAATGTCCTGGCCGCCCTGAACATCCAGCACTGGACGACAGCAGAAGGCAGTGAAGTGTATTTTGTTGAAAACCACTCACTGCCCATGATGGATGTCAGCATTAATTTTCGCGCGGGTAGCGCGTATGACAACCCTGAAACTGGCGGCACCGCGGCGGTCACGCATCATTTGATGGCATTGGTCGCTGGTGGGTTGGAAGAGGAGGCGCTGACCAATCGTTTTGCGGATATTGGTGCCGTGCTGGGTGGCAGCTTTGACGCTGACCGCGCCAGTTTTAAATTGCGTACATTGACCAGTGAGCAGCAGGCTGCGCTGGATGCATTTGTACTGGTTTTGCACAAACCAGATTTTCCGCAGGCGGTGCTTGCGCGTGAGCAGGCACGTATTGTTGCTGCTTTGCAGGAGGCTGAAACCGAGCCTGACAGTATCGCGCAAAAAGCGTTTATGCAGTCCGTGTATGGCATGCATCCTTACAGCCTGGATCAAAACGGTGAAATCTCCACCGTGCAGTCGCTAACGGCGGCGCAGTTACGCCAGTTTTACCAAACCTATTACACAGCCAAGTCTGCAGTGATCGCCATGATGGGCGATTTGACCATTGAGCAAGCCAAGCAGATTGCCGCGCGCTTGAGTGCCGGTTTGCCACAAGGGCCTGCAGTAGCCCCGGTGCTGCCTGTGACGGCACCTGCCTCGGCCAGCGTGAAAAAAATACCGCATCCGGCGGTGCAGGCGCATATTCTGCTGGGGCAGCCCGGCAATAAACGCGGCGATGCGGATTTTTTCCCTTTATATGTGGGTAACTATATTCTGGGTGGTGGCGGTTTTGTTTCACGCCTGACTGAAGAGGTGCGCGAGAAACGTGGCTTGGCCTACAGTGTGTACAGCTACTTTATGCCGATGAGCCAGTTAGGCCCGTTCCAGATTGGCTTGCAAACCAAAAAGGAGCAGGCTGATGAAGCGCTCAAGCTGGTGAAAGAAACGGTGCAGCAATTTGTAGATAAAGGCGTGACGGAAAAAGAGCTGGCGGCGGCCAAGGATAACCTGATTGGCGGTTTTCCGTTGCGCATAGACAGCAATAGCAAGATTCTGGAATACCTGAATATGATAGGTTTTTACCAGCTGCCTCTGGATTACCTGGATAGCTTTAACGACCATGTGGCCCAAGTGACCGTGCAGCAGGTCAATGATGCCTTTAAGCGGCGTATTCATCCGGAAAGTTTTGCCACCGTCATTGTCGGGGCTGAATAGCAAAAAAGCCGACCATGTGGTCGGCTTTTTTATTACGGTGTATCAGGCGAGGCGTTTCTTACGCGCCAGCAGGTAGTATAAAAATGCACCCAGCAGATTGAGGAAGAAAATGACCAGAAACCAGACCAGTTTGTCTTCGCTCTGGTTGGCCAGGCAGTCCACCAGCATCCAAACCCAAAATAATCCCAGTGCCAGTGCAATCAGGCTGCCCAGTATGCCAAACCCCAATAAAAATTCCATGCTGTTTTCCTTTGTGAATTGCCGTGAATCATAGCACGATCCATTTGCATGGATATCCATGTAAATGTGGCTGAACCCTTGAACGCCTTTATAATCATGCTTTGTTGTTGCTAACGAATAGAACCATATTCATGAATCAAGTTCGACTGAATGCAGGCATTTGGCGTAGCCGCGTACTTAAATTTCCAGACGCAGAAGGACTGCGCCCGACCTCTGACCGTGTGCGCCAGACCTTGTTTAACTGGTTAGGCCAGGACCTGACAGGTAAAACCTGCCTGGATTTATTTGCTGGCACCGGGGCTTTGGGCTTTGAGGCTTTGTCACGCAATGCCAGGCAGGCCACCATGCTGGAGCTGGCCAAAGCACCATTACAGGCCTTGCTGCAAAACCAGCGTTTGCTGGGGGCCACGCAGGCCGATATCCGGCAGATGGATGCCTTGCAGTTTCTGGCACAAAACAAACAGCGTTTTGATGTGATTTTCTGCGATCCACCCTACCATAAACAGTGGCTGGATAAGTTGTTGCCGCAGTTGGCCAGCCACCTGGCCGACGATGGTTTGCTATATGTGGAAGCGGAATATGCGTTAAAATCTGACTCGGACTGGCAAGTGATCAAGTCCGGCAAGGCCGGGCAGGTGTTTTACCATCTGTTGCAGCTAGCGCAAGCATAGGTCAGGAACACCTTAAAAAAATATTCGGGGTAAAGGTGCATGAGTAAAACCAGAGTGGCAGTGTATCCGGGGACGTTTGATCCGATTACATTGGGGCATGAAGATATTGTGCGTAGAGCCGCCAATCTGTTTGATGAAGTGATTGTGGCGGTCGCGGGCAGCACCAGCAAGCAGACCTTGTTCAGCCTGCCAGAGCGCGTGGCGTTGGCTGAGTCTGTGTTTCATGGTGGCAATATCCGCGTGGTGGGGTTTGATGGCTTGCTGATGCAGTTTGTGCAGGCACAGGGCGGGCAGATGGTGATTCGTGGTTTGCGGGCTGCCAGTGATTTTGAGTACGAATTTCAACTGGCAGGCATGAACCGCAAATTGTATCCCAAACTGGAAACCCTGTTTATGACACCGGCTGAAGAGTTTATGTTTATTTCTTCCAGCCTGGTGCGCGAAGTGGCGCGTTTGGGTGGCGATGTGAACCAGTTTGTGTCGCCAGGCGTCGAAGTTGCGATCAAGCAAAAACTGGCTGCTGCTTAACGCTTTGCCAGATAGAGAATCCCTTATTTTTAAAGAGTCATGGCTTTATTTATTACCGACGAATGTATTAACTGCGATGTCTGCGAGCCGGTGTGCCCGAATGAGGCCATTTCGCAAGGCGCAGAGATTTATGAAATCAACCCTGACTTGTGCACGGAATGTGTTGGACATTACGATAAACCACAATGCCAGCAGGTGTGTCCTATCAGCTGCATCCCACTCGACCCTGACCGGCGCGAAACACCGGAGCAGCTGATGGAAAAGTATGTGCGCATCACTGCACATCCATGATTAGAACCAAAATTAAAACCTAAAATTAAAACTGAAGTTACCAGGATCTCAAGGAGTCAATAATGCGAGTATTACATACCATGTTGCGCGTAGGTGATTTGCAACGTTCGATTGATTTTTATACCGGTGTGCTGGGCATGAAGCTGATCCGTACCCAGGATTATCCAGATGGTGAATTTACGTTGGCGTTTGTCGGCTATGGCAATGAGTATGACAACACCGTGCTGGAACTCACATACAACTATGGCAAAACCGCTTATGAAATGGGCGGCGCTTATGGCCATATGGCAATTGAGGTCGATGATGCCTACAAGGCCTGTGAGCTGGTGAAAGCCAAGGGTGGCAAAGTGGTGCGCGAAGCCGGTCCGATGAAGCACGGTACGATAGTCATCGCGTTTATCGAAGATCCGGACGGTTATAAAATCGAATTCATCCAGAAGGGGACCATTGAGTACCCCGTGAATGTCTAACAGGGAGCACTTACTTGAGGCTGTGGCGCTGGCGCAAGCTGGCGACTGGGACGCGGCCCACAATATCGCGCAGGATTACAGTGACAGCACGGCGAACTGGATACATGCTGTGCTGCATAAAATTGAAGGCGATAGCTGGAATAGCAAGTACTGGTATGCCAAAAGCGGTGGTCACCAGTATGAAGATTACGGCCCGGATGTCGCCACCGAACTGGCGGCCATTCAACAATGGCTGGTCACTGCTACCGCGCAATAGCTTGATTGCTTACTTATGATCCTCGTCGGCAGGGCGACGGCTGGAAACAAAAATCCCCCACAGTGACTGCACAAACAGGCCGATCACGGTGCCGGTGATAAATAGCAGCAGGCAGGCGAGCAAACACACCAACAGCAAGAAGGCATCTTGTTGCCACAGGCCCAGCGCAGATAATGACTGCCAGACAGTCAATATTTGCTGTATCCAATGATCAAGATTGATAAGCGCCATGTGTTTATTATGCCTGAGCCAGCGCAGGCATGTAATCAGTCAGCCCATGCATGGATGTCTACAGCCAACATTTTGCATCATTTTACGGGTTCCCTCTTTTAGCCAACGTTAAGCTTTAAAGCCAGGCTTGCCATCACAAGAGCCAAATCAGTGCATCTTATCGCCTGATGACGGTGCATCTCTGCTATTTCGATTCTTTAACGCCATGATTCTTAAGTGAAAAAAACCGCCTTGAAGATGGCCTGCTTGTTGCTAGTCTATCATGGAGCTCGCACTGAGCTAGAGGAGAGGCACCATGAACAAAAAACTTGCGGCCAGTGCCACGATGTCAGTCGCCATGGCTTCGGCGGAAACACGGCTGTCCGAAAATATTACATTACTGGGTGTGTTGCTCGACAAGGCCATTCTGGAGGTGGAGGGGGAGGAGATCTCCCGGAAGATTGCTGCTATTCGGCAGGCTGCACTGCGTTTTCACCAGACACATGACCAGCAAGCCTCGCTAGACCTTGAGCAGTTATTGGCTGGCCTGAGTCTGGAGCACACCGTGCGTGTCGTGCGGGCACTGGCTTATTTCAAGCATTTGGTGAATCTGGCTGAGGATTTATACGGCCAGCAATTGGGGCATTGTCAGCAGAATACGCCTGCGCCCGGCATGCTTTCATATACTTTGTTGCAAATCAAAGAAGCCGGGATTCCGGCGGACACCATTAAACACCTGTTAGAGGATGCCCTGATTTCCCCTGTGCTGACCGCACACCCCACGGAAGTACAGCGCAAAAGTGTGCTGGATATTGAGCGTCTGATTGCCGAGTTGCTGGCTGCGCGTGCGGCTATGGTGTCTGAGCGGCAGTTGGCGCGCAATACGCTGCTGTTGCAAGGCGCTGTGTCTGCGTTATGGCAAACCCGCATGATGCGCTATTCAAAACTCAGTGTGCTCAACGAAATTGAAAATGCATTAACCTACTATGAGAGTACGTTTTTACATGTGATCCCAGAGATTTTGCAGGACATTGAGTGCGATCTGGCCGATGTGTTGCCTGATGCGGCATTGCCTGGCTTCTTGCGCATGGGCAGCTGGATAGGCGGTGATCGCGATGGTAATCCGTTTGTGAATGGCGGGACCTTGCGCGAGAGTGTGCGCTTGCAGGCCATCACCTTGTTCAAGTTTTATTTGCAGGAGCTGTCGGCCTTAAAGCGCGAGCTGGCCGTTTCAACCCGGGTGGTTGGCGTGGACGATGCGGTGCTACAGCTAAGCAAAACGTCGCGCGACCAATCACAACACCGGCTGGACGAACCTTATCGCCTGGCGCTTAACGGTATTCACGATCGCTTACTGGCGACGGCCAATACGTTACTGCCACAAGGTGGCTGGGTGTTGGCCGAAGACATGGCCGCCGACCCTTACGAAACGCCAGAGGCCTTGCTGGCACCTTTGCAAACCATCGCCGACTCTTTGCGAGCACATCAGGGTGAGGCCTTGATTTACCCGCGACTGGGCAAGCTGATCAAGGCCATTGCCACGTTTGGCTTTCACCTGGCAACGGTGGATATCCGGCAATCCTCAGATGTGCACGAAGCGGTGATTACCGAGTTATTACAAAAAGCCGGGCATGACTTTGATTATGCCGGGTTTAATGAGGATGAAAAAATCGGTATTTTGCTGGAAGAGCTCAAGCAGCCGCGCTTGCTGTTTTCACCGTTCCAGCAATATTCCGAGCTGGTGCATAAAGAAATTGGTGTGCTGGTGGCGGTGCGCGAGATGCGCGAACGTTTTGGCGAGCATGCGGTGCGGCAATATATTATTTCGCATACCGAGACCTTGTCTGACCTGCTGGAAGTGGCTTTGCTACAACGCGAGGCAGGTTTGCTGCGTGGTGTGTGGGGCTCGGCCAACATCCAGGTCGATTTGAATATTGTGCCGCTGTTTGAAACCATCGCCGACTTACGCGATGCCCCGATGATTATGGGTAAGTGGCTGAGCCTGCTTGGTATCCGCCACGTGATTCGTTATCAGGGCAACGAGCAGGAAGTGATGCTTGGGTATTCTGATAGCAATAAGGATGGTGGTTTTTTAACCTCCAATTGGGAGTTGTATAAAGCAGAAATCTCACTGGTGGAGTTGTTTAACCAGGCCAACGTCAAATTGCGCCTGTTCCATGGCCGTGGGGGTACGGTGGGGCGTGGTGGTGGCCCGACTTACCAGGCCATCATGGCGCAACCCAAAGGCACGGTGGATGGCCAGATTCGCCTCACCGAGCAAGGCGAAATTATTTCCACGCGTTATGCCGATCCGGTGGTCGGTCGGCAGCATCTGGAAACACTGATTGCCGCCACGCTGGATGCGACATTATTCCCGACTGACCAACTGGAGTCCGGCAAACGACGTGCTTTCGAAGGTGTGATGGAAACACTGTCTGCCACCGCCATGACCAGCTATCGCAGCCTGGTCTATGAAACACCTGGTTTTGCCGAGTACTTTTTTAATACCACCCCGATTAACGAAATTGCCGAACTCAACTTAGGTAGCCGTCCGGCTGCACGCAAATCGACGCGTCGCATCGAGGATTTACGCGCGATTCCGTGGGGATTCTCCTGGGGGCAATGCCGCCTGTTGTTGCCCGGCTGGTACGGCCTGGGCAGCGCCATCCATCATTTTTTGCAGCAGGATCCAGCGTTAAAAGAAGCGCGGCTGGCCATGTTGCTTGAAATGCAGGCGCATTGGCCATTGTTTAATACCTTGATTCAGAATGTGGACATGGTGCTGGCTAAAACTGACCTGATTGTGGCGCGCCATTATGCCCATTTGCTGGAAGACCGTGAGCTGCGTGAAGAGATTTTCAGCCGCATTGCACAGGAGCACAAGCTGACTACGGACGCAGTCAATCTGTTACTTGGCACCACGCAGCGCCTGGCCACTCAGCCAGTAATTGCCAAATCTATCCGTGATCGTCTGCCGTATCTTGACCCCATGAATCATCTGCAGGTAGAAATGATTCAGCGCTACCGTAATGGTGAAACGGATGAAAAACTGAAGTGGGCGATACCACTGACGATTAACGGCATTGCCACCAGCTTGCGCAATACAGGGTAAGCATTGCTTCGACATGAAAAAAGGACAAGCTAGACTTGTCCTTTTTTGGCACATTAGCTTAGTGCTTATGTTTGCTTTCCCAGGACCTGATTTGCTTTTCAGCTTCATCCTTGGTGATGCCGTAACGTTCCTGGATTTTACCGGCGACCTGGTCGCGTTTACCTTCAATCACATCCAGATCATCGTTGGTTAACTTGCCCCATTGTTCCTGGACTTTGCCTTTAAGTTGTTTCCAGTTGCCTTCAAAAATATCTTTATTCATGTTGAAGCTCCTCAATTTAAGAATGGTGTTCAGGTCATTAACCTGTGTTGCATGTTAAAGATAAAGCCGCTTGGATTCAGTCGGCGCGTGGACTAACTTGAGGTCAGATAAGGCTGACATGGGGCGTCAGAAAAGCTGTTTTTAAGTATGACTTTACGTGTGTGCGGGTTCCGCTGGGCCATTAAAAGCTGTTAAGATTCGGGCATGAAGAACACACTTTCTGCGTTGGGCCAATCGCTGCTGCAACGATTGCCCTATGAATACTGGATAGGCTGGCGCTATACGCGCGCCAAGCGTAACAACCATTTCATTTCTTTTATCTCCCTGACCAGCATGGTGGGTATTGCGCTAGGCGTGATGGCGCTCATTGTGGTGTTGTCGGTGATGAACGGGTTTCAGGACGAGTTGCGTAAACGCATCCTGGGCGTGGCCTCACATATTGAGGTGCGTGGCTTTGATGTGGGGCTGGCTGGCTGGCAAGATTTGCAGCAGCAGATTCAATCGATTCCACCTAAGTCTGTGGCTAGCCCAATTGAAGGGGTTGCGCCTTATATCATGGCGCAAGGCATGCTGACCTATGACCAAGCGGTGCAGGGGGTGCTCATTCGTGGCGTATTGCCTGCGCAGGAAGCCCGTGTATCTGAGCTTTCCAGCCAGATGAAAATTGGCCAGTTAAAAGACTTGCAGGCCGGGCAATTTAATATTGTGCTTGGCTCAGACCTCGCCATGGCGCTCGGTGTGCGTGTGGGTGAAAAAGTCGTGTTGATGGCGCCGCAAGGACAGGTGACGCCTGCGGGTTTAGTCCCGCGCATCAAGCAATTTACGGTGGCGGGTATTTTCCAGGTGGGTATGTATGAGTATGACGCCGGGTTGGCATTGATTCACCTTGATGACGCTGCCAAGCTATATCGCTTGGGTGATCAGGTGTCTGGCCTGCGTTTGAAGCTGGCCGATTTGTTTATGGCCGACCGTGTGAGTCGCGAGCTGGTCCAGGCATTGGGCCCTAACTATTACGTGACTGACTGGACACAGCAGCATGCCAATTTCTTTAAAGCGATTCAGCTCGAGAAGCGCGTGATGTTTATTATCCTGGCGCTGATTGTGGCCGTGGCTGCGTTCAATATTGTGTCTACGCTGGTGATGGCGGTGACCGACAAGCGTGCGGATATTGCGATTTTGCGCACCATGGGTGCCACGCCGCAAGCCATCCGCAAGATGTTTGTGGTGCAGGGCGCGATGATAGGCATTATCGGCACGGTGTCTGGTGCGGTGCTGGGCGTGATACTGGCATTGAATATTGAAACCGTGGTGCCATGGATAGAACACACATTCAATGTGCAGTTTTTATCCAAAGATGTGTATTACATCAGTGACTTACCTTCTAAACTGATGTGGTCAGATGTGACGGCAATTGTCGGTTTGTCTATTTTGCTCAGCCTGGTCGCCACCTTGTATCCAAGTGCGCGTGCAGCCAGCATGAATCCGGCGGAGGCCTTGCGTTATGAGTGAGTTGATATTGCAATGCCAGGGCCTGGCGAAAACCTATCAGGGGCTGGATACCTCGGTATTGACTGGCGTCGATCTACAATTGGCTGCTGGCGATCATGTGGCGATTGTCGGGGCTTCTGGCAGCGGCAAAAGCACCTTGCTGCATCTACTGGGCGGGCTGGATGCGCCCACGCAGGGCGAGGTGGCATGGTTGGGCAAGCCGCTGGCCAGTTTGTCTGAGCGCGACAAAAGTGCCATGCGTAACCAGTATCTGGGCTTTGTCTACCAGTTTCACCATTTGCTGCCAGAATTTAGTGCGCTGGAAAACGTGGCCATGCCCTTATTGATTCGCCGCATGCCGAGAACACAAGCGCTGGCACAGGCTGAGCACTATTTGTCGCTGGTTGGGTTATCACACCGGCTGGAACACACGCCAGGTGAGCTCTCAGGTGGTGAGCGTCAACGCGCAGCGCTGGCACGCGCCCTGGTCACGCAGCCGCGTTGTATCCTGGCTGATGAGCCGACCGGCAACCTTGATCGGCAAACGGCAGAGCAGGTGTTTGAATTGCTGTTGCAAATACAGTCACAACAAGGTACAGCGTTAGTCGTCGTCACGCACGACTTGTCACTGGCGGCACGTATGCACCGGCAGTATCGTTTGCAGGATGGCACACTGCAAACCCTGGGCTCTGCGCCGCAGGATGTGATTGCCAGTTAGCGTGACCACATGCTGCCAAGCGCCACAGTCGGATTACTGTTTGGAGTTTGGCTATTTCAGCAACAGCCTAGGCTGTGGTCGCTGGCGGTATGGGCAGGCTGGTTGGCGGCATTCGTTACGCTGCGTCTATTGCTGTTTGGCCTGATGCCAGGCCGTGTCCCGGGTATTGTCTTTTCTTTCCCCTTTCAAACCCTGCTGCGCAGGCTATGGCTGGTCTTGCTGATTGCCGCCCTGGCATTTGCCTACGTGCAGGCGCGTGCCTGGTGGCGTTTGCAATCGGTGTTGCCTGCGGCCTGCGAGCAGTTGGTGATACCTGTACAGGGTGTCATTGTCAGTGTGCCCGAGCGTGATGCGCGCGGTCAGCATGTCGATCTCGCCGTCGAACGCAGCTTCAATCCGGCCTGTCCCTTACCCGCCAACATACGCTTGCATCTCTATCAGCAGACTTATCGCGGCGAGGCTGCAAAACCACTGGCGTTACCGTATTTGCAAGCAGGTGAACGCTGGCAATTCAGTGTCCGCCTCAAGCGGCCACATGCCACGCGTAATCCGCATGGGTTTGATTATGCTGCCTGGTGTCTGTCGAATGACATCGGTGCCAGCGGGTCCATTGACACCAAAGCCCCCATGCATCAATTGCAACCCCTGGTCTGGCAACCTGCCGCGTTGATTGCACGCTGGCGCGCCAGTGTGGGGGAGCGTATTGAGCGCGTGTTGGGTGCGACGCCCGCCAGTGCCGTCTTGCGTGCGCTGGTGATTGGCGATGACAGCCACATTACGCGCACGGACTGGCAATTGTTTGTGGATACCGGCATTAATCATCTGGTCTCGATATCAGGCTTGCACATTACGATGCTGGCTTCATTGGGCTATCTGTGTATCGGTTGGCTTTGGCGATTACGCCCGCGTTGGGCCTTGCATCTGCCCTCCAAATTGGCGGCGAGCGCGGGCGGCGCATTGGTTGCGATTGCCTATTCGGCCTTGGCAGGCTTTTCTATTCCCACCCAACGTACGCTATACATGTTGCTCACGGTGCTGGTGATGCTGAGCCTCAAGCATAGATTGCCTTTTTCCTGGATACTTTGCGTTGCCATGTGGGTCGTGCTGTTACTGGATCCGTGGGCGGTCATGGCACCCGGGTTCTGGCTGTCTTTTGGCGCGGTGGCGGTATTGGCGTTCGCCATGGGCGGGCGTTTGCGCCCGTCACGCTGGTGGCAATCTGCACTACAAACACAATGGATTATGACGCTGGCATTGGTGCCGGTACTTATCCTGTTTTTTAATCAACTCTCGCTGGTCTCGCCGCTGGCAAATGGCCTGGCAATTCCCATGGTGAGTGTGGGCGTGGTGCCGCTGGCGATTGCCGGGGCGGTGTTGCCCTTGGATGGCTTATTACACATCGCTGCCGGATTGTGGCAGGTGTGCGCGCACGCCTTGGCGTGGTTGCATCAATTGCCCTGGGCGGTGGGGTATGTGGCGACGCCACCCATGTGGGCATGGCTGATGGCCATGTTGGGGACACTGGTATGGCTGATGCCACGGGGCTGGCCCTTGCGCTGGGCTGGGTTATTATTATGGTTGCCGCTGTGGCAACCCCTGTCACCAGCGTTGCAACCTGGCCAAATGCGTGTCACTGTACTGGATGTCGGACAAGGCTTGAGTGTGCTGGTACAAACGGCGCAGCATGTCATGCTATATGACGCCGGGCCGGTATATCACGAACAAAGTGATGCGGGTCAGCGTATTGTCTTGCCTTATTTGCGGCATCTGGGCATCAAGCAGCTGGGTATCGCGGTCATTTCGCATGATGATAATGACCATGTGGGTGGCATGGCCTCGGTGTTGGCCAGCGTACCTGCTAGCAGAATCTTAAGCTCACTGACTTCTGACGCGGCTTTTTTTTCGCAGTTGCAACAGCTGCCTCAGGCCGCCAGCCTGCCGCGTATTGTCTGCCATGCCGGGCAGCAGTGGCAATGGGACCAGGTGTTGTTTCGGGTGGTTTATCCTGCAGAAAGTTTGCCGACAGGTACGAAGGACAATGATAAAAGCTGCGTGATCCAGGTGGTGTCTGCACATGGCAGTATATTGTTGACCGGTGATATTGAATATCCAGCCGAGCAGGCACTACTTGCGTCTAGCTTTGGCGGCGATCTGCGTTCTACCGTGATGACCATGCCGCACCATGGCAGTAAAACCTCATCCAGCCTGGCATTGATCCGTCAGGTGAACCCCGAGATAGCGATTGCCACTGTTGGTTACCGCAACCGGTTTGGTCATCCCAAGCCCGAGGTGATGGCGCGTTATCAGGCATTGGGTAGCCAGGCATTACGCTCAGACCGGGATGGTGCCATTGTGCTGGATTTTACCCAGGGCTCGCGTCCACAAGTCAGCCGCTGGCGGGCACTAGAACCGCATTACTGGGAATTGTAATTTATGGCAATTGTACCTTGCTGGATACCGGACAAAACTTGCCCTCAGGCCTGGTTAACGCTAAAGTAGCGAAAGTTTAAAAACAACTGGAGTGTTTGCTGTGTGGGAAATTATTTTAGCGGCCGGCTGGCCTATCTGGCCTCTGATTATTGCCTCTGTGATTGCCTTCGCCATCATCGTTGAGCGATTCTGGGCATTAAGAGCCTCGGTCGTTACGCCTGAGCAATTACTGCCAGAAGTACAAAACTGGCTAAAACAGGGCGGCGTCACGCGCGAAACACTGAGCCGCCTGGAAGCACACTCCTTGTTGGGTAAGGTATTTGCCAGCGCACTGGCCAATATGAATAACTCACGTGAAGTGACTAAAGAGGCGATTGAAGAAACCGGCCGCGCTGTGGCACACAAGCTGGAACAATACCTGCCCACGCTGGGTACGATTGCCACGGTGGCACCTTTGCTCGGCTTGCTGGGCACGGTGATCGGGATGGTAGAGTTGTTCGGCTCATTTACAAACAGCGGTCATGACGTGGCACAGTTTGCGCGCGGTATTTCTGTGGCGCTGTATAACACGGCGGCTGGTATCGTGGTGGCGGTGCCTTCCATGATTGCTTACCGTTATTTCCGCGGCAAAATTGATGGCTTTCTGGTCGACATGGAACAGCAAGCGATTAAGTTGGTAGAGATTATCCACGGTGACCGTGGCTAAGATAACCGCCATTAAGCCGTATTGAAAACAAAGGCAATTTCATGAATTTCAAACGTGGTGTCCGCAACGAAGAGTTGGAAATCAACTTTATTCCACTGATCGACGTACTACTGGTGATTATTATCTTTTTGATGGTGAGTGCGACGTTCTCTCGCACCAGCGAACTGCAAATTAACTTGCCAACTGCCGATGCCAATGCACCGCAAGAAAAGCCGCTGACGATCACGGTAGAAGTGGATGCCAATGGCCGCTATCTGGTGAATGGCAAAGAAGCCAACGGTGTCGTCGTGTCTGACCTGGCTGCTGCGCTCACGCAAGCCGGTGCTGAAGGGCCGACAGGTAAGGAACCAACCATTATCATCAACGCCGATGCCAAGGCCACACACCAGTCTGTGGTGAATATTATGGAAGCATCGCGGATGGCCAATTACACGCATATTACGTTTGCGACGCAGGTGAATTCCCGCTAATGTTGCCGGTAACATCATCTGATCCATCAACAAGCCCGTCAACCTTGGCGGGCTGTTTGTTTTTAGTCTGCCCGAGAAAATCGCATGGCGCGTAAGTCCTCTTCTGAATCGGTGATTATCACCAATCCTGTGTTGCTCTATAAGCGCTTGTTTGCATACGCCTGGCATTACAAGATGCATTTTGCATTATCAATGGTGTCTACGGCTATTCTGGCCTCCAGCAACACCTTGTTTCTGGCACTGATTAAAGAAGTCACCGATGCAGGCTTTGCCAAGTCTGGCGACCATGATGCGTATGTGCTGCCTTTGATGTTGTTTGGCCTGATGGCGATTCGGGCGGTGGCCGGATTCTTTTCGGTCTACAGTTTGCGTACTGTGGCCAGGCGCGTGGTGGAAGTCTTGCGCAAGCAGATTTTTGCCAAATTGCTGATGTTGCCGGTAAGTTTTTTTGATGCCAATTCCAACGGCCTGCTGGTCTCCAAAATGACCTATGACATTGAGCGCCTGTCTACTGTGGTCACGCGTTCTGCACTCAACGTGTTGCGCGATGTGTTGACGGTGATTGGCCTGATTGGATACATGCTCTATCTGGATTGGCGTTTGACGCTGATTTTTGCCTTGGTTGCCCCTTTGATGGGCTTGTACCTGGCACGCACCACGCCCAAGTTACGGGCCAATGCTAAAAAAGTGCAACAGGCCGTTGGCGAGATCACCAAAACCGCAGAAGAGGCGATTGCCGCTCAGCGTATCGTCAAGATTTTTGGTGCGCAGGCGTTCGAGAATGACCGCTTTGGCGAAGTGGTGAGCCGCAACCGTCAACTGGAGTTACGTACTGCCAGAATTTCCGGCCTCAATAGTTTCGTCATTGAAATCCTGTCTGCTGTGGCTTTGGGCCTGGTGGTTTTTTACGCACTGGCGCAGTTTACCGTCGGCGAGTTTGCAGCATTTGTGGGTGCGTTAATGATGCTGATTGCACCGATTAAACATATCACTGCTGCCAATGAAGATTTACAGATCGGCCTGGCGGCGGCGCAAAGTGTATTTGATGTGCTGGATATTGAAAACGAAGTCGATCAAGGCAATTATCAAGTCGGTCGAGCCCAGGGCGCATTGCGCTTTGACCAGGTCACCGTGCGCTACCCGCAAGCCAAGAAGGATGCTTTGTCTGCCTTGAGTTTTGAGATTGCAGCGGGTGAAAAAGTCGCGCTGGTTGGGCGTTCAGGCAGCGGCAAAACCACACTGGTGAATTTACTGCCGCGCTTTTATGAGTCGCAACAGGGTTGCGTGTCGCTGGATGGTCACGATGTGCGAGATTACCAGCTCGACAATTTGCGCGCGCAGTTTTCGCTGGTCAGCCAGGATATTGTGTTATTTAACGATACCATTTTTAATAATATTGCCTATGGCGCGTTGCGCGATGCTAGCGAGCAGGAAGTGATTGAAGCCGCGAAAGCGGCGAATGCCTGGGAGTTTATCCAGCAAATGCCACAAGGCTTGCAAAGCGAGATCGGCGACCGCGGCGTACGCTTGTCCGGTGGCCAGCGTCAGCGCCTGGCCATTGCGCGCGCAATTTTGAAAAACGCGCCTGTCTTGTTGCTCGATGAAGCGACTTCGGCGCTGGATAGTGAGTCTGAATTGCATGTGCAAATGGCACTGGACCGCCTGATGCGCGACCGCACGACGATTGTGATCGCACACAGACTGAGTACCATTGAAAACGCCGACAGAATTTTCGTCATGGACCACGGCAATATTATAGAAACTGGCTCACACCAAACCTTGCTGGCACAGAACGGCTATTACAGCAGGCTTTATCACAAGCAGTTTCAAGACGACTGATGTTGCGCACCTGGTTTGAGCGGCAATGGCAAACAAACGGCTGGGTGCAATGCCTGCTGTTGCCCTTATCATGGTTATTTGCGCTACTGGCAGCGGGCAGGCGTTATGGCTACCAGATCGGCCTATTCTCCAGCCAAGCCTTGCCTGTGCCAGTCATCATTGTGGGCAATATCTCTGTCGGCGGTGTTGGTAAAACGCCGCTGGTGATTTACCTGGCGCAGCAATTACGTGCTGCCGGGTACGTGCCTGGAATCTTGAGCCGTGGCTACGGTGGTCAGCATCGCGGTGAAGTCGCGCCTGAGAGCGCACCTGCACTATTTGGCGATGAGCCGGTATTGATTGCCCGCCGTACTGGATGTCCGGTATGGGTAGACCCTGCACGGACGGCGGGCGGCCTGGCATTGCTCAAGGCGCATCCTGAGGTGAATGTGTTGATCTGTGATGATGGCTTGCAGCACTATGCTTTGCAGCGCGATATTGAAATTGCAGTGGTGCAGCGGCCATTAGGCATAGGCAATGGGCGCTTATTACCCGCCGGTCCTTTGCGTGAGCCCTTGAATCGTTTACGCTTGGTCGACCTGGTGGTTGAAACAGGGCAATTGCCCGCAACGCCCATGCATGTGAACACTTACCAGTTGCGCTTACGCACGGGGACATGGACGTCGGTTACCGACTTTTCCAGCGAAACCAGCACTGAGTGGCTACGTGTGCAGTCCGTTGAGCAGCCTCTGGTGGCGGTGGCGGGTATCGGCCATCCGCAGCGCTTTTTTGACCTGCTGGCGACCATGGGCCTGGACTGTGAACAACGTCCGCTGGCAGATCATTATGCTTATACTCAGGCCGACTTTATAGCGTTGCGCGGAAAAACCATACTGATGACCGAGAAAGATGCCGTAAAATGTCAGCATTTGCAGTTAGAGAATGCTTGGTTTTTACCCGTGTCGGCTGAACTAAGCCCTGTCGGCCATGATCAATCACTGGCAGCTTCTGTCATTGGTCTGTTGAAACACAAGCATGCAAAAGCAGCCATGCCACCATATAAAGGAAGTCAAGAATGAATCCCAAATTACTGGAAATCCTGGTTTGTCCAGTGACCAAAGGGCCTTTGGTCTACGATAAGCAAAAGCAGGAGCTGGTCTCAAAAAATGCACGCCTGGCGTATCCGGTGCGAGATGGTATCCCCGTCATGCTGGAAGACGAAGCACGTCGTCTGGACGAGCACGAGTATAGTGAATAACGATGTTTAAGGTTGTTGTTCCCGCCCGTTTTGCCAGCACACGGTTGCCGGGCAAACCACTGGTCGATATTGCCGGCAAGCCTATGGTCGTCCGCGTGGCCGAACAGGCAGCCAAAAGCCTGGCGAATGAGGTGGTGATTGCGACAGACCATGACGATATTCTGCAAGCTGCTGGTGCACATGGTGTGGCGGCTGTGATGACGCGGGTTGACCATGTCTCTGGCACTGACCGTATTGCTGAAGTGGTGGCGAAAATGGGCTGGCCGGATGAGATGATTGTGGTGAATGTACAGGGCGATGAGCCACTGATTGATCCGGTACTCATTAACGAGGTAGCCGCGACTTTGTCATCAGACCCACAAGCCGTGATGTCGACTGCCTGTCATCCGATTCATGAAGCTGAGGTCATCGACAATCCAAATGTCGTCAAAGTGGTTCTCAATGCCAAGCAGCAAGCCTTGTATTTCAGCCGTGCTGCGATCCCCTTTCCACGTGACGCCGAGAACAGGCAAAGCCTCGCTGCCCACCGTCATATTGGAATCTATGCTTATCGTGTGGGCTTCTTAAAACAATATGCCAGCCTGCCAGTGACTACACTGGAGAAAATTGAAAGCCTGGAACAATTACGCGTGTTGTATCACGGTTACCAGATTGCCGTGACGGTCACGGATCATGCACCTGCGAGCGGGGTTGATACGCAAGATGATTTAGACTTGGTCAGAGAAGTATTTGCTGCGTCGCTTGCTTGATTGCCAGCCGACCAAAATAAAAAAGCCTGCATCAGCAGGCTTTTTTATGGGCGCTTTAACTGCGAGTGATTAGTTTTTCTTCTGGCGACGTACAGCAATCGTACCCATCAAGGCCAAACCGGCGAACATCATGCCGTAAGTTTCTGGCTCCGGCACTGGGGTAGTGATAGTTGACAGTGTGTAGTTACCAGTAATGGTGCCGCCTGATGCTACATTGAAACGCAATTGGTAGGTACCTGCCAAGATATTGGTCAGGTTGAAGCTATAGCCGGCATCTTTGGAACCAGTCGTTGTGATCGCATTGTTTGTTACGCCATCAAACAGTGCTACATTTGTCAGGTTTTTGGATGTAGTAAAGAATGCGGACAAATCAAAGTTCTGAGCACTTGTAATGTCAAGGTAAGCAAACGTTCCGTTGGCAAAACTTGAGGCAGTACCAGGGTCGGTGATGGTGCCAAAGTTAGTGACAGTTGCAAAAGCTGAAGTGCTGGCAAGCAGTGAAGCGGCAATTAAAAGTTTTTTAAGCATAATGTTCCCCGATAGATATTATTCAATTGATGCTGGGTACGATTATGACAAAATGATGTTTATGGCGAAATAGCCCGTTAGGGTCATGCGAGGCATTCCTACTGGTCAAGTCCTGAATATAAAATAAACAGCACCCATCATGCACAGACCTGCCCACAGATAGTCCCATTTCAGCGGCTGCTGCATATACATCACCGCAAACGGCACAAAGATGACCAGAGTGATGACTTCTTGCAGGATTTTGAGTTGCGCCAGGTTGAGCTGGGTAAAGCCGATGCGGTTGGCAGGCACCTGAAAGCAATATTCAATCAGGGCGATGCCCCAGCTGGCAATAATGGCAATCCAGAGCGGTTTCTGGTGCAAGTCACGCAGATGGCCGTACCAGGCAAACAACATAAACAGGTTGGCTGCCGATAGTAACAAGATGGTTTTAATCAGGGTGAAAGACATGCCAAACCCATTTAAGAGAAACCGGGCACGCAGTTTAATGCGCCACCCGGGATGATACGGTTTGAATTAAATAGCTGCTTCGCCAGTTTCGCCGGTACGGATGCGGATGACTTGCTCGACCGAGGTGACAAAAATCTTGCCATCGCCAATCTTGCCGGTATGTGCGGCTTTAATAATGGCTTCAATGGCACTGTCTACCATGTCTGTGGCCAGGATCACTTCAATTTTGATTTTGGGCAGGAAGTCCACCACATATTCTGCACCGCGATATAACTCGGTGTGGCCTTTTTGACGACCAAACCCTTTGACCTCTGTCACGGTCAGGCCATTGACGCCAATGGCGGACAGGGCTTCACGCACTTCATCCAGTTTAAAGGGTTTAATGACGGCTTCTACTTTTTTCATACGCGCTCCGTGGTTAAAACTTTGTCTAGCATTCTACGCAACCAGTGCTGTTTATTCAAATATCACTGCGAGGCACTGGTTAGCTGGGTTAAAAAGTCAGGTTGCAGGTAATCGGGTAGCGGCGGTCTTTGCCAAATCCGCGCTCGGTAATGCGCACACCCACGGCGGCCTGCCTGCGCTTGTATTCGTTACGGTCTATCAGGCGTGTGACGCGCTGTACGTCAGCCTGCGCATAGCCTAACTTAACGATGGCATCCAGGCTGTAGTCTTTTTCCACATAAGCCTCCATGATCGCATCGAGCACCTCATAAGGTGGCAGGCTATCCTGGTCAGTCTGGTTGGCACGCAGTTCTGCACTTGGCGCCCGTGTAATAATCCGCTCCGGAATGACTATGCCCAACTGGTTGCGATAGGCAGCCAGCCGGTAGACCAGCGTTTTAGGTACATCTTTAATCAGTGCAAAGCCGCCAGCCATGTCGCCATATAGCGTGCTGTACCCGACAGCGGTCTCAGATTTATTACCCGTGGTCAGTACCAGGCTGCCGAATTTATTGCTGATGGCCATCAATAACATGCCGCGAATACGCGCTTGCAGGTTTTCTTCGGTGGTATCAAACGATGTGCCTGTGAATTCTTCAGCAAGCGTGTCGCAAAAGCCTTCAAACAGTGGCTTGATCGGTAACACGCTGTACTCAACGTCGACCAGGCGTGCCATTTCAGCTGCGTCTTCTACACTGATGCCCGCTGTAAACTCCGACGGCATCATCACCGCTTTCACCCGCTCTTTGCCCAGCGCATCGACCGCAATGGCCAGCGTCAATGCCGAGTCTATGCCACCGGATAAGCCCAGCACCACGCTGGGAAATTTGTTTTTATTGACGTAGTCTTGCAGGCCCAGCAACAAGGCTTTATACACGGCAGCTTCAACCGCCAGTGGCGGGGCAATGTCGGTTGGCTGCGGCTGTATGCCGTCTATGTTGAGATAGCCCAGGCGCTCTTCAAGCATCGGCAGCTCTTGCACCAGTGCACCCTGGCTATTCATACTGAACGAGGCGCCATCGAATACCAGTTCATCCTGGCCACCCACCATATTGGCATAAACCATGGCCAGGCCCGTCTCCCGAATACGCTCACGCAAGACCTGGTAACGGGTTTGCTGCTTGTGCATATGGTAGGGAGAGGCATTGATGGTTAGCAGGACTTGCGCGTCCGCTTGCAGGGCTTGCAAGGCCGGACCGGGTTCCCAGCTATCGGCGCAGATTAAGATGCCGTAGCGGACACCATGCCATTCAAAGACAACCGGCAAGTCTCCTGCCTCAAAATAACGTTCTTCATCAAAGACGCTATAGTTAGGCAGGTTGTGTTTGTGGTAAGTGGCCTGGATTCTGCCTGAGTGAATCACCGAGGCCGCGTTATAACGCTTGCCTGCGACCATATGCGGATGACCGATAATCACCGCCATATCGGTGGGTAACTGTTGCTCTAACCATTGCAGGGCGCGCTGGTTGGCGGCATAAAAGTCTTGTCTGAACAGCAGGTCTTCGGGCGGGTAACCGCAGAGTGCCAGTTCTGGTGTCAGCAATAGTCTTGCACCTGCTTCATGGGCCTGATTAGCGAGCGCCAGGATGCGTTCTGCATTTTGCTGCATGGCACCAACCATGCAGTTCATTTGAGCAATTGCGAGTTTCATGATGCCCTATTTGTTGAGTACTTGTTATGGTCAGTACTTGCCGCCAGCTGCTTTAATTAGCTCGACCATGGCAGGATTCTGGCCTTTCAGCGCGTAGACATAAGCGGTGAGACCATATTGGTCGCGGGTTTTGACATTGGCTTCATGTTCTAATAATAAGCGCGCCATGTCAGGTGAGTTGTTGCTCACCGCTAAATGCAGCAATGGTGTGCCTTCGCTGTCCTTGTGGTTAGCATCTGCCTTGCGTTCCAGTAGTGCTTTGGCAACTTCGGTCTGGTTCTTGGTGACCGCCCATGTCAGGGCTGTCCATTCGTGTTCATCCTCTTCATCCACTTTGGCGCCGTGCTCCAGCAGGTAAATGGCCGCCGGTGTATGACCTTCCCTGGCCGTAATCATTAATGCCGTGGTGCCGAGTTTGTCTTTGAGGTTGGCATCTGCGCCATGACTCAAAATGGAGGTGATAGTGGGCACATCCCCACTTTTTGCGGCATACATGAGCACGGTTTTACCATCTGAAGAACGCACATTGGCGTCAAAGCCACGTTCAATAATGAGGCCCACGACTGCGCTATAGCCGGACGTGGCTGCCAGGCCGAGCGCGCTCCAGCCTGCTGGGTCGCGCACTTTAACGTCAGCCCCTTTTTCCAGCAAGGCTTTCACCGCGTCAATATTGTTCTTTTTGGCCGCGAACATCAGCGCGGTCCAGCCACCCTGGTCTTTGGCATTGATGTCTGCGCCGTTGGCCAGTAACTCAGTAATCACCGCTGCCTGGTTTTTGCGCGCGGCATACATGATGGGCGTGATTTTTTCGCTGTCGGTCACATTGGGGTTGGCGCCACTTTTGAGTAACGCTTTCACCGTGGCTAGGTCGCCTTTGGAAGAGGCGATCAACAGGTAAGAAATATTGGCACTTGGCTCTATGCTGGTTTCATCAACGGGCGGCGCTTTTTTTGCAGCCTGTGCAGGTAGGGATAGCCCCAGCAACAGGCAGGCGCTCATGCAGAGGGCGCCAAGCCGATGGGTTGTCTGAGGACGATGCTTCATGCCGTTTCCTTTATTTATTTTGTCGCGCGCTTGATGGCTTCGAGTACCGCTTCACCCAGGCCAGCAGGGGAGGCAGCAACTACACAGCCAGCCGCTTCCAGCGCAGCAATCTTGTCTTCGGCTTTGCCTGAGCCACCCGAAATAATCGCACCGGCATGGCCCATGCGTTTACCTTTAGGTGCCGTCAGGCCTGCGATATACGCAGCCACAGGTTTGGTGACATGATGCTTGATAAAGTCAGCCGCAGCTTCTTCATCGCTACCGCCGATTTCGCCAACCATGATAATGGCTTCCGTTTCAGGGTCTTTCTGAAAGAGTTCCAGGCACTCAATAAAGTTCAAGCCTTTGATCGGGTCGCCACCAATGCCAACGCAAGTTGTTTGACCCAAACCCAGCGCAGTGGTTTGATGCACGGCCTCGTAGGTGAGCGTGCCTGAGCGTGACACCACGCCGACTTTGCCGCGTTGGTGGATGCTGCCTGGCATAATGCCGATTTTGCACTCACCGGGGGTGATGACACCCGGGCAGTTAGGGCCAATTAGTTTGGTGCCGTTGGCGCGTAGCGCTGCCTTCACATTCAGCATGTCCAGTACCGGGATGCCTTCTGTAATGCAGACGATGAGCTCAATCCCTGCATCTGCCGCTTCCAGAATCGAGTCAGCCGCAAATGGCGGTGGTACGTAAATCACACTGGCATTGGCCTGGGTGGCTTTCACCGCTTCGCGCATGGTATTAAATACGGGCAGGTCCAGATGTTGTTGGCCACCTTTGCCAGGGGTTACGCCGCCTACCATTTGGGTGCCGTAAGCCAGCGCCTGTTCAGAGTGGAAGGTGCCTTGTTTACCGGTAAAGCCCTGGCACAAAACTCTGGTATTTTTATCAACTAAAATCGCCATGACTACACACCTTTATTCACTGCTTTGACTGCTTGCTGGGCGGCATCAGTCAGGCCCTCGGCAGAAATAATGTTCAAACCACTGTCGCGCAGCATTTGCTTGCCCAGTTCGACGTTGGTGCCTTCCAGGCGAACAACAACTGGAATGGTCATGCCGACTTCGCGCACGGCGGTGATAATGCCGGTGGCAATAATGTCACAGCGCATGATGCCGCCAAAGATATTCACTAAAATGGCTTTAACATTCTGGTCTGCCAGAATGATTTTGAATGCCTTGGTCACCGTTTCAGCCGTGGCGCCACCGCCTACATCGAGGAAGTTGGCAGGCATGCCGCCGTGCAGCTTAATTAAGTCCATGGTCGCCATGGCCAGGCCTGCGCCGTTCACCATGCAGCCGATATTGCCATTCAGGGCAATATAGTTGAGGCCGCTATGATGGGCCTCGGCTTCTTTGGCGTCGTCTTGAGACCAGTCGCGCATTTCGGCAAATGGTTTCTGGCGGTATAAGGCGTTGTCATCCACCGTCATTTTGCAATCCAGCGCAACCAGTTTGCCATCCGCAGTGACGATCAGCGGGTTGATTTCCAGCAGCGCCAAATCGTTGTCTTTAAATAGTTTGTACAAGCCCTTGGACAGTTTGGTAAAGGCACTGATCTGGTCGCCACTCAAGCCCAGGCCAAAGGCCAGGTTGCGCGCCTGGTAGTCCACCAGGCCATTCAGCGGGTCACAGACTTCCTGCAGAATTTTTTCCGGCTGCGTGGCCGCAATTTCTTCGATATCCATACCGCCAGCACTGGAGGCGACCATGACTACGCGCTCCAGCGTGCGGTCTACCAGCATAGACAAGTACAACTCACGTGCAATCGGCAAGGTTTGTTCCACCAGCACTTGGTGTACTGGTTGACCATCTGGCGCGTTCTGGTAAGTGACCAGGTGCTTACCCAGCAGGCTGCCCGCGACTGTTTGCGCTTCCAGCGCAGACTTTACCACTTTGACGCCGCCAGCTTTGCCGCGGCCACCCGCGTGCACTTGCGCCTTAACGACCCAGGCCTCGCCACCTAATTCTTTCGTGGCAGCAGCGGCAGCTTCTTCAGATTGGACAACTAGGCCAGACGGGGTAGCCAAACCGTACTTTTGCAGTAGCTGTTTGGCTTGATATTCGTGCAGATTCATGAAAATAAGAGATTTTTATGATTAAGCATCTATTTTCGCGCAAATACCCCGGTAAGGCTAGACTACAAACAAAAAAACCGCACACAAGTGCGGTTTTATCTGTGCTAACGCAGCCTTTACAGGTCTTGCGCCCAGGCGTTGCCATAGACTTTGCCATTGCGTGGGAGAATCAGCATCTGGTACATGCTGATCACCCACATGTAACTGGAGGCGAGACTGTAACCAACGCCACCGATGATGGTGAGCCAGGCAAAGTGCGGTGACAGTTTGGTCAGCCACCAGGACATGACGTCCACAATCAAAAACGCAAACGGGAAAGCAATCGCAATGATTTTCGCGGTTTTTGGTACATTGACCGCAAAGCTGAAAATCAGGCCAATAAAAAAGAAAATAAAGCTGATGCCAAACAAGTGGATGTGTGAGACACGGGTCAGGCCGCTGATGGTGGCGCCTTCATTCACTTCTGCACGGGCTTTCACTTCCTCATATTTGGTGAAGTTCGGAATCCCTGGAATATTGCTGTGGCACATCACACAGTGTTGGGCAAAAATTTGTTTGTAATGTGATTCCCACTGGTCTTGCGGTGCGCCTTGTTGTGCCCATTTGATGATGTCCTGGCGTACTTCCAGCGGTGCCTTGTCAGACATGGAACCGTTTAATTTGCTCGCCAGCTTGGTGCCGCTGCGGTCACCATAGTAGCTATAGACAATATCATTGACGGATAAGCCGAATTTGCCATCGGCCATGCCGTGTGTGAGCATGATTTGCAGGCCGGCCATGCACAGGCCGACACCAATCACCAGCAGATAGCCGATAAATAGTGCTTTCAGCGGCAATGGCAGGTTGGGCAGGTTCAACCATGGTAGTGTTTGTGCGTCTTGTTTCATTCAATTTCCCGGGGTTTTTTAGTTTGCTTGCAAGCATACCATCGCTTGTGGCATTCCAAAAACAGAAATACTCCTTAAAAACAAGCTGTTCTCAGTGATTGGGGAGGCAACTGGTATAATCGCGCTTTTGTTCAATTAGCGATTTTTATCATGCGTTTAGTGGTTCAAGGTCCTGCCATCACCATGGCACATTTGTCTCATATTCATGGCCTGGTGGGTGGGCATACACAATTCATGCAAGTGGCTCAGCATGCATATTACCTGCCCGTTACTGACGGTGAGTACCAGGACGTGAAAGCTTTTTGCGCCAGCCAGCAAATAGATTGCGCCCTGATGGAAGATGGTCACCGCTTGCAGAAGATGGGCTTGTGCGTGATGGATATGGACTCCACCCTGATTGCCATTGAATGCATTGATGAAATCGCTGACATGATGAACCTTAAACCGCAAGTGGCCGAGATCACTGAGGCTGCCATGCGCGGTGAGCTGGATTTTGCTGCCAGTCTGCGCAAACGTGTGGCCTTACTCAAAGGGCTGCCTGAATCTGCCCTGCAGCGTGTGATTGAAGAGCGCTTAACCTTTAACCCTGGCGCGCAAGACTGGATTAATACCTGCAAGCAACATGGCATTAAAACCATGGTGGTGTCTGGCGGGTTTACCTTCTTTGCCAATTATGTCAAAGATACGCTGGGGCTGGATTATGCCGTGTCCAATACGTTGGAAATTGTCGATGGCAAATTGACCGGCCAGGTGGTGGGCGACATTGTCGATGCCCAGCGCAAGGCCGATGAGTTGTTGAAACTGCGTGAAGCACTCGGGCTGGATGCCACTCAAACCATCGCCATCGGTGATGGCGCCAATGACCTGACCATGATGGCCGTGGCTGCGGTCGGTGTGGCTTATCACGCCAAACCGGTGGTGCAGCAGCAAGCCATGTATGCACTGAATGTGGTGGGCCTGGATGGCGTCGCCAATCTGTTGACTATCTAGTCGCTGCGCTTAGTCGAGCAATGACAGGCAGTTTTCTGGATTGGTGTTTTTTAAATAAATAATTGATTTATTTATACTTTTTGTGAGATATCGTTTGCTATTGTGGCGATTAAAGTGCATAGTGTGCCCACGCGAAGTTCAAGCATTGTTGTTTTCTCTGGTGTTATCTTTCGGTTCTATCGTTAATCCCGCTACTTGACCCTCGCCTTTAATAGGGGAAACCCTTTCATTTTTTAAGGAATTATTATGGCAACAGGTATTGTGAAGTGGTTTAACGATGCAAAAGGGTTTGGTTTCATTACGCCAGATCAAGGTGGCGATGACTTATTTGCGCATTTCTCAGCGATTCAATCTGCTGGTTTTAAAAGTCTGGCAGAAAATCAGCGTGTTTCTTATGAAGAAACAACAGGCCCTAAGGGTAAGCAAGCGTCAGCCATTCAAGTGATTGCTTAAGCACGTGCGTTTGGGTGAATTTACCCCCGGATAAAGCCCGTTTGTACGGGCTTTTTTGTTTTTTATTTTAAGGATACCTCATGGCTAAAGAAGAGTTGATTGAAATGCAGGGCGCAGTGACGGAAATATTGCCAGATGCGCGTTATCGCGTGACGCTGGATAACGGCCATCAGCTGATTGCTTACACTGGCGGCAAAATGCGCAAACATAAAATACGTATTTTGGCCGGCGACAAAATCACCATTGAAATGTCACCTTATGATATGGGTAAAGGTCGCATTACTTTCCGCCATCTACCTCCACGCAAGCCTTCATAAAAAAACATTTAGTGGGTCTCTGCATTTAAGTAGGCCAGTTCAATCTCGCTAAAGCCAGCCTGTTTGCGGGCCTCCATATTGAATGGGGGCCTTAATTTTGGTGCCTGGTATTGCTGGCGTAACGCCTCAAACGTGGCGACGATGTCTAGCCCACGTTGATCGCATAAATACTGGAACCAGCGGTTGCCAATGGCCACATGGCCGATTTCGTCACGCAGGATAATGTCCAGGATGGCAGCAGCAGCATGGTCACCAGCCTGCGACAGTTTCTGTTTGAGCGGCGGCGTGGCGTCCAGGCCGCGGGCTTCCATGGTGCGCGGCACCAGCGCCATACGTGCCAACACATCAGATTGGGTTTTTTCAACCATCTCCCACAGGCTGTTATGGCCGTCAAAGTCACCATAATCAAACCCCAGCGTTTGCAAGTGTGCGCGTAGTAGTGAGAAGTGATAGGCCTCTTCTTTGGCTACTTGCAGCCAGTCACGGTAATAGTCTTGCGGCATATCGGCAAAGCGCCAGACGGCATCCAGCGCCAGGTTGATGGCATTGAACTCAATGTGCGCCAACGCATGAATGAGCGCAGCACGGCCTTCGGCCGTATTCATGGCACGGCGCTGCACTTGTTTGGGTGGCACAAGTGTAGGTTTGTGTGGACGGCCAGGAATGGATTGTGCAGGTGCGCTTAGTGTGGCCTGTATGTCAGGTTGGAGTGTTGCCTCCCACAGCAAGGCAACTTGCTGGCATTTCTCTTGCGGATCACTAAGCGTCAGTGCTTGTAGGGCGAGGGTTCTCAGGCAGGATGTCATAGCGTTGGAATTTTACCGTGAATTGGCTGCCGATGTGATGCGTGATTGGGTGAGGCAGCCCTGCTGAAACGGTGATGCTGGCATTGTGGTGTTCTGCAATTTCGGCGACGATGGCCAAGCCCAGGCCACAACCATTGCCCTGGTTGGGGTCCAGGCGGTGGAAACGCTCAAAAATCAGCGCTGTCTGGTCGTCAGGAATGCCGACGCCGCTGTCCGACACCTGTAGCATCAGGGATTGCTCACTTTGCCATAGGCGGATCACAATCAGGCCTTGTTCGGGCGTATATTGAATGGCATTTTCCAGCAGGTTATTGAGCATTTCAGAGAGCATTAAAGCGTCGCCCAATACTTTGTCCTGATGCGTTTCAATCAGCACTTCCAGTTCCAACTGCTTATCAGACGCCGGGCCTATCCAGCGCGCGCACTCCTCAGAAATAATACTGGTCAGCGAGACTGGCTGGAACACCAGTTGGCTGCTGGCGGCATCGGTTCTGGCCATGCTCAACAGGCGTTGAATCAGGTGGGATAGACGTGTTGTGCTACGCAGCATGTAATTCAATGGTTCTTGCACCGCTTCTGGTGGATGGCTTCTGAGCGCCAGTTCAGCCTGGGTTTGCAGGCCTGCAATCGGCGTGCGTAGCTGGTGTGAGGCATCGGCAATAAATTGCTGTTGTTGCTGTAAACCCGCTTTTACCCGTGACAGCAGCGCATTCATGGCGTGTAACAGCGGATGCAGTTCTAATGGTGAAGAGCTGGTGTCCAGCGGGCTGAGGTCGCGGTGCGAGCGCTGGTGCAACGACTCCCTGAGGTCTTGCAAGGGTTTAAGTGCAAAGTGTATGCCTAACTCAATCACAATGGCTGCCAAGAGCATCATCAGCACTTGTGGTAGTAACATTTCTTCCACCATTTCAGCCACCATGGCATCACGTTTGCCGGTGGTTTCTGCCATGGTGATCAGGATGTTGCGGGCGTTGATGGCTTTGCTTTCTGGCAGGCCAAACGTCACGGCGCGAATCGCTTCGCCTTTGTAGAGGCTGTTGTAATAAATCTGCTGGTTGCCCGCGGGTGGTTTGCTGGGGAGTGGCAGGTTGGCTTCGCCAAATACCAGTTTGCCTTGCGGCCCGCTGATGCGTATATAAATGTGGTCACCTTCGTTATAGCTCAGCAAGTGGCTGGCTACTTCGGGGATTTCGATTTTGACCTCGTTGTTGGCGTCGATAATCACTTCATCGGCCAGCGCGAGCACAGTACGCAACAAAGACTGGTCGTAGGCTTGCGTCGCATAATGCAAGGCGCGTGAGTAGGAGAGGGCGGCAGAGACCCCGAGCACCAGCAGCATGGGCAACAATAGCCACAAGCGCAACTGGTTTTTGAGTGAACGTGGTCCCATGTCTTCAGCGTGTCATTAAAGGCTTAAGTGTTCGGCTTCCAGCATATAGCCTAGGCCACGGACGGTGCGGATATGGGCGCCGCTGGGTTCAATTTTCTTGCGCAGGCGGTGGATATACACCTCAATGGCATTGTCACCCAGGGTTTCGTCCCAGTTACACAGCGACTCCATGATTTGCTCTTTGGCGATAATTTTCCCGGTACGCATCATCAGTGTTTCCAGCAGGTTGAGTTCGCGGGCAGACAGCGTGATGGGTTGTTCATTAATGCTGGCCAGTTTGTTGGCGACATCCAGTTTTAAATTGCCGCATTGCAACGGTAGGTTGTTGCCCAGTTTGCTGCGGCGGATTAATGCGCGCACCCTGGCTTCCAGTTCTTCCAGGTGAAACGGCTTGGTCAAAAAGTCATCCGCTCCCAGGTCCAGCGCCTGCACACGGGTGGCTACATCTTCACGGGCAGTCAGAATCAGCACCGCAATCGCGTTCGCCTGCTGGCGCAGGTGTGATAGTAACTGCATGCCGTCCATGGTGGGTAACCCGAGGTCAAGAATCACCATATCGTAGACGTCATCCTGAATGGCACGCAAGGCTTGTTTGCCATCGGTGACGTGATCAACCGCGTATTGCGACTGGCTGAGGGCGCGCACCAGTCCGTTGGCAATCACTAAATCATCTTCCACAATTAATAAACGCATCGTTGATATCCGCTGGTCTGAATATGTCCAGTGTACCTCAATGCTGGCGGGTTTTTCGTTTGTAAGTTTGCTGCAAGCCAGACGTAAGTTAGCTGTAAGGAGAGCAGCGTATTGTGCAAGGGTGGACAACGCAATGCGAGCCACGATGCCATTAACACAGAATATTAAATGAGCAGCAGCGATTAAGGAGCGATCATGATCAAGACCCTGTTAGTCATGTCGGGATTCATTCTTTCAGCCTATGCCATGGCCGGGACCAATCCCTCGCCACATGATCAGGTTGAAATGCAGAAACATTTGAAAGTAGCCAGACACGCTGTCGCGCAGCCAGCGGTCAACTCCCAAAAGGAGGTTGACAAAAAAACTGCGCAAACCAAGTAACTGTGCAGTTGCCTAAGCACGCTGAATTCCCTGCAGTGTGTTGAGGCAATCAGCAGTTTCGTGTGTATCCTCTCACTTTAACCACGCGCAAGCGTGGTTTTTTTTATCTGTGATTTAGGGCATGTGATGTGGGCTTGGCACCTCGCGCAAGCCCATCTCGTACTTTTTAGCGCAAATCTATAATATCCAGCTTGCCTGCCTTCATGTCCGGCACAAGCAGATGATGGCCATCTTGTGTCAGCGCAATATCTGCGGCAGATTGATAACCCTCTTTCACCAGAGTGACCTTATGTTGCTGGTCAATACGGAAGACTTTGCCTGATTTCCAGTCACTGACATACATCGTGCCATTTGCCTGTTTGACAATGCCATCGCCGCCACCCAAGCCACTGGCCACTTCATCCAGTTTTTTAGTCAGCAGGTTGTAGTTGTAAAGCACGCCGGAAGTGAAGTCGACCAAGAGCAGGTGCTCACCTTTGGCATCGGCCAGCAAGCCATTGGGGGCTAAGATCCGTGCATCAAGATTGCCATCCAGTAGCAGGCTCAGTGTGCGTTGCGGCGTCACTTTATAAATGGCGCCGCCTTTGCCCGTGCCTAGAATGTCACCGCTGTCACTGATGTAAAGATTGCCGTTGGCATCAGCACTTAAGTCGTTGAGGAATTGCGGCACTTTGGGAAAGTCAGTCGCTGCCAGAAATACCTCTGCACTGGCGGTGGGCTGATTCAGGGCCACACGCAACACGCGTGCCTTGTCAGCAATATATAAATCATTACCAATAATCACCAGGCCTTTGGGGTCATCCAGGCCTTGCACCAGTACCGAGGTTTTGCCGTGGTCGATGACACGAATCTGGCCGTCACCATCCTGGCCAAAGCCATTGATTTCAGACACGTAGATTTTGCCATCGGCGGCTTGTACTACAGACTCAGGTGTTAACAGGCCATTCACAGGCTCTAAACCATGAGCCTGGCTGTGGCTGCTGATGGTAAGCAATAACGCGGCCAGTACGCTGGAAATCAATGTACGGCGAACATGGTGGGCAAACAACATAAACACTCCTAGAAAAAGGCTTTGGGTTGGCTTAAGGTGTTGATGCTATTGCATAACGCCTGATAGGTTTGTACCGGGGCTTGCGACACGGATTGCTGGAATACCTGATTCTGCTGTAATTGCTGGATTACCTGGTCAAATGCACGCTGGTAGGACTGATGGGTAAAGTACTCTACGTTATAAGTCAGCCAGCCGCGTGATTGACCTTCGCCTTTAACTGTCACCAGTGGTTTGCCCAGTGCGCTGTCAGCTGCGGGCTGGTTGTATACTTTGGCGGTGATTTCGCTATAAAAAACACCGGTTTGCGGGTTGTAAAACATATTGGGCTCAATCACGACCAGTGCCTGGCCTTTGGCCTCAGCCTCGCAACTGGACGTGGTGTATTTTTGCGCCTGGAAGCTGCTCAAGCCGACCGCTTCGGCGGCTTCGGCACGGTTATGCCAATAGTTGAGGTAAGGGTTCAGCAGGCGTACCGGATGCTGGTAAAAAGACTCTGGCACCTGGATTACCAGGGCAGGGGAGGTCTCTGCCTGACTCAGGCTAATCCAGCCCAGGCAGAGAGTGCCAGTGATAGACAATAACATGCGTTTCATATATTGCTCCTGAAAAAATGCTTTGCAGCGTGCGATTACAGGCTGCGAATACGGTAAATCCAGCCGGTCAGGTCATCTGACACATAGAGCCAGCCATCGGCACCGATAATGACATCTACCGGTCGTCCCCAGGCTTGTTTGCCTTGCAGCCAGCCACTGATGAATGGGACGCTTGCCACCGGCTGTTGGTTCCTGAATTGTACACGCAGCAAGGCGTAGCCGCTGGGTTGTTTGCGGTTCCAGGAACCATGCAGAGCCACAATCGCGTCCTGTTTGAGGTCATCAGGCAATCGGCTTTGATGTAAAAAGGTCATGCCTATGGGGGTGCTGTGTGAGGGGAGTGTGAGTGCGGGCGCCTGCGCCTGTTGGCAAACGCCAGTTTCTCCTACAAAGTTTGGGTCTTGCATGAGCTGCCCCGGCTGTGCAGGATTCGCCCAGCAATAGGGCCAGCCATAATGCTGGCCTGCTTCAATCTTGTTCAGGTGTTCTGGGGGCAAGTCATCATCGACCACGCCATTTTTTTGCCCGCTGCGGTTATCGGCGCCATTGTTGGTGGCAAACATGTCGCCGCTTTGTGGGTGCCAGGCAACGCTTTGGCTGTTACGCAGGCCCCGCGCCCAAATTGCACTTTGTGCATGGCGGCCAACGGTCAGCAAGGCCCCGGCAGGGCGACCATCCAGGGTGTAGCGCAATAGCGTGGCGCGCGTAGGATTGTCTTCAACACAGACATTACAACTGGAGCCGACATTGATAAACAGATAACCATCCGGCGACAGTTTGAGTGTTTTCAGGCTATGGCCACCACTGGGCAAATTGCGGATAAAGGGCTGTGGTGCCCCCCAGCTATCGCCCTGTTTGGGTAGCTTGACCACGCCAGTTTGCTCGGCCACCAGCAAGTCTTCGCCCAGCAGTACCAGGCCGTGTGGCGCGTTGAGGCCTTGGGCAATGACTTCTGCTTCGCCTTGTGCGTTTAAACGCACGATACGGCCGGTATCAGACAAGCTGACCAATAGCCGTCCCTGTGCATCCAGCGCCAGCATGCGTGGCGCCCCCAAGGTGCTGACATCACTAAAGCGCTCGATCTTGAGCCCGGCCGGGACTTCCAATGACGATAAGGCAGCCTCCACGGCAGGGGTTTGTGCCATGGCGTAATGCAAGCCAATTGCTGTAGATAAACCCGTGAGCGCGATCAGCAGCAGGCGCGAAACTTTACCAGCCGAGGAGGTTTGGGCATGTACTGTGGTCATGTCAATGTGTCTGCCCAGATGTTTTTTGCCCAGGCCTGGGCGTATTCGCCTTCCTGCACGGTGGCTTTGGTAGATACGCCGCCGCCTTCAGCGGACACCATGGACTTCTTGGCCGGGTCATAACGATAAACATTAGCCACATGCATGGCTTGCTGGTCGTCGACAAAGCTATAGCAGGTGTTGGCAAATACGGGCAGCGGATTAGGCGCGTTGCCGGTTTGCAGGTCTATGATAGCGGCGGCACAGACTTTGGCTTGCGAGGTCGCCATATGGGCAGACTTGGGTAAGCCTGCCGAAATACTGTCGCCGATGATATGTACATCCGACTGCAAGCTCGATGCATAAGTGACAAAGTCGACTTCGCACCAGCGGCCATCGACATTATTCAAGCCTGCCACTTGCGTGACCTTGCCTGCCAATTGTGGCGGAATCACATTCAACACATCTGCTTTCACCGTTTCAAAGTCGGTTTTAATGGTTTTACTGGCGGCATCCAGTTGCAGGATTTCACTATTGTTATGGTATTCAATGATGCCCTGGTAGGCACCATTGAAGCTTTGCAAAAACAAACCTTTTTTGGAGGTGATGTCAGCATTGGCATCCAGAATCAGCACTTTGCTGCGTGGCTTGTGTTGTTTGAAATAATGCGCCACTTGGCAGGCACGTTCATAGGGGCCGGGTGGGCAGCGGTAAGCGCCCGTTGGGATCGTCATTACAAACACGCCGCCATCCGGCATGCTTTCCAGTTGCTGCCGTAGTTGCAGCGTTTGCTTGCCCGCTTTCCATGCATGCGGAATATCGGCCACCGTGGCCGGCATGCCTGGAATCTTGCTGTAATTAAAGTCCACGCCAGGCGCGAGTATCAGGCGGTCATAGCTGAGGTTGCCGCGTGTAAGTTGCACTTGCTTATTAGCGAGATCCACCGCAGTGACGCTGTCTTGTACCCAGTTTAGCCCATGCTGTTTGCGTGATAAGTCATAGCCAAAACTTAACTGATCCAGTGTCCGGCTACCACCCAGCACCAGGTTGCTCTGCGGGCAGGAGATAAATTGCGGGTTAGGCTCAATAATGGTGACTTTGAGGTTGCCCATGCTCCAGGCGCGTAAGTATTTGGCGGCGGTGAGGCCTGCAAACCCTGCGCCTACTATTACCACATGGCCTAGAGGTGGTTTGCTGGCACGGGCAAAAGCGGGCAGGCCATAAAAGGCGAGTCCGCCATAAATCACTGAGCGCACAAATTGCCTGCGTGTTGCGCTGACGGGATGGCTGGTCAAGATAGAATCCGGCTGCATTATTGTGCCCCCAGGAATGATTGATGCGGCAAGGCATGCGCTGTTTGTCTGGGCTGCTGTGCGAAATAACTTGCCAGGGCGGTGATTTCTTCCTTGGTCAAGCCTTTGGCATGATGATGCATGACTGTCGATGATACCGAGCCATCCTTAAAGCCCTGCATGCGCTGCACAAAGTAATCCTGGTTGAGGGCCGCCAGCGTAGGCGTGCCGCCCAGGCTGTTGCCGTTAGGGCCGTGGCAGGCAGCGCAAGAGGCTGCCAGGGTATGCGTCGCCGAAGAGTCTTCTGCCTGCGCCGCTAGCGACCATGCGACGACACAAGCCCATAACATACTTGCGTATACCTGCTTCATACTTTCCCCCAAGATTTTTTGTGATGACTCACATTATTCTAAATGGCAGCGCAGGCGTGCGTGACTATGGTTACACACCGCCTCAAAACGATAGTCATAAAACAAAAACGGCCATGAATATCATGACCGTTTTTGTTCAATATCGTTGCGAGTTACCAGCGATTAGAAGCATTTTTCTTCCTGACAGCCATCATTTTTGGTGCCAAGTTCAGTCAGCAGGTCGACCATTTTCTGGTCATTCTCTTCTTTGAAATAACGCACCAGGGATACATCGCCTTTAAGTTTGATGTTCACATCCGCACCCGCAGCAGCCAGGTATTTCATGGTAGCGGTATCGCCGATAAAGGCAGACATATGGAACGCCGTGTTATGGCTGGCAGGGTGCACATAGTTCAGGTCAGCGCCTTTGGACACCAGGTATTTCACTACATCCAGTTTGCCTTTTGACGCCGCCATTTGCAGTGGCTCCCAGGCAAAGAATTTTTGTTTGACCAAAGTCGGGTCCGCTTCCACAAACTTTTTGACGACTTTAATATTGCCACCTGTGAGCGCCTCGGTAAACTCCATGTACTCCTCATCTGACAGCGCAAATGCCTGCAAGGCAAATGACAGTGAGAACAAGGCCACTAAAAACTTAACTGATTTCATAATCTCTCCAAACACCTGATTTTCATTTTTAAAAATAACCACTTTATTTTAATGGCGAAACCACGTGAGCCGGTTTCGCTTAACCCACAAACTTGCGTGCATTCCTGAACATGCGCATCCACGGGCCGTCCTCTTGCCATCCGTCAGGACGCCAGGAGTGTTGTACCGCCCTGAATACACGTTCAGGATGAGGCATCATGATGCTGAAACGGCCGTCTTGCGTGGTGAATCCAGTTAACCCTTGTGGCGAACCATTCGGGTTAAACGGGTAGACCTCGGTCGCTTGTGCAGCATGGTCAACATAGCGCACAGTTGCCAGTTGCTGTTGTAGCACACTTGTGACCGCGCTGGCATCAGTAAATTCCGTAAAACCTTCACCATGTGCCACAGCGATAGGCATGCGGCTGCCTGCCATGCCATCAAAGAAGATGGAAGGTGAAGATAAAATCTCGACCAGCGCCACACGTGCTTCAAATTGTTCGGACTTGTTGCGTACGAAATGCGGCCAGTGCTCGGCACCAGGAATAATGCTGTGCAGGTTGCTCATCATCTGGCAACCGTTACACACGCCCAGAGCAAACGTATCGGCGCGGTTAAAGAAGGCGCTGAATTCGTCGCGGGCGCGGTTGTTGAACAGAATGGACTTGGCCCAGCCTTCGCCTGCACCCAGCACGTCACCGTAAGAGAAGCCACCACAAGCAACCAGGCCGGCGAAGTCTTTGAGGGAGACACGGCCACTGATGACGTCGCTCATATGGACGTCTACGCTGTTAAAGCCTGCGCGGTCAAAGGCGGCGGCCATTTCGGTCTGGCCGTTGACGCCTTGCTCACGCAAGATGGCCATATTGGGACGTTTGCCGGTATTGATATAAGGCGCAGCAATATTATCGTTGAGGTCAAACGTCAATTTTGCATGCAAACCGGCATCATCGGCGTTGAGGATGCGGTCATATTCCTGCTGCGCACAGGTAGGGTTGTCACGCAGGCTTTGCATGCGGTAAGTGGTTTCAGACCACATACGGTGCAAATCAATGCGTGAGGCTTGATATTGCGTGTTGTCTTGTTTGATCGCAATGTCATGACCAGCGTTGACCTGGCCGATGCGATGTACACAGGCGCCCAGCGCCTGTTGCAATTGCGCTGCAATCGCGGCGGCATCCGCTGCACGCACTTGCACCACGGCACCCAGTTCTTCGTTAAACAGGGTGCTGATGTGATCGTTACCCAGGCTGGACAAGTCAATATTGAGGCCGCAATGACCAGCAAACGCCATTTCTGCCAATGTGACATACAGGCCGCCGTCAGAGCGGTCATGATAAGCTAGCAGTTTGCCGTCACTGTTCAATTGCTGAATCGCAGCGAAAAACGCTTTCAATTGTGCTGGCTGGTCAACATCCGGCACGCTATTGCCCAGTTGCTTGTAGACTTGCGCCAGGGCCGAGCCGCCCATACGGTTGCGGCCATTGCCGAGGTCGATCAGGATCAGTTCGCTGTCGCCCAAATCGGTGCGCAGTTGTGGCGTCAGTGTTTTACGCACATCTGGCGTATTGGCAAACGCGGAAATCACCAGTGAGATTGGCGCAGTCACGGCTTTGTTTTCACCGTTGTCTTGCCACACGGTTTTCATGCTCATGGAGTCTTTACCTACCGGGATGCTGATACCCAGTGCCGGGCACAACTCCATGCCCACGGTTTTCACGGTGGCGTACAGCGCGGCATCTTCACCGGCGTGGCCAGCAGGCGCCATCCAGTTGGCGGACAGTTTGAGGTTGCCGATCTCACTAATGGCCGCGGCAGCAATGTTGGTGATGGCTTCACCAATCGCCATGCGGCCAGAAGCAGGCGCGTCAATGAGTGCCAGCGGGGCTTTTTCGCCGATGGCAAATGCTTCGCCAATATTGGTTTCAAACCCGGCGCAAGTCACGGCCACGTTGCTGACCGGCACTTGCCATGGGCCGACCATCTGGTCGCGTGCAATCAGGCCGGTGACGCTGCGGTCACCGATCGTGATGAGGAAGGTTTTGTCAGCCACACCTGGCAGGCGCAATACACGCGCGACGGCGTCTTTCAGGTCTACGGTGCTGGTGTCAAACGCTTGCAGGTTTTTCGGGGTGGACTTCACGTCGCGCAGCATTTTTGGTGGTTTACCCAACAACACAGACAATTCCATGTCGACTGGCTTGTTGGCAAAGTGAGTGTCTTCCACGGTTAAATGACGTTCTTCAGTCGTCACGCCGACGACCGCGAACGGGCAGCGCTCACGTGCACAGATAGCTTCGAACAGTGGCAACTGGTCTTGAGTCACGGCGAGCACATAGCGCTCTTGTGCTTCGTTACTCCACAATTCGCGGGGGCTCATGCCAGGCTCTTCGTTGTGCACATCGCGCAGTTGGAACACCGCACCTACTTTGGCATCATTGACCAGTTCAGGGAAGGCGTTGGAGATGCCACCGGCACCGACGTCGTGAATGCTCAAAATCGGGTTTTTATTGCCCATTTGCCAGCAACGGTCGATCACCTCTTGTGCACGGCGTTGCAACTCAGGGTTGCCACGTTGCACCGAGTCAAAGTCCAGGTTTTCGGTGTTGGCACCGGTATCCATACTGGAGGCTGCGCCGCCGCCCAGGCCGATCAGCATAGCCGGGCCGCCCAGTTGAATCAGGGCTGAACCAGGCGGGATGCTGTTTTTAAAACTATGGCTATCGGAAATATTACCGACACCGCCGGCCAGCATAATCGGTTTGTGGTAGCCGCGCACTTCTGCTTTGCCATCAGTGCCCGTGGTTTCCAATTCAAAGGTACGGAAGTAACCGGCAATGTTGGGGCGGCCAAATTCGTTGTTATAAGCGGCGCCACCGAGTGGGCCGTCTATCATGATTTGCAGCGGGCTGGCGATACGGCCGGGCTTGCCGTAGTTGGTTTCCCACGGCTGAGTAAAGTCTGGCAGGTTAAGGTTAGATACCGAGAAACCAGCCAGGCCTGCTTTAGGTTTCGAGCCAATACCGGTGGCGCCTTCGTCACGAATCTCGCCACCTGCACCCGTAGCCGCACCGGCAAAGGGTGAAATCGCGGTTGGGTGGTTATGCGTTTCTACCTTCATGAGGTAATGCATATTGTCTTCTACAAACTGGTAACTCTGATCGGCAGACGGGTAAAAACGCTTGGTTTTCTGGCCTTGCACGATAGACGAGTTGTCTGAGTACGCGACGACGGTATGGCCTGGATTCAGCTTGTGTGTGTTGCGAATCATATTGAACAGCGACAACTCTTGTTGCACGCCATCAATCACCCAGTCGGCATTGAAAATCTTGTGGCGGCAATGTTCTGAGTTGGCCTGGGCAAACATCATCAGCTCGACATCGGTCGGGTTGCGGCCCATTTTTGTATAATTTTCCAGCAGGTAATCGACTTCGTCAGGCGATAAGGCCAGGCCCATATCACTGTTGGCCGCTTCGAGTGCCGCTTTGCCACCCGCCAGGATGTCCACGCTGGATAACGGTTTTGGATCAGCGTGGTGATACAGTTTTTCGGCATCGGCCAAGCTGTAGATCACGGTTTCCGTCATGCGGTCCTGGATAGCTGTGCGCAACGCCTGTTTTTCGCTATCGGTCAGTGGCTGGCCGTTTTGGGTGGTCACGTAGTAAGCAATGCCGCGCTCTAGGCGCAACAGGCTGCTCAGGCCGCAGTTATGGGCAATATCAGTCGCACGTGATGCCCACGGTGAAATAGTGCCTATGCGAGGTGTGACCAACAACAGTTCGCCCGTCGGTGATTCGATATCCGTGTGCGGGCCGTAAGTCAGAATCTGGCGCAGCGTCTCTTGCTCGGCGGTGCTCAGGGTATGTGCGCTAAAGGCAAAATGCACAAATTCGGTGTAAATGTGGCCGATATTCGGTGCGCTGGCTTTGAGGGCGCTATACAGTTTATCGAGACGGAATTGCGAGAGGGCGGCGCTGCCGCGCAGGCTAAAAAAATGCGCTTGACTGGACATGTGACGGTTGGATTTTTCAATGAAAATTCAAACCGTTATTTTAACAGAAAGCGCGTCGTCTCGCAGGGCTAATCGAACGGCCAATAAAAAACGGCCACACACAGGTGGCCGTTGGCGTTTAGTAACCCAGTGCGCGGGCGCTCTGGTAAAACAGGAAGCTGATGACCCACGCCAGCCCCAGTGACCAAGCAAGCGATAGCCACATAAAGCCACTGCTCTTGCTTTCGGATTTGAGCGTGGCAATGGTAGACAGGCAAGGGGTATAAATCAGCGTGAACAGCATAAAGCTCATGCCTTGCACCCAGTCGATATTGCTGGCGATTTGATGGCTAAGCGCATCGCCCTGTAAGCCGTAAATCACTGCCAGCGAGCCAACGACGATTTCTTTGGCGACAAAACCAAAAATCAGGGCAATCGCCAATTCGGTATCGATCCCGATCGGATCCAGCACGGGCGAGAAGAAGCGGCCTATGCTACCTGCCCATGTTTCTGGGCTGGCAGGCACTGCGGTCGTCGGCAGGTGTGTGAGTAGCCAGACCATGACCACACCAATCACAATAAATTTGGTGGCACGTGCCAGGAAGTGTTTCACCTCTTGCCAGCCACGCATCCAGATTTGCTGCGGCGTCGGGAAGCGATAAGGCGGGAGTTCAAGCACAAACGGCTCGCGGCTGGCAAACTTGCCTTTGAACAGGATGGCGGTGATGAATATCGTCGCGAAGCTCACCATATAGAGCGAGAACAGCACCAGTGCGGCTTGTGAGGGCGGGAACAGGATGGCAATGATAAACAGGAATACCTGTAGCCGCGCGGAACATAGCGATAAGGGAATCGTGAGCATGGTCAGCAAGCGCATAGGGCGGCTACGCATGACGCGTGTGCCCATCAAAGCGGGCACGTTACAGCCAAAGCCCATCAGCATCATGACAAAGCCACGGCCATCCAGGCCCATTTTCGCCATCAGCGTATCCATAAGAAAAGCCGCACGTGACAAATAACCGCTATCTTCCACCATGCTCATGACCAGGAAGAACAGCACGATAATCGGTACAAAGGCAGCTACTGTGCTAAAGCCGGTATACAGGCCGTCCAGTAACAAGCCATTTAACCAAGTGGGCAAACTTGCCAGCGCTGGCTCTAGTGCCTCGCTACGCAGGCTGTCAAACAGCCAGGCCATGCCTTCTTGCAGCGGCGCACCTACGGTAAAGATAAACTGGAACAGCATGAACACTGAGAGCAGGAAAAGGGGCAATCCTAGCCATGGATGCAGCAACACCTTGTCCAGCCGGTCGGTCAGGCTGTGATTGAGCTGTAGTGGGAAATGCACGGTACGGTCAATGATCTGGTGCATTTCCTGCTCGATGGCATTGTCCATCTCCAGCTTGCCTGCGATGGTTTCCGGCGTCACCAGGTTGGGCTGCTGCAAAAGGGTTTGTGCCGCCAACTGCAGTGCTTCGGGGCAACCCTGGCCGTATTTGGCGCTGATGGTGCGCACGGGCATGCCCAGCTGTTTGCTCATGGCTTGGGCGTCAATGGTGATGCCTGCACGCTTGGCTTCATCCTCCATATTGAGCAGCAACACGGCGGGAAGTCCCAATGCGCGAATTTGCAATGCCAGCGATAATTGACGGTCAATTTGTGCGCTGTTGAGGATGATTAGCACCAAATCTATCGCATGATGGCTTAAAAAGTGCCTGACGACGTGCTCGTCATCAGAAAAGCCATGCAAGTCATACAGCCCTGGCAAGTCAACCAGTTCAGCAATATGGCCGCCCAGCAAAATCTTGGCGCTCATTAAATCTACCGTAATGCCAGGCCAGTTGCCGACACGCGCGGACGCGCCACTTAAGCGATTGAACAGGGTGGATTTGCCCGTGTTGGGCATTCCGAGCAGGGCAACACGTTTCATGCAGTGGTGGATTCTGTCTGGTTGGAGAGGGGGTGCACATGGATGGCTTTAGCATCCTGCAGGCGGATAATGACGTCCGTCGAGCCGATACGCACATGCAGTGGGCCGTTAAATGCAGCCTGTCGGATGACTTCCAGCTGTTTGCCAGACCGGAAGCCCAGGGCGCTCAGGCGTTGCGCTAAGGCTTGCTCGGCATGAATGCGGTCAATGATGGCAGACTGGCCGGGTTTGAGGGCGTCAAGATGCATGTGCATATTACAAATGAGAATAATTCTTGATTTTATCTCAGATTGTCAGGCAAAGAAAAGGTTTCTGTACACGTGAACGCCGTCACGCGAAGCGGCTGACCCAATAAAAAAGCCAGTCTAAACTGGCTTTTTTATTGGGTGGACAGATGATCCAGGCTTATTTTTTTTCAACGCCAGACACATCAATCTTCGCTTTGTCTTTCAGACCCAGCATGTATTTTTCCAGCTTGCGTTGTTGCAGTGTACGCTCAATGCCTTCTTGCACTTTTTCGTACGGTGGTGCTTGCAGTGCGCGTGTATCGACCAGTTTGATGACATGCCAGCCAAATTGTGACTGTACTGGCTCAGGTGTAGTTTCACCTTTTTTCAGGCCAACCAGCGCATCGGCAAATGGTCTTACCATGCCAGCCGGTGAGAACCAGCCCAGATCGCCACCTTTGTCTTTAGAGCCTGGATCCTGTGATTTTTCTTTAGCAATCTTGGCAAAGTCAGTGCCTTTTTTCAGGTCGGCAATAATCGCTTTGGCTTCTGCTTCAGTTTTCACCAGAATGTGGCGCGCATTATATTCTTTGTCGCCCAGTTCTTTTTTATACTGCTCGTAGCCTTCTTTTTTCTCGGCATCGGTCACTGGGTTTTTCTTGATAAAGTCAGCCAGGAAAGCATTGACCAGCAATTTACGGCGCGCCAACTCTTCGCTCGCGATGAAGTCAGGCAATTTGTCGATGCCCGCTTTTTGTGCTTCCTGGTAAGCCAGTTCGGAACCAACCAATTCGTTCACAACCGCTGCTTTCATGCCGTCATTGGCTTTCTGGCCAGTGCGTGCTTCGGCATCGCGCAAAATAAAGTCTACCCAGGTCTTTTTAATCGGTTTGCCGTTGACTGTAGCAACTGCATCGGCATCCGCCGCGTATACATGTGGCAGTGCGCTTAAGCAAGCAATCGCCAACATTACTTTCAAAAATTTCATGCAATATCCTTATATAACGATTTGAATTGGTGCGATATTAAAAAACAGAAATGTTTCAAACAAATGACTCATCAGTCGATAAGGCTTGAATACTGAGCGCGTGTATGCGATGAGGCATTAAATCTTGCAAGCATTGATAGACCATGCGATGGCGCATTATCTGTGATTTTCCTGAAAATAGCGAGCTTTTTACCTTGAGCGTAAAATGCCCGCCGCCGGTATTGCCTGCATGTCCGCGATGCAAATCACTGTCATCCTGTATCTCAAGCAGCGTCGGCGCCAGCGACTGCAAACGGTGCTCAATTTCTGCTTTTAACATGTTATGGCAATGTCTTTCTAAAGGGTTTGACTTCTACTTTGCCATAGACGCCGGCATGCACAAATGGGTCATCATTGGCCCAATCGGTGGCGGCCTGCAGAGAGTCGAATTCTGCCACAATCAGGCTACCGCTAAACCCGGCTGCACCAGGGTCTATGCTATCAATGGCGGGTAATGGCCCGGCGAGCAGCAAGCGCCCTTCATTTTGCAGCTGTTGCAAACGTGCCAGATGCGGCGGGCGATGTTCCAGCCGCAGTGGCAGACTGTTGGCGGTATCCTGGGCGTAAATCATGTAAAGCATGGTCGTGTCTCTTAGTCAGGCAGAAGGTGTGTTTTGTTCAATCCAGTGCGCTTTTAGCGCAAACACTTGCGCAATAATAAAGATAAACATCAGGCTGGTGGCACCAAACAGTTTGAAGTTGACCCAATCGTCTTCACTGAAGTGAAAGGCCACATACAGATTGAGGATGCCCATGCCGACTAAAAACGCAATCCAGCACAGGTTGAGTCGGTCCCAGATTGCGAGCGGCGGTGCCATCATTTTGCCCAGCATGTTTTCGATCAGGTTGCGCTTGAGGGCGTAGCGGCTGAATAGTAATACCAGTGCCCCTATCCAGTAAATGGCGGTTGGCTTCCACATAATGTAGGTTTTATCATGCAGCAATAAGGTGATGCCACCGAGCACAGTAATTACCGCACCGTTAATCACCAGCATTTTGTCTATCTTGCCACGTTTGATCCATAGTATCAGCATCAGTACCAAGGTGCTGATCATGGCGACGGCGGTGGCGGTAAAGATGCCCGCCTTTTTATAGGCAATAAAAAAGAGAATGACGGGGAGTAAATCGGTAATGACTTGCATGACTGGCTTCAGGCGACTGAATTCCTGCTATCTGTGAGGGCACTATTTTGCTATGATTTCTGTCAATATGTAAAGTTAGTCGCTTTACTGTCTCTCTTTTTTATTCAAACGGCGCCCCTTATTGATCATGTCTGTCCCCATTGATTTGCACTGCCATTCCACCATGTCCGACGGGCTCCTCACGCCTGAAGAACTGGTTGCGCATGCGGCGAGCAAGGGCGTGCGGGTACTCGCCTTGACTGATCATGATGAGGTGAGCGGGTTGGCGCGTGCGCGTGCTGCAGCTGAGCAATTAGGGATTTCTTTTATTGATGGCGTTGAGATTTCCGTCACCTGGAAAAATCGTACTTTGCATATTGTCGGTCTGCGTGTCGATCCGCAACATCCAGAATTGTTAGCCGCCTTTGCTAAAGTACGCGAAGGGCGCGATGCCCGCGCCAGACAAATTGCCGAAGGCCTGGCAAAAGCAGGGATCGCAGACGCCTATGAAGGCGCGCGCGAACTCTCGGGTAACAGCGTGATGACGCGCAGCCATTTTGCCCAGTTTATGGTCAAGCGCGGCCACGCCAAGAACATCAAGTCAGTGTTTAAAAAATATATGGTCAAAGGCAAGCCTGGTTACGTCAATCATGAATGGATGAGCCTGGAAGAGGCCATGCAGTTGATTCGTGATAGTGGCGGGGTGGCTGTCCTGGCACACCCGGGTCGCTATGACTTGGGATTTGTGAATATGCATCTGCTATTAAATGAATTCAGAAATCTGGGTGGTGCAGCGATTGAAGTGGTCACTGGTAGTCATCAACCGCCGCAGTATGAGCAATTTGCCAAACTGGCGCATCGTTTTGATTTAAAAGCTTCGCAAGGCTCTGATTACCACGGCCCGGGCATGTCTTATATGGATATGGGGCGTTTGCCCGCATTGCCTTCCGGTTGCGTGCCTGTGTGGCAGGACTGGCCCGAAGCCAGTCAACTGCAAGCAGTAGCGGGTTAGCGCATTCTCTAAATCATGGCACAGTATTTTGTGATTCATGCGGAAAACCCGCAAAGCCGTTTGATCCAGCAAGCTGCGCAGCTATTAAAGCAGGGCGGGGTGCTGGCATGCCCCACTGATTCCAGTTATGCGTTGGTGTGCCTGATGGAGTTCAAGGACGCGCAAACCCGTATCCGCCGCTTGCGTGGTGTCGATGATGAGCATCCATTTACGTTGATTTGCCGTGACCTGGCTGAGATTGGCACTTATGCCAAAGTGAATAACAGCCAGTTCCGCTTGCTCAAGGCGATGACGCCGGGCGCTTATACCTTTTTACTCGAAGCCAGCCGTGAAGTGCCGCGCCGCTTGCAGCATCCCAAGCGCAGCACCATTGGCTTGCGCGTGCCTAAGCATGTGGTTACGCAAGCTTTGCTGGAGGCATTGGATTCGCCCTTGCTCAGCATGACCTTGCAGTTGCCTGGCGATGAAGCGCCCATGTCAGTCGGTTGGGAAATCCGTGAAGCCCTGGAGCACCAGATTGACGCCGTGATCGACAGTGACATCGTGCACGTGGGAGCCACGACGGTGGTGGATTTGACGCAAGACCCGCCAGAACTGGTGCGCGCTGGCGTTGCGCCATGGCCTTGATTTGGCGGTATCTGGCCGCACCTTAGGATTCTTAGACTCTGTTGCAGAGTGTTGACTTTAGCTGGAAGCATGACATGGAACTCACTGTTGTACAGAAAATTGCCGCTTACGCCTTACCCATCCTGTTTGCCATCACGGTACATGAAGCGGCGCATGGTTATGCCGCCAAGTTTTTTGGTGACCTGACCGCTGAGCGCATGGGCAGGATTACCCTCAATCCTTTCAAGCATATAGATCCGATTGGAACAATTTTACTGCCTGCGCTCAGCATTATCCTGGGCGGCGTGCTGTTTGGCTGGGCCAAGCCGGTGCCGGTCAACTTCGGGCAATTGCGCCGTCCCAAACAGGATATGTTGTGGGTGGCACTGGCGGGCCCTGCCTCCAATTTTGTCATGGCATTGTTGTGGGGGCTGTTGTTGGCCAGGGGCGGTTTGTTTCCCGATACGGCACAAGGCTTCCTGTCGCAAATGAGCCTGGCTGGCATTCAGATTAATCTGGTGTTGCTGGTGCTGAACCTGTTCCCATTGCCACCTCTGGATGGCGGCCGGATCGCGGTCAGTTTGCTGCCCATGCCCATGGCAATCAAATTTGCACAAATCGAGCGCTTTGGCATGCTGATCCTCATCGCGCTGCTGTTTACCGGCATCCTCGGCATGCTGTTATCACCAGTATTGCGGTTTTTTCAGCATTTGCTCACGGTGCTAATGTTTTAGAGTCTATATTGATACCCGACCTTCGTTTCCCCTAACGCACCGTCCATGCTAGCAAATAGCTGCCGTGTCTCCGTGTTCAAAGGCATAATAAGTTGCCTTAAGCAAAGCGCTCGCACAAGACGCATTGTTTTGGCAAAAAAATGAATAGCTCAAATGACCTATTCAACAAATCCAGTATTTGCCATATATTTACTTCAAAATCCAATAGATAGTGACTTCATCCTTACTACTATTTACATTTTGTGATATAAAAACTATTTCTGACTTTTTGGCTCGCTATTTTTTATGTTTAGATTTTCTTTTCTCCCGATTAAATCCACCTTTATCGCCGCTACTCTTGGATTTTGCAGCGTAAGCCTGAGTGCACACGCCACCCTCACAAGCTATACCGCTAATGGTAAAGACTTGGTATATAGCTCAGTGAGCGATGTCACCTGGACTAAAGACGGCAATCTCTTAGGGACGCTGTTTACAAGCCAAGGCTTTAACACCGTGGTTAATGCCATTGTCGCCGCCAGCCCCACCATTAGCAACACACCTAACTTTATTAGCCCCACAGGCTCTTACACAATTTCAGCCAGTGACTTTTCCGTGAATGGACAAACAACTTGGTTTGGTGCCCTGGCTTATGTGAACTACCTCAACAGCATTAAATACGCAGGTAGCAATCAATGGTATTTACCTACTGTTGCTAATGAAGAGGTTGGCTCGAACACCAGTACCAACGGTACATCCAAAGGCGATGAGTTGGTAGAGCTTTTTTACCAAGAGTTAAACGGCACTGATTTTAACAGCATCCCAAACACCGCCAGCTTTGACAACGAACAATCTTATATTTACTGGTCTGGCACGGAGTCCGCGACGTATCCTGAAAGGCCGGATCATGATAGCGCGTGGCACTTCCTCACCTACATCGGCTACCAGGACGACGACCGCCGTAAAGACAATCTATTTTATGCATGGGCAGTGAGTCCCGGAAAAGTCGTGACGGTGCCTGAGCCTGAGCCTGTGGTAATGCTATTGTTGGGTTTGGGTGTGGTGGGTGGCGTGGTGCGCTGCCGTCGCGGTTGATAATTTGAGTCATTTGGTTGCTTTTGGGCGGTAGAGAGCACTAGAACCCATCGTGTAAGCACAAAGTAATCTGTGCGGAGTCAGGAAACATGACCCGTTATGAGCATTTGCCGATTTACCAGGATGACTTGGCTCTAGCGGTGCATATGGAACAAGTGGCGGGTGTTTTCGTGCCATCCACCTTGTGGCACAGAATTGCGAAAAAAATTGCCGCCCTTTACTCCGGAAGTTCAACGTGCATCTTGATACTGGGTTGTGCATACGCTGCTTTAAGCAGATAGCTCGCTTAACTATTTTACATCGCCCACATTAATGCTTGATAGCTTCCAGTGTCAGTTTGCTAGGCACATGATCCCGCTCCGATTTCACGGTCGCGGGATTGGTGATAGCGATACGTTCCTGGTTAACGCCTAATGCCACAAACGCTTGTTGAATCGCTGCCGCGCGGGTAGTCGCCAGAGCCTGTAAGTCAGCTTCTGTTACTGGTATGCTGGTGGTCAAGGTTTCCTGGGCCTGCTCGTAAAACCCGGCAGGGGTCTTCTCCAGTTTTGACGCCAGCCGTTTGAGCAGCCCCTTGTTAGTTAAACGGTCATACAATGTTTTGATGGCAGACTGCACTTTGGGGTTGTTGAGATCAATCGGCCCCGCTGCCTGGCCTGCTTCCAGTTTCACACCCACTTCTTCCGCGACTTGTTTGCGCAACGTGGTTTCCTGAATGGCGCGTGTATCTGCTGTAACATCATAGCCTGGCAACACCCCCAGTTTGAGTTGCTGGCGTTTGCTTAGAGCGGTGCTCACAGCGTGCAGTTTTTCCAGTTCTGGTGGCAAAAGCGTTGCACTGCCTGCATCAAATGTAATCGCCTCCAGTTTTTCTCCGCCGCCAAACAGTTTACCCAGCGCACTGAACGGTGCGGTCACAATTTTGGTCAGCACATTGGTGAACGCTTTCCAGACAATCCCGCCTATGCTGAACTTGGGGTCGTCCAGGCTGCCGCTGACTGGCAAATCGAGGTCGATCACGCCATCACTGTCTTCCAGGATGGCAATCGCCAGGTCCAGGGGCAGGTTGGGGGCATCTTTACTGTCAACTCTTTCACCCAGGGTGAGTTTGTTGATGACAAATTTGTTTTCGCCCGCCAGTACACGCTGTTTGATTTTATAGCCCAAGTCTACAGACAGCTTGCCAGATTCAATTTTGCGCCCGGCAAACTTACCCGAGTAGGGGGTCAGGCGATTCATCTCCAGGTTGGTGAAGGCCAGTTTAATATCGGTAAACTCTGTGGTTTTAAATGGTTGCAACGAGCCACGGATGCGTGCTGCACCGTAATCATCTACCTTGCCGTCCAGTTCGACTTGCGCGGTGGATGACGGGTTGCTGGAGATGCCATTGATGACGCCGCCCAGGGTGTGGATGTGCGTGCCGAACGGTTGTGGCAGCGATAAGTCAGCAAATTCCAGTTCGGCGTTATTGATGCGTACCGTATCAATTGCCACCGGGAAATCGCTGCTAGTGCTGGCAGGTGTGGCCGTTGCTGTGGTTTGACTCGCGGGGACGGGGGCCGCCTTGGTTGTGGTTGATGTGGTTGCCGCCTGGTCTGGTGTAGCCGTGCGCATGACCTTGGTGATATTCAGGCTGCGGTCAGGGTAAATGATGAATTTACTTTGCGGTTTGCTTAAGGTCAGCGTACTTAATTGCAGCTTGTTGGGCGCCAGTGACAGCGCCAAGCCGTCCCCTTGCAGTTTTTCCCAGCGTAAAAACGGTTGCTGGCTCGCTTCCTCAAGGATGGACAGCTGGTTGACACTAAAGCCGCCGTCAAACTTGGTCGTCCCGCTGCTGGTTTGTTGCAGTTTGCCTTGCAGGCTGGCGGAACCGTTTTCCAGTTGCAGTAAGGCAGCTTGCTGGATATAAGGGGCAAAGGGTTTCAGTGCCAGCTCGGTGAGTGTACATTGCAACTCGGTTTTAAAAGGGGCTGCAGCCAGTTTGCCTTGCAGGTTGAACTGACCGCCTTGTTTGACCTTGAATCCAGCTTTCACCGGCAGCAAGCGTGCCATATTCTGGCTCAGGTCGCTAGCTTCCACGCTGGCATCCACCACATCCAGCACCACAGGTGTCGGCGTTGATTGATCTTCAATATGAATGTCAGCCTGTTGCAAGGCCAGCCGCTTCACGGCGTAAGACCATGGTTTCGCAGATGTTGCTGTTTGTGTGCTTGTTTTGGCCGTTGTTGTGTGACTGCCTGAAGCCGGTGACAGTATGGCTTGCCAGTTCAGGCGTTGATCCGCTTGCCTGATGACCGTTGTTTTAAGCCCTTGTAATTGAATCGCGGCAATGTCGATTTTTTGTTGGTCCAGCGCCAGTTGTGCATGACTCAGTGCAAATTTGGCCAATTGGGCGGCGGGTTTTTTATCTGATTGCACGCTGAGTTGTGTGGCTTCCAGTTGCACATTTTTTAGCGCCAGGCCTGACGTATTGTCCACACCAAGTTGTATATTTAAGTCGCCAACCGTGGCTTGCAAGGGCTTGGCAAATTGCTGGTCGGTATAAGCGAGCTGCCAGTGTGCCAGGGCAATGTCGTCTATCGCAAATTGGAAGGGGGCGCTGGCCTTTTCATTGACCTTTTCATCTGGCACCGCAGGGGTCTCAGCAGGTGAGGGCGTGGCTGTTGCAGGTTCGGCAAAGGCGTGTTGCCAATCAAGTCCGGCAGCCGTTTGCGTCGCCGACAATTGCCCTTTGTTTAATAAAATATGCGCTACATTGACCCGGCGTTCGGCCAGATTGAGGCTGACATTTTCGATCGCCAGTTCTGGCAGCGCAAATAATGTTTTTTGCGCCTGTTGTAGCTGTGTTTGCTCAATATGCAGATTCAGGTTGTCAAATGTCAGTTGTGCCTGTCTGTCCTGTGCGAAGACCAGCTTGGGTAAAGTCAGGCTGCTTTTGGCAATGGCAAGCGCTGCCTGTGGTTTATGTAGTTTGAGTTGGTCCAGTTGCACATCGATATCTTGTGTGGTGACCAATAACTGTTTTTGTTGATCAAGCGCCAGATGCTTGGCTTTGACCTCTAACTGCGTGAACGCGAGCTTGTCGCCTTGCGTCAGTGCACCTGCCAAATCATTCACGCGCAACTTTGCATCGCTGACCAACAGCTTCGGTTGTTGATTCGGTAAAGAAAAATCATAGTTAAACTGACTGGCAAACGTACCTGCCGTGATTTGCAGCGGCAAGTTGGCCGTGTTTACCCATTGCATGACTTTGGCGATTTGCAAGCCTTCAATCGCCAGTGAGCCTTGCGACGCCAACGGATTGACGCCGAAATTACCTTTCCATTTGATGGTCGCGCCCTGGTACGGCAGTTTGGCGGCAATCAGGTAGTCACCACGGTCTTTGGGTAACGTGGAAAAGCCTTCCAGCTCAAAGTCCAGTGGCTTAAGTGATGCTTGTAATGGTGAGGCGTGCTGCGCATCCTGATAATCGATATTGCCCTGGCTGATCGAAATGTTTTCAATGATCACGCGTGGCAGGTCAGGGCTCGGTGGTGAAGGATCTTCATTCAGTTTGGCAATCAGGTCGGCCCAGTTGAGGCGGCCTTGTTTGGAGATATGCACATCGACGCGCGGCGCTGTCAGTGTAATTTGCTTGAGCTTCCAGGCCCAGTCGAACAGGCCGCTGGTTTCAAGGTCGACCACTAGCTTGTCAAAAGATGCCAGTGGCGCACCACTTTTCTCGGTCAGGGCCAACTTTTCGATGGTCGCGGTCAGGCGTAGCGGGTCAAATGTCACTTTTTCTACGCTGGCTTTGCTTGCCAACTGGCTTTCTGCTACCCAGGGCAACAACCATTTTGCCAGTGGGTTGATGGCTAGCCAGGAAAACAGGAAATAAAAGACAAGCAGTCCGGCAAACACCTTGCAGGCGAGTGATTGGGACAGCGTACGTAAGAAAGGCAAGAGACGATTCAACATAAGTGTTAATTTAGCAGAAATTAAATCTTTTATATCGATTGTTGACAGCGGAAAGTGACAAATCTTTGTCTGTCATACAGCGCCAGGGGTGGCCTTGAATAAGTCAAACAACCCATGTCATGAAGGTGACATCGACGTCCGTTTTCATGTATGCTTAAGTTAACGCGTTATACAGGATGCTGTTTTCAGCAGTAACTATGGCTTCAGAGCCGGATAAGTTGTCACACAAACCCTCTCTTTTAGAACGATTAAGTCACTTTCTTCTGCGTGAGCCGGAAGATAGAGAGCAACTGGTTGAGTTGCTGCATGGGGCTTATGAAAATCACCTGATGGATAGCGATTCGCTCGCCATGATTGAAGGTGTCCTGCAAGTCAGTGAAATGCAGGTCAGGGACATCATGATCCCGCGTTCGCAAATGGACGTGATCGACATTGCCCAGCCGCCAGAAAGCTTTTTGCCGTTTGTGATCGAAACGGCGCACTCCCGTTTCCCCGTCATTGAAGATAATAAAAACGATGTCATCGGCATTTTGCTGGCCAAAGACTTGTTGCGCTATTACGCCAGTGAGTCGTTCGAGCTGCGCGATATGTTGCGCCCGGCGGTGTTTATTCCAGAATCCAAGCGCCTGAATGTATTGTTAAAAGAATTTCGCAGTAACCGTAACCATATTGCCATTGTCGTTGATGAGTATGGTGGCGTGGCAGGCATGGTCACCATTGAGGATGTGCTCGAACAAATTGTTGGCGATATCGAAGATGAGTACGACGATGATGAAGATGAAAGCAACATTATCTTCCAGGCGCCGGGCAAGTACCGCGTCAAGGCGCTGACTGAAATCCCTGAATTTAATGAAGCGATAGGTACTGCGTTTAGCGATGAAGAGTTTTCTACCGTCGGTGGCCTGGTGGTGAATCACTTCGGCCATTTGCCCAAACGTGGCGAGCATATCCGTATTGATAATTTAAGTGTCACCGTCGTCCATGCCGACAGTCGTCGCGTGCATGTACTATTGGTTGAGCAATTGCCGGAAGAGGTTTACCCAATCGAGTCTGTGTAGCCTTGCCGTGTTGGAACCTATTGTTGTTTTAATTGCCTGAGTTTCTGAATAAAGGAGAGTCATGATGAAAGCACAAACCTGGTTGAGCGGAGTGGTGGCTGTTGCATTATTGTCTTTAAGCGGATCTGCGTTGGCGGGCGCGACGGCAGCTAAGTTTCCAGAGGACGAACAAGGCTTTGTCGATGCGGTCGGTAAATTGAACCGCGCACAATTGATCGCCTTGCTAGGCGAGCCCGCGCGCGCTGAAGATGTGAAGTTAAAGGATAGCGGACGCGTGGTGGCCTCAATCTGGCATTACCACAATATCAATAAAGATGCCGCTGGAGCGTATTATCCGACGACAGAGCTGGATCTGATTGATGACCAGGTCAGCGTGGTGGTGTTCCTGAATAATGATGGTTCTGATGCGAGCTCAGGCCAGACGTATGAGGTTCAGCCTAATCCGGCGGATTTGTAAGCGTTAAATAACAGAACTAAAAATAAAGGGCGCCTTGGCGCCCTTTGTCATGTACACATCACCCAAAAATTACTTTTTCAGGCTGTCACGGATTTCACGCAACAAGACAATGTCTTCCGGTGTTGCTGCTGGCGCTGGTGGTGGTTCTGCCTGTTTCAGGCTGTTCATGAATTTAACCATCTGGAAAATGATAAATGCCAGGATGATAAAGTTAAGCACAATAGTGACGAAGTTGCCGTAAGCCAGCACCGCCCCCAGTTTTTTTGCTTCTGCCAGGGCGAGGTCAGCCGACTGGCCATTGAGTGGCACGTATAAATTGCTGAAATCAAAGCCGCCAAAAATTCTGCCGATGACCGGCATGATAATGTCGTTGACCATGGAATCAACGATCTTGCCAAAGGCGCCGCCGATGATGACACCGACCGCCAGGTCCATGACATTGCCCTTCAGCGCAAATTGTTTAAACTCGGTCATCACACTCATTCACTTACTCCTGATGTTAATAATTGTAGATAGTTGCAAATGATGACTATAGGCGTGGACCTGCGTGCTTGTCAATTGCCGGTAAAGTGATCTTTGATAGGCTGGGGCTGAATAATAGTGCGGTGTGATATATTGAGCCACTCTGGATTTTGTCGGATTTGAAAGAGTCTACATGCAGTTGTTTCACACCTTGCGCGAATTGCGCGCCTTTTTAGCCAGCCGTGCTAACCAACGGGTTGGCTTTGTGCCGACCATGGGTAATTTACATGCGGGACATTGCCAGCTGGTGACGCTGGCGAAGAACCATGCTGACCTGGTCGTGGTCAGTATCTTTGTAAACCCGCTGCAATTTGGGGCGAATGAAGACTTTGGCAGTTACCCGCGCACCTTGCAGTCTGACTGCGAGAAGTTGCAAGCCGTGGGCGCTGACGTGGTGTTTGCACCCGCTGTGGAAGAAATGTATCCGGATTTTGATGGTCAGTCTTTGCACCAGGAGATGGTGATTCAGCCGCCACCGTTGGCCGATGATTTATGTGGTGCCAGTCGTCCTGGTCATTTTGCAGGCGTCGCCACCGTGGTCGCTAAATTGTTTCATATGGTGCAGCCGCAGGTCGCGGTGTTTGGCAAAAAAGACTATCAACAACTCATGGTGATTCGTGCCTTGGTGCGACAACTCAACTTTGATATTGAAATTATTGCCGGGGAAACGGCACGCGAGTCTTCCGGCCTGGCCATGAGTTCAAGAAATGGTTATTTAACAGTAGCGGAAAAAACACAGGCGGCGCAGTTAAACCAGCAGTTGCAAAGCATCAAACAGGCCTTGCTGTCTGGCCGCCGCGACTATGCCACTTTGCGCGAGCAAGCCTGTTTAATGCTGAGCCAGCAGGGCTGGCAGGTAGATTATGTAGAGATCAGGCGTCAACAGTCACTGACCTTGCCGGATGCGCAGACCAGCGACTGGGTGATACTGGCGGCAGCCAGGTTGGGTAAGACGCGGCTGATTGATAATTGTGAAGTCAGTGCGTAGCGAGATTGAAGGCATTTTTTATAAATTTATTTTGCGCTAAGCCATTGATAACTTTATAATTACGACCTTTTCCGCGCGAGCGGAAGTTCGAGCTAAGGGACGCAATGCAAAGAACCATGTTGAAATCCAAGCTGCATCGGGTGCGTGTGACGCATAGCGAGCTGCACTATGAAGGCAGTTGTGCGATTGATGAAGCCTTGCTGGAGGCCGCTAATATTCACGAATATGAGCAGATCCAGATTTACAACATCAACAATGGTGAGCGTTTCACAACTTATGCCATTCGTGCCGAGCGCCACTCTGGCGTGATTTCGGTGAATGGCGCGGCGGCACATAAAGCCGACCCTGATGACCTGATTATTATTGCCAGCTATTCGCAATATACCGAAGCCGAATTGACCAATTACCATCCGCAACTGGTGTATGTCGATGCGCAAAATCGCATCGTCGAACAGAAAAACCATATCCCTGCGCAAGCTGCCTGATTTTGAGTACCCCTATGCAACCTAACATTGATGTATTGTCCCTGGAGGACATGAAGCTGGCCGTTGTTGACGCGCTGGAAGATATTAAAGCCTTTGATATCACGGTGATGGACGTGCGTCATATGACCGCGGTCACCAGTTACATGATCGTCGCCAGTGGTAATTCCACCCGCCAATGCAAGGCGATTGCTGATAACGTGCGTGAAAAGCTGAAAGAAAAAGGCCTGGATGCACGTGGCGTAGAGGGCGAAAAAGAAGGCGAGTGGGTGTTGGTGGACTTGGGCGATATCGTTGTCCATGTGATGGTCCCGGCAACGCGCGCTTACTACAACATTGAACAGCTGTGGAGCGAGTCGCAAACCCGCCGCGCGGCCTCTGCTGCCTAAAAGTCCGATCTCTCTCCTGATATGAAGCTGAATATCATCTCGGTCGGCCATAAAATGCCCGACTGGGTTGAAACGGCGTGCGCAGAGTATTTGAAGCGCATGCCACGCGAGCTCGAAACACGCATCATCGAAATCAAGCCTGATAAACGCGCAGCCGGTAAAAACAGTGAAGTGGTGCAAGAAGCCGAGGCCAAGCGTATTCTGGAAGTCGCCGGTAAAGATTACCTGGTGGCGCTGGATGAGCGTGGGCAAGCCGTGACCACCTTGCAGCTGGCAGAAAAACTCAAAAGCTGGCAGGAAATGGGGCGTGATGTTTCACTGGTGGTTGGTGGGGCCGATGGCTTGCATGCGCAACTCAAAACGCAGGCACAATGGCTGTTCAGTTTGTCTAAATTGACCATGCCGCATGGCATGGTGCGTGTGATGCTAGCCGAGCAACTTTATCGCGCCCACACCGTTCTAAGTGGTCATCCCTATCACCGAGAATAACGATGTCTAGTGCCCTGGTCTGGTTGCGTCGCGACCTGCGCGACGATGATCATGCAGCGCTGTATCACGCCTTAAAGCGCCATACGCAAGTTTATGTCGCTTTTGTTTTTGATACCGATATTCTGGATGCCTTGAGCGATAAACAGGATCGCCGGGTAGAGTTTATCTGGGAAAGCGTGCGGGCACTCAAACAGTCTTTACAAGCGCAAGGTGGCGATCTCGTGGTTTTGCACGGCCGTGCACAGTCGGAGATTCCAGTCCTGGCCAGCGCGCTAAATGTGACTGCGGTATATGCCAATAAGGATTACGAACCAGTCGCGATTGCCCGTGACGAAGCCGTGGGCCAGGCGCTGTTGCGTCATGGTCAAACACTACATTTGTTCAAAGACCAGGTGCTGTTTGAACAAGATGAGGTGATGACGCAAACTGGCAAGCCGTATGGGGTATTCACGCCTTATAAAAATGCACACTTGGCCAAATTGAACGCGTTTTACCTCAAGGCTTACCCGGTCAAAAAGTATCTGCATCACCTGGCCGCGGTCACGCCGCAGCCCATGCCAGCCTTGGAGTCACTCGGCTTTCAGCGTACCAATCTTGCTGAGTTGCGACTGCCGACCGGCATGGCGGGTGCGCAACGGTTATTTGACGACTTTTTACAGCGTATCGACCAGTATCATGAGGCGCGCAATTATCCGTCTGTGAAGGGCGTGTCTTACCTCTCAGTGCATTTGCGTTTCGGCACGATTTCTATTCGCCAGTTAGCCCATGCGGCCTGGCAATTGTCATTGGCTGGTAATGAAGGCGCCGCCATCTGGTTGAGTGAGTTGATCTGGCGTGATTTTTATTTCCAGATTCTGTTCCATCGGCCAGACCTGCAACAAGGCCGGTCTTACAAGCCGGAGTATGAAGCGCTACCTTTCCCCAATGATGCTGGCTGGTTTGCCGCCTGGTGCGAAGGCCGCACTGGCTTCCCGATTGTCGATGCGGCCATGCGCCAGCTCAATCAAACGGGGTATATGCATAACCGTTTGCGCATGGTGGTGGCCAGCTTTCTGGTCAAGGATCTGCTGATTGACTGGCGCTGGGGCGAGCGTTATTTTGAGCAGAAGCTCATTGATTTTGACTTTGCGGCCAATAATGGCGGCTGGCAATGGGCGGCGTCCACCGGCTGTGATGCACAGCCTTATTTCAGGATTTTTAACCCGCAATCGCAGTCGGAAAAGTTTGATCCGCAAGGTAAATTTATCCGTAAATATGTGCCAGAATTAACGGTGCTTGATGACCAGCAGATTCATGCGCCCTGGGCAGAAAAATTTCGTAAAAAATCCTTGTTTGACAAAGGGTTAATGGGGGATTACCCGGCCCCTGTGGTGGATCATGCGCAACAGCGCGAATTGGCGCTGCACTTATACAAAAATAATGTGAAGCAAAGATGACATTTGATGTAGAATAAATGTGTTTGACTGCGTGTCAAGCTTGGGCCGCAGCGAGAATGGCTTGGTCAATTCGATGATTTTTTAACCAGCATCCCTTCAATTTTTAGAAGAGCGTTCCGTTAACTGTCATGACAAGCCCTGGCGAAGGACACACATGCAAGCACTGTTGGGGATACAACAATTTAAATGCGCTTGAAAAGCTTCTAAACATAATGACAAATATGAAAACACTGAGAGCGATCGTATTGACTGCCGTTTTAGTGGGTGTCTCTGGTTGTGCCACAACCAATAAAGACCCGCTGGAAGGCATCAACCGGGGAATTTACAAGTTTAACGATGTGGCTGACCGCTACGCCATGAAGCCGGTCGCCAAAGCCTACAAAGCGGTTGCGCCTACCCCTGTGCGTACTGGCATCAGCAACTTCTTCAGCAACCTCGGCACCTTGACCACCATCGTCAATGACTTGCTGCAATTGAAGTTTGCCCAGGCCTTTACCGATGCCGGGCGTTTTGTGATCAACTCCACCTTTGGTATCGCTGGCTTTATTGATGTGGCCAGCATGGACAATGTGCCAAAACACCAGGAAGATTTTGGCCAGACCTTGGGTTACTGGGGTGTAGGTTCCGGCGCTTATCTGGTGTTGCCGATTATTGGCCCAAGCACCATCCGCGATGCCAGCGGCCTGTTTATTGACACTGTGACGTCTGACCCGATTACCTATTTGCACAATACCGGCCAGATCCGTGCACACAACCAGGTGCGTGCCGTGCAGCTGCTGGATAAGCGTACGCAATTGCTGGATGCGACCGATTTGGTGGATAACGCGTCGATTGACCCATATGCGTTCATGCGTGATGCTTATTTGCAACGTCGTGCCAGCCTGATTCAGGATGGCTTGGTGCCTCAAGAGTTGTTGCAGGACGAGTTTGAGCCTGCGGATGAAGATGCACCCACGCCAACGCATTCTGAGTTATCACCAGCGACAGGCGCTGACGCAGTACTGTTACAATCGACTGCGCCTATTGGTCAGTCTGAGGTTGGTCAGCTTGAGGGCGTTGAGCCAACCGTGGAAGGTGCTGCCCTAGTGGCCGAGCCTGCTGCAACGGTTGACGTCGTTGAATTGAGTGAAGCTGCTGGTGAAGCCGTTGAGGCATTGCCACCTTTACTGGAGCAGGCTGACCAGACTACAGGCGAAGAAGTGCCAGTGGTTGAGGTTGATGCTAGCGCGATGGTGGCTGGTGTTGATGAAACCTTGTTGACCGTGGTGGAGCCAGCAACGCCTGCGCAATAATGATGCCCACACGTTGAATAAAAAAGGCTTTGCATTGCAAAGCCTTTTTTATTTGGGTGCCCGCAGGCGCTAACGTGCTTATTTACTCTGATGAAGCAACCGTCATGCGTTCAATTAATATGGATCCCGTCTGCCGTGAGCTGTGAGGAATGACATCGTTACCGATCGCAACAATGTTTTTCAGGATATCCTTCATATTGCTGGCAATAGTGATTTCTTCTACTGGATGCACAATCACACCATTTTCTACCCAATAGCCCGCCGCCCCTCTGGAATAGTCACCAGTGACCATATTCATGCCATGTCCAAGTAATTCTGTCACCAGCAGGCCGGTACCCATGGCCTGCAATAATTGCTCAAGGCTGTGGCCTGTAGAGCGTACCACAATGTTGTGTGCGCCTCCGGCATTGCCGGTCGATTGCATGCCCAGTTTGCGGGCAGAATAGCTGCCCAGTAAATAGCCTTGTAACACCCCGTTTTCAACTAGTGTGCGTGGGCGGCAAGCCACGCCTTCGCTATCAAATGCGCTGCTGGCAGCGCCTTTGAGTACAAACGGATTTTCATCAATCTGCAGCAATGGACTGGCCACGGTTTGGCCCAGGCTGTCGAGCAGAAAAGACGATTTCCGGTATAAATTGCCACCGGAAATGGCGCTAATCAAGGTGCCTATCAGTCCGCTGGCCAATGGTGCTTCAAATAAGATCGGATATTGCCCGGTTTTGATTGGGCGGGCGCCCAGGCGCTTAACCGTACGTGAGCCTGCTGTCTGGCCGACCTGCTCTGGTGTTGCCAGGTCTAGCGCATCACGTGCACTGCTGTACCAGTAATCACGTTGCATGAGGCCATCCGCTTCGGCGATGACTGAGCAACTGATGCTGTGGCGTGAGCTAGGGTAGCCGCCAATAAAACCATGGCTGTTGGCATAAGCAAAAGCGCCGCTCTGGCTATAAATGCTGGCGCCTTCGCTATTGCTGATACGCGGGTCGACGGCGAGGGCTGCTGCTTCACAGCGCTTGGCCAGCGCTAGCGCCGCATCCACCTCTATATGCCAGGGATGGTGCAGTGACAAATCTGGAAAGTCAGTGGCCATCAATGCCGCATCGGCCAAGCCGCAGAAAGGGTCCTGTGCCGTATATTTTGCAATATTGCAGGCAGCTTCAACAGTATCTTTCAAGGCTTGAGGGCTTAAATCCGAGGTGCTGGCATAGCCTTTACGCTGACCAAAATAAACTGTGACCGAACAGCCTTTGTCACGGTTATATTCGATGTTTTCAGTCTCGCCTTGCCTCACGGAAACGTTCTGGCCGGTGCCAAAGCTGACCTCTGCCTCGGCACTGCTGGCGCCTGCTTTGCGTGCCAGTTGAATGATGTCTTGAGCGATTTGTTGAAGTTGATCCGATTGCATGCTGTACGCGCTTGTTTTTTGCTTGGCAGTTAAAACTGTTATCATACCCGATTTGGCAGAGATTGCTTTTACCATGACATCTGAAACCTTTGATGATTCCCAGCCCAGTAAAACCCGATTGAAAGCAGAAGCGGATGCTGCGCAGGAGATAGGCCGTCAACTGGTGGCACTGCCCAAGGACAAACTGAAAAAACTGCAATTAGAAGAGTCGTTACTGGATGCGATTGCAGAAGCCAAACGCATTACCGCTAATGGCGCGATTCGTCGCCAGATGCAATATATTGGCCGCTTGATGCGTGACACTGACCTGGCACCTATTGTCGAGCAATTACAAAAGTGGGACGGCAAGCACCAGGAAGAAAATGCCCGTTTTCATCAGATGGAACGCTGGCGTACGCGTATGCTGGAGGATGTCAAAGCCATAGAATTATTTATTGCCGAGTTTCCGCAAACGCATGTGCAGCAGATGCGTACGCTGATTCGCAATGCACAAAAAGAGCACGCCGCCGGTAAACCGCCCAAGAGCAGCCGCGAATTGTTTAAAATGATACGCGAGGTGATGGAAGGCAAGAGTGTGCAGGACGACACATCATTTGAAGAAGAGTCATTGGACGAGTAAAAGTATCGCGTGGCGCCTGGTGCGGTACGCTGGCTGTATTCATTGACCATGCTAAACGAGGAGGGGAAACCATGCATAACCAGATTGATATTGAACTTGATTTAACCGGCCTGGATAGTCCGTTGCCGATGCTAAAAACCAAAGAAGTACTGGAGCGCCTGTCGCCAGGCCAAGTGTTGCTGGTGAAAACAACGTCTGCGGGTAGCGAACAAAATATCCGCAACCTGATCAACAATCACCCGGTCAAATTGCTGTCTTTAAACAAGCAACATGGCGAGTTTCATTTTGTCATGGAAAAAGAAGCGGTGCTGGCTGCCTAGTCGCGTTCTTTCACCCCAGGCATGCTGTTTGGCAGCATGCCTGTCTAAGATTTTCGCAAATGTTGTGTCGCGTAACGCCTAGTCTGGCTTGCGTGGCGGCAATATAAACTTGCCTGGCTGTTTATACAGGGCGGTCAGCAACTCCAGCCAAAAGGCTTTCCAATGGCGATAGCGTACTTTGCGTGATTTCATGGCGACATAAATCGCCAGGCCAAAACTGGTCATCAGGTTAAGTGTACCGACCAGGGCAATGCCCAGAATCGCAGTCCCGATAATGTAATGACTGGCCTGGAAGTCCAGTGCCGGCAATGCATACCCAGAGAACGCTGCGACAAACGTAACATGACGGATATCCAGCGGCAGGCCCAGCATGACGCCCAACCCCGACGCAAAGCCCAGCAGGCAGCCGAAATAAAAGTTACCGGCCAATGCGCCCAGGTTATGGCGAATATACTCGGTGATTCGCCACAAACGCTCTTTGCCCAGCAGTATTTGTAACCAGCGCAAATGCCCAAGACGCTCGGGAATCCGGTTGTAAGCGGCTAGGTTGTCATGGTAGCCCGCAATCAGGCCGGACAGGAACAAGCAGACACCTGCCACCGCCGCATACAGTGCCGTCAGGCTGATCAAGGGGTTGTTGCTATCCAGCAGGGCATGCGCTTTTTCGGTGCCGATGAAATGGTGGCCGGTTGTTTGCATGATGAGCCAGTCGATGAGGATAGCCACTGGGATTACCACCACAACATTGCCCAGGATGGCAATGGTCTGGCTGCTGGTGGTTTGTGCCACGATGTTGACCAGGTTGTGGATGTTTTTACTGTCGTGACCATGGTCGTCGATAGTGGCGGCAATGGTGGCGGCCGTCATGGCGGGCTGTTTGGTGGCGACGGTAAAGTGCAGCAAGTGGATGATGACAAAGCCCAGGCCGTAATTCAGGCTAAACAGGATGGCCTCGGTCAATGGTGGCAAGTGGTAACTGGCAATCATGATCTTAATCATCGCCATCACGGCAATAATAATGCCAGCGCCCATGGCTGACCCCATCAGTTTAAAGTACTCATTGCGGTGCTGAGCGATATAGTGTTCGCCGGTATGGCTGGCATTTTCAGTCACGCGCAGGGCCAGTAACTCAGTGTTCTGGCGCCAGTATTCAGACAGGTTGTTTTTCTTGCACTCGGCGTCGACCAGCTGCTTGAGCAGGCGCGTGATCGCGTCACTGACATCATGCTTGAGGATCAGGCCATGCAAGATATCCAACAGTAACTGCATGCGTTGAATCTGCTGCAAGATGCGTTGCATGAGGGCAGTGAGCGAGATGCTGGTGCCGGTGTTAGCGTTAGCCTTGCGGATTTCGTGTGTGAGTTGTTCGCAGCGTTTGAGGACACTGTAAAGGTGTTGTATGTCTTCGGCCTGTATTGTCGCCAGTGCCAAAAACGTCTGAATCTCTATGTTTTGCGTGATGAATGGCGAGCGGTTCGATTCCAGGTCCTCATGTTGCAAGATCAGCTCAGGATCCAGTCCTGAAGCCGATAAGCGGTATGAAAGCACCTGCAAGGCATCCTTCAGTTCTTGTATGCAATTCTGCTGTTGTTGCTGGTCACCCTGGTCTATGTGCAAGGTGTACATAAAGTCCCGCCAGACGGTATCCGGCATGCCAATGACCCAATCCACATCGCTGCTTTGATGGAAAACCTGTCCAAACACATCTTTTAAATATTTGGGATCGGGGACTTCTGGCAAGAGCTTGTGTGAGAGGCGGCGATAAATTTCTGTGAAAAAGCCGAGGTCAGACTGGATGCCATGCTCGGAATACAGGGAAATCACGCTCTTTTCATCCAGTAATCTGAGCAGGCTGTTGCGCAATGACAGCGCATACTGCGGGTGTTGCTGTAGCAGGAAGCATAGCGCCTGTAGCGCCTTGCTGGCGCTTTCAATATCGGTCGATACTTTGGGGCGGATATTGTCGAACAGGGCCCGCAAGAATTGAATGTCGTCCAGGTCGCCGGCGGCTTCACGGGCGGCCTGATGCTCAAAGGTAGGTTGAAACATGAAAAACACTTTCTGTGATTCTATTTTAGCCAAGAGATTGCCGCTGTAAGGCGTCGGCAATCGAGTTAAGGCCATTTAAACACTATAGCTGTACCTCAGCCGCCAGCGGCTCTCCCTGGCGCTCTAATTGCACTTTGACCACTTTTCCGCTGTATTTCCTGACCAGGCTGGAAAGTTGCGCCGCATCATCCACTTTTTCGTTGTTGATGCTGAGTAATTGATCTCCACGCACCACACCGCCTTTTTCAGCCGCAGAACCATGAATCACGGCAATCACACGCACGCCTTCACTGCTGACCTTACTAGCCGGTGCATCGTCGTTTTGCCCGGATTGTTTAGGCACCAGTTTGATGACATGGATGCCCAGCAACGGTGGTGGCAGTTTTGCCCAGTAAGTGGCGTAATAGCGATAGCTGCCTGCTTTGACTGCGACATCTTTTTCGGTCAGTGCTTGGCCTTTTTTTACCGCTTCTTTAATCACTTCCATTCTCGATGAAGGAGAGGCGCCGCCCGCTTTTTTCATGTACACCAGGATGCTGTCGGCCTGGATGGCGCGGCCATGGTTGCGTGCCTGCTCCGCATCCACTTCGCCCGCCTCAAAGCTGCTGAATCCCATCAGGTCGTAGCCGTTTTCCAGCATCCTGATATTGTCTTCATCGCGGCGCGTGCCACTGAAAAGCTGTGGTTCAGGGTTCGCTTGCAATGAGTGTAAATTGCCCTGGTTTTGTGCCTGGTAATTGAGGCTGTAAGGGTTGTCTTCTGCCCAGGCAGCGGTGCTTAAGGTCAAGGCTGCCAGCACTGCAGCATGCTTGAAATATAAAGACCACTGGCCTGATAAGGAGGAAGCGGGCATAACGGACTGTCCAGGCTTGCACAGGGGGTTCATCGAATTCTCCATGATCGAATAACAGCTTGTAATGTTATGATGTATTGGTACATTAACACAGACACAATTGTCATAGACCAGGTTATGCAAGAACAATTCACGCGCATTGGGTTAGTTTCTATCAGTGATCGTGCCTCGCAAGGCGTTTATGAAGACAAGGGCATCCCGGCGCTCACCGCCTGGTTGGCGCAGGCGGTGGTTTCTCCTTATACTGTCTCCAGCCGCCTGATTGCCGATGATCAGGCGACGATTTCGCAGACCCTTAAACAACTGGTCGACGAAGAAGGTTGCCATCTGGTGCTGACCACAGGCGGTACTGGTCCTGCACTCAGGGATGTGACGCCGGAGGCGACCTTGGCCATTGGCGACAAGGAAATGCCTGGCTTTGGTGAACAAATGCGCCAAATCAGCCTGCGTTTTGTGCCGACGGCAATTTTGTCGCGCCAGGTCGCCGTGATCCGCAAGCAGTGCCTGGTGATTAATTTGCCGGGGCAGCCCAAGTCGATACAGGAAACGCTGGAAGGTCTCAAGGATAGCGACGGTAATACTTTGGTGCCCGGCATCTTTGCCGCTGTGCCGTATTGCCTGGATTTGCTGGCAACTAGTGATAAGCCAATGCCTTATCTGGAAACTGACGAAACCATCGTCAAATCTTTTCGTCCTAAATCTGCCATTCGCAAATAAATTAAATTCTTAAGTTATTCAAAGAGATTGCATGCGTTATAACACTATTTCCAGGCTGATTTTTATCAGTTGTTTTGCCTTGCTGACGTATTTGTTGCTCATGGAAATGGCGCCAACAAATGATGGCTCGATTTACAAAGACAAAATCCAGCATGTGATCGCCTTTGGTGGCGTCACCTTCTGGGGCTTGCTGGCGTTTCAGCGTTTTCCTAAAACTACTTTGTTTGGGCTGACTGCGTTTGGCGCACTGATGGAAGTCTTACAAGGCATACTCACCACCACCAGGCAGCCCAGTGTGTATGACTGGCTGGCGGATGTCGTCGGTATTTTGCTGGCTTGGGCCGTGGCCACTGTATGGTTGCGCTGGTGGCAGGGTCGCCGTGGCTGAATTTGAGCTAATTGCCAACTATTTTACCCGGCCTGCACAGGCCGATCTGGGCGTGGGCGATGACGCGGCGCTGATCCGCGTGCGACCAGGCTATCAGTTAGCGATTTCAGCAGATATGTCGGTGGTCGGGACGCATTTTTTTGCCGATATTGACCCGTTTGCCATCGGTTGGAAAGCCATGGCGGTGAATGTCAGTGATATGGCAGCCATGGGCGCCGAGCCCAAATGGGCCACCTTGTCGATTGCCTTGCCAGAGATTGACGAGTCTTGGTTACAAGGGTTCAGTAAAGGGCTGTTTGCCTGTGCCGATCAGTTTGGCGTATCCCTGGTTGGTGGCGATACCACGCGCGGGCCTTTGAATATTGCCATTAATATCCTGGGCGAAGTGCCGCCAGGCCAGGCTTTGCAGCGCAATGGCGCGCAGGCAGGTGATGATGTCTGGGTCAGTGGCGTGTTGGGGCAGGCGGCATTGTGGCTGCAGCATCGTTTAGGCAAGCTGGAGATACATACTGAAGCGCTCGCTGCACTGGCCACAGCCATGCATCACCCGCAACCTCGTGTGGCACTAGGGCTGGCATTGCGCGGTGTGGCAACCGCTGCACTGGATATTTCAGATGGCTTGCTGGCGGACCTGACGCATATACTGCAAGCATCCTCTGTTGGCGCTGTGTTGGATTGGACGGCAATGCCCAAGCCTGTGTTGCAGCAGTCGTCAGTGCGTGATGCTGTGTTACAACAGGCTGTGTTGGCTGGTGGCGACGATTATGAGTTATGTTTTACTGCTGCGCCGCAGCACAGGGACGCTTTGCAGGCGCTCTCGGCGCAGCTAGGATTGCCCTTGAGCCGTATCGGGCAAATTACCACGCAGGCAGGCTTGCACGTGTTTAACGGTGACGTGCGTATCGACTTATCGCAGAAAGGATATGCGCATTTTGGCTAATCACCGCCCACCGCAGCCGCCAAGTTGGGGCTTACTGTTTTCGCATCCTCTGCATTGCCTGAGCTTTGGCCTGGGCACCGGCTTATCACCTAAAGCGCCGGGCACGGTAGGCACATTATTGGGCTTTCCGCTGTATTGGCTATTGATGGGCTTGCCGCTGATGCAGCAATGGTTAAGTTTAGGTGTGTTGTTCTTGCTAGGTATCTGGTGTTGCGAGGTGACCGGTCGTGCATTAGGCGTCAGCGACCATGGAGCTATTGTGTGGGATGAAGTCGTGGCGATGGCCGCTGTGTTGGTCACGGTACCATTCACATGGGCTTGGGGCCTGGCTGCGTTTGCCAGCTTCCGGCTGTTTGATATCTGGAAGCCTTTTCCTATCGGCTGGATAGATCAGCGTGTAAAAGGTGGGTTGGGCGTGATGCTGGATGATGTGCTGGCGGCAATCATGGCCATGTTGGTATTGCAACTTGCACAAGGCTACGTGTCATGAACATATTGCTTGAGTTAAGCGAAACCTTGGGACAGGCACTACAAGTAAAGCACAGGCAGTTGGCGCTGGCCGAGTCTTGCACTGGCGGGATGGTTGCACAAGCGGTGACCGCCATTGCAGGTAGTTCTGCCTGGTTCGATCGCGGTTTTGTTACCTATAGCAATGTGGCAAAAATCGAGATGCTGGGTGTTCCTGATGCATTGATTGCCGAGTTTGGTGCGGTCAGCGAGCCCGTGGCTGAGGCAATGGCCTTAGGGGCATTGCAACACAGTCAGGCGCACTTAAGTGCTGCCATTACTGGCATTGCTGGGCCGGGTGGTGGATCACCGCACAAACCGGTTGGCACGGTATGTTTTGCCTGGGCATCTCGCAGTGATGGCGGCAGCAGAGGCAATACTACGGTGATAGAAACCCGTCATTTTGAAGGTGATAGAACGCAAGTGCGCGAGCAGGCCGCCAGCTATTTGCTGGCTGGCTTGCTAAAGATGGCTAATGCACTGTAATCAGAACTAGCGGTGATGATGGTGGCCGTGGCCGTGGCCGTGGCCGTGGCCATGTCCGCCGCCGTTCCAGCCACCGCCGTAAAAGTTTCTCGGACCATAGTTATAACCACCATAGCCACCGTTTCCATACGAAAACTGGATAAAGCCAGGTGCTGGTTGCGGGTAAGCTACGGCTGGCACACCATAGAAGTTACTTTGCGGGTGGCGGTAAACGACCACTGGTGGTGGCGCATAATAGACCGGTGGTGGTGCGTAGTAAGCGGGTGGGTATGGATTGCCAACGACCACGCCGACTGACCAGTTATCCTGTGCTTGCGCGCTGAATGCAGCCAGGCTGCCCAGTGCAAACGTCAATATATATTTTACGGTTTTCATAAATTCTCCTCACACGGAAAACAAATTAATGCTCTCTGTAGCTTTAACGCACCTGCCTTATAACGGTTGACAACCATTACGTGCAACAGTGCTGGCCTGGCATTGCTTATTTGCAATCACCGGCCATCCCTCGCAGATGGCATTCACTCGCCTAATTCATGGCTTCGCCATTTCACTGATGGTCGATTTATGAAATAATTAGAAGTTATTGTTTGAAGTATATAGCGTTTGTGTAAACAACGCATTTTTATTGGTCAAAGAAAGCAATCAGCATGGATGACAACAAAAGCAAAGCGCTCGCCGCCGCACTCTCTCAAATTGAAAAACAGTTCGGCAAAGGCTCCATTATGCGCATGGGCGATGGCGATATTGGTGAAGACTTGCAAGTGGTCTCTACCGGTTCGCTGGGCCTGGATATTGCGCTGGGCGTAGGCGGTTTGCCACGTGGCCGTATTGTTGAGATTTATGGCCCGGAATCTTCAGGTAAAACGACGCTGACTTTGTCTGCCATTGCTGAAATGCAAAAGCTGGGTGGCGTGGCCGCGTTTATCGATGCCGAGCACGCCTTGGATCCACAATATGCGGCCAAGCTGGGCGTCAATGTGCCTGAGCTGCTGATTTCTCAGCCAGACACGGGCGAGCAGGCGCTGGAAATTGCCGACATGCTGGTGCGTTCTGGTTCTGTCGATATCGTGGTGGTGGACTCGGTGGCAGCCCTGACGCCACGTGCTGAAATTGAAGGCGAAATGGGCGACAGCCATATGGGCCTGCAAGCGCGCTTGATGTCACAGGCGCTGCGTAAACTGACCGGCAATATCAAGCGTACCAATACGCTGGTGATCTTCATTAACCAAATCCGTATGAAAATTGGTGTCATGTTTGGCAACCCGGAAACCACCACTGGCGGTAACGCGCTGAAGTTTTACTCATCCGTGCGTCTGGATATCCGCCGTACGGGCGCGATTAAAAAGGGCGACGAAGTGATTGGTTCTGAGACTAAAGTCAAAGTCATCAAAAATAAAGTCGCGCCGCCGTTTAAGCAGGCAGAATTCGACATTATGTATGGCGAAGGGATTTCACGTCTGGGTGAAGTGATCGAGTTGGGTACCAACCTCAAACTGGTGGAAAAAGCCGGTGCCTGGTATAGCTACAATGGCGAAAAAATCGGCCAGGGTAAGGAAAATGCCAAAGAGTTCCTGCGTGAAAACCCAGCGATTGCCGCTGAGATCGAAGCCAAAATCCGCGAAAACTCCAATGTGCTGGCCGATAGTATGCCTTCAGCCAGAGGTGAGGACGATTAATCCCTTTGCGGCAAACCGTGGAGAAATCGCTGCGCCAGCGTGCGCTTGAGTTGTTAAGCAAGCGCGAGTATTCCGCCGCTGAGTTGGCGCAAAAGCTTAAAGGCTACGCTGGCGAAGAAGATGATATCCCGGCCTTGATTGCGGATTTCAAAGGCCGTGGCTGGTTAAGTGATGCACGCTATACCGAGCAAATGGTGCATGCGCGCCAGGCCAAGTTCGGTGCGGCGCGGGTAGCGCACGAGTTGCGTGAAAAAGGGGTGGATGACACCCTGATTGCCGAAGCCGTTGCCGGTTTGCAGGACAATGAAGTAGAACGCGCCAGGGAAGTCTGGCGCAAAAAGTTTAAAGCGGCCGCGACGACGCGTGAGGAATGGGCGAAACAAGCCCGTTTTTTACAAAGTCGCGGTTTTACGTTTGAAGTGATTAAACAAATTTTGAATAGACACGCAGAAGATGACAGTCCAGAAGACGACAGTTAGTTACGGAAGCAATCCTTCCAGCAAGCAAATCCGCCAGGCATTCCTGGATTTTTTTGCTTCCAAAGGCCATCAGGTAGTGGCTTCCAGTTCACTGGTGCCACACGGCGACCCGACCTTGCTGTTTACCAATGCGGGTATGAACCAGTTTAAAGACGTATTCCTTGGCTTTGACAAGCGCGCCTATACGCGTGCGGCCTCAGCCCAGAAATGTGTACGTGCTGGCGGCAAGCACAATGACCTCGAAAACGTCGGTTACACTGCGCGTCACCATACCTTTTTTGAGATGCTGGGTAACTTTAGTTTTGGCGATTATTTCAAGCGCGATGCCATTGCATTCGCCTGGGAGTTGTTGACTGAAGTCTACGCCTTGCCGAAAGAGCGCCTGATGGTGACGGTATACGCGGAAGATGATGAAGCGTATGACATCTGGCACAAAGAAGTCGGCGTGCCTGCGGACAAGATTGTCCGTATTGGCGATAACAAGGGCGCACGTTATGCCTCTGACAACTTCTGGATGATGGGCGATACCGGTCCTTGCGGCCCTTGTACCGAAATTTTCTATGATCACGGTGCACATATCCCTGGTGGTCCTCCAGGATCACCTGATGAAGATGGTGACCGCTTTATCGAAATCTGGAACAACGTCTTCATGCAGTTTAACCGCGATGAAGCGGGTGTCATGCATCCACTGCCTAAGCCATCGGTAGATACTGGTATGGGTTTGGAGCGTATTTCTGCCGTGTTGCAAGGCGTGCATGCCAACTACGAAATTGATTTGTTCCAGGCGCTGATTAAAGCAGCTGCGCGCGAAACCCATACGGCTGACCTGGATAGCCCGTCACTCAAAGTGCTGGCTGACCATATCCGTGCCTGCTCCTTCCTGATTGCCGATGGTGTGATTCCGGGTAACGAAGGCCGCGGTTACGTGTTGCGCCGGATTATCCGCCGCGCCATCCGTCATGGTTACAAACTGGGCTGTAGAGCCGCCTTCTTCCACAAGCTGGTTGCGGACCTGGTGGCTGAAATGGGCGAGGCTTATCCTGAGCTCGTGAGCAACCAGACACGTATCACTGATATTCTCAAGCAGGAAGAAGACCGCTTCTTTGAAACCATTGAAAACGGTATGCAGATTCTGGAAGCTGAACTGGCGACCAAACCTGCTATTTTCAATGGCGACCTGGCGTTTAAATTACACGATACCTTTGGCTTCCCGCTGGATTTGACCGCAGATATTTGCCGTGAACGTGGTGTGACCGTGGATACGGCAGGTTTTGATGCTGCCATGGCGCGCCAGAAAGAACAGGCGCGTGCGGCGGGTAAGTTCAAAATGGCGCTGAATCTTGAATATGATGGCGCGGCGACGACATTCCATGGTTACGATAAACTGGAAACTCCGGCCAAAGTACTGGCGCTGTATAAGGATGGTAGCGCAGTCCATATCTTGAATGAAGGGGATCTGGGCGTGGTGGTGCTGGACCATACGCCTTTCTATGCTGAATCTGGCGGCCAGATTGGCGACAGCGGTGAACTCAAGTCCGCCAACGGTATTTTTGCCGTAGAAGATACGCAAAAAATTCAGGCGGCGGTGTTTGGGCATCATGGCGTGCTCAAGACCGGCACCTTGTCAGTCGGTGATGAATTGGCTGCCAAAGTCAATCTGCAAGCGCGTGCCAACACCATGCGTAACCACTCTGCCACACACTTGATGCACAAAGCCTTGCGTGAAGTGTTGGGCGAGCACGTGCAACAAAAAGGCAGCCTGGTGGATACTGAAAAAACCCGTTTTGACTTTGTGCACAATGCGCCGATGACCGATGCAGAGATTGCCAAAGTCGAGGCATTGGTGAATGCAGAAATTCTTGCCAACGCGGCGACCCAGGCGCGTGTGATGGACATTGAGTCTGCACAGCAAACTGGCGCCATGATGCTGTTTGGCGAAAAATATGGTGACGAAGTGCGCGTGCTCGATATTGGCACCTCGCGTGAGCTATGCGGAGGCACCCATGTTAGCCGCACTGGCGATATTGGCTTGTTTAAAATCACCGCTGAGAGCGGTGTGGCTGCTGGCGTGCGTCGTGTAGAAGCGACCACAGGCGAGGGTGCATTAAAGCTGGTGCAGGCGCAACAAACCCTGATTAATCAGGTAGCTGGTGAGCTAAAAGCGCCAGCGCATGAGTTGCCTGCCAAAATCGCCCAGGTGATGGATAACGTGAAGTCCCTGGAAAAAGAACTGGCACGACTCAAGTCCAAACTGGCGTCCTCCCAAGGGGATGACCTGGCGACACAGGCACTGGATATCAACGGTGTGAAGGTGTTGGCAGCAACCTTGGAAGGTGCGGATGCCAATGCCTTGCGCGAAACCATGGATAAGCTCAAGGATAAGCTTAAATCTGCCGTCATTGTCTTGTCCAGTGTGGCCGACGGTAAAGTCAGCCTGGCGGCAGGTGTCACCAGTGACTTAACCGGCAAAGTGAAAGCCGGTGAGCTGGTGAATCACGTTGCAGGCCAGGTGGGTGGCAAAGGTGGTGGCAAGCCGGATATGGCGATGGCTGGTGGTACCGAGCCTGCCAATTTGCCGCAGGCTCTGGCCAGCGTGAGGGCTTGGGCAGAAGCAAAACTAAATTAATTCAATTGATTAACAGAGCGAAATAATGGCATTAATCGTACAAAAATATGGCGGCACCTCAGTCGCCAATCCCGAGCGTATCCGTCATGTGGCGCGTCGTGTTGCGCGCTATAAGGCCATGGGGCATCAAGTGGTGGTCGTGGTGTCTGCCATGTCCGGCGAAACAAACCGTTTGATCTCCTTGGCCAAGGAAATCATGCCGGATCCTGATCCGCGTGAGTTGGACGTGATGGTGTCTACTGGTGAGCAAGTGACTATAGGCATGACTGCCCTGGCGTTGATGGAGCTGGGTATCAAGGCAAAAAGCTATACCGGCACCCAAGTCAAAATCCTGACGGATGATGCTTATAACAAAGCGCGGATTCTGGACATTGACCAGCACAACCTGAAAAAAGACCTCGATGACGGCTATGTCTGTGTCGTGGCAGGCTTTCAGGGCGTGGATGCCAATGGCAATATCACCACGCTGGGTCGCGGTGGTTCCGACACCACTGGTGTGGCCTTGGCGGCTGCTTTAAAAGCCGATGAATGCCAAATCTATACTGATGTGGATGGCGTATATACCACCGATCCTCGCGTAGTGCCTGAGGCGCGTCGACTGGAAAAAATCACTTTTGAAGAGATGCTGGAGCTGGCCTCTCAAGGCTCCAAAGTGCTACAGATCCGTTCTGTAGAGTTCGCCGGTAAATACAAAGTCAAATTACGTGTGCTCTCAAGCTTTGAAGAAGAAGGCGACGGCACACTGATCACATTCGAAGAAAATGAGGAAAACATGGAAGAACCAATTATCTCCGGCATCGCTTTTAATCGCGATGAGGCGAAAATTACTGTGACTGGCGTGCCTGATAAACCAGGCATCGCTTATCAGATTCTGGGGCCGGTGGCCGATGCCAATATCGATGTCGATATGATTATCCAGAACGTCGGCGCTGATGGCACGACTGACTTTACGTTCACTGTACACAAAAATGAGATGAACAAAACACTGGCGTTGCTGCGCGACAAGGTGCAAGGTCATATTCAGGCACGTGAAATCAGTGGCGATGACAAGATCGCCAAGGTGTCTGTGGTCGGTGTGGGTATGCGCTCACATGTGGGTATTGCCAGCCAGATGTTCCGTACATTGGCCGAAGAGGGTATTAATATCCAGATGATTTCTACCAGCGAAATTAAAATCGCCGTGGTGATCGAAGAGAAATATATGGAGCTGGCGGTACGCGTGTTACACAAGGCATTTGGCCTTGAAAACGCTTAATAGAAACGCGGAATAAGCGGCTGCGCGGGTGAATAACTGCGTTACGCGGTACTCAAAATCCTCATGTACTCCATGTACATTCCGGTTTCTGCGTTCCGTGCGCCTTGTACTTCATCCCGCTCGCTCGCTTATTTCACCTTTCTTTTATATAAAGAAATAAAACATTCTTGTTTTTGACGTTGATTTCTGAAGGGTTTTCACGTAGTATGGCGCCCTTCGATGCAGTAGCAATGCTGCAAAGAAAACAGCGTAAGCTGTGTTGGTTTTTATTAGGACTTGATTGTTTTAATAAGGTGAGCTGGCCGAGAGGTCGAAGGCACTTCCCTGCTAAGGAAGCATATGGGCTTAAACCTGTATCGAGGGTTCGAATCCCTCGCTCACCGCCAAAAACCTTGCTCCGTGCGGGTATGGTTTTTTGGTAAATTGGTTGTTTGATGTGAATCTGCACCGCCACAAAGCTTAAAATAGTGTTATAATGCTGTTTTTGTTGCAAAGCAACAAACCTTGGCGCCCGTAGCTCAGTTGGATAGAGTATTTGGCTACGAACCAAAGGGTCGGGCGTTCGAATCGCTCCGGGCGCGCCAAAAATAAAAAGCCTTGTTTCTTCGGAAGCAAGGCTTTTTTCTTTCCTGTGGTAGATCATTGCATTTGCTGCTTATTCGTAGATGTTGCTGCATGATCAACCCCGTCTGTATGTATATTCTGCCGCCTTGAGCGTAGCGAGAGGCAGGGCAGGTATGGTATGCTTTAACTTTGTTTTTTCATTGGTGTTTCAGTGTCTCTAAATGCTTGTTTGGCGCGGATTGCAGGCGATATGCAGCAGGTGGATGCCGTTATTCGCCAGTCTTTGTCATCCCAAGTTCCGCTGATTAATCAAATTTCGGAATACATCATCCACAGCGGTGGCAAACGCTTGCGTCCGGCACTGGTGTTGATGTCCGGCGATTTGGCTGGCGCGGTGACGCCGGCCCATCATTCGCTGGCCGCCATTATCGAATTTATTCATACCGCGACCTTGCTGCATGATGACGTGGTTGATGCGTCTGAGCTGCGTCGTGGTAAATCAACTGCTAATCATGTCTATGGCAACCCGGCCAGTGTGCTGGTGGGTGACTTTTTGTATTCGCGCGCTTTCCAGATGATGGTCAAGTTGCAAAACATGCGCGTGATGGAGATTTTGGCCGACGCGACCAATGTGATTTCTGAAGGTGAAGTGTTGCAGTTGCTCAACGTGCGCAATATTGGCGTCAGTGAGCAGGATTATTTGCAGGTGATTCACTTTAAAACCGCCAAACTGTTTGAAGCTGCGACGCGTTTGGGCGCTGTGCAGTGCCAGGCCAACGCTGAGCAGGAAGAGGGTTTGGCCACCTATGGCATGCATTTGGGCACTGCGTTTCAGCTGATTGATGATGTGCTGGATTTGACTGGTGACAGCGAGAAGATTGGTAAAACCCTAGGTAATGATCTTGCAGAAGGCAAAGTAACGCTGCCGATGTTGTACGCGATTCAACAAGCGCCAGCGGCACAGGCTGACCTGGTGAAGCAGGCATTGCTAGAGGGGCAGGTATCTCAATTAGGTGCCGTGCTGGATATTTTGCATGCCGTGAAAGCATTTGATTATGTGCGCGCCGTCGCACAAAAAGAAGCCAGCCTGGCTTGTGAAGCCTTATCGGTGTTTGCACCAACTGCCGCCAAACAGGCTTTGCTGGATTTGGCTAATTTCTCTGTCAGTCGTCAGCAATAATTAGACAGTCAGCCTGTGGCCAGGCTGACTGTGACAGCTTCAGTTCAATCTACTTTTGCAATATCAGTTCAATGCGATTGGCTCGCCACTGACGTGGTAGTAGCTGAGTCGTGCGCAGTCGTTGGTGGCATTGGTGAGTGCGCCATCAAACAGTGACTGGCCATTCACATCGACCACTGCGTAGCCGTTGTGGTACAGCGTCACTTCTGCCTGCATATCTTTTTCGGCGATCAGTTCGGCAGCCTTATGCAAACCGCGTGTTTGCAGCGAACGCATGCCAAAGCTGATGCAGTTTTCCTCTTCTTCTTCACTGTAAACTTCCCAGTGAGATTGTCCGGTCAGTTTGGTGAGCCAGCCTGGCAAGTCCACTTCTACCCGGCAAATGACGGGCTCATCCCAGGCAGGATGCTCGACTTGATTTAACTCGACCTGATTGAGACCTGCTTCGGTCGGTGGCGTAAATTTGATTTGATCAGACATAGGCAACTTCCTTCACTTGATAACGGATGTCACTTAAACACAGCTACAAACCTGATCGGTTGCACTGTAGCATCCATCTTACACATAAATGGTGCCAGACAAGTGGTTTTCAAGGCAGGGAAAGCCCCTTTTAAGCAGGTTTTGCCGTCTTTTAGCCTTGCTTACTTGCATTAACGATGCGATGATGCAGCAACCTTAACTATGTTATCGGTATCATGTCAGAAATCCTTGAACCCGTTTTAAGTTTAATGCAGACGCAACCCCATTTTTTGCAGGCAGTGTGCTTGATGATTGGCTTGCTGGTGGGTAGTTTTCTCAATGTGGTGATCCATCGCTTACCCAAGATGATGGAGCGCGAATGGCACGCCAGCTGCCTGGATTTGCAAGGACAAACCGCGCCGGAGCAGCCAAAATATAACCTGGTCACACCGCGCTCTGCTTGCCCGCATTGCGGACACAAGATAACTGCCATCGAAAATATCCCTGTCATCAGCTACCTGTTCTTGCGCGGGCGCTGCCGAGGCTGTAAAGCGTCAATTTCCGTACGTTATCCACTGGTCGAGTTGCTCACTGGCTTGCTGTCATTGGCTGTCGCTGTGCAGTATGGTTACAGCATGCTGACGATATTTGCCCTGGCATTTGTGTTTGCATTGGTTGCATTAACGTTTATCGATTTTGACACCCAGTTGCTCCCCGATGATATTACGCTGCCTTTGTTATGGCTGGGCCTGTTGCTGAATATCAAATACGGATTTACCGACCTCACCTCAGCCGTGGTTGGTGCAATGGCAGGTTACCTGGTGTTATGGTCAGTCTATTGGCTATTCAAGCTGGTCACAGGCAAAGAGGGGATGGGTTATGGTGACTTTAAACTGCTGGCCGCGATCGGTGCCTGGTTCGGCTGGCAATTATTACCCGCCGTTATTTTGCTGAGCTCGGTGGTGGGCAGTGTGATCGGCATCGGCTTGATCTTGCTTAAAGGCAAAACCCGCCAAACAGCGATTCCGTTTGGCCCATTTTTGGCGCTGGGCGGCATTGCAGCTTTGTTTTACGGGCAAGCGCTAGCTTCCTATTACCTGGTCCCATAATGAGCAAAGTCGTGGCCGTGACTGGCGGCATAGGCAGTGGTAAAACCGAAGTCTGCAAAGCGTTTATGGCACTCGGTGTGCCTGTGGTCGATTTAGACCATATCGCCCGTGACATGAGCGCGCCGGGCAGCCCGGCCATGCAGGCGGTGCGTGCGCAGTTTGGCGATGCCATGTTTAATGCCGATGGTCAGCTTGATCGGGCAAAATTACGCGAATTGGTCTTTGCCGAGCCTGATGCACTGGATCAACTCAATCAAATTATGCATCCGGCCATTCGCAGCGAAGCGATCAGGCAAATTGCACAGCATACTGAGGCTTACGTGGTGCTGGCGATTCCGTTGTTGGTGGAAAGCCGCGATGACTGGCGCATGATTGATCACGTGCTGGTGGTGGATTGCGATGAGCAGACGCAACTTACGCGCGTAATACAGCGCAGCCAGCTGTCAGAAGGCATGGCGCAGGCCATGATCGCCGCGCAAAGCAGCCGCGATGAACGTTTAGCCATTGCCGATTCGGTGATCGAAAACGATCAAACACTGGCTAAATTGCAGGAAAAAGTGCTAGAGTTTCATAAAAATTTCTCTAAGACTTGCCAGTGAATGAAAAGGGTTTCATAATCAGGCTTTTATTGCATACTTTTCAAGTATCAGCTGACAGAAAAGGCTGCCGTGTCGAGCTACGAGTTTCCATTTAACGAGCGCATCAGAACTTATCTCCGCCTAGAAGATCTGTTCGTCAAGATGTTGCACCACATTGAGATTGGGCATGAGATCAGTCATCATGTCGCGCTGATTTCCATGCTGCAAATCCTGGATTTGATTGATCGCGGGGATTTGAAGGTCGATCTGCTACAAGAGCTGGACAGGCACAAAGTCCAGCTATCGTTTCTGCAAACCAATCCAAATATTGACAAGCATGCGCTGGCGAGCACCTTATCCAGCCTGGATCGCTGCGCCACTGCATTGCGTTCTGACCATCAAAAACTCGGCCAGTCCTTACGTGAAAATGACTGGTTAATGAGCGTCAAACAACGCACCAGTATTCCTGGCGGCGTCTGTGAGTTTGATTTACCGTCTTACCGTCATTGGTTGTACCTGGGTGTGGAACGTCGTAAAGACGACTTCGATAACTGGCTGGCCAAATTGATGCCTATGTACGAATCGATCCGCCTGATTTTGCAACTGCTGCGCGGCAGTGGTCAGGTGTTGTCATTGGTGGCGCATCATGGTGCTTACCAGCAGCAATTGTCAGGGCATAAACCAGCGCAACTGTTGCGCATCGAGATAGACCATGACGAATGCTTCCCGGAAGTCAGTGCCAATAAATACGCGATCAATATCCGCTTCCAAAAACTCGATTTCGTGCAACGCCCCAAAGGCTGCGAGCAGGACATCCCATTCAAGATGATCGTCTGTAACTTTACCGGGGCTGGACACAATTGACACAGCCCGCCGTAAAACCCCGCAAGGTGGCTTGTCCGTCTTGTGGCGAAACTTCGGAGTACTCCACCGCTAATCCATATCGCCCATTCTGCAGTGAGCGTTGCAAACTGGTCGACCTCGGCGATTGGGCCACGGAGAAGTTTCGTATTCCTGATAGCACCCCGCCAGATTTATACGAGCCAGAATAACTGGCTGCCAGGATTCTGAATATGCAAAAAACAGCCTTCTTATCCCGCCTCGTCACCAGCGTTTGCCTGATCGGCTGGCTGGGTGTTGCACATGCAGAAGTCAAACTAAGCGATGCCTGGGTGCGTGCCTCCAATCCAGGCCAATCTGTCGGCGCCGCCTACGTTACATTATCCAGCGCGCAGGATGTCACCCTGGTCTATGCAGAAACAGAGCGTGCTGGCACGGTAGAAATGCACAGCATGACCATGCAGAACGGCGTCATGAAAATGCGTAGTATGGAAGAGCTGCCAGTGCCTGCTGGCAAACCAGTTAAACTGGCACCGGGTGGCCTGCACTTAATGCTGTTTGAACTGCCCACACCGCTTAAAGCAGGCGAACAAGTTAAATTCAGACTGTGCTTCAAAGACAAACAAGGCAAGATTACCGACCAGTTTGTCACCATGCCGGTAAAAGCCGCGCCCTGATTTAAAATCGCTTCATGTGGGGGTGAAGCCCCAATCAATATCAGCCGTGATTTTTAGCAAAAGTCGCGACATATAAATTTTCTACCTCAGTCCGCGCCCATGGCGTCCTCCGCAAAAACTTCAAGCTGGATTTCACAGAGGGATCACTCTTGAAGCAGTTGATATTCACTTTTTGCGCGAGTCTATCCCAGCCGTAATGCTCGACCAGTTGTATTACAATGTATTCAAGCGTCACCCCATGCAAGGGATTATTGGGTTGTTGTGTGTTCATGTATTCAGTCAATAGAAGTTCAATCGGTCACTTACTCGGTGCTCAAGCAAGTTTTCGCTTGCGCTGGAATGGTTAGGCGGCATAGTGGCTCTTTGTGAGAGTCGACTGGAGAAAATATGGGTTTGGTTTCCATGGATGCTGTAAATTCAGGAGTAGAGTAAATATATCGAAACTCGTCGCCCTGTTTTTGGAACAATAGCAGGGCTCCTTCCGTGCTTGCAATAATGTTAGCGTTGCCCGTGAACTCCCTTGTGACGATCATATGTGGTTCGTCATTCCGCAATAAACTTGCGCGCATACTACCCATGAAGAATGCCGTAACAATAAGAGCAGCGGTCGCTGTTACAAATGTTGCGGATGCCGCTCGTCCTGAGTAAGCAGGACGTCTTTTAATTTTTTTGATGAAAATGCTTGGGTTTGGTTGAAGAAAGAATCCGGCTCTAACAAGCCCAGACAGGAAAACAAATATAATGGATGTGAAGAGTCCAACGCCGGAAAACCAGGTCATCGTAAATTTTACATATATAGCCAACATCACTAAAAGAAATATGGCAGCTTGAAGAATAACCCAAATATACCCTTCCCATTTGATGGTTTCTTTGTGCGAGCGAACGAAGCGACGCTGATGCAACCAGGCCATCTTTCTGCGGAATCCGAGCTCCAGCCGATCGGTTGCAGTGAGGAATGGAAGTGCAACGAGTTGAAACATGGAAGTCAATACTCGCGCAAAAACTGCACAAAAAAGCACATAAAACAGAAATGTGGCGGTCACTCCTTTGGCTAGTGGTAACCCGGCAACGGCTACGATTTGTAATGGAACCTTCATTAAAAAGCCAGCGTAGTGGGCTAGCGATAAAGATAATATTGCTAGAGCTCCAGAGAGCAGAGATGTCTTTCGCTGCCAAACCTCATGGAGCCAGCCTTGTTTGAATAATGATTCGAGCAACATTAATCACTTTCCACTTGGTGAAGTCTCATAGTGCTTTTGAGTATTCGTTGGTTTCTTCCGTGTCGGTGCAAAGAGACGCGCATGAGCTTTTTGAAATATTCAATTCTTTGCCATCAGGGCTAAGAGAGAAAAAACACATGTGCCCGGCAGCACGATAGCTATCAGGTATTTTTGTTGGGTTTTCAGATACTCGAAACTTGATTTCGATGCGCTTCGCATTTTCTGGAGCATAAGAAAGATTGTTTTCGATGCCCGCAAATTGAATGTCTGATGAATAACGTATTAATCCAGGGCAGATGGTTTTGATCTTCGGCCATACGTCTTCAACTGTCGTTTTGATAGCGGCAGGTGTTTCAGGGGCTATCGAAATAGTTAATTCAGGTTCTTTAGTGCAACCGAATAAAAAAATGGCATAAGCGGCCATGATTGCAAGTTGAGAATAGATTGCTTTGGATATATTTCTGTGCGGTGAGGATGCTGCCATGAAGAGAAACCTAGCTTGAAATGTGTACCTTGGATATTTTATTTTTCGGTCAAAAGTACATTCTGGATTGATTAAGGGTGTAAATTGATATTTGACAATTTTTGTTAATATCTGGTGCATCTTAAGATAGAAATATTAATGCGTCAATTTAGATGAAACCTTGAGACTTCAATATCAACTCTATGTATTTAAAGTGAGCGCCAAAGTGCACGTTGCATCGCGACACCACGCGCACCACAGGCTTGCGATTGTGAAAGATGCTCCAGGCGCATACCGCCCAACCCATACACTGGAATTTCTAACCCATTCAGCATTTCACTAAACTTCTCCCAGCCTAATCCAGTGGCTTCCAGGTGGCTTTGGGTTGGCAGCACGGGGGAGAGCAGGGCGAAGTCTAATTGCAGGGCTTGTGCTTTTTGCAATTGCTCTACATCGTGGCAAGAGGCGCCGACTAATAAATGATCCGGTTTTTTCGTGAGTGCAAGCAGGCGCTGGCTGTTTAAATGCACCCCCTGGTAGCCAAGTTGTTGGGCTTGTTCTGGGCTGCTATTTAGCAAGCATCGACAATTGTAGGGGGCACACAGTGTCAGTACTTTTTCGCTTAGTTGAGCGAGGGCTTCGTTATCAAGTTGAGGTTCACGAATTTGCAGCAGTTGCAGGCCTTGGTCTAATTGTTGTTTTAGCGCTTGCAAGAAGGCGGGTTCGCCCATCTCTTGCACATTGCTAATGGCATAAACGGGCGGCAGGCTTAGGGCTTGCATAATTGGCGCGTTGGCGGGTAGCACAGGGGTGACGTTGAGTTTTTGCGGATGTTGCCAGGCGAATTGCTGGCCTTCGCGTGCTTGTAACTCACCTTGCCATGCATGCACGAAAAAGAAGTGCAGGAGTACGGTTTTGGCTTCGGCATCATGGGTGGCCGGGTAGTCGTAGCGACGTTTGATCCACGGCTGTATTTGCGTGGGGGTAATGCCGAGTTCTTCCTGGGACTCACGGATCAATGCGTGTTCTGGCGTTTCGCCAGATTCAATCTTACCGCCGGGAAACTCCCACCAGCCCGCCCAACCTTTGCCATTGGGGCGGCTGGCGAGCAGGTATTCACCATCGGGTTTCATCAGGATGGCAACGGCGACTTGTACGAGTTTGGTCATAGTAATCAGGATTTCAGTTGCAGCTTGCCTGCGTAATCTTTGGCAAACTGGTAGGCGACGCGGCCGCTACGGGCGCCTCGGGTGTGGTAAAACTGGAGAGCGGCGTGGCGCGCGGTGTCATCCATAATAATGCCAAACGTGTCCAGCCAGTGCTCGGCGATGCTCAGGTATTCGTCCTGGTCAAAACTGTAAAAAGATAGCCACAGGCCAAAGCGCTCGGCCAGCGAGGTTTTTTCGTCTATGGTGTCGTTCTGGCGGATTTCACCTTTGTCTACAATCGGCTGGTTGTCCGCCATATATTCCGGCATCAGGTTTTTGCGGTTAGAGGTGGCGTACACCAGCAGGTTGGATGAAGCGTTCTCAATCGAACCATCGAGGATCACTTTGAGCGCTTTGTAGCCGGTGTCGTTGGCTTCAAAGGTGAGGTCATCACAGAAAATAATAAACTTTTCAGGCCGTGAGCGAATCAGCTGCGCAATTTGTGGCAGGTCGTTCAGGTCCTGTTTTTCTACTTCGATCAGGCGCAGGCCTTGGTCAGCATAAGCGTTGAGCAGCGCTTTGACCAGTGACGATTTGCCAGTGCCGCGTGCGCCTGTGAGCAGCACATGGTTGGCAGGTAGGCCTTGTAAAAATTGGCGGGTGTTACGCACGACTTCGGTTTTTTGCCGGTCAATAAATTGTATGTCTTGCAGCAATACCGCATGCGGGTGCTCCACGGCCTGTAGTTGGCCATGTGTGCCGTGTTTGACCCAGCGCCAGGCAATGGCTTGCCAGTTGATGTCGGCGGGCGGTGCAGGCAGCAGGGTTTCCAGGCGCGTGATCAGTTGTTCAGCGCGCTGCAACAGATGTTCTAGTGAGTTCATGCGAGTAGCTTGGTGAGAAAAGACAAACGAGCGGTTATTGTACACAATGCGGCAAGTGCCTGTTAGTGCAAGTTGGGTCGCAATTGGGACTGCCTTTAACGCAAAATCCCCTGTGTTTGTGTTACCTTGTGCGGCTTGTTTATTACGTTTGTGGAATCTCCATGTCTCAACAAAAGATCATTCTGGCGTCACGCAGTCCGCGTCGCGTAGAGTTACTGGCGCAGTTGGGTGTGCAATGCGATATTTTGCCTGCAGACATTGATGAATCGAATTTGCCTGGCGAAGACCCTGCGTTGTATGTGCAGCGTTTAGCCAGCGCCAAGGCATTGGCCATCGCTGCCACGCATGGCGAACAGGGCTTGCCGATTTTGGCTGCGGATACGACCGTGGCGTTAGGGCTGGATATTCTAGGCAAACCTGCCGATGCCAGCGAGGCATTGGATATGTTATCGCGCCTGAGTGGCAGCGTGCATCTGGTACATACGGCGGTAGCCGTGTATCGCGCAGGGGCGGTGCGCTGTTTGCTGAACACGACCGAGGTTGAGATGATGCAGGTGCCACAAGCGGTGTTGCTGGACTATATCGCCTCGGGCGAACCGATGGATAAGGCAGGTGCCTATGGCATACAGGGGCGCGCGGGTGCGTGGATTGTGCGCATTGCTGGCAGTTATAGCGGTGTGATGGGTTTGCCCTTGCATGAAACGGCGCAGTTGCTGCACGCATGGTAAACTTTGTATAAAAATAATGATCGGGATCGGGTAAAGCAAAATGTCATTGGCGCAGGAAGTATTGATTAACGTCACGCCGCAGGAGACGCGCGTGGCGATTCTGGAGCAGGGCATTGTCCAGGAGCTACACATAGAGCGGGCTTCGTCGCTGGGCATTGTCGGCAATATCTACCGCGGCACTGTGGTACGTGTGTTGCCGGGCATGCAGTCGGCCTTTGTCGAAATCGGCTTGCAGCGCGCAGCCTTTTTGCATGCGGCAGACATTATGGAGTGCCATGCCGAAGAGGGTGACATTAAAAAAGAGCGCCCGATTCAAGAGGTGTTGCACGAAGGGCAGTCGATCATCGTCCAGGTGATTAAAGAGGCGATTGGTACCAAAGGGGCGCGATTAACCACTGAAATCAGTATTGCCGGACGCTTTCTCGTTTATTTGCCATACCAGAAACACATCGGTGTTTCACAGCGCATAGATATCGAAGAAGAACGCGAGTTCTTGCGTAACCGCTTGCTGGGCTTGCTGCCCGAGGAGCGTGAAGGTGGCTACATTATCCGCACTATGTCTGAGAATGCGACTGATGAAGAGTTGTTGGCAGACATTGAGTATCTGCGCAAAGTCTGGCAAAAAATCCAGGCTGAAAGCAAAAAGGTCGGTGAGCGTTCGCTGATTTTTTATGACCTGAGTTTGCCACGCCGTATTCTGCGCGATGTGGTGTGTACTGAAACGACCAGTATTCGTGTCGATTCGCGCGAAATGTTTGAGCGTCTGAAAGAGTTTGCCGAGTTGTATGTCTCACACGCCGTCAAGCCGCTCACACACTACAAAGGCGAGCGCTCGCTGTTTGAGTTTTATGACATTGAAAGCGAAATCGAAAAAGCCTTGTCGCGCAAAGTGGAGCTTAAATCCGGCGGTTACCTGATTTTTGACCAGACCGAAGCGCTGACCACGGTAGACGTCAATACCGGCAGCTTTGTCAGCGGTAAGAACCTGTCTGATACCATTTTTAAAACCAATCTTGAGGCGGCGCAAACTATCGCGCGGCAATTGCGTTTGCGCAACCTGGGCGGCATTATCATTATCGACTTTATTGATATGGATGAAGATGCGCAGCGCGAAGCCGTGCTGGAGGAGTTGCGCAAAGCGGTGATGCTGGACAGGGCCCGCATCAATGTCAACGGCTTTTCTGCGCTAGGCCTGGTTGAGCTGACACGCAAGCGCACGCGCGAAAGCCTAGCGCATTTGTTATGTGAGTCTTGCCAGGTGTGTCAGGGCCGTGGTGAGCTCAAAACTGCGCAAACCATTTGTTATGAAATCATGCGCGAAGTCTTGCGTGAGTCCAAGCAGTTTAAAAGCGCCAAAGAATTCAAGATTCTGGCATCCCCTGAAGTGATTAATATGCTGGGCGATGAAGAGTCGCAGAGCCTGGCCAGTTTGTCTGACTTTATTAAAAAGCCGCTGTCGCTGCATCCGGATACGCAGTACGGACGGGAAGAGTTTGATATTGTCTGGATATAAAAAAAGGACGACAGATAGTCGTCCTTTTTTGTTACGTCCGGGTTCTTAAAGAATGCCTGTTGCCAGGCCTGGCAGCACAATATGGCTGACCATTTGCAATAAAATCAGCGCGACCAGTGCAGAAAAGTCAAAGCCCTGAATCGGTGGCAAAATACGGCGTAATGGTTCCAGAATAGGCGCTGACAGTTGATTCAACACACCGTAAATCGGGCTGTACGGGTTGACCCAGCTTAAAATTGCCATCAGCAGAATGGCATAGAAAAACACATCGACCATTTGCGCCAGCACACCAAACACCGCTTGCCATACCCAGAAAAATGGTGAGGCAGGTGCGCCAGTCAGTAAGGATAACAGTGCAAACAAAATGATCTGCATCAACAAGGCCAGCAGCAATGTCGATAAATCCCACTGCTTGATCGGGCGAATCAGTTTACGTGCGGGTTTGACCATAAAGTCGGTCAGTGCCATGGTCATTTGCCCCAAAGGATTCTGGAACGAAGTACGTGTCCATTGCATTAAAAAACGCAGTACCAGTAAAAACGTCAGAATGCCGAAGGCGGCATTGAGTAAAAAAGTCGTCATGTTTTGCAACATCATGCTTGTGCTCCCAGTTGATCACCCAGTTCTTTGGCGCGGCGTGCGGCTTGCGCAGCGGCATCTTGCATCATGCCATGAATATCATGCTGGCGCATGCTGAGCAGCCCTTGTTCGGTGGTGCCGCCTTTGGAGGTGACCTGTTCACGCAAGGTAGGGATCGGCGTGCTGCTGCCAGCGGCCAACAGGCTGGCGCCTTTAAACGTCGCCAGGCTCAGTTTGAGCGATTGTGCTTCACTGAGGCCTAATGCAACACCCGCTGCGGTCAATGCTTCTATCATCAAAAAGACATAAGCCGGGCCGCTGCCAGAGATGGCGGTGACGGCATCCAGTTGTACTTCATCATCTAGCCAAACCACTTCGCCCGCCGCTTGTAATACTGCGTCAGCCAATTCACGCTGCGTGGCAGAGACGGCAGGCAAAGCGTAAGCGCCGGTAATACCGGCCTGAATTTGCGCCGGAGTGTTGGGCATGGTGCGTACCATGGTTTGATAGCCATTTAACCAGCGGCTGAGGTCTGCTGTGCGTATGCCTGCAGCGACCGACACCACCAGTTGCGATTGCAGCAAAGGGGCCAGTGCCTGTGCCACACTTTGCAATTGTTGTGGCTTCACGGCCAGCACAATGATGTCGGCCGCCAGTGACTCTGCCGTCAGGCTGGCACTGGTGTGGATGCCCAAAGTCGTTTGCAGGTGCGGGTGTTTGGCCGTATCCGGGTCAACCACGGTGATGTTCTGCATGTTAAATGCGCGTTGTTGCAGGCCTATCATCAAGGCTTGTGCCATATTGCCGCCGCCAATAAAGGCAATGCGAGTGGCTGAAAGTGATTGCATGGTGATCAGGTTCCTTGTTTCGCTGAATCTGTGGGTAAAGAAGGGGTGCGCGCACCAAAAATGGCCGTGCCTATACGTACCAGTGTGGCGCCTTCGGCAATGGCAGCCGCAAAATCGCCGCTCATGCCTATGGATAATGTGTCCAGTTGCAGGCCGTGGTTGTTCAATTGTTCAAACAGGGCGCGCACCTGCCGAAATTGGTCACGCTGCTGCTCAAAGTCACGGCAAGGTGCCGGAATCGCCATCAAGCCGCGTAGCTGCAAGTGTGGCAACTGTTTGATATTTAAGGCGAGTTCCAATAGCTCCTGGCCACTGGCACCACTTTTGCTTGCCTCTTCGCTGATGTTCACTTGTAGGCAAATGTTTAATGGCGGCAGGTCAGATGGACGCGCATCTGACAGGCGTTGAGCAATTTTCAGGCGATCAACCGAGTGCACCCAGTCGAAATGACGGGCAATTGGCTGTGTTTTATTGCTTTGAATTGGCCCGATAAAGTGCCATGCTATAGCACAGTCATCTAGTTCCGCCTGTTTTTGCAGGGCTTCCTGCAGATAGTTCTCGCCAAACACGGTTTGGCCAGCGTCATAGGCGGCACGGATCGCAGTAGCAGGTTGTGCTTTGCTGACTGCGCATAGCGTGACAGGTTGCGTCGCCTGAAAGCGTGCCTGTGCATCTGTGATCTGTTGGCGGATACAGGCAAGGTTGTCAGAGAGGGCAGTCATGGCGGCTAAACAAGTGTTGAAGAACTAAGAATACAAAACCAAAGCAACATTATATAAATAATCACCGGAGTCGATTGTGGATATTTCAGATTTATTGGCATTTTCAGTTAAAAATAAAGCCTCGGACTTGCATTTGTCCTCCGGCCTGCCACCGATGATTCGTGTGCATGGTGATGTGCGCAAAATTAACTTACCCGCCATGGAGCAGGCTGAAGTGCGCAGCATGCTGTATGACATCATGAATGACAACCAGCGCAAAGTGTATGAAGAAACGCTGGAGTGTGACTTCTCGTTTGAGATTCCAGACCTGGCACGTTTCCGGGTCAACGCGTTTAACCAGCAACGCGGTGCAGGTGCGGTGTTCCGTACTATTCCGAGCAAGGTGCTGACGCTGGATGAGCTGAATGCACCCAAAGTGTTCAAGGATATTGCAGACACGCCACGCGGCATTGTGCTGGTGACCGGGCCAACTGGCTCTGGTAAGTCCACCACACTGGCAGCGATGATTGATTACATTAATGAATCGCAGATGTCGCACGTGTTGACCGTGGAAGACCCGATCGAATTTGTGCACACTTCCAAAAAGTCGCTGATCAACCAGCGTGAGGTCGGCCCGCATACGCAATCCTTTGAAAACGCGTTGCGCTCAGCCTTGCGTGAAGACCCGGATGTGATCCTGGTGGGCGAGATGCGTGACCTGGAAACCATCCGACTGGCGCTGACAGCCGCCGAAACCGGCCACCTGGTGTTCGGCACCTTGCATACCAGCTCTGCCGCAAAAACCATCGACCGGGTAGTCGACGTGTTCCCGGCGGCCGAGAAAGAAATGGTACGTTCCATGTTGTCTGAGTCTCTGCGCGCCGTGATTTCACAAACCCTGTGTAAAACCAAGGATGAGCAAGGCCGCGTGGCTGCGCATGAAATCATGATGGGCACGCCAGCCATTCGTAACCTGATTCGTGAAAACAAGATTGCGCAGATGTATTCTGCCATCCAGACCGGTCAGAGCATGGGCATGCAAACCCTGGACCAGAACCTGCAAGACCTGGTCAAACGTAATGTCATCAGTGCCGCTGAGGCGCGCACCAAGGCAGCAAACCGTGACGCTATCATCGGCTAATAATATGGATAGTACGCAAACGGTGGGCGATCACGCCCAGACGGAAAAATTCGTCAATGACTTGCTGAAGCTCATGATTACGCGTAAAGCGTCTGACTTGTTTATCACGGCGGGCTTTCCGCCGGCGATGAAGATAGACGGCAAGCTGACGCCGGTCTCCTCACAAACACTGAATACCCAGCAAACGGCAGAAATTGCGCGTACCGTCATGAACGACAAGCAGGCGCAGGAGTTCCAGGAGACGCTGGAATGTAATTTTGCCATTAGCATGCCGTCCGTTGGCCGTTTCCGCGTCAACGCCTTTATCCAGCGCAGTGCTGTGGGGCTGGTGTTCCGCGTCATTAATACTAATATTCCCAAGTTTGATGACCTCAAGCTACCACCCATCCTCAAAGACGTGGTGATGGCCAAGCGCGGCCTGATCATTTTTGTCGGCGGCACCGGTTCCGGTAAGTCCACCTCGATGGCCGCCATGCTGGGGCACCGCAACGAAAGCAGTTACGGCCACATTATTACGATTGAAGACCCGGTGGAGTTTGTGCATAGCCATCGCAACTGTATCGTCACGCAGCGTGAAGTGGGCGTGGATACCGAAAATTGGCATGCGGCACTCAAAAACACCTTGCGCCAGGCGCCAGACGTCATCATGATTGGTGAGATCCGTGACCGCGAAACCATGGATTACGCCATTGCCTTCTCGGAGACCGGCCACTTGTGTCTGGCCACCCTGCACGCCAACAGCACCAACCAGGCGCTGGACCGGATTATTAACTTTTTCCCCGAAGAGCGCCGTCAGCAGCTATTGATGGACTTGTCGCTAAACTTGCGTTGTGTGGCTTCGCAGCGGTTGATACCCAAACTCGATAGTAGTGGCCGTGTCGCCGCCGTGGAGGTATTGCTGCATTCGCCGCTGATTTCTGACCTGATTTATAAAGGTGATGTGCACGCCATTAAAGAGATCATGGCCAAGTCCCGTGAATTAGGCATGCAAACGTTTGACCAGGCATTATTTGACTTGTTTGAGTCTGGCCAGATTAGTTATGACGACGCCTTGCGCAATGCTGACTCGGTCAATGACTTGCGGCTCAAGTTTAAATTGAATAGTAAAGTCATGAATCCTGAGAACCAGGAGCGTAGCAAGATTTCTGACCTGGATATCTTATAAAGCTGACTATCTTCATCTTTGGCGTCATATACAACACTCCAGATTCAACTGACAGCGACCAACAGCCGTAGTACTCTGTAGGTCGCGTCATCCAATCCCGCCAGGATTTGGGAACCCCAAAAATCACAATACACTGCCGTTCATCAGAGTGAGTGTTGTTCACTCATGAAAATTTAAATCGTCTGTTGGTCGAAAAATCAAACAAATATCTCGAGTTATGTAGTATTTTAAAAAAACACTTATGTAAGACTTTTTAATTCGGTTTAATTTTTTGAAATTTTGACCATCATGGTGCATACATCAAGCGCAATCGAAGAACTGGTTGATTTGATTTATGAAACTTTGGAGCGCCCGGCGCTATGGGACACGGTATTTGACCGTATATCAAGTTGTTTTGGCGTTAACGTCATTGCGAACTCTTCAATATTTTCCACCCTCGGCCAGTATCTCACCCCGTTTGAAAGCCTTTCGCTAACCAATCATCAACCTTTGTTTGAGATAGAAGCCAGCACTTCAAGTGATCACGCTCTGCTACAAAGTCTGGATGCGCATATCCGACGCGTTGTTTATTTGAAGCAGATGATTGCTCAACGCAAACAGCAAGCAGAAATAAGTGTTCGTATGCTGGATTCAGTCAGGCCTGGTGTTTTAATGGTGCGAGCGGATGGTGAAGTTGTATATATCAACCCTGCTGCACGCGGGCTGCTTAGAGCGAACTCTGTACTGTCGATACGCACAAACCGTATTTGGTCACCAAACCCGCAAAAATACCAGCAACTAAAATCGGCGATCAATAAAATGATTGTGTCAGAACATGCCAGCCACTCTGGGAAAACAGATAGCCATCTGGTCATCCGCCACCTGAAAGATGCACTTTATGTGCACCTCTCTCTCATTTCGAATGAGTCAAATACGACGCCATCAATCCAAAAACTATTGGAAGAGCAAGCCATTGTGATGTTGCAGATGACAGACCTCAAACAAGGGCTTTCAATCAATGCAAGGCAACAAGTGCTGTCTGCTTACCAATTGACCAAGGCGGAACTGAATATTGCCGTGCTGGTGGCAGAGGGTCTGCAAGTCAATCAAATGTCAGCGCTGTTGCAATTGAGCGCAAATACCATCCGCGCCCAACTTAAAGCCATTTATAAAAAAACCAATACCCATAGGCAAGCTGAGTTAATGCAATTGCTGTTGCGCTTTGATTAATTCCATTATTCGCAAATCTTTATGAAAGCAAACCATGCAAACAACCTCAGATATGCAATATCTCGAACTCGTTGGCGAAATTTATGACGCGGCCTTGAAGCCGGAAAAGTGGCCAGAAATCTTGCAAAAACTGGGTCAGTTTATGCAATCAAGTAAAGCTGTCCTGTTTACCAATTTACATCTGCCATCACAAGGTGGATTTTATTTTACCTGGGGCATCCCGCAAGCAGTGACACAGCAATATGTTGATCACTACCAGCCACACGATGTATGGACACAAGTAGGCATCCAAAAAGAAATTTTCTATGAGGGCAAGGTCACGCTTGGGACTGAACTAGTGCCGCATCAACAGTTTCTGGAATCAAAAATCTGGCGAGAACTATTGGTACAGGCCGATATGGCAAGATTATGTACTGGTGTGGTGTTTGGCATAGATAACCAATATGCCATGCCAGTAGGGGTCTCATTATTTCGCGGGGTGAACGATCCCTCTTTTGATGAACAAGACAGGCAAAAGCTACAACGTTTACTCAGGCATTTTTCGCGTGCACTTGGTGTCATGTTTCAATTGCGGGATGCTGATCTTCAAATCGCGGCCTCACGAACCGCATTGGATGGCTTGCGTAGTGGCGTGATATTACTCAATGCGAATAGCGAGATTCTGTTAGCCAATCAGGCTGCACAGCGTATTCTACAAAGTCAGGATGGACTGACCACCAGTGAAAAAAATACGCTCACTACCAATTGTGCAGAGACCCAATCCGCGATTGAACAGATTCTGCAAACCTGCCTTCAACATGACCTGATGGAGGTGCCGCATTTCTCGCAATCTATCGCCATTAACAGGACTTCTGGTAAAGCTGCCTACAAACTGTTTTTTTCCCGGTTACCAGAACATCACGATTTTGTTGCAGTGCCTAGCACCCATCATGCCATGCTGTTTATCACCGATACAGAGCAACCACTTAAACTCTCTGTTGAGCTATTAAAAACTACCTATGGTTTGACTGATGCTGAAGTCAAACTTGCCCAGCAATGCCTCGTCAACGACAGCATGCCCGCCCTCACCACAGCGCTCAATCTCAGCGAAAACACCATCAAAACCCAGCTAGCCAGCATCTATCAAAAATGTGGTATCCACCATCGCGCAGAACTCATGAAAGTCCTCATGGCATTAGCCACCGACTGATCACCATCGTGCCCCATCCTGATTTAAAGCGATGGGGCTTTCATCAAGCTCGCCTACTGCAGTTTTTTCAATGCTTAGGCTCAAGATAGCAAGAGCCCTCAGGGGCTTTTTCGTTGTCACGCAAATTACTTTTATCCAATAAATTGGTTTTTAACCCATTTGGGTGATGTGCGATGTTTTTGCTATGACTACCATATCTCACATAACACGTGACCAGTCACTAACGCCGTGAAAGTTAAATAAAAACGACTGGCACCCGCTTTGACAGGCTTCTCATCCTACAGGGTACACACCATGCAATTGATTACACCAACAAAACCGCTACTTGCGGGCTTGCTTCTGCTGGGCGCGACGCAAGCACACGCCACACTCACTAGTTATAACGTCAATGGTGTTGATCTTGTATATAGCTCAGTCAGCGATGTCACTTGGACAAAAGATGCGAGTTTGTTACGAAGTATGTTTGTTAGTCAGGGGTTTAATAACGTTGTTGGCGATATTATCGCCACTAGCCCGACCATCACCAACACACCTAATCTTCTCAATCCAACAGGGATTTATACGATCAGAGCTTCTGACTTCGACAGCTATGGCGTAACCACATGGTTTGGTGCCATGGCGTATGTTAACTACCTTAATAGTATCAACTATGCAGGCAGCAACCAATGGCGATTGCCGACCGTGATAGACACAGGCTCTTTGGGCTGTAATTTCGCTAATAGTGGCACTGACTGCGGTTTTAACGTCGCGGGCAATGGCAGCGCTGCCGGTAATGAGTTATCCGAGTTGTATTATCAAGAGCTAGGTGGCAAAGGATATTACAGCTCCAACGGCGCATTACAATCTGGCTACGGCATGCCTAACACTGCCACTTTTGATAATGAGAGATGGGGCTACTGGTCTGGCACGGAGTATATGCCTTCTCCACTTGCCGCGTGGATGTTCTCTAATGACGATGGCTTGCAGACTTACTTCAATATGGACGCTCTACTTAATGTATGGGTTGTGAGCCCTGGACAAATCTCAGTCGTGCCCGAGCCTGATAGTTTTGCTCTGTTGTTCTCAGGTCTGAGTTTGCTGGGTTTATTGACAGCCCGCCGCAAGTCTTACTCAACAAGCTAAAAGTATCTTTTTAACTTGTAAGTTATGTGCAAGCGCTAATAAAACAATGAAAAGCTTGCACTAATGAGTGGGTCTGCTGTGCCTGAACAGGCCTACTAAAGCACTTTAGAGCTTGCGACCAGATTGAGCGAATTTGTAGCACTTACAGTCCCTGAATTTAACTAGCTCAAGTTTTTGGGCTTACTCATCGCAATATCTGCTTGTTCGGCATAACGATTTTTCACAATAAGGAGTTTTATGATGCAACACTTTTATCAAAAAATGGCTGTCATGGCCGTGAGTGCAGTGTTAGCTACGCCAGCATTTGCTTACAGTTATTCATCGGCATTCACAAATAGTTTTTATTGGGCATTAACTGATTTAGACCCCGATGATGGCATTGCTCCTAGTATTACCTGGAATGAAAACTTTGACAGCGTGGTTTTTGGCTCCATTTTTGAAGGTGGCACCCAACTAAGATATTTTGAAAGTAATGGCTCAGGCACGTTTGGAGACGTGTCAGATTCAGTAAATACCCCTTTAACCCAAGCAGGTGCAAGAGTAAGTAGTAGTAATGCCCTCTCTGCATTCGGTGCCAATAGTGCAAATGATACACAGTACCATGCTACTGCCTGGCCCGGCGCTCATCCGGGTAGTTTTACGTTGAGCCCACAAACTGAAGTGCAATTTTTTCTAGTGGGCAATGTTTATGCTGAAAGTACAGCTGAAGTCAATACGTACAATTATGCTGATGCCTATGCAGGTTTAGGCGTCTTTGATGCTCTTGGACCTTATGACACTTGGCTGGGTATTAGAGGCTCAGAAATTGAAGCAAGCTCTAAAGATGGTGTCACCTATGTGAGTTTGTATGACGTTTCTGATTACTCCACGATAGCTGGATACCCACTTTTGAGTTCTGGTACTACTTTATGGCTTGATGTGAGCTATAGCAACACAAGCAATGACCTTAAAAATGGTTACATTTTTCAATACGCAGGAGTGGCTGGTGCCTCTATCACTACTCCTGTCCCTGAGCCAGAAAACTACGCTTTACTCATGGCGGGATTAGGTTTAATCGGCTTATTCACAAAGCGGCGTAACAACGCTCAGCCGTAATTCAAAAGTCAGGCGCTGAACTCTTATTTCAGCGCCTCGAGATAACTTTTTTCTACATACCTTGCTGTTTCTAATCAGATGCTTTCTGGTTAACCACAGCGAATGACTTTTTAGCTTTGTAAATCATTTTTTCATTATTAATCTTATTAGGAGACTCCTATGAATAAATTATTGGCCATTGCAGCGTTGACTTTCACTTTTGGGTCTGCGCAAGCCGCGCCGACACTGAGTTATGTGTTGGCAGTCGATGATTATGCCGAAATCTATTTGTCTACTGATGATAGTCAGCAGGGTAGTTTTATTGCTTCACAATCCTTTTCTAGCTATGTTGCTGAAGTTAATAACATCAGTCTGACACCTGGAGTCACTAATTACATACATATCTACTTAGAGAACTATGGCGGCCCAGATGGCCTTACTGGAGAGTTTAAATTGTCAGGCTTTGGTTTTGAATTTGCTAATGGTACTCAATTTTTAGGGACCAGTTCTACAACGGTAAATTTGAGCGCTACAGGATTTGGTGTTGATTATGTTGCACCTGGTAGCAATGGCCCCATTATCGATGCAGGCTCTTTTTACAGCGATCAATACACACAGCCACTAACGACTCAAATGCTGAGTGGCTTTTGGGGAAGCGTCAGTTATTGGTCAATTCCAGTTTATGCAGTCGCTTCTGTGCCTGAGCCAGAAAACTATGCCTTGTTATTGATGGGTTGCGGGCTGACTCTCATTGCAAGTCGTGTGCAACAGTCCAAAAAAGTTTAAAGGTTGAGATTTAAGTGCAAGAGGTAGCTTGCGACCAAAAAATTTAAACACAGTAAAGCGTGATTCAAGTTTTGATTCATTCAATTGCACCTCTTGCCTTATCAACCCTCCGGATACAGAACCAGGACGCTCTTTCAACGTCCTGGTTTTATGCAACCGCTAAAAATTAGACAATCGCAAAGTTTTCCTGCTGAAATACCAACTTCCCTTGCGTTATCGTTGCGGTGACTTTTCCTGTGACTGAATGATTCACAAATGGTGTGTTCTTGCCTTGACTAGCGAGTACGCGGCCATCCACACGCCATTCCATTTCCGGGTCATAAATCACCACATCAGCCGTTGCCCCTACTTGCAAATTGCCTGCATGGACACCGAGGATATTGGCCGGTGCTTGTGTGATTTTGGCCAATGCTTGCGCAGGCGAGAGCTTGGCTTGGGCGGCCCATTTTAAAGTCAATGGCAGCAACAATTCCAATGCAGAAGCACCTGGGTGCGATTCTGCAAAGGGCAAGGCCTTGGCATCGTCATCCACTGGTGTGTGGTCGGAGCAGATGGCATCCAGCGTGCCGTCCAGCAGACCTGCGCGCAAGGCATCACGATCGCGCTGGGTGCGCACCGGCGGTGTCAGGTGCACCATGCTGTCAAAAAAGCCAATGTCCATATCGGTCAGGTGCAGATGCTGAATACTCACATCTGCGGTCACCTGCATGCCGGACTGTTTGGCCTGGCGAATCAGTTCTACAGACTCTGCGGTAGAAACACGGGCGATATGCAAGTTGACGCCCGTGGCTTGCGCAATACGCAGCATGGTTTGCAAGGCGATGCTTTCTGCCGCAGAAGGAATGCCTTTCAGGCCTAATCTCGAAGCGACTTCACCATCATGCGCGACGCCGTTTTTGGCCAGGTAAGGATCTTCGGCACGCATAAACAGGGTGTAACCAAACGAGGCGGCATACTCAAAGGCGCGCCATAGTACCTGGGTATCGACAATGGCGGTATCGGCCTGTGAAAAGCCGACACATCCGGCCGCGGTCAGTGCATACATTTCTGTGAGTAACTGGCCCTGTAACTGGCGTGTCACCGCGCCCAGCGGATAGACATGCGCCAGCGCCTGTGATTTGGCCCTGTGCTTGAGCATTTCAACCAGGCCAGGCTCATCCAGCACTGGGTCGGTGTCTGGCGGGCAAGCCAGGCTGGTGACGCCACCGGCCATGGCGGCACGTAATTCGCTCAGTAGCGTGGCTTTGTATTCACTGCCAGGTTCGCGCAAGCGGGCGCACAAGTCGACCAAGCCGGGTAATACCCATTTTCCGCTGGCATCCAGCGTTTGCTCAGCCTTGAAATTGGCAGGTGCCTCACCGATAGCGACGATTTTTCCCGCACTGATATACAGGTCTTTAACCTGGTCCAGTTGCTGGCTGGCATCCATCAGGCGGCCTTGTTTAATTACGATATTCATGCGGCGTTGCCCCCTCCCAGAATTGCCATCACCGCCATGCGGACTGCGATACCATATGTCACTTGCGGCAGGATCACCGACTGTTTACCGTCTGCGACGGCTGAATCAATTTCAACGCCACGGTTCATCGGACCTGGATGCATCACAATGGCATCCGGCCTGGCCAGTGCCAGCCGCTCTGGCGTCAGGCCAAAGGTCTGGAAAAACTCTTGCGAACTTGGCAGCAAGGCACCTGACATGCGCTCGTTTTGCAGGCGCAACATCATCACTACATCGACGTCTTTCAGGCCTTCCTCCATATTGTGGAACACCTGTACGCCAAGTTTTTCCACATCGGTAGGCAGCAGGGTGCGTGGCGCGATGACGCGTATCTCAGGCACGCCGAGGGTGGTCAAGGCGTGAATCTCGCTGCGGGCGACGCGTGAATGCAGCACATCGCCAACAATGGCGACGCGTAAATTGTGCATTTCAGGTTTGTATTTGCGGATGGTAAAGACATCCAGCAAGCCTTGTGTCGGGTGCGCATGACGGCCATCGCCAGCGTTAATGACGCTGATATGCGGTGGCACGTGCTGCGCAATAAAGTGCGCGGCGCCGCTTTGCTGGTGACGCACGACAAACATATCGGCGTGCATGGCAATCAGGTTGTTCACCGTGTCCAAAATCGTTTCGCCTTTGGACTGCGACGAGGTGCTGACATTGAGGTTGAGCACGTCGGCCGACAGGCGCTTGGCCGCAATTTCAAACGTGGTGCGTGTGCGCGTACTGTTCTCAAAGAAAATATTGCAAACGGTTTTGCCACGCAACAGCGGCACCTTTTTTACTTCACGTTCGGCCACGCCGACAAAGTTTTCGGCCGTATCCAGGATGTCGGTCAGGATACGCTTGGGTAATCCTTCGATACTGAGCAGGTGCTGTAATTGTCCTTGCGCGTTGAGTTGCGGGTTATGCATGGTCATCAGCTCCAGGCTTGGCAGGTGAGGCCGATTCAGAAATACTGAGACTCAGGCGCCCCAGTGTGTTCATGGCCAGGTCAAACGATTGATGTGCCTGTAAAGGCAGGTCGGCACCGACCATGTCGGGCCGGATCGGTAATTGCGCGCCACCCCGGTTGATCAGGGCCGCCAGTTGCACTGAGGCCGGACGGCCATAGTCAAACAGTTCATTCATGACTGCACGCGTAGTACGGCCGGTATAGAAGATATCGTCGATGAGGATGATATGTTTACCGTTGATATCAAACGGGATATAAGCCGGGTGCGCTGAAGTTTTCAAGCCACGTTGCGCATAGTCGTCCCGGTACATGGCTGCATCCAGCTTGCCGAACAGGATGTCATGTCCTAGCTCGGTTTGCAGGCGTTTGAGCAGCCGTTCCATGAGCCAGACACCGCCGGTATAAATACCGACCAGCGCAGTCTCGGCCTGTATGCGTGGTTTGATTTGAGCGTATAAATGCTCCAGTAATTGTTCGGGGTCTGGTAGTGTCATGAGGGGCGGTGTGCTATGCACGTCCATGATAAGCATCAAAATAGGATTGTAATATAGTTTGTGCGGCAACCTGGTCCAGCATGGGTTTTTGTGCACGGCCTTTTATGCCCGCCTCACGCAAGGACTGCGCCGCTTCGGCTGAAGACAGTCGCTCATCCACCATCACCACCGGCAGGTTAAAGCGGCCTTCGAGGCGCTGGGCAAACTTTTGTGCCAGCGCGGTCATGGCATGGGCTTCGCCTTCAAGTGACATGGGCAAGCCGACAACCAGCAGTGCGGGTTGCCACTCTTGTAACAATTGGTCAATTTGCGCAAATTTGGCGGCATTTTCCTCTGCTTCTATAGTGAGCAGCGGATGCGCCAGTTTGAGCAAGGTGTCACCAATGGCCACGCCTATGCGCTTTTCGCCGAAATCAAAAGCCAGCACAGAGCCGCTGACATCCGGATAACGGCGTTGGGTAATCGGTAAATGGCTTTGGTTGAGGGGCTGTTTGCCGTGCTTGACCGCATCAGGCATGACCAGCAACCTCAGACAGGGTGGCAAAGTCTACGCCCAGTTGTTGCATGGCCCAGGCCAGCTTGTCATCGTTGGGCAATTTGAAAATCAGTTTGTGTAGCTGCTGGTTGTCCTCAAGCGGCAAGGTCAGCCAGGCATTGGCCTGGATTTCTTCTTCCAGTTGGCCCGCAGACCAGCCGGTATAGCCAAGTGCAATAAACATGTCTTGCGGGGCTTCATCGCGCGCAGCCGCTTCCAGGATATCTTTGGATGAAGTCATAGCCAAGCCTTCAGACAACTCCATGGTGGTGTTGAATTCTGTGGCTGGCGTATGCAGCACAAAGCCACGCTCCACTTGTACCGGGCCGCCAAAATGTACTTGCCGCTCTTGCTGGTAATTGGCATGGCACTCCATATCCAGTTGCTCAAACAGGTCGCCTACATTCAGTTGCAAAGGGTGGTTGAGTATCATCCCCATGGCACCGTCGTGATCGTGGTTACACACCAGAATCACGCTTTTGCTGAAGTAGGGGTCTTCCATGGCAGGCATGGCAATCAGAATCTGGCCAGTCAGGTTAAGGCGCATGTCATTACTATCTAGGGATAACTGTTCACTCATACCGGTTTGGTTTCTTCCGCGCTCAGGTAGCCGGTGATTTCCAGGCCAAAGCCATCCATGCTTGGCATTTTGCGTGGGGCGGCCATCAGGCGCATTTTCTTCACGCCGAGGTCGAGCAGGATTTGTGAACCCGTGCCGTAATTGCGTAACTCCTGGTTCAACACCAGTTTCTGGTCGGCGCGCAAAATACGGTCTGTCAGTCCCAGCCCGTCTTCATCGTGGTTGATCAGCACAATCACGCCACATGGCGCAGTACTGATAATGCGCATGGCGTGCAGCAAGTTCCAGCTATGTGCCTGGTGGCTGCTATCCAGCAGGTCTATCATGGACAAGGGCTCGTGCACGCGCACCAGTGTTTCTTCGCTGGTGTGCGGATCCCCTTTGACCAGGGCTAAATGTGTTTCTTGCGCAATATTGTCGCGGTAGGCGATCAGGCGCATAGGGCCAAACACGGTTTCGATCGTGCGCTCGGCACTGCGTTCAATCAGCGTCTCGTGTGAGGCACGGTAATGAATGAGGTCGGCAATGGTGCCGATTTTAATATCATGCTCCGCCGCCACCTGCATCAGGTCAGGCAAGCGTGCCATTTCACCGTCATCCTTGAGGATTTCGCAAATGACGCTGGCAGGCTCGCATCCGGCCAGTTGCGCCAGGTCGCAGCCAGCTTCGGTATGTCCAGCGCGCACCAGTACGCCACCGTTCATGGCGGACAGCGGGAAAATATGGCCGGGGCTGACCAGGCTGCTGGCGTTGGCCTGCTTGGCAATGGCTGCGCGTATTGTTGTGGCGCGATCGGCCGCAGAAATGCCGGTGGTCACGCCTTCGGCGGCTTCAATGGAAACGGTGAAGTTGGTGCCGAGGCGGGTGCCGTTTTTTTGCACCATAGGAGGTAAGTCCAACTGGCGGCAGCGTTGCTCGGTCAGGGTCAGGCAGATCAGGCCACGGCCAAACTTGGCCATGAAGTTGATATGCTCGGCGGTGACAAACTCAGCGGCAATGACAAAGTCACCTTCGTTTTCACGGTGTTCATCATCGACCAGGATGACCATTTTTCCGGCACGGATATCGGCAATAATGGCTTCAATAGGGCTAATCTGCGCCGACATTATTCTTGCTCCCAGGCTTGCATGCGCTCGACATAGCGTGCAATTAAATCAATTTCAAGGTTGACCGGGTCTCCGGCCTTGGCGTATTGCATCATGGTGTGCTGCATGGTGTGCGGAATCAGGTTGATGCTGACTTCGTCCTGGCTGATCTCATTCACGGTCAAGCTGATGCCGTTCACACACAAGGAGCCTTTTGTAGCGATGTATTTGCTGATGGCGTGGGGCGCGCGGATCTTGAGTAGCCAGCATTCACCCACCTCTTGCAGTGTGGTGATGGTGCCTATGCCATCGACATGGCCGGTGACCAGGTGACCACCCAGGCGGTCAGCCAGGCGCAAGGCTTTTTCCAGGTTGACCGGGCCCGGTTGACCCAGCCCCGTGGTCACGTCCAGCGTGACTTTTGAAACCATGACTTGAAAGGTATGCGCATCGAATTCAGTGACGGTCAAACACACACCATTGACGGCGATGCTATCTCCCAGTTGCACATCTTGCATTCCCAGTTCCGCGGTTTCAATGCGGAGTGCGCAATCTTCACCATGCGGAACCACTTCGGCAATCCGGCCGACGGTTTGAATAATCCCAGTAAACATGGTGTGATTTTATCAGTGCTGCATGCTAAAGTAATCACATTCCATCAACATTTTTCAATAGTAATGGTCGGGGGATTCTTGTGCGCCTGGATGATTTAGAAGAAAGCCAGCATGTCGAAGACAGTCGTGGCCGCGGAATGGTCGGTGGCCGCAGTATCGGCATCGGCACCATTGCGATTGCGCTGGTGGCGATGTATTTTGGTGTAGACCCCAATGTGGTGCTGAATATTGCGCAGCAAGCGCAACCGGCAGCCGAGTCACAAACGGTGCCTGCGGATAGCAATGACCCTAATGTAAAGTTTGTTTCCCGCGTGTTATGGAGCACCGAACAAGTGTGGCAAGGCATGTTTTCAGCGGCAGGTAAGCAATATACGGCGCCTAATCTGGAAATTTTCAGCGGTGCGACACAAACGGCTTGCGGACAAGGACAGGCAGCGATGGGGCCGTTTTACTGCCCGGCAGACCAGAAGGTGTATATCGATTTAAGTTTTTACCAAGAGCTGCAAGAGCGCTTCAAAGCACCAGGGGACTTCGCGCAGGCTTATGTGATTGCGCATGAGGTTGGGCACCATGTGCAAAACTTGCTGGGTACCTCGGCAAAAGTGCAGCAAGCGAGGCAGCAGGCGCGCTCTGAAGCGGATGCCAATGCGTATTCAGTGCGTTTAGAGTTGCAGGCAGACTGTTATGCCGGCGTGTGGGCGCATCATGCCGACCAGCAGTTCCGTATCCTGGAAACGGGTGATATTGAAGAGGCCTTGCGTGCCGCCACGGCCATTGGCGATGACGCCCTGCAAAAACAGGCGCAAGGCTATGTGGTGCCGGACAGCTTTACCCATGGTAGTTCGGAGCAGCGTGTGCATTGGTTTAAGCAAGGATTGCAGTCTGGCCAGGTGAACGATTGCAATACATTTAAAGATGCAGTTTAAGCGGTAGAAGTGAGTGATGGCAGAAGAAACAGGATTCAAGCAGGATCAACAGTTAATTGACACCCATTTGATTGAAACCACGGTCTCCAGCGAGATCATGGCACAAGGCAAAATGCTGACCGTGCGTTATGACGAAGCACGCTTACCTAACGGCGTGATTAGTGGCCGGGAGTATGTGATACACCCCGGTGCGGTAGTCGTGGTCGCGCTGACGCAAACCGGTGAAGTGGTGCTGGAGCGACAGTTCCGCTACCCACTCAAGCAGGTCTTTATTGAGTTGCCCGCAGGCAAGATAGACCCCGACGAGGCCGTGTTGACCACTGGCCAGCGTGAGTTACTGGAAGAAACCGGTTACACGGCGCAAACCTGGGTCAAGCTGGGCATACAGCATCCTTGTATTGGCTATTCCAACGAGGTGATTCATATCTATCTGGCCACCGGTTTGTCCCTTGGTGAACACGCCAGAGATATTGATGAGGCGATGGATGTGTTTGTATGGCCGTTTGAGCGCGTGATGCAGGCCATTGAGGCGGGCGACATCACGGATAGCAAAACCTTGTCTGCCATGTTGCTGGCTGAGCGCTATTTGCGTCGACATCCACTAACGGACGAGACGGTTTAAGTATGCGGATATTGCAGATTGGCTGTGGTGGGTTGGGCACCCTGATTGCGCAGGCAGCGCTGGCGCAGGGGCATGATTTGACGATCGTCAGGCGTTCCCGTAAACCTGTGACACCTGGGGCGCAGGCACTGACTCTGGATGTGGTGAGAGGCGTCGGCGTGTCTGCCCTGGCCGCGGTGCCAGCGGATATTTTGCTGTATTGTCTGGCGCCTGTAGAAGGTCAGAGTTACCAGCAAACCTATGTAGAAGGATTGCGCCATGTGCTGGCCAATGTTTCTATGGATAGTTTGAAACACGTATTCTTTATTTCCAGTACGGGGATTTATGGCGAACATCATGGCGAGTGGATTGATGATGATACGCCCGCCATCCCCGCGGATGCCGAAGGACAGGTGATGCTGGATGCTGAGCGTTTATTAGATGGGCTGACTTGCGGGCATACTGCCTTACGTGTCTCAGGGATTTATGGTCCGCAGCGCTTGTACTTGTTGCGACTGCTGCAAAACCAGGAGCGCTGGCCCAGGCAAACACATTGGACTAACCGCATGCATGAGCAGGATGTTGCGGCAGCCGTGGTGCATTTATATCAGCAGGTGGCAGATGGCAAGGCCTTACCCGGCCATTGCATACTGACTGATGGCATACCTGCGACGCAACATGAGGTATTGCAGTGGCTGGCTGCGCAGCAGCAATTGCCAGCACCAGCGACGCCGCCGTTACAGCCGCAATCCGGCAAGCGCATCCGTAACCGTTTTTTACAACACACAGGGTTCAAGCCGCAATTTGCCGATTATCAGGCGGGCTACGCATCCATTTTATCCAGCCTGAAGTAATGTCTATGACCAACCTAAAAAAAACACGGACGTGGCAATCGGTATGGGGCAGCTTGCTGGTGGCTGGGCTCTTAGTCTCTGGATCTCTGAGCAGTGCTGAGGATGCGGACGGCTTTCAGCTGTGGGTCGCCAGCATGCGCCAGGAGGCGCTGGCGTTGCATGTGGCGCCAGCGGCGGTGGATGCAACGCTCAATCAGGTGACTTTTTTGCCGCGCTTGATTGAACTAGACCGCAAACAGCCGGAATTTGTCACCAGTTTTTCTGCCTATGTAAACCGCCGCATCAACCCGCGTGTGGTGGCTAAAGGCAAGCAGATGGCGGAGGACTACCAGGGCGTACTCTATGTGGTCGAAGAGTTGTATCAAGTGCCGCGCGAGGTGCTGGTGGCTTTTTGGGGGCTGGAAACCAACTTTGGCGGTTTTATGGGTGATATTCCATTAGCCTCTGCATTGGCCACACTCTCTTACGAAGGGCGTCGTGCCGAGTTTTTCAAGCGCGAATTGTTGAACCTGATGCGCGTGGTCGAGCGCGAGCAGCGCTATGATAGCCCGGTGGTGGGTTCATGGGCGGGTGCAACCGGGCATATGCAGTTTATGCCATCTACTTTGCTCAAGTATGGTGTGGATGCAGATGCTGATGGCAAAATCGATATCTGGAATTCTTACCCTGATGTATTTAGCTCAGCCGCCAATTACCTGTCACAAGCAGGATGGCAGCCAGGCAAGCCGATTAGCATCCAGGTGGCCTTGCCTGCCGGATTTGATTACAGCCAGGCACAATGGCAGTTGAATAAGCCAGTCAGTGAGTGGGTAAAAGCGGGGGTTGCTGGTGTGCCTGATAGCGCGCTGGGCTTGCCGCAGGCCGCTATTTTGTTGCCGCAAGGCTATGATGGCCCGGCGTATATGGTGTTCCCGAATTTTGATGTGATCATGCAGTGGAACCGCTCGATTAATTATGCGCTCAGTGTCAGTTTGCTCAGTCAGCAGCTGCGTCAGGACACCTACACGCTGATGATGCCGCCGGAACCGCCTGCCCTGAGTTACCAGCAGATGTGGTCTTTGCAGGAGGCGCTGAATGCCAAAGGCTTTGATTGTGGGGCGCCGGATGGCTTCCCGGGGGCGAAAACACAAGCGGCTATCCGGCGCTATCAGGCCAGCAAGGGTTTGCCGCAAGATGGCTATGCCGGCGCGGATATTTTTAGCCGTTTGACTACGCAAGTGCAGTCAGCGCAGTGACTGCTCATTTGGAAAATAAAGTTTTTTAGTTAGCGGGTTTTAAACCAGCCTGTGACGCTGATGCGCGGCAGGCTGGCGGGTAACACTTCGTGCCAGAATCTGGCGGATAGAAACAACACCAGTCTGCCCGCTGTCGGTAATATGTCAATGTGACTGGCGTTCCTTGATGGTGTTTGTGCGTGTTCATCCAGGTATAAGCGCAACGCGCCGCCAGCCTCTGTTGGCCAATCATTATTTAAATAAATAATTGAGGTCAGCGTTCTTGCGCCAGGTGTTGCCTGCGCGCGGTGTTGGCGAAACTGGTCTATATGCGTGGCATAACCGGAGGAGCCTGCCGGATAAATGGCAAAGTGCGTTTCAAAACTGTCCAGTCCCATCATCAATTGCCGGTTGACGGCTTGTTGCACTTCGACCAGAAGTGCCAGGTAGTTCTGGATGGCAGCGTGTGGGTCGCTGGGTTCCAGCCAGGCAATCTGGTCGCCACGCAGCCTGGGGTTGCTGACGGCTGACTGGCTGGTGCCCGCCTGGTGCATCAGGCCTTGTTCTTGCTGATCAAGGGCGATGGTGCGCAGGCTTTGCGTCAGGCTGGCAGGTAAAAACTGGTCGATCACACAATAGTGCTGCTCAGCCAAGGTGTTAATGATGGTTTCCAGCATGCTGTCAGTGAGCATGGCAGGGTAGTGGGTCGTGCTTGTCATGCATATATTATAAGCGCGATACCATTGCCTAACCGATGGCTTTCGGATAGAATGCGCAACCTTATTGATTCGCAGCAACTGCTGCGTAATACAATAGTCGCGTAGCTCAGCTGGTTAGAGCACCACCTTGACATGGTGGGGGTCGATGGTTCGAGTCCATTCGCGACTACCAAGTTTAAAAAAAGCCACCAGAAGTTCTGGTGGCTTTTTGTTTTTTGCCATCTGTTAGGTAGAAGTGGACAAGTAGCTGCTGGAGGTGTCCTGATCCAGCCCATAGGTTTTAATCAACTTGGCCACTTGTTCCAGAGCGTTGTTTTGTTGTGAGCTACTGGCTTGATTGCTGTTATCGCTGCTCTGGCTTTGTTGATACGCCATCGCTTCCTGCTGCGTCACCTTGCCGTCACCGTTGGTATCCGCGGCCTCAAAATTACTGGCGACATTGTTCAGCAGTTCAGACAATTTGCTGTCGTCGGTGGAAGAAGCCATTTCCTGCATCTGGTCCTGCGTGAGACCTGTATCTTCCTCGTCTCCGCCACGAGGTGGCGGCGGGCCGCCTGCACCACCGGGTGGTGGCGGTGGCATGCCTTGGGCGCCACCAGCCTGGTTGCTGGCGCTTTGCAATTGTTTGAACAGATTTTCAATGCCTTGTGACAGCTCGCTTTTGGTAATTTTACTGTCACCATCCGTGTCCATACTGCTCACCAGGTCGCTGACCTCGCTACTGGTTTGATCGTCGGTCGAGCCGCCCAACGCTTTACTTAAGGTTGTGGCGTCTATCGAGCCCTGGTTTGAGGTGTCCAGTTTGCTGAAAATGTTGCTGCTGATCTGGCTGCTTACGCTGCTTAAACTGATGCTTGTCATGCTGATTCTCCCTTTGTTTTGAGCCTTAACATGTGTTCTGGCAGGCGCATGTGCCTGTCAACTGGTTTAACGTCAGGGCGGCGCGTGACTGAATACAGGTTTTGTATCGGAGTGTATCGCTTTGTATCAGCACCTTTAATGCGGCTGCGTTCGGTTTCTGATTGCGGAATTTTCGTGCGCTGTGAGATAATCAAGGTTTGACCAAAATCAGGTGCCATGTGCTTGTTTTATTTGGTTGTTTAATGTTTAAGAGAGAGAGTCATGCCTGTAATCCGCTTGCCTGATGGGTCGTCCAGAAGTTTTGAACAGCCGGTGACCGTGGCCGATGTTGCGTTGAATATTGGTGCTGGTCTGGCGAAAGCCGCGCTGGCGGGTAAGGTCACGTATTCAGGTCAGGAAGCTAAACTGGTCGATACCAGTCATCTGATTGAGCAGGATGTGGACCTCGCCATCATTACCGATAAGAACGATGAAGGTCTGGAAGTGATTCGTCACTCCACCGCTCACTTGCTGGCTTATGCGGTGAAAGAGCTGTTCCCGGATGCGCAAGTGACCATTGGCCCGGTCATTGATAATGGTTTTTACTATGACTTCAGCTATAAGCGTCCGTTTACGCCGGACGACCTGGCAGCCATTGAAAAGAAAATGGCTGAGCTGGCGAAAAAAGACGAAAAAGTCGAGCGCAAGGTATTGCCGCGTGATGAAGCGGTGGCTTACTTCAAGAGCATTAACGAGCATTATAAGGCCGAGATCATTGCCAGCATCCCCAGCAATGAGGACGTGTCTTTGTATTCTGAAGGCAACTTCACTGACTTGTGCCGTGGCCCGCACGTGCCGAATACCGGCAAGCTCAGGGCGTTTAAATTAATGAAGCTGGCCGGTGCTTACTGGCGCGGCGACAGCAACAACGAAATGCTGCAACGCGTATACGGCACCGCCTGGCGCAACAAGGATGAGCTGGAAGCCTATCTGCATATGCTGGAAGAGGCTGAAAAGCGCGACCACCGCAAACTGGGCAAGCAACTCGACTTCTACCATATGCAGGATGATGCACCAGGGATGGTGTTCTGGCATCCGCGTGGCTGGGTAATCTGGCAAGAGGTCGAGCAGTATATGCGAGCCAAATTTAAAGAGTACGATTACCAGGAGGTGCGTACGCCAACGGTGCTGGACAAAACCCTGTGGGAAAAATCCGGCCACTGGCAAAACTACCGCGACAATATGTTTGTCACGCAGTCGGAAAGCCGCGATTATGCGGTGAAACCGATGAACTGCCCTGGCCATATCCAGATTTTCAACAGCAGTTTGCACAGCTACCGTGATTTACCATTACGTCTGGCAGAGTTCGGTTCCTGTCATCGTAATGAGCCATCTGGCTCCTTGCATGGCTTGATGCGCGTGCGTGGCTTTACCCAGGATGATGCCCATATCTTCTGTATGGAGTCACAAGTCGAGGCTGAGGTAGCCGACTTTATCAAGATGCTGTACGAAGTCTACAAGGACTTTGGTTTTGACGATGTGATCGTCAAATTATCTACCCGCCCGGAAAAGCGTGTCGGCACCGAAGAGGCCTGGGATATGGCAGAAACTGCCTTGGCTAACGCTATTAAAGCCAATGGCCTGGAGTTTGAATACCAGCCGGGTGAGGGTGCGTTTTACGGCCCGAAAATCGAGTTTACACTTAAAGACTCGCTGGGGCGTATGTGGCAGTGCGGTACTATTCAGCTCGACCCTAACCTGCCTGAGCGCCTGGGTGCGGAGTATGTCGCTGAAGACAATACGCGTCAGCGGCCGATTATGTTGCACCGCGCCATTGTCGGTTCGATGGAGCGTTTTTTGGGTATTTTGATCGAAAACTTTGCTGGCGCGATGCCGGTCTGGTTGTCGCCTGTGCAGGTCATGGTGCTCAATATTTCTGATGGTCAAGCCGATTATGTGCGCCAAGTGGTTGAAAAATTGAAGAAAAATGGCATTCGATGCGATTTTGACTTGAGAAATGAGAAGATTACCTATAAAATACGCGAACATAGTTTGCAAAAGTTGCCATACCTGATCGTGGTGGGCGACAAAGAAATGCAAAATGGTCATGTGGCCGTACGTACCAGAAAAGGTGAAGATCTGGGTGTGATGTCGGTAGAAGCGTTTGTAGCGCACATACAGCAAGACATCCAAAACCGGGTCTAATTTCGGGTATTCGTGCGGCTTTGTTTATTGTTAGGGGATTGTTATAGCTCAAGATAAAGATACACGCATCAATGGCGACATTACTGCGCCACAAGTGCGTTTGATTGGTGTAGATGGTGAACCGTTAGGTGTGATGACTCTGAGAGAGGCCTTTGCCAAAGCGGAAGAAGCTGATATTGATATTGTTGAAATTGCACCAAATGCCGCACCACCTGTGTGCCGTTTGATGGATTATGGCAAATTCAAATACGCCGAGAGCAAGCGTCTGCATGAGCAAAAACTGAAACAAAAACAGGTGCAGATTAAAGAGGTCAAATTCAGACCTGGCACCGATGACGGCGATTACAATATTAAATTGCGCAACATCATCCGCTTTTTGGGTGATGGCGATAAAGCAAAAATTACCTTGCGCTTCCGTGGTCGTGAAATTACGCACCAGGAATTTGGTTTGGCTTTGTTGAAACGCCTTGAGGCAGATTTAACAGAGCATGCATTGGTGGAGCAATATCCTAAAATGGAAGGCCGCCAGATGGTGATGGTCTTGGCGCCAGCGAAGAAAGCTGTGCCGGTGGCCAAAAAGGCTGAAAAAGCAGCACCAAGCGAAGAATAAGGTTTTTAAGTAGTACAAGTTTTTTGGAGTAATACGGCTAAATTGGCTGCCTAGTTACTCTTTATTCAACCTCTAAGGAGAAAAAAATGCCAAAGATGAAGACAAAGAGCAGCGCGAAAAAGCGCTTCAAGTTCTTGGGTAACGGTAAAGTGAAGCGTACACACTCTCACTTGCGCCACATTCTGACCAAGAAAACCACCAAGCAAAAGCGTAAGCTGCGCGGTACTTCCATTATTTCTGCGACTGACGTGAAACGCGTCCGCGCAATGATGCCAACACAATAAGGAGACCGACATGCCTAGAGTAAAACGTGGTGTCATTGCACGCGCTAAACACAAAAAAGTTTTAAATGCTGCTAAAGGTTACCGTGGTCGTCGTAAGAACGTCTACCGTGTTGCCAAACAGGCGGTAATGAAAGCCGGTCAATACGCATACCGTGACCGTCGTCAGAAAAAACGTCAATTCCGCGCACTGTGGATTGCCCGTATCAACGCGGCAGCCCGTGAAGCTGGTTTGACATACAGCCGTTTCATGAACGGTCTGAAAAAATCTGCGGTTGAAGTTGACCGTAAAGTACTGGCTGATCTGGCCGTGTTCGACAAAGCTGCTTTTGCTAAATTCGTAGAATTGGCTAAAACAGGTTTAAGCGCCTAATCAGACCTACCAAAAAAAGAGGCTGCGGCCTCTTTTTTTATTTTAATGTTACTTAAAACTTGAAGAATACGCACGATGGCTGATCTCAATCACTTAATCGCAGAAGCCGCACAAGACTTTGCGGCTTGTCATGATGTTCCTGCACTGGAAAACGCCAAGGCCAAATACCTGGGCAAATCTGGCGCGCTGACTGACGCCTTGAAAGGGCTGGGTAAATTGACGGCTGAAGAACGTCCAGCAGCGGGTGCATCGATTAATGTGGTTAAACAAGCCGTTGAGCAGGCCTTGAATGACCGCCGTGACAGTATTCTGGCTGCTGCGCAGGCCAAACAACTGGCAAGTGAAACCATTGATGTGACCTTGCCCGCGCGTGCGCAATCCGCCGGTGGTTTGCATCCGGTGACATTGACCTTACGCCGTGTAGAAGAGCTGTTTCATTCGATTGGTTTCAGTGTGGCGGATGGCCCTGAAATCGAAACCGATTTTTATAACTTCACGGCGCTGAATATTCCGGATAACCATCCGGCGCGTGCGATGCACGATACCTTTTACATTGATAGCGGTAATGACAGCATGGAGCACGTATTGCGTACGCATACCTCGCCGGTGCAAGTGCATTACATGGAAAATAATACGCCACCGCTCAAAATTATTGCGCCAGGTCGCGTGTACCGTGTCGACTCCGATGCCACGCATTCGCCGATGTTCCACCAGGTAGAAGGCTTGTGGGTGGACGAGCAAATCAGCTTTGCCAATCTTAAAGGCGTAGTGCAAGACTTTTTACAGAAATTCTTTGAGCGTGATGATCTGACCGTGCGTTTCCGCCCGTCATTCTTCCCGTTTACTGAGCCTTCAGCCGAGATGGATATGAGCTGGAACGGCGGCTGGCTGGAGATTGGCGGCTGTGGCATGGTGCACCCAGAGGTGCTCAAGCACGTGAATATCGATAGCGAAAAATATCGAGGCTTTGCCTTTGGCCTGGGGGTGGAACGCCTGGCCATGTTGCGCTACGGGGTGAATGACCTGCGTCATTTCTTTAATAATGACCTGCGTTTTTTGCAGCAGTTTATTAAATAATTCAATCGCCAGATCACTTTAAATACCGAATTTATACAGGGTTAGACACATATGCAGTTCTCCGAACAATGGTTACGTTCCATGGTGAATCCATCACTGGATACCGCGCAACTTGGTCACGCATTGACCATGGCCGGTCTGGAAGTGGAAGAGTTAACCCCGGTCGCACCGGCGTTTAGCCATGTGGTGGTGGCCGAGATTCTGGAAGCAGCCAAACACCCGGATGCAGACCGCTTGCAAGTGTGCAAAGTGAAGGTGGGTGAAGAGGTGCTGCAAATTGTCTGTGGCGCTTCTAATGCACGCGTGGGTATCAAAATACCATGTGCGCTGGTAGGCGCTGAGCTGCCTGGCATTCAGATCAAACAGGCCAAAGTACGTGGTGTAGAGTCTTTTGGTATGTTGTGTTCTGCCAAAGAGCTGGGCATTGCGACCGAAGCCAATGGCATTCTGGAATTGCCAGCAGATGCCCTGGTGGGTCAGGATATTCGCGAATACCTGAACTTGAATGACAGCACTTATACGTTAAAACTGACGCCTAACCGTGCCGATTGTTTAAGCATTCTAGGCATCGCCCGCGATGTCGTAGCGATGACCGGTGCACCAATCACGACGCCTGAGATTGCAGCGGCGACGATTAGCAGCAAGCTGACCAAAGCGGTCAGCCTGAATGCTGCAGAGGCTTGCCCTGCTTATTATGGCCGTGTGATTGAAGGTGTGAATGCACAAGCCAACACGCCTGACTGGATGGTGCGCCGTTTAGAGCGTAGCGGCATCCGCAGTATCAGTGCCCTGGTCGATATCACCAACTATGTGCTGCTTGAACTGGGTCAGCCTATGCATGCGTTTGACTATGCGCTGTTGCAAGGTGATGTAGCCGTACGTTTTGCCAACGCTGGTGAAAAGCTGGCCTTGCTCAATGACACTGAAGTGACTTTAAAGGCGGATGACCTGGTGATTGCCGATGGCAATGGATCGGTTGCCTTGGCGGGGGTGATGGGCGGTAAACCTACTTCTGTTACCGATGCTACACAAGCTATCTTCCTGGAAAGCGCTTTCTTTACGCCAGACGTCATGGCAGGTAAAGCGCGCCGTTTGGGCTTGAGCACAGACTCCTCTTACCGTTTTGAACGCGGTGTGGACTTTGGCAACACCTTGAATGCGCTGGAGCGTGCGACAGCATTGGTGCTGGAGATCTGTGGTGGTCAGGCTGGTGCTGTGACCGCGGTGACTGCACAACTACCTGTGCGCAAGCAAGTTGCGTTGCGTCATGCTTATCTACTGTCTATTCTGGGCATAGACGTTAGCCTGGCGCAAGTGGGTCAGTTACTGACGCAATTGGGGTTTGTGTATACCGAGGCTAACGGTGTGTTTAATGTGAGCGCACCTAGCTTCCGTTTTGATATTGCACGCGAAGAAGACCTGATTGAGGAAGTTGCACGCCTGCATGGCTACGAGCATATCCCGGCGCTCACACCAGTCGCTTCGCTAGGCATGCTGGTCGCGCCTGAGGCTACACGCAGCAAGCACTGGTTGCGCGATGTGATGGTGAACAATGGTTACCAGGAAGTGGTGACTTACAGCTTTGTCGATGCTAGCTGGGAGCGTGATTTATATGGCAATAGCCAGCCGATTGCGCTGAAAAACCCAATTGCCAGCAACCTGAGTGTGATGCGCTCTGGTTTGTGGGGCGGATTGCTGGATGCGCTGGATTACAACCTCAAGCGCCAGCAAACACGTGCCATGCTGTTTGAATTGGGCGCCCGTTATGAGAAGAGCGCGCAAGGCTTTGTTGAAACATTGACTTTGTCTGGCCTGGTCTACGGCAGTGTGCAGCCTGAACAATGGGCTGCAGAGGCTCGCGCTTTTGATTTTTACGATGCCAAAGCACATGTGGAGGCGCTATTTGCGCAACCGGTGCACTTTGCTGTTGAGCAACATCCTGCTTTGCATCCAGGCCAGTCTGCCCGCATTTACCTGGGTGACAAAGCGGTCGGTTGGTTAGGTAAATTGCATCCACAATGGCAGCAGCAATATGGATTAACCAGTGCCTGTTACCTGTTTGAGTTGGATGCCGATGCGGCATTGGCAACCCAGGTGCCTGCCTATAGCGAGGTCAGCAAATTCCTGCCGGTTCGTCGAGATTTAGCGATGGTCGTTGAGCAATCTGTATCAGCTCAAGCGATGATTGATGCGGTGATGAATGAGAACATTTCTCAGCTAAAACAGGTGAAATTGTTCGATGTTTATCATGGTAAAGGTGTGCCCGAAAACAAAAAAAGCCTTGCATTTCTTGTACTTATGCAAGATACTTGCAAGACAATGGTCGATGAGGAAGTGGATACGATCGTGGCACGAATCCTCAACAACTGGTCATCCAAATTTGCTGCGTCACTCAGATAATATCATTGGGATAGTCATCGGATAACACCAAGGATAACAGTTGATACAACACAAGCATCTCGCATAATAAGAAGGTTCAGGGGATCGTTAATGACACTCACAAAAGCTGACTTGGCCGATTTGTTGTTTGAACAAGTCGGGCTGAATAAGCGTGAAGCCAAGGACATGGTGGAAGCGTTTTTTGAAGAAGTTCGCAACGCGCTGGAGCAGGGCGATAGCGTCAAGCTGTCCGGTTTTGGTAACTTTGAACTGCGTACAAAATCCGAGCGCCCAGGCCGTAATCCAAAAACTGGCGAAGAAATCCCAATTTCTGCACGCCGTGTAGTGACTTTTCACGCCAGTCAAAAATTAAAATTACGCGTAGAAGAACACTACGCAGAACAACCATTACAAGCACAAGCCTAATCTGACTCCCAAACATGATAGAAACGCAAAAAGTCGCCTTGCCGCCTATCCCTGCCAAACGCTATTTCGCCATCGGTGAGGTGAGCGAGTTGTGCGGAGTCAAGCCGCACGTACTGCGTTACTGGGAGCAAGAATTCACCCAACTGAAACCGGTCAAGCGCCGTGGTAACCGCCGTTACTACCAGCATCATGAAGTTTTGCTGATTCGCAAAATCCGTGAGTTGCTTTATGAGCAAGGGTTTACCATCAGCGGTGCGCGCAATCGCCTGGATGGTGTTGATGAAAAGATAGAGAAACCACGCTCTGGCAGCGATGTTTCCAGCGCTGTGGCCGCTAATACGCAGTCACTCATCGCTGAAGAAGCTAAACTGCCAGTGGTTGATGTTGCCGCGCTCAGAGAGCAAATTCAGCAGGTGCTTCAATTGCTTAAAGCGCCCGCCTAAAGCGTCTGCCAGGCTTATAAAACCGCATATTCTGCTTAGCGAATATGCGGTTTTGTTTTATAATGCAGCCTTCTTTTCGAGCAGGTTCCTGCTCGAGTCTAACGTCGGGGCGTAGCGCAGCCTGGTAGCGCACTTGCATGGGGTGCAAGGGGTCGTGTGTTCGAATCACACCGTTCCGACCAATCAAACAATTCACACGCCTCCAAGTTTTAAGCTCAAGCTGCTACGCTCATTACATCTTCGACTTCTTTCTCTTCTGTCATCGGTTTGGCTGCAAACGGATGACGAACCTGGTGTTCCATTTCTAATACTTGTTCAGCCGTTGGTAGATTAGTGACTGCACGGCGAATAGCAAGTTTGGTTGCCTGATAGTTCCAGTCCTGGATTTTCTGCTGGTCTTTGGCTTCCCAATGAATAAACACGCCTACGCACACAAATACATTGTCTGCTTCCGCGAGTGGAATCATGCCGTCGCGTACACTGTCGACCACCGCTGATGCTACGCCGTATTGCGCCGGACCAAACATTTGCACGGCTTGCTGGGCGTGTTTGATATCCACTTTGTTAAACATGACGGTAGGTGGTTTGGTCATCAGGTTGGGAGCGACAACTGAGAGTAGGGCGTTGTCGCCCGGTTTTTGGTTGGTTAGCGCAATACAGAATGCTGTTTCTGCGGCGCTGCCGCGAGGACCTATAATTAGGTCAATGTGGGCGACTTCATTGCCTTCGCCGACGAGTGCTTCACCAACCATGACGCGGTTGATTTTTCTGCTGCTCATGATGTTCCGTCCTTTCTTTCGTATCTACCTGTTGGGCAGATTTCTCAAGGAATACACATCTTCTGTTATTAGTTTAGAGCTTGAATTGGATGCAATGTTCCATGCAACGGACAATGTTGAAACCGTGCCTGTGTGTGTAACAGGCACGGTGTTGAAGATAGGGCTAGAAGCTCAGGTCGGGGACGATGCTAGCAGCTTGTTGTTGAGGATGTATCGTGCCGATATGGCGTGCCAGTGCCTCGCTGAGTGGCATGGGACGGTTTAAATAGAAGCCTTGGGCGTAAGCAACCCCCATGCCTTTCAGGCAGTCTAGTGTGGCTTCATCTTCGACATATTCGGCGATTGTTTGTATCTCCATCGATTGCGCGACACTTTGGATGGCTTTGGCCATCGCCAGGTCAACTTTGTTGCTGGTGATGTCTTTGACGTAAGCGCCATCCATTTTCAGGAAGTTGACTGGTAAGTGTTTCAAGTAACTGAATGATGACATGCCGCTGCCAAAGTCGTCGAGCATGAAGCGCGTGCCCATTTTTTGCAGTTCTTTAATCAGCTTGATCGTATTGTCGATGTTAATGATGGCCGAGGTTTCTGTGACCTCGAAGCAGACATGGCTAGGGGAGATATCATAGGTTTCAAAGCAGTTCTGGATATAAGGCAGCAGTTGGGCGTCGCCTAATGACATGCCTGACAAGTTAATGCTGACGATGAAAGGATTCACGCTGGACTGCATTTTGAACAGCGGTTGAAGTGCCATAAAGGCATGCTGAATCACCCAACGGTCTATCTTGGTCATGAGGTTATAACGCTCTGCGGATGGCAGGAACTCAGCCGGGGGGATGATGCCGCCGTGCTCGTCACGTTTGCGAATCAGGATTTCGTAGAAGGGGGGTAATTCTTTTTGTTGCAGCGGGAAAATACCCTGGCAGTAGAGCACAAAATCATTGTGCTCAATGGCTTCGTTAATGCGGAGCACCCATTCCATTTCAACATGGCGTTTAAGCAAGACGTCATCTTCCGGATGGAATAGGTGGATTTGATTGCGGCCATTGTCTTTTGCCACGTAGCAGGCTGCGTCGGCATGGCGGGTGATTTCACCCACATCTTTTAAAGCCGTGGTGATTTCGACAATACCAATACTGATGCCGGTCTGGAACAAGCGACCTTCGTGCATGAAGCGGAAAGTTTCGACCATTTGCCGCAACTGGGCGGCAATTTCTATGGCTTTTTCAACCTGGCAGTAGCTCAGTAGCAGACCAAACTCGTCACCACCCAGGCGCGCAAACGTGTCTTCTGCACGGATGCGCTGGCTGAGGATCATACTGATCTGGCGCAGCATTTCGTCGCCGGCCAGGTGGCCGCAGGTGTCGTTAATGACGCGGAACTGGTCAAGATCCATGTAACAGAATACATGATTGGCGCGGTGTTGTTTGACGTCCTGCAACGCTTGTTGCAGCCGCCTTTCCAGCTCCTGCCGATTGACCAGGCCGGTTAAGGCATCGTGGCGCGCCTGGTAGCGCAGCTGCGCTTGCGCGTCTTGAATGCGGTGACGCATATCGGCTTCGACATGCTGCATATCTCTTGATATTTGATTAATCGTACTTTGCAGAGACTGGATTTCCGGCAGGGTATTTTTGCCCTGGCTGACTTGTTGGCTACCGATGACAAAGCGTTTGAGGGCTGAGGTCATGTCTCGAATCGGCTGGCTGATTGAGCGGCTCACCCAGCTGACGAGGATGGAACATAGTATCAGTGCCAGCGTAATGTAGCCTACGTTTTTAATAAAGGCCTGGCGATGGTCCTCAATCAGAGAGGCTTTGTCGATGGCGACAAACACATAGCCCAACAAACGATGCGTAGATTCAGTGGAAAATACCTTGACCATGGTGATGTCATGCGTGTTTTGCTGCATGACCATGGTGTCTTGCTGTGGCAATGTTTCGTTAATGCTGAAAGAGGTGCCCAGACTGGCGATGGTGTGATTATCGGCATCGGCAATAATCAGGGATAAATAGGGTTCCCGGTTGAGCTGGCTGGCTTTGAGCAAGCGGCCGATATAGTCCTGGCCATGTAACTCGGTTTGATTGTGTATTACCGCTGACAGGAATTTTGCGGTGGTCAGGGCATGCTGGCTGAGTTTGTCTTCTTCGTGTTGCAGTTGTTCTTTAAAGTCGAACAACAACAGAATACAGGAGAGCGCGAATACTGGTCCGATCACGAATAACAGTAATCTGGACTGGATACTTAAGTTTTGGAAAAAGTGCATGGATTCCAGGATGTCTGTTTAAATTGAATCAGCAGGCATATACACAGTCTGGCAGCAGCGCCATAGATTCCGATTCATGACATCCCCCCAGATTTCGTGTATAAGTCGCAATGATTATAACAGTAACAATTTTGCCAGCATGTAGCTTAAATGCGTCTAATTGTTAAGTTTCTTTATCATCAACCTAGTGTATTTGTTTTCTCATGATACAGCAAATTTATATCACAGATTACCTGTCGGATGCCGCTGCCCAGCCTGTTGAGATGATTCAGTCACTGATTGCACAATGTCCTGTGTTGTTAAAAGCGCAATGGAAAGTCAGCCCGTTGCCGCCGCTTAAAACATTGTTCGATGTGCTGATTGAGGCGAGGCACGCACAGGCGAGTGCACCTGTATCGGCGGTGCTGTCTGCCAGGCAACACTGGCCGGTGCGTCCGGCATTTTGCCTGCTGCCAGTGCATCTTGGCATGCGACGTGATACGTTTAGTTTGCAGGCGGTGGTGCCGTTGGCAGCAGAGGTCTACGCTGCTTTGACGACGCGCTTGCAAACACACTTCTCTGATGATTTTGTCATACAGCAGGATGTCAGTCAGCGATTCTGGTGGATACAGCCGCTGCGCGATATGCAGGTGCAATGCGCGTGGCCGCAGGATTGTTTGTATCAGCAGGCCTTTCAATGGCAACCGCAAGGGCCGGATGCAGCCGTGATCAGGCAGTGGACTAATGAAATGCAAATGTTATTGCATCAGGCCGCACATGCCCCTGAATTAAGTGCCTGGCCAACTGAGTTAAACAGTTTATGGTTCGCCAGTGTTGGCGATATCCCGGCCTGGCAACCTGCTGCAGCGCTGATTGCGGGGCAAGGTGAGGTATTTGCCGGGCTGGAAGCCTGCGCATTGCCAGCCATAAGGCCATTGGCGCTGGCCGCGATGTTGGCAGAGGCGCGCACTCCGCAGGCGGTATGGATTGCAGATGCGTGGCAAACGTGTGATTGGCCTGCGCTATCAGACGCCTTACAAGCCGGTCGTATTTCAGCTTTAAAGCTAGTATTGCCGTTTGCCGAGCGCAGCGTTGAAGTGCATTATAAAAAACAATTACGTTGGCAGTTCTGGCGCAAAACACCCACCCTGGAAACCTTATTGCAACAACTTGAAGCCACGCTGATGAAAGCCAGCTAACTGACCGTTGTGCATGACTCACAATGAACACAAGATGAAAATTCACCAACGCGCTTATTCCGACACCACCTTTGCCGCGCTGCAGGCGCAAGGCTTGCCGCCTTTGCTGGCCAGGTTGCTGGCCGCGAGGGCGGTCACTGCCGAGGACTGGTTGTTGCAGGAGATGCCGCATTTGCTCAAGCCGGATGCCTTGACTGGCGCTGCTGACATGGCGCGGCAACTGGCTGATGCTATTGCGCAAAAGAAACGGCTTTTAATTGTTGGTGATTATGATGCAGATGGCGCCACAGCCACCGCTGTCGCCATGCGCGGTTTACGTATGATGGGCGCGGTGGTCGATTTTCTGGTGCCTAACCGATTTGAATATGGTTATGGCCTGACGCCTGAAATTGTGGCGCTGGCGGCAGAACAGCAACCAGACATTATTCTGACAGTTGATAACGGCATTGCCAGCATCGATGGTGTAGCTGCGGCCAAGGCACGGGGCTTGCAGGTGCTTATTACCGACCACCACTTGCCTGCCGAGCAAACCCCAGCCGCAGATGGTATCGTGAACCCGAATCAGCGAGGGTGTGATTTCCCCAGCAAACACCTGGCAGGCGTAGGGGTGATGTTTTATGTGCTGATTGCCTTGCGTGCCGAGCTCAAGCAACGCGGGCAAGTAAGTGATGAGGGCGTACATTTGGGCAGCTTGCTCGACCTGGTGGCATTAGGCACCGTGGCCGATCTGGTGAAGCTGGATGCCAATAACCGTATCCTGGTCAGGCAAGGGCTCAAACGGATCCGCCAGGGCCAGGCCAGCCCGGGCATCTTGGCTATTTTAAAACTGGCAGGGCGTGATTTCTTGCAAGTCAACGCGCAGGATTTAGGCTTTTACGTAGGGCCTCGTCTCAATGCGGCGGGCAGGCTGGATGATATGACCATAGGCATCCGTTGCCTGCTGGCAGAAACACCACAAGAGGCGATGCAATATGCGCAAAAACTGCATGTGCTCAACGCCGAGCGCAAGCAGATTGAAGCCGAAATGCAATGGGATGCGATGGCCGACCTGACGCAGGATTTTCGTGATGACCAATATACCATCAGCGTTTTTCAGCCGGACTGGCATCAAGGCGTGATCGGTATTCTGGCTTCGCGCATTAAAGAGCGTTTTCACCGGCCGGTGATTGCATTTGCCGATGCCGGGGATGGTTTGATCAAAGGCTCTGGCCGCTCAATTGCCGGCTTGCATCTGCGTGATGCCCTGGATCTGGTCACCAAGCAGCAGCCCGACCTGATTATCAAGTTTGGCGGCCACGCCATGGCTGCAGGCCTGAGCATCCGCGCTGATGATTTTGCGCGCTTTCAGCAAACTTTTGAGCAAGTGGTGCAAAGCCTGATTGATGCCGAAACCTTGCAGGAAGTGCTGGAAACAGATGGTGCATTGGCGGCGCAAGAGATGACCCTGCAAACCGCTGAGGCAATCGCGCATCAGGTCTGGGGGCAAGGTTTCCCACAACCGGTGTTTTATGACACCTTTCAAGTGCTGCAGCAAAAAGTGTTGGGTGAAAAACACTTGAAGTTACGCTTGCAAAAACACAATCAGCAATTCGATGCCATTTATTTTCAACATGCCGAGTTTTTGCCAGAGCAGGTAGAGATCGCTTATGCCTTGCAGGTGAACGAGTTCAATGGCGCACGCAATTTGCAGTTGCAGGTGGTACATGCCGTGACGGCCTGAGTAGGCTAATTGCATTTAGCCTTAGAGTCCACGCCCTAAATACGGTAAAATACAGCCTTCATTCAAGAGGTTAAGCATGGCTCGCCCATTTAAGTCCCCCAAAGCCACTTCTGCGGCACGTCCACCCAAAGCGCAACCAGCCGCACCGGTAGAGGCTGGAGATGCTGAGGCACCAGCCGCATCGCATTCTGGTCAGCGCTTACACAAATTGCTGGCGCTGGCAGGCTTTGGCTCACGCCGCGATATGGAAACGCTAATCGAGAGTGGCCGTATCACGATTAATGGCCAGGTAGCCCAGGTTGGGGCGGTGGTGGATGAGCATGATATTGTCCGCTTGGATAGCCGTATTTTGCACTTGCCGTTTGAGGCCGAATTGCCGCAGGTATTGCTCTACCACAAACCAGAAGGTGAATTGGTCAGCCAGGATGACCCAGAAGGTCGCGCCACGGTATTCGATAAGTTGCCACGCATCAAACAAGGTAAATGGATTGCCATTGGCCGTCTGGATATGAACACCAGCGGCTTGTTGATTTTTACCAATTCTGGCGAACTGGCTAACCGTTTCATGCACCCGCGCTATGAAGTAGAGCGTGAGTACGCAGTGCGTATTCTGGGCGAGCTGAATCCTGAGCAGATGTCGCAACTGACGCAAGGCATAGAGCTAGAGGATGGCCCGGCCAACTTTGAGAGCATTTATGCCAGTGGTGGCGAAGGTGCCAACAAATGGTACCAGGTGGTGATCAAAGAGGGTCGTAACCGCGAGGTGCGCCGTTTATTCGAAGCTTTCCACTTGCCGGTCAGCCGCTTGATGCGCGTGCGTTTTGGCCCAGTGGCGCTGCCACCCCGCCTCAAGCGTGGCACCATGCTCAAGCTGGAGCAAAAACAAGTGGTGGCTTTGCTGGAATGGGCTGGTTTGCCTGTGCCACGTAAACCGCTCAAACAATTGAGCCCGCATGAAAAAGACCGTGCGACCCGTGTATTCGTGCCTAAAGTCCGCAAACAACGCCGTAGTTTACTGGAGTCTGCAAATGCACCTGCTACGCCTGAGCAGCGTCCGGCGCGTGCACCAACCGCTAACCGCCGTATCCGTCAGGATGCAGATTTGAAACAGGCTTCTATGCAGAATGCGCGCGTCAATACTGGCGCTAAAAAACGTAGTGACCGCAATCGTGGCCGCGGGTAAGCATGCCAACGGCTTTGATCGTTACCAATAAAAAAGCACTTCTTAATGAAGTGCTTTTTTATAAAGCGCATTGCTTTACTCTGCGTTGTTTGGCTCGCCTTGTAGTCCTGCTTCAAGCAAGTCTTCCTTGGTCAGCATAAACACAAACTGGTCGCCTGCACTGGTATCCAGCCAGGTGAATGGCAAATCTGGATAAGCGTCATGAAGTGCATCACGGTTATGGCCGATTTCCACCACTAATATACCGCCATCATTGAGATATTCAGCCGCTTGTGTGAGCAGGGTATGGGTGTGGTCCAGTCCGGCAACGCCGCTGCCCAATGCCAGTTGCGGCTCCTGACGATATTCTGCGGGCAATTCTGCCATGCTGGGTGCGTCAACATATGGTGGATTGCTGATGATTACATCGTATTTACGGCCTTTGAGTGCCGTAAACATATCGGATTGCACGGCCTGCACCTGGTGCTCTAGCCCGTAACGCTTGATATTGATATTGCTGACATCTATCGCATCTGGCGAGATGTCCACCACATCAATATGCGCGTTAGGGAAGGTTTCTGCCAGCAGGACACCCAGGCAGCCAGAGCCGGTGCAAATATCTGCGGCTGACTCCACCATTTCCGGAAATTCTACCCATGGTTGTAAACCGTCTTCCAGCAGTTCGGCAATAAATGAGCGCGGCACAATCACACGCTCATCTACGTAAAATTTAAAGCCACGCAACCAGGCTTCATTCACCAGGTAGGCAGTTGGCGTATGCTCGGTGACACGTTTTTCAATCAAGGTCGCCAGATGCTGGCTTTCTTCTGTGGTCAAACGCGCATCGAAAAAGTTATCCAGCGTATCATGCGGTAAATGCAGTGCGCTCATGACCAGCCAGACGGCTTCGTCGTAGCTGTTATCGGTACCATGCCCGTAAAAAATGTCAGAGTTCTCAAAACGGCTTACAGCATAACGTAGCCAGTCGCGAATAGTGTGTAAGTTGCTTGTCATATTATTTGAGTAACAATAATTCCATGGTGCGTTTGTAGGTTTCTTTGAGCGGCTCAATGTCTGCTACTGCTACACATTCGTTTAATTTATGGATGGTCGCGTTGAGCGGGCCAAACTCGATCACTTCTTTGCAAATGTCGGCAATAAAGCGGCCGTCGGAGGTGCCGCCTGTGGTGGATAGTTCCGGGGTCACGCCATAACTTTGCGTAATGGCCTGGCTGATGGCTTCGACCAGCTGGCCGCGTGGTGTGATATAGGATTGGTTATGTTCCCATTCCAGTGTGTAATCGAAGCCGTGGCTATCTAAAATGGCATGCACCCGTGAGCGCAGGCTTTGTTCCGAACTGCCCTGGCCATCCACTGCCGGGCAATAGCGGAAATTAAACAGGATTTCGACTTCGCCGGGCACCACGTTCGTCGCACCGGTGCCGCCATTCATGTTGGAGATTTGCCATGAGGTGGGCGGGAAGTATTCGTTGCCGTTGTCCCACACGGTTTCCACCATGTCTTTGATCGCGGGCGCGGCCAAATGAATCGGGTTTTTGACCAGGTGCGGGTAGGCAATGTGGCCCTGTATGCCTTTAACTGTGAGTTTGCCAGACAATGAGCCGCGACGGCCGTTCTTGATCATGTCGCCGACCAGCTTATTACTGGTCGGTTCGCCAACGATACAGTAATCGAATGTTTCGCCACGGGCCTGCAAAGCTTCAACCACTTTGACCGTGCCCTCAATGGCAATGCCTTCTTCATCTGAGGTAATTAACAGGCCGATGGAGCCTGGAGGGTCAGGATGCTCTGCAACAAATTCTTCTATGCTGGTAATAAACGCCGCCAGCGAGGTTTTCATATCCGCCGCGCCGCGTGCATACAGCATGCCGTCTTTAATCGTCGGCTCAAATGGCGGTGTATGCCACTGGTCCAGCGGGCCGGTCGGTACCACATCGGTGTGGCCGGCAAATACAATCAGCGGGCCGGTCGTGCCACGGCGGGCGTAAAAGTTATCTACCTGACCAAAACGCATGCGCTCAATCTTGAATCCTAAAGGCTCCAGGCGAGCAATCATGGCTTCCTGACAGTCGGCATCTTCCGGCGTCAGCGAGCGGCGTTTCAGGAGGTCAATGGCAAGGTCCAGTGTTTTTGACATAGGCTTATTCTTTGGCAAATAGTTGGGCGTAGTCGGCTTCATTAAAACCGAGGGCGATGATTTTGTCGTTCTTAACGATGATAGGGCGCTTGATCACCGAGGTTTTTTCTTGCATCAATGCCTGCGCAGAGGTTGCATCGACCACTGCATTCTTTTCAGCCTCATTGAGGTTGCGCCAGGTCATGCCGCTACGGTTGACCAGTTTTTCCCATGGTTGTTGTTGCAGCCAGGATTGCGCGGTGGCATTGTCCAGCCCCAATTTTTTAAAATCGTGGAATTCATAGGCAATGGCGTGTTGCTGCAGCCAGTCGCGGGCTTTTTTGACGGTATTGCAGTTAGGGATGCCGTACAGTTTCATGGCGGATAATCAGGTAAAAACCTTATTTTACCAGCCCGCGGTGGCGGTGTTGCAATTTATTGTGGCGGCAGGGCTGGCTTTAAAACAGGCTTTGCGTGGTCGACTTCAACTGCAGCTCGCTAAAGACATCAAACAGGAATTTTTGCTCGACCGGCTTGGAGAACAGGAACCCCTGCATTTGGTCGCAGCCAATGCTGAGTAGGGCCTTGCGCTGATCCTCGTCTTCCACGCCTTCTGCGACGACATTTAAATCCAGCGCGTGCGCCAGTTTGACAATGGCCTCTACGATTAACAAGGCCGTATTAGAAGCCGCTACACCTTTGGTCAGGGTGCGGTCGAGTTTGACTTCGCTGATTTCCAGGTCTTGTAGATGCGTGAGGCTGAAGGGGTGCAGGCCAAAGTCATCCAGCGAGATTTTGAGGCCTTGCTGCTTAAAGTGGCGCAAGGTTTCTTGAAACTGCGCCTGGTGATGGATGGCATTGGTTTCTGAGACTTCGAGAATCAGGTTGCGTGCTTCGACCTCATGTTGCTCAAGAATCGACTGGATGAGCGAACTCAGTTGTTTGTTGCGGAATTGCTGGTTAGACATATTGACTGAAATACTCAGGTCTATGCCACGGTCACGCGCCTGTTTGATGGTGCTGCAGGCTTGTGAAATGACCCAGGCGTTGATTTCTTCAATCATGCCAAAGCGTTCAGCGGCTTCGATGAAACTGTTGGGCGACAATAGCCCACGTGTCGGATGCTGCCAGCGTAACAAGGCTTCTGCGCCGTGGACGATACGGGTCAGGGCATCGACTTTGGGTTGAAATAGCAGCCTGAATTCCTGCTCGGTAATCGCGCGCTTGAGCTCCACCCGTGTTTGCTGCATTTCATCTGAAGCCTGTTCGATTTCAGCATCAAAGAAACGGTACTGGTTTTTGCCGTTTTCCTTGGCTTTATACATGGCCGCGTCAGCATTCAATTTGAGTTTTTGCAGGTTGCCGTCCTGCGGGTACATGGAGACGCCAATCGAGCACGAGATTTCAATGACGTGGTCTTCAATAATAAAAATTTCACGCAGCGCATCCACAATACGCTGGATCACCGTCACGACGCTTTGATGATTTTCGATCTCGCTAAGGACAGCAATAAACTCGTCACCACCAGCGCGCGCCACATAATCGCAATTGCGGATGGCATTACTGATGCGCTTGGAGACTTCAATCAGCAGCAGGTCACCGATATGGTGACCAAACTGGTCGTTGACCGGTTTGAAGTGGTCGAGATCGATATAGGCCAAGGCCAGTGATTCGCCATTACGGTCGCAACGCTTGGCACTGATAATGAGATGCTGATTGAGCGCGTCGCGGTTAGGCAGGTGCGTGAGCGGGTCATAGGCCAGAAACTTTTTGTTCACGGTCTGCGTGTTGCGGAATGTCAGTTTGCTTTGGGCAATATCTACATTGCGTTCATAGAAAATCACCAGGATAAATGAGGTGATAAACAGCAGCACCGGCACCAGCACCAGCAACAACATCAGGTAGTTCCCTGTCTGGTCAGTCGGCTGGCTGAGCAGCATATTGTTATGCACAATGCTGAGGTTAATGGCAGTGTGTGAGGCGAGGAAACCCAGCGCAATTTCGACCGAAAACATCCATTTCAGTCGCTGCAGTGCTTTACCTTCGTAGCCTTTGAGCCAGAGGATGGTCACAATCGCCAGTGCTGAAGTCAGGCAGGCGAGAAACAGCGCAAATAATGCGGTCCAGGTATCAATGTGGATGTTGATGGCGCCCGCACTGATTTGAAAGAAGTAGGAAAGCAAGTAGCCGCTGACGCCTGCCGCCAGGGAGGCATAGAGCAAGTCGCGCAGGGGCAGTTTCTTTTTGTTAACGGTTTTGAGTAAAGACAGCGACAGCAGGTAAGCGCACAGCAGGCTGCCGATAAAATCGACTGGGTGCTGGGTGATTTTGGGGAAGTTATCTGCGGCGAGCTGGTAACCGGCATGCAGCAGGAAAATGCCGCCAGCAGCGAGTGCAGAATACTTTTTAAGCAAGGCATCATGATCTCTAGTCGCTGCCAGACGCAGGTTATCGACGAGCTTAAATGCAAAAAAACATCCAATGACACTGGATGTGAATAGCAGCAAAATAAGCATGTGAGTTGGGATCATAAAAATTGCACGGTCATTGTGATTGTTAGTGGTGTGACTCTACTGCGTTTTGTTTCTTGCCTGCTAATTCTCCGTCCTGTAACACTGTCAATAAAATAAAACGATGCTCGACAACCCTATATCGAATATCGTTAGCTGAGAATCACTCTTAATATCGACCTGTCATCCACATAACTTGAGCGGACAATGTCGTTTTCAGGAGTGATTCCCGCTATGCCTGGTGTTTAAGCCTTAAACGCCGCGCAACAATTCGTTAATGCCGACTTTACCCAAGGTTTTGGCATCGACTTTTTTCACGATCACTGCGCAGTACAAGCTATATTTGCCATCGCTGGAAGGCAGGTTGCCTGAAACCACGACAGAGCCAGCGGGTACGCGGCCAAAGTGGATTTCGCCGGTTTCGCGGTCATAAATCTTGGTTGACTGGCCAATATAAACACCCATGGAGATCACGCAGTTATCTTCAACCACCACGCCTTCAACCACTTCTGAGCGCGCGCCCACAAAGCAGTTATCACCAATAATGGTTGGGCCAGCTTGTACTGGCTCCAGCACGCCGCCAATGCCTACGCCGCCGGACAAGTGTACATTTTTACCAATTTGTGCACAGGAACCGACAGTTGCCCAGGTGTCTACCATGGTGCCTTCACCCACATAGGCGCCGATGTTGACGTAAGAAGGCATCAATACTGCATTTTTAGCAATGAATGAGCCTTTGCGCACGATGGCATTAGGCACGACGCGGAAGCCGCCTGCCTTGAAATCTTCTTCAGTGTAGTTGGCAAATTTTGGATCTACTTTGTCAAAGTAGCGTGTCACGCCATCGTCCATCAGGTAGTTGTCTTTCAGGCGGAAAGACAGCAACACTGCTTTTTTAATCCACTGATGGGTTTCCCATTGCTGGGTATCGCCAATACGGGAGGCAACGCGCAATTTACCTGCATCCAGGTCATCCAGCACAGAAGCCACGGTGGCTTTGATATCGGCAGGGGCATTGGCCGGGTTGATGTTGGCGCGGTCTTCAAAAGCCGCTTCAATAATGCTTTGACGTGGATCCATGATGTTCTCTTGTTCGATGAAATAATTCGGTTAAATAACTGTGAAACCCGAAATTTTAACCTAATTTTGGCGGGTCAGGGGCTGCGGATCGCTGACTGCCCCTGCCAAGCGGTATTTATTTGTTTTTGGCTGCGAGATACAGCGGCATGACTTTAGGTGTTAATGCCTGCAGGTCTTTGATGCGGTTTTCGCTGGAAGGATGGGTGCTTAAGAATTCAGGCGGCGCTTCCTTGTTAGCTGCCATCATTTTTTTCCACAAACTCACCGCCGCTTCCGGGTTGTAACCCGCACGTGCGGCCAGCTCCAGGCCCATGCGGTCAGCTTCGCGTTCCTGCTCACGACCGTTTGGCAATGAGAATAGCAACTGGCTGCCCATGCCAGCGCCCTGTGCGGCCATGCTACCGGCGGTGCCACCGATGACTGAGGCGAGTGCCTGCAAGCCAAACTGTTGTACATAGGCTTGTGACATGCGCTCGCGGCCATGTTCACGCAAAGCATGCGCAATTTCATGGCCAATGACGGCCGCTAGCTCATCATCCGTGGCATTCAGCTTCTCGGCCAGGCCGGAAAACACCATGATTTTGCCGCCAGGCATGCAATAGGCGTTGAGCTGGTCATTTTTTTCAACATTGACCTCCCATTTCCATTTGGCAGCATCTGGCCTGAAAACGCCGACCTGGGCAATCAGGCGGTTGGAAATGGTGGTTACACGATGTAATAATGGTTTATCTGCATTCAGCGTGCTTTTCTTTTGTGCATCCTGCAGGGTTTGCGTATAAGACTGCGCAGACATTTTGTCCACGGTGGCGGAGGGGAGCAGTAACAACTGGCTACGTTGCACGCCAGAGACGCTGTTGTTGGTGGTGCTGGCACAGGCGCTGAGCAATGCACACATTACGGCGACTGAAATGGTTTTTATATTAAGCATATTTTTTCCTCACACGTTGCAGTTATGCAGTTATCGCATGAGCTGCATGATTCGTTGACAGCTGACCAAGTGAAGGTATTGGGTCAGTTAACAAAGTGCATTTTACGCTCAGGCTGTTAACTTTTGTTTATGGTCTGCCATTTAAATTTTAACTTGTGAGCCCAGTTCCACTACGCGGTTAGGTGGCAATTTAAATTGGTTGGTGATGGTTTCTGCGGTGCGGAACAAACCAATAAAAATCTTTTTGCGCCAGAAAGCCATGCCTGGCTTGTCTGAGGCAAACAAGATTTCCTTGCCGATAAAGAATGAGGTATCCATGGTATCCAGGCTAAGGCCAAACGTCTCCGTCAACACCAGATCGCGCGGCAGGTCAGGTTCATCCATGTAACCATAGCGCAAGGTGACACGATAAAAACCGTAAGGCAATACCTCCACCGCAACGCGCTCTTCCTTGCTGGTGTAAGGGTAATCTTCAAAACGCACGGTCAGTATGACCATGGTTTCATGCAACACTTTGTTGTGCTTGAGGTTATGCAGCAGGGCGTGTGGCACACCGTCCGGGTTGGGCGTCATGAATACGCCCGCGCCATTGACGCGTGCTGGTGGGTGCGCACCGATGGCTTGAATAAACGGAATCAGTTCCATGGACTCGGATTTGAGTATGCCATATAACAGCCTACGGCCAGTTTTCCAGGTGCGCATCAGGGTGAAAATAATCAGGCCTATCAGCAGGGGTACCCAGCCACCATCCGGAATCTTGAGGATGTTGGCGGCAAAGAAGGACAGGTCAATGACCAGGAACAGTGTAATCAGGCAGGCAGTTTTCAGCTTGCTCCAGCCCCACAGGTGGTGGAATACCACGGCGGCCAGCAGGGTGGTGATCACCATATCACCTGTCACTGCAATGCCATAAGCGGCGGCCAAGTCACCTGAACTGCCAAAAATAATCACCAGGCCCATCACGGCTACCATCAGGCCCCAGTTGACGCGTGGCATATACACCTGGCCTTCAGTTTTTTCTGAGGTGTGCGCGACGTGCATGCGTGGGATAAAGCCGAGTTGCAGCGCCTGGCGCGACACTGAAAACGCCCCGGTAATCACGGCTTGCGAAGCAATCACGGTCGCCAGTGTAGCCAGGATAATTAACGGGAACAATGCCCAGTCCGGTGCCAGGTGATAAAACGGGTTTTGGATCGACTCTGGTTCTGCCAGAATCAGTGCGCCTTGCCCGAAGTAGTTACAGATCAGGGCTGGTAGCACAAACAGGAACCAGGCCAGTCGAATGGGTTTGCGGCCAAAGTGGCCCATGTCAGCATACAGGGCTTCTGCCCCTGTCACCGCCAATACAACGGCTCCCAGGGCAATAAAGGCAATTTTCGGTTGGGTATAAAAAAACAGGAAGGCGTAGGCGGGGCTTAATGCTTTGAGGATTTCCGGGTGGTGATTGATGTTGATGACACCAAGAATCCCCAGTACGGCAAACCAGGTCAGCATGATCGGCCCGAAAAATGCACCGACGACGGCAGTGCCTTTGCTTTGTGCCCAGAACAGCACGAATAGCACGCATAGGGTAATCGGCACGATCCAGCTATCCAGTTGCGGTGCGGCGACTTCCAGCCCTTCCACTGCGGACAGCACCGAAATGGCTGGAGTAATCATGCCATCCGCGTAGAACATGCAGGCACCGACAATACCTAGCATCATAATGCGCTTTCGCTGTTCAGGCTCGCCACCGGCATAACGGCTGGCCAGTGACAGCAAGGCCATGATGCCGCCTTCGCCGCGGTTATCAGCGCGCATAATAAACGCGACATACTTGAAAGAAACGATCAGCAATAATGCCCAGGTGATCAATGACAAAATGCCATAGACATTGTCTTGAGTTAGTAGCAGCGGGTGATGGCCTACTGCGAAGACTTCTTTCATGGTGTAAAGAGGACTAGTGCCAATATCCCCGAAAACGACGCCTAGCGCGGCGAGTGCCATGGTGTGGAGCGCCGTTTGCTGATTTTTTGTATGGTCCATTGTGTGAACAGCTGAAGACAAGCAATTATTATCGGTTAATTCTAAAACTTCACCAATGACTTTGGCACAAATAATCTGCGCTGGGAGGCTTTTGTGGCCGATTGCATGAAAAGCCTACTGGTCAGATATCTTGTTTTTTTCAACCACGACATGTGCCTGGCCATGATGCAGTGTTAACTGCAGGCTTTCACCTGCCGAGAGCTGGCTGGCGTCCGTCACGGCGCGGCCATCCTGTTTTTGTACAATGGCGTAGCCACGTGCCAGCACCTGGTGCGGGTTAAGTTGTTGCAAACTGGTGGCCAAATATTCCAGCCTGCGGCGGCGTGCTTGCAAATACTGCTGCATGCCTAGTTTTAAGCGATGTTGCCATTGCTGCAATGACTGTTTCTGCTGTTGCAATTGCTGTGCAGGCGAAATCAGGCGGCGCGACAGGTAGTCCAGCGTTTGCGCGTGTTGCCGCAACAGTGATTGCATGGCACGCATCAGGCGTTGTTGTGTTTGCACTACTTGCTGGCGTAATTGTGATTGATCCGGGCAGGCCAGTTCGGCCGCCGCGGTCGGTGTCGCTGCGCGCAGGTCTGCCACAAAATCGGCAATGGTAAAGTCAGTTTCATGGCCCACACCACTGATGGTCGGCAAGTGGCAGGCCGCCAGTGCACGCGCCACTATTTCTTCGTTAAAAGACCATAAATCCTCAATGCTGCCACCACCGCGGCAAACCAGTAAAGTATCGACTTCCTGACGCTGGTCAGCCAGTTGTATGGCTTGCGCAATCAGCTCGGCCGAGCCTTTGCCTTGCACCGGCGTCGGGTAAATGATCACACCCATGCCTGGGTAACGCCTGCGGATGGCCGTGAGCACATCACGCAAGGCCGCTGCATCGGGTGAAGTCACCACGCCTATGCGTTGCGGGTTAGCCGGAATGGTTTTTTTGCGCGACTGGTCAAACAGGCCTTCGGCTTGCAGGCGTTGTTTGAGTTGCTCAAAGGCTTCATACAACCTGCCCATGCCTGCTGGCTGCATAAACTCAATTGTCAGTTGAAAGTCGCCGCGTGCTTCATATAGCGTGACCGTCGCCCGTGCTTCAATCAGGTCGCCTTCGCGCGGTATGCTACCCACCAGGCTGTTGCGGCCTTTAAACATGACGCAGCGCACCTGCGCACGGTCATCCTTGAGCGAGAAATACCAGTGGCCGCTGGCGGCCCGCGTGAAATTAGAAATTTCACCACTGATCCAGAACAGCGGAAAGCTGGTTTCCAGCAGTTCTTTGGTCAGTCGCGTTAAATCGCTGACATTCAAGATTTGTTTAAAAGGCGTCGATAACAAGTTGGTCATAGCCACGCATTATCCAACAGCCGGTCACGATTTGGCTATGTGCTTCATGTAAATACCGGCAAATGGCAGTGACCAGAAAATCACGCTTTTGTCGTGTTCGATGTCGATGCTGGGCACTTTGTGCGCACTAATGGGTCATTAATAAAAACAAAATAAAGTATGCATAGACTGAATAGTCATGCTTTGCTGACGGTACCTGAATGTTGCTAAACATATATTACGATGATCTGCGTCGCCTGTTATTGCGCTACCTGTTACGTAGTGCAGCTTTGGGCTATGTATTGTGGGCCATACCCTCACATGCTGAGGAGATGGTGGCGTCCCCTGTGGCCGAGGTCGAACAAGCTGCGCCCAGCGAGCCAGTCGCCAGCTATAGCCGTGAACAATCCACCTTAAAAAATGACGCTTACAAGCAGTTTATTAAATTGCAGGTCAGCCTGGCCGCAGGCACTAAAAATAGTTTGGGGCTGAGTAGTTATGAGCAGGCGCACGCGCATTATTGCGCGCTGGCCGGTGAGTCACGCGACCCGGACGCGCAGTTTGCCATGGGCTGGTTTTATAGCATGGGCAAAGGGGTGGGGGTGAATCATGATATTGCCGCCCGTTTTTTCAGCCTGGCAGCCATACAAGGGCACCGCGATGCCCGGGAATGGCTGGATAAAGAACCGGGCAATGCCGAGTTGGCCGTATTGCCAGCCTGTATGCACAAACAAGGTAATTCTGCGGCGGAAGTGTTGTTCCGTAAGCGTGGCCCGATTTACCAATTGGTGAAAAAGCATGCGCCGGTGTATGGCGTCGATGTGGATTTTGCCATGGCAGTAATTGCGGTTGAGTCTGGCTTTAACCCTAAAGCCACTTCACGCAAAAAGGCACAGGGCCTGATGCAATTGTTGCCGGATACGCAGGCCAGGTTTCACGTCAAGGATGCTTATGATCCCGAGCAAAACATCAAGGGGGGATTGTCTTATTTGCGTTGGCTGATCACTTACTTTAAAGGCGATGTCGAGCTGGTGGCTGCCGCCTACAATGCGGGTGAAAACGCAGTGCAGCGGCATCAGGGGATTCCGCCATATCCAGAAACGCGTGACTATGTGAAACGCATTGCGCACTACTATAAAAAGAAACATCACGAAGTGAAGCAGCGGTCTGCCATGCAGCAGGCTGAGATGGTCCCGGCAGCCTCCTGAGTAAAAACAAGGGAACGATCTTGCGCCAGGCAGCATCATAAGCGCGTTATCTATTACAATTTCAGCTTCATTCAACGCGTGGGAGTTTGCAATGTGTCAGTGGTTTAAGGGCCGTGGTGGCTATGTACTGGGTTTTCTGGCTGGTTTCGGCATTGTGGCGCTGGCCTTGTTTATACAGGTGCAAAACCAGTTGGAACCCTGCCCATTGTGTATTTCGCAGCGCATGGTGTTTATGGGCCTGGGCATATTGTTTTTGCTGCATGCATTTATTTCTCCCAAGTCATGGCTGCATGCTGGATTTGCGCTGCTTGAGGTGTTGACCGCACTCGGTGGGGCTGGTGTCGCCATTCGTCACTGGTGGCTGCAAGCGCATAAAGATGAAATTATCGCTGACTGCGGTGTCGGCTTTGATTATATGTTTGAAAATTTTCCGCTCAAAAAAGCCCTGACGCTGGTGTTCCGTGGCACAGGCGATTGTGCCGCAATCGACTGGACATTTCTCGGCCTGACCTTGCCGCAACTGGGCTTGATCAGCTTTGTATTGTTTGGTGCCTATGCGGTATTCCTGTTCCGCGCGCGAGCTTAATACTTAAGCAGCCTGTTTAGGTTGCTTTTTGATTAGTCACGCCAAAAGGAATGTGTACTGAAGGCACCACTTCAGAGGCTGTTTGTAAATGCCCGGACTGATCATCGAAGAAAATGTGCGGTCTTAATACCGCCAGGACTTTGCTTTTTTCAATGCCACCCAGAAAGAACGCGTCATTCGCCATCACACCCCAACTTTTTAGTGTGTTCATGGCGCGTTCATGTGCTGGCGCATCCCGCGCGGTCACAATCGAAACTCTCAAGCGGTTTTTGTAAGAAGGATCCAGTTTTTTCTTTTCTTCCTCGGCCGATTGAATGGCGGAAACACGCACAAGCAATTGCTGTAATGGGCCGGGGTTATGAGGCTGCATGACATTCATTGCTTCGTGCGCTTTGAATTCGTTCACGTCTTTTCTGGCCTGAAAAACGGTTTCAGACTCATCGTCTACCAATACACCATCAAAGTCGAAGGCAATGCGTAATGCCGCATCCTCTTCGTCATCAATCATTGCTGAGTTCATGACATGGCCAGCAGGCATGTTCAGGCGAATGGCAGAATCAACATCCTCTTTGTTTCCCGAGAGAAAGAGCGATATGTTGAGCGCAGGAATGAATTTGTACGGCGCCTGGCCTTGCATGAAGATGGCTCTCGTCATGCCGATATTGTAATGCTCTATAGACTTCATGACCCGAAGGCCTGTATCAGGGTCATTTTTTGATAGCAATATCACTTCAACCAACGGGTCATCTGGGTGGGGGCTTAGATCATTGAGGGAGAGCAGCCGTTTGATAAACGAAAATGCAATGCCTTTGGGCAGCGGGTTGTGAAGGTTGTTCTCTTGAAACTTACGATAAAGCGCTTCACCGTCTCGTTTAAAGATTTCGTCAGAGTCTGACAAATCAAACATCGCACTCGATGCGACGCCTATCACTAATCTGTTTTCTAGGGTGTATGCCATGATGCTTGAGCGTTAAAGGGGTTATCTATTGGTGACGTCTGACATGGCTGATTGCTTTGAAATCGCCTCATGCCACTCTTTAAACTGTGCGTCGCATAGTTGTTCTGCCTGTTGTGACAGCGTTTCATGTGGCGTATTGGCGGCGCGTAGCTTGGCCGTTTCGCGTTTCAAGCAGCCCAGGTATTTGGCTTTGGCGTAAATCTCTTCGGTTTGCATGCTGGCAATCGCCTGGTCGGCCTGGTTGAGTGACTGGCACAGTGGGGCTGATTGCGATGCGCCTTGCCAGGTGTTTTTTTGCATATGAATCACATTAGCAATGTCTTGCCCGCGCTTGTGGATCCAGTCTTCGAGGATCTCGTTGCCGCAGCTTTCCGTTTGGCAACGCATCACGCTCTTGAGCAGCCAGGCGGCTTGTTTGGTCATGCGCTCTTCTGAAATGCCACAGTTGTGAATCACGTCATGTGAGCGTGAGAAATACAGCTTGTAATTGGCGCGCCAGCTGGCGTGACTGGCACAGGCGACTTTGCGTAAAGGATTGCCTGGCGCGCAGTTTTCAGCTTGCAGGATTTGCAAGCGCTCAGGTGCGCGGTTGCCCACCCGGCGACAAGCCAGTGAGATGGCCTGGCCATAAGCCTGTGTGACGCCCCAGAAGGATAAACGTGCCTGGGCAAATTCCGGGCTACTTTTGAGCGCATGATTGTTTTTCCAGTCCATGCTTTCTGAGGTTTGGCTGGCGTTGTGAAATACGGTTTCGCGGTCTACCTCCAGCGAAAACTCGCTACAGGAGGCCTGCACATATCTGGTGGCAATGGTGTCGTCATGGTCGTCAGCGCGCAGTTTGAAAAAAACCATATCTTCATGTTGGCCAACCTGGAGCGAATCAAGGTCGACTGCTACGGTGAGAAACTTTTCCCGGCCGGGCACGGTTTGCCATTGTTCGCCCTGGCTCAGGGAGGGGAATAACAGGGATTGCAGGCAAACGACGGCAAATACAACAGCAGGGCATTTCAACATGATGAGCGATACAAAACAACAGGGTAATGGGAAGGTAGCTAAATGAGGTGATTTAATTAAATGGTTTAATCATGTGCGGCAGCATAGACACTGTTACGCCCGGCTTGTTTGGCTTCATACAGGGCCAGGTCTGCGCGTTGTAACAATTGCGACAAGTTGTCGCCAGGATGCAGCACGGCGACCCCGGCGCTAATGGTGATGTTGCCTACCCCTGCCAGATGCATGGCGTTGATCTGGTGGCGCACTTTTTCTGCCAGTTGCGTGGCCTGTTTAAGCGTGGTGCGTGGTGCGTAAATAATCAATTCATCACCGCCCCAGCGCACGGTGATGTCCGAGATACGACTATGTTTTTTGATGCAACTAGCCACCGATTTGAGTACCACATCGCCCAATACATGGCCGTGGGTATCATTGATCTTTTTGAAGTGGTCGATGTCTATCAGGATCAACGCGTCAGAGATTTTTCTACGCGTAATGGCAGGCGTATGCTCTGCAAACACGGTTTCAAAGTGATGACGGTTGCTGAGTCCGGTTAAATGGTCTGTGCTGGAAAGTGTTTTCAGGTTTTCCTTTTCCACTTCCAGTGCCGTATTGGCGGCGGCTAATTGCTCGGTGCGCTGTTTCACTAGGGCTTCGAGGTCGGTATTGAGTGCTTTTAAATGGCTGGTTTGCGATTCACGCAGGCACTCGTAGTTGCGGATGATAAAGAACTGGGCCAGCAAGTAAAGGCACAGACTGAGGATGTCTAGACTGCTGTATTCCGAGGGGAAAATACCCATGGCATGGTTGCTGATCACCAATATGAGCAAGGTGGCCAGCATGTAGTAACCGGCCACGCGGCCTTTGAGGTAGAACGCCGCGGCCAGGATTAATAACAGCAGGGCACTGCGGGTGGTGGTGCCCATACCCATAAAGAACACGGTGACAAACTGCATAAAGCACAGCCATAAGGCAATGCTGGCAATTAATTCAATATTCTTCTGGTAGCGGTAAAGCACCCACAACAAACCAAAGGCGAGAAATGCGGAGACGAGGTCGACGCGGCCGATGAAGGGTTGCAGGTTCCAGCGGATAATCCCCATGGACAGCGATACAATGCCGGAGAACGCAAACACATTATTCAGGAAAACGACTTTATAACGTGCGTTATCAGCTTCGCTGAGCTCTGGAAAAAGCTTGATCGGACGCAACATGACGACAAGCGCTTGGCTAATCCACTTCTTCAACATCCAGTTTCCTCGGTAATTATTGTTTTTGTGATGCAGGCAGTTTATGTAAAATTAGTACTTCACCAGCTAAATCAGGAACGACACTGGAATTTTACATATATTAAGTATCTGCGGGTATTACTTTTACGCGATTCAATTCAGAATATTTTGGGCACCAGGCCCCGTTCCGTCTGGAAAACAACAAACATCGGTCTGTTATGAAACCATATAAAACTTTGGATGACTTTGTCGGCAATACGCCACTGGTCGCTTTGCAGCGCATGAACCCTAATCCGAGCAATACCATCCTGCTCAAACTGGAAGGTAACAATCCAGCTGGTTCAGTCAAGGATAGGCCTGCCTACAGCATGATTTTGCGCGCCGAACAGCGTGGTCAGATCAAACCGGGAGATACCCTGATTGAAGCCACCAGCGGCAATACGGGGATTGCGTTAGCCATGGTGGCCGCCATGCGCGGTTATAAAATGGTGTTGGTGATGCCAGAGAACCAGTCCATCGAACGCAGGCAAAGCATGAAGGCCTATGGTGCCGAGCTGGTGTTAACCCCTAAAGACGGCAGTATGGAGCTGGCGCGTGATGTAGCGATGAAGTTACAGGCCGAGGGGGAAGGCATCGTACTCGACCAGTTTGGCAATTCAGATAATCCGCTGGCCCATTATGAAGGCACCGGCCCTGAAATCTGGCGCGATACAGCGGGTAAAGTCACGCATTTTGTGTCCAGCATGGGTACAACGGGGACCATTATGGGGACTTCGCGCTACCTCAAGGAACAAAATCCGGATATCCAGATCATCGGTGTGCAACCTGAAGAAGGGGCGCAAATCCCGGGTATCCGCAAATGGCCGGAAGAATATATGCCCTCCATTTTTGATGCCAAGCGTATTGATGAGCTACGTTATGTGAGCCAGAAGCATGCGGAAGACACCACACGCAAGCTGGCTAACACAGAAGGTATTTTTGCCGGTATTTCCAGTGGCGGCGCTTTATACACGGCCTTGCAGCTGTCTAAAGAAGTCAATAATGCCGTGATTGTCACCATCGTCTGCGACCGTGGTGACCGCTACTTGTCTACCGGAGTGTTTCCAGGCTGATGCGCATCTGCGGGCTGATGCTGTTGCTCTGGTCAGCGCATCTGTGCGCCATGACCGAGATCAGCCTCAGCGCGGACAGTATTTCCAGCGACCTGTTCCAGCTCGATAAACCGCATGCGGTGGTCAATTTGCACGCCCAGCAGCAGGTGCAAGTGCATGCTGATCGTTTGCAACTTGGCGATGCACGCCTGGATAACCCTAATATCCGGCTGGATATGGGCGCGCGGCCAACGCTGCTGGTGACTTCTGACCAGTTGCACATGCAACCTTACCAGGTGCGCCAGCCGAGGATATTTCTTGATTTGCGGCCACAAACCCGCCAGCCTGTATTGTCTTTTTATGCCGAGGTCAAAGCCTTGCAGGACAACGTATGGGGCACCTTTCACCTCAATTGCCAGGTGCCTGCACAGGCAGCGAGTCAAACCTGGCGTTGCGAAGATGGCCTGTATCAAGATGTGCGTTCGCATGTGCCGTTCAATGTGCTGGTCACACCCACGTGGAAGGAACAGGGCAAAGCCGGCCCCGCAGCCAGAGGAGTCGACCTGGAGTTGGCGGTTCGCGAGGCCCGTTTTAGTGATGCTTCCGGCTTGCATGCAGGCGATAAATTGACCGGAAAAGTGAATCTGTCTGCGCACGAGCAAGCAGGCGGCTGGCGCTGGCAGGGCGTATTTCAATGGCAGCAGGGTGAGTTGTTCTGGCAGCCGTTTTATTTTGCCGATGGCAACAAACGGTTTGAGATTCGTGGCTTTTACCACCAACCCACGGTCGATATTGAACAGGCCACGCTGGAGTTGCAAGGGGTGGGTACCTTGCATAGCCAAAGCCGCATCAACCTCGTCAGCAAAGCATTTGAATTTTTAAAGGTCGATGCCAAAGACGTGGATTTTAACGGTGTCTACCAGGCGTTTATCCAGCCACTGATTCCACACTCGGCGTTTGGCCACTTGAATGTGTCCGGTAAGGCTGACTGGTCGTTTGAGGCCAAAGGCTTGCAGCCGCTCAAGTTCCACCTCAATATCACTGATGCCAGTGTAGAAGACCAGGCGGGTAAATTCGGCTTTAGCCACTTTAATGCCGATATTCCCTGGGATTATGATCACCCCAAGCAGATTGCCATGGGCTACCAGTCTGGCCATATTTTAAAGATCCCCCTGGGAGAAACCCGCTGGCAAGCTGAGGTCGACCGTTTTTCGATTACCGCACCACGGTTACAGTTGCCTATCCTGGATGGTGGCCTGGACTTTCAGGATGTTTCCGCGGCCTGGATCAATCAAAGCATGGTCTGGCATGTCAAAATGGACTTGCAGCCGATCAGTATGTCCAGTTTTAGTCAGGCGCTGGATTGGCCGCTTATGCGTGGCCAGATCGCTGGCACGATCCCGCTGGTGACTTACGCTAACCATGAGCTACGCATGATGGGCGATATGCAATTCAAACTGTTTAATGGCATGGTGGGCATGTCTGACCTGGATATTGATGACCCTTTGGGCGCGGTGCCCAAGTTACATGCCAATTTCACCATGCGTGAGATTGACCTAGGTGAAATCACGCGCACGTTTAATTTTGGCTCTATCAGTGGCAAACTCGAAGGCGACATCAAAGATTTGCGCCTGCAAAACTGGAAACCGGTGTCCATGGATGCGTTTGTGCGTACGGCCGACGGCCCGTTTGAGAAAAAAATCTCGCAACGTGCGGTAGAAAACATCACGGCGTTGGGCGGGGAGGGCACGGCGGCGGCTTTGCAACGTACCTTTTTGCGCTTTTTTAAAGAATTCGGCTATGAAAAAATCGGCTTGAGTTGTCAATTGCGCGGTGATATTTGCAAAATGGGCGGTGTTGAACCCTTGCCGGATGGCTTTGTGATCGTCAAAGGCAAGAGTGTGCCGTCGGTCAACGTCAATGGCTATACACAATATGTCAGCTGGAAAGACGTGTTGGGGCGCATGCAGCGCGTGACGGATAGCAATAGTAAAATCATTATCGATTAAACTTGCATCTATGATGAAGCACAAAACGGTTGTCAGAAAGGAAGCAGATTGAACCTGACTTTAATGAAACAGGGCTGGATGCGTACGGGGTTATTGGTACTGTCGGCCACGGGCTTGAGCGCTTGTGTCACCATTAATATCTACTTTCCGGCCGCCGCTGCAGAAAAAGCAGCGGACAAAGTCATAGACGAAATCTGGCAGGTGCCTGCCGGACAATCCCCGGCGTCGAGCCGGCATTCTGCGCCGACTGCCACCCCGGTGACCCCGTCTGCAACACCGGTAACGCCGACCGTGAATCCGGAGTCAGTCCCATGATGATATTGCTACATAATTGTTCACGTCTGTTGCAACTATTTCTGCACCAGGGTTATCAGACTTTGAAGATCGGTGCGGTTTTTGGCTGCTTGGCGATGTTTTTTGCGACGTTGCCAGCCTATGCTGCGGCCGACCTGGATGTGAATACCCCCGCGGTTGCGGCAGTCAAAGCTAGTATGCAGAGCCGTCATCTACAGTTACTGCCGCACTACCAGTCTGGCGCAGTGGGTTTGACCGCAGACGGTTTTGTTGCGGTAAAAGAGGCCGGTTTGGTGCCATTGTCCCAACGTAGTGCGTTGACCGCACTGGTCAAAGATGAAAACGCTGACCGCGCCAGGTTATATCAGGGCATGGCTGCCGCAAATGGTCACCCTGAATGGGAAGGCGAGATACAGCGTACATTTGCCCAGCGCTGGGTGGATAAAGCGCAAGCTGGCTGGTTTGTGCAGCGCGATGGACAGTGGGTACGTAAATAGGCTGGTAAAACAACAGCTTGGCTGATATTGGGAGTGTTGAGTCCTGGAGTGGCTTGCCTGATGCACAGCGATTGTCTGCTATGGCAATTCGATAAACAACGCAGTAAAAGCATCGGCTTTCAGTTTCAGGCATGGTCATTGCATACAATCTAAGTGCATGTTCCGATGAAAGGAGTCCGTTGTGGCAACTAATCTTTTCGTTCTCCCTCGCTTGGGTGAAAGTATTCATCAGCAGGATTTGGGGATTTATTACATCCTTAATCACCATACTGGCCGTGTACGTTCCTTGATACAGCTGGTGCGTGAAAATGTGCATTGGTATCTGATGCAATTGCAGCCGATTGCCGATGGCCTGGATTACCGCTGGTCAGTGATGTCACGCGCTGAGGACTGCGCACTTAAATCTGCGACCGATAAGCAAATCGCTCATTATTTTTCCAAAGCTGAATATGCAGAGCCCTATGGTGCCTGGCAAGTCATGCGTAATGCCGACTTCGGGTTTGCCAAGTTCACGCCGATGGAGGAGCCGCATGATGTCAGTTATGCGATTCTGACGTTTGATGGTGAAGAAATGCAAACGCCTATTCGCTTGCATAAGGCGCCTGCGGAGTGGCTGGAAGAAGATTCCGAAACCGATATCCTGCAGTTGGAGTTTGCCTAAACTATCGCCTGCAGCAACTACCACACGCTGGTGGTAGCTGCTTTCGAGAGGTCTGCCGTATTACGCGGTGGTGCTGACCACATTGCCCGTCGGGCCGCGGTGTTGCATGCTGCTTGATAACGCTTGCAGGAAACCACTCAGGCTGGCATTGTCGCTGCTTCCGCCCAGTGCGCTCACGAGTGACTGAAAGCTGCTTTGCAGGTCGCTGGAGGCGCCATCTGAACTAGTATCCGTGCTTGTGCTGTCGGCCGTGCTGTCACTGCTCAAAGAAGCAATCAGGCTTTGCAATTTTGATTCCATGCCATGATCACCATAAGGCGGTGGCGGAGGCATTCCTTGTGCCGCACTCGTCGCTTCTGTTTCACTTTCGCTATTCTCTGTGCTGCTGGTGTCGGCTGTGCCTTGTGACTGCAAGGCACTGATCAGGTTTTGTAAAAAGCTATTCAACGCACTGGCGGCATCGGTTGTGCTATCGCTGCTGGTAGACGTGTCCGCACTGTCTGCGCTGGTGCTCGTACTTGTACTGCTGGTGCCGGACTGCCCGAAAATAGACTCCAGGCCACCTTCAATGCCCGCACTTTTTAATGCCGAGTCAATAGCGCCCAGTAAGCCACCACCATCTTTACCCTGACCTTCGCCATCCGGTGGTGGCGGTGGAGGTTGCATGCCGTTGCGTTGACCCACCTGCGAAAACGATTGAATACTGCTGCTACTGCCTAATGAACTGATAGATGTCATGATGAGAGCTCCGTTAATTTTAATCCGTAAGTGTTTAAGGTTCAGGGCTGATGTGATTGCTCGCAATCCATCGTGTTGACTGAACAGTGCCAGATTAAAGCGGAGTGTTATTTTTTGATTGCTTGAAAAAACACAAAAAGTCTTTATAAATCATATATTTAAATGTATCAATTGATACAAATGGCGACGAATTGTATCAATTGATACATTTGATGGGGTTTGTATACACACGATGCGTGAAAAACAAGGTTTTCTGGTGTAAGCAAGGGTGCTGTGCTATTTTAAAAAGCAATTTTTTTACGGATGCACACATGCTAAGTTTGGTGTTTGATATTGAAACTATCCCCGATGTGGATGGAATACGTCAGTTACATGACCTGCCAGCCAGTTTGAGCGATGCGGATGTGGCGAATATTGCTTTTCACCAACGTCGTCAGCAGAATGGGACTGATTTCCTGCCACATCATTTGCAGCGTGTATGTGCGATTTCTTGCGCTTTGCGCGAGGGCAGCCAGTTTCGCGTATGGACGCTAGGCGATGAGCAGTCGAGTGAGGCGGAAATTATCCAGCGCTTTTTCGATGGCATAGAAAAATACACGCCTAACCTGGTGAGCTGGAATGGCGGTGGCTTTGACTTGCCTGTGCTGCATTACCGCGCCATGGTGCACGGCATCGCCGCGCCACGTTATTGGGATCTGGGTGAGGATGACAAAGATTTCAAATGGAATAACTATATTAGTCGCTACCACATGAGGCATCTGGATTTAATGGATGTGTTAGCTATGTATAGCGGCCGCGCCAATGCGCCGCTGGATCAAATGGCGCAGTTATGCGGCTTCCCCGGTAAATTGGGCATGGATGGCAGCAAGGTGTGGCAGGCTTATTTGAACGGAGAGGTGAAAGCGATACGTGATTATTGCGAAACGGACGTCGCCAACACGCACCTTGTTTATTTGCGCTTTCTCAAAATGCGCGGTCACTTGAATGAGGCCAACTATGCCGCAGAAATCCAGTTGGTACGCGAGACCTTATCCGGTTACGGCGGTGAGCACTGGCAACAGTTTATGGCTGCCTGGGCTTGAGGTTAAACGCCTGGTTTGGCGATATCTAACATCTTATATTACCGTCGATAAACCCTTGATGGCGTTTATCGACGGTTAAGGGTTTTAAGGCGTCTCAGTGGCAGGCACTTCTGGTGCTGCAGCATCTTCTACTGTGGGTTCTACAGTATCTTCATCAATCTTGTTTTTCCAGTTCAGGATCACGCGTTGGTGCTTTTTAGCGTCATGCGTAAAGCGATAACGTTGCTCGCTGCCAAGATAACTGGCAATGGCCTGGTATTTGCCGCTAGGCAGGTTTAGTAACAACCTGGGCGCAGCGTGCTCCAGCGTAAATACCGTCTGGTTTTTGCTATCGACGATGCTGATGTTAATGTCATCAATCACGCGGCCGACTTTACCTTCTGAAAACAGGAAATACAGATTGAATTGCTTTTTAAAGGACTCCATGGCGTCGACTTCTTCTGAGCCTATGCCACCAGTGACATAGTCCACGCCGTGGGCCTCTTGCTGAATGGCCACTTCGTCAGCGAAGCAGAAGGACGATGAAAAAAGTGCTACCACCAGTGTCGTGGTTAAGCGCCATTGTTTAAGCATCACAGACTCCTTATTTTGATTGGTTTGCTGGGTGATTGTATGCTCAATTCAGGTAAAATAACAGGTTATGAGAAATAACCGTCAAAGATCGTCTAACCTGTCGTCTGCCGCCAGGGCCGCGCAGATTCCCCGCATTGCCACCATTGAATCCCTCGACCAGGAAGGTCGCGGGGTCACCCACGTCGACGGCAAAGTCATTTTCATCGAAGGTGCATTGCCGTTTGAAGAGGTGAAGTTTGTCTCGCATCATGTCAAGGCGACCTATGAGTTGGCGACGACGGTCGAGGTGTTGAAACAGTCCAGCCAGCGTGTGACGCCAGGTTGTGCCTATTTTGGCACTTGTGGTGGTTGCGCCATGCAGCATCTGGAGTTTTCCGCGCAAGTGGCGGCCAAACAGCGCATGCTGGAGGCTGATTTATGGCATATCGGCCGTGTGCGTGCCGAGAAAATCCTGCCGCCGATTCAGGGCACGCCATGGCATTATCGTCACAAGGCTCGCTTGCGGGTGCGTTATGTGGAGAAAAAGGGCGGCGTGCTGGTTGGCTTTAATGAAAAAGGCACCAGTTATGTGACTTTTATGGATAGCTGTGAAGTGCTGACACAGCCAGTGTCCGACCTGATTGTGCCGTTGAAAGCACTGATCGGCCAGTTGTCTATCAAGCAGTCCGTCCCGCAGATTGAGTTGGCCGTTGGTGAAGATGCGACTGTATTGGTGTTCCGCATTATGGAAGCACTGACCGATGCGGATATCGCCTTGCTGCAAACCTTTGAAGAAACGCACAGTGTCCAGGTGTGGACGCAAAGCAAAGGCCCAGATACGGTGAAGCCCTTGTTCGCACATGATGGCATGTTGCATTACAGCCTGCCCGAATTTAACTTGCAATACCCGTTTAGCCCGATTGAGTTTACCCAGGTCAACCCGGCGATTAACCGCGTCATGATACGCCGTGCCATGCAGTTGTTGCAGCCGCAAGCCGGTGAGCGCATTGCTGACTTTTTCTGCGGCTTGGGCAACTTTACGCTGCCGATTGCACGCAGCGGGGCCAGCGTTTATGGCGTGGAAGGGTCGCAAGCGTTGGTGAAGCGCGCCGTGGAAAATGCACAGCTCAATGGTGTCAGCAATGTTGAATTTGCTGAATCTGATTTGTTCGATATGACGCCGGAGTCATTGCAGTCGCTGGGCGCGTTTGACAAGTGGCTGGTGGATCCGCCGCGTGATGGTGCGATTGAGTTGATCAAGTCCCTGCCAGATGCAGAAGATGCCAACGCTGGCCATGCGCCATCACGTATTGTCTACGTCTCCTGTAACCCGGCGACGCTGGCGCGTGATGCGGCAATCCTGACGCAGTCCAAAGGCTATCGTTTGCAAGCGGCTGGCGTGATGAACATGTTCCCGCATACGGCGCATGTTGAATCTATCGCGATTTTTGAGAAGATTTAAGGTGATGGGCAGCATGTTAGGCCGGTTATTGCCGGGAGTGCTGCTAGCGTGGGCGTTGACTGGTTGCCAGCCGTCGAACGAGCCGCGTTCGTTGGTGTTTGCTGTGGCGCAGGCGCCGGTGAATTTGGATCCGCGTTATGCGACGGATGCGGCTTCCGAGCGTATCAATCGCTTGCTTTACCAGCGCCTGGTGGAGTTTGATAGCCGCTCGCGCGAAGTGCCTGGGCTGGCGACCTGGCAGATGCGCGATGCGACGCATTACCGCTTTCAGTTGTACCAGCCTGCCACATTCCACGATGGCCAGCCGCTGACGGCTGCGGATGTGAAAGCGACTTACGATAGCCTGTTGCAACTCAAGGACTCACCGCACACGGCGGAATTCAAGCATATCCAGCAGATTACAACGCTGGATGCCAACACCATCGATTTTGAACTCAGCCGCCCGGATCCGCACTTTGCTGCGCGTTTGATGGTTGGTATTTTGCCCGCACGGCTGATTGCGGCCGGACATGACTTTGGCCATGCGCCGGTAGGGAGCGGGCCATTTAAACTGGATCGTTGGCAATCGGTATTGCAGTTGCAGCGCTTAAGTGATGGCCTTAAAGTGCGTTTTGACGAAGTGAAAGACCCCAATGTGCGGGTGCTCAAACTCAAACGCGGCGAGGCTGATTTGATTCAGGGCGACTTGCCGCCAGAGCTGGTCAAATATCTGCAGAAACAACCTAATGTCACGGTGAAAACTGGGGTAGGTGCTAATTACTCTTATCTTGGTTTGAATGTGCAGGCCGATTTTCTGCGTGATGTGCGGGTCAGGCGCGCGATTGCCTATGCGATTGATACCCAGGCGATTATTGATAAAGTCATGGTCAGCCATAGCCGCCAGGCCAGTGCGCTGTTGCCGCCTGAGCATTATGCTGGCAATGCGGCTTTGCAGCCGTACCCTTATCAACCGGCACTGGCCAGGCAATTATTGCAATCTGCAGGCATTAAGTTGCCACTGACGCTGACTTATAAAACCAGCACCGATCCGCAGCGCGTGCGGCTAGCGACGATTTTGCAAGCGCAAATGCAGGAGGCGGGCATCGACCTGCAAATCAAGAGCCTGGATTGGGGCACCTTTTTTGCCGATGTGCAAAAAGGTAATTTTCAGTTGTATGGCCTGACCTGGGTTGGCATTAAAACACCGGAGATTTACAGCCAGGTATTTGCTTCTCACAGTTTGCCGCCACAAGGGTTTAACCGTGGCCGCTATCAGGATGGCATGCTGGATCAACTGTTGGAAAAAGAGGATTGGCCAGCGGTGACGCAGCGCATTCATAGCCAATTGCCAGTGATCCCGCTATGGTATGAGGGGCAGTTTGTTGCTTACCGCGATACTATTGCGGCTTATCAGCCGATGGCAGATGGCAATCTGGATGGTCTGTCACAAGTGGTTTTTAAGCCGATCAAAGAATAATGTTCACCCTCACGGGTTGACGCCAAACCAGTGACCGATCAGTGTCGTGGCTGCCATGGCGAGTGCGCCCCAAACGACGACACGACTGACACTTTTCACGATGCTGGCGCCACCAGTGCGCGCAGCCACGATTCCCAATAAGGCTAGAAATGGCAGGGTGCTCACGGTTAACCAGGATTGTGCTTGTGCATGCGGTGCCAGCCAGGCCGTGATCAGTGGCAAGATGGCACCACTGGCAAAGGCCAGCGCTGAGGCCAGCGCAGCCTGTAGTGGTTGCGCCTGGTTGATATCGTGCAAGCCCAGCTCATCACGTGCATGCGCAGACAAAGAATCATGTTGTGATAGCGCTTGCGCCACTTGCTGGGCCAACTCAGGCGATAAGCCTCGCTGGATATAAATACCAGTCAGCTCACGCAGTTCGCTTTCCGGATTTTCCTTTAACTCTTCGGCTTCACGTGCGAGGTCTGCCTGCTCGATATCCGTTTGTGAACTCACTGACACATATTCACCTGCGGCCATGGATAGCGCGCCAGCCACCAGCCCAGCGACGCCAGTCGTCAGCAAGGCCTGGTGGCTGGCCCCTGCGGCAGCCACGCCCATCAGCAGGCTGGCGGTAGAAATAATGCCATCGTTAGCCCCTAACACGGCCGCGCGCAACCAGCCGCTGCGTTGTAAAAAATGTAATTCGTGATGTGCCATGCGATTGCCCTGAGTCTAAAGATGAATAAAATAACTAAGCGAGTGAATCGGATTTTAATAGAATTTTTATTGCCAGAGACCGTGTTGCATCAAATCTCCGTCTATCACGGGCAAATCGCTTAGAATAATGGTTATGCATATTGAGATTTCTATTCCGGCGCAAACGCTGACACTGTTTGACGACAATGGTGGGCAAGTCACGCGCTACGCCGTCTCGACGGCAGCCAATGGCGTAGGTTGCGTCAAAAACAGTGGTTGTACACCACTGGGCGCACATATTATTCGTGCCAAAATCGGTGGCGGGGCGGCTGAAAATACAGTGTTTGTCGGCAGGCGCGCTACCGGTGAAATATTTACGCCAGATTTAAAGTTGCAGTTCCCTGACCGCGACTGGATTTTAACCCGCATTCTTTGGCTGAGCGGTACTGAGCCCGGCAAAAACCGCCTGGGTAATGTTGATACCATGCAACGCTATATCTATATCCACGGCACGCCAGACGCGACCCAGTTGGGCGTCCCTGGTTCGCATGGCTGCGTGCGCATGCGCAATGCGGACCTGATCGAGTTGTTCGAGCAGGTGCCCGTCGGTACCACCGTTAACATTTGCGAGGCGGATGATTAAGCGCTTTGCCACACTATTGCCCGTGGTCTTCGGGGTGCTATGCCTGACCTTCGCCTTGTTGCATCTAGTGCCGGGCGACCCGGTCGATGTCATGCTGGGCGAGTCTGCCAGCGCGGCTGACCGCACTGCACTGAAAGCACAACTGGGGCTGGATCAACCTGTGCTGGTGCAATTCGGCCAGTATGTGATGCATCTGCTGCATGGCGATTTTGGCGCCTCTATCCATACCCAAACCCCAATCTCGCAACTGTTATGGCAGGCTTACCCGGCCACGTTATTACTGGCCGTGGTTGCATTAGCGATAGGGCTGTCTATCGGTATTCCATTGGGCATCTGGTCTGCGCTTAAAGCCGGGCACTGGCAAGATGTGATGATCACCATGTTGAGCATCCGCCTGGCCGCCATGCCCGCGTTCTGGCTGGGCCCGGTGCTGATGCTGGTATTCGCAGTGTGGCTGGGTTGGCTGCCGGTGAGTGGCATGGCGAACGCTACCAGCATCGTGTTGCCAGCGATGACACTGGGGCTGGGCTTAAGCGCCATTTTGACGCGCATGACCCGTACCAGCCTGCTCGAGGTGCTGAATGAAGACTACATCCGTACCGCCCGCGCCAAAGGCCTCAGCGAACGGCAAGTGTTGCTCAAACACGCCTTACGAGCGGCTTTATTACCGCTAGTGACCATTGTTGGTTTGCAAATGGGCAGTTTGCTGGCAGGCGCTGTGATTACTGAAACCATTTTCAGTTGGAACGGTATCGGCCGTTTGCTGGTAGACAGCATAGAAAAGCGCGATTACCCGGTGACGCAGGCCTGTGTGCTGGTGGTGGCGTTGAGCTATGTACTGATTAACCAGGCGACAGACGTGGTGTATCGCTGGCTGGATCCGCGCACGCGGGGCACGCAATGAAAACTTTTGCGTTGCTCACCCTGGGGTTTTGGCTGCTGGTCGTGATGCTGGGCCATGCGATTGGCTTGAATCCCAACCAGATTGACCTCAATGCCATTCTGCAATGGCCTAGCCTGCAACACTGGCTGGGCACTGATGATCTGGGGCGCGATATTCTGGCGCGCGTGATTCGCGGGGTGGAGGTTTCCTTCCTGGTCACAGTGGTAGTGACAGCCGTGACCATGACCATAGGCCTGAGCATAGGCCTGGTGGCCGGGTATAAAGGCGGCAGGCTGGATCATGCGCTGATGCAAGTCACCAATATTTTTCTGGCATTCCCCGGTATGTTGCTCGCGATTGCATTTGCAGCCGTGCTGGGAGCAGGAATCAACAACCTGATTCTTGCATTATGCCTGACTGGTTGGGTCACTTATGCCAGGTTGTCGCGTGGTCAGGCACTGGCGTTACGGCAACGCCTGCATGTGCTGGCCGCCGAGTCCCTGGGGGCGAGTAGCATGCGCGTAATGTTGCTGCATATCTTGCCATTGCTGATTTCCATTTTGCTGGTAGAAGCAGCTTATAGCATGGCCAGTGTGATGATTGCCGAAGCGTCATTGTCGTTTCTCGGCCTGGGCATACAGGCGCCCGATGCCTCGTGGGGCGCCATGTTGCGTGACGCTGTGCGCTTTATGCTGGTGGCACCACATTATGTGCTCACTGTCGGCGTATGCATGATGAGTTTGATCCTCGCCATTAACCTGGGTGGTGACGTGCTGCGTGACAAACTGGATGTACGTAGCGAGGCAAGAGGATGATAAAAAGGCGCGCATGAAAAAACAGTATCGGTATTACGACCTGATCATGGCAGCTTTTGCCGTGGTGCTGGTCTGTTCCAACATTATTGGTCCCGGCAAAATTACCGAGATACATGTGCCGTTACTGGGTGCACTGACCTTTGGCGCCGGTATCATGTTTTTCCCCATCAGCTTTATTTTTGGCGACATCCTGACCGAGGTCTATGGCTACGCTGCCTCACGCCGCGTGATCTGGACTGGCTTTATCTGCCTGGCTTTTGCCAGCCTCATGGCCTGGGTCATCGTCGCACTGCCGCCAGCGCCAGAGTGGCATGATCAGGCCGCTTATCAGTCCGTGTTTGGTTCCACGGCGCGCATTGCCATAGCCTCATTGGTGTCCTTTGCGGCAGGCGAGTTTGTCAATTCGTTCGTGTTGGCCAAAATGAAAATCCTCACCCGGGGTCGCTGGTTGTGGAGCCGCACCATAGGGTCGACCATTTTCGGCGAAGCGGTTGATACCGTCCTGTTTTTCCCACTGGCTTTTTATGGCTCAGGCGAATTCCCGGATGCCATGATGCCGCAAATCGTGCTGGCGCAATTTACCGCCAAATTATTGGTAGAGGTCGCCTTCACGCCCGTGACCTACAAAATAGTCGCTTTTCTCAAACGCGCTGAGAATGAAGATTATTACGATATATACACCGACTTTAGCCCGTTTAAGCTTTAAACTGGCCACATTTAACAATCTCTCATTATCGGAACCCCATTGAACCTGATTAACTGGTACGAACAAAAAAAGACGCAAGCCGCTGACTGGCAATCTGAAGCAGGTAACCCACCGCCGAAAGCGGTGGTGATTGCGGATGATACGACCAAAGCGGATGAGGCGTACCGCCTGGCTTGCGAGGGCACGGCTTTGCTCTATCGCGGCGACTTTCAAAATGCCAAACAATTGTTGCAGGCCATTACGCGCCGCGTCGACCGCAAACCGGTTAAACCTGCAGCGACCATGCTCGAAGCTTTTCATCAGCATCGCGCGCGCCAGATTGGCCGTGCCAATATCACAAATAAAGTATTGATTGAACTCAAGCACGGCGATTGCGATTTGCCTCGCGCCCCTGATGTGAAAGCTGCGGTGCAAGGCGCGTTGATTGTGGACGAAAAAACCGACAAACTGCCCGCAAGGCTGGTGCTTTCATTGCGTGAGTTGCTGGGCATGGTGGGTGCGCATGAATGGCGTAAAAAAGGCGTGCAGGTTCATGCGCTCAATGCCAGTATCCACGCTTATTACGGGGTGTATTCTCCTGTGCGTGGTGAGTATCTTGATCTCATAGATCAGGCCCCTCTTAACAGCCCGCAAATTGCCTGGGATATCGGTACTGGTACGGGGGTGATTGCGGCCATTTTGGTGGCACGCGGCGTGAAACAGGTGCTTGCCACAGACAATAATCCACGCGCATTAGCGTGTGCTGCAGAGAATGTGCAACGCTTGAATATGCAAACCAATATTCAGGTCCTGCCAGCCGATTTGTTCCCGGAAGGGCAAGCTGACCTGATCGTCTGTAACCCCCCCTGGTTGCCCGCGAAGGCCAATGCGCCGATTGAGCATGCAGTGTATGACCCGGATAGTCGTATGCTGAAAGGGTTTTTAAGTGGTTTGAAAACACATTTAACTCCCAATGGCGAGGCATGGCTGGTGATGTCGGATTTAGCCGAGCATATTGGCTTGCGTCGGCCTGAGGCATTGACCACTTGGATTGATGAGGCGGGTTTGCAGGTTGTTGAAAAGCTGGATATCGCGCCTAAACATGCCAAGGCCAGTGATCAGTCCGACCCTTTGTATGAGGCACGTGCCAAAGAAATCACCAGTCTTTATCGATTAAAATGTGCTTGAAATTTGAACAATAGGAATATGTTATGTCTTTAGGTCCCGTCATGCTGGATGTGGTTGGCAAAGAGCTCACTGCTGATGACATCCGCCGTTTGCAACATCCGCTGGTCGGCGGGGTGATTTTGTTTGCGCGCAATTTTGAGAGCTGCGAGCAGCTTAAAGCACTCACCGCCAGTATTCATGCCGTGCGTCAGCCGCCATTGCTGATTGCGGTGGATCATGAAGGTGGTCGCGTGCAACGCTTCAGGGAGGGTTTTACCAAGATTCCACCCATGCGTGAGTTTGGGCATATCTGGGATAAAAATCCACGCAAGGCCAAAGAGTTGGCGGTAGAGGCAGGCTATGTGCTGGGCGCTGAGTTGCGTGCGCATGGTGTGGATTTCAGTTTTACGCCGGTGCTGGACATGGATTATGGCGATAGCCTGGTGATTGGTGATCGCGCGTTTCATAAAGACCCGCAAGCCATTAATGAGCTGGCCTTTAGCTTGATGCAAGGCCTGAAAAAAGCTGGGATGGCTGCGGTGGGTAAGCATTTTCCCGGTCACGGCTTTGTGGTGGCGGATTCGCATGTGAGTATCCCGGTGGATGAGCGCGAGTTTGACCAGATTGCGCAAAACGACATGCAGCCCTTTGTGCGCATGATAGACGAGGGTTTGCACGCAGTGATGCCTGCGCATGTGATCTACCCTAAAGTCGACGAGAAGCCTGCCGGGTTCTCGCCACGCTGGTTGCAGAAAGTATTGCGCGAGCGCTTGGGTTTTAATGGCGTGATTTTCAGCGATGACCTGAGCATGGAAGGCGCAACTGTCGCAGGTGACGTGACTGCGCGTACCTTGGCGGCATTGAATGCTGGGTGCGATATGGTCCTATTATGCAATCGCCCCGACTTGGCCGATGAATTGTTGGTGAACCTGGACTGGAAAATCTCGGCACAAAGTATCGCGCGCCTGGCGCGCATGCATGGCGGACACCATCCACATGATATGGTTGGCTTGCGTGAGTCCGCCTATTACGTAGATGCGGTCAAGCGTGTGGCTATGGTCGGTCAAAAAGAGTCAGATTTGTTTGCCTGAGTGTGATGCGATACGGTAAGCTTTCAAACTATTGATATCAATTTTAATGCGCGTTTATCGGTATTCACTATGAAATGGATCGTTTTAGGGGTGTTTTTAGCATCGGTAAGTTATGTGCACTTTCGCGGCAAGGTGCGGCATCGCTTTTACCGCCAGGTGTTTGACCATTCCGGCATCGTGTCGCCGTTTAATGTGTTCTTGTACCTGTTTTCAAAAGCGCCAACCACGCCTTATTTATCGGTGAGTGAATTTCCTGAGTTGAAATTGATTACAGATCGCTGGCAAGAAATTCGTGAAGAGGCCTTGCACGTGCGTGAGCAGGAGCGCATTGCCGCCGCACAAACCAATAACGACGCCGGGTTTAACTCATTTTTTAAAACTGGCTGGAAGCGTTTTTACCTCAAATGGTATGACGCGCATCACCCGTCAGCCACAATTTATTGCCCGAAAACCGTGGCGCTGCTGCAAAGTATTCCTAGCGTGAAAGCCGCCATGTTTGCCGAATTGCCGCCGGGCGCGCATTTGCGTCCGCACCGTGATCCTTATGCAGGCTCATTGCGTTTTCACTTGGGACTGGCGACGCCGAACAATGACCAGTGTTTTATCCGCGTGGATGGCGAAGACTATAGCTGGCGCGACGGCCAGGCGGTGATGTTTGACGAAACTTATATCCACGAAGCCTATAACAAAACCGATGAAACGCGTGTGATTCTGTTTTGCGATATTGAACGCCCCATGCGTTATGGCTGGGCGCAAGCGGTGAACCGCTTTTTGGCCAACACCATTGTCACTGCTGCCAGTTCACCGAATGAAGCAGGCGACCAGACGGGTGTGATCAACCGCCTGTTCCACTATGCCTGGGTGGTCGGCCAATATCGCCGCCGCTTTAAAAAATGGAACAAGAATGTGTATCAAATCACCCGCATTCTATTGATTGCATTGGTGTGTTACGCCATCTGGAAGTTGTAGCACAGGGTAATGTTCACGCAAATGTCATGTGAAAAACTTGAAACTTTGTGCGTTTGCCATTATCTTAATCCTAACAAATCATAAAGTTTTATCGTAGAGAGGAAGAAACACTATGTCAGATATGCAAGTTTTAGGTCGCGAGAGTAATGTATCAGCGGCGCAAAATCGCGTGCTGCGCAATACATATGCTTTGCTCGGCTTGAGCATGGTACCAACCGTGATTGGTGCTTATGTCGGCATGCAAATGAATTTTGGCTTTATGGCCGCGCATCCATTTATCTTTGCCATTGGTTTTATGGCCGTGATGTTCGGTATGTTTAAACTCATTGCCGTGAACCAGAACAGCGGTGTAGGCGTGTGGTTGTTGCTGGCCATGACCTTTGTGTTTGGCGTGATGCTGGGTCCTATCCTGCAATTTGCACTGCATTTGCGTAATGGTGCTGAAATTGTGGGCCTGGCTGCTGCTGGCACGGGTATTACTTTCCTCAGCTTGGCTGCGATTGGTTCTTCCCCTGCACGTGATTTTAGCGGTATGGGCAAGTTCCTCATGATCGGCCTGATCCTGGCGATTGTGGCTGGTTTGGCTAATATGTTCTTCCAGATTCCAGCCTTGTCACTGGCGATTTCCGGCGTCTCCGTACTGATTTTCTCAGGCTACATTTTGTATGACGTGAACCAGATCGTACGTGGCGGCCAAACTAACTACGTGATGGCAACCCTGAACCTGTACCTGGATATCTACAACCTGTTTGTGAACCTGTTGAATATCTTGCTGGCTTTGTTGGGTAACCGCGACTAAGCATCGGTTAAGATTCAAATAAAAAACCCGCCAATCGGCGGGTTTTTTATTGGCCCGTTTGGGGTATTGCATTAAATACATATCAGGCATACAGTGGTCATTCTAATTTTTACAACGGTTGAGAAGGGGGATGTATGTCATTAGTAACAAAAACTTTGTGTGCGGTTGCTGTGTGTGGCGCATTATCAGCACCTGCTCAGTCCGCAGTGATTTTTTCAGATAATTTTGATAGTTATACCGCTGGTTTAAATGTGACTGATTTTGCTGGTAACTGGACTGTGACTAACGGCACAGTCGATGTGATTGGTAATGGCTATTTTGATTTCTATCCAGGTAATGGCCTGTATATCGATTTGGACGGCAGTACAAGTGACGCCGGAGACTTTAGCTCAAAAGCCCTGAATGTGGCTGCCGGGACTTATACGCTGGAGTTTGTCTTGTCTGGCAGTACACGTGGTGAGTCAAATACGGTAGACGTCAGTTTTGGTAGCTATAGCGAAACTTTTAACCTGACCTCGAATGCGCCTGTCACTACTTATACGCGTACCGTTAACTTTGCGTCTAACTCATTGGCGTCGGTTGTATTTAAAAACGGTGGTGGCGACAACATGGGCGCATTGCTGTTCAATGTTTCAGTCGCTACTGTGCCTGAAGCCGAAACTGCAGCCATGATGCTGGCTGGTCTAGGGATTATGGGCTCCATTGTGCGTCGCCGTAAGTCTCGTTGATTTAAAATTGGTTGTTAAGATAAAAAAGCCCGCTAAAAGCGGGCTTTTTTATTAGCGTGATGTTTATTACTTCAAAAAAATTTATTTCAACATGGCTCACTGTAGCCAAAGTGGCTGATCTCAGCCTTTAAAAGTGGTTGTAAATATTAATTAAATTTTAACTGTATGATTATATTGATTTAATTATCTTGATTGAGATGGTTTGATTTTTGCAGTCTTCCCCTGCGGAGGGGAAGTATGTTAAATAAAAAAATAAAATCAGTGTTGTTTCTTGCAACCTATTCTTGTGTATCGATGGCAGCAGACGCGGACACTGCCAGCAAAGATCAAAAGGCCACAGATACTCAGCGTACGCTGGAGCTCGATGAGGTGGTGGTCAAGGCGAAGCGGCGCAGTGTCATTACACCGTTGCCCGGGCTGGTGATTGATAAAGAAAAAATGACCACCAATGTGCAAAGCATTAGTGGTAAAGAAATTGCAGATTCAAAGTCAGTCAATATTACTGATTTGATGAATAGTTCAATGCAGTCAGTCACGATCAACGACTACGCTGGTAACCCATTTCAGCAAGATCTCAACTTTCGTGGCTTTACCGCCTCGCCACAGATCGGCACCCCGCAGGGGATTTCAGTTTACCTTGACGGCGTACGTGTCAATGAAGCCTTTGGTGAAGTCGTGAACTGGGATTTTATTCCCATGAATGCCATTGCCAGCCTCGATATGATCCCAGGATCAAATCCGCTGTTTGGCCTCAATACGCTGGGTGGTGCTTTGGCGCTGACTACCAAGAACGGGTTTACACATCAGCAGGCGCACGCTGAGGTGATGGGTGGTGCCTGGGGGCGTGAGCAAGTGCAATTCTCCAATGGTTTTAATAATGGCAGGCTTGGCCTGTTTGTGGCCTATAACCATTTCAAGGAGGATGGCTGGCGCAGCAACTCTCCATCCAATGTTCGGCAGTTGTTTACCAGTGCAACCATGCGTAGTGATTATGGTGAACTCAACTTCACCGCACTGAATGTGGATACCGCGCTCACCGGTAATGGTGTGGTGCCGTACGAGATGTACGAGCAGGATAGAAAAGCCGTATTCACTTCGCCGGATGAAAACAAGAATGGGCTGGAGCACTACAACCTTACTGGGCGCTTTGACCTGAACGATAACCTGAGTTTTTCTGGTTTGGCGTATAAGCGTAGCGTTAAGCAAAAAGCAATTGGGGGAGATTTTTATGACGACTTTCCTCAATTATCAGAACGTGCCGGTGTGAATTGTCCTGACGGCAGTCTGCCTGATGGTTCATCTACAACTTCATCCTCGCCTGGCTCCGGATGTGCGGGGCTCATCCCGAATGGTGTCTTCAGCTTGTCTGACCTGAAGCAGGGTGGCGAGGGATTAGCTTTTCAGATGAATTTTGTGACTGACAAGCACGAGTTGACCGCAGGCATCACCTATGACACCAATGATGTCAATTTCATGCAGGCGGAAATGTTTGCTGATATCGGCGCTGATCGTGAGCTGGTTCAGAACCCCAGTTATTACACGGATCTTGGGTTGGTAGCTGCGAAGTATCCAATCATTCGAAATAAACTGACCGGCAGTAGTACGACCAAAAGCATGTTTGTCAGTGATACCTGGTCACCCAGAGATGACTTGCATATCACGCTAGGGGCCAGGTTTAACCATACCCGTGTGAAAAATGATTTGCGCTCAGAGCGCGGCTTGAGCCTATATCAATTTGAGGATAATGGGTCAGGTACCTATTTCGATCCGACTCGAGAGCGTTGTGTGGTCGACTTAACAGACACCTCTGACAACGGAAAATACATATGTTCCAAAGGGGATTATATGTACCGTAGTTTTAATCCTTCGTTTGGTATCGCCTGGGAGATTAAGCCTAATCTGGTGGCTTATGGCAATGTAAGTCGTGGCTCCCGTACACCTTCCGTCATTGAGTTGGGATGTGCGATTGACAGGACGCAGATTGAAAACAATCGAAATTATCAATTTGGTTGCGCGATACCGACTTCCCTCACGGCTGACCCTTATCTCAAACAGGTACGGTCGACTTCTTATGAAGCAGGGACCAGGGGAATTTCAACCAGTTTTCTTGGTAGTGAGAATGTAAATTGGAATTTAAGCTTCTTCCGCACAGAGCTCACAAATGACATTTTGTTTGTGCCACTTGGCCGTAAAAACCGTGGTGTGTTTGATAACTTTGGCCAGACTTTGCGGCAGGGCATTGAAAGTAGCATTGCAGGCAAATGGGGCGATCACCGGCTGAGCCTTAATTACACCTGGATGCGGGCGACGTTTGAGTCACCTTCCACCATTATTAACCCGAATAACAGTAGTAACGTCTTAGACAGCGTACAAAACCAGAATTACGTCTATATCAGGCCGGGCGACCAGTTGCCCGGCATGCCTAATCACATTGTGCAAGCAAGCTGGAATTACGCGGCGAATAAGAGGTTCGACGTCACACTCAATATGGTGATGCATTCGTCCTCGTTTGTGCGTGGCAATGAAAATAATAAGCATAAAAAACGAGATGCAACTGATCCATTTACCGACCCGTATGACTTTATCGGCGATGGCAGTATCCCAGGCTACGCGGTCTTTAATCTTCGTGCCAATTACAAGTTTGATAACGGTTTTACCTTATTTGCACGCCTGGACAACGTGTTTGACCGTGAATATGCCACGGCGGGCAACCTTGGACGGACACCATTTACCCCTACGAGCGGTGGTGCAGCGAGTGATGCTGCGGGCTTTAACTACAACTCTGATCAATGGAAAAACACCACTTTTATTGGCCCTGGCGCACCGCGTGCGGCGTGGTTCGGGTTGAGTTATGACCTCGATTGGAAGCAGCGAAAAATGAAACTGGACTAAGTCTGGTTGTAAATAACCAAGTGGTTGTGTCGATGGTTTATTAAAACCCGAATTTAGCGAATCTTTACCATGAAACGCATCGCTATGGTGGAGTGGGTATGGCGTGTTTGTATGAAGGGTTGTTTTTTAAATTGTTGAAATATAAAAGATATTTCTTCTTTGTTGAAAGTGGAAAGTGTTTGGTTGTGAAGTTGGTATGACGTTTGCAGTAAGGGTTAAAAAAATAATTCATTTTTAATTTGAGGGTAAGTTATGGAGATTAAATATATTTCAGGCGTGGTTTCTGCACTGTTAACTGCAGGCTTGTTTTCTCTGAATGCAAATGCTGCATTTGTGTCGTTGCCAAGTGCAGCCGGGCAGCCGGGGTGTGGGGTGGCTAGTGCGACAACTATCCGCTGTTCAGGTGCGGCCAATGTTTTGAATGACAAGCTTTATATTGCACCAGTGATTCAAAATGGCACATATAACCTTCCTTCGACGCTTTCATTGATCAGCAAGGTAGACACCAACTTTGCGAGTGCGACAGATGCATTGTATGCAGGTACTTTTAGTGATTATGTGTTTATGGACACGACGACCAACTCAGTTGTGATTGGCTCCCGTCTCTATTTTGGCCCCATTAACGGCCAGAGAAACTTGTCCGAGGCGAACGATATTTTCCGCTATGGCTACGAAGGTTTTAAAGTGGAAGCAGGCTGGACACGCTTATCCAGTAGTGATTTGAGGGCCTATAGCGCCGCCATGAGCAATGTCGGGTTAAAGCAAGGCGCGGATGTTTATAACTCAAATGTGGTGGATTTCCGTACCGATGTGAATGCTTCCGAAGGTAATGCACAGTCAGGTTTGTACCTGATTCGTACCGATGCGACGGCTTTCAAGGTGATTAATAACGCGATCAAGATTCGCCAGGGCGGCGAAGAGGGACAGTCTGTCTTGTCTGTATCGCTGTCTGGCTATGCGCCAACCAAACTGGAAAGTGGTGTGGCTGCAGGTGAAACGGTCAAGATGTACGGCGGCAATTACAGCAACAATATGAATGTGAGCGGTACGGCCACTGTTGAGTATGGTAATGCGCAATTCAGCGGCGCAGTGGTTGCGAAAAACGGTTCGCAAATCAATGCCCGTACTGGTACCACTGCCACTTTTAATGGTGCTTTTAACCAGCAGATAGGTGCCTTGCTGGGTGGTGGCGGTACCTTTGTATTTAATGGTGGATATTCTGCCGGTAATAGCCCGGGCTCAGTCACGGTGAATGGTGATGTGGTGTTTGGGGCTAGCAATGAGGCCCTGTTTGAAATTGGTGGTTTGCTGCAAGGCACCCAATACGATCATCTTACCGTCAACGGAAAGCTGACTTTCGGCGGCATCCTGAAACTTTCGTTTATCAATGGCTATATCGGCAATGCTGGAGACACCTTTGATTTGTTTGATTTCACCAGCTCAAGCGGTGCCTTTTCACAAATTGTGGCTAAAAACCCTCTGAGCAACGGTTTGGGTTGGAATTATGACGCAGCCACAGGCATCCTGACTGTGATCCCGGTCCCTGAGCCTGAAAATTATGCCTTACTTGCACTGGGTCTGGGTGTGATTTCAGTGGTTTCTCGTCGTAAAAAACAAAGCACTTAAATTAAAGCAGGACTGCGTCATAGGAGGCAGTCTATTGCCATGAATTTTATAGATAAAAATTAATTTTGAGGAGATATCAATGAAGTTAAAGGGCATGTTGTTGGCAAGTTTGTTTGCTGTTGCAGCAAACACGGCCAGTGCAGGGAATTTTCAATCATTAACGACTAATGTGGTGGACGGCGATAACGATGCGTTTGTCGACTCTATGTTTATTCTGGCAACAGATGTGACTTATGCCGCTGGTTATGCTGATACTACTGAGTTTCAGAAGGGGGGTAGCGGCAATGTTGTACCAACCTCTTTAACCTACCGCGCATTCCCGGCATTTGATATCGATACTGAGCTGGCAACGGGCACACTCTCGCTAATAGACTGGCGAGTCACTACAGGTGTGGATTTGGCACCAGGTTCTGCACAAGCGGATATTTATGATTTTGTATTCAGAGACAGTGCTGACAATAGTCTAGTGTTTGGTACGCGCTACCTGAACCGTGATCCACAAGAGACTGGTGACGAAGTGAATTTTTTATATCGTTATGGATTTACAGGCTACAGCACTTCAGTGGCCTGGACATTTTTGACTGATTCAGATTTGCGCCAGTACACGGCAATTAAAACTGACTCAACAGCAGGCGAAGGGCCATTTGATTACGATGTAGATGTGGTCCGTCAACAAGGTGACTTTAGTGTTTCTGAAGACAATCCATGGTCTGGTTTGTATTTGGTTAAAACAGACGCTACCACATACAGCTTAGGTAAAGCGATTGGTTTTTATCAAACGGGAGAAGAGGGCCAAACGCCAGCTGGCGGTTTTATTACAGGCTTTATCCCGACAGCCGTCACTACGCCAGTACCAGAGCCAGAGAGCTACGTCATGTTGCTGGCTGGGTTGGGGGTTGCGGGTATCGCTTCACGTCGCCGTCATTCAAAGGCTGCTAAATAGCAGTCATTGATTATAAGTGCCATGAAAAAAGAGCGGGGAGCTTGCGCTACCCCGCCACTTAAAAACAACTTTTGTGAGGGAATCTTAATATGAAAACAGCAATTTGGAAACAGACGTTAGCCGTAGCGGCGATTACTTTTGCAGCAAATAGTGCTTATGCGGGCAGTTTTACAACAGTTTTGAATACAGGTGAGCGCACTGGTGGCAGTACCAGCAATACGCTGACTGATGCGTTTTATATCAGCAGCCTGCCAACCACCTGGACACAGCTTGCATCTACTACTTCAGATGTATTCTCCCCAATTAATGGCAATGTTGTTGGTTCATTCATTGATACCGTATGGTTTGAGAGTGACACCAACTCCTACATTATTGGTTCTTACTTCAAGCTGTTGAATAATACTAACGGCATTACTGAAATTAACTCTGTCGTACGTACTGGCCTGTCTGATGTGGATACACTGTCCGCAGCTTGGACTTCTGGTTCTTCTGTGTATGGTTCTGGCACGACTGGCTACCGCTTGCGTGATCCAGCACGTTCTGACTATGTTCCAGGTACTTACAGTGCAACGGTTGCAGCAGCAGGTGGATATTATGATGCTGATAAAGTCGCGATTCGTACCGATGTCAGTATTGGTGAAAACAACCCGAACTCCGGTTTGTATTTGTTGAAGTTTAGCGCTGAGGGCCTGACTTACCAGTGGACCGACAATGCAGTGCGTATTGTTCAGGGTGCATCAACCAGCGAAGGTGGTCGTCAGTTTGCTGAAATGTGGATTGCGGGTTACACCGTGACTCAAGTACCAGAAGCCGAAACTTACGCCATGTTCATGGCTGGTCTGGGTTTGATGGGCGCTGTTGTTCGCCGTCGTAAAATGGCTCATTAATTCTAGCCAATAGAAAAAACAAACCCGCCATCGGCGGGTTTGTTTTTTTGTGGTATCCGTACCTTAAATTTTTGTTTTCTCCAGTCTGCGCTGCCTGAAAAAGTCGCTTAGCAGTGCACCACATTCATCTGCCAGTACACCGCTGATCAGTGCACAATGGTGATTCAGTTTTTGTTCCGCCATTAAGTTGACCACACTGCCACAACAGCCGGTTTTCGGGTCGCTGGCGCCATAGACCAGTCGGGCGATGCGCGCATGCTGGATGGCGCCGCTGCACATGGCGCAGGGCTCCAGCGTGACATAGAGGGTGCAGTCGACCAGGCGGTAGTTACCCAGATGCTGGGCTGCTGCACGCATGGCTTGGATTTCAGCATGTGCTGTTGGGTCACTCAGGCTGATCGGTGCGTTGCGGCCTTGGCCGATGACCATGCCGTCTTTGACTACCACGGCGCCCACCGGCACTTCGCCCAGGCTGGCAGCTTCTGTAGCCAGCGCCATGGCCATGCGCATAAAGTCTTCGTCTTGCATTGGGTTATCTGCTACTGTTTTTATCGGCCAGGCGAATCAGGATATACACCAGGCTCATGGTAAATGCGCCAGCCAGCCAGATGCCAATTTCTGCGTAGGTGGGGGTGGCATCTTGCACGGGTAACACAATCAGTTTGCGCAAAAACATCACCAGCACGACCTCAATAAAGGTTTCTACCAGCAGTTTATGGCCACGCAGGTAACGGATTTCAGCCGAGATCAGTGCCGAGATTGACCACAGCAACATCAGCGTGCCCAGGGCGCGTAAGAAGCCATGCACCAGGTTGTGAGCGTAAGCGGCTTCTTTCACATCCAGAAAAAACAGCCAGGTAAACATGATGACCGACGTGGCCAGCGCCAGGCCAATAATGATATGTGCCAGACCATTGAGCCAGAGCATGGCTTTGATGGCGATACGGTTAAGCGGTTCGAATTCTTCAGGCAGTTGTTCTTGCGACATGTGGCGTCCATTTCATCATACTTTGATGATGATAAATCATTTGCTCAGTAATTGCTCCAGCGGCAGTTGCGTACATTGTTTGAGCAACCATTGCATGGCTTTGCCCATTTCAGGCGGGCGTTGCTGCCGCCAGGCAATAAAAATGGGGGCGAGTGGTTTGGGCTCAGACACTTGCTTGATTAGTAGCTGCCCCTGGTTGGCAGCGGTCTGCGCCAGAAACTTGGGCAAGTAGCCAATGGCGATGCCAGAAATTTGCGCCTGCAACTTGGTGTGCATATCTGGCACCGTCAGGATGTCCTGGCCGGTGAGAATGCCTGAGGTCCGCGGCGGCAAGTTGCGTGAGCTGTCTGCGGCAGCCACGACGCGGTGCTGCACAATGTCACTGGCACTTAAAGGTTCTGGCAAAGCAGCCAGTGGATGATGGGGGGCAACTGCAAATACAAATTCCAGTTGACCGAGCAAGTGTGTGGAAAATACGCCGCCAGGCGGCGCGTCACCGGGCGCGCCGATGGAGATGTCAGCCCGGCCGGATTGCAAGGCGTCCCAACTGCCGCCATAGACTTCGCGCAGCAGTTTGACGCGGGTGCCAAAGCCTTGCTGGTAAAAGTCCTGCAGGATATGGAGAATGGGTTTGAAGTCGAACAGGTCGCTGATCGCAATGGTGATATCGGTTTCTACCCCCGTCGCAATGCGTTGCACGCGTTGCTCAAGCGTGTGGGCTGCGTCGAGTAAATAGCGGCCTTCTTTCAGTAGCTCAGCCCCGGCTGCGGTCAGAGTGGCGCGGTGGCCACTACGGTCAAATAACTCCAGTCCCAGGTCTTCCTCAAGTCTGCGAATCGTATAGGTGAGGGCGGAAGGCACGCGGTAAAGAGATTCGGCCGCTGCGGCGAAGCTGCCTTTACGGTCTATGGCATCAATGACTTCGAGGGCTTCCAGGCTAAGTTTAATCGTCATGAGATGTTAATCAAAAAAACTGAACAAGAAATGCAAAATGTTTTGCTATCAAAAGATTAAGTGTTTTTTTATCATACATTTAATCTTTCAAATGGAGTGAATAAATGTCACATGTTCGCCCTTCTAATAGCCGTGGTTACGCGAATCATGGCTGGCTGGAAAGCTTTCACAGTTTTTCATTCGCCAGTTATTACGACCCTGAACATATGGGCTACTCCGTGTTGCGTGTAATCAATGATGACAAAATCGCTCCGACGACAGGCTTTGGTATGCATGGACATCAGGACATGGAAATCATCACCTATATGCTGGCAGGCGAGTTGCGCCATACTGACAGCATGGGCCACAGTGAAGTGATTCGCGCCGGGGATGTACAGCGCATGACGGCGGGCACGGGTGTGCGCCATAGCGAGATGAATGCCTCCGCAGAAACGACCGCCCATTTGTTGCAGATATGGATTACTCCAGACACCTTGGGGCTGCCGCCCGGTTATGAAGACAAAAGCATTTCGCTCAAAGATAAGCAAAACCGCTGGGCGTTGATTGCCTCGCCCGGTGCGCAGGCAGGGTCATTAAAAGTACATCAGGATGTGTCACTGTATGCCACTGTGCTGACCGCTGATGCGGCATTGCCTGTTCATGTCATGGCCGGTCGCTCCGCTTATCTGCATATTGCCCGAGGCGAAGTAGAGATTGATGGCCAGCGCCTGCAAGCGGGGGATGCACTCATGGTGGATGCCGCGAGCGAGTTGAGTATGCGTGCGGTGGTTACGAGTGAAGTGTTGTGGTTTGATTTGCCGCAAGCCACCGAATAATGTTTGTTTTGAATTGTTGATAAGGAGCTAGAAAATGACTCAGGTTTCAATTGTTTATCATAGTGGTTATGGACACACGGCCGAGCAGGCCAAGGCCGTTGCACGTGGTGCGCAGAAAGTGGCTGGCGTGACGGTGAACCTGCTAACCGTAGATGAAGCCCAGCAGCAGTGGGAGGTGCTCAAGGCCAGCGACGCGATTATTTTTGGCAGCCCAACCTATATGGGCTCGGCTTCTGCCCAGTTTAAAGCGTTTATGGATGCCAGCTCCAAAGCCTGGTTCACGCGTGACTGGCAAGACAAGATTGCAGCAGGCTTCACCACCTCAGCCAGCCAGAGTGGCGATAAATTGAGTACTTTGTCGCAACTGTCAGTGTTCGCAGCGCAGCATGGCATGATCTGGGTTAGTTTGGGCTTAATGCCAGGGAACAATCACAGCAATGGTTCGGTCAACGACTTAAATCGTTTGGGTAGCTTTTTGGGTGCCATGGCACAAGCTAACTCTGACCAGGGGCCAGACCTGGCACCGATTCAGAGTGATTTGCTGACCGCTGAACACTTGGGTAAGCGCGTGGCTACGCTGACTAAACGATTCGCTAAAACCGCATAACGCAGCGGCTTTACCTTTTGAAAACTAAGGAGACAATAAGTGAAAAAAATGATTCTTGCGCTGGCTTTGTTAACAGCTTCACAGGCCTGGGCAGCCACCGATACCTACAATATTGATGCGACCCATAGCTTTGCCAATTTCAGCATCCGTCATGTGGTGTCCAAAACCACTGGGACGTTTAACGATGTGACTGGCGTGGTGACACTGGATCCCACCAACCTGAATACGGCGACTGTACGTGCGGCGATTAATGTCAGCAGCGTGAATACCGGCTTTGGCAAACGTGATGAACATATCAAGGCGGATAAATACCTGGATGTGGGCAAATACACGCAAATTCTGTTTGAAAGCACCAAGTTTACCGCTAGCAGCCAGACGCAAGCTGTGATGCAAGGCAAATTGACCATGCATGGCGTGACCAAGCTGGTTGATATCCCGGTGAAAGTGCTGGGTTATGGCGCAGACCCATGGGGCGGCCAACGTGCTGGTTTTGAAGGTCATTTGACCATCAAGGCTTCAGATTATGGTTTTGGTTGGGCAGCAGGTGCGAATTCGCCTGTGGGGGATGATATTGAAATCACCTTGCTCATTGAAGGTGTCAAGGCCAAATAATTGTTGCCATTTTAGATGGTCATTGCTGTGCGGATCTGGGCGGAAATGCCCAGGTCCGCACAGCTGTTTTCGCGCTCAATTTAAATAGATGATGGAGATGAGTATGGCATTGGATTTGTTTTCCCCAGTCAAGCTAGGCGGTATTGCCCTGCAAAACCGCGTGGTCATGGCGCCGTTAACACGCAATCGTGCGGGCGAGGGCGGTGTGCCGCAGGCAATGAATGTGACTTACTACGAACAGCGTGCAACGGCAGGGTTGATTATTACCGAAGCCACGCCGATTTCACCCATGGCGCATGGTTATCCGGCATTGCCAGGCATTTATACCGATGCGCAAGTGGCTGGCTGGAAGAAAATCACTGATGCCGTGCATGCCAAGGGCGGCAAAATTGTGATTCAGTTATGGCATGTGGGCCGTATTTCCCATCCTAGCCTGTTGCCTAATCAGGCGACGCCAGTCGCGCCTTCTGCACTCAAGCCAGCGGGTCAGGCATTTACGTATCAAGGTTTGCAAGATTACGTCAAGCCGCGTGCGTTGGACGTTTCAGAATTGCCAGCGATTGTGCAGGATTATGTGCATGCCACTCGCTGCGCGATTGCCGCCGGGTTTGATGGCGTAGAAGTGCATGCGGCTAATGGTTATTTACTAGACCAGTTTTTGCGCGACGGTACGAATCAGCGCCAGGACCAATATGGCGGCTCACTTGAAAACCGTACGCGCTTGTTGATCGAAGTGGTGCAGGCCGTGGTGGATACCATAGGCGCCGACAAGGTGGGTGTGCGTTTATCCCCAGTGAATCCATTCAATGACATGCGAGACAGTCAGCCGCAGCAGACGTTTAATTATGTAGCGCAGGCATTGAATCAATTCAATCTTGCTTACCTGCATGCGGTGGAAGGTGGCATTCATGGCGGTGGCGAGTCTGAGCCGTTTGATTTTGCGGCGTTCCGTCAGTTGTTTAACAACGGCTATATTGCCAACCTCAGTTATGACAAGGCGCGCGGTGACGCGGCGATTGCCAGCGGTCATGCCGATGCGGTGGCTTACGGCGTACCGTTTATTGCCAACCCTGACCTGGTGGCGCGCTTTGCCAACAATGCACCACTCAACGCTGCAGACTCGGCAACCTTCTATGGTGGTACCGAGCATGGTTATACCGATTATCCATTTTTGACCGCTTAATCAATAGGTGTGTCGCGCGAATGCCACTGATTCGTTGCGATATGCCCTGTTGTGCTTGCCGCTCACAGTGTGCGGGCGTAAAATTCGCGCAACGCGAATTCAATCGAGCTAATGCTCCGCACATTGTGAGTTAATTTCTGCATGTCCCGCCCTGAGATCACCCCCTTATCCCCACACAAACTTGTTGTTGCCAACTGGAAAATGCATGGCAGCCTTGCCCGCAACCAGGTGCTGCTTGATGGCTATCTGCAAGGCTTGCAATCCTTGCCGCAAACCGATGTGGTGGTGTGTGTGCCTTATCCTTATCTGGCACAAATGCAATCCTTGTTGACCGGTACCTCCGTCGCCTGGGGGGCGCAAAATATTGCCAAATATGAAGAGGGCGCATACACCGGCGAAGTGAGTGCCGAAATGTTGCGCGATTTTGGTGCGCGTCATGTGATCATTGGCCATTCAGAGCGTAGTACTGCCTATTGCGAATCGGATGAAAACATTGCCGAAAAATTCATGATGGCCAAACGCCATGGCTTGACGCCGATTTTGTGCGTCGGTGAAACCTTGCTGGAGCGTGAAGCAGGCGTGATGGAGCGTGTGGTGGGTAAGCAGCTTGAGACCATTATCCGCCTGTTTGGTGGTGAAGCGTTTGCGCATACTATTGTATCTTATGAACCAATCTGGGCCATCGGCACCGGCCTGGCAGCTTCAGCTGAGCAAGCCGTGGCCATGCACCAGTTTATTCGTGACACCGTTGCTGCTGCCGATAAAACCGCGGCGGATAGCTTAAAAATCCTCTACGGGGGCAGCGTAAACCCGCAAAATGCGGTACAATTATTAAATCAGAAGGAAATAGACGGCGCGCTGGTCGGTCGTTGCTCGCTAGATGTGGAGCAATTTATAAAAATATGTCAGGCCGTTCTTGAAAATAGCGTCATCTAGATAGCGAAGATGCCAAAAGCTTAATCGTTATTCAATCAATGGATTAAAGAAATATGGAAAATGTCATTCTCGTCATTCATGTGTTGGCAGCCGCTGCCGTGATTGGCTTGGTCTTATTACAGCATGGCAAGGGCGCCGATATGGGTGCCGCCTTTGGAAGTGGTGCCTCCGGCAGTTTGTTCGGGGTGTCCGGCTCTTCTAACTTGCTCAGCAAGCTGACATCGATTTTTATTACAGTGTTTTTTGCAACTAGCTTGACGCTGGCATTTATGTCCAGTCATAAAGCGGGTTCTGGCAGCGTGGTTAAATCTGCGTTGACACAACAGGCTCCGGCCAAAGGTGAGGCAGTTGAAGCTGCTAAGCCAGTTGAAAATACACCCAAAGATATTCCTAATTAATATTTAGCCGTCGTGGTGGAATTGGTAGACACGCTATCTTGAGGGGGTAGTGACGAAAGTCGTGCGAGTTCGAGTCTCGCCGACGGCACCAGTCCCATGTTGTTTTGCGACGTGGCTGGATGGGAATTGGTTATTTGGGAGTATTTCAATGTGCTGTTGGGCGGGATGCATTGAAATAACTTGTTAACATGATCGATTAAGGCAAATCAGTGTTAGAAAACTATTTCCCAATTCTGATGTTTATCCTGGTCGGCCTGGGCGTAGGCTTGGGGCCGCTGATTGCAGGTAAAATTCTCTCTCCGCACAAACCTGATGCGGAAAAAAACTCTCCTTATGAGTGCGGCTTTGAAGCGTTTGAAGATGCCCGCATGAAATTCGATGTGCGCTACTATCTGGTCGCCATTCTGTTTATTCTGTTTGATCTCGAAATTGCATTTCTTTTCCCGTGGGCGGTGGTGATTCAGGAAATTGGATCCGCTGGCTTCTGGGCAATGATGGTCTTTTTGTTTGTATTGGTGGTCGGCTTCATCTTTGAATGGATGAAGGGCGCCCTTGAATGGGATTAATGCAAAATGAGCATTGAAGGCGTATTGGAAAAAGGGTTTGTCACTACCACGCTAGACACAGTGATTAACTACACGCGGACGGGTTCCTTGTGGCCGATGACATTCGGTCTGGCCTGTTGTGCGGTGGAAATGATGCACGCTGGTGCCTCGCGTTACGATCTGGACCGCTTTGGTATTGTGTTCCGTCCTAGTCCGCGTCAGTCAGATGTGATGATTGTGGCCGGCACGCTGGTGAATAAAATGGCGCCGGCTTTGCGTAAAGTGTATGACCAGATGGCTGAGCCGCGCTGGGTGATTTCCATGGGCAGCTGTGCCAACGGCGGCGGCTATTATCATTATTCTTATGCGGTGGTGCGTGGCTGTGACCGCATCGTGCCAGTAGATGTCTATGTGCCTGGTTGCCCGCCAACCGCTGAAGCCTTGCTGTACGGCATTATTCAGTTGCAAAAGAAAATCAAGCGCACCAATACCATCGCCAGAACCTGATTCTTAAGCCATCCAGATCAAAAAACATTAAGCCCAAGAAATTAAACTATGTCCGCAAAACTCGAACATTTGTCCGCACAGCTCAAGTTGGCCTTGGGTGATGGTGTGGTCAGGCTAGAGCAGAAGCTGGGTGAGATCACAGTAGAAGTGCATGTGAAACACCTGCTAGCTGTCGCAGAAAAACTCAAAACACATGCCGAGCTTAAGTTTGAACAGTTGATTGACTTGTGTGGCGTCGATTATTCCGATTACGGGGATGGTCGCTGGGAAGGTCAGCGCTATGCTATCGTGTTGCATTTGCTGTCTGTGAGCCTGAACCAGCGTGTACGTATCCGCGCGTTTGCCGCAGATGATGATTTCCCAGTATTCCCAACCCTGGTCGATATCTGGCCAGTAGCGAACTGGTTTGAGCGTGAAGCATTTGACCTCTATGGCATCATGTTTGAAAACCACCCTGATTTACGCCGCTTGCTGACAGACTATGGCTTTGTTGGCCATCCTTTCCGCAAAGATTTCCCCATGATTGGTAATGTTGAAATGCGTTATGACCCGGTGCAGCAGCGCGTGATTTATCAGCCAGTGTCTATTGATCAACGGAACAATGTGCCGCGCGTGATTCGTGACGAAGGGGCGCATCATGGCTGAAATTAAAAACTATACGATGAACTTTGGCCCGCAGCATCCTGCGGCGCACGGAGTGTTGCGCCTGGTGCTGGAGCTGGATGGTGAAGTGATTCAGCGTGCTGATCCGCATATTGGATTGTTGCATCGCGGCACAGAAAAGCTGGCCGAGAACCGTACTTATCTGCAAAGCGTGCCTTATATGGATCGCTTGGACTATGTGTCCATGATGGCCAACGAGCACGCCTACGTGATGGCGATTGAAAAAATGCTAGGCATAGACGTGCCTGTGCGTGCACAGTATATCCGCGTCATGTTCGACGAAATTACCCGTATCCTCAACCACTTGCTGTGGCTAGGTGCACATGCGCTGGACGTTGGCGCCATGACGGTATTCCTGTACGCATTCCGCGAACGTGAAGATTTGTTTGATGTCTATGAAGCCGTGTCTGGCGCGCGTATGCATGCAGCGTATTATCGTCCAGGCGGTGTTTATCGTGACCTGCCGGAAAAAATGCCGCAGCACGAAACTACCAAATTCCGCAGCGCAGACGAAATCAAAAAACTCAATGAAAACCGCCAGGGCTCCATGCTGGACTTCATTGAAGACTTTACCAACCGTTTTCCGACCTATGTCGATGAATATGAAACCTTGTTGACGGATAACCGTATCTGGAAGCAGCGTACGGTGGGTATTGGTGTGGTCACGCCTGAGCGTGCGCTGGCACTTGGTTTGACTGGCGCCATGTTGCGCGGCTCCGGGATTGCCTGGGATTTGCGCAAGAAGCAGCCGTATGAAGTTTATGACAAAATGGACTTTGATATCCCGATTGGTGTGAATGGCGACTGTTATGACCGTTACCTGGTGCGCGTGGAAGAGATGCGCCAGTCCAACCGCATCATCAAACAGTGCATCGACTGGTTGCGCAAGAATCCAGGCGCAGTCATCACTGATGATAACAAGATTGCGCCGCCAAACCGCGAAGGCATGAAAACCAATATGGAAGACTTGATTCACCACTTCAAGTTGTTTACCGAAGGCTTCCACGTGCCAGCAGGTGAGGCCTATGCGGCAGTAGAACACCCCAAAGGCGAGTTTGGTATCTATATGGTCTCGGATGGCGCCAATAAGCCATACCGTTTGAAAATCCGTGCGCCGGGTTTCCCGCATTTGGCCGCATTGGATGAAATGACACGTGGTCACATGATTGCTGACCTGGTGGCGATTATTGGGACACAGGATATTGTGTTCGGCGAGATCGACAGATAAGCCGAACGCATCAACGGAACGAAGAGATAGCACGGATCGAAAAGACAAGGTACAAGCATGCTCAGTGCAGAATCCATTGAAAAGATTGAATACGAACTGTCGAAATATCCAAAAGACAGACGTCAGGCGGCCGTGATGTCGGCCTTGCGGATTGTACAAATGGAACGCGGCTGGTTGTCTAAGGAAAGTATTTCCGAAGTCGCCAAGTATTTGCGTATTCCGGAAATCGCTGCGCTGGAAGTGGCGACTTTCTACAATATGTATGACCTGGAGCCAGTCGGCCAGCATAAGATTACAATCTGTACCAATATTTCCTGCATGCTGCGCGGCTCGGACGAGATCGTGGAACACTTGCAGCATAAACTGGGTGTTGGTTTTAACGAAGTCACACCGGATGGCAAGTTCTGCCTCAAAGAAGGCGAATGCATGGGCTGTTGTGGCGGTGCACCGTTATTGCATGTGAATAACAGCGAGATGCACGAATTCTTGACCACTGAAAAAGTGGATGCCCTCATTAACGAGTTGAACAAGGGCTAAGGAACTGACATGGCAAAGACTTCAAACGCGACAGTGAGCACTAAACCTGTGGTCAAAACCGAGTTGGCTGGTCAGACCCTGGTGACCTTGCGTACGCTGGCAGAAGACAATCCAGCCTCACTGGCAACTTATGAAAAACTGGGCGGCTATGTGCAGCTCAAGCGTCTGGTGGCTGAGAAAGTCAAAGCGCCTGAGATTATCAGCCAGGTCAAAGTCTCCAATTTACGTGGTCGCGGTGGTGCAGGTTTCCCCACCGGCCTCAAGTGGAGCTTTATGCCGCGTTATTACGACGGCACCAAATACCTGGTGTGTAACACCGATGAAGGCGAGCCAGGCACGTTTAAAGACCGCGATATCATCCGCTATAACCCGCACCAGCTGATTGAAGGCATGGCCATTGCCGCCTATACCTTGGGTGCACGCGTCGGTTATAACTACATTCACGGTGAAATCTGGCAAGACTACGAGATTTTTGAAGCGGCGCTGGCCGAAGCACGTGAAGCTGGTTATCTGGGTGAAAACCTGTTTGGCTCCGAGTTCAGCTTTGATCTATATGCCGTGCATGGCTATGGTGCTTATATCTGCGGTGAAGAAACGGCACTGATTGAATCGATCGAAGGCAAAAAAGGCCAGCCACGCTTTAAACCACCATTCCCGGCCAGTTATGGCGTGTTTGGCAAACCGACCAATGTAAACAACACTGAAAGCTATGCCTCTATCCCCTGGATTATGCAGCATGGCGGCCAGGCATTTGCTGATCTCGGTGTGCCTAACTCCGGCGGTAGTAAATTGTTCTCGGTGTCTGGCCACGTTGAAAAGCCGGGCAACTATGAAATCAAAATGGGCACGCCTTTTAAAGACTTGCTCGATATGGCTGGTGGTATCTGGAAAGGTCGCAAGTTAAAGGCCGTGATTCCAGGCGGCCCGTCCACTGCGGTGATGCCAGCCAGCGCCATTGAAAATGCCACCATGGATTATGATGGCTTGAGCAAAGCAGGTTCCAGCCTGGGCGCTGGCTCCATGATTGTGATGGACGAAACGACCTGTATGGTGAAAACGCTCAAGCGTCTGAGCTACTTTTTTTATGAAGAAAGCTGTGGCCAATGTACGCCATGCCGTGAAGGCACGGGTTGGGTTTACCGCATTATTGAGCGCATCGTCGACGGCAAAGGAAAAATGGAAGATCTGGACCTGCTGACAGATTTAAGCAATAACATTTCTGGCCGCACCATTTGTGCGCTGGGTGATGCGGCAGCGACGCCTGTATTGAGCTTTATCAAGCACTTCCGTCCCGAATTTGAATATTACATCCAGCATGGCAAGTCCATGGTCGATGGTAAATAAACGCTATCAAGCTTAACGGTAATCACATGCTAAACATCGAAATTGACGGCAAACCACTAGAAGTCGAACACGGCAGCACCATTATTGATGCTGCGGATACGGCAGGCATCGCCATCCCGCGCTTTTGTTACCACAAAAAATTGTCCGTGGCTGCCAATTGCCGTATGTGCCTGGTGCAGGTAGAAAAATTCAACAAGCCACTGCCAGCCTGTGCAACGCCGGTGGCTGATGGCATGAAGATTTATACCCGCAGTAAATCGGCGGTGGAAGCACAGCAAAGCGTGATGGAGTTTTTGCTGATTAACCATCCGCTGGATTGCCCGATTTGCGATCAGGGTGGTGAGTGTGATTTGCAGGATATTGCCGTGGCTTACGGTGCCTCTGGCTCTCGCTATACCGAAGAAAAACGTGTGGTGTTCAATAAAAATATCGGTCCGCTGGTGAGCACCGATATGACACGTTGTATTCAATGTACACGCTGTGTGCGCTTCCTCAAAGAGGTCGGTGGCATGCAAGAATTAGGTCTGGTAAACCGTGGCGAGCATGCTGAAATTACCGCTTATGTTGACCAGTCTGTGAATTCAGAGCTCAGCGGTAATATTATCGATTTGTGCCCGGTGGGCGCATTGACCAGCAAACCGTTCCGTTATTCTGCCCGTAGCTGGGAGCTGGTACGCAGACCTTCGATTGCCCCGCATGATGGCTTGGGTTCACATATCGAAGTGCATGTTAAAGACAACAAGGTCATGCGTGTGTTGCCGCGTGAAAAAGAGTCGATTAACGAGTGCTGGTTATCTGACCGTGACCGTTTCTCTTACGAAGGCCTGAACAGTCCTGACCGCCTGAAAGTGCCTATGATCAAGCACAACGGTCAATGGCAGGAAACTGACTGGAAAACCGCGCTGGAGTTTGCCGCAGGTCAGTTGAAAGACATCACCAAAGAATATGGCGGCGATGCCTTGGGTGTGCTGGTTTCACCTAATAGCACTATGGAAGAGGGTTACCTGATCAAGCAACTGGCCGAAGGCCTAGGCAGTGGTAACGTCGATTACCGCTTGCGTCAGACCGATTTCCGCCTGGATGGTAAACGGACAGGCACGCCATGGATGGGTTGCAATATCCAGGAAATCGAAGAGCTGGACCGTATCCTGCTGATTGGGTCTAATCTGCGCAACGAGCATCCATTGCTGGCACAGCGTATCCGCAAGGCGGTGGCGAATGGAGCTGAGCTGTGCATTGTCAGCCCGCTGGATAACGACCCATTGATGGATATCGCGCATAAGGTCATTGTGCGTCCTAACGATATGGTGAACGTTCTGGGCCAGATTCTGAAAGCCATGTCCGGCTTGCAAAAGCTGTCACTGTGCTTGCCACCGACTCTGAATAGATTGCTGGAAGAAATCCAGGTTCGTCCAAACACACAAAAAATTGCCGAATGCCTGGCTGGTATCAGTGAAGAGCTGATCCTGATCGCGCCTAAAGTCGGTATTTTCCTCGGCAATATGGCCTTGAGTGATCCCCGTTTTACCGAGATGTACAGTATGGCTGAAGCCATCGGTGGTATCACAGGCGCCAAAGGCGGCATTTTGCCACCAGCGGCCAACAGTACTGGTATGCATATGATGGGCGTGATGCCTTCCGCCACCGGTATGCATGCGCGTGCCATGATTGAAGTGCCACGCAAGGCCTACCTGCTGCTGAATATCGAGCCTGAGCTGGATTGCCAGCATGCGGCGTTGGCGAGTGAGGCAATGGCGAAAGCCGAGTGCGTGATTGCACTCACGGCTTATAAATCTGCTGCGCTGGATAACGCTGACATTTTGTTGCCGATTGCACCGTTCACTGAAACCTCTGGTACGTTTATGAGTATGGAGGGCCGCGTACAAAGCTTCCAGGCCGTGACTCGTCCACTGGGTGAAACCCGCCCTGGCTGGAAAGTCCTGCGTGTATTAGCCAATACCCTGGGTTTGCCTGGCTTTGACTACAACAGCTCAGAAGAAGTCAAAAACGCTATTTTCAATGGTGAAAAACCTTCTGCCGTGGTTTGGCGTAGCCTGAACAACAACTTGAAAGAGTTGGTAGAGATTCAAGTCAATATCAAAAAAGACGGCCTGCAACGGATCGGTGAAGTGCCGCAATACGAATTTGACCCGATCGTGCGTCGTTCTGCCCCGTTACAGAAAACCAAATACAACATCCGCCCGATGGCGCGCATGCGTGCTGAGCAGTTGGCTGAGTTGGGCTTGCAGGATGGCGATATTGTGGTTGCCAGCCAGGACAAGGGCAGTGCAGTACTCAAGGTGCGTGTAGATAACCATGTGGCCAAAGGCTGCGTGCGTGTCGCCGCGGCCCATCCGTTAACCGCGGGTCTGGGTGACCTCATGGGCGACATCACTATTGCTAAAGCCACGGCTGATCAAGTGGCGCTTTACGAAAAACAACTGACCGAGATGGCATAACATGCAATTCTTTGCTGAATTATTTGGATCCTACTGGGCAGACGTGCAACTGGTAGTGTGGACGCTGATCAAAATCGTGGCCATTGTGTTGCCGCTGATGATCGGCGTGGCTTACCTGACCCTGGCAGAGCGTAAAGTGATTGGTTTTATGCAGGTACGTATCGGCCCTAACCGTGTGGGTTATTTTGGCCTGTTACAACCATTGGCGGATGGTTTAAAACTGCTTTTTAAAGAAATTATCCTGCCAACCGCCTCTAACAAAGCGCTGTTTTTTATTGGGCCAGTGTTGGCAATTGCACCTGCGTTTGCGGCATGGGCTGTGATCCCGTTTGATGCAACCTTGGTGTTAGCCAATGTGGATGCTGGCCTGTTGTATATCCTGGCCATGACTTCAGTCGCGGTATATGGCGTGATTATTGCGGGTTGGGCCTCCAACTCAAAATATGCTTTCTTGGGTGCGTTGCGTTCGGCAGCACAGATTGTGTCTTACGAGATTGCCATGGGTTTCACCCTGGTGGGCGTACTGATGTGTGCCAACTCCTTGAATCTGGGCAATATCGTGATGGGCCAGGAGGGCGGTTTCTGGCACTGGTATTTCCTGCCACTGTTCCCGCTGTTTGTGGTGTATTTCATTAGTGCCGTGGCCGAAACCAACCGTGCGCCGTTTGACGTCGCCGAAGGTGAATCGGAGATTGTGGCTGGTTTCCACGTCGAGTATTCCGGCATGGCGTTTGCCGTATTCTTTCTGGCGGAATACGCCAACATGATGCTGGTCTCCATGCTAGCGGCGTTGATGTTCCTCGGTGGCTGGTTGTCACCAGTCCCTTTCCTGCCAGACAGCATTTTGTGGTTGCTGGCAAAAGTGGCTTTCCTGCTGTTCCTGTTTTTGTGGTTCCGCGCGACCTTTCCGCGTTATCGCTATGACCAGATCATGCGTCTGGGCTGGAAAGTATTTATTCCCATCACACTGGTCTGGATTGTTGTGGTTGGGGCGATGATGCAGACGCAATGGGCTTATTTGTTCCACTAAACCGGGCGATGCACAAACAGGGATTTTGGAAACCTTACCATGTTGAATTCGATTAAAAATACATTAGGCAGTTTGATGTTAGTGGAAATGCTGAAAGGCATGGCCCTGACCGGACGCTATTTCTTTGCCAAGAAAATCACGATTCAGTATCCGGAAGAGCGGACGCCGCAATCGAACCGTTTTCGTGGCCTGCACGCATTGCGTCGCTACCCGAATGGCGAAGAGCGTTGCATCGCCTGTAAATTGTGCGAAGCCGTTTGCCCAGCCATGGCAATTACGATTGAGTCTGACCAGCGTGAAGATGGCACCCGTCGGACCACACGCTACGATATTGACCTGACCAAGTGTATTTTCTGTGGCTTTTGTGAAGAGTCCTGCCCGGTAGACAGCATTGTGGAAACGCGGATTTTTGACTACCACGGCGAGCAGCGTGGTGACTTGATTTACACCAAGCAAATGCTGCTGGAAGTGGGCGATAAGTACGAGGCACAGATTGCAGAAGACCGTGCCCAAGATAAAGTCTATCGATAAGCGCAGACAGGATAATCATGTTATTTACCGATATTGTTTTTTACGTACTGTCAGCCATTTTGCTGTTTTCGGGTATCCGTGTGATCACCACACGTAACCCGGTGCATGCGGCGCTGTTCCTGGTGTTGGCTTTTTTTACGGCAGCCGGTATCTGGCTGCTGCTAGAAGCTGAGTTCCTGGCCATTGCCCTGATTCTGGTCTATGTTGGCGCCGTGATGGTGCTGTTCCTGTTTGTGGTGATGATGCTGGATATCAACCTCGACAAATTGCGTGAAGGGTTCTGGGAATATCTACCCATGGCCGGTTTGATTGGTATCTTAATGGTGGTCGAGATGACCATGGTGCTGGCAGAGAAAAACCTGCATCCAAGTGAGGCGGTAGAGTTACCCGCCAATTACAGCAATACCGCTGCTTTGGGCAAAGTGTTGTATACCGACTATCTACTGCCATTTGAGCTGGCTGCCGTGGTGTTGCTGGTAGCGATGATTGCGGCCATTGTGCTCACCTTGCGTGAACGCAAAGATAACAAATCCATGAACCCGGCCGAGCAGGTCAAAGTGAAGCGCAACGACCGTCTGCGCATTGTGTCTATGCCTGCCGAAGTAGAAGAAGCCCCGGCAGCGCCGACAGAGGAGAAAAAGTAATCATGGTCGGTTTGTCACATTACCTGATTTTGGGCGCACTGATGTTTGCCATCAGTGTGATTGGGATTTTCCTCAACCGCAAAAACGTGATTATTTTGCTGATGGCCATCGAATTGATGCTGCTGGCTGTGAATCTCAACTTTATCGCCTTTTCACATTACCTGAACGATATCGCTGGCCAGGTGTTTGTGTTCTTTATCCTGACCGTGGCCGCCGCAGAGTCTGCGATTGGCCTCGCGATTCTGGTGGTGTTGTTCCGTAACTTGCGCACCATCAATGTCGACGATCTCGATCAGTTAAAAGGTTAAGCATAATGACAATAAAACAAATCTTGATGTTGATTCCGGTGCTGCCATTATTGGCCGCCGCCATCGTCGGTATTTTCCGCAACTTCCTGCCGCGCTGGGCCGGCCATGTGCTGACCATTGCGGGTGTCGGTGCTGCGTTTGTGTTGGCTGTCTATATTTTTAACCAGACGCTGAGCGGTTTTACCTTGAATGAAGCGATTTATACTTGGCTGGATTCAGGTGACGTGCATTTCGAGGTGGGCTTTCTCATCGACAACCTGAGCGCGATGATGATGGTTGTGGTGACCTTTGTCTCGCTCATGGTGCATATCTACACCATAGGCTATATGGCAGAAGACCCAGGCTATAGCCGCTTCTTTAGCTATATTTCATTGTTTACCTTCTCCATGCTGATGCTGGTCATGAGCAACAACTTTATGCAGTTGTTCTTTGGCTGGGAGGCGGTAGGTCTGGTGTCATACCTGCTGATCGGTTTCTGGTTTACGCGCCCAACCGCGATTTACGCCAACCTGAAAGCATTTCTGGTCAACCGGGTAGGGGACTTTGGTTTCTTGTTGGGTATCGGTATGGTGCTGTATTATTTTGGCAGCCTGGATTACGCGACTGTGTTCCAGCGTGCACCTGGCCTGGCGGAGACACAGATCAATTTGTTGGGTAGCTGCAACTGGTCATTGATGACCGTGACTTGCCTGTTGCTGTTTGTTGGTGCCATGGGTAAATCCGCACAAGTGCCTTTGCACGTGTGGTTGCCAGATTCCATGGAAGGCCCGACACCGATTTCAGCCTTGATTCACGCGGCGACCATGGTGACAGCTGGTATCTTTATGGTGGCCCGTATGTCGCCGCTATATGAGTTGTCGACGACTGCTTTATCCACTGTGATGGTGATCGGTGCGATTACTGCGTTGTTTATGGGCTTCCTCGGCATTATCCAGAACGATATCAAACGTGTGGTGGCTTACTCTACCTTGTCACAACTGGGCTATATGACAGTCGCACTGGGTGCGTCTGCCTATTCAGTGGCCATTTTCCACCTGATGACGCACGCATTCTTCAAAGCCTTGCTGTTCCTTGGTGCCGGTTCTGTGATCATGGGCATGCATCACGACCAGGATATCCGCAATATGGGTAACCTGAAAAAATACCTGCCGATTACCTGGATTACCTCATTGATCGGTTCATTGGCCTTGATCGGCACGCCATTCTTTGCTGGTTTCTACTCTAAAGACAGTATTATCGAAGCGGTAGAATTGTCCCATATTCCTGGTAGCGGCTTTGCCTACTTTGCTGTGATCGTTGGTGTCTTTGTCACTGCCTTCTATTCTTTCCGTCTGTATTTCCTGGTGTTCCACGGTGAAGAGAAATGGCGTCATGCCAAACATGACGACCACGCGCATGCCGCCCATAGCGATGCACATGCTGACGCCCATCACGATGACGACCATGCACACGATGAAGAGCATCATCATGGCCTGGGGCCAAACGATAATCCGCATGAGCCGGGTTGGGTGGTGACCTTGCCATTGGTATTGCTGGCGATTCCGTCCCTGGTGATTGGCTATATTGCGCTGGAACCGATGTTATATGGCGATTTCTTCAAGAATGTCATTTTTGTCAATCCTGAAGCACATCCGGCCATGGAGCATCTGGCACACCATTACCACGAATTCATGCATAGCCCGGCGGGTATGGCGATTCACGGCTTTACCAGCCTGCCATTCTTCCTGGCGGCGTCAGGGGTGTTGCTGTCATGGTTCTTCTATATGAAGCGCCCGGATATCCCGGCAGCCATCAAGGCGCGCTGTAGCGTGATCTACAATATCCTGGAAAACAAATACGGCTTTGACAGCTTTAACGAGAAGTTCTTTGCCGGTGGCTCACGTTGCCTGGGTAGCCTGTTGTGGAAGTTTGGCGATATTACACTGATTGATGGCGCCATGGTCAACGGCACCGCCAATACCATGGGCAAAATCGCAGCCAAAATGCGCAACCTGCAATCCGGTTTAATCTATCACTACGCCTTTGCCATGATTATCGGCGTATTCCTTCTCATGACTTTCTTTATCAAAATAAACTAATGATGCAAGCCGACCTCACAAGTATTTCCTGGTTAAGTCTGGCCATCTGGCTACCGGTGCTCTCCGGCGTGCTGGTATTGCTGCTGGGGGGTGACCATAAGGCCACATTGACACGCTGGCTGGCATTGGCGGGCAGCCTGGTCAGTTTCCTGGTGACGCTGCCGCTGTACACCTTGTTTGATGTGCAGGATGGTTTCTTCCAGTTTGAAGAGCTGTTGCCCTGGGTGCCTGCATTTAATATGCATTACCACCTAGGAGTGGATGGTTTCTCCATGCCACTGGTGTTGCTGACCAGCTTTACCACCGTCATTGTGGTGTTGGCGGGTTGGGAAGTGATTACCAAGCACATTGCCCAGTATATGGCCGCTTTCCTCATCATGAGCGGTATCATGATTGGTGTGTTCACTGCGCTGGACGCCATTCTCTACTATGTATTCTGGGAAGCCATGCTGATCCCGATGTTCCTGGTGATTGGTATCTGGGGCGGGCCGAATCGCGTCTACGCAACCATTAAGTTTTTCCTGTATACCTTGCTCGGCTCATTGCTGATGCTGGTGGCGTTTATCTACCTCTACCACCAAACTGGTAGTTTTGAGCTGGCCGACTACTACCTGTTGCCATTGAGCATGCAGGCACAGATTTATATCTTCATTGCCTTCTTTATGGCATTTGCGGTGAAAATTCCGATGTGGCCGGTGCATACTTGGTTGCCGGATGCCCACGTGGAAGCGCCAACAGGTGGTTCTGTGGTGTTGGCGGCGATTGCGCTGAAACTCGGTGGCTATAGCTTCCTGCGTTTTGCCATGCCGATTGCACCGGATGCGGCGCATTATTTCAGTACCGCCATGATCGTGCTGTCACTGATCGCTGTGGTCTATATTGCGCTGGTCGCCCTGGTACAAAAAGACATGAAGAAGCTGATTGCTTATTCATCCATCTCACACATGGGCTTTGTCACCCTGGGCTTCTTTATGTTCAGCCAGTTAGCCCTTGAGGGCGCCGTAGTGCAGATGATTTCGCACGGCTTTATTTCCTCTGCCATGTTCCTCAGTGTAGGCGTGCTGTATGACCGCGTGCATAGCCGTGAAATCTCGGCTTATGGTGGTGTGGTCAATAAAATGCCGGTGTTCGCTGCCTTTGCGGTGCTGTTTGCCATGGCGAACAGCGGCTTGCCAGGCACCTCGGGTTTCGTTGGTGAATTTATGGTGATTCTGGCAGCAGTCAAGTTTAACTTCTGGGTAGCCTTTTTCGCGGCCACGACCTTGATTTTTGGCGCGGCGTATACCTTGTGGATGACCAAGCGCGTGTTCTTTGGCAACGTGACCAACCACCACGTGGCTGAACTGAGCGACCTCAACAAGCGCGAGTTCCTGATTTTGGGTATTTTGGCCTTGCTGGTGATTGGTTTTGGTGTCTATCCGCAACCACTGACTGAAGTGATGCAGGCCACCAGTGCAGAGTTCCTGAAACACATGGCGATTTCCAAATTGCCCGTCACAGGCTATTAAGGCAGGATTTTAGAAAATGGATAATATGCAATTCGATTTGCTCGCCCTGTTGCCGGAACTGGTGGTGTTGGGCATGGCCATGTTTATTTTGTTGCTGGACTTGTTCATCCTGCCACAAAATCGTTTCATGATTTATGGCCTGAGCCAGTTTACCCTGTTTGCTGCAGCGTTCTTTACCTTTAAAACACATACGCCTGCCGTCGGCTTTGCCTTCTCGCACATGTTTATCGACGACACCTTGTCTGATGTCATCAAACTCATGATGTATCTAGGCACGTCGCTGATTCTGGTTTATACCCGCAAATACCTGCAAGACCGCAACCTGTATCGTGGTGAATTTTATGCCATGGTGTTGTTCGGCCTGTTGGGCATGATGATTATGGTGTCCGGCCATAATATGCTGACAATCTACATCGGCCTGGAGTTGTTATCCCTGTGCCTGTATTCATTGGTGGCGTTTGACCGTGATAATCCTAGAGCGTCTGAGTCTGCCATGAAGTACTTTGTACTGGGTGCATTGGCGTCTGGTATGTTGCTGTATGGCATGAGCATGCTGTATGGCATGACCGGCAGCCTGGATGTGAGTGATATTGCTAATAGCATTGCACAGCAACCAAAAAGTCCGGTGCTGATACTGGGTCTGGTGTTTGTGGTGGCAGGGCTAGCTTTTAAGTTTGGTGCGGTGCCATTCCAGATGTGGGTGCCGGATGTGTATCAAGGTTCACCGACACCGATGACCTTGCTGATTGGTTCAGTGCCCAAGCTGGCGGCTTATGCCATGACTGTACGCTTGCTGGTACAAGGCCTGCACCCGCTGGCGTTGGACTGGCAGGACATGCTGGTGCTGATGGCGGTTTTGTCTATCATCATTGGTAACTTCAGCGCGATTGTACAAACCAACCTCAAGCGTATGCTGGCATACTCCACCATATCGCATGTTGGTTTCATCATGTTCGGCATGATGAGCGCCAATGCCAACGGCTTTGCCTCTAGCTTCTTTTACATCAGCACGTATGTACTGATGTCGATCGCAGGTTTTGGTATTATTCTGTTGTTGAGCCGTCAAGGTTTTGAGGCCGAAGAAATCAATGACCTCAAAGGCCTCAATCAGCGCCATCCGTGGTTTGCTTTCCTCATGCTGATCATCATGTTTAGCATGGCAGGTATTCCGCCTACCGTTGGTTTTTATGCCAAGTTTACCGTGCTGCAGGCTGCGTGGCAGGCAGGGTTTACCTGGCAAGTGGTGCTGGCCGTATTGATGGCAACCATCGGTGCGTTTTATTACCTCAATATCGTGCGCAAAATGTACTTTGATGCGCCTGAAGACCACACACCACTGACCGCCCCAGTTGATATGCGTTTTATTCTCAGTGTGCATTCACTGGCTTTGCTGGGGCTGGGCTTGTTCCCGGAAGTGTTGCTGGGTGTCTGTGGTCACAGCTTGTTAATTAGTCTGCAATAATCATGGCCGCAAAACTTATTTTTTTACTGCTCATGCTGTTTATGGCCAACCTGGGCTGGGTCTCGGATAAATGGCTGGGCCTGGCAGGGACGATTACCCAATTGTGGCAGCGCTTTGCCGTGCTGTTACCTGCCTATTTCATTACGCTGGTCATTGCCTACCTGGTTGAGCGTTTTGTCATGGGGCAGGTCTGGCCACAAGGCTGGGAGTTTTACAGCGTGACGCTGTGCGTATTCCTGGTGCTATCTTTCCCTGGGTTTATCTACCGCGTGCTGTGGAAGTAATTGCACGTCACATTAATTTCATCAATTCTTCACGATAGTTTCAAGCATCGCAGTCAGACTATGCTTACCCAAGAAGCATAGTCGGGGTGAGCCCCGGAAAGGACTTGAGATGCTGAAACTACAACAAACCCTGGGATGGGTGCAGTCGGTAGACAGCCGGTTGTGTGTCAAAGTCAGCCATACCGGGCAATATCGTCTCATTCGCAACGTGTTCCGCGCCATTTCACGCATGGGTGATGGCATGTTCTGGTACCTGCTGATGCTGGTCATCGCAGTGACTCAAGGCCAGCACGGACTCTACGTTTGTCTGCATATGTTGACAGCAGGACTCACTGGTACTTTGGCCTATAAATGGCTCAAACATCGCACCAGCCGCCCAAGACCGTTCCAGGTCCGCCAGGATGTGTTGTTAAGTGGCACGCCGCTGGATTACTTTAGTTTCCCCTCTGGCCACACCCTGCATGCGGTGGCCTTCGGTATGGTCGCCGTGCATTATTACCCTCAATTGTTTCCTGTCGTGTATCCATTTGTCGTATTGGTCGGGATGTCGCGCGTGGTACTGGGGTTGCATTATCCTAGCGATGTGCTGGCTGGCGCGGCTATCGGTTACTTGATTGTTGCCTCCTACGCACCGCTGTTTTAAGCTAGATTCTGAATAAATAAAAACGGATGCCTAGGCATCCGTTTTTTGTTTTACGTGGTCAGTTATTGGGCATCGACCAATCTTGCCACCAGATGCATCACAATCGGCCTCACAACCAAGACACAACAAAACGCTACCGGCATTGCCAGCGCATAAGCATGCAATACGTGTAACACATAGCCTGTTTGTATACCGCTATTGGCGGCGACAATCACCATGGACATTAGAAATGCCATGATGCCTGCCATGAAAAAGGCAAAGACATAAGGCGTAAATCTTTTAGGGACCTTACGAAAGATAGTTTTGCGTAAACCGTTTTTTGTTTGCGTCATCATGCTCTCCAATCAGTGTTGTCACTATAGAGTGATATATCCACTGCGAGTAGCCGCTTGAGTATTGAATCAATATAAAGATAAACTATCGAATCATATTATTAATTCGATACTAAATGGATACCTTAAGAAGTATAGAAAGCTTTGTCAAAGCCGTGCAGGCTGGCAGTATTGCCGCTGGTGCCAGATTACAGGGCATCACAGCTGCTGCTGCCAGCCAGAATATTCAGCGGCTGGAGAAATCATTAGGCGCACGTTTGCTGGTTCGCACGACACGCAAGTTGTCGATGACAGAAAGCGGGGAGCTTTATTATGCTGAAGTGCAGCCAGTCATCGCCGCACTCAGCAAGGCACAAGCGGTCATCACCGAGTTTCATGGCCAACCACAAGGCCGCTTAAGGATAGGCTCATCGGTGGCCTTCGGCCGACATGTGCTGATGCCGTTGATCCCGGCCTTTACCCGCCAGTTTCCTAAAGTTTCTATTGAACTCGTATTATCTGACCATAGCCTCGATCATGTCACCGAAGACATTGATATCAGTATCCGTTTTAATCAGCAGTTGGAGCCCGGGCTGGTCGCGCGCAAGATTGCCAGCGTGCCGGTATTGTATTGTGCTTCGCCCGCGTACCTTCAAAGAAAAGGCACGCCTAGCAGTCCCGAGGCGCTTAGCCAGCATGATTGCCTGATGTTTCGCGTGCCGGTGGATGGGCGGTTGCTAAGTTGGGTATTTGATCGCAATGGCATGCACTATGAGCCAGAAATCAATCCCAGTATTATTTGTAACGATATTGATTCGCTACGCCGACTGGCGGTTGAGGGGGCAGGAATCGCACGCCTGGCAGCTTTTGTGGCCAATGATGATATCCGGCAGGGGAGTTTAGTGGCCTTGTTTCAATCCGACGCGACGCAGTATGATTCGGTGCAATCCATCCCTTTATCCTTTTATGCCTGTTACCGTGATCAGCATGCCATGACCAACAAGGTGCGGGCTTTTATGGATTATCTGGTCAAAGCGATGCCGAGTAGCTGGTAATCCCTGCGCAGTGCAATAACACATTTTTTGTCTCTTATCAGCAACGCACAGTCTGGATTGCTTATTTTTATTAAAATACTTGTTGCTAATATTCAATATTGCGTGCATAGTACACCCTCACGAAGTTCAAGTAGTGTTGTTGTTCTCCGGTTCTATCTTTTGGTTCTATCGTTACTTCTCGCCATCTTGATCCTCGTTTTTAAGGGTATTTACCCGCTTTTTTATATTTTATCCAAGGATTTATTATGGTGACAGGTTCTGTTAAATGGTTTAACGACTCTAAAGGTTTTGGTTTCATCACTCCGGACAACGGCGGCGAAGATTTGTTTGCACATTTCTCTGCAATTCAATCTGCTGGCTTCAAAACTTTGAAAGAAAACCAACGCGTGAGCTTTGAAGTAGCAACTGGCCCTAAAGGCAAACAAGCTGCAAATATTCAAATCATTGAATAATTCAAAGCCTGTCCGCTGAGTTGCTCAAGTGACTCACCGGAAAAAGCCCGGAGTCCCCGGGCTTTTTTATTGTTAAAAGGATGCTTAATGGCAAAAGAAGAGTTAATTGAAATGCAAGGTGCAGTGACCGAGATCCTGCCAGATGCACGCTATCGCGTGAAACTGGACAATGGTCATGAGTTAATCGCTTACACTGGCGGTAAAATGCGTAAACACAAAATCCGCATTTTGGCTGGCGATAAAATCACTATCGAAATGTCCCCTTATGACATGGACAAAGGCCGTATTATTTTCCGTCATTTAGAGCCACGCAAGCCGTTCTAATCTCTCTGAGTCATTTGGACTCAATCTGACCAATGGCTTGCAACCTGGTTTGCAAGGCCTCACGGTCATTCAATATTGATGGATCTAACTGCAAAAAGGCCTCGATACGAGCTCTGAGTAGGCGATAAGCCTGTTCAAAGCTGGCTTGTATCTGTGCGTCACTGCCTGTGGCTTTAGCTGGATCTTCAACGCCCCAATGCGCGCGCATCACATCGCCTAGATAAGCTGGGCAGGTTTCTCCTGCGGCATTGCTGCACACTGTAATCACGATGTCCGGTTTGACCGGGAGATTGTCCCAGGACTTACTCCGGTAACCTTCAGTCACAATGCCTTTGGCTTGTAATAATGCAATTGAGCGCGGATGCACTTCGCCGGTTGGCTGGCTACCGGCACTCATCGCACGCATGGATGGCGGTGCGAGATGATTAAACGTGGCTTCGGCAATAATCGAGCGACAGGAGTTGCCGGTACATAAAAACAGGATGTGCATATTAAGCGCTTTCATACCAATGCTTGGAGCGGTTGACGATGGCTACAATGGATAGCATGACGGGGACTTCAATCAACACACCCACCACGGTCGCCAGGGCTGCACCTGAGTCAAAGCCAAACAAGGCAATTGCCGTCGCGACAGCCAGTTCAAAAAAGTTCGAGGCTCCTATAAGTGCCGAAGGTCCTGCCACGCAATGCGCGACTTTTAATTTTTTGTTTAACCAGTAAGCCAGCAGGGCGTTAAAGTAGACCTGAATCAAAATCGGCACGGCGAGCAGGGCAATGATCAGTGGTTGCGCCAGAATCTGCTGCCCTTGAAAAGCAAACAGTAACACCAGGGTCAGCAATAGCGCCGCCATTGAAAACGGTTGTATGCGTTTTTGTGCCGTATCAAATACTGCCTGGCCTTTTGACAGTAGCCACTGTCGCAACCATTGGCTCAATATGACGGGCACAACGATAAACAACGCAACAGAGGTCAGCAGTGTCTGCCAGGGGACGGTGATGCTGGAAAGCCCAAGTAGCAAGGCGACAATGGGGGCGAAAGCAAACAGCATGATGGTGTCATTGATCGCCACTTGTGACAGCGTGAATCTGGGTTCGCCATGACAGAGGTTGCTCCAGACAAATACCATGGCGGTGCAGGGGGCTGCCGCGAGTAGAATCAGTCCGGCAATATAACTGTCGATTTGGTCTGTGGGCAGCCAGGGGGCGAATAGCTGCCGAATAAATAGCCAGGCCAAGAGGGCCATGGTGAATGGTTTGACCAGCCAGTTAATTGCCAGTGTGACTGCAATGCCTTTGGCATGGCCAAATACTTCACGCATGGCACGAAAGTCTACTTTAACCAGCATGGGGATGATCATGACCCAGATCAGCGCTGCCACAGGCAGGTTGACCTCGGCCAGCTTTGCTTCGCCTATCTGGTGAAAGAACGCAGGCGCTATTTTGCCCAGGAGTATCCCTACGATAATACAGCCTATCACCCACCAGGTGAGGTGTCGTTCAAAGCGGTTGATGCCTGGGGTTGTTGTCATCACTCGTTTTCTTTCGTTGGCTGGCACTGCATGTCAGGGCAGCATGCCGCCTGGCCTGCGCAGCAGTTGTCGGTGAGGTAGGTTAATAATGCGTTCATGCTTTGATAATTAGCCGAATAATAAATAAAGCGGCTTTCTTGTTTGGCACTAATCATTCCGGCATGGCTGAGTTCTTTCAAGTGGAATGACAGCGTGCTGTTGGGGATATGCAGCGTTTGTGAAATGACCCCCGCAGATAGTCCTGCCGGTCCTGCTTGTACCAGGCATCTGAAAATATCCAGCCGGGCTTCCTGGGCGAGGGCGAAGAGTAGTGTGACTGCTTGTTGTGAGTTCATTTAACTATATTTCCATAAATATGGAAATATAGCAAGGTATGCCGGAAGTGTATGGTGTAAGAGGCGCGGTAAGGCGATGTTGAAGAAAAGCGTTACCATAGGGCAACGCTTTTCTCATGCAAAGGGATGGTCTTACGTTGGGTCTTTAACCAGCCATTCCGTCAATCGTAATAATGATGGCGCAATCAGCAGGATGCTGATGAACACAATCGGCCAGGCGACGCTGATACTGGTTAACCATTTCTCAAACAATATGGCTGTTGGTACATGATTAATCAGCAGAATCGACAGTGTCACAATATTGACCGTGACCAGTGACATCAGCAGCGCAAATACCAGCTTGCGTTTTAACGCCACGCGTTTGTCAGTGCTGTTTACCATGGCAATGGCTGGTCTTCATGGAAATAAGCACCGGTCGGGCCTTGCTCATCCAGTGTGGCCAGTCTGACAGAGGTTTTCCAGCTGTCACTGATTTCCATAGGTGCATTGGGACCGCCCAGATCTGTTTTCACCCAGCCTGGATGCGCAGAGTTCACCTTGATGTGGCTATCTTTTAAAGCGTGTGCCAGATGGATGGTAAACATGTTTAACGCAGACTTGGAGGCGTTATAAGCTAGGCCTTTAGCAACTTCAATCGGTGAGTCGGGTGCACTGTGCAAGGTTTGCGAGCCTAGGATGCTAGACAAGTTCACGATGCGCGCGGCAGGGGCGCGTTGCAGTAAAGGAATCAAGGCCTGTGTCAGGGCGACCACCGCAAAAAAGTTTGCTTCGAAAGTTGTTTTCAATGTGTCCTGATCCACATTTAAGGTGTTGTTCTGGCCGATCAGTTCTTCTTTGAGGATGCCCGCATTATTGACCAGGATATCCAGCTTGCCGAAACGTGATTCCAATGCTGCGGCCACGGCTTGTGGGGAGTTCGCCAGTGCTGCGTCATAGTGCAGGTATTCTGCGTCTATTCCCAAGGATTTCAATTCGACCACGGCCTGCTCACCTTTCAGAGCGTCCCTGGCGCCGATAATGACTTTAATGCCTTGTTCCCCCAGTTTCTTGGCGGTTTCAAAGCCAATGCCACGGTTGCCACCTGTAATCAATGCAATGCGTTGTTGTAAAACACTCATGTTTAGCTCCTTGTCAGTGCTGCGTTGTTTATTAAATACCAGTCGGTAAATAAATACTAAAGCATGGCTGATAAAGTTGTCAACATATTTTTTACCAAGTGGTATAATAATTAAAAAAATACCTCAGGTAAATGATGATGACAGCAGACACACTTGCAAAAAAACGCGGCAGGCCAGTGGCCTTTGATTACGAGACTGCCTTGCAGAATGCTATGCATGCTTTTTGGCAACATGGCTATGAAGGCACTTCCATGAGTACATTGATGGCGGCGATGGACATGAATAAGGCCAGTATTTACGCCGCTTATGGCAGTAAAGAGGCTTTATTTAAAAAAGCCCTTGAGCGTTATGTGCAAGGGCCAGCCAGTTTCCTGGCAGCGTCACTGGCGCAGCCAACAGCGGTGGCGGTGGTGCAGTTAATGCTATCGCAGGCGGCACAGATGCTGACAGATCAGTCACATCCTGCTGGTTGCCTGGTGACGCAAGGCGCATTGGCGTGTAGTGAAGAGTCTGCTGACATCAAGACATTATTAGGCGGCTATCGGCAGGCGCTTGAGCTGCAACTGGCACAGCGTTTTACACGTGCTGTCAGCGAACAGGATTTATTGGCGACGACAGGCCCGGTGGTATTAGCCAAGCTGGTGATGACGGTGCATCAAGGGATGGTGGTACAGGCCGTGGGGGGGGCAACACAGGCTGAGTTGTTTAATGTGGCCGCGATGACCACGCAGTTAATTGCACGAGTTTACACGACGACGGGCCAGGTAAAGTAGTTGGCTGCCATCCGGGTACAGATAGCAGCCATGGGGATTAAACCGCGTTACGTACCAGCGTGATGGCCGCGAGTTTAGCGCGGCTGGCTGCGCCGCTGTTAGGGGCCAGGCGCTCAACCAGCGCGGCGCCTTCAAACAAGATGGTCAGTTGCTGGCCCAGGGCTTCTGGGTCTTTAGCGCCGGCATGACGGGCAATCTTGCACAGATAACCTTGCAGCTCGGCAGACAGTACGACGGAATACTGGTTGATCGGATGTTCTGCTTCCGGAAACTCCACCGCTGCAATATGGAAGGGCAGGCCGCGGAATTCCGGCTGGCTGATCCATTGCGCCATCAGTTCACATAACAGTAACAGTAACTCCAGCGATTCTGCTTTCTTGTCGGCCAGTTGTGTATTTAGCCAGGCATAGAATTTATCAGACTTGTCACGCAAATAAGCCGTGATCAGCTGGTTTTTGCTGGGGAAGTGTTTGTACAAAGTCGCCTTGGCTACACCTGCCTCCAGAATGATAGTGTCTACACCAGACGCTTGAATTCCTCTGCTGTCAAACAGGCTGCTGGCTATGTTCAGTATTTTCTCTCGCATGTTCATCGCTTATCCTTTTATCCCGATTTTCAGGGTTCCCGATCTTTCGTGTGTACCTTCTCGCTTATTCCCTAGGTAAGCGGTCGCGTCCCTGTGGCCGCATCAATTCTTGTGGGTACAGGCAACTGACGTACCCCAGTGCTTGCCGTAAAGGTTCTACCTGCTCTGCATCAACCTTGCCTTCTGTGACAAACATGATGAAGGCCTGGCGTTGTGTTTCTGGCAGCATCGCTGCCTGTGGCAACTGGCAACTACCATTTTGCATTTTCTGGTAAGCCAGGTTGAGCAAACTCAGCGTCACCGGATCTACCGTTCCGCCCAGCTGCCTGGCTGGCGCGCTTTCCAACGGTGATAACTCAGGCTGGGCCTGTTTGTGTGTCACTGGCACGACAGCCATCCAGACTACACATAAACTCACCAACAAGCCGAACCATAACGAGCGGTAAAGCGCTGGCGTTGACAACTGGCTATGCACCGACTGGTCAAATAAATGCCAGGCCTGGTTGCTGGCCGTTTGTGACTGCACTTGTACCGCACCCACAGCCAGGAAAAACCACTGGTCGAGCAGGGTGGTGGGCAATTGGGCCACTGACTGCTGTTGCGCAGATTCCAACATCCGACGGATGGTAGAAATATCCTGCATATTCAGTGCCGCTGCCCCGTTTTGCTGCAGACGGAGCATATTCCAGCCCATTAATTCATCACGCAGCCGGTAAAACGGCGCGTGCCTGCCCCATTGTTTTAAGCCGAGCTTCCACAAGCCATGCGTGGCATATGCCTTACACACGCGGCCGTATCGCTGTCTGGTCTGATTCACGATCGCTAATAAATTCACGCCAATAACCCCTAAAAAATCCGCTTGCTTTTATTTCGATGGCTGCAGTAGACTAGATAAAAGTGAACAGACCTGTCTGCATATTAGCGTGGTCACACGCAAAATGCAACTGGTCATCAACACACTCTATTCCAGAAGCTACTTTGGCATCATAGCGCTGGCCGAATTTGTAAACAAGGGATCATCATGACATCTGTCTCTATCGCAACACAATTGGCGGATTGGCGCGACCATGCGCTGACGCTGGAAAACGAAGTGAAAAAGGTCGTGGTTGGCCAGGATAAGGCCATCCGCGCGATTAATATTGCTATCTTCGCCCGCGGCCATGTGCTGCTGGAAGGCGGCGTCGGCGTCGGTAAGACCACCTTGCTGCAATCGATTGCGCGTGGCTTGGGCGGCGCTTACGAGCGTATTGAGGGCACGGTGGATTTAATGCCTAATGACCTGATTTACCACACCTTTTTAGGTGAGGATGGTCGTCCGAAAGTAGAGGAAGGCCCGTTATTGCGTGCCGGTGAACAGTTATCGGTATTTTTCTTTAACGAGATCAACCGTGCACGGCCGCAAGTGCATGCCCTGATGTTGCGTGTGATGGCTGAGCGCCATGTACATGCGTTTAAAAAAGAATACCGCTTGCCGCACATGCTGGTGTTTGCCGACCGCAACCAGGTTGAAAAGAACGAAACCTTTGAAATTCCTTCTGCGGCACGTGACCGCTTTATGATGGAAATCCCGATTGAGATTCCGGAAGACCGTGATTTGCGCAAGGCGTTGATGTTTGACGTCAAGTTCCAACACGCCGAACGCCTGACCCAGCAAGTGCAAGGCGGGGTATTGGCCTATGACCAGCTGAATGCGTTTTCAGATGTATTACAGAGCCATATCCGCGCCAGCGATGTGCTGGAAGACTACGCGCTGGACTTGTGGCAAGCCACCCAAAATCCGGCTAACTTTGGTATCCAGCTGGATAGTGTGGATGTGACCCGCCTGATTCATACCGGTGCCAGCCCGCGCGGTATGGGCATGTTGCTGAAAGCAGCGCGTGTACACGCCTGGCTGATGCAACGCGACAGCCTGTATCCAGAAGATATTCATGCCGTGTTCCACGAGATTATTGCCCACCGCCTGGTATTGAACCCGATGTTTGAGAGCCGCCGTACCCAGCTTTCACGTGAACTCACCAACCAGATCCTGGCGACGGTCAGCGTACCGGCACGGGCCAAAGCAGCATGATTCCAGCCAACGCACAGCCGTTTTTTTACCAGGTGCCATGGCGCTCGGCCAGTGTGCATGCCGGTGAGCATTTAGGCATACAGCGTGGTCCGGGCGATGAGTTCAGCAAGCATGTGTCATTGGTAGATTACCCGGATGCCAGGCGCGTAGATTTGCGGCAAACCTTGCGCGACCCTTATGAGCAGGTGCAGGTGCGCGTATTCAAGCAGGAAGCCTCGACGCCCTTATATGCGATCTGTGATTTATCCAGCTCGATGCAGTTCCAAGGCCAGGAGAGCAAGCTGGCGACGGTGCAAGCCGTCGCCGCTTCGATTGCCTGTTCAGCGCATGACAACAGCGATTTGTTTGGCATGGTGAGTTATGACCACGCCGTGATTCCGCAACTAAGTCTGGCCCCTGGTCATCATGCGCACCAGTCATTTGCCACCATAGGCCAACTGGCCGGGTTTCATAATTCACACAAGGATGGCCAGGGCATTGTGGAAGCGACCGGCTGGCTGGGCCAGCAAAAAGGCTTGGTGTTCTGGATTTCGGACTTTCACTTGCCATTGGCCTTGATCGAACGTGGCCTCAATGGCATGTCCAGCCACCAGGTCATCCCCGTGGTGTTATGGGATCCGCAAGAGTATGAGCGTTTGCCGCGCTTTGGCTTTGGCAATTTGCAAGACCCCGAGACCGGCCTGCAAAAAACCATCTTCTTCCGCCAGGCTGTACGTGCCCAGTTTGCCGAGCAGTTTGAACAGCGTAAACAGGCGCTGGACCAGCTGTTTGCACGCTTTGATATCCGTCCACTGTATGTGGCCGGGCGGTTTGAAGCCAGCTTGCTGTCGGATTATTTTGAACAACTTATTCATTAGAGTGCCATGCTGGTGAAGGTATTGGGATGAAGCAGAAAGTATCGTGATGAAACAGATTTTTTTAGGATGGCTGGCGACCTGCCTGATGACAACGCCCGCTTGGGCCGACACAGACACGCCCACAAAATCATTGCCCATGGTTAAGGTCGTGAGCGTGCATAATCCGACGCAATATGCCGGTATACAGCTGGGGGATGTGTTGCAGCGTCGCATACAGCTTGCCGTTGCCGCGCAAGATCAGCTCAATGACAGCAGCTTGCCGCTGAAAGGTCTGCAACGGAATGGCATCGAGTTGCGCCAATTGCAAATCAGCAGTGCGTCACAGGCGGACAAAAAGATATACACACTGGTATTTGATTACCAGGTATTTGCCAGCAGCGGTAAACCCACCCAATTACAACTACCAGCTGAGCGTATTAGCTTTAACAGTGGTGCCGCGGCAGAGTTACCGGCCTGGCGTTTTTGGCTGATGGCACAATTACCTGACCGTTTGCAACCAGCCAAACCAACTGTGATTGCCCAATATCGCGCTAGTTTGCTGGATACGCAAGCCATAGAGTGCTGGTTGCGTGTCAGTGTCTTGCTGGTGGTGGTTGGCGGCTTGGTATTGCTTTACCGTAATGCCGATTGGACCTGGTTGCCAATGATGAATGGGCACTTTGCCAAGGCTTATCACCGTTTGAAACGTTTGCCTGCAACGGCGGAAGGGCAAAAGCAGGCCGCCTTGATTGTGCAGCATGCGTTTAACCAGCATTATGGCCAGCAGATGCTGGGCAGCCAGGTGAGTGCATTTGTACAGCAGCAACCGGTATTCCAATCGCTGGAAGCGCAGATACAGGCCTTTTTTACACAGGCGAATGCGGTGCTGTATGGTGGGCAACTGCCTGCTGCGGCCGAATACCTGCAGCAGTGCAAAACGCTGACGCGCCAGTTGCGCGATTGTGAACGGAGGGTGTGATGCATTGTTTACACCCGTGGTTTTTGCTGCTGTTACCAGTGGCGGCGGTACCGTTCCTGCTCAAAAGCCGTCATGCGCAAACTTATTCCTGGCTGGCGATGGTGCCTGCGGATACATTTTCTGACCGCATCAATCTGTTGGTAAAGGCGGCCACCAGCCTGTTATTGCTATGCCTGGTGCTGGCCTTGGCCGGGCCGCAAGGCGAGAGCCATCAGGAACAGAAAATCGGCAAGGGCGCGCAAAGCGTGTTCGTGATTGACCGCAGCGTGAGCATGGACCATCCGTTTGCCGGACAGGCCACCGGCGGCCATGCGGCAGAAATCAAGTCGGCTGCGGCCAGGCGCCTGATCACTGCCTTTATTGATTCACGTCCTGACGACATGATGGGTGTGGTCGGTTTCACCAATTCCGCATTGTACGGCATGAAAATCACCACCAACCGCGACGGTATCCATGCGGCGATTCAGGCTGCGACCGGGCCAGCGCTTAACCAGACCAATATTGGGGCGGGCATCACCAACGCGGTGACCCTGTTTGAAAATATTGCCAGCACCGGTTCACGCGCGATTGTGCTGTTGTCGGATGGTGCAGGTAAGTTGAGCCCGCGTGTCAAATACCAGATCCGCAAGCAGTTGGTCGGCAAAAAACTCAATTTGTACTGGATTGTGCTGCGCGAGCCGGATGACATCAGTATTTTTACCCAAAATACTTACGATGATGACCACCTGCCGGAAGCGATCGCTCTGGATCGTTTTTTCCAGTCATTGAATGTGAAGTACAAAGCATTCGAGGCGGATAACGCTACCGCGCTGGAATCTGCATTGCGCGAGATTGATGCCAAAGAAAAAAATGTGATTCAGTACGGCGTCATTATTCCTGGCCACGATTATGCCAAAGACTTGATGATTATCGCTTTCATACTGGGCCTGGGCCTGGTGTTGATTAAACAGATAAAGGTGTATTAATGACTATCTATCGAAAAAATGCCAATTGGTTATGGGCCGTACTGACCTTACTGGGCCTGTGTGGCGTGTTGTATTTTGGCTGGCAGTTGCATCAGTTGCGCGCGCTTAACCAGCAGATTCAAAGCGGTGTTGTGATCAAGCAGGGCGGCACACCTGCCTTGCAAAAGTTCACCGCTGCTTATGATCAAGGCTTGCATGGTGATTACAAGCACGCGGTACAAACCTATGGCCAGGCGCTGGAGTTGTCACCACCTGCCAGTGAGCTACCGCATATCCACTTTAATATCGGCAATAACCTGTTTCTGTCTGGCCTGGTGCGCACGGTGAATGAAGATGGCACCTTTCAGGATGAGGCGCGTTATGCCTTCACCCAGGCCAAAATTGCCTATGAACAGTCACTGCGTTTGCAGCCAGACGACAAAGCGGCCAAGTTCAACCTGGCCTTGCTGCATTCTGTGATGGCGCGCGGTATGCAGGGCGCGAGCAAAGAGCAATCGCATATGGAACTTAGTAACCTGCCGATAGGATTGCCATAATGAAGTACTTTGCCTGGTTAAAACAACATTACGAGCCAGTGTTGTATGGGTTGGCCCTAGTGTTACTGCTGTTGGCGCTGGTCAAGCCTGAAATCCAGCTGCGGCAACAGGTGCAGCACTACTTGCTGGTGGCCGATATTTCGCAAAGCATGAATGCTGAAGATGAAACACTGAAGCAGCAGGCGGTGAGCCGCCTGGCCTATAGCCAGCATTTGATGAAGCAGCTGGTGCATAAAGCCCCTTGCGGCACTTATTTCAGCCTGGGGATTTTTGCCTCGGACAATATTGCCATGCTGCAAACGCCGCTCGAAGTGTGTAAAAACCTGGATGTGATCAGTGACGGCATAGACCACCTGGAATGGCGCATGGCGTGGAAGGGCAATAGCCGCCTGAGTTTTGCCGTGCATGCGGCGACGCATGTGTATGATGCACTCAACCAGCCCGCGCAAATGCTGTTTTTTACCGATGGTGATGAGGCACCACGCGTGAATGTGACGATCAAGCAGGACTTGAGTGGTGTACAGATTGGCGAGTTTTTTACCTTTATTGGCGTCGGCGGCCCGCAAAAGGTGGCGATTCCACGTTATAACTCGGCCAATAAACGGGTAGGAGATTGGCCAGTCAGTGACAATAACAACGCCGGGGCGGTGGGTGTGACGTATGCTGATCCGAGCCAGGATGAACCGGATCCACCGGTGGCCTATGCCGAGTATGACCGCATGCTATCGCAGCTGGAGGAGGATTACCTGAAGTCGCTAGCCGAGGAGTTTAAGGGCAGTTATTTGAAAGGTGCCGATACTGACGCGTTTTACCGCGCCTTGGCAGACAAGCCAGCTACCGCCAGCTTTGTGACGGACTACCCGTTGCGCGCTATTTATCTGCTACTGGCCTTATTGTTGATATTGGCCACTTATCTGCCTGACTTGCGTTTCCGGCGCCAGGCAGCGGCCACTTAAGGGATTAGTCTAATCGTTAGCAGCTACCAACGTTAAGCAGGTGATTTCCGACGGTGAGCCAAAGCGGTTAGGCGGGCCCCAGTAACCGGTGCCACGGCTGACGTAAATCCACAGGTCTTGCAGGCGGTGCAGGCCTGCGACATAAGGTTGTTGTAGCGGTACAAAGTATTTCCATGGCCAGAATTGTCCGCCGTGAGTATGGCCAGACAGTTGCAAATCAAACCCAGCGGCTTCTGCAGCTTCTGCGCTACGTGGCTGGTGCGCCAGTAATATCTTGGGCGCATCTGCGGGCGCACCGGCAATCGCTGCCTGTGGGTCACTGTGATGGTCGTCATAAAAACTGCCTGCGGTATAGTCAGTCACGCCAGCCAATATCAGGGTGGCGCCTTCATGCGACAGTTTTACGTGTTCATTGAGTAACACACGCACACCGAGGCGTTCCAGTTCATTAATCCAGGCCAGTGCGCCTGAGTAATACTCATGGTTACCGGTCACAAAAAAACTGCCATGACGTGCTTCTAGCGCTGCCAACGGGCGCGTATGTTCTGCCAATTCATGCACGCGGCCATCGACCAGATCGCCGGTAATCGCAATCAAGTCTGCTTCTAGCGAGTTCACCTGTTGCACGATGCGGGAAAGATAGCCTTGCTTGATGGTTGGGCCAACATGAATATCGCTGATCTGCACAATCCGGAATCCCTGCAAGCTCGCTGGCAAATCGCGTAGTGGCACGGTGACATTGACCACGCGCGCCAGTTTGCGCGCATTAAAAAAGCCGATAATGCTAATGGCAAAGGCTGCGGTGACTGCCAGTAAGGCTGACTGTTTTTCCAGGACCGTGAAATTGACTTGCATGAGATTGCTTGCATGCAAGCCTGCCATCACCAGCAGTAATACATCACGCAAGACCGTGAATACCAACAGGGACGAGAATAGCCCCATCACGGTCATCGCCACCCAGCTGACGCCATCACGCAAGGACTGGTTGCTGAAGCCACGTGCCAGAAATGCCACGGGTTGTAACAACGCAGAGGCGGCTAATCCAGCCCAGCCCAGCCAGAGAACAACACTTGGCCATGGGAGTTGCCCTAACAGGCGCGAACCAATGTAATAGTGTAAAAGACCTACCAGCGTGGTGGTGACGATCAGAAAGCTGAGTGGCGGCATGCGTATGGATCCAGAGGAGCGTCGAAGGCGAGCTAACTTTTAGATGGCGCCAATGCCAATAGATTCAAGTCCAGCGGCTATTTCGCTAACAATCAGGCTGGTTAGACCATTGATGCTGATAATGCTCAAAGGCACTAATGGCACGCGTAGGCCGCAAGCGGGCATCTTGCAGGCATTTACGGCGCCAGTCATCGAGTTGCTCCATGCCCAGGTTGATATGCTCGGCATGCAGTGATGGGAAGTGGCCATTAAGCAGTTGTGGCAGGTCCTGCAACGCTAGTGTGACCTGGTCACGGTAGTAACCTAGCTTATGTTCAAACTCGTTATCCAGCCTGCAGTAACGGCGCAGCAGGTATTGTGGAATACGTGACAGGCGCAAGGCCTGGTCTGCACTGGCCAGGCGGGAGACTGCTTTATTCACCGTATCGGCTTCGCATTGCAATGATTGTGTCAGCGTCTCTACAATGGTTTTACGGTGTATACGCAGCAGTTTGCCAGGGGTAGGCAGGTCTGGCATATGCAGGTAAGCATCCATGGCCCACTCGGCAGCCGCATGGGTGAGCAGGCTGTGGTGCTGCCATTTGGCCTCAAACGTCGGTACAAAGTGCTGGTGGGCAACCACGTCTGTCAGCAAGTGCAGGTTATAACCGATGCCCAGTGCCAGTTGCCTATCATTTTTAGTGTGTAGCAGTTGTTGGCCCATGCCCCAGCCATGGCTATGGTTAAAGGTGCGTGAGACCACGGCCAGGTCGGGCAGGCAGGCACCTGCCATCACCAGCGTCGGATAGCGCCGCATGACGCCTAACCACGGCAGTGGTAACAGCGGCAAGGCTTGCAGCCATTGATGCGTGTAGGCAACATGGGAGTACAAGCCCCAGGCATGTGCCTCACTTGGCATGGCCAGCAGCAGTAGCAGTAATATCATCAGGGTGCGGAGTGACATGCGCGCACTTTGCGCCTACTACATGACAGTTGAATGAAATCTGTATGACGTTGATATGAAAGCAGTTTTTGTCATAAAAGCATCATGAGCTCTTGTTAAGCTATGTGAGATTTGTTAACTCGGAATCCTGCATGAAAATATTGATGATTTCAGATGTGTATTTCCCGCGCGTGAATGGCGTATCTACCAGCATCCGTACCTTTGCTGAAAGTTTGCGCGAGCAGGGCCATATCGTCCATCTGATTGCACCGCAGTATCCTGTCCAGCCGGGCCAGCCACTGTCGGCAGACGAGGCCTGGATTACCCGCATAGACGCCCGCAAAATCGTGTTTGACCCAGAAGACTATTTAATGAAATGGTCGGCCTTGGTGACTTACATCAACAGCCTGCATCCGGGCGACTATGACCTGGTGCATATCCATACGCCTTTTATTGCGCATTATGCCGGGCTCAAGATTGGCAAGCGCTTGCAAGTGCCCGTGGTGGAAACCTACCACACCTTTTTTGAAGACTATATGCATCATTATTTGCCGTGGGTGCCACGCAAATGGGCAGTGCGCATTGCGCAATCGGTGTCACGCAAGCAATGCCAGCAGGTGGATACCGTGGTATCTCCTTCAGCACAGATGCGCGAGGTCTTGCAGCAATACGGTGTTACCACGCCTATCACAGTCATCCCGACCGGGCTGGATGCTTCACGCTTTATCCCTGGTGATGGTGCGGCGTTCAGGGAGAAGTATGGTATCCCGGCACAACGTCCTTTATTGATGTTTGTTGGCCGCGTGGCTTATGAAAAAAACATACAGTTCTTGCTCGAAATGCTATCGCTGGTGATTCAGGATCATCCTGAAGTATTGCTGGTGATTACTGGTGAAGGCCCGGCCGAGGCGATGTTGAAAAAAATGGCGCGTGATAACGGCTTGCAGTCGCACGTGATGTTCCTCGGTTACCTGGACAGGGCGGTTGGATTAAACGCAGCTTATCAGGCGGCAGATATTTTTGTGTTTGCCTCCAAGAGCGAAACGCAAGGCCTGGTCTTATTGGAAGCCATGGCGCAGTCGACGCCGGTGGTGGCGATTGCCGAATTGGGCACCGCGTCCATTTTACGCCAGGAGCAGGGTGCCTTAATTGCGAAAGACGATGAGTTGCACTTTGCCGAGCAAGTACAAACCTTGCTCATAGACCATCAATTGCGTGAGCGCGTTGGTAAGCAAGGCAAACGTTATGTGGAGCAAGTATGGTCCAGCGATGCACAGGCGAACAAACTGCTTGAGTGCTATGAGCGCCTGATGCTGACGCATATGCCTATGGCCGCGTCTGCCGCGGCCTAAGTGTAGCGACCTCATTAAAATCCTGATTTTGTGCCGGGAGGCTTGACGGTCAACCGGCTGCCCGCCAAGATATGGGCAGACTTGTATTGATGCAAGCGCAACCCTATCAGGAGAAATTAACCATGTTTACCCCAGACACCTGCTGCACGCTGGTTCCTTATTTTGAAGTGCCTGCCGAGAACCTGGCTGCATTTAAGGCGCTAGGTGCGCAGTTTTTAGACAAGACCCGCAACGAAACCGACTGTATGCACTATGCATTCTCATTCAGCGGCAATATTGCGCATTGCCGTGAAGGTTATGCCAGTGCAGCTGGCATTCTTGCGCATCTGGAAAACGTGGCTGAGCCACTGGGGGAAGCGCTCAAACTGGCGAAGTTGATTCGCCTGGAAGTGCACGCACCGGCGGCAGAAGTGGAAAATTTTCCAAACAACATACACAGTTCGTCAATTTTGCACTGATAAACCGCTTCAATAGTGAGTCTAGTTGGGGATGATCAATAAATGTACCACTTCATGGTCACAACAGATACAGCGGCTTGGCAAAATGGCTGCGAAGAGTATTCCAAAAGTCGCTTTCTTGAATATACAACTGATGACATTGCATCAAAATTTCAGGCACTAAATTCCTCCACGATTGAAGAGTTAAAATCCTATCCTTGCTTATGTACCTACGAGGGGGAGTGGGAGCTCTGGGTCGCCAAGATAACAAGCATAGAGGTAGATAAGTTAAGAATACGAGTTTTTGTTGAAATTGACCAAACAATTGATTCAATTCCTTTCGCCAGTTTTAAGTCGCAACAAAAGCGTTTTGGAGTTAGCGAGTGGGAGTTCTTCAGAACTCACTGGGCAATTAAAGAGGGTGATTTATTTGAAAAACTTCATTTCTCGGGTTTGAGTCCTCAAGCCACAGCTTCTCCAGCTATACCTCCGACGCCAATACATCAAGCTGTTTCCGATGTTGAAACAATACCAACAATTAGCTCAGTAACTGAATATATCCAAACAGTTATGGGGATGAAGGAGAGCTTCGATCGTGAGTGCTTTTATCGTGGCCAGCCCGATGAAACATATCTGCTAAAACCTGGTATTTTTCGCACAGATCGAAAAACTGGTATACCTCTCTATCGTGATTATGAACATGATATGTTTCGGGAGATTTTAATTTCTAATTCATTCGAGTTTAGAGAGGACAGTTCAACGCTCGATCGTCTTGTGAGAATGCAGCATCATTCCCTTCCAACGAGGTTGTTAGATATAACAATCAATCCTTTGATTGCCCTGTACTTTGCAGTCTGGACCGAGCTCACTGAAAAACGAAATGTGTCTGGACAGGTGGTACTCTTTTTCCCAAGCACTGAAAAAGTTAAATATTTTGATTCAGATACGGCGAGCTGTATCGCTAATCTTGCTTTAATGAGTGCTAGTGAGCGGGATCAAATTAAATTTGATTTAAAAGAAATTAACCAGGACTATGTTCCTGGTGAGAATAAAGAAAGCGATTTGGCGCTCTTTAATGACCAAGAGCAAATTAAACGACTTTTGCATTACATAGGTAGTGAAAAGCCTTTCTTCAAGCCTAGAATTAGATCTGAAGATTTACGCTCAGTTATATGTGTGAAAAGTAAGCGTAGTAATGAGCGTATTTCTTCTCAATCAGGGGCGTTCCTACTCTTCGGGCACGATGTTGTGTTAAACGAGGATGGTACAGATGAGATCAAAGTGAAGCGTATACGAGTTCAAGATAAAGATAGAATTTTACGTGAGTTGGAGCAGTTAAATATCACGGAAAGTACTGTCTTTCCATCTATAGTCAATGCTGCGAACGATATAGCAAGAAAATACCGACGTAAAAGTGAAGAGTCACAAAGGGTTGAGCCACCAGTAGCCCCAAACTAGATATGTGGTCTTATTAATCTGGTGCAATGAATTCACATGTTAATTCATTGCACCAGGTTGTCGCATTCAGTTGTAGCAGTCTTTATTTAGAAAGATAAGGAATGGTGCCTGCAACATCAGTATCATCTATCAATTGAAAACGACTTTCGGTGCCATCTTGTCTAGCTTTGGAGTAGGGGGCGTATTCAGGATCATTGGCAAACGCTATTGCTGCATTTTTATCAGGAAACTGGATCAAAGCAATCAGCGTATTTCCCAATGGTTTACCTTCAAGCACGTCCACATTGGCGCTACGACTTAAATATCTTCCACCATGTTTTTCAGCAATAAGGTGAACATGTTTCGCATACTCAGGTATCCATTTATCATCTTTAACTAATACATCTGCAATCAAATACGCTGCCATTTTTCACTCCTTGAGTTTATTAAAAATATCAGTTCAAGTTCTAAGATTTTATCGATTAAAGTCGAGTGGTGATCATTATTACCCTGGATGACCTAATGTTCAAGAAAAGAGGCGCTGTTGAAAATTCGATGTTTGAGTAATTAAACGAACTACACGCCTAACACCATCTTCTACTTTTTGAGTCCGTCGGAAACTCACAGCTTTCAATTTTCTAAATAACAAATTTGAATAAAATTGATATTCCCAGGCACAGCATAATTGCTCCTGAAAAACTCCCAACCCTTTTAGCAACCTTAGGCCTTGCCGATAAGAAATATCTCGATCCAACAGCTACGAGTGTATAAACAACTGTGCAACTGGCAATGTGGATTGAAGCTAGTACGATGATTTGAGTTGAAATTTCCCAGTTGGACTCTGTAGAGGTCCAGGGAAGCAAGAATGCCATAAAGAACAACAGCGCCTTTGGATTAAATCCACTCACCAGAAAGCCTTTGGTAAACCATCTCATCGAGCTTTCTGTTGCAATAGGCGAGCCTGATGCATATGGCACTGGTGGGTTCCTTAGGGTTGTAACTCCCAGCCATGCAAGATAGCCCCCCCCTCCAATTGTCAGTAAGCTCATCAGCTGAGTGTTTTGCGAAACCATTAGGCCTATCCCTGTAGCAATAATCCCAGTTAGTACAACGTATCCTGTAAGAAGACCAACTACTGCTGGGATTATCCCTTTACCTCTAATACCTGCGGAAATTGCATAAGCCCAGTCAGCACCAGGCGTGAAAACAAACACTAGCGAGAATGCCCAAAATGAAAACAATGTGGTGAACGACATAAGTACCTAAGTTATTTGTGTAGTGAAAGGCCTTTGATCGCTTTATCGACTAATTTCTTGGGTCCTCTCAAAGCTAACCCGACAAGATTCAAATTGTATGGATCTTCTTTTCTAAAGACTTGGCGGTTGCTCTCATCATTGCTGGTGGTAAACATGGAGTGAACGTAGGGAAGCATTTTAATTTCTAGTTCCAAACCTTTTAGGTGAGCGGATTGAAGCTCATCTAAACCACCTTCAAAGATAAGCATGGGTTGGCCGGACATATTGCCGTAGGCATGCCCACTTGCATTTATGTAAAGCTCTCCCAAAACTTCAGGAGCAAGTGACGGGATTCCTGTGGCGAGGAAGGCAACTACGTTTAGGCGCTGCCACATGGCAAGATCATTTCTGACAATGATCGCTACTTTGGTATCAAACATTTGGGTCCAATGAACATTGAAAACCCGATTATTTCAATTTTGTTTAGGCTAGTCTGTAAGATTTGTGCATTGCTTTTGATAGCTGGCTGGAGTCATGCGATATGCCCTGCGAAACCAAAGTCCCATATGGCTTTGATCTGCGAAACCAACTTCCATGGCGACTTGTACAGGAGAGAGTCCGAAGGCAAGCAGTGTTCTAGCTTTACGCAATCTCAGTCTGACTAAATAAGCGTGAGGGGATTGGCCAAATGCATTTTTGAACTGTCGGGTAAGTCTAAATCTGTCAATGCCAGTATGATCAGCTACTTCTTCCAATCCAAAATCCTCTGCCATATGAGCATGAATATATTCCCTAGCTCTTTGGACCACTGCACGGGCATCGGATTTGATTGAAAGAGGCTTATGAAGATGTTTGGATAATTGAAACACCAATTGATCGAGACTTTGATCTCGGGCTAACTTTCCTTCATTGTGGTGGATGGATGTGAACGCATTCTGTATGGCGTAATGAAGAATTTGATCATCTGCTAAAGTATTTTTAAAAGCAGCTCCAATTGAGGATACATCTCCAAATCCAAGGCTCTGAGTCATTCCAGACATCCATGATTGAGGAATGTATAGCATTGCATAAGTAAACCCCTCTGGTTCCGGTGCATGACCATCATGCAAGGCACCAGGCTCAATCAGCATGGTTCTTCCTGGAGTGCTGGTGTGTATGGCACGCCCGCAATTAAATCTTTGAACACCAGTCTGTGTAAAGCCAACTAAAATCTCATCATGATCATGGGGGTCATACGCATGGCCTTTGAAATGGGCATGCACTGACTCAATGCCTGTCTCAGCATCTCGCTTGATTCTTACCCAGTCTTGATCGGCCAATTCGTTGTTCATAAAAGTAAATTCAGAAATTAATTCCTGCAATATTTAAGCTCTTTATTTCTTAAACATCAAATCCAATATTCTTTTGTTTTTAATACATCCTTCATCAGTCATCGCTCTTGAGGATACTAAGTATTTTTGAGTTTGCTCAACAATTAGTGGATTATGAACCATTGAAAGTTTCACAAATATTTCCTCGTCAAACTCATCTGAATCGGTATGCATTATGAGTAGCTTATTGGGTGAAAGGGCAATTGAAATGACATGAATAGGATATGTTTCAGACTGACCACCATTGATCACTACAGGGCAGTCACCAGTAAGAAAGTGATCTTCACCGCCTGTTAAATGTGTAATAGTCCAACGTAGATTAAAAAAATATTCCAAGGTTTTATGATCGCAAATTGAGTGGACCATTCCAGTCAGCACACTGTTCCTGGCAAGTGCAGGGATGTCGATATAGCTCATAGGAGGTGGTTGTCCGTACGGTGAACTATTCAATAGATTGCTCATAGATTGAATTAACTCTTCGGTATGAGCGTTTGCTTTTTCAAGAACTTCATTTATTCGAACGGGCCCTCGTTCTAGAAGGGAGTTTATAAACATAGACCATATTGTTCGTTCATCAGAATTTAAAGAGGCAACACCGGATTCAACCAATTTTTTATGAATTAAACTAGCGTCATTATCCAGTCGTTTAAAAAAATTATCCTCAATATGATTCGAAGGTAAAGTTGGAAATGGGTGTTTTTCCGGTGAGCTTGTGTATAGTCCACGCAAATACGAAACTGAATATGGAGATTTTTTCCCAATGAACACCTTACCAAACTCATCTTTTGTATGGAGTAGCAACAAGTCTTCATTCTTTACACACCAATGGGCCAAATAAAACTTTGGAACATAATGGTGACGTTGCAGTTTCTCACTCATGCGCTGACCTTTTACCAGTACAATCTTTAAAGAACAGATATTTCACCATAGGCTCAATTCACAACTAGCAACTCATCCCAGTCACCTGTGTAATTTGGGCTCTTAAAGTTACGCTGCATTGTCCAATCATTGGTTTCTTTAGCACCTTCTGATGCGAGCCAGATCGTCCCCCTGGAGTATTTATTATTGATCTTGTCCATGACATTCATTAGCGATTCTGACTTCTTATCTCGCTCAGTATATCCAAACAAATCAGTTTGTTGACCACCGGCAGCAACGGTATCCAATAGCATGCCCCCGGCTTTCTGGTAATAAACTCCAGACGTATCCTCAATCAACACAGCCCAATCTGGGTTGTAGGAGTCCAAAGGAGTAGCAACCTTAAACCACCCTGGTAGCTGGCTTTGTCATTTTTACCCTGCTTTTGGTCGCTCGACGACTTCCCAATGGTCCGATTGCTTGTGCCGTAGAAACGGATCCATCTTGTCCGAAGTCACAAGTTCGACCCATAGACGGAATTTGGTGCCCAGCGGCTCGGCGCTACGCATTGCTCTTGAGCACTGGACCCGCATAGAAGGGTTGTAGACCTGACCCGGAATTGGTCTAACTCGATATACTGCGTTTGACCGTTCGCCGGGATTCAGGAACGTCTCAACAATGATATGCATATTCTGAAAATCCTAACGACGTTACTAATGCGCATGCACCTTCGGACTAGACGCTCAACGTTGGAAGACGGTCCCGCTTGACCGAAGGGTTAGAGCGCACTTGACTTCGGCGTGGTGAGTAGGCTCACAAAGTACCCAAAGCTCTCATTCTAGAATATATGTTATTGAAAAATAGGATTAAATCCAATTCTGACAAGATATGTTGTTTGGTAAACGAAAAGCTCAAAGCGCCTTTAGCCGCATTGAGCCCACTGTTCTTTGTATTAGAAGCAGGCATCCGCCGCCAGTAAGTATGGCTGCATAGCAATAAAAAAACGCCACATAGTGTGGCGTTTTTTATTCGAGCTTTTACATTAACCAAACTTGCCGGTAATGTAATCTTCGGTTTCTTTACGGCCCGGATTGGTGAAGATTTTGTCGGTATCGTCATACTCGATCAACTCACCCAGGTACATATACGCGGTGTAGTCGGATACGCGCGCTGCCTGTTGCATATTGTGCGTTACCACCAAGATCGTCAGCTTGCTGCGTAACTCGACCATCAGCTCTTCAATGTTAGCGGTCGCAATCGGGTCTAGGGCTGAAGTGGGCTCGTCAAACAGCATGATTTCCGGGTCAGTGGCCAAGGCGCGGGCAATACACAAACGTTGTTGCTGGCCGCCGGACAGGTTAAATGCCAGGTCGTGTAAGCGGTCTTTGACTTCGTTCCACAACGCCGCACCTTTAAGTGCTTCTTCTACCTTGTCGTCCATGATGCGCTTGTTGTTTTCACCACGTACGCGCAGGCCATAAGCCACGTTTTCGTAGATGGACTTTGGAAACGGGTTAGGTTTCTGGAACACCATGCTGATACGCATGCGTACTTCAATCGGGTCTACACCTGAATCCAGCACATTGGTGTTGTCCGGGTGCATCACAATCTCGCCCTGGTATTTATTGCCAGGATATAAATCGTGCATACGGTTAAAACAGCGCAGGAAGGTAGATTTTCCGCAACCGGATGGGCCAATCAGCGCCGTGATTTTGTTTTCATACAAAGGCATGGAGATGCCTTTGAGTGCGCGTGCGCCGTTGCTATAAAAAAAGTTTAAATCGCGTGCTTCGGCTTTTATTGCAGTTGTGACAGTGGCCATGGAGTTTCCTAAATCTTATGTGGCATTACCATTTAATATTTTTACGAATTTTGTAGCGCAACCAGATGGCTGCACCGTTCATTAACAGCGTGACAACGATAATCAGTGCACCGGTGGCAGCCGCATTGACATGGAATGCATGATCAGGACGCGACAACCAGTTAAACATTTGAATCGGCATCACAGTAAAGCCTGAAGACAGCCATTCAAAGTTGAGAAATGGTGGTTCAGTTGTGATCGGGCTTGGTGGCAAAAAGGCGATAAACGTCAGTGCACCAATGGTAATAATCGGCGCAGTTTCACCCAGGGCGCGTGCCATGCCGATAATGATACCGGTCAGGATGCCGCCGTAAGAGTATTTGAACACGTGATCGTAAACGACTTGCCATTTGGTTGCACCGACGCCATAAGCGGCTTCGCGGATAGACACCGGGATGGCGCGGATGGCCTCACGGGTCGAGACAATGACAATCGGCAGAATGAGCAGGCCCAAGGTTAAACCGGCGGTCAGAATGCTTTGGCCGAAGTCCAGCATGTAGACAAACAAGCCCAGTGCCAGCAAGCCGTAAATAATGGATGGCACGCCAGCCAGGTTAGACACGTTGATTTCAATCAGGTCGGTAAACCAGTTTTTTGGTGCGTATTCTTCCAGGTATAAGCCGGCCGCGACACCAATTGGTACGGCGGTCAAAAACGTGACAGACATTACTAGTAAAGAACCTACCCAGGCAGACAGTAGACCGGCGCGGCCAGCACGGCGCGAAGGAAATTCAGTTAAAAAATCCAGGTTGAATTTTGGATGTCCATCAGCGATCAATTGCCAGAACAGCAACATCAGTGTCATTAAACCCAGCATCAGGCAAATCAGACCCAGGGTGGCAAACAGTGTGTCATTGCGCTTGTGGCGTTTAATCATGGCGCGGACATCGGCCAGATTTTCGAGGACAGAAGCTTTATGTTCCATGGTGTGTTATTTCCGCATTGGCCAGTAGTCTGGCTACTGGCAGTGTATGGTGGTTATATGTCAGTAATGAGACAGTTTATTAGTAGCTTTCGCGGTATTTTTTGCGTACCCAGTGACCAAAAATATTGAATGACAGTGTCATCGCCATCAATACCAAGCCTGCAGCAAAAATACTTTGGTAACCAATGCTGCCATGCGGCAAATCACCCATGGCGACTTGTACGATATACGCAGTAATAGTCGCTGCACTATCCAGTGGGTTAAAGGTCAGGTTAGGTTGCTGACCAGCGGCAATTGCCACCACCATGGTTTCGCCCACTGCACGAGAAATCGCCAGGATATAAGCAGCCACAATGCCGGAAATCGCTGCTGGTGTGACCACTTTAATGGCTGTCTGGAAGCGCGTCGCACCCATGGCGTAAGAGCCTTCACGCATACTCATCGGTACGGCGCGCATGGCATCTTCAGACATGGAAGCAATGTACGGAATAATCATGATGCCCATCACAATACCGGCACCCAGCATGTTGAAGCTCGGCAGGTCAGGGTAGATGCTTTGCAGCAAAGGTGTGACAAAAAACAGGGCGAAATAGCCAAACACCACAGTAGGTACACCGACCAGGAGTTCCAGGATAGGCTTGATGATTTCGCGCGTTTTGTGTGAAGCGAATTCAGACAGAAAAATGGCTGAAATGGTACCAATTGGCACGGCAACTGCCAGTGCAATAGCCGAGGTGGTCAAGGTGCCGGATACCAGCGGCATAATGCCGTAGTGCGCATCTTCAAATAAGGGCGTCCATTGCGTGTCTGTAAAAAACTCGATGACGGACACTGTTTTGAAAAAACTCAGCGATTCGTACAGCAACACGCCGACAATGGCAAATGTGGTGGCGACAGCGACCAGGGCTGCCATCATCAGGATCAGTTCAATAATCCGCTCTTTGACATTGCGGCGGATATTTTTCGCCAGTCTGGGGCTGATGGTCAGTTGCACGGGAGCTTGCATTGCTTGGGTCGCCATAGTGTGTTGATCTTTTACTAATGATCAAGAGTATTGATCTGCCAGGGAAGAATTTTAGCGGATAATCCGCAGTTCAGGCCGAGTCATCACTAAAAAAGGGGCATTGCAGCCCCTTTTTTATGATTACTTGATGCGGGATAACAAGTCAGTAATCTTGATGCCGACTTCTGAGGTCCCGTTAAAGCCAGTGCCTGGTTTCATCGCCTTGAAGTGTTCTTTCACGGCAGTGTAATCTGCTTTTGGCAGTGGCACATATTTCACTTCTTTCACCAGTTCTGGCGCATTTTCCAGATAGTAGTTCACGAAAGCTTTGATCTCTGGTTTGAATGCTGCAGAAGTAGCATTCACGTAAATGAACAGCGGGCGTGACAGTGGTTGATAGGTACCATCCATCACAGTCGCTTCGGATGGCAACACCGGTTTACCACCTTCTTTAGCCACTACAGGGACCGCTTTCAGCTTGTCCGTGTTTTCCAGGTAGTAAGCCAGGCCGAAGTAGGCCATGCCGCCTGCGTTACCGGCTACGCCTTGTACCAATACGTTGTCATCTTCTGATGGTGTGTAGTCTGTGCGGCTGGATTTTGCTTTGCCGTTAACTGCTTCGGTGAAGTAGTCAAAAGTACCAGAAGCGGTGCCTGGACCGTACAAGTTAATTGGCTTGTCTGGGTAAGTCGCATTCACTTCTTTCCAGCTTTTCACTTTGGAGCCTGGCTCCCAGATTTTTTTCAGTTCTGCGACGGTGATTTGTTTCACCCAGTCGTTTTTACCGTTCACGACTACGGTCAATGCATCGTAAGCGATAGGCAGTTCAATAAACTGTACGCCGCCTTCTTTACACGCATCGATTTCTTTTTGTGAAATAGGGCGGGAAGCATCCGAAATATCAGTTTCGCCACGGCAGAACTTCTTAAAGCCGCCGCCAGTACCGGATTCGCCGACAGTGACCTTCACGCCTTTAGCGCGTTGGAATTCTTCAGCCACGGCCTCGGTAATCGGGTAAACCGTGCTGGAACCATCAATCTTGATGATTTTGTCCGCAGCCGCTGCTGAGTGCGCGAAGCTAAATGCCTGAACGATCAGACCGGCCATTAAAGTATTGCGGAACAAACGGGTTTTCATCTATACACTCCTGTGTTTGGTGTTGTCTGTTGTGATGCACGAAATCATAAAAACTTAATATGACAGAAATGTGACAAAAAATAAAAAAGGCGCAGTCTGCGCCCTTTTTATCGTTGATTTTCCTTACAGCAAGCTTTCACCAATATGGTAGGCAATGGCGGCCATGATGGCGGCGCAAGGGATGGTCAGCACCCAGGCCCAGACGATGCGGGAAGCCAGTCCCCAGCGTACAGCCGTCATGCGGCGTGATAGGCCGACACCGACAATCGCACCGGTAATGGTATGGGTGGTTGAGACCGGAATGCCTAAACTGGTCGCCAGGAATAAGGCAATTGAACCTGACGTTTGCGCGGCAAAGCCACCCGTGGGCCGAATTTTGGTAATGCCCATGCCCATGGTGCGCACAATACGCCAGCCACCAAACAGCGTGCCCAGGCCCATCGCCAGTTGGCATGAAATCACCACCCAGAACGGGACGTGAAAGTCACCGTGCAGATAGCCATTGGCAAACAGCAACACAGTGATGATGCCCATGGTTTTTTGCGCATCGTTGGCGCCATGGCCCAGGCTGAATAATGAAGATGAGATAAATTGTAGCTTGTTAAACCGGCTTTCGATTTTATAGGGCGATGATTTTTGAAACACCCACATAATGCCAATTGACAGCAGCAGTGCCAGTATCATGCCAAACAGTGGCGACAGGATAATGGCGATGCCGGTACTGATCAACTTGCTGCCTAAAATCACGCCTTTGGTGCCAGAATGTGCCATGCCTGCGCCAATCAGGCCGCCAATCAGTGCGTGAGATGAAGAAGAGGGGATGCCGAACCACCAGGTGATCACATTCCAGGCGATGGCGCCAAATAGCGCGCCAAAAATGACCGTGTTATTGACAATGTTGGGGTCAATAATGCCTTTGCCCACGGTGTCAGCCACGTGCAGGCCAAAAAACAAAAAAGCGACAAAGTTGAAAAAGGCAGCCCAGATCACGGCCGCCTGCGGGGTGAGTAAACGGGTGGACACCATGAGCGCAATCGAGTTGGCCGCATCGTGAAAACCGTTCATAAAGTCAAAAATCAGGGCGACGAAGACGAGCACCGCCATGACCAAAATCACATGATCCATGGCGGGTTCCTAAATACGCTCTAAGACGACGCCATGAATGACGTCGGCAACATCTTCACAGCTATCGACGGCTTCTTCAAACAGGTCATACAATTGTTTTGAGCGGATGAGTGTGCGCGCATCATGGTCTTCTTCAAACAGTCTGTGCATGCCTGAGCGCATGATATGGTCGGCTTCGCCTTCAATCTTGCTGATTTCTTCACAGGTGCGCAAAATACGCTCGGCATTTTTCATGTCGGACAGCATGTGCACTGCGTCCTGTACTTTTTCAGAGGCACGCAGCAGGATTTGCGCCAGCGCCACCATTTCTGGCGTGAATTTGCTGTTGCCGTAAATTTCGACGCTTTGTGGAATCGCTTCCATATAGTCGATGATGTCATCGAGTGCCATGGCCAGTTCGCGAATTTCGCGGCGGTCAAATGGCGTAATAAAGGTTTTATGCAAGGACAGCAGAATTTCCTTGGTGTACTCATCTGCTTCAGACTCGATGTCGCGGATGTCAGAGAAATGTTTTTGAAAACTTGCCTGATCGACTTCTGCTGCCATCAGGGCCAGCACTTTGGAACCACGCACCGCACAATCGGCCAAACGGTTAAACAGTACAAAATAGTTATCGTTTCTGGGGCTGATTGCAGCCATGATGCGGCCAAAAGTGGCATTCGCCATTGGGTACTCCCTAGTGGTTTCAAAGTTTTGTGACAGGGATTTTACTATTTTGTGACAATGTTTGTGACAAAAATCTGTATCTGAAATGGAATACCAGGCATGTTTTGGCGCTGAATCGGGGTTTTAGCTGCGGTATAATAGCGGTTTTTACACAATTTAAAATCAATCACATGGAAGCAGAACAACTAAATGCCATCGCCAATGCGTTGAGCGATTTGACCCAACGTCACCATGCCCTCCGGGGGTATCTTTGACTACGAAAACAAAGAGCAACGTTTAGCCGAAGTCAACGGCCTGCTTGAAGATCCTAAAGTCTGGGATGACGCCGAAAAAGCGCAAAAGCTGGGCAAGGAAAAACGCATGCTGGAAACCGTGGTCACTACACTGGATGCTGTCGCCCAATCGCTGACGGACAGCCAGGAATTGTTTGACATGGCACGCGAAGAAAACGACGACGATACGCTGCTGAGCGTGAATGAGGACGTGCAAAAGGTTGAAAAAACCATCGCCGAGATGGAATTTAAACGCATGTTTTCGCAGCCGATGGACGCCAATAACTGCTTTATTGAGTTCCAGTCTGGCAGTGGTGGCACTGAAGCGCAAGACTGGGCGGGCATGTTGCTGCGCATGTATTTGCGTTATGTGGAGCGCAAAGGCTTTACCGTAGAAGTGCTGGAAGAGTCCGAGGGGGATATTGCCGGTATTAAAGGCGCCTCTATCAAAGTCAGTGGCGATTATGCATTTGGTACTTTGCGTACCGAGAGCGGCGTCCATCGCTTGGTGCGTAAGTCCCCGTTTGATGCTAACTCCAAACGCCACACCAGTTTCGCCAGTGTGCAGATATTCCCTGAGGTGGATGATTCGATTGAAATCGAAATCAACCCGGCGGATTTGCGCATTGATACCTACCGTGCCAGTGGCGCCGGTGGCCAGCATATTAACAAGACCGACTCCGCGGTGCGTATTACCCACTTGCCAACGGGTGTTGTCGTGCAATGCCAGAATGACCGTTCACAGCATAGAAACAAAGAAGAAGCGATGAATATGCTGAAAGGGGCGTTGTATAACCTGGAGCTGAGCAAACGCAACGAAGAAAAACAGGCGCTGGAAGATGCCAAAACCGATATTGGCTGGGGGCACCAGATCCGCAGTTACGTGTTGGACCAGGGCCGTATTAAAGACCTGCGCACCAGCGTCGAGATCGGTAATACGCAAGGCGTGCTCGATGGCGACCTGGATCCATTTATTATGGAAAGCCTGAAGCAGGGGCTGTAATTTGACCTAATAAAAAAGGCAGCGATTTCGCTGCCTTTTTTATTGCCGGGTCATTCAATCAACCTGCCCGTCAATATATAGCCATTGCCCACTTTCACGGCTAAAACGGCTGTGCTCGGTTAATTGCTCTTTCTTCTGCTGGCCACTCTGGAAGGTCGCGACAAACTTCACGAACGCAGTATCCGCATCCACTTGCATATGCGACAGCACTTGCAGCTTCAACCATTTAATACCCTTGAGGTCCTCTTGCGTGAGGTTTGCTGGTCGGGTATTCGCATGCCAGGTGTGCAAGATATAGTCTGGTAACTTCAGTGCATAAGCGCTGTAACGTGATCGCATCAGGCGTTCTGCATCTGGCGCGGCCAGTCCATGATGTAATGGCTGGCAGCAGTCGGTATAGGTTTTTCCGCTATAACAGGGACAGGCGTTCTTCATGGTTTAAAACAACTCCGCTTGTGCTGCAGGCGGCGCAGCCCGCAGTTGGTCGATATCAATTTCGAAAATCCCCAGCTTGCCAGCGCAGGGCATCAGCGGTAACGGTGTCGCCTGCGCAAATAAAAAACCGTAATACTCCTGATGCACACCACCAAAATGCGCGCGTTGTTCGCGGCTAATGCCTGCTGGTAATTCTCCGGGCTTGCTGCACAAAACCAGTTTGGCTATGCCAACGACGCCACCATACTCCAGTTTGTCCCTGTCCGGGATAGGGACGTCAGTATGGGCTTTGATGTAGTGGTAATACTCCTCATACAGGCCTTTGCTGGCGTGAATGAGCATGGGGCCGCGATATTGCGTGCCCCAGCTGCGGTCGTCTACCAGTAAGTAACCGTTGGCGATTAACCAGGCAAACGGTTGCTTGAACGATAGGGCCTTGATTTTTCCTGACGGGCGGCCAGGCTGCGCGAGCGTTGACATGGTCTGGCCGTCACTGCTTCAGCTTAGGCAATTTCCCGTGTTTCCATAAACTGGATATCCGGGTAACGCTCTTGTGCCATTTGCAGGTTAACGCGGTTAGGCGCCAGGTAGACGTAGTCATCAGCACTATCCAGGCCGACGTTAAAGCCATACTTATCCGCAATCGCTTTCAGGTCGGCGTCACTGCCCTTGAGCCAGCGCGCGGTGTAGCAGTCATATGGTTCAAACACCATGTCGACCCCATATTCGTGTTCCAGGCGGTGCGCTACGACGTCAAACTGCAGCATACCTACGGCGCCCAAAATCAGGTCGTTGGATAACAGCGGGCGGAACAGTTGCGCCGCGCCTTCTTCGGATAGCTGTTTGAGGCCGATTTGCAGCTGCTTCATTTTCATCGGGTTTTTAATACGTGCACGACGGAAAAATTCCGGTGCAAATGATGGAATGCCGATAAATTTGAGTGCTTCGTTTTCGGTAAACGTGTCGCCCAGTTTAATCGTACCGTGGTTAGGGATGCCGATAATGTCACCGGAATAAGCTTCGTCCATGATAGTGCGGTCTTGCGCCATAAACGTAATAGCGTTATTGACGTTAAGCATCTTGCCCGAAGCAACCTGCTTGATCTTCATGCCACGCTCGAAACGGCCCGAGCACACACGCAAAAACGCAATGCGGTCACGGTGTTTGGGGTCCATATTGGCCTGGATTTTAAATACAAAACCAGCAAATTTTTCTTCGTTAGCCGCCACAGCACGGGTGGCTGTTTTGCGGGCTTGTGGTGGAGGTGATAAGTCGACCACCGCATCCAGCAGCGATTGCACGCCGAAGTTATTCACTGCTGAGCCAAAAAATACCGGCGTTTGTTTACCGCTTAAATAGCGCTCTTGATTAAATTCATTGGAGGCACCACGTACCAGCTCAATATCTACACGCAGCTCTTGCGCCTGGTAGCCAATCAATTCATCCAGTCTTGGATTATCCAGGCCTTGAATGGTCTCTGAAGTGCCTTTTTCAGCACGCGGATCAAAGAATAAAATGGAGTCATTGACCAGGCTATACACGCCGCGGAAGGTTTTACCCATACCGATTGGCCAGGTCATCGGTGCACATTCCATCCCCAATGTCGTTTCGATTTCATCCAGCAGTTCAATCGGCGCGCGGCTTTCGCGGTCCAGCTTGTTGATGAAAGTAATAATTGGCGTGTCGCGCATGCGGCAGACGTTAAGCAATTTAATGGTTTGCGCTTCGACGCCGTTTACAGAGTCGATCACCATCACCGCCGAGTCCACGGCGGTCAGGGTGCGATAGGTATCTTCAGAAAAGTCATCGTGGCCGGGTGTGTCGAGCAGGTTGACCATATGTTCGCGATACGGAAACTGCATGACGGAGGAGGTCACTGAAATGCCGCGTTGCTTTTCCAGTTCCATCCAGTCTGAGGTGGCATGACGCGCCGCTTTACGGCCACGCACTTCACCGGCGACCTGAATCGCACCACCAAACCACAGCAATTTCTCGGTGAGCGTAGTTTTACCCGCATCTGGGTGCGAAATGATGGCAAAGGTACGGCGGCGTTCAACTTCTTGCTGCAAACTGGACATGAAAAAATAGCGCTTTGGGAAAAAGCGCTATTTTAACCCAGATTTTACATTGGGCCGCATCATGCACCTGGCCGGATTATTTTCGCATCAGGAAAATGGCTACTGCCGCGAACACAATCAGGATAATCAGGCCTTCCACATTCAGTCCAGTCTTAATTGATTGGCTGTTTCAATTGTTCCAGAATGGCGGGGTTGTCCAATGTGGAAATGTCAGAAGTGATTTCTTCGCCTTTCGCCAGGCTGCGCAACAAACGACGCATGATTTTGCCTGAGCGGGTTTTGGGCAGATTGTCGCCAAAGCGGATTTCGTCCGGTTTGGCAATCGGGCCAATTTCCTTACCTACCCATTCGCGCAGTTCAGCAACGATTTTTTTCGCTTCTTCACCTTCCGGGCGCTTGCCTTTGAGCACGACATAGGCCACCACAGACTCACCTTTGATCGGGTGCGGTTTACCCACCACGGCAGATTCTGCCACTAAATGATTGGCAACCAGGGCTGATTCAATTTCCATGGTGCCTAATCGATGACCAGACACGTTCAACACATCATCAATACGGCCCATGATGGTGAAGTTGCCGGTGTTGACATCACGTACCGCGCCATCGCCTGCCAGGTACAAGTTGCCGCCCAGTTCAGCCGGGAAGTAGCTGGTTTTATAACGCTCAGGGTCGTTATAAATAGTACGTATCATGGATGGCCAGGGTTTTTTAATCACCAACAGGCCGCCGCTGCCCCAGGGAATGTCTTTGCCTGTTTCATCCACCACGTCGATATCAATGCCGGGGAAGGGGAGAGTGCAGGAGCCTGGTACCAGTGGTGTCGCCCCTGGTAATGGGGTGATCACATGGCCGCCAGTTTCAGTTTGCCAGAAAGTGTCCACAATCGGGCAACGGTTGCCGCCGACTTGCTCGTAGTACCACATCCAGGCTTCAGGGTTGATCGGTTCGCCGACGGTGCCCAGCAGCCGCAGGCTGGATAAGTCAAAGTGGTTAGGATGGGTGGTGAAATCAGTTTCACCGGCTTTGATCAATGAACGGATCGCTGTTGGCGCGGTGTAAAACACGCTGACTTTGTGGCGCTGGATCATTTCCCAGAAACGGCCAGCGTTAGGGAAAGTCGGAATACCTTCAAACACAATTTGTGTGGCGCCCATAGCCAGCGGTCCGTAGGTCACATAGCTGTGGCCGGTAATCCAGCCCACATCGGCCGTGCACCAGTAAATATCGTCAGGCTTAATGTCAAAAGTCCAGCGCATGGTATTCATGGCATGCAGCAAGTAACCGGCCGAGCTATGTTGTACGCCTTTGGGCTTGCCGGTAGAGCCGGAGGTGTAAAGCAGGAACAGCGGATGCTCGGCATCGACCATCACCGGTTCACAGGTGTTGGCCTTGTCGGCAATCAGGTCATGCCACCAAACACATTTGCTATCCCAGACCACGTCCTGGCCGGTTTTCTTGAATACCACCATATGGCGGATGCTGTCACAGCCACCCATGGCAATGCCTTCATCGACCGCTTGTTTCAGTGGCAGGGTTTTGCCGCCGCGGTATTGACCGTCAGAAGTGATGACGGCGACTGCACCGGCATCGATAATCCGTTCATTCAGGCTCTTTGCTGAGAAACCGCCGAATACCACGGAGTGGATAATGCCCAGGCGTGCACAGGCCTGCATGGCGACGATGGCTTCAATGCCCATCGGCAGATAGATAATGACGCGGTCACCTTTGACCAGATTGAGCGACTTCAAGCCGTTGGCGAACTGGCATACCTGGTGATACAGCGCTTTATACGTGACATTTTTAACGTCGCCGTTATCTGCTTCAAAAATAATGGCGGTTTTATTCGGGATGGTTTGCAGGTGCTTGTCCAGGCAGTTGGCGGAGACGTTCAGCTCGCCATCTTCAAACCATTTATAAAATGGCGCATTGTCCTGGTTCAGCGTTTTGCTGAATGGCTTGTGCCAAATCAATAACTCGCGTGCCAGTTTGGCCCAAAATCCTTCGTAATCCTGCAATGCTTCTGCATGCAGACGCTGGTATTCCTCCATGCTGCCCACGGCGGCCTGGCTGGAAAAAGCCTTGCCCGGCGCAAATACGCGGTGTTCATGAAGTACAGATTCGATAGACATAGCGTCCCCCAAAAATCAATGTCAAAAAATGAAAGTGTGAGCGAACCTCAGGTATTATTGTTTTGGTTCTGATTGACAAACTCTCCGAGCACACAACTCATTACAAGAGCAAAAACTCATGCAACAGCTTGCACAAATTCTAACAGAAAAGCAGGTCGCGTCTACAGAGGCCGCCTATTTGCTACATGCAGCAGCCTGCAGCCCATTTTTTGCCAGATTCGTTACGAAACATACAGATTTTATAACTGATTTGTTAGATAACTTATATAAGACATATAAGACTGAAGATGTTAACACTTTGTTTTTATATGAAAAAGATATTGAAGAATCTGTTTTTTTGCAACAAATCAGACTGATCCGGCAACGTTTAATGGCGCATATGATTGTCCGCGATTTGAATGGCCTGGCAGACTTTGCTGAAGTGGCAGAAACCACCAGTGCACTGGCAGAGTCTGCGATTACGGCTGCTGTGGACTTTTATCACGCCCGTTTGGCAGAAACCTATGGCAACCCGCGCGATGCCCAGGGGCAGGTGCAACGCATGATTGTGGTCGGCATGGGCAAGCTGGGTGGTCGCGAACTCAATGTGTCGTCTGACATTGACCTGATTTTTGCCTACGAGCAGGAAGGTGATACGGATGGTGCAAAGTCCATCAGCAACCAGGATTTTTTTACCAGATTAGGCAAAAAGGTCATTGCTGCGCTGGATGATGTCACGGCAGATGGTTTTGTGTTTCGTGTCGATATGCGCTTGCGGCCATTTGGCTCTGAAGGTGCCCTGGTGTGTAACCTGGATGCGCTGGAAGATTATTACCAGAATTATGGCCGCGAGTGGGAACGTTATGCCTGGATTAAAGGCCGTGCCGTGTGCGGGCCTGACGCAGCGCTGACCAAGGTCATGAAGCCTTTCGTGTTCCGCAAATACCTGGATTTCAACGCCTATGCGTCCATGCGGGATCTGAAAGTGCAGATTCAGCGCGATGTGGTGCAACGCCGTTTGTCGGACAATATCAAGCTGGGACGTGGCGGTATTCGCGAGGTGGAGTTTATTGCGCAGGTATTCCAGTTGATCCGAGGCGGGCAAGTCCCGGATTTGCAGATCAAACCCACATTGGCGGTGCTGGATTGTCTGGCAATGCGTGGCATGTTGCCAGCTAACGATGTCGCGGCGTTAAAAGAAAGCTATATTTACCTGCGCAACCTGGAACACCGCCTGATGTATATCGATGACCAGCAAACACAGGATTTACCAGACTCTGAGACTTACCGTGGCTATTTATTGCAAATGCTCAGGCAGTCAGATTGGGCCAGTTTTATTGCTGAGCTGAATATCCACCGTGACCGCGTGCAACGTTTTTTCGACGATACATTTAAAGACGAGCAAAGCAATGACTTGCAGCAGGAAACGGCGCTGTGGCAAGGCACCGTGAGCGGCAACGAAGCCGGGCAATGGCTGGTCCAGCACGGTTACACCCGGGCCGATGATATTGTGCATTTGCTGCAGCAAACGCGTAATAGCCAGCGTATCCAGCAGTTGCCTGAGCAGAGCCGTCGCCGCCTGGATCAACTCATGCCTTTGTTGTTACGCGAAGCGAGCCAGCAGCAAAGCACTACGCCGGATATGGCACTGATCCGTACGCTGGATTTGCTGGAAAGCATCTGCCGCCGCGCCAGTTATCTGGCGTTGCTGGCCGAGTTTCCGGATGCGCTGGCTTTGATTGTGAAACTCTGTGCCGCCAGCCCGTGGATTGCGCAATATGTGTCTGCCCACCCGATTTTGCTCGATGAGTTGCTGAATAAGCAAACGCTGTTCAAGCGGCTGGATGCGGCGCAATTAAAGATTGAGCTCACGCGCCATATGCATCAGCTGGCGGGCGATGTGGAGGCGCAAATGGACGCCATGCGCCATTTCAAGCATGCCAATGTGCTCAAAATCGCCGCTCAGGACTTGATGACTGCTTTGCCGCTGGAGGCGATTTCAGATGACTTGAGCGCGCTGGCGGATGTGATTTTGCAGGTGAGTGTGCAAACGGTGTGGCAAAACCTGTCGTTTAAGCATCTCGAAGTACCCAAGTTTGCGGTGATCGGCTACGGCAAACTGGGCGGCAAAGAGCTCGGTTACTTATCTGACCTGGATATTATTTTCCTGTTTGAAGATGAGGCCGACAGGGCACAGGAAATTTATGCGCGTTTTGCCCAGCGCCTGAATACCTGGTTTAACACGCTGACCAATGCCGGGTTGTTATATGAAACCGACTTACAGTTGCGGCCGGATGGTAACAGTGGATTGCTGGTGAGTACGGTGCAGGCGTTTGCCGAATACCAGCAACACAAGGCCTGGGTATGGGAGCACCAGGCCATTACACGTGCGCGGTGTGTGGCTGGCGATGCTGCGATTGGTGCATCGTTTGAACAGATACGCCGCCAGATTATGTGCCAGCCACGCGACACCTCTGCACTCAAGCAAGAGATTGCCCGGATGCGCGAAAAAATGCGCGAAGCGCATAAACCCAAAGCGGGGCGTTTCGACGTCAAACAGGGCGTCGGCGGTATTATTGATGTCGAGTTTATCGTGCAATACCTGGTGTTGGCACAATCGGCGCATTATCCTGAGTTGACCGACAATATTGGCAATATTGCCTTATTGCAGCGTTGTGCCCAACTGGGCTTGATTGCGTCAAGTGCGCTGGCTGAAAGCGTCGCGGATGCTTACCGTGAATATCGTACCTTGATCCATCATGCCAAACTGCAAGGTCAGGATGCAGTAGTGGCCGATGATCAATTGCAAGCCGAGCGGGCTGCTGTGGTGCAATTGTGGCAGGCCCTGTTCGCTGGCAATTAGACTGGTGCGCTAACTGTCTGGCGCATCCTCTTGTGGCGTTGGGCTTCCGCTGTAAGTGATCACCAGATTGCGGCCAGACTGCTTAGCTTCATAAAGCGCCAGGTCGGCATGCTTATACAGCAACTCATAGGCATAAATAGTCTCTGTCGCACAAGAGATGCCGATGCTGATAGTGGTGTGGAAGCTTTGTATGCGTTGCGTGGTATAAAACGACAACTCGGCAATCCTGACACGGATGCGTTCGGCAATCACGCGTGCTTCTTCCAGGCTGGTGTTGGGCAAGACCACGGCGAACTCTTCGCCGCCCAATCTGCCCAGCAGGTCTTTTTCACGGATGGTGTTTTCTATGGTGCGTGCACAAGCGACCAGCACCTGATCGCCTTGCGGATGGCCGTAAGTGTCGTTGATGACTTTGAAAAAATCTATATCCAGCATCAGGAAACATAACGGCTCGCCAGCATGATCTGCTTGTTGCAATAAGGCCTTGGCTCGATTGTAAAAAGAGTGGCGGTTGGGGATTTGCGTCAGGCTATCAATCGTGGCTTCTTTTTCTGCCTTGTCTTTTGCCCGTTGCAATTCACGCGTCCTCACCTTGACCTGGTCCTCTAGGGAGTGGGTCAGGCGCTGCATGTCGCTACGGAAGTGCTGCAAACTGCCAGACATACTTTTGAACAGTTTGGCCAGCTTGCCAATTTCATTATCCAGGTGGTCCGGTAAAGGCAGTGCATTGCTGGTGATTTTTTCGTACCGTTGCCCTTCAATGGCGCTGGATGCGTCCATAAAGGTTTCCAGCGGCTGCACAACTTTTTTCATCATTACCAGATACAGCATGATGAGTTCAATCACCAGTGCAAACAGGCTGACAATCAGGATGAATTTCGCTGCCTTGAGCGATGGCGAGGAGAGCAGCGATTTGGGGTAGACGGTGACAAACCACCAGCCCGGGCCGTCAATTTTGGTCACTGCAAGAAACTCTTCATCGGCCTCGACAATAAAGTAATCTTTTTGTTTTTTCTGGATATGGGTTTGCAGCGTTTTAAAGTAATGTTGCAGCTGCGTGTCTTTTAGCTGTGAAATCATCAACATGCCGCGTGTGCGGTTCATCTCTTTGATTTTTTCCGGGTGTGCAATCAGGCGGCCGTCATCCCGGAAAATAAAGTTATAGGTGCCGGACAAATGGTCGTTAAACACGCGGTCAAACAAGGCGTTCAGCAAGATATCGTGGCCGATATTCAGGGTATTGGTCGGTGTGATATCAATCGGCGTTTCCAGTGACACCATCCATTCCAGCGCAGTTGGGTCGTAGTAGAGCCCGGTCCACACGCTTTTGCGTTCGGGATTATTTTGCCGCGTGGTGATATAGACCCACTCTTCACTGAGCACGTTTAGCTTGCTGGTGGCGTTATCCGCCCATCTCACGCCTGGCCAATACACAATGTTGACGTTCTCAGGCATGGAGACGTAGAGGTTGGCAAACTGCTGGGTCCAGGCCACGCCAAAGTGGTCCACCATGGTGTAGGCAAGCAGCAGTTTCTTTCTAAAGGCATTGTTTTCAATCGGCGCATTGGCGCCAATATAGGCGGTGACATCCTTGCTGAGCAGGCCGGAGTGATTGAAATAACCATCGTAGGCTTTTTTCTGTAAGCGGATGGTCTGGTCTGGTCTTCTTTCAAACGCATGCCAAAAGAATTGGTCGTTATAGAAGAAGTCCTGCTGCCAGTGCGCCAGGTAAGTCGCCCTGAATATCTGGTGATTCGATTCCGCCAGTTTGAAAATCCCGCTCTCCCGCTGCCCGCGCTCCTGAATGTAGTGCTCCAGGCCGTCTATGGTTGAACTGACCAGGGTTTTGTAAATGTGCCAATAGGTGAGGGCGCTGACGGCAATGATGACGATGCTGACCCTGACGGCCATCTGCAACATCACATCCATGGTCAACGATTGTTTGTAGTTCGGGAAACGCATTATCAATCCGGGAAAGCTATATTTCTGAAGGCAGTGAAAAACTTTCTGAATATGAATTCACGGAGAATGGCAGATGGTTATTGCAGACATACACGCTCAAATCTTGTATTTATGTTGTTTTGTTTTATATCAATCCGCCTGTGGCAAGGATTGTTTCACAGCTCTGAGAGTCAACATACTCCTGCGCTTGCAGGGATGCAATGACTAAATAAGACTAATTGCATTGCGTGTGGCGGATTGCTGCAATTATGCTGATTTTGTTGAAAACGAGCGGGAACGGGTATGGTTGACAGCGTCGGCCTGCGAATGAGCATACTTCATCCGCCAGGCTTAGCTGGTAGATCATGGTGGGTATGGCTGCTTTTAGCAGCCCCAGCGTAAACCGGCCGTATGTACGGGGCTGTCCCAGTGTTGTTTGATATCGTTATCCAGCAGGCACACGGTGAGTGAAGCACCTGCCATGTCGATGGCGGTAATATAGTTACCGACCAGGCTACGGGCAATGCTGAATCCTTTTTCTGTGAGCAATTTCGCCGCCGTGTTGTAAATCAGGTATAGCTCCATGAGTGGCGTGGCGCCCAGGCCATTCACCAGCAGCAAAATGTCGCCTTGGGTCGGTAATTGTTTGGCCTCGAAGTCGTGCACGATGGCATTTACCATGTCGGCAACAATGACATCCGCTGTACGCATCGCTTCGCGGCGACGGCCCGGTTCACCGTGGATGCCGACACCCATTTCGATTTCGCTATCGCTGATGTCGAAGGTGGGTCGACCGGCGGCAGGCACGGTACAGCTAGTGAGCGCGACGCCTATGCTGGAGGTAAGCAGGTTAATTTTATCGCCCAGCGCCTTGCAACTGGCGAGGTCGGCACCGGTTTCTGCCAGGCTGCCAACACATTTCTCAACAATGACTGTCCCTGCCACGCCGCGGCGGCCGGTGGTATAGGTGCTGTTGACGACGGCACAATCATCCGAAGTGAGCACTGTGGCATGTTCAAATGGCAGCATTTCGGCAGCCATTTCAAAGTTCATGACATCGCCGGCATAGTTTTTAACGATAAATAGCACGCCTTTATCGGCATGCACCGCTTCGGCTGCAGCCAGCATCTGATCTGGTGTGGGGGAGGTGAATACCTGGCCAGGACAGGCCGCATCCAGCATGCCTTTGCCTACATAGCCCGCATGTAGTGGTTCATGGCCGGAGCCACCGCCAGAAATGATAGCGACCTTCTGTTGTGATTTTTGTTTGCGGCTGACAAAGGTCGGGTCGAATTGCACTTCGACCAGGTCGCCGTGCGCCGTGGCAAAGCCAGTCAGGCTTTCAACCAGCATGTGATCAATATTGTTGACGAATTTTTTCATATCAATGCCCCTGTTCTTTGGTAAGCGTATGGCGTAATGTCCGGCTGGGAGTGGTTTGCTTGTGGTGGCCTTGTTTTATTGTTTCGATAGCACAAGGTCACAGATGGTATCTATCATCACCTGGCAGCTTTTTGCGCCAGCATCCAGGTGGCCGATGGCGCGCTCGCCCAAGCCTGAAGCACGGCCTTTGGTCGCCAGCATATTGCGGGTAGATTCCAGGCCGTCGCTGGCAATGGTTTTCAGTGCCGCAGAGATGTCTTTGCTGGATTGACCTTGCTCTGCCAGTTGCTTGAATGCCGTGGCCACCGGGATCAGCACATCCAACATGGTTTTTTCACCGGCTTGTGCCTTGCCGCGTTGCATGATCGCCTGCACGCCTGCCTCAAACGCAAGTGCGATTTGCAGTGTGGTCATGGTGTCGCTGGTTTTAAGCGTTTTACTCATGCTCATAAAGAAACTGGCAAATAAAGGTCCGGAGGCGCCGCCAATGGTGCTGAGTAACTTCATGCCGATCTTGTTCAGTGCATCGGCGCTAGATAGGGTGCTGAGTTCATCTGCCAGGCCAGTAATCGCCTCGCAGCCACGCTTCATATTTATGTAATGATCGCCATCGCCGATCTCGCGGTCCAGACATTCAATATCAGCTTCATGGGCCAGGATGGCATCGCGGATGGCGGCGGCATAGTGATTGATGGCAGAACTGTTCATGGTATGGCAGCTTAACGAGACTGAAAACCGCATGTTACTCACAAGCCTGCTGCGTCGGCAAGTCTGATTTTGTTGTTTTCAGGGTAGGCGTTTTGGTCGCTTGCGTTTAAAATAGCGCCGCGGTCCTCGTGGTGAAACAGGATATCACCAGCCCCTCCTAAGGGCTAGTTTCAGGTTCGAGTCCTGACGGGGACGCCCAGCACTGCTGTGAATGCAGTTAAGTGCTTGAAAGTAATTGATTAAAGCGCTATAATTTTGGATTGACTTTCGTGTCAATTAACTTGCATGTAATCACATTGGGTGCCCTTTATGGGGTGTTTTTGATTGCATGTTAATGAATAACCCTTTGAATGGAAAGATAAAATCATGTCCGTGACTATGCGTCAAATGCTGGAGGCCGGTGTTCACTTTGGCCACCAAACTCGTTACTGGAACCCAAAAATGGCCGAGTTCATTTTTGGTGATCGTAACAAAATTCATATCGTAAACCTGGAAAAAACACTGCCACTGTTTGAAGAAGCACAAAAATACGTGCGCACACTGGCAGCAAACAAGGGCCGTATTCTGTTCGTGGGCACCAAGCGTCAAGCCCGTGACATTGTTAAAGAAGAAGCGCAGCGCGCTGGTTGTGCATACGTTAATCACCGCTGGTTGGGTGGTATGCTGACTAACTTCAAAACAGTGAAGCAGTCTATCAAGCGTCTGAACGACTTTGAAGCCATGATCGAAGATGGCAGCATCGACAAGTTCGGTAAAAAAGAAGCTTTGGGCATCAAGCGCGAAATCGAAAAGCTGGAGCGTTCTATCGGCGGTATCCAGGAAATGGGTGGCTTGCCAGATGCGATTTTCGTGATCGACGTTGGTCATGAAAGCGGCGCGATTACTGAGGCACGCAAACTGGGTATTCCAGTGATCGGTATCGTGGATACCAACAACTCTCCAGATGGCATCACTTATGTGATCCCTGGTAACGATGACTCCTCACGCGCAATTCGTTTGTATGCACGTGGCATGGCTGATGCGGTATTGGAAGGTCGCGCAAACGCGATTTCTGAAATCGTAAAAGCTGCTCAGGAAGAAGCTGCACCAGCTGAGGCTGTTGCCGAGTAATTACTCGTAGCTTAAAAAGGGGCGATGCGCCCCTTTTTCTATTGCATTTCATCATATGCCTGACACATGAATGGCATATGCTAAAAAGAATTTTTAAGATAAATCCGCAATGAGATAAATGCTCATGCAGGAATCCTAACAAAAGGAGCAAATAAATGGCTGAAATTACCGCAAGCATGGTGAAAGACTTACGTGAGCGCACCGATGCCCCAATGATGGACTGTAAAAAAGCGTTGACTGAAGCTGAAGGCGACATGACCCGTGCGGAAGAAATTCTGCGTGTGCGTTTTGGTAACAAAGCCAGCAAAGCTGCTGGCCGTGTAGCGGCTGAAGGTACTGTTGGCATCAGTATTTCTGCTGATGGTAAACTGGGTACATTGATTGAAGTCAACTCTGAAACTGACTTCTGTGCCAAGAACGAAGAATTCCTGAAGTTTGTGGGCGACTTGGCACAAACTGTGAACGAAAATAACCCGGCTGATATTGAGGCTGTGGGTACATTGCCACTGCGTGGCGAGACCGCTGAAGCTGTGCGCGCGCAGTTGGTTGGCAAAATCGGTGAAAACATCACGCCACGTCGTTTTGTTCGCACGCCAGCAAAAGGCCAATTGTTTAGCTATGTACACGGCAGCAAAATCGGTGTGTTGCTGGACTTGGTTGGTGGCGATGAAGCATTGGGTAAAGATATCGCTATGCACATTGCTGCAGCTAAACCAAAATCACTGGATGCTAGCGGTGTAGACGCTGCGCTGATCGACGCTGAGCGTCGTGTGGCGATCGAAAAAGCCAAAGAAGCAGGCAAGCCAGAAGCGATGCTGGAAAAAATCGCTGAAGGTACTGTGCAGAAGTTCCTGAAAGAAGTGACTTTGCTGAGCCAGGCTTTTGTGAAAGATGACAAGCTGAGCATTGAGCAGTTGCTGAAATCCAAAGGTGCAAGCGTGGCTTCGTTCAGCATGTACGTGGTCGGTGAAGGCATTGAAAAAGCAGTGGTTGATTACGCTGCTGAAGTGGCTGCTGCTGCTAAAGTCTAATTGACTTTTTAAAGCGGTATCCCAAAAAGTGGAATCCCAGGATTCCACTTTTTTTATGCCCAAAACGGGCGCAAGACGCCAAAGAAAGCGCGTTTTGTGATTAAATAAGCACATTTTGAGTTTGGGAAAATAATCATGGCACAACCTGCTTTCAAGCGCATATTGCTCAAGTTGTCTGGTGAGGCGCTGATGGGCGATGATGCCTATGGCATTAACCGCGAAACAGTGACGGCCATTGTGGCGCAAGTGAAAGAAGTCGTCAGTATGGGCGTGCAAGTTGGCATCGTCATCGGTGGCGGCAATATTTTCCGTGGTGTGGCCCCAGCAGCTGAAGGTATGGATAGAGCAACCGCCGATTACATGGGCATGCTGGCCACTGTGATGAACGCCATGGCTTTGCAGGATGCGATGAAGCACGCGGGTGTGGCTGCGCGCGTACAGAGTGCGCTGAATATTGAAGCGGTGGCTGAGCCTTATATTCGCGGCAAGGCGATTCGTTACCTTGAAGAGGGAAAAGTGGTGATTTTTGGTGCCGGCACCGGTAACCCGTTTTTTACCACCGATACTGCGGCAGCTTTGCGCGGTGTGGAAATCGATGCGGAAATCGTCTTGAAAGCGACCAAGGTCGACGGTATTTACACGGCGGATCCGAAAAAAGACCCGACGGCGACACGCTATGATATCGTCTCTTATGATGAGGCGATCAATAAGAACTTAAAAGTCATGGATGCCACGGCATTTACGCTGTGCCGTGACCAGAAAATGCCGATTGCAGTGTTCAGCATCTTTAAAGAAGGTGCATTGAAACGCGTGATTCTGGGCGAAAATGAAGGAACGCGTGTCATGGCTTAAGCCTGGCATGAAGATTGGAGAGTAATGATGGTTGAAGAAATTAAAAAATCTGCTGAGCAGAAAATGCATAGATCGCTGGAAGCGTTGAAAACCGATTTGGCAAAAATCCGTACAGGCCGTGCCCATACCGGTTTGCTGGATCACGTGATGGTGGAATATTACGGCTCTATGGTGACCGTTAGCCAGGTGGCCAACATCAACTTGGGTGATGCGCGTACACTGAATGTGCAGCCTTACGAGAAAAACATGATTGCCAAGGTTGAGAAGGCAATCCGTGACTGTGACCTGGGTTTGAACCCAGCCACCAATGGTGATTTGATCCGCGTGCCTATGCCGATGCTGACTGAAGAGCGCCGCCGTGATTTGACCAAAATTGTGCGCTCCGAAGGTGAGGGCGCCAAGGTGGCGATCCGTAACGTACGTCGCGATGCTAACGATGCCTTGAAAAAACTGATCAAGGATAAAGCGATTTCTGAAGATGATGAGCGCCGTGCGCAAGACGAAGTGCAGAAAATGACCGACAAGGCCGTGGCCGAAGTCGACAAAATTTTGCAGCAAAAAGAAACAGATTTGATGGCGGTTTAACCGCGATCAGGGAATCGGGTATCGATTTGGGTTTATTTTCCAGTTCTACCAAGCAAGTTCCGCCTATTCAGGAGGTGCCGCAACATGTTGCGGTGATTATGGATGGCAATGGGCGTTGGGCAAAAAAGCGTTTTTTACCCCGCGTAGCTGGCCATCAGCGCGGTCTGGAATCTGTACGTGCGCTGGTGAAAGCCTGTGTCCGTCTCGATATCAAATACCTGACCCTGTTTGCTTTCAGTAGCGAAAACTGGCGCCGTCCGCCGGATGAAGTGACTTTTTTGATGGGCCTGTTCCTGGAAGCATTGGACAGGGAAGTCAGGAAATTGCATGAAGCCAATGTGATTTTGAAGCTCATCGGCGACCGCAGTCCGTTTAACGATGCTTTGCAGCAAAAAATGCTGGAGGCTGAGCAGCAAACGGCGGCCAATACCGGTTTGACGCTAACCATCGCCGTTAACTATGGCGGCCGTTGGGATGTGGTGCATGCAGTGAACCAGTTGCTGGCCGACAAGGGCAACGTGACTGAAATCAACGAAGCAGACCTGGCGCCTTATCTGTCCATGCCATATGCACCTGAGCCGGATTTGTTTATCCGCACCGGTGGCGAAACCCGCATCAGTAACTTCCTGTTATGGCAGTTGGCTTATACTGAGCTTTATTTTACGCCTACCTTGTGGCCGGACTTTGACGACGCTGCTTTTGAAGCTGCCTTGGCTTCGTATCACCAACGCGAAAGACGCTTTGGTCGCACCAGTGAACAACTGACTACCGATAGCGCTCCCTCTAAGTAAACTATGTTAAAAACCAGAATCATTACTGCAATTGTATTGCTGGGCTTGTTTTTGCCAGCCCTGTTTTGGTTGCCACTGATGGGTTGGGCAGCAGTGATGCTGGTGCTAACACTGGTCTGTTTGCGTGAATGGGCTGGCTTCTTGCAACTGAGTGTGACACAAACGCGTGTTTACTTGGCTGTGTCTGCGGTCACTGGCGTGGGTTTGCTGTGTCTTTTGCAGCAATTTGGGTTTCACTGGTTTTTTTATCGCGCCTTGCAAGTATTTGCCGCCGCTAGCCTGTTCTGGCTATGTGTGGTGCCTATCGCACTATTTTTTAATGACTTTTCCAAACACAAATCACTGAACCTGGTATTAGGTTGGGGTTTGATGATGTCATTGTGGATGGCCTTGGTCACTGCCAAGGAAGTGAATCCATATGTGTTACTGGTGATTATTTCCACCATCTGGCTGGCGGACAGTGCGGCTTATTTTGCCGGTAAGCAGTTCGGGCGACACAAACTGGCACCTGCCATTAGCCCCGGCAAGACATGGGAGGGCGTGGCTGGCGCATTGCTGGCTGTCGCTGCCTATGCCGCTGGCTTGAAAATCACCGGTGCCGTTGCGACCTGGTGGGTGTTGCCAGGATTGTGGGTGGTGACCATCGCCGGTATTTATGGCGACCTGTTTGAGTCCTTTTTTAAACGTCGCGCCAATCTTAAGGATAGTGGCCAATTCTTGCCAGGCCATGGTGGCTTGCTTGATCGCGTCGATGGCGTGATTCCGGCGTTGCCTATTGGCATGTGCCTGCTGTTCTGGTTTCATTACTGGCAACAGTCTTACTCGTTTTAAGAGGTTATTTTGCAATACGTCACCATACTCGGCAGCACCGGTACCATCGGTCAGCAGACACTGGATGTGATTTCACAACATCCTGGCCGCTATGGCGTGTTTGCGCTGACGGCGCACAGCAATGTGGATGTCATGTTGCAGCAATGTGTGCAGTATCAGCCGCGTTATGCCGTGATGCAGGATGCCGCGTCTGCGCAATTGTTGCAGCAACGTGTGCAAGCTGAACAGCTCAAGATTGAGGTGTTAGCCGGTGTTGATGGGTTAACCGAAGTAGCTGCTCATGCCGAAGTCAGCATTGTGATGGCTGCCATTGTCGGTGCGGCAGGCTTGCTACCAGCGCTGGCAGCGGCAAAAGCAGGCAAAAAGATTTTGCTGGCGAATAAAGAAACCCTGGTGATGGCTGGCCAATTGTTTATGGATGCGGTCAAACAAGGGCAAGCTACCTTGTTGCCGATTGATAGCGAGCATAATGCGATCTTTCAGGTCATGCCAAGACAAGCTTACAGCGACTTGCGTGATGTCGGCGTTAACCAGATTATCCTCACGGCATCCGGTGGCCCTTTCCGTGGCTACACGCAGGCACAGTTGCAGGAAGTGACACCTGCCTTGGCACTCAAACATCCGAATTGGGTGATGGGGGCAAAAATCACCGTAGACTCGTCTACGCTCATGAACAAGGGGCTGGAAGTGATTGAGGCGCACTGGCTGTTTGATGCGCGTCCCGAGCAGATCGAAGTCGTGGTGCATCCGCAGAGTGTGATTCACTCCATGGTGTCTTATGTCGATGGCAGCATTCTGGCGCAATTGGGCAATCCTGATATGCGCACGCCGATTGCCTATGGTCTTGCATACCCTGAGCGCATTGCCTCCGGTGTGAAACCGCTGAGTTTGATTGAAGTGGCCAAGCTGGAGTTTGAGGCGCCTGATACCCAGCGTTTTCCATGTCTGAGATTAGCTTATGACGCATTGGCCGCAGGCGGCACGGCGCCCGCTATCCTCAACGCGGCCAATGAGGTGGCGGTGGCTGCCTTCTTGCGTGAGCAAATTCAATATCTGGATATTCCACGTTTACTGGAAATGACTTTGCAGCACCTGCCTGCTGATCATGTGCAATCGATTGAGCAATTGCTGGCGATTGATGCCGAAGCCAGAGCGTTTGTGACACAAGCGATTGCCAATATGACCACCACCCCGGTACGCAAGGCTGTCAGCGTATGACCTCCATCTGGGCATTTATCGTTGCCATTGGTGTGTTGGTCACCATTCATGAATTTGGCCATTACCTGGCAGCACGCAGCTGTGGCGTGCGAGTGCTTAAATTCTCTATTGGCTTTGGCAAGCCTATCTTCAAATATCAGGCGCATGCGCAAGCCACCGAGTGGGTATTGTCGTGGATTCCACTGGGCGGCTACGTCAAAATGCTGGATAGTCGCGAGACGGATGTGGAGCATGTGCCTGGCACTGACTGGTCGCAAGCGTTTGACAAGCAGTCGATCGCTGCGAAAATGTGGATCGTATTTGCTGGGCCTTTGGCTAACCTGTTGCTGGCATTTGTATGCTATTGGGGCTTGATTGCCCAGGGGGAAATCGGACTCAAGCCGTATATTGGCCCGGTAGAGCAGGGCTCGCTGGCGGCGGCCGCCAAATTACGCCAAGGCGACCTGATCGTATCATTGGATGCTAAACCTGTCGCCACTTGGCAAGAGGCACAATGGCAATTACTGGAAAGCTGGATGGTGCACAAGCCGGTAGCAGTCGTCACCAGAACGCCGCAAGGAGAGGTGCATCAGCAGGTGTTACCGCTGAACCAGCTAGCTGGCGAGCCGGATGGTGAAGTGATGCAGAAAACAGGCTTGGCAGTATTGATGCCTGTGGTACCGGCCGTGATTGGTGAGGTGATGTCGGATTCTGTGGCAGAGCAAAGCGGCTTGCAAACGGGAGACCGTATCCTCAAGGTCAACCAGAAGCCTGTGACGGATTGGCAGCAGTTTGTAAAACTGGTGCGTGCCAGCCCAGCCCAGCCGTTGAAAATTGAATATCAGCGCGGAGATCGCCTGGCGCAGGTGAAGTTGTTGCCGGAGGCCATACAGCAAGGCGGGCAAAAAATCGGTCGCTTGGGTGCCGCCGTCAATATGGATGCTGTGGATTTAACGCCATATCAGGTGGTTCGCCAGTACAGTGCATCACAAGCCGCTGTGCGGGCGCTGGATAAAATGCAGGAAACCATTGCATTTACCCTGAAAATGCTGGGCAAGATGATCACTGGCCAGGCGTCGCTCAAAGCCATCAGCGGGCCGGTCAGCATCGCTGATGCCGCGGGTGAATCGGCCGGGATGGGGCTTAAGCCTTACATCGGTTTTATTGCTTTGCTGAGTATCAGTATTGCCGTCATGAATCTGCTACCGATTCCAGTATTGGATGGCGGTCATTTGTTGTATCATATGGCGGAATTGATACGAGGAGAACCATTACCTGACAAGGTGTTGGCGATTGGGCAGCGTCTGGGTTTAGGTATTTTAGGGGCATTGATGGTGATTGCATTTTTTAATGACATCAATCGTTACCTGATAGGTTGAAAGCATAGTTAATGAGAATAAAATCCAGTTCCAAATTGTGGTTGTGTTTATTGGCGGGGGTGATGCACGTCAGCGCGTATGCCGCAGAGCCTTTTGTGATTACCGATATCCGTGTCGAAGGCCTGCAACGTACTGAACCAGGGACCGTATTTAATTACCTGCCGATGCAGGTAGGTGATGTCATGAGTGACGAAAAAGCCGCGCAGGCGATTAAATCCCTGTATGCGACTGGTTTTTTTAAAGATGTGCGTATCGAAAATGAAGGTGATGTACTGGTCGTGACTGTGCAGGAGCGTCCTTCTGTCACGCAAATTGACTTTAGTGGTAATAAATCCTTCCAGACAGACAAAATCAAGGACGGCCTGAAGCAAATTGGTATCGCAGAAGGCCAGATTTTCGATAAATCCCAACTTGACAGAGCCGAGCAGGAAATCAAGCGCCAATACTTGTCACAAGGTAAATACAGCGCGGAAGTAAAAGCAACGGCAAGTCCGTTAGAGCGTAACCGTGTGGCGATTCGCTTTGAAATTACCGAAGGTCCGGCTGCCAAGATCCGTGACATCAATATTGTCGGTAACCATTTATTCAAGACTGAAGATCTGCGCGCCAACTTTTTGCTGACGACACCAAACTGGATGAGCTGGTGGAATAAGGATGACCAGTATTCCAAGCAAAAGCTGACTGCTGACCTCGAAGCGCTGCGTTCGTTTTATATGAACCAGGGCTATCTGGAGTTTTCGATTGATTCAACACAGGTCTCGATTTCCCCAGACAAGCGTGATGTGTATATCACCATCAACCTGACCGAAGGTGAAAAGTACAATATCAGCAAGACCAAACTGGCAGGCGACATGCTGTTGCCGGAAGAGGACTTGCGCAAGCTGATCAATATCCAGGATGGCGAAGTATTTAGCCGCCAGAAGGTGACGGATGCCAGCAAAAACATGAATGACAAGCTGGGTGAAGAGGGTTATGCGTTTGCTAACGTGAACGCGGTGCCTGAAATCAATAAGCTGGAGCATACGGTTGCCTTTACATTCTTCGTTGACCCAGGCCGCAAAGTGTATGTGCGACGGATTAACGTACAAGGTAACACCCGTACGCGCGATGCTGTGGTTCGCCGCGAAATGCGTCAACTGGAGTCTGCCTGGTATGCTGGCGACAAGATCAAACGTTCCAAAGAGCGTATCCAGCGCTTGAACTTTTTCGACTCGGTAGAGTTGGAGACGCCTGGGGTTCCAGGGATCAATGATCAGGTGGACATGAATGTGACCGTGGCTGAAAAAGCCACCGGCAGCGTGCAGTTTGGTGCAGGTTTGTCCAGTAGTGATGGCGTGGTGCTTGGTTTTAACATCAACCAGCCTAACTTCCTGGGGACTGGTAATCGCGTAGCCTTGCAAGTGAATACCAGCAGCTACAACACGGTGTATTCCTTGTCTTATACTGACCCGTATTACACGCCAGATGGTATCAGTCGTGGCTTTGATATCTATCGTCGTGACGTCGATACCAGCCGCAGGAACTCCAGTACCTTAAACGTGGGTACCTATAACAGCCAGTCTTACGGTGTGGGTGTGCGCTTTGGCATGCCGATGTCCGAGATGGACTTTATCAGTGCGGGCTTAACGCTGGACTTTACCGATGTTGAGCTGTCTGCCAGCAGCCCCATTCAATACCTGAACTTCTGCGGTAATAATAATGGTTGTAGCAGTAACTCCATCGTGTTTAACGCAGGCTGGACGTATGACTCGCGTGACAATATCCTGTTCCCACGCCGTGGTGTATTGCAGCGTCTGTCAGGCGATGTTTCTATTCCCGGGCTGGATTTACAGTATTATAAAGTCAGCTACCAACATAGCTGGTACAAGGACCTGGGTAAAGACTTTACCCTGATGCTGAACGGCGAAGCGGGTTATGCTGACAGTTATGGCGGCAAGAACTATCCGTTCTTCAAGAACTTCTATGCCGGCGGTGTGAACAGCGTACGCGGCTTCCTGAACTCCTCCTTGGGGCCGCGCCAAATCAACCCAAGCACAGGTTCAGACTTTGCCGTGGGTGGTACCAAACGCTTTGTGGGTAACGTTGAGTTGTTTATGCCGGTGCCATTTGTGTCGCAATCTAACCAGTTCAGGTTGAGTGCGTTTGTCGATGGTGGTGGTGTGTATGGTAAGGATGATTCGATCAACTCTGAGTACTTGAGATTCTCCACCGGTGTGGGCGTGACCTGGGTGTCACCATTCGGCCCATTGAAGCTGGTGCTGGCCAAGCCGTTGAACGATAAGAGTGGTGATGATACGCAAATGTTGCAATTCCAGTTTGGACAGCAGTTCTAATGTGTGAGCTGTATCAGGTTGCAATAGAGCAGGTACGGAAGGGAGTCATGGCATGAGAAGTATTCTGGTAGGGTTGCTCGGCCTCTTGCTGTGTTGTGGCCAGGTGATGGCTGCTGATTTCAAGGTTGGCTATGTGCAAGTAGACAAGCTACTGCAGGAGGCCCCGCAAACGGCTGAAACAGGCAAGAAGCTGGAGAAAGAGTTCAGCCCGCGTTCACTGGAGCTGGATAAGTTGCAAAAGCAGATTCGCGACCTGGAATCACAACTGGATCATGACCGGGCCAATATTGTGGAAGCGGACCGCCGCCAAAAAGAGCGTCAGTTAAATAACCTGCGTCTTGAATTTCAAAGCAAGCAACGCGAGTTGCGTGAAGATATCAACCTGCGCAAGAACGAAGAGCTGGCTTTGCTGCAGGAGCGTATTAACAAGGCTGTGCAAACCGTTTCTGAAAGCGAGGGCTATGACCTGGTCGCCTACAGTGGCGTGGCGTATGCCAGTAAACGTATCGATATTACGGATAAAGTTCTTAAATTGCTGGGTAAGAAATAACCAGCGACCACCGTTCTCAAGTTATTCTCAAGGGTAGTACTTCATATGGCGCAACACTTCACATTACAAGAGATTGTTGCGTCTCTGGGTGGACAGCTAGACATTGGCACACATGCCCGTGCAGCAGCGCTCAAGGTGGCTCGTATGGCCTCTTTGGCGCAAGCGCAACCTGATGCCATTGCTTTTTTTAATGACACCAAATACACACAATCATTGCAGGCCACGCAGGCCGCGGCAGTGATCCTGCGGCCTGAGCACCGTCATTTGTCAACGTTGCCCTGTATCCTGACGGATAATCCGTATGCTTATTTTGCCAAGCTGTCTGCATTGATGAATCCACCCAAGCAGTATGTGAATCACGTACATGCCAGTGCTGCAATCGGTTTTGATACACATTTGCCTGCAGAGTTGACGGTAGATGCCATGGTGAGCATCGGTGATCGCGTGAAGTTGGGCCGTGATGTACGCATTGGTGCGGGTTGCGTAATTGAAGATGATGTGACGATAGGCGCACATACGGTGTTAGAGCCACGTGTTGTCGTCAAGCATGGTACTGTCATCGGTAGCCATTGCCATTTGTTTTCCGGCTGTGTGATTGGAAATGATGGTTTTGGCTATGCAGAAGAACAAGGCCAATGGGTTAAAATACCGCAAATTGGCCGCGTAGTGATTGGTGATCATGTCGATATTGGTGCCAATACGACGGTGGATCGCGGTGCACTGGATGATACCGTGATCGCAGACGGCGTGAAGTTGGACAATTTGATACAGGTCGCCCATAATGTTCGAATTGGCGCGCATACTGTGATTGCGGGCTGCGTTGGTATTGCGGGTAGTGCCGTGATCGGCGCGCACTGCAAGATTGGTGGGGCGGCCATGATACTGGGTCACTTGCACATCGTTGATGGTGTCACCATCTCACCAGGCTCCATGATTATGCGCTCCATACAGCAAGCGGGTACTTATACAGCGGTGATGCCATTTCAGAAGCACGAAGACTGGCTACGGACGGCCGCAAACATCCGTCATTTGGAACAACATAACCTCAAGCTCAAACGGCTTGAGCAAGCAATAAGCAACATACAAAAACATTCGGAAGATTGAGAGATTTTATGGCTGAAAACACAATGAATAGCATGGATATTCATGAGATTTTGGAACACTTGCCGCACCGCTATCCATTTGTGCTGGTTGACCGTGTATTGTCCATGGAGTTGGGTAAAGAGATTACTGCCGTGAAAAACGTCTCGGTCAATGAGCCTTATTTCCCTGGTCACTTCCCATACCATCCAGTGATGCCTGGCGTACTGATTGTTGAAGCCATGGCGCAAGCAGCAGCTTTGCTGTCTTTTAAAACCATGGGCACCAAGCCGACCAATGACTCGGTGTATTACTTTGCCGGCATTGATAACGTACGCTTTAAAAAGCCGGTATCACCTGGTGACCAGATTATTCTACACGTTAAGATTGACCGTATCCTCAAGGGGATCTGGAAATACATTGCCGTGGCCAAAGTGGGCGACGAAGTGGTGGCAGAAGCCAATATGATGTGTATCCTCAAAGCCATTGAAAAATAACCATAGATGCGCCTGCCTTAAAGGCTGGCTGTACAAGTAAACATGCAAAGCCTGATTCATCCTACCGCACTCATTGACCCTAAAGCTGAGCTGGATAGCTCGGTGGAAGTAGGGCCCTATACCACCATTGGTGCGGGTGTCCGCATTGATGCAGGCACCAAGATTGCCGGACATGTGGTGATTGAAGGGCCAACCACCATAGGCAAGCATAACGAAATCTTCCAGTTTTCTTCCCTGGGCGCCAAGCCGCAAGACAAGAAATTCAAAGATGAGCCAACGCTGCTGGAAATCGGTGACCACAATACAATCCGTGAGTTCTGTACCTTTAACCGGGGCACCGTGCAGGATAAAGGCACCACCAAAATCGGCAACCATAACTGGATCATGGCTTATGTGCATATCGCGCATGATTGCATCGTTGGTAACCACACCATTATGGCCAACAACTCGTCGCTGGCCGGGCATGTGACTATTTACGATCACGCGATTCTGGGCGGCTTTACGCTAATTCACCAGTTCTGCCAGATCGGCGAACATATTATTACTGCCGTGGGGTCTGTCGTATTCAAAGACATTCCGCCTTATGTTACCGCGGCTGGTTATGATGCAGCGCCGCATGGCATTAATTCAGAAGGCCTCAAACGCCGTGGGTTTAGTGCCGAGACTATCCAACAGATCAAGCGCGCTTATAAGGTGTTGTACCGCCAGGGTTTGTCCTTGGAAGAGGCTAAAACGGCCTTGGCTGACATGGAAAAATCCTGCCCCGAAATTGGCTTGATGACCCGTTTTCTTGCGCAAACAACGCGCGGCATTGTACGTTAATTCAAAGAGACTATGGCTAAGATTGCAATGGTGGCGGGAGAGGCCTCCGGAGACTTGCTGGGCTATCATCTCATTCAGGAACTGAAATCGTTACAGCCTGAGGTCGAGATTTTCGGCATCGCGGGCCCCAAAATGATGAGTTTGGGGGCTAAGTCCTTATTTCCGATAGAACGCCTGTCTGTGCGCGGTTACCTTGAGGTACTGCGGCACTTGTGGGGTTTATTGAAACTGCGCAAGCAGCTGTATAAACATATCCTCAAAGAAAGGCCTGATGTCTTTATTGGCATTGATGCACCTGACTTTAACTTCTGGTTGGAGCGCAAACTCAAAGCCAAAGGCATTGCGACCATCCATTACGTGAGCCCTTCAATCTGGGCCTGGCGGCAAAAGCGCATCCATAAAATCAAACGCGCGGTGTCACACATGTTGGCGCTGTTCCCGTTTGAGCCTGCGCTGTATCAGCAAGTTGGCGTGCCGGTAACTTATATCGGCCACCCTTTGGCAGATGCTTTGCCTATGGAACCGGATGTTGGTCAGGCCAGGGAAAAGCTCAAATTGAAGAAAAACCACGTGGTGATTGCCATGCTGCCCGGCAGCCGCCAGTCTGAGGTTACGTTCCACGCGGATTTATTGCTGGAAACGGCGATCGTCTTCGATCGCCTGATGCGCGAGAATGGTCAAAGCGTGCAGTTTCTGGTGCCACTGGTGACGCGCGAAACACGCGATATTTTTACCAGCGCCTGGCATCAGCTGCTCACGCAAAAGCCGGATACTGCTATAGATCTGCAAATTATGTTTGGCCATGCGCATGATGCGATGACCGCAGCAGATGCTGTGTTGGTGGCCTCAGGCACGGCCACGCTGGAAGCGGCTTTGCTGAAAAAGCCGATGGTGATCACCTACAAAATGTCTAATATGAGCTGGCAGTTGCTTAAGCGCATGCGCTTGCAGCCTTATGTCGGCCTGCCCAATATTTTGGCTGGTGAATTTATTGTACCTGAGTTGTTGCAAAAAGAAGCGACGCCAGAAGGTGTTGCACAGACACTGTACAATTTGCTGGCAGATAAAACCGGTCTCGCCGTGTTGCAGGAAAAATACCGCCATATTCATGCACAACTTAAACAAAACAGCGCGCAGAAAGCTGCGGCTGTCGTCAAACAGTTCTTACAGGCTTGATGTTGATGCAGCGACTATGTGGCATTGATGAAGCGGGCAGGGGGCCATTGGCCGGTGCGGTGTACGCGGCGGCGGTGATTCTCAACCCGGAACGGCCAATTGCTGGCCTGGCGGACTCAAAAAAACTGTCTGAAGCCAAGCGTGATGCGTTGGCGATTGAGATTAAGGCGCATGCACTGGCCTGGGGTATTGCTAGCGTCAGCGCGCAGGAGATTGATGAGATCAATATCCTGCAAGCCAGCCTGCTGGCCATGCAGCGCGCTTACCATGCGATGGTGGCGCAGTTCGGGGTGCATGCAACACTCATTCAGGTTGACGGTAATCGCCGCCCCAAATTTGAATTACCTTGTGAAGCGATTGTAAAAGGCGATAGTAAGGTCGCTGAAATTTCTGCCGCTTCTATCCTCGCTAAAACCGCCAGGGATGCTTCCTTGCTGGTGCTGGATGCGCAGTATCCACAATATGGTTTTGCGCAGCATAAAGGCTATCCCACAGCGCTGCATCTGGCGAGGTTGGCGCAATATGGCATCACGCCGGAACATAGACGTAGCTACGGTCCGGTGAAAAAACTTTTAGGATAACTCTTAAGCTTCTTTGCTCGGGCTTCTTTGTCCGGGCTTTTGCGTCAATTGACCTATGCGCTTGTTGCGGGCGCTTCCTCGTAAAAAATCCAGTATGTAAAGCTTTTCTGACAATCCCCATGCGTGTTGCTAGGACATTCTCTGTCTATTATTAACTTAAATTGTTAATTAAAGTTAATAATATTGTGTTATTGTATTTATTGGCATTGTATTTTGATGTGGATATACGCTTTAACCTGATTGAGAGAGCCAGATGATGCACGACAATCCATTGACCCCGGCGCTATCTGATTTAATGAAAGCCTGTCAGAAATTTAAAACCACTGAATCCAAAGTGTTGGCCATCCATTTAAACAAATCACCGGCCACCGTGCGCACCGAGTTTCAGCGTGCCATGGCGCTGATGAATGTTAACTCACGCTATGCTGCACTGAAAACCGCGGAAGAAAATGGATGGCTTGAGGTGACGTCAAAACAACATTAAATGCGATAAATTGCGTTTATTTTCTTAGAAAATGTATGCAATTGCAGTATGGTGTTCTTGTGCGCGGTTGGGTAACTTGAGTGCTTCAAACGCATTCAATCACAACCTGACCGAGGATGACGCGCCATGCAAAATCAACCATTTAAACGCCCAGTCGTTTCCGCTGAACTTAGCAAATTGCGGAGCCGTTTTCAAACCCTGATTGTAGGCAATGCCAATTATTTTGGGCATTTATCGGGCGCTGGCTTGCCAAAAGCGGTGCAAAAGATACAGGGCAATATCCACTATGAGAATCTGGGTTGCCTGGGTTTGCAGCCGCAATTTAATCTGCTCAAGGCAGTGGTATATATCAACCAGGATAACGGTTACTCAGGTGGCTTGTGTTCCGCGGGTTCGCAAGAGTACGTCAGGTTTTATTTATCCTTTGACGATGGGATTACTTGGGTGGATCAGGGTCTGGCCAGTTTAAATGTCCACGATGTGAAGCATGAAGGTCGCTTGGAGTATTCGGTAGAGATGCCAGTGGATATCAAGCGTTATTCATGCAAAAAAGCCAATCAACTCCTGGCGCGCGCGATCTTGTCATGGGGTGTCGCGCCGCCTGCCAATACTCCACATTACACACCAGTGTGGGGCAATGTGGTGAATGCCCATATCCTGGCCCAGCCTGCACACAGTTTGCTGCTTAAAGATGTGATTGATAGCGCAATCTTGAAAGACGTCAGTGAATTGATCGATCTGGATCTGAAAATTCCCACCGCCGTGTTGCCTGTCAATTATGTTGCCCTGGAGCAAAGCTATCACGAGGCGCAGTTAGCCCCACATCGTTTGGCTTATCCTTTAGTGCAAACATTGATGGCGCAGCCAGCCCAACTCAGTGCTTTGCAGGCCCAGGTCAAGCAATCGTTCGGACCTCTGAAGTTTGACTGGTCTAAAGTTGTAGAGAGTATTGCCAATACCGATGGCAATATCGATTTTGAAGAGCTTAATTGTATTGGCCTGCAACCCAGAGCAACGCTGGACCATTTGGTGGGTGTGTTAAAAATCAAGAAGTCACAGGGCTATTCGGGAAACTTGTGTACCAAGGGCAGCCAGGAGTATGTACGTTTCTACCTTGATTTTGGCGCGGGCTGGCAGGATATGGGCCTCACCTCGGTGCAAGTGCATGATATCCATAGCTTGCCCAAGGACGGCTTTAATTATGCGGTGTTTTTGCCTGTCGATTTAAGTAAATATAAGAAGCCCTGCAAGCAGGGGCCGGTGTACGCGAAAATGCGCGCTATCCTTTCCTGGAGTTCACCGCCACCAGCCAATACCCCTGACTATAAACCAGTGTGGGGCAATACTGAAAACACCACGATCATGTTAACACCGGGCATGATTGATCAAAACTGGAAGCCAGCTCCGATGATTACGGCCGTTTGTGGGCAAAGTATTGCCGATATTCATCCGGCGGCGGGTACATTGACAAACGCGGCGTTTAGCGATGCACCGTTTGGCAACAGTCTCTGGATTAGTGGTCATATTGGCAATGCGCCAGATGCCAGCAGTGGGGTAGCCAAGCTCAAGTACCGCTTGAACTACAGCACGGATGGTATTCACTTTAATCCCGTGACGAATCCGTTTAAGCTGGCGTTGGAACAACTAAGTGGCGGTACCTGGAGCTTTCCGGCACCCGTCACACAAGCGCCGCTGGCGGACGGCTATATCGAGTACCAGGAGGACTTGGTTGCGCCGCTACAAACCTTTGTAAACCTGGATATTCTAGGTGTTTTGCACACGGCAGGCGATGCCAGTCCTTACCGTTGGCTGCAGATGGAAGTCGTGGATCCTTTAAATCCGGCGACCACTTATTTATCGAATACGATTAAAGTGAGGGTGGATAACACTGCCCCGACTGCCGCCATTACCATGGATCAAGGGCCTTGTTCGGATATTAAGGTCGGCGATGCCATTACCGGCAGCTATAGCGCGGCAGACGATTTTCTGGGGGGCGTCTCGATTGCGATTCTTGGTAATCCGGGGGGCGTGCTAACCAAAACACCTGTGACCCTCACGGCTAGCAATGAGTCTGGCACCTGGCGCTTAGAAACCACAGGCATGACCAAGTGTGGATATGTTGTGCAATTGACTAGTTCGGATCGTGCCCTGATTGGCTATGCCAGTGGCACCGCGTATTACACAGGGGGCGGGCATCAATTTCAACCCACGGCTATCGGTTTTTGCTTAAGATAGCCTCGATGGTAAGTTAAGGTCAGGCATCAAACAAAAAGCCGCTCAATGAGCGGCTTTTACGTGTTTGGCTTGAGCGCTAACGGCTTATTCAATCAACTGTGCTGTTTTGCCTGCTTTACCATTCATGGCATCTGCATCTGGCAGCGGCTCTTTACGTGCCGTGATGGTTGGCCAAACGGTAGAGAGGCGCGCATTGAGTTCAATAAAATGCTGCTGGTCTGCAGGTACGTCATCTTCAGAGAAAATGGCTTCTGCCGGGCATTCAGCCACGCACAGCGTGCAGTCAATACACTCATCCGGGTTGATTGCCAGGAAGTTAGGGCCTTCAACAAAGCAATCTACCGGGCATACATCGACGCAGTCGGTATATTTGCACTGAATACAATTCTCGGTTACTACATAAGTCATGTTTTAAATCCTTTGCAGGCTATGTCAGCCAAAACGATATTTTATTGCAATTTAGACAAATTGACGATGCGTTGCTTTGTCTTTCGTCAGCTTCTGCTGAATTAAACAATCATGCCAGCACCAACGGTGTTGTTGCTGCTTTCGTCAATGACAATAAAGGCACCGGTGGCGCGGTTCTTGTCGTAGCTGTCGACCATCAGTGGTTGCGCCAGTTTGAAGCTAACACGCGCGATATCATTCATTTTGAGGTCGGCTGTGGCTTGTTGCTCCAGCGTATTCACATCCACCTTGTATTGAATACTGCCAATTTTGGCTTTGGATTCACGTGTGGTGTGGCGCACGATGTAAGTGCGGGCAGGGGAGAGCGGTGTCTCGGACAGCCAGCACACATGTGCCTCAATTTGTTTGACTGCTTCTGGCGCTTCACTGGTTTTGACGATCATGTCGCCACGTGAGGTGTCAATTTCATCTTCCAGCAACAGCGTAATGCTTTGTTCTGTTTGTGCTGTTTGCAGTTGATCGTTGCCCAATTGAATGGCTTTAACTTTAGACTGGTAGCCATTGGGTAAGACGGTCACCGCATCGCCGACAGCGATTGAACCAGATTCCACACGGCCCATAAAGCCACGGAAGTCGTGCAGCTCTGGGTTGGCAGAGTCGTGCGGACGGCAGACAAACTGCACCGGGAAGCGGAAAGCTTCTGCTTGTTCGCTGTGCGCTGCTGGCGCTGCTTCCAGGATATCCAGCAAGGTTTCGCCCTGGTACCAGTCCATATTGTCCAGACGGTCTACCAGCATGTCTCCATTGAGGGCTGACATTGGGATAAACTTGATGTCACGTGCCTGTGCCAGGCCAATTTCAGTCGCAAAGGCAATGTAGTCAGCTTTGATCTTTTCATAAGTGGCTTGGTCATAACTCACCAGGTCCATCTTGTTCACGGCCACCACGATATGTGGAATGCCCACCAGGTGCGCCAGATAGCTGTGGCGGCGTGTTTGCGTCAGTACGCCCTTACGCGCATCAATCAAAATGATCGCCAGATTCGCGGTAGAAGCCGCGGTGACCATGTTGCGTGTGTATTGCTCATGGCCAGGGGCATCAGCAATGATGTACTTACGCGTGCCAGTGCTGAAGTAGCGGTAAGCGACGTCAATGGTAATGCCTTGCTCACGCTCGGCTTGCAGGCCATCTGTCAGCAATGACAGGTCAACCGCTTCCATACCGCGTTTTTTCGAGGTGCGCTCAATGTTGTTCAGCGTATCGGCCAAAATGGTTTTGGTGTCGTACAGCAAGCGGCCAATCAGCGTGCTTTTGCCATCATCCACGCTGCCGCAGGTCATAAAACGCAGCAAGGAGTCGTTATGTTGTGTCGTCATATTAGAAATAACCTTCTTTCTTACGCTGCTCCATGGAGGCATCAGACGTTTGATCGTCCAGGCGAGTCGCGCCGCGCTCGGTAATGGTGGTGGTGGCGGTTTCTACCACAATCTTGCTCACGTCATCGGCATCGGAAATCACCGGTGCGGTGCACGTCACATCGCCCACAGTACGGAAACGTACCTGCATATTGATGACTTCTTCACCTGCTTTTGGCTGGTTAATCAGCTCGCCGGAGGCCAAAGGCACATTCACCGGGAAGATGGCACCGTGACGCATGACGATGTCACGCTGGTGGGCAAAGTAAATGCTAGGCAGTTCGAGTTTTTCGCGTTCGATATACTGCCATACGTCCATCTCGGTCCAATTGGAGATCGGGAAAGCACGAATGTTTTCGCCTTTATGTACACGGGCGTTATACAGGTTCCAGAGTTCAGGACGCTGGTTTTTCGGGTCCCACTGGCCAAATTCATCACGGAAACTCATGATGCGCTCTTTCGCGCGGGCTTTTTCTTCGTCACGACGAGCACCGCCGATGCAGCAATCAAAGCCAAACTCTTCAATGGCTTCGAGCAAAGTCACCGACTGGTGCTTGTTGCGCGGTTCATCGGGTGTTTTCAATACCACGGTACCGCGCTTCATGGAGTCTTCAACCGAACGCACAATCAGGCGCTCGCCAAGCTCAGCCGCACGCTGGTCACGGAAGTTAATTACCTCCTGATAGTTGTGACCGGTATCGATATGCATGAGCGGGAAGGGGAAGCGGCCAGGTCGGAATGCTTTTTCTGCCAGTCGCAAAATGCACAGGGAATCTTTGCCGCCCGAAAACAGCAATACCGGGTTGGCGCATTGGCCTGCCACTTCACGCAGAATATGGATGGCTTCAGCTTCCAGCCAGTCCAAATGACTTAAAGGTTGTTTTGTAGACATGATTATTTCAATCGTTACGAATTTATTTTTTGACGTGCAAGCCGCACTCTTTGCTGTCAGGGTTTTCCCACCACCAGCGGCCCGCACGGATATCTTCACCCATGGCCACTGATCTTGTGCAAGGCGCGCAACCAATACTGGGGTAGAACTGGTCGTGCAGGGCGTTGTAAGGGACTTCAAACAGGCGGATGTAGGCCCAGACTTCTTTCTCTGTCCAGTCACTCAGCGGGTTGAATTTTTCCAGTTGGTTGCCTGCATCGTATTCGCGGGTTGGCAAATGGCTACGCGTCGCGGCTTGCTCGGCACGCATGCCGGTAATCCAGGCTTGCTTGCCAGCCAGCGCGCGCTGCAATGGCTCCACTTTACGCATATGGCAGCAGGCTTTACGCAGGTCTATGCTCTCGTAGAATGCATTGATGCCTTGTGTACGCACATAACTTTCCACTGCCTCGTGTTTAGGGAAAAACACCAGTGGTTTAATGACGTAGGTTTGCTCAACATCTGCCATCAGCGTGTAGGTTTCCGCAGGCAGGCGGCCAGTATCCAGCGAGAAAATCTCGATCGCCAGTTTTTCTTTGGCAATGAGGTCGGTCAGCACCATGTCCTCTGCGCCATAACTGTTGGCGAAAGTGATGGCCGGGAACTCAGCCGCAGCTGCTTGCAGCAATGCCAGCACTTGCGCACGTTTGGCGTGTACGCTGGCAACCAGAGCATCGGTCAGTTCTGGCCGCGTGGCCGGGTTGCTGGCCGCTGGTTTGAGCATGCTGACGCCGAAACTCATGCGCGGTTCACTCTGCGCCACACAGGCACGTCTGCAACGCCACCCTGGTAAGGCTGGCTGAAATCATTCAGGCTGGCCAGTGCGTCTTCAGCGGAGCGGTCGGCACGGATTAAAAAGCTATTGAAACCAGCACGCTTGTGGAAGAACAATTGGTCACGTAATACGTCACCAATCGCACGCAATTCGTTTTTAAAGCCGAAGCGTGTGCGCAACCAGTTGCCCAAGGTGAAGATACGGCCATCGGCAAAACGCTCTACAAAAACGGCAATCAGCGGCAGTGTGTTGAGGTCAGTAAACTCTGCCTGCAAGGCTTCGGCCGTTTCGTTGGTTGCCAGGATGATACCCAGTTCACCAGCCGCCAGGCGTGATTGCAGCTCAGCTTTACGTGCTTGCCAGATGGTCAGCGGGACCAGAATCTTGCCTGTGGCAGGGATCTCTGTATTGGCAATTTGTTCAGCCGTATAAGTTTGTTCGCCTGTGAGTTTAAACAGGACGACTTTACCGGCTTGTTTGCGTACAGACTCTTCGCCAGCCGCTGGCGGCACGATGCGGGTCCATGTATCTGCCACAATGCTGGCTTGGCCATCGGCGGCCAATTGGATCAGTTGGCTCATTATGCAGTTTCCTTTTCAGCGTAAACGTGGGCTTTGAACGGGGCGACGCCTAAACGGCGTACGGTATCAATAAAGCGCTCATCGTCCTGGCGTTCACGCACGTAGACTTCGATCAGGCGCTGTACCACGCCCGGCATTTCTTCTGCCGAGAATGAAGGGCCAATCACAGCGCCGATACTGGCGTCATTGCCTTGTTTACCACCAACGGTGACCTGATACCATTCGGAACCATCTTTATCCACACCCAAAATGCCGATATGGCCAACGTGGTGGTGGCCGCAAGCGTTCATGCAGCCGGAGATGTTGAGTTCCAGGTCGCCAATCTCATACAGGTAATCCAGGTTGTCGAACTGCATTTGAATCGCTTCGGCAATTGGGATGGACTTGGCGTTAGCCAGGCTGCAGAAGTCGCCGCCCGGGCAGCAGATAATGTCAGTCAGCAAGCCGATGTTTGGTGTTGCCAAACCAGCCTCGCGGGCTTTTTCCCACACGGCAAACAGGTCAGAAACTTGTACGTCTGCCAGAATCAGGTTTTGCTCATGTGAAGAACGCAATTCGCCAAAACTGTAAGCATCGGCCAGGTCTGCTACCACATGCATTTGCTCGCTGGTGATGTCACCAGGCGCTTTGCCGTGTGGCTTGAGTGACAGCGTCACGGCACGGTAGCCAGGCACGCGGTGCGGTTGTACGCAACGTTTGACCCAGGCGGCAAATGCCGGGTTGCTGGCCACGGCTGCGTCAAACGCGGCATCATGTGCTGGCAGCGTTTTGTAGGGCATAGGCTCAAAGTATTTAGCCACGCGATCCAGTTCATTTTGTGTGATAGTCAATGGGCCATCTTTCAAATGCGCCCATTCTTCTTCCACTTGGCGTTTGAACTCTTCAATGCCCAGGGCTTTAACCAGAATCTTGATACGCGCTTTGTAAGCGTTGTCGCGACGACCGTGAATGTTATACACACGGATCACGGCTTCGCAGTAAGACAGCACATGTTGCCACTCGAGGTGTTCGCGAATCACGGTACCCAGAATAGGCGTACGGCCCAGACCACCACCGACCCAGACTTTAATCGCCATCTGGCCTTGTACGTCTTTGTAAAACTCGAGACCGATATCGTGTGCTTGCACAATCGCACGGTCTTTTTCGGTGCCTGATACGGCGATTTTGAATTTACGTGGCAGCAGGGCGAACTCAGGGTGGAAGGTGCTCCACTGGCGCATGATTTCTGCAATCGCGCGTGGGTCTATGATTTCGTCTGGTGCAATACCGGCAAACTGGTCAGTCGTAATGTTACGAATGCAGTTGCCTGAGGTTTGAATGGCGTGCATTTCAACCGTTGCCAGTTCAGCCAGAATCTCTGGGGTGTCTTCCAGTTTGGGCCAGTTCAATTGCAGGTTCTGGCGGGTGCTGAAGTGACCGTAGCCACGGTCATATTTTTTTGCAATGTCGCCGAGTTTGCGCAATTGTTTGCTGGATATCAGGCCATAAGGCACGGCGATACGCAACATGGGCGCATGGCGTTGAATATACAGGCCGTTTTGCAAACGCAGCGGGCGGTATTCCTCATCAGTTAACTCGCCTGCGAGGTAGCGGCGGGTTTGGTCGCGGTATTGGGCGACACGTTCATTGACAATCTGTTGGTCTATAGGGTCGTATTTGTACATGCTTGAGTCACTTTGTTCGCAAAAAGCGAAGAGGCAATATTTTAATGGAAAACTAGCTTAAAGCCTACAAAAATCAATATCATAGCCAGTGCAATGCGTACCCAGTGTTCGGCCACGCGTGAACTCATGTGGCTGCCAAGATAGATGCCTGGAATGGAGCCTATCAGTAAGGTCCCCAATAATTGATAGTCTATGGTGCCCAAAGAGGCATGTCCCAAACCAGCCACCAGTGTGAGGGGGACGGCGTGAGCAATATCACTCCCGACGATGGTGGTGATTTTTTCCTTGGGGTAGAGCAGAATCAGCGCCGTCACGCCCAGGGCACCTGCACCCACTGAAGTCAGTGTAACCAGGGCACCTAGCACGATACCTAGTACCACGGTTGCGCCGGGCACATAGCGTGCTGGAATCCACTCCTCTTTTGCGACCAGAGACATCAGTTTGTTGCGCAATAGCACGGCGACGGACGTCACAATCAGCGCAATCCCTAGCCAGAATTTGATGGTAGAGACCACGTTGCTTGATTGCAGATCCATACTGTGCAGTGCCCACAGTGTGAGCATGGAGGCGGGCACACTACCTGCGGCCAGGCGCTTGACGATGGTCCAGTCAATGTTGCCCAGTTTGCCGTGTGCAAAAATGCCTACAGATTTAGTCACCGAGGCGTACAGTAAATCTGTGCCTACGGCGACTGCCGGTTTAATGTTGTAGAGTAATAAGAGGATGGGCGTCATTAAGGAGCCGCCGCCTACGCCTGTTAACCCTACCAAAAAGCCAACCACAAATCCTGCGAGTATGTATCCGAATTCCATGAGGAGTATCTTGAGAAATATAACCGCGGGATAATATCAGTCTTTTAATGATTGATTTAATAATCAATTGTTCTATTATATAGCATTTGGTTATATGGGGTTGGCAATGAAGTTTCACCAGTTACGTTATGTGCATGAGGTTGTCCGGCAACAATTAAATATCTCTGCGGCGTCTGAAGTATTGCATACATCGCAACCCGGCGTCAGCAAGCAGATCCAGTTGCTCGAAGAAGAGCTGGGGTTGCAGATTTTTCAGCGTAACGGTAAACGTTTGATAGGCGTGACTGAGCCTGGCCGCAAAATTGTCGAGCTATCAGCACGCGTCATGCTGGATATGCAAAATATCAAGCGCGTGGGTGACGAATATAGCCGTGAGGACACGGGCGAGTTGACCATTGCGACCACACATACGCAGGCGCGCTACCGCTTGCCCTCGGCGGTGAAGCAGTTTATTGCCCAATATCCCAATGTCAAACTGACTATCCATCAGGGCAACCCGGCGCAGGTGACTGAGTTAGTGGCCTCTGGTGAGGCTGATGTCGGTATTGCGACAGAAAACATCAGCCATGACGAGCGTTTGTCTTGCCTGGCCTGCTATGAGTGGAACCGTTGCCTGGTGGTGCCTCCTGAACATGCATTGTTAAAAGCAAGCAAGCTAACCTTGAGCGATTTAGCGAGTTACCCCTTGATTACCTATGACTTCGCGTTTACCGGCGGCACTTTGGTCTCCAAGGTGTTTCACGACGCTGGCTTACAGCCGAATGTGGTGTTTACCGCGATTGATGCCGACGTCATTAAAACCTATGTCAATTTAGGCTTGGGCATCGGCCTGATTGCGAATATGGCGTATGAAGAAACCCGTGACGCGCCGCTCAAAAGCCTGGATTGCAGCCATTTGTTCCCTAATAGCACGACTTATTTGGGGGTGCGCCGCGATGCGTTCTTGCGCGACTACATGTTGAACTTTATTACCATGCTGTCACCACAATACGATAAACGCACCGTGCAGCGTGCGTTGCACCAGGACTTGTGATGAGAGTCACACGGCAGTGATGGCTAACATGCTGTAATGCACTGGTCTGTGTAGAAGATGAAGAGGGGTGTCATGCGCTTATACCTGTTGAGAGTGCTGGGTTGTCTGGGCTTGATCATGAGCATGCAGGTGTGCGCAGCCCCTGCGCATGTGCGTGTCATCGGCCATGGCATGCCGGATGTAGACCTGGATAACGCGATTTATGAGGTGCCAGTGAAGGAGGGGGTGACTTATCAGGACTTAGTTGATAGCCTGAAGTCGATCTCTGAAGGCATGAATTTCGTCAATCCGGCCAATTTCCCGATTGGAGACCATATGAAGCAACGTGGCCAGGATCCGCAAGGCGTGAAAGAAGTACGCACCTTTTGTAATTTAAGTATGGGCAACGAGATTATTCTCGATCACCCCGAGTTTCTGGTATTTGCACCTTGCCGCCTGGCTATTTATGAAAAGCCGGATGCCAGTGGCAAACGCCAGCTCTATCTTGGTCTGGACCGGCCTACGCATGATTTGAAAAATATCAAACACCCCACCGCTAGGGCGCAAGCCTCGGCACAGCAACTTGAAGATGCATTGATCGAGTTGATGGAAAAAGCGCGGCGCGGCGATTTTTAATATTTACAAAGACATTCTTTAAGCCACAGAGGAGATCTCTGCAACATGCGATTTCTGATGCTTTTATAGCCGTAGTACAAACCAAGGGCTTGTCTCTGTGCGCTCTGTGGCTAAAATTTTTAAATCATTTCGCCCTTCCGGCAAAACAACAATCTTCCTCTTTTATCAGCCATCGCCTATACTCAACTTAACTTTAATTGTTTGAGTACACGCCATGGTTCAACCTATGCTTATCGCAAAAAATAATGATGTCGACAGCGTGATGCTGCCAAAAATGGCCAACCGCCATGGCCTGATTGCAGGCGCCACCGGCACGGGTAAAACGGTGACCTTGCAAAGTTTGGCTGAGCAGTTTTCACGTATAGGCGTGCCGGTATTTATGGCTGACGTTAAAGGTGATTTATCCGGCATGAGCCAGGTTGGCGGCGGGAATGCCAAGGTTGACGCGCGGGTGCAGCAATTAGGGCTGACTGATTATGCCAATAAAGCTTATCCGGTGATGTTCTGGGATATGTTTGGCGAAAAAGGCCATCCGGTACGTACCACACTAAGTGAAATGGGGCCGCTATTGTTGGCGCGCATGCTTAACCTGAATGACGTGCAGGCCGGTGTGTTAAATGCGATTTTCAAGATTGCAGATGACAATGGCATGCTGTTGCTGGATATGAAAGATCTGCGCGCGATGGCGCAGCATTGTGCTGAAAATTCAGCCACTTACCAAACCCAGTATGGCAATATTTCCACCGCTAGCGTCGGCGCGATTCAGCGTGCTTTGCTGCAACTGGAAACCGAAGGTGGCGATATCCTGTTTGGTGAGCCCGCGTTGAACCTGGAAGATATGATGCAAACCGATGCCAAAGGATTGGGGTTTATCAATATCCTGGCAGCGGACAAACTACTCAATTCGCCACGCGTATACGCGACCTTGTTGTTATGGATATTGTCCGAACTGTTTGAAAAGCTGCCAGAAGTCGGCGATATGGAAAAGCCCAAACTGGTGTTTTTCTTTGATGAGGCGCATTTGTTGTTTAACGACGCGCCTGCAATCCTCATGCAAAAAATCGAACAAGTGGTGCGTCTGGTGCGCTCTAAAGGCGTAGGTGTTTATTTCGTCTCACAAAACCCGCTGGATATCCCGGATGTGGTACTGGGCCAATTGGGTAACCGTGTGCAGCATGCCTTGCGTGCATTTACGCCGCGTGACCAAAAAGCGGTGCAGGTGGCGGCGCAAACCTTCCGCGCGAATCCCAAATTGAATGTGGCAACGGCGATTACCGAGTTGGGCGTGGGTGAGGCGCTGGTCTCATTTTTAGATGAAAAGGGCGCGCCGACACCAGTTGAGCGCGTGTTTATTTGTCCGCCGGAAAGCCGGGTTGGCCCGGCAACTGATGCCGAGCGCAAGCAGGTGATGACGCAGTCGCTGGTGGCTGGTGTCTATGACAAACTGGTCGACCGCGAATCGGCCTACGAGATTCTCAAGCAGCGGGCAGACCAGGCGGCCTCGGCCACGCAGGCGCAAACGCAAAAAGAGGAAGAAGGCTCAGGCTTTGATTTAGGTGGCATTCTGGGAGGCAAAACCAGCCGTTCAGATTCGGTGCTGGAGTCTGCGGCCAAATCTGCGGCGCGAGCCATTGGCTCTCAACTGGGGCGTGCCATTATCCGCGGTGTGCTGGGCTCGATTCTCGGGGGCAGCAAGACCAAGCGTTAATCTAACCTCGTCAGCCCAATCAGGACATCTGCATGTTAAGTGATATCGACATCGCCCAGGCCGCCACGCTAGAGCCCATTGTAGAGATTGCTGCCAAAGTCGGTTTGTCGTCACATGAGTTGCATGCCTATGGCCAGTATATGGCTAAATTGACGCAGGCGACTGTCAATCGGCTACATGCACAGCCTGCCAAAGCCAAGCTTATTTTGGTCACGGCAATCAATCCGACACCTGCCGGAGAAGGAAAAACCACCACCACTGTTGGTCTCACCGATGCCTTGAATCAGGCGGGCTATCATGCACTGGCTTGCTTGCGTGAACCTTCGCTGGGGCCAGTGTTTGGCATGAAGGGCGGCGCCACTGGCGGCGGCTATGCGCAAGTGGTGCCGATGGAAAATATTAACCTACATTTTACTGGCGACTTTCACGCGATTAGTGCGGCCAATAATCTGCTCGCAGCCCTCATCGATAACCATATTTATCATGGTAATGCATTGCAGTTTGATACCGTGAGTTGGCGCCGTTGCATGGATATGAACGACCGTGCCTTGCGGCGCATCACGCTGGATAATGATGTGCATACTGGCTTTGATATTACGGTGGCTAGCGAAGTGATGGCGATTTTCTGCCTGGCAACTGACCTGGCGGATTTAACACGCAGGTTGGGTCAGATTCAGGTGGGGCTAAATCAGCAAGGAACTCCCATTCTGGCCGGTGACTTACAGGCCGAGGGCGCCATGACCGCCTTATTGAAGGATGCTTTTCAGCCTAACCTGGTGCAAACGCTGGAAGGCTCGCCAGCGTTGTTGCATGGCGGCCCCTTTGCTAATATCGCGCATGGCTGTAACTCATTGGTGGCGACTAAAACGGCGTTGCGCCTGGCCGACTATGTGGTGACTGAGGCCGGGTTTGGCGCTGACCTGGGTGCTGAAAAATTTATGGATATCAAATGCCGCCAGTCAGGCTTGCGGCCGGATGTGGCGGTGATTGTGGCCACCGTGCGTGCCTTGAAATATAACGGCGGTGTGGAAGTCGCCGATTTGAATACGGAAAACCTGTCAGCATTAGCCATTGGTGTTGCCAATCTGGAAAAACATATTACAAACTTGCGCCAGCATTTTGACTTGCCGGTGGTCGTTGCGCTGAATCACTTTACTGCCGACACTGAGGCTGAAGTGGCGTTGGTGCAAGTTGCCGTGGAGTCGCTGGGGGCCAGTCTGCATGTGTGCAGGCACTGGGCGCAAGGCGGGGCGGGGGCGTTGAGTCTGGCGCATGCTGTGGCTGCCCAGGCGCAACAAGGGGCGGCGCCACGTTTGCTGTATGCAGATGATTTACCATTGGCAGAAAAACTGGCCACCATTGCGCAGGCCATTTATGGCGCCAGTGGTGTGACTTACAGTGCATTAGCCCAGCAGCAATTAACGCAGATGGCAGAGGCTAGCAAGGGCTTCCCAGTGTGTGTGGCCAAAACGCAGTATTCGCTCTCTTGTGATGCCAAGTTGCGCAATGTGCCAGAACATCATGTGTTGCATGTGCGTGAGTTACGCCTGTCGCGCGGTGCTGGCTTTGTGGTGGCGATTTGTGGTGACATCATGACCATGCCGGGCCTGCCTAAGCAGCCGGCCAGTGCACGCATCGGTGTCGATGCCAGTGGTAGAATAAGCGGCCTTTCCTGAAGTATGTGCCATGCTCACTTTTAGTCAACTCGGCCAGGCCGACCACACCATTAACAAATCCCGTTTTATTGCGCGCGCCATGCGCTGTGAAAATGAACGTGAACTCGCCTTGTTTTTGCGCCAGTTTGCCAGCGAGCACCAAACAGCAGGGCATCTGGCCTATGCGTTTAGAATGAAAACGGCAGAAGGCATCGTGGCGCGATTTTCGGATGCAGGTGAGCCTGCAGGGACTGCGGGCAAGCCGATTATGCAAATGCTGGACGGGCAGAATTATGTCAATTGCTGCGTGGCCGTTGTGCGTTATTATGGCGGCATTAACTTGGGCACCGGTGGCTTGGTGCGTGCTTATGGCGGCACCGCCAAGCAGGCCATGGAGCAGGCGGGAAGCATGCCATTTGTGGAAATGGTGCAATTAAAAATATCCACCACCTATAAGCGAGTGGATGAACTCACGCGAGAGGTGCAGAAGCTGCATGGTGAAGTGCTGGACAAGCAGTTTGGCGAAAGTGTCCAGTTTCTGCTCAAGTTGCCGCTGGATGCTGCCAGGCAATTGCAAGCCAGATTTGAGTGATAGACCCAATAATAGACCGGAGCCTGTGTGACCCAAACCCAACGATTTGAAATCGCCACCTATATTCTGATGGCAGTGTTGATGTGGCTGGTATTGCAGGTGCAATTGTTGCCTGCCTTGCTGGCTGGCTTGTTGGTGTTTGAGTTAATTCACGTCATTTCGCCGTTAATTGCGCGTAAATTGCCCGGAAAATATGCCAAGTGGCTGGCTGTGGTGCTGATTGCGACTTTGGTCATTGGTCTGCTGGTGGCGTTGGGCATGGGGATTATTACCTTGATACGCAGCGATGCCGGAGGCCTGGCCGTGTTGTTCGATCAACTGGCCAAGATTATTGAAGATTCGCGCAAGGTATTGCCGCCATGGCTGAATGAGCGCCTGCCGGATGATGCCATTACCTTGCAACAAACTGTGATTGATTGGTTGCGCGCGCATTCTGCTGACTGGCAATTGCTGGGCAAAGAAGCCGGACATCATTTAGCGCATATCCTCATCGGCATGGTGATAGGCGCGATGATTGCCTTGCATGACGTGCAAACCAAAGTGAATCATAAACCGTTTGCGCAAAGCCTGTTGCAGCGCATCACCTTGTTTGCACAAGCCTTTAAAAATATCGTGTTTGCACAGGTGAAAATTTCTGCAGTGAATGCGGCGCTCACCGGTATTTATCTAGCCGTGATCTTGCCTTTATGTGGCGTGCATTTGCCGTTTACCAAAACCATGATTGCCATTACTTTCCTGGTTGGTTTGTTGCCTGTGATTGGTAACCTGATTTCCAATACCGTGATTGTGATTGTGAGTACCAGTCATTCATTTATGGTGGCCATGGGTTCGCTGGCGTTTTTAATCTTGATCCATAAGTTTGAATACTTCCTCAATGCGCGCATCGTCGGCGGCCAGATTCGCGCCTATGCCTGGGAGCTACTGCTGGCTATGCTGTTGATGGAGGCGACGTTCGGCTTGCCGGGCATCGTGGCGGCACCGGTATATTATGCGTATATCAAGAGTGAGTGCCGTGAACGCGGCTGGGTATAGAGTCGCTGATCAAATAAATAAGGCTCGCCGTGGCGAGCCTTATTTATTTACCACAGTACTTATTTCAATTTATATAAACGGTTTTCCAGGGTTTTGCCACCACTGATCTTATCCATCTGGTCACCGCTGACCAGGCTGAGTTGCGCCAGCCTGTCGTCCGGGTGGGGGTGGGTCTGGAACAATAGGGCCACGCTGCCATCATTATTGTTAATGGTTTCCATGTCCTGAAGTACTTCTGCCAGGCCATAAGCTTCGTAACCTGCGCGGGCTGCCAGCACCGTGCCCATGCTGTCGGCTTCAAATTCGGCGCTTTTGTCCAGGTTGCGTGCACTGATTTCTGCGCCGGTAGACACCGCCCGTTGTGTCAGTTTGTTTTTGCTAATTTTTTCTTTGAGAAAAGAAGTACCTGCATCCAGCAGCGCCTGTTTTTGCATCACTTTCAGGTGGTGTTTTTGCACCACATGCGCGATTTCATGCCCCAGTACACCTGCCAGTTGTGCCTCACTGGTCAGGCGCAGGTACAGGCCTTTGGTGATCAGCACATAGCCGCCAGGGGCGGCAAAGGCATTGACATCATTGCTATCAATCACGCCAAAATGCCAGGGTAAATCGGCACGCTCGGATTGGCTGGCGACCCAGCGACCAACCTTGTTCACGTATTGCTGTAGTTGCGCGTCATTCACCAGTGGCGCAGCACCGAGTATGGTGCCGGTGACATTGCGGCCGACTGCAATTTCGTCTTCGCGGCTAGGGTTTTTCCAGTTAATGTTGGCCAGCTTGTCTTGTGTCGAGGCGTTACTCTGCGTGTCATTATTTGCAGTGGTAGGTTCTGTTTTGCTGCCCGTGCCCAGTTGATCGTTGACTGCATCTTTGAGTACGCCTTTGAGGTCCAGCGCAGAAGCGGTGCCCCATGCTAGGCTGCTGCACAACGCAAGCGCGATGGCCTGTTTCAAGGTCTTGTTCATTGTGCGCTCCCGGTAAAGTAAGGATAGGTGCGGTTACTGAGTCCACCGTTGCTGGCAAACTGTTTCGCATCGTCCGCATTGACAGTGTAGCTTTCCAGTTTTTTGGTTTCTGCTTCGTTAAATTGCGCGGTTTTGAGGTCTTCTGCACTCAGGCCACGGATACCGGTCGTCGACACGACTTTGCCCGTGCCACTACGGCCAGTGGCAACGCCCACCACGCCTGCCACATTATTGCCGCCTGTGTTATTGCGTTTAACGGTGAGCAACCGCACCCAGCCGGTTTTGCCTGCCGATTTAATCTGCAGCCAGGCACCTTTTTTATTGAGGATTTCCACAGCATCGTTTTTATTGACGCTGCCGACCACTTTGGCATCGCTAAAGGACTCTGCACGTAGCTGGTCTGCTTTGAGGGCGACCCCGGTCTCCGCAGCGGCTGCCTGACTGCATGCAAATGCCGTCAGTAGCCACAGGATGTGTTTTTTGATCATGCTTTATTCTCCTGTTGATTGTGATGTGCACTGGTTGTTGAATCTGCTAAAGCACTCATTTCCAGTTGTATCATGGCTTGTGCGAACAATATACGCCACTGTGCGGCCAGTTGCGGCGCATGGTTGGCAATCTTGCCCTGATGTGTGCTGTAACGCACGACAGGTGCGCCAGGTAGACTCAATTGATTGAGTAATGTTTGCAGTTGCGCAGACAATTGCTGGGCGTCTTGTTGCGCCGCCTCACGGTAGGTGGTTTCAGGCGCATATTGCCAACTGACCATGACCATATCGCCAAACAAACCCCAGATACCGCTTTGGGTGCCAGTTAAAATATCAATTTGCGTCGGTGCGCGGCAGGCTTGTTCAATTTCGCGACGAATGCGTTTCATGGCCGCATCGCCCAATGTTTCCGGGCTTTCAATTGCAATTGGCATCAGCAGTACCTCCAGCTCTGCGCTGTTGGAGGTGAGGCCAAACGCCAGCCAGCGTTGCAAGGCACGGTCGGTGGCCAGTGCGTAGATTTTAGCCACGCCAAAATAAGCCACTGCCCAGAAAATAGGCGCGGCCAAATCCAAGTAGGTATGAAACAGGTTGATGGCCAGGTAAGACAACACCAGCAAACCAATCTGGCTGCCAGTAAACACGCCGTTAAAGCGGTCGCGATCAACCTTGAAATAAAACGCCAGCGTGGTGAGCCACACCAGTAAGAAACTCAGCAGGATATAAGGCAGTTTGCCGCGCCAGACCTTGAGGTAATCCTGATGCAGGCTGTTATCCAGCGCGGTGGCCAGAATCTCCACGCCAGGGAACTGCTTGTCCATGGCCGTCGGCTTGATGTCAAACAATGCCGGCGCGGTGGAACCGATGATGACAATTTTGCCTTTAAACTCATCTTTTACACGCGTCGGCTTGGCGCTGCTGAGGTCGCGATACACATCGCTAAAACTCACGTAGTGGTAGGTAAATGGTTTACCACGCCAGTTGAGCAACATTTCATCCGGGGTGTTGCGGCTAATCTCTGCCTGGGCTTCGGCAACCACCAATGGTAGGGCAGGCAAAGTCCAGCCACGGTCCTGGTGGCGCATGCGATATTGGCGCACCACGCCATCGTTATCCGGGTACACATTATGTGTGCCCAGGCGGCCCGGTTTCCAGGCACCTTTGAAGTAGGGTGGGATCGCGGCAAAGGTGGCTTGTTTGTCTGCATCGGCAGCCGCAACCAGCCCGGGAATTTGCGCATAGGTCAGTTGGCTTTGGCTATCCTGGCTGGTGTCCAGGCGCAGCAATGGAAAGAAGCAATGCTGGCATTCGGTGATGACATCGTTGAAATAGCTGTCGCTATCCGGGTTGTAGACGTCGGCATCCGAAAACACAATATCAAACACGATGGCTTTAGGCTGTTGTTGCTGGATATTTTCCACCAGCTCGCCTATCACCTGGCGCGGCCACGGCCAGCGGCCATATTCCTTGGCCATGGCATCCAGACTGGCTTCATTGATATCAACAATGACGATAGATGGGTCAACTGCGGGTTTGAGAATGCGGTTCTTGACCATCAGGTCAAAGGCTTTGTCGCGCATGTTTTGCCCGACATGAAACACGGCGGCGTCGAGCAAGATCACCACGCTGAATAACAGGGCCAGATACAGGTAAAAGTTATTCTTTAGTTTTCGGGTCAGGCTGGCCAGCCAAAAGCCCAGCATCAATTTGAGTTTTAACATATCGCTCCCTTGTTATTGTTTGCCTGTTTCAGGTGATGCTTGTTCCTGGTTTCTTGCGACTAGCGCCGGATGACCCGAACGGGTCATTGTGACCACCAGGCATCGTCAGTATTCTAGCAACATCACAAGGACGCAGCGATGATCACTTGCTGAAATCTGAAAATCATGTAGTTTCGATTTCTGCTTTTGCTCATCTTTGGCATCGTAGATGCCTTGGTGTGATTGTGGCGTGTTTTTCAAGTTTAAAGTCTCTTTATAGCCCCGCCAGTGCGGGGTTTTTTCTTTTTTAATCCCTGCATTATTTTATTTTCTCGGCGGCGGCGTAGTCAGGCCCGTCATATAAGCTTCATGCCAGTGAAAACTTTCTGACATACAGTTTTTCAAGAATGCTCAAGGTGACACAGCGCTCACAAAGTGCTGTGGCAGACAATATTTAATTAAGCATTCAGAGAGGATGTTCAGAATGAAGCTAAAACCATGGGTGTTGGCTGGTTTGCTCGGCGCAGCAGCACTGTCTCAGGCGCAGGCAGCAGAGTTGATTCAAAACGGTGGGTTCGAGGTGCAGGGCGTAGATAGTTACGATATCTCTGGCTGGCAAGTCGGCGAGCAAGGCTTTTTAGGTGGCGTGTTGTCACAATCCGGTACGGTGTCAGAAGTGACAGGCAACACAACGGTTGGCGCTTATCAAGGCAGCTATTATGGCTTGCTGGATAACTATGGCCTCGCGGCTAGTGTGTTGTATCAGTCATTTACAACCACGGCAGTCAGCCAGGCGACCTTGTCATTCCAGATGTTTGTGAATAACCAGAATGCGACGACCGAGATCGATGCCGCAGGCCTGGATTACAGCGTCGATGCGACTGACCATGCTAACCAGCACGTGCGTGTAGATGTGCTCAAGGCCGGTAGCGATCCATTCTCGACCAATAGCGCAGATATCTTGCAAACACTGTATGTCGGTGGCGCCAATGGCGGCCTGGCAGCGAACGATTATATCAACTACCAGTTTGACCTTTCATCCAGCCTGGCGGCCGGTGGTAGCTATGTGTTGCGTTTTGCCACGGTGGCTAACCAAAGCTCATTGCAGTTGGGCCTGGACAACGTGAGCTTGCAGACCGTGTCATCTGTGCCAGAGGCGGATACCAATGCGCTGATGCTGGCCGGCCTGGGTGTGATCGCGGCAGTGATGCGCCGTCGTTATTCATAACTTACAATATTAAAAGCTGATAAAGGAATCAACATGCAACTGTTTAACTTGAAACGCACGGCCATGGTCGCCATGCTGCTGGGCTCACAACTTCTTTCTAACGCGGCGATGGCTGAGGATGCCCAGTTCTGGCTGAACGATGGCGCTGCCAGCCTGAATGACAGCAAGAAGCTGGTACCTAATGCCAAAAAAGCCAAAAACGTGATTTTGTTTGTCGGTGACGGTATGGGTATCTCTACCGTGACTGGCGCACGTATTTTTGAAGGTCAACTGAAAGGCATTGATGGCGAACGTCATAAGCTGTCCTTTGAAGAGTTCCCATATGTTGCCTTGTCTAAAACATATTCTACCAACCAGCAAACGGCTGACTCTGCACCAACCATGACGGCCATGATTTCTGGTGTAAAAACCAACGATGGTATTTTGTCACTTAACCAGTCTGTGGCGCGTAATGAGCCTAGCCCAACAGTATTGAACGCTAACAAAGTGACGACATTGCTGGAGCAAGCCGAGCAGGCAGGCAAATCCACTGGTGTGGTTTCAACAGCACGTATCACACACGCAACACCAGCAGCTACTTACGCGCATATCTCTAACCGTGACTGGGAAGCGAATGCAAACCTGTCAGCCGCCGCTGCCAGCAATGGTGTGAAAGATATCGCTGCACAACTGATCGACAACTTTGGCACTGGCAAAATCGGTGACGGCGTGGACGTGGTATTTGGTGGTGGCCGTAGCTATTTCTTGCCTAACAGCGTGACTGACATCGAAGGCACTAAAGGCCGCCGTACGGATGGCCGTAACCTGACCCAGGAATACGTGAGCAAGTTTGGTGGCGTGTATATCGAAAACCAGACCGCATTTAATGCGCTGAACCCGGCAACAACTACCAAAGTATTGGGCCTGTTCAATCCATCACATATGGAATACGAGCAAGACCGTCCTAACGATATCGCTGGCGAACCTTCACTGGCCGAGATGACCGGTAAGGCCGTGGATATCCTGAAGAAAAACCAGAACGGTTACTTCCTGATGGTAGAAGGTGGTCGTATCGACCACGCGTCCCACGCCGGTAACGCTTACCGTACGTTTAAAGATGCGGTGGCATTGTCTGATGCGGTACGTGAAGCGGTGTCTAAAGTGAACCTGAACGATACCCTGATCATTGTGACGGCTGACCATAGCCACACCTTGACTATTGGCGGTTACCCAAAACGTGGCAACCCGATTTTGGGCAAAGTGGTTGAACCAGGCAAAACGACGCCAACCTTGGCAGCAGATGGCAAGCCTTACACCACAGTGAGCTTCGCCAACGGCCCAGGCTACCATGTGAACTCTCCAGGCGATGCCGTGTACAACGAGTCTATCGCTGCTGGCCGTGTGGTAGATATGTCTGGTGTGGATACTGAAGATCCTGATTTCCACCAGGAAGCTTTGGTACCATTGAGCTCAGAAACCCATGCTGGTGAAGAGGTTGCGATTTACGCGATTGGCCCTAAAGCCTACCTGGTGCACGGTGTGCAAGAGCAGAGCTATATCTACCAAGTGATGAAAGATGCGTTTGGCTTCTAAATTGCAGTACGCTTGTGAGTATTGAGTATAGTGAGTAATGGCAGGGCAGCTTGAAGCTGCCCTGATCCCTTTGGTTGGAATGGAAAAACATGATATTGAAAAAATCCGCTGGATGTCTGGCACTGTTATTCATGAGTGCTGTTGCCATGGCAGATGACGTAGTGAATGCGCGTTATGAAACGGTGCAATGCGCACAACCATGCAAAGCAGAAGAGGCCAAACATGTGCAGTGGTGGCTGATGCGTGACACCAATCAGGTCGAGATACGCAATCTGTATCAAAACGGTGAGCCTGCACATCACAGCAGCCTGTGGTTGAAAAAACCAGCCGGGCAAATGAATTATGTGTATTTGATGCATGACGAGCGCCGCGCCATTGATTATGCCGATGTCGATTTGAAATTGTTGTCTATCAAGACCGATGAGCAGTTCTGGCAACTGAAATCACAATTGGTGACGGATAGCGAACTGGCCAGTCTGCAAAAAGTAGACGCAGCACCTGCGACGCAATACGGTTACCCGGTAGAAAAATATGAGGGTACATTGGGCGATGGCATTCGCAGCGAAGTCTGGTGGATTCCGGCATTAAAATTACCTTATAAAGTGGCTTATACCTATCCGCAGCACATGGTGAATATCCAGTTGCGATCACTGCAACCAGCCGCCAAGGCAGATCAGCCGGTAGAGATTGCGCCTGCCACTTCGCTGACGGCACTGAGCAACTACCAGCACGTGGATTATGCTGACCTCGGCGATATGGAGCACAACCCTTCTGAAATGCAGTGGCTGGCCAAAGCGCACGGCGCGCCTGGTTTGCATGCGCATGAGCATTAACCTACTCGTTTAATATCCGTTTCAAGCACGCATACATCGACGCAGCGAATTTGTGCTACGTCGATGTGGCGTACACGCTCATCGGCTATAATGCCGCCATGACGCTTCAAATTATTCAGTTACTCCTGTTGCTGTTAGTGATTGCCATGCTGGTCTGGCAGTGGCGTACGCAACAACAAGCTGCACAGCAGGCATTGTCGCAACTACTTTCCCAACAGCTTGAAGAAAAACATCGCCTGATGATGAGCGAGATGCATCAATCACTTAATCAACTGGCTGACCGATTACAAAGCTTAAATAACGACCAGCAGGATCGCTTGCGTGCGCAGTTGTCGCAAGAACTCACCGCGACCCGCGAAGCCATGCAAGCCTTACAAGTAGCGCAGCGTGACCATTTAAGCCAAAGCAGCGAGCAACTCAGCCTGAGTTTGCGTAATGGTTTGTCCGAGCAGGGCATGTTGCAGCAAAACCTGCTCAAAACCGCCTTGCAAACCACCACGCAAAGCCTGACGCAAAGCATAGAGGCGTTAACCAAGATTGTGGACACGCGGCTGGAAGAAATGAGCGGCAAGGTGTCTATTCGCCTGGAAGAAGGCTTTAAGAAGACCAATGAGACCTTCGTTAGCGTCATGGAGCGTTTGGCAACCATTGATGAAGCACAAAAGAAAATTGATGGCCTGAGCGTGAATGTGGTGAGTTTGCAAGAGCTGCTGGGCGACAAGCGCAGCCGTGGCGCGTACGGTGAGGTGCAGTTGGAGGGGTTGGTGCGTAATGTGTTGCCCGCCAGCAGTTTTGCTATGCAGCATACGCTGAGCAATGGCGCGCGCGTGGACTGCGCCTTGTTCTTACCTGAACCGACTGGCACCGTGGCGGTAGATAGTAAGTTCCCATTGGAAAACTATCACCGCATGATTGATAGCAGCCTGGGGGAGCTGATGCAGGCGCAGGCGGCCAAGTCGTTTAAAGCCGATATTAAAAAACACATCGATGACATTAGCAGTAAATATATTATTGCCAATGAGACCTCGGACGGTGCAGTGATGTTTATTCCTGCCGAAGCGGTGTTTGCCGAAATTCATGCTTACCACGGCGATGTGGTTGATTACGCCATGCAAAAACGTGTCTGGCTGGTATCGCCTACCACCTTGATGGCCGTGTTAAACACAGCGCGTGCGGTGCTCAAAGACGTTGAGATGCGCAAGCAGGTGCATATTATTAAAGATGAACTGGGCAAACTGAGTAAAGATTTTGACCGCTTTGATACCCGTATGAAAAAACTGGCCGATAATATCCGCCAGGCACATGAAAACGCACAGGACGTGCATATTAGCAGCCAGAAAATTTCCCGCCGCTTTGCCCAGATTGAAAAGGTTGAACTGGCGCAGACGACAGGCTTGGATACGCTGGAATTGCTTGATGAATTAGACGAGGCTGGAAAGAACACCCCCACATGAATATCACCATTTTATATTTCGCCCGTATCAAAGAAGTCGTCAATTATTCTTCTGAAGACGTCGAGTTACCAGACGGCATAGAAACCATTGTGGCGCTCAAGTCCTGGCTATCGGGCCGTGGCGATACCTGGCAAAAATTGTTTAGTGGTGGTGGAGTTGTACGTGCCGCCATCAACCATGAACTGGTGGATGATATGGCTACGTTTGAGGATGGTGATGAAGTGGCGTTTTTCCCACCGGTGACCGGGGGCTAGATTGAGCGCGCTCATTGACCTCAACGTGTCTGTGCAGGCCGACGATTTTGATGTTGGCCTGGAGTTGCAGCGGCTCAGGGCCGCGACGCCACAAGCGGGTGCACTGGTGAACTTTGTCGGGTTGGTGCGCGAGCTGTCTGCGGCTGGCCAGTTAAGCGAGATGGTCATTGAGCATTATCCTGGCATGACCGAAAAAGCCTTGCAGCAGATTGCCCTGCAAGCCGCACAACGCTGGCCGTTGCTAGGGGTGCGTATGATTCATCGTGTTGGGAGATTGCCCGCGCAGGCGCAGATTGTGCTGGTGGCTGCCACCAGTTTGCACCGGCAAGCGGCGTTTGAAGCCTGTGCTTTTATGATGGATTATTTAAAAACCGAGGCGCCTTTCTGGAAAAAAGAAGTTGGTGATTTTGGCCAGCACTGGGTAGAAGCCCGTGTATCCGATGAACAAGCAAAACAACAGTGGAAACTGCCTAAATGATGCAAGTACTCAGTCCTAATGAAATGACCGTTTCCTACAAGCTGTCGCCCATGTCGTTTGAATCTACCGAAGCGTTGCTGGATGCGGCCGACTTGGGATTAACGGACTATGGCTGGAAATTACAGCCGGAAGCGCAGAAAACCCTGATGATGGGACTGTCCTTGCAGCAGGCCGGGAGTAATGTGCTGGTGCTGGGTACACCTGGCTCAGGCCGGGCGGCGTTAACCATGGCGGCCATGAAGGCCGCTGCCGTCACGGGTATTGATAGTTCGCTGACAGATCTGGTCGCCCTGTATGACTTTAGCCAGCAGGCTTGCGTCAACTACATCAAATTGCCTGCGGGCCTGGGTGCGCAATTACGCACGGTGATGGATTCATTTATCAAGGCCTTGGTCGCTGAAATGCAACAGTGGGTAGATGCCAGTGGGCAGGTGAATCTGCCACAGGCTGAAACCTGGCTGGAAGAGCGTGTGGATAGCTTGCGCTCGCAGTTAAGCAGTGCCAAGTTATCATCATTTTTTAATATCATTAAGCCGGAAGTACTGGCCTATTTGCAAGCCTGGCAGCAAGTGGGGGGCGAGGGCGAAAGCGGCTCTGACAGTATTATCAACGACAGCTTCTTGTCCCGCTTCCGCGTCAATTTACTGGTCGATCAGCGTGCCAATCTCACGGCTGGCGTGAAACAACCGGTGGTCGAAGAAAAAGACCCGGGGTTTGCGGCGTTGTTCGGCATGCTGGAAACAGCCGCTGGTGAGTCTGCGCAATGGCCGGAGTTTTTACGCCTGCGTGCAGGTAGCCTGCATCAGGCCGATGGTGGCATGCTGTTGTTGCATCTGCGTGATTTAATGCAGGACGAGGGCAATGGCAGTGCATTGCTCGAAAAACTGTATCGTTTTATGCGTAACTGCGAGGTGCAGATTGAGGATTGGGCTAACCACGCACAGCAGGGCGCAGGCGGCAACCGCCATGGCGCACTGCCGGTGCATGTGAAAATTGTCATGATTGCCAGCCGCGAAGATTATTACGATTGCCTGGAAGCGCAACCGGATTTCTTTGATTTCTTCCCGATTAAAGTCGAATTTGAAGACCGTGTGCCAGCCACACTGGAAAACTATGCCTGGGTGTCAGGCTATATTGCCCGCAAATGTCAGCAGCAAGTGTTGCCTCATTTTAGCGGCGCAGCGGTCAATGTGATGTTGCAGTTTATGCATCGCGTCGAGGAGGATCAGGGCCGTATCAGTACGCGTTTTGCCCATCTGGACCAGTTAATGTACGAAAGTGTGGCGGTGGCAGCGGATGCGCGACTGGTGACCGATGTGCATGTGAAGCAGGCGCTCTCGGCCCGTTTGCTACGTCAGCAGTTTTTTGAAACGCAGATTCGTGACTCCATTATCGATAACGAATTGCTGATTCAAGTGCATGGCAATGTAGTGGGGCAGGTTAATGGCTTGACGCATATTGAGTTGGGGGATGCCAGTTTCGGTTCGCCCATCCGTATTACCGCCCGTTGCTATCCTGGTCGCAGTGGGGTGATCAACATTGACCGTGAAGTCAATATGAGCGGCCCTACGCACGACAAGGGGATTTATATTCTGCAAAACTGGCTCAGTGCCAGTTTTTGGGCGCTGGCGCCACTGAGCCTGAATGCCTCACTGGTATTTGAGCAGGAATATACCGGCGTTGAGGGTGACTCTGCCTCGTGCGCCGAGTTGTTCGCACTGCTTTCCGCGTTGACCGGTTTGCCAATCAAGCAAGGCATGGCAGTCACCGGCGCGCTCAACCAGTTTGGCGAAGTAATGCCGATTGGCGGCATCAACGAGAAGATTGAAGGGTATTTCCGTGTCTGTGAAGCCTTGGGCTTGAATGGCGAGCAGGGCGTGATTATCCCCAAACGTAATCAGCGCCACCTGGTGCTGGATGAGAGCGTGGTGACGGCAGTGAATAATGGCATGTTCAAGATTATTGCTATCGACCACGTGCTGGAGGGGATTGCGCATTTAACGGAATGTGAGGCTGGCACGCAGGAGGCTGACGGCACGTATGCAGGCGATACGCTGATGGCGCGTGCACAAGGCGCCTTGGCCAGTTACCGTCATACCCTGGAACGTAACCAGGCGCGCATGGCTTATATCCAGCAGCATCCAGATCAATTGGACCTCTAACTATGCCGCGCACGCATCATCGTAAGCAGGAAGCGCCCCCGGAAAAAGACGACGGTTGCCGCCTGGACAAATGGTTATGGGCTGCACGCTTTTTTAAAACACGCAGTTTGGCGGCAGAAGCGGTAGATGGCGGCAAAGTACGTATCGATGGTGACCGTGCTAAAAATGCACGAGAAATGAAGCCCGGCATGCGTGTCAGCATCAAAAACAAGGACATGCAGATTGAAGTAGAAGTGCTGGCGTTAAGCAATGTGCGGCGTGGTGCACCTGAGGCTGCGTTACTCTATCGCGAAACGGATGAAAGCCAGCGTCTACGCCAACAGGCACAAGAGACAGGTGCTGATCAGTATGCCGAACGTGACCGTGGCCTCGGGCGACCCACCAAGCGGCAAATGCGCGAGATTCAGCGCTTTACCGGCCGGGGCTAGTTGCTTGAATTAGCTCGGGCGGCGTACACCTGCAGGCATGCCTGTTTTAGCCACGGCTTGTGCCCGGCAAGACACATCCAGTTTCTGGAAAATGCGTTTGAGGTGGTTTTTAACGGTATTAGCGCTGATATTCAGAATCATGCCGATTTCGAGGTTGGTCTTGCCGCTACGCACCCAGTGCAGAATTTCCTGCTCACGGTCAGACAAGCCGCCTTGCGCCATGCTATCCAGCAAGTCTTCATCTTTTACCACTGGTGTCAGGTGGCCGATACGGCGGATGGCAGCATCCAGGTGCGGCATAATCATGCCCAGCATCTGGTCTGGTACCGTAAATTCTTTGGTGCGGTCAAAAAAGACATAAATGCAGTCCGCTTTGCCACGCGTATCACGCACGCCATACACCATTAATGAATGCATTTTAATCAGTTGCTGGGTGAACGGATTGGGTGATTGTGCATGAATGCCGCTGGCATCAAAGCGGTTGATCACATACCATTTGTCGTCATTTTCTACCCAGCGCTTGTATAAGTTGCACATCAGGTAGTTCACAATGGCCGAGTCTTCAAGCAGGCGCTGTGTGGATAATTCAGGAAATGACGACGATACATCAAAATGCAGTTCACCACTGCTAAAGTCGCCCCAGGCCGCCAATAGTACATCGTGCCGCATCAGCGGATGAATGTCTTGTTTTAGCCAGTTAAAGAATTCAATATGGCGTTTAATCGCATATGAGTTCTGGATGGCCTGCAAGATGCCTTCCCAATGGGTTTGTTTTTTTTGTACCAGCATGCAGTTACCTCAAGTTATTCTACGCAGGACGGACTTAGCCCGCTGTATCTTCATGGTCTCAAGGTCTTTACGGCGCAATTCTATACTTCTTTAATGGGGATAGTCTGTGGCTAAGGCAGAAATCTCGGTTGATACAAGTCAAAGATTCCACTTTTTTGGATTTTTCATTTCAAAACAAAGGGATACTTGCGTTAAAATAAGAAGTAAAGAATCGTAATGCATCAGCAGGTATGAGTGGACAGCGATGAGTAGACTAAATAAGTTGCCGAATGGCGTGCGTTATCCCAGTCATAAAGAATGGCAGTTGCTGAAAAAACTGCCCAAATGGTGGTTGTTGGGTACGCTGGTGTTTGTGGCGCCGCTAGCGTATGCCTGGTGGCAAAACGGCGATTTGTTGACGCGTGATATCGAGCGCACGGCCATGTTCCTGGGGTTGCTGTTTACCTTCTGGTTTTTTATTGGTGCCATGATGATAGGGCTGATTGTGATCATTATCATGAAAGGACCGGGTTATGTGTCTGATCCTTATTTTCTACCCAAGGAAGACAAAAGCCTGGAGAATCCGCCAAAAAAATAATAAGTCCTTGTTGTAGCATGAAATCCGGTTTATAATCGCGTGCTTTGCAACCTTGCCACACTTTGTTCGCAACCACTGTATGCCGCATGGCATGTGCGTGATTGGTTCTGAAGGTGGCTAATAACCACAAGGAAATCTCATGCGACACTATGAAATCGTGTTTATTGTTCACCCTGACCAGAGTGAACAAGTGCCAGCAATGATCGAGCGTTACCGCGCTCAAATCACTGGCAATGGCGGCAACATTCACCGTCTGGAAGACTGGGGCCGTCGTCAACTTGCCTATCCAATTCAAAAAGTACACAAAGCACACTACGTGTTGATGAACATCGAGTGCAGCCAAGAAGTGCTGGAAGAAATGGAACACGGCTTCAAATTTAACGATGCTGTATTACGTCACCTGACAATCGCGACGAAAACAGCAGTGACAGCACCAAGCCCAATGATGAAAGAGGAAAAATCCAAAACCATCGTTGGTGACGCACCTGCTGCTACCACTGAGGCAACTGCTTAAGTCGTGTTGTGAATACGCTGGTGATTGCGGCAACGATTCACTCTGTTGAAGCGTTGCGTTACACACCGGCAGGCTTACCCTTGTTGCGATTGCAATTGCAGCATGATTCAGAACAGCAAGAAGCTGGGATGAATCGCAAAGTGCAGTGTCAGTTACCCGCAGTGTTGATTGGTGAAAAAGCCAATCTGCCATTGCAAAGCGGCGATCACATCAAAGTGAAGGGGTTTTTGGCGCAGCGCAGTGCAAAAAGCACACAAGTGGTACTGCATATACAAGAATTACAGCGAATACAGTATTAAAGAATTTAAGGAGTTTCAAATGGCAAGAGATATGTACAAACGTCGCCGTTACTGCCGTTTTAGCGCAGAAGGCATCAAAGAAGTTGACTACAAAGACGTAGATCTGTTGAAAGATTTCGTTTCTGAAAACTTCAAAATCATCCCAGCCCGTATGACTGGTACCAAGGCTAAATACCAACGTCAACTGACAACCGCGGTAAAACGCGCACGTTTCCTGGCGCTGATGCCTTACACAGACAAACACCCAGGTTAATTGGCGGCTTAGGAGAACAACATGCAAGTAATTTTATTGGAAAAAGTAGCAAACCTGGGCTCACTGGGCGACGTGGTTAAAGTGAAAGACGGTTACGGCCGTAACTTCCTGATTCCACAGGGTAAAGCTAAACGTGCAACAGAAGCAAACAAAGCTGTTTTTGCAGCACAGCGCGCTGAGTTGGAAAAACAACAAGCTGACTTGTTGGCCGTTGCACAAGCACGCGGCGAAAAACTGGCTGGTTTCAGCCTGACAGTGGCTCAAAAAGCTGGTGTGGATGGTCGTCTGTTCGGTTCCGTGACTAACATGGACATCGCTGAAGGCTTGCAAGCACAAGGTCACGAAGTGAAAAAAGCGGATGTGCGCCTGCCAAACGGTCCACTGAAGAACATCGGTGACTTCGCGGTGAGCGTTGCACTGCACCACGACGTGGTTGTAGACATCACTGTAACAGTGACACCAGAAGCTTAATCAAGCCTCTGTATGCAGTATAAAAAAGGCTACTTCGGTAGCCTTTTTGTTTTTCTCTGATCCTCCATAGCTAAAATACTTTTAATCTTTCATCCCTGCCAAAACCCCAAAATGCGTGACTGCTTTTCGGTATAATCGCCAGATGGCTGATGAACAACTCGAATTCTTAAAACTCCCTCCACATTCCATTGAAGCTGAGCAATCGGTCCTCGGTGGGCTGTTGCTCGACAACGAAGCACTGGACAAAATCGCTGATATCCTCGCGCCGCAAGATTTTTACCAGCACGACCACAAGCTGATTTATGAGCATATTGCGCGTCTGATTGAGCGCAACCAGCCTGCTGATATTGTGACAGTGGCTGAGTCCTTGGAAAACAGCAATGAGTTGACAACGGTAGGTGGCGTGGCTTATCTGGGCGCACTGGCACAAAACACACCGACGGCGGCCAATATCCGCCGCTATGCTGAAATCGTGCATGAGCGTTTTGTCATGCGCCAACTGGTCACTGTCGGTACCGATATTGCCGAAAGCGCTTACCTGCCGAACGGCCGCAATGCACAGCAATTGCTCGACGAAGCCGAAGCCAAGATTTTCCAGATTGCCGAAGGCGGTAACCGCAAGAGTCAGGGCTTTTTGGGCATGCAAGTGTTATTGCCGCAAGTGGCTGACCGCATTGACTACTTGTATTCGCGTGAAAACCATTCTGATGTGACGGGCATTCCAACCGGCTTTACCGACCTCGACTCAATGACCTCTGGTTTGCAAGGTGGCGATATGGTGATTATTGCCGGTCGTCCGTCCATGGGTAAAACGGCGTTTGCGATTAACATCGCTGAAAACGTGGCCCTGGAGACCAACAAAGCAGTGGCCATTTTCTCGATGGAGATGGGCGCGACACAGTTGACCACGCGTATGATTGGCTCGATTGGCCGCCTGGACCAGCATAAGATGCGTAACGGTAACCTCGAAGACGAGGACTGGGAAAAACTCACCACCGCGCTAGGTAAATTGAACGAAGCACCGATTTATATTGATGAAGGCGCAGGTTTAAGTAGCTTTGACGTGCGTGCGCGTGCGCGTCGTTTGCATAGGCAGACGGGTGAGTTGGGCCTGATTGTGATCGACTATTTGCAATTGATGAGTTCACCGGCCGGACGCCAGGGTGAAAACCGGGCGACCGAGATTTCTGAAATTTCACGTTCTCTCAAAGCCTTGGCTAAAGAATTAAATGTGCCTTTGATTGCGATTTCGCAGTTAAACCGCAGTGTGGATCAGCGTCCGGACAAACGTCCGGTGATGAGTGACTTGCGCGAATCGGGCGCGATTGAGCAGGATGCCGACTTGATCATGTTCGTGTACCGTGACGAATACTACAACCCGGACAGCGCGGAAAAAGGCACCGCCGAGATCATTATTGCCAAGCAGCGTAACGGCCCGATTGGCCGCGTGCGCCTGACCTTTATGGGTGCGCATACGCGCTTTATGGATTACGCCAACGCCGCGTATATGCCTGACGAGTATTAATCTGGCTGGCATTGCAATGCGTCCTATTGTTGCTCATATTTCAGAAGTTGCGCTGGCACACAACCTGGCGCAAGTCAGGCGCTATGCGCCGCAATCCAAAGTGATTTCCGTCGTCAAGGCCAATGCCTATGGCCACGGCCTGCTCAATGCAGCGCGCGGATTAAAAGAAACCGATGCCTTTGCCGTGCTTAATATCAGTGAGGCGATTGTGCTGCGCGACGCAGGTTACCAGCACCCGATTCTGTTGCTGGAAGGCGTATTCTCGGCGGAAGAGATGACACTGGTGGGTCGCTATCATCTGGATACGGTGGTCTCTCATCAAGCCCAGTTGGCATGGGTGCTGGAAAGTGTCCCCAATATTCCGCTGCGGGTTTACCTGAAGCTGGATAGCGGTATGCACCGTTTGGGCTTTCAGCCGCATGACTATCACCAGGCATTGCAGCAATTGGCTAGTTCAGCGAATGTGCGTGAACTGATCCTGATGACGCACTTCGCTAACGCCGATGTGGCCGATGGCACGGTTGCTGCCATGCAGGTGGTGGCGCAAGTGATGCCAGCCTCCTATGCACGCTCGCTGGCCAATTCCGCGGCGATTGTGCAGCAGTCACACACGCATGCCGACTGGGTGCGCCCTGGTATCATGCTATATGGCGCGACGCCTGTGGCTGAAAAATCAGCCAGCAGTTTGGGGCTAAAACCGGTGATGACATTGCAGTCAGGCTTGATTGCGGTACAGGAAATTGCCGCGGGTGAGAGTGTCGGTTATGGCAGCCTGTTTACCGCAGACAAACCCACACGCGTGGGGATTGTGGCTTGCGGTTATGCGGACGGTTATCCACGGCATGCACCTACGGGCACGCCCATTGCTGTCGCTGGCCATTTAACCCGCACATTAGGGCGGGTCTCCATGGATATGCTGGCCGCCGATATTACCGATATTCCACAAGCCGCTATTGGCAGTACAGTGGAGCTGTGGGGTGAACAGGTGCCGGTGGACGCGGTGGCGCTGGCTGCTGGTACCATAGGCTACGAATTGTTATGTGCCGTCACGGCCAGGGTGCCTTTTAAAATTCATGGCTAAAGCAAAAACACAATATACCTGCACTGAGTGCGGTGCGTCTGAGCCTAAATGGCAAGGGCAGTGCCCGAGCTGCAATGCCTGGAATACACTGGTAGAAACAGTGCCCGAAACGGCGACGCAAAGCCGCTTTGCTAGCCTGGCACCGACGGCACAATTGCAGAAACTGGCCGATGTCGAGGCGCAGGATGTGTCGCGGCAGGCAACCGGTATTGCCGAATTTGACCGTGTATTGGGCGGCGGTTTGGTAGCTGGTGGTGTGGTGCTGATTGGCGGTGACCCTGGAATCGGTAAATCGACGCTCTTGCTGCAAACCGTATGCAAGGTCTCGCAGAGCCTGAAATCTTTTTATATCAGTGGTGAAGAGTCTGCGCAGCAGATTGCCATGCGTGCACAACGCCTGGGGCTGGATGCCAGCCAGGTAGATGTGCTGGCCGAGATCAACCTGGAAAAGATCAGCCAGGTGCTGCAACAGCATAAACCAGATGTGGTGGTGATCGATTCGATTCAAACCGTGTACTCCGAAGCTTTACAGTCTGCACCAGGGTCTGTGGCGCAGGTCCGTGAATGCAGCGCACAACTGACACGCATAGCCAAGCAGTTAGGCATCAGCATGATCCTGGTTGGCCATGTCACCAAAGAAGGTTCGCTGGCCGGGCCGCGCGTGCTGGAACATATTGTCGATAGCGTGCTCTATTTCGAAGGCGACCAGAATTCGAGTTTCCGCTTGATCCGAGCCTTTAAAAACCGTTTCGGTGCGGTCAACGAGTTGGGCGTGTTTGCCATGACTGAAAAAGGCTTGCGTGAAGTCAGCAACCCTTCGGCCTTGTTTTTATCGCATCACGAGTCGCCGGTGCCTGGTTCCTGCATCACCGTCACCCAGGAGGGCACGCGGCCTTTGCTGGTTGAAATTCAGGCGCTGGTGGATACCGCACATGCCCCTAATCCCAAGCGCTTGTGTGTCGGTCTGGAGCAAAACCGGCTGGCCATGTTGCTGGCAGTGTTGCACCGCCATGCAGGCGTGGCCTGCTTTGATCAGGATGTGTTTATCAACGCTGTCGGCGGCGTCAAAATCAGTGAGCCTGCGGTTGATTTGGCCGTGTTGCTTGCTATTGTGTCGTCATTGAAAAACAAACCACTGGCCAATAAGCTGATTGTATTTGGTGAGGTTGGTTTGGCTGGAGAAGTGCGGCCAGTACAGCGCGGCCAGGAGCGCTTGAAAGAAGCGGCCAAACTGGGCTTCACACATGCGATTATCCCCAAAGCCAATGCGCCTAAGGGCGGTGTAGCCGGGTTGCATATTGATGCCGTGGATCGGTTGGAACAAGCCATAGACGTGCTGCGCGCATAAAAAAATGGCAACGACTGCTGGGAGTGCAATCGTTGCCAGAGAGTGAGGCTGCCCAGAAGAGGGAGGACAGCCACAGGGAAGCGGTTGTGCGCCTGTGTTTAGGCAGCGTATTAAAAAAACTCGGTTTGTTTCGGGTTGTCAGTCTTCAGTTTCTGGTCATTTCTGGCCGTTTTTTCCTGGTTAATCTTATTGATCTCCATGTGTGTCAGCGGGTCTTGGCAAGCTTTGAGTTGCTGTTCGTCGTTGGCGAGTCTCACGCATTCTGCTTGCTTGCTCAGTTGTTTAATGATGCGTTGTTTATTTTGCATCAGGTTGGCATAGGGCTCCGTGGACGACATGTCTGATGCAAAGATAGAGATGTTCACCAACAGTCCCGTGGTCATCACAGTTGCGTATTTCATGGGCTTGCCTTTCTGCGATTGACGATGGATGCAGTATAAAAAACCGCTGCGGCATTGTCAGTTACAAACCGGTTGGCTTTTGTAGCAATTTGTAGCGACTTCGATACAGAAGGGGGGGGCGTCGGCCACGACGATGGCATTTAGTCACAAAAACTTCATGCAACTATTCGCAACAAGCACTTGCCCAAAATGGGTGTTACTTATCACATGGGTGTGACAATAAGATGACATTCAATAAAAAATACATCAGGAGCAACAATAATGAAAAAAATCATTTTTCTTTTACCGCTGATGATGTCGGCTTGTGCCAGCGTGACGCCGCATCAATATACGACGCAACAAGGCAAGATGGGCTATACATTGACGTGCAGCGAGTTTAATACGACATGGGAGCAGTGCCAGTCCAAAGCTGGTGAACTGTGTTCACAAGGATATGAAGTAGACAAGCAGTTGTCTTTTAAAGAGACTTTCCCTGATAGCGGCGATGGTATTTACCGGCCAGCCAACAATCACCTGGCGGTTGTGTGTAAAGACTCAGCGGGTTAAGTCTGCGCTGTCTATGATGGCCTGCGCAGCGGCAAAGCCGCTGCTGACCGCACCCTCAATGGTCGCGGGGTAGGGCCCGGCGACATAGTCCCCCGCCAGGAAAATATGCGGGTCGGCGGTGTGCGTGGTAGGTCGTTGAAGCGATGGTGTGCAACTGAAGGTGGCGCGCTTTTCGGTGATGATTTGCGACCACAGTGGTTGTGCTGGCAACGAGCAATGGTAGGTGGATAAAGCCAGATTGATTTCGGCGATACATTGCGCCACCAGGGCGGTTTTATCAGCGATCAGCGGCGGATGCGCGCTGATGACCACGGCAAGTAGGCCAGCCTGGTCGCAACATTGTCCGCGGTCAAATACCCATTGTGCCAGGCCGTGACATAAGCCCATGATGGCGTGTGGTAAGCGCGTCTCCGTACTGTATTGCAGGTAAACCGTGGTGATTGGTTGATAGTCGAATGCCGGGATGGCCACACCGGTCATGGTTTTAAGTTGATGCGGGCCTGCGGCAATAATGACATTGTCAAATATGGCTACATCTGTCGTGGTAGATAGTTCACAACCGGCATCTGTGGTTTTGATCGCTGTCACCGGGCAGCGCAACCTGACCTCACCCCCAGATTCTTGAATACGCTGTAATAACGGCTGTATCAAGGCACTGGATAAGTCTGTTTTCACCACCAGAAAATCACTGTCCTGGCGGCGGTGTTGAAAGCTATCGCGTAGCACATTCAGAAAGATTTGTGCGCTGGCAAAGATGATTGGTGTATTGAGCGCCGCCAGGCACAGCGGCTCCCACAATGTGCGAATGGCGAATGGCGTTTGCTGACCTTGTCTGAGTAGTTCAGCAACAGGGATGTCTTGCGCCAGTGTAAATGCCTGTTGTTTAAGCTGCTGCATCCAGCAGATCGCGCGCCATTTACTATGCCAATCTAACCCTTGTGCAGTGAGTAAGCCCCATAACAAATGCAGCGGCGCAGGCAGCCAGGCGGGCGTGACCAATGACATACGCTGTGTACCATGATGCATATGCAAGGTCAGTGGCAGGCGCATAAACACTTGCCCTGACTCTAGCTGCGCTTCTTGTAACAATGTGAGCGTGGCACGATAGGCACCTATACACAGGTGTTGCCCATTATCTAATAGGGTTGTGTGATGTGGGACGCCGCGCGCACGGCCACCTGCTTGCGGAGCAGCTTCAAACAGGCACACCTGGTGACCATGTTGCAGTAGCCTGAGTGCGGCAGATATGCCCGCCAGTCCGGCACCGATGACCGCTACTTTCTTACCTACAGACGCAGTTGCGTTCATGACTGGCGATATTTAAACCAGGCGCCCAGCGCCAGTTTGAGCTTTCTGAAAGGGGGTAATGCAATTTTATGTGTCAGCACCAGGTTAGGCTCGGGTTTGATTTCTTGCAGCAGTGCGCGATAGATGGCCGCCATCATTAAGCCTGGCAATTGTGGTTTGGTGTCTGCCTTGGGGAGCTGGCTCAGCGCTTTGTCATAAAACATTTCAGCACGTTCGATTTGCTTCAGCAACAAGGCTTGTGTCTGCGGCGAAGCTTGGCTGTGCAGTAACTGTTCCTCAGTCACCCCGGCACGCTCCAGCTCATCGAGCGGAATATAAATGCGGCCGCGGCGTGCGTCTTCGCCAACATCGCGAATGATATTGGTGAGCTGAAACGCCATGCCCAGGTCATGTGCATATTCCAGCGTTGCCTGGTCTTTGTAACCAAAAATCTGTGCCGACAGCAGTCCCACCACGCTGGCAACGCGGTAGCAATACAAAGCCAGTTGCTCAAAGTCGGCATAGCGGTTGTATTGTGTGTCCATTTGCATGCCGTCGATGATTTCAACGAAATGCGCTTCTTGCAAGCCAAAGGTCTTGACCACCGGGTGCAAGGCCTGTGTCACAGGGTGTTGCGGAGTCTCATGAAATAATCTGTGAATTTCCTGCTTCCACCAGGCCAGCTTGGTCTGGGCGATCTGGTAGTCCGTGCACTCGTCCACCACATCATCCACTTCGCGGCAAAACGCATACAGCGCGGTCATGGCATCGCGTTTGTCTTTAGGCAGAAACATAAAACTCAGCGTGAAGCTGGAGCCACTTTCACGGGTTTTTTGTTGGCAATATTGTTGCGGTGTCATTGTTTAAACAGGGCTTTCAGCAAAATCAGCAGCCAGTCATAGGCTTTCAAGGTCGGGCGATGGTGGTAAATATCGCCACGGCAGGATTTTAATTTATGTAGGATACGTTCGCCACCTGCAATCATCATGCGCAATTCAAAACCGATACGGCCAGGCAGGGCGCGTCCCAGTGGTTTCCCGGCCAGTAGCAAGTCTTCTGCACGCATCACGTTGTGTAAAAAGAATACTTCCCAGGTGGCATCCAGGCGTTGTTGACGCAAATCCTGCTCACTGATGCCCGCAGCTTGCATTTCGTCCTGGCACAGATAAACCCGTCCGGTTTGACCGTGTTTTTGCAGGTCTATGGCAATGTCCTGGTAAAAATTAATCAGTTGCAAGGCACTGCATATCTGGTCGGACCACAAACGGTGTTGCGGCGTGTCGCTACCATAGAGTTGTAGCATGAGGCGGCCGACCGGGTTGGCCGAGCGGCGGCAGTAGTCCAGCACCTCGTCAATATTGGCATGGCGGGTTTTAACCACGTCCTGTTTAAAGGCATCAATCAGGTCCAATAATAGCTGCACATCCAGTTTGTGTGCCCTGACCACTTGCTGCAAGGCCATAAACAATGGCAGCGATGGCTGGATATAGGCCTGGATCAGCTGTAACTCGTCTTCATAGACTTGCAATGCCTGCAAGCGCTCGGCCTCGCTGGCGTGACCTTCGTCGGCAATATCGTCTGCCTCGCGTGCAAACTGGTAAATGACGGTGACGGCATGGCGTAAATGCGCGGGTAACAGCAGAGAGGCAACCGGGAAGTTTTCGTAATGGGTCTGTGCCAGCGACAAACTGGGTTGTGCCCCGGATGGCGGCTGGACTGGCTTGGAAAAGGCTTGCATGGCTTAAGTATGCCATAAATCCGTGATACGCTTATGCCTTGCATATTAACGAGTCATAAAGAGAACTTATGTTAGGAATTATTGGCGGCACCGGACTCACTGAGCTGGCGAATTTGAATATTTCTAAACGCCTGATTGTGCGTACGCCTTACGGGGAGCCTTCCCAGCCATTGGTATTTGGTGAGATTAATGGCAAAGAAGTAGTGTTTTTGGCACGTCATGGCGGCGGCCATACGATTCCTCCGCATGCCGTGAATTACCGGGCGAATATCTGGGCGCTACATTCTGTCGGGGTCTGTGATTTGCTGGCCGTGGCTACCGTCGGTGGGATCGGCGATCACTTGATTCCCGGCGATATTGTGCTGCCCAACCAGATTCTGGATTACACCTATGGCCGCAGCAATACCTACCATGATGGCATTGAGCTTCCGGTGCGCCATATCGACTTTACCTTGCCGTATTCACAGGCCATGCGTGATCGTTGCATTAAGGCCGCTAGTGATGTGGGCTACCGCCTGGTTGATGGCGGAGTCTACGCTTGTGTGCAGGGCCCTCGGCTGGAAACTGCAGCAGAAATCGACCGTTATGAGCGCGATGGGGCAACAGTAGTTGGTATGACGGGGATGCCGGAGGCGGCATTGGCCCGTGAACTAGGCGTGGCTTATGCAGCCATCTGCCCGGTGGCCAATTTTGCGGCTGGGCGTGGCGATAGCCGTCAATCTATCCAGTTTGAGCAAGTCATGCCTTTGTTGCAGCAAACCATGGATAAAGTGCGCACCGTGATTGCACAATATTTGTCCGCTAACGATTGTTCGGTGGCCTAAGTCCACCCAGGCATCCCGGAGGAGTAACGCCAATGGCGGTAAAACCTGTACTTAGAATGGGCGAGCCACTGCTGAATCGCGTGGCAGATAAAGTGACTGCATTTGATACGCCAGCCTTGCATGCGCTGATCCAGGATATGCACGATACCATGACGCACATGAATGGTGCAGGCATTGCGGCACCGCAAATTGGCGTCAGTTTGCAGGTGGTGATGTTTGGTGTGGGTGCCAATCCGCGTTACCCCGATGCTGAAGAAGTGCCATTTACGATTTTAATTAACCCTGAATTAACCCCGGTTGACCAGGCCGAAGAGGATGGCTGGGAGGGCTGCTTGTCTGTGCCCGGCATGCGCGGTCTGGTCCCACGCTATCAGCAACTGCATTACCGTGGGTTTGATCCGCAAGGGCAGGTCATTGATCGCACCGTGAGCGGCTTTCACGCGCGCGTGGTTCAGCATGAATGCGATCACTTATTTGGCATACTTTACCCCATGCGCATCCGTGATCTGACAAAATTTGGCTTTAATGATGTACTTTTTCCTGGAATAACACTTCCAGATGACTGATTGTTTGTTATAATGCCGTCTTTCCGGAAGAGTGGCAGAGCGGTTTAATGCTACAGTCTTGAAAACTGTCGAGGGTTCACGCCCTCCGTGAGTTCGAATCTCACCTCTTCCGCCAAACACGTCATGCCGCAGTTTTTGCGGCATTTCTATTTGCAGGTTTTAATTACACAATTTAAGGAATCGTCATGACTCAAATCATCATCGACCATAACCCATCAGAAGAGAAGTTGAAAGAACTGGGCGTAAAAAGCTGGAACACATGGGATTGCGCACCTTCAAAATTCCCTTTGGATTTCACAGCAACTGAAAAAGCCTACGTGTTAGAAGGCGAATTCAAAGTGACTCCACAAGGTGGCGACACTGTAACGATCAAGGCTGGTGACTATGTTGAGTTTCCAAAAGGCCTGAAATCCCAGTGGGAAGTGGTTAAACAATTGAAAAAACACTACAAACATTTCTAATTGATTTGTTGTAGCCAGTATTCAATAAAAAACCCTGCAATGCAGGGTTTTTTGTTTTTAGAACACTGAGATTTAAAGCTGGAATCATTAAACTTTGCAAATTGTGCTTTAAATTCAAACGTCATTCAACATCGCTCTCTAGCCAAGTTGTTGATATTAAAATACAATCTCATCCTGATTGAAAAATCAAAACGCCTTGGGGTGGCTACCGCCTGAGATCTCGCGCAAGTGAGAAACCCAATGAACCTGACCCAGATAATGCTGGCGTAGGGACAGGCAGAGCCTCTACAACGCAAATGTTTTTGGTTTGTTGTTTCATCAACACACCTACTCACGTCATTGTCACTCTCACCCTGTCCTTTTTATGTTTCTTATAGAAAGGATTACCATGAAACCAATCGCAAAACCGCTATCCTTAATTGGGCTATTACTCAGTACCCCTGTGTTAGCCGCAGAAGAGGAGGAGACCCATGAGCTCTCCGAAGTCGTTGTCAGTGCAGATTTTCGCCCCAGCAGCGCACAAAAAACGGCCGTCAGCCTGACCGAAATTGATAAAGAAACTATAGAGTCACGCGGCGCGCAGCATTTGGAGGAAGTCTTGAATCTGGCGCCGAACGTTAACCTTGCCAGTGGCGCCTCACGTGGACAGTTTTTTCAGATACGTGGCATGGGTCAACGTAGTCAATTTAGTGCACCGTTAAATCCATCCGTAGGCTTGGTGATTGATGGCATCGACTTTAGCAGGACAGGCGGGGCGGCAACCCTTTTTGATATTGACGCAATTGAAATCTTACGTGGTCCGCAAGGGACTAAATTTGGGACTAATGGTTTAGCGGGCACGATTAACATGCGAAGCAAAGAGCCGACCAAAGCCTTTGAGATGCATGCAGAAACTGGCATTGCTGAATACAATACCCGCAATTTTGGCGCAGCTGTTGGTGGTACGCTTGTTGAAGATAAATTATTAGGTCGCGCTTCGATATACACACATAAATCTGATGGTTACATGAATAACGATTTTTTAAATCGTGACAATACGCAAAATCAGGATGAACTTACTTTCCGTGGCAAGTTAAAGCTACTCGCCACTGACGATTTAACAGTTGATTTAAGTTATGTTCATTTGGATATTAATAATGGCTATGACGCATTTACATTCGACAATAGCCGAAACAGCTTGTCAGATCACCCTGGTAAAGATAAACAGCTGACCAATGCTTTCGCAATCAAAACCAATTGGCAAGCTTCTGATGCAGTGGTTGTGCAAAGTGAAGTCACTTATTTAAAAAGCGATATTGTCTATAGCTATGATGCGGATTGGGGTTTTAATGGACAGTTTGCCCCAGCTTTATCCCCCTATATTGGTTTTGAACGTTTTGACCGTAAACGTGAAAACTATTCATTTGATTTTCGTGCACTTTCTGATAAAGCTGGCCGTATTTTTAATGATTCGACTGACTGGACCATAGGGTTGTTTTTTATAGATCAAGACGAAGCTTTTAAACAGGACTCAGATTTTGGTATTTTTGGCGCAACAAGAAGAAAAGGGGATTATGACACTCAGAATAGCGCTATCTATGGCCAGCTTGATACACGTTTAACAGATAGCTTAACCTTGATCACAGGTGGTCGCGTTGAGTACTTTAAGGCAAAATATGACGACACAAACGCTTTGCGCCTGAATAAAAACGAAATGCTATTCGGTGGTAAATTGGGGTTGAATTATCAACTCAATAAGGACCAATTGCTTTATACGTCTTTATCGAGAGGTTATAAGTCAGGCGGGGTGAATAACGATGGTAGATTGACCTTAAACCAACGAATTTTTGATGCCGAATACAATGTTACGCTTGAAGCAGGCGTTAAATCTAATTGGCTTGATAACCGACTAAATACTACGCTATCAGTTTTTTACACAGATAGACGAAATGCTCAGGTAAAAAACTCATTTGAGTTTGGCGTTGGACAGTTTGTGGATTATGTAGACAATGCCACAAGTGCGACACACAAAGGCGCAGAGTTTGCGGCCGATTGGTTTATCACTGATCAAATGCGTTTACTTGCATCACTCGGTTTATTAGATGCAACTTTTGATAAGCGTAGATTTGTAAACAATGTGACTGGTCAGACTGTAAATTATGACGGTAGACAAGTTGGTCACGCGCCAAGCTATACTTTTAGCCTAGGCACAGAGTTTTACCCCTCTAGCGCTTGGACAATACGAACTAACGTAGAAGGAAAAGATAGTTTTTATTTTTCAGATAGTCACAATGCAAAATCTAATGGCTACGCTTTAGTCAATGCCAGTGCGGTATATAAATATAATAAACATTGGAAGATGAATATATGGGCAAGGAACCTGCTCGATAAAGACTATGCAACCCGCGGTTTTTTCTTTGGTAACAATCCAGCAAATGGCTATACGCAAGAAAAATATGTGCAGTATGCAGAGCCTCGCGTTGCAGGTGTTACTGTGAGTTACGATTATTAAACTGATTGAGGGCGTTAGCGTCCTCTTTTTAATTAAGGAGTTGTCTTGCGTATTTCAGTCGATATTAGTTTGTATCCCTTAACCGAAGGCTATGTAGAGCCCATTCTTGAGTTCATCAATAAGCTCGAAGCCAATCCACATCTGGTGGTCAAGCGCAATAGCCTGGCGACCCAGGTGTTTGGGGAATATCGCGAGGTGATGGATTGTCTCGATGCTGAAATGGAGGCCGTGTTTAACGCGTTACCACATAGCGTATTTGTGATGAAGTTTATCGGCACGGACAGGGCGGATGTGGTTGATGTATAACGCTTTATGTATTTTATGCATGCTTATTAACGTTTTTGCTGTTTTGTAGCCATGAACCAAGATTACTATCAGAGTATCCTGACCGCATTTCATCAAATGTCCGGCTGGGAAATTGCCGCAGCTTTGATGGGGGTTGCCTATATTTTGCTGGCAGCAAAAGAGTCGCAATTGTGCTGGCTGTTTGCCTTCTTCAGCACGCTGGTTTACACCGTGCTGTTTTGGGAAGGACAACTGCCCATGCAGGCGCTGCTTAATTTTTATTATATGGGCATGGCGATTTATGGTTTTTGGCTATGGCAGAAACATGGTAAGCAAACAGACACCTTGTTGATTAGCCGTTGGCCCTTTAAAAAGCACTTTTGTTTTATTGTGGGCGGGTTAGTTGTGAGCGCTTTGGTCAGTAATTATTTGCAACAGACCGGGCAATCACAAAGCCCGATGTTAGATGCTTATACGACGGTTTTTTCTGTCATGAACACCTGGCTGATCGCCAGGAAGGTATTGGAAAACTGGCTATATTGGGCGGTGGTTGATGGCGCTGCCACGCTGTTGTATGTGCAAACAGGTTATTACGCCACAGCCGTTTTATTTGTGTTGAATACGATTCTGGCGATTGCAGGCTTTATTAGTTGGGTGAAACTTTACCGGCAACAAGCGGCTTAAACAGCATCCACGTTGCCAAATCTGTTTCACCCAGCACATTCATTAAAAACAACAGCAGCTGGTAGCAGGGCGTATTTTCAGTATGTTCCGGCCAGGTGTGCGTATAGTGCTGTTTAAATAAAGCCAGTTGCGCAGGCGTTAATACATATTCGAGCAACACCAGGTCCAGCGCACGTGGCGCAATCACAAATGCATCAAGATCCAGCAGCGCCAAGTCATGGTCGCCTGAGTCATTTATTTGGCTATCACGGAATTGATCCCAGCGTAAATCCAGCATCATCGGGACAAATTCGGTTTCATGGCAATGGAGTGCCTGTGCTAACACCTCAGCCAGTAGCGGCTCAGTAATCAAGGTATCGTGTTGCTTAGTCAAGAAGATAAGCGTGTTGTGTAAACGGCTGGTCCATTCATGTGCAGCAAGTTGTGGCGCTTGCAGCTTGCCCCAACTGTGGTAAGTCGATTGGTGCAAGCGTGAGATATGTTCAGCTAACTGTATCACCCATTGGTTGGCTATCTCCGTTCCTACATCGTTGCCAGCTAAAAACCGGCTGAGCACAAAGCGATTGGCACTGGCTGCGACAAAATCAGGCACGGTCAGCGTACCGTTCTTCTGCAAAAAATGATGCGTCAAATGGATAGTGCCCAAACTGTTTGGAAAATCAGCGGCAAATAAATGGTTTGCGCCTAACCAAAAGTGAGACTTTGCAATGGTTGCCTGGTTGCAGACTTTCAGCACCATCTCCCCATCTGCCGTTTGGCAATAAAAGAGCTGATGCGTACTATCCTCAAACTTGTTTGGGATAGCGTTTGGTTGAGCAATCAGCTTGGGCAAACTAGCTTGTTCGGCTGTGGTGAGGAGGGGATATGTAAACATAGTTAGGCTGACATTTTAAGTCATCAAGCTGTTTAAATCATCTGCTCATTCTGTCGCTGTGTTTCGATCATGAGACACGCCTTGGTTAAGGGTAACGGTTTTTATTTTGTGTGCTATTCCCTCTATAATTAATGTGTTGTAAACTTAATGTTACACTTTGGTGTGATATTTTTATGATGATAAATAGGGGAGATGATATGAGATGGCTATCTATATTGGCTGCGCTTTGCATGTTGATGTCTACCAGCGCACATGCAGGTTTACTTGGCAGCACCGTGACAACCCAGTATTACGCGTATGGCGGTACTTATGATGGCAGTGGCAGCCCAGCTACGTTTGTTGCAGATGGGACTGCGCAAAACCAGTTTTTGAATTATTACACGCTGTCCGTGACCGATACGCAAGTGATTTACAGCTTCTTGTCAGAGGTGACTTGGTCACCTTCTTCGACCTCATTGAATGAAAATGGCTTGTTTATCACCAATGGTAATTTGCTTACTTTTGCCGGTGCACCGACCATTACCGGGGTGTCATTTGATGCTTTGTCGTTTAACGATGCGGGTATCGGCTTGACATTCACTGGCAACCAGATTGCCATTGATTGGCAGAATGTCAGCTTTGCGAGTGGCAGCCAGGTAATCTTGAACGTGACAACGGGAGTCGTGCCTGAACCAGACAGCTTGGCATTTATGCTGGCCGGCCTTGGTCTGATGAGTGTGTTGCGTCGCCGCGTCAGCTAATCTCAAGCCCTTGTGCATGATGAATTGAGCCCCTGTCGCAAGATCGGGGCTTTTTAATTGGGTGGCTGCGGGGAGTATTGTGTCAGCAGCATGTGTTCAAAGTCAGCTGCTGGCATCGGTTTGGCGAACAAGTAGCCTTGCCCAAAGTCACAATGTATTTCTTTCAGTAAATGCAGTTGTGTTTCCGTTTCTATGCCTTCCGCGATGACTTTAATGTTGAGTTTATGCGCCATTTCAATAATCGCTTCACAAATCGCGAGCTCGCTGGAATCTGGTGCCAGGTTGGCCGTGAACGAGCGATCAATTTTCAAATAGTCTACGTTGAATTTTTTCAGGTATGACAGTGACGAATAGCCGGTGCCAAAATCATCAATGGCAATATGCATGCCGGCATTGTGAAATCCCGTCAGCTTTTCTTCAATATTGCCGACCACATCCATCAGCACGCCCTCGGTAATTTCAATCACTACGCACTTGGTTGGGAAATGAATGTGGTCCAGCAGGTTGATCCAGCTATGCATCATTTCTTCATTCGTCTTAAATTGCACTGGCGATTTATTGACGGCAATTTCAAAGTCACGTCCCAGCAGTTGTTTAAACCTGGCGCCTTGCTTAACGGCTTCAATAAATACCCAGTTACCAATCTCATGAATGGTGCCGTAGTGTTCACAAATGGGGATGAAAATATCAGGGCTGATATACCCTAGCTCCGGATGTTTCCAGCGCAGCAAGGCTTCTGCTTTATTGATGCGGCCGCTGGATAGCTCAATTATCGGTTGATAGTGCACGGAGAATTGTTTGAGTGGCAGTGCCTGCCGTAAATCGGTAGACAGACGGATACGAAAATCGGATTCCTGCTGCATGAGCTTGGTGAAAAAACGGTAACAGCCACGCCCGGCATTTTTGGCCACATACATGGCCTGGTCTGCGACTTTGAGCAGCTCTTGTGCATCGGTAGCGTCTTCAGGGTAAATGGCAATGCCGATGCTGGCTGAGATAAATGCCTCTTTTTTCGCGGTGATAAACGGTTCAGACAAGTGATCAATAATATTCTGTGCAATATGCGCAATCATCATATTGTCGTGGGTATCACTCAGAATCACGGTGAACTCATCGCCACCGAGGCGGGCGACGGTATCGGATTTGCGCACACAAGCAACGATGCGGGCAGCGGCTTCAATCAGCAAAGTGTCGCCGACATTGTGGCCGTGCGTATCATTAATCTCTTTAAAGCGGTCGAGGTCGATAAACAGCAGGGCGCATTTCTGGTGTTCCCGTTGCGTCAGTTTGAGGGTTTGTTCCAGTCTGTCCTGAAATAGTTGCCGGTTAGGCAGCTTGGTTAATTGGTCAAAATTGGCCTGCTTGAGTATCAGCGCCTCTGCTTCTTTGATCGCTGAGATATCAGAAAACAGGCCGACGCGCCTATGCACCGTACCGTCTGCCTGGTAAGACGTGTTGATCGTGAGCCAGGTGGGGAAAATAGCGCCATTCTTACGTTTGCTCCAGACTTCACCTTGCCATTGCCCACGGGCCTGAATGGCCTGGCTTTGCGCGGCATAAAAAGGGGCATCGTGCTGATCGGAGCGCAAGAGGGTGATGGATTGCCCCTTGATTTCCTCCAGCGCATAGCCCGTCATTTTAGTAAATGCGGGGTTGATCGCCAAAACCGCACCATAGGCATCTGTGATGGCCATCGCCTCACTACTGTTGTTATAGACCAGGCCCGCCAGCTTCAGCTCTTCTTCTGCCAGTTTTCTTTCGCTGATGTCTTGCACCGCGCTGATGTAATACAGAGGTTGCTGTTGATCATCACGTAATAAATGCACTGACAGATTCACCCACACCACTTGCCCCATTTTGTGCAGGTAGCGTTTCTCTACAATATATTGGTCAATGTCACCGTTTAACAAGCGAGCAATCGTTTCCGCTTCCTTGATCAGGTCATCAGGCAGCGTAATTTGCTGGTAAGTCATGTGCTGTGACAGGATGTCGTCCTGGCTATAACCGATGATGCGGCAAAATTCGCGGTTGATTTGCAAAAAGCGGCCAGATAAATCCACTTGTGCAATGCCAATCGCAGCGTGTTCAAACACCGCCCGGAATAAGGCCTCGCTATCCCGCAGGGCTTCCCTGGCCTGGTCTCTTTGCTCGGTAGCCACGCTGGAGTGGTAAATATGGTAGAGGCTGAGCTGGATGCTGTCGCGGAACTGCCCAAGCAGATCTATCACTAGGTGGTCATAGTGATGCTCTTTGTTATCCAGGATGCAAATCGTGCCAAACACCTCGCCATTCGGCCAGTTGAGCGGTAATCCGTAATAGGAAATCATGCCCAGGGCAACATCAGGATTCTGTTCCCAGCCCGGGCTGGTCAATGCATTCGGAATTAATAGGGCTTGGCGATTGCTGATGACATTTTCGCAATAGAGGCCAGTATTTAAACGGGCATGCTCCCCTTGATGATAGACATTGCCTTCGCTATGGCTGGCAACAAATACCTCAATTTCTTCCGCATGCGCACGCATGATGAGTGCGGCCGGAATATGGGCAATATAGGCAAGCAAGTCTGTGGTGATTTGCCAGCTTTGCAGCACTTTCTCTGGCACATCGATGTCGTCGAGGACGGAATATTTGGGCAATGCCCCAGCTAGCTGATTGATCATAACTACCCCCAATACTGTTCGTAGTCATTTTTGTATGGCATGACACACGTCTTTATTCTTTTTCGGCAAGAAACAGGAATTTCTTTACGTATGTTAATGTCATTATGTGCCTTAAAAATCGCATAATCAATGTCGATCAAGGCGTGGGTATGAAAAGATTTGATAAGAAACAGTGCCTTGCGCTGACATGCAAATATCACTGAAAAAGATTGAACTGTGAGACAGAATCCGCAAAAATAACGCATGCATGTTATTGTAAACAGGATGCTTTTTTAGCATCGCCTGGTTTTTTGACGCCATGACAAAGGAGTTGCGATGAGCCAGATCAAAGTAGAAAAGCCCAGTGCGGTGACCTTGGCCGCCTTGGGGGTGAAGCAATGGCCAACCTGGTCGAAAGACGTGTCGACGTTTACATGGCAATACAGCAGCACTGAGATTGCTTACATTATTGAAGGGGAGGTCACTGTCACCCCTAAAGATGGTGCGCCGGTGAACTTTGCAGCCGGTGACCTGGTCACCTTCGCCAGCGGCCTGGATTGTGTCTGGGAAGTCAAAAAGCCGCTACGCAAACACTATCATTTTGAGTAGTGTTTAAAGTGCAGACAGCGCCTGCTTGAGTGCGTCGGTTTGCGTGTCGTCCATGGCCTGACCATTGCATGATGAGATCAGGAAACTGTCTTCTACGCGGTTACCCAGCGTATTGATTTTGGCGTTATGTAATTCAATACCATGCGTGAGAAACACCAGTGCCATGCTAGCCAGCAGGCCTGGCCTGTCATTGGCAACCACATCCAGTTGCTGGAACACTGCCGAGGTCTCCAACTGGTGAGCGACTGGGCGCAGGTTGACCTGGGTTGGAATCGGCATGTGCTTGACCTGGCGGCTGACGCGTCCGCGTATAGGCGTAGGGATCGCCTGCGCACTGAGCAACTGGTCGTTCAGGCCCTGTTCTATGTGTTTGAGCAGGCCGTTATAACTGATCTGGCGGGTTTCCGGTTCCAGCACAATAAAGTTATCCAGCGCGTAGCCATGCGCAGTGGTGTAAATCTTAGCCTGCACAATGTTGTATTGCATGCTGTCAAAAAAGTGGCAGATGCGGGCAAAAATCTCTTTCTGGTCGCGGCTGTAAATCATGACCTGTATGCCGTCACCCTTGGGGCTCAGACGCGCGCGTACAATCGGTTTTTCCGAACGCAGGTGCGGGATCAGCAAGCGGCTCTGCCAGGCAATCTCGTCACTCTCAAAACGGCTGAAATAACCCGTGCCAAAGGCTTGCCATAACGGTTGCACAGAAGCCTCTTTCAGGTTGAAGCTGCTGAGTTTGTGCAATACCTCTTGCTTGCGCAAGCGCAATTGGGCTTCGGTGTTAAGTGATTGCTGCAACACGCGGCGTGTCTGCAAAAACAGGCTTTCCAGTAGCTTGGCTTTCCAGGCGTTCCACACGTTGGGGCTTGTGCCGCGAATGTCTGCCACGGTTAATAAATATAAAGCGGTCAGGCGGTATTCAGAGCCCACCAGTTGCGCAAATGCTTCAATCACATCCGGGTCTGATAAGTCGCTTTTCTGTGCCGTACTCGATAATTTCAAATGTGCTTCAACCAGCCAGGCGACCAGATCGGTATCCGCTTTGGGCAAGCCCAGTGTTTGGCAAAATCGTCTGGCATCAATGGTGCCTAGCTGTGAGTGATCGCCGCCACGGCCTTTGGCAATATCGTGAAAAATCGCGGCCAGGTAGAGTAAATGCGGCTGGCTAAATTCATTAAACAGCTGGCTGCATAGCGGAAACTCATGGCGCAGGTCTGGCTTGGCAAAACGGCGCAAATTGCGCAACACATTTAAGGTGTGTTCATCTACCGTGTAGACATGAAACAGGTCGTGCTGCATTTGCGCAATGACGCGGCCAAACACCGGGATATAACGCCCAAGGATGCCATAACGGTTCATGCGGCGAAGGCTGCGGTGCACGCCTTCACGGCTTTGCAGTATCTGCAGGAACAGAGCTTTGTGTGCAGCATTCTGCCTGAATTGACGATCAATCAGTGGCTGGGCTGTTTGTAACGCCCGGACCAGCGGCGCACTGAACCCGGTAATGGCGGGGTGCTGTTGTAGTAGCTGGAAGCAGCGCAGGATGGCTTCTGGTTTGCGCTGAAAAAGATCTTCAGTCTGCGCGCTCAGCAGGCCTTGTGATAGCATAAAGTCCTGGTCAAGGACGCTGGGTGCTTCTGTGGCAGGGCTGACGCGGGCATGCATCAGTTTGAGCAGCACTTCATTTTCAATGATGACGGCCCTGGCACTACGGTAAAAGCCTTGCATTAATTGTTCGCTGGCACGTTTTTGCGGTGTGGTTTGATAACCCATTTGTTCGGCCAGCGTATTTTGAAAGTCAAATACCAGGCGATCTTCGCGGCGTTTGGACAGTAGGTGCAGGCGGATACGCAGGTTTTGCAGCAGGCGTTCATGGCGCTTGAGTTGGCTGGCCTGGCTGCGGTTAAGCAGGCCAGCTTGCACCAGGGCATTCCAGTCATGACCCAAGCCCTGGCTTTGGGCTATCCATAACACCATATGCAAGTCACGCAGCCCGCCTGGGCTTTCCTTGATATTAGGCTCCAGGTTGTAGGCGGTGTCGTGAAACTTGGCGTGACGGATTTGTTGTTCACGCAGTTTCTCGGCAAAAAAACGGGCACTGTCTAGTTCTGCGTGTAATGTGTGCGTGAGGCTTTTAAAACTGGTTTTGTCACCGGTGAGCCAACGTGCTTCCAGCAGGTTGGTCATGATGGTGACGTCGAGCTTGGCTTCGTCCAGGCACTCTTGTAAGGTACGCACGCTGTGGCCTATGTTGAGGCCAATGTCCCATAAAGTGCCGATCAGGGATTCGACAGTCGCTTGCAAGGCGCTGTCACTGTTTTCAGGCATCAGAATCAGCAGGTCGATGTCTGAGTGCGGGAACATATCGCCCCGGCCATAACCGCCGACGGCAATCAGGCTGGCGGTCGGTGGCAGTTCATAACTGCGCCAGAGGTCTTTAAGCAGTTGGTCAAGCACACGGGTGTGTTGCTGTAGCAGTATTTTGGCTTGCGGATTCGCCAGGTAAGCGTCGGCCATCTGCTGGCGTGCCAGTTGTAACGACTCCCGCCAGTGCTTGAGTTGTTCTTTGGCAATCACCATCATGATCCTGTCGCCTAGAGAACGGGGCGCGGCGGCGTACCGGCAGATAGCGTCATGATTTCAAAACCCTCTTCGGTGACCAGTACCGTATGCTCCCATTGGGCTGACAAACTGCGGTCTTTGGTGACCACTGTCCAGCCATCGGACATGAATTTAATGTCGCGACGACCGGCATTAATCATGGGCTCAATCGTGAAGATCATGCCTGCCTTGAGCGGCAGGCCAGCGCCTGGCCTGCCGTAATGCAGCACTTGTGGTTCACAATGGAATTTTTTGCCTATGCCATGCCCGCAAAATTCACGCACGATGCTGTAGCCATTTTTTTCGGCAAACGATTGAATGGCGTAGCCGATATCGCCAAGCGTATTGCCAGGTTTCACTTTTTCAATGCCACGCCACATGGCCTGGTAGGTCAGTTCGCACAGGCGTTTTGCCTGTGGCGTGACGCTGCCGACCATAAACATGCGCGAGGTGTCGCCGTGATAACCATCTTTGATCACGGTAATATCGAGATTGACGATATCACCATTTTTCAGCTCTTTTTCGCTGGGCACGCCGTGGCAAATTTGCTGGTTGATTGAAGTGCAAATAGACTTGGGATAAGGCGTATGGCCATCTGGCGCATAATTAAGCGGTGCGGGAATCGCCTGTTGCACATTGACGATATAGTCATGGCATAACTGGTCCAGCTTGTTGGTGGTGACGCCAGCCACGACAAACGGCGTGATGTAGTCCAGTACCTCTGAGGCCAGGCGACCGGCGATGCGCATTTTTTCGATGTCTTCGGGGGTGTGCAGAATGATTGCCATATGCTGATGACCTTACAAAACCAGATTTTTCAAAATCTGGCTTGGGAATCAATAACTAAAATGTCATTCTAACATAGGCATTTATCAGTCATGACTAAAGAAACACGCCTTTTGTGGCGTTAAAACAGATATACCCTAAAAAGAAACAGGCGCTGATTTGTGTGATTGATTGCAACATCGCATGCGGTGCCAATGTTTTATACTCGGGCGCATAATCAAGCTGGAGCGAATACATGGTGACACTCACCGAAGCAAGGCAACACCGGACTGTGAATGACTGGGTGGCCTTTTTTAAACAGGCCGATATCCCGGTATTACGGCAAACCGCCAGAGAGTTGGCTGCGCTGCGTGAACATGAAGACGATACGGGTGCGCGTGACATTACCCGCGTGGTCATCAATGACCCGCTCATGATGTTCAAAGTGCTGACTTATGCCAACAATCATCGTAGCCGTCATCAGTTGCAAGACCTGGTGCAGGTCGAGCAGGCAATTATTATGATGGGCACCAGTACTTTCTTTGCCGAGATTCCTGCTGTGCCGCATGTCGAAGATGTATTAAACCAGCATGTGCCAGCCCTGGTGGATTTGCTGAAACTGATGATACGTGCCCACCGTGCCGGTTATTTTGCGGCGGAATTTGCCTCACACCTGATGGATTTGCACGCAGAAGAGCTGCGCGTGGCGGCTTCATTATATGATTTTGCCGAAATGTTGATGTGGTGTTTTAACCCGGAGGCCATGGCTGAGATCAGCAAGCGCCAGGCTGCCGATAAGACCTTGCGCAGTCGTGTCGTACAGCAGGAAGTGCTTGGTTTCCGTGTGGTGGAATTACAGGCCGAGCTGGTCAGGGTGTTTAATCTGCCATCATTGTTGACCGACCTCATGGATGAGCAGCGTGCCCATTTGCCTCGTGTGCGCAATGTACAGTTAGCGGTGAATCTGGCCCGGCATTCTGCCGAGGGCTGGCATAACGCGGCTTTGCCGGACGATTATAAGGATATCGCCCAGTTACTGCATGTGGATGTGGAACGCGTGATGCATATTGTCGGCGTGCCGCACTAGTCCCTTAAAATATTGCTCAGGTTTCGCCAGGCCGGTTTGCCAACAGGTCGGTAATCGCCTGGTGTACCTGGTCAATCACATTTTCCCAAGGCTCTTCAGCCTCTTGTCTGAATAGCCTCATGCCCGGATACCACGGGCTATCTTGCCGATGTTGCAACCAGCGGAAATGCGCCTGGTGCGGCAGCAATAACCAGACTGTTTTGCCTAATGCTGCTGCCAGATGGGCGACGGCGGTATCAACTGAAATCACCAGGTCCATTTGCATGATCAGTCCGGCAGTTTCCGTCAAGTCTGTCAGGGCCGGATGGTGGCATTCCAGCATGGGGAAGCGCTTGAGCATGATGTGGTCTTCACGGCGGAACTCCTTTTGCATGCTATGCCATTCGACTTCCATTTGCAGCAGCGGTGCCATCACGTAGAGCGGAATGCTGCGTAAACGGTCATATTTGTTGTCTGCATCCCCGCACCAGTTGAGGCCGATACGCAACCGGCGCGCGGGGCCTAACAGCTGCTGCCAGGGCAACTGGTGCCGGTCAGCAATCTGCAGATAGGGCAAGCTGGATGGAATCGTGTCCAGTCGTGTGTTAAACGCAGAGGGCAAACTCAGCATGGGGCAATGCACATCAAAATGCGGCAGTGGTCGTCCGTCCTGGCGAATCACCAAAATGCCTGCATCTTGTGCCCAAAGGGCATTCATTAAATCAAACAAAGCCTCGGGTACCGCAACAATCATCTGGTTGGGCTTAAAGGCTTTAATGAGCGGAATATAGCGGCAATACTGCAAGGTATCGCTCAGTGTTTGCTCAGCCTGGATGAGGATGGTTTTGCCGACCAGCGAGCCGGATTCACGCCACAATAAGCCCGGGTCCGGCCGTTGCGGGTCTGGCAATAGCTGAAAACGCGAGCCATACATTGGCCAACCGTCTTCATATTCGCCTCTGGCCAGCTTGAGCATGCTCAGGTAGTAACGGGCTTGTGCGTGCTGCGGCGCATGTTGCAGGGCCGTGCTGAGGCAGGAGTATGCCTCGTCGGTGTCGCCGTTCTCATACAGCGCAAGCCCCAGGTTGCAATAGGCCGAGGCGTAGCCAGGGTTGAGTTGCAGCGCCTGCCTGAAATCGGCAATGGCTGCCGGATATTGGCCGAGCTGGCAGAGCACCACCCCGCGGTTGTTATACGGCACCGGCAAATTGGGTTGATAGTGAATGGCACCGTTAAAGCTGTCCAGCGCGGCTTGTGTTTGCCCCTGGAGTTGCAACATCAGGGCGCGTTGGTGGTAAGCCTCAGCAAAGTCCGGCTGGATATTGATGGCCTGTTGCATGCATTGCAGGGCTTCATCGGTCGCCTGTAATTGCTGGCATAACACGCCCAGGCGGTAGTGAAAGTGCGCATGTTCGGGATGCGCAGCCACCGCTTGCCTGAGCATATTGGCCGCTTGTTCTGGCTGTTGCGCTTGCAGCATCAGGTCTACACATTCGCTGAATGCCTGCGATTGCTGTGGGTCGAATTTGGTCGCGGTGCGCAGGCGCAAAATCGCCTCTTGCGTGCGCCCCATGTTTTTCAGCGCACGGGCATCCAGGTAATACAGTTGCGCCTGTTTGGCATCTAGGGCAATCGCTTTTTTATAACATTCGTGCGCGGCTTTAAATTGCTGCGTGCGCATATGCAGGTTAGCCAGTTGCACATGCAGCTCAAGTATGTTGGGCTGCAGGCTGATCGCCTGCAGTAAATACTGCTCGGCGGCATGAAACTCCTGATTTTTTAACATCAGGCCAGCCAGCTTCTGGTAGGCATCCCAGCGCGACGGGTCATCGGCAATCAGTTTGAGCAGTTTTGCAATGGCTTCATTATTCATGGGAGAGACTGCAACACTTCAAACGTTTGCGTATGACCTTAAAATGACAGATGGCGGATTAAGGTACAATAAGCAGCTTAAAGCGTCAACGGCCAAACGGTCATCAGGCCCACTTTAAAGTCACTTCACGTCTACAGGGGAAATCAAGCAATGCTCATCAAACTGATCATGTACGGACTGGTATTATGGCTGGCCATTTGGGGTTATCGCCAGTATCAACAGCCCTCGAACCGCGTCAGTGTTGGCATGAAAGCCCCCGATTTCAAGTTGCCGGATGCGCAAGGCCATACACGCCGCCTGGCAGACTGGCAAGGCAAATGGCTGATCCTGTATTTTTACCCCAGGGATGACACGCCGGGTTGCACGCGCGAAGCCTGTCATTTTCGCGACGATATCCAGCAAATCCATGCCCTTGGGGCAGAGGTTGTTGGCGTGAGTGTAGACAGCGTCGCCAGCCATGCTGACTTTGCACAAAAACACCGTTTATCGTTCCCATTACTGGCCGACACCAATGGCCAGGTAGCAGATGCCTATGGCGCTTTGTTAAATCTCGGCATATTGCAGGCCGCCAAACGCATGACCTTTATCATTGACCCGCAAGGCATGATTGCGCAGACCTACAGCAACGTCAATCCAGACGGTCATAGCCAGGCCATTATTGATGACCTCAAACGCTTATCCGCTTTTTAAGAGATCTCTATGCAAGCACTTTCCCTCATCGTTGCCCACGCCGACAACCGGGTGATTGGCCACAACAACCAATTGCCCTGGCACTTGCCAGAAGACCTCAAACGCTTCAAACAACTCACCATGGGCCACCATATCATCATGGGCCGTAAAACCTATGAGTCGCTGGGGCGCTTGCTGCCAGGACGCACCACGGTGATTGTGACGCGCGATACGGAGTATGCCGTTGAAGGTGCCAAAGTGGTGCACTCGTTGCCGCAAGCACTGGCAGTGTGCGCAGGGGATAATGAGCCGTTTTTGATTGGTGGTGCAGAGATGTATGCGCAAGGTTTGCCTTATGTCACGCGGCTATACATCACGCGTGTGTATGCGCATGTCGGCGGCGATGCGTTTTTCCCTGAGATGGAGATGCATGATTGGGTGTTGATGAGCGAGGAGGGGCATACCTCGGTGAATGGCTTGCATTATAGTGATATGGTTTATCAGCGCCGCTGATTGAGATGATTTGACCAGATAGAGATAGTCTTAGGAAAGTCATTCTTTAATGGGAGTGTTGATACATAGCTTTTCGCCTTTTCGGCGAGTTACTTTTCTTTGCTTGCACAAAGAATAAGTAACCAAAAGAAAGTGCACCCCAGCTTCCGCTTCTTCCTTGCGCTACTCGAATTGCCGGGCGTCCATCGAAACTCGCCCTGACAAGCCACACACTTCGTGGCTTGCTGCGGAACTCGGACAGCCGATGGCCGAGAACTCCCGCCAATCCTGCGTTGCTCGGCGCGGCAGATGGGGACCCCGAACACCAAGTGAGCGCAACGGTTAGTGATTTTAAGAAACGAATCTGTTTTTTTGAACCGTTCAGATTTTCACAATGTGAGTTTGGTGAGATAAATCCCATACCATCACGCTGAGTAGCGGAGACAAAATAAGAGAAGAGGGAGCGACTGTCTGAGCTCCGCAACAAGCCACGAAGTGTGTGGCTTGTCAGGGCGAGTTTCGTGACCGGCTTATTTTGTTGAGCAACGCAAGGGAGCCTTTAGGCCGTGATGGCTGGGTGTCGTCCTCTTTGGTTACTTTCTGGGGGACAAGCACCAGAAAGTGACTCGCCGAGAGGCGAAAAGCAAGAATGCATGCAACCACAATGCCCACTTTACGTCGGAATGAATATGTGGCAATAAGATTCTTTGTAGAAGTTACACCGATGACAACGAGTTGCGTTAAGCCAGTAATGTCAGCAATGGCCTTAAAAACAAAAAAGGGAAACGCTTTGCTATACAGCCATGCGTTTCCCTGGTACAAGATTACAGAAACTAATCTTCTTGCTTCACGCAATCGACGTAATACACTGCTTTACCATCCACGATTTGTTTCACCAAACCATGGTTATCGGTTTCAAAGCCTGGGAATTTCTCGTTAAACTCACGCGCAAACTTGAGGTAATTCACAATCACCTTATTAAAGCGTTCGCCAGGAATCAGCAATGGAATACCTGGCGGGTAGGGAGTTAACAATACTGCAGTCACACGGCCTTCCAGTTCGTCGATGGCAACACGTTCAATCTTGCGATGCGCCATTTTTGAGAAGGCATCGGTTGGCTTCATCGCCGGCACCATGTCTGACAGGTACATTTCAGTCGTCAGGCGTGCCACGTCATTGGCTTTGTATACCTCATGGATTTGTGTAGACAAATCTTTGAGGCCTATGCGTTCATAGCGCGGGTGTTTCTGCACAAACTCTGGCAAGACTTTCCACAATGGCTGGTTCTTGTCGTAGTCGTCTTTAAACTGCTGCAAAGCCGCTACCATGGTGTTCCAGCGGCCTTTGGTAATGCCGATGGTGAACATGATAAAGAATGAGTAGAGGCCGGTTTTCTCAACGATCACGCCGTGCTCGGCCAGGTACTTGGTGACGATGGCCGCCGGGATACCAAACTCATCGGAGAATTCACCATCCACATCCAGCCCTGGTGTGATGATGGTGGCTTTAATCGGGTCCAGCATGTTAAAGCCTTCGGCCAGGTTGCCGAAACCGTGCCAGCGTTCATTAGCTTTGAGCATCCAGGCATCGCGTTCTTCCAGGCCATCTTCAGACAGATCCGTTGGGCCCCAGACTTTAAACCACCAGTCGGTTCCCCATTCTTCGTCCACCTTGCGCATGGCGCGGCGGAAGTCCAGCGCTTCCTTGAGTGACTCTTCCACTAAGGCGGTGCCGCCCGGGGCTTCCATCATGGCAGCCGCGACGTCGCAGCTGGCAATAATCGAATATTGCGGGCTGGTGGAGGTGTGCATCAAATAGGCTTCGTTAAACAGGTCGCGGTCAAGGTGGTTATCCTGCGCATCCTGCACAAGAATCTGTGAGGCCTGGCTCAAGCCAGCCAGCAGTTTATGCGTGGATTGGGTAGAAAATACCATGGATTCTTTACAACGCGGACGGTCTGCGCCAATGGCGTGATAGTCGCCGTAGAAGTCATGGAAGGTGGCGTGCGGCAACCAGGCTTCGTCAAAGTGCAGCGTGTCTATCTTGCCATCCAGCATTTCCTTGATTTCTTCGACGTTATACAGCACGCCATCATAAGTGGATTGCGTGATGGTCAGTACGCGTGGTTTGGCGTTTTTGTCGCTGGCAAACGGGTTGCGTTCAATTTTTTTCTGGATGTTTTCCCAGGCAAACTCGCTCTTAGGAATCGGGCCGATAATACCAAAGTGGTTGCGCGTTGGCATCAAAAACACTGGAATCGCGCCGGTCATGATGATGGAGTGCAACACAGATTTATGGCAGTTACGGTCAACGACCACAATATCACCTGGCGCCACGGTGGAGTTCCAGACGATTTTGTTGGAAGTCGAGGTGCCGTTGGTCACAAAGTACAAGTGATCGCAGTTATAAATGCGGGCTGCGTTACGCTCAGAGGCGGCTACCGGGCCGGTATGGTCAAGTAATTGGCCTAATTCATCCACAGCGTTACAGACGTCTGCACGCAGCATGTTTTCGCCAAAAAACTGGTGGAACATTTGGCCCACTGGCGATTTCAGGAAGGCGACGCCGCCGGAGTGTCCAGGGCAATGCCAGGAATAAGAGCCGTCCGCTGCATAATGTGTCAGTGCCTTGAAGAATGGTGGTGGCAGGCTGTCCAGATAGGCTTTGGCCTCACGGATAATCAGGCGTGCCACAAACTCAGGCGTGTCTTCATTCATGTGGATAAAGCCGTGCAGCTCGCGCAAGACATCATTAGGAATATGGCGGCTAGTGCGGGTTTCACCGTGCAGGAAAATCGGGATTTCCTCATTGCGGTAGCGGATTTCGGCGACAAAGTTGCGCAATTGCTCGATGGCTTCTGGTTTCTCTTCGACGATTTCTTCATCATCAATGGATAAGATAAACGCAGAAGCGCGGCTTTGCTGTTGCGCAAAGGAGGTCAGGTCGCCATAGCTGGTCACGCCTAGTACTTCAACGCCTTCATCTTCGATGGCTTTCGCCAATACACGGATGCCGAGACCGGAAGAGTTTTCGGAGCGGAAGTCTTCGTCAATAATGACGACGGGAAATCTAAATTTCATTCAATGAATCCTTAACTTGTCACTGAAACGTGTAACTCAAAGTACAAAGGCACTGAGCAAGCCATGCTTTTACTCGGTGCCTTTGTGGTGAATATGGGATGTTCTTCAATGTTGGGTGCAGCTATATTTTTGGCAGCGTCACGCCAACCTGACCCTGATATTTGCCGCCACGGTCTTTGTAGCTGGTTTCGCAAATTTCATCAGATTCAAAAAACAGGACCTGAGCACAGCCTTCGCCGGCGTAAATTTTGGCAGGCAGTGGTGTCGTGTTGCTGAATTCCAGTGTGACATAACCTTCCCACTCTGGTTCAAACGGCGTGACGTTCACAATGATGCCGCAACGCGCGTAAGTGGATTTGCCAAGGCAAACGGTCAGGACCGAGCGTGGGATACGGAAATATTCTACCGTACGTGCCAACGCAAACGAGTTCGGTGGAATCACGCAATAACCTTTGCCAGAGACTTCAACAAATGACTGCGGATCGAACTGTTTGGGGTCGACAATGGTGCTGTTGATATTGGTAAACACGCGGAATTCGTCAGCGCAGCGGATATCGTAACCGTAAGAAGATGTGCCGTAGGACACAATTTTCTCACCGTTCGCTTCACGCACCAAGGTCGGTGAAAACGGCTCAATCATGCCGTGTTGTTCAGCCATTCTGCGTATCCATTTGTCCGACTTAATGCTCATTCCGATATCCAGTCTCAGCGTATTGATTTACTTGTCTTAAAGAGAAAAAAGCGGAGTTTAAACTCCGCTTTTAGTAGGTGCAAATAATAACAACAAAAGCTGTCAAATTTGCAAATTTTTTGTGAATTTTTGGCGATTTTTTCAGCCAGTGGCCAGAAGGCCACTGATACTTATTTGTCGCCGCCTAATTCAATGCTGTAACGCCAGAACTGGTCTTCAGCTTCAAAGATGACTTTGGACGCTTCAGGGTCACGGCTGCCAGCTGGGTACTGGTGTACCGGCTTCTTATCTTCAGCCCAGGCTTTAACGACTGGATCCACCAGGCGCCATTGTGCTTCGGCTTCAGAAATATGCAGGTAGTTGGAGTTGTCACCTTGCATCAGGTTGAGCAACAGGGCTTCGTAGGCATCTACGGAGTCATCGCTATCCCAACGGTTGGCGGCATCCAGTTGAATGGTGCGTGTTTGCACATCCAGGCCAGGAATCTTGGACTGTACTTCCAGCTTGATACACTCGCGTGGCTGGATACCAATGATAAGCCAGTTTTGGTCCTGGTCATTGATTTGCAGCGGCGCTTTTTTGAAGCGGATAGAAATGCGGGTATCGGCTTCGTGCAGACGTTTGGCCGTGCGGATATAGAACGGCACACCTTTCCAGCGCGGATTGTCGATAAACAATTTCAGAGCAGCATAGGTTTCAACCACGCTGTCATTGTTGCCCAACTCTTCCAGGTAACCAGGGACTTTTTCGCCGTTGATTTCACCAGCAGCATATTGCGCACGGAAAGCATGTTTTTCCAGTTCGTTGACTGGAATAGGGCGAATTTCTTCCAGCAGTTTGATCTTGGCATCACGCACGCCTTCTGGGGACAGGTCTTTCGGCTGTTCCATGGCAGTCAGTGCCAATGTTTGCAGAATGTGGCTTTGCAACATGTCACGCAATGCGCCAGTGCTGTCATAGAACTGCGTACGGTCGCCTACACCCAGCATTTCGGTGTTGGTGATTTGTACGTGATCAATGTACTGGTTGTTCCAGATTGGCTCTAACACGGTGTTGGTAAAGCGTTGCAGCAAGATGTTTTGCAGTGCTGATTTACCCAGGTAGTGGTCGATACGGTAGATCTGGCTTTCCTTGAGGTGCTTGGTAATCGCAGCTTGCAATTCTTTCGCAGATGGCAGATCGGTACCAAATGGTTTCTCGATCACCACACGGCGCCAGTATTTGTCTTCCTGAGTCAGGCCGACGTTGGCCAAAGACTCAACCACTGGGGCGAAATCAACAGGGCGCACAGACAGGAAGTAAGCCAGGTTTTGCGGGAAAACGCTTTCGTCGCTGAGGGTGGCTTTCAGTTTGCTAAATGCATCTGGATCTGTTGGCGGGTTGGCATGGTAGAAGTTACGGGCAATAAAGCGTTCAAACACCTTTTGGTCGTAACCTTTTTTAAATTTGGTATCCAGCATGGATTTGATGTCTGCACGCCACGCGTCCAGATCAACCACTTGACGGCCAACGCCGATAATTTTCATGTCATCAGGCAAACGGCCCAGCAGGTCGAGCCTGAACAAACCAGGGTACAGTTTAACGCGGGCCAGGTTGCCGCTTGCGCCAAACAATACCAGGGTGCATGGATCAATTTTATTCGTCATTTCTAACCTTAAGATAAAAATGTAAACGGGAAAGGGCAAGCCTTTCCCATATCAAAAAAACAGCAGTAATCAGCAAAAAGCCTCCCATGGAGAGAGGCTTGTTTGATTACTTGGTTTTTACTGAGTGACCACCAAATGCATTACGCATCAGTGACAGCAGTTTGTAGCTGTAGCCTTCGGAGTCCTGGCTACGGAAACGTGCTTGCAATGCTGTTGTCAGCACTGGCGCTGCCACGCCTTGCTCAACCGCTTCAACCACTGTCCAGCGGCCTTCACCGGAGTCAGCTACGTATGGAGCGATTGCCTGCAGGCTTTGGTCTTCTTTCAGTGCTTCAGCCGTCAAGTCCAGCAACCAGCTACGAACAACAGAGCCATGACGCCACAACTCTGTGATCTGCGCCAAGTTCAGGTTGAAGTCTTCTTTACCTTTGATCAGGTCCAAACCTTCAGCAAATGCTTGCATCATGCCGTATTCGATACCGTTATGGATCATTTTGGTGAAGTGACCGGAACCAACTGGACCCACGTGCGCCCAACCGCGGTCAGCGTGTGTCAATGCTTGTGCATAAGGAGCCAATACGTCTGCGTATTGTTTGTCGCCGCCGTACATCAGGCAGTAACCGTTGTCCAGGCCCCAAACACCACCGGAAGTACCACAGTCGATAAAGCCGATACCATGTTCAGCTAACATTGCGCCACGGCGCTGACTGTGTTTGTAGTTTGAGTTACCGCCGTCAACGATGATGTCGCCTTTGTTCAGCAGTGGGATCAGGTCTTTGATTTGATTTTCGGTGATTTCACCCGCTGGTAACATCAACCAGACAATTTTTTGGCCTTCGAGTTTGCTGACTGCATCAGCGACTGAGGTTGCTGCTTCCAGACCTTCTTCTTTGACGAGTCTGTTAACGAATTCGGTATTGAAGTCAAAACCAACCACGTTAATTTTGTGACGCAGCAAGCGTGCAGCCATGTTGCCGCCCATTTTGCCCAAGCCAATCATTGCTAATTTCATTCGGATTTTCCTATGGTGTGAGGATAGTTTTAAGAGACACCCATCTTTTGGATGGCATGAACTCGATCAGTGCTTCGGATAATTTTGCAGAATTATCATGTCGAGTCGGATATAATTATAGCAAATGCAGTCACGCACTAAAAGGCTGCGCACGCTTTTTTGTATTGTTTTTTACAGGTTTTCTATGTCTTTGAATGTTCAAACTCGTTGGCACTCGTTTCAATCCCAGGAAGAAATTAACCAGGCAGCACTCAGTAGAGTCTTGGCGGCAGCGGATGCAGCCATTGCCAAACATGGTAGTTTTCTGATTGTGTTGGCGGGTGGCAGCACCCCCAAAGCCGTTTATCAATTATTAGCCAAGGCAGATGCCGACTGGGCTAACTGGCACGTGTATCACAATGATGATCGCTGCCTGCCAGTCGATCATGTCGAGCGTAACAGCAAGATGGCGCGCGATGCCTGGTTAAGCCATGTGGCCATTCCCGCCAGCCAGATTCATGATATTCCGGCTGAACTGGGCAATATTGAAGGTGCGAAAGCATATGCGGAAACACTGAAGGGTGTGCGTACGTTTGACCTGGTGATTTTAGGTCTGGGTGAAGATGGTCATACTGCCAGCCTGTTCCCGGGCCAGGTGGTGAATAACACGGCTGATGCCGTGCCGGTATTCAACTCGCCCAAGCCGCCGGCAGATCGCATTACCATTAGCCAGGATAGGCTGAATAATACGCATGAAGTCATGTTTTTGGTGACAGGTGCAGGCAAACAAGAGGCGGTGGACAACTGGCGTAACGGCGTAGCCATTCCAGCGACCTTGATTCAGTCGCCTAATGGTGTAGACGTGTATTGCTTCGGGGTTGTACTGAATTAATATTTCTTCAAGCCGCACATAATAAAAAAAGCCACAGAGAAAAATCTTTGTGGCTTTTTTATTTATGCAATTGGAATTACTTCTCGTTCTTGTCGGCTAATAACTTTTCAAGCAAGCTGATTTGCTGCTGTTGTAAATGAATCAGGTCCTGCCACTGCTGCTCACGCAAGCCATCCAGTTTTTCATGGAGCAGTAAAATCTCTAATTCTGCTTTTAAATTCACTTCGTAGTCATGTTCTGCCTGGCGGCGGTCAATTTCCGACTGCCGGTTTTGCGACATCAGGATAATCGGTGCCTGGATCGATGCTAGCATGGATAAAAACAGGTTGAGCAGAATATAAGGATAGGGGTCGAACGCACTGTTGCTACGCAGCAGGATTACGGAATTCAGGATCACCCAGCTAATCAGGATCAGAACGAAGATGAAAATAAAGGTCCAGGAGCCGCCAAACCGCGCCATGGCATCGGCAGCGCGCTGGCCGCGGCTGGGTGTTTCGTGAGTGTGATGGGCGGCCAGGTTGCGCGACACCGGATGGCGCTCAGTCATGTGCCGGGCGACGCGTTGCATATGCTCATCCATGGCCTCGTACTGCGCGCCCATCAGGCCTTCTGCAATATGATGCTTGCGGAGTGTCATACGTAACGTCCTTAATAATTATGTTTTTTGAATTACGATATTAGGGAATTTTGCGCTGTGATCGAGGCTGGCAATGGCGATCTTGCTCGCGGCTTTGCGCGCGATTTCTTTATAGCTTTGTGCCACTGCACTGTCGGGGGAAGCAACCACGGTAGGCTGGCCGCCATCGGCTTGCATGCGGATGTTAATATCCAGCGGCAGGCTACCCAGTAAATCTATATTGTAATCACTGGCCATCAGTGCGCCGCCGCCTGTACCAAAGATATGTTCTTCATGGCCGCAGTTGGAGCAGATGTGCGTACTCATGTTTTCGACGATGCCCAAAATCGGGATGCCGACTTTCTCAAACATTTTCAGGCCTTTGCGCGCATCGAGCAGGGCAATGTCTTGTGGCGTGGTGACAATAATGGCGCCAGTCACCGGGATTTTTTGCGCTAATGTCAGTTGGATATCGCCAGTGCCTGGTGGCAGGTCAATCACCAGGTAGTCCAAGTCTTGCCAGCGCGTGTCACGCAGTAGTTGCTCCAATGCGCCGGTGACCATAGGGCCGCGCCATACCATGGGGGTGTCGGTGTCGACCAGGAAACCTATGCTCATGGCCTGGATGCCGTGCGCACGCATAGGTTCTATGCTTTTGCCATCGGCGCTATCCGGGCGGCCGGAAATACCCAGCATCTGTGGCTGGCTAGGGCCGTAAATATCAGCATCCAGCAAGCCCACAGTAGCCCCTTCGGCGGCCAGCGCCAGCGCCAGGTTAACTGAGGTGGTGGATTTGCCGACGCCACCTTTGCCCGAGGCTACGGCAATCACATTTTTGACGTTAGGCAATAAATTCACGCCACGTTGTACGCCATGCGCCACGATGCGGCTGCCAACATTCACCGTGATCCTGGCAATGCCATCTATGGTTTTCAGCGCGTCAGTCACTTGCTGGCGAATTGGTTCCAGCTGGCTTTGCGCAGGGTAGCCCAGCACTACATCGAGGCTGACATCATTGCCATTGATCTGAATGTTCTTGATCGACTTTGCACTGACAAAGTCTTTACCGGTATTGGGGTCTATGCAAAGTTTTAATGTGCTTTGAATGATAAGTTCGCTAATGGCCATGCTTGAGGTTCCTGCGGTAATGCCTGAGTAATTAGATCGGGTATTTTACCGCATTGGTGTGCATTCGTCATGCCGCGCCGGAAGCGGCATATCGACTGCTTGTGTACTTGGCTTTTGATAGTGGTGATGAAAGGTATCAAAGCAATGTGCCCAGCTCCACAGGCTGCGGGCTGTTTGGCGAATCGCCTGCTTATCCAGCATCTGGCAGCGGATGATGGCTTGTTTGAGGTCGTGATGCAGAATGCCTGAGAATCCTTGTTCAACCACGTCTCTGGGACCGGTGACATCAAAAGCGGCGACGGGCAAGCCGTTGCACATGGCCTCTATCATGACCAGGCCAAAGGTGTCGGTACGGGAAGGGAAGGCAAATACATCCTGTTGTGCATAAAGCTCGGCTAGCTGCTGGCCATATTGGTAACCAACAAAATGCACGCGTGGATATTTTTGCCGGAGCGCTTCTAAATAAGGGCCGTTACCCGCAATCGTGATGTCAAACACATCCTGGTATATACATAAGGCATCCAGGTTTTTCTCTTTGCTGACACGGCCCACATTGAGAACCCGCAGTTTATCCGCGGGGAGTGGCGTCTGTGAGGGGCTGATTAATTGTTCTGATACACCACGTGACCAGATCACCAGGTGATGGAAACCCTGGTTGAGCAATGTCTGGCGCATGCTTTCTGTCGTGACAAACGTAGTGAGCGCACCCCGGTGAAACCAGCGTAAATAGGCGTAGGTCCAGCGCGGCGGGATGCGCCACATCAACGCCAGATACTCCGGAAAGCGTGTGTGGTAAGCCGTGGTGTAGGGCTTTTGATTTAATTTGCACCAGTGCCGCGCCACCAGGCCCATCAGTCCTTCAGTTGCGATGTGCAACTGGTTGGGTTGCAGGCGGTTAAGGGTGCGCCAAAGGCGGAACGGCTGCAAGTTGAGCTGGATCTCCGGGTAAAACGGCAATGGCATCCAGCGGTATAAGCTGGGATGCAGCACCCGGAAGCGGATGTTACGTGACCTGGCAATCCGGCGCAGGTTTTTATAGGTGGTCGAAACGCCATTGGTCTGCTGGAAGGTATCCGTCACAATCAACATTGTTCACTGCGCTCCAGGGCTGGGGGTGGAGCTATCTTGCCGAGCTTGCGTGACGGGATTATGACTGTCTGTGTTTAACCGATCATGGCGAATATGATAACGAGCCAGTTTGAGGGGCTGTTGTCAGCCCGGTGTAAGTTTAATGGGAGCGCGGGTAAGCACTATGTAAGAAAGGATGGGTAAGGTGGTTCGTGTCGACGGCAGTAAACGTTTTTGGTTTTAATATTTGGAGAATACTCATGAACAAACTCTTTGTACTCACTCTTCTTGCGCTTAGCTACACCAACCATGCCAGTGCTGACACCCTGTTGCAAACCGCAGAGCAAGAGGGCGACTTTAAAACTTTTTTGCAAGCAGTCAAAACCGCTGGTTTGGAGGGCGCGCTGAATGATAAGGGGCCGATCACCTTATTTGCCCCTAACGACGCCGCGTTTGCCAAGCTACCCAAGGCCAAACTCAAGGCGCTGATGTCCAACCCGGATCAGCTCAAGAAAGTGCTTTCCTATCATGTTTATCCTGGCAAAATCACCCAGGCGGACGTGAGCGCGGGTAAGGTGAAGTCATTGGAGGGCGCTGATTTACAGTTATCGGTCACCGATGGCGTCAAGGTAAATAACGTAAAGGTCGTTGGTGATGAAATCAATGCCGATAATGGTGTGATTCATACAGTGAGTGCTGTGCTGATGCCTAAAAGTTAACTGTTTAGCAAAGGATTGAGTCAAAATGCCTCGCTTAGCGAGGCATTTTTCTAGTCGGGGACAAAATGCCAATTCAAGCTAAACCAGACCCCGCGAGGTGCACCTGGTGCAATAAAGTTAGTGCTGAGCCAATCACCTGAGTTGTGGTTATACCCATCTGGGCCGATAGCACCATTGATGCTTGGCGAGAAGGGGTTACGCCCAAGTCGACCTGCGCTGAAATACTCTTTGTCAAAGAGGTTATTAATGATCATGGTCGCTGTCCATTCTTTGTTAAACTTGTAGCTGGTTTGGAAGTTAAAGGTTGCGTATCCATCCACTTTTCCGGGATTGCGTGTGGGGGGGAGCCTTAAAAAGGCTGTTCCGTCGGGATTTACAATGGCACCTGGTGTTGTGTTAGCAACTTGCACTAATCTGACCACACCTGGTTTGTGCTCATTATTTTCATTGCCTCTCAAATAGCTGTCCGAGTGCACAACTGCACTCAACCCAACACGCCAGTTGTCCGTAACGTCGTATGACATGCTTGCATTGAGGTTATGCAAAGCCACACCGGGAATTTTACTTCCGGGTTTAACCGTAATTTCACGTAAACCAAACCCAGCGTCAGATGCACTGCTGTTGTCGTTGCTGAACATTTTAAATTTATCCTCAAACGTAGCATCATTTAAGCTGTAATTAAGATTAAAGCGTAATTTATTACTTTGACCCGAAAGACCCGCCTCAATACCGCGTCGACGCGTTCTGCCTATCGTGTCAAAGAAACCTTGTCCGTTTGCTACAGAAACAAAATAAATATCGTCTTTTAAATCAGTTTGAAATGTACCTAAATTCCATTGTAAGTTTTCAATCCCAAATAGTTGGTCAAAGCTACCGCGCATGCCGATGTCATAACTTGTGGATTTGATTTGAGGTAAATAAGGGTCGCCAGATAAGGTGGTTGGTAATGAACACTCGCGGTTTTCAACAACGCTTTTGTAAAATCTCGGATCTCCTGGAATGCCACCAGCAACAGTGGTTTTATCTAAAGCGCACCCTAGCTCAATGACGCTGGGCGTTCTCGTACCTTTTGATACATTTGCATAAATGTTTAGATTATCTCTGGCCTGCCACGTCGCGCCAACTGAGGGGTTGAATGAGTAATAACTGAATTTTTCTGTTTCAGCAGGGTCGAGCACCTTTGAAAGGTCAAGTGGGCGATAGCCAAATTGATAGTTTTGGCACTCTGCATCTGTTCTACAGATATCCCAACCATTGGGTTGCGATATCAGCTGATACAAATCAAACGCACCGAATCCATAGCGTGTCGCGACTGTATTTTTTGTTTTTGTGCTGTTGTAGCGCCCCGAAAAATTGAAGTTCCATTCCTTTACAGGCGTCCATGTCTCACTGAAGTAAATGCTTTTTGTCGTGTTTGTGCCACTAAAGTCATTATTAGCCACTGGAACAGAAGCAGCCGTCCATTGCGGGTGCAATAACTCTGGTGCAATAAAACCACGCCGATCTGCGTCCAGCACACCGAGTTGTTGGGTGTTTGAGTACTCTGCAGAGGCTGCATCGATAGAGACACCTACCATCAGTTTGTGATGATCTAAATTCCAGTTGAATTGAACAGAAGCCCCATCTATGGATTGTTTTATCTGATTATTGGTAATAATTGCTGTGGGTGTCCCTTCAACAACCCCAGTTCCACCATCATAAATACCATCCACTCTTTTTATGATTGGTTGACCATTTTCATCCAGTTTCACTAGTCGAATTCCGCTACCGCCATCTAAATTTGAAGAAGCAATACATGCTTGCTGGTTGATGGGTGCAGGCACAATCATATAATTTTTATACACCACGCCATTCTCAACGGAATAGTAAAAGTTATCCGTAGCAAAAAATGGATCTATCGAGTTGTCCGCGCCTCCATTTCCGAAATAATGATTGAATGAGACGGATGAACCGGGTTCACCATTGCTTGAAATTGGTGGTGGTGCAATCGCTAAGTCAAGTTGATCGCCTTGCGTCACAAATTCTTGAAGAAAATTATTGGCATTTTTAAATATTTGAACCAGTCTTGCCTCGGCGAGAGGGTTGGTGATCGGCTTGTTAAACACGATATTCGGAAATAAGCCAGCTGCGAGCGCCTGATCTAAAGTGGCTGTGTCGGTAATTCCACTTGTGACAAATGGATCAGCGAAAAAGTCTGATCCGTCGCCTGGAGGGTCAACCGTTGTTAAAATGTAGTAGTTAGGCAAACCGTTTGCGTTTGAGGATTGATATAAACAGGTTGTTTGTTCACTGGCATCAGGTATGCGTCTGTCGAATGGCCCCGTGTCATCTCCCGCAAGGTCTGTATAAGCATCTGCGCCAATTTGACGCCTATCACTGTTTCTTCGATACACTTGCCCGGTCACGCTAAAAGTGTCGCTTACCTGAAACGCACCCGATAATTGAAATTGTTGTAGCCGATTTTTTGTTTCGTCCTCTGACGTAAATGAAGCGTTTCTGTCCTGTCTATACATTTCACTGGGTAATAGACCATTACCCACTAAATCATTGCCAACAAGGAGTGTGCTGAGGTTTAAGTCTAGCTTGTCTCCACGATAACTCGCCTTCCCAAAAAACTGGTTGACCTTGCTAGGGGAGTTTTTGCGCCATCCATCTTCTAAAAAGAAATTACCGGCGCCAAACAAACCAACAGTACCGTTATTCCAGCCACCTTCGACTTGCAATTGTTTACGTCCAAACGATCCCGTTAAAATATCTGCATCTACGCCCGCATGATTAAAACCATCTTTGGTTTTCATGGAGAAGGCACCGCCTAACGTGTTTAGCCCAAAAATAGGGTTTGATCCGGGGAAAACATCTACCCCAGCAAGTGCATTCATAGGAATCATGTCCCAGTTCACCACGTCCCCGAAAGGTTCATTTACGCGAATACCGTCAAAAAAGACACTAAGACCTTGTGGTGTGCCGATCTGTGGGCCTGCGGTAAAGCCCCGGTACTGAATATCCATTTGAAACGGGTTGCCCTGGTAATCATTCACTGTGACTGACTGCAGTTTGCGGTTCATCAAGTCAGTGAGGCTTAAAGAGTGCGCTTCTTTAATCTCTTTAGCTGAAATGCTCTGAACGTTGCCGGGAATCTCTTCTTTGGTTAATCCCAAACCCGGTAGAGGGCCAATTTCGTAAAAACGTTTGGCACGAACTTCAACTTTGTCGAGTTGAATGTCTTTAGCTTCAACTTTTGTCACGCGCTGTATATAAAGCGTATTGTCATTTAATTTAGCCTCCAAGCCTGTATTTGCCAGCAGTTTCTGCAACGCTTCTTTGCTGCGCATGGTGCCACTTAGAGCTGGGGCTTGTTTGTCCGAAACAAGCTTATCGTTATAAGTGATGTTTAAACCTATTTTGGCGCTTAAGGCTTTGAGCGATGCGGCCAGCGGTTGAGCAGGTAGGTTGATGGTGATTTTTTGCGAGAGTAGAACGTCTTCTTCTGACTGTGGTAAGTTGGTATTAAGCTCTGCCGCCCATAAAGGGTTGATCCAGGCTGGTTGGTTGCTAAAGCAAGCGGCGATGGCTGCGCCCAGAATCAGTTTTTTTGGTGTGTGCATGTGACTTCCCCGTTATTTTTTGGCTTGTTATTGCCTTAATGCACGGGGCGTCAAAACCCTGATATGTTGATTGCAAAAAAATGTAATGATGTGCGCTTGGCTTATTTGGCTGCGGGGTACGTTTCTAGTTGAATACCTTCTGGGCTGCGGTGCACGCGGACATTGGCGATACGGGGCAGGGTGGCGATAAAGCTGTTGCTGTCTTTAATGGCAACCACGGCGCTGATATGGTCGGTCGAGAGGCCGTCTGCCACGACTGGCATCGAGTTGTAGCGAGTGAGTGTTTCTGCGATTTCAGTCAGATCGGCCTGGTTGAAAACCAGTGTGCCAGTGGTGAATTGAAAGTAATCATGCGCAGAGACATTTTTGCGTGGTTGCAGACGTGATTGCTGCATTTCTGCCACTTGGTTGTTTTGCAAGATGATTTTCTCGTCACTGGTTTTAGATGCGACCTCAACTTTGCCGTGGTCTACGCTGACACGCTCAAGTCTACTCAGTTTGTTAACGGCAAAACGGGTGCCTAGTACGGTGACTTTAATACGGTCCGTTTCTACGACAAATGGTCGGTCTGTGTCTCGTTGCACTTCAAATACAGCCTCGCCTTGCAGCAGGTCAATGTGGCGTTGGTTGCGGTAGTACTTGATTTCAATGCGCGAGTTGGCGTTGAGCGTGACGCGGCTGCCATCGTCCAGCATTTGGGTACTCAATTGGGCGGTGGTGGTCTGCGCAGCTAGTTGTAGCGTGGGTGTGCTTTGCCATGCCTGGTATTGATGTAATCCTGCCCAGCTAATGCAAAGGACCGCCGCCACGCCTGCCACGGTGCCTGCCAGTTTTTGTCGTGATTTCTTGCGTTCGTTGTGTTTGAAAAAAATATCGGCTTGCTTGCCTTGTGCCATGGCTTGCAGGTCGCTTATGGAGTCTATGCCTTGCCAGGCATCGCTGATGCTTGCGTATTCCTGTTGGTGCAACGGATGTTGCATGAGCCAGGCTTCAAACTGGCCACGTTCAGGCGCATCTGGTGCTGCTTCTTGCATGCGGATAAACCAGCGGGCAGCAGTTTCCGAGATTTTTTTATGGGCCGACATAGGCTTATTTGAGAAACTGCTCACGGGCAGTGCGGATATCCAGCAAGGCGCGGATCAGGTGACGCTCAACCATATTCAGGCTGATCCGCATCTGCTCGGCGATGTCTTTTTGTGCATGCCCCTCAATGCGATACATGATAAACACCTGGCGGCAGCGCGGCGGTAAGTCCTGGATGATTTGAGTGACTAGTGCCAGCCTTTGTTTGATGTCTGCCAGGTGCTCAGTTGACACTGAGGCAGGTTCTTCAAGGTCTGCCTGTTGCTGGTAGTCGGCAAAGTAGCTGTCTTTGCGGTATTGCTCCAGTAGCAGGTTTTGCACAATGGTTCGCAGGTAGGCATGTGGCTCCTCGTTGCGATGCGGGCTGGTGGTCAGCGCAAAGCGTAAAAAGCCATCGTGCAAAATATCTTTTGCCTGATGTGGGCAAGCGGTTTTGCGACGGATGCCTGGTAGCAGTGTCGTATACGCCCAATGTAGGTTGATACCATGCCAAAACATGCCGTGTGCGCTGTGAGGTAATGTTAAATGGCAAACCATACGCAAGGATTGTTCCCGCGCCTGTGCTTTATATGGTGATTGATAACTGTTTGTTTAGTCAGCGCTTTTAATACCTGGTTTGGATAAATGGAAATAATGCGATTGGTTGTAATCAGCCAGGTTGGCTTAAACTAGCCAAACCTGAATTAGACAAACCATGTGGAATACATCTGGCTTGATCAAGAATATCTGCCTTTGCCATCGCTCAACTGTGGATGGTTTGCTAAAATGATCGTTTTTATCTTGGTCCAGTTTTCATGACACGCAAACTTCTGGTGACGTCCGCTTTGCCATATGCCAACGGCAGTATTCATTTAGGGCATCTGGTTGAGTATATTCAAACCGATATCTGGGTGCGTTTTCAAAAGATGCAGGGCCATACGGTGCACTATGTCTGCGCGGACGACACCCACGGCACACCAATTATGTTGCGTGCGGAAAAAGAGGGTATCACGCCGGAAGCGCTGATTGAAAAGGTCCATGCTGAACATAGTCAGGATTTTGCTGAATTTCTGGTGCAGTTTGATAACTATTACTCCACCAACTCGGAAGAAAACCGCCAGTTGTCCGGCAATATTTATCGTGCGCTCAAAGCCAACGGCAAAATTGCGACCAAAACCATAGAACAATATTTTGACCCGGTCAAAAACATGTTCTTGCCGGATCGCTTTATCAAAGGTGAGTGCCCCAAGTGCCATGCCAAAGACCAGTATGGCGATAACTGCGAAGTCTGTGGCACGACTTATAGCCCGACGGAGTTGATTAACCCATTCTCGGCCGTGTCTGGTGCGACGCCGGTGCGCAAAGAGACTGAGCATTACTTTTTTAAACTGAGCGAGTGCGCAGACTTTTTGCGTGACTGGACGCGCTCTGGTACCTTGCAAGCCGAAGCCGCCAATAAAATGAGTGAGTGGGTGGGCGAAGTTGGCGAGAATAAACTCTCTGACTGGGATATTTCGCGCGATGCGCCTTATTTCGGTTTCGAAATCCCGGATGCGCCAGGCAAGTATTTTTACGTCTGGCTGGATGCGCCGATTGGGTACATGGCCAGCTTTAAAAACCTGGCTAGCAAGGCCGGCTTGGATTTTGACGAGTACTGGAAAAATGATTCGACGACCGAGTTGTATCATTTCATCGGCAAGGATATCTTGTACTTCCATGCCTTGTTCTGGCCCGCAACGCTGGAATACTCTGGCCACCGTACGCCAACACAGGTATTCGCGCACGGCTTTTTGACGGTGAATGGCGAGAAAATGTCCAAGTCGCGCGGTACGTTTATCACGGCGCGCAGCTACCTTGAGCATGTGAAAAATCCTGAGTATTTACGTTATTACTATGCCGCCAAATTGAATGGCAGCATGGAAGATATTGACCTGAACCTGGAAGACTTTGTCGCCCGCGTCAACAGTGACTTGGTCGGTAAATACATTAATATTGCCAGCCGTACTGCTGGATTTATTCATAAATTCTTTAATGGGCGTGTGTCTGAGCCTCTTTTACTTGGAACCTTTGATAATGACCCGATAAAAAGGCCAGGATTGGTTATATGGCAAATTAAAAAGGAATCTGCGGTTATCTCAAGACATTTTGAGGCTAGAAACTTCAGCCAAGCCATTGTGTCGATTATGAAGCTAGCCGATATTGCTAACGCTTATATTGCGGAAAAAGCTCCTTGGGTGTTAGCAAAGAATTTGAATGATAAGGCAGATGAGTTTGCATTAAGACAGATTTGCTCTGAGTCTTTAGAAATATTTAGATTGCTAAGCATTTATCTGAAACCTATATTACCTAGCCTTGTAAAAAGCGTGGAAAGCTTTCTTAATATTGAACCTTTGATGTGGGCTGATATTGACAAGCCACTAACTCAGGAGCATTTGATTAAAGAGTACTCACATATGATTACCCGCATTGAAGGCAAGCAAGTCGAGGCGATGGTCGAGGCAAACAAAGAGAATCTGCAAGCAGCGACGCCAGCCAAAGCTGAGCCCAAGGTTGAAGCGAAAGCAGAAACTAAGGCGGCCGAAGAAGGCGATTACATTTCGATTGATGATTTTACCAAGGTCGATTTGCGTATTGCTAAGATCCTCAGTGCCGAGCATGTGGAAGGGGCTGAAAAGCTGCTCAAATTGCTGCTGGATATTGGTGAGGAAAAGCCACGCCAGGTATTCGCCGGGATTAAGTCTGCTTATGATCCGGCCACGCTGGTAGGGCGTTTGACCGTGATGGTCGCCAACCTTGCACCGCGCAAAATGAAGTTTGGCATGAGCGAGGGCATGGTGCTGGCGGCCAGTGATGAGCGTGGCGGCCCTTATATTCTGTCGCCAGACAGTGGGGCGCAAGCAGGCATGCGCGTGAAGTAGGGCGAATGTAAAAAGTGAGTGGTGTTGGTCTTGTACTGGCGCCTCTCATATTTGTGCACGGTTGATTGTGCTACATCAAAGCTTTACCGGCCGTTGGCTGTTCTAATGATGTCTAAGAAATCGTAATTTCTAAGAAAAGTGTGTCACCTTGAGCGCGCGTGACACTTTCAGAAAATGGCTAACACATTGATTTATATTATATTCAATCATATAATATAAAGTTGTATATTGTTTGACGGATGGTCCATCACCCAATGGCAAACCCTTTAGCAGCAAGCAGTGCAAACCCCTGGCAAGGGCTGGATATCCAGTCTGAATGGGAGCGATTTAGTCAGCGCGATGCCTCCTCTGCTGAGGTGTGGACCTCTCATGTATGGGTCGATAATATGCACTGCGCCGCTTGCAGCGGGCGTATTGAACAAGCCATCAAACAGCAGCATGGCGTGCTTGCTGTACAAGCCAGCGCTGCTTCCAAACGTGTCCGCGTGGTCTGGGATGCGAAACAAACTTCCCCTTCTCACTGGTTTGCCAATTTAAACGAGATTGGTTACCCGGCATTACCGCTTAACGAATACAGCGCTATTTCGGATCGTACTGTCCAGCAGCGCAAAATGTTATGGCGCCTGGTCGTTGCCGTGTTCTGCATGATGCAGGTCATGATGTACGCCTATCCTACTTACTGGTCTGATAGTAATGATATGGCGCCAGATATGGTGCAACTCATGAAATGGGCATCGTGGGTGCTGACCCTGCCGGTGATGCTGTTTTCTGCCACGCCGTTTTTATCCCAGGCTTGGGCCAGCATCAAGCAGCGCCAGTTAGGCATGGATGTGCCGGTGTCATTGGGCATCCTGGCAGCCTTTATCATGAGCACGCTGGCGACCTTTGCCCCTGGCGGCTGGTGGGGTGATGTGGTTTATTATGACTCGCTCACCATGTTTGTCAGCTTTTTGCTGATTGGCCGCTGGCTAGATGTCAAATTGCGCAACCGCACGGCCGGTGCCCTGGAAAACATGATGCGTCGCTTGCCGCACGCGGTGCTTAAGAAAGATGCCGCCGGTGAGTGGGTGCAAATCGCCGCGACCAATATCAATGTGGGTGATGTGTTATATGTACGCCCAGGGGAAGTATTCGCGGCGGATGGTCTGGTATTAGTTGGCAGCACAAGCGCCGACGAGTCTATGCTCACGGGTGAATCCGAGCCTGTGCTGAAACCGGCAGGTGCCAAAGTCATTGCCGGTGCCGGTAATTTAACCTCTGCCATTGAAATGCAAGTCGAGCAGGTAGGCGAGGGTACGCAGTACCATGCGCTGGTTAACCTCATGGCTTCGGCCTCTACCGAAAAGCCTGGCATCGCCTTGCTGGCAGATAAAGTGGCGCAGCCTTTCTTGTGGGCGGTATTGCTGGCAGCTGTCTATGCGGTGTTTTTCTGGTGGAGCACCGATCCAGCCAAAGCTATTATGTCGGCCGTTGCCGTGTTGGTGGTGACTTGTCCATGTGCGTTATCCCTGGCAACGCCTGCAGCGATGCTCGCCAGTGCCGGTACGTTTGCCAAAGGCGGGGTGTTGATTCGTCGTTTGCAGGCGATTCAGGCGATCAGTGAAATTGACACGATCGTGTTTGATAAAACCGGCACTTTGACTGAAAACTTGCAGCAAGTTGCTTTGGCCGAAAGCCATGCCGCCTGGGATAGACAGTGGTTGCTGGACGTGATTGCCAGCATGAGTCGCGATTCTTTACATCCGGTGGCTCAAGCGCTACATGGTTTTGCTTTGCAGCATGATGCACAAGATCAATTGGTGGTGCAGGATTGGCAAGAGATTGTGGGTGGCGGTATGTCTGCTACATTTTCTGCGCCAAATGGGGCATTACTACCGGTGAAGCTAGGTAATGCAGAATTTTGTGGCATCAGCGACGAACTCGAGAGTGATGCGCTGCGTCAGGTCTATGTCACGACTGGCGAAATCCTGCTGGCGAGACTGACTTTGTCCGAGCAGGTAAAACCACATGCCAAAGCGGCTATTTCACAATTAATTGCACATGGGCTTGATATTCAACTGTTATCTGGTGATAGAATAGCGCCCGTTAAAAACCTTGCAGCGCAACTGGGAATAGCGCGCGCATTTGGGTTACAAAAAGCAGCAGATAAGCTGCAGCATGTAAAGTTGTTGCAACAACAGGGGCGGAAAGTATTAATGGTTGGTGATGGTTTGAATGACGGCCCTGTCATTGCAGCAGCGCATACTTCTATTGCAATGGGTTCCGGCGTCCCTTTGACGCAGGCACAGGCCGATATGGTGGTGTTGGGTAATGATATCGGTGTGCTGGTTTCGCTCATTTCGCATTGTCAAAAAACCATCCTCATCGTAAAACAGAATTTGTTGTGGGCTGCGTTGTATAACGCAGCCGGCGTACCATTAGCGATTATGGGCTTGTTGCCCGCCTGGCTGGCCGGGCTGGGGATGGCGGCCAGTTCGCTATTGGTGTTGCTCAATGCATTACGTTTGACCGACTGGGATAAGTCGGGCTGGCAGAAAGGTCAGGCATAGCGTTATGGAAATTGCATTTTTATTGATCCCACTGGCAGTGTTGCTGGTGTTTGTGATTCTGGGTGGCCTATGGTGGGCAATCCAGACCGGGCAGTTTGAAGACCTGGAAGAAGAAGGTTCGCGAATTCTTGAGCAGGACTAATGCTTTTAGGAATTTCTGAACGGGATTGATGTGTGTCAAATCAGATTTGTGACAATCTGAGATGATCAGGTTGAACAACTAAAATTTTTTAGAATTTTTTTAGTGTTGGGTGTTTGTTTTAATCATTGGGAGAAATCCATGCAAAATGCAACCGTGAAGGCTGCGACCTATAACGATACAGTGGTCCGCCAGTTCGCAATCATGGCAGTGGTTTGGGGAGTTGTGGGCACACTGATGGGCGTGATTATCGCGTCTCAGCTAGTGTGGCCGGAGCTTAACCTGGGCCTGCCGTTTACCTCTTTTGGCCGTTTACGACCACTGCATACCAACGCAGTGATTTTCGCATTTGGTGGCTGTGCTTTATTTGCTACCTCATACTATGTCGTGCAACGTACCTGCCAAACCCGTTTGTTTAGCGACAAACTGGCAAGTTTCACTTTCTGGGGCTGGCAAGCAGTGATTGTCGCCGCAGCCATCTCCTTGCCATTGGGTTATACCCAGGGTAAAGAGTACGGCGAACTGGAATGGCCAATTGATATCCTGATTGCGATCGTATGGATTTCTTATGCCATCGTGTTCTTCGGTACCATCGGTATCCGTAAGGTTAAGCATATCTATGTGGCTAACTGGTTCTACGGTGCGTTCATTCTGGCGGTGGCTTTGTTGCACATCGTTGAGAGTGCAGCGATTCCGGCTGGCTGGTTCAAGTCTTACTCTGCTTACGCAGGTGTGCAAGATGCGATGGTGCAGTGGTGGTATGGTCACAACGCGGTAGGTTTCTTCCTGACAGCGGGCTTCCTGGGCATGATGTACTACTTTGTGCCTAAACAAGCTGAGCGTCCAGTCTACTCTTACAGCCTGTCTATCGTGCACTTCTGGGCACTGATCTTCACTTACATGTGGGCGGGTCCGCACCACCTGCATTACACCGCTTTGCCTGACTGGACTCAGTCCCTGGGTATGGTGTTGTCTTTAATCCTGTTTGCACCAAGCTGGGGCGGTATGATCAACGGTATCATGACTTTGTCCGGCGCATGGCACAAACTGCGCACAGATCCTATCTTGCGCTTCCTGATCGTTTCCCTGTCTTTCTACGGTATGAGTACCTTTGAAGGCCCGATGATGGCGATCAAGACTGTGAACGCTTTGTCTCACTACACTGACTGGACCGTTGGCCACGTGCACTCTGGTGCTCTGGGCTGGGTTGGTTTCATTTCTATCGGTTCCCTGTACTTCCTGATCCCACGTTTGTTCGGTCAAAAGACTATGTACAGCGTGAAAGCGATTGAAGTGCACTTCTGGATGGCAACCATTGGCGTGGTGTTGTATATCGCTGCGTTGTGGATCTCTGGCGTGATGGAAGGCTTGATGTGGCGTGCGATGAACGCTGACGGCACATTGGCATATACCTTCGTTGAGAGTGTGAAAGCCAAGTTCCCATACTACTTCACACGTGCATTGGGTGGTTTCCTGTATATGAGCGGTTTGGTGATCATGTTGTGGAACACATATAAAACAGCCACTAATGGCAAACCAGCAACGGTAGAAGTACCAGCTGTTGTTGCACACGCTTAAGGAGCTCACTATGGCAACTCATCAAAACAATAGTGGCAATCTGCACGAAAAGATTGAAACCAATAACTTCCTGTTGATCGTGCTGACTTTCATCACGATCTCCTTTGGTGGCCTGGTTGAAATCGTGCCTTTGTTTTTCCAAAAATCCCTGACTGAACCTATCCGGGGGTTGCAGCCATACACTGCACTGCAATTGGCTGGTCGTGACATTTATCTGCGTGAAGGTTGCTACAACTGCCATTCACAGATGATCCGTCCATTCCATGCTGAAACACTGCGTTATGGTCACTACTCTGTAGCGGGTGAATACGTGTATGACCATCCGTTCCAGTGGGGTAGTAAGCGTACCGGTCCTGACTTGCACCGTGTAGGCGGTAAATACAGTGACGACTGGCATCGTGTTCACTTGAACCAGCCACGTGACGTTGTGCCGGAATCCATCATGCCAGCATACCCATGGTTGAATGAAAACCTGGTGAACGATGAAACGATTGGTGACCATATGGTTGCGCTGCGTAAAGTGGGCGTGCCTTACACCGACGAGCAGATCAAGGCTGCTGGCGCAGAAATCAAAGGCAAAACCGAGATGGATGCACTGGTTTCATACCTGCAAGTATTGGGTACACACCTGAAATAAGGAGACGCGCCATGGATATGATCAATGTATTACGCATCGTGTTTACAGTACTGAGTTTTGTGCTGTTTATAGCAATCCTGGTCTGGGCATGGCGCAATCGTCACTCCGCACAGTTCAAGGACGCGCAAAACCTGCCGTTCGATCAAGACTAATTATCTGTGCGGAAAGCTTAAGGAAAACATCATGAATGATTTTGTAAACGGATTTTGGCCGATCTGGATTTCGACCATTACCTTGGGTGGGATCGCTTTTTGTGTCGGTTTGCTGATTTTCGCAAGCCGCGTCAAAGTGCCGCTGGATAGCGACAACACCAATGGTCACGAGTGGGACGGTATTAAAGAAATGAACAATCCGCTGCCAATGTGGTGGGTAGGTTTGTTTATCATCACCGTTATTTTTGGCCTGACTTACTTGTACCTGTTCCCAGGTTTGGGTACTTACAATGGTAAATTTGGCTGGACCGGCGTGAAGCAGTACGAAGTCGAAGTGGCCAAAAACAACGAAAAAATTGCACCGCTGTATGCTAAATACGCCGCGATGCCAGTAGAAGAAGTGGCCAAGATCCCGGAAGCCCGTGATATTGGTAAGCGTATTTTCCTCAACAACTGTGCCGCTTGCCATGGTTCAGATGCCAAAGGTAGCCGTGGTTTCCCTAACCTGACGGATACTGACTGGTTGTATGGCGGTAGCCCAGAGCGTATTAAAGAAACCATTACGGGTGGCCGTATCGGCATGATGCCGCCGATGGCCGCCGCTGTTGGTAGCGAAGAAGACGTGAAAAACGTGGCTAACTACGTATTGAGCTTGTCAGGCAGTATTCATGACTCTGGTCGTGCCAATGCCGGTAAAGATAAATTCGTGGTATGCGCTGCTTGCCATGGTCCTGAAGGTAAAGGTAACCAGATGATTGGTGCACCTAACCTGTCAGACAATACCTGGTTGCATGGCCAGGGTGAAGCCGCGATTATCAAGCGTATTCACGAAGGTAAAACTAACCAGATGCCTGCCTGGCAAGAGAAATTCAGTCCAGAGCAAATTCATTTGCTGACCGCTTATGTTTGGGGTCTCTCCAACAAGTAAGCGAATGCAGATAAATACATGAGCGATATTAAACAAAGCGCTGTGACCAAAACCACCATCCGTGAACAGGAGGTGGTTTTGTCACTTTATAAGTCCGAAGATAAGATTTATGCCCGTCATGTCTCCGGTTTCTTTAATAACTGGCGTTGGGTCATGGTGTGGGCGACGCAGCTGTTCTTCTACGGTGTGCCGTGGTTGCAATGGGATGGCCGACAGGCCATGTTGTTTGACCTGGAAGGCATGCGCTTTTATGTGTTTGGTCTGATCTTCCATCCGCAGGATTTGATTTACCTGGCATTCCTGTTGATTGTCTCCGCGCTTTCCCTGTTCTTATTTACGGCGATTGCCGGGCGCCTGTGGTGCGGGTATACCTGTCCGCAAACGGTCTATACCGAAATCTATATGTGGATGGAGCAGAAGATAGAAGGTGACCGTATTGCGCGTATGCGACTTGATGACAGCAAATGGAACCTGAATAAGGTCACACGTAAATCCCTGAAACAGTTTGCCTGGATCAGTTTTGGTTTATGGACCGGTGTGACCTTTGTCGGCTACTTTACGCCCATGCGTGAACTGGTGCCTAGCTTGCTGCAATTCCAGGCCGGTGGCTGGGAAACCTTCTGGGTATGTTTTTATGGCTTTGCCACCTATGGCAACGCCGGTTATATGCGTGAGCAGGTGTGTAAATACATGTGCCCGTATGCGCGTTTCCAAAGTGCGATGTTTGATGGCGACACCATGACGGTGACTTACGATGAAACGCGTGGTGAGCCACGTGGTTCACGCTCCAAAAAAGCAGGTGAGAATGCCAATGGGTTGGGTAGTTGCATTGATTGCAGTATTTGCGTGCAGGTATGCCCGACCGGTATCGATATCCGTGACGGTTTGCAATATGAATGCATCGGTTGTGGCGCCTGTATTGATGCCTGTGATGACGTGATGGATAAAATGGGCTACGCCAAAGGCCTGATTAAGTATACGACGCAAAACGGCATGGACAATCGTTGGAACCGCCAGCAGATGTTTGCGCGTTTGCTCAGGCCGCGCGTGCTGATTTATTCGACGATTTTATTGATCATGGTGGTTGGCATGGGCGTCGGTATCTACTTTAAACCTGATTTCAGGCTGGATGTGTTGCGTGACCGCTCGGTGATGGCGCGTTACACCAACGATGGCAAGATTGAGAATGTGTACAATCTCAAGCTGGAAAATGAGACCGAATCTGTGCGGGATTATGAGTTGAAGGTCACTGGTTTGCCCGCGCTTGCGATCCATTTCTCAGACAATAACAGTCAGCAGCTCAATGCGCTTAAACCTTTTGAGAAGCGTAATGTCATTGTTGAGGTGCAGGTGCCTGACGGTGAGACCCGTGCTGGATCGCACAAGATTTTCTTTGAGTTAACCGACATTGAAGCCAAGGAAACGGTTAAGGAAAAATCTGTCTTTATTGTCCCCAGCAATTAGCGGCTAAGGCGTGACGTCGAGCCGGCTGGCACAAAGCAACATAGATAAAGGAACACTGATGGTTGAAACACAAAAATGGTACCAGAATGCGTATGTCTGGCTGATTATTGGCGGTCCGTCCCTGGTCGTGGTGGCGTCTTTTATCACCTTGTACCTGGCCATTACGCATCCGGATCCGGCCATTGACGACTATTACCGCAAAGGCATAGAAATCAATAAAACGCTGGATGCGCAAGGCAATGATGTACAGGATGAAGCGATGGCTCCCGCCGTCCAGGCGCGTAATCATGCGCAAACTGGCCTTAAACCAGCTGAAGAATAACGCTAACGTTATCCGCCTAGACAAACATGCGCACGCGGAATCCCTGCGTGCGCAATGTGCTGGCATATTTCTCTAATATCTTCTCTGAAGTAGCCTGGATGCAGCCGCGTAGGTCTTGCTGGCTGGGTCTGGCAATGCCGTACAACAAAATGCCGCTGATACGCTGTTTTAATGGCAATAAAGCTTCCATATAGCCTGGCAGCGTTGGCGTGGTCACGGTCTCACCGTGCAGTGATCTACTGAAAATCGCGGTCTGTACCCAGGTTGTACAAAGTGTGCAGCAAGTTTGCAGGCGCTGCAAATGCAATGCCAGCGGCAAATGCGTATCGTTGACTGCCAGCATCTCGCCATCGTTGCCTGCATCCAGTTTGAACCATACCTCTCCGCCCATCTCGTGTAAGCGTTTGAGTGCATGTTGTATATGCGCATGCTGCAACTGGCTGCCATTGGTAATGAGCCGTAAATTGGCTGGGCGGTCATGTGGTTTGCGTTGCTGCATCAGGTGGGCAACCATGTCGAGGATTTCTGCGAACTGCGGTGACGTTGTTGGCTCGCCATCACCAGCAAATGCAATATCCTGCACGCAATCGCGCAGCGTCAACGTGGTGTGGTGGATATGCAGGGTTAACCAATTCAGGCAGTCAGTGAGCTCCTGCTGCAGACGGTGAGTGTCTATCGTTGGTGAGGGGCCACGCTGCAGGCCTGGCACCTGGCAATACACGCAATGCCAGTTACAACAATGATTGGGGTGCAGGTTGATGCCGATAGAAAGGCCTTGTGCCCGGCGTGACCACACCGGGTAAATATACTGCCAGTGGCGCGTGGATGCATAAGACGTCAACGCGTTAAAAAGGGCAGAGGGCTCCATCGGGCGTCAGTAATGATGGCGGCGAGGCCGCTGCTTAACACGTGCTGGCGTTAAAGATGGCCTTCAGTTTTTCGTGGTCCAGAATGCGGATGTTCTTTTGTTTGACTTCAATAATGCCGTCGTCGCTAAACTTGGAGAAGGTACGGCTCACGGTTTCCAGCTTCATGCCCAGGTAGCTGCCGATTTCTTCACGTGTCATGCGCAAAATCAATTCGCTTTTCGAGTAGCCACGGGCGTGCAAACGTTGCAGCAAGTTGAGCAGAAAGGCTGCCAGGCGCTCTTCGGCACGCATATTGGCCAGCAACATCATGACGCCATTCTCGCGCACAATCTCGCGGCTCATGATTTTGTGCACATGGCGTTGCAGCATGGGAATTTCACGTGACAGGTCTTCAACGTGGTTAAACGGCATCACGCAGACTTCGGCATCTTCAAGCGCAATGGCGTTGCAATTATGCTTGTCACTGACAATGCCATCCAGCCCCATGATTTCCCCGGCCATCTGGAAGCCGGTGACTTGTTCGCGGCCATCTTCAGAAACCACACAGGTTTTAAAGAAGCCAGTACGGATTGCATACAAAGTGGTAAACGGGTCGCCACTGCTGAACAGGTGACCACCTTGCTTCACTTTTTTGCGGGTGGCGACCATGCCATCCAATTTGCTCATCTCGTCCGTGCTTAAACCTATGGGCAGGCACAGCTCGCGCAGGTTGCAGTTAGAGCAGGCGACCTTGAAGCTGGATTCGGCTTGCATGGGGGAGGTCCTTGGCAGTCGTTGATCTTGCGACTGATTATACGCTTCATGCGCATTGATTTCATGTGTGGCGATTTCATCTGCTGCAATGGCATTTAACATGATGCTTTTTACTCTTCCCTATTATAGTGAGTTGCATTATGCACGCGTCACGCATCGGACTATTTGATATGCATCAAGAAGTCATGGTTTGCTTTATGGCAAAGTGGCTGTCAATGACTTTGGGGACGCGATGTCTCACTTGTGCCGACAGGAAAGAATTTGCTAGATACCATGAAACAACCGTTGATGATTACTCAAGAGCACATCGAACGCTATGATGTTTCGGGGCCGCGTTATACCTCTTACCCCACGGCAGACCGCTTTGTCGAGGCGTTTGATGCAGCGGCCTATGTCAAGGCGGCAGAGCAGCGCAATATCAGCAACTGGACGCAACCGCTGTCTGTTTATGTACATATCCCGTTTTGTGCCTCCCTGTGTTTTTATTGTGCCTGCAATAAAATCGTTACCAAGCGTTATGAGCAGGGCGCAATTTACCTCAACTACCTGCAACGCGAACTCAATCTGCACCTGAACAAGTTTTCGCAAGCGCAGGCGGTGAACCAATTGCACCTGGGCGGCGGCACGCCGACCTTTCTCAATGATGAAGAGTTAACCAGCCTGGTCGACATGCTGAAAAAAGCCTTTGTGTTTAACCAAGAGGGTGAATACTCCATCGAAATCGATCCACGCACGGTGAACCAGCAACGCTTGCAGCATTTGCGCGACCTGGGCTTTAACCGCCTGAGTTTTGGCGTGCAAGACTTTGACGCTGAGGTACAACAGGCCGTGCATAGAGTGCAGTCTTATGCGCAAGTGGAAACGCTGATGCAACAGGCGCGCGAGATGGGGTATCAGTCGATTAATGCTGATCTGATCTATGGCTTGCCCAAACAAACCCCAGCGACGTTTCGCGAGACGATTAACAAAATAACGACCTTGCGCCCGGACCGCATTGCTTTATATGGCTATGCGCATTTGCCATCAAGATTCAAACCGCAACGGCGTATTTTGCAAGATGAGTTACCCAATGCGGTCGATAAGATTCAAATGCTGTCGGAGGCAATTCAGCAATTAATGCAGGCAGGTTATGTGTATATTGGTATGGACCACTTCGCCTTACCTGATGATTCGCTCGCCATCGCCAAACAGCAGGGCAGGTTGCACCGTAATTTCCAGGGTTACAGCACCATGGCAGACCAGGACATCCTGGCGCTGGGCGTGTCTGCCATTGGCAAAATGGGTGCGACCTATAGCCAGAATGCCAAAACGCTGGAAGAGTATTACGACTTCCTCGACCAGGGCCAGTTGCCAATTGTGCGTGGATTGGCACTCAGCCGTGATGACCTGATCCGGCGCGCAGTGATTATGGCCATCATGTGCCATGGTGAGCTTAGCTATGAGTCAATAGAGCTCTCTTACATGGTGAATTTCAGGGATTACTTTAAGTCAGAGATTCAACAGCTTGCAGATAAAGAAAAGCAGGGGTTGGTGGTGCTGGAAGACGATGGCCTGAAAGTGACTGAAATGGGCTGGTACTTTGTACGTGCCATTGCCATGGTGTTTGACCGCTATTTGCAGCACGATGCCAATCGTGCAAGGTTCTCCAAAATCCTTTAAACTCTCGGCATGTTAGCCAGCTTACTCCTGACCGCCTTTGTCATGGGGCTGGCAGGCGGCCCGCATTGCATTGCCATGTGTGGTGCAGCTTGCGGCGCCATGCAGTCTTCTCCTCAAACCACCAGCCAGTTTCGTTCGATTCCGCTACGCGTCATCAAGACCATTCCCTGGAGTTTCTACCTGGGGCGCATGCTGGGTTATGGCATCTTGGGCGCGATTGCGGCAGAAACCCTGCGTGGCCTGGCCTGGTTGTCCAATCAGAGTCATGTATTCCAGCCCTTGTGGACGTTCTCTCATACGCTGATTTTTGCCTGGGGCGTGTTATTGCTGGTCACCGGTCAACAGCCACAATGGGCTGTGCAGCGGGCACAGCAGGTCTGGGCGTGGATTAAGCAGCGCACCGAACATGCCAAATTCGGCTATTTGCTGACTGGCATGATCTGGGCTTTGTTGCCGTGTGGTTTGCTCTATTCAGCGGTGATGCTGGCCTCGTTGCAATCGCAATGGTTACAAGGGGCGCTTGTGATGATGGCTTTTGCCTGTGGCTCTGCCACTGTGCTGGCACTGGCACCAGTCCTATGGCGCGCCAGCCAGCAATCCATGCCCGGCTGGTTTAAAGAGTCGACGGGGATGCGCCTGAGTGGCGTATTGCTCATCGCCCTCAGCGTAGTCGCTTTATGGATGGACGTCATGCATCATGATAAATTGTGGTGCCAATTGCTCTAAACATTGCTTTTATTGCCTGCGCCCTGTAACTTTTAATTGTTAATTTAATTTAACAATTGGGGGGCGTTATGCTTGGGCCAACGCGATATCTACTGTTTATTTTCTTGTCCTTATGGGTTGCGCACAGCTACGCCCAGCCGCCTGCCATTTTGCTGGCGCAGATTTACCATGACGATATCCAGGTGCAGGAATACCTGGTCAGTGAAAAACTGGATGGCATCCGTGCCATCTGGGATGGTCAGCAATTCACCAGCCGCCAGGGTCATCCTATTCATGCGCCAGCCTGGTTTACTCAAGACTTTCCGCCACGGCCACTGGATGGCGAATTATGGATAGGCCGTGGTCAATTCGAGACGCTTTCATCCACTGTCAGACAAACGCAACCGAGTGATGCTGCCTGGCGGCAAGTCGCCTATTATGTGTTTGAGTTGCCAGACGCCAGCGGTGATTTCGCCCACAGAGTGCAGACAATTGTGCACATCGCCCGGCAAGCGCATAGCCCTTATCTCAAAAGTCTGCCGCAGTTCAAGGTAAAGGATAGGCAAGTGCTTAAGCGAACGTTAGAGCAAGTTGTGGCGAAACGTGGCGAAGGCCTGATGCTGCACCGCGCTGACGCGCCATATCTCACAGGCCGTAGCCATGTCTTGCTCAAGCTCAAGCCACAACTTGATGCCGAAGCCAAAGTGATCGCCTATGTGCCCGGCAAAGGCAAATACCAAGGTAAAATGGGCGCGTTACTGGTAGAAACCCCGGCAGGTATCCAATTTAAACTGGGCACCGGATTCAGCGACGCCGAGCGTGCGCATCCGCCGCCCATCGGCTGCCAGGTTACTTATACTTACCGTGATGTGACCAAAACAGGTAAACCCAAATTTGCCAGTTTTTTGCGCATACGCCCCTCTGAATAGTTAAAGGAAATCATATGAAGTGGTTCGCAGGATTATTAAGTTGCTGGATGGCAGCAAACGCTTACGCGCTTGATTTAAGCGGTGTTTACGCCTGCACGGGCGATGATGCGCATGAAGGAAAGTACACGGGTACAGTGACCATGAAATTACGTCCGGAACATAGCAAAGGCGCTGATGCCAGTTATGACTTCCAGCTCGAAGTGCCTGATTATGGCGTTTATAAAGGCCACGCTGCGGCGCATGGTATGCATGCCGCTATGCATTTTGCCTTACCAGCAGAGAACGGCGAATATGGTGGCAAGACGCATGATTATGGCACGGGCATTGCCGAGTTTAAGAAAAATGCCAAAGGGCAGTTGAGCTTCAGGAAGTTTTATTTTGAACCTGGGTTTAAGGGTGGGAATACAGGGGTAGAAGAGTGTGTAAGAAAGTAATATCTCATCAGAAACAGATGCATTCAACTCAAGTAAGTTTAATGCTCTTTTAATATTTTATTAAAGTGTGAAATGAGCCTTTCAGTGCACGTATGTAATTGAAAGTGCTTCAGAAAGTATTGTTGAGCACTTTGGCCTAATTGTAGGCGATTTTCTTCTGTCATTGTATAGAGTTTAATCACTGCGTCAGCAAGGGCCTGAGCATCCCCAGCTGAGCAAGTGAGACCTGCATTGGCATTTTTAACAATATCAGCGGCTTCACCGTTACAACAAGCAATAATAGGTTTTTTCGCAGAAAGATAAGCTTGTAATTTGCTTGGCACCGTTGCTGATAATGCTGATTGATCCTTAAGTGTTAGTAGTAGCACTGAGGCAGACTCGTAAATGGCAGGCATTTGATCATGAGCGACTCTGCCGGCCATCACAATATTGTCCAGATCATAATCAGTAATCAGCTTTGCAATTTCATGATCCATACGACCACTACCCACTAAGTAGAACTTTATTGCATCATGATTTTTGAGGATTCTTGCAGCTTCGACAATTGTCTCGCATGATTGAGCTGCTCCGATATTGCCTGCAAAAACAATTGAAAACTGCTTTGCAATTGTTTTTGATAGATAGCCTGTTAGGTCGAGTGGCACTGCGTTAGCTAAGTGACCCTCCGCAGAGTTTGGAAAGTACTTTATTTTATTCTTCTTACGGGTTAATAACTCAACCGACTGACGAAAGCCTTCACATTGAACGAGTATTGAGTCGGAACAATAGTAAATATACTTAACTGCATTTTTCACTAAGCCCAGAATCAGTTTGCTTTTGATAAAGCCGGTTGCAAGTAACGATTCTGGCCATAAATCTTGTACCCATAAAACCAAGGGCGCGCGTTTCAGCCAGGATAAATAAAGCGCTGGTAAAGCCTGTAGTAAAGGGGATAGCCCGTAGACAAAAATCACATCAAACTTTTTTCCCCGAAGGGCGTAGGGGGCACATAAATAGCCAGATACAATAAATGAGAGATAATTAAGTACCATTCCTTTCCCAGAGTTCTTACCACGCTGCCAAAGTGGTATGCGGACTACATCAAAGCCTGAGTATTGTTCATGATGAATGCCTAATGCTTTATAGCCATCGAATATTTTCCCTTCAGGATAGTTGGGCTTTCCTGTTAATACTGTGACTTCTATGCCTTGATCACGCAGGCTGCGTGCAACAGCATTAATATGAAAATTCTCAGGCCAAAAGTATTGTGTCCAAATAAGTACTTTCATCTGAGTATTTCCGATAAGAACTCTTCTGCAGAGTGAATTTTCGCTGTCGGCTCAGGCTGGTCCAAGAAACGTTTGACCGCTCTTGCAATCGATATAGGTGAGTGAGGATCAAAAGTCTCAATGGGTTCAACCACGTCTCTCACATAATCAAGCTCCGCGGCTAGAATAGGTATTTCCAACTGCTTCGCTTCAATCAAGGGTAAGCCAAAAGACTCTGTTGTGGATGGGAAAATTAATGCAGATGCAGATTGATATAACTTATGAATCTTTGAAGGCTCTATGAGGTTTAGGTTTGTAATATCAAGGCTATGCTCTTTTGTATATTTAGCGATTTTGGCACAGAGTTGTGGAAAAGCTTCCGAGCTAACTGTCAGTGCCAAAGAGGGTCTTAAGTCTGCATCCGCCAGAATTCGCCAAGCCTCTAACAGGTTCAGATGGTTTTTATGAGACTCCCCACTCGCTACATATAAAAAGTCAAACTTTTTGCCATGCTGAAATTCATTTTCAATTGATTTTGTCTCAAATACGGGAGCAAATGGAAACACTGAGACATTTGCATCTTTCCATAGTTTTTGTAACGCCATTTGCATTGAGGGTGTTTGAACAATGTATCGGTGAGTGGGACTGTGAAAAAAGCGTAACCAACAGCGCTCAACAGTTAAGCGAACTCTCGTTAAGAGGGGGTGGCCTATCAGCGATTTGCTTTCTACAAGTAGACGATTTTGAATGAAAACTACAACTTTGCCTTTAAGTGGCAGTAATGGCGGCAGCCCATGAAAACATATAACAATATCTGAGCTTCTTGTATTTAGCCATAATCTAAGCTCAGCTCTCAATCTTGCTAAAACTGAAGCATGATAGCTGTAATATTTAAATCGCTCTCGAGATAAGCGGAGCTCCCGCACTCCACGAGAGTCAAGTTGTAAAAGCTTAAATTTGTGATTAGGGGCCGATAAAATCAATCTGAGTAAAATCATGCCGCCACCAGAGTGAACGCTCGGCGCGTGGATAATAAGCATTTTCTTTATAGGCTCAATCACAAGTTGTTTTAAATATTAATGTCACTTAGAAGCCACAAACCTAAGCTTTTATCTTGGAATTGTCCTGCCTCTTCAGTGCAGCCTTCGTTAATAGTTAATATAGGCTCAGGAAAGTAGAAGGGAGCGAGCTGCATATTAAGTGCTCTCCAAAAGCTATCTTGACCAATTAAATCATTGTTGTAACTTCTGTCAGTGAACGTCGTGGTCAATAAATATTTGGCGCCAGATTGTTTAAAGTTTCTGAGTATTTTTAATGCATCATCAAATTTTAGATGAACTAAACAGTCTCGAGAGAAAATTAAATCTGCTTTGGGCAGAGTGTCCTCTGCCAAATTAAGGCATTTAAAAGTCCGTGTTGCTCCCCCAAATTCACTCATATGTTTATTTATCATTGGTTCTACAATGTCAACACCAATGTATTGCTGAACTCTTAACTCCGTTTCTTTCATCCAATACCAATCGCCACATGGGGCATCTAGGAAAGTCTTCACGGATAGCATCTCAATGATTTTGGGCAGTTGCTCTCGAATCACTTTTGTTTGAACTAAGTCTGAACCTTCGCCAGACCTTGATTCGCGACCTCCGAAAATATTTTTGTCATAAATTTCTGAGAACTTTTCTTTGAGGTCAATGCGATTTATTTTTGCTTGAATATTTGATTTAGAGAACAGTCGCTTAATAATTGTTTTTATGTTAGCGGGTACAAGCTGCCTGCAAATGCTAATTAATTTGTTGGCGAAATATCTGATTTCTCTTTTAATAGTCATTGTTTTATTATTAGTCATAAACTTATTTGAAATGGCATACGCTTTGATAGAAGCTCCAGCTTCGTTAAAGCCTCTATTGAACATACTTGAAGCAAGATCGGTATAAGATTCCGAAAGAGACTTTCCTGATCCAGACAGAATTTCTTTATGGCTTAAGTTCATTGCAAAGTTAGATAGCAGTTGGTTACATTCAGTTAAGGCAATCCCTGCCATTTGATAGCTTCCTTGGTTCGCATGTTGCCTAGCCTGCACTAGTACATCAGGTATATGTACGAAATCATATTGTTTTGCCATTCTGAACCATAGGTCATAATCTTGAGTAGTTCTTAATGATTCGTTAAATACTCCTACCTTGTCAAAAGCTTGTTTAGGTATTAGTAACGTACATCCATGTAATCGATTTTCGATTGTGATCCAATAGCGAAAGCTTTCTGGTCGAACTCCACTTAGTTGCACTGGCGAAGCTTTTTCTAAGTCATCAGTAAAAACAGAGTAGTTGCTGTATATAACAACGTTTTTCTCAGCTAGATTTGCGAGCGCTAATATTTGCTTTTCGACTTTATCTTTGGAGTACAAGTCGTCGTGGCTTAACCAAGAAAAATATTCACCTTGCATTTCTCTAATTGCTAAGTTTAATGCAGAAGCTACGCCTCCATTCTCTTTGTAGAGGTAGCGGATATTACTGCCGTAAGATTTTGCGATTCTGTCGGTTTCTCCATTGTCGGTGGAACCATCATTAATGACTAAAATCTCTATATTTTGATATGTTTGTTCGAGTGCACTTTCTATCGCTTGCTTTAGATAGTCCTCGCCGTTGTAAACAGGTATTACAATTGAAACTTTTGGTTTATTCATATTTTTAGTAGTTTTTGAAGAGGCGTCTAGCTTTAACGAGTAGCTTGTAACCAAAATTGGCTGAGCGGAAATAAATGAATCGGAGTGTCCATCTACCCCAAAATGTAAGCGAGTCAAGCTTGGTTTTGTAATAAATCCTATAGTAAATAGACTTTATGGATTGTTTTTGTAGTAATCTTGAAAAGCTAAGATCTAAGCCTTGGTAATTTTTAGCTGTTTTGATTAAACGCTTACCACTTTCAGCAAATTGAGGCACTGATAAAAAGGCATAAGCATAATAAGTATATAGCCCTGATAAGCCTTTATTTCTTACTGTAAGATCAACCTCTGTGTCTTCTGTAGAGATTTTATTTGCATAATAGTCAAGAGCGCTAGAGATTTTATGCGGATCCTGACTCTGTAAGGAGTTATCTTCATGAGTCCTCAATAAGCAAGTGAAATCTGGCATTGCATCAATTCGATAGCGTTTTGAAATACGGCGCCACATATCTGTGTCTTCGAATCTATCCATATCCTCATCGAATCCCCCGACTTGATCTAGAACAGACTTGTAAGTCATTACGGTTGGTAGAGTTATAGTAACTGGGGTGAAAAATGCAATGCTTTGGTAAATTAGGCCTGAAACTGAGGCTATATATTTATGATCTAACAATCGTCCGTAAGTGTTGATACAATGAGCTGAGGTATAAATCATTCCGACTCCGGGATGATTTTTTAAATAAGAAACTTGTAGTTCGATTTTATTGGGTAAATAAAGATCATCCGAGTCTAAAAAGGTAATGTATTTACCTGAGGCAAGTGATAGTGCATGGTTTCTAGCATTTGAACGTCCTCTGTTATTTTGCTTAATATAAGTTAGTCTTTTATCAGTTATTTTGGAAACTATAAGCTGAGTATTGTCGGTGGATCCATCATCAATGACGATCAACTCTATGTTTGAGTATGTTTGAGATAAAACGCTTACAATCGCTTCACCTATGAATTCGGCGCGATTGTATGTAGGTATAATGATGCTAACCAAGTCCGCGTCGTTTCTAAGTAGCTCAGTCTTCTCCAAGTAAAGACGTCCTGCATCTGCAGCATATCGATCAGCAAATAACTCTATTTCACTAACCCTACGATAAATAGTTTCCATTTCAGTACATAGAGTGGAGGCTGGCTCTATTGCTAAAATATCATATGGCTCTCTACCATATCCCTGCAGACTTAAATCTTGTAGTTGCTCACCAGATATAAGGTCAATTTCGATCAATGAAGCATTGGCAATCACTTGTTGATTTGCCGGAAGTATTTGTTTTGTACTTCTTGAAATGGATCTGTCAGCACTAATGCCAATAAAAATACTCTGATTAACTACTGCAATTCCTCGAGCATATCCTTTCAATTTCAAGTCGAGTCTTTTGATCCATTCATTTTTGTTATTTTCTAATACATACACCTTTTGTTTAGCAGACTCTGCAAAAATAAGGCGATCATCAATTACCACGGGACTATGTGGCTGTTTTAGGCCTTCAACAATATTCTCATTAGTGGCTAAATAAAAAACTCTGCCATTGGAGCCCCACGAGTTTTCAGAGTTTTTGGGACCAAAACAAGATGCAATCAATTGTCCTCGATGAATAGATAAGCCGTTTAAATGAATCTCATCTTTTTCGTGACTAACGTTTGGGTAGCTCCAGAATAGTTCTTCATTACTTAAATAGTTGTTGGTAAATGGGATTCGATAGACTTCATTCGTACCCGTACTTGCCAAATATATACAGTTCTCATGAAATACCATTGAGTGGCTGTCTTTGCATTTATGTAAGTGAAGGAAACTTATTACCTCTAGAGTTGAGAGCGAGATGCAAGTAATCGAAGGTTTTGATCCTTGCGTTGCAATAAATATGTTCTCTCCACTTTTGCAAATGCCAGCAATGCCTGAGAAGTCCTGTCTCAACTCTTCAGGAATTCCCGTAATATCTATCCAGTTGGACTCCTTACTTTGCGGGTCTATTACGCATAGGGAGTGATTAGGAGAGGTTGATTGGTTGCAAAATGAAATAAGTAAATGTGTATGATCCATAGATTCTACGATTGGAGCTGTATCCTGACTCACGTTAGATCACCTTTTTTAGCAAAAACATCTGTCACATACGGAGAGTAACCAAAGTCAATTATGCCAAAAGAATTTGTTTTATTTTTGTTTAGGGCTACCCGAAATGGCATTGCATCAATGATGCGGTGTAATGACTGCCCCCCATTTCCACCAACCCCACAATTAATAAAATATGTGCCAGAATTAAGCCCACAGTAAAACTCAAAAAACATCGTTACTTTTTTCCCTTTGGAATAATTCATACCTTTGAGATTGTCTGCTGGATAAATGCCCCCGCCAAGCTCCACGCCAGTAAGCGTTTTGATTAGTGTATAGAACCGTACACCCTCGCAATTCTTGGTAAAAGTAACGTCATAACAAAATTTATAACGAGCTCTACCATACAAACAATTCACAATTTGACCATCAATCGTCTCAATTCTAAAGTTTGAAATTTCAGCACCATTTGGTTCGTAGGCAACCATGCTTTTCGAAACGAGGCTGACATCATAGCTTTCATCAGAGTTACTTTCCTGTAAGGCTTCCGGGGGGATGTTCTCACTAAGAACGGCAGATCGCCCCTCATCAGATTGTGCTACCACGAGAGGCTCTACACTACTAACGGACTGATAATTATACTGCCGGATGGATTCTCGTATCTGCAGTGCCTGTTCGTGGGTAGCGTTCATAAGCTTCTGGTACCAAGCAATTGCTTTTTTGGGCTCTCCTGTAAAAAGCATCTCTCCAGCGTACAGCAGTACTGCCCGGTCGCATAATTCAACAATAGCGCTGGTTGAATGCGACACGAACAAAATCGTTCCTCCATTGCGTTTGATTTCCTCAATTCTTGCAAAACACTTACGCTGAAAAGGTTCGTCGCCCACTGCCAGCGCTTCATCCACGATCAAAATGCTTGGGTCAACATTAATAGCAACGGCGAACGCAAGCCGTGCATACATACCACTAGAGTAATGTTTGACAGGCTGTTCTATAAAATCGCCAATATCAGCAAATGCTGCAATCTCTTCGAAACGACTCTGAATTTCTTCCTGTGTCAACCCAAGAACTGTGGCATTCATGTAGACATTTTCGCGTCCAGTGAATTCTGGGTTGAAACCAGCGCCGAGCTCCAAAAGGGCTGCTACTCTACCTCTGGTTTCAACTGCACCGCTGGTTGGCTCCAAAGTTCCACAAATCATTTGTAGTAGTGTAGATTTACCAGAACCATTGCGACCGATAATGCCAACAGTTTCACCACTACCTACTTCAAAAGACACATCATTTAATGCCCAGAACTCACGGAAATAATCGCCAGAGTTGCGGCCAATTAAAGAACGTAACTTGGGTATAACCAACTGTTTCAATCTATCTTGAGGGCGATCATAAATGTGATAGCACTTGCTTAGATTTCCTACACGAATAGCAATGTTGTTCATGGTTACGAGTTTTTTATGTGGCTGGTTTGTGGTTTAGATTTAAGTGCAGAATTAGGTTCTAATCTACCTATACCACGGCTCATTATTTCTTTTATAACTTGCTTGACACAAGCATTCAAATTATCAGAGCCTGTGTTAATGATTAGATCGGCCTTTACTGGCACTTCGTAAGGCGCAGAGATGCCAGTAAACTCAGCTATCTCTCCTGCACGTGCTTTTTTATAAAGACCTTTAGTATCTCGATTTTCGCAAACTTCCAGAGAAGCATTACAGTAAATCTCAAAAAAGTCACTTTGCGCAATCATATTGCGCGCGCGTTCTCGGTCAGCGCGGTAAGGTGATATGAATGCGGTTAAAACAATTACACCTGCCTCCATAAAGAGCTTCGCCACTTCACCAATACGGCGTATATTTTCAATACGATCTTCAGTAGAAAACCCAAGATCACCACAAAGACCGTGGCGGATATTGTCACCATCTAAAACGAATGTTTGGCATCCAAGTTCATGAAGTCTTTCTTCCACTGCATGCGCCAGAGTGGACTTGCCTGATCCTGATAAGCCGGTAAACCATAAAACAGCACCACGATGACCATTCTTCTGCTCACGATGTTTTCGACTGATATTTGATTCGTGCCAAACTGTATTCGTTGAGTTCATTGAATGTGCCGTGTTATTTTTTTGTCTATCAGAGGACATCTGCAAAACCCTTTCTGGTTTTCTGAAACCACCAGAATCCAATCCACGCTATAACCATGCTCACTAATGAATAAACACCTAATGCAGTCCAATTTGGCACTTCGCCAAATAGCAGCACTTTCCGGGATTCTTCAATAATCAGCGTAAGTGGATTCAACATCACGAATAATTGCATTTTATGAGGTAAGGTAGCAATGGGATAAAAAACTGGCGAAACAAACAGCATCACTGAAGTGACTAAGCCGGTTGTTTGGCCTATATCTCTTACGTAAACGCCGGTTGCCGCCAAGAACCAGGCAAAACCAAGCGTAACAATAACAAATGGAAAAGTAACCAGCGGGAAAAAGATAATAGTCCACTGCAAATTACCAACAATAATCAACTGTAGTATGACTAGGACAAAAATACTGATGCCAGCATGAAATAGTGCTGAACCCATGGCTATCCATGGAAAAATCTCCAGCGGAAAAACTACTTTTTTCACATAACTAACATTACTGTTAATCAAGGCCGGTGCACGGTTGATGCATTCTGCAAATACACCATGAATAATTAGCCCTACGAATAATACGATTGCGAAGTCAGTATGCCCACCTGTTGGTACATCTCCCCAACGACTTTTAAATACATATGAAAAAAAGAAGGTGTAAACGCTAAGCATTAATAACGGATTAAAGAATGACCATCCTAACCCGACTACAGAACCACGATAGCGCCCTAAAACTTCTCTCTTTGTCATTTGGCTGATTAAGCTTCGGTTGCGCAGAAAACTTTTCAGTATTTCGAGAGGGCTAGAGCTGTGATGCTTATGCGGATTCATTTTGACCAAACTGTTCTATTCACGAAGTCAACATAGCTTACAACTGCACGCAATACTTTTTTAGAAACTAAACCGCCCAGGTAGTCAGGTGCGATGCTAAATTGCTTTTCTGATTTGTTATGCTGCTTTGTCACAATTTGTACTGCATCTAGTACACGTTCCGTTTTAAGTCCACACATAATGAGTGTGCCTTCGTCCATGCCTTCAGGCCTTTCATGCGCATTGCGGATTGTTACCGCAGGTAAATTAAGCAGAGAAGCCTCTTCAGTAATGGTTCCACTGTCCGAGAGTATGCAAAAAGCTTCTTTTTGCAGCTTTATATAGTCAAAAAAACCGAAAGGTTTTAAGAAGTGAATTTTGCTATCAAGCGAGTCAACGCCCAGCTTTTCTAAACGCTGCCTTGTACGAGGGTGTGTGGAAACAACCACTGGCATGCCATGCGCTTTAACCAGTGCCTGCAATGTGTCTAGTAAATCTTGCAGGTTGGTAGGGGAGTCAACGTTTTCTTCTCTGTGCGTGCTGAGTAGAAAGTATTGCTGGGATGATAGGTTAAGCCGCTCCAATACATTCGATGCCTCAATATTCGGCATATAGTATTCAAGCACCTCTTGCATATGGGAGCCAGTTTTAATAATCCGGTCAGCAGGAATTCCCTCCGCAAGCAAATATCTTCTCGCGTGCTCTGTGAGCACCATATTAATATCACTTAGGTGATCTAGCACTTTGCGATTAAGCTCTTCTGGTACTCGTTGATCAAAGCAACGATTGCCTGCTTCCATATGAAATACAGGAATTTTACGGCGTTTGGCTGCTAGTATCGATAGGCATGAGTTGGTGTCGCCATAGAGCAGTAAAGCATCTGGCTTTTCTTTCTCTAGCACTTCATCTGCTTTTTCAATCACTTTGGCGATGGTTTGGGCGGCATTTTCACCTACGGCAGCCAAAAAATAATCAGGTTTTCGAATACCAAGATCATCAAAGAAAACTTGATTCAGTTCGTAGTCGAAGTTTTGGCCGGTGTGAACGAGAATGTGCTGCGTATGTTGATCAAATTCTGCAATGACGCGAGACATTTTGATTAATTCTGGTCGCGTGCCAACAATGGTCATGACCTTAAGCATTGAGTTGTTCCTGAATAAAGTCTAGTTTAAGCAATAGTTGCTTAACTTCTTCTAGTGTAAGTTGCTCTGTATTGTGTGAGGTGTAGTCGTCGAGAGTGGAGAGTTCTAGGTCGCCTTCAACATAGAACTGAGCGTAGTTCAAATCACGGTTATCAGCTGGGATCTGGAAGTAGCGTCCCTTATCTACCGCTTTTGCCATTTCCTCACGTGATATCAGCGACTCATAAAGCTTTTCACCATGCCTAGTCCCAATAACCTGCATGGGTAACTCTTTTTTAAATAAATCTTTTAATGCTTGGGCAAGTACGCCAACAGTAGAGGCTGGGGCTTTCTGAACAAAAATATCTCCTTGCTGGCCGTGTTCAAATGCATAAATTACTAAATCAACGGAGTCTTCAAGTGACATCAGGAAGCGTGTCATGGCAGGGTCTGTGACGGTGAGGCCCTTGTTTGATTTTAGTTGATCTACAAATAAAGGAATGACTGATCCACGAGAAGCCATCACATTGCCGTAACGGGTTGCACAGAACACTGTATCACCTGTTTGTTGATTTCTAGCTTTGGCAACCATGAGTTTTTCCATCATGGCTTTTGAAATCCCCATGGCATTAATCGGGTATACCGCTTTATCGGTGCTCAGCACAATCACACGCTCTACATTTTGCGCAATTGCAGCATTCATCACATTTTCGGTGCCTAGCACGTTAGTCTTTACCGCCTCCATAGGGTAAAACTCACAAGAAGGGACTTGTTTTAGTGCGGCCGCATGAAACACATAGTCGACACCTTTCATGGCCTCATAAATGCTCTCGTAACTGCGTACATCTCCGATATAGAATTTAAGTTTAGGATGATTGAGCGCTATGCGCATATCTTCTTGCTTTTTTTCATCGCGGCTGAATATGCGGATTTCACTAATCTCAGTTTCTAAAAAACGCTTTAAAACCGCATTCCCGAAAGATCCAGTGCCACCAGTAATTAAAAGGATTTTATTTTTAAACATAATTGACTTTCAATACTACTTGAATTGAAACATGCGTTCTATTAGGTCTGCCCACTGGGGAGGTGAGTAATCAAACGCTTGGTTAAAGCGATCTGCATTTAGTGATCGATCTATGATGAGTTCTTCAGAGGGCGTAATTGCAATTTTTTTACCGTAAGTATGTGCAACGAGTTTCAACAATTCGAACTTATTGATCGGTTCAGATGCAACATGATAGAGGCCATACAGGTGAGGGTTTGGCAGGACTTTGTCACGAATGATTGTGGCAAGCTCTACCGTAGGTAGACCTGAGAAAATTGCGCGTGTGTAACCTTTTGCTGTATCTTTCTGAGCAATAAACCAGTCAACTAAACTTCTATGTCCATTCAGTTCATGGCCAATAATGGATGTTCTAAGGGTGATCGTATGCCGCTCCGTGACCTCTCCCAAGAGTTTCGAGCGACCGTATAAATCATCTGCATCAGGAAAGTCTGACTCCAAATATCTTCCCTTGGCACCTGAAAAAACACAGTCCGTGCTGATATGAACTAGCCTTGCGCCATTTATTTTACAAAGCTGTGCAAGTCTGTGCGGTAATAACGCATTGATAGGGATCGCAGACAGTGGATCATTCGCATTCGCCAATTGTTTGACAAGGCCAATGCAGTTAACTACAACGTTGGGTTTAATGGAGGCATATATATTGACTAGACTGTCATGGTTTTCAACATCAACGCCTGTCAATATTTTTTTTTGTGATTTTGCAGGAAATTTTTGATTGTAATTTCCACTTCTTGCAGTGCCAAATACCTCAAGGTCTGGATTTTCAGAGAGAACGCGAAACATTGCATTCCCTAGCATCCCAGTGATTCCAAGGACTAAAACTTTCATGATGTTTCTATCGTGAGTATTGTGAATTTCTTAATTTTTAGTTTTGAGCCATTAAATTATTATTGCATCAATGCTTTATTAAATTAACTTAACAGCAAAGGAGATAATTGTATCATTTTTTTAAATCTGGTTTATGAAAATCAATGCTGGTTGCCAGAGTGTTTTTAATGGTAGATCTTATGCCATGTTAAAATCTACCTTCTATGATAACCGCCTCTCCTGTACAACTCATTGCCCAGCTTGAAAAACAACTTGCCCAGTGCATGCTGGCAGATCGCTTTCCGCTTAAACGCCGTTTGCAGCAGTTGCGCGATGCCTTGAAACAAAACAAGCCGGTTGATAAAGCGCTGGTTGATATTGCCCATAAAGTCCAGGCATCCCAGCAGCGTTTGCAAGCCAGATTAGCCGCATTACCCAAGCCACAATATCCTGAAGAGTTGCCCGTTAGCGGCAAAAAAGACGAGATTGCAGCGGCGATTGCCAAGCATCAGGTGGTGATTGTCTGTGGTGAAACAGGCTCTGGTAAAACGACGCAGTTACCCAAGATTTGCCTGGAGTTGGGCCGTGGTGTTAGTGGCTTGATTGGCCACACGCAGCCGAGGCGAATTGCCGCGCGGTCGGTGGCGTCACGTATTGCGCAGGAGTTGAATAGCCCGCTGGGTGAAGCGGTGGGTTACAAGGTGCGCTTTAATGACAAATTGTCCGAGAGCAGTTACGTTAAGCTGATGACGGACGGCATTCTGTTGGCGGAGACGCAAAGCGATAAATTCCTCAATGGCTATGACACCATCATTATTGATGAGGCGCATGAGCGCAGCCTGAATATTGATTTCCTGTTGGGTTATCTCAAGCAGCTGTTACCAAAACGGCCGGATTTGAAAATCATCGTCACCTCGGCGACGATTGATGCGGATCGATTCTCTAACCATTTCAATGGTGCGCCGGTGATTGAAGTGTCTGGCCGCACTTATCCTGTTGAAATCCGTTACCGCCCGCTGGGCAATAAAACCACGATGGTGGCGGTAGAGGTGCCGGTGGATGACGGGCTGGACGATATAGACCGTTTTGCGCAGGACCTCATGGGCATCAAGCGTAAGCCGCCGCGTACAGAAACACGCTGGCTGGAAGAAGATGACGAAGAAGAGGTGATGGAGGATGCCATCCTCGATACGGCTGAGGATTTGTTGCGTTTAGGCGATGGCGATATTCTGGTGTTCCTGCCTGGTGAGCGTGAAATCCGTGATACGGCTGACCATTTACGTAAATATCAGGGCCGTTCGCCCAAGTTGAAATCGATTGAGATTTTGCCGCTGTTTGCGCGGCTGAGTATTGAAGACCAGCAAAAAATTTTCCGCCCAGGTGGTCAGCGCCGCATCGTGCTGGCGACCAACGTCGCAGAGACGTCGCTGACGGTGCCAGGCATTAAGTATGTGATTGATGCCGGTTTGGCGCGCGTGAACCGCTACAGCCCACGTGCCAAGGTCGAGCAGTTGCAGATTGAGAAGATCTCACAGGCGGCCGCCAAGCAGCGGGCAGGGCGTTGCGGCCGCGTGTCCAACGGTATCTGTGTGCGCTTGTACTCAGAAGAAGATTTTAACCAGCGTCCGGCGTTTACTGACCCTGAAATCTTGCGTAGCTCACTCGCCAGCGTGATTTTGCGCATGGCCGATTTGCGCTTGGGCGATGTGGCCGAGTTCCCATTTATTGAGGCGCCTTCGTCACGCCTGATTAGCGATGGCTACCAGTTGCTGCAAGAGCTGGGTGCGGTGACCGAGCGCCGAGAAATCACCGAGCTGGGCCGCCAGATGGCGCGCTTGCCATTGGACCCACGTGTCGCGCGCATGATTATTGCGGCGAAAAAAGAAAGCTGTTTGCGCGAAATCCTGATTATTGCCAGTGTGCTCAGCATGCAGGATCCACGCGAGCGCCCCATGGACAAGCGCGAAGCGGCAGATAGTGCCCATGCCAAGTTCAAAGCCGATGATTCCGACTTTATGAGTTATCTCAAGCTGTGGGAGTGGTATGAGCAGGCGTTAAAAACCAAAAAATCCAACCGCGATTTGCTCAACCAGTGCCATCAAAACTTCCTGTCCTTTTTGCGCCTGAAAGAGTGGCGCGAGTTGCATGCGCAGTTGCTGGATATGGTCGAAGAAATGGACTTTAAACGCAGTGATAAGGAAGCCAGTTATGAGCAAGTACATCGCGCATTGCTATCCGGTTTGCTGGGCAATATCGGCTTTAAGGATGGCGACAGTGAGACCTATGCTGGCGCGCGCGGTATCCGCTTTACCATTGCACCGGGCTCGGCACTGAAGAAAAACCGTCCTAAATGGGTGATGGCGGCCGAGCTGGTGGATACCACCAAGTTGTATGCGCGCGTTGTTGCAAAAATTGACCCGGATTGGATAGAGCCGATTGCCAATGAAGGCGGTAGCCGTGACCTGACGCAAAGCGACTATACCGACCCGCGCTGGGATAGAAAAACCGCACAAGTGGTGGCGTGGGAGCGCGTGAGTTTATATGGGCTGACCATAGTACCTAAGCGCCGTGTGCATTACGGGCCGATCAATCCGACCGAAGCGCGCGCGATTTTTATCCGCGAAGCGTTGGCGAATATGGAATTCGATACGCGCGCGCCATTTTTTGAAGCGAATCGCCGCTTGATCGCCGAAGTTGAGGCCTTGGAACACAAGGCGCGCCGCCAGGATGTGTTGGTGGATGAGTACCAGTTGTTTGTGTTTTACGACAAAGTGGTGCCACAGATTGCGGAGCCTGGTCATCAACAGCCTTACCGCATTTATAACGGTGCCGCGTTTGAAAAATGGCGCCAGGATGCGGAAAAAGTAAATCCAAAAGTGCTGCATCTCACGCGCGAGTCACTGATGCGCCATGGTGCCAGTGCGATTACCGAGGTGCAATTCCCCGAGCAAATGACCATCGATGGCGAGACGGTGCCGCTCAAATACCGTTTTGAGCCAGGCCATGTGCTGGATGGTGTGACAGCGACGATTCCGTTAGCCTTGCTGAACCAGCTGGACGCCACGGTGACCGAATGGCTGGTGCCCGGCATGGTGCGTGACAAGGTGACCGCGCTGATTAAAGCCTTACCCAAGACGCTGCGCCGCGTGTGTGTGCCGGTGCCGGAGTTTGTGACCGGGTTTCTGGAAGCAAAAAATGCGCAGCAGTCATTGTTGCCCGCACTGGCTGAGTTTATTCAACACAAGACCGGACTCAAGTTGAAGCCGGAAGAGTTTGACCTGGCTGGCCTGGATCCGCATCATTTAATGAATTTTAGCGTCGTCGACGAAAAAGGCCGTGAATTGGGCATGGGCCGGGACTGGCACCTGCTTAAAAAACAACTGGGCTCGGCGGCACAACTGACATTCCGGACAGGTTCGCCCGGCATTGAAAAATCTGGCCTCAAACAATGGGATTTTGGCGATTTGCCGCAAACGCTCACCTTTAGCAAAGATGGCCGCCAGCTGACAGGCTACCCTGGTCTTGAAGACAATAGCGATAGCGTCGCCATCAAGCTATTTGATACACCGGAAGCGGCAGCGGTTTCGCACCGCAAAGGCGTGTGTCGCCTCATGCGTTTTGAGCTGAAAGAGCAAATCAAGCAACTCGAAAAAGGTCTGCCGGGCTTTAACCAGTATGCCTTGTTGTTACGCGCCATCATGAACCCGGATCAGTTACGCGAAGATATGCTGCAATGTATTGCTGATCGTGCGTTTATTGCCGAGGATGACTTGCCGCGTACCAATGCTGCTTTTATGCAACTCAAGGCACGGGCCCGCACGCGCTTGCCTGCCGTGACCGAAGCATTAACGCGACAGGCGCAACTGATTGCCAACGAATATCAAACGCTGGCGACACAGTTGCAAAAAATGACACCGGTGACGCAAAAAATCAAACGGGAATGTGAACAGCAATTGCAAGGCATGCTGTATCACGGCTTTTTCAGCCAGACGCCATGGGAGCAATTACCGCATCTGCCGCGCTACCTCAAGGCGATTAAAATGCGCATTGATAAATATCCCACCAGTATCGAGCGCGATGGCCGCCATGCGCAGGCACTGATACAACTAGAGCAGCGCTGGCAGCAAAAGGTCGAGCAGTTGCGCAAGGCGCATTTGCCTGTAACGAGCCAGTTACAAGACTTTACGTGGCAGTTGCAAGAGTTACGTGTATCATTATTTGCGCAGGAATTAAGGACGCCTTATCCTGTCTCAATCAAACGTCTTGAAAAACTCTGGCTAGAAATACAATCGTGATGCGTGACGTCCGCTATTTTTAATTCATTCAGTTGATGCAGCCTTCTCCTTTTGAACCCTTTAGTACGCCAAACTGGCTAAAGCCCAAGCAACGCGATCGTGTGTTGCATATTCCGGCACGCCTGATGTGGGCAGTGCTGCTGTCGTTGCTGTTTCATGCGGTTCTGTTCTGGGGATTTTTGCTCGACTTGCTCAAACCGCTCGAAGAGCCTGCGCAAGAGCCGTTGAATATTGTGCTGGATCTTGGGGTGCCTGCGCCTAAAACACCTAAAGTGTCGCCACCGCCAGAAATGCCACCGGAGCCACCGCCGCAGCCGCAGCCAAGGCCTAAACAACAGCCCAAGGCTGAGCCAAAGTTACCGAAAAAAGTCATTCAATCACAACGGCCAGATAGCCCGTTCAAATTGCCCGAGCCTAAGCCACAAAATAGGCCTGAGCCAACACCGCCTATGCCACCGCCGCCGGTGGAGGACTTTTCGAGTATGATCAAGCGCAGGCAGTCGGACCGTAATTCGGACGAAATGGCCGCCAAGCAGATCAACGATGCCGCTGCTGCCGCTGAGCGTGGCCCGTCAGAAGACGAGCGCCGTACTAAAAACATCATGAACAACCTCAAGTTTGGCACTAACGGTTTGTTCCAGATTCGTCGCATGGACCCGTTTACTGCCACCTTCAGCTTTAAGGGCTGGGTCAATGACTATACCTCGGCCAATACGCAGTATTACGATGTTGAAGCACGCAATGGCGAGGATATTCGCCTGGTGATGATGCGCCGTATGATTGCGATTATCCGCGAACACTACAACGGTGATTTTGACTGGATATCCAACCGCTTGGGACGTACGGTATCACTGTCTGCACGTCCTGCAGACAATGCGTTCCTCGAAGACTTCTTGATGAAGGAATTCTTCGGGCCCAATTATAAAAACCTGGATGTGTACGGGCGCTAGCCAGGCGCAACGATGATGCCAGGTGACTTCGATCATCCGCTGTTGACGAAACGGCCACCCTGGCAAAGCTATTTAGTCCTGATGGCTAGCCTGGCCTTGGTTTCAGGCATGGGCGTGTATTATTTTGCTGCACTGGGTGTGGCCGTTATTACGCTGCTGTACCTGTTGTGTGTGCTGTGGGCGGCTTATTTCCTGCGCTTTTCCCAGGCCTTGCTGACAGCGGTCGTCGCTGTTTTACTCATCAATTACTTTTTTATCGAGCCGCGTTATACCTTTGGGATCGCCAGCCTGCAATCCTGGCTGATGTTGTCAGTATTTGCGGCGCTGGCGCTGATGGTGAGCCGTGCCATGCAGCAACTCAAGCAGCAAAGGCAACAGGCACAACAGGCAGCCTTACAGTCACGTTTTTTCCAGTCATTGGCCGAGTTGCTGGCCATGCAGTCCAGTGTTGAGGGTTTGTTGCAAGCCGCCTGCCAGCATGTGCAAGACGTGTTTGGTTGGCAGGTTAGCGTGGTGCAGTTGTCCGATGCCAATGCATTAAACTGTTTGGCGGGGGCGCCGGTGCCTATGCTTGAAGCCTCCAGTGTGCAATGGGCGCTGGATTATCAACGCGCCATCGGGGCGGGCACCGCAGACTGGCCTGAACTGGATGCTTGCCTGCTGCCGTTTGGTTTTCCGCAACGTGAAGTGCTGGTAGTCGCTCGCCATGCCACGCCTGACCTGCATTTTTTACGCTTGCTGACGCATCAAATTGCACAGGCGACGATGAAGCTACGTCAACAAGTCGCGCTGGCACAGGCGGCACGCGATGCCAGTGAAGCTAACTTCAAAAAGACACTGCTTACCGCGTTATCACACGATATGCGCACACCGCTGACTGCCATCCTCGGCGCAGCCAATGTGCTGGCAGATACACAGATTGCGCTGGCGCCAGCGCAGTCTGCACAATTGCTGCATAGCATACAAGCTGAAGCCAGCTACTTAACGCAGGCCACGGAAAATATCCTGACGCTGGTGAAACTGGATGCCGGTAGCAGCAGCTTGCACCTGGACTGGGAATCCCCCCAAGAAATCATGCAGCATGTCGCACAGCGCTATTTACAACGCACGCCAGCGGTGTTGTTGCAAGTGACATTGCCAGCGGCCGATTTACAGCAAGAAATACTGTTTAAAGCAGATGCGGTATTGGTGGCGCATTCGCTGGCCAACCTGATTGATAACGCCTTGCAATGGCGCGAGCCGGGCACCGCCATTGAAATCGCCATGCATATTGCATCATCTTCATTGGCATTGACTGTGCGTAATCAGGGGCCGGGTTTCCCCCCAGGCTTTGTGATTTTCGCGTTTGAGTCACCAAAGCCTGCCGCCGCAGGCACGCGTGGTTTTGGGCTGGGTTTATCTATTGTGGATACTGTGATGCAACTGCATGGCGGTCAAGTACAGATAGGCACCAGTGCCGACCAGCGCACTGAAGTGCGCCTGCTGTTCCCCTTTGTTTATGCCGCAGACTTGATCAAGGCCGACGCATGAGCCAGCAGGTCACTTTATTATTGGTCGAAGACGACCCGGGCGTGTACCAATTCCTGTTACCTGCATTGTCTGCGCACGGCTATCGCGTGCAACATGCACGGGACCTCGCGCAAGCGCGTGAGGCCAGCGGCTTTGCCATGGCCATTCTCGACCTGGGTTTGCCAGACGGGCAGGGCGAGCAGTTTATCCCGCAGCTGCGTGCTTATTCGGATGTGCCTATCCTGGTGTTATCTGCCCGCCAGGATGAACTGGATAAAGTGCATTGCCTGAACCTGGGCGCAGATGACTACCTGATGAAACCATTTGGCTTGCAGGAGCTGTTGGCGAGGATACAGGTGGCCTTGCGGCGCACGGCCATGATGCAGATGCGTGATCACGTTTATCAGCATCAGTCATTAGTGATTAACCGTGCCAGCGGCCTGGTGACCAAACATGGAGAGCAGTTGCATTTGAGCCCCATAGAGCATGCCTTGCTGATGTTGCTGGCCAGCAAACCCGGCACCATTTTTACCCATAGCCAATTGCTGGCCCAAGTGTGGGGGCCGGATTATATCGACGACACACATTACCTGCGTATCCATATTGGCCGTTTACGCGCCAAGCTGGAAGATCAGCCCTCTGCACCGCAAACCTTACTCACCGAACTCGGCATCGGCTACCGCCTCGCCTAGCCCTTAAATATTTGTTTATGCGATTGATATATCCTTAGCCGCACACTGCCTCCATCAATCAACCACAAGGGGATGTGATGGACAATCTTTCCATACGAAAAAGCAGTTTGGCAGCACTGGCACTGGGGGCGATAGGCGTCGTTTACGGCGATATCGGCACCAGCCCGCTCTATACCGTACAAGTCATTTTCAGCGAGAGCACCGGCGTGCCGCTCAACCAGGCCAATATTCTGGGCGCGATCTCGTCTATTTTCTGGCTGCTGATGTTTGTGGTGACGTTTAAATATGTGCTGCTGGTGTTACGCGCGCACAACAAAGGCGAAGGCGGTGTGATGGCCTTGCTGTCACTGGCGGTGTCCAGTTTGCGGCCGCAAGATAAGCGCACTGGTGGTTTGTTATTACTGGGCGTGCTCGGCGCTGCCTTGTTTTATGGTGATAGCGTGCTCACGCCCGCCATTTCCGTGCTGTCCGCGGTCGAAGGCCTACAAGTGGCTTCTCCTGCACTGGCCGCGCAGATTCTGCCGATTACGATCGGTATCCTGATCAGCCTGTTCTGGTTTCAGCGGCATGGCACACATGCCGTTGGCCGATTTTTTGGCCCGATTGTGATCGTCTGGTTTCTGGCGCTGGCGGCGATAGGCGTGTGGCAAATTGCACAAGCGCCACAAGTGTTGCAGGCACTCAATCCGCAATACGCCTGGCAGTTCTTACAGGCGCGTGGTGCTGGTGTATTTATCGCCATCGGTGCGATATTGCTGGCGGTGACCGGCGCCGAGGCGCTGTATGCCGACATGGGCCACTTTGGCCGCCGCGCGATACAGCTGGCCTGGCTGGGGCTGGTATTCCCCTGTTTGGCATTAAATTACCTGGGGCAGGGCGCGTTGCTGCTGCAACATCCTGAGGCGGTCAGCAATCCGTTCTATTTATCGTTCCCGCAACCTTTGCTCATCCCTGCCGTGATTCTGGCCACACTGGCGACCATTATTGCTTCGCAAGCGGTGATTTCCGGCGCATTCTCCATGACGCGCCAGGCAATTCAATTAGGCTTTTTGCCGCGCATGCGCATTATCCATACCTCTGCCAGCGAGTCCGGCCAGATTTATATCCCAGCTGTGAATTGGGCGTTGTTGCTGGCAGTGATCATCGTCTGTCTGGCGTTCCAAAGCTCGTCGGCGCTGGCGTCTGCCTATGGGATTGCCGTCACCGGCACCATGTTCATCACGACTGTTTTGCTGTTTGTTGTCATGCGTCATCGCTGGCAGTTTCCGGCCTGGTTGGCCTGGCTGGTGACCGGCGCCTTGGGCGTGGTGGATGCCGTATTATTTAGCTCAGCCTCCATGAAGTTTTTGCAGGGTGGCTGGTTTCCGATTGCGTTGAGCATACTGCTGATTGTGCTGATGACCACCTGGAAAAAAGGCCGCTATACACTGCTGAATAGCATGGCTGAGACAGATCCCAAACTGGCGCCATTGCTCGCTACGCTTGCCAGCAGCACACTGCCACAGGTGCAGAGAACGGCGGTCTATATGGTATCTAACCTCGACACAGTGCCACAGGCCTTGATGCATAACCTCAAGCATAACCAGGTGCTACATCAGCGTAACTTATTTGTGAATGTGTCGTTTGAAGACGTGCCATTTATGAATACCGCTGAACGTGTCACTACCAAACGCCTGGCCGATGGTTTTTGGCAAGTGCAATTGCGCTACGGTTTTATGCAGCATGCCGATATTCCGCAAGCCTTGTTGCAACTGGATTTGGATGGGCAAAAACTGGATCCGTTTACCAACTCCTACTTCCTGAGCCGCGATATCATCGTGCCAGATGTCGGTGGCGCCATGCCACGCTGGCGTGATCAGTTGTTTTCCGTGATGTCACGCAATGCCAGCAGTGCGGTAGAGTACTTTAATATTCCGGCTAATAGCGTCATTGAACTGGGCAGCCGGGTGCAACTATAACCCTGTCTTCGCTGCAAAATAAAACCCGCCTATATGCGGGTTTTATTTTTGGATAAGGTTTTATGATCGGTCTAGGTTTTTTAATCAAGCCCAGTTTTCTAACCAGGCATGATGACTAGTAGTCGTGTGTACCAGTTCTGGCCGGTTGATAGCTTGCCGTGCCGTATGATGAGCCGCCTGCCGTATCAAGCAAACGATACTGGCTGACAGTGCTTTGCAACGTTTCTGCCTGGTTCAGCAGCGACATCGCCGCAGCGGCCGCTTCTTCAACCAGCGCTGCATTCTGTTGCGTCACTTCGTCCATCTGTGACACTGCCAGGTTGATTTGCTCAATGCCGCTACTTTGTTCAACAGAGGCGACGGTAATTTCACCAATCAGTTGTGAAAACTTGCTGATCACGCTGACAAGTTCTTCCATTGTGCCACTGGCCTGCTCCACAAACTGTGAGCCGTTGGCCACTTTTTCGGCAGAGTCGTTAATCAACACCTTGATTTCCTTGGCCGCGCTGGCAGAGCGTTGTGCTAGGTTGCGCACTTCGCTAGCAACCACGGCAAAGCCACGGCCTTGTTCACCAGCACGTGCCGCTTCCACCGCAGCATTCAATGCCAGAATGTTAGTCTGGAAGGCAATACCGTCAATCACCGAAATAATCTCTTCAATACGTGCCGAGCTTTCAGTAATTTCACTCATGGTCGCCACTACTTTGCCAAACACTTCACCGCCTTTGGTGGCAATGTCGTTGGCCTGGTCGGTCATGCCATGCGCCAGTTTGGCATTTTCGGCATTGTTTTTCACATTGGTCGCAATTTGCTCCATGCTGGAAGCGGTTTCTTCCAGTGAGCTGGCCTGCTCTTCGGTACGCTCAGACAAGTGGTTATTGCCCAGTGATATTTCTGAAGCGGCCGAATTAATCGTTTCGCCAGCGACTTGTATCGCCGACAAAATGCCGTTCATGGTATCGACAATTTCGTTAACACCTTCACACAGCTGCTTGATTTCGCCTTGCTTGTTATTGGTGGCTATGCGCTGAGTCAGGTCATGTGCCTTGGTGGCGGCAACCACATCTGCCGTCTCGTGCACCGCCTGCTTCATGGCCAGTGCTTCAGCCACTTTAGCGCTGATGTCTGTGGCATATTTCACCACTTTAAACGGCTTGCCTTCGTCATTAAAAATCGGGTTGTAGCTAGCTTGCAGCCAGATTTCCTTGCCGCCTTTGCCAACGCGCTGGTATTGACCTTCATCTGCGTCGCCACGGCCTAATTTATCCCAAAACTGTTTGTATTCGGCACTACTCTTATAAGCGCTTTCTACAAACATTGAGTGATGTTGGCCGATGATTTCCTGCTTGCTGTAACCAGTGACCGCCGCAAAGTTATCGTTGACGGCAGTGACTTTGCCGGTGAGGTCAAATTCAATCACGCCCATCACTTTGCTAATGGCGCTGATCTGGCCTGCAAAGTCAGCGTTCCTGAGTTTTTCGGCGGTGATGTCGGTAGCATATTTCACTACTTTGAACGGTTTGCCTTCGTCATCAAAAATAGGGTTATAGCTGGCTTGCAACCAGATTTCCTTGCTCGCCTTGCCTACGCGCTTGTACTGACCTTCGTCAGGTTCACCACGGCCCAATTTATCCCAAAATTTCTTGTAGTCAGGGCTGTTTTTATAAGCGGTTTCGACAAACATTGAGTGGTGTTGGCCGATGATTTCCTGCTTGCTATAACCAGTGACCGCCGCAAAGTTATCATTGACGTCGGTGATCTTGCCCGTGAGGTCAAATTCAATCACGCCCATCACTTTGCTAATGGCGCTGATCTGCCCTGCAAAATCCGCATTTCTGCGCTTTTCAGAGGTAATGTCGGTGGCATATTTGACGATTTTGAACGGTTTGCCCTCATCATCAAAAATAGGGTTGTAGCTGGCTTGTAACCAGATTTCCCGGCCACCTTTACCGACACGTTTATACTGTCCTTCATCCGCGATGCCCTGGCCCAGTTTCTCCCAAAACTGTTTATAGGCCGGGCTGTTCTTATAAGAGGCTTCGACAAACATCTGGTGATGCTGGCCGATGATTTCCTGCTTGCTGTAACCAGTGACCGCCGCAAAGTTGTCATTGACGTCGGTGATCTTGCCCGTGAGGTCAAATTCAATCACGCCCATCACTTTGCTAATGGCGCTGATTTGCCCGGCAGAGTCTGCATTTCTGCGTTTGTCAGCCGTGATATCGGTCGCATATTTCACAATTTTGAATGCTTTACCGTTGGCATCAAAAATCGGGTTGTAGCTGGCTTGTAGCCAGATTTCCTTGCCGCCTTTGCCTACGCGTTTGTATTGGCCTTCGTCAGGTTCGCCGCGGCCCAGTTTGGCCCAAAAGTCTTTGTATGCTGCGCTTTGCTTATGTGCCGCATCGACAAACATGCTGTGGTGCTGGCCAACGATTTCCTGTTTGCTATAACCGGTGACAGCTGCGAAGTTGTCATTGACTGAAATAATCTTGCCCGTGAGGTCAAACTCAATCACGCCCATGACTTTGCTAATGGCCTGTATTTGCCCAAGCAGGTCGGTTTGAGGCTGAGATTGTGCTGGTGAAGCGGTTTTCTTGAATGTATTCAGTAGTGCCAGGCGCATGGTTTTTCTCCGGGTACTGCAACAATTAAATAGGTATCGCGACAATGATATTCCTGCATTAAACCAACATTGTCGCCAATATAATTGATGAAAGAAAACAGTGTTTTAGGGCCATTTCTTGAATAAGCGACCTTGATCAACCTTTTATTACGAAGATGGTTGATTACAACCAGTGCATCGGCAATAAAAAACCCGCCAATGGCGGGTTTTTTATAAATGAGATGACCTAGTGGTCGCTGCCATGCCCGGCAATTTTATCCATCCAGGCAAACAACACACCGGTGATGATAAACGTCAGGTGGATACCCACCAGCCACGCCATTTGCTCGGTGCTGAACGAAGCCGTGCCTGAGCTCTGGTGCACAAAGGCTTTCAGCAGGTCGATGGCAGAAATCGCGACGATAGAACCAATCAGCTTGAGCTTCAGGCCAGAGTAATCCACTTTACCCATCCACTCCGGGCGGTCTTCGCTATCCGCCGTGTCGATGCGCGACACAAAGTTTTCATAGCCACTGAAAATCACCATAATCAGCAAATTACCAACCAGGGTGATATCTACCAGCGCGAGCAATGAAAGCACGGTTTCCTGCTCTGAGAAACTCGCCAAATGCGCAGCAATATGAATAAACTCCTGACCAAATTTCACCAGCAGAATCACCAGTCCGCCAACCAGCCCTAGATACATAGGTGCCATTAGCCAACGGCTTTTAAAAATTAAACCTTCTAAAATTTTTTCTAAATAATGACCCATATCAATTCCCATTTAATACAACTTTTATTGCCTATACCAAACCCAAATAAATATTCGAGCGGGATGAAGTGCAAGGCACCCGGAGCGCAGAAACCGCAATGTACACAAAGTACATGAGGATTTAGAGCACCGCGTAACGCCGCAATTCGCCCGCGCAGTTATTTATTTTTAGAACTGTGTGAGCATGTCGCGCACAGCTTGCTCATCAATCCCTTTGCCAATAATCACAATCCGGCTAATCGGTTCTTCTTCGTCCCACCCCTCAAGCAGCGTAGGCGGGTAGGGTGTGAAATGCACCGCGTGTATCGCCAGTGGCGCAGGCGCGTCTTCCACGTGCAAAATACCTTTTAAACGCAGCAATTTTTCACCGTGCGTCTGGCACAGTTTAAGAATCACACCTTTAAAGTCCGACCACGTCATCGGCTTGGGCAAGTAGACGGTAAATGTGTTCACATCATCATGCGCAGGCGCTTTGGGCAAAGTGCCTTTCTTGCCCGCGCTAAAACCGCTGGCAGGCGCTCGCAACCAGCGCTGCGGATTAGCCTGCTTGCTGGCAAAGTCAAACAGCCCGACGTCAATAATCTGCATCGGGTCGATGTCGCCATGCGACACAAACTGCTGCGTTGCATTCGGGTTAATCTCACTCAGCTTGGCCTGCAATGCTTCAATTTGCTCAGGTGTGGCCGTGTCAGACTTGGTAATCAGCAACACATCTGCGACGGCAGCTTGCTTAAGCGCCTCTTTCTGCTCTGCAATCTGATGCAAGCCGTAAGCCGCATCAATCGTCACTACCACCGCATCTAGGCGATACACCGATTCAATCACCGGCTCATTCATCAGGTTGGCTAAAATCGGGCCAGGGTCGGCCATGCCGGTGGTTTCAATCACCAGGCGGTTAAACTCAGGCACTGCCTGCAAACTGCGCTTAAAAAACAAATCGCGCATGGTGTCTGCCAGCTCATTTTTGAGCGAGCAGCACAAACAGCCAGAGCTCAACAACACCGTGTTGTCGGCAATATGCTCGCTCTCAATCGTTTGCGAAATCTGGCTATTAGCAAAAATCTGGTCCAAGCCTGCTTCACCGAGTTCGTTAATGATCACGGCAGTGTCTTTCATTGCCGGGTTATGTAGCAGCTTGTTGAGCAGGGTAGTTTTGCCGCTGCCCAAAAAACCTGTGAGCAGCGTGACGGGGATACGTTTATCCATAACAATTCTAATAAAACGAGTGTGGCGGTATTTTAACGCGGATGATTGTAGGGAGTGCTAAGTGTTTCGACTTATATGGAGGTGCAGGAGCAAATCGCAAGGGATTGGGAAATTATTGTCTTCTATTAGATTGGTACTCGACGAATGGCGCGAGCTCTGGCTTTGACGTCTTGCAGCATTTTTTTGCGCCATTCAATATCGGCAAGAAGTAAAGATACCTTCTCATCTGTTAATAATCTTCTGTAGTTATTTAATGTCGTTATCTTCGTCAGTTCTTTACGTATTGCTTTTAAATGTCTGATCCGAATTCCATGAGGGTCATTTGAGAACGACTCCAATGCTTTTTCGATAAGATCGGCAGGAATCTCTCGGCATGCAAGGATTTCCAAAGCAACGTCAGCTAGTGGGGCAGGTGGAAACAATCTCTCTCCTCCAGAAAACATCTCAAGAAAGTATTCGCCGATATGTCTTTCATGATTAAACTGCATCAGTTTGACATCGGGCCAACCATCAAAAGCATGGCACAACGGAAGCTCAGTAACCCAAGCACATTGTTCTGTTGGCCTTGGTAAAGCCTGAGGGCCTAATGGAAAGTAATTACTAATTTCTAAGGGGTGTACTCGATAGATGATTCCCGTTCCTGAGGTGACTGGTTGCCAGCCACTCTTAGTTTCGTAGCAAGTAGCGAAAAATGCGCTTACATTGAAGTCATCTGTAAGATCAAGATATCCAGTTGGTATGCCATAGTGCTGTGCAAGTGCAATTCGATCAAGTTCTAGTTTTTGATTGGCAGCATGGGGTGTAATTGGGTGATGATCAAGCTCTCGGGAGAACCACCGCGACTGAGCAAGTCTAAGTACAATTTTAGCTTGATCAGAAATAGTATATTTCCATAATTCCCCTGTATCTTGAGAGCTCATTCCCCTAGAGATAGAAGGCAACATCGGCACGTAGCGTTTATTTTGCCCACGATACAAACTTTGAACAGCAAACGGGATTGCTCCTCCGTAATCTCCTTCGGAATACCAATACCAGCTTTCTTCTCGTCTAGACCGATGATCAACAAAGTCTTTCGAAATTTGAAGAAGTATTGATGCAGGTACTATTTGCATAGATGTTTTGGTGATGTTTTGGGGTCAGAGTAAAAGTTAAATCCCTCTATCTCTCCAGCCAATTTTCAACCTTAAGGCTGCGAATACGACTAAATTCCCGCAGATTGTCCGATACCAGCGTTAGGTTCAAAGTATGAGCCTGTGCGGCGATCAATAAGTCATTCATACCTATCGTTTGACCTGCGGCTTCCAGTTCGGCTCGGATGCTTCCATACTCGGCATCCGCTGGGATTTCTAGCGGTAGTACCGGGATGGTTGCAAGGAGGTTCTCGACTTTTTGTGTGAGTTTGGGTGATTGTTTTTTTGTACAACCATAGCGCAACTCTGCGGCGACGATGATGCTGGTAAATATATCCTTGGTGTCGATTTGCTCAATATGACGGGCGGCTGCTCCTGAGGGGTTGCGGATCAGGTCACTGATGATGTTGGTGTCCAGCAGGTAGCCACTCAAAATATGTCCTCTGGCTTGGTATGCATATCGTCAATAGTTGGGAATTGATCTTCTGGTGCTAGTGGTGGTTCTTTACGCCATTCGGCCAGTAGATCGGCGAGGTTGGTGGGTCGCAGTACCGGTTCAATAATCAGCTTGTCGCCTTCACGGTGAATCAGAACGCGATCACCCGGTAGCTCAAACTCAACCGGAATGCGCACAGCCTGGCTGCGGTTGTTACGAAACAGCTTTACTTCTTTATGAGGTGAGGTTTTGGATAAACTAGGCATGGCATAGGCTCCTTTTGCATATACAAGTAGTATATGCAAAATTATGAGCGCGTCAATCTTTTCAACTTTCCTGTTTTATTGATTAGGTTGTGGGCCTATCAATCCCCACGTCGAGTACTGATAGCAGCATCACCAAGTGTTTATCTAATTGTTTACGCGATTCAGCAGGTAATAAATCGAGTATGGCTTGCTCATTGGCAATATGGGCTTCCACGGCTTGATTGATCAGGTTTAGCCCCGCGTCGGTCAGTTGCACCAGCATGCTGCGCAGGTCTTCATTACTTTGCACGCGCTCTACCAGCCCCACCTTTTCCAGCCGTTGTAGCCTGTGCGTCATGGTGCCTGAAGTGACCATTAAAGAAGAATAGAGCGCAGTAGGGGCCAGGCTGTAAGGGTGGCCCGCTCGCCTTAAGGTCGCTAGCACATCAAATTCCCAACTGGTCATGCCAAAGCGTTCAAAGGTCTCATCTAGCTTGCGCCTGAGCAGCATTTCGCAGCGCGCGAGGCGGCCAATCAAGCCCATGGGGCTTGGGTCGAGGTCGGGGCGTTCGCGTCGCCATTGGTTCATGATGTGGTCGACGGCATCTTCTTTTTTGCTCATGTTTGCTCCTGCATTTATCTTGACTTCAAGATAAATTAACCGTAGTCTGAATATATCTTGAACTCAAGATATATGTGATATTAACCTACTGTGGGAGACGTGTGTGATGAAAGCAGGGCGATGGTGGCTGATGGTTGCAATTCTGTTAGTCGCCGTCAATTTACGCCCGGCGATGGCGGCACTTGGCCCGTTGCTGGATTTGATTCAGCAAGGCACTGGCCTGGGTGCGACAGGCGCCGGTTTGCTGACCACATTGCCTGTATTTTTGATGGGCGTGGGCGCGTTGTTGTCGCAGTCTTTACGTCAAAAACTGGGTGAGGTGAACGGTATTACCTTAGGGGTAATATTGATTATGCTGGCTTGTGCCGCTCGCGGTTATTGGGATTCTGCGTTGGCGATGTTAGCCAGTGCTGCAGTGGTTGGGGTGGGGGTTGCGCTGGTGCAGGCATTATTGCCCGGCTTGATCAAAGGGCACTTTGGGGCGTCCACGGGCCGTATGATGGGTTTGTATACTACCGGCATTATGGGCGGGGCTGCTGTGGCCGCCGCAAGTGCCGCCCGGCTGAATGAAACACTGGGTTGGCAGCACACATTGGCCTGGTGGGCGTTGCCAGCAGTGTTGGCATTGATTGTCTGGATCACTGCTACGGCACCGCGTAAACGGCCAGCAGTCATTCAAACGCAGCAGGCACACATGCAGTTTTGGCGCTATAGCAGGGCCTGGGCGCTGATGCTGTTTTTCGGCATTGGTACCGGCGTATATACACTGATTCTTGCCTGGTTGCCACCGTTCTATGTAGAGCTCGGCCAGAGCCGCCAGTTAGCCGGAGATATATTGGCGGGTTTGACATTAACCGAGGTGATTGCGGGAGTGATTGTTTCAGCCATGGTGAGTAAATATCATGATCGCCGCCCATTGCTCTTTACCGCCTTGGGTTGCACGCTGGCCGGGTTGGCGGTGATGATAGTGGCACCTATCAGCATGGCATTCGCGGCCATGGTGTTGCTAGGCTTGGGTGTTGGGGCGTTATTTCCGCTGTCATTGATTTTGGCGATGGATCATTTGGATGATCCCAGGTTTTCTGGCGACCTGGCGGCTTTTGTGCAAGGTGGCGGTTATATGATCGCCAGTTTAATGCCATTTTTGGCGGGTTGGGTGAAGCGCGAATTTACGCACTTGTCGTGGGCATGGATGGGCGTATTTTTGGCCGTGTTTCTTATCACTTTGCTTGCTGCACGATTCTCCCCGGCAAGTTATCACAAGGCATTTGCTGGCTAATGCGTTGCGGCTCACACTGGATTAGCGGCTGTTTATAAATGCTTCAAACGCGTGTGCAGGCAGCGGCTTAGAGAACAAATATCCTTGTACTTCATCACAGCCGGATTCACGCAAATGCTTGAGCATGGCTTCATCTTCTACGCCTTCGGCGATCACTTCTAAATTCAAGGTATGTGCCATCTGCACAATGGCGCGCACAATGGCGGCGTCGTTGGGGTCGGTGTTGATATCACGCACAAACGATTGGTCGATTTTGAGGCGGTCGATATTGAATCGTTTGAGGTAGGCGAGGCTGGAGTAGCCGGTGCCAAAGTCGTCGATGGCGAGTTTCACACCTAGTTGTTTCAGCACATCGAGTTGGGCAAGCAGGTGGTCTATGTCTTCGAGCAAAATAGACTCAGTGAGTTCGAGTTCTAGCAGGCGTGGTTCAAGGCCGGTTCTTTCCAGGGCTTTGATAATCACTTTATCAAGGTTGCCGCGGCGGAATTGCACGGCCGAGACGTTGACGGCAATGCTGAGCGGTGGCAGGCCGTTCTTTTGCCATTCCATGGCCTGGCGGCAGGCTTCTTCTATCACCCACTCACCAATCTCGACAATCAGGCCGGTCTGCTCGGCAATGGCGATAAATTGTGCCGGGGGTTGCATGCCGTTGTGCGGATGACGCCAGCGGATCAGCGCTTCGGCGCCAATGACTTGCGCGCTGCTGAGGTTGATTTGCGGCTGGTAATGTAGCTCAAACTGGTGGTGGGCGAGGGCTTCGCGCAGGCCGTAGGCGATGTTGAGGTAGTGCAGGCTGTCAGTATTCAGTTTCTCAGTAAAGAAACGGGCCGTGTTACGGCCTTCTTCTTTGGCTTGCGACATGGCTTTACGCGCGCGGCCAAACAGCTTTTCAAAGTCGTTGCCATCGGTGGGGTAGACGGCGACACCGACTGAGCAGGAGGTGGAAATATTGTTACCGGCAAAGGCAAATGGTGATGAGATTTCGTTGAGCAGCGTATCTACAATATAGCTGATGGACTCATCATCGTGCATATGATTGAGCAGGATGATGAATTCATCGCCGCCGTGGCGGCAGATGCTGTCAGTCTCGCGCAAACAGGCTTTAAGGCGCTCGGCAAAAAGTCTCAGCAGCTTATCGCCCGAGGCATAGCCCAGTGAGTCATTGAGAAACTTGAAGTTATCCAGGTTGAGCGCGAGTACGCCAATGTTGCTATTGGCCGTAGCCGCCATGGAAATGGCGTTTTCCAGCCTGTCGCGGAACAGGGTAATGTCTGGCAGGCCGGTCAGGGCGTCATGTGAGGATAAATACTGAATCTCTTTTTGTGCCGACTTAAGGTCACTGATATCACTGAAGGTGCCTACGTAATGCGTGACTTCTCCGGCGGTATTTTTGACTTCAGTGATCGAGAGCCACTCGGGGAACACTTCGCCGTTTTTGCGCCGGTTCCAGATTTCACCGCGCCAATGGCCAAAGTTGGTGACGCTCTCCCACAGGTTGCGGTAGAAACCTGCATCGTGCAGGCCGGAGGAAAGGACTTTAGGCGTTTTGCCCTTAATGTCATCCAGGGTAAAGCCTTGCATCTTGGTAAATGCCGGATTCACAGACAAAATCACCTGGCGTACATCGGTCACCATAATGCCTTGCTCGCTGCCTTCGAACACTTTTTCGAATTGACGCAGGCTCTCTTGTGATTTATTGCGGTTGAGCACGATCCCTATGATGGCTGAGCCGATTTCTAGCAGCATGCGGTGAAACTGGCCGGGCTCACGGTGCTCAAAGCTGGAGAGGGCGAAGGTACCAATGACCTTGTTTTCGGCGGAGAAAATCGGGATAGACCAGCAGGACCTGACGTCAAACTCATAGGCCAGGTGGCGGATATCTTGCCAGCGTTCGTCGGTAAAGGTATTGCTGACATATTGCACTTTTTGCTGGTAAATCACGTTGCCGCAAGAGCCGCCCCCTGGGCTGGGGCGCAAACCGTTAATTTTGTGGATTTGTGCCAGGGTAAGGCTGGGTGCGGCGTAGACGTTGAGAAATTCGTTATTGTCATCCATCAGCATGACAGAGCTGAAGGCATTGGTGAGCAGGTTTTCGGCCAGGCGGCAGATTTGGTTGATCACTTCCATGTGATCTGCGCCGCGTGCGACTGACTCCAGGATGGCGCGTTGTAAGGTGAGCAGCTGGTTTTGCTCCGCAATAGACAGCGGCCCGCTGTCTATTGGGTTGACATGTTGAACCGATGAAGCATTAGGGTGTGCGCTCAAAGGAGTATCCAGTCTTTTATAGAATGGTTTGTTTGCTAATTAGTGTTCCCTTTTTGTCAATTGATGTCAATAGGTTTGATGTTAGCGGGTCTGGTTTTCCAGTTGCGGCATCACCCATTTGCGGAACATCAGTGGCGTAATCATAGTGGTCACCACGCCCATCAGCACCAGCACCGAGAACAGATCCTGGCCAATAAAGCCGCGGTCGTAGGCGATGCTGGCAATAACCAGTTCCATGACGCCACGGCCATTGAGGATAAAGCCTATGCCCAGTGAGTCGCTTTTAGAGAGGCCGATGAGGCGGCCACCCAGCCAGCCAGCGAGGATTTTGGTCACGATAGACACGGCGAGCACGACCGCGACAAACCAGAATGAGTCGATGACTTGCATTTTGAACTCCAGGCCAAGGTAGGCAAAAAATACCGGTGCCAAAAATCCACCTGTAATTGAGCTCAGGGTTAACTCGAGCTCTTTGTAGCGAGCGGGCAGGAAGAACTTGCGGTCTATGAGCAAGGCCCCAAAAAAAGCGCCAATGACAAAGTGGAAGCCCAGCGCCGCACTGACCGAGCCGAATATCAGTACCAGCAGCAATAGCAGGCCGAAGAGGGCTTCGTTGCCTATCAATTCCACCAGTTTTTCTGACCACTGGTCTATGCTGATGCCTTTTTCAATGACTTTTTTAATCAGCAAGCTGACGCTGACAATGAGTACAATCAGCAGGATCAGCTTCCAGCTGGCATGGAAAATAGCACCGCCCACGGCCTGGTAGGATTTTTGTTCTGGCAGGTTAAGAATCACGCCCAACACCAGCAGGGCAGCAATATCATTAAAAATAGCGGTAGCGACCGAGTAGCGCGCGATGTTGGAGTCCAGTAATTTAAAGCTCTGCAAGATGCTGACGGTGACTGGCAGTGCCGTAATCGACACGCACAAGCCGAGAAAAATCGTGCGGCTGACATCGAGGCCAAAGCCTATGCCCACCAGGATGCCACCGGTGAGTGGTAGTAAAAATCCTAGCAGGGCAATGACCACGCCTTTGCCGCGCATGGAATCGATCACTTCCTTGAAGTTCATCTCCAGACCTGCAGAAAGCACGATCAAAAACACGGCGAACTCAGAGATGCCTGATAGCGCCGGGGTTGGCGCAATCAGGTTGAGAATGCTGGGGCCCAGAATCACCCCGGCCAGCATTTCACCAATAATCGCCGGTTGGTTAAAGCGGCTGAATACCTGGCCTAGCAGGCGGGCGGTGACGATGAGGATAAGCAGGGTAGTCAATAAAGGCATGATTCTCTCTTTGTTTTGTTACCAGACAGCCGCCAGCGTTGGATGGTTCTGCATGTGGGGACGCACAATAAAAATACATTCATGAATGTATAATTATTTAGAGTGTAAATCATTTATACAGGCAATGGCACGCCTGGTTTGTAAAAAAAACAGGTGATTCAACGCTGAGGAAGGTAAAGTAGAGTGGCGCTGTCAGCCTTAGTTGGCGAGCACTTGTATCATTTCTTTGCGGTTTTTGCGCGAACGTTTGTTGGCGTACATGCGTTTGTCGGCAATGCGCATCAGTTCTTCGGTATTGCTGGCTTCATGGGCAAAGACGACGCCCATGCTGGCGCCAGCGCTGACAAACCCTTCTTTCTGCATTTGCAGATGTGTGTATTCAAGCTGATGCTGGCACCACTCCACATCATCCTCATGGCACACGATGGCAAATTCATCGCCACCCAGGCGATATAACTGGCCGTGGATATCCAGTTTTTTGGAGAGGATCTGGCTGAAGCTTTTTAATAAATGATCGCCGGCCTCGTGGCCGAAATGGTCGTTCACATACTTAAGGTTATCCATGTCTAGAAACATCAAGCAACCATGCTCTGGAAACTGTAGCATTTGGTTCTCAAGCGCGTGCCGGTTCGGCATCTCCGTGAGCCTGTCTGTCATGGCTAATGAGCGTGTGCTTTGCAGTTCAGCCAGCATGTGCTCTTTTTCTTTATGCAACCGGTTAATCTGGAAAGCAACCAGTAGTGAGAGCATGATGGCTTCCACCGCAACGGCGATCAGGCCGAGTTGTTCTATAGTCCAGGCGTTGGAAGTCAGGCGTTCTGCCGTGATGGATAATCCCCCCAGTACACCAAAAACGGTGATGGCAATCAGGTAGAGTTGGGCAATGCGGTGTTTTTTCAAACTGAGCCTGATGCCACAGATCAGGCCAAATGTCAGGAAAATGGCCACGCCAAATCTATCCATTTCCAGCATCCAGTTAGGGAAGATCATGGCTGTGACCAGCAGGGCCAGCAGTGCGGTGCGGGCTAGCAGGGACAGATGGTAAAGCTTGGGATGGTGCAACGGGTTGATGCCCAGCAAGTGGCAGACAAAGCTGACATAAGCCAGGTTGGAGAACAGAATAGGCAAGCTGGTGAGGTAGAACCAATGCCATTCAAACAACTGTTTAAAGGCACCCAGCGCCGCACTTTGGAAAACCAGGTTGCCGAGGATAAACAGGGCGTACATACGCTCGGTCGCATGGCCGGGGGCGGCGCCTATTGCTGCATAATAGGTGAAGATACCTAATAGCACACCGAGCAGCAACAGGCTGGTCGCGCTGGTGAAGTTGACCTGCTGCTGGTAGCTGGCCAGTTCAGAGACAAACACTTCAGGTTGTGCCAGATAATAAGGAGATTGCAGCCAGGTGATCAACCGGTAAGTACCAGGCGTCAGGTGAATAATACGGCCATGCCTGAGCATGAAAGGATCGCTTTCCGGACTGCTTAAACCACCTTTGATAATGCTGGTTTGTTGGTTGCTGTCGGTGATTTCATGTTGAAAATGCGCGATGGTCGAGGTGTTTTTGAAGTCAATCACATACTGGTTTGCATGTGAAATCCTCAACACGCTTTGGCAGACGAATTTACCGCCTTGCAGCGGAATGCTGGCAACAATCACCCCTTTGCTGTTCATGCAGGTCGTGCCAAGCAGGGTCGGCGCGGCTGCTGAGGCCTGCGGCATCAGGGAAACCCATAACGCAATCAGCATCCAGAATAAGAAACGTTGCAAGCCTATTGTCCAGTAAAGTATCAAATCTCGACGCAGTGTACATGAAACATTCCGTAGGGCGGACGTGAGTAAGCATTAAATAAGGCAAAGAATTACTAACTAACGTGTGGCAAATAGCCAATAAAAAACCCGCATAAATGCGGGTTGCAGGCAGGCTAAAAATGCTTATTTATCTTCGACAGCGGCTTTCGCTGCGTCTGCCGTTTCTGCGGCTTGCTGCTCAGCGGCAGCCGCTGCTTCCTTCGCTGCCTTGACTGCGTCGGCTGCGGCATCTTTGGCTTCGCTGGCCGCTGTGTCGGCATGTTCTTGTGCAGATTCAATGGCTTGTTCAATCTGTGGCTCTTTGTCACTGCAAGCCACCAACAGCGTGCTGCTCAAGGTAGCAATCAGTAATAAACGAATGAATGATGACATAGTCGTGTCCTTTATAAGATGAGTGGTTGGCTATTGTGATGTGAGATGTTTAATCTGGGATACGCAAGACCTGGCCAGGATAGATTTTGTCTGGATGGTTGAGCATAGGGCGATTGGCCTCAAAAATTTTCATATAGCTATTGGCATTACCATACATTTCTTTGGCGACTTTAGACAAGGTATCCCCTTTCACCACCGTGTAAAACCTGGCTTCAGGTGCTGGGCTAGGCACATGCAGCTGGTCTTGCACCGCTTCAACGCCTGCGACATTGCCGCAGCACAGCAGGATTTTTTCTTTATTTTCTTGCGTATCAATATTGCCTTGTACGATCACGGTGCCACTGGCGCCATCAAACTTCACATCATAGCCGGTGGTCGGTAAATTGTTTTTGGCAATATAGCTTTGAATGGCTTTGGCCGCGGCCGCGTTAGCCGCGTCAACGTTTACCGGGGTAGGTGCCTTGCTTGCTGTTTCCTGCGCAGCTTTGGCTTCTCCGGCGCCAAACAGTTTTTCACCTGCTTCTTTGATAAAAGAAAATAATCCCATCACTTGCTCCTGACTTGTTATTTTATGAAAAGAAATTTCATCATAGCAAATTGGCGCCGCGGTCACTACCCGTTGAGCTTAAAAATGTCGTTGCTAGGGCAAAGTTTGTAACTGGCTGGCAATTTGGTCACTCAGCAGGTCCAGATCCTGGCCCAAGGCACGTACCAAGGCTGGATAACCGTTTTCAGCCAACGGTGTGCTGAACTTGAATGCCCGGCTGGGGCCTGCCACCTGATTGGCGCTGATAAGTTGCCATTGCCCGCTGAGGACTGCATAACCGCGCATCTGCCCGTGAAACTGCTCTATGGTCAGGTGCAGGGTGTTGGCGGCGGGCAAGCCAGGTTGCGGGTCAACCACAAGGGTATTTCCTAATCGGCTGGCGAGGCGTGCGCGCAGGCCGCGTCGTAACTCCTGCGACAGGTTGTCTACCCAAAGATGGTCACGTGCTGGCTGCATGGTGATATCGTCGGTCTGGATGATGATGCGGTCTGTATCCAGGTAATCGGCCAACTGGAGACGGCCAAGTGCGAGGGTGCGCGTCAGTGTGGGCGTTTGCGTGGTGGCAGGCTGCGGCGTTGTTACTTCCGGCAGGCTGTAACGTTCGGTTTTCACTGGCGGGTTTGATTTGAAGCAGCCGCTTAAGCTGAGTCCCAGCAATACCGCCAGCCCCAATCGTAATTGTATTTTTTTTGTCATCAGTCGCGTTCCTTACGGGGCTGCCGGCGCCATTGGCACTGGGTCGTTAGCTGGTTTGCGGTCAAACAGGATGGCATTTGGCTGCTCATTCAAGGTGCGCGCCAGCGGCTGGATATCACGCAAGGCTTTATCCAGGCGTTGCAGGGTGGTGGTGAGTTCCTGATACGCAGGCGATTCTGGCGACAAGCCTTTCAATGTCGTGCGCAGGTCCTGCATGGTCTGGTTGATATTGGCAGGCATCTGCTGCAAGTCAGGCTGGCTGAGCAGTTGGTTCACTTGCTGGCTCAGGGCACGGATTTCCTGCATGGTTTTTTCAGACTGCTGCAGGTTTTTATCCAGGCCGGACAAGACCGGTTCGACTTTCAAACCATTGAGTTTATCCAGCAGGTCAGACAGTTTTTGTTCAATCTGGGCCAGGTTAGTCGAGGTGGTTGGCATCACTGGCAAGCCTTCAAAGCGCTCGCGCTTGTAAGCCTTAGGGCCGTGTCCGTCCATATTGAGGTCAACAAATACCGAGCCCGTAATCAGGTTGCCGGATTTAAGGGTGGCATGCAGGCCACGCTGCAACATCTGCGCGATGCGGGTTTTCCATTCTTCCAGGTCAGCCTTGTCATTATCGGCCAGGCGGCCAGGTTCCAGGTGGATCAACACCGGGATGGCGTAACGGAAGTCTTTTTTACGTTCTGGCGAGTTAAATTTCCACGGCACATTCATCACCGTGCCCACACGCAAGCCGCGGAATTCTACCGGCGCGCCTTTGGATAGGCCGCGTACGGTGTCATCTACCAGTAGTACATATTCCAGGTATTGGTCGTAGGTTTGCTGGCGTGCCGCCTCTTCATTGGCAAACAGTTCAAAGGTGGCCTCGGAGCGCACCGGTTTGCCCATCGGCCTGTCATCGATATGGCCGAAACTGACGCCACCTGCGATGAGGGACTCCACGGTTGGAATATTGGCCTTAAAGCCTTCGGAATCCAGTTTGACATCAATGCCCACGGTGGTCCAAAAGCGTGTGTTGTCGGTGACCAGCACATCGTAAGGATGTTCGACAAAGAGTTCATGTTGCATCTGGCGTTGCTTGGGGTCAAACGTGGCACTGACCACACGGCCTACGCGCAAGCCCTGATAACTCACCGGATCACCTACGCGCAAAGAGTTTCCGACTTTGCCGATCAGGTTGACGTGCACACCCTGGGCACCATTGAGTGAAATCGGCGGTTGATCCAGCACGGTGAACTGGTCGGTCTCTTCCTGGCTTTTGCCCGGTTGGAGTTGAATATAAGACCCGGAAATCACCGTATTCAGGCCGCTGATGCCTTCTAGCCCGATGCGTGGTTTGACCACCCACAACTGGGTGTCTTTGACCAGCATGGGCTGTGCTTTAGGCGTAATGCGCGCCAGCACTTCAATATGGGTGAGGTCTTCTGACAGCGTGACTTGTTCGACCAGGCCGATATCTACGCTATGCACCTTGATTTTGGTTTTGCCTGCCTCTATGCCCTCGGCATTGGTGAGTGACAGGGTGATTTGCTTGCCCGCCTTGGTGTAGTTGTCGTAAATGAGCCACAAGCCGATGAGCAGGGCGACGATAGGGACGATCCAGATGGGTGACAGCCGTGCCTGTTTGCTGACTTTGGCCAGCAGCTGGGTATTTTCTTGGGAATTCTCTTGATTATTCTCGGTCATGCGTGTTTCCTTGGGTGTCCCAGAGCAGGCGCGGGTCAAACGCCATGGCAGCCAGCATGGTGGTAATCACCACCGCGCAAAAAGCGAGTGCGGCCGGGCCAGGCAATACTGACATCAGGTTGCCTGATTGTATCAAGGCCACCATGATGGCGACGACAAATACATCGACCATGGACCAGCGGCCTATGAGTTCTGTCAGGCGGTAAAGCCTGGTTTTTTGCTGTGCACTGAGTGGGCCTGGATGTTGTGCCAGGCAGGTGAGTAAGACCAGTATGAGCATTTTAATAATCGGCACCAGTACGCTGGCGACAAAAATGACCACCGCAATCGGCTCTGAGCCATGTTGCCATAGCTCCAGCATGCCGCCAATAATGGTGGACGAGTGTGTCTGTCCCAATGAAGTGGTGATCATCATCGGGTAAGCATTGGCGGGGATGTAGAGCACTGCGGCGGTGATTAATAATGCCCAGGTAAACTCCAGGCTGTTGGGCTTGCGCATATGCAGGGTGCTGCCACAGCGGTTACATGCATAAGTCGTTGCTGTCGTAGAGGCGGGGAGGGTGTTGATTAAGCCGCAAGTAGTGCAACCGGTGGCATGTTGCTGTGCCGCATTGCTGCCGCAATGAATGCTGGTATCCGGCGGCGGCTCACCAGCCAGCCGGTACCATAACCAGTCAATATCGACTGAGCGCGTGGTCATCAGCAACAGCAGCGCAAACACGCAATAGGCCCAGAACGAAGCGCCAAGCTGCACTTCGCCAATGTCGGTCAACTTCACAAGGCTGACCAGCGCGGCCACCATAAACACATCGGCCATCATCCATGGGTGCAGGCGCGAAAACAGGCGCGCAATGACATCGCTGTAAGCGCGTGGCACCCTGCGCAGGACATTGGCCTGCATGAGGATCACCCCAATCAAATATAAGGCTGGCAAGACAAACGCAGTACAACTGACAATGAGTGCCACCAGCGGTTGATGCACATCAACCAAGGTGACGGCGGTCTGCGGCAGTTCAATCTGCGTATCCAGCCCGTTGGTGTCCATGCTGATAAATGGGAAGGCCACGGCGATGAGTAAAGTTAGTAATGCGCTTATGGCCAGCGCAATACTACGCTGTACCGGATGCAAATGGCGCCTGGCCAACACATGCCCGCAGCGTGGGCAACTGGCGTGCTCACCCGGGCGCAGCACGGGGATCGCACTCACCATGTCGCAGGCGCGACAGGCGCGTAATCTGCGCCATTTTGTATGTTGCTGGGTTGTCATGCCGATGGTCAAAGGTCGTTAATGATGGCTGCCTAGGTTAACGGGAGTCACTGTCATGGTAAACGGATTAGATTTGAACGAGCAAGAAAAATTCCGGCTTGCTGATGGCTGAGCTATCTGATTATTCGGCCGTACGCCTGTCAGGCATGAAAGCCTGCCATATACATCAATGCCTTAATCAACAGGCTGGCTAGGGCCAAGGCTGCGATGCTGACCAGCCAGATCCCGAAAAACCAACCCAGGCGTTTAAGCGCATGTTTTTGAGCGTGCGTCATTAATGGTAAGCCTCACCTTTATGCACTTTGCCGCGAAATACATAATAGCCCCAGGCGGTGTAGGCCAGAATAATCGGAATAATGATCACGGCGCCAATCAGCGCAAATTGCTGGCTTTGCGGCGGTGCGGCCGCGGCCTGTATGCTCATTTCTGGCGGGATAATATTCGGCCAGATGCTGATGCCTAGACCCGCATAACCGAGTAAAACCAGGCCTAGTGTATAAAGAAACGGGCTGGTTTCGGCCTTGGCCTTGAGTGCGCTTTGCAATTTGTAAAAGAAAAATATCACCAGCAATGGCACGGGCGATAGCCATAGCAGGTTGGGCATGGTAAACCAGCGCTCAGCGATGCGGCTATCCATCCATGGTGTCCACAGGCTGATGACGCCAATAATCACCAGCAATAGCAAAGAGATACGCTGGGATAACCTGATGCAAACCGCCTGCAGCTCGCCTGTGGTTTTAAAAATCAGCCAGGTGCTGCCCAGCAAAGCATACGTTACCAATAAGCCCAGGCCGGTAAAAACCGAAAACGGTGAAATCCAGTCCAGTGCACCGCCTGCGTAGGTCTGATTGACCATTTTAATGCCTTGCAAGTAAGCGCCCAGCGTCATGCCCTGGAAAAAAGTCGCTGCGATTGAGCCGCATAAGAACGCTTTGTCCCAAAAGTGTCTTTCCGTGTCTTTGGCTCTAAACCTGAACTCGAAGGCCACGCCGCGAAAAATCAATGCCATCAGCATCAACAGCAAGGGTAAGGAGAGGGCGCTTAAAATCACCGCATAAGCCAGTGGGAAAGCGGCCAGCAAGCCTGCACCGCCCAGCACCAGCCAGGTTTCGTTGCCGTCCCATACCGGGGCGACGGTATTCATCATCAGGTCACGGTCGTCTTTTTCTTTAAAGAAAAGATAGAGGATACCTATGCCCAGATCAAAGCCATCCATGATGATGTACATCATGATGCCGAACAGGATAATGATGGCCCACACCAGTGATAAGTCCATTTACTTTTCCTTTCCGGTCGCGGGGGATTGGGCATCAGGATGAAACTCTGGCGCCAGCGCAAAGGCATTCACGTCGTCCGGGTTCACCGAGATGGCATCCCCTTGCAGCGCTTCATCCGTTTTTGGCCCGATATTCACCAGCCGCAAGACATACAGCGTGCCCATGCCAAACACGGCCAGGTAAATAATGACGAACAAAGCCAAGGTCAGCCCGACTTCACTGGCGGTATGCGGTGTCACGGCATCTGCCGTGCGTAACACGCCATACACCACCCAGGGCTGGCGGCCGATTTCTGTGGTAAACCAGCCCGCCAGAATCGCAATCACCCCGGCAGGGCCCATGGCGGTGGCAAATGTGAGGAAAGGCTTATGTTGGTATAGCTGTTTTTTGTAACGTAACCATAATGAGGTGGCGGCCAGCAACATCATCAGCATGCCCAAACCAACCATGATGCGGAAGGTCCAGAAAATAATGGTGGCGTTAGGCCTGTCTTGCGGCGAAAAGTCTTTGAGTGCCGGGATCTGCGCAGTGAGCGAGTGGCGTAAAATCAAACTGCCTAACACGGGGATTTCTAAGGCAAAGTGATTCTTTTCCTGCGCCATGTCCGGCCAGGCTAATAGTATTAACGGTGTGGCTTCATCGCCTTTATTCTCCCAGTGCGCTTCAATGGCAGCAATTTTTGCTGGCTGGTGTTTCAGGGTGTTTAAACCATGCATGTCGCCCACCACCACTTGCAATGGCGCCAGCAGCAAAATCAACCATAATCCCATAGAGAGCATTTTGCGGACGCTGGCATTGTCTTTGCCACGCAGTAATTGCCAGGCGCCAGAGGCAACCACAAACAATGCCGTTGCCAGGTAAGCACCTATGACCATATGCACCAGCCGGTAGGGGAAAGAAGGGTTAAAGATGATCTTGAACCAGTCAACAGGAATCACTTTGCCATCGACCAATGTGAAGCCCTGTGGCGTATGCATCCAGCTGTTCGAGGCCAATATCCAGGTTGCCGAGACCAGCGTACCAATGGCCACCATCACGGTGGCTGCAAAGTGCAATGTGGGGCCAACCTTGTTCCAGCCAAACAACATCACGCCCAGAAATCCTGCTTCAAGAAAAAAGGCCGTCAGCACTTCATAAGCCAGCAATGGCCCGGTGACGCTGCCCGCGACGCTTGAAAACCCTGACCAGTTGGTGCCGAACTGATAGGCCATGACCAGGCCAGACACCACGCCCATGCCAAAACAGAGAGAAAATAGCTTCACCCAAAAATGATATAAGTCGAGATAAACCGTATTTTTGGTTTTTAACCAGCTTGCCTCCAGCACCGCCAGGTAACTGGCCAGGCCGATGGTGATCGCCGGAAACACAATATGAAACGAAATGGTGAACCCAAACTGGATTCTGGCCAAGGTCAATGCCAAATCAGACATACATATCCTTTTACATCACTGGCAATATTCGCATAGGCGTGACGTCACGTGCTTGCACTCACTTGCGTGGAAATTACTCGCCAGGAAATATTAACTCGCCGAGGAATATTATCAGCGTTGACTCGTATTGCTGGCAATAAGTTTTACGGGCGAGCTGGCTATTCCTGTGAATGATGCAAAATGCGGCCTAATCACGCTGCTTAAAAATGAATTGATTTCGTATAAAAACGCAATATAATGAACTTTAAGTCTATTAAATATTAATTTATTGATGTCTAAAAAAACAAATTCACTAGCGAGTGCTAACCCGGATGTGCTAAAGGCATTAGAAACGCTAGGCTTGCGCCTGCGTGCCAACCGCGTGGCTTTGGGCTGGACAGTGAAGGAGATGTCAACCCGCTTGCTCTGTTCACAGAATACTTACCGGGCGATTGAGACTGGCAAGCCTAGCGCGAGTGTGGGCATTATTGCCAATGCACTGTGGCTGTTTGGCCAATTGGACAGTCTGGAGGCTGTTGCGCCTGTCTCCGTGAGTGCTAGTGCGTCTATTCGCGCCAGAAAAAAACCTGGCGTAACCGATGCCGCATTCATTTCAGAGGACGAGCGTGATTTCTAATCGCACCATTTATATAGGCCTGGCTGCCAGGTTCGATACCGATGTCAGGCCCGCGGCGATTTTGAAACTGGCGCGCAGAGGCGTGATTGAGTCCAGCCAATTGGCTTATGGCACCGGATTTTTGGCGGCGCCTGATGCCTTTGCACTAAATCCACTACATCTACCGCTTAAAAATGAAGTCGTCAGCGTAGCCGAGCGTCGCGTGCGTGACGGTGGCGCGTTACCTTTGACTTTGTCTGACGCGTTGCCGGATGCCTGGGGGCGCAAAGTGCTGGAGTCCCAGCAGGGCCGTACCTTGGATGATATTGATGTATTGCTACTCACCAACGCCAATCGCGTTGGCGCAATGACTTTCGCCGAGACCTTGCCAATTCAACTGCAAGCAGCCGACAGTGAACTGTTTTCACTTGATGAAATGGCTGAGGCGGTCAAGCGACTAGAGGTCGCCATGGAGATACCGTTGCACCTGCGTCGACTGCTCAATAAAGGTGGCAGCCTGGGTGGGGCCAGGCCCAAAGCGGATTTCATTCACGATAATAAAAGGTGGATTGCGAAATTCCCGGCAAGCAGCGATGACCACGATGTAGAGTTGCTTGAGGCCGCCGTGCTAGCGTTAGCCGGACTGTGTGGCATAGACGTCTCACCGCACACACTGGCGTCCATACATCGCGGGCATGCCTTGTTGGTGCAGCGTTTTGACCGGGCTGGCACGGTGGATGACGAAACACGCATACATTACCTTTCGGCATCTGCGTTACTTAATGTCCCCTACAATTCAAATGGCGGCAGTTATATTGAATTCGCGCAGGTGATCAGGCAGATTTCGGCCAACCCCGAGCACGATTTAAATCAGTTGTACCGCAGAATGGTATTCAACCTCATCATCGACAATACCGATGATCACGTCAAAAATCATGGCATGCTGCATGTCAAAGGCAATCAATATCAACTATCACCCGCGTTTGACGTCGTCATGCAACTGACGAACGTGCATTACCAGGCGCTGGCTATTTTTCCCGGCAACAATCTTTCCAAGCTCAGCTTGGCCATACGTGCGGCTTCACATTTCGGTATTAACGAAAATATTGCCAAAGCAATCATTGACGATATTGAAGATAAAACGCGTCAACAGTTATTGCCTATTGTTGAAAGGTTAGGCGGCAGTGATATGCTGATGAAAAGAGTGCAGCAGTGTTTGGATCGGCAGATGGCTTTTATTCACGCGGAGTAGCTTGCGTGAAGCTGGGGTAAAGGTGGTCTTTTTAGAAAACCATTATTCAGTACGGCGAATAAAGCAAAAGGCCTTGCATTTCTGCAAGGCCTTTTTAATTTGGCTCCTCAACCTGGGCTCGAACCAGGGACCTACGGATTAACAGTCCGCACCGAGAATCCTTGTTATATATAGCTTTGATTACCTTTTTTGCTTCGCAATTATGACAAATAAGGCCAATTAAAACCGCTTAGACACTGGCTCTGCGAAGCAATTGCGAAGCAAAAAAGAGCCACAGGACGCTTTAAAAATAGTCCGGTGGCAAGATGGTATTACCTAAGGTGTTTTAAGAGGCGCGGGATATGATTGCGCTGCGGATTTTAGTGCTTGGAAGGGTGGGGGATACCTGTTGCCCACTTACTGACCTGACATATATCTCTGTTGTTTCAGGATCTGTATGCCCCAGTAGAGCCTGTGCGCGTTTGATATCCTCTTTCTCAAAGATATCGGTGGCTGATTTGGCCCGAAGGTCCCGGAACTGAAAGTTACGCAACACGGTCGCCATTTTTGGGTATTTGGTGATTACCTTTTTCCGAATCTTCCTGAAGCGCTGCGCGATTGCATCCTGTGTAATGCGTTTCCCTTTTTCATCACAAATCAAAGCCAGGCTGTAGACTGGATTTTTTCTTTTTCTTTCCAGTATCCGATCAATCACAATTTTTAAATCAGCCTCAACTCGCAAACGTAGTTTAGCCTTGGTCTTATTCTGCACAATATTCAAAAAACCGTCTTTTATGGCGGTTTCATCCATTTTGAAAACATCGGCAGGCCGTTGCCCTGATAAATATGCGATATCCATGGCGTCCCTCACTGGGTCGCATGCCATTTCGTATACGGCCAGATAGACATCATCATCGACGTAAACATCCCTGGCTTTCAGTTCAAACTTAGGTACACCCTCGCAAGGGTTGGGCTTATTGGTCAGACCTTTGCGCCTGGCATAATTCCAGGCGATAGATATCACCGAATGCTCATAATTTGCCCGGCGTTTTGATTCAGCGCCTCGCCATTCCATAAACTCTTGTATATGGCTGGCTTCGATGGTTTCTAATACTGCAGGCGGATCGTTGAAAAACTCAAGAATTTTAGGCTCACAGGCTTTATAGTCATCGCGGGTGCGCTCTGCCAGGTCCAGATACTTTCGAGATTTAAAGTAAGCCGTCAACGCATCTTTTAAAGTCAATACTGCAACATTCTCAGTATTAGTCTGTTTTGCATCGGCATACTTTTTGATCGCCTCATAATAATCATCGCCAAGCGATATCTCTTTGCGCTTATCGGTGCCAGTCTCAAGGTAATAATAGGTCTTTCCGCTGCGCTGCTTACGCTTGCGCATTCCCTTGGGGAGATTTAAGTTAACGGTAGGTATCCGAGCCATATCCATATTTTAATGTTATTAATTTTTAGGCATCAAGCGACGCGGTTCGCACGGAATTGCGCTGCGCATTCATCGCGCAGGGTTTGATAGTCCAGGTCGTATTTTTTCGCCAAGCCTTCGATGGCATCGGCCATCTGGTCAGTGGTGTACATACTCAGGATGTACCTAGCCACGCAACCGTAGCAATTGCCATCGGTTACCAGGCTAGATTTTTCACAAAACTCGCAAGCCATTATTGCGCTGCGCTCAACACGTTTGGCCGCCACGCAGCTTGTTTTATCGGCTGCGATTTTTCGTAGACTGAGCGCGGTACCAGTGGCCGGCCGAGTCTGCTTGTTGTGAATGGAATACTCATGCTGCGCAACACCTCGCACTGCAGCTGGTATTTGTTTTTATTGCCAGTACCGCGGCGAATCTCAGTGATTCGCTCGATATCGGAATCAGGCAAAAATGTGCTTACCTCTTCCATTATCAGCTCCTAAAAAGGTACGTCAAATTCACCGCAAGAATCATCGCCACTTACAACTGGCCAGCGTGCAGTAAATGACTCCTTTGCAATGCCGATATTTTTATTTTTATCATGTGCGGCGATGGGTGCATTCCTTCTGCACTCAAATAAGTTGTGACCATTTAATTCTTTTGAGTAAATACAAACTGAACATGTGTCATTAATCATGCTCTAATCCTCATCCGTTTTTAAAAATACCAGCCAATGCGTCAAACCCTTGCGGCCAGATAAATGCCCTAATAATGGCTGTCTGTCTGTCTGTCAGCCGGAGTACTTCGCTGACTTTTACTTGTGTTTCATTCCACTTAAATATCAACACGCCATCGTTTTTTAGGACGCGAAAACATTCGCTAAAGCCCTGTTTAATATCTTCCCGCCAGTTTTCAGAAAGTCGACCATACTTAGCAGCAAGCCAACTCTTAGGGCCAGCATGAATCAGGTGTGGCGGGTCAAACGTAACAAGGCTAAATGTGCAGTCATCAAACGGAATATTTCTGAAATCCATTTGAATATCAGGATCAATGATTAATGTCCGCTTGCCAGTCTTATTGCCTTTACTGTTGTCGGTTACCTCCAGAACTTCGCGGCGGCAATCGCCAAAAATCACTCGACTGTCCTGCTTATTTGCATAAAACATACGTGACCCGCAGCATGGATCTAGCGCTAATTCATTCATGCCAACTCCTCCGGCTCCTGCAATACCAACTGCAACCTGCCTACAAGTAGCTTTTCATGTTGGCTGAGTGGCTTGATCAATTCGGCGACTGTTCCCTCATAAAAGCTCATGCCATCAATCTGTGCGTATGCCTCGATAGTGCAGGCGCACTCAAAGCAGTACCAGGCACGTGTCACGTTGTTGTAGTAGTTGGCAGAGTTAGGCATCTGGCATGCGGTGCGATTGCAGTTTTGGCCTTGCTTGCCTTTGCCATCAGTGATTTGATAAGTCATGATTTGGCCTCTTCTAAAAACATAGGCAACTCAAATGCCTCATTGCGAACTGTGATAATTGCCTCTTCGCTGTAACCCCAAATATTGTCTTTCCATGTTTTAAAGTTAAGGTTAGGTAACCCTATAACAGCACGTGGTAGTAATTGACCTTTGGTTACATAGTCACGTAACCACTCGACAAGGCCTTTGAGGGTTCCACCATGGCTAAACCCGCTCCATCGTCCACAACCAAATCCAGTGTTGTGCGTGTAAATTGCTTTTTCGGTGTAGTCATCAATGAAGTAAACACGACCATTGCGAAGCTCCAGTCGCGCAAATCTTTGCTTAGATTGACTGTAAAAAAAACATCTCCCATGGCTGCCTATGATTTGAATTAGTTTGTTTGCATGCTCAAGCCTTTCTAATTTTCTACTCATGCCAAACCCTCCTGTGACAGTGACAACGCTACTGCCACCGGCCGCACCCATATTGGCGTTGCAGAAAGCACGAATGTCTCACCGCTCCAGGCCAGAAGCAGCGTAGTGCCCATGACTTCGGCAATGGCTTTGCCTGCTTTAGGTGGGACGGCGTTGCCGATGCGTTCACGCCATGCCTGGTCGCTCAGGCCTTCAAGCTCCAGAAACTCCTCCGGTTCGATGATGGATTGCAGCGCGGCCAGCTCTAGCGTGGTAAATGGTCTGTGCCAGGTGTCATCCAGTGCGCGGATCACACACACCATTTTTTCATCCACCGCCGGTAGTCTTGGGTCAGCCACGGACCAGCGACCGTTATCGTGGCCTGCCGCTGCACTCACGGCGCCGCAGTGTTCATCAAATGGCACTACACCATAATGGCCATTAGTCAGGTAATTGTCGCCTTTGCTGCGTTGATTTGTCGGCCGTGGGTCAGCCACGGCATAGGCGCCATTAGCATTTCCTGCAATCACGGCATGCGAAGTCTGCTCAAATTCTGCTGTGTGGTATTTTCCGTGCAGCTTTGCAGGATCCTCTCCACCACGTGGGTCAGCCACCGCAAACGCACCGCGACCAGTTGTGCTGGCTGCAATCACTGTATTGGCGTTTTTATCAAACGACGTGATGATGTACTTACCTTTGCCGCCAAAGCCTGTATGTGATCTAGGATCTGCGACGGAATATGTACCACCTCCCGGGGCCGATTGCGCGCTGACTGTACCGATGTGTTTATCAAAGGGCAAAACACCGTATTGGCTATATTCGTGGCCTTGATAGCGTGGGTCTGCAATTGAAAATGCGCCATTGCTTGGCATGCTGCGCCCGGCCACCGTTCCGGTGTGGTCTTCCCACTTGTTTACGCCCAAATAGCCGTGGTGAAACTCTGGCACAATCAGGTAATCGCGCAACACGCCATCCTCTACCGCCAGCTTATTCAGGCTGCGCCAGTCGCTGCCAGCCTCAACAAACGCTAGGCGCACCCATGTTTTCCATTGCAGGTTAGGGATGCGGTGCATTGGGCCGCCAGCTATATCGCCAGGAATAGGCATGCGGCCAAGTATCGTTCCCACTGATTGCAGGCTCTTTTTTTGTGGCTCGTATAAAAACGGAGGCACCTTTTCTGTTTGGCGTGCAACCAGTAAAAAGCGCTTACGGCTTTGTGCCAGGCCGCCCAGCTCACCACAATCGTGTGTAGTTTCTGCCACTGCATAGCCATACTGGCGCAACATGCTGGTGATCTGGTCCAGCAAGTGTCGCCCCCGGGTGGCAATGCGTGGCACGTTTTCAAACACAATCAGCTCAGGCAAGTCATCAGCCCAAGCCTCAAGCATCAGCCACACCCCGCGCAGGGTCAGGCGGTTAAGCGCCTGGTATTTGTCGCTTTTAGATTTGGTCTCATTCAGCAAGCCAGAGAACCCCTTGCAAGGCGCACTCAAAAAGATAATGTGCGGCCGCTGGTTACCCGCTGCGCGCTTGATATCGGCAGTTGTGGCCTCGCGCCAATGGCTATCCGGTTCACGGCCGTGAAAGGCAATATATTGGTCACGGTCAAACAGGTCCATGACAGTGCCATCCACACCAGTCAGGCGCTTAAAGTCCTTAATCGCGGCCGGGTCTACATCAATCCCGCCCAGGCATTCAAACTCGCCGACTAGGTTCCCCACCCGGGCACTGGCCTGGTTAAAGCCCTTGGCCCCGGCACCAAGGCCACAAAACATATGAAAGTGACGGATGGTTTTTTTAATTACTTTTGAGTTATTCATGATTGCCAACTTCCTTGACTGTAACTTTTGTATTATTGATTCGTTCATGAGTACTTGCCTGGAAGGGTTCGCTCTCCTTGGCTAATAATTCGAATCTAAGAGCCGCTTCTCTGAGAGTTTTTGCAGCGTTCTGGCATGCCTCTCTAGGGGACTTTGATCTATCTAAATCAATAGATATACCGTCATCTAAATCAATAATTGCTTGTGCAGACGATCCATTCAGTATTGCAAGTGAAATAAACAGTTTCATTTGAGGTCTCCAATTTCTATTTTTTCGAAGCTGATCACCCACACCCATGGGTTTTCGTCGACTAAGGCTTGCCCGTTAATGCTGGCAAACAGGTTTAAAAAATCTTGGCGGGGAACCCCTGGTTTTGAATGCACTTGAGAGCCATCAATTGCCCGGATGCAAGTTGCTGGGTAAAGTAATTTCTCCCCGGGATAAATCTTTAAATAAACCCCTTCCAGCACTGCATCGCCGTCAGTGATATCCAGCAATCTCTCAATGCGGATTTTTCTGATCTCCAGCCACAGGCGACAGGCGTATTTCGGCAGGTGTATGTTGGGCTTCCAGGTGCGACGGATGCCATCGCCTGAGTGCTCAAGGTTTACGCCAAGCGGGTCGTCGAGAAAATCAGCCATGTAGAAAAAATGGCAGTCTTCAGTCATTGGGCCATACGGAAAATTGCTGTGCTGGAAGTTTTCGCGCACCCAGAGTAAATCCCCGGGTTTACCGTATGGGCAATGCGGAAAACCGGTTTGAATAGAGCCATCACGGCTTCTAAACACGCGGCCGTCAAAATCCCAATAATCAGGTTTTTTGTTGAAGTACTCCAACCCATTCAGGCGACGTGTTTGCAGCTTCATTTCTGCCAGTACGGCATTGACCATGTATGGCTTGAAGAGCAGCGGGGTCTGTTTCTTTTCGGTTAGGGTAGCCATCATGCCGCCGCCTGTTCTGCCATTGGTTGCATATAAATCTGGATGCGAACCGCTCTGGCGATTTTTTCCCACTCTTTAAATGGGTGCTGATCGTAGTAGTCGCGTTGCAGCTTGTAGGCATGACGTGCAACGGTGACCAGGTCTTTTGATATCAGCTGGTTTGCATCGAGCGCGCGGCGGATGAGTTCAAACGGTGTATGCGTATCAATAGGCAGGCTCAGCTTGAGCGCGGCGTGTTTCCACATCATGATCCAGCCCTCAAGCGATGGCGTGACCTGGCAGCTCTCACCATTCACGCCCATAAATACCGGGATCCCATCAACTGCCAATAGCTCGCCGTTTTCGATGGATGTGAGAATGCGGTCAATGCCGTCAAAGGTTCGCCATTTTGTAAGATGGCGTGGCTCCTCAAGGGTGATCTCGATATAACCCTCTGTCAGTCGATAAGTATTAATGTTAGTCATTTGGTGGTCTCCAAAAATGTGTTAATAAAAAATCATTCCCCCGCACGTCGCCAGGCAACGCGCCAGTGATAACTAGTTGTGAATTTCAGCCAGATAAACCGAAAAGGCCGTTTTAGTTTTTTAATCAGGCGGTTCATGGTGCGTTCCACCCACCTAGTGGCAATACCAGCGGCCGTGTCACCTCAAGCAAGTGGTAGAGAGACACCACGCCATTGATGAGCAAGCCTAAAAGCGTAATCGCCGCCACTACATACATAATCCCGGTGAAAAGGCTGATATCGTTTTCATCCAGCGTGACCTCTATGCGTTCCTTAAGGCTCAACAGTGGCCGCATCAAGTTGCGTTTAAATCTACGTTTCGATAGCAGCATTCCGTCAGTGACTTCTGCCTCGGCGAATAGTCCGTTTTCATCACACATCACTCTTTCTCCTGTTCTTGCCACCAGAATGGTTTTTGTGTCTCCGCAGAGTTGGTGGCTGGTTTCTGCGATGGGGTAGGGGTGAGGCTCAGGCCACGCTTCATGATGGTGATCAGGTCGCGGCGCATATCCACGTACAGTGATTCCCATGAGCGGTTTTTGTAGGCGGTGGCAGAGCGGTCTGGAAACGTATCTTTAAGCCATTGTTTCCGCTGTGCCGGGGTAGCTTGGTTCCACTTTTCCTGCCAGCAGGTATCAAATGACTCATCACGGATAAACGGGTGGTCGTGCACGCTTTTGGCGACTGCATGGGTCTGGTTATGCATGTTTCACCACCTTCAAAGCTGGCTTAACCGATAAGGATGAAAACAGCGGCAAGTCGCAATTGCCTCTGGCAATCAACTCGGCAGATATCCCGTGGCGTGAAATGACATCGAGCGCACGTGGCTGGCCGTTGACCTGGTAGTTAACAACATAGTGACGCATGGGCTTAGGCATGATCGTTCTCCGTTGTGGGGTGGGTTAAAAGCCTTTGGCTTTCAAAGTCTGAATCGCGGCATCAAGTCTGTCGGTGGCTTGTACGGCTGCATCGATGTTGCTTTCCTTGTTGCCAAAGAAATCACCGTTGCCAATACATTCGATCAGTTGCTCGCCAGCGTTAACCAGCTCGCATACTTCATGCGCGGTGGCTTTACCGGCGCCGCGTGGGGCATAAACCATGCCGACCAGTTGGAGTTGTTCATCAACATGGGTTTTAATGGCGATCTCACTTTCCTTTGACGTCCGCATGTGCTTGCTTGGAGGGGTAGTCAGGAACTGCGTAACACCTACTGTTTTACTCATCACGATCTCCTTTGTTTGGTTTTTTAAACACCCAGCACTTGATGGTTTCGCTCATGCTTTGAGAAACGGCTTCAACAGGTGAAAGCTGCTTGTTATGGCGATCACGGATAAGGCTGTTCACGTTCTTGATGATCACGAACTTGCGACGGCGGCTGGTTTTGAGGTGGCGCTTGAGGTCTTCAAGCATGGGGATTTGCTGCTTTTTCTCGCTGGCCACTTGAATAAAGTGGTTTAGGTTGATGGCGATTAGATCATCATCACGGCTGTGGTTAAGGCGTGGCTCGGAATCACTGCCATTGAGGTAGTCATAGATTTCCCAGAATTTCTCAACCACTTCATGGTCGGCATTGATGGCGCGCTGGCGATCTGTTGCCATGTCGACAATTTCATTCTCTGCCGCTTCCAGGTATTCAGGTTCTATCTTGTCCAGCACTAAAGGCAGGCAGCGGACCAGGGAAATGATCTGCGCATGGTTTTTGATAATGCGCAGGTTTTTAATATCAGGGATTGCAGCCAGTATGTTTTCGATTTCTTCCAGGCCATCATTGAATTGGTCCATGACGGCCTTTTCTTTGAGAGTGGCACGCGGTAAAAATCCTGAGCACTCATCCATGGCAAAGCGCTCCAGCTTCTCGGCGGCTTGCTTGGTATGCTGTGTGTGGCTGGCAACATAAAAGTGCATGTGCACAATCCGCTGCAGCACGGCATCAGAGGCGTTTACGGCATCGTTCTGGCTGATCACAATAGCGCCACGGAAGGGTGGCTCATAGGTATCGTTGCCGCTGTTTTTCACACCACGGCTGCGCACGCTGCGGCCGTTGTAGGCGGTTTTTAGTTCGTCCCAGTCAAAACCCTTGGCGTGTGCCTTGTCGTCACCGCGCTCAGACTCAATGAGCACCACTGGCATGTTGCTGGTTTGGCTAAAGTTACGGGCACGTGCAGCCAGGGTAGACTTTGAAGGGTCAAAGCCTTCATAGTCTGCGCGCCCCATGAGCTTCCACAAAAACTCCACCAGGGTGGATTTACCTGCGCCCGGGTCGCCGATGATCTCTAAAAACGGAAACGACTTGTGTTTGGAGCGAATCTGTTCGGCAAACAAGGTGCCCATCCAGAATGCAAGCGCCACAATGCCCTTGGCGCCGTAGCTTTTCCAAAGCAGCTGCACCCAGTCTTGCTTAAAGTCTTCAGCGTTGGTGTTGATGGTGAGCGGTGTCGATTGGCTCAGGGTTTTAATAGAGAGCTTGCCAAGGTCAAAGAAATCCTCCTCGTTAAGCTCATAACTGCGGCCATCTTTCACGGCCATGTCGGTGTAAATATAGGCGCCGTGTTCTTTCACATAGCCCACAAAGTCAATAGTCTCTACCGTTTTGATGCCGTAGAGCATGTCTTGCATGATGTGGTCCAGGTGTTGCGTAGAGCCGCTAAATACCGCGCCTGGGGCAATGGATAACAACCGCTTTTTAAACTCGCTGGCGCCTGCTACCTGCGCACCGGTGAAGGTGTTTTTAATAGACCTGCCGTCATGCGGAAAATCTATACGGAAGTAGTACCAGCTTTCATCGGTGAGGATGTTCTGTTGAAAGTAGAGGGCAGTGGGGTAGCAGTCAGCCAGCGTGAGCACCATGGATGACTCTTTCATCGCGGCCTCGATCTGCTCCTCCTCCTCATGGATAGTGCCCTCATCGCGGATTTTTTCTAATGCCCTGGAGTACTTGTCCATATCCAGCTCAAACCAGTGCAGCTTGTTATTAAACTGAAGGTGGAATTTTTTGTGACGCTTCCTGCGCCACATCAGCAAAGCCTTTTCTGAGGCTGTTTTTGCCAGCAGTAAATCACCGTTGTAGCGGTACAGCTCGAAATCCTTGGTGCTTAATCTGTCGCGTTGATGGGCGTCGTTCCAGTCGAGCTTGCTGTTGTTGCCAAAGTCAATTAGCGCTGCAGTTGATTGCCAGCCATCTTCAATGGATTGCGCCACATGCTTTTTAGTAAAGCGGCGACCAGTGCGGTCACCATCTAGCGCCCAAACCAGTGCCGGGCGGTCAATGCCTTGTTGATTACAATGGTCAGCCAGTGCGGCCAGTGCCTGAGCAGGGTAATTATGGCTTGTGAGCGCACTCACGGCCGTGATGTTGTGATGCATAAGGGCAATGCAGTCAAACACTCCCTCAACAATCCATATTTCTTTGGCTTGTGCCAACTTGGCACCTGGTGCCTCCCACCACATGCCGCCGTATTGGCCCCTAAAGTTTGCTTTTTGCCGACCGAAACGTTCAGGGCGATCTATGAGGCGTTCCCAAAAAATGCCGTCAGCCAAATCAAAGCGAACGGTGGCAGAGCCTATGCCTCTGTCACGATCCCAGAAATACTCTTGTCTATACCAACCCTTGACCATTTCAGGCTTAAAGCCACGGCCGTCACGCATGTATGCATCAGCGGCTGCATTTGGGTTTTCAGGGGTTGCTTTATAGTTTTCTGACCAGTCGTTAAACAGGTCAGAATAAATATCCTTAATGTGGTATTCAGCCCCGCAGTTGTTCAGCCTGCCGCAACGCAACACCCATGGATGCTCAGCATTGGTGTAGAGCTCTTTGTGGTTGCAGCTTGGGCAGCGGCCCTGGCGCAAAAACTTGGCCTTGCCATCGAGCTTAAAGCCGTAGTCGCTGGTCAGTCTGCTTGTAACTTTGTTGTGTAATTGCGGGTTCATGTGTTTTTTTCAGGCAAAAAAAGTCCTTTGCGCGGTAAACCGAGCATTTTTTATAAGGGGGTGGTTAAGTGATTTTTTTAGCCGGTTGGCATAAGAACCCTCTGTCGTTCAAAGGGCGGGATATTCACCTCGGGGTTAGGGGTGAATGACTCCCTAATCGTCGAGATAATGGTCTCTACGGACCTGTATTCATAACTGCAATCAATGTTTGAGCATTGATAGTATTTTTCGCGGGTCTCAAGCGAGATGACCTTGGATGTCCGAATGCGGCAATGCGAGCCACAATGGGGGCAAGGGTTAGATTTTCTAATTCCCATTTTTTGCCTCAACTGTATTTAATTTAAACTCGATCACTGCCTGGGCACGCTTGAGCGCTTCCATGGCTTCTGACACTTCTTTATGAGCCAGCTGCAAATCTTCTTTTGTATCGCTGGTAATCAGCTTGGCAACACTGTTTGCTGCTTCGGCGGTCTCTTTCAAAATGTCGTGCAATAACTCAAGAGTGCTATGTGCTTGATGTTGACCATTAGCACTTCGTGAAACAACACCAATGCTGTGCAGCATGGCATTGGCCGTACTCACTCGCAGGGCTACTGGCATAGCTGACAATATGCTGACCGCAAAATTAACCGGCAGCAGGTTGTTGTCTTTAGCTACATCATCAAGCCAGCGGTAAATGCGGTCTGCATTCACCTTTTGGCGCTTAAAGGCGTCTGTTGTTTTTGGCTCAAATACAATACCGGTCACCTGGTCAAAGTCATTGGCCTCATGTGCCTCAACAATGTTCTGGCAAACCGTTTCACGGCTCCAGCCATTTTCCTTGCGCCATGCCTCTACTGCATCACGCACGATGGCGATAGTGGTTTTGTGCGACATGTTCTGCATGATGTTCTGGCTGCTCATAGATATATTGCAACCAATGGGGATAAAAAAAGCTGGCTTGGTCGGGAGGAGAAACCGAACCAGCGAGGAGAGCGGCCAATGGCTAACACGCTCTGAGAGGTTGCTTTAATGGAGAACAATGGAATCATGCCTGCTCTCCAGTCGTATCACGAATACCGCGCAGGTAAGCAGCTGTTGCATGCCTGTTTAATGACACGCCTTCACGTGCAGCCATTTCCTCTGCTTTTTCGCGTATATCACGCGGTAAACGCAAAGCAATTGGCTTTTCGGAGACACCACGATCTGCAATTTTTGTGCGGCGATTATTCATGAGTGATAAAGTTATAAAGTGTTACAGGTTTAGCGAATAATAGGCAATATATTTCCTTATGTCAACATCAATTAAGCAATTTATTGCACATTTTATCGCGGAGCGTAAACGGCTGGGGTTAACACAGGCTGCCGCCGCTGAAAAATGTGGGGTAAGTTTGAAAATGTGGGGTAATTACGAGCGCGGCGAGCACGTCCCCACTGGAGAGGTGTTGCTTAAATTCATGGAAGCCGGGGCCAATGTGCCCCAATTGTTTGTTTTTAACCAGGCAAACCAGGTGAATAAGCAATATATTGCCGATTCAAATATCACTGATCTGATGCAAGCTTATGAACTGGCTGACGATACAGAAAAGGCTGCATTAACAACGCTAGCCAACCTGATAATAAAAAACTCAAAAAAATAATCGGAGAGTAGTGCATGGCTGCATTTCTATTCTTGGTCACGGTTGTGATCTGTTTAATCCCATTCTTTAAACCAGATGTTCTTACTGCTAACCCTCAGAGGGTCATGACTAAAAAGGCATGGATTGCAGGAGCTGTGTCACTCTATTTTTTAGCCATTGTTGCCATGGCAATATTTCATCAAGAGACCACTTTGCCTCCAGGAACAGTAGGGGATCGGATTCAGTTCGTTGTGAGGGATGTTGAGTCTGTTGTGGATCTAGGTGAGACACTTCAAATTACATATTCCAGAAAGTCTATTTATGACGGTAAAGACTGGGTATATGGGTTTGCAGATGATGCAAAAAAAATTATTGAGCGTTTTCCCGAGTTGGCAAATGGAAAAAAATATAAAAAGTTAGCTTTTTTGGTCCAAGTGCCAACAACCGATAATCTAGGCCATGAAGGCTCAGTCAATGGTATGAAGGTATTTTATGACATGGAAATATTCAAAGGGGCCAACTTTAATAATATGGTGACATATGATTATTTAGAGTTGCCGGAAGAGATCATATTTAAACGGTTTGGGCGTGAGAACGCATTGGAATACTGTAAAAGTAACCTCGATGTTAATAAAAAATTCTGCGCTAAAGCGCTATTAAAATGAAAGCTAGATGATGGCTGAGAGTAATCTCGACGCGGTAAAAAGTGTATTGGGTAAACCTGTGGATCTTGGGTTTTCTGATAACGCTTTAAAAGTCAGGCGAAATTTACTTGTATTCGGATGTATTACCGGCTTTATATCTTTCACTGGAATCACGGTAAACACATCATCTTCAGTAGTCGGTTTATATTTTAATGGGCTCACAGAAGAGCACGTTATGATCGCTTTACTGATAACCAATTTGTATCATTTGGTTCATTTTGTCTGGTATGTCGTCGATGGTTATTCTGAATGGCGGCTTAGATTGACAGGCACGCGTGTGGCACATAAAACCATAGCCATTTTAGCGGATGAGAATGGTGACTACCCTGATGACCCAAGACAATCAACTTTATATCACTGGTGGCTATCGAGTGTTAATCAGATGGGGGACATTAAAGAGAGACTCATGGATGTCTCAAATAAATTTGTAAGCCTTCAAACTGAAATCCACGATTCAAAACCAGATAGTAATTACTTGGGTAGTGTTCAAGTCCAGCTATCTTCAATCGCTTCAAATCTTCACAGCTTAAATGCTCAGCTAAAATCTACCTCAGATGTGGTTCGTAAGGCGCGTGTGCCGATATCTTTAGAGAGATTCGATAATTGGTACAAGTTTTTTTTGTATAGTCAGAGCCTGAGATGGATTCTGATTGATTGCCTGGTGCCATTGTTAATTGGGATTTATGCCGTTATTTGGTTAATAAAATCACTATGGTTTTGTCATTAAAGTGTGATGATTTCAGTGGCCTTGATCTCATAATCACACTTTGTGACCAACCCTTGATCGCTAAAGTTATGCGTGGCGCGGATGATGATCCAGCCCGTATTATCAATTTTTGGCTTAAAGCCGCTGACTGTGATTGGCAACTCTGGCATTAACTCAGGGTCACCCTCAGCCATAGTAAAGCTAAACTCTGCCATGCCACGTTTGATACGCCGCCATTCTGCACGTGCAGCCCTGGCTGCGTTTTGTTGTGAAGCATATACATGGCGCAGTGTTTTTACGCTGTCACCGGTGGCGGTGATGGTATCCACTGAGTTTTGGCGCTGATCGTCACGAATGGCCAGCGCCTGTGCGCTTTTAATTTTCTTGTCTACCTCAGCCTTGCCATACTCAACCGTGCCGCTCACTTTGAGAACCGGATCCTTATAATTGGCTTTCACACCGATTAGCCCAGCTGAGAGAGAGGCGATCTTTGATATGCGCGCCCACTCCTTGCGTGCTGCATGCTGTGCCTTTCCACGCGATTTATAAGTGGTGCCAAGGGTTTTGTATTGGCCGAGGGGTTTTTCTGGCTCGTAGGGCTTTATTGCGGGCACTTTTTGTGCCGTCTTTTCTGTTTCATCATTCCACAGTACTTCGCCTTTTTTATTGCCATGCAGGTCGTGATACATGGCTTTAACGCCTGTGTAGGTGTTGCTATCTGCAATGTTAAATGTGTGGTAGTCACCATCTTTGCGGGTGAGTGTTTTGCCTGTGAATGGCTTGCCGCTGGCAGTGGTGGCCGCGCTGCGCGGAATAAAAAGCAACTTCTTATCTTTAACTGCAGCAATGGCATCAAACTCTACCGCCAGCCTGGTTAAAAAGCTGGCGTTGCTTTCGTTGGTCTGGTCCATATGTTCAATAGACTCATTGGCGAGCACGTCTGATATCTTGGGCTCCAGGTCGCACTCGGTGGCAATGGTATAAACAATATGGTGCACCGTGGTGTTATGCCAGGAGCGCTCTATATTGGTTTTCATGCCGGTGGTAAAGTCTACACTGTTTGCGCGTATGGTGAGCACATCGGGCGCGCCACGGTGGCTACATTCATCGACCGTGTATTTGCCCTTGTAAACCATTTGCCCGGCACCTTTTAACCAAAGCTCAACAATGACACCGCGCTCAGGGATATCGAGCTTACCGGCGCTGTCATCAAGCTCTATCACCAGGTTATCGGCAAAGATGCCACGGTTTTCAGTGAGGGTGCCATTCATAAGCAGGCCCTTGATCATGGTGGTGATCTCAATGCCATCTACAACCAGTCGGTAATCAGGCTTAAACATCAGAGCATCGCCAGTAATTCAGGGGTGTACACGCCCAGCACTTCTGGCAGGCTATCATCAGCGCGTTTGAGCTTGATGCTAAAGTCAATTGCCCGGGGCTTGCCATTGGGATAAAACTCAGTGCCGCGCTCGGTAACCTCCTCAATGACATACATGCCGAGGCTGATACCATTGCCTTGAATAAACGGCCAGGCTTTGCCGCCTTCGGCCATATAGCGGATCATGGCAAGGCTGAGTTGCCCGCCTGTGATTTCGGGCCGTAAGGATCCTGCAATATTCAATATATCCTCCCCGGCGCCTAAAAACTGCACCGATGGGCGACGGCCGATGCGGCTATTGGTTGGATACCGCCAGTTGGTTGTTCGATCAAGGCTTTGATAGGGCAGTGTTTGTATGCCAAACACAAATAAACCCAATACGGCCATGGCTGAGGTCATGTTTACTCCCTGTCTCTCATACTTGAGCGAGCGGTGGCGGCCTCATTCCTGCGCATGCGCTCAATCACACGCTCTACTTCTACCGCAACATCTTTCGGGTTTTGACCTGGTGCCTGATGGATATGAATGTGCACCTCGCCAATGCTTTGCGCTGGCATGGCTGCACCACGTGCAATAGGTGTACGGCTATCAAACTGCACATTGCCAGCCAGTGCTGGCATGGCAACGGCCATGCCGCCAGCGAGTGCCGTGACACGCTTGGCGATCTGGCTGACCTTGCTGTAAATCGTGCCCTGGTTGGTATCTAACCCGCCAGCCATGCCCATGAGGGTGAATTTACCAATCTCGGCAAATACGCGGCTTGGTGACTTAATGCCAAGCGCATTGCGCACGGTGCTTGATATGCCCTCTGCGATTTTCTTGAGCTTGCTATATAGGCCACCCGTGACGGCATCCAGACCGATTTCAATGCCGTGCAGGATATCCATGCCCAGCCCGGACCAATTGGTGGTTTTAAAGAAATTGACGATCTTGTCCCAGTGATTGTAAATATAGGCAGCGGCGGCACCCGCTGCCATGCCAGCCAACACAAAGGGGCCAAAGGCCACTGCGGCTGCTGCCAGGCTGGGCAGCAGGGCAGGGAATAGAATCGAAAGCAGGGCTATGCCATACCTGAATACGGCCAGCGGCCCTAACACGGCAGCAATGCCAAGGAATAAGCCACCAAGGGCGGTGGTAAAGATAGCAATCCAGGCAGCAGACTTCACAATAAACGCGGTCAGCTTTGGATGCTCTTTCATCCAGTCACGCACGGCGCCCAGAATATCTCGGATGCTGCCAAATACATCGACCAGGGCGGGTTTAAAGATGCTGCCCAAGTCAGTAGATGTGTTCTGTAATTCATTCTGCATCAGCTGGTATTGCGCTGTCAGGTTTTGCAGCCTTGCTGAAGATTCACGCTCCATGGAATCCTTGGCCTGTACATCTTGCACCAGCTGCAGCTGGCGACGGTATTCCTGAATATTGTTGGCCAGCTTGGCGACATCGTCCCCATACTCTTTGCCAAACAAGCGTGTGGTTGCCTCCAATTGCTGGTTTTTTGGCAGTTTGTTAAGTGCATCCAGCACCTTGAGGATAGTGCCGGTGGCATTTCCAGCCATGCTTTTTTGAATCTCTGCACCATTCATCTTGATCATGGCTAGACCTTCATTGAATTTCTTGGTCTGCATATTGGCAATGCCCAGTTCACGGATCACTGCGTTAGTCGCTGTGGCCGCAATTTCTCGCGTGGATCCACTACTGAGGAAAGTACTGCCAAGCGCAGCGGCTTCTTTGTAGCTCATGCTGACTGTAGCAGTAGTACCAGCAATACGATTTAGCACGTCGACAATATCATCCCCCTTGGATAATGCGTTGTCATCGAGGTAGTTGATGGTATCGCCCAGCGTTTTAATGCTCTGAATCGGGATTTTGTAAAGCTGTGCCGTTTTGGCAATCTGGTCACCGGCCGTTTCCACACTCATCTGCATAGCATCTGCCATTTTTGCAGTGGTTTCGGCATAAGTGAGGAGGTCAGCTTTACCCTGAATGCCCATGCGTGCACCAGCCTCCACAATCGCGGCGATATCGTTAGCCGCCATGGGTAGGCGTTCACTCATGGCCTTGATCGCGTCGGCCATTTCATAATAAACATTGGTGAGCTTGCCGTTTTTGTCCCGGGCACCGTCTACCTGCTTGGCAACGCCTAACATGGCGTCTTCAAAGCTGGCGTATTGCTTGATTGAGGCGATCAGTGGCGCACCCATCACGCCGCCAGCGACGGTAAGTGAGGTCCCCGCATTGAGTGCTTTGTCTCGCATGGCCATGGTTTTGTCATAGTCAGCGCGTGCGGCATTCAGTTGCCGCATTTTTTCATTAATACGGGTGAGCTCCTGGTATTGTTTGTGCAGGCTGAGGTTGGTCTGGTTAACAGATTCATTCAGGTGTTGCTGATAGCTAGCCATGGCCTGGCTGCCGTTGACGCTGGATCCCGCAATTTTCTTTTGCGTGGCCTCCAGGTTTCTTAAGTTGTTTTGTAGCTGCTTGATTTCGGCACTGGTGTTTTTGCTCTCAGTGCGCATGAACTTAAGCGGGCCGGTGACCCGCTCAATGGCTTGAAAAAGAACCTCAAGTTTTAATTTATCCATCTACCTGGCTCCTAACCCTTGCCCGTTCACGCCAGGCCATTAATTCGTCAATTTCCATCACGTCCATAATCTCTGGCCCCCAATGAAAAATCGTGGCGATATCGGCCATGGCGTCGTCAACTATTGCAGGGAGTTTTGCACTTCCTTCGGCAATAAAAAACTTGCAATCGCCGCCCCAATCTTGAGCAGGTCAGCAGGTTCCAGCGCCTCGGCTTCCTGAATGGTGATGATTGGCTCTGAGACCCGTGGGGTGACCTTCATAATGGCATCAGTATTCATTTGCAGCAGGTCAGCCAGGTTAATGCCACGCAGCGCGCCGGACTTTGGCTTGCGTATTTCAATGAAAGCAATCTTGCTATCACCACGAGTGATCGGTTCATCTAATGTGACGGCTTGGGTATTCATAGTGGTCTCCTAAAGTTAAAAAAACCGGACATGTTGATGCCCGGTTTGTCGATAAAACTCGATTACAGGCCCATGGCTGTTTTTTGAGCGGCCAACAGGTCAACGCCGTTGACGATCTCGATCATGTTCACAAAGTCGAGCTCGATGATCGTTTTATTGTTGACCGTCAGCTTGTAATAGGTGCAGGTCATTTTGATTTTAGTCGTTGACTTGTCACCGGCTTTGGCAGTGCCCCAGTCGATCTCTGAGTAACGGCCGCGATATACAACCTCAACCGCGTCATAGCCGCCAGTGGTCTCATTTTGGTAGGCGCCAGCAAAGCGAAACATGACGGCATCATGCTTGGTGGCGGCGTACTTTTTCACGGAATCGAGTACAAAGCCGCCCAGGGTGATTTCTGACTCTAATTTTTCGTTACCCATATCAATAGGGATAGGGCCAGACATACCGCCTGCGCGCCAGTCTTCGAGCTTGCGGGTGAGTTTTGGCAGGGCGATTTCATCGACCTCACCTTGCCAGCTCACACCGTCTGCAAAGACATTAAAGTTTTTGAGTACTGAAGGCAGCATGTTTGCTCTCCTGAATGCTTAATATCGGGTTAACCGTTCATACGGGCTGCAAAGTCAGCCAGGTAACGGTCGGTAATGCGCTGGCGGAACATCATGTTTTCCAGCGGTGGCACAGGGGTGTAGTCGTAGTCGAGATACAACTTGCCAGCCTTGAGCGTCTCTTTACTGTTGACGGTATCGTCGTACCAGGCAGAGCCATCAATGATGTAGCCCAGGGAGCGCAGCTCACGGAACTTGGCATTAAGACCTTCAATGATGTCTCGTGCCAGGGATGGGTTAAGCGGCAAATCAACCGCCCACATATGCGCCTCAGCCATGGTGTCCGCCAGCACTTGCGCAGTGCGGGTGTAGTTTTCAAAGGCAAACAGTGGATCAGCTGAGCAAGTGCGGGATCCCCAAAAGCGGAAGCCATCCTCACGAATGAGGGTAGTGACGTCATTCTCATTGAGGTATCCAGCATCGGTAGCAGGGTTTTGCAGGTCCCAAGTGACATCATGGCTAATGCCTTCAACGCCGTTGACTGGGATATTTGATAAGGTTTTATGCCAGCCAATTTCCTCATCGAGCTTGGCGCGCAGGCCGGCCGCACGTGCAGTTGCCCATAAGGTTTCATACAAGGCAGTTTCAGCGTTAAAGCCTCTAAAGTCTGGCCACATGACCATGGCCTCACGTGCGCCAAAGTTCTCACGGTAAGTATTGGCCTCTTCTTTGGTATCCGCACCAGCTGCTGACAAGTAAGTAAAGCCGCGCAAGGCTTGCGCAATAGTGATCAGCTCGTTTGCCACTGGCAGGCTATCCAGACCAGGAGCCACCAGAATGCGTGGCTTAACGCCTAACTGTGTTTTAGCAGCCAGTAATGATTTAAGCCCGGTGTAAGCGCCGTTTGTGTAAGAGCCAATGACATTGGCGGTGGTCTCGTTCTCAGTGGAACCCTCGGCAACGCGGGTGGCGACAATGACCGGGTTGGTTTGGTCGGCAATGGCATCAAACACACGTGCACCGGTGCCCAGCTCGCCCGCCTTGCCCGCCGCTTCACGTACTGAGGTGATCAGTTTAGGGGTGTTGAGTGGAAAATATGCTGCATCAGCATCGCTGGCCGTGAACGCCAGGCCGATAATGGCCGTTGCAATGGTGCGAATGGGGCGGGTGCCTTCGTTGATCTCTTCAACGCGGACACCGTGGTGGTAGTCTTGGGCCATGCCGAATCTCCTTTAGTGATGAAAAGGATGGTGGCACAAGTCACTAAAGGAGGCGGTGTGGGGCGGTTGTATTGGGGTTTGGATACAACTATTCTAATAGTTTTTGAGTGAATGAAAAACCCGCCGAAGCGGGCTAAAAATTGGTTTGCTTACCTGTGATTAATCAAACCCATTGAAGCATTGTATTTTCGCATTTCATCATACGCACGATCACCATAGTGCAGGTACTGCCCACCGGCAGCAGGGGTATCAGAGAAGTAATGCTCAGCAAACACGTACATGGGGTTTGTTACAAAGTTGATATTCAAAGTTGTAACGCTGCCATTTAATTGGTTTGCACGAATAGCAGTCGGGGCATCTTCAGAGTTTCGTTGAATCAAACGCATAGTATCGCCATCAACATGTTGGAATTGACCGCGCAAGATACCCGCGCTCAAACCCATACCTGGAATTACAAAATATGCGCCTTCATCCTCAAACGTGAAGGTGTTTGCGCCGGATACATCCATTGTCGTGATGGCCGGGAATGAACCTGTTGCGGCGGCAACTGTAATCGTAGCTGTGCCGGTGTTAATTACGCGTGCGCGTGGTGGAATCTTAGGTGCAAGCGTCTGCGGGTGCGCGCAAACTGCGGCTGCCGGGTCAGAAAACCCGTTCATGCCTTTAACCAAACCCTTACGAATCGCCCCATTAATGATAGCAAGGATTTTCGGGTTTCGATTTGGAGGAGAGTTCGCAAGCGTCGTCATGAAGTCCGTAGACGTAAAGCTCGGCGTAATAGTGCTTGGGAACCAGCGCTTGATTTTTGGACACTGAGCCTTAATCCAATCGAACTCAGCTTGGTATTCAGCCAAACACGTTGTTTCACCCTGCCAGTTACTAGACAAAGTTAAAGAGTTGTATCCATAACCATAGTCGACATCGGTACACATTCTTGCCAATTTAGCGCGACCAGCAAAGCATTTCTCTTTCTGGCCTACAAATGCAGTTACACCAAAGTTTGATACTGCCTCACCGGCATAACCGAGATTACTTACGCCAACATAGTAAGGGCCGTACATATTTGAGCCTTCGCCAAACATTGGCTTGTCAGTATGGTCTAGCCATAGACCAGACTCATTTTGACCGCCCTGGCGTTTACTATCACCCATTGATGCGACCGTGCGTTTAGTTGTTACCGCATAAAGATTATGCAGTCGAATTCCTACATCTTGAGCGGCGTTGGTTGTTGGGAAGTCAGCAACAACATTCGGAATTGGACTAGCGGTATTGGCCACCCAAGTAACCCACTGCGCATCTGTGATGGGCACTGATGCAAGCATCAAATCCTTACCCTGATTCCCAGCACTAGCCATCATAAACTGACCAGCCAGGCTGCCGTCAGTGTGGCTGGTTTGTCGAGCGCAAATCTTATACATGAACTCGGTTTCGTCAGGGGCATAAACATTACCTAAGTCGAACTCCATCGTGCCAATGTCGCCGAAGTATGCGCGCGCAGAGTTTGCTGATAAAGCATTGGCTGTTGCAATGACCTCACCATCAACATCAAGCGTGTCAACAGGATAGCCGCGATATGCTACGCCTTTGTAAATCAGCGTAACATACCAGTCTGCAAACCCATTCGTAGCTTGTGATAGGCCTTGCACAACCTCACCGACACCAGTAATCATCGCCAGGGTGCCCCTGAATTTATTGCCACCAGTTTCGGAGACAACTGAGTGTTGGCCAAAGACTACGGGACGCCCACCCATTGACTTGAGCAATGCGCTTGTTGCTGTGCATGGCCCCCAATACGGTTTTGTCACATCACTTTCAGTTGATACATTTTTAAACTGATTGAAAGGAGAATTAAACATGCTCATGATTACTCCTTGTACGCTTTTGCAGTTGCGCGGCGGGACTGAGGGACGATTTTATATACCGTTCCAGGCATATATGGCGTGACTTTGACAAGCGTATTGGCGTTATGAATCACTGCACTGACTTTGTCTATCCCAGCTGATGAACACAAGTAAAATTTGCTCGTTCCTGGTAGCTTTGCAGCGAGGGCGATTTGCCCGTGATCAACGGTGACATAAAAGTCATCTGTGGGGGTAAATTCACCACTGGCGGCGACTGCATTATTAATTGATGCAAGTTCTGTGACGGCCATAACAACGCTCCTTATTTGATTTAGTGGATTGTGGCACCAGTCCAATAGGGGCGTTGTTATACGCCGTTGTATTTAATAATGAATACAACTATTTCAATATTGATGTCAATGGATAGTTTGATACCAGTAACTCAGTGACTGCCTTTGTTTCTTTGCTGGAGATGCTGTATTTTGTTTTGACCTCCCGGATCTCATAGCCTGCAAATAATGCTCTTATCTCTGGCACGTTGTTGATGCTTACCAGCCATTTGGCTTTTGTTGTTGCCAGCGTGTCTCGCAGGTTCATGAAGTCATCTTTACTAAAAATGCCCTTGCCGTAGTCGTTTTCGCAATCCCAATAGGGCGGGTCAACATAAAAGAACACTTCATCGCCATCGTAGCGTTTAATCAACTGCTCATAGTTGAGGTTTTCAATGGTGACACGTGCCAGCCGTAAGTGTGTCTCGCTGAGTTCCTCTTCCAGCCTGGTGAAATTTAAGCGGGGTTTGGTTGAGTTTGAAACGCCAAAGCTCTGCCCCACAACTTTTGCGCCAAAGGCATTGCGGACCAGGTAGTAGAAGCGGGCAGCGCGCTGGATATCGGTTAAAGTGTCATCAGCCACTCGCTGCAGCCGGTCCCATTCATCACGGGCAATCAGCATCCATTTAAAATAGCGGACAAATTCCTCCAGGTGATTTTGTATCACGCGATAAAGCGTGACCAGGTCACCATTGATATCGTTGATGACCTCGACGTGGCTTGGCTCTTTTCTAAACAATACCCAGGCAGCCCCGGCAAATACTTCGGCATAACATTTGTGTGGTGGAATCAGCGGGATAATGGTGCTGGTGAGCTTTGACTTGCCGCCCACCCAGCCGAGAGGAGATTTTCTAGTGTGTTTACTGAACATATTGAGTGCCTTATTAAAGGCGCTCATGACGCTCGTGGGTGATTAATTATTTTTGCGGTGCATTTTCGACCTGGTTGATTTCCCCGCAGCGGGGACACTTGATACTCAGGCTTATTGCCACACCTTCAGCTAATTTCTTGTTGCAATGAGTACAGCGAATATCGTGTTTTTTTTCCTTTGTGTTGGTCATACGGCCATCCTATAATCGGCCCTGCCGCTAGTGGCGCAGGGTCTTCGGTTGATCCGTAGTACTGTTACGGTGAGACGGGTGATCTGGCGGTTGCCGCCGTCAGGTCACTCGCCCTGTTTTTAAGGGTTAAAACCTCCTAAAATTTCGTGAGGCCTTTCTGCAGATAGTAGTCCTGCTGTAACCAGAGAGTTCAAACCTTCTATTGTTCTTTGATCTGTAAGGTCTACAAAACTAGCTGCGAGCATTTTGTCGTACCAAAGTTTAACCTCTGAGTTACTCATGGTCGCTGAGACAACATTTAATTGTTCAACTTGTGTAAATTTCTCAAGAAATTCTAGCGGGGTATAAACTCCTAAACCATTGGTTGGACTCTGTGGCACAGCAACTGGATGATTATTCTCATCAGGTTCAATAACACTTCCTGATGCTTGAAGGTTGATTAATTCATTGTGATAGTCATCTGATATCTCAACTCCACCATTATCATCATGTTGAAAGAGATAACGACCAAATTCTTGTTGAAAAAGTGCAAACATAAATATTCCCTTAATCTAATATTGCTCGATAGTGAACTACTGCACTTGCAACTGAGCAGTGGCCATTGAATCCAGATCCACTGGGAGTATCAAACCATGCAGAAATTGAAGTTGTTCCGGTTGATAGAGGGGTTAACTGCAGATTTCGTAAGTTACTAGCACCAAGTGGGAAGGTCACGATACTTGGTGCACCAGGTGTAGCAGAGGAAACAAATGTTCCATTAACCTCAATCCGACCACTTGGTAATCTTTGCCAACCATTATTTGCAAGCTGAGCGCCAAATAATTGCGGCATATATTTCAACGCACCGGGGCAGTTCTCAAGTGTCCAACCTATTGAAATTCTTCTAAATGTTAGGAAGTCAATGTTTGCGCTTACAACAGAGCCATTACTATTATCAGGGCGAATAATTACATCGGAACCTGCTGCAGAAATTGTTACCCCAAATCCATTTGGATTAAAGTAACAAAGAGCGCCGTTAGGAATGCCTGAAGCTGGCGGTAGAGTTAAGGTGATACCTGCTGCTGTTGTTGTAAATATATAGCCAACGGCATCCGCTGTTAATGATAAGTTTCCTGATGCAATTACTTGACCTCTTAGGTTTCCAAGCGCTCTTTGAACAAATTCAGTTGTTGCTATTTCAGTATCGGATGCGAACTGAGGTGGTGTTGGGGCTTTGGGTGTTCCCGTAAATATTGGTGAATTCTTCGGAGCCTTAGCATCTAATAAAGACAGAATTGTTGCAGAAAAATTGGGATCATCGCCCAAAGCTGCAGCAAGTTCGTTCAGTGTGTCGAGTGCAGCCGGAGAGGAGTCAACCAGCTCAGAAATTGCATTGCCAATGCGTGAATCAATCGCAGTTAATAGTTGCGTGGTCTCGTTGTCTACAACGGTTACACTTTCTGCAGTGCACACCTCTGACAGCATTAACCGTAACCAGTTTGTACGCGCCGCCAGTTGCTTGCCTGGTAGATTATCCAGGCCGTCTTCGCCGCCTTCGACCACATCATCAGTTTCAAATCTGTAAACCTCTGTAGACCAGTTATTACTTTCTGTCACGCCAGCCATAGTTTTTCCTTAGCTAATAGTTGTGTTGACTACGCCCCGGGTATAGGTACCGTTGCGTTTAAATTTTCCGTTGTGTCGGAGTGATGCCTGGCTAAAATCAATGGCGGTTAACCAGATAGCCTTGCGCTTTACGCTCTCTAAAGTGCGCTTCATCAAATAGGCCTGGTCAATGGTGACCGGCCGCTTGAGTGTCACCCTGAAATATGGCCAGCCAGCCAGCCCCATGCGTTTATGCATGCCGTTGCGTTTGATACTGCCATCGTGTCTGTTGGCATGCAGGCGTTCAATAATCTCAGCATCCGGTTGCCCAAGCGCTGCCAGTGCTGCCAGTACGCCTCCCGGGGTGCCTTTGTGGCGGTGAATTTCACGCGCAGCTTTAATGGCGCTGCGCTTGCGGCCTTCTGACCAAGTGTTGTCCCATTCGTCTACGCTCAATGCCCAAGCCAGGTATGGCAACAGGTTTACTGGGCATGTATCCGCGTTCCAGATACTTAACAGGGTAGGGGTGTTGCTAAAGTCGTAAGCGACATTAGCCAGCGCCTTTTCAAGCGGTGTGCTTGAGTTTGGCAGCTGGTTACTCATGCCTCTACCCCTGCAACACTCACGGTGATGCCTGTGCAAAATGGGGCTTGCGTGTCATCGCAATAGATATTTGCCGCTGGCTCAAGGATGCTGATGCGTTTAATGGTGCTGGCGTATGACACACCCTTGATGGCGCTTTCATCGATATCGCCGCCAATGCGGTGCATGGAGTTAGCAAATAAGGCCAACTTACTTTCAGCATTGTTGATCGCCAGCTCGGCTGCGGCACCCGGATATAACACCAGCTCGACGTTCAGCTGGTAAGGCACAATGGTGGCCGAGTGGACATTCACCTCATCACAAAGCGGCCGGATCATTTTGTCATTGAGCGCTTCTGCAACCGTGTCAATGAGTTCTGCGCTTGCTGACCCGTCACCGGTGCGCGAAATGATGTATACATCTACTTGGCCAGCTGCCACGGTGCTCGATGGTTTGGCATCTTTCACCTGACCACTGGCACTGAGTGCGTGATAAATATAGGCGCCATCTGGACCCGCAGTGCTGTAACCCTCTGGTTGCAGGCTCAGGCGGTAACGATATTCGTCGTTTGTCTCATAAATATCCTCCGTGGGCGGGATTGCGTCAGGATCACCAGCCGTGACCAGTAGGCGCTGCTCACCGTTGTAGTAGGTAATGCCGATATGGTCCAGATTGTTACCTGTAGCCGTTGCCAGCAATAATTCGCGCACCTCCTGGTTGTAGCGGTTGCGCAGTAGCATTTCCTGATAGGCGCCGTCTTGCAGGATTTTTACCGATGGCTCACTCTCCAGCTCGATCACGGCCGCAAGCTCTGGATAGTCAGCAATGAAGCGCGCTTTTTTCTCAGCCAGGATGGCTTCAAAGTCTACCGTCTCAATAATTGAGGGGGTGGGCAACAAATTAAAATCGACAGCGTTTGCCATAGGTTAGACCTTGAGTGATAGCGGCAGGTTATAGAGCACCTTGCCAGATTGATCGACACGCATGCTGTCAATTTCAATGATTGACTCGCCGCTTAAATCAAAGGCGTGATTGACCTGTGTGATCACGATACGTGGCTCCCATCGTGTAAGGGCCAGCACAGCGCCAGCCATCATACGCAGGCGGGTGACTTCATTGTTTGGGTGGTCAACCAGGTCAGGGATGATTGAGCCATAACTCCGGCGCTTGGTGCGGGTGCCAATGCGGGTGCCAATGATATCGCCGCAGGACTGATGGATATGCTCTGCATCAGTGATGCGCTTACCAGTGAGGCGGTTCATGCCGGTGTAGGTGGTCATAATGGACCTCCGGTGCCTGGGTGCGCGTGGGTGTGTAGCACAATGCCGTTACTGGAGAGTACGCCACCTGCGTGGATCAGGTTGCCGGTGATGGTGATGCTGTAGTCAGACAGTCCTGCATAACCGGTCATGCCGTTTTTATATGTGAGCATGCCTTCAACCTCAACAGCACCAGTGTTTTTCACCAGAGGGGTATCGAAGGTGATTTTTTCGCTAGCCTGAACTAGCAAGGTTTTAATGCCGCTAATCACCATGGCGCCTGTGGCGTGGTTGTACATCATGGCTGCGCCATCAGGATATTGGCGCATATGCACATTAGGGTTTGCGCTTGGTGCGTCAAACTCATCGCAGTACATGCTGGGCATGACAATGCCGTTTTCAATCACGCCGCTGGGTGACAGGATCATGACTTGCTCGCCAACACTTGGAGGATCCCACTCTTTTGTTGTCCCAGCGCGCCCAGCACGCCAGCGTAACCAATTTGTGAGCAGGTTGCCGGTTTTGACACGCACACGCCTGGCCGCATAGTCGATTTGTTCAATCGACCCGAAGCGGATCAGGTTTTCTACCATGCGGGAGAGTTCGGCAACATTCATGCGCCTGAGTATAGTCAAAAGCTTTTTAGCTTTGTTTTTGGCTGGTTGTATTTCAACTATCGGCGATATGCTTGATGACAATATCGCGGATCATTTCTATGTTGTCGGCATTAAAGCCCAATGTTTTACGTTCTGGATATTTTGCCGTGAGGTCGCGGTCTCTAAACACTTTGTCGCGCAGGCCGTAATAGTGAACCTTCATGATTTTTTGCACCTGGTCTTTAAAGGCGACGGTCGCTTTATCGGGGGTGGCCTCAGTTTTTAACCACTTGGCCAGCCGCACCTTGCTGAACATGGTGCGACGGATACGGCCCTGTTTCGCGCGTAGTTTGCGTGGCTCAAAACGGGTGCCATCCGGGTTGAGCTGTGCCGATATCTGCTTTTGGTTGGCAGCGCGCAGCTGCTTGGCAACTTCACGCGCCAGTTTACGGCGCTGTGATGATTCCAGGCTTTGAATGATGGCAGAGAATTGTGCCTCTAATTTGCTGAAGTCGTTCACGGGGTGACTAGTTCATTATTTGCCCGCAGCTCCCATGGGCTTGGCCCTGTGAGGTCTGACAACTCAGGCTCTGGCACGTGTTCCATATCGAAATTGTCGCCGTTTTTGACTATTTTAACGGCCTCTGAGAGTGGCATTTTTATACTGATGTCATAGGTTTTATTGTTAATGGGCTCGCACTCAAAAATAATGCGGTTCTCTGATTTATCAGGGTTCTGCATGAGGTCCGGCTGGTTGGTGGCAACCCAACGCAACAGCGGCAATACAATCGTGTCCGGGTGGCCCTCATAATCAATGACCAGAATATTCAGCTCGTAGCGGTATTCAAAACTCAGGCTGCTCAGCCGGGCAACAATGTTGCCATTTTCAATAAACACCTTGAGCTTGTCTGGGTGTTTTTTAAACTGTGCAACATTCTCTGTCAGTTGCTCGCGTAGAGAGGTAGCTTTATCCATAGTGGCCTTTACCAGCGGTATTCGGCACCCACGCCGATAAAGTAGTCTTGTTGGCCGGAGCCGGTGATTGGTTGATCAATAGAAGCGATGGCACCGACATGCAAATTTTTTATTTGCAGCATATCCTGCCGCAGCTGCAGCCGGGCGACCTGCTGACCATTTTTTAACCCAGCATACAGGCCTATGCCGCCGCGTGTATCCGTGGCAATCCATGGAAGTGGCTCAGTGGTGACGTAGGTGGTACTTTCACCCGTATCGGCATCAATCACCGTGGTGACGGTTTTGGGGTGATCGTCTTTTGAATCGATGCGGGTGCCTGCTATGACCTGTTTACTGTCATCTTTGACCACCGTGGCAGGCAGTTTTAACTGTTGCTTGGTGGTAGCCCCGCCAGAATACACTTTGACCGGGCTGGTTAATGCCAGGTCAATCAATGGCGTATTGATCAGCACCGGTGCCGGGGTGGCCTCAACGGTTTCGCCCTCACTTTGCGGGACAGGGTGACGGCCAAAAACCAGCCAGACCACAGCCGCTATGCACAGCAATACAATGATCTCAAGCGAGATTCTCTTTAGCATTTGCATATTCATAGGCCAGCTTTTGATCATAGAAGTTTTCTTTATAGGCGGGGCCGTTGTAGATTTTGGCGAACTCTGCCCATTTTTTTGATTTAAGGGCAGCATGTAGCTTGGTGTCAGCCTCTATAAAGCGGATAAAGGCATTTAGCTGCTTACCTTCACACACTTTCATGGACTCTACAAACTCAAAAACAGACTCGAACCCTGCCTGTCCCCAGTTAAAGCCCATGATCTGATAGGCGCCCCATGAACAGGACTCCATGGCGCAGCTAACATCAATCTGGCTGGCTAAGCCTAAACGCGTGTATTCACTGGCGCCGCCAATATAACCACCCCTAGCTTTATTGATGATGGCTGGATAGCTTTTCATCAGGGAGACAGCATCCTTGCCAATGCGGTCAAGCTGCTTATACATGATGTGACGCTCATACAGAATCTTGGGGCGTCCATCTTTTAAAAAGCCGGTGCCGGTGCTCTCAACCTTATGCACGGCAATGATGCTGGCGGCATCGACTTTAAGTTGTGCGGCCGCATTGTTGATGTCGTCCATGTTGAGCAGCTTGATGATCTCTTTTTTGTCTCCCTTGATAGCGATCATCGTTTTGGGGCCAGCAATACCATCTGCAATCAGGTTGTGCTGCTTTTGTACTTTGATAACCGCCTGATAGGTCTTTTCATCAAAATGGCCAGTCATGGGCACGCCTAGCAGTTTTTGCAGGCCGCTGACCTCGTAGCCGATGGATCCGTTTTTAAGCATGTTTACCCCCATCGTCTGTTTTGCGTCTTTGTGGAATATTCATGGCAGGGATTTTTTTAACTGGCTTGGTGAATCGCGCATATTTTTCGCGGTACCAATGCACAAACCTGAGAGCCTGGTATCGAGTAATAAACAGGTCTACCACATTGCCTCGGCTATTGATGAGTGCAGCAGCCAGCAGCGTTTTAAAAATCAGGCTGCTAACTGGGTAGTCACCCCCTGAAAACAGTACGGTGACGATATCGTAACCAGCGGCAATAATGAGGAGATATGCCAGCGCTGACATGACCGGCTTATAACTGGCGCCTGGTGGCTTTTGATAACAGACTGTGCGCAGCAATATGACCAGGCTGACAACAATATGCAAAAAGTTAAGCATCAGGCGTCTCCTTTGATGAGTGGCAGTACTTTTGCCCAGTTGATGCGTGCAAGGTACAAGAGCACGTGTACAACGATGGCGCTACAAAATAAAGCACCTATGGCTGGGCTGATGACTACCTCATTGAGTTTTATTAAATCAAGGGCTTTGGATAGCAGCTGAGAAAATCCATGTGCGCCCCATAACCCGCAAAACAGTGACACCAGCATCAAAAACAGTTTATATAAGATTTTGGTTTCCTGGCTGGACATGACAAAAACCACAGAGCCACAAAGCGCACCTAATAGAATGGCCTCGTTAATCCCCGGAAAGAACACAGACAGTGCTGCGATGCTGATCACTGAGGCTGTGGTTAGTGTGGTTGGCTCTGTCATTTTTTTCCCCTTTTTAATCCCAAAGTTGCGTGAGTGAGGTTTGAGTCTCCACGACTGTCTCTGGCAGTTCTACGATGGTTCCCATTGGTAACTCAGGGCCTAAAAAAGCAATGTGTGGATTGCTGACCAGCACCTGTTCTACGATGGCTGTTGTTTTTAAATGGCGCCAGCAAATCAGGTCTACGCTGTCGCCTTGTTGTGAGCGGACCTGCATCAAATCAACTCCACATTGCTGTGCGGGCTATTCAACAGATCTGAAATCGCCCAGTAAGCATTGCGGCGTAAATCTTCAATGTTTGGGGTTAACTGGTCGGCGGTCTCACGGCCGGCCGTAGTGGTGTCAAAGTCCCTGTATGTTTCAATCACCTCAGCTTTAACCAGGCAACCAACGGCACGCAGGTAGTGATGCACGTAGGTGTTGCTTCCATCAATTTTTGGTGCATCAATATCGGCAAGCTTTTCTACACCCGCTACAATCTGTTCTGCCTTTAATACAGCCAGTTGACGGTTAACATTAATCACTTGATTAACGATGCAATGACGCAGGCGCAGCGTGGTGATGGTGCCGTCGATGCGGTTTGCCTCGCGAAACGGAGCCAGCTCAATGTTGGGGAAAAAGCCATCGTTTTCGATGGTTTCTTCTGGTGTATCAACGGTGGGGGAGGTGACCATCATGGTGTTGATTCCTTAGCAGAGGTGGGCGGGCTTTGTGCTGTGGAGACCGTTCCTGCACTCCACCCGCGCCTCTGGTGCGGGGTACGCTCGGTTATAGCAGCTATTCGCTGCTTGAATTCTTAATCTCACGCTCAAGATTCTCGATGTCTTTTTTAACACCGGACTTTTCAAACAACTCAAACGCTCGTTTTAATTGATCCAGGGCCATCTTCTTAATGGCAATGTCTTCACTGACACGCAAAGCATAGCCCCAAGCTTTATGCAGTTTGGCTCTAACCGGGTCGAATAGATCGGCATCTTTAGTGATTTCAATCGTGCGCTTGAGAATCTCTGTCGACATCTCATTCCCGGCGTTAAATAGCTTGATTTGTGCCTCGGCGATATCCTCTGCCACGATGTTGGCCAGGTCACGCTGGTAGTTATCTGTCATGGCGAGTTTATGCTTGATGCAATACTCAGCAATGCGCAGGGCCAGCTCAAAGTCACTGACATCAATTGCCCAGACAAGCATGGTGACCAGGACATCGTCTTGTGCGCCAGCATCGCTGGTGATCACGCCCTCTACCCATGGCAGATACTTGGGCAGCAGCTCAAGTTTTTTGTCGGCCTTGAGTTCGAGGCCTTTGATTTTTTTGAGGTCGCGCTGATCTTGTGCGAGCTCTAGCAGCTTTAATTCATATTGGCTGGCAGCCTGGATATCTTCACCGGCTGACTGGCTATTTTTTTCTGCCAGCACGCGCTCACGGTGGCGGGCAGCTGGTGATAGCATGCGCGTTTTTTTATCTTCTGACATGGCGGGGTCTCCAATAATTAAAAAAGGGCAGGGAACCCCTGCCCATTCAATTGGTTGATTAATCAACCAGCTCGATATTCTCGGCGAAGGCTGTCAGGCCGTAGTCTTCAACCACGTAAGCGTCATTGCTTGACTCGTAGTTTTCGACGCGGTCACGCTTGGCGTTGTCAACAATCGTCCGGCGGCGCTTACCATTTTGGTAGTAGCGGGACAGGTTGTCCAAACGAGTGACCAGGATGCCGTTTTCAGGGAAGTAAGGCACACGGACGGCAGGTAAAGCGCCAACGGTGACCTGGCTGGTCAGGATTTTAGTTGCCAGCTGCTCAGTCGGCGCCTGAGACACGTTGATGATGCCGAACATTTTGTCGGAGATCAGCTTGCGGCCAACAACACATACCAGCTCTGTATCTTCGCGGTACCAGGGTTCCATTAAGTTGTTCACCATGTCATGTACCAAGGCGTCAATGTTTTTGTAACCATTAGCAGCGGCAACACTTGAACCAATTTCGATGGTGCCTGATGCTGCTGCCACCTCTTCCATGTAACGCTCAGGTGCAAATTGGCGAATTTTTTCCAGCCAGCCAATATTCACATCCTGCAACATTGGGTTTGCCCCTTTATTGCTGGTGGCTGCACGGCTGGTACCGTTAAAGCCGATCATGATGGCATCAAGCGCAGCACGGGTAAGCAACATATTGCGGATGCGAGTTTGGAAGTCTTCAAACTTGGCCCACATATCCAGTTTTGAATAACTGAGGTATGTATCAAAGTTTGTTTGCGTGCACAGATAACCCTCAGCATCCAATGCAGTTGGATCTGTCACAGCGCGGTCTGTTGTGGCGGTGTTAGTAGTTCCTGAGACGGGTGCACCGATACCAAGGCCAATTTTTTCGCCCTGTTGTTCATCGACACCTACGTTATTGATCATGCCAAGGAACTCGACGCTCTCTTGCATGCGGTTTTCCATACGCTGCTGCACGGATGGCGTGGCCGTGAACTTCTCAGATACATCTGTGACGCCATTGAGATTGGCAACCTCATCACGGTAGGCGTTGAATAATTTTCGTGTTTCGTTTTGCATTTTTAATCCTCTTAACGTGGTTACCGGTCTCTTGTTTAATGGTTACCTAGCAGTCTGTTTTTTCGTGAGTTGTGCCACCGCCTGCGGCCTGTGAGCGCTGGGCACCTTCTGGCTGTTTTTCCAGTTTTGACTTCAAGTCGTTGAAGTCTTTGGTGATCGTGTTGACACTGGTTTGCAGGGTGTTAACAGCTTCAGCTTGTTTGTTCATCAGGTCACCGAAAGTCTTTGCCATCCCTGTGGTCAACTCTTGAGTGAATTTTTGAGGATCAAAGGGCTCTGTATGAGCTGGCTTTGTTTCTGGTTTTGGCTCTGGTGCTTGCTCATTTTTTTTGAACATTGCAGCCAGCCCGGTGAGCAGCTCTTGTGCGAAGTTTGGTGTTTGTGCTGGATTGGATGGCGCTGGCGCATCGCTATATTGCAATGGTTGAGACTCAACCGCTGCCACAATCATGGTTGCAGGATCGTTTTTACGATTAGCAAAAGGATTTTCTTTTGCAGTGCTTGCGAATTTCAAAACTTCAGTGCCCAAAGATGCTGGGCTGTCTGTCATTGCAAGGCCAGATAAATAGAACTTGCCTGTTTTGGCAAAGTTAGGCCAGATCTCGGCACTAAAGAAAATCTTCTGATTTTGCTTTTGTGTCATCTCGATCATGGTGTCATCACACAGAAGCTGAGCCTCTAGCGTTTTTTTCTTTTGCCCAAAGACATCTTTTTCGCCAACACGTACGGCTTTTACGCTCCCATACATTTTGAAAGCTGAATCTGGATATGTTGAACGGAAGTGTTCTAAGTTGATGCGCGCGGTGTAAGTGTCAGGATTGTAAGTGGCAGCTGCCTCTTCAATCATTTGGGCTGTGACTTCACGCCCGTCTGTAGTATCGCCCTCTGTAATGATCGAAATGAACTGGCTGACTTTTGACATATTTGTCCCTTTGCTAATTGGGTTGCTTATCTACTTGCGGCTAGTCTGTAGAGTTGGCTTTTATTGTTCAATCTGGTGCGGTTGTATCGGTTATTGAATACAACTGGCGTAAATGCAGAGTGGTTTTATGCGCGGGTACATTGCCTGCATGACACAAATCACCGAACTTGACCCACGCAGACACGCCAAGTTTTTATACTGGGGCGGCCATAGCATTGCCAAAATCAGTGAGCAGCTCGATGTTGCAAGGCCAACCGTTGACAGCTGGAAACGCCGAGATAAGTGGGACGATACTGATCCGCATGAGCGGATTATTCTGACGACTGAGGCGCGCTATAACCTCTTAATCATGAAGGCTGAAAAGACCGGCTCTGACTATAAAGAGATCGACCTGCTAGGTCGGCAAATGGAGCGCCAGGCAAGGATCACAAAATATAGCGATGGCGGCAATGAAGCTGACCTTAACCCGAATGTTAAAAACAGAAATAAGGGCGATCGCAAAAAGTCGCCTCGCAATGAGTTCACCGAAGAGCAGGCCGATAAAATACATAGAGCTTTGCTGGAGAACCTGTTCGGGTATCAAAAGCTTTGGTATGACGCAGGGCTTGAACATCGCATCAGAGATATCCTCAAAAGCCGCCAGATTGGTGCGACGTGGTACTTTGCCAGAGAGGCGCTCGACGATGCCTTGCAAACTGGCCGCAATCAGATTTTTCTATCGGCCAGTAAGGCGCAGGCACATGTGTTTAAGGAGTACATCAAGGCGTTTGCACTGGAAGCGGCTGACCTTGAGTTAACCGGGGACCCTATTGTGTTGCCGAATGGTGCCACGCTGTACTTTTTGGGCACCAATGTCCGGACGGCGCAAAGCTATCACGGCAATATCTACATGGATGAGATTTTCTGGATCGGTAAGTTTGCCGAGTTTAGAAAAGTGGCCTCTGGTATGGCGATGCATAAGCATTGGCGCCAGACTTATTTCTCAACCCCTTCTAGTATTCAGCATGAGGCGTACCCATTCTGGACGGGTGAACTGTCTGCAGGCAAGAATGAGGATCTGATTCTTGACGCAAATGACCCACGCCTGAATGGTGGCATGCTTTGCCCGGATGGTCAGTGGCGCCAGATCGTTACCGTGATGGATGCCGTGCGCAGTGGGTGTGATTTATTTGACATTGAGCAGCTGCGCCGCGAATACAGCGCTGATGAGTTTAACAACTTGCTCATGTGCATGTTTATTGATGACTTGCTGAGCGTGTTCCCTATGTCTGAAATGCAGTTGTGCATGGTGGATAGTTGGGAGGTTTGGGAAGACTACAAGCCATTTGCGTCGCGCCCATTGGGTAACCGCCCTGTGTGGATTGGCTACGACCCAAGTAACGGGGGAGATAGTCAGGCGCTGGCCGTCATCGCGCCACCTTTGGTGCCTGGTGGTAAGTTCCGAGTCATTGAAAAACATAAATTCAACGTGTCTGATGACTATGAGAAACAGGCCGAATTTATTAAGCAAATCACGCAGCGCTATAACGTGGAAAAAATCACCATTGATGCCACCGGGATTGGATCCGCAGTGCACCAGTTGGTAGTTAAGTTTTTCCCAGCTGCGCAGGGTCTTAACTATAACCAGGAGCTTAAGGCGCTGATGGTGCTGAAAGCAAAACAGGTTGTCAGCAAGCGCCGCCTGGAGTTTGATGCAGGCGACAAAGATATCGTCAGCGCTTTTATCTCGATTAAAAAGACGCTCACCGAGAGCGGCCGTTCAATGACTTACAAGTCTGATCGCAGCAAGAAAACAAGCCATGCGGATATCGCCTGGGCAATTATCAATGCCATTTATAACGAGCCGCTGACAGCTAATGCGGACAAACAATCCATTGTGGAGATTTATTCATGAGTAAGAAAATTCAAGCAAACGATGAAGTCTTGGCGTTTACCTTTGGCGATGATATTGAGGCGATCAGCAAGCGCGACATTTTTGACTATATCCAGTGCAATAAAAACGATAAATGGTATGAGCCACCGGTGGACTTTAATGGCGTGGCAAACATGAGATTATCTGCCGTGCATCACGACAGTGCGCTAACGGTTAAGTGCAACATTCTCAGCGGGACCTTTGTGCCGACAAAGTATATGGATTCAATGATGTTTCAAAAGCTAGCATTGAATTTTTTAGTCTTTGGTAATACCTACTATGCAAGTCAAAAGTCAGTCCTTGGCAACAAAATTAAAGGCGATATCCTGCCTGCAAAATACACTCGGGTAGGGCTGGAGCCTGAGCAGTTTTTCTACGTGCCTATGTACAACGAATACACGGAGTATAAGGGCAACGTGTTTCACCTGATGGCACCTGATATCAACCAGGAGATTTACGGCTTGCCGCAATATCTGTCAGCGATTAATTCGATCATGCTCAATGAAAGCGCCACGCTGTTTCGCCGCCGCTATTATAAGAACGGTAGCCACGCTGGATATATCCTGTACATGACTGACGCTGCTCAGGAAAAGGGTGACATCGATGCTATTCGTAAGGCACTCAAAGACGCCAAGGGACCAGGTAATTTCCGCAACCTGTTTGTGTATGCACCCGGGGGGGAAGAGAAGGGCATTCAAATCATCCCAGTGGCTGAGGCTGCGGCTAAGGATGAGTTCACTGGCATAAAAAATATCAGCCGTGATGACATGCTGGCCATTCACCGGGTACCGCCTCAGTTGATGGGGATTATTCCAAACAATACAGGCGGCTTTGGTGACGCTGAGAAAGCTGCAAAGGTTTGCTATATCAATGAACTCAAGCCTATTCAAACGGCAATGCTATCCATCAATGATTGGATGGGCGATGAGGTGATCAAATTCAGGGAGTATGAACTGGCCGTGACAACGCCAGCCTGATCATCTCGCTAAAGTTTCCACAACGCTCAACACACCGCCCTCGGGCGGTTTTTTTTCGCCCATCGACCATGCAAAGCCATGGCTGCTTAAAAAATAGGCAACTAGCCCCCGGCGCGCGCGCTCGTGACCCCGCCACGCCCAAGGGCTTTATGTGCCTAGAACCATGCATATGCATGGTCTGGTCGGAGTGAGGCCTGCTGTGTGTTTGCATTGATGTTTGTTTATGTCGTTGCCAATTCAAAATCATGCACATATGTCATGCAGTGCCGTTTTTATTCCTAGATGGCCTGAAATGTGTCCGCAATCAGATTTGCTCATCGGAAAGAGGTAACTTTAGTAATGAAACTATTAAACGGCCTTGTAACCCGCCTGGAATATAGATTCTTTAATTACCTTTTAAAGGTAATTTTTAGTAATAAAAAAGGTAATCTTTTATAACTATATGATTCTATTAGCTTTTATTTTTGATTAAATTACACTTTTAAAAGGTAATCTAGTTACCTAAAAATTACCATTTAATTACCTTTAATATTTTGTATATAACATATTGATATATATTGATTATTTGTACTTTTAAAAACACACATTACCAATATTACCTTTTTCCGATGGCCTGATTTTTTAAAGGTTTGTTTTTTTAGTTGGCACTTTGTTAGTGTTGTTGGCCAGAGTTTTTGAATGATGATCTTGCAGCGGTATCTGCTATATAATCGATGACGCATTCACCTGAATGCACAGGTCGTACATCCCTGTAAAAAAGGCCATCTTCGGATGGCCTTTTTCTTGATCGAATTTTGTTGATTTAACAATAATTGCGAAGCGCTTCGCAATTCTGCATAAAAGCAAAAAGGCCTTGCATCGCTGCAAGGCCTTATTCTATTTGGCTCCTCAACCTGGGCTCGAACCAGGGACCTACGGATTAACAGTCCGGCGCTCTACCGACTGAGCTATTGAGGAATCGGTACGTCGTTTGAAGGCGCTATATTACTGAGACCACGCCCCTTGGTCAACCACTTTTTGCGAAATATTTTATATTTTTTGTAGTTGACAAATCGACAGCTAGAAATGGCTTGCACGCGCACTGTTTTAAGCAAATTTTTGTAATATTCCCAGCCTCTAACCTTGACATCGGCGGGTTTGTCAGGGTGCTGACTTATAATGTGCGTCAGGAGAATACTATGCGAACCATGGTTGGAAAAATTGCGAGTGTGGATGGCGTGGCAGAAGTGATTGATGCCCGCGGTCAGCATCATCGTCTGGCAGCAGGCGACTGGTTGCGTGAGGGCGATCGTTTGGTCACCAGCCACGGTGCTGCTGTGACGGTTGAAACGACTGTGGGTGGCCTAGTGCAGGTAAGTGAGTCGCAGACCATCACCTTGAACACGCAGTTGAGTGCTGACTTTATGGCCGATAGCAGTGACGATGCGGTGAACCCGTGGTTATTGCAGCAGGTGCTGTCTGCGATTCAGTCTAAAGACGATGTGCTGGATTTGTCTGCTTTGCTGGGGGCGATGCCAGCGGGCGATGGTTTTAGCGCATTTGCGGCTGAGGTGCCGGTTGCTTTGCATATTGAGGATTTGATTCAGGACCATTCTGCGTCCGCTGGTGGGCATGCAGGATTGGTGGCAAGTGATGTGGCTGGTTTGATGGCGAACACCGGGTTGCCGAGTGAAGTGGCATTGCAGCAAAGCTTGCTAAAAGACTTTATTAAGGATTGATCTGTCGCACCAATAAAAAAAGCGCCCCAGGGCGCTTTTTTTATTGTAAGTCATTGGCTTGTTACTTACTTTAATGCTTTTTCAATACGATCCAATGCTTCACGCAGGTTTTCCATGCTGGTGGCAAATGAGATGCGGAAATAGCCTTCAGCGCCGAAAGCGGAACCTGGCACGACGGCCACATTGTGTTCTTCCAGCAGGTATTCCGCTAATGCCATGTCTGTGGCTGCGTTGATTTTGCCGGCCTGGTGCAGGCTGGCGATGGCCTGGCGTGCATCCGGGAAGGCATAGAACGCACCGCCGGCCATTAAACAGCTCAGGCCTGGCATGGCGTTAAAGCGGTCTACCACATATTTATGGCGCTCACGGAAGGCAGCCACCATTGGCTTGATACAGTCTTGTGAGCCACTCAGTGCTGCTTCGGCAGCATATTGTGAAATTGAAGCCGGGTTGCTGGTGGACTGGCTTTGCAGGATTTCCATGGCTTTAATAATGTAAGCCGGGCCTGCAGCATAACCAATACGCCAGCCGGTCATGGAGTAGGCTTTTGAAACGCCGTTCAACACGATGCAACGGTCTTTGAGACCTGGCGCTGCGTTGAGGATGTTATGGAATTTGTCGCCCGTCAGGTTGACGTGCTCATACATATCATCGGTGGCAACCAGCACATGCGGGTGTTTCAATAATACTTCGCCCAGCGCTTTTAACTCGTCCAATGTATAAACAGCACCGGTTGGGTTGGAAGGGGAGTTGAACATCACCAACTTGGTTTTAGCGTTAATGGCTGCTTCGAGTTGTGCTGGCAGCAGTTTAAAACCTTGCTCAATGCCACATTCGAGAATCACCGGTTTGGCTTCGGCGACCATGGCGATATCGGCATAGCTCACCCAGTAAGGCGCTGGCACAATCACTTCATCGCCAGCATTCAATACCGCCAGGCACAGGTTGAAAATAGTTTGCTTACCGCCCACGCCGACGATCACTTCGTTCAAGGCATAGTCAAAACCGTTTTCATTTTTGAACTTGTTAACAATGGCTTTTTTCAGCGCAGGAATGCCGCTGACAGGCGTGTATTTGGTGTAACCGGCATCAATCGCTGCCTTGGCTGCATCTTTAATATGTTGTGGCGTATCAAAGTCTGGCTCACCAGCAGCCAGGGCAATAATCGGGCGACCTTCGGATTTGTATTTCGCAGCTTTGGCGGTAATGGCCAAAGTTGGGGATTCTTTAATGGATAACACGCGTGCAGACAGCACGTTGGCGGCAGCTTGGCTCAAGATTGCTTCCTTGTTGGTCGACTATGCTCAAACAGGCCGCTAAGTGCGACCTGCAAAAAATTGAAAAACGCAATATTTTACGCAAAAAAACACCGCTGTGGAAGCTGGCGCACGCTGTTTTGTCAAAATAATCAAGCCGTTATTTCTGGCAATGTTGTTCGCAGCTGAGATAGGCCTGGTAGACGGAAACCAACAAGGGGTCGATTTGCTGCAGTTGTGCCTCGATCTGATGCACGGTTTGCTGGTCACCGAGTTGCTGGGCGACCTCACCACGTTTGAACCAGGCTTCGACAAATTGTTTGTCCAGGCTGACTGCCTGGTCAAAGGCGCTGGCCGCCGAGGTGAGTTGTTTTAAGGATAATTGTGCCAGACCCAGGCTAAACCAGGCATCTGCGCTGGTGGGTTCTTGCTGCGTCCATAAGGTGCTCACTTTTTGCAAGGACGCCCAGTCTTGCCGCGACTCAGGCACTGCGGCACGCATATAAAAAGGTTGTTTGTCTTCATCTTCTTCCCACAGGGCTTTGCCATGCACAGGGAACTCGGTGCTAGCGGGCATTTTTTCCAGCGTTTCCAGCCACTCAACCGGCAGTGCAAAGTGGATGCTGCCGCCATTGCCCGCAGTTTTGAAGGTGTTGATGCCGACCAGCCTGCCTTCCATGTCAAACAGGCCGCTGCCGCTGGCGCCCATGAGGAATTTGGCGCTGCTGCGTATCATATTGCCCGGTTGTGTGGGGTATAGGCCCTGAATTTCACCGACGGAGGTGATGGGTGCCGGGACGCCATTGGAATGGCCGATGGCGGTGATTTCCTGTCCGCGCGTGAGGGTTAGGCTGTTGCCGCGCTGCACGGGTTTAAAGGGCATGTTGTGGGTGGTGACCAGGCAGAGGTCGTGCCAGGCGTCGGCGCGCACGTCGGTAATCGGGTAACTGTCTTCGCCGCGCGAAATCCACGGCTGTTTGGTGGCACGCAATACATGGCAGTTGGTCACCACTTGATTGTCTGCCACCACCACCCCGGAACCATAAGCCATGCCGCCATCCAGATTGTAGCCACGGATCATGACGACACCAAAATAGGCTTCCATCAGGGCCTGTTGGTTATAGGCGTTGGCAACGGATGTGCCGAGTAATATGCATGCTAAAAACAAGTGTTTCACGTGATCCCCCAGGTGCCCGTTTTGATGTTTTTAAAATGACTGATTCTTGCGATAAAAGTTCGGGCCGCAAGCATCTCCGAAAATTGTAAATCCTGCGCCTGTGACCACAAAAACAGTTAAAATATGATTTATACCATTCTTGTCTCCAGATTGTTCTTGTGATCGTCACTTTTCCTGGCAGTAAATACGAATTGCACCAGCCGTTTCCCCCTGCTGGCGATCAGCCACAGGCGATTGAAAAGCTCACGCAAGGCATTGAAGAGGGGCTGCAATTTCAAACTTTGCTCGGCGTGACGGGGTCAGGCAAAACCTACACCATGGCTAACGTGATTGCACGCACGGGTAAACCGGCGATTGTCATGGCCCCCAACAAGACACTGGCGGCACAGCTCTATAGTGAATTCAGGGAGTTTTTCCCCAATAATGCGGTGGAGTATTTCGTCAGTTATTACGATTACTACCAGCCCGAAGCCTATGTGCCTTCGCGCGACCTGTTTATTGAAAAAGACTCCAGCATTAATGACCACATCGAGCAGATGCGCTTGTCTGCGACCAAAGCCATCCTGGAGCGTGAAGATACGGTGATCGTGGCGACAGTGTCGGCGATTTACGGTATTGGTGACCCGGGTGAGTATCATGGCATGGTGCTGCATATCCACCAGGGTAAAAAGGTCGCGCAAAAAGACATCGTGACGCAGCTGATTAACATGCAGTATGACCGCAACGATTTCGACTTTAGTCGTGGTTGTTTCAGGGTGCGTGGCGATATTATTGATGTGTTCCCGTCAGAAAACAGTGAAACAGCGGTGCGCATCAGCCTGTTTGATGATGAAATTGAAAGCATCCAGTTGTTTGACCCGCTCACCGGCCAGGTGTTTAACAAAATCCATAACTTCCGTATTTTCCCTTCCAGCCATTATGTGACGGCGCGTGAAGCCACGGTGCGGGCGATGGATACGATTAAAGAAGAGCTGCGCCAGCGCGTGAGCTTTTTCTTAAGCGAAAATAAACTGGTAGAAGCGCAGCGTATTGAACAGCGCACACGCTTTGACCTGGAAATGCTCAATGAAATCGGCTTCTGTAAAGGCATTGAGAACTACAGCCGTCATTTAACGGGCCGTCCTCCAGGCAATCCACCGCCCACATTAATTGATTATCTGCCTGCAGATGCGTTGATGATTATTGATGAAAGCCACGTCACCGTGCCGCAAGTGGGTGGCATGTATTTAGGCGACCGCTCGCGTAAATCCAACCTGGTCGATTATGGTTGGCGGCTGCCTTCGGCCATGGATAACCGTCCGCTCAAGTTTGAAGAGTTTGAGCATATTATGCGCCAGTGCGTGTTTGTGTCAGCAACGCCTGCAGATTATGAAAAAAATCACCAGCAGCAAGTGGTAGAGATGATCGCGCGTCCGACTGGCCTGGTTGACCCTGAGATCACGGTGAAACCAGCTGATACGCAAGTGGATGATTTGCTGGGCGAAATTAAATTGCGTGTAGAGGTGGGCGAACGCGTGCTGGCGACCACACTCACCAAGCGCATGGCCGAAGATTTGACCGATTACTTAAGCGAGCATGGCGTCAAAGTGCGCTATCTGCATAGTGATATTGATACCGTAGAGCGTGTGGAAATTATCCGCGATTTGCGTTTGGGCGAGTTTGATGTGCTGGTGGGCATTAACCTGTTGCGCGAGGGCCTGGATATTCCAGAAGTGTCGCTGGTGGCTGTGCTGGATGCAGACAAAGAAGGCTTCTTGCGTTCTGAACGGTCATTGATCCAAACCGCAGGCCGCGCAGCGCGCAACCTCAACGGCAAAGTGATTTTTTACGGTAACAAAATTACCCGCAGCATGAAACTGGCGATGGATGAAGCCGATCGCAGACGCAAGATCCAACTGGCATTTAATGCCGAACACGGAATCACGCCTAAAGGCGTGACCAAACGCATCAAGGATATTATTGATGGCGTTTATGATAAAGACGAAGCCCAGCGTGAGCGCAAAGCCGCGCAGGAGCAGGCCAGCTACGAAAACATGAGCGAAAAAGCCTTGACCAAAGAGCTCAAGCGGATTGAAAAAGCCATGCATGATGCAGCCAAGAACCTGGAGTTTGAAAAGGCGGCGCAATACCGTGACCAGCTGAAAAAACTCAAGTTGCAGGCATTCGGTGCCGAAGTAGAAGATTTGAAATGACCACCTTCCATCTCTGTATTGGCTCGATTGCTGCCGTGTGCACTACGCTAGCATTTGTGCCACAGGTCGTGCAATCCTGGCGTACCAGAGACTTAAGTGGTATTTCACTGCCTATGTATACGATTTTTACCGTCGGCGTGTTGCTTTGGCTGATTTACGGCATCCTCATCCAGGATTGGCCGGTCATTATTGCTAATGCGATCACGGCGATGTTGGCCAGTGTGGTTCTGTTGTTAAAATTGAAATCATGCTTGGCGCGCTGAATCAGATTTTTTATTAATGATGTTTATAACTATTTTATTTTAGGATACGACCATGAAAAAAATTACAAAAGCAGTGTTCCCGGTAGCGGGGCTAGGCACCCGTTTCTTGCCGGCGACCAAAGCCAGCCCGAAAGAGATGCTGCCGGTGGTGGATAAACCACTGATTCAGTATGCGGCTGAAGAGGCGATTGCCGCGGGTGCAACGGAACTGATTTTTATCACTGGCCGCAACAAGCGTTCGATTGCCGACCATTTTGACAAAGCCTACGAACTGGAAGCTGAGCTCGAAGCTGCAGGCAAGCAAAAACTGCTGGATATCGTGCACAGCATCCTGCCAAAAGGCGTGAGCTGCGTATTTATCCGTCAATCACAAGCGTTGGGCCTGGGCCATGCGGTGTTGTGTGCCAAGCCGGTGGTGGGTAATGAGCCATTTGCCGTATTGCTGGCCGATGACTTACTGGTCGGCGATGTGTCTATCACCAAGCAAATGGTGGATGTGTATAACGAGCAGCAGTGCTCGGTATTGGGTATTGAAACCGTGGCGCCGGAAGAAACCAGCAGCTATGGCGTGGTGGATGCTGTGGCTAAAACTGACGACTTGCTTGAAGTGAAAGGCATGGTAGAAAAACCAAAGCCAGAAGAAGCGCCTTCTAACCTGGCAGTAGTTGGCCGTTATGTGTTGAGCCCACGTATTTTTGATTGCCTGGAGCATGTGAAGCCAGGCAAAGGCGGCGAAATTCAGCTGACCGATGGTATTTCTGCCTTGATGGAGTTCGAAAAAGTCATGGCTTATCGCTACAAAGGCAAGCGTTATGACTGCGGTAGCAAACTGGGCTTTATGCAGGCCAACGTTGAGTTGGGCTTAAAGCATCCTGAAATTGCTGATAGCTTTAAAAGCTATTTGAAATCACTGGCAATCTAAGCCATATGCTTGAAGCACAGGCGCAGCCGCCAGAGTTCTGGATCGCCCATTCCGACGTCGTGTTTACGGCGGCTGAGGTCAGCCTTGCCATTGATCGCATGGCTGAGCAGTTGTGTGATCAATTATCTGGCCAGCCGGTGATCTTGCTGTGTGTGATGCGTGGCGGTTTGTATCTGGCAGGCCAGTTAATGAGTCGCTTGCCATTACCCGCCCGGCTGGATTACCTGCAAGCCAATCGCTACCACGGCACTACCGGGCAGGAAATCATCTGGAGCAAGCAGCCAGAACTGGAGCTGGTCGGGCAAACCGTAGTGGTGCTAGATGATATTCTGGATGAAGGCATTACGCTGGCTGCGGTTGTGGCGTACTGCCAGCAGGCGGGCGCCAGCCGCGTGCTGACTGCAGTCCTCACAGAAAAAGACAACGGCCTGCAAAAACCACTGCAGGCCGATATTGTCGGTTTAACCGTGCCTAACCGCTATGTGTTTGGTTGCGGCATGGATGTGTATGGCTGGTGGCGAAATCTGCCAGAAATCCGCGCCTTGCAGACCACTGATTGAATACATCATTCCTCATTTTGCGGGCAGCTAATCGTATGCTGCACCATTCTCCCATCCACTAATTCTGTGGTTTCCTCACCTAATCGACACTTGTTCTCGGCATCCATATGCCAGACGTTTTTATAAATTTCAGTATAACTACTGGTATTCCATGCCCAGATAGATTCATGGCCTTGGCCTGCAACCGCACTCACTTCTTTTAGTTTGCTATAGCCATTTAATTTTTTGTCCATGATCTCTAACTTGCTGGTTGCAGGCGTCTCCCATATCAGTTTCGCCGTCGTTTTGTTCACTTTAAATAGCCACATGGGGCAGTCATGCGCACTACATAAACAGGCGTGCGCAGGTTTTACCAAATACGTCTTTGTGGATTTGCTTAAGCTTACTAACTGTGCTTCATACAACTCATCATCTTTGATTTCTTGGCAGGCACTCGTGTTCGCAACGTGCTGCTTGGTGAGTTGCGCAGTCATTGAGGAAGGAATTTTCGCAGGATGCTTAACGCGTTCTGCAAAACTGAATTCTTCAGCACTTTGTGCACAGATGGTGATGAGTAACAGGGCTAATAGAGAGGCGATAGATAATTTCATAGGTTTAGACTTGTTGGCGGAGAAGGAGGGATTCGAACCCTCGATACGCTTTCACGTATGCCTGATTTCGAGTCAGGTACATTCAACCAGCTCTGCCACTTCTCCGGGATGTTTTGCCACCTTTTGATTTGTGCAAAGGGTGGCGGGGCAAATAGTCTACACTGTGGCGCGCGTGCTGTTCAACAAAAATCTAATACCTTCTATTTGGCCAATTATTGCAGTGGCAAGGTGATCTTTATCACCAGGCCAGAAGCGGGTAGTGGTTTGTTACTGATAGACAGTTTGCCACCATGCTTTTCAACAATCATGCGCGCAATGGCGAGGCCGAGACCGGTCCCGCCTGTTTGGCGTGAGCGTGAGTCTTCCAGTCTGCGGAAGGGTTCTAAGACGTTATTCAGTTCTTGTGCCGGGATACCGGGGCCGTCATCGGAGATCACAAAAATAACCTGGTTGCCATCGGTGTGGAGCGCCAGCGCAGGCATCTGCGCATAGGTAATCGCATTGTTGAGCAGATTGGTCAGGCAACGTGTAAGCAGGTGTGCTGAGCCGAGAATGGTAATGGATTGTGCGGGCAGGCTGCTGGCAATGGCGTGGCCTGCATCTTCAAAGTCATCACAGACCGCGGTGGCCAGCGCGGTCAGGTCTACCTTGCTTTTATGGATGTTTCCCCCGCACAGGCGGGCGAAATCCAGGCCTTCGCGTACCATTTCCTGGGTGGCGGTGAGGTCTTTGATTAAGCCTTGTTTGAGCTCCTGGTCTTTGACTTTTTCCAGGCGCAAACGCAAGCGTGTGAGCGGGGTTTGCAGGTCGTGTGCAATGGCACCGAGGATAAAGCCGCGCTCCTGAATATGCTTGAGGATGCTGCGTTGCATTTCGTTAAACGCTTTGGCGGCATGGCGCACTTCGGTGGAGCCTTCATTTTCCGCTAAAGGCGCGTGTTCAATATTGTGTGCCAGTTGCAAGGCGGCGTTTGCCAGTTTGCGCAATGGCTGGGTAGCCACAGAAGCCACGGCCCAGATAATACTGATCAAGCCAAAGAAGGCCAGCACAATGGTGAGCGGATTGCGTTCGTGCGGTGGCCCGGCCGGAGGGCGATGACCGCCGTAGTGCAGTTCGATCAGCACCGGTGTGTTATCTTCGAGGTGTGTGTACACCGCCAGGCATTGGCCATGCGGATGTGGTGGTGGGGCGCCAAATCCGGGCGGTGGTGGAGGACGGCGCGGTGCACAATGGCTGGCCTTGGACAGGCTGATAAAGTCTGCCACTTCAGGCACCAGCAAGTTGTTGAGGTTGGCTAATTCTGCAGGCAACAGTGGCGCATTTTGCGGCGGCTCTACGCCCAGCGTGACATGGCTGCCCATGCGTTTAAACACGTCCTGAATCTCGGAGCGTTTTTCGGGCACGGTCGCTTCGAGGATGCGGATCATGCTTTCAATACGGTCGAAGGCGAACTGGTCACGCAGGCGCGTTTCATTCTCGCGCGAGTCGCGTTGGCCCAGCATGCTCACGACGGTAGCAGTTAATAGAATACCAATGACGGTGATCAGGAAGATACGGACCGACATGGTACCCAACAATTTTTTTATCATCACTGTAGTGCTCTTTATGGTCAGGTGCGCTTTTATTTAAGATAACGGACGTCTGCGGTGAGCAGATAGCCTTCATTACGTAGCGTTTTGATCATGGACGGACTTTTAGTATCCACTTCAAGTTTCTGTCTTAATCTACTGATTTGTAAGTCTATTGATCTATCAAACGGGCCAGCTTCGCGGCCGTGCATTTCTTCCATCAATTGATCGCGGCTCAAGGTACGGTTAGCGTGCAGCAGCATGAACCGCAGGAACTTGAACTCGGCATTGGAGAGTGGAATGCTGGTATTGCTTTGGTCAATCAAGGTGCGGTTATGGATATCCAGCTTCCATTCATTAAACTCAATAAAACGCAAAATGCCGCTATCGGCAGACTCTTCATGATGGGCTTTGCCAGGATTTTCTGCATGCATACGCGCGCGACGGATCACACTGCGGATACGCGATAACAGCTCCAGTGGTTCAAATGGTTTCGCCACATAATCGTCGGCACCGGTTTCCAGGCCCATAATGGTATCCAGCGAGCTGGTACGCGCTGTCAGCATGATAATCGGTAGCAAGCGGTACTTGGGTGACTCACGCAACTCACGGCACAGTTCAATGCCGCTACGTTGCGGCATGTTGATGTCCAGAATAATCACGTCTGGCAGTTGTCGCTCCAACGCTTGCCACATTTGGGCGTGATTGGCCGCCTGATGGGTGATGAGCTGATTATCTTGCAGAAAATCACACAGCAGATCACGAATCGCATCATCGTCATCTACTACCAGTACATGTGTGTCGGGATGGCCGTCAGTCATAAACAAAGTCTCGGGCTTACAAGAGTGAATATTTGAGCACAAAAACCGGCCATTGTGGCCGGTTTCCAGCATTAAACCAGGATGGTTTTACGCACGTACTATTTTTCATGGCGGGGGCCACCATGGTGTGGACCGTCATGCTGCGGAAACGCATTTTCATCAAAGGCTTTCTTCTGCGCATCATTCAATTGCGCATAAAACGCACGTACTGCTTTTGCACGTTCAGCCTGGCGCGTATCACGTTCTTTGTCCCAGGCTTCCATTTTATCCAGGCGTTGCAGCGTATTGAGTTTGTTTAACTCAGCCACATCCGGATGCTCAGCTTTGTCTTGTGGCTTGATTTGTGCCTGGTAGTTTTTCCAGGCGTTTTCCTGGGAACTGGTCAGTTGCAAAATAGTGTGCAATCTTTCCTGATGTTTTTCAAAATGCTCCAGGCGGTGTTCTTGCCAGTTGGCTTTGTCAAATTTACCCTTGTCGCAACCATGGCCGGGTTCGGCAAAGGCGGTGCCGCACACCAAAACCAGAAGCCCTGCGAATGCCAGTTTATTCAGTTTCATGATGTATCCTTTAATCATCATTGCGAAATTGCAATGTTGACATTAAAACACCCGAATGTATCGGGTGTTTGTCTGGTGAAACTGGCTATGTAACGGAGTGTATCCGCTTATTCAATGCCTTGGCTGGCGAGGTAATCCTCGTAGTTGCCGGTAAAGTCGACAATGCCATCGGCTTTGATTTCGATAATGCGGGTGGCAATCGAGCTCACGAATTCACGGTCATGGCTGACAAAGAATAAGGTGCCTTTGTATTTATCCAGCGCGGTGTTCAGCGCTTCGATAGATTCCATGTCCATGTGGTTGGTTGGCTCGTCCATCAATAGCACATTGGTTTTTGCCAACATCAGTTTGCCATACAGCATACGGCCTTTTTCACCACCGGAGAGGACCTTGACGGATTTTCTGGTCGCTTCGGTTGGGAACAGTAAACGGCCGAGCATACTACGCACAGTGTTGTCATCGTCGCCTTGCTGACGTTGTGCAGTCATCCATTCAAACAGGTCTTCTCCTTTTTCAAATTCGTATTCATGGTCTTGCGCAAAATAGCCCAGCTTGGCTTTTTCTGCCCATTTGACTTCACCGTGTTTGGGCGCGAGATCACCAGCTAAACAGCGCAGAAAGGTGGTTTTACCGATACCGTTTTCACCAATGATGGCGACTTTTTCCCCGGCTTCAAACATCAGTTCTACGTCATTAAACAAAGTCTTGTCAAAGCCATGGCTGAGTTTTTTCAGTTCCACTGCATTGCGGTGCAGCTTTTCCCTGTCGTCAAATTCAAAGCGGATAAACGGATATTGGCGGCTGGAAGGTTTAAATTCTTCCACCTTGATTTTATCAATCTGCTTGGCACGGCTGGTCGCTTGCTTGGCTTTAGAGGCGTTGGCAGAGAAGCGGCGTACAAAGTCCTGCAAGTCGGCAATTTGCTGTTTGGCCTTGGCATTGTCTTTGGCTTGCTGGTTACGTGCGGCAATGCTGGCTTCCATGTAATCATCATAGTTGCCTGGGTATGAAGTGATTTTGCCGTAATCCATATCGCAGGTATGCGTACATACCTGGTTCAGGAAGTGGCGGTCATGCGAAATGATGACCATGGTGCAGTCACGATTATTGACCACGTCTTCCAGCCAGCGGATGGTGTTGATATCCAGGTTGTTGGTCGGTTCATCCAGCAGTAATACGTCTGGATTAGCGAACAGCGCTTGTACCAGCAGTACACGCAGTTTCCAGCCAGGCGCCACTGCGCTCATCGGGCCGGTATGTTGCTCTAAAGGAATACCTACGCCCAATAGCAATTCGCCCGCACGCGCTTCGGCGGTATAGCCGTCATATTCGGCAAACACGCCTTCCAGCTCTGCTGCGCGCATATAGTCATCTTCCGTGGCTTCCAGGTTGGCATAAATGGCGTCACGTTCCTGCATGGCCTTCCACATTTGTTCGTGGCCCATCATCACTACGTCCAGCACGCGCTGGTCTTCGTAGGCGAATTGATCCTGTTTCAAGAACGCCATGCGCTCATTGGGGTCCAGGCTGACGTTGCCGCTTGTTGGCTCAAGCACACCGGCCAGAATCTTCATAAAGGTGGATTTACCACAACCATTGGCGCCAATCAGGCCATAACGGTTGCCGTCGCCAAATTTGACAGAGACATTTTCAAACAGTGGCTTGGAGCCAAACTGCATGGTGATATTGTTTGCAATTAACATGAACAACTTTCAAAAAGTTTTGCCGCGGTTGAATGCGGATAAATAAATGCTTCAAAAATACAGGGCGCGCAAACTGCTGCGTGCCGGTGGTTTAAAAGGTGTTGTAGATGACAACTTCATCCATAGGCAACTGGCCACCACGTGCTTTGGCTTCTTCCATCGCTTTGCCGACGACGACAAACATCACTGGTACATGGTCGGCAGGCAGGTTGATGAGCTTGGCCACAGCGTCAAAATCAAAGCCATCCATCGGGCAGGTGTCATAGCCCATTTCCTTGGCTGCCAGCATCAGTGTCATGGCGGCCATGCCACCCGAGCGCATGCCTTCATCACGCTCAGCTTGGGCGTGATCGGTGTAATAGTCGTGAATGGCTTTTACCAGGTAGTCGCTCACTTGTTGCGGCGCATTGACCCAGTAGCGTGCCGGGTCTTTTTCCCAGGCTTTCAAATCCACCGTAATTACAACCAGCAATGAGGCATCGGTGACTTGTGCCTGGTTCCAGCTCACCGCGCGGATTTGATGGCGTAACACCGGATCCGTGACCACCACAAAGCGCCAGTGCTGAATATTGAAAGCGGTCGGCGATAACATGGCCAGCGAGAACAGCTGCTGGATTTCTGCTTCTGTCATGCGGTGGGCAGGATCGTAAGCTTTGATCGAGCGGCGTTCCTGTATGGCTTGTGATACGTTCATGTTGTGTGTTAATCAATACTCAATAGTTAAAATATCCAGCTGCAAAGGGCCAGCCGGGCGCTGCCAGACTGTACTATCACCGGCTTTGCGGCCGAGCAGGGCTTTCGCCACCGGTGAAACATAGCTGACTTTTTGCTGCGCAATATCTGCTTCATCTTCGCCAACAATCTGGAACACAGATTGTTCACCGGTTTCGTCTTCTACCTGCACTTTGGCACCAAATAATACGGTGTGCTGCGGCTTCTGTGCCGGATCCACCAATTGCGCAGAGTCCAGCCTGGCGACAAAGTAGCGTAGGTCGCGGTCAATTTCAGCCAGTTTTTGCTGCGCACTGGGGTCTTCTTTGCGCGCAACGTACTGGCTGCGTGCAGTTTCCAGCGTTCTGACGGTTTGCTGTAATTGTTGCAAGCCGTCTGGTGTCACATAGTTCGCATGTGGGCTCAGCGGGCGTTCCGGTAAGTCAGTTCCCGCTAGCTCCAGATCATCTTCTTTAACAAAACCGCGACTCATGCTCAGTGCTTAATTGCTTAAAAGTAGGTCAGGCCCAGCGCGGCACGCACTTCACTCATGGTGTTTGCCGCAACTTCGCGCGCCTGTTCAGTGCCTTCACGCAGCAATTGCAGAATATAGCCTTTGTCGTTCGCCAGCTCGGCACGACGCGTACGGATTGGCTCCAGCATCTCTTGCAATACAGCTTCCAGGCGCTTTTTAACGATGCTGTCTGCCAGGCCGCCGCGTGTGTAATGGGCTTTAAGCTCAGCGATAGCCGCTTTGTCAGTGTCAAACGCATCCAGGTAGGTAAAAGCAATATTGCCTTCAACATGGCCCGGGTCTTCAATTTTCAAGTGCAGCGGATCGGTGTAAACGCGCTTCACTGCCTTAGTCACTTCGTCAGCCGTCGCGCCCAAGTTAATCACGTTACCCAGTGATTTGCTCATTTTGGCCTTGCCATCAATGCCTGGCAGGCGGCCAAGCTCTGGCACCAGCGCTTTGGTTTCAACCAGAATCTCTTGTTTGGTGCTGGCATTCTTATAGGTACGGTTAAAGCGGCGCACGATCTCGTTGGTTTGTTCAATCATCGGGATCTGGTCTTCACCGACCGGTACCAGTGTGGCTTTAAACGCCGTAATGTCAGCTGCCTGGCTGACCGGGTAGGTGAGGAAACCCGCCGGAATATCACGTTCAAAATCACGCAGGCGAATTTCTTCTTTCACAGTCGGGTTACGCTCCAGACGCGCCACTGTGACTAAGTTGAGGTAATAAAACGCCAGTTCAGTCAGTTCAGGCACCTGTGACTGGATAAAAATGGTGGACAGTTTAGGATCAATGCCGACAGCCAGGTAATCCAGCGCGACTTCCACCACATTGCGGTGCACTTTATCAATATCATCCATATTGTCGGTCAGCGCTTGTGCGTCGGCCAGCATCACATATTGCTTGTATTCATGCTGATATTTGACGCGGTTGCGCAAGCTACCAACAAAATGCCCCAGGTGTAACGGGCCAGTCGGGCGGTCGCCAGTGAGGATAATGGATTGTGTGCTCATCGTATTGTGCTCTAATCGGTCTGAGATTGGTTAGTGAATAAAGGTTATTCCCACTCGATGGTGGCGGGCGGTTTGCCGGAAATGTCGTACACCACGCGGTTAATGCCGCGTACTTCGTTAATGATGCGGTTGGAGACTTTGCCCAGCAAGCTGTATGGCAATTCTGCCCAGTGTGCGGTCATAAAGTCGCTGGTGACGACGGCGCGCAATGCAACCACATAGTCATAAGTGCGGCCATCGCCCATGACGCCGACTGACTTCACCGGCAAGAACACGGTAAATGCCTGGCTGGTGAGGTCGTACCAGGTTTTACCTGTGGCAGTGTCTACGGTGTTGCGTAGCTCTTCAATAAAGATAGCATCTGCGCGTTGCAGCAATAAGGCAAATTCGCTTTTCACTTCACCTAGAATACGTACACCCAGGCCTGGGCCTGGGAACGGGTGACGATAGACCATGTCGCGCGGCAAGCCGAGTGCAACACCGAGTTCGCGTACTTCGTCCTTGAACAGGTCGCGCAATGGCTCCAGCAGTTTAAGGCCTAATTGTTCAGGCAAGCCGCCGACGTTGTGGTGGCTCTTGATGGTGACGGCTTTTTTAGACTTAGCGCCACCGGATTCAATCACATCCGGGTAAATCGTGCCTTGTGCCAGGAAAGTCGCCCCTTTGTGGCCAGCGCCGCTGGCTTTGAGTTTGGCCGCTTCGGCTTTAAATACTTCCACAAACTCGGCGCCAATGATTTTACGTTTGGCTTCCGGGTCACTGACGCCAGCCAGTTTGCCCATGAACTGCTCAGTGGCGTCCACGCGGATCACATTGGCATGCAGGCGGCCAGCGAACATTTCCATCACCATATCGCCTTCATTCAGGCGTAACAGGCCGTGGTCAACAAACACACAGGTCAGCTGGTCGCCAATGGCGCGGTGAATCAAGGCGGCTGCGACGGAGGAGTCAACGCCACCGGATAAGCCTAAAATGACTTCTTCGTCGCCAACCTGGGCTTTGATCTTGGCTACGGCTTCGCTGATGTAGTCACCCATGATCCAGTCTGGCTTTGCCGCACAGATATCCAATACAAAGCGCTCCAGCATGGCCTGGCCTTGCTTGGTGTGTGTGACTTCAGGGTGGAACTGCACGGCGTAGAATCTGCGGTCTTCATCGGCCATGGCAGCAATCGGCGTGGTGTCGTTGCTGGCGATGACTTTAAAGCCTGCTGGCAGCTCGGTCACTTTGTCACCGTGGCTCATCCAGACGTCAATCAGGCCGTGGCCTTCAGCGTTGGTGGCATCCTGGATGTCGCGGAATAGGGCAGAGTGGCCGCGTGCGCGCACCTGGGCATAGCCAAACTCACGCTTGGCACCGGCTTCTACCTTGCCGCCCAGTTGTTGTGCCATGGTTTGCATGCCGTAGCAAATGCCCATCACCGGCACGCCCAGTTCAAACACGGCTTGCGGTGCTTTGTCGGTTTCTTCTTCATACACGCTGGCATGGCTGCCGCTGAGGATAATGCCGTCTGCGCCAAAGTTTTTGACGAATTCTTCAGACACATCACAAGGGTGGATTTCACAATATACATGCGCTTCGCGTACGCGACGGGCGATGAGTTGGGTCACTTGTGAACCGAAGTCTAGAATGAGGATTTTTGAATGAGACATTTTTTTAGCCACAGAGTGCACAGAGGACACAGCGTCTAAGAGAAACTTTTCTCCGTGACATCTGTGTCCTCTGTGGCTTGGTTTAATAATGGTCAGTAAAGCTTAATCTACGCGATAGTTAGGAGCTTCTTTAGTAATCTGTACATCATGTACGTGCGATTCGCGCATACCGGCACTGGTGATTTGTACAAACTCGGCTTTATTGCGCATATCTTCAATGGTGGCACAACCAACATAGCCCATGGAGGCACGCAAACCACCCATCAATTGGTGGACCACGGCCAGCACGCTGCCTTTGTAAGGCACCCGGCCTTCAATGCCTTCAGGCACTAGTTTGTCCGCGTTCGCAGTGTTGTCCTGGAAGTAGCGGTCAGACGAGCCTTTTTGCATGGCGCCAATAGAGCCCATGCCGCGATAAGACTTGTAAGAGCGGCCCTGGAATAGTTCGACTTCGCCTGGCGCTTCTTCAGTACCAGCAAACATGCCGCCCAGCATTACGCTGTAGGCACCAGCTGCAATCGCTTTAGAAATATCACCCGAGAAGCGGATACCACCGTCTGCAATAAACGGCACACCTGATTTTTCCAACGCTTTGGCCACATTGCTGATAGCTGTAATTTGCGGCACACCAACACCAGCCACGATACGGGTGGTACAGATAGAGCCAGGGCCGATACCGACTTTCACGCAGTCAGCACCGTGGTCTACCAAGGCCAGCGCAGCTTCAGCCGTGGCAATGTTGCCACCAATGACTTGTAGTTTTGGATATTTGGTTTTCGCCCATTGCACGCGGTCCAGTACGCCTTGTGAGTGGCCATGTGCCGTGTCGACGACAATGGCGTCTACGCCAGCTTCAACCAACGCATCAATACGCTCGTCAGTGCCTTCGCCCACGCCCACCGCTGCAGCCACACGCAAACGGCCTTTTTCATCCTTACAGGCTAAGGGGTGATCGTGCGATTTCTGAATGTCTTTGACGGTGATCAGGCCTTTGAGTTCGTAGTTTTGGCCGACGACCAGCAGGCGTTCCAGGCGGTGCTTGTGCAGCAGCCCCATGATTTCTTCACGGCTGGCGCCTTCACGCACCGTGACCAAACGGTCTTGCGGTGTCATGACATTGCTGACGGCTTGATCCAGGTTGGTTTCAAAGCGCAGGTCACGGTTGGTGACAATGCCGACAACCTTGCCATCTTGCAAGACGGGCAGGCCGGAGATTTTTTGTTGTTTGGTGATGTCCATCACTTCGCGCACGCTCATGGCGGGGTGGATGGTGACCGGGTCAATGACGACGCCAGATTCGAAACGTTTTACGCGGGAGACGCGGGAAGCCTGCATCTCAACCGTCATGTTCTTGTGAATAATGCCCATACCGCCCAATTGTGCCAAAGCAATCGCCATGCGTGCTTCAGTGACAGTGTCCATTGCAGCAGATAACAGTGGGATATTTAAAGTGATGCTTTTGGTCAGCTTGGTACTGAGGTTGACCTCGCGAGGCATGACATTCGAATGGGCTGGAACGAGTAAAACGTCATCAAAGGTCAGGGCTTGTTGCAACAAACGCATGTGAATTCCTTATCTCCAAAATATAATTATACCGATTTCGTTTTGCCTTGACAAAGCGTTTTGCATTTTTTGCTACGACGCTGGCTGTGTTTGGCATGGTTTGTGCATGGATGTTTTTTAATTAAGAGCAGAGTGTGGGCGATGAAGATTATTTTGAAAGTGATTTTGGCGGGATGCTTGTTGTGGTCTATGCAGGCAAGCGCCGAAATTTATAAGTGGCGCGATGAAAAAGGCGTGATGAATTATTCGGACGTGCCACCACAGGCAGGGGCCAATAGTACGCAAAAAATCAAGGCCGCCACGGTGCCTAATGATGTACCACTCACGCGCTCAGACGCCTACCAGCGCGAGGAAGCCGCGTCTGCGAATAAGAAACCTGTAGAGAATCGTGAGCCTGCGCCCTCCGCAGAGGCTGAGGCCTTGAAGGCCATGCAGGAGCGTTTAAAAGCGCAAAACTGTGCTGCCGCAAGGTCCAACTACCGTAACTATGCCGTTGGCGGTCGCATGCAAAATGTCAATGAAAATGGTCAAAAAGAATATCTGACGGATGATCAGATTCGAGAGGGCATGGCGAGGGCGCAACAGGAAATTGACGAAAATTGTCTGGGAGAGTAACCAAAAGTGCTCATTTATGCGTCTCTGAGCCGCGTTTGCTTCCCATCTTTGGCAGCTGCGCGTTGTCTGCGCGCCTCTTTAGGATTGGCCAGCAGTGGCCGGTAAATTTCTACCCGGTCCATGGCTTTTAATACCGTCCCGGCTTCTACCTTCTTGCCAAAAATCCCCAGTGCCAGGTGATCCAGCGAAATGTCAGGATATTGCTGAGCAATGCCTGATTGGATAACAGCCTCTAGCGCGGTGGTGCCTGCGCTGACAGTTAATGTAAGAATACTTTGCGCCTGTGGTAAGGCATAGGCCACTTCTACGGTGATGCTCTCGCGTTGTCTGTTTGGCATTGGGGCTACTTCAAATGCAGCTTGTCCGCCTGTTTGACAAAGCTATCTACAAAGGTATTGGCAATATGGCTAAACACCGGTGCAATAATGCGTTCGACCAGGCCATTTGCAAACACGTACTCCAGTTTGAACTCAATTTTGCAGGCATCTTCGCGCAGGGGGATAAAATGCCAATGCCCGGCCAGTTGCTTGAACGGGCCATCGACCAAGGTAATGTCCATGCGGTGCGGGAACTGTTTGTGGTTGCGCGTCGTGAAGTGCTGCTGAATCCCGTGATAGTTAATATGTATCGTCGCTTGCGTCGCCACTTCTGTGCGCTCGGTGAGCTCGCTACCGCCACACCAGGGCAGGAATTGTGGATAGTCTTCCACGGCATCAACCAGTTGAAACATGGCTGCACAGGAGTGCATGACTAAAACGGTTTTTTCTACTTGCGCCATTGGGTTAAGCCATTTCAGCGATGGTTCCGGAACGGAATTGGGTTTTGAGTTAAAATGCTATTTTAAGTGATTTAAGTCTGCACACCAGCGTTATGAGCATCGCGCAAAACAAAAAAGCGTTTTTTGACTACTTTATCGAAGAGAAGTACGAAGCCGGCCTTGTGCTTGAGGGCTGGGAAGTCAAAGCCATACGCGATAACCGCACCAACCTCAAAGAGGCTTACGTGGTGGTCATGCGCGGCGAGTTATACCTGATCGGCTGCCATATTACGCCGCTGGGCGCTGCCTCCACCCATATCCGTCCTGATGCGATCCGTACGCGTAAACTATTGTTACACCGCGAGGAAATTGACAAGCTGATTGGTAAGGTCGAGCGCGCGGGCTACACCATTGTACCGCTGGATATGCACTTTACACGTGGCCGTATCAAAATCCAGATTGGCCTGGCAAAAGGTAAAAAGCAACACGACAAGCGCGATACTGAAAAAGAGCGTGACTGGAAGCGTGAGCAAAACCAGCTGTTAAAAAACAAGCAGCGCAGTCGTTAAATCCAGCTTATTCCTGATGGCTCGCACCATATTCATGGTGCGTTTTTACTTTCAATCTCTTTGTGTTTGTTCTCAGTTCGTATCCATGAATGGTCTTTCTTCCGCAATCTTAATTGTTAATTTTTATTAATATAAGTTGTTTTAATGTAATTAAATTGTGTTAATCTTAAGTTGGTTGGTGCCGTTTTGAGTGGAGGAGATTCACTTGTTTTAAGGCTCAACTATTTTGATTAACAATTTAAATAAGGAAGAAGTTATGCGTGAATTAACAATGACTGAAGTTGAAGTGGTTTCTGGTGGTTTTTCCATTATTCCTGAGTTTCCAACATCATTGGGTTTGGTAGGCGGTATCGCTACGATCCTGACTGGCGCTGGTTACATTATCGCGGTTGCGGGTACTAACCTGGCATTGGGCTTGAATGAAGCATTGGGCATTGCGACACCACGTCCATTCTAAATTTAAGCTGTTAGAAAAAGCGCCATGGCACATCGTGCAATGGCGCTTTTTGTTGGCTACTCTATTGATTAAGGTGGGCGGGGGATTCAAGCGCCTGTAATATGGCAGGCATCATGGCAGGCAGGTCATCTGCAATGAGGCCTGGGCCAAATGTTGCGGCGGCTCTGCCATGCATCCAGCTCGCTGCTGCAGTGGCTTCAAACGCTGGCAGGCCTTGTGCTAATAATCCCGTAATCAACCCGGCTAAGACATCGCCTGCACCCGCCGTTGCCAACGTGGGCGGCGCATTGTCATTGAGCAGGACGCGACCATCTGGCGCAGCGATAATGGAGATTGCGCCTTTTAACAATAGGGTGGCATTAAACGTCTGCGCTGCCTGTTGCGCTTGTGAGATTCTAAGTGAGAGTGGCGAGGCGACTTCTGTGCCTGTCAGCCTGGCAAATTCACCTGCATGAGGCGTGAGTACGCAAGTGCTAGTGATCGCGCGGCTGAGAGATTCGGCCTCGCCAGCAAATATAGTCAGCGCATCTGCATCAATCACCACGGGTTTACCGGTTTGCAGCATACGCAAGGTGTTTGTTTGGGTTTGCTGATTCATGCCGGCGCCAGGCCCAATCAGGTAAGCATTAATGCGAGGGTCTGCGATCAGTTGGTCTATTCCTGTGTCATCGCCATATGGCTTGACCATGATGCTCAGTAACTGGCTGGCATAAACATGAAAGGCAATCTCGGGCACGGCGATAGCGGTGATGCCTGCGCCTACGCGTGCCGCTGCCAGCGCGGCGAGCCTGGCAGCGCCCGTGATCGGGTAGCCGCCATAGATAAAAGCATAGCCGCGATTGTATTTATGGCTGGATGGACCTAGCTTGGATAATAGGTGTTGCCAGTATTTTGGCTGGTTGATGGCGTGATTGTGCATTTGCTTATTGTATGCCTGAGCGAGCATCATGGCGAATCTGCGCAGGATTTATCGTTTGCCTTCATTGTCGGCGAGGGGGCTTTACGGTAAAATGTTCTCCCGTCTGTAACAATCTCTAAGTACCTTATCCATGACCAAATATGTATTCGTAACCGGCGGTGTTGTTTCTTCTCTTGGAAAAGGTATCGCAGCCGCCAGTCTTGGCGCGATTCTCGAGTCCCGTGGCATTAAAGTCACCATGTTGAAACTCGATCCTTATATTAACGTTGACCCTGGCACTATGTCGCCGTTCCAGCACGGTGAAGTGTTTGTGACCGACGATGGCGCCGAAACCGACCTCGATCTTGGCCATTACGAGCGCTTTATCAGTAGCAAGATGTCCAAGCGCAATAACTTTACGACGGGCCAGATTTACGAAACCGTGATTAAAAAAGAGCGTCGCGGTGAATACCTGGGCAAAACCGTGCAGGTGATTCCGCACATTACCGATGAAATCAAGGCACACGTCAAACGTGGTGCCGAAGGCGCAGATGTAGCGATTGTTGAAGTCGGTGGCACGGTAGGCGATATTGAATCTTTACCGTTTTTGGAAGCCATCCGCCAGATGGGCTTTGAAGAAGGCCGAAATAACGCCTGTTATGTGCACCTGACCCTGTTGCCCTGGATTCCGACCGCTGGCGAATTGAAAACCAAGCCGACACAGCACTCGGTGAAAGAATTGCGCGAGATTGGTATCCAGCCAGACATCTTGTTGTGTCGTGCCGAGCGTGAAATCCCGGAAGATGAAAAGCGCAAGATTGCCTTGTTCACCAACGTGCCTTTTGAGGCCGTGATTAGCGCCATCGATAGCGATTCTATTTACAAGATTCCAGGCTTGCTGCATGAGCAAATGATGGACGAAATCGTCTGTCATAAACTGAATATTCTGGCCAAAGCGGCCGATTTGTCTGCCTGGCAAAAAATTACGCACGCGCAGGCCAACCCGAAAGAAATCGTCGATATCGCTTTTGTCGGTAAATACGTAGACTTGACCGAGTCTTACAAGTCACTGACTGAAGCCTTGATCCATGCCGGTATCCATACCGAGTCCAAAGTCAAAATTCATTATATTGATAGTGAAGATATTGAAAAGAATGGCACCAATGGCCTGAATGGCATGGATGCGATTCTGATTCCTGGTGGCTTTGGCGTGCGCGGGACCGAAGGCAAGATTGCTGCCATTCGTTATGCACGTGAAAGCAAAGTGCCTTACCTGGGGATTTGCCTGGGCATGCAACTGGCTGTGATTGAATATGCACGTAATGTTGCTGGTCTGAAAGATGCTAACAGTACCGAGTTCAACCCGAAAGCAGAGCACAAACTCATTGGCCTGATTGATGAGTGGCAAGATGCTTCTGGCAAGATTGAAAAACGTGACGAGCATTCTGATCTCGGTGGCACCATGCGTTTAGGCGCACAGAGCTGTCCTATCGTGCCAAATACCCTGGCGGCCAGCATTTATGGCAATGAAGTGAATGAGCGTCATCGTCACCGTTATGAAGTCAACAACCATTACGTGGATCAGTTGAAAGCTGCAGGTTTGGTGATTTCTGCACGTACGCCACGTGAGGAACTGTGTGAAATGATTGAATTGCCGCAAACAGAACATCCATGGTTTGTGGCTTGCCAGTTCCACCCTGAGTTCACTTCTAATCCACGTAGCGGCCACCCGTTGTTTAAGGCTTACGTGCAAGCGGCATTGGCGCACAAGAGCAAAGGTTAAGCTTTATTACTTATTTAGGTGAGTCTAGATAGTTTTAGGCAAAAGAGGGATTTGTAGAGCAAATCCCTGAGGCATATCTTCGTTAAGATTTGAGTTATAAGGAAAATATTATGAGCGCTATTGTAGATATTATCGCCCGCGAAATTATGGATTCACGCGGTAACCCGACCGTTGAAGTCGATGTATTGCTGGAAAGCGGTGTGATTGGCCGTGCTGCAGTCCCTTCAGGTGCTTCTACCGGTGCCAAGGAAGCCGTAGAGCTGCGTGATGGCGACAAGAGCCGTTACCTGGGTAAGGGCGTGTTAAATGCGATTGAAAACGTCAACACCGAAATTACTGAAGCGATTATCGGTCTGGACGCTGAAGAGCAAAGCTTTATCGACAAAACCCTGATTGAGCTGGATGGCACTGATAACAAAGACCGTTTGGGCGCAAACGCGATTTTGGGCGTATCTATGGCCTGTGCCCGTGCAGCGGCTGAAGAAAGCGGTTTGCCTTTGTATCGTTACCTGGGTGGTTCTGCTTTCATGCAATTGCCAACGCCGATGATGAACATCATCAACGGTGGTGCGCACGCTGATAACTCCGTAGATATCCAGGAGTTCATGATTGTGCCAGCCGGTTTGCCAACCTTCCGTGAAGCATTGCGCGCGGGTGCCGAGGTATTCCATGCCCTGAAGAAAACATTGCATGCCAAAGGCCTGGCAACGACTGTGGGTGATGAAGGTGGTTTTGCGCCTAACCTGCCATCCAACGAATCTGCCTTGCAACTGATCATGGAATCGATTGAAGCGGCAGGTTACGAGCCAGGTAAAGACATCTACCTGGGCCTGGATTGCGCCAGTACCGAATTCTTTAAAGATGGTAAATATCACCTGGAATCAGAAGGCGCTGCGCTGACTTCTGCAGAGTTCTGTGACTACCTGGCGACGCTGGCAGGCAAATATCCTATCATCACCATTGAAGATGGTATGGATGAGTTTGACTGGGCTGGTTGGGAGCTGCTGACACAACGCTTAGGTAAAACCACACAGTTGGTCGGTGATGACTTGTTCGTGACCAACCCGAAAATCCTGCGTGAAGGCATCCAGAAAGGCGTGGCCAACTCTGTGTTGATCAAAGTGAACCAGATCGGTACCTTGACTGAAACGTTCCAGACCATCGAGATGGCTAAGCGTGCCAACTACACGGCTGTGGTGTCACACCGTTCCGGTGAAACTGAAGATACAACGATTGCTGATATCTCCGTGGCAACCAATGCATTGCAGATCAAAACCGGTTCCCTGTGCCGCTCCGAGCGCGTAGCCAAGTACAACCAGTTGCTGCGTATCGAAGAAGAGTTGGGCGATGCAACCAGCTACGCTGGCTTGTCCGCGTTCTACCAGTTGTTTAAATAACCGCAACCTCATTCAGGTCACTGATAGGTCAACGTGCGTAAACTGACGGTCGTATTGGTGGTCCTGATTGCCCTGCTGCAATATCCATTGTGGCTGGGCAAGGGCAGCTGGTTGCGCGTCTGGCAGTATTCGCAGCAGATCGAAGCGCATGAGAAGCGTAATGAATATTACCGTCAGCGTAATGATACTTTGCGTGAAGAAGTGCGTGACCTGAAACAGGGCCAGTCAGCGATTGAAGAGCGCGCGCGTAGCGAGCTGGGGCTGGTCAAGCAGGATGAAGTGTTTTTCCAGGTCATCCAGAATAAACAAGCTGCAAGCAACAAGCCGACGTCGCCGCTGGATGCTAAACCTGCAGAACCAAAAACAGTAGAAATTAAACCAGTGTTACCGGAAACCAGTCCGCACGCACAATAAAAAAGGCGCTTACAGCGCCTTTTTTATTGTCTGATGGTTATGGCGTTATGACAGCGCATAAGGTAACTCTTGAAAGGTAAGGGCTTGGCCTTGCCAACCGATCGTGCCTGCCTCTTTAGCCTCCAGGCGGCATTCAGCCAACACCCACCAGGTATTGCCTGCCGCTGGTGCGACACGTACCAGTTGCCCGGCTTCCTGTTGCTGGGCATCCTGTAATACATCGCCTGGCTGTGGCGCGTGTTCACTAGTGAGTTGTGCCAGCAGTGTGCGGCGTTTAACCTTGCCCAGGTAATGTGTGCGTGCCACGATTTCCTGGCCGGTATAGCAGCCTTTCTTGAAGTTGATGCCATTAAGTGCATCCAGATTGACCATTTGCGGTACAAACTGCTCTTTGGTGGCGGCATAGACTTGCGGAATGCCTGCCTGGATTTCCAATGCCTCCCACTGTGAGGTGCTGCTTGGCGTGAATGTAGCCGACAATGCTTGCCAGCTGGCTTGTACCTGTTCGCTGGCGGCGATTAACAGGGCGCGTTGCTGTGCGCTTGTGTCGGCCAGGCGTATCAGGGTGCCGTGAGGCGTCTGTGCTTGTTGGTATGGCGTGGCGGGTAACGCTTCCATGGTTGTTGCAAGTGTATCGCTGGCCAGGCCTAAAGCCACGAGTCGCTCACTGGCGTCTTCTACCAGCACTTTGCTGCGCAGCACGTACATGCGTAAGCGTTTGACCAAATCCGGGATCAAGTCACGCGGGCATTGCAGATAAATGACATCATCGATGATAAAACTGAAGAACAGTGCCAGTAAGCGGCCTTTGGGCGTGCAGTAACCATTGAATTGCGCGCCTTGGGCTAGCAGTTTAATATCGTTAGTCACTTGCCCTTGCAAAAAGGTCTGGCTGTCTGCGCCACTGATGGCAATCAGCCCCTGACTGGAAAGGTCAAACAATTGTGCACTGGCGCTGGTGGCCGGGAATGCGGCTTCGCCCAAAGCATTAAATGCTGCGCCTTGTGAGATCAAAAAAGATTGCCAGGCGTTTGCTGGGCTGGACATAAAAAAGGGTTCCTTCCGGGGCAGGACATGCTTGTATGTGCCACCCGTATGATTGCGATGAAAAAAGCTATTCTATCAAGTGAAATCGGTCTGCGTCTCAGACCCTCTAAATTTTTATGGGGGTGGTGGTGGCTGTTTTCAATACTGGTGGTGTTCAGCCTGGTTGATTGCCTGCCACCAGTATGGGCGGCGCTGGGCGTGCTGGCTTATCTGCTGGCGTGCGTTTGGCAATGGACGCAGTTACCCGCCACGCGTTGGCCATGGAGCGTGCAGTCATTAAGGGTAGATGTGTTTGGGCAGATGACGTTGACGGACAAGCGTGGCCAGATCTGGTCTTTGATTGTCTTGCCCGACACGGTAGTGCATCCGGCGTGCATCGTGTTGCATATCTCGGCTTTGGCGCTGCAAGCTGATGCTAGTACGTTGGTGCAAACGCCCTCAACGCCAATGATGCGCTGGCTGCGGCCTAAACGCTTGTTGATTCTGTCTGACCAGGCAGACACGCAAGCTTTGCAGGCCTTACGTGTCTGGTTAAAGTGGGGGCTACGCGAGTAATTGCCGTATTGATTAAAGGTATTTATTGAAAATGATTGTCGTGCGCTACAGATTCCGCACGTACCGAGAATTTTGAGCGGATCTGGTTACGGTATAGATGCAGGTTCTGTTTGATTTGGCGCCATGGGTGGCGGCTGGCATAGGTGCCCAACACACACAGGCCAGCCAGGATGGCAAACAGCCAGCTGAGTGGCAGCGGGGCAATATCGTGGCGAGCAGGTTTCTGCGCCTTCATGGCTTGTAGCACGTTGTAAGTACTGTCGCCTTTGATATATTTAGCACCAATCTCTTTGGTCAGGCTTTCCAGGTATTCTGTCGATAGTTTTGAAATAAACCGGTCATTGTCGCCAAAGGCAATATTGTCATCGCGCACGCCCAAGGTGCTTTCAGAAATCTGGGCAATGCCTGGCTGCATGGCAAAGCTCTCGTTAGACCAGTAACCAATGACCTGGTTTTCCGGGCTGAGTTTGGGAATGGCCACGCCTTCTTCTGAGCCGATACCGACAAATAGCCAGTCGTCACCGCCCTGGAATTCTTCCAGGTTCTTGGTGTTAAACGCATGTAGTTTAGGGGCTTCTTCACCGTCGGTGAAATACAGCACTTGTGCCGGTTCTGGCATGGCGCGTACCACTTTGGCCGTCACAAACAGGCTCTCGCGTACGCGGCTATTGCCCGACCAGGCCATACGCCAGTCCAGGTGCGCAATTGTGTCCTGAATCGCCGCAAAGTTGCTGCATACTTCAATCGGTGAGTACATGGCGGCCACCGAGTTGCCAGCGAACATGCCGATACTGACCTTAGTGCCGCAGGGCAGGGAGGCGACGACCTCGTGCATCATATTCTGCATATAGGCCATGCGCGTGACTTTTTTGCCATGCAGGGTCATGTCTTCTGCGTTCATGCTCTGCGAGATATCTGCAATCAAAAAATAGGCGTAGATATTGTGTTTGAACGGAATGCTGGGCCGCAGGATAGCAATCAGCAAAAATAGCAGGGCCAGTCCGAGCAGGGCGGTGTCACGGTGTTTGATAAAGTGTCGTAGCCAGATCTTCATGGAGTGCCAGTCAATAATGTTCAGTCAAATGATTTACGCGTTACACACAACTTGTTATGGCAAGCCGTTAGGGATATTGCCCATGATCAGCCCTGGGTTGTCTGATTCGCCCACGCCTGGGGTCGGTTTTTCCGGCAGCAGGCCCAGTACGCGGTCAAAGTTGCGACGTGTACCCCAATTACGGTTATCTGCCTTGAGGGCCGTTTTGTAAGAGGTGGCCGCTTGCGACAGCAGGTATTCAAGCTCGTCACGCGTGCTGTTGTCGTTGCCGCCCGTTAACTGGATGGCGCGTAGGAAGAACATATTGCCTACATTGTGCAATATGGCCGCTCGTTGGGTTGGGTTGGCCTGGTCTATGAGCTTGGTGAACAGCAATGTAGACTCTTTATAGCGTTCGTTTTTACCCAACCAATAGGCGACAGCAAACTTTGCCTCAAAGCTTTGCTGGTCGGTTTGCGGACTTTTGGCGACCATCACGGCTTCGTTGAAGGCTTCTACCTGCTGTATGCGTTGCCAGCTGTAGGCTATGGTGGCGAGTGACGCGACTGCCACGACCAGCAGGCCGGTCACCAGTTTATTTACGCTGAGCGCCATGTGTGTATCTCCAGATATTTAACCGCCAGCAGGAAAGCAATCATGACAAATGCAATCCAGTAACAGACATTGGTGTAATCGTGGCCTGGAATTTTTTCCAGGTATTGAATCGGCTTTTTCTCTTTGCTATTAATGTCAGCAATCGCGGCTTCGAGTGATTTGGGGTCAGCTGCTTCATAAGCGCTAAACGGTGTGCGCAGGGTTTGAAAAAACTGGTACAGCAAGACCTCGCTGGGCATCGGGCCGTCGTAGCTGCTTTCGGCATATTTCGGGTCAAAAATAGTGACGCCGCCAGGCTGGCGTAGCACGATCCAGTAGAGGCCGATGTTATAGCGTTGCAGCCAGTCACGCAGTTTTTGCTGCACCATGTCACTGACACGGCCTGCACCATCCGAAATGAGGATGATGACGCGCGAACCAGAGTCCGGCACATCTTTAAACAGTTCCACCGCGCTGGTTAAGCCGCCGCCAATATTGGTTTGAAACAAGGAGTTGCCTGCGGTGGCCTGAATGGCGGATAACATGGCCTCTTTGTTTTCAGTCAGCGGGAGCACATACATGGCAGAGTTGCTGAAGGTGATCAGGCCCATCATGTCGTTACTACGGTGCTCGACAAAGCTGGTCATGATGCGGGCCGCAGCGACCGACTTGGTTTCACCGACATGGCCATCCTTATCGCCTGCAAACGGGTCATCCATACTGGCGCTGCGGTCCAGCACCAGGCCAATCTGCGCGCCGATGCCAGTGCGTTCAATTTGTTGTTCCAGGCTGTGTGGCCCGGCCAGGCCCAGAATGATAAACAAGATACTGACCACGGCTAGCACCTTGAGCAGAAATCCGATGGTGCTGGACAGTGGATCCGGCGGCAGCAGACCTATCCACGAATAATGTCTGCTGTGTGCACGCTCCAGCAATAGTGGCAATAGCGCTAATGGCAGCGCCCATAGCAGCCAGGGATGTGTGAATGCCATTATGCTTTTACCTCAGGGCGTAAGCCGCGCTCGCAGTCACGCATATGGCGGCAGAATTTTTTCAGCCATTGTTTGGGTGGCATGCCCAACTCTAGCGGTGTGTTGGTATCGAAAAACACCTGGCGCGATAATGCAAAAAACCGTTCGATATCTGGTTTGGCTACAGCAAAAGCGGGCTTGGTTTGTAAAAACCGCTCAACACCATTACCAAATACGCTGTGGCCGGCTACCTGGTGCAAGGCGGCATGTACGGTTGAAATCGCCTGTTGCAAGCCTTGTTCATCTTCGGGCAGTTTGTTGATCTTGCGATAGGCTTTCGCAAAGGCGCCGCCCATATATGGTAGCCAGGTGCGTGCGCCTAAGATGTATAACAAAGCCAACAGGCTGGCGGCTAACACGCCTGCCGCGACTTTGAGGGCCAGCCATTCTTTGTCCGCATGCAGCTTGAGTGGTGCCACAAAGGGGCTCATTTCATTTTTAAGGTTGACCTCGCCATACACCGAGAGCGGTGAAGTGCGGAAGTTAAACGATGGCATGCGGAATTGTTTGACGTCTTTGCTGCCTTGCTGGCGCACTTTGACGATTTCGCCTCTTAAAATGGCCGGTTTGGCGACGCGGCCGATTTTAAACACCTGGTATTCAAGATGAATGGTATAGACGGATTGCTTGCTTTCACGTTGTTCCTCAACGTCAATCGCAGTCAATTCTATGCCGGATACCTGGCCGCGGTATCTGTGCTCATAACCAACGATAGGCAACGATTCCTTGATCAGGTCATAAGGCTGCTTGACAGTCAGTATCATGGTGCGTTGCAATTTGTCGCCCACCACATAACCGGCATCGCGGCTGGGGTTGATTTCTTTAACGCTGACAAACTTGCTGTCTACCGAAGGCAGAACGACATCGGCCGCGCTACTCAATGCGGTGCATAGCAAGGTCGATGCGAGAAATAATGACAATAAATGGTTGCGCGCTTTCATCGGTCGCTTTCCTTAGGCAGGCACATATTGGTGGAAGTAGTCAGTGAGCAGGTCTGCATCAAACGTGTCTTCCACAAAAAATGGCTGCATATCAAATCTCATAAAAATATCTTCAATCGCCTGGCGTCTGGCCGCAAACGCTTCCAGGATACGTTCACGATAAGAAGCGCGCAGGAATAAGGTACGCCGTTCACCAGTTTCCGGGTCGTTGATACTGGTAATGCCAAACTCCGGCAACTCTTTGTATTCGGTGCTGTTCCACAGGATCACCGGCACAATATGGTGGCGCAGCATCAGTAGCAGTGCTTCTTCCAACTGCTCCAGCGGCATATGAAAGTCAGATACCAGGAATATCAGCGAGCGTTCGCGTGGCAACAGGCGTACGCTCTCTAGCAGCGCGCCTGCACCGACTTCATTCGGTAAATGGTTTTCCAGGCGGTCCGCCAGGTCAAACATGGTGTGCGGGCGCAGCGAGAGGGTGCTCAGCCATTCGTCATGCACATCATCATCAAAGCCGATAAAACCGACCGGATCCGTATTGCGGCTAGCCGATTGTGCCACCGAGCGCGTGATATGGGCGGCGGTGACCAGTTTGGTATGCGGTGTGCCATATTGCATGGAGCCCGACATATCGCACATCACAAATACCGGCGTGGCGCTTTTCTGGTTAAAGATACGCACATAGACCTGCTCCATCGGGTCGCGTATGGTCTGGCGGATGTCGATTCGGCGCGGGTCAGGGTATGACAGCAACGTGGTGTGGCCACGAAACTCCATGCCCATACCGCGCTGGTTGCTCTTGTGGCGACCAGGGCGACGCGAACGGGAACGCCAGCCGATGTGGTAGCTGAATTCCTTAATGGTTTCCATAACGTTCCAGCAACAAAAACTTAAGGTGCTGCGACGGCATTGATAATGCCGGTCAGCAATTCGCGTGCGATTTCGGTACGGCGCATCTCATAAACCGGACTGAATACCAGGCGGTGCGCAATTGTTTCGTGGAACACGGCATGAATGTCTTCCGGCACCACGGCCTGGCGATTATTGAGCCAGGCGTTAACGCGGGCCGCACGCAGCAACATGCCCATCCCACGCGGGCTGGCGCCACTCAGTACCAGGCGTTTCATATCGACATTGGATACTTTGACGCCGTAAGCGACCGGATCCTTGGTGGCTAACCACAAGTCCAGTGCATATTTACGCAGGGCAGGGCTGGCCTGGATATTTTCCTGGATGACCTTGGCGAAGCTGTTTAACTGGTCAAATTTGAGAATGTCAGCGGGGACATTTGAAATCAGCTGGTCCACATCGTGGAAGCGCGTGTCAAAAATCAATGACTCCATAATGTCATGCGCAGGCGGCACCACAATCGGGATTTCCATCATGAAACGGTCTCGCGCTGCAGACGGGATATCAAAGGTTTCCTCGCGCTCGACCTGGTTGCGGTCAGCGAATACCAGCATGTGCGGGAAGTAGTGTTCTTTATTAAAGGCCGTCAGCGTACGCTCAGCCATCACGCGCAACATCAGCGAGTGCACCTGCGGCCGGGCACGGTTGATTTCGTTAAAAAAGAAAATCGATAAATCCTGGCCAGACATCAGCAACGGGCCAGGGCTCACATGTGGTTTACCATCTTCCCCCAGGTAGGTGTGATACACCAGGTCATTCGGCATCAGGTCAATCGTACCTTCAATCCGCTGGTAACCGCCGCCAATGCCGCGCGTAAAAGCGCGTAGCAAAGTGGTTTTACCCACGCCGACATCGCCTTCAAGCAACACGTGGCCGCGTGCAAACACGGCAGTGGTGATCAGGCGTACTGGATTTTCCTGACCGACGACGACTTTGTTAACTTCCGACTCTAATGTGAGCGCATGGGTACGCCAATCGTTTAGTTGTTGATCTTGCATGCCTGATTTCCTGATAAGGTTGAACGTTAGTTGGTGCTGAATTGTAACTAATTTGTAATTGAAAACGGCTTGATGATGCGAAATTATCCTTTAAAGCCTGATAGGCTGGTCATTATCAAGTTGTAAAATTCAGTAACAATTTAGTGAATACTACCTATATTTTTCTAAAAAGTATACAGGTCGGTATAGTTGTTGCATGACAAAAAGCTTTCACTAAACGCAATTTCCGGCGAAAATATTGTTTTATACTAAAAATCTAAAAATACATGACTAGAAAAAGTAATTTCAGCAAAGAGGATTTGTTGGCGTGCGGCCGCGGCGAAATGTTCGGCGAAGGTAACGCACAATTGCCATTACCACCAATGCTGATGTTTGACCGTATCGTAAAGATTTCTGACGAGGGTGGAAAATACGGCCAGGGTGAAATTATTGCAGAGCTCGATATTCGTCCTGACTTGTGGTTTTTTGAATGCCACTTTACCGGTGACCCGGTGATGCCTGGCTGTTTGGGCTTGGATGCCATGTGGCAACTGGTTGGCTTCTTCCTGGGTTGGAAAGGTGGCCCTGGCCGTGGCCGTGCCCTGGGTTCTGGTGAAGTGAAGTTTACCGGCCAGGTATTGCCATCAGCCAAGCTGGTACGCTATCACATTGATTTAAAACGTGTGATCATGCGCAAGCTGGTGATGGGTATTGCCGATGCACGTATGGAAGTGGATGGCCGCGAGATTTATAATGCCAGTGATTTGCGTGTTGGCTTGTTTACCAGCACGGACAATTTCTAGTCGTCTTTACAGTTTTTGAAGTGAATGGGAGGCGCAATGCGTCGCGTAGTGATTACAGGATTTGGTATCGTATCAAGTCTTGGTAATAACAAACAGGAAGTGCTGGACAGCCTGAAAGCAGGCCGTTCCGGTATTACTTATCAACCTGAATATGCCGAGCGCGGTTTGCGTTCGCATGTGGCAGGCTCGATCAAAAGTCTGGATGTTGAAGCCTTGATTGATCGCAAGCTGTTGCGTTTTATGGCCAAGGGCCATGCTTACGCCTGGCTGGCGATGCAGGAAGCAATTGCTGATGCAAACTTGCCGGAAGACCTGGTTTCAAATGTGCGTACCGGCCTGATTGTCGGTGCAGGTGGCACGTCTACTGAAAGTATGCTGGACGGCACCAATACGCTGGCAGAAAAAGGCATTCGTCGTGTTGGCCCTTATATGGTGACCAAAACCATGAGCAGCGGGATTGCCGCTTGCCTGGCGACGGGCGCTAAAATTAAAGGTGTGAATTACGGCATCAGCTCTGCCTGTTCAACCAGTGCACACTGTATTGGCGCGGGTGTTGAGCAAATTCAACTCGGCAAGCAGGATATTGTGTTTGCTGGTGGTGGTGAAGAAGAACACTGGACCATGAGCTACCTGTTTGATGCCATGGGTGCATTGTCGAGCAAATATAACGAAACGCCTGAAAAAGCATCCCGCACTTATGATGCCGACCGCGATGGTTTCGTGATTTCCGGCGGCGGCGGTATTGTCGTACTGGAAGAGTATGAGCACGCAAAAGCGCGTGGCGCACAGATTTATGCCGAGGTGATTGGCTACGGCGCAACGTCAGATGGTTATGACATGGTGGCACCAAGTGGTGAAGGCGCTGTGCGCTGTATGCAGCAGGCATTGCAGGGCATTAATCCGGAAGACATCGACTACATCAATACGCATGGCACCAGCACGCCGGTTGGCGATACCAAGGAGCTGGAAGCGATTCGTACCGTGTTTGGCGACAATAGCAAGACAGCCATTGCCTCGACCAAGTCATTGTCTGGCCACGCGTTGGGCGCTGCGGGTGTGAATGAGGCGATTTACACTTTGCTGATGATGCAGCACGGCTTTATTGCAGCCTCTGCCAATATTGAGACGCTGGATCCTGCAGCTGAAGGCTTGAATATTGTGCGTAGTCCGATTGCTTCGGCGCGCATTCAAACCGCGTTGTCCAACAGCTTTGGTTTTGGTGGCACCAATGCCACACTGACTTTATCGACCAAAAATCTTTAAAGCGTCAGCAAGCAATAAACAGGCAGTGTGTTGTTAAAACACGCTGCCTTTCTTTTTTGTAGGGATGGTTAGCAGCCGGAGCTGTCGATGGTGACGCTCAGGCCTGATGCATTGGCTGAGCCCGTGGTGATGGTGTATTCCAGTTTGCAGTGATTGCTGTCCCTGGCGCCCTGCAACGTGTAGGTGGCATGATTGGTATCAGACAGCGCTGCTTGCACCGAGAATTTGCCAGCATCCACCAGTTGAGACAAGCTGCCAGCGCCATTCTCATTGCCCAGCCAGCCAACTGGATAGCCATGACTAAAGTAAATCGTATTGCCTTCTATCACGGCGGATGGTGCATTCTGATTGCCGTCGCATTGCGGGTCTGACATGCACACGCCCTTGGCCATGGTGGCGACGGCCAGCACATTGGCTTTGAACGCTTGCAAGGCTGCCAGCCTGGCTTGTATATCAATCTGCGAGATGCGCGCATAGGCAGTCACCGCTAGCGCTGATAGAATCAGCATGACGACGATCATTTCTATCAGGGTAAAACCAGATGAGGTGTGGGAAATTTTTTTCATTGCGCACGATCTTATCGTATGCAGTCTGCGTGATTGTCAATTTTTGTCGAATGTTGCAAGTGTTAAATAAGGCTTACAAATGCGTCTTTTAAAAAGCTTCTGCGTGGTAGTTTTGCTAGGGTTGTTGCTGACTCACTGTGTGAGTATGGGTGATCGTACGGTGAAAATGAACACCGCCCAGTTACAGCAAAAACTCAATCACAAGCTGGCAAAACCACTCACCATCATGAAGGTGTTTCATGTCCAGCTTTCCAATGCATTGGTTTCGATGGATCCTGCCTCAGGCCGGATTCATACCCTGATGGATGCCAGCGTACAAAGTGATTTGTTATCCAACGCGGCTACCGGCAAACTGGGAGTGTCTGGTTTGGTTAAGTTTGACCAGGCACGCAATGCCGTGGTGCTTGATCAGCCTGCCGTGGATTCCTTCAAGCTGGATGGCGCCAATAGCGAGTGGAATGGCCTGGTGCAGCAAGTGGCGCAAAGTCTGAGTGGCAAATGGCTGAACCAACTGGTGTTATATGAAGTCAAGCCTGAGGATTTAAGCTACGCAGGTCGCCAATATCAGCCCACCGATTTACAAGTGACGGCTGATGGTTTGCAAGTAACGCTCAAGCCGCAGTAGTCAGGCGTTTATACGGATGCTGCCAGGTGTGATTCCAGCAGCAGGGCCGCAACCACCTTGCGGCCTTCCGCGGTCAGGATGTTGAAGGTGCGGCAGGCCGCAGCCGTGGTCATGCATTCCACGGCGATGTTGGCTGCCAGGAAAGCCTGCGTATGCCTTGGATGAATAAAGCGCTGTTTATCGCCCGTGCCTAGCAATACCACTTCCGGGGTGAAGTCCAGTATCGCAGCTAATTGCTGCGCATCCAATGTTTCCCATGCCCCCTGAAACCAGTCTGTACTTAAGGCCTGTTCGCTGACAATCACCGGCTGTGCATAGCGCTGGCGATTAATGATCACCGCGTCGCTTTCGACGCCATTAATTTGATATTGCTGTTCGCTGGTATGTAAGTGTAGTTTCATAGCTTGGAATCGTGGCTGGTCTGCAAATTGCCCATGATGAAAATTCCGTTTAAATCTACCGATTCAGAGTCTGGCAAAGGTCTAAGGTTCATTGATGTAGCAAGGGTTTGCAGGTAGAATGAAAGTTTTACTTTAAGAGCTTAACACACGCCAGATGTGTTTGTTAACCAGCGATGAAGCCAGTCAATAAATCCAGCAAACTCAGTAATGTCTGTTACGACATCCGCGGCCCGGTATTACAACGTGCACGCCAGATGGAGGAAGACGGACAGCGCATTATCAAGCTGAATATCGGTAACCCAATGCCATTCGGCTTTAATGCGCCAGAAGAAATCGTTCAGGACGTGATCCACAATATGGACCACGCCTCAGGCTATACGGATTCCAAAGGCTTGTTCGCGGCGCGCAAAGCCATTATGCATTACACCCAGCAAAAAAATATTGCAGGCGTGACCATAGACGACATCATCATCGGTAACGGTGTATCCGAGCTGATTGTGATGGCCATGCAGGGCCTGCTCAATAATGGCGACCAGATTCTGGTGCCTATGCCGGATTATCCTTTATGGACGGCAGCGGTGAACCTGGCGGGCGGCACGGCGCGGCATTATGTCTGTGATGAGCAATCCGGCTGGTTGCCTGACTTGGCTGATATTGAAAACAAGATCACGGCCAACACCAAAGGCATCGTGATTATCAACCCGAATAACCCGACCGGTGCCTTGTACCCCAAAGAAACACTGGAAGGTATTATCGAGATCGCGCGTCACCATGGCCTGGTGATTTTTGCCGACGAGATTTACGACAAGGTGCTGTACGACGGCAATACACATACGTCTATCGCCTCACTGGCCGATGATGTGCTGTTTGTGACCTTTAACGGTTTGTCTAAAAACTATCGCGCTTGTGGCTACCGCTCAGGCTGGATGATTATCTCTGGCGATAAAAAAGATGCCAAAGATTATATCGAAGGCTTAAACATGTTGGCCTCCATGCGCTTGTGTGCCAATGTGCCGGGGCAGTTAGCCATTCAAACGGCGCTTGGTGGTTACCAGAGTATTAACGACCTGGTGGCACCTAGCGGTCGCTTGTGCAAGCAACGTGATTTGGCCTATGACATGTTGACCGCCATGCCGGGTGTAACCTGTGTCAAACCAGCGGCGGCCATGTATCTGTTCCCCAAGCTGGATCCGGTGATGTATCCGATTGAGGACGACCAGCAGTTTATTCTCGACCTGTTGCTGGAAGAAAAGGTGTTGCTGGTGCAGGGCACCGGCTTTAACTGGAAAACACCTGACCATTTCAGGGTGGTTTTCTTACCCAATGTAGACGACTTGACTGAAGCCATGACGCGCATAGGCCGCTATCTGGATAGCTATCGCAAGAAGCATGCAAAATAAAGAAACATTCAAAATAAGGTAAGCGTGCGCGCAAGCCATTAATGGTGAGTATGAGTATGAAAGAATTAAAAGTAGGGTTGTTGGGCATAGGCACAGTGGGTGGCGGTACCTATACCGTGATCACGCGTAACCAGGCAGATATCGCACGCCGTCTTGGTGGCAATATCCGTATTGTGCAAGTGGCTGATCGCAATCTTGAGCTGGCAAAGCAAGTGACTGGCGGCCAGGTGGCCGTGACTGATGATGCCTTCGCGGTGGTGAATAACCCGGAAATTGATGTCGTCGTTGAGTTGATCGGCGGCTACACCGTCGCTAAAGAGTTAGTGTTAACCGCGATTGCCAATGGCAAGCACGTGGTGACCGCTAACAAGGCCTTGCTGGCTGTGCACGGCAACGAGATTTTTAAAGCCGCGGCTGACAAGGGCGTAATCGTCGCCTTTGAAGCAGCGGTAGCCGGTGGTATTCCTATCATCAAGGCTTTGCGTGAGGGCTTAAGTGCCAACAAAATCGAATGGGTGGCGGGCATTATCAATGGCACGACCAACTTTATCCTGACTGAAATGCGTGACAAAGGCCTGGCTTTTGCCGACGTGCTGAAAGAAGCGCAACGTCTGGGCTATGCCGAGGCAGATCCGACCTTTGACGTGGAAGGCATTGATGCCGCGCATAAACTCACGATTATGGCCAGCATTGCTTTTGGCATGCCGATGCAATTTGAGCATGCGTATACCGAAGGTATTACCAAGCTCACCATTAAAGATATTCAATATGCCCAAGAGTTGGGTTATCGCGTGAAATTGCTGGGGATCAGCAAAAAAGCCGAGGCTGGTGTTGAGCTGCGTGTGCATCCGACGCTGATTCCTGAAAAGCGCCTGATTGCTAACGTGGATGGCGCTATGAACGCTGTCGTGGTTAAAGGTGATGCGGTTGGTCCAACCTTGTATTATGGTGCCGGTGCAGGTGCTGAGCCGACCGCCAGTGCGGTGGTGGCTGACCTGGTGGATATTGCGCGTTTGCAAGGCACCAAGGCTGAGCAGCGTGTGGCTTATCTGGGCTATCAGTTAGACCAGCAGCAAGTGTTGCCGATTTTGCCGATTGTCGAAGTGCATTCAGCCTATTACCTGCGCTTGCGTGCTTCTGACAAACCGGGCGTGATGGCAGATATCACCAAGGTGTTGGCTGACCTGCAAATCTCGATTGATGCCATGCTGCAAAAAGAGCCAGCCGAGGGCGAGTCAGAAGCCGATATCGTCATCTTGACGCACACGACGCAAGAAAAGATCATGGATGCAGCGATTGCCAATATTGAGGCACTGCCTGCTATCGCCGCCGGTGTGACGAAAATCCGCATGGAAGCATTGTCACGCTAATTAAGGTTTTGAGCATAGGTTAATGCAATGAAATATATCAGTACCCGCGGGCAGTCGCCTGCTTTAACATTTAGTGAAATTTTGCTGGGTGGCCTGGCGCCAGACGGCGGTTTGTACCTTCCCGAGCAATATCCGCAATTCAGTGATGCTGACTTGAACGCCATGCGCGGCATGAATTACAGCGATTTGGCGTTTGCCATCCTGTCACGCCTGGTAGACGACAGCGATATTCCGCACGTAGACCTGAAAGCGATCATTGATAAAACCTACCGTGCTGAAGTGTATCAATACGCACGTGCAGGCCAAAACGCATCAGACATCACGCCTACGCTCAAACTGGAAGATAACCTTTACCTGTTAAGCTTGTCCAACGGCCCAACATTGGCGTTTAAAGACATGGCCATGCAGTTGCTGGGTAACCTGTTTGAATACGTGTTGACTAAAACTGGCCAGACCACCAATATCTTGGGCGCGACTTCAGGCGATACGGGCTCTGCGGCCGAATACGCCATGCGTGGTAAAAAAGGCGTGCGTGTATTTATGCTGTCGCCTTACCAGAAGATGAGCCGCTTCCAGACCGCACAAATGTTCAGCCTGCAAGACGACAATATTTTCAATATCGCCGTGAAAGGCGTGTTTGACGATGCGCAGGATATGGTCAAAGCTGTGTCCAATGACCACGCATTCAAGGCGCAATATAAAATCGGTGCCGTGAACTCTATCAACTGGGGCCGTATTGCGGCGCAGATTGTGTACTACTTCAAAGGCTATCTGGCTGTGACCAGTCATAACAGCCAGAAAGTCAGCTTTACCGTGCCTAGCGGCAACTTCGGCAACATTTGCGCCGGACATATTGCGCGTATGATGGGGCTGCCAATTGACCAATTGGTGGTAGCCACCAATGAGAATGATGTGCTGGACGAGTTCTTTAATACCGGCGTTTACGCGCCACGCGGTTCAGCCAATACTTACCACACCTCCAGCCCGTCTATGGATATTAGTAAAGCCTCTAACTTTGAGCGTTTTATTTATGACCTGGTTGGCCAGGATGGTGGCAAAGTGCGCGAGCTATGGTCAGCAGTAGATACGGGTGGCCAGTTTGACTTGAATGCGCAAGGCTATTTCAGCAAAGTTTCCGGGTTTGGTTTTGTGTCTGGTCATAGCAATCATGCGCACCGTATGCAAACCATACGCGCGACCAAAGACAACTATGGCGTGACCATTGATACCCACACGGCAGATGGCCTGAAAGTCGCGCTGGAACACCGCAAAGCCGACGTGCCTATGCTGGTATTGGAAACCGCCTTGCCAGCCAAGTTTGAAGATGCCATTGTCGAAGCCCTGGGTGAGAAACCTGAGCGTCCAGCCAGCCTGGCCGGCTTGGAAGACTTGCCACAAACATCGACAGTGATGGATGTCAGTGTTGATGCCATTAAAGCGTTTATTGTCGCCAATACTTAACTCGCAGCGGGAGCCTGTCTATGCAGCAGTATCATGATTTATTGAACCACGTACTGGCGCATGGTCATGTCAAAACCGATCGCACCGGCACCGGCACCACCTCGGTGTTTGGTTACCAGATGCGGTTTAACCTGGCTGAGGGTTTCCCGCTACTGACGACCAAAAAAGTTCATTTAAAATCGATTATCCATGAGCTGTTATGGTTCTTGCAGGGCAGCACTAATATTGCCTACCTCAAAGAGCATGGCGTCAGCATCTGGGACGAATGGGCAGATGAGCAGGGCAACCTGGGTCCGGTGTATGGTTACCAATGGCGCAACTGGCCCAAGCCAGACGGCACGCATATTGACCAGATCACACAGGTCATCAACCAGATTAAAAAGACACCAGATTCACGTCGTTTAATCGTTTCGGCCTGGAACGTAGCAGACGTAGAGCGCATGAAGTTACCGCCATGTCATGCGTTTTTTCAGTTTTATGTCGCTGATGGCAAGCTCTCTTGCCAGTTGTATCAGCGCAGTGCAGATATTTTTCTATTTATCTACCGTAATGCTTTTGTACATTACATAAGTCTATTGAGATTTAAAGTATCAAAAATAAACACATTATTCTCGCTTACAGTTATTCCAAATTTAATCTGATCAATTTAAATCTGCTTTCTTTTCCATAGATATTCAAGCAGATGTCACTTCAAATCCCTGTATTTAATAGGGCCAGAATCTTCAAGTAGTTGCCTCATTCTTATGCTTCTCGTTCAAATCTTCCTTATCGCTTGAGGTCTCGGAGCACTTGACCTTTGCGGATACTGGATAGCGTATTTGAATCTACTTTTACCCGCGAACTGTTAAATGGCATAACACATGCCTGTAACGTTTAATTGAGTGAGACCTGTAAGAATAATTCTTCACAAGTCCTTCAAATAAACCAATTTAAACTTTAATTATGGTTTACAAGTTTTTTTTGTTGATATATTATTTTCTTATAATGTTGTCGCGATAAATAATAGTTAGCTATTTGATTTTGTAATACATAATCAATGTGTAGCAAAAGTAGAGGTGCAAATTGATACTCCATACTGCGGATTCCGTTTGCGAGAATGAATACCTGTTCTTTGATAATTTAGAGCGTGTAGTAGAGCTTCCTACAAATTTTCTGAATTCAATGGTGGGGTCTCCAAAATCAAGAAGTAGATGCACGTTAGACTTATATTCAAAACGGTTGAAAGACTTTTGTAGTTTTCTCGAGTCGCATAGAGTCTTTGGGCAGGTAACAGTGGACCAAGCAATCGTTGGATTAAATTTGACTATCATCGACGATTTTTATAAGCATTTAATAAATAAAGGGCTGGCAGCAAGCACTGTTAGAGGTTATGAATCTCTTATTAAGTCTTTTACAAATTGGCTGGCTAGCGAGAGCTCAGGGAAAGTACACAAGAAATCACTATATTGTAATTCTGGTTTTCGAACCTCAAATCCGTCAAAAGGAATACCTAGATATTTATTACCCAACGAAGTTATTCAATTATCAAAAGGAATGCGTTGGGAGATCCAAAGGCTTATCACACATTTTATTTTCGACACTGGAGTTCGCGTATCAGAAGTTCTTAGAGTCACTCAAGATGATATTCCAAATATGGAAAACTATCCTGAGACTGATGATTATTTTCCATTAAGGATAAAGGGTAGCAAGGGGCGAAATGGTGCGTACAAAATGAGAGATACAATCATTTCTAGACCACTCTTGGTCAGATTGAATCGCTACTTTAATTCAAAATCATACATGTTTGCTAATTATGTCCCAAATCCAAAACAAGCAAGACCAGCTTTTTTTAATGTATATGGAGAGGAGCTAACCATTAAAGCAATACAAAAATTTATGGATGATGCTGCTCACAGGGCAGGTCTAGGTAAGAAAGTGTCACCTCATAGACTAAGACACGGTACCGCAATATCTATACTGAAAGCAAAAGAAAGTGGAAGCTTTCTAGATAACCTTTTATATCTTCAGAAAATGCTCGGACACGCTAGCATTAAAACAACCGAAATCTATACTCAGATTCCAGTAGCCTTGCTACAAAAGCTAAGAGAAGCATCAAATAACCCTCTTATGATTAAAAGGATAGAAGAGTCGGAAAAAATCTTTAAGGAAACGTACATTAGAGCACGTGAATTACCACCCATAAAAAAAATTGGAGTGAAAGTTGAATAATAGCTCGAACATAACTCCTTTAGATATTGAAAAATTTGGGAAGCCACCTGCGGCTACTTCAGGTAATCCATATGCACAGATCATTTGGTTATTCGATAAAAGGGCAAGCAGAGCTGCTACAAAAGAAACCAGATCAACCTATATGGGAGCAAAAAGAAAATTATTGATTTACTTGAAGGAGCAGCATGGAAATAGGCCTTTCATTTTAAAAGAACATATTGATGAATTCTTTTTTGTCCGATTGAAAAAAGTTACTGACTTACATGGAAATGTAAAAAGTGACCTACCAAAGCTCGCGTCTCATACCTTAGTAAGTTTTCTGAGCGCGGTACGGCAAACTTTAAAGGAAGCATTTGCACAAGATTTGCTTTCATGTCATTCGATACTGAATGCAAATACAAAATCCGGCTTTAGAGAAACTAATGCTCATAAAGACTATTCGGATAAAGAGCTAGAACAAATATTGACAGCCGTAAATTCAGAAATGAGAGTTGTCCTACGAATCCTTGCCGGCTACACCTCCCTAAAGCCAGGCGAAGGGAAAGACCCGCGAATTAAGTCTGAAACTAACCCAAATGCGAGACTTAATGATCCTGGTCATGGCTGGAAAATTAAAGCCAATCTTCAATGGTATTTTGAAAATGTTATGAAGGGTAATGCCAGCTTTTTAAATCAGTCAGAGGATAGTTCAAAACACAAGAATTTTTACTTTCATGCCAGTAATACCCACGGAGGTATTCAGAATGTCTACCACAGCTGGGGCGTAACTCCATTTATAGGGAGAAATTTGATTATGCCTACGGTTGTGAATTTGATATACCTCACTGGATTAAATCCAGACTCTTTACTCAACCTGAGTCTAGATTCGTATGTTGATGAGCATCCATTAACAAACATGCCTTACATAAAGTTTGAAAAAAAACGCTCTGGAGGGGAAAAGGAGCTGCACCTCTCATTGTTAGATAGTTTGGATGAGCAACCTCTTAAAAGAAAGCAAGCTATTAATGTTAAGAAAGCTTTTGACACATTAGTTGCTTTAACACAAACCATGCGAGATGGATTGCAAGATGAATGCGAACTTAAAAATAGATTGATAATTTATGAGGCAGGGAGTCGAAAAAAGTATGGTGAGGTAATTGGGCTGAGTTCCGCACAAACTTCAAATTGGTGTAGAGAAATAGTTAATAAATATGATTTAAGAAATGATGATGGAGAACCGTTGGAGTTTAATTTGGTGAGATTTCGCTCAACTAAATTAACCAATATGGCTCTTTCGGGTCGTGACCTTTTTGAAATTCAGCAGGTTGCTCGCCACAAAAGTATTACAACTACTCTTATGTATATAAATAAGAACAGACTTGACATTCCAATTCGTAAAGTTGTGAGTGAGGCTTTGCAGAGAATTAGGGAGAATAGAGCTGACTATACAAACGAGTGCTCCACAAAGATAAGTACGGCTCCCGAATATCAACCAATCAAGATTTATAAGGGATTGGTTGCAGATTGTAAAAACACCTACGATCCACCTGACTCTGTAAAAAGATTGCAAGGGTATGTTCAAGGTTCCGCATGTACTAGATTCAATATGTGTCTTTTTTGTAAAAACGTGATCTTATTAAAAGAGCACCTCCCAGTGTTAGCAGCCTACCGAAGTCAACTCTTGGACTTACAGAACAACAATATTCAAAATCTACCAAATGCAGATCATTACGATAAAACTCTCGAGTTATTAGAGCAACTTTTCGATCCAGACGAAAGCGAGTTCGATTCTGATGTTCTTGAATGGGCTGTCGAAATGTCCGAGACGCTAGACGTTGTAATTGACCCTCTAATCTATCATGGAGTAACCCGTGATTGATAAAGCGAAGAAAATTGATATTAAATCCGTAATAGAGAATGACTTCAACTTTGACGAGGAGTTTTATGTTTCCAAGAAGTCTAAATTTCAGGACGACTTTTGGGATTTTTTTGATGAAAGCTTAACTAGACAAACATCAGTACCAATTTCTCGGCTTCAGATAAATTGGGAAAACTATAGATGTCATGTTTCTGGTGATTCAAATGAAGCCCGGTCAATTCCAGACCAGCTAATATATGAGTTGAAAATACTTACAGCGATAAGTTATCTTGTTGACAGTAGTCTAAAGGGAAAAGGATGGGTAAAGCCACAAACAGTTATTGTAATGGTCAAGATTCTGGCACGCTTTTTCTCAGCAGTTTATAAAGAAAGTTTAATTTCATTACGTTCTCAATCAGGAAGTCTGAGTCATATTTCATCAATAACGGATATTAGGCTTCATGACATTGCGGAGACTCTTAAATCATATTCCTTCAAAGATGGTAAGGCTTTAAAAAAGGGTTTAAAAGACCTTACAAGCCCAATCGTAACCAGATATTTGGGTAAAGGGGTGCTCTGGACTAATACTGATATTGAGGCGCTAGCTTTTAAGTATGAAACGCAGCGGACGGACTACAATCCGGTAATGCCAAATGATTTATTTAAATTCTTATCTAACCGTGCCTGTGGAGAGGTTAAAGGCTTTTTAAATTGGCTCAATATTGAAGCGGCTGATAATGGCCATGCTGAAATACCAAAACATAAAGTTCTTGAATGTTCTTCGGGTGGGAATTTGGTCTTTGAAGACTATACAAATATAAGGAAAATTGACCGAGAAATTTCAGCGGCTTTAAGCAAGAAGCGTCATTTTGGAACTATCAAATTGAGAGCAAAATTCAAAGAGGATCACGGAATATTACTTAGTGATGTATTAGATTACATTTACAAGGTCCAGCGGGCAGCTTATACCATAATCGGAATGTATACAGGGGCCAGGTATTCGGATTTGACCACCTTTCAAGTAGGCTGTATCAAGAAACATCATGGTATTTATGTGTTGCTGGGCACATTAGTTAAAAGCCAGGATGACCTGTCACCAGAAGAAAATGACATATGGCCAGCGATACCAATAATGCGAGATGCATTGCGATGTCTCGAAGAAATTTCAAGAGTGACATTCAATCCATATTTGATTTCTAGCAGAGAAACTGTACCAATTGGAGTAAAGCCAACACCTCTAAGCATTACCGGATTTGTTGGAAGTATGAATAATTATTTGCGGGAAATCGATACCACAGAAAGATGGCGAAGTTGGGTTATCAGTTCTCACCAACTTCGTCATAGTCTTGCGAACCAACTTGCTAGAGCTGATTTGGGTTTAATGTTTATTGCCCATCAATTGAAACATTTATATTCTGCATTGAATGCAATACCCCCGTCAGTTACTTTGATGTATGGGAATATTGCTGATATTTCTGCTCAAAGAGCGAGGCAGACGACTAACGCATACACCGAGATTGCTTCAAGCCTTTATGATCCCGATACGCCAGTTGCTGGAGGTGGGGCTGAGGAATTCAAACAAAGAAGAAGGGTATATTTTCAAGGCATGGCCGCTCAAGGCTGGTCCAAAGAAATGCTAATGGCTCAGCTTTCAAAACAAGGTATTCCTTTTGCTAGTGTCGGCACTGGCTATTGCGGAGGTCGTAGGGATCGTTTACTGAAAGACGGGACAAAAGAGACAAGTCCCTGCATTGGTTCGCTTCAATGTAATCCAGGAAAGTGTAGCCAAGCAATTATTACATCAACGCATGTGCCTCAGTGGAAGCGAATTTATGAGCAAAATATACAGATGGCTCATGATGATGCTTTCGCTCACGCTAAAGACGTTCATTTAACTGCTGCTTTAGAAGCTAAGATGGTTCTAGAAAGTCTCGGAGAAAAAGTTGAAAATAGTTAACAAATCAAGTCTTCCTCAGGCTCTTGAAGAAAAAAATCAAGCTGACTTTATTACGGTTACAAATAGGATTTCTGATGCTTTACAGAAAATATCCTCTAATCCTAAACTCAAACCTACACAGTCAGTGCTTGCTAGATTGTCCAAGGTTAGCAGAGGTACTCTAAATAATAGAGTTTGGCCTTTAGAAAAGCTTGAAGAGATCAAAAGCCAAAGAAAAGATTTAGTAAAACTCGTTGAGAGTGAGAAAGAAAGTACAATCCCACCTCTGCCGAGCCTAAGCTTAGAAGAGCGCCTGAATTGTAGCCGTGAGGAAGTTCGCGTTTGGAAAACAAAAGCAGATCAGTATGCCAAAGACAATGAGCACTTAAGACATCTTCTTGAAGTTCAGACTAGAAGAGTCAACTTATTGCAGTCTAACCTAGAGAATTCAAACGATCCTCTTTTAAAGAATGTAATTGAGTTTAATACAATAAAACCAATTTAGATTACTTGAATTTTATAATCGGTTTAAAAGTTAATTCGCTTTCAACTTTTAATCCTAAAGAGTCAACTAAAAAAGTATCTTCGTTAGCTAATTCATAGCGATATACTATATTTTCAATTCCTTCATGAAAATATTGTGCAAGTGATACTCCTCTTAATCTTGCCAAACTCCAATCGCTTGTATTATTCAAACAGTAAGGAATAACGACGTATGCTTTGTTTATCTCATTTCCTGAAGCAAAGTCAGTTAGCTTTATAAAATCTGCGATTAAATGAGTTTTAGAAAAACTGATATCTCCAGAAACACCTTCCTCCTCTCTCACCTCACAAAGAAACCAAGGGGAATAGTCAACAAGTTCAATACTGTTTTTTTGATAAAAAGAAAAAAACATAAATGCTATCCAAATAGTAAGTCATAGATCTGAATGGTATTTAGCTAGGTCCTCTTTAACTATGGAAATCAGATATTCAAACGAATGATTCACATCCATGTTTAGATAAGTCTGGACAATCAAACTGATAGGATGGACACCTACAACTTTGGCTATATCATCAATTTTCTCTAAAGTTGGAGAAACATGACCTTTCTCAATAGAACCTATATATGTACGACTAGTACCAAAGTCTCTATGTGTAATCCCGTTTGACTTTCTAAATCCCTTCAAAGTAATTCCGAACGCAATTTTGGTATCCATATGTACTCCAGGCTGATGCTGGGAGTATAGGATATTGCGAGTTTCTCAAAAGTAGCATTACACTATATATAGTGTCAACAAATAAAATAAATTTTCGAGGTATGAAGATGACGAATTTGAATGAAGAGAGTTTTGGAATTGATTTAATCCCTAAGAGTTTAGATGACGTAATCAGAAGAAATCGAGATCAGCTTAAATTGGAGAGAGTGTCACTAAATGATTTGGTACACTTAAACTCAAATCTGAAATTTACCTGTATTAATGGCGTTATCCAAGATGCCTTTTTTTACAAACGAGTGATATCGGCACATCCAATTGAACACGTTTTTTTAGTAGGATTTATTCAAAATGATGAAGGTAAAAATGCTTATCATACCTCTCCGATAAAGTATTTCGATAAGCAAAATAATGCAGTTCTGACGGCATCAGGATCGTATTATCTTATAGAGAGTTATCTAATAGGAGAGCCAAAATTAGATTTCCTTTTGCATATTTGCAGTGTGGCTCATCGAGATAACTGGGGAGCATTTTTTGGTGTGCTTGAAGTGTTCTATTAGAAGAGAATAAGCAAACTTATAAAATGCTTGAAAAGAACTACGTGGCCGTTCTATTATATCCTAGCCCGATATAAACAGTATTCGTATGCTCATGGGGCAAGGTGCATGTAGATCTACCTTTTGCTGGCAACTTCTCAAAGCCATCTTTGGGTTCAATTAGTAAATCTGACACTCTTTAATATTAAGCCTCAACCTTGGTTACACACCATACACATCAGCTGGATTGTTTGGCACTTCGTTTTCCGCGAGAAAATTGAGGTTACTGTTTAGGAAAACGGCAAACCAAACTTGAATGGAGTGGGTGTTGGCCCTAATTAACTGGGACCAATAACTCAAACTGTTTTTAGCTTGAAGCGCCCTTATCATCTACTGCAATTGCATCATGGTCTAATGAGTCATGCAGATGTCTAGCTGCTTCCACGTACGGCGTACACATACTTGAACGGAAGTCATACGCCACCAACAAAGAGCAAAATACATCATCATGGCTTAGCGCCAAGCTTTTATGTTGCCTTAAGTGACTTTCCGGGAAAGCAGATGAGTTTCCTGTCCAAACTATCAATGGCACTCTGGTTTGCTCTTTTGGCGCAATCATCACTGGAGCCGCGTGCAGATACATTCCATATTCACCAAGAGACTCTCCATGGTCTGCGATATACAACATTCCAACATCATAATTTTCTTCATAGGGTTTCAAGAATTTGATAACCTCTGACAAGAAATAATCCGTATAAAGAATTGCATTGTCGTAGGAGTTGTCTATCTCTTGTTTCGTACAGTCTTTAAGCTCTTTGGATTTACAAACCGGGCTAAATTTTTCAAAGCTAGCTGGGTATCTCCTGAAGTATTCTGGACCATGATTGCCCATTTGATGCAATACGATGAGGACGTCTTTATCGCCTTTGGATTGGATGTGCTTATCAAGACCGTCCAACATGCCAACGTCCCGACATTCTGGATCGCAAATTGGATTCAATGTGGTTGACTGGAAGTTTTGGTATTTAACTCTCAAAGCAACGCCTTTGGAGTCTGAGTTGTTGTCTCTCCACAAAACGTCAATGCCATTTCTGGCGAGCACATCAATGACATTCTCTTGATTTAATGCTGCCTGTTTATCGTAATTCTTCTTACCAAGAGAAGAAAACATACACGGCACTGAAACACTTGTAGAAGTCCCGCAAGAGGAAACGTTATCAAAACTGATCACATTGGCGTTTGCGAGGTTGGGATTGGTAATACGTTGATAACCATTCAGCGAGAACCTGTCAAACCGAGCTGTTTCGCCAACCACCATAATAATCAGCTTATGTTTATTACTGGTAGAGGTAGTCTTTACTGCGTCTCCAGCAATGGTTTTGAGCACTGTATTGCGTGCCTCATAGACCTTGGCTTCTTGACTCAAGTAGTTGTAGGCAGAGTAAATTGAGTAAGTCGGGTTTGCATAAAATCTGACAATTTTATGCTCTCTAATGAATGACGCGTAACCAGCAGTGAATGGTAAAACAACCATGATGGCTGTTAATCCAAGTGCGGAAATCGCTTTTAGTCTACCTTTAAGTTCTTGTTTGAGTGATGCACTCTTTGGAAAGAACTTTATGACCAAGTAGGCTGGAATCAAGCCAAGCGCAACGAATCTGAACAATAGCTCGAAGCTGAGCAATCCCTGCATTTCTTTGAGGTCAGTTTGCGCTACGTTATCCATCATTGTGTGATCAATAACCACACCAAAGCTATCCATAAAGTAAGCGTTAGTGGAAGCGACGATGATCAATGCGGCTAAAACCCATCTTGCTGGTCTGCCTATGCTTAGAATCTGAAAGACGATAGCGATTGTAGCAAAGAAGAAAATTACCAGAGAAACTAAGAATGGTAGGTTATGGAAACTTAACGGATAAGTTTTCAGCAGGTTTTGACAAAAGGAAAGGTTGCCAGTGACCATGATGAATAATGAAATCGCAAATATCCACCTGGTTTGTGTTTCTGGTACAGAAAAGTATTTTCCAATCCCTGTTTTGAAAGTACTTATGAGCATTGTATGTATCTTCTAATGATTATCGTTCCCAATAAGCAATTCGGATGCCATTTTTTAACCCATTGATTTTAAGTATTTATTCCATTTTTTATATTGCATATTATGCATTTTTTGCAGAAGGACGATCCTGAGACTGCAAACTCTGCAGATTTAACATCATTGAGGTAGAGACTCCACGCATTACCCCTCAATTGGATTCTCGTACATTTGGTTACACTGAAAAAATTGACTAATCAATAAGTTATTGTTAGATTTAAAAAAGCATGTATCAAATTTTCAGAAAGTTTATGGTTTTTCTTGCGCTGATCTCAGTGATGAGTTCATCAGTGTGGGCTTTTTCGCCAGAAGTTTTGTTTGATGATGCAACGACGTCTCAAGCCGTGATGCAAGATGTGCACTTGATTAATAAGTCGCATGTTAATTCCATTTCGGATAATGAGAATGTGCCAATGCCGGAGCAGTTCTGTAATCATGCTTGCCATATCTCTGCACATATGACGGCCATTGAAACCAGTGAAATTATTAATTCACTACCAGAATTAGATACAACGATTTTCAAAATCGAATCTAAAGATCAATTCACCAATCCTGTTCTGAAAAGTCTCTACCGACCTCCTGCGCTCGCTTAATCAATTTTTCTAAGATGCCGATTTATTCGGCGTCTTGATCATTGATCTAACGAGAGAGGTCTTACCGTGTTTGAATCATCTTTTAGAAGATGGCTATTGGTTTCAATAGCTTTCTTGTCAGCCCCATCTATACAGGCTGAACCATTAACACTGGACGCAGCTTGGAATATCGCTGCCCAGAACAACCCAGATCTGAAGCGCTTGATCGCCAACCAGAGTATTCCTGCCGGCGAATTCCAGGACGCATCCGGTCCACTTTATTACAACCCAACACTGAGTTTGGAAGCCAGAACGCGCCGAATTGCGCAAACAGGTGGTTCAGACCCATATCGCGGCGAGTATGGTATTGGTGTTTCACAAACCTTTGAGATTGCAGGCCAACAAGGCTTCCGTAGACAAGCGGCCGAAGAAAGCAAAACGGCCATTAGTCAGGATATCGCTGAAGAGTACCGGCTCTTGCATGCACAATTAGAAGAGCAGTTCATTAACGTGCTTGCCGTACAAAAGCGTATAGACGTTGAAAAGCGCATTCTCAAACTCATCGAGCAGAACACCTCACTCTCACGTAAGCGAGTTAGTGCCGGCGAGGATAGTTTGCTTGATGGCAATCTGGCCATCGTGGACGCAGAACGTGCAAGAAATCAGCTAATCTCCCTCAATGAGCAACTATTGCGTGCCAGAACTCAACTGGCTGCAACACTACAGCTTAATGCAAATGACTTTCCTGAAGTCATGGGCGAGTTAACGCCAAATCAAACGCAATATACGCTGCAAGATCTTTTCAATAAGCTAGATACACGGCCAGGCATCCAGGCACTTACCAGTAAAGAGGCTTCTGCACGTTCTCGTTTAGAACTGCAAAAGAGCATGCGTTACCCAGACTTAACAGTCAGTCTGATCAATACGACCGAGGCCAGCCTGGCAGGTAGCGACAATATCTCTTCCATTGGTGTATCTATGCCTTTGCCTATTTTCCGCCGAAATGCAGCAGGTATTGGTCGGGCGTCGGCTGAACTCACTCAATCTGAAATCAATCGTGCCTCTGGCACTCGTAATGCAAAAGCGACTGTAGAGGCGGCATGGCTGCGGCGTGAAAACATCAAAGACCGTGTCAGACGTTTGGATAGCGAGGTATATCCAAAGCTCGAAGAGAATCTGAATCTATCTAAATTAGCGTTTGAAAACGGTGAAATTGGTCTGCCTCAGTTGTTAATTGTTCAAAGACAAGTTGTTGATGCACAGCGGGACATTATTGACGCTCAGAGGGAGCTTCGTCTTGTGCAGATTGAACTGGAATATATCTCTGGCTGGTTATCCCCTATCGCTGCGGCCAATCAAAACTAGGAAATAAAAATGCTAAAGTTCTTCAAAAATTTATACGTCGTAGCGCTGGCATGCTCAGTCATCATTTTCTTTATACTTTTAAGCGGGTGCAGCTCGAAAAGCAACCAAGCTGAAGGAGCAAAAACAGAACCTTCAACAGTTGCCACAGAGGCCAAGACTGACGAAGACTTAATCAAACTGAGCAACTCAGAGATTCAGCAAAGCGGTGTCACTATTGCTAAAGTCACCAAACAACCCATACAGGATCAACTCAGTTTTACGGCTAATATTCTGGCCAATCAGAACAAGCTGGCGCACGTGACGCCCCGTATTGAAGGCAAGCTGTCTAAAGTCATTGCCAATCTTGGGGATCATGTCAAAACAGGCCAGACTCTGGCTGAAATTGACAGTATCCAGATGGGTGAAGCGCGTGCCCAATTCAGAAGCTCTAAAACTGATCTAGCGCTCGCCCAAGCAAACTTCGACCGTATATCCAAGCTGTATGAGGATAAGGTTGTTCCACAAAAGCAATTTATCGAATCACAGTCAGCATTGGAGCGAGCTAAATCGGCACTTTATGCAGATTCCGAAAGATTGAGAATGTATGGCGGGCTGGGGCAGCCGAGTGGTTCTACTTACGTCTTGAAAGCACCATTCAACGGCATTGTGATTGAGAAAAATGCGGTCATTGGTGAGTTGGCTAATCCAGCAGATACTATCTTCACGATTGCCGATATGTCCACTGTCTGGATTGATGCTGATGTCCCCGAGCGAGACTTGCAATATCTTGAGGTTGGCAAAACAGCGAGTGTAACCGTGACCGCTTATCCTGATGAGGTCTTTACCGGTAAAGTAAGTTATCTATCCAGTGTCGTAGACAAAACCACGCGTACGGTGAAGGCACGTATCGAGCTCCCAAATGCAGATCAAAAACTCCGCATTGATATGTTCGCCAAAGTTGTTCTGAATCATTCTGGTACCAAGGAAGTTCTGGTCGCGCCTAATACTTCCGTTGTGATGGTCCAGGGCATACCCAATGTTTACGTTAGCGTGGAAGGTGGTTTCAAAGCAAGGGCGGTCGAACTTGGTGCTCGATATAACGAGTACGTCGAAATTAAGACAGGGCTGACTGAGGATGAAAGTATCGTTCAGACCGGTGTATACGCACTTAAAGCTCGGCAACTCAAATCACAAATCAGTGATGAGCACTAGGAGAACAGCATGTTGAATTGGATATTAGATGCTGCTCTTAAATACAAGCTGCTGGTCATTCTGGCATTTGTGGTCGTGGTTTTTTTCGGTGCAAAGGCATGGCAGGAAGTCCCTTTAGATGCTTTCCCGGATGTGACCCCTGTACAGGTAAACGTATATACAGAATCTCCCGGTCTTGCTTCTGAAGATGTTGAAAAACTCATTACCTTCCCGGTAGAGAGTTCACTGGCAGGCCTCAAAGGCATTGAGGAAATTCGTTCAGTGTCATTGTTTGGATTGTCGTATGTCAGTGTGTATTTTTCTGACACCACAGATATCCAACAGGCACGTTTCTTGGTGGGTGAGAAACTTGCTGACGCCCGCTCCAGAATGCCGGCAGGATATGGCGAACCAACGCTAGGACCTAACACTTCTGGGCTAGGCCAGGTACTTTGGTACACCTTGAAGTCTGACAAGCAATCCACCATGGATCTGCGCACATTGCATGACTGGAATGTGCGTATGGTGATGCGGACCGTCCCTGGCGTAGATGACATCACTTCCTGGGGTGGTAATGAAAAGCAATTTCAGGTGCAAATTGATCCGCAAAAGCTATTCAAATATGGCCTGACATTTTCTGAAGTCATTGAGCGCTTAGTCGCTAATAACCATCAAGTCGGAGGACAGTATGTCAACATAGGCCAAGAGCAGTTCTTGGTTCGAGGTTTAGGGCTCGTGAAGAATAGCCGTGACATTCAGCGTATTGTTGTCTCTGAAAATCAAGGGACCCCAGTCTATGTAGAAAATATTGCCAAAGTCGTTGAAGGCGCAGGCCCTCGTTTCGGTGCTGTCACGCAAGATGGCAAAGAGGTCGTGATGGGAATGGTGCTTGCCAGGATTGGTGAGAATGCTCAACAAGTTGTTGACGCCGCTAAAGAGAAGCTGAATCTGGTTAAGGCCACCTTGCCTAAAGGCGTGACGCTGGAAACGGTTTATGATCGCACCGCGATTATCGACAAAGCCATTCGTATGGCAGACCGTGCCATGATTGAAGGCGCATTACTAGTGATTGCCGTGTTATTCATGCTGCTTGGCGAAGTCCGCTCCGCTCTGGTCGTGGTTGTCGCCATTCCTATGGGTCGTCTGATTGCTTTTATCTTTATGGAGAAATATGGCATCTCAGCAAATTTGATGTCATTAGGCGGCCTCATCATTGGCTTGGGTATGACCATTGATGGGCCGTTAGTACTTGTTGAGAATTGCTTCAGGCGCCTGGCGCACTTCGCTGGTCAGAAGGTGGATAGATCCAGAATCGTACTGGATGCTTCACGTGAGGTGATCAATCCCATCACTTTCGGTGTACTGATCATTACCGTTGTTTTCCTGCCTATATTTTCCTTGACTGGCTTGGAAGGGAAGCTGTTTAAGCCGCTCGCCATCAATATGACTTTCGCCATGATTGGCTCAATGATTCTGACGCTTACACTGATCCCGGTGTTGTGCTCTCTGGCATTGAAACCAAAAGAGGAGAGAGACCCTTGGCTGATACGCTTGATAAAGCCGAAGTATGTCTCACTGTTAAAGTGGTGTTTGTCACATAAAAAATTAGTCGTCGGCTCAACTGGTATTGCCTTCATAGCCGCGTTAGCGATGTTTCCATTCTTGGGTAAAGAGTTTATGCCTAACCTACAGGAGCAAGACATCCTTTTTAGAGTGACAGGTATTCCTTCCACATCGCTTGAGCAGTCTATTTCGGTCTCTGACCGTGTGGCCAAAAGCCTGAAGAAAATGCCTCAGGTGCAAAGCAGCCTGGCGATGATTGGGCGTGCCGAGAAAGGTGAAACCGCTGATGTGAACTACATGGAAATTCTGGTGCATTTAAAACCTGTAGACGCATGGCCAGAACAAATCACTTATGGCGATCTCGCACAGCAGCTCCAGGAGCAAGTTGAGAAAGATGTACCTGAAGCTGTCATTTCAGCATCACAACCTATCCAGTCGCGTGTAGAAGAGCTGATTTCAGGGGTAAGGGCGACATTATCAGCTAAAGTCTATGGCGAAGATCTTGCAACCATTGATCGCATCGCTAACCAAGTAAGAGCAGTGGTCTCCAAGGTTAACGGCGTCACTGATTTGGCTTTGGAGGCCAATATAGGCAAACCTCAACTCATTATTAATGTTGATCGTGAGGCCATTGCTCGTTATGGCATCAATGCTGATGACGTACTCCAGGTCGTGCAATCCGGGATTGGTGGCAAGCCAGTCTCTACCTTGATTGATGGTGTTAAACGATTTGCCATACAAGTATGGCTGCAGCCTGAGTATCGCAGCGATATCAGAGCGATTAACGATATTCCTATCTCTACAGCTCAAGGTGCATTGATTCCGCTGTCGCAAGTAGCAAGTGTCGATGTGGAGGAAGGCTACTCATTCGTCAGGCGTGAGCAATTGCAACGTTACGCCGTCATCCAAATGGATGTTCAAGGGCGTGATATTGATGGTTTCGTTAAAGAAGCCCAGGTCGCGATCGAACAGCAAGTAAAACTGCCAAGTGGATACTGGATTCAATGGGGCGGTGCATTTGAGAACCAGCAAAGAGCCATGACTAAGCTGGCAATTATTGTGCCGCTCACGATTGGCTTGATATTCGTGCTGCTATATACAGCCTTCCATTCACTCCGTTATGCCGGGCTGATTATTGCCAACGTACCTTTTGCAGCTATCGGCGGAATTTTCTCGCTGGCGATTGCCGGGCAGTACCTTTCAGTGCCTGCGGCGATTGGATTCATCGCCGTATTCGGGGTTGCCATGCTGAACGGTATTGTTTTGGTGGAGTTTATCAACGGGTTGCGTGAAGAAGGTAAAACCGTAGATGAAGCTGTACTGGAAGGTACAACCCTCCGACTAAGGCCGGTGATGATGACAGCGATGGTTGAGATTTTCGGTCTAATTCCATTCCTACTGGCAACCGGTGTGGGCTCAGAAATCCTCAGACCACTTGCTGTTGTAGTCATCGGAGGTCTGTTAACAGCCACTGCATTAACTCTGGTTTTCCTGCCAGTTGCATACGACTGGATGGAAACAAGAAGGGAGCTCAACGAAGCCAAAATCACCAATTGATTTGGAGTTTTGGTTAATCAATCGCTTGTGCCAGGTTGCCGTTTGGGCAGCCTGGTAATCTTAAACACATGTTTCATGATTCCATCTAGGAGAACATCGTGAATAGTTCTAAAAATCATAAAAATGAAAATGTGCCGTGCCCGGACTGCATGGATAAAGGATCAACAAAGGTAGCTGGAATCTCAGAGGACTCATCACTCCACTCAGTTTCTGCAGACGATAATGCCGCAAGATTTCGTATACCTTCCATGGACTGTGCCTCAGAGGAGTCTGAAATCAGGCGTGCACTCGCTAAGATTGATGGAATTAAAAGCTTAAGATTTAATCTGGGGGCGCGGGAGTTAATCATTAATGCCGACGCTGACAGCATCCAACTTGCCGTCGAGGCAATCAAAAAGGCAGGTTTCAATTCAGAGTTAATTTCTGATGCAGAGAGTTTTGAAAGCGGTTCAGAGCTATCAAAAGGATTCTGGAATACATGGGGCAGGCCAATCAGCGGTCTAATCTTGGCTGTGATTGCTGAAGTCCTTGAGTTTGCATATCCGGATATTCAAGAAATTAAATATCTTGGAATGGCTTTAGCCAGCATATCCATCATACTCGCTGGACTGGATGTCTACGTAAAAGGCCTAAAAGCCTTCGGTGATGGCCGCTTAAACATCAATGCATTAATGACAGTTGCTGTCACAGGCGCCTTCCTCATTGGTCAATGGCCAGAGGCCGCAATGGTCATGGCGCTATATGCCATTGCAGAAGCAATTGAAGCCAAGGCCGTGGATAGAGCCAGGAATGCGATTAAGAGTTTGATGGAATTAACGCCAGAGGATGCCGAAGTTTTGCAACCGGATGGGGCTTGGAAGCGTGAATTAGTCAAAGACATCCCTATCGATGCAAAGGTACGCATTCGACCGGGGGAGCGTATTCCACTGGATGGCATCGTTATCTCTGGTCAAAGTGCAATAGATCAGTCGCCTGTTACTGGTGAAAGCTTACCGGTTGATAAATCTCCCAATGACGAGGTATTTGCAGGGACAATCAACCAGGCCGCAGAACTAGAGATTCGAATCACTTCACTTGCTTCGAATAGCACAATCTCCAGAATCATCAATGCGGTCGAGGAAGCCCAAGGGGCCCGTGCACCTACACAAAGATTTGTAGATGCATTCGCGGCATTCTATACCCCGGCGGTCTTTGTGCTTGCACTCATCGTAGCCCTCTGGATGCCATTCTTGCTGGAATGGACATGGATGAAGTCAATCTACAAAGCCTTGGTCTTACTGGTGATCGCTTGCCCATGTGCATTAGTGATATCCACCCCAGTGACTGTAGTGAGTGGTCTTGCTGCGGCAGCGAGGAGAGGAATACTCATCAAAGGTGGCGTGTATCTTGAAGAGGCACGCAAGATCAAAGCAGTCGCACTGGACAAGACCGGCACAATTACCGAAGGGAAGCCTAAGTTATCTAATTTCGAAGTATTCGATTTGCAGGCTGACTCAGCCGAATTGAAGGGCATTGCAAAAAGCTTGGCAAGCAGGTCTGACCATCCGGTCTCCAAAGCGATTGCAGAAGGTTTATCTGCGCAGGCAAAGGAGGTAAAAAACTTCAAAGCTATTGCAGGACGCGGCGTCCAAGGCCGAATAGCAGATACTACTTACTTCCTGGGTAATCATCGATGGATTGAAGAGCTTGAACTCTGCACTCCAGAAATTGAAGCTCAATTATCAATATTGGAAAACACTGGTCGTACAGTCAGTTTGTTAGCTACTACCGAAAAGGTGCTGGCAGTTTGTGCGGTTGCCGATACGATCAAAGCCTCCTCCAAAGCAGCAGTTTCAGAACTAATATTACTTGGTGTCACGCCAATTATGTTGACCGGGGATAATGCGGCCACAGCAAAAACGGTCGGTGTCCAGGCGGGTATTACTGAGGTAAAAGGTAATCTTTTACCAGAAGATAAATTGAAGGAAATTGAATCTCTTCAGAAACAATTCGGTGTGACCGCCATGACCGGTGATGGAATCAATGACGCCCCATCTTTAGCAAGGGCAGACATCGGTTTTGCAATGGGCGCTGCTGGCACGCACACCGCGATGGAAGCAGCGGATATTTTAGTTATGAATGATGATTTACGTAGGCTACCTGAAACTATTCGACTCTCAAAACAAACGCACGCCATTCTTTGGCAGAACATCGTACTCGCCTTAGGCATCAAGTTTGTATTTTTGTTTTTAGCTTTATTTGAAAATGCATCCATGTGGATGGCCGTATTTGCGGATATGGGAGCAAGTTTGATAGTGGTGTTTAATGGCTTGCGACTGATTACTTTCAAACCTAAGTCAAAAAGCTGATTTCGGAAATAATTGCTAATGATATTCACAGCTAATCATTTGTCGAAGCATTTTAGGGAGAGAAAAGATGTTGCTCAAAAAGTTGGATGAAGAATTGAATTTGCAGCAGGCTGCTTTACGGATACGTAGTCAGCGCCAAGAGTTACTTGCTTCTAACATTGCAAATGCCGATACACCACAATATAAAGCGAAAGACATAGATTTTAAAGCGGCAATGCAATCTGCGATGCAGCAAATGTCAGGTAAAAATCCAACAGGCCAACATGCAGGCCTGTTGCAGCAGACTAATGAATCACATTTAAACGCGGTGAAAACCAATTCGGGAGATACCCTATACCGTTCTTTAGTACAAGGCTCTGTAGATGGTAATACGGTAGACATGGATGTTGAACGAAATGCCTATGTGGACAATGGAATTCGCTATGAAGCCGGGTTAACTTTTGTGACGGACAAACTTAAAGAAGTGATGGCTGCAATTAATGGCAATGGCTCGTAAGTTTGCCGCTAACCATAAGATAAAGGGATAACATAAATGGCTAATGTGCCCTCTCTCAAAATACATCCGGAAGCAATATTTGCCATACTAGCTGCCATTTTATTTGGTTTGGCGACGCCTGTCGCCAAGCTTCTAATTGGTGATGTTTCACCACAAATGTTGGCTGGATTATTGTATTCAGGGAGTGGGATTGGCCTATTACTCCTATATGCGCTAATTCGCTTGTTTAAACAAAATAATAGTGAACACCTCTCTATACAGGCATCAGATCTATCCTGGCTATCAGGGGGTATTTTATTTGGTGGCGTACTTGCACCTTTGTTGCTTATGCAGGGTTTGCGCGCTACACCCGCCTCTATGGCGTCACTATTACTTAATCTGGAAAGTGTTTTCACTGCGCTGATGGCCTGGCTCATATTCAAGGAGCACTTTGATCGGCGAATTTTGATTGGGATGACTTGCATTTTGGTGGGCAGCCTATTGTTATCATGGCCTAAACAGCTCAGTTCAGCTTTTCCATTTGACACCTTGGCCATCGTGGGTGCCTGCGCTTGCTGGGCGATTGATAATAACCTTACCAGGAAGATTGCAGCAAATGATGCCCTTCTAATTGCTTGTATCAAAGGGTTAGTGGCTGGTTTGATTAATCTGGGAATTGCATTAAGCCTTGGTAATGCTTTACCTGTCTTTACCGTAGGTATGAGTGCCGCCGCGATAGGCTTTCTCAGCTATGGGGTTAGTCTCGTATTATTTGTTATGTCTTTGCGGCTCATTGGCACTGCCAGAACAGGAGCATATTTTTCTGTTGCTCCATTTGTTGGTGTAGCTTGCTCTTTTCTATTGCTTCATGAGCAACCTGATACCTTGTTCTGGTTGGCTACCTGTTTAATGCTGATTGGAGTTTGGCTCCATTTAACCGAGCATCATGCTCATCTGCATCATCACGAAGAATTACTACATCAACATAGTCATTTTCACGATGAACACCATCATCACACTCATGAGTTCGATTGGGATGGAGGCGAACCACATGTGCACCCACATGAGCATAAGAACTTAAGTCATAGTCACCCGCATTTTCCAGATATGCATCATCAACATAAGCACTAATTTCTAGATCAAATAGTACGATAATGTGAAATGCTACCCTGAACTCAATCCAAATATTGGACTTCACCGCTTTAATAGGCGATTATGATATTCAATTTCAAGCCAACTTGACTGAACGAAGTAAACCCAATATTTTTCTGATAACAACTGACCCATAGTATATAGTGGCTTGACCACTCTGACCTTTGGGGGAAAGCCAGCGAACGCTAGTTTTTTCATTTTTAGCTGCCTGCCTTGGCTAAGATTATAATTTTTCAAATAGGAGATCTCATTCCATTGTGCACTTCTTGTCACCATGCGGCCCACAACGGAGGCGTTGTTTGATCTAGCTTAAAGCCTAAACTGACCTGATTCTTTAATTTAGAATAAAATCAGTTGACCTTCCAATTGTTGGAAGCTTTAGACTGATTTATATCTAATACAAGTTTCGGATTATGAGCATGCCTAAAAAGACTTTAAGTGATGCCATTCAAAATATCTCCCTACCCATCGAAGGGATGACATGTGCCAGTTGCGTGGGGCGTGTTGAAGCCGCCTTAACAAAAGTTCCTGGGGTAAAAAATGTCTCAGTTAACCTCACAACCGAGCGAGCGACGATTCAAGCTACCGAAGGTGTTGATCCCACTGCCTTGATCGAAGCTGTTCATAAAACTGGTTATGAAGTTCCAACATCCAAGATAGAACTCAATGTGATTGGCATGACCTGTGCGTCATGTGTTGGTCGTGTTGAGAAAGCCCTCAGATCTGTACCGGGAGTTTTTGAAGCAACAGTTAACTTGGCCACTGAGCGTGCATCAATTATTGGTTCTGTCGGCCCCGCAGAATTGATTTCCGCGATTGAGCGTATTGGTTACGAAGCTAAGATCATTGACTCTCTATCCTCCTTACAAGGTGTAGCCGAGAGTCAAAAAGAAGTTGAACTGCTCAAATTGAAGCGAGACCTCATACTGGCAGCAGCACTGTCGTTACCAGTATTTCTCATGGAAATGGGTGCGCATTTGATACCAGGTGTGCACGAGTTAATTATGGACACTATCGGCATGAAACCTAGTTGGTACATGCAGTTTGTGTTGACTGCTCTGGTACTGGCTTTCCCTGGTAGACGCTTTTACCAGAAAGGCTTTCCTGCGCTACTTAGGCTTGCCCCTGACATGAACTCACTCGTCGCGGTAGGTACTGCTGCGGCCTTTGGATATTCCATCGTCGCGACCTTCGCCTCCGGACTGTTACCGGAAGGAACTGTCAATGTCTATTATGAGGCGGCTGCAGTCATCGTCGTTTTGATATTACTTGGCCGTTTTTTGGAGGCACGTGCCAAGGGGCGTACTTCCGAAGCAATCAAGCGCCTAGCAAAAATGCAGGTCAAAGAAGCGCATGTCATGCGTAATCATCGCTTTTGGGATGTTCCGATCAATGAAGTGGTCCTTAATGATGTACTCGAAGTACGACCTGGTGAAAGAGTGCCGGTAGACGGGGTCGTCACCAATGGTAAAAGCTTCGTTGATGAATCGATGATCACTGGAGAACCCATCCCTGTTGAGAAAATTCTAGGTAGTTCCGTAGTAGGTGGTACGGTCAATCAGAACGGGATGTTGGAGATGCGTGCCACAGCAGTTGGCAATCAAACCATGCTGGCTCAAATCATACGTATGGTGGAACAGGCACAAGGGTCTAAACTACCAATACAGGCGCTCGTAGATAAAGTGACCATGTGGTTTGTACCTGCTGTCATGGGCGCAGCATTGCTCACATTTATCAGCTGGATGATCTTTGGTCCATCTCCTGCGTTGACCTTCGCACTAGTAAATGCAGTCTCCGTGTTGATCATTGCGTGTCCGTGTGCCATGGGGCTAGCCACACCAACTTCAATCATGGTTGGAACGGGGCGAGGTGCCGAGCTAGGCGTATTGTTTAGAAGAGGCGAAGCATTACAGTTACTCAAGGATGCCAAGGTCGTTGCAGTTGACAAGACCGGTACGCTAACAGAGGGACGGCCAGTGCTGACCGACCTTGACGTTGCGGAGGGCTTTGAGCGTGACAGCCTTTTAGCAAAAGTCGGGGCGGTTGAATCTAAATCTGAGCATCCGATTGCCCGCGCTATTGTGGCCGCTGCTACTGAAAATGGACAATCGCTACCGTCTTTAACAGACTTTGAGTCTGTGACCGGCATGGGCGTAAGGGCACTTGTGGAGGGGAGTCTCGTTGAAGTGGGCGCTGATCGATTCATGCGACAACTGGGGTTAGATTTGAAAGTCTTTGCGCAAACTGCTGAGCGATTAGGTCAAGAAGGTAAGTCACCCTTATACGCCGCTATTAATGGTCAGCTAGCTGGCATTATTGCAGTCGCCGACCCTATAAAAACTTCGACACCGGGAGCGATTGCCGCACTGCATCAGTTAGGTCTCAAAGTGGCTATGATTACTGGGGATAATGCCAAGACCGCGCACGCAATCGCCCGCCAGCTTGGCATTGATGAAGTGATTGCTGAGGTCATGCCAGAGGGAAAAGTTAACGCTGTACGCCGCTTGAAAGCGACTTACGGGCAGATCGCTTTTGTAGGGGATGGCATCAATGATGCCCCCGCTTTGGCAGAAGCAGATGTAGGCCTGGCAATCGGGACCGGTACAGATATCGCTGTAGAGTCAGCAGATGTCGTCTTGATGTCTGGCAATCTGCAAGGCGTGCCAGATGCGATTGCTTTATCCAAAGCTACAATAGGCAATATTCATCAAAACCTGTTCTGGGCATTTGCCTATAACACGGTTTTGATTCCGGTAGCTGCAGGTGCGCTTTATCCTGCCTGGGGTTTATTACTTTCACCAGTATTTGCTGCAGCAGCAATGGCCTTGTCGAGCGTGTTCGTTTTAGGTAACGCCTTGCGCTTACGCACATTCAAGCCATCATTCGTCGAATTAAACAGCCGTTAAAATTAATGGCTAAATAATGCTTGACCTTACCATTATTGGAACCTTTAAGCTTGTATCACTACCAATTACTCTTTAAGGAGTTGATGATGGAGTTTCATATTGAAAACATGACCTGCGGTGGATGTGCAAGAGGTGTCACAAGCGCAATCAAAGCAATCGATCCAGAAGCAAGCATTACAACGGATCCCCCAACCAGGACAGTCAAGGTTGAAACCAGCGTCGCAAAAGATGAGATCGTTGCAGCGCTTGTTGATGCAGGGTTTCCACCTGCGAGTGAATAACGCTCTTCTGCCTGCTGAGCTAGATCAGCAGGCTTTTTTGTTTATCATTTGGGTATGAACGATGAGTTTATTTAACATTGGACAAGCCGCTAAGGCGTCAGGCATATCGACCAAAATGATCCGACATTATGAAAGCGTTGGTTTATTGCCTGCTGCTTCAAGAACCTTTTCTGGATATCGTCAATATTCTGAAAAAGAGATCCATACGCTGAGTTTTATTCGACACTCCCGCGACTTAGGCTTTTCTATCAAGCAAATTGAGGAATTATTAAGCTTATGGCAAGACCCGCATCGGCCAAGCAGTAAAGTGAAAGAATTGGCAAATGCCCATGTTGAGGCCTTAGACCAAAAGATTCAAAGCCTGATGTCGATTAAGTCAGAGCTACAAAAGCTTGTACATTGCTGTCATGGAGATGATCGCCCAGAGTGCCCCATCTTGGAGCAACTTGCGCTTAATCAAACATAGGATATTTCATAACAGGAAAATTTCAGTTTGGCACTGAATCATTTTTAATTTAGGGGTATCATAAGCTCATCGTGAGAAAGCTCATTCAAATCTTCGCTATTTGGCTCATCGCAATCATTCTACCGGTGCAGGGAATTGCAGCGGTCAGCATGATGAATTGCGAGAAGCCACAAAGCCAGCACAGTCATGAAGGTGTAAGTGGTCATAGCCATGAACATCACGAAGGTGCTGTGGAGAGTCATGCTCACAAACATCAAGATGATACTAAACACGCTTGTAACCATTGCTCCAAATGTTCAGTCTGTTGCTCAGGTTTCGCCTTTGCAACTTCGAGTGATGGGCTGAAGCATCATTTGATTGTTGCAGGTACAGCCATCGGTTTTATCGTTCCAGATTTCACTAGCCACATATCCTCCGGTCCTGAGCGACCTCCGCGCTTTACCCTCATTAGTATGTTATTGGCTAAAGTCCTATCAGGTCTTTAGCCACTACACTTATGCTTTTGCCTGCTTGCGGCAAGCAAAAGAATGAGTTTCCAATAGATGTTGGGAATTCTAAATGAGAGGTTTATATGAAATTTCCTACCTTAAAGAGAGTCAGGCTTGCCTCCCTCTATCAATACTTATTGTGTCTTGCAATGACATTAGCATTGGGTATTAGCGCATCATTTGCGGAAGAAAGCTCCGCGCCTTACCAGTCCACGTTTGAAGATTACAAGGCGACAAATAGTGACAATCAAACAGATTGGACATCACTAGACTCTTCGATTGCAGACCAAGGACATCAAATGTCGGGGATGCAGCACTCCTCTGATCAACCAATGAATCATGAAGCGATGGGACATAGTATCTCTCATGGCGATACGCATGCTTCACATGACTCAAAGTCTCAGATCCCCCCCATGGATCACGGCAATATGAAAGGCATGGACCATCACAGCATGCCGGGAATGGACCATAGCAAAATGCATGACATGAATAGTCAGGCTGAGGATATGGGCGGCAGTATGGCGAGCATGGATCACAAATCATCTTCCCCTGAAATGTCGGGACACATACACGACCATGCAATGATGAACCATGCGGGTATGGATCATCACGCCATGCAAAATATGAATCATTCAGAAGGTGATAGTGAAGAGGTTGTATCAACGCCCCATGAGCATGGAAATGCGGTGGGTGAACTTGCGGAAGAAGATCACTCAAGCCATATCCATGAGCCTTCAGAAGCTGCTAAACCAGTAGCGCCCTCAGAACACACCGGCTTCCAAATTATTCCAAACCTGCATCCGGCAGTGGTGCATTTCCCAATTGCATTGACTATGGTGGCTTTCATTTTAGGCCTTGCTGCCCGCCTGTTCCGCCAATCTGCATCATCCACGGCATTGGCCGCCGCAGGATATTACGCATTGATGCTAGCCGGTGTAAGTGCTGTGGCTGCCGTTGGTTTTGGTTGGCTGGCATTCAACTCAACCATGAATCACGATGACGCTGGCCATGCTGCCATGTTGTTGCATCGAGCCTGGGCAATCCCTACTGCTGTTGGATTGGTGCTCCTTGCAATCTGGCACTCGTTGAAATCCCGTCAGGACAGCCCGATGTCTATTCCTGTATTAGTTTGCCTGGCGGGTTTATCCCTGTCTGTCGCGGCAACGGCATGGCTGGGTGGTGAAGTAGTTTATCGTCATGGCATTGGTGTTCTATCTTTACCTGCATCTGGTGGCCATCATCATGCGGGACACCATCATGGGGAAGCAATTGACTCAGCAATACCGTCTCAAGACAGTCATTCAGATCATCAACATGAATCATCTGAAGGGAGTGCACATGAGCACTAATATTGTAAATCTCAGAGCACGCAGTGTCATTCTTGTTGCCGTAAGCTTGTTATTAGGTGGGTGCGCGACCTTCTCAAAAGATGGCGGCATGGATGAAGTACAAAAACAAACTCAACCGCACCTGAAGCAAGCGTATGAATGGGCTAAGACAGAGGAGTCTAAAAAGTCCCTGCAGGACAAGACACAGGCATTGCTGGCACAACCTTTGGATGTAGAAGGTGCCGTACAGGTCGCTCTTTATAACAACAAGGGACTACAGGCTTCATTCTACGAGCTGGGAATCTCCGAAGCAGATCTTGTCCAGGCAGGCCGCTTGCCTAATCCGCGCTTCTCTATGCTTTATGCACGGAATGGTGGTGAGTATAAGATTGAGCAGGCATTCACGTTCAACGTCTTCTCATTGATCACGATGCCTAAAGCTGTAGAGGTTGAGAAAAGACGTTTTGCCCAGACACAAGCCTCTACTGCTATTGAGGTCCTGAAGCTTGCCTATCAGACACGTACAGCTTATTTCAATGCGGTTGCCGCGACTGAATTGGCGAGATATAGCGCACAAGTGAAAGAGTCTGCAGAGGCCAGTGCTGTGTTGGCTAAACGTCTGCATGAAACTGGCAACTGGAATCGTTTGGAGCAGTCACGTGAGCAAAGCTTCTATGCAGATGCCGCACTCGAATATGCTAATGCGAAGAATGCTGAGGTTAGGGCATATGAGGCTTTGGCCAGGCAATTAGGTGTGAAAGCTGCACAACTCAAAATCCAATCTCGATTACCTGACCTGCCTAAGTCTCTTTCAGAGTTACAGGCCTTTGAACAGAACGCCTACGAACAACGGTTGGACCTGCTGGTTAAGCGCTCTGAAATGGATGCTTTGGCTAAGCAGCTAGGACTGACCAAAACCACGCGGTTCATCAATGTGATCGAGTTAGGCCCGGCAAGAGTATTGGAAGGCAGAAGAAGCGAGCCATACAAGAAAGGTATCGATATCGCTTTCGAGATCCCGTTGTTTGACTGGGGTCAGGCCAAGGTGCCGCGAGCAGAGTCCATTTATATGCAATCCGTACAGGAAACTGCACAGTTGGTGACTAATGCGCAATCTGAGATACGCGAGCGGTATAACACCTATCGCACCAAACATGATGTCACACGCCACATTCGCGATGAGATTGTGCCATTACGCAAACGCATACTGTACGAAGATCAATTACGCTATAACGGCATGCTCACAAGCCCATTTGAATTATTTGGCGATGCCAGGGCGCAAGTGCAAAGCGTCAAAGGCTATATCGAATCATTACGTGACTTTTGGTTAGCTGATGCTGAATTGCAAGCTACTTTAGTCGCCAGTCCTCGTTTGATGGAAGGTCAATAAGATGACAACTATGGATAGAAGAAACTTTTTTAAATATGCTGGACTAGGCATGGCTGGCGTTGCCGTTAGTGCGGTCAGCAAGGTTGCATTAGCTGCTATTCCGGAAATCATTACCTCTGAGGTGGCTAATACACAAGAGCCACTTTACCCAGATACAGGACGCCCATATCAGCCGGTAGTCACTTTGAATGGCTGGAGCCTTCCCTGGAAGATGAACAATGGTGTCAAAGAATTTCACCTTGTTGCGGAGCCTGTCGTAAGAGAGATTGCACCGGGTATGAAAGCAAATCTCTGGGGCTACAATGGTCAAAGCCCGGGCCCAACCATTGAAGTCGTTGAAGGTGATCGCGTCCGTATCTTTGTGACAAACCGCTTGCCCGAGAAAACCAGTGTTCACTGGCATGGTCAGCGCTTGCCTAATGGTATGGATGGTGTCAGTGGATTAACGCAACCGGCTATTGAGCCTGGCAAAACCTTTGTTTATGAGTTCGAGGCCAAACGACCAGGCACGTTTATGTATCACCCTCACGCGGATGAAATGCTGCAAATGGCTATGGGCATGATGGGCAGTTGGATTACTCACCCCAAGAACCCGAAGTTTATGCCTGTGGATCGTGATTTTGTATTTCTGCTTAATGCCTATGACATCGAGCCTGGCAGCTTCACCCCTAAAGTGAACACCATGCTCGATTTCAACTTATGGACTTGGAACAGTCGCGCATTCCCAGGCATTGATCCTCTCGTTGTTCGTAAAAATGATCGTGTACGCATCCGCGTAGGGAACCTGACCATGACGAATCATCCCATCCATTTACATGGGCATGAGTTCGAAGTCACAGGGACAGATGGTGGTTGGGTGCCAAAAACCGCACGTTGGCCAGAAGTAACGACTGATGTTGCCGTTGGTCAAATGCGTGCCATTGAGTTTGTTGCAAACGAGCCTGGCGATTGGGCATTTCACTGTCACAAAAGCCATCACACCATGAATGCCATGGGGCACAGTTTCCCCACCATGATAGGTGTGAAACAGGGTGATCTGATGAAAAAGATCACCAACCTCGTCCCTGACTACATGCCTATGGGTGAAACGGGCATGTCTGAAATGACTGATATGTCTGAGATGATGGATATGCCATTACCTAAAAATACATTGCCAATGATGATGGGCAACGGACAATTTGGATCACTTGAGATGGGTGGAATGTTCACGACAGTGAAAGTGAGAGACGGACTTGCCCGAAATGACTATAAAAATCCTGGTGATTATAAACATCCAAGCGGCACGGTAGCACATATAGTTGAAGTGGATCTAACTAAGATTGAACGTCAAAAGCCTCACGTTGACGGTGAGTTGGAGGTCAATGTCAGGAAGCCGATTAACCATTCTGGTCATTAGTGAAGTGATCGGCCTCTGGCCTTAACTAAAACAAAAACGGCTTGCACATTTGCAAGTCGTTTTTGTTATTTACTCCAATGGCCTAGTACCCATTCCCATTGGTGCGTTCCATAATTCCAACGCCAATGTGCTTTAACCCATTTTGTTTTACCGAGCGGGCGTACCGTTTGTAAATTTTGTAATCGATCCGGTGGTTTTGGTGGCTTAGGAGGTTTGGGTGCCTTAATTTTAAAAGTAGCCATATACCCTCCAAATTAATGACAGTGATATGTACCCGTTTGGCGATCATGATGACAGCCATTTTTATCTGTACCGCCAGAGTGAGCATGGGCAAGGCTTGAGCAAACAATAATGAGTACAGCAATAATCCCCTTCATAGCAAAACTCCCTTTTTGAACATGTTTAATGTGTTTCAAGTTGAAGAAGCATGAACAGCTAGTTACTTAAGTAGGTTCTATAGAACCTTGCAGCATAATAAAGATTTGAGTCTTTAACTGCAATAAAACATATTTAGCAGGAGTTATATGGGCTGATCATTAGAACTGGAACGACTGCTCAAAATGAATGCAATACACAATGTGGAGTTTACTGGCCAGTTTTGACTTTCATATAAGGATACGAGTCTCTACTGACAACATGCGCTTTACGTACACATACCCTCCCAAACTTGTTTGAATAATAATATCCACCTGGTCTCCATCTTAGGAAACCTGGCCAATTTCGTGGTTTGATATGAACAGCTAGCAGATGTAGTAATGCATGCGTGTGAGCTGGGATGTTCTTTTTATCAACTACAGTGAAAACTTCGTGGTCATTTTCAGTCTTGGTTTTAATAGCATAATGAATTCGGTAACGTTCGACTGGCCTAATATTTCGATTTGTATTTCGTAAATTAGAGAAAATACCGGAATCATCTTTTTCTTTGAAATATAGATTTGCAAAACAATTTAAGTATTGGGTTGCATTAAGCGAGTCTACATCCATAGTTGATTTTATCGATGTCCAGTTGTTTTTACTTTTAATGCTATAAACAGAGTCATCGTAAAACATACAACAGACTTTAGGGGACAGTGGGAGTAAACAAATCAGTCCAGCTGCATTCAAGCCATAACTTCGCTCATCAAATCGCCTACTGTCAGCAAAACGGTTGACCATCACAGCTGGATCATCAGATGTGATAAATGGTGTATCAGTCTTGTTCTCTATTAGCACTATTTTTAGATCATCAAGCGAATACATATAATCTGCAAAGGTCTGCATTGAGATTTGTACTGCCTGCTTAATTTCTATAGCAACAGACATTCCTGGATCCCCAAGCAATCCATTTGCCTCATTAGTCATTTGAGCCATACGAATTGATGCAGCTTCCGTCCTATGATGTTGTAGCAGCCAGAATCTGAAAAGAATGCTGGATGCGTCCGTATTCAAAACGAAGCCAGGTTGAAGTAGGTGCGGCAGTAGACTGGCGTAAAGGCGTTCGACTTGCTGAATGGCTCTTTCTAGGTTGTCATCTTTTCCATAGAAATAATCTCTTGAACATTGGTTTTTCAAAGCGGAATCAAATATCGCTTTGTCTCGGTCAATGTTATATAAGCTTATTGTTTTACCCTCATTCTGGGAAAATGGCCGAAGGTAGCAACGAGGTACAAAATGTTGATTTTTATTGGACGCCATAAGAAAGTCACCTGCAACTAGAGTTTTCTGCTAATGGCAGCATTTGCCGTTTTTGTAGCCAACTCTAAAGTCAGTAATTGTTACTTTTAAACGTAAGCTAGCCCGATCCACTGGTTTTAGCTATAACTACAACTGTGCCAGCCAACTTATCCTGCTAGCCTTGTTTTGCGCCTATCAAATTCAATCCAAAACAACCCTAATCCTAGTGCAGCTCCAGACAAGTAATATGCAAGGTATCGGATGATTGCTTGCCAGATAGTCATTGTGTTGTCACTTTTGGCGTCAATTACTCTTGCTGATATTGCTATTCCGGTGTGGTTTTTTTCAGCCAAAACAGTATGCTGGCCACAGCAGGGCATAAATGAGATATAACTAAATCCATTGGCCCTTTTGGCAAGTCGACTTAATCCAATCAAATATTATAGTAAGGCTTGATTTAAACCTGTAAGGTCATAATCGACTATTGTCATTTACTGAGTGTATTGTCATTGGAAAAGTGTATTCTGAGTTTGAGTCCGCACTCTTTTTACTTTCTTCATAGGTAATCGCAGTGGTTAAGTAGATTAACGCGCTCCTAGCAAGCTTTAATAATCTAATACTTTCTTCAACCAACTCTATATCACTGACAGGGAAACTTAATTCCTTTCCTTTAGTTTTACGTTCTTGAGCGGGATTGTTTAAATAGTGATCATGGACCCGCAAGTACTTATGAGCAATATGATTGCGGATATCAGTTAGAGTCTTGGCTTCAGGGCTAATCAATTGCACATCTTTTGATCGGTAATATAAATCTTTGCTCAACCAAAATAAGCCCTGCAGAGGCTTATTTTCTGAAATCAAAAATTGCTCCCGGATTTTAGTTAAACCTCTGTCCTCAAACCATACTGACTGAAAGCTTAAGTTTCTAACGGGTATCTCAAGTTTCCAGTAATCATTCACCAAGTATGCAATTTTGTCGAAAATAGCAAAGATTGAAAGGAACGACATTTTTAGTCTTTCAACCCATAATCTGTAATACCTGTAATCAAGAGCGTCATACAGTTTTACACATCTATCTGAAAAATGTAGCGGTTTATCTTTTTCTTGTATTGCTTCGAAAATTAAAAACCTTGCAGAAACGTACTCTTGCTTGAGCTGATTGAAAATAGCATATGGGGCAGGTAAATAAACATCCTCTTCCAAGATGTCTTGAACCATATTGGGCAAGGTTAGAGTATCTTCTAATGAGGTCCAGTCTCTAGAAACGTCATTCAAGAAATCAAGATAGAGTTGATTCTCAACGCACCACTTTCTATATGTTTTTTCTTTCTTGGTACGCCCTTTACGATAGGCTGGCAGGGGAATTTCAACTTTGTTCCAATCCCAGTCTCCAAAGGTGTTTATGTGGTCAGCTAAAGCAGACATCTCATTTCTCGCCTGTTTCTCTACACCAATTTCCAAAGCTGATTTGAGCAATTTATAGCTTTCTTGGAGAAATATGGCTTGAACGTAACCTTTGCTGGCATATCTTGCATATTCGAACATTGTTGAAGCTTTATTTCCCATTGCCATTGGGAAATATGGATAGCTTATTAATGTTTGATCCCAAAGCTGAATGGCTTCTACGAATCTGCCAATATTGTTTAAAGCATTTGCAAGATTGGTGGTTATCCGAGATTTGAGGTCTGTTCGAATTTCTTCATCAGTAAGTTCGCCTAAGTCAGAAAGCGCTAATCTTAAATGTAGAATTTCCTTTTCTCGGTGGTGTTGATCGCCTAACCAGTTTTGTTTTTGTTTTACAGATCGTCTTATCCCGGAGTGGGCATTGGCGATAAAGTAGTTTAGGGTAGCGCATTCCACTGGAGAGAGAGGCTTTAGATTAATTTTGCCAATCTCATCAAGTGTTTCGTTGAGAGTCTCGTGATCATTTCTATCACAAGCTAAATCAATTTTAGATGCTAACTTTCTAATGTCACTCATATCACTCTCAACGTTAAATTAGGGCTGCCTATTTGAAATACTCCATAAGCAGTTTTATCAGATGAGAAAAAACTAAAAGAAGAAATCCAAATGCATAGATTGGTCCCTTCGATGCCTTAGCCAAACCATAGCAGAATGGGAATCGCAAGAATATATTGATGAGGCTGAGATGGTTTTTTAAGAGTCCCGAAAATTACCAAATAACTTTAGAACATGTTTATCTTAATCAGCACTTTTCTGTTCTGGTAGATAAGCATCAGAAATCAGAAACAGCGCTGAAAATAATTGAAGCAGAGTAATACAAGTATTGACTATTGGGAGTGACATCTTGATGTGATTTAGTAATGTTCGGATATTAGTTATGAAATGCCAAAATAATCCTAAGTCGAGTTTTTCCCTGAATGTTTAGACCGTTTGAAGATAATTTGCATTGACTATGATTTATTATTAAAAAATGGCTATTTTTTGTCCATAGCTTAAATAAAAAATTAATAACAAAATAAGAGAGATATATGTATCTAAAGCACATTCGAGCCAATAATTTTCGAGCATTTGGAGATGGTAAAAAGGCTCCTGCACTGGATTGGGCTTTAAGGCCTGGTCTTAATATTTTGGTGGGTGAAAACGATGCTGGCAAAACAACAATAGTCGATGCTATAAGGCAAATACTTCTTACTACCAGTTACGAAAACATCCGGCTCTATGAACATGATTTTCATATACATGGAACAGAACGTGCGACTAGCCTTTGGATTGAGGCTACTTTATGTGATCTATCGAGCGAACAACAAGCTAGTGTTCTTGAATGGTTAACTCATGAGAGCGATGGATCTTGTTCACTAATTATCCACCTCAGTGCAAGGTGGATTCCTCCACAGCCAAACAAACGCGCGCGAGTTGAGTTTTCTGTACGTGCAGGGAAAGAGGGAATTGGCCAAGAAATAGGCAGCACAGTTCGTGAGCTAATCCGTGCAACCTATCTGCGACCATTAAGGGATGCTGAAGCGGAGCTGCGCCCCGGCAGACAATCCCGCTTGTCGCAAATACTTGCAGCACACAAAAATATTGATGGACAGGAAGTCAACGACTTCCAAACAGCCAATCCTAATGACGTTCCAAAGAATATTGTAGGTTTAATGGCATTTTCTCAGCACCATATTGGTGAGCATACAGTGATCAAAAGCGTTGAACAGGACATCAACCAAAACTATTTAGAAGAGTTTTCATTTGAGAGTGAAAAGTTGCAGTCTCGGATTCGTATCACTCCAGATTTATCACTGACACCAATCTTGGAAAAATTTGAATTAGCTTTGTTGCCAGGAGGTGATGTGGATCCAAATGCCAGATGTGCTCGCGGGTTGGGATATAACAATGCGTTATTTATGGCAACTGAACTAGTTTTGCTGAGAGAAGGTGATGATCTTGCGCTGTTATTAATTGAAGAGCCTGAAGCTCATTTGCACCCGCAATTGCAATATAGAGTAATGGACTTGCTTGAAAATCACTCTAAAACCAAAGAAACTGATGAAAGACAAGTACAAGTAGTGATGACTACTCACAGCCCATCATTAGTTTCCCATACAGACATAGAGAACATGACCTTAGTGCATAAGGCTCAGACCTTCCCGTTATCCGCTGGCAATACTAAACTGAAAAAAACTGACTACTCATTCTTACGTAGATTTATAGAAGCGACGAAAGCCAATCTCTTCTTTGCAAGAGGGGTCATGATGGTGGAAGGTCCGGCTGAAGCTATCCTACTTCCAACCTTAGCAGAAGTCTGTGATCGCTCATTGTCCAAACATGGTGTTTCACTGGTAAATGTAGGTCATACGGGGCTTTTTCACTATGCTCGAATTTTGCAGGTTGAAGGTGCTGGACCAGAGCTAAAAATTCCTGTGGTCTGCTTAACTGATCGAGATATTGTTCCTGAATCGGCTAAAACATTTGTTTCTGCCCCCGGGGAAGGAAAGAAACGTTTCACTTCTGATTATAACGAAGAAGAGCTTGCAAAGTTTTTACTAGACAAGAGTAATCGGGCGCAGGGAGGCAGCACTATCGTGTGTATTTCCGACAAATGGACGCTTGAATATGATCTCGCTTATTTTGGGTGCGCAAAACTCATGTATTACGCCATCCAGCTCGGAAGGAAAGCTAAAACTAAAGGTGAAAGGTTAGAGGATGCTGATGAAACTAAAGCCAAGGAAGCAGCAAAAGAATCTTGGGAGGAATTAGAAACCAAAGGTTTGACTGAGGAGGAGTTGGCAAATCAAATCTTCAAGCCTCTGTACAATAAAGAAGCTTCGAAGGCAATCGTAGCCCAATATGCTGCAGAGCTTTTGTTGTCTGGTGAGTTTGGTTCTGGTGATGAACTTTTCAATCGCCTTCCGCCGTATCTAAAAAAGGCATTCATACATCTAACCGGGGATAAAAGTAAACCAGCAACAAAAACCGAGACAACGGCGGTGAATTAAATTATGTCAGTTATTGATTTAAACACTGCTGATCTTTTGTGGTTAAAGGAAGTCAGTCCAGATTTGGACTTTAGCGATACTGAGAGACAAGAAGCTATTCTAGAAACAACTTCACGGGACTTCAATGCCGTCCCAGGAAGTGGTAAAACATCACTGCTTGCAGCAAAACTTTTACTAATTGCAAGAAAATGGAATCAGCAGAAGAAGGGGCTCTGCGTACTCAGTCATACAAACGTTGCTCGAGAAGAAATCACTAGGCGTTTAAAATTAAATGCCGACGGCCAAAAACTTTTAACCTACCCACATTATATCGGGACGATTCACGGCTTTGTGAACCAATATATAGCTTTACCGGCACTCCGAAGTGCGGGCATCAAAGTTGAGATTATTGATGACGATGCATTTGCAAAAAAAGCGCAGAAACTTCTTCAGCAATACAAATTTAAGACACTACGGGGTTGGCTAAAATACCAGGAAAATGCAGACGAATTAATCAATACACTCTACTTTAAAGGTAGTGAATTGGAAATATCGACCGAAAGTGGAACTCTGACCAACGCTACCACTCCATCTGGGAAACAAGTACGAGAACTGAAATATTCACTTTTAGACGCAGGAATCTTTCGGCACCGAGATATGTTTGCCTTTGCTGAGAGCGCTTTAAAAAGTAACCCGAATCTTCTGGACGTAATTTTCCGACGTTTTCCACTAGTATTTATTGATGAGATGCAAGATACCTCCTGGGCACAGGAAAGTATTCTAAATAGCATCTTTGAAAACAAATCCACTGTTCAACGATTTGGAGATATTGATCAGAAAATCCTCACGGACGATGAAGGCATTGTTAATTGCACATTCCCCCGGGCAGGTCATAAAGTAATTAGTACTAGTAAACGATTTGGCAACAAAATTGCTGAAGCAGTAGCCAGTGTTCGCTTATCCCAGCTTCCTGTGATTGGAGAAGCAAATCAAGAAATGCCGCCAGTATTATTGCTATATAAGACTGCTGACGTTGAGAAAGTGCTAACCAAATTTGGTCAGTTAGTAATTGATCGTTTTACTGACCTAGAGTTGGAGAAAAAATCAGTCCGTGGCATGTGCACGCGTAAAGTCGGAAGTGGAGACGTGGTTCCTGGACGACACTTAGGTGATTACTGGCCCGCGTTTGCGCAAACTCAGACGGGGGCAACTAATTCAAATGATAATTTCTGGCAGGCTCTCTTGCCCCCACCTAACCACAATAATGAATCTATTCTTTTCGGAAGGGTAGCTCAAGTTCGACGAGCAATATTGCTAATCATGCGGGAAGCCGGCTCTCCAATCGTTGAGAGCATCAGAGATAGTAATGCTTTAATAAAGGCAGTCACTGAGCAAACTGGAACTGCATTACCCATACATCTATTAGTTCAAGATCTTATACTAAAACCTGATTTATATGCCACTCCTGCAGCGCGCGATGTTTTGATAGATTACATTTATACGCGTTTAAAATCTTATCTTCCAACGGGAACTCTGCTTCAATCCTTCAAAAATCTGTCCACATTTGATCAGGCCTTTTTCTTGTTAAACCCAGCACAACTTCCAAATCTTTGTGCAGTTTCTCATATGGGTCGAGATATAAATTACACAATAGGGACAGTGGCAAGCATGAAGGGTGAAACCCACATTGCCTCGTTAGTAATGGAATCTTATGGTGGTAATAGTAAGAAGTTTGATTTGGAAATGGCACTTCCATATGTTGCAGGGATTAAGAAAAATCCAGCTAGCCTTAGTAAATTGCAGCGAGGTCAACTCAGGAATTTGTATGTTGCAATGTCTCGCCCAACGCACTTTCTCTGTCTTGCAGTGAATGAGACACGTATAGCCCCACAAACCTTGAGTGCTTTAATTGAAAAAGGGTGGGTAGTAGAGCAATAAGCCGACAGGATGGTTTAACAAAATCACTATGGCTTCAACAACAACGTGAGGTAAGAAGCTTTATGCGATGCTCAATAACCTCACTATTGGCTATTTATGAATATCAAGTTCACGCTTAACTTTTTGCTAACGAGCAATGGGCAGAATGACCAAACTGAGGATAACCGGTAGCTGTTTTTGTGGGTATTCTGCAGAATCTACAAGCCGGTTAATTCGCTTCTGAATTCACCTTCAATGCCACGAGCGTGTAGGAGTTGTTGTTTTTAAAACCCTCATTGAGGGCTTTATTATTCTCTAAAATGTTATAACTCACAGAAAATCACGGGTTTATCGAGGGGGCTGATTTAACCTAGTTTCGACTTTGTGTTTAACCACAAGTCTTAGACAGAGAAAGGATACGAAATTGGGTCATGGTATTGGTATCCAATAACTTCGAAATCATCTACTGTTACCCATGTTTCCAGGTCTTCTAAAGTTTTTATATTTGGATTTATTTTTAGTGTTGGGGAGTCAAATGGTTCACGTTTTAATTGTACATTTTGCATTAGATCTAATTGATCTTCATATATGTGTGCATTAACGATTTTATGATAGGCCTTACCGGGCTTGTGGCCAGTGATTTGAGCCATAATTGCTAAGAAAAAATATACCTGAACCATGTTGAAATTCAGTCCTAATGGAACATCGCAGCTTCTTTGAGTGCTATTGAGGTACAGTGTGTCTCCAAGTAACGAGAAGTGATGACTATACATACATGGGCGCAAACAACCCATATGAAAAGCTCCTGGATGATAAAAAGTATAGATTTCACCGCGATCATCTAAACCAGCTCTTAAGTCGTTGTATATCTTTCTAAGGAGGTCTATGCTACCGCCGTCTGGTTTAGGGAAATTCCGTCCTATTTTTCCGTAAATAAATCCACAATCATCCTCTCCTTTTCTGAAAGGTGAGGAAAGCCAAGCACTATTCTCATTAGCGTTTGCATCCCATGTTTTCGTACCGATGGCTCTAAACTGCGCAGCATTGTCATAGCCGCGAATATAGCCGAGCATTTCAGCAATTGCGGATTTGTAATAGCTTTTTCGAGTGGTTATTAAAGGAAACTTTCCTTCATCAACGTCATAAGTTAAGTCCGCATTAATTAATGTAAGGCATCTTTTGCCTGTACGTTCATTTTGCACCCAAACCCCATTGTCAATAATATTTTTTGCCAAGTCTAAATATTGCTTCATTTGAAAACCTTAAGGGGAAGTTGCTGATTTAAATTAAGAGGCCTATCGCCAGGTTGATCATTATACCAACTCTGGAATTCTCAACATTTACGGCAGAAATTATAGAATCATTATTTCAAATTTGAATAGGAATTATAAGAGTCTATGTTTTGTACAATTTTTATATATTTTGTACAATGATAGTCTGATGAGTTGGTATTGATATGTGTATGTAATGAACACATTCATGGTGGTTAGAATTTTCTCGGCGTGCCATTCAATATCGCGTCTTACGCTTTATTGACCATGATGGTGGCGCAGGTTTGCGAGTTGCAATTGGGTGACTTTGTGCATACCTTGGGCGACGCGCATATTTACAGCAACCATATGGAGCAGGTCAAAGAGCAATTGTCGCGTACGCCGCGCGCCTTGCCAAACATGCGGATTAACCCTGAGGTGAAAGACCTGTTCGCTTTCAAGTTTGAAGACTTCACCTTGGAAAATTACGATCCGCATCCAGCCATCAAGGCGCCAGTGGCCGTGTAGTCCAGCAGTTTGACGGTTGATTAAATGGCTGACTGTAGCCATTTTGTTAATAAGGTGTAATATTTTCAAAAGCTTACGGCGTTTTTGTTATCCTTTTTGCGTTATGAATTCACGAAACATGCGTCCCTAGCGCGTGTTTCGCGTTTTTCATTCATGACTTTAAACAAGGAGATCATTATGCAAATGAAAGCGTCATTATTAGCGGCCGCGTTATGCGGTGTGTTGTCCGGTCCAGCATTCGCCGACCACGAAACCATCAAACCAAAGGCTTACGACAGCCTGGGCAAGTGCGTAAAAGCGGCATTATCCAAGCACGACGGCAAAATCGTTAAGCTGGAAGCCAAGTCTGAGCGCAAGCAATTGGTATACGAGTTTGACGTGCAATCTAACGACGGTAAAGCTTGGGATATCGAGTGCAATGCGAAAACTGGCAAAATCACTGAAGTAGAAGAAGAAGTGACTGCCGATGATGAAAGATTCAAGGCGTTAGCTAAAGTGTCTGAAGAAGAGGCCAAAGCGACAGCATTGGCTGCGCATCCAGGTAAAGTGGTTGAAGTGGAGTATGAGCTGGAGCCAGACGGCAAAGCTTCTTACGAATTTGACATCCTGGAAGCCGACAACGAAGAAGTGAAAATCGAAGTTGACGCAACGACCGGTAAAATCGTAGAAACCAGCTACGAAGTGTACCAAATCGGCCAAGAGTAATGACTGGCTCGCTCATTAAGTAGCGACCAAGCAAAAGGCACCGCATCTGCGGTGCCTTTTTTGCATGAGATCAATATGCAAGTGAGGGAGTGTCTACCCCGATACCAGCTGATATGCAGTCTGCTGGTATCGGTCCTAGTGATAGCTCACTCCCAATCCCTATTCAGCATTTAGCGTGCCACGCCGCGAACAAAATTTAACTGGATGATTGGAAAGCCTATTTTTTGTGTAAATAGGAATTTTTCCTGAATTTATGGTGGTTGATATCAGCCAAATTGGTTGTTGTTTGAATGCTGTGAACCGGCAATTTCTTTGTCGCTAGCTTAAGTCTGTTGCAAAAAACGATGAATGGTCGTTAGCAGTTTTTTGTATTCACCCCGCTTAATGAGCTCGCTTTGCGCCAGCATATTGAGTAAGGACGATTGCTGTTGTTGCACATTCAGTTCGTGAATAAAGTCGCTTGTAAAACCTAGGTTGCTTGCCAGGTAGCACAGATTAAACATATCACAACACTCGCCATACAGGCTGCCAAGCAGTATGCTTTTGGCATATCGGCTCGAGAGCGGCTGGTGCTGTTGCACAAATGGCAGGTGTGAGCGCTGATCATCAATCAGCAGCAAGCGATAGTCAGCCAGTTTTTGTGCGACCAGTGTCTGTGTGGCCTCTATGGTCTGTGCTTCGAACAATGTCGATGTGTCGCACCACAGCGCGGAGACCGGGTAGTTAATGCAATATTTTTCAACCTGCTCGATAAAGTCGTGCGCTTGGCCGTCTGGAATGGCAGGCAGGCGCAGTACCTGTATGCCCTGTCTTTTCAGACTTTTTTCCAGGGTTGCGCTGGCGCTATGCCCTAATAGCAGGCATCCATCAGCCAGACTCAGGTGATGCATCAAGGCTGTTTGCAGCACCGGCCAGGTGCCGCAGGTGATATGGTCAGGCGACACCAGATAGCGTCTTTCGTGTGCGAGCAGGTTGGCCAGCATATGCTTGAGGTTAAATAAGCCGGTCACGTCATAGTCATGAGGTCGTAGCTTGTGCATATGCAAAGCTACGCGGCGAATGTGGTGCGCCGTCGTTTTTTGGATTAACTGGTAAATACTGCTGGTGGCATTATCATGCTCTGGGCGTGCAGGCATCGATGCACGCGGACGTGGTGGGCCAGGCGTTTCAGAACGTGGCGTCTGCGAAACAAAGGTGCCGCGTTTGGGCTGGGTATAAATCAGCCCTTGTGCAGAAAGCTCTTCATATACCCGTGAAACCGTTTTGCGATTGATGCCCAAACGTTGCGCGATATCGCGCGAACTGGGCAGGGCGCTACCACCTAACCAGGCGCCGCCTTCTATCATGGCGCGAAAATGTTCTATGAGTTGCTGGTGAATGGAATGCGGGGAAGCTTTGTCCAATACCAGTGAGTAATGCCAGGGTCTCAGCACAGTCAGTGTCTACCTTCATAATCAAGTAAAAAGGCGCCGCCATTCACATTCGGCGACACCATTACCTGAAGGGCACACTAGGACATGGCCTTCGATAGCAAAATGATACAAAAAAAAAGCAATTCTATAAAGTTTTCGGAAAAATTCCTTATCTGGCCCATGAATAAAACCCAAAACTGGCTGGCTGTTTCGGGGGGCTATTTATATTACAGTTACAAGCGCTTAATCAAGTGACATCTATCCTTCACGGGATAAGTAACAGCTCTGGAAATCCTAGTGCCAGTGGCAATTTTAAGCACAGCGCAATTTTTAATTGCAATTTGTGATGGATCCTTTTGGGATTTTTCTTCCGGAGATATAACTATGATCAAAATGAAAACTGCTTTTGGTATTGCAGCCAGCGTCGCGCTTGCTTTGCCAGCAATGGCCTATGCTGCTGCTGACCAGGAAGCTGCAATGAAAGACTCAAACAACTGGGCACATCCACGTGGTCAGCACAATAACCAGGGTTATAGCGCACTGGCACAAATCAACAAAGGCAATATCAAAAACCTGAAAATGGCCTGGACATTCGCAACCGGTGTTAACCGTGGTCACGAAGGTTCTCCAATTGTGGTTGGCAACATGATGTACATCGTGACTGCTTTCCCTAACAACGTATACGCCCTGGATCTGAACGATAACCAGAAAATCGTTTGGTCCTATTTTCCTAAACAAGACCCAAGCGTGCAAGCCGTGCTGTGCTGTGACAACGTGACACGTGGTCTGGGTTTCGGCGATGGCAAGATCTACCTGCAACAAAACGATGGCTTGCTGGTAGCGCTGGATGCTAAAGACGGCAAAAAAGTCTGGGAAGTGAAAAACACTGATCCAAAAGTAGGTGCAACGAACACGAACGCGCCACACGTGATCAAAGACAAAGTATTGACCGGTTGCTCAGGTGCTGAGTTCGGCGTACGTTGCTTTATCGCTGCATACAATGCAAAAGATGGTTCTTTGGCATGGAAGGCCTACTCAACTGGCCCGGATGCTGAAACATTGCATGACGCAAACACCAACAAAGACAATCCTTTGTACAACGCACTGTCAGTTTACCAAGACGTGAACGGTGGTAACAAAGAGGGCGGTTCTTTCAAGCGCCTGTCTGCTGACCAGATCAAAGGTGGCGAAAAAGAATTGGGTACTCGTACCTGGTTGAAACCACAAGCGATCAAAGACGGCTGGCAACATGGTGGCGGTTCCGTATGGGGCTGGTGGCCATATGATGCACGTACAAACCTGGTTTACTACGGTGCTGGTAACCCATCTGTATGGAACCCGGATGTACGTCCAGGTGACAACAAATGGTCTATGACTGTGACTGCACGTGATCTGGACACCGGCGTAGCTAAATGGGCGATGCAAATGACACCACACGATGAGTGGGACTACGATGGCGTGAACGAAGTCATCCTGTTCGACAAAGGTGGCAAAACTTACGCATGGCACCATGATCGTAACGGCTTTGCTTACACCTGGAATGCAGGCACTGGTTCTTTGATTGCGGCTGAAAAAGTACATCCATTTGTGAACTGGGCCAACAACGTTGACCTGAAAACAGGCGTGCCTGACAAACTGGCTGCAGCTTCTACACACCAGGACTACAATGCTAAGGGTATTTGCCCGGCTGCTTTGGGGACTAAAGACCAACAACCTGCTGCTTACTCTCCAAAAACAGGCTTGATGTATTCTCCACTGAACCACGTATGTATGACATACGAGCCAGTTGAGTCTAAATACGTGGCTGGTCAACCATGGGTTGGTGCTACTTTGACGATGTTTGCTGGTCCAGACGGCGTGATGGGTGGTTTTGCTGCTTATGACCCAATGACCAACAAAAAAGTCTGGTACAACAAAGAGAAATTCTCTGCCTGGAGTGGCGCGCTGACGACTGCTTCGAATATCGTGTTCTACGGTACTTTGGATCGTTGGTTCAAAGCGGTTGATGCACAAACAGGTAAAGAACTGTGGAAGTTCCAGGTTGGTTCCGGCGCGATTGGTAACGCCTTCACTTATGGCAACAAAGGCAAACAATATGTTGGTATCTTGTCTGGTATCGGCGGTTGGGCTGGTGTTGCGATGAACTTGGGCATGACCACTGACACAGACGCACTGGGTGCTGCGGGTGGTTACAAAGAGTTGACTAAGTACAACGCTGCGCCTGGCGGCGGTGCACTGAACGTGTTCGCTCTGTAATTTTGCGACCTAAATCACACGTAGCAATACGTGTGTTGAAAATACCCTGCTTAGGCAGGGTATTTTTTTGCTTTTAGTTTTAAAGGCGTGCGGTTTTAACCGTAGATTTGCACGGTGTTTTCCGTGCGGATTTGCTGGAAAATCTGCAAGCGCTCTGGCGCAATCTGGCCGTTTTTAAAGGCGTCTAAGATGGCGCACTCGGGTTCGTGCGTATGTGTGCAATTGTTAAATTTGCAATGGCCAATCAAGGGCCTGAACTCAACAAATGCATATTCCAGGTCTGCCTCTTCGATGTGGTAAAGGCCAAACTCCTGCAAGCCGGGGGAGTCAATAATGGCGCTATCGCTATCCAGGTGATATAAATGCGTGGCTGTGGTGGTATGTTTGCCGCTATCCAGTGTGGCACTGATTTCCTGCGTTTTACTACGTGCCTCAGGTAACAGGCTGTTAATGATTGTCGACTTGCCCATGCCGGATTGGCCGACCAGCACACTGGTGTGGCCGCTCAGTAAAGGTTTTAGGCTGTCTACAGACTCTTTGGCATTGAGTTGCAAAGTGTGATAACCCAGCGCCGCATATTGCGCCAGCTTTTGCATGGCTTGCGGGTTAGGTAAATCACATTTGTTGAGGATAATCACCGCGCGTATGCCTGCGGCTTCAGCCGCGACCAGGCAACGATTCAGCAGGTCTTCATAAAAGCTGGGCTGGGTTGCCAGCACGATCAGAATTTGCGTGACGTTAGCCGCCAGGATTTTGCTTTTGAACGCATTGCTGCGGTAGAGCAGGGTGTTGCGTTCTGAAGTTTTTTCGATCACCCCTTCATTATCTGCCGTTAAGGTGACCGTCACCCTGTCACCCGCTGCATTATCAACTTTTTTGCCACGGGTGACGCAACTCAGAATGCGGCCATCTGGCAATTCAACATTATAGCGCTTGCCATAGGCAGCGACGATAAGACCTTCTTGGGACATGCTAGAAATGATAGTAGGAGTGATTTAAGTACTGTACCACTTGCTGCTCTTCATCATCAAACCATTTCAGGTTGAGCATGGTATTGCAGTTGGTGACTTGGGCTTTCAGGCCATTCAGCGAGCGTACTTTTCGGTAGTCGCGGGTATAAATGCCGCTGCCATCGCCGCCATAACTGCTGGCGTGACAATTGATGCAATGCGTGTCGACCAGTTTTTGTCCTGCTTGCAGCGTGTTATCCGCCGCGCTTGCGCTGAAGCTTGCAAGCGCCGGGATAAAGCTGATCAGCAGGAGGTATTTCATGCGTAGGTTTGCAGTTTGGCAATGCGCAGGCTGGCAGGTGGGTGCGAGTCGTAAAACGCTGAATGTAATGGATCAGGCGTCAGTGTTGAGGCATTGTCGCGATAGAGCTTGACCAGAGCGTCAATCAGGAACTGTGGCCTGGATTGCTGTGCCGCATAGTGGTCGGCTTCAAACTCGTTGGTGCGGGAATAGGCCGCCAGCAATGGGCGCAGAATAAACATGAATACCGGTGATACCAGCACAAACAACAGCAAAGCCATATGATTGCTGGCGTCTGCCACGCCCAGGCCGGTAAAAAACCACTCTTGTTTGATCAGGTAACCCAGCAGAGCCAGGCCCAGCAGGCTCAGGCCAAACATCATGACGATACGTTTGATGACATGCTGATGCTTGAAGTGGCCCAGCTCATGCGCCAATACGGCTTCAATTTCGTCGGCGCTGAGTTTCTCCAGCAAGGTGTCAAAAAACACCACGCGCTTGTTTTTGCCAAAACCGGTGAAGTAAGCATTACCATGGCCAGAACGTGTCGAGCCATCCATCACAAACAGGCCTTGGCTGGCAAAGCCGCATTTTTGCAACAATGCTTCAATACGTGCTTTCAGGGTCTGGTCTTGCATAGGCGTAAATTTGTTAAACAAAGGTGCAATCCAGATCGGGTAAACCGCCAGCATAAACAGGTTAAACGCGCTCCAGATCAGCCACAGGTAGAGCCACCACCAGTCGCCAGCGCCTTGCATCAGCCACAGGGCGATGAACAGGATAGGGCCACCAAGCAGCAGGCCAACAATCGTATGTTTTACCAGGTCACCAAAAAACATGCCACGCGACATTTTGTTAAAGCCGAATTTTTCATCCACGTTAAACGTCTGGATGTAATCAAATGGCAGGGTAGCAGCGCCAGAAATCAGCATGGCAGAGCAAATCACCAGTGCGCCGCGAATAATGTCGTGTGCGGGCAACCATTGTTGCCAGGCCTGGTCTAGCACCTGCAAGACCCCACCCAATGTCAAGGCCAGGAGAATCACCGCTTCGATCACGGTTTCGCTCAAACGCAGCTTGACCTTGGCCGTGGTGTAATCGGCGGCGCGTTGATGCGCTTCCAGGCTAATGGTCTGGTTAAACGCGGCAGGGACCTGCTGGCGGTGTTGCTGGATATGACGCACATGGCGCAAGCCCAGCCAGACACGGATAGCGAGGCTGACGATAATCACGGCGACAAAAATTTGAGTAAAGAGTGCGGACATAGCAAAGGGTGATTTGTAAGTGGTGACAGTTAGCTATTTTGATGGATTTAACTCCACCTTGTTCACTGAACTGAATATAATGTTTCATTTTAATGGAAATCATGACGAGAGGCACTCAATTGGCAAGTAATCAGGACAATTTAATCTGGCTGGATATGGAAATGAGTGGTTTGCTGCCTGACACTGACCGCATTCTCGAACTGGCCGCCGTCGTCACCGATGCGCAATTGAATGTGATTGCAGAATCCCCCGTGCTGGTGGTACATCAATCGGATGCCGTGCTGGACGGCATGGACGCCTGGAACAAAGGCACACACGGCCGCAGTGGTCTGATTGATAAGGTCAAGGCATCTACCTTGGATGAAGAAGCCGCGACGGATGCCATGCTGGCATTTTTAAAAGAGCATGTGCCAGCAGGCAAGTCACCCATGTGTGGTAACTCTATCTGTCAGGACAGGCGTTTTATGGCGCGTTATATGCCACGCCTGGAAGCGTTTTTTCATTACCGTAACCTAGATGTGAGTGTGTTTAAAGAGTTATCCCGCCGTTGGCGTCCAGATATCTATGCTGGCTTTAAAAAGGCGAGTCGTCATGAAGCACTGGCCGATATTTATGAGTCGATTGATGAACTCAAGTATTACCGCGAACACTTTTTGAATATGACGCCGCCTGCCAAAGCAGAATAAGGTTTCAAGAAATTCAAGCGAAAAAAAAGACGCCTATTCGGCGTCTTGAGGGAGGAGAAGTTAGCTTTGGAGAAGCTTGATTAGTAATAAGCACCTTCTGTGCCAACTTCTCTTCACTTTTTCGTGAAACTCTGTAAGTAATTGTTTTTAAATATCTAACAAGTCCTGGTATAAATCTAAGTAGTGTTTTGCACTGGTTTCCCAGCTCACATCCTGTTGCATGGCTTGTTTTTGCAGCTGTTTCCACTGACCATTATTGGCATAAATCTGTATCGCTTGCTTTAATGTGACCAAAAGTGTCGATGGATTATTTTCCGCTAGTACCAATCCTGTCATGGTGTCTGGTAGCGTGCCATCCGCGGCGAGCGCTCCCCCTTGCACCGAGTCTGCCAGCCCACCTGTATTGGCGACCACCGGGATAGTGCCATAACGCAGGCCATACATCTGATTCAAACCACATGGTTCAAAACGGGATGGCATGACAAAAATATCCGTCCCGGCCATGATGCGGTGGGACAAAGGTTCGTTATAGCCGATGGTGACGGCAACCTGTCCTGGGTATTGCTGCATCAGCGCCAGATATTGCTGCTCGAGCGCAGGTTCACCACTGCCTAAAACGGCCAACTGGCAGCCGCTGGCAAGCAGTTCGTGTGCAATTTCGACCAGTATATCCAGGCCTTTCTGGTGTGTTAACCGGCTGACCACCCCGAGTAATGGGGCATTGGGCAATGGCTGCAATCCCAATTCTGCTTGTAGCGCCTGTTTCACGGCACTTTTGGCTTGCAGTGTGCTGGCATCATAGTTGGCAGGCAGGTAAGGGTCGGTTGCCGGATCCCAGACTTGAGTATCTATGCCGTTCAAGATGCCAGTGAGATCGTCTATGCGATGCTGCAATAATCCCTGAAAGCCAAAACCAAATTGTTCGGTTTGAATTTCTTTGGCATAGGTCGGGCTGACAGTGGAGAGGGCTGTGGCGTAATACAGGCCTACTTTCATAAATGACAGGTGGCCATAAAACTCGTAACCTGCTGGTTGAAAGTCCTGATCGTCCAGGGTGAGGCGATGACGCCAGTCCGCATGAAAGTTGCCCTGAAATGCGAGGTTGTGAATACTGAACACAGACTTTGCCATGCTGCCCATTTGTTGCAGGTAGTAGGGCGTCAGGCCGGTTTGCCAATCATTGCAATGCACAATATCGGGTTGCCACGATTGCAGCATGTTAGGCACTGCCAGCATGGCTGCGACTTTGGACAGAAGGCCAAAACGCAGCGGGTTATCCTGCCAGTCGCCATATTGCGGATGATGATAAGGACCACCATAACGGTCATACAAGGCCGGATAATCAATCAGAAGCAGCGGGATACGGGTGCCGGGCAGGGTGGTCTGATAGATGTCACAACGTATGTCATGAAAGGCTTGCAGGCTGCCTAGCCGCTGGGGGGCATCACATTGTGCCAGAATGCCGCGGTACGCGGGCAGCAGAATCTGGACATCTACGCCTGTTGTCGCCAGGGCGGTGGGTAAAGCACCACTGACATCTGCCAAGCCTCCTGTTTTGATTAATGGGAAAATTTCTGAGGTAACAAATAGTAAACGCAAGGCAATCTCTTTAAATCAACAGGCGGTGGGAGCTGAATGGTTTAAAACTTATGATACATTGCCTGCTAACGTTTTAGAAGGACAATAAAATGAAATCTTGGTTGATGGTCGGATTAGGTTCGGCATTGGGCGCGTGGGCGCGCTGGGGGCTGTCTGCCTGGTTGAACTCGATAGGCATGATTCCATTAGGCACCCTGATGGCCAATGCGATTGGTGGTTTTTTAATGGGTATTGCGTTGGCTTTATTTCAAACCATGCCGCAACTGTCCCATGAGTGGCGCCTGTTTATTGCCATGGGTTTTTTAGGCGGGTTAACTACGTTTTCCACCTTTTCGGCACAAGCGTTTGTCTTGCTGCAAAAGCAAGCCTATATGTGGGTAGGGCTGCATATTTTCACCCATGTGGTCGTCTCAATACTGCTGACCATCATCGGTTATTGGTGCGTGATCCGCTGGCAAGGCGCATAAGCCACTAAGGGATGAAAAAAGAGGGGATGTAAAAAAAAGAGGGCCGTGAAGCCCTCTTTTTTATGGCAGTGATCTGCGAAGCACTGATTATTTCTGGGTTTCAACCATGACCAGGCTTGGCTCTTCTGCGGCTTTTTCATCTTTCTTCCACTTGGCAGCGTTACGCGGTTTTTTCGCTTTGGCTGCCGTTTCTGCTGGCGCAGCTACAGGCTCAGACTTGGTTTCTACCAATTGAATGCCTGCATCTGCGGCGCCTTCAGTTGTGGCGTTTGCTTTGGTGGTGGTTTTGCGTTTGCGTGCAGGTTTTTTCTGCGGTGCTTCTGTGGCAGCCTCGGTATTCGCAACGGTTGCTGCCGCTGTTTCCACTAACTCAATCGCTGGTGCATCGGCGCTGTCTGCCGCGCGTTTGCCACGTGCTTTGCTGGTTTTACCACCACGTGAACGACTACGCGGTGATTTCTCCGCAACTGCTTCTTCAGCCGCAGCCTCGCTAGTAGTCTCTACTACCTCGGTGTTTGCCGCTGCAGCTTCCGCTTTCACTGCTGGTGTTTTCACTTCAGGTGTTTTTGCTACAGGCTCAGTCGCTGCTGCTTCAGTTTTGGCAACAGGGGCTGCTGGCGTAACGGCTGGTGCCGCTTCAGCGACAACCACTGGTGCGGCTGCAACTGTTTCAGTCGCTACGGCGTTGATTGTTGCTTCAGCATTGGCCTGGTTTGGCGCATCATCACGTTGACGGCGATCACGGCGGCCATGACGGTTGCGACGATTGCCGCGTTCACCACGCTCCTGTTTGTTGTCACCGCTTTGTGAGGTCAATGCCGGTTGATTGGCATCTGCTTTCACTTCCTGTGACTGTTGCTGTTGACGATCCTGTCTTTCTTTCTGCGCTGGTCTGTCTTGTTGTTGACGGTCTTGGCGAGGCTTGTGCGCGTTTTCCTGTTGATCTTTCTGCTCTTTAGGCTGACGCTCACCCGCTGGACGGTCGTTACGATCCTGTTGGCGCTCGCGCTGACGATCACGCTGGCGGTTGCGATTCTTGTTACGGTCGCGGCCTTGTTCTTTGGATTCGCGTGCTGGTTTTGCAACTTCCTGCACGGCCTCTTTTTCTTCGAGGCCCAACCAGGATTTAATCACGCCAAAGAATGATTTTTTCTGTTCAGCCACGGGTGCCGCAGCAGGTTTTTCTTCCACAATTGGTGCAGCAGTCGCTGGCGTAATGCCTTTCACGACGGCTTCAGCCTTGGCTGGCGCAGCGGCTTGTTGCTGGCTGTGCTGGTAATCAGACTCGCTAGGCAGGTCTACCATTTTGTAGCTGGCCTGCATGGTGTCTTCATTCACATCATCAAGGCGAATGCGCAGGATATTGTAGTTAGGGGTTTCCAGGTGGATGTTTGGAATCAACACCACTTCAACACCAGTGCGTTGCTCGATTTTGTGGATGTCAGCACGTTTTTCATTCAGCAGGAAAGTCGCCGCTTCCACTGGCAACTGCACTTGAATAATGGCGCTGTTGTCTTTCATGGCTTCTTCTTGCGTGATACGCAGAATGTGCAATGCCGTCGATTCAATGCCGCGGATATGACCAGTGCCGTTACAACGTGGGCAGGTCATGTGGTTGGTTTCACCCAGGCTTGGGCGCAAACGCTGGCGAGACATTTCAAGCAAGCCAAAACGTGAAATCTTGCCCATTTGAACGCGAGCGCGGTCGTGGTGCAGGGCGTCACGCAATGCGTTTTCCACTTCACGCTGGTTGCGCTGGTTTTCCATATCGATAAAGTCGATCACCACCAGGCCACCCAGGTCGCGCAGGCGCATCTGGCGCGCAACTTCTTCAGCGGCTTCAAGGTTGGTATTGAACGCTGTTTGTTCAATGTCCGCACCTTTGATCGAGCGGCCGGAGTTGACGTCGATAGACACCAAGGCTTCGGTGTGGTCAATCACGATGGCGCCACCAGAAGGCAGGCGTACTTCACGCGCAAAGGCAGATTCGATCTGATGCTCGATCTGGAAGCGTGAGAACAGCGGGATTTCGTCCTGGTACAGTTTGACACGGGTGACGTTGCCCGGCATGACGTGGTTCATGAACTGCAAGGCTTGTTCGTGCACATCTGCAGTGTCGATCAGAATTTCGCCAATGTCTGCACTGAAGTAATCGCGGATTGCACGAATCACCAAGCTGCTTTCCTGGTAGATCAGGTAGGCGCCCGGCTGGAAATTAGAAGCATCTTCAATGGCTTGCCACAATTGCGACAGGTAGTTCAGGTCCCATTGCAGCTCTTCTGCGTTACGGCCAATACCGGCTGTACGCGCAATAATGCTCATGCCGTTAGGCACTTCCAGTTGGGCCATGGTGTCACGCAATTCGTTGCGCTCTTCACCTTCCACACGGCGGGAAACACCGCCTCCGCGTGGATTGTTTGGCATCAGCACCAGGTAACGGCCAGCCAGTGAGATAAAGGTGGTCAGTGCCGCACCTTTGCTACCGCGTTCGTCTTTGTCTACCTGGACAATGACTTCCTGGCCTTCCTTGATCACGTCCTGGATGCGGGCGCGGCCTTCAGGCTTGTCCTGAAAGTAGCTACGGGCGATTTCCTTAAAAGGCAAAAAGCCGTGTCTGTCAGTACCATAGTCGACAAACGCGGCTTCCAGTGAGGGTTCGATGCGTGTGATTACGCCTTTGTAGATATTGCTTTTGCGCTGTTCTTTGCCAGCGTGTTCAATATCAAGGTCGATGAGTTTTTGTCCATCAACAATCGCAACGCGCAATTCTTCTGATTGCGTTGCGTTAAACAACATTCTTTTCATGTAGAGCTCCTAATCGAAGCCACAGAATAGAGATGAGCGCAGGGCGGGCCGTGGTTGAGAAGTAACCACCAGAACTTAACGAGGGCGTGTGTGCAATGGCTTTTGCGATGCTAGCGACTGGATCCCAGTACAGCATGGCAGGCATCAATATGCACACGTTTGAGTGTCAAAGCGCAGTGTGTGACTGCCCGCTGGATACTCGATTTCTGCAAGGGTGCAGTGAGTGCGTGGCAGGTAGGTTGTCACCTGTATTTTCCATCGCGGTTGACTGCAAAAATAAAACCCTAAACAGAGGGTAATTTCGTTAAAATTCGGGTTTGGCAAACGCCGAGCTCATTTCTTTGTTTATTCTGCGTGAGCTTCGCGTTAAATCATTTCTAATTAATTATCGCTACTTGATGGCGAGCGGTATTCACCAAAATTTTTTTGATTCTGAATGCACTGACTAACCAGGCAAACCGGGCTTTTAAAATCTGGGCCCTGAAAAATCTGGGATTAGATGTCAGCGATGACGATAGCCTGTGTACATGTGACCGCTATCGACTGAAAGAGCGATGATTCAGAATCTCGACAGTATATCTATAAGTCCTGATAAAGCAAAGCACGACCTGCAACTATGAGCTCACAATTTCAATCCTCGTCATTACCACCTGCGGCAACGGCCTCCAGCCTTGCGCCTGAGGGGCGGCCAGCCAGTGATCGTGTCACTTATTTGCAGGTGGATGAGGCCTCGGAAACGCAGCGCGTCGATAACTTTTTAGCCAAGATGCTCAAAGGCGTCCCCAAGAGCCATATCTACCGTATTTTGCGTAGTGGTGAAGTACGCGTGAATAAAAAACGCGTCGACGCTGAATACCGTTTACAACTGGGGGATGAAGTCCGGGTACCGCCTATCCGCATTGCAGAAGCTGCTGCCAAGCCCGCAGTCACGGCGATGAAAGCCAGGCTGGCTGACCAGGTCATTTATGAAGATGATGCCATGCTGGCCCTGAATAAACCGGCAGGCATGGCGGTACATGGCGGTAGTGGTATCAGCCTGGGCGTGATTGAACAGTTACGCCTGGAGCGGCCACAAGCCAAGTTTCTGGAACTGGTACACAGGCTGGACCGTGAAACCTCAGGCGTATTGATGATTGCAAAAAAACGCTCGGCGTTGACGGCACTGCATGAAGCCATGCGTCATCATCACATGGATAAACGTTACCTGATCTTGGTGCAGGGGCAATGGCAAGAGGCAAAAAAGAAAGTCACGCTGGATTTGCAAAAATACGTGACGGAAAGCGGCGAGCGTCGCGTGCAGGTGGTCGATGAGCCTTTGCTGAATGCAGAACCCGGCGGCCGAAAATCACTCAAAGCAAGTGGCCTGGCCGCCAAGCGGCATGCCGCCAAAGGCAAGTTTGAGGTAGAGACGCAAGTGTCTGAAACCTGGTTTTACCTGCAGGAGGTGCTGGGGCAATGCAGCTTTTTGCAAGCCAAGTTAATCACTGGCCGCACCCATCAACTGCGCGTGCAGTTATCGCATTTGGGTTTCCCGATTCTGGGCGATGATAAATATGGTGATTTTGCCTTGAACAAACTGCTCAGCAAGCAAGGCTTAAAGAGGATGTTTTTGCATTCTAGTGAAACACGTATTGCACACCCGTTAACTGGCGAGCCTTTACATCTGGTGGCACCATTACCGGCAGAACTAGAACAGTTTTTGCAACAACAGCGTCAACTTAAGCCGGTAAAGTAAGCGCTGTCGATAGACGGCAAAGTGATTAGTGTTGCCCGTAAAGCATATTAGGAAAATAATTCAGTGAAACAGTTTGATTTAGTGGTCTGGGATTGGGACGGCACCATTGCTGACTCTACCGGCATGATTACGCAGGCTTTGATTAAAGCGGCTGAGCAGGCCGGACTGCCTGACTTGAGCGAAGAACGTGCCCGTAGCATCATTGGCCTCGGGTTGCGGGAGTCGATCGAGGTATTGTATGGCGATATCCCCGAGTTTCAGGCGCAGGCGTTAGCAAACAACTACCAGCGCCTTTATTACGCCAACGAAAACAACATCTTATTATTTGCCGGTATTGCTGACACTATTGCCACCTTAGACCGTAAAGGTTGCAAGCAAGCGGTGGCGACTGGCAAAGGGCGGCGTGGATTAAACACCGCGCTGCAGCAGTCAGGGTTGTCCAAATTTTTTAATGCGACCAAAACCGTGGATGAGTGTTTTTCCAAACCACATCCGCAAATGCTGGATGAGCTCATGGACGAATTGGTGGTCATGCCTGAACGTACACTGATGATAGGCGACTCGCAATATGATATGCAAATGGGTAAAAATGCCGGGGTCATCACAGCGGCAGTCAGTTATGGTTCGCAAACAGCCAGCCATTTACAGCAGTATTCGCCAGATTACCTGTTTCACGATGTGGCAACATTAAGTGCCTGGCTGCTGGAACAAGCATGAGTGAGACCGCGTTAACGTTTAACAGCGATGCCTTGCTGGAAAAAGGCGATGGCTTGCGTTTTGCCATGCCGGTACTGGGGCCGCATGCCACCGGTTTTCTGGTGCGTTTTGAAGGCAAGGCCTATGCCTATGTCAATCGCTGTGCTCATGTGCCGGTTGAGCTAGACTGGGAACATGGCAAGTTTTTCAATATGACCCAGGAGTGGATTATTTGTGCCACGCATGGGGCGATGTATGCGCCACAAACTGGGCACTGCGTGGTGGGCCCTTGCCAGGGCAAGCGTTTATCTGCCATCCCGGTGACAGAAGAAGCGGGTGTGATTACTGTGCACCTGAATCAATTCTAGGGTGTTTCCGGGATTAAAAATAGAATCCTGGTAAGCCGCTAAAAGTTGTTAGAATAGCTAAAATTTATTGACGAAAGTTGAGTTATGCAAGAAGAAAATCAGCAGTCATCCGACCCGAAACAAGCGAATCAGTCGCCGGACTGGGCCATTCGCACGGTGGAAAAAATTGCGCTGGCCGGGCTGCAAGAGCAAAAATCCGCCAGACGCTGGTCGATATTGTTCAAATCACTGACCTTTATCTACCTGTTTTTCCTGCTCATGACATTTTTGGGCTGGGTGGGCCAAAGCAAAAATGCGTCGACCGCACACACGGCCCTGATTGACCTCTCGGGTGTGATCGAAGCAGGCGGGGCGGTGAATGCCGATGCGGTGATTAGCAGCCTGAATGATGCCTATGATAACAAAGGTACCAAAGGCATTATTTTGCGTATCAATAGCCCGGGCGGCAGCCCAGTACAGGCGGGCATTATTAATGACGAAATTCACCGTCAGCGTAAATTACACCCGGAAATTCCGGTGTATGCAGTGGTGGAAGACATTTGTGCATCTGGTGGTTACTACATTGCCGTCGCCGCTGATAAAATTTTTGTCGATAAAGCCAGTATTGTGGGTTCTATCGGTGTGCTTATGGATGGTTATGGGTTTACCGAAGTGATGAAAAAAGTCGGCGTTGAGCGCCGCCTGATGACAGCCGGGTCTAATAAAGGCATGCTGGATCCATTCTCACCGGTGAATCCAAAGCAACAGGCACTGGCACAAAGCATGCTCGACCAGATTCACCAGCAGTTTATTACCGTGGTGCGTGAAGGCCGGGGCAGTCGCCTGAAAGAAAATGAAGAAACCTTTAGTGGTTTGTTCTGGAACGGCGAAGAAAGTATCAAATTGGGCCTGGCGGATGCGCAGGGCAGCGCTGAGTATGTCGCGCGTGAGGTGATCAAAGAGTCTGATATTGTCGATTTCACTTATCAGGAAACCGTGGTCGATCGTTTTGCCAAGAAACTGGGTGCCAGCATGGCGCAGGAACTGGGCGTGAGTGCCAAGAAACTGTTACCGACACTGCGATAACCTGAGCAATATATTTAAAAGGGACCTCGTGGTCCCTTTTTTATTGCCCGCATTTTTAACATGCTATTGAGCTTACTATATGCTTAAACAACCACTTGTGACGGTTAGACCCATCGCGTTAGAAGACTATGAAAACTGGTGCCTGTTATATGCCGCGTATGCCGAGTTTTATGCGGTCAGGCAAACATCCGCCATGCGTGACCAGGTCTGGCAATGGCTACAGCAATCTCCACCCGCGATCTATGCCTTGGTTGCAGAGAGTGCAGAGGGGCAGGTATTAGGTTTTTTGCATTATCGCGTATTTGCGCGGCCATTGGCGGCGTCAATGGGAGCTTATGTGGATGATTTGTTTGTCGTGCCGGAAGCCAGGGGGCAAGGGATTGCGCAGCAGTTGATTCAGGCTGTGGCCCAGATTGGACAGCAAAATAAATGGTCAGTGATTCGCTGGATGACCGCAGCAAATAACCTGCGTGCAAGAGCCTGTTATGACAAACTGGCTGAGCACACGCATTGGCAAACCTATGAAATTAAATTGCCGACATTAAACTGATGCCAGGGTGAGTGAGCAGGGCGGCTGCTCACCACATCAGTCTTATTTTTTAGTTTTATTTTGCTCGTTACGCTGTTTCAGCTTGGCGCGCATCTCGTTTTTGCGACGACGCATGGTAACTAGGCCTTCGCCTTTTTTGCGTTCATCTTCCTGTTTGTCGAACGGGTTTTCGCCTTGGTGATATTGCACACGTAAAGGGGTGCCTACCAGTTGGAAGGCTTTGCGGAAAATGCCTTCGAGGTAGCGGGTGTAGCTGGCTTTGACGCCATCAACATGGTTCCCGTGCACCACCACAATCGGCGGATTGCTGCCGCCCTGGTGGGCGTAACGCAGTTTAGGGCGGATGCCTTTGCTAATGGGTGGCTGGTGCTGCGTTGTGGCTTCGCCCAGCACGCGTGTTAGCTGAGGGGTTGCCAGTTTAGCCATGGCGGCCTTGAAGGCCACATCTACCGAGCCCAGTAACTCATTCAGGCCTTTTTTGCGCAGGGCTGAAATATAGTGGAACTTGGCAAAGTCGAGGAACTGTAATTTACGGTCGATTTCACGCTTGATCCACTCGCGTTCATCATCCTGCAGGCCATCCCATTTGTTAATGGCAACCACCAGTGCGCGACCGGCATCAACAATATACGCCGCGACGTGTGCATCTTGCTCGGTAATGCCATCCTTGGCATCGACGACCAGAATAGCCACATTGGCGTCTTCAATCGCCTGCATGGTTTTGATGACGGAGAATTTTTCGATGGCTTCGAATACTTTGCCGCGCTTACGCACACCAGCCGTATCAATAATGGTGTATTGCTTGCCGTTCTTTTCAAGCGCGATTTCGATGGAATCACGCGTCGTGCCAGGCTGGTCAAACGCAATCACCCGGTCTTCGCCGAGCAACGCGTTCACCAGTGTCGACTTGCCGACGTTAGGACGGCCGACAATGGCGATTCTTGGCGTGTCATGATTAACCGGTTCGGTGGCTTCAGGCTCTTTTTCGCTGATAGTTTCCAGTGCCAGCTCGATCAGGTCGCGTACGCCTTCACCGTGGGCAGATGAAATAGACAAAGGATCCCCCATGCCCAACTCATGGAAGTCTGCACTGACGATGGCTTTGCGCATGCCTTCGGTTTTGTTGACGGCGAGCAGGATAGGGCGCTGTGCCTTACGCAAGGTCTGCGCAATGGTAAATTCTTGTGGTGTCAGGCCTGCGCGTGCATCGACCAAAAAGATAATCACATCGGCTTCGTCGATCGCCAGCAGGGTTTGCTTGGCCATTTCTTTGAGAATGCCGGTGTCTGCTGTTGGCTCAAAGCCGCCGGTATCAATCACCAGGTAGGGCTGGCTGGCGCCCAGGCCGCGGCCATAGTGACGGTCTCTGGTTAATCCAGGCAGGTCAGCCACGAGCGCATCGCGTGACCGGGTCAAGCGATTGAATAAAGTAGATTTGCCGACATTGGGTCGGCCAACAAGTACGATGGTAGGTAGCATTATTTGTATGTGACTGCGTAAAGGTGGCCGTCACGCGATTGCGCAAAGAATTGATTGGCATTGCTGCCCGCAATCAGTGACATAATGGGTTTGGAACCCAACTGCAGGCGGCCAACAAAGCTGCCATCATCCTGGCTAAGTAAGTGGATATACCCTTCTAGATCGCCGACAGCGACCACATTGCTCAATGGCAGTGGGACGGTCAAGTTGCGGTAGCCGAGGTTACCCTGGCGCCAGAAGGTTTTGCCATTGGTGCTGTCCAGTGAGTAGACAGAGCCCATGGTATGGCTTAAATAAACTTTATTATTATCTTCGGTCAGGCCGACATAGCTGGAAATGTCGCGGTTCCATACTACCTGGCCGCGCTGGCGGTCAACGGCGGCCACTTTGCCCTGATAAGCGACAACATACACGACCGGCCCATCGACAAACGGCAGGCTGGTGATATCAGCAATACGTTCGATTTCTGTCACGCCTTTGGGCTGGGCGACGGTGGCTTCCCAAACCAGTTTGCCATTGTCAGCACGAATGGCGACCAGTTTGCCGCCTGGAAAACCGGCATAGACGGCGCCGCTATCGACCACAATGCCAGCTTGCGTTTTAAGTGACAGTGAAGGGGTTGCGCGCTCATAGGACCATTTGCGGCGGCCATCAGCGGCGTCAATGCCATAAATGTGGTGGTCGCTGGTGCGGACAATGACCGTGCCATCGTAATAACGTGGCTGACCTTGTACTTCGCTGCTGAGGACGGCACTCCACAGCTTTTTACCGTTAACATTTAACGCAAATAAATGACCTTTGCTGGTGCCGACCAATACCAGGCCGCCACCCAGGCCTGCGCCACTGCTAATGGGCTCACCGAGTTCGGTTTCCCAGATAGTTTTGCCGGTTTCAGCCGACAGTTGCATCACGCTGCCTTCAGCATTGACAGCATAAATCAGGTTGTCTGCCAGCACTGGCGCATAGGTAAAGCGGCCAGGGTTCCCTACATCCACAGACCATTGGATGCGGGTTTCATAAGAGGACTTGATCTCTTCCAGTTCGACAGGCGGATTGGCCGGTTCTGCGCCAAAAATACTTTCACTGATATTGGTTTTAACATCATTGAATGCCGTGCATGCAGACAGCCCGCTGCCAAGCAGGAACAAGGCGGCTAGCGTCGCATGTTTAAGGGATTGCGGCTGGTGGCGCAGAGCAGGAAAGAGAGACCTCATTGGCAATTATCCCAAGGCATCCAGCTTTTGCTGGGTCAGGTAAAACAGTTTGCCTTCAGGGTCCAGGCCTTGCAATGCTTTGTTATAAGCGTCTTTGGCTTCTTTCTCTTGCTTGTTGGCAATATAAATATCACCAAGCAATGCGTTTTTAATGCCATCAAAGCCTTTGTCATCAATCGCGGCCAGGGTCTTCTTGGCATCATCCAGTGCGTTACGTTCAATTTGCAAACCGGCAACTTCAACGGCAGCCATGTGTTTGATGGCAGGCTCTTTGGCTTCTGCCATGGCCCAGCGCAATTGCTTTTCGGCGGCTTCAGATTGGTTGGCTTCATGCAATGCACGCGCAGCAAACAGGGCAGCACGGCCAGCATACGGTGTCATGCTGTAATTTGCTTCAATGGCTTCAGCGTCTTTGCTGATCTGTTCGGCTTTTTTGCTATCTACGTCCAGCAATGGGGTGCTGACCAGCGTTTGGTAAGCGGTTGAGGCGGCCGTCGCCTTGCTGTTCATCCAGGATTGGTAACCTTGCCAGCCACCATAAGCCACAGCAGCGGCAATCACCAGGCGGGTGACCAGTTTTCCATTTTTGTTCCACCAGGCTCTAAACTCGTCCAGTTGTTCCTGTTCTTCCAAATCGTATGCCATTGCAATGTTCCTGCGTGTTCTTATTGAATGAGGGTGAGATTAAGCGGTTATAGCGCGTAGCCCATGGCCGGGAATCGCGCTAAGTAACTGTTGTGTATATTTTTGCTGGGGAGCATTATAAATGGTTTCTACGCTTCCTTGCTCAATTACTTTGCCTTTTTGCATCACCAGTACGTCGTCGGCAATGTGCCTGACCACGCGTAAATCGTGGGTGATAAATAAATAACTGAGTCCCATTTCCTGCTGTAGTTGCTTGAGCAAAAGCAATATCTGCGCTTGTACTGACACATCCAGTGCGGACACTGGTTCGTCACAAACCAGCAATTTTGGTTGCAAAATAAGCGCACGGGCTATACCAATACGCTGGCGCTGGCCGCCGGAAAACTGATGTGGATACTTGCGCGCATCATCCGCCTGCAGGCCAACCTTTTTCAGCATCTGTACGACGCTGTCATGTTGTTGTTGGGCATTTCCGATACGATGGATGACCAGGCCTTCCGCAATAATGTCGCCAATGCGCATTCTCGGGTTCAGCGAGGCAAACGGATCCTGAAATACCATTTGGATATGGCGCCGTGCAGTGCGCAGGGCGTTCTTATCCAGCGCTAGAAAGTCCTGGCCGTCAAAAATCACTTCGCCACTATCTAATGGCAGCAAGCGCAAAATGCCGCGTGCCAGCGTGGATTTGCCACTGCCGGATTCCCCAACCACGGCCAGCGTCGTGCCGCGTTTGAGTTGCAGGTTGACATCAGCCAAGGCATGTATGGTATGGCTATTGAGCCCCAGCGTGCCTGTGCGTTGGCTGTAGGTTTTATTGAGGTGGCGTGCTTGCAGCAATATATCAGTCATGGTGACTCCATCAGGCGGGCGCAAGCCAGTCGTAAGTCATGGGCTGTAGCACTTTTTTGCCTTCGGCATCGGGCACGCAGGCCAGCAGGGCGCGAGTGTAAGGATGTTGCGGCGATTGCAGTACTTGCGCCACGCTGCCGGATTCGACGATTTCACCGCGAAACATGACGATGACTTCGTCTGCAATGTCGGCGACTACGCCAAAATCATGGGTGATAAACAGCATGGCCATGTGCAGGCGATTTTTCAAATCGTCCAGCAGGCGTAACACCTGCGCCTGTACCGTGACATCCAGTGCCGTGGTGGGCTCGTCTGCGATGAGTAAGGCAGGTTCGCAGGCAATGCTCATGGCAATCATCACGCGCTGGCGCTGGCCGCCAGAGAGCTCGTCGGGATAGCTGTCCGCGCGCGCTGGGTCTATGCCGACTTGTTCCAGTAAGGCGGCGACTTTTTGTTTGAGCGCCTGGCCTTTGAGTCCCAGATGTGTTTGCAATGGCTCGCCGATTTGAAAGCCTATGGTCAGCACCGGGTTGAGTGATGTCATTGGCTCCTGGAAAATCATACCCATTTGTCTGCCGCGCAGGTGCTGCATGGTAGTTTCATTGAGTTGGCTGATGTCCTGGCCCTGAAAAAACACTTGCCCTTGCATACGCAATTGCGGTGAAAGTAATTTCATCACACTCAGTGCAGTCAGGCTTTTGCCGCTGCCGGATTCGCCGACGATGCAAGTGGTTTTGCCCCTTTGCAGCGCGAAAGACACCTGCTTGACCAGTGTGCGCTCAGGTGCATGGGCTGGCGAGATGCTGAGTTGGTCGATGCGTAAAATTTCAGTCATTCGATGTTATACACCACGGTGACTACCACACGGGCAATTTTATCCACGGTGGATTTATCGTAAATACCACCGTAGCTGTTGTCGCTGTCTTCACCGCCGGTGGCAGGCAAAATATAAAACGCGCCCTGGCTGGCAGACTTCATGACGCCTACCTTGACGCCATCCTGTTTAACAAACTCGGTCGCCCGCGTGCGTGCATTTTTGGTTGCATCTGCAATCAGTGACATTTTGACGGTTTCCAGATTGCTGACCAGGTATTCGGGTGGTTGTGAGGTGACCGGGTGATTATCTGCGCGTAAAGTCAAAATTGCCTGGTTGGCGGCCGCAATTTTCTTGAGATCTTTGCTGCTGATATGCACGCTTTGATAGCCCTCAAAGCCGCGTTGTACCTGGCGTGGGCTGTCGTGGACATATTCTTCTTCGTAATGCGGCCCCAGCGTTTGCACATCTACCGTGCGCATGCTGGAATCCAGGCCTTGCAGGTCCAAAAAATTTGCCAGGACGGCACGCTCACGGTCTATGGCTTGCAGGGTTTCGGCCTGTGTAGGTGCGACCACACCGATATTAATCGTCCATTGCGCGCGATCTGCCTTGACTGGTTTTTCTGCCAGGCCCTTCACGGTAATGGATTGCTGGCTGGAAACGGCATGTTTTGCCTGCACGCCCAGAATAAAGGCTGCCGATGCCATGCCCACTGCCAGAAGCAGGCCCAATGCCGTCATGGCATTAAAAAAGTGTTTTTGCTCTGACATCCGGCCTCCTATGGCGTGAAGCGATTAACTGGATTGTACGATGTTCAATACCTGATCAAGACTCACGCGTGCTTGTTCGCCTTGTCCCAGCATGGGTTTTAGGCTGAGCTCATTGGCTGCTGCTTCGTCATCGCCTAAAATGGCCGCAAATCTGGCACCGCTGCGATCCGCTTTCTTCATTTGCGATTTGAAGCTGCCACCACCGGCGTGCAGTACCACGTTCAAGCCCATGCTACGCAGACTTTCAGCGACGGTAAAGGCTTTCTGCTCGGCCAGGTCGCCAACATTGACCAGGTAAATATCCGCCTGGTTGGCGGCGGTCACGCCGTATTCTTGCATGAGCAGGAACACGCGCTCCAGGCCAATGCCAAAACCACAGGCAGGCGTTGCGCTACCGCCGATGCGTTCTACCAGAGTATCGTAGCGGCCACCGCCGGCAATCGTGCCCTGGGCGCCCAGTTTAGTGGTCACCCATTCAAACACGGTGCGGTTGTAGTAATCAAGCCCACGCACCAGTCGATGGTTAATGGTGTAAGCAATACCAGCCTGGTCGAGCAGGGCGCACAATTTGGCGAAGTGCAGTTTGGAGGACTCCCCCAGGCAGTCCATTAATTTAGGGGCCGCCTCACACATGGCTTGCATGCGTGGGTTTTTGGTATCCAGAATACGCAAAGGGTTGCTATGCAAACGACGTTTGGCGTCTTCATCCAGCAGGTCTGCATGCTGCTCAAAATAGGCAATCAGTGTTTGGCGATATTGTGCGCGTTCGTCCGCATCACCGATGCTGTTTAACTGTAATTCAACGTCGGCGATGCCCAGCGCTTGCCACAAGCGTGCTAATAGCACGATTTGTTCAGCATCGACATCCGGGCCATCAAAGCCAAAAGCCTCGACGCCAATCTGGTGAAACTGGCGCTGGCGGCCTTTTTGTACATTTTCATGGCGGAACATCGGGCCCATATACCACAGGCGCTGTGGGCCATTGTAGGTCAGGTTATGTTCAACTACCGCACGCACACAGCCAGCAGTTCCTTCCGGACGCAGGGTCAGTTTGTCGCCATTGAGCTTGTCTTCCCAGGCATACATTTCTTTTTCAACAATATCGGTATGTTCGCCGACACTGCGCACAAACAGTTCAGTAGGTTCCACCAGTGGCATGCGGATATTGTTGTAACCATACTGGCCCAAAATGCGGCGGGCGGTATCTTCGAGTTTAAACCAGAGAGGAGTGGCTTCCGGCAAAATGTCGTAGAAGCCTTTGATAGATTGAAATTTTTGCGTCATAAACTAAATAGCAACGATAGGGATCACGCTGGCTTTGGCAGCGCGTAGCTTGCCACCTTCTGCGTAGTGCGTGCGGACATATTCGTCCACAATGTCTTGAAATTCTTCGGCGATATAGTCACCTTTGAGGGTAACGGTTTTTTCGCCATCGACAAATACTGGTGCGACCGGGGTTTCGCCCGTGCCTGGTAAGCTGATGCCGATATTAGCCAGCTTGGACTCACCCGGCCCGTTGACCACGCAGCCCATGACGGCCACGTTGAGTGTTTCTACGCCAGGGTACTGTGCACGCCAAACCGGCATCTGGTTACGCAGCCAGGTCTGGATTTGCAATGCCAGTTCCTGGAAATAGGTGCTGGTGGTGCGTCCACAACCTGGGCAAGCGGTCACCAAGGGGGTAAACGAGCGTATGCCCATGGTTTGCAGGATTTCCTGCGCGACAACCACTTCCTTGGTACGGGATTCGCCAGGCTCAGGCGTGAGTGACACGCGTATGGTATCGCCTATGCCTTGTTGCAGCAAAATGGCCAGGGCAGCGGTGGAGGCGACCACGCCTTTTGAGCCCATACCTGCTTCGGTCAGGCCCAGATGCAAAGGGTAGTCGCAACGTTTGCCAAGCTCTTGATACACCAGAACCAGGTCTTGTACATTGCTCACTTTGCAAGAAATAATGATTTGATTCGGGTTTAACCCCAGGTCAACCGCTTGTTGCGCGCTTTCGAGTGCAGACTGGATCAAGGCTTCACGCATCAAGGCATCGGCAGATAAAGGATTGGCGGCTTTGCCGTTGTCATCCATCATTTGTGCCATTTTTGCCTGGTCCAGACTGCCCCAGTTCACGCCGATACGCACGGCCTTTTTGTAGTGGATGGCGGCTTCAATCATGGCGGCAAACTGTTCGTCACGCTTGCTGCCCTTGCCGACGTTACCAGGGTTGATACGGTATTTGGCCAGCGCTTCAGCGCAGTCAGGGTAGGCTTGCAGCAACTTGTGGCCGTTAAAGTGAAAGTCACCCACCAGCGGTACATTGCAACCCAAGGCATCCAGGCCTTTGCGAATCGTGGAGACCTGTGCAGCGGCTTCAGCGCTGTTGACGGTGATGCGTACCACCTCTGAGCCGGTTTGCCACAGCTCATAGACCTGGGCAATGGTGGCCTGTGCATCTGCAGTATCAGTATTGGTCATGCTCTGCACGACGACAGAGGAGACGGTCGTGCCATCCAGGCCGCCACCGACTGCCACATGGCCGACCATTACCTGACGGGTGTTTCTACGGGATATCATGGTTATTTCAATTGAATGCGTGCCACGCGGCCACGGGTAGCCTGTGTTAAATCATAAGGTTGGTTATCAATCGTCAATTGGGTGCCGCTGGCATGGCCTACAGTAATATTGACTGGTTTTTCGGTGGTGACCTGGCGCTCGGAACCTGCAGGCATGACTTCGCTAAAGACTTTTTTTCCTTGCAGGTCTTCAATACGCACCCAGGAGTCTTCATTGACTTTAAATACCAGGCTGGCTTTTTGCGGCTCGGTTGCCTGCAAGGTGGTGCCTTCTGCTGCCTGCGTGGTGGCTGGCGTTGGCGTGCTGACAATGGTGTTATTTGTCACCGCGTTATTCGCAGGGAATGTAGTTGTTGCATTTGCGGTTGCATCATTGCCAGTCGTCGCTGGAGCAACTGCAGAATTATCCACAGCTGCTGGGCTGGCATCTACATTTTGTGCCGCCGGAGCCACTGGGGCAATGTCGGTTGGCGCAGGCGCAGCTTCAGGCACCGGAATCGGAATTTCCTGCCCGGTGGTCTCAGCAATCTCATCCACATCCAAGGCCAAAGCCGCATCTTTTAAAGCTTGTGGCTTGATATGGTTAATATAAAAATAGGCTGCAATGCCTGCCAATACCAGAAAAATCAGGAATGTCAGCAATCGTTGCGGACGGAATCCTGGTGCTGGCTGATCTATCACTGACCGGCTGGCGTTGGAGCGCACGCTCAGTGGCAGGGGTGCTTTATTGGGCACAATGCGTTGATAGGCTTCAAGAATCGGGTTGACGTCAATGTTGAGCAGGCGGGCGTAATTGCGAATAAAGCCACGCACAATGCTTGGCTGTGGCAGCTTGTCAAAATCATCCTGTTCAATGGCCTGGATCTGTTTGAGGCCTAGTCTCAACTGGCTACACACTTCATGAATGCTCAGGCCTTGCGCCTCACGCGCTGCTTTCAGCACGTTGCCGCAACCTGAGCCATAGGCCAGCGTGGCACTGGCGGGTTGTGGCGCGCTTTCCAAGGCCATGGCTGCGCCATATTCTTCGGGGGCGTCCGGGTGCTCGGCAGTGGTGGCCTGCGTTACATCACTGCTGGTTTGCAGCTGCTGGCTTCCCATGTCGTGGCTTTTCATGACCTGATTCTCTATGCCCTGGCTTTCCATGGCGACCTGATAGGCCTGGTCGGAGGCGGGCTCGGCCACTGTTTTGCGTTTGCGACCACGTTTAGGTTTGTCTGCTGCCTCTGCCGCTACAGGGTTGACGTTGGTTTTGTCTTCTGACGTCACGCGCATTTACTCCATTTTCAGCAATTGTTTGGTTTCGTTGGCATTCGGGAACAATTTATGCAATTGAACGCTGTAGTAGCTGGCATCATCCGGCATGTGTAATGCCCGGCAAATGCGTACTGCCAAAAATAATGACTCTGGTGTGGGGGCAACGTTCACACTATTTTGTAAGGTATTCAGTGCCAGCGCCGGTTCGCCACGTGAAAATTGCAGGTTAGCCAGTTGATAAGCACTGGCGTGTGCTAACGGATCAACTTGCAAAGCCTGGAAGAAATAGTTTTCTGCCTGTGTTTTTTGCTGTGCCCGCAACGCACACACGCCAGCGTTGTACAGCGCCACTTGCGGAGTTTTGTAGAGCGGGTTTTTCACCGCCTGCATAAACTCTTTTTGTGAGGCGTCATATTTGCCCTGGTCGCACAAGAAGCGGCCATAATTATTATGTGATTCAGAGTTAGCCGGTTGCAACTGGATAGAGCGTTTAAACGCTTCTTCAGCTCGGCCTTGTTCGCCAATCGCCGCATACACTAGGCCCAGGCCATTGTAAGCCAGCGCATAGTTTGGGCTGCGCTCAATCGCGGTGTTAAATTCTTCCAGTGCCACGTCGTAACGTCTGAGGCGGAAATACTCAGCCCCTAACTCTGTATGCACGCGTGCAGACTCCACATCGCCAGTTTCGCGGCCTATGGGTTGCTGGTCATACGGAGAATTGTTGCTATTGGACGACGGGTTTTGTGCACAACCCGCCAGCCACAGCGCAGAGGCCAAGGTAAGCATGACCGCGGATGGCGTGAGGAAGGTTGTTTTCATGGCTTACTGTTCCGGATGAATCGCGATGGTTTTTTCTGTACGTTTGGTTTTGTCCAGCACTTTGCCTGCGAGCTGTCCGCAGGCAGCATCAATATCATCGCCACGCGTTTTACGTACGGTGACGACAAACCCAGCCTGCATTAACATATCACGAAACGCGCGTACCTGCATCGGTTTGGAGGTGCCGTAACCGCTGTTAGGGAACGGGTTAAAAGGAATTAGGTTAAATTTGCACGGCACATTGCGCACAATATTAATCAGTTGTTTGGCATGTTCCAGCGTGTCGTTCACACCGTCCAGCATCACATATTCAAACGTCACAAAGTCGCGCGGTGCCTTGACCAGGTAGCGCTCGCAGGCGGCCATCAGGTCTTTGATCGGGTATTTCTTGTTGATAGGCACGATTTCATCACGCAACGCGTCGTTAGGCGCATGCAAAGACACCGCCAGTGCCACCGGACAGTCTTCTTTCAGGCGATCCATGGCCGGCACCATGCCGCTGGTCGACAAGGTCACGCGACGGCGGCTGAGGCCGTAGGCGCTGTCATCGAGCATGATTTGCATGGCGGTGACCACGTTGTCGTAGTTGGCTAGCGGCTCGCCCATACCCATCATCACCACGTTGGAGATAATCCGTTCGCCGGGCGGCAGCAAATCGTAGCCTGGCGCCTGGCGCAAAGCGTGATTAGCGATCCACAACTGGCCGATAATTTCGGAGACGTTTAAGTTGCGGTTAAAGCCCTGGCGGCCGGTACTGCAAAATGTACATTCCAGAGCACAGCCGACCTGGCTGGAAATGCACAATGTGCCACGGTCATCCTCAGGGATAAAGACGGTTTCTACGCTATTGGCGGTGCCGTCTTTAAGATTGTTGGTGCCGACCAGCCATTTGCGAGTGCCATCATCAGACACTTGCTCCAGCTGAATGTCAGGCAATTTGAATTCGGTTTCCTGGCGCAGTTTTTCGCGCAGGGTTTTGGCAATATCGGTCATCTGATCGAGGTCTAGCACCCCGAAATGATGCATCCAGCGCATTAATTGCTTGGCGCGAAAAGGCTTCTCGCCGAGACTTGCAAAGTACTCGGCGAGTTGCGGTTGGTTAAGATTGAGTAAATTAACCAAGTGTATTTCCTAATTCGATATCACTGAAACGTCAATGCAGACGAAACTTGAATAATTAACCGAAGAAGTATTTGATTTCGATCGCTGCATTTTCCAGTGAGTCGGAACCGTGTACAGCGTTCGCATCAATGCTTTCAGCAAAGTCAGCACGGATAGTGCCTGGCGCTGCATCTTTAGGGTTGGTTGCACCCATCAGTTCGCGGTGTTTCAACACAGCGTTTTCGCCTTCCAGCGCTTGAATCATCACTGGACCGGAAATCATGAACTTCACCAGGTCGTTGAAGAAAGGACGCTCTTTGTGCACAGCGTAAAAGCCTTCAGCTTCAGCTTGTGTCAATTGCGTGAATTTAGCAGCCACGATTTTCAAACCGGCGTTTTCAAAACGGGTGTAGATTTGACCAATCACGTTTTTTGCAACTGCGTCTGGTTTGATAATGCTGAGTGTGCGCTCTAAAGCCATGAGAACTCCAATAAGTTAATTAACAAGAAAACAAACGAGCATTCTACTATTTTTAACGTGATTGATAAACCGCATTGATATATCTAAGTGATGACTTTTGTCAGTTTATTGCTTTAAATAGCAGGCATTCATTGCTTTATTTTTTTTATCTATCCAACATAGATGTTTTATGATGTGTTGGTTTCCAACGATCACGTGTATATTCGTTTTCAATAAATGGACGATCAAAACGAGAGACCTCATAAGCCATGACAAATCAACAAGACAGTATGCATGCATGCCCGGCCTGTGGCTTGCTATGTGACGATATTTCGGGGGATGCCATTGCCAGGCAGCAGTTTTCGTGTGGCAAGGCAGCAAAATTCTATGCGCGGGTAAGCACGGGCGCACAACCACAGATTGCCGGACGAGCTGCGTCGCTGACAGACGCGGTTGCTGCCGCGGTAGCCGTGCTCAAGCAGGCAAACACACCACTGGTGGCTGGCAGTAGTACCGATGTGCATGGCGCGCGCGCCTTGGTGCGCCTGGCCCAGCACACAGGTGCGGCGATGACGCACATGAACGCCAGCAGCACGCTGCGCAATATGAAAGTGTTGCAACACCGCGGCTGGCAGACGACGACGCTGACTGAAGTGCGTAACCGTGCAGATGTGATTCTGATGATAGGCACCGATGTGGTGACCCACAATACGCGTTTCTTTGATCGCGTCGTTTGGGTTGATGACGCCATGTTTACCGATCCTGCTGCGCGCAAGATTATTTACCTGGGTGGCGATAAGTTGAGCACCAAGCCGGGGATCTCACCGGATGGCCGTGCGCCAGAAGTCATCGCGTGTGCTGCTGAGCATTTGCCTGAAGTAGTAGCGACTTTGCGTGCATTGGTAATGGATAAGCCAGTCACGGTAGCCTCAGTTGCCGGTATTGCCGTCAGCACGTTAAAAACGCTGGCGGATACCTTGAAGGCAGCTAAATATGCCACGCTGGTCTGGGTATCTAAAGATTTGCATTACGATCATGCTGAACTCACCATTGAAAATATTACCGAAACCGTGGTCGCGCTCAACCAGAAGAGCCGCGCCATGGGTTTATCTATGGGCGGTAGCGATGGCGACACCAGCGTCAATTATGCGCACACCTGGCTCAACGGCGTCATTATTGACGCACCAGAGTGGGAAAGTCATGATGCAGTCGTCTGGGTGAATAGTTATAGCCCAGACGCCATGCCGCCGGCTGGCACGGGGCCGGTCATCGTGCTGGGCGCGCCTGACAGCCAGTTTGATGTCACGCCTGCTGTGTTTATTCCAGTGGCGACGCCTGGCCTGGATTGCAATGGCCAGCAGTTCCGTGTTGACGGTTCAGTGACCCTGCCGCTGACTGCCGCCAAACCTTCTGATTTACCGACTTTATCGCAAGTGGTGGCCCTGATAGAAGCCCAATTACAAGGAGATTTGGCATGATTACGCTACTCAAAAATGCCAAAGTGATAGACCCTGCCAACCATAAAGATGGGGTGGTGCAGGATATCTATATTCGCGATGGCCGTATTATTGCCAAACCGGCTGACAGTGAAAAAATCGGTCAGGTGCACGACCTGAATGGCAAGATTGTCATGGCTGGCGCCATTGATATGCACAGCCATATCGGCGGCGGTAAAGTGAATATTGCGCGTATGCTGCTGCCAGAATATCAGGCCATGCGCCGTCTGGAAGAGCCTGAGGCACATATTTGCGGCGCCAACTGTAGCCATCACGCCACGCCAAACACCACAGATACTGGCATGCGCTATATCGAAATGGGCTATACCGCCGCGTTTGAACCTGCCATTTTGGCCGTTAATGCGCGTCAGGCACATATGGAAATGGGTGATACGCCCATGATCGATAAAGGCGGCTACGCCATGTTGGGTAATGATGATTATTTTTTACGGTTACTCAGCCAGAATGCCGACCAGAAAACCATTAACGACTACGTGGCGTGGACCTTGCATGCGACACAAACCATCGGCATTAAAGTGGTTAACCCGGGCGGTATTTCTGCCTTTAAATTCAATGAGCGTCGCCAGGATTTAGATCAGCAGCACAGCCATTACCACATCACGCCGCGCCGTATTCTGCAGGCTTTGAGTCGTGCGGTGAACGAGATCGGTATTGCCAAGCCTTTGCATGTGCACTGTAATAACCTGGGCGTGGCGGGTAACTTCCAGACCACGTTAGACACCATGGGCGCTAGCGATGGCTTACCCATGCATCTCACGCATATCCAGTTTCACAGCTACGGCACAGAGGGCGATAAAAAGTTTTCTTCTGCGGCAGCCAATATTGCTGAAGCGATCAATAGCAATAAACATATTACTGCCGATGTGGGTCAGATTCTGTTCGGTCAAACCGTGACCGCCTCTGGCGATAATATGATGCAACATTTGAACGCCAAAGTCGCCAATCCGAAAAAATCGGTGATTATGGATATTGAGTGTGATGCCGGTTGCGGTGTGGTGCCGTTTAAATACCGTGACCAGAACTATGTGAATGCCTTGCAGTGGGCGATTGGGCTGGAAGTGTTTTTGAGTGTGGATGACCCTTGGCGCGTGTTCCTGACCACTGACCATCCGAACGGCGCGCCGTTTACCAGCTATCCGCACCTGATTCGTTTGCTGATGGATAAAACCTTCCGTAACGATGCGTTTGACAAGCTCAACCTGGATGCGCAGGCCATGAGTAACCTGAAATCACTGGACCGTGAATATAGCTTGTATGAAATCGCCACCATGACGCGCTCAGCGCCAGCCAAATTGATTGGCCTGCAAGACCGTGGCCATCTGGGCGTAGGCGCGGCAGCGGATATTACGGTGTATACCGACCAGGCCGACAAAGAAGCCATGTTTGCCAAGCCAGACTTGGTATTTAAAGACGGCGAGCTGGTGGTGAAAGAGGGTAAAGTGGTGAAAGTGGTATGGGGTGCAACGCATACTGCCAAGCCAGCATTTGATGTCGGTGTGGAAAAAGACATCAAACAGTATTTTGACCGCTACCACACCATGCAAATGAACAACTTCAAAATTTCGAATGACCATATTGCGGAAGATGGCCGCAACCATGTCATTAACCATGCGCAGGGGTAATTATGGTGATTAACGGAGTAGAGATAGACGATACCTTTGCCGAAGCATTCAATATGCGTGGCACGCGTATCCTGATTACCGCGCAAAACCTGCGCTGGGCTTATAACGCTGCCAATGCCATGACTGGCTTTGCCACCAGCGTGATTGGTTGTGGCGTAGAGGCGGGCATAGAGCGTGAGTTGACTGAGGACGAAACGCCAGATGGTCGTCCTGGCCTCAGCGTACTCATGTTCGCCATGGGCAGCAAAGTGCTGATGCAACAGCTGGAAACGCGTATGGGGCAATGTATCCTCACTTGCCCAACGGCGGCGGCATTTGCTGGCATTGAGTCTGAAGACATGATTAGCCTGGGCAAACATTTGCGCTTTTTTGGCGATGGTTACCAGGTGTCTAAACAAATCCCGGATGCGAATGGCAAGCTCAAACGCTACTGGCGTATTCCGGTCATGGATGGCGAATTTTTGACCGAAGAAACTACTGGCATGGTGCGCGCCATTGGTGGCGGCAACTTCCTGGTGTTGGGCGCCAGCCAGGCGCAAGTGCTCACGGCCTGTGAAGCGGCGATTGATGCCATGCGCAAGTTGCCTAATGTGATTATGCCGTTCCCTGGTGGTGTGGTGCGTTCCGGCTCCAAGGTTGGTAGCAAATATCCCAAAATGTTCGCCAGTACCAATGATGCCTTCTGCCCGACACTCAAAGGTGTGGTCAAGAGCGAGCTCGATCCACGTGTAGAAAGTGTGATGGAAATCGTGGTCAATGGCCTGACGTTTGAAGATATTGCGGTTTCCATGAAAGCCGGGATTGAAGCGGCTTGCAGCCTGGGCAAAGATAATGGCATTTTGCGTATTTCTGCCGGTAACTATGGCGGCAAGTTAGGCCAGCATCACTTTAAGTTACGCCCAATTTTAAGCGGGGAGGTCAGCGCATGAGCCATATCACTTTAACGGCGAAAGCCGTTTCACGTAGCGTTGATTGTCGCGCTTTGTTGCCAGAAGCTTTGCAAGGCAAAACAGTGGCTGAGATTGCAAGCATCAAACTGGCCGCTAACCTAAGTGTGGCGGATGTGTTTGAAGTCAGCGTAGACACTGCTTCAGAAGCGGCGGCGGTGACTTTTAAAAACACCACGTCTGCCCATCAATACATAGGCTTTGGTATGACTACCGGCCAAATCAGCGTGACAGGCGATGCCGGGGACTTTTTAGGCGCGCAACTGCAAAATGGCGTATTGATTTGCACAGGCAATGTAGGGGCGCGTGCGGGTGACCGTATGCGCCGCGGCATGTTGCTGATTGAAGGTAATACCGGTGATTATTGTGGCTCTGACATGATGGCGGGCACGTTGGGCGTGCTTGGCACCACGGGCGCTCACCTTGGCTATGGCATGAAGCGCGGTACTTTGTTATTGGCTCACAGGCCTGCCGAGCAAGCGACCTGGGTGGACTGCGGGTTCCATAAATTACCCTTCCTCAATATTCTATATAAGTCTTTCAAGCGGCTGGATAGCCGTTTTGCGCAGATCAGCAGCCAACGCGTGCAGCGCTGGATGGGCGATATGGGTGGCCTGGGCAAAGCAGAAATCCTGGTAATTCAGTCCTGATGGGCTGTTTTAACGATGTGAGATGAACGGGCCTGGTGCCCGTTTTTCTTTTTGCATCAGGGGGTTACAGTGGTAAAATCGCATTTTTGAAATAAATCCCATTGTCACATGAGCCAATTCCTCACTGCCGCCCTCTACAAATTTGTCACGCTGGATGACTACAAAGACCTGCAACAACCGATTTTAGAGGCTTGCCAGAAGCTGCATATCAAAGGCACCTTGTTGCTGGCAAATGAAGGCATTAACGGTACCATTGCCGGTGCGCCGGACGATATCCGCGCCATTCTGGCACATTTGCGCCAGGATCCACGCCTGGCTGACCTGGAACATAAAGAGTCCTGGGCTGACAGCCATCCGTTTTACCGCATGAAGGTCAAGCTGAAAAAAGAAATCGTCACCATGGGCGTGCCCGAGGTAGACCCGAATCTGGTGGTTGGCACTTATGTGAAACCAGAGGACTGGAATGCGATTATTTCTGATCCCGATGTGATTGTGCTCGACACGCGCAACGATTACGAAGTGCATATTGGTACGTTTAAAAATGCAGTAGACCCGAAAACGACCACCTTCCGTGAGTTTCCCAAATACGTGGCAGATAATCTGGATAAAACCAAGCACAAAAAAGTGGCCATGTTCTGCACCGGTGGCATCCGCTGTGAAAAAGCCTCTTCTTATATGAAGCAACAGGGCTTTGAAGAGGTCTACCACTTGCAAGGCGGTATCCTCAAATATCTGGAAACCATTCCTAAAGAACAAAGCCTGTGGGAGGGCGATTGCTTTGTGTTTGACCAGCGTGTGGCTGTTAAACACGGCCTGGAGGTCGGTGACCATGACCAGTGCTATGCCTGCCGTATGCCGCTGACACAGGCAGAAATGCAGAGCGAACAATACGAAGCAGGTATTTCTTGCCCTTACTGCTTTGATAAATTATCCGCAGACAAAAAAGAGTCGCTACGCGAACGCCAGAAACAGGTCAAACTGGCGAGGTTACGTGGCCAAAGCCATATTGGCGATGCACAAAAACATCACGACTAAGCTCACGCCGCGATATTCGCGGCGGCTTTTTTTGTAAGGTACTATTTAAAATAATTATATTTATGCTAAATTAAGGCGCTACATTAGACCATCAAGACATCAGTCAAAAGCTCTCAGATAAGGAGATTGTGATGAAGTGCCCTGCCATCCTGGCCAATGAACAATCAAGGTTGCAAGCCTTGTATGACCATGGTTTAAATAGTGAAGGGTTGGTGAAAAGCCTGGACCCCGTGGTCCAGATTGCTGCCCGTATGTTTGATATGCCGGTGGCTGCCGTCAATATGATAGGCAGTGACCATGTCTTTTTTGCCGCAGTCACCGGTGTCGGTGAAGTCGATATGCGGCGTGATGTCTCTTTTTGTGCCCATGCCATTAACCAGGTGGAAGTGATGGTGGTACCTGATGCCAGGCAGGATGAGCGCTTTCATGATAATCCGCTGGTCACTGGCGAGGCGCAATTGCGGTTTTATGCCGGCGTCCGTTTACTCTCGCCCGATGGCCTGGCGCTAGGGGCCTTATGTGTGGTGGATAGTCGGCCGCGTTTTGACTTTTCTCCTGATGATCAACGTCGCTTGCAGGAACTGGCACAGATGGTCTCAGACCGGCTGGAGCTCAAGCGCATTGAAACCCAGACCAATCGCTCCCGCCCTGATTTTGCCTCTTATGCCGGGCATTCTTCTACACCTGTGGTCTGGTTTAATGACCACGGCCAGATCACGGCCTGGAACACGGCTGCCGCACAATCTCATGGTTATAGCCTGGCTGAAGGTATTGGGCAGCCGGTTGAAATGCTGCTGGTCGAACGTGACCGCGCAGCGTTTCGCGACATGGTCTCGCGTGCAGTAACGGCCGGGTCCCTTGATGACTTGGATATGTCTTTTGAAGCACGCGGTTTACGTAAAGGCGGCGGTGAGTTTCAACTGGGCTTCTCGCTGTTTGGCTGGAAAGCCGATGGTGAAATGCGCTTTGAGGTCATCCTGAAAGATATTACTGCACAGCGATTGGCCGAGCCTGAAACGGATCAGCAGAACACGGTGGATCCATTGACTGGCCTGGCGAACCGCGCCAGGTATTATCGCGTCGTCGAAGACGCGATTGTTGCCAATATCCCGATTGCAGTACTCATGATTGACCTGGATAGCTTTAAAGATATCAATGACACCTTGGGTCATGCCTGCGGCGATAACCTTCTTAAGGAAATGGCTCGCCGCCTGAGCGAGATGGTGGGTGCAGCAGGCGTGGTGGCACGCATAGGTGGCGACGAATTTGCGATTGTGTTACTGGATGTCGCCAGCCCTGAGTACGCGCTAGCGCTTGCAGAGCAGGCCATTAACCTGATTGCACAGCCGATCGTGATGCATGAAGACGAAGTGCGTGTGATTGCCAGTTGCGGCGTGGCGCTGGCACCTGTGCATGCACACGAAACCCTGGAATTGGTCAGTGATGCTGACCTGGCCTTATTTAAAGCCAAAGCCATGGGGCGAGGGCGTGCCTGTGTGTTCAGCCCAGTATTGCGCCTGGAGGCCGTCGCCAGGCGATTGTATGCCATGGAACTGTATCGCGCAGTGAATGAAGGAGAATTCCTGCTCTATTACCAGCCCCAAGTGAACCTGACGACCGGCACGGTGACGGGCGCTGAGGCATTGATCCGCTGGCGTCACCCCAAGCGGGGCATCCTGGCCCCGATTTCGTTTTTACCCGCGCTTGAAAATGGCACGCTAGCTGCCACCGTTGGCGCCTGGGTGCTGGATGAGGCCTGTGCGCAAGTGGCTTATTGGCGCAGGCATACAGGCGCTGAGTTGCGTATCGGCGTCAACCTGTTTGGTGCGCAGTTCCAGGCGGGGGATTTATATGCCGAGGTGGTCTCCACGCTGGTGAGGCATGGTCTGCCGCCTTCTGCGCTAGAGCTAGAAGTGACAGAAAATATTGCCCTTGATGGCGATGAGGTGGTGCTGAATATTCTGCACCGGCTGAAAGCCTATGGCGTTGGCATTGCGTTTGATGATTTTGGTACCGGATACGCATCGCTCAGCCTGCTCAAAACCTATCCACTGACGCGTATTAAAATTGACCGCAGCTTTGTGCAAGGCATGCTGGAGCAAAAGAAAGACGATTCCGTGGTCAGCGCGACGCTGGACATTGCGCATGCATTCGACCTGCAAGCGATTGCTGAAGGCATAGAGACCCAGCCGCAATATGAATATTTGCGCGCCAAACGCTGTGAAGAAGGGCAGGGCGAGTTATTCGGTAAGCCTATGCCCGCAGATCAGTTTGCGCAGCTGATCGGGCTTAACCAATATTCATCGGCGGCTTAACCTATCCTTGCAGGGCAGGCTCTCTTTCTGGCAACATTGCGGACGAGTAGTCCACGACAACATCTCAGGGAGAGAACATGAAGCTGTTAGATAAACTTGCTGGTGAGCACGCGGCATTGCCGCCAAAGTTCACTGCCAAAGCCATCCTCATGGCTGGGTTGGGCGGCATGATTGCCATCAGTATTGCCGCGCTGATGAGTGCACGGCTAGATCAGTTGCTGGTGCTGGGGTCATTTGGCGCGTCATGCGTCATTTTGTTTGCTTACCCGGATGCACCGTTTGCCCAGCCACGCAATGTGATTGGCGGCCACTTTTTAAGTTCGTTGATCGGTCTGCTGGTCGTGTCTCAACTGGGCGTTGGTTGGTGGGCGCTAGGGATTGCGGTAGGCCTTGCGATTGCGGCCATGATGTTCACCCGGACCGTGCATCCTCCCGCAGGCTCCAATCCAGTCATTGTCTGGTTGATTGCCAGCCAGGGTGCCATTAGCTGGCAGTTTTTGTGGTTTCCCACCCTGTTTGGTGCCATTGTCATCACCGTTGTTGCGCTGATATATAACAACCTCACGCGTGAGGGGAGCTATCCAAAATACTGGTTTTAAGTCACATCTAGCGGGCTACTCACGGCCCGTCCGCCCTTGTTAAGCACATGCGTGTAAATCATGGTAGTTGAGACATCTGCATGTCCAAGTAGTGCTTGCACTGTACGAATATCATAGCCGCCCTCCAGTAAATGCGTCGCAAAACTATGGCGCAAGGTGTTGGGCGACACCTCCTTCTTAATGCCAGCCTGCGTAGCCACTTTTTTCACTGCACGCTGTATCGGCTTTTCATCGGCGTGATGGCGGTGCACAGCGCCGGACTGCTGCTCGACCGACAACCTGCTTGATGGAAACACATACTGCCACGCCCAATTCTTGCCTGCATCCGGATATTTTTTTGCCAGGCCTGCTGGCATCCACGCCTCACCAAAGCCTTTAGCTAAATCGGCTGCATGCAAAGCCGCGACTGATTGTAAATGCGCTTTTAAAGGATTCACCATACTGGCAGGCAGTATCGTGATGCGGTTTTTGTGACCTTGCGCATCGCGTACAAAAATTTCCAGCTTGGCAAAATCAATATCTGCCACCCGTAAACGCAAGCACTCCATCACCCGCAAACCGCTGCCATACAGCAAACTCACCAATAACCACATATTGCCATCCAGCCGCGAAAGTATCGCCTGTACTTCTTGTGTGCTTAGCACCACCGGCAATTGCTTTTTTGCCACCACTTTGGTGACATTTTCAAGCGTTGGCAATGTTTGCCCCAGCACCTCGTCATACAAAAACAGCAACGCACTTTTCGCCTGGCTTTGCGTGCTGGCCGCCACCTGCTTATCAATCGCCAAATGGCTTAAAAATGCGGCCACTTCAATCGCACCCATGTCACGTGGGTGCCGCTTGTCATGGAACAGGATATAGCGTTTAATCCACGCTATATAAGACGCCTCAGTGCGCAGGCTGTAATGCAGGCGGTGCAGCCGCTCGGTGATAGAGGGAAATAACTTTGGCGACGATTGAGAAGGTGAATTATCCATAAGCTCTCCTTATTTAAGGTGCTCTAAAAAAGACTTACTCTATGGATTAATAATAAAAAATATTTTCTATTGAATTATAGAGGTAAGGTTAAATAAAATCGAAATTTTTTGTTGGATACTTATTTCTAACCATTTTGGAATACACGGCGCATGAGCACATTCGAAAAAGATTTTTTAAGTAATTATTTAAGATTCGGCTTGGGCTCCATGCCCAAAGCGGATATAGATGCGCTGGTGATGCACTTGCTTGATACCTATGGTTTGGATGGCTCCCCCTTGGTAATTTATAGCAACCAAACGGTGAGTGAACGGCTTAAAACACCTGTGGCTAAAGTGAAAAAACTCCGATACGACGCGGCCTTGAAGTTTGGCGGGCGTATTGAAGACCAGGCCCAGGGCCGGTTGCTTGCGGCACTCAGTAAAGCTAGCCTGGAGCCGGAAGGGGAGAAAATATGCCTGATTATTGAAGACTCGCTGGCCAAGAACTGGCTACAAGGACAACTTAAAATACATCAGCATATTTTTGATTATTCATTTAACACTGAAATTGTGAAGGTCAGTGCGGCCGGCCTGTTTGAAGTGCTTTCAGCTGTGTTCGATCCAGCAGAGATCGAAGTCTTTAAAAAAGGCTACGATGAGGCCAAAAAGAAAAAAACTGATAAAGAAAGACTGGAAACATTCAAAGGGGTGGCTAAAAAGTTTGCCGAAGGTGCTGCCAAAACGGCAGGGGAAGGCGTCGTGAAGGTATTAAGAGCACATATCGGCTTATAAGAGGATCCTTTCAGGAAGGAGAGGGTACTGATGATTAGTGAAGATCGAATAATGCGTACGTCTAGGCTGTTGCCCTATTCACCAGCGGCGGTTTACCGTGCTTTTGCGATGCCAGAACTGCTTGCGAAATGGTGGGGCCCGGAAGGGTTTACGAATACCTTTGAAGTGTTCGAGTTTAAGCCGGGTGGTCAGTGGCGATTTGTGATGCATGGCCCGGATGGTAAGCGTTATCCGAATGAAAGTGTGTTTGCTGCGCTTGAGCCGAATAGCAAGATCGTGATTGAGCATGTTTGTGCGCCATTATTTACACTGACTGTGAAGCTGACTGCCGTCGTCAATGGCACGGAGGTGAGTTGGGCGCAAGTGTTTGCGGATGTGGAGACTGCCGAAGCTGTTAGGCATATTGTCGTGCCAGCCAATGAACAAAATCTGGATAGATTGACGCGCGTGCTCAGCAAGCTAGCCTAAGCGCACTTCGCCTATGCCGTTTGAGGTGATATGCTTCGCATGGCGTGGGGACGACCTCACTGCTTTCTTCAAGTGGGGACGGCCCTATGTCATTGTGAGGTGTTTATGAACTGGGTCATTCTCGTGGTTGCAGGATTGTTTGAAATTGGCTGGGCAGTGGGGCTGAAGTACACCGAAGGGTTTACGCGTGTATGGCCGACGGTGGGCACGGTGCTTTCTATGTTGATTAGCCTTGGTTTACTCGGGGTGGCGATGAAGTCGCTGCCTATGGGCACGGCTTATGCAATTTGGGTAGGCGTGGGCGCGGTTGGTACAGTGATCCTTGGCATTGTGCTGTTAGGTGAGTCGGCACATCCTTTACGGCTGATCAGCCTGGCGTTCATTGTGGCCGGCATTATCGGCTTGAAGTTTGCGACGCCTGCGTAAGCTTTATTGAAGGGGGACGTGATACGGCTCCCTGTGATTCAAAAATAACCAGCGCACATGCGCTGGTGTTGTTTGGGAGAGCCACTTGCAGTTTGTTGCTTGCAATCATGAGGCGCATGCGCAGCAAATCCTCGATATTTTCAATGATGCGATTCTGTATTCAACGGCGCTGTATGATTACAAACCTCGTGTGTTCGATGCCATGCTGCCGTGGTTTGAGGCCAAAGCCATCAACGGGTTTCCGGTGATTGGTGCAGTCAATGATGAGGGTGTGCTGCTGGGATTTGCCAGTTATGGGTCGTTTCGTGCCTGGCCTGCGTATAAATATACGGTAGAGCATTCAGTCTATGTGCATCAAGCGCACAGAGGGCAGGGCGTCGGGCTGGCACTGATGCAGCAGTTGATGGCAGCAGCTAGGGATAATCAGGTGCACGTGATGGTCGGCGGTATTGATGTAGAAAATGCGGGCAGTATTGCGCTACACGAACGGCTAGGCTTCACCCATGCTGGTACGATCAGGCAAGCCGGGTTCAAATTTGGCCGCTGGCTGGATTTGGGTTTTTACCAATATATCCTCGACACACCGGAGCATCCTGTTGATGGTTAACCGTTTAAGCATTTATTCACTTGTATTGCTGTGTTTTTGCAGCGCAGCGAGTGCAGGCAATGCCTTGCCCAAGGACGTGACGCTGTTTGTGGAACAGCGCGAGGCCTGTGACCATTGGCGTGGAGAATATGGCTACGATGAAGACAGGCAGGCCGATATTGATCAGGCTGTCTGCCAGTCTTGTGTAGGAACGGATGACAAGCTTGCCAAACTCAAGCGCAAATACCAGGGCAGAAAAGAGATTCTGAATAAGTTGGATGCGTTTGAAGCGGATATCGAGCCTGAGGATACTTCGCAAACGGCTGCATTTTGCCAAAAAGTGAGTCGTCAGCATGCGCCCAAGCAGTAGGGGCTGGCAATGAAGCCGTACATCAGTGTCATTACACTGGGCGTAGATGACTTAGAGCGGTCATTATGCTTTTATCGTGATGGGCTGGGTTTTGAAACCGAGGGCATTATCGGCCAGGAGTTTGAGTATGGCACTGTGGTGTTTATCCAGCTCGCTGCTGGTTTGAAGCTGGCGCTATGGCCGCGTAAGAGCATGAGCCATGATACCGGTTTGGCGTTGGGACCCGCCAGTGCAACCGAGTTTACGCTGGGGCATAATGTGTTGTCAGCGCAAGAGGTCGATCATGTGATGGCGCACGCGGTCTCGGCAGGCGCCAACATACTTAAACCCGCACACGAGACATTCTGGGGTGGATATGCGGGTTACTTCCAGGATCCGGATGGCCATGTGTGGGAGGTGGTCTGGAACCCGGCCTGGGGTGTTGAGGTGGCATAATTTGTTCAAAGTAGAATTCGTTTACACTAGCGAGCTAATCATCAAAAAGATTCGGGAAACCACATGATGTCTAATCTGACCGTCACAGAAATCAAAGCCTTTGTTCCTTCCAAAAATTTTGAGCTTTCCAAGCAGTTTTATAAAGATATGGGCTTTACCATGGCGTCAGAGGGCGGCGGTGTGGCTTATTTTCATTATGCGCATGTGAGCTTTTTGTTGCAGGATTTTTGTGCGGATAACCTGGCCGAGAATTTTATGATGCATTTGCTGGTGCAGGATGTCGACGCCTGGTGGGACAAAATCCAGGAAAGCGGCATTATTCAGACCTATGGCGTCAAAGTATGGCCAATTCAGTTGCAAAGCTGGGGTATGCGTGATTTTTGTATTGCCGACCCATCAGGGGTGTTGTGGCGCATTGGGCAAAATGTGGATTGATTATTAACCATATGATGGTTAATGGGATTTTTAAAGGCCGGCAATTGCCGGCCTTTTTAATTTTTAGCATGCGTGATGCATCTTTTGTTGTATTTAAATAGGGTGTTTAATATTTTTTAACATATTGCATTGCTAGCGGCGATAGTTTGCTATATTGAGCGTTCAGCGTGCTGTGCTTGGACGCGTTGAGCAAACCATCGGCTATTTAAAAAAGGAGAGGGCGCAATGAAAAAATATGTCGCAGAGTTTTTCGGCACATTCTGGTTGGTGATAGGGGGCTGTGGCAGTGCGGTGCTGGCCGCCGCTTTTCCGGATGTCGGTATTGGCTTGCTCGGGGTATCCCTCGCGTTTGGTTTAACTGTGTTGACCATGGCCTTTGCCATCGGCCACATTTCTGGTTGCCACCTCAACCCGGCCGTGTCTATCGGGCTATGGGCGGGTGGCCGTTTTCAGGCCAAAGAATTGCTGCCGTATATTGTTTCGCAGGTATTGGGCGCGATTGTGGCCGGTGGCGTATTGTATGTGATTGCTAGCGGTAAAGCGGGCTTCGATGTGAGCGCGGGTTTTGCCTCAAATGGCTATGATGCGCATTCACCAGGAGGCTACAGCCTGCAGGCAGCGTTTGTGAGCGAAGTGGTGATGACCATGATGTTCCTGATTGTGATTATGGGTGCCACTGATAAGCGTGCACCACAAGGCTTTGCGCCGATTGCGATTGGCTTGTGTTTAACCTTGATCCACCTGATTTCTATCCCGGTCACCAATACCTCGGTAAACCCTGCGCGCAGCACGGGTGTCGCGGTGTTTGTCGATGGCTGGGCAATTTCGCAGCTCTGGCTGTTCTGGCTGGCACCTATTGTGGGGGCAGTGTTAGGTGCGGTGATTTACCGCTTTATCGGTAGCGACGACAAATAATTGCCTTAAGTAAAAAAAGACTGGCTGCGGCCGGTCTTTTTTATTTCTACGTAAGCGTCATTTCTTTAACGCGATTGGGCGCGCTTGTTATACTGAGATCTCACACGATTGGGAGTTGCATTTATGGTGAGCCAATGGTTGTTCTGGGCACTGCTGTCAGCCTGTTTTGCCGCATTGACGGCCATTTTTGCCAAGATCGGCATTCAGGGCATAGATTCTGATTTTGCCACCTTGATTCGCACAGTGCTCATTACGCTGGTGCTGGCTCCGTTCGTCTGGCTGGCAGGCAAGTGGAGCAATCCCTTCGCACTGCCCAGCCGTTCACTCGTTTTTCTCGGCTTATCCGCCCTGGCGACCGGTGGTTCGTGGATTTGCTACTTTCGTGCCTTACAGCTCGGTGAGGCCTCCAAAGTGGCGCCGGTCGATAAGCTCAGCCTGGTGCTGGTTGCGGTGTTTGCCTGCCTGTTTTTAGGCGAGCGCTTAAATGCGCGTGAGTGGCTGGGCCTAACACTGGTGGCGGTGGGTGTGCTGGTGCTGGCGATCAAGCGTTAAGGATATCTGGCATAGCTCAAACTGGCTATTGCAAAGCTGGGTGATTCATTTATAAACAGGGATGGCTATTTCAAACCTTGTGGCCCCGACAGGGGCTTTTTTTATGACATCGCTGAGCTTACTCGCAGTAAGAAAGTGATATGTGTTCGCAGACCAGAAAGAGTAAGAATGACGAATCAGCGTCGATTATTAGGCTATCTGCTAGTTGTGCCAATGCTGGTAGCTGCTTGTTGCAGTACTGTTCCTAGCACGATTACCCAAGTGCCTGTTGTGAAGCCTCAATCAGCTTCGCGTGCTGCTTTGCACGTGATAGGGGTTTACCAGGGGCAATTGCCGGAAGCGGCTGATAAGCGACCATGGTGGGCACAATGCCAGGTGATAAGTGAGTCAGCAGATAAACCAGAGCCTTCAACCGTGAGTGCGTGTCGGACATTATTGAGCCCTGGCAGAGATCAGCGCACAGTGACCGTGAATATCAGTGATGAGACAACACCAGTTATTTTAGGCCTGATGTCTTATGAAGCCGTCACCTGGCAGATTAAAACCACGCCTGGCGTGGTGATAGAGAAAGTCATTCTTGCCGGCTATCATCAACAGCGCATCCAGGGGGTCGGCGATGCGCAGGTTGACGTGTATAGTTATGACAATAGCCCTTGTGATCGTTGCGTGCAAAAAGGGCGCTACTTTTATGCTTATGAGCGCGTGCCGTTCGAAATGGAAGTCGCTGCTGGCGTGAGGGCCACTTCATTTCAAGGTAATTACACCGGCGGTAGTTACCAGATATTTAAAGGCATGCAGTAATCCTTGCGGGCAGGGATTGAATCGTTCGGTTGCATTAAAGGTATTTTATTGTTGGATGTTTGGAGTCTGAGTTGTTACGTGGTTTGATTTATGGATTGAGCATTTTGCACCTGGGGCCAGGTTTTGCGTTTGCAGTGGTGGCTTTTGGCTGTGAGGATACATTTTCTTTCTTGCAAGCAGTTTGCCAGCAGGATGCCTTTGCAGCGTTTATCAAGTTGACATTAGCCGCCTGGGGCGTGATGATTTCTGCTTTGTTATTAAAAATTTTAGTGACAAATTACATTAATTAAAATAGATAAATTATTGATTTTAATTGTTTTAAATTCACTTTTTTAAGGCTGTATAAACTTTTTTGGGATGGGGGACTCGAAAAGAAGCTAGCTAACGGAGAGTCTTGTTTTGCATTATTCTAATCAGCGATGTTCAATCGCGACCTCTGCCCTTAGGGCATTCAGTGTTGTTGTCTTGTGTCTCAGTTGTGTCATGCCAGTTATCGCGCTGGCCGGTGACGATGTTGTCCCCAGGTTATTGCTATCTGGCAGCGAAGCGGCTGAGGCTGACAAAGAAGCTAATAAAGCACCTGAGCCACCCAGAATCAGCTCGGTGTTTGGTACGCAAACCCTCAAGGAATACAAATTACCCTTTGAAGATCAGTATCCGTCCGGCCCTTTTGAGAGGCTGGATAAGAAACTATTTCTGTTTATCAGTAAGTGTGGCGAGGTATTTTTTGTGCGCCAGAACGACACTATGGAGTTGGTGAAACCTGGCAAACCCTTGGCCAAGTTTATCCCTGGTGGCGAAACCTCGGCTGACGAAAGCAGCAGCAAGCAGTTGGTGTATTGCCGGGAGTTGTCTGGCGTGAAAGATTCTTTGCTGGTGGGCAAAACCCTGTATGTGGCTTATACCGCCTGGGATGAGGCAAGCAATGGCGTGCGGCTGGCTGTGAGTGAGTTTGAGGTTGATATCGAGAATAGTGAAGTCAGTTTTGACCGCGAGATTTATATCAGCCGTCCGGCCATTAAAGAGCCGATTTTAGGCCACCAGGTGGGTGGCAAATTGGCGCTAGGGGAGAATGAGCGTACGCTGTACCTCAGCCTGGGGGATTTCTCCAAGCCAGACCGTGTGCAGGACAAAACGACCTCCTTAGGCAAAGTGGTTCGCATTGATTTGCAGCGCCTGAATGCTGAAGTCTATGCTTCCGGTTTCCGCTCGCCTTCAGGCGGCTTGTATTTTGATCGTGAAAGCAATGAGCTATGGCTCACTGATCATGGCCCCCGTGGCGGTGATGAAATTAACCTAATCAAACGTGGTAAGAATTATGGCTGGCCGATTGTCAGTTATGGCACCATCTACGAGCGCGACGGCATGAGCGGCTATTACGGCAACAAATTCAATAGCCATGAAGGCTACGAAAAACCGGCGATGACCTTTGTGCCTTCGATCGGTATCGGCCCGCTGGTGAAATATCCCTCTACTGGCCGTAACGATTTCTGGGATAACGATCTGTTTGTTGCTGGCATGGGCAATACCACCTTGTACCGCGTGCGCAAAGAGGGAACATCGCTGGTCTATGCCGAGCCAGTCTTGAGTGGCTATCGCATACGTGCGATCCAGATCGACCAGAACGGTACTTTCTACCTCAAAACCGACCATAATCAACTGCTGATTTCAGAACAGGAGTAATCTGCAAGCGTTTGTTCTTGTTGGCCTTGCTTGCCCGCGAAGACAATCTGACATACATTGTCAGGCAGGTAATTTCCCACGTTTGTTGAATCAAAGGAGCGGCTGGCATGGCAAAGTTTACGACCGGGCAGGAAATCAGGACCAATACCTCGACCATTGAAGTCACTATTGATGCGTCGAACCCCTTACCGCCTGGCAGGCATCGTTTTCAGCTGATTGTAGAAGATGATGCTGGTAATCAGTCTGACCCGGCGACGGTGGATGTGATTGTGGTAGATCAATCCAAACCGACCGCGGTGATTGATGCGCCCACGTCGGTCGCAACCGGGACTTCATTTACCTTGTCTGGTGCGCGTTCATTTGATTTGCCGCCGGGTAAAATAAAAAACTATCGTTGGGTACAACTTTCTTGAGTCATTATGCGCATTAACCTGTCCATCACCCTGACCGCCCTGGCCGGGGCATTAGCCGCCATTGGTTTTGAGATCTATGCCGCCAGTGGCTTGCAGTTTCTCAGCTACCGTACTGGGTTGCTGATGACATTATGGACAGTGATGCCCTATGTGATTATGTTCGCAGGCCGCTATTTCTTTGATCGCAATGACATCCAGAAACGATGGCGCAATTTCAGTCTCTTCCAGGTATGTGTGGTGGCGTGGATTTATATGCAAACGCTGGTCATGTATCCTGATGCGCAGGGAAGCCTGATTTTTCTGTTTCTTCCCTTGTTGCAGTCCAGCCTGAATCTGGTGGTTGGGGTGGTGTTATACGTTCTGCAATATCGTCTAAAGCAGAAGCATTCATGAAACCTGTCTTGTTTGCCAGTTGTCTGGAAAAGGAATTCTTTTGCTGAAAACCCTGTTTTTATTTGCGTTGACCGCGGTGGCTGAAATTGTCGGCTGCTACCTGCCTTATCTATGGCTTAAAACTGGTAAAAGTGCCTGGCTATTAGTACCTGCCGCGCTCAGCCTGGCGTTGTTCGCCTGGCTGCTGACTTTGCACCCGACGGCGGCTGGCCGTGTCTATGCGGCTTATGGCGGTGTCTATATCGGCGTTGCCATCATCTGGTTATGGCTGGTAGATGGCATTAAACCGACCGGCTGGGATATGCTGGGAGTGGTAGTGGCCATGTTGGGCATGGCCATTATTATGTGTGCACCGAGGCCAGCATGAGTGGGACGATGGTCGTTGGTATCAATGCGTGTTTGGGCTTAATGCTTGCAGGTTGTGCCGCCAAGCCGCCACTGGTAAGCCCTGAGGCCGTGGTGTTTGATTGCCAGAATGGGGAAGTCTTGCGCGTACGCTTTGTGGCCGAACCTGCCAGCGCGGTGCTGATGCGTGCACAAAGTGAAGTTAGCTTGCCGCAGCAGCCTAGTGGCTCTGGATTTATCTACAGCAACGGGCCGAATACCATCCGTGGTAAGGGTAGTGCATTGACGGTGGAAATCGGCCGCATGCTGCCCATCCAGTGCCAGGCGAGATGATGTAAAGGCCTGCCAGGCAGGCCTTTGTGTGGCATTAAAAGTCTATCGTTGCTGAAAGTAGCGCGGTGCGTGGTGCGCCCATGGTGATAAAACTGCGTGATACCGAGTTCCAGTAGTTTTTATCAGCCAGGTTCATCACATTGGCGCGCAGGGTGACTTTGTTGCCAGAGATATGTGTGACATAACGTGCCCCGGCATCAAATGTGGTCCAGCCTGGGATGCTTTGTGTATTACCTGCATTTGCCTGTGCTTCGCTAAAGCCAGAAATGCGGCCAGTCAGCGAGAGACCAGGCACGGCAAAAATATCATATTCACCGTTAATCACCACATTGACTTTCGGCACGCCAATCGCATCTTTGCCGTTGTTGATACCGTCTTGTGTCTTTGTTTGTTCGGCATCAATGAAAGTGACGCCGCCAAGCAGGCGTAATCCACTCAAGGGCTGGCCAAACGTTGAAAGCTCCAGGCCGCGGTTGCGTTGCTCGCCGTCATCGACCAAACGGTTGGATGTGGTATATGTATTAGGCTGTGTAATTTGAAAAACGGCAGCGGTGACACCAAAGGTGCCTGCATTGTATTTGACGCCAATCTCATGTTGCTTGGCGACAAATGGCGGCAATTGTTCGTCATGATTGACCGCTGTGCTGGGTGCAATGGCGCCTTGAGATAAACCCTCGCTGTAATTGCCATACAAAGAGTAATTGCCGAGTTTAATCAGCAGCGCGCTCGTTGGTGTGACTTTGCTTTCATCATAAGCGTCTTTTTTTACACCGTTGTTAAAAATCCCGCTGTAAAGTGTTTGCTGACGCGCACCCAAGGTGAGCAACACATTGTCTTGCACAAAACCAAAGGTGTTGATGAGGCCAATGCTGTTTAGTTGCAAGTCGCCGTTTTGTGGAATCACGCCAAAGTTAACGGTAGGTTTGGGCAGGTTAGGGTTTTGATAGATGTTGCCGGTATATGGTGCCGTCGCATGTGCTACAGCACCGCCAGCGATACGGTTAAAGTCGTTGTAGACAAGCGCATAATTGTTGCTGACACTGCCCAGTTGCTTAAAGCCACGCAAACCGACCTCGTAGGTGTCAACCTCATACCAGCCCCGATAACCACCGGCACGTGCGGTGAAGTCGCCCGCACTGTTGATGATGCGGCGCCCTTGTGAGCCCGCATAAAAATATTCTTCATTGCCTTTGGCTTGTCCGTAGTTAATATAAGCGGTCAGGGCGGGCGTGAATTCGTATTCGAATTTTGTCATCCAATAATGTGAGTCGCCTTTAAAGAACTCCCAGTCGTTGACAAAGTTTTTATCATTTTGTGGGGCACGCGGTAACGCAAAACCCGTGTCATAAGTAATATTGGCTGAATAGCCCCGGGTTAAACGATCCTGGCTTGCCAGGTCGAAGCTGGCGGTGAGTTTTTCACCGCGATAATCCACTGCCAGCGAGCCAATATGCATGCGGTCTGACTGGCGGCTAATCGGGGTATCGCCATCACGTGCCAGCACATTCAGGCGTACGCCCCAGGCATTGTCTTCGCCAAACCGTCTTCCCAAATCTAAATGTCCGCCAAACTGGCTGTCTGAAATGTAACTGGCGGTGAAACGATTAAGCGGCGTGTCGCCAGCGCGTTTTGAGACCAGGTTGATATTGCCACCCGTGACGCCAAATGGGCTGCTGCCATTGAGCATGGAGGCTGGGCCTTTTAATACATCGACCCGTTCATAAAAATCAGGCGCAATACGGCGCAGGTCGGTCATGCCATATAAGCCATTGATGCCAACCTGGTTAGTAAATAAAGGGAACCCGCGAATATGGTAGGTTTCACTGTCACCATATTCCGCCATCGCGCTGCGGGTAGAAGGATCTGCAGCAATAATATCAGCCAGGCGTCTTGCTTGTTGGTCAAGCACGAATTCTTCAGTGTAGCTTTGTGTGCTAAACGGCGTTTCAAAAATATCCACATTACCCAGAATACCCATGCGGCTGGCTTTTGCAACCTGGCCGCCTGCAAATGGCTGGGGCAAGGCGTTCGTTGTACGTGAACGGCTTGCGCTGACACTGACTTCGGGTAAGGTGTCGGTATGTGCCGCGATTGGCCTTGGCACAATAATAATGGCGCCATTCGTGGGTTTGGCTTCTAAAGCGGTATCTTTCAGTAATAATTGTAACGCTTGCTCACGCGTTAACAGTTGTTTGATGGCAGGCACTGTTTTGCCTTTGACCTGGTTTGCATCAAAAGTCAGGGTGATTGCTGATTGTTTTGCCAACGCATTGAGAGCATCTTCCAGTTTGCCAGCCGGTAATTTGAAGTCAAAGACCTGATGTTCTTCGGCAGAGGCTGTGTTGGAATAGACGGTCGTGAAGCCACCGCTCACGCTGGCAATGAATGCCGCATAGAATGCAGTTGAAATATGCTTGCGCAGCGATGGTTTGTGTTGATGTGATTGCCTGGGCATTGCGTTAAACCTCTGTGTAAATGAGAGAAATAACCCTATGCCGAACAACTGGGCAAAAACCCGCAGATTTATTTCAATTATTTTTTCTTGATCAGTAATTGCTCGTGCTGCCGGGTAATGCGAATCGGCAAAGTGTGGCTGAGCGTTTGTAAGGCATGCTTGGCTGGATCATCACGATTGAGCTGGAATACGCCAGAAACGGTCAGGTTGCCGGTATCGTCTTCATAGCTGAGAGGCAGCGGCTGGTAGCGCGCGAGTTCGGACATCAAGCTCTCCAGACGCATTTGTTTGGCGATAACCACACCCTCTACCCAGGCTATCGGGTCAGAATGCTGTGTCCCGGTTTTGACCGGGGCAGCCGCAACTCCTTGCATGCGGTAGGTGTCGCTAGCATATGCGCGAACTTCTGGCTGCTGGGCAACACGAATCGCCACCACGCCCTCGGCCACATGTAATTGAGTGGTGTTTGCGTGCTGGTAAACCGAAAAGCGGGTGCCTATGGCTTCAAACTTCGCCTGTGCCGTATCGACCCAGAAACGACGACGTCCAAACCATGCGTCTGTATCGTGGCCAGTGATGAGATAGATTTCACCGTGATTGAGCACAATTTCACGTTTCAACAACGAATAGCGCACATCGACACTGGAGTTAGTATTCAGTACGAGTTGTGTACCATCTGCCAGTGTAAACTCCGCGCGCTGACCCATGTGCGTGGAGTAGTGTAGTGGCGTTTGCCATGGCGAAACTTGCTGGATCAGTAAGGCGCTGCCAAGCAGCGTGACCACACAGATCGCCAGTGCTTTGACTTTGGACTTGCGCTGCTTGTCTGTGCGGGTTTGTGCATCGGCAAGCGCAATGGTATTGGCTACTAACTGTTTGGAGTGCGCTGGAATAGCCATAAAATCCTGTTCCATGGCATGCAGTGCTTGCCAGGCGCGCTCATGCATAGGATCAAGGTCTCGCCATGCCTGAAAGCGCTGCTGGTCAGCATCGCTGGCGGTGCCTGAGTTTAACTTGACTGACCAGGTGATCAACTCATCCATGATGTCAGGGGGGATATGGCTAGGTTCAGTCATTGGGCGAACGTTGAGTGTGGACATGGACATGATTTAATTGCTGGTGTTTTAAACGCGTGGCACGGTCAATATATGGCGTAGTGCCTCCGCCATGTAAGTTTCCAAAGTACGCAAGGAGACTCCAAGTCGCACTGCAATTTCAGGATAAGTCAGTCCCTCTAGCCTCGATAGCAGGAAAGCGTTGCGCACATTCGGTTTTAATCCACGGAATAATTGGTCTATCTGTAGCAAAATTTCAAGAATAGCAAGATGCTCTTCGGGAGAGGGCGCCAGCGACGCTGGTAAATGCCTGATTGCATCCAGGTAGGCTTGCTCTAAGGCGCTTTTACGAAATTGATCCACCATCAGTCCATGTGCCATGGTTGTTAAAAAGGCACGTGGCTCCTGGATATGTGTCAGTGTGGCGGGCTTGGCAACGAGCTTCAGGAACGTATCATGGGCCAGGTCATTCGCATGATGGATGCAACCCAGGCGTCGTTTTAACCAGTTGACCAGCCAGGCGTGGTGCGTGTGATAAAACGTACGTAGTTCTTGTTGGGGAGGTGCATCCGCTGCGGACATGAGGGGTTGTTTTATGTAATGATAATTATTCTCATATGATATGCATGGTGAGTGCGGCTGTCAACCAAGTGTAGGTTGTAGTTAGCCTGTATGATGGCAACTTGTGATGATACGCATGCTCGTTTTTTTGTGGACACTGCCAACGACCTTGATCGGCTTGGCAGCCGCTTTGCTCTGGATAGCATTGGGGGCTAAGGCACGCATACGCCATGGGGTGGTCGAGGTGCATGGTGGCTGGCTGGCAAAGCGTATGTTACATAATGGCGGATTTGCCGCAATGGCCCTGGGGCATGTGATTATCGGTTGTTCGTCTGGTGTCCTGGACCAACTGCGTACGCACGAGCATGTGCATGTAAAACAGGCTGAACGCTGGGGAGTCCTGTTTATCCCCGCTTATTTGCTGGCAGGGTTGTGGCAGTTATTGTGTGGACGACATGCGTATTATGACAATCCGTTTGAGCGAGAGGCGTTTGCCGCTGAGGCGCAGCCAGTGAAGGCGTGTGAGGCTCACCAACAGAGGCAATAAAAAACGCCAGCGATGCTGGCGTTTTTGTTGGAATGCTAGGCTTAGTACAGGCTTTCCCAGAACTTCCACCAGACCTTTTCATCTTCATTGATCTTGCCGGTAATCATTGGGTTTTCAGGGTAGTTGGTTTTCAGGATGCGCAATGTATCGGCTTTCAGGTCAGCCATATCCATGGCGTCGTAGGCGCTGATCATCGTGACTAATGCATCCTCAACAGAACTGGAGTTCGGGTAAGTTTCCAACACGTATCTGGTGCGGTTAAGGGCTGCGACATAGGCTTTACGTTGCATGTAGTAACGCGCAACGTGCATTTCGTGCATGGCCAGCGTATTGACCAGGTACACCATGCGTTGGGTCGAGTCTTTGGCATAACGGCTGGTAGGAAAACGCTCAACTAACTCTTTGAATGCGTTAAATGACACGCGCAAAGTTTTCGGGTCGCGGTCGTTGATTTCCTGTTTGGTGTATTTCTCCATAATGCCACGCTCGTTAAATGTCGCCAGGCCTTTGAGGTAGTAGGCGTAATCGAGGTTAGGGTGGTTAGGATGCAGCTTGATAAAACGGTCAACGGCGGATAAACACAACACCGGTTCAGTTTTTTTATAGTAGGCATAAGCCACTTCCAACTGCGCCTGCGTGGCATAAGCACCATGCGGATAACGCGCTTCAAGCTTCTGGAAATACTCAATCGCCTTGTCGTAGTTCTTGTCGGCCATCTTTTCCTGACCAGCAGCGTAAAGGCGTTGTTCTGCCCAGCCTTTGGTCTCATCCGGTGGATTCGGGTTGCCGAAAATGGCACAAGCACTCAAAGCCAGCGCGGTGATTAAAATAAAAGCACGCGTGAACAGGGTGTTAAGCGGTAAAATGCGAAGCATGTTGTTTAATGTTGTTTTATCAAAGGAAACTCAGGGCATTATAACTGATGCCGTTTGAAAATATGAAAGAAAGCGCCTCCTTACATCTGGTCGTTCCTGGCAATCTCGGCGGGCAGCGTCTCGATCTGGCTTTGCAGCAAATGTTGCCGGATCATTCCCGTAGCCGATTACAGGCTTGGATCAAAGAAGGGCTGGTCTTGCTGGATGGCAAGGCGCCAACGGCTAAAACCAAAGTCTGGGGCGGTGAGCAATTGCTCGTCACGCCGCCTAAAAACGCACAGGAAAACGCATTTGAGCCTGAAGACATTGACTTGGATGTTGTCTATGAAGACGATGCCTTGATCATTATTAACAAGCCTGCCGGGTTGGTGGTGCATCCGGCCGCCGGTAACTGGAGTGGTACTTTGCTCAACGCTTTGCTGTTCCACTGGCCTGCTTTAAAAGAGGTGCCACGTGCAGGTATCGTACATCGGCTGGATAAAGATACTAGCGGCTTGCTGGTGGTGGCCAAAACGCTGGAGGCTCAAACCAGTCTGGTGCGCCAGTTGCAGGCGCGTACGGTTAAACGTGAGTACCGTGCAATTGTCTGGGGCCAGTTGTGGCGTAACGGCAAGGTCGATCAACCGGTTGGTCGCCATCCGCACCACCGCACCAAAATGGCGGTGATCCGTCGCGGCCGCCCGGCCATCACGCATTACGAAATTCTCGAGCGCTTTGGCACCAATACTTATCTGCGCTGTAACCTCGAAACTGGCCGTACACACCAAATCCGCGTGCATTTGCAGCATTTAAAAGCACCTATGGTGGGTGACCCAATGTATGGCATCGGCAATATTATCCCGCACAAAATGATGACGCCGGAACTGCGCGAGGTGATCGGCAACTTTAAACGCCAGGCGTTACACGCTATTAAATTGGGCTTGATCCACCCGGTGACCAATGAGCCGATGGAATGGCAGATTGAATTGGCCGACGATATGCGTGAGCTGCTGGAAGCCATGCGCGTAGTTAAACCGGTAGAGGAGTTGCCACCGCCTGATTTTAATGTCGATGAAAATGGCCTGTTTATCGGCGACGATGACGAAGATTGGGGCGACGACGACTTTGATGAGTCCGAGGACGATCTGGATGAAGACTGGGGCGATGAGGACGAGTGATGGCCGGCCTGACATTCATTACGCCTGACTGGCCTGCACCAGCCAATGTGAAAGCCCTACAAACCACGCGTGATGGTGGCGTGAGTACAGGCGTATATGCCAGCTTGAATTTAGGTGATCATGTCAAAGACCATCCACAGCACGTCGCTGCTAATCGGCAATTGCTGAGTACTTATCTACCCAGTGAGCCGGTATGGTTGAACCAGGTGCATGGTGTGCGTGTGATTGATGCCGCTTTGTCCTCTTGTCTGGAAAGTGCGGATGCTAGTTTTACTGCACGCAAGCAGGTTGTTTGCGTGACTATGACCGCAGACTGTTTGCCTGTGTTGTTATGTGACCAGAACGGTACGGTCGTGGCGGCCATACACGCTGGCTGGCGTAGCTTGTGCGATGGCGTGATTGAAGCGACCATCGCTGCCATGCCGGTGCCAGCTAATCAACTGATGGCTTGGCTGGGGCCTGCTATTGGCCCGGAGGCATTTGAAGTGGGCAGTGAGGTGAGGGCGCAATTTATGGCGCAGGATGCCCAGGCCGAGTCTGCGTTTGCAGCAAAAGGCGATAAGTGGCTGGGCGATTTATACACCATTGCCAGGCAGCGTTTGCAAACATTAGGCGTCACGCAGATATATGGCGGCGGGCGTTGCACATTCAGTGAGCCTGAGAACTTTTTCAGCTTCAGGCGCGATGGCGATACCGGCCGTATGGGGTGTTTTATCTGGCTGGCATAAATAAGGCGCGGCTGAGTTGAGCTCACAACAATATTAATAAAAACGATTGTTTATGAAACAGCATTTAATTTTTGATTTAGACGGCACATTGATTGATTCTGCGCCAAGTATCCTACATTGTTTTGGTCTGGCGTTCAGTACCACGAATACGCCTTTGGCAGCACCGTTGACGCATGATGTGATCGGACCGCCGCTGATGGAAACGCTGAAGCGGCTTTCAGGTAGCGAGGATACTACCTTATTAAACACACTGGCAGCGGCTTTCAAGCAGCATTACGACAGCTCGGGCTGTTTGCAGTCAGTGGTGTTTGACGGCGTGCCAGCCATGTTGCAGCAACTGCAAGCACAGGGCTACCAGTTATATATTGCGACCAATAAGCGCTTTTACCCGACTGAAAGAATCATGGCGCATTTGGGCTGGCAGAGATTTTTCACGGGCGTGTATGCGTTGGATTATTTTAATCCACCACTTAAATCCAAAGCCGAGATGATAGGGCGGGTGGTGGCTGAGAACGGCCTGGCGCTAGCAGAGTGTTTGTATATTGGTGATCGCCTGGAGGATGGGATGTCGGCCGATGCCAACCAGATGGATTTTACATTGGTGAGCTGGGGTTATGCGGGAGATGTCGCCATGCGCAAACCACATTGGCATAGCTGTGCCAAGGTGCAGGACCTTGCTGGTTTAATCTCAACTTTATAGACGCTTCTACTATGCTCAAACGATTACGTGTTCGACGCCATCCGGCAAGCTTTAGTACGGGTGTCGACCCTTTGTTGAGCGGTCAGCGCGTCTGGCCGAATATCTTGCTGGTAGTAGGCTTGACGGCATTAATCGCTGGCGGCATGTATCTGGATTGGGATGCCCGCGTATTAGCGGGTGTGGCCGTGCTGGTTGGTTTGGTGACAGGGCTATTTGTCTGGCTGGTAGGCATTATTGGCCTGGTGCCACTCATTGGCCCCATTATCGTTAAAGTGCTCAGTTTCGGTTTTATCTGGTTGCTTAATGCCATGGGCTACCTGGTGTCCTATATCGCCATTCGCCGCGGTTATTCCCGTGACGTGCTGACGTATCGTGGGCTGACCATGGCTTTGTTGATCGGCATTGTCATTGGCTATATTGTGGCGCAGTTTATTTAAGGCTTAATAGCCTGATAGTCCCTGGCGACTGATAAAGCATAACTGTTTGTTTATGCTTTGTTTTTTTGATAACTCACGTATAATGCGCGGCTTCCCGCAATAAACACGGCATGGCTCATTTGTCTTCATTATTTTCAACGATTTCACCGCTCACCGGCATGGTGCTGGCTTGCTTGCTGGGCGGAGTCTTAAGCGTCTGTGTCGCAGCTATATTTGCGCTCAATGCCAAGAAGCATTGGGTGCCTTTGTTGGTAAGTTATGCCATTGGTGCCTTGCTGGCTGCGGTGTTTCTCGAAATCTTGCCGCATGCGATTGAAACTAGCCCTAATATAGAAGCGATGACCGCCACCATGCTGTTCGGCGTGTTGTTGTTCTTTACCCTGGAAAAACTGGTGCTATGGCGCCATTGTCACGGTGAGCACTGTGAAATGCATGCCATGCATGATGAAGCACATTGCCCGGAGTTACATCCAGAGCAGCAGGCCAGCAAAAAGCCGCAAGGCGCAATCAAGTTTAAATTGCCGCAGGCTGTGCCAGCGCAGGTGGTTGGGCATCATCATGGTCATGTGCACGATGGTGGCCGTAGTGGCTTGATGATTATGGTTGGCGATACTTTCCATAATTTTGTCGACGGTATCCTGATTTGTGCAGCCTTTATGGTGGATATGCAAGTCGGGTTGGTGACGGCATTGGCGATTATTGCGCATGAGATTCCACAAGAGGTAGGCGACTTCCTGATTTTGCTGCACTCTGGCTACAGCAAGAAAAAAGCATTCCTGTTTAATATCGCTTCCAGCCTGGCCACGCTGGCAGGCGGGCTGATTGCCTATCTGGCACTGAATTTGGTTGAGCAGTGGGTACCGTATATTTTAAGCCTGGCAGCGGCGAGCATGCTTTACGTGGCTGTGGCTGATTTGATTCCGGGTTTGCATAAACGCACCGCGTTGCGCGACACCCTGAGTCAGTTATTGTTAATTGTGTTGGGTGTGGCGTCGGTCGCTGTCACCAAATGGTTGGTAGAAGGTTAAGAGAGAATCATTATGCAAAGTTCGCCTAAAGTCGGGTTTGTTTCCTTGGGTTGCCCAAAAGCCGGGTCTGATTCCGAGCGCATTTTGACCCAGCTGCGTGCTGAGGGCTATGAAATCAGTAATAGCTATGAGCAGTCTGACCTGGTCGTGGTCAACACTTGTGGCTTTATTGATTCTGCTGTGCAGGAATCACTGGATGCGATTGGTGAAGCGCTCAACAAGAACGGTAAAGTGATTGTGACTGGCTGTCTTGGGGCTAAAAAAGACGTGGTCACCGGTGCACACCCGAGTGTGTTGGCGGTGACTGGCCCGCATGCGCTGGAAGAAGTCATGGGTCACGTGCATACGCATTTACCGAAACCTCATGATCCTTATACAGACCTGGTGCCGCCGCAAGGTATCCGCCTGACGCCCAAGCATTATGCTTACCTCAAAATTTCAGAGGGCTGTAACCACCGTTGCAGCTTCTGTATTATCCCTAGCATGCGTGGTGACCTGGTCAGCCGCCCGATTGGCGATGTGCTCAATGAAGCTGAAAGCCTAGTGAATGCTGGTGTGTCCGAAATCTTGGTGATTTCACAAGATACGTCAGCGTATGGCGTGGATATGAAGTTCCGTAAAGGCTTCTGGAACGGCCGCCCGGTCAGAACCCATATGACTGAGCTCAGTAAGTCACTGGGTGAGTTGGGGGTGTGGGTGCGCCTGCATTACGTGTATCCATACCCGCATGTGGATGATGTGATTCCGCTGATGGCCGAAGGTGCCATTTTGCCTTATCTAGATGTGCCTTTGCAGCATGCCAGCCCACGTATCCTCAAGTCCATGAAACGCCCGGCCAGCAGCGAAAACAACCTGGCGCGTATCAAGGCATGGCGCGATATCTGTCCTGACATTGCGATCCGCAGTACCTTTATTGTCGGCTTCCCAGGGGAAACTGAAGATGACTTTAAAATGCTGCTCGACTTTATGGAAGAAGCACAACTCGACCGCGTAGGTTGTTTTGCCTACTCTGCCGTCGATGGTGCTGTCGCCAATGCTTTGCCAGACCAAGTCGCTGAAGAAATCAAGCAGGAGCGTTTAAGCCGCTTTATGGAAGTGCAGGAGCGTATCAGTGCAGCCAAGGTGGCCGCCAAGATTGGTAGCCTGCAAACCGTGCTGGTGGATGAGCTGACTGAAGACGACGAAGGCAATGTCATTGCTATCGCGCGCACGAAAAGCGATGCGCCAGAAATTGATGGTATTGTTTACTTGCAGGATGCCGATGGATTGAATCCGGGCGACTTTGTGGATGTGCAGATTGTGGACTCGCAAGGTCACGACTTGATTGGTGCGCCGCCAGAGGCTTAGCCAAGTCAGGATGTTGTCCGCTGGACTCAGTCGTAAAAAATGCCGCTATTGCGGCATTTTTTTATTGTTGATGTCGCTCAGGCAACCACTGCTGGTCGTTCGCAATCGGCGCGCTCGGCAAATACATCTAGCGTAAATGGGCAGCGCTTGAGCTTTTGTTGTGCGGATTTGCGTTTGCCAGCCTGTTGCAGGTTGACATAAGGGGTTTGGCTTAAGCGAACATAACCAGATTGCAGCAACTTGCTGGCGGTGGTCTCAAACTGGCTCAGCGGGTTATCCATATTTTGCAAGGTGATCCCTAGCTTGTGCACGGCAACCACGTGGTAAATCGCAGTGGTTTGGCCAGGTGCGGCAGGTTTGCCATAAAGCTCGCCGACATGAATATCGCTGCTGGAAGAGAGGAGTTGCGTCATGGCTGCATCATATCGCGTTTGCGCGTGGGCTTCAATCTGGCTGCCGCCATTTTGCAGCAAAGTCGCAGTCAGGCAGGAGAGCGGCTGCCATGTTAAAATGGCAAGCTTGAGCGTTTAGAGATTCATTATGTCACAAGCTGTTAAAACCCGTTTTGCACCCAGTCCTACCGGATACCTTCATATTGGCGGCGCACGTACTGCCTTGTTTTCATGGGCGTATGCCAAGCGCCATGGCGGACAGTTTATCCTGCGGATTGAAGATACCGATGTCGCGCGTTCAACGCCAGAAGCGGTGCAGGCGATTCTGGATGGCATGGCCTGGTTGCAACTGGACCATGACGAAGGCCCGTTTTACCAGATGCAGCGCATGGATACTTACAAAAAAATCATCCAGAAAATGCTGGATGACGGTCATGCCTACTATTGCTATTGCAGCAAAGAAGAACTGGATGCCTTGCGTGAAACGCAAATGCAGCAGGGCGTAAAGCCGCGCTATGATGGCCGCTGGCGCCCGGAAGCAGGCAAGACTTTGCCTGAAGCACCCAAAGATATACCACCAGTCGTGCGTTTTAAAAACCCGACCACCGGCGTGGTGGCCTGGGATGATATGGTGAAAGGCCACATTGAAATTGCCAATGCCGAGCTGGATGACCTGATTATTGCACGTGCTGACGGTACGCCCACTTATAACTTCTGTGTGGTCGTCGATGACTGGGAAATGGGCGTGACGCAGGTGATCCGCGGGGATGACCATGTTAATAACACGCCGCGTCAGATCAATATGTTGCAGGCTTTGGGCGCGCAAGTGCCTCAATATGCGCATTTGTCCATGATCCTCGGTGATGATGGCCAGAAATTATCTAAGCGCCATGGCGCCGTCAGTGTGATCCAGTATCACGAGGACGGTTACTTGCGTGAAGCGGTGCTCAATTATCTGGCGCGTCTGGGCTGGTCACATGGCGATGATGAAGTATTCAGCATGGAGCAGTTCTGTGCCTGGTTTGACCTCGACCATATCACGCCATCGGCTGCGCAGTTTAATACCGAAAAACTTAACTGGCTCAATGCGCACTACATTAAAAGCTTGCCACTAGAGCAAATTGCGGATGAGGTGAAGCCGCGCCTGGCTGCGCTGGGTATCACGGAAACGCAATCGCCAGACTTGCTGGCGGTGCTGAATTTATACCGTGAGCGCGCCAATAACCTGAATCAACTGGCGAAAGAAATTGCGTTCTTCTACCAGGTACCTGCCATCAATGAAGCAGATGCCGCCAAGCATATCCAGGAAGAAACGGCTGCGACTATCGAAAGTTTCTTGGAGAAGACTCAAGATTCCGACTGGACTGCCGATAACTTACACGATGCGCTAAATCAGGTCGTGGCTGAGCAGCAGATCAAGTTCCCCAAGCTGGCCATGCCATTGCGGGTCGCTTTAATCGGTATCGCACAATCACCCAGTATTGATCAGGTGATGTCTATTCTGGGTAAAGAGGCCTGTTTGCAGCGTATTCGCGCATTATTTCCAAAAAAATAAGGTGCGGGGATTGAAATTGGAACAAATTAGTACAATCATAGTCATTATGATGGATTGGTGTTCAAGATAATAAAAACTCCAATACGATTAAAACAAACAAGGAGCAATTCTATGAATAATAAAGGCCAAATGTTACAAGACCCTTTTCTGAACGCCTTAAGAAAAGAACACGTGCAAGTGTCTATTTATCTGGTTAATGGTATCAAGCTGCAAGGTCAAGTCGACTCTTTCGACCAGTATGTGATTTTGTTAAAAAATACAGTGACCCAGATGGTATACAAACACGCGATTTCAACCATTGTTCCAGCGCGTCCAGTGAGTTTGGCGCCACACGAAACAGCACAAGAATCTTAATGCATGTTTGATAGACCAAGCGGCGGAGATGCCGTCGTTCTGGTCAGCGTCAACTTTGGTGATGCTGACTACGAAGAAAGTTTGCAAGAACTCCGCCACCTCGCCGGCACTGCCGGATTGAATATCTCAGCGACGCTGGAAGGCAAGCGTCAGGCTCCCGATCCTAAATACTTCATCGGCTCTGGTAAAGCTGATGAGCTCAAGACCTTATTAGCAGCACATGATAGCAAGGTGGCTGCCTTTAATCATGACTTGAGCCCCTCACAGCAACGCAACCTGGAAAAACTGCTCGAAGCACGCGTGGTCGACCGCACCGGCCTGATTCTGGATATTTTTGCCCAGCGCGCGCAGTCGCACGAGGGTAAGTTACAGGTCGAACTGGCACAACTGGAGCACTTGTCGACACGGCTGGTGCGCGGCTGGACGCACCTTGAACGTCAAAAAGGCGGTATCGGTGTGCGTGGTGGTCCAGGTGAAACGCAGTTGGAGCTGGACAGGCGTATGCTGCGTGTACGCGTCAAGCAGTTGCGTGAAAAACTGGATAAGCTTAAACAGCAGCGAGGTATGCAGCGGCGTGCGCGCAAGCGTTCTAACCTGATGACAGTGTCGCTGGTTGGCTACACCAACGCCGGTAAATCCACCTTGTTTAACCGTTTGACGCATTCTGGTGTCTATGCGGCGGACCAACTCTTTGCCACATTGGATACTACCTCGCGCAAAATGCACCTGCCTGATGGCTATCCTGTGGTGTTGTCTGACACAGTTGGATTTATCAAGCATTTGCCTACCACCTTGATTGAAGCCTTTGGTGCTACGCTGGAAGAAGCGGCGCAGGCGGATTTGTTGCTGCATATTGTCGATGTGGCCAGCCCGAATCGCGACAATCAGATTGAGCAGGTTAATATTGTGCTGAACGAGATTGGCGCGGCTAATGTCCCACAGATTCTGGTATTGAACCAGATTGACCGCATGGGCATGGCGCCCGGAGTCGATCTGGACGAATATGGTAACATCCGTACGGTGCGTGTCTCGGCACGAGAGGGTACTGGTATTGAGGATTTGCGCCAGGCGCTGTTACAACATCAGCAATATTTGAAAAAACTGAGCACGGAAGAAAGTGCTTATGTTTAAAAAATCAAAAAACACGGAGTACTAGCATGAGAAAATTCCCCGGCTTTTGGAATAAGAATAACGAAGGCCCGCCTGACCTGGATGAGGTATTCAAGGATTTGAATCAAAAGCTGAATCGTTTGTTTGGCAATAAGGGCGGTCAAGGTGGCCCGCGCGGTACGGCGCCTGCACCACAACCATTGCCAGTGGCCCCAATTCTTGGTTTAGTCGCCTTGATCTGGCTAGGTTCAGGTTTCTATATTGTCGACCAGGGTTCACGTGGCGTGGTATTGCGCTTTGGCCAGCATGTGGAAACCACCATGCCTGGTCCGCGCTGGCATTTGCCGTTCCCGATTGAAACCATAGAAAACGTCAACCTGGAGCAGGTGCGTACCATAGAAATGGGCTATCGCTCATTTGATAGCGAATCTGGCCGCAGCAAAGAGCTACGGGAGTCACTGATGCTGACAGATGATGAAAACATCATCGACTTGCAGGTAGCGGTGCAATATAACCTGAAGTCGGTGGAGGATTACCAGTTTAGCAACCGTTCTACTGAAGAGAGTGTGCGTGGCGTGGCAGAAACCGCGATTCGTGAAATCGTTGGTAAGAGCAAAATGGACTTTGTGCTGTATGAAGGCCGTGATGACGTGGCTGCCAAAGCGAAAAAACTCATGCAGGAAATGCTGGACAGGTATAAATCCGGTATCAATATTGTCAACGTGACCATGCAGAATGCGCAGCCGCCAGAACAGGTACAAGCGGCGTTTGACGATGCGGTCAAAGCCAAACAGGATCTGGAACGCCAGAAAAATGAAGGCCAGGCTTACGCGAATGACGTGATTCCTAAGGCGCGCGGTACCGCCGCCCGCTTGTCTGAAGAGGCTGCAGGTTACAAGTTGCGTGTAGAAAATGAAGCCAAGGGTAACGCTGACCGTTTCGAGCAGATTCTGGCGCAATATAACAAGGCGCCAGAAGTAACCCGTCAACGCCTGTATCTGGATGCGCAAGAGCATGTGCTGGCCAATACCAGCAAAGTGCTGGTGGACCAAAAAGGCGGTAACAGCCTGCTCTATTTACCACTGGATAAACTCATGAGCATGAGCGGTGCAGGCGGTAATGCGGCATCTGCCCCTGTGGCAGCGGCTGACAAGCCTGTACAGGAGACGCAAGCCGATTCAAGCACCTCGGATCGCTCGCGTGATGCGATGCGTAACCGTGATCGCGAATACCGCTAGATTGCCCTGAAGGAAAATACATTATGAGAAATATTGGAAGTCTGCTAATCGGGGTGTTTGTTCTATTAGTGATCATTACCTCTTCGGCCTATACCGTAGACCAGCGTGAATACGCACTGGTGTTCCGTCTGGGTGAAATCGTGTCGGTTAAGAGCGAGCCTGGGCTCTATTTTAAGATGCCTATGGTGGAAAATATCCGCTATTACGACAAGCGTATCCTGACCCTGAACTGGGAAGAGCCAGACCGTTTTATTACCAGTGAAAAGAAAAACGTGCTGGTGGATTCATTTGTGAAATGGCGTATTGTTGACCCGTCCAAGTACTATGTGTCAGTCCGTGGCGACGAGGTGCAGGCTGAGCGTCGTTTGTCGCAAATGGTGAATGATGGTTTGCGTGCCGAGTTTGGTAAACGCACGATTCATGATGTGGTGTCAGGCGAGCGTTCCGAGATCATGGAAATCCTGCGTCAGCGTGCTGATAAGGAAAGTCGTCAGATGGGTATCCAGATTCTGGATGTGCGTCTGCGCCGTGTCGACTTGCCAAAAGAAGTGAGTGAGTCTGTTTATCAGCGTATGGAAGCCGAGCGTAAGTCTGTGGCGAACGAGCTGCGCTCACAAGGTGCGGCGGCGGCGGAAAAAATCCGCGCCGATGCGGATAAGCAACGCGAAGTGATTATTGCTGAAGCTTACCGTGATGCGCAAAAGGTAAAAGGTGAGGGCGATGCCAAAGCGGCCGAGGTTTCTGCACAGGCATTTGGTAAAAACCCGGAATTTTATGCGTTTTATCGTAGCCAGGAAGCTTATAAAAACAGCTTCAAAAGTAAATCTGACGTGATGGTGCTTGACCAAAGCTCGGAGTTCTTCAAATACATGCGTAGCAGTGGCAAGAAGTAATTTTGCCTGATGCCGTATGAACTGGTGGTGGCTAATCGGCGGTGTAATGTTGGTTGAAGGCTTGATGCCACTGCTGTTTACCCGGGCATGGCGTCAGACCTTTGAAAAACTGCTGCAATTGCGCGATGGGCAGATCCGTTTTGTGGGATTTGCTTCAGTGGTCGCCGGATTGCTGGTGTTGTGGCTGAACCGTTGAGCCACTTGTTGGAATTGAAAAAGCACGCAACCCTGCGTGCTTTTTTATTGTCTATCACCATGCCGTGCCATCACGACTGCTAAAGCCGTGCCTTAGGTAGGGGTTTGCGGGTATAATGGCGGGATGCATAATTGGTTACTTCCTGAATATATTGAAGATGTATTGCCCGCAGATGCGGCGCGTCTTGAATCTTACCGCCGACAACTGCTGGACTTGTTCCGCGTGCATGGCTATCAATATGTGATGCCACCCATGATGGAGTATGTGGAGTCATTGTTGACCGGCACCGGGCATGACTTGGATATTGCGACGTTTAAAGTAGTAGACCAGTTGACCGGGCGCCTGATGGGCTTGCGCGCAGATACGACGCCACAAGCAGCACGCATTGATGCACACATGTTGAACCACCAGGGTGTTTCACGCTTGTGTTATGCAGGCACGGTGTTGCGCACCAAGCCGGATGGATTAGCGCGTACGCGCGAGCCTTTGCAACTGGGCGCTGAATTGTATGGCCACGCGGGCATTGAGAGTGATATCGAAGTGCAGCGCCTGATGGTCAAAGCCTTGCAGTTGTTAGGTATGCGCACATTGTTCGTCGACCTGAGCCACGCCACTATTTTTGCCAGCTTGTCACATATGGCGCAGTTGGGCGTACAGCAGGAGCAGGCACTGCAAGCCGCCTTGCAGGCAAAAGACATTACGCTGGTAGAGCAGCTGGTGGCGAATCTGCCGGAAAAATCCCGCCAGGCCTTTGTCGCACTCACTCAGCTGAATGGCGGCGCAGAAGTGTTGGACCAAGCGCGTGATATTTTGCCGGAATCCGAAGAGATAGAACAGGCGTTACGAGAACTGGAAACCGTGGCAAATACACTGACTACGGATGATGTCACCGTGACTATTGATTTGAGCGAGCTGCGCGGTTATCACTATCACAGTGGCATGGTGTTTGCCGCTTATGCTAAAGGCTACGCAGGCCCGATTGCATTGGGCGGGCGTTACGATGAAGTCGGCGCAGCGTTTGGCCGTGCACGCCCGGCAACCGGCTTTAGCCTGGATTTGCGTGGCGCGTTGCAGGCATTGGGTCCGGCAACACTGAATAAAGGGATTCTGGCGCCGGTGGCGGCAGAACCCGAATTACTGTCTTTAATCGACACCTTGCGTTCACAAGGGCAGATTGTGGTGGAAGCATTGCCCGATATGCCTGTGAACTATTCTGAATTGGCTTGTGACCGCACTCTGCAAAAGATCGATGGTCGCTGGCAAGTGGTGGCTGTATAAGTCAGCCCGCTATTTTCGTTTTTACAAGATATTAATTGAACATGACACAATCTAAGCAAGCAAAAAACGTCGTTGTGATTGGCACCCAATGGGGCGACGAAGGTAAAGGTAAAATTGTAGACTGGCTGACAGATCACGCCCAGGGCGTGGTGCGCTTTCAGGGCGGTCATAACGCTGGTCATACCTTGGTGGTTGGTCAGGGCGCGGCACAAAAAGTGTACAAATTGAACCTGGTGCCTTCCGGCATCGTGCGTGATGGCGTTAACTGTTACATCGGTAACGGCGTTGTGCTGGATACCACGCATTTGCTGCATGAGATTTCTACCTTGGAACAAGGTGGCCTGGATGTTAAAAACCGCCTGAAAGTCAGCCCTGGCTGTCCATTGATTCTGTCCCATCACGTGGCTGTGGACTTGGCGCGAGAAGCCAAGCGTAGCGCCGAGAAAAAAATTGGCACCACCGGCAAGGGTATTGGCCCTGCTTATGAAGATAAAGTGGCCAGACGTGCTTTGCGTGTCTATGACTTGTTCCACCCTGAGCGCTTTGCTGAAAAACTGCGCGAAGTCATGGACTATCATAACTTTGTGCTGACCAACTACTTGGGCGCGGCTGCGGTGGATTTCCAGCAGCAATACGATGCCAGCATGCAGCACGCAGTGGCCTTGAAGCCTATGGTGGCCGATATTTCTGCTGCCCTCTATGAAGCGAATGCGCGTGGCGAACACCTGTTGTTTGAAGGTGCACAAGGCACTTTGCTGGATGTCGATCACGGTACTTATCCTTATGTAACCTCCAGCAACTGTATCGCAGGCCAGGCCTCCGCGGGCACCGGTGTCGGTGCCAATATGCTGCACTATGTATTGGGTATCACCAAGGCTTACACTACACGTGTGGGTGGTGGTCCGTTCCCGAGCGAACTGGATATCGACACCGAAGGCGCACCTGGTCACCAGATGTCTAACAAAGGCCAGGAAATCGGTACCGTAACACGCCGCAAGCGTCGTTGTGGCTGGTTTGATGCCGCTGCGTTGCGTCGCTCAGCCCGTATCAACGGTTTGACCGGCTTGTGCATCACCAAACTGGATGTGCTGGACGGCATTGAGTCTTTGGATATTTGTACCGGTTACAAACTGGATGGAAAAATTGTAGACATGCTGCCAGTCGGTGCGGATGATGTGGCGCGTTGCGAGCCTATTTACGAAACCGTGCCAGGCTGGACTGAAACAACTTTTGGTGTCAAAACCTGGGATGCGCTGCCTAAAAATGCACAGCACTATCTCAAGCGCCTGGAAGCAGTGTGCGGTGTGCCAATTGCGATTGTGTCTACCGGTCCTGAGCGTGACGAAACCATCGTCTTGCAACATCCTTTTGCTTAAGCACAAGGCTAGTTTGACATGCGTGCACAACGGCTAGCCTGGGCAATTACTGGTTCCGGGCATTATCTGCGTGAGTCTTTGGCTATCCTGCAAACCTTGCAGGATGTCGATATCTACCTGAGCCGCGCAGCGGCCGAAATTATCCAGCAATATGGTTTTCAGGCGGCCCTCGAAGCCACAGGTCACAAGGTGTATCAGGATAAGACCGCCAGTAGTGTGCCAGTTGAGCGTTTTTATGAAGGTGTTTACCATACGCTGGTCATTTCGCCTGCCACGTCTAATACGATTGCCAAAATGGCTTATGGTTTTTCTGATAGCCTGGTGACTAACCTGTTTGCACAAGCCGGTAAAACGCGCGTGCACAGCATTTTATTCGCTTGTGATACTGCACCAGAGTTAGAGTCGGAAGCGCCACGGGATAATGTTGTTAAAGTATTCCCGCGCCAGATTGACCTTGAAAACGTGGCTAGGCTGAAGCAGTTTACCGACACTAGCGTCGTAGAAGACATGGCTGCCTTGCAAGATGCCATCATGCAGCGTCTGGCTGCATTGCATGACCTGCATTTGCACGATGGCGTACAGGTGTTAGATCAAATCACCGACTAACGCGATGACTCGGCTGCTGTTTCTCACCGGAAAACTGGCAGAACACAGTCTGCGTCAGATATTGCAGTCTATCCAGGCTGACAGTAAACAGTCTCCGTTTGAATATGAGGTCAAGCAAATCGGCGTATCCGTGGCTGCCTTGATGACGCCGCCCCTGATTGCAAGACGTTTGCCCAGTGTTGACAATATAGATAAGGTCATTCTGCCTGGATTGTGCCAGGGTGACCTGGCGCCGCTTGAGGCGCAGTGGGGAGTGCCCGTGGAGCGTGGACCAAAGGACTTGAAAGACTTGCCGCAATATTTTGGCCAGCAGGGTAAAGCCCCTGACCTGACGCAGCATAGCGTCACTATTTTTGCCGAAATTGTTGATGCGCCTGATCTGACCATCCCACAAATTGTTGCCAGGGCTGAGCATTTCCGGCAGCAGGGCGCAGATGTGATCGACCTCGGCTGCCTGCCAGGCAAGGCCTTTGCGCATATGACAGACGCGGTGCAGGCGCTTAAAGCCGAAGGTTTCCAGGTCAGCGTAGACTCCATGCGCGAAGAGGATTTGCTGGCTGCGGGTAAGGCGGGGGCAGATTATTTGCTGAGCCTGCATGAAAAAAGCCTGTGGATTGCTGATGAGGTGGCGGCTACGCCAATCTTGATTCCTGCCGTGCCTGGCAGCTTTGCCAGTTTGCAACGCGCCATTGAGCATTGTTTAAAGCGGGGGCGTCGTTTTATCGCCGACCCGATTCTGGATCCTATCCATTTTGGCCTGACCGACTCCATTGTGCGCTATCACAAGTTGCGCAAAAAATATCCTGACATTGCCATCATGATGGGGGTAGGCAACCTGACCGAGTTGACCGATGCAGACACCACTGGTGTCAATGCCATGCTGTTTGGCATGATCAGTGAATTGAATATCAATGCGGTATTGGCAACCTCTGTCAGTCCGCACGCCAGTGAGGCAGTGGCCGAGGCCGATGTTGCACGACGTGTGATGTATCGCGCCAGCCAGGATAAACGCTTGCCACGCGGGTATTCCAATGGGTTGCTAGGCTTGCATGATCGTAAGCCTTTCCCTTATAGCGCCGAAGAAATCATGACCATGGCCAGTCAGATTAAAGACCCGAGTTTTAGGATCATGGTCAGCGAGCAAGGCGTGCATGTTTATAATCGGGATGGTATTCAGCATGACACTGACCCTTACCGGTTTTATCCAACGCTTAACGTGCAAGATGACGCATCGCATGCGTTTTATCTGGGCGTGGAGCTGGCACGTGCGCAAATTGCCTGGCAGCTTAAAAAACGTTATGTGCAGGATGAGTTACTGGACTGGGGCGTGGCCTCGGTACAGCAAAACAAGCAGGCTAAAGTCGCTCATCGCGAGGCTTCCATTCAGGAACGTTTGGAAAACGCACGCACCAAATCTAATGACAACACAACACCTGGTAACTCCTCACCAGGCACGGAATAATTTTCATGATTTACGAAACGATAGTGACGACCCGTTCGGCGGATGGAGATGTGCATGTCGCGCCATTTGGTATTCAATGGCACGAGGGCAGGGTGCTGATCATGCCTTTCAAACCATCGACGACCTTGCAGAATATTTTGCAAACCGGTTTTGCCGTATTAAACCTCACGGATGATGTGCGCGTATTTGCCGCGGCCATTGCCAGGAAAGCAGCGTTTGCCACTGAGTCTGTCGCCACCGGGCAAGGCGTCAGGCTGAAAGATTGTTTGGCGCATCATGTATTACGGTTGCAGCAGATCGAGGAAGATGAAATGCGTCCCAGGTTATGGATGCAGGTGGTCGAAAGTGCATCGCACGCGCCATTTATGGGCTTTAACCGTGCGCAGGCGGCAGTGATTGAGCTGGCGGTGCTGGTCAGTCGTTTGCATATGCTGCCAGTTGAAAAAATCACCCAGGAAATGCAATACCTGCAAATTGCCATCGATAAAACAGCCGGGCCTCGCGAGCTGGAAGCCTGGCAATGGCTGGTGGATTGCGTCAATAACCACTTGGCGCAACAGAGCGGCCTGCAGCAAGCGTGAGTCAGTCTATGCAAGTATTAGTCAGTGTTAATTCCGTTGCTGAAGCACAATTGGTGTTGTCTGCAGGTGTGCCCTTGGTTGACCTGAAGGAGACCAGCCATGGTGCGCTGGCAGCATTGGACCTGGATCGTTCAACCGCAATTGTTGATGAGATTCAACGATATAGGCAACATACAGCTGCTAAGGATATTATGATCAGTGCAACGGTAGGCGATCACTGTGACACGGTCGATGACCTCATGGAGATGATTACAAGCCGCCTGCAAATCGGGGTTGAGGTGATCAAGTTGCCGGAAGCTATCTGGGCCGAGCCGGTTTACCAGCCGACAATCGCTGCCTGGTTAGCACAAGGCCTCAAGTTGATCGCCGTAATGCATCCCGCCAGCTTGATGGCTGCTAATATGTCTGAGCGGTTACAGGCCCTGGCCCAACAGCATTATTGGGGGGTGATGGTCGATACGACGCAGAAATCGCACGCCTTGATAGATATCGTGTCTATCGCAGTACTCGCTGATTTTGTGCGTGTAGCAAAAGCCGTACAGTTATTCGTCGGCGTTGCAGGTGGGTTATTGCTAACACACATTGAGTCGCTGGCTAAATTGAACCCTGATTATTTAGGATTTCGCAGTGGTTTGTGCGAAGGCACACAAAGAGCGCAAGGCTTATTGGCAGAGCGCGTGCACGAGCTGATTGTAAGAGTGTCAGAAATTTGTTGAATAATTGGTCTCAAACCTAATAAATACGCCTATGAGATGGCACTTAGGGTTGCGTCTGTAGCGACGTTTGCGTATAGTTCAACTTGTAAGTTTTTTCAAAGATGTGGCAAAAAAGCCCAATAACGAAGGAGTCAATGAATGAAAAAAAGTTTTTTAGGCTTGGCAATTGCTTCTGCATTTGTGTTTGCATCGCAAGTTGCGCAAGCTGAAGACATGTATCGTGGCGCTTGGTATGTTGTTCCAGGTGCAACTTACATGAACACTGACAATGATCTCGAAGCTGACAATGGCCGTGGCGGTTTTCTGTCTATCGGTAAAGAGCTGAGCGAGCACTGGGACATTCAAGGCCGTTTGGGTTACAACCGTGCTGACGAAGACACTGGCATTGCTGGCGCAAGCGGTAAATACAAGCAAACGGCTTTGGGTCTGGATGCGTTGTACATGTTCAGCCGCGACAAGTTCCGTCCATTCCTGCTGGCAGGTGTGGGTGCTGCGCGTAACAACGTTGATTACAGCAACGTTGGTCTGTCAGACAAATCAAATACTTCTTGGATGGCTAACGTAGGTCTGGGTGCACAATACTTGTTTAGCGACAAGTTCGGTGTTCAGGCTGATTTGCGTCACCAATGGAGCCGTGCGGATGCACGTAACGCTGCTCGTACAGTAGATGCTGACGAAACAATCGGCAACACACTGTTCAACATCGGCGGTATCTTCCGCTTTGGCGCACCTGCTCCAGTGGTTGAAGAGCCAACACCAGAGCCAACACCAGCACCATTGGCGGCTGCTGAGCCAGCACCTGCTCCGGCACCAGCACCAGCACCAGCTCCAGTATGTAAGCCACAAAACGAAACAGTAACAGTGAGTGCTGAAAAACTGTTCGGTTTCGACAAGGCTAACCTGCGTGAAGAAGGCCGTAAAGTTCTGGAAGAAACAGCTGCCAAGATCAAAGCTAACCCAGAAATTACTGCTGTGATCGTCACAGGCCACACAGACCGTATTGGTTCTGATGCTTACAACCAGAAGTTGTCTGAGCGTCGTGCTAAACAAGTGGCTGACTACCTGATCGCTCAAGGTGTTGATAGCAATATCATCACTTCTGAAGGTAAAGGTAAAACTGAGCCAGTGGTTCAATGCGAAGGTAAAAAAGTAAGCAAAAAACTGATTTCTTGCTTGCAACCTAACCGCCGCGTTGACATCCGCGCTGAAGGCACTAAACAAGTTGGTTGCCAATAATCAGATTTAAGTCTGAATAAAAAAGCCACGCGTCAGCGTGGCTTTTTTTATACCTGTTGTGTTGAGTCAGCATTTTGTCTGCCTGCCTCAGTTATAATCCAGCTATGGTTGATACACAATTTATTATTAAAGCACGCTGGGTGATTCCGGTAGATGCGAACCATACCCTGTTAGAGCAACATGCAGTGTTGGTGGAAGCAGGTCAAATTAAAGCCATAGTGCCCAAAGCCGACATTCCGGCATGGGCGGCCGATTGGCCAGTGGTAGATTGTTCTCAACATGCCTTGATTCCAGGCATGATTAATCTGCATGCACATAGCAGCATGAACCTGTTAAAAGGCTATGCGGACGATTATGCATTGATGCCGTGGTTGAATGACCATATTTGGCCAGCAGAAAAGCGCTGGGTCTCCAGATCGTTTGTGCATGATGGTAGCTTGCTGGCCAGTGCAGAAATGTTGAGTGGCGGCGTGACCACTTTCAATGACATGTATTTTTTTCCGCAAGCCACGATTGAGGCGGTGAACCGTGCTGGTATGCGCGCGCATATCGGCCTGACGGTATTGGACTTCCCGACCAATTATGCAGCGACGGCCAATGATTACATTCGGCTCGGTACTGAGGTGCGGGACCAATATAAGTCCGACTCACATATCAGTTTTTCATTTGCGCCACATGCCCCTTATACCGTCAGTGACCAGACTTTTGAGCAAATCTCTACTTTATCCGAACAGTTGAATTTGGGCATTCATACCCATTTACACGAAACGCAGGCCGAAATATCACAAAGCCTGGAACAATACGGTGTTCGCCCCTTACAGCGTTTACTCGCGCTGGGTATCATTGGCCCCGCCACGGTATTGGCGCATGGCGTGCAGCTGGAAGTGCAGGAATTAGAAACGTTATCAACCCAGGGCGCGCATCTCGCGCATTGTCCGTCTTCAAATTTAAAACTGGCCAGTGGTATTGCGCCAGTGGCTGCTGCGTTAAGGGCAGGCATTAATGTTGGGCTGGGCACAGATGGTGCTGCCAGTAACAACCGTGTCGATATGTGGCAAGAGATGCGCACCGCGGCATTGCTGGCTAAAGTGGTCGACCAGAATGCGGAAGCATTGCCTGCCTATCAGGCACTGGAAATGGCGACGCTACATGGCGCACGTGCTTTGGGATTGCAAGACAAAGTGGGTAGCCTTGAAGTCGGAAAGCAGGCTGATATGGTGGCAGTAAAACTGGATGATTTAAACAGTTTGCCTTGCTTTGACCCTGTTTCGCATCTGGTTTACGTTGCCGGGCGCGAGCAGGTCACCCATACCTGGGTGGATGGTGAGTTACGTTATCAGCGCGCCGTTGATGGACAAAGCGAGTTTGCAGGCATGGAAACAGAAGAATTACGCTCTATTGCGTTGCAGTGGCAACTTAAACTGCAATCTGCCAATAGCTAATGCGTGAGCAATTAAAGATCAAGTAAAAGGAGCGATCATGGCGAATGTGGAAGTCGCAGAGGTGAACAAGTTTGCCGAGTTGGCGCACCAGTGGTGGGATCAACAAGGGGTGTTTAAACCTTTGCATCAGTTGAATCCTTTACGCCTGAATTATATTGACAGCCGAGCATCACTCGCGGGCACGCAGGTGTTGGATGTGGGCTGTGGCGGCGGGATTTTGAGTGAGTCCATGGCGCAACGTGGCGCGCAGGTGACGGGCATAGACTTGGCAGAAAAATCTTTGCAGGTCGCACAGTTACATGCGCTGGAAGCCAATGTACAAGTAGATTACCGTTGTGTGGCCGTTGAGGCATTGGCACAAGAAAAGCCGCAGGCTTTTGATGTGGTGACCTGCATGGAAATGCTGGAGCATGTGCCTGACCCGGCCAGTGTCGTGCGTGCTTGTGCCGCCTTGGTCAAACCTGGTGGCCATGTTTTCTTCTCTACGTTAAATCGTAATGCCAAGGCTTATCTGATGGCGGTGGTGGGCGCAGAGTATGTGCTGAATTTGCTGCCTAAAGGCACGCATGATTACAGCAAGTTTATCAAGCCCTCCGAGCTGGCAGCGTGGATGCGGCAATCGGGGCTAGAGCTGCAGCACCAAACTGGCTTGACTTATCATCCCTTCAGTAAACAGTATGCGCTGACGGTAGATACCAGCGTGAATTACATGCTGCACGCGATTAAAGAAGTCTAACAGGAAGTGAAATGCAAGCTGTATTGTTTGATTTAGACGGGACGCTGGTCGATACCGCCCCCGATTTAGGCTATGCCCTTAATTTGCAACGCGAGCGTCATGGCCTGGCATTTTTGCCAGAGACGACCATCCGCCCGTATGCATCACATGGTTCACGTGGGCTGCTGGAAATAGGGTTTGGCTTGTTGCCGACCGATGCCAGTTTTGAAGCAATGCGGACCGAATATCTGGACTTGTACACACAGGTGATGACGCGCCAACCCGTCTTGTTTGCCGGGATGGCAGAAGCCTTGCAGGCGATCGAACAGCGTGGTTTGCGTTGGGGCATCGTCACCAATAAACCGCGCCGGTTTACCATGCCGATGGTGGAGCATATGGGGCTGGATATACGTGCTGGTGCCGTGATCAGTGGCGATGATGCGCCTCAACCAAAACCATCTCCGCAAACCCTGCTATTGGCTTGTGAGCGTATGGCGATAGACCCGCAAACCGTGCTTTATATTGGGGATGCTGAGCGCGATATACAGGCAGGTAAAGCCGCTGGCATGAAAACGCTGGTCGCTTTGTTCGGTTATTTGTCTGCCACAGACAATCCTCAGGCATGGGGCGCTGATGGCTGCATACAGCAGCCTCAGGAGTTGCTCGCGTATTTATAATGCTGGTCAGCGCATTACTTGCGTGCACTACTGAGTACGGCCATGGCTGCAATATTAATGTCTGCAACCAGAATGCTCTCCAGCGCACCTTGTTCATTGAGAATCGGCAAGGATACGGTGAGGCAGAAATCCTCGGTCGCCGTAGACAGGTAGATGGTGGAAATATACGGAGCGTGTGATTCTGCCACCCGTTGGTAGTAGGCTTGCTGGCTGCGATCTATGCCAGCGCCACCTGCCTTGATTTTTCCATACATGTTCGGGTTGATCCAGTTGGCATAACGCTGTACGCCATTAGGTTCAAGCTCGAAGATGACTTCAAAATAAGGGAATTCTGCAAAGCAGCTATCCAGGTCATGCGACCCGGTTGAACGCTGGATTTTCAGCAATGATTGCAGGGCAGATAACGCCCTGTGTTGCCAGTCAGAGTAAAACTCTTTTTTAGGTAAGATGGTTTGTGGTGGCGTATCTTCTACCACCACGATACTGCCGATATTGGCTTTGCCAATTTTCTTCAGTACGGCTGCCCGTTCGGCAGCCATGACACTATTCTCCAGCAAGCCTTGTTTACCATTCACCACCGCGATAGAGACGCTGGCGACAGGATGATCTTTACCATCTTCGGTCGTGAAGAACCCGCGTTCAAGATCCGTTGCGTCGTACAAGTGAACTGCCAGCGCCTGGAACTGGCTAATAATGTGTAGCAATATCTCGGTGAGCGTTGGGGCATTGTGGTCATAGATCAACACAAAATCATCGCCACCAATATGGCCGACCATCACGCCGGTTTTGTCTTGAAACTCCTGGCGGATGATTTCAGACAATAGCCTGATCATGGCATCGCCACGGATAAAACCGTAGCGGTCGTTGTATGCCTTAAAGTGATCGAGGTCGATATACACCAATTGCGTATTGGGGTTGTTACGCAAGCTATTGTCCAACGTCTGCCTTAAGGTTGGCCCGGTGGTGAGGTGACTCAGCGGATGTAAATTGCCTGTGGAGGCTTTACGGCTGATCAACTGTGCCATGATTTCCATCGGTTGCAGAATGCCGACATAGGCGCCTTCTTCGTTGACAGTAATCCAGATATCGGTATTCGCGCGGTCCAGGTAAAACAAACGTGCCAGCACAGAGGAGGGCATTAGGTGATTGATGACCTTGGGCAATGGGTCGCAGCATGCGCCCAGGCCGGTGACTTTTTTCGAAAACACCTTGCCACGTCGTAACACGCCCAGCGGCGTTTTACCATCGAGAACAACGGCAATGGCGACATCAATATGTGTATTAAATAAGCTTCTGGCTTCCGCAATCGAATTGCTGACATCAATCGTCAGGCCGTGGCTGATAAACTCGCCGATATGAAAGTCATCTGGCACATGTGAGCGGTGGGACTCATCGCGCGCAGGTAGCGCGGTGACCTGGTCGCTGGGGCTGCTTTGCGGATGGGCAAAATAATGGCCTTGTGCATAATGCAAGCCTAAGTCCTGACAGTAGGTAATATCTTCCACCCGCTCCAGGCCTTCGGCAATAATGGTGCAGCCTAGGCGTTGCGCCATGGAGATAATCGCTTCCAGCAGCACGGTTCTGACGCGGCTACCTTGTGCTTCATGCACAATTGCGCGGTCAATTTTGATAAAGTCTGCACGCACCTCTGCCAGAATACGCAGCCCGTTAAAACCAGACCCCATATCATCGAGCGCGATGCGCAGACCGTGCATGCGGATTTCGTCGCAGTAGCGTGCTAGGACTTCCGGATTGGTTTTCTCGCTTTCCACGATTTCTATCACGACGTCGCGTTTATCGATGTTATGCTGGAGCAGGATTTTTAAAATAAAATCCAGCCAGCCCGGACTCATGATGGTTTGTGGCAAGACGTTGATAAAGATGGGTTTATCCGCAGAAATCGATTGTGATTTACCGATCAAGGCCAAATGCTGGCAGGCCAAATCCAGTTCGTGTGTACGCTTAACCTCGGCCGCTAGTGCAAAAGCCTCCATGCCGTTCAGCCACTTGCCTTCAGGCGTTTTTAAGCGGCACAACGCCTCAAAACCAAACACCTTGCCGCCTTGGCCAAAATCGACAATCGGCTGGTAATGCATTTGTACATGCGGTTCAAGCTCAGACAATAGCCAGGGATATTTGTGGCGTGCGTAGAAAGTATTAAAGGGCATGGTCGCCTGTAGTGCTGCCAGGGGATTCATGGGCTGCTGATCCTCAGAAACCAGTACCCAGGTATCCTTAAGGGTGTGCGCGGACTCTTCGGCAATCATCTGGTCTAATATCTGCAGTAGTTCAGCTTCAGTCTGGTAGCGTAATGATGTCTGATTCAGCCCTGAAAAGCGCGGGCTTTCCATGTTGGCATGGCTGTTGGCATCGAAAATATGCAGAAATAGTTCCATGAGAAATCACTTTGCTTGTGAGGTTGAGTGCAGGCTTGCTTATGGCGCTAGCTCACAGAACCCGGCAACTGCTGCGCTGGTTCTGTGACCGATCGCATGACTACTATAACGACTAAGAAAGGTGTTTGTTTATGCGAAGAGCGGGCATAAAAGCCATGAAACAATCTAATTGTCTGCATCAATTTGGTGCGGAAAGAGCACGTCCATCGAGCACGACGCTGAGAGGATGATATGTCGGGGATAAAAAAACAGCGGCCCGGATGCTTAAGTGACTGACTTACGTTCCAGCAATGCCGTGGATAAAGTGCCGCTGTCTACATACTCGATCTCACCCCCCATGGGCAAGCCACGGGCGATACGGCTGACGCGGATGCCACGCGACTTGAGCATCTGGCCAATGTAGTGGGCAGTGGCTTCGCCTTCTGAGGTGAAGTTGGTGGCGACGATTACTTCGTGAATCGCGCTGTCTTGTGCGCGTTTGAGCAAGGTGTCGAGGTGAATGTCTTTGGGGCCTATGCCATCCATGGGGGATAGTTTGCCCATTAATACAAAATACTGACCCTGGTAGCTGCGTGTGTTTTCCAGCATCATGAGGTCGGTCGGCATTTCTACCACGCACAAAATGGATTTGTCGCGGCTAGTATCCTGGCACAGGCCGCACACGCTGTGTTCGCTAAAGTTGTTGCAGTAATCGCAGTGGGCTAGTTTGTCCAGGGCTTGCTGCAAACTGGCGGCCAGTTTTTGTGCGCCTTCCCGATCGCGCTGTAACAGGTGATAGGCCATGCGCGTAGACGACTTGGGGCCAACGCCCGGCAAGCAGCGTAGGGCGCTAATCAACTGTTCGAGGACGGCGGGATTGCTCAAGCGATTTCCTGAAATTAGAACGGCAGTTTGAAGCCAGCAGGCATCACGTTGCCCATTTTGGCAGCGCTGGTTGCTTCGGCCTTGGCTCTGGCATCTTTAAGCGCAATCAACAGCAGGTCTTCCAGGGTTTCTTTGTCGTCCATGGCGGCATCGTCAATCTGCACGCGTTTGACATCATTGTTACAGGTCATGGTGATTTTAACCATGCCATTGCTGGCAACACCTTCGACTTCAGTGTTTGCGAGTTCGGCTTGTGCTTTCTGCATATTGGCCTGCATCATCTGGGCCTGTTTCATCATATTGCCCATGCCACCTTTCATCATTGTCTGCTCCTAAATTATTGTGGTTAATGTAAGGGTTTAATTGAGTTTGGCACAATGGTTGCGCCCATTTCCTGCATCAGGCCTTGCACAAAACGGTCATCCATAATCGCTTGTGTTGCCTGATCTTGTAATTCAGCACGTTCAACCGCTAATTGCCTGGCAGGCGTGTTGGCCTCTTGCCCGGTGACAATATTCAGTTTTAAGCGGCGGCCAAAATGGCTGCTCAAGGCGCTATTCAGTTTTTCCAAATAGTTTGCGCTGGCGAGATGTTTATGTGCCTCGCTGATACGCAAGGTCATGGTATCGTCGTCGTAGCTGACCAATTCGCAGTTCTGCGCCAGTGCGCGCACCAGTCCCAGCTTGCTCAGGTGATTTTCAACCAGTGCACGCCAGTTGCCATCCCAGGCCAGCGGGGCTGACTCACCGTTGCTCACCACCGGCTGTGAAAAGGCCTGTTGTGGAATGTGTTCAAGAGCAGGCATCGCTTGATCAGCCATCGCTGCATGGTTGGCGGGGTTAACGGTAGGCGCCATCATCGGTGCTGGCTCCGCTGAGGGTGTAAGTGCTGCTGCCGTCTTCAGTGACGCTGTTACATTCGGTGCGGCAGGCGTGGCTGGTGGCATAGGCGTTGCCGGGATAGGCTCGCTCGCTGCACTCATCTGACGGCTTTGTGCCAGCGCTGCACGGGCGTTGCCACCAGCATTGCCACGCGGTGTACCTTCTGTGGGGCTGCTACCACCAGTCGCTGGTGCGGCGGATGGTGTCATGGCATCTGCTTTAAATGCCAGCAGCCGCAACAGGGTCATTGTGAACCCGGCATAAGCATCGGGCGCCAGGCCAATGTCACGGTGGCCTAAAATACAAATTTGGTAATACAGTTGCAGCATTTCTGCCGTGAGTTGCGAGGCCAGGTCCAGCAGTGTCTGGCGCTCCGGGTGATCATCAGCAATCGCTTGCGGGCTATATTGCGCCACGGCCAGCAAATGCAGCAAGGCCGCCAGGTCATTCAATGCGCTCTCGAAGCCTATGCTGCGAGACTCCATTTGCTGCGCAATATTGAGCAGAGTGGCCGCATCATTAGCAATCAGGGCACGCAATAATTCGTATAGATAACTCTGGTCAATCGCCCCCAGCATGCTGCGTACATCGCTTTCGCGCACAGACTGGTTGCCATAGGCAATCGCTTGGTCTGTGAGCGACAAGGCATCGCGCATACTGCCGCTGGCGGCACGGGCAATCAATTGCAGGGCGGGCGGTTCGAATGCAATCTGTTCCTGCCCGAGGATATCCTGCAAATGCGCAGTGATAGTACTGCTGGCCATTTGGCGCAAGTTAAATTGCAGGCAGCGCGAGAGAATGGTGACTGGTACTTTTTGCGGGTCAGTCGTGGCCAGAATGAATTTGACGTGTGCAGGCGGTTCTTCCAGCGTTTTCAGCATGGCGTTAAACGCTTCCTTGGTCAGCATATGCACTTCGTCAATCATGTAGACCTTGAAACGGCCAGAAGATGGTGCATAAATCGCCTGTTCCAGCAGGCTGACCATATCGGCAATGCCGCGGTTAGAGGCCGCGTCCATTTCTACATAGTCGACATAACGGCCAATATCAATGGCACGGCATGCTTCGCATTCACCACAAGGAGTGGCGGTAATGCCGGTGGCACAGTTGAGCGATTTGGCCAGGATGCGTGACAGGGTGGTTTTGCCGACGCCGCGCGTACCCGTAAATAAATAGGCATGGTGCAGCCGTTGCTGGCTCAGCGCATTGCTTAATGCTTGAACCACATGGTCTTGTCCGACCAGGCTGCTAAAGGATTTTGGGCGCCATTTACGCGCCAATACTTGGTAAGACATCGCGCACTCTACTGATTAAATGCTATAAGGCAAACCCGTACTTTAGCTTAAATTACCTGCTCATGCTTGACTCAATGCCAACTTAATTGAGACGTGTGTGGCAGCTTGTCAACCGAGAGGGCAGGAATGGGAAGGGGCGAGCCCAACCCCCGGCACTTGCTTGATAGTTGTGGCTGCTTGCTTCCGCACCTGACCAGGTTGGCTACCTTACAATGCGGGGAGGCCCGCGGTCGATATTGTAACGCAAAAAGCATTTTCTATCGCTTTCTTTTTGCAATCTGGCTGGCGTAGCAAGCCGCTACTTTCAAGTGCCGGAAATGACCAATAATCTACCTTCTTATAGTGGCATCAGGCCTCAATTTTTCGCTGCATAATAAGCCATCATTTTTCAACTGTGAATGACTTGACTGACTATGGCAGCGAATAAACCTTCGATGACCGCTTCGGAAATTGCACGTGAAACCATTAAACAAATGGCTGTTCGCCGTGTAGAGCCGACGCCGGATAATTACACGCAAATTTATTTTGAGATTGCGGGTAAACCAGCCAAAGAAGATGCGGCCAGCGCATTACGCAAAGCGCTCAAGCAACTACCACATGACTCGCTGGAGCAGACCAACTGGATTAACCGCTGGGAAAAATTGCTCAAACAGGATAACTGGCAAGGGTTGGGCGAGCTGTTAACCGAGTCCATGCAGCAGCAGTTAAGTCATTCTACCAAGTGGCCGAAAGCAATCCGTACCTTGTTGCAGGCCTGGGATGACAAACGCAGTGGTGTCGATGTTGCCAGAAAGCGCGAAACGCTGGAACGCGTGCTGATTAATTTTGGCAATGATGAGTCTTTATCTGACAAGCTGATCGGCATGGCCAATCACTGGTTGCCGGGTGGCGGAGGCGGTGATGGGATTCAGTTAACAGATATTTCTGATGCCGCCACACCTGCCGCAGCCGTTGAATCGACAAATACAGAGACATTGCCGGCGGATGTACAGCAGTTTCATGGTGCGTTTACCATTTTACAAACCTTGCTCAAACAGACCTTGCAGTTGGGGTTGATTCCTCGTCTGGAGGGCTATCCTGACTTGCAAACAGAGGCCGTCGCTCTGCAGGAAAGTACTGAGCGTGCCAAAAAGCTGAAAGAGTGGGAGGCATTGGCCAAGGCACTCAAGGCTTTGTTGATGCGCGTGGAAGTGATTGGTGCCAAAGAAGACGATGTGCGCGGGGACATCATTGATCTGCTGCATTTGCTGCTATCGAATATTGGCGAGCTGGTGGCCGAAGACAGCTGGTTGAGTGGCCAAGTCTATGCCGTGCAATCGATTATCAGCGGCCCGCTTGATCGCGCCAAACTCAAACAGGCGGAAAAAAGCCTGAAAGAAGTGGTTTACAAGCAGGGCCTGGTCAAACATAGCCTGGTAGAGGCGAGAAACTCCTTTAAAACCTTGATCAGTACCTTTATTGATAAGCTGAAATACATGGGTGAGGCGAGTGAGCTTTACAGCGGCAAAATTGAGAGTTATGCCCAGGAGCTGTCGCAGACAGATGACCTGATTAAAATCAACGAACTGGTCAATCATTTGATGCGTGATACCTCGGTCATGCAGACCGATATCATGCGCTCACATGATGACTTGCTCAATCAGCAACGTGTGGCGGTTGATACCCAGCAACGCATGGAAAAGCTGCAGGAAGAGTTGCAGCAACTGAGTGAGGTCGTGCGTATCGACCAGTTGACGGGTGTACTCAATCGCCGAGGGATGGATGAGGCATTTAGCACCGAAATTGCCCGCTATCGCCGCAGTGGCGAATTACTGAGTGTTGCTTTGCTGGATATTGATAATTTTAAAATGCTGAATGACCAGCATGGGCATGCGGCTGGCGACTCTGCGCTCAAACATCTGGCCAGTGTCGTAAAACGTGCCGTCCGGCCAACTGATATTGTCACCAGGATGGGCGGGGAAGAGTTTGTGGTGATCTTGCCGAATACCAATCTGGAAGAAGCCGTGGTGACGATGAGCCGTTTGCAACGCGCGCTGACCAAAGAGTATTTTCTCGGCAATAACCAGAAGCTGCTGATTACCTTTAGTGCCGGGGTGGCCTTGTTTAAGACCGAAGACGATGTCAACTCGATTCTGTCACGCGCTGACCAGGCCATGTACCTGGCCAAAAAACGTGGTAAAAACCGTGTCATGACCGAGGTCGACCTGCAGGCCAACCCTTAGCTTAGGCAAGAGGTGTCAACCCGGGCGCTGGCAGGCATACCCAGTCGCGCCTGGTCATGATATGCTAAGCGGCATCTTGATCGAGGTGCCATGTGACCACTCCTGTTCTCCATACTCCTCCCACTGCGGGCTCGCCGGCTGATAGCGTCAAAGACGCGTTACACGAAAGCGAGCGCCGGTTTTCCGCCATTGTTTCAAGTATTCCCGGCCTGGTGTTCCAGATGCATATGACGGCAGATGCTCAAGTGGTCTTTACCTACTTGAGCGAGGGCTGTGAGGCGTTACTGGGCATTCCAGCCGCGGCCTTGCTCAAGGATGCGCAAACGCTGTTCAATGCGATGGAGGAGCACTCCGCCAGCCAGTTCAGGCACAATTTGCAAAAATCGGCCCGGCAGCACAAGCGGCTGGATTGGGAAGGTAAAATCTGGATTGCCGACTGGCAGGACATGAAGTGGGTCAATATCCGTGCCACTGTGCAAGATTTAGGGCAGGGCGCGGTGCAGTGGGATGGCATTATGCTCAACATCAGCCAGAGCAAGCACGAAAAGCAGGAAATTGAGCAGGCCAGGCGTGACTTGCAGGCGCTAACCGCCCATATTCACCAGGTCAAAGAGCAGGAGCGTGTCAGTATCGCGCGTGAGATTCATGATGACCTGGGCGGTAACCTCACCGCCATGAAGCTGGGTTTGTCGACCATTATTCAGCAAATCGAAGATAGCCAGCAGGTCAATATGGAACAGGCTACCATGCTGCAAGCCATCATCAATCAAACGTTTGATGCTGTACATCGTATCTCCGGCAATCTGCGCCCCAATATCCTAGACCTGGGATTAGTGGATGCGTTGGAATGGCAGGTGAGCCAGTTCAAAAAGCAATTAGGCATTACTGCCAGGTTTGTGACCAATTGCCACGATCTGGAGTGTGATCCAGACCAGTCTATGGCGCTGTTCCGTATCTGCCAGGAAGCATTATCCAATATTGCCAAATATGCGCAGGCGGACCAGGTATCTGTCGAGTTGTCACTGGTGGACCAGGCCTTGTTCATGACGATTTCTGATAATGGTATAGGCATCGCCCCTGCGGATAAGATCAAACCTAATTCGTTTGGTTTGCGTGGCATGCAGGAGCGCGCAGCTGCGTTGGGCGGTGAGTGTCATATAGAGGCCTCGTCAAGTGGGCCTGGTACTTGTATACATGTGCGTGCGCCATTCATGGCGATCGCGTCGTGACAGAAATGCAGATGCGTTTTACAATCGCAGTCATAAAATGACCAATGTCACATTGGCAACGTTGAGGGAATAGCTTGGATACAAAAATTAAAGTCATTATTGTCGATGACCACGCCATTTTACGCTCTGGCATAAAGCAGATATTGATCGCCAGTGGTGATATTGAAGTGGTAGGGGAGGCGGAAAATGTGGCGCAGGCCATTAAATGTGTGCGCGAGAAGCCTGCCGACGTCATGCTGCTGGATATTTCCTTGCCGGACAAAACTGGTATTGAAGCGCTTAAATTAATTAAACGTGAAAATGCGGCGTTGAACATCCTGATGTTATCCATGTATATGGAAGAGCAATATGCCGTACGTTCCATCCGTTCTGGTGCCTCAGGCTATCTGTGCAAGCATACTGCGTCTGAAGAGTTGCTCACGGCGATTCACACACTGGCCAAAGGCAAAAAGTACATTACGCCTAATGTGGCGGAAATTCTGGCCGAGCAGGTCGGTAACGACCATGCCGTGGCGCCACACGAAGCGTTGTCTGACCGCGAGTTCCAGGTCATGCGGTTGATTGCTTCAGGGAATTCGGTGAGTGAAATTGCCGATAAACTGGCCTTGTCGGTGAAGACTGTCAGCATGTATCGCGCGCGCTTGCTGGAAAAAATGCAACTGAAACACAATGCGGATATCACGCATTATGCGATTAAAAACCAGTTGGTATAATCGTTGAGAACACAATAAAAAAGGCCTCTTAAAGAGGCCTTTTTTATTTATTAATCAATCTGCTAGGATATTTTCTTCGCGTAATTGATTAAGCCGTTGGTTGAGCTGTCGAAGCTGGTGACGGCATCAGGGGTGGTCAGCTGTGGCAGAATCTGGCTGGCAATTTGTTTGCCGTATTCCACGCCCCACTGGTCGTAGCTGTTGATATCCCAGATGATGCCTTGTACGAAGATTTTGTGTTCATACAGTGCGATCAATTTACCCAAGGTGTAAGGCGTCAATTGCTTGAACACGATGGAGGTGGTTGGGCGGTTACCTTCAAATACTTTGTGTGGCAGCAGGTCTTCCAGTGCCGCACCGCTCATGCCTTGTTTTTCCAATTCCGCACGGGCTTCTTCACGCGTTTTACCTAGCATCAGCGCTTGTGTCTGGGCCAGGAAGTTAGCCAGCAGAATCTTGTGGTGCTGGTCATCCGGGCTGCCAACTTTATAGTGGCTGTTGGCTGGCATTAAGAAATCCGCTGGCACCATTTGCGTGCCCTGGTGAATCAATTGGTAAAACGCGTGCTGGCCATTGGTGCCTGCTTCGCCCCAGATCACCGGACCGGTTTTGTAGCTGACACGGCTGCCGTCACGGCAAATAAATTTGCCGTTGCTTTCCATATCCGCCTGTTGCAAGTAAGCCGCAAAGCGTGACATGCCCTGATCGTAAGGCAGGATGGCATGGGTGTCGACATGGAAGAAGTTGTTATACCAGACACCGAGCAAGGCCATGATGACTGGCATGTTTTGCTCCAGGGGTGCAGTCTGGAAGTGCTGGTCCATGGCGTGACCACCGGCCAGTAACTGCTCGAAGTTGTCCATGCCCACATAAAGGGCGATAGACAGACCAATCGCAGACCACAGCGAGTAGCGACCGCCAACCCAGTCCCAGAAGGCAAACATGTTATTGGTATCAATACCGAAGGCTTGTACGGCGGTGGCATTGGTAGACAGGGCCACAAAGTGCTTGGCGACGTGTTGGTCTTGTTTGGCCGCATTGAGGAACCAGCGACGCGCAGAGTGCGCATTGGTCATGGTTTCCTGGGTGGTGAATGTCTTGGATGCAACAATAAACAGCGTAGTCTCAGGATTGCAGCTCTCCAGCACGCGCATCAGGTGGGCGCCATCAATGTTGGAGACGAAATGTGCTTTCAAATCTGGGCTGGTATAAGGCTTTAATGCATCACAAGCCATCACTGGGCCAAGGTCGGAGCCGCCAATACCAATATTCACGATGTCAGTAATGCGTTTGCCGGTAAAGCCTGTCCATTGGCCACCACGCACCTGCTCGGTAAAGCTGCGCATTTGTGCCAGCACGGCATTGACGTCAGGCATCACATCTTTGCCATCCACCAGGACTGGCGTGTTGCTGCGGTTGCGCAGGGCAGTGTGCAAGACGGCACGGTTTTCAGTGATGTTGATTTTTTCGCCGCTAAACATGCGGCTGCGCCATTGTTCGATATTGGAGTCACGCGCCAATTGGAACAGCTGCGTCAAGGTCTCTTTGGTAATGCGGTGCTTGGAGTAGTCGAGCAGGATGTCTTCGACGGTTAAGCTAAACTCTTCAAAGCGTTTTGGATTTTGTTTGAACAGATCGCGCATTTGAACATCGCGCATTTCAATTTGATGCTGGTTCAGCGCGTGCCAGCTCGGGTGTGTGGTTAGTTTTGCCATGTTATGTTGTTGCTATCGTTTTCAAGTCAATTAATTTTATAGGGCGCGCAAACATTAAGTGTGCCATGCGCTGCCAAAATCTGTACTGCAAGGTTGTATTTACAACCAGTTTAACCAGCTATTGTAACTGAAGTATGACACCAGCCAGTGGCGGCAAGTTAAGGCTAATAGAGGCCGGATGTTCCATCCATGGGACGGGATCGCTTTGACAGCCATGACCATTACCGAAATTGCTACCACCATAACAAGCGGCATCACTGTTTAACACTTCCTGATAGTAACCCGATTGTGGTACGCCCAAACGATATTGATGGCGCGGTACTGGTGTGAAATTTAACACTATTATAACAAAACTATGGTCATTGCCGCGTCTGATGTAGCTCAATATTGATTGGGCTGCATCCTCGCAATCTATCCATTGAAAGCCTTGAGCGTCAAAATCATGGGCATGGAGCGCCGGATGCTGGCGATAAAGCTGGTTGAGGTCGCGACTTAATGCCTGTATGCCCCTGTGCAAGGCATGGTCAGGGGTAGACGCTTCAAGCAGGTGCCAGTCCAGGCTCTGGTTGACGCTCCATTCACGGCTTTGACCGAATTCGTTACCCATAAAGTTAAGTTTTTTGCCTGGCATGGTCATTTGCATGGTTTGCAGCAGACGCAGGTTAGAGAATTTTTGCCAGGTATCGCCGGGCATTTTCTCCAGCAGGGACTTTTTGCCATGCACCACTTCATCATGCGAGAACGGCAGTACAAAGTTTTCAGAGTAAGCGTACATCTGGCCAAAAGTCAGGCGGTTGTGATGATATTGGCGATAGACCGGATCCAGTTGCATATAGGTCAAGACATCGTTCATCCAGCCCATGTTCCATTTCATGCTAAAACCGAGGCCACCCGCATAGACAGGACGTGACACTGCCGGCCAGGCCGTTGACTCTTCAGCAATGGTTAGGACACCAGGAAAACGTTCGCCTACCATCATGTTGAGCTGTTTCAAGAACTCGATCACATCCAGGTTTTCGCGGCCGCCATAAGCATTAGGCAGCCATTCGCCGTCTTTGCGCGAGTAATCCAGGTAAAGCATGGAGGCCACGGCATCCACGCGCAAGCCGTCAATATGAAACTCTTGCAACCAGTAATAGGCGTTACTCAGCAAAAAGCTGCGCACTTCATTACGGCCGTAATTGAAGATATAAGTGCCCCAGTCCATGTGCTCGCCCAGTCTGGGGTCGGCATGTTCGTACAGGGCCGTGCCATCAAACCGCGCCAGCGCCCAGTCATCTTTAGGGAAGTGCCCGGGTACCCAGTCGAGAATGACGCCGATATTGGCCGCATGACAGCGATCAATAAAATACTTCAAATCATCTGGACTGCCGTAGCGCTGGGTGGGCGCAAAGTAACCAGTGACCTGGTAGCCCCAGGATTCATTGAGCGGGTGTTCGGCAATCGGCAGTAACTCAATATGGGTATAGCCCATGTCTGCCAGGTGAGGGATCAGTGCATCTGCCATGGCGCGGTAGCTCAGGAAGTGGCCATTGCGGTCACGCTGCCAGCTGCCCAGGTGTACTTCGTAACAGTTAAAAGGTGCATGCAGCCAGTCCCGCTGCTGGCGTTGTTGCTGCCACGAGTCATCTTGCCAGGTGTAATGGCTTTGACAAATGCGGTTGGCGGTGCCTGGCCTGGCTTCAAAGGCCTTGCCATAAGGGTCTGCTTTGACCATGACATAGCCATGCTCGCGATTGCGGATTTCAAACTTGTATAAATCGTGCTCGGTCAGGTGCGGAATAAACAGCTCCCACACACCGCTGCTGCCTAACACACGCATGGCATGCACGCGACCATCCCATTGGTTAAAACTGCCAACGACGCTGACACGCTCGGCATTGGGGGCCCAGACTGCAAACCTGACGCCAGGCACATCATTGATTGTCATGGGGATGGCCCCCAACGTGTTGTAGGCCTCAAATAATCTGCCTTCGGCAAACAGGTGTAGGTCATCTGCAGATAGCGTGCTGCCTAAGCTGTAGGTGTCGACAGTTTCATAACTGTCAGTGTGTTTGTGCGGCTGTATTTTGAGGCGGGCAGGCGTGTTGACAGCTGTGGTTGATGTGTAAAGAAACAGGCCTTGTGGATGCTTGAGTGTCATGGCTTGCCAGGCATCATTAATCCTGACCCACACCTTTTCGGCATTCGGTAGAAAAACGCGCACATGCCACGTACTTTGCTGGCTATCTGCGTGCACACCCAGGTATTCAAAAGGGTTGTGGTGGGTCGCGTCTAGAATACGCTGCAGGTGCAAGGTGTCTGGATGGTGGGTGGCTGAAGGTTTGACTGTCATGCTAGCAATGTCCATTTGACTAGCCTCAATCCTATCAAAAAAAGTTAAGATTTACGTCATTTATCACTGAAAATATCGTTGTCTTTACCCGAATTATCATGCAGACTGTGAGCGTCGGACCTGCGGTTACCAAGCGTTGTGTCGTCTCTACCGAAACTCACATCGCTGCGCATGACTTCGGGCTGATTTTCAGGATCAGAAAAACAGGAACAGCATCATGTCTCAAGCAGCAGAGTTTATCGAACGTCGTAAAAGCAACCGGCGGCAAGAACGTCCTTCTGACCGCTTTATCAGTAACCTGACCAAAAATACCGTCGCGATTATCCTGGCCGGTGGCCGCGGTAGCCGCTTGAAAAACCTGACTGATTGGCGAGCGAAGCCTGCAGTGCAGTTTGGCGGCAAGTTCCGTATTATCGATTTCCCGCTGTCTAATTGCATCAACTCCGGCATCCGCCGCATCAATGTTGCCACGCAATACAAGGCACAAAGCCTGATTCAGCACGTGCAGCGTGGCTGGGGCTTTTTGCGTGGTGAGTTTAATGAGTACGTCAATATCATTCCGGCCCAGCAGCGCTTAGGCGAAGAATGGTACAAAGGTACGGCAGATGCCGTATACCAAAACATTGATTTGTTGCGCGAAAATGGTGGCGAATACATTCTGGTGCTCGCAGGTGACCATATTTATAAAATGGACTACGGCAAAATGCTGGCCACGCATGCCCGCAGTAATGCGGATATGACCATTGCCTGCATTAACGTGCCGCTGGAAGACGCCAAAGGCTTTGGCGTGCTGGAGGTAGATAGTACTGATCGCGTGGTGGCGTTTGACGAAAAACCGGCCAATCCTAAGCCGACGCCGAATAACCCTGAAGTGGCCTTTGCCAGCATGGGTATTTATGTGTTTAACGCTAAATTCCTCTATGAGCAATTAATCAGGGATGCTTACGACCGTAAATCCAACCACGATTTTGGCCAGGATATCATCCCCTATATCATCAAAAAATATAAAGTGCAGGCGCATCGTTTTGTCGATAGTTGTGTAGGTGCGCAAAGCGATAATTATTACTGGCGCGACGTCGGAACGATTGATGCCTATTGGGAAGCCAATATGGAGCTGACCAAGGTGATCCCTGAGCTTAATTTGTATGACAGTGACTGGCCAATCTGGACTTACCAGGAGCAATTACCACCGGCGAAATTCGTGTTTAAAGACGAGGGGCGTACCGGCAAGGCAACAGACTCACTGGTATCTGGTGGTTGCCTGATCAGCGGTTCATGTGTCTCTAACTCAGTGTTGTTTTCAGGCGTGCATGTGGCGGATTACTCTGATCTGGATGGCGCCGTGGTGTTGCCCAAAGTGAAGATTAATGAAGGCGTGGTCATGCGTAATGCCGTGATTGACCGTGGTTGCGAGATCCCGGCTGGTATGCATATTGGTGTGGACCTAGAGCGCGACAGGAAACGCTTTTATGTGTCTGAAAAAGGCATTGTCCTGGTAACACCAGACATGCTGGGGCAGGATCTATATCGTGTGAAGTAGCGTCAATGTGAGTGAGGTAACGATGGAAAAGAGGTTGAGGGATGTCCGATAAAAAATTGCTGTTAAATCTGTATTGGCACATGCATCAACCTGACTATCGTGACCTGGTCACTGGCGAGTATGTGCTGCCGTGGACTTATTTGCATGCACTTAAAGACTACAGCGATATGGCTTACCACCTGGAGCAGAATCCAGCCGCCAGGGTGAGCTTCAATTTTGTGCCCATTTTGGTCGAGCAATTGCAGGATTATGCCGAGCAGTCGCGTACTGGTGAATGGCGCGACCCTTTGTTGCGTTTACTGGCCAATCCGGATCTGGACAATATTACCGATGCCGAATGCCAGCTCATTGTAGACAGTTGCTTCAAGGCGCATCATGAAAAGATGTTGAGTCCGTTTCCGCATTACCAGCGCCTGCTGAAGTTATACGAATTGGTGGCGCCTATTATGCAAAGCGGTCAGTTCCATTACCTATCTGCGCAATACAAAGCCGATTTGCTGGTCTGGTACCACCTGGCGTGGACGGGTGAGGGTTTGCGGCGCAAAAACAAAACCGTGCAGGCGCTGATGCAAAAAGGCTTGCTGTTTACACTACAGGAGCGCCAGGCATTGCTGGGCGTGATTAGCGAAACCCTGCAAGGGATTTTGCCGCGCTACCAGGCCTTGTTGGCAAAAGGCCAGATCGAGATGTCTACCACGCCTTATTACCATCCGATTTTGCCCTTGCTGATTGATTTGAAAAGTACGCGCGATGCCATGCCGGAGGCACCTTTGCCGCATTCGTCAAATTATCCGGATGGCTATACACGGGCGATTGCGCATGTGGAGGCCGCCCAGCGTTACCATGAAAAAATCTTTGGTCAAAAAGCGGCTGGCATGTGGCCTGCCGAAGGGGCTGTTTCACATGCATCGCTTTCGTTGCTAGCCGAGGAGGGTGTAGCTTGGGCCGCCACCGGGCAAGGCGTACTGGCCAATAGCCTGCGCAAATTAGGCTTGGCACATGAGCAGGCACAGGATTATCTCTATCAGCCCTATAAGGTGACCAATGGTCAACAAGACATTGTGTGCTTTTTCCGTGACGATCATCTGTCAGACAAAATAGGTTTTGAGTATTCCAAGCAATATGCCAGTGAAGCTGTGCATGATTTTGTGCAGTCGCTGGAACATATTCTTGCCCACAGCGAAGATGAGACGCCAGTGGTAAGTGTGATTCTGGATGGCGAAAATGCTTGGGAATACTACCCTTACAACGGTTTTTACTTTTTGCAGGAGCTTTACCAAGCTCTGGCGACGCATGATGATATCCAGATGACCACGTTTAGTGATGTGCTGGTCATGCAGCAAGCCAAGCAATTGCCAGAGCCCAGGTTGCTCAATGATATTTGTGCCGGAAGTTGGGTTTATGGCACGTTTAGTACTTGGATAGGTGAAGCGGCGAAAAACCGCGCCTGGGATTTGTTGTGCGAAGCTAAACGGCAATATGACCAGCATGTGCATGAGTTGTCTGCCACTGCCAAAGAGAAATGCCAGCAGCAATTGGCCTTGTGTGAAGGCTCTGACTGGTTCTGGTGGTTTGGCGACTATAACAACGCGCAGAGCGTACAAAGTTTTGACCAGCTATACCGCCGCAACTTAAGCAATCTCTATCAGTTGCTGGGCCTGACGCCGCCAGCGCATTTGTCTCAGCCCATTAGCATGGGTGGCGGTGACGCCGAGAATGCAGGCACTATGCGCCGCGGACAGTCCTGACCGATTTTATTTTTTCTGAATGCCAATCTCATGACACAAGCTAGACAAGCAGGTGTGTTGCTGCACATCACTTCATTACCTGAAGGCAATCTTGGTCCGGATGCCTATCGTTTTGTCGATAAACTGGTGGAAATGGGCGTCGCCATCTGGCAAACCCTGCCAGTGAACCAGCCACACGGAGACCAGTCGCCTTATCAAAGTGTCTCAGCGCATGCCGGACACACCGGCATGATTAGCCCCAGGCAATTGCTGCAAGAGGGCTGGTGCCAACCAGACGAAATTGATCTGCCATTGCCGTCGTTAATGGCCAAAATCATGTCACGTGTGCAGTCTGGGAGCGCGCCATCTAAAGCGGATGGCCGTGGCTTTACCTGGTCGGGTTTTGCCCGCTTTTGCCAGACACAGCATTACTGGCTGGAAGACTTTGCCTTGTTTTTGAGCTTGCGCGAGCAGCATAATCAGCAAAGTTGGCAGCAATGGCCGGAGGCGTATCGTTTACACGATGTACTGGCCTTGCAGGCCTTTACCGATGCGCACCAGGAACAACTGACACTGATTAAATTCACCCAATACGTGTTTTTTCAACAATGGGCGCAACTTAAAGCCTATGCCAACCAGCGCGGCATCAAGCTGTTTGGCGATATCCCGATTTTTGTTGCTTACGATAGCGTGGATGTGTGGGCGCATCCCGAGTGGTTCAAGCTGGATGCCGAGCTTAATATGACGGTCGTGGCCGGGGTGCCGCCTGATTATTTTTCTGAAACCGGCCAGCGCTGGGGTAATCCGCACTATGACTGGCAGGTGATGCAGGATGATGGCTTTGCCTGGTGGTTGGGGCGTATTGATACCCAGGCGCAATTGTTTGATGTATTGCGTATCGACCATTTCCGCGGTTTGCAGGCCGCATGGGAGATTCCTGCGCTGGAACCCACTGCCATCAACGGCACCTGGCAGGAAGCACCTGGGCATGCCTTGCTGCAAGCGATTACCGAGACATTTCCACACCTGAGCCTGGTGGCTGAAGATTTGGGCATCATCACGGATGAAGTCGATGCCTTGCGCCATGCATTTGATTTACCCGGCATGAAAATCCTGCAATTCGCGTTTGGCGGCGGTGAGGATAATCCTTATTTACCAGAAAATATTGAAGAAAATAGCGTCGCTTACACCGGCACCCACGATAACGACACCACGCTAGGCTGGTATCAGGCCGCGCCAGAGCATGTGCGTAACCACGTGCAACATTATTTAAACCAGCATTCCGATCATGCGTCGGCAGACATGCCTATGGCGCTGATGCAACTCACTTTTCATAGCGTTGCCAGCCTGACGATTGTGCCCATGCAGGATATCCTGGCACTAGACAGCCAATCACGCATGAACACACCCGGCACCATAGAAGGTAATTGGGCCTGGCGCATGCAATGGGCACAGTTAAGCGATGATAAACTTCAGTCTTTCAGACAATTAGTAGAAGAAAGTGACCGTGTGCATGCCTGAAGCAAGTGCTGTGTATCGATTGGGGTTAGATGTAGGCGGGACGAATTTACGCCTGGGCGTGTTTTCCGACCTGACGCTGGTTGAAGAAACCCGTTTTCAGGCCAATTACTCTGCCATTTGCAAACAATATTCGCCTGCACAGGCCTGGCAAACCATTTTGCAGGTAACGGCAGACGCCATTCGCCCGTTACTTAACAAATATCCAGCCATTCAATCCATCGGTATCGGTTTCCCTGGTTTTATTGATCCACAAACTGGCACGCTGGCGCAGTCGCCAAATTTGCCGGGGTTGCGGGATGTCAATCTCGGCCGTGACCTGACTGAGTTGCTGGGTATCAAGGTCCGCGTTGAAAACGATGCCAATGCAGCCGCTTATGGCGAGTATTGCCAATTAGGCCAGCCAGAAGGTGGTTTGCTTTATATCGGTCTGGGCACCGGTGTAGGTGCTGGGCTGGTGGTGAATGGCAAGGTGTGGGCCGGGCACCATGGTTACGCGTTGGAGGCAGGCCATATTATTGTCGTGCCTGAGGGGCGTTTATGTGGCTGCGGTAACCAGGGGTGTGTTGAAAAATATGCTTCTGCCACGGGGATCAGCCAGGCCTATGCCGACCTCACAGGCCACACATTGACAGCCCATGCGATAGCGGTGGCTGCTGATCAAGGCGATATTCATGCCCAGGCAGTATATGCCGATGCGGGTAGTAAACTGGCGCAAATGCTGGCCAGCGTGCTTAAGGTGGTAGATGTGGAAAATGTGCTGATTGGCGGCGGTGTAGTGGCGGCCTGGCCATTGATATCAGCTACATTTGAGCAACGGCTGACGCACGATTTGATTCCGGTGTTGCGCGGTAAGATCAAGGTGCATACGACGCGCTCGGGCGACGTTGCGGGCATGCTGGGTGCCGCATTACTGGCGACGACGCCATTGGCGGTTTAATTCGCTTTTTGCTGGTGTTGTGCCAATGCCCAGGCAACATGTTCCCTGACAAGGGCATTGCTATCGTCTTGCCGTGCCTCTAAGGCGGCAACGACGGCTGCAGAACTCGTCGCATTGCCCAGCCCGATAGCGACATTGCGCAGCCATTGGGTATAGCCGATGCGGTAAATGGCACTCCCCGCCATGCGCGCTTGAAACTCAGCCTCTGTCCAGGCAAAACAATCCACTAAATCACTACTATCCAGTCCGTTGCGCACGGCAAAATCAGTTTCCTGACTGTTGACGGCAAACTTGTTCCACGGGCAAATCAGCTGGCAGTCATCACATCCATAGACACGGTTACCTATCAATGGGCGTAACTCCAGAGGAATACTACCCTGGTATTCAATTGTCAGGTAGGAAATGCAGCGCCTGGCATCCAGCTCATAAGGCGCCACAATGGCGCGGGTAGGGCAGATATCAATGCAGGCTGAGCAACTGCCACAGTGCGCGCTTGTTGGCGGGTCTATGGGCAAGGGCAGGTTGGTATAAATTTCACCTAGGAAAAACCATGAACCCTGTTGCCGGTTGAGTAACAGAGTGTGCTTGCCGCGCCAGCCGACGCCAGCCTTGGTCGCCAGGGCGACCTCCAGCACAGGCGCGCTGTCCGCAAACACGCGGTATTCAAAACTACCATAGGTTTCGGTGATGCGGGTACACAGTTGCTGCAATTTCTGCCGCATGACCTTGTGGTAATCCCGGCCCATGGCATAGCGGGCGACATAGGCTTTGTCCGGGCTTTCCAGTATCTGCCAGCCATCGGCAGCTCCTTCAGGCAGATAATTCAGGTTGACCGAGATCACGCGCAGCGTGCCGGGCACCAATTCTGCCGGGCGGCTTCGCTTGGTGCCATGTTTTGCCATATAATCCATGTCGCCGTGGTATTGTTTGTCCAGCCAGTTTAAAAATTCTGGCTCAGCGGCTGAAAGGTCTGTATCGGTAATGCCTATACTGCCAAACCCCAGTTCTCGCGCCCAGCCTTTGATGGTCGCTGCCATCTGTGCGGCAGCTTGGTCATCAGGCAGTTGAATGGGGACAGGATGTGATTGATGTGACATGACAGAAACGTATTCTACACAGATTTTAAAAGACGAAGCAGCGACTGTGCATGCAGCCGGGGTGTTGGCGACCCAGTTGAAGCCAGGGCAGGTGATTTACCTGCATGGCGACCTCGGGGCGGGAAAGACGACGCTGGTGCGCGGCATTTTGCACGCGCTGGGTCATATCGGCAAGGTTAAGAGTCCGACTTATACCATCGTCGAACCCTATAATCTGGCCATTGCTTCATGTTACCATTTTGACCTGTATCGCTTTCAGGATCCCGAGGAGTGGGAAGCTGCTGGATTCCGGGATTATTTCAATGCCGACAGTATTTGCCTGGTTGAGTGGCCTGAGCGTGCCGAGCAGGTATTGCCACAAGCCGATATAGAGATTCTATTTGATATATTGCCGCACGGCCGCGTGCTGCATATCAGCAGTCAGCAACCGCTGGCGTTGGAAGGACTATGCCAGTAATGCGCAAGATTTTAACCTTATGGCTGCTCACAGCCGTGTGTTCTGTCATTGGCGTGGCGCACGCCGCTGAAGTGATTCTGGCTAACCTGCAACAGCATGGTAGCCAGGTGCAGGTGGAATTGTTGTTAGATCAGCAAGTCAAATACCGCGTATTCACACTGGATAATCCGTTCCGCGTGGTCATTGATATGGATGCCGTGGCGATCAGCCCCACACTCAAAGCCTTGCCATTTCAACTGGATGCGCAGCATCCTTATTTATCCAAAATCCGTATTGCACCATTTACTGAGCATACTACCCGCCTGGTATTCGATATCAAGTCCGACATCAAGCCATTGGTGACTGGTATGAATGCAGGCAGTTCGCAACAACGCCTGGCCATTAGTATTGCGCCAGCAACTGGTAATGCAGAGCCTGCGGTCGCGACACCTGTGTTGACGCCCTCAAAGCAGTTACAAGAAGTCCCGCCAGCCAATAGCGAAGAAAAAGCAGCTGAACCGGCAACCCCGCCATCGGCAGCCAAAGAGCCTGCGAGTGAAACGCCAGCCGCTACGGCGAATAGCGAAAAGCCAGCAGACAAGCCCGTTGCTGCTGATAAACCAAAACAAGCCAAGCCTGGCCAAAAACTGATTACCATTGCTGTTGATGCCGGCCATGGTGGCGAAGATCCTGGTGCCAGAGGCGCTAATGGCAGCCATGAAAAAAACATCACGTTGGCGATTGCGCGTAAGCTCAAGCAGCAGATAGACGCCGAAGACAATATGCAGGCCATCCTGATTCGTGATGGCGACTATTTCGTACCACTGGGCGATCGCGTCAAAAAAGCCCGCGCCGCCAAAGCTGACCTGTTTATTTCCATCCATGCCGACTCGTTTGTGAACAGCACCGCCAAAGGCTCATCGGTGTTTGCGCTCTCAGAACGTGGCGCCACCAGTGCTGGCGCGCGTTACCTGGCGAAAAAGGAAAACGCCGTGGACTTGATCGGTGGTGTCTCGCTGGATACACGCGACATGGACCTGGCGCGTACTCTGCTCGATTTATCACAAACCGCGACCATTCACGACAGTATTCGCATGGGTAAAGCCGTGCTGGGGCGTATTGCCAAAATCAATACCCTGCATTCCAAATACGTGGAACAGGCTGCGTTTGCGGTGCTGAAATCACCAGATATTCCGTCTATTCTGGTGGAGACTGCGTTTATCAGTAACCCGGATGAAGAGTCGAGATTGAATGATGATGGTTACCAGGATAAGTTGGTGAATGCCATTCTATCGGGTGTGAAATCGTACGTGGCGACGAATCCTTCGTTTGCTAAAAAGTAGTTCTTACATTGATCGGTGCTTTTTCGCCTCTAGGCGAGTCACTTTCTGATGCTTGCCCCTCAGAAAGTAACCAAAGAAGAGGGCACCCAGCCATCACGGCCTACGGCTCCCTTGCGTTGCTCAACAAAACAAGCGGTCACGAAACTCGCCCTAGCAGCTTGCACACGACGCAAGCTGCCGCGGAGCTCAAACAGTCGCTCCCTTATTCCTTGTTTTGTCTGCGCTACTCAGCGTGATGGAATGGGACTTATCTCGCCAAACTCACATTGTCGGAATCTGAACGGTTCAAAAAACAGATTGGTTTGTGAAAATCACGAACGGTGGCGCTCGAACGATGTTCGGGGTCCCCATCTGCCGCGCCGAGCAACGCAGGGTTGGCGGGAGTCTTCGGCCATCGGCTGTCCGAGTTCCGCAACAAGCCACGTTCCGTGTGGCTTGTCAGGGCGAGTTTCGATGGACGCCCGGCAAGCCGAGTAGCACAGGAAACAAGCGGAAGTTGGGGTGCATTTCTTTTGGTTACTTGTTCTTTGTGCAAGCAAAGAAAAGTAACTCGCTGAAAGAGCGAAAAGCAACCTGACAACATGCAGCGACCTTATTTTAACGATACTGCGCTAATTCCGCCTCCCGCTGCGTCTTCCCATATCCCGCCTGTACCCGCAACGCTCTGCTGATATACGCATTCAGCTTTTTCCTCGCATCATCAATCAACGTTCTATCCGGGAAAACCTGTGGATACTGATACGACAGCCAGCTATACAAGCTCAAATGCTGGCAAATCAACTCGGCCTGCTCCAGGTATTGTGCCTGTTGTCCATTCAGCCAATCCGGCATATTGGGTAACGACCGCGGTTGTTGCGTGGCGACAGCGGTGATACATTGCATAAAATAATCCCTTGCAATCGGCACTTGTATCGCCAGCGGTGCGCACATGAGGCGGTATTTATCGCGCATGCTGAGTGTAGGCGCAATTTCATCTATCAGTAATGCCTGTTGATACTGCAATGCGGTGACTTGCCATTGCAAGTGCTGTTGGTCGTGTTGCCTGGCATATTGGTTGTGCAAATACTCCACACACTCAGCCAGCCGCCAGGTCGGGATTTGCTGGCTTAAAGTTTCAATATCACCGCCGCCTAGCGCAATGGGTAGCGCAAACGGCGGCACAGTATCGTCGACTTGCAGCATTGCTTGCAAATGCCATTGTTCGTCATCTTCGAGTACCGTTACATAGCCGGTGTCATAAAGGCCGTGGCGGCCTGCTCGACCCGCAATCTGGCGCATTTCGGTGGCGTTAAGCGGGCGTGGGGCGACACCGTCAAATTTATGGATATTGGCAAAGATCACGCGACGGATAGGCAGGTTGAGGCCCATGCCAATGGCGTCTGTTGCCACCAGTATTTGTGCTTCTCCACTGGCAAAGCGGGCAGATTCACCACGACGGACTTCTGGCGATAGCGCGCCGTAAATGGTGGCAACGCTTAAGCCCCATTGGCGAATGCGTGCTGCGAGAGTCAGCACATCTTTGCGGCTAAAGGCGATAATTGCGTCGCCGGGTTGTAGGGCCTTGTGTAATTTGGCTGCATGGTAGCGTGCACCGCAAATACTGTGGTCTTCAATCAGCAGCGGTGTCATGCGTTGCAAGTGGGTGAGGGTATAAGACTCACCCAAGGCGTCCAGCACACGCGTGCAGCTTTCTGTCACGCTATTGGCGCCACAGATAAATACCTGTTTGGCTGGCACGCCCACCAGTGCGGCGGTCCAGGCGCTGCCACGATCTGGGTCCATCAGCATCTGGATTTCATCAATCACAGCGACCTCTACCGCCATATCCGGTCGCAACATTTCAATGGTCGAGGCCGTATGTTTGGCACCGGGCACCATCACGCGTTCTTCGCCAGTGACCAGGTTACACGGTATGCCAGCCTGCATCAGGCGGTCGCGCACTTCCATCGCCAGTAAGCGTAATGGCGCCAGGTAAACGCCAGACGCAGCCTGGCGCAGGGTTTCCAGTGCCTGGTAGGTTTTACCAGAATTGGTCGGGCCCACGTAAAAATGATGCTGGCGACCCATCTGGCGGGCGAGCGTAAAGTGGGATAAATATTGCTGAAATTCGTTGGCGAACATGCAGTCATTCTACCAAACGGTTTAAAATGGCAGGATGAAAATCCAACTCCTACCCGACCAACTCATTTCACAAATTGCTGCTGGAGAAGTGGTCGAGCGCCCAGCCTCGGCACTCAAGGAATTGCTGGAAAACAGCGTTGACGCAGGCAGTACGCAAGTGCAGGTGGCCTTACAGCAAGGCGGCATGAAGTTACTCAAAGTGACCGACAATGGCCATGGTATTGCCAAAGACGAGCTAGAACTTGCACTTACGCGGCATGCCACCAGCAAAATTCAAAGCCTGGAAGACCTGGAGCAAGTGGGTAGTTTGGGTTTTAGGGGGGAAGCGCTGGCAAGTATCGCCTCAATCTCACGTACCGTGTTGACTAGCCGCCAGCAATTTGCCAGCCATGCCTGGCAAATTGCTGCTGAAGGCACGCAAGGGCAGGCCGTGAGTCCCGCCGCACTGGATGCAGGCACGATCGTCGAAGTGCATGATTTGTACTTTAACACACCGGCCCGGCGCAAATTCCTTAAAACTGAAAACACCGAGTTTGGCCATTGCGAAGATGCGTTTACCCGTGTCGCTTTGTCACGGCCCAATGTCAGCTTCTTATTGCAGCATAATGGCAAGGCGATTACGCGCCTGGCGGCCAATACACCACAACAACGCATCACCGACGTGCTAGGCAGTGAGTTTGCGGCGCAAAGCGTCTGGCTGGAAGAAGAGAGCGGTGGTTTGCGCCTGTGGGGCATGACGGCGTCGCCGACTTACCAGCGTCACAGCCGCGATAGCCAATATGTGTTTGTGAATGGCCGTTTCGTACGCGACAAACTGATCGCCCACGCCATTAAACAAGCCTATCAGGACGTGCTGCATGGTGACAAGCATCCAGCGTTCGTGCTGTTTTTAGAGCTCGATCCATCACTGGTGGATGTCAACGTACACCCGGCCAAAACCGAAGTCCGCTTCCGCGAGTCGCAAGCCGTGCATCGCTTTATTTTCCATAGCCTGCACAAAGCCTTGGGTAAAACCTCGGCCGAAATTCAGGCTAGCCAGCCCGTGCAAGCGCCGTTTAACCCATTCCGACCTGGCAATGCGCCGGCTTTTAATATGCCACGTGAACAGGTTGAAATGCCTTTGCAAAGTCGCCCGGCGTTTGGTGGCAATTACCAACCAAGTGTGAGCAATGGTGCAGCGCTGGCGCAGCAGTTTTACGGCCAGCTCTATGGTGATTTAAAGCCTGCGACAACGGTTGAGAATATGGAAGAAAGTCATTCTTCTGTCGGTTTGCAGGAAATGCCTGACGCCGAGTTAATTCAAGCAACAAGCGAAGTGCCACAACAATACCCGTTGGGTTTTGCATTGGGCCAATTGCATGGCATTTATATCCTCGCTCAAAATGCACAGGGCATGGTCGTTGTTGATATGCATGCTGCGCATGAGCGCATTATGTATGAACGCCTGAAAAACGCCCTGAGCGAACAGGCGATTGCCACGCAACCTCTGCTGATTCCCATCAGTTTTTATGCGGAGAAGGTTGAAATCGCTACCCTGCAAAGCCTCAATGGCAGCGATACTTTGCAACAACTCGGTTTTGACCTCGCTACCTTGTCACCAACAACCATCGCCATCCGTGCCGTGCCGACCATGCTGCAAGACGCAGATACGGTGGCGTTGGCGCGCGCGGTATTACGTGATTTACACGAGTATGGTGCCAGCCGGGTATTAGTCGAGCGGCAAAATGAGGTACTGGGCACCATGGCCTGTCACTCAGCCGTGCGGGCCAATAGACAACTGACGATAACAGAAATGAACGCCTTGCTGCGGGATATGGAAGCGACTGAGCGCAGCGGGCAGTGTAACCACGGCAGACCGACCTGGTTCCAGGTGAGTCTGAATGATCTGGATAAGATGTTTATGCGGGGGCAGTAGCGACCAGGCTGCTGCAAAAGCAAAAGGCCAGGTGTCTGGCCTTTTGCGGGGTGTGAATGATTAGTGTTGTTTACGACGGCTGATCAAGGAGACCAAGGCCAGGCCAAACATCATTAATGCATAGGTGTCTGCTTCTGGTACTGTGCTGATGCCAGTTTGAGCAACATTGACGTTGGAAATGGCGAAGTCATTCAACGCGCCGAAAGGGGCTGATGTCAGTGTGTAACTGATTTTGAAAATATCAGCATTGTTACGCGCGACGCCTAAGTAAATAGCTGTGCCAGTATTGCTGTCTGAGACGCCATCTTCAGTGTATGACTCCAGAATGTTGCCGGAGAAGTCATAAGCCTGGATCAGGGCGGTAAAGCTGCCATAATAATTTGACTGGATATATGCGCCTGCGCCAAAAATACCGCTATCGAAGTTGAGGGTGATGTCTGGGCCTGCGCTGGACCCTGTCCACAGCAGAGACTCATTGGCAGGCATGTTGCCATTCCAGCCTGGGCCCTGTTGTGTGGCTTGCAGTGTGCCTGCAGTTGAATATACGCTACCAGTGCCGCCTGTGTAGGTAAATGCGGTGCCGCTGGTAACGCTACTGATACCGAATTGACTCCATTCAATATCCTGGCCTGTGATGGCTGAGTTTACTTCGACAGCTGATGCGTCATAACTCACCACCGCACCAATCAGTGCCATCCCCATCATTAACTTTTTCATTCTAGTCTCCCTATGTTTTTGTTTAATTGGCCTTTAAAAAGGTTGCTAAATTTAACATAGATTTAATGTGATGTTAAATAGTCCTTATGGGTAGAGGCCAGGCATTGGCCGTGTTGTTATTCAGCGGATAACGTGGGCGTTTGCCATCAAGCATGTCGTTTTTCTTTTCTCTGATCATTAAAATTAACCTGTTGCAATTAATGTTAATATAAGTTAATAATAATGGACTTTTATTGTTAATTTGGAGAGTGAAGATGAAATTGTTTAAACATTCATACAAGCGCATGGCAGCTGCGTTGCTGGGTTTAGCCATGGCGAGTGGTGTTGCCACCAGTGCACAGGCTGCGTCTGTTTCAGAGGGCGTGACGGTGATTCCGGGTACTTATTTATTCGATTTTGATGCCGGGTCATTAACAACTGGTCCTGGTGCAGATGTCTGGTGGGAGCAAATTACGGCGACGAGTCGTGTGTTGAGACCTTATTCAACGGCTCAACTCGCTTATGTAGGCGAAGTGGGGGTTGGTGGTTTGAGTTTTAATGCATTGACCGTGAGTGACCTTGAGACGCTGACTTACTCTGCCACTGGCATTAGCGGTGGCGATGTAGGGAATTTGCTAACAGCTAACTCAGTATTTGCGGTTAAAACGGATGCAGGTAACTATGGCAAGGTATTAGTGACTTTTCCGTTTTTTCAGGCTTACCAAAACAATGGTTTGGGTGTTTACTGGGTAACTATGACGCCAACGACGGCAGTGCCTGAGGCTGACACTTACAGCATGTTGCTGGCAGGGTTTGGCTTGATGGCCGCTATGGTTCGCCGCCGTACGGCCTGATCGAGCGTTTGCAGTGAGAAGCCCCGCCTGGTGCGGGGCTTTTGTGTGTTTATGCTGCGAGCAGCAGAAATACGGTAGGTTTTTTATGTACATCCGGCAACGCTGATTTTTTCCAGTCGGCGATGGTTTTGGTCACAATCAATTCATCTTGTGCCGTGATATTGCATGCCACGCATAGCAGCGTGAGCGGTTGCAGGTTGGCAACCAGGTCTTCCAGCACATGCTGGTTGCGGTAAGGCGTTTCGATAAACAGCTGTGTGGCCTGTTGTTTTCTGGAGTCAAACTCAATGCCTTTGATGGTTTTGATACGCTCGTTTTTATCGCTGGGCAAATAGCCTAAAAACGTAAACCGCTGGCCATTGAGGCCGCTAGCCATCAAGCTCAGTAACAAACTGCTCGGGCCGATTAAAGGCATTACACGTATGCCTTTGTGATGTGCAACTGCCGCTAGTGCGGCGCCAGGGTCAGCAATGCCTGGGCAGCCAGCTTCGCTCATTAATCCTACGTCAGTGCCTTGCTGTATGGGTTGCAATAATTTAGCCAGGTCTTTGCTCGGCGTATCTTTAGTGAGCACGGACAGGCTTAATTCACGGATAGGCAGCGGGTGACCACTTGCAGCCAGGAATTGGCGGGCTGTTTTTTCATTCTCAACAATAAAATGACGCAGGCTGTGCATGCGTTGCACGACTTCTGGCGGGAGCACTTGTTGCGGAGTGGTGCCTTCAGCGAGAGGGACGGGGATAAAGTATAAAGTGCCGGCAGCCATAATATGATCGATAGGTTTTTAAAAGCCGGATTATCCCATGCAGGGCATAAAAAAAGCATTCTTTTGCAAGAATGCTTTTTCTGAGATCGCTTGGATGTCGTGGCTTAGTACTTCATCTGCACACGATATTTAAGCGTTACATCACCTTCCGCAGGCACATTGACTTGCCAGCTGGCTTGGTGCGCGCTGGTTTTTTTATGTGGCTGTGATTCATTGAGGATTTTCCAGTCGCCATTGAGTGGCTCTTGTACCGTCACTGTCACCGCTTCTTTTTTGGCGTTATGCAGGGTGATGGCATAGGCGCTTTCATAGACTTGCGACTGATTTGGTTTGCTCAGGTTTTTAAAGTCAGTTTGCACGCGGTCGGCGGTGACATCAAATGCATTGCCGAGTTTAAGGCGCACAGTATCATTTTTCGGGGTATGGTCGATCTGGTCTTCACCAACAAATTGGGCGGTGCCATCGTTATCCTTTTTATACACGCGCATGGTGCCTTTGGGTAAAGGCAGGCCTAGTTTGCTGCTTTCCTTGTTTTCAAACTCGACAAACACTTGTACCTTTTGCTTTTTCTCCATGTCACGGTACTGGCCCTGGTAGTAGTAATCGGCGCCTGTTAATACCAGCTCTTTACGTGCCGGGATATGTTGCGCGGAGAGCAGGGCCACTTGCTTGGTCTGGTTCTCGGCAATGGTGGTCGCACGTGGCAGGGTGTACAAATGGTATTCAAGCAGGCCTTGTTCTGATGGCATGGCGGCGTCCGCGACCATGGCTTCAGAGCGCATCATCATGGTTTTAGGGCGGATGGCTTCGCGTACGCGGTTCACATCCCCAGCTACCAGTTGTACTTTGGCGTTAGGATAAGCGGTGCCGCTGGTATTGGTTAGCGTGACCCAGCCGGAGAGATCAATCGCATCTTCTTTGCTGCTGAGTTCGGCCACGTAGTCGGCCTTCCATTGCAGGCCGCCGGTGAGGTAGCTCAACTCGAGGCTGGATTGCTCGCCCCCTTTGTATTGCACTTGTGTGGTCAGGGTAGGCCGGTCTTTGAGTTTGCCGGGTACACTGGGATACGCGATGCGGCCAGGAATACCGGTTTCAATGCGGTTGCCAATCTTGAGCACCACACCATCCTGGGCTGACAGCACGGTCGCAGCTTCTTCAGTCTCAGCGCCGGTAGTGGGATTAGTGCGGATGATGGTGACTTGCTGGCCGACATATTTCTCCAGCAATTTTTGCGGCGTGAGCAAATCGAAGTCGAAGTTCTGCTCCAGCACTTGCAGGCTGGCGTTTGGTTGCAAGCTACGTAGCAAAGCGGTTTCGGGTTTGATCTGTGCACTCACGTCGCGGAATGACAGTGCAGACAAACCATTGCTTAGGTTAAGTTTGCGGCTGTCTTTGACAAGAGCCAGGTCTTCATTGTAGATGGTGACTGCGACACTGGTCTGGTCGGATTGCGGGCTGACGGTGTTAGATTCTGCTTGAGCGATAGTTGTACTGCACAGGGAAACACTGCCTAAAGAAAACAGCAGTAGGGAGCTGAGTCGCATGGTGATCCTCTCGTTGTTATTAAGCGCGTACGCTTGAGACTCACATAACGCAACAGCCGTTCAAAAAGTTAACACACGGCTTTATTTTGCGTTAAGTACGTGATGCAGATAATACATCTACTCCGGCTTGTTGCAGCATATTGACCAGTGCAATGACCGGCAGACCAATCAGGGCATTGGGATCGTCGCCGCGCATATAGTCTAGCAGCGCGATGCCCATGCCCTCAGATTTGGCGCTGCCTGCGCAATCGTAGGGTTGCTCCAGACGCAAGTAGGTTTCAATTTGCAGGGGCGTTAATGCTTTGAATTTCACAAAGTAGGGCACGATAGTCGCTTGCATGTGCTGGCTGTGACTATCGTACAAGCACAGGGCGCTATGAAAAATGACTTCTTTGTCGCTGAGCATGGTGAGCTGTTTGACGGCATTTTCGTGGTTGCCAGGTTTGCCTATTTGCAAACCATCGACAGTGGCCACCTGGTCGCAGCCGATAATCAAGGCATCAGGCTGGCTCTCGGCCACCTTGCGAGCCTTGCCCTCGGCCAGGCGCAACGAGGTGTGCTCAGGGCTCTCACCATCGAGTGGGGTTTCATCTATCTCAGGTGAAATACACGAAAATGGCAAATGTAGCTTTTGCAGTACTTCGCGGCGGTAACGAGAGGAAGAGGCAAGAATGAGCGGTTTGGTCATGATCACACTGGGCTAAAAGCAAAAATCCCTGAATTGCTTCAGGGATTTCTGTCTGTCCGGATTATTCAGGTTGAATTTCAATCAGTGTTTCGTCCGGGGTGACGCTGTCACCTTTGGTAACGTGAATCGCTACCACCGTGCCGGTTTTGCTGGCCTGGATTTCATTTTCCATTTTCATGGCTTCGATCACCAATACGCCATCACCAGCATTGACTTTGTCACCGACATTGACTTTCACTGTGACAATAGTACCTGGCATAGCGGTAGTGACGCAGCCTGGGTGGCTGGGGCGTGGACGGCCACTGGCAGCCACGGATACTGCTTTTTTCTTGCCGCCGTTAGAACCACCGCCGCTGACTTCCATCTCGCTCAGCGTTTCTACAAACACTTCTTCGGAGATGCCATCAACCTTGACGTAGTAAGGCTTGCGCTCTTCACCGGCGTGGCCACTACCTGTCAATTTGATATGGTAGGTTTCACCGTGCAGCGTGATGTTAAATTCGTTAGGCGCGTAGCGTGCCGCTGCCGTTTGCTGGGTCACGGCTTCTTTGCTTAACAATGGTTCTGGTTGCAGTGAGCCCGCATTGCGTTCCTGCAAGAAGGTCTGGCCAATATCCGGGAACATGGCGTAAGTCAGTACGTCTTGTTCGTTATTGGCAAAACGCTCGGCTTCAGATTGCAGTCTGACCATTTCTGGTTGTAGCAAGTCTGCCGGGCGGCAGGTGATCACTTCTGCGTCACCTACAGCCTGTTTGCGCACGTCAGCATTCACAGCAGCAGGTGCTTTACCATATTGGCCCAACAGGTAGTTTTTTACCTCGTTGGTGATGGACTTGTAACGGCCACCGGTCAATACGTTCAATACAGCTTGGGTACCGACGATTTGTGAGGTCGGTGTGACCAACGGAGGGTAGCCCAAATCCTGGCGTACACGAGGAATTTCAGCCAGCACTTCATCCATACGGTTGAGTGCGCCTTGTTCTTTTAACTGGTTAGACAGATTGGAAATCATGCCGCCCGGCACCTGGTTAACCAGGACGCGGGTATCTACGCCAGTGAATTCGCTTTCGAACTGCCAGTATTTCTTGCGTACTTCTTTAAAGTAAGCGGTGATTTCCTGCAGTTTGCCCAAATCGAGGCCGGTGTCGTACTCCGTGCCTTTCAGAGCAGCCACCAGGCTCTCAGTGGTCGGATGGCTTGCACCTTCAGAGAAGGATGAGTTACAGGTATCAATAATATCCACACCGTTTTCAACGCTCTTCAGCATCACCATGCTGGCCAAACCAGAGGTGGCGTGGCTATGCATATGAACTGGTACGCTGACGGCGGCTTTCAGTGCTTTCACCAGGTCGCCAGCCAAGGTTGGCGTCAGCAAACCTGCCATGTCCTTAACGCCAATACTGTCGCAACCCAGGCCTTCGAGCTCTTTAGCCATATTGACGAAGTAATTGATGTCATGCACCGGGCTGGTGGTGAAGGACAGGGTGCCAATCGCATGTTTTTTAACGTTCTTAACGGCTTCGATCGCTGTTTTCAGGTTGCGGATGTCATTCATCGCATCAAAAATACGGAATACATCGACACCGGTGTCAGCGGCCTGTTTGACGAAAGCATGCACAACATCGTCAGAGTAATGACGATAGCCCAGCAAGTTCTGGCCACGCAACAGCATGTTGATCGGCGTGTTTGGCAATGCTTTACGCAGGCTGCGCAGGCGCTCCCATGGGTCTTCTTTCAAAAAGCGCACGCAGGCGTCAAAGGTGGCACCGCCCCAGGCTTCGAGGGACCAGAAACCAATCTCATCCAGTTTGCTGGCAATCGGCAGCATATCTTCGGTACGCATGCGCGTTGCGATCAGGGATTGGTGTCCATCTCTTAAAACGAGTTCGGTGACATGTATTTTGCTCATAATCTTGTCGATCTAATTAATTTAATATCTGCGATACGGTTAATCAAATGCCTTCGTGGGCAGCAATCGCGGCAGCGATCGCTGCGGCCATCAACTCTTTTGGTAATCCAACATCATATTCTGTCAGCTCCGGATGTTGCTCCACAAAACTAGTGTTGAAATCGGCAGCCCGGAAATCCGGGTGCAGCATGATTTGCTGGTAGTAAGGAATCGTTGTTTTGACGCCATAAACCACCATGTCATTCAGTGCGCGGCGACCACGCTCAATCACACCTTCCCAGTCCAATGCCCAAACGGTCAGCTTGGCACACATGGAGTCGTAGTAGGGCGGAATCACATAGCCGCTGTAAATAGCCGCATCCATACGCACGCCAGGGCCGCCTGGGGCGTAGTAGCGCGTAATTTTACCAAAGCTGGGCAGAAAATCTTTTTGCGGGTCTTCAGCGTTGATACGGTATTCCATGGCAAAACCACGGAAAGCAATTTCGCTTTGCTTGTACTGCAGCGGCAATCCGGCAGCGACACGAATCTGTTGTTGTACGATATCCACGCCGGTAATGGTTTCGGTCACGGTATGTTCTACCTGCAAGCGGGTGTTCATTTCCATGAAATAAAAATTATTGTCAGAGTCGAGCAGGAACTCGACCGTACCAGCATTTTCATAGCCGACTGCTTTAGCGGCTTTCACACCCAGGCCACCAATATAGTCACGTTGTGCTTGTGACAGTTGCGGTGATGGTGCAATCTCGATCAGCTTCTGGTTACGGCGCTGGATAGAACAGTCACGCTCAAACAAGTGGATGACATTGCCATGTGCATCGGCCAAAATCTGTACTTCAATATGGCGGGGATGGACAACGCATTTTTCCAGAAAGACTTCAGGTTTACCAAAGGCTTTGCTGGCCTCTGAAATGACGCGGTCATAGTTACTTAATAATTCTTTTTCGCTGTCGCAACGACGAATGCCGCGGCCACCACCACCATTGGTGGCTTTTAACATCACCGGATAGCCAATCTTATTAGCCAGTTGCACAGCGGCATCTAGAGATTCCAGGTTGCCATCGCTACCTGGCACGCAAGGAATGCCGGCATTGATCATGGCGTTACGTGCCTGAATCTTGTCACCCATCTGGCGAATCACGTCGGCTTCTGGGCCGATAAACTTGATGCCGCGGCGTGCGCAGACTTCAGCCAACTCTGGATTTTCAGACAGGAAGCCATAGCCAGGGTGCAAGGCATCACAGCCCGCAGCCACGGCAATATTGACGATGTTGTGTGCGTTCAAGTAGCCTGCCACTGGATCGGAACCAATGTTATAGGCCTCGTCCGCTTTTTTGACGTGCAAGGCATGACGATCGGCATCCGCGTAAATCGCAACCGATTTAATGCCCATTTCTGAACAGGCGCGCACAATACGTACCGCAATTTCACCGCGATTCGCGACTAAAATTTTCTTAAACACACATTACCCTTAAAGCAAGAAAAAAGGACAGAGTCTTTTAGTAACTCAATCGTTTATTTAGTTAGCAACTGCTTGTATTTAAAGCGCTTTGAGTTGGTTTGGTTGTGGTTTTGCATGAACGAGGCCGCCTGAGCGGATGGCCGATTATGCAAACCGGCACCATGAGCGCGCCCATGAAAAGAGCGCCGCGTGATGCGACGTCATTATAACAACAAACCGAGGTCTTAAAAAGTGGAACGTCATTTTGGTGGCTGCCTGGCATGTGTCTGGTCGTCAAAATTAGCCGAGTTTGCTATAGTGTCATGCTTATTGATATTGAGAGTTTTGTTCGGTTATGACGCGATTTCAGGAGCTGGCCCGGCAGCAAAAAAGCAGTGAAGGTGAGCTGGTGTTGTCAGCCTTGCCGCGCTTGCAAGAAGCTTTGCAGGCATTGGGTGTGAATGATGCGGCTGCATTGAGTGCGTTGCGGGTGCGTTATCAATTGCAAGGTTTACCGCCACGTTTTTTTGGTGAGACTGCTTTGCCTATGTTGTTTTTAGAGGTGCAAGCCGAGTTGCCGTTAGTGTGTCAGCGTTGTTTTGCGCCGTTGCCGCAAGTGCTGGATTTGCAATTTGAGTTTGCCTTGTGTGATGAGCCGCCTGAGGCTCTGCTTGAAGATGAGCAGGTGGATTGGTTGGAAGAGGGTGACGAAACGACTGTTGAGTCATTGGTTGAGGATGAGTTGTTGATGGCCTTGCCAATTGCGGTGATGCATGAGGAAGCGTGCGTCAGTTTGCAGCAATCTGCCGGTGAAAAACCCAATCCGTTTGCGGCGCTCAAGCAGTTAAAGCTGGATAAATGATTGTTGATAGTTCTATCGACCACACCTAAAAGTGTAAAAAAGCAAATGAAAAGCGATATTTGCAGGATTTATTTGCAGTTGTCTCTGGAATATTTTATAATTGCGGATTAGGTAGCATTTTAAGTTTATTTATAACTGCCCTTTAACTTCAATCTCTGAGGTGTGGCGGTTTGATTTTGGAGTATATAAATGGCAGTTCAGCAAAACAAAAAGACACCGTCCAAGCGTGGCATGCACCGTTCCCACGACTTTTTGACAAACCCACCATTGGCGATTGAGCCAACGACTGGCGAAGTACATCTGCGTCATCACGTGAGCCCAAACGGTTTCTACCGTGGCCGTAAAGTGATGCCAGCTAAAGGCGAATAATCGCTGCATTAAAGCGTCAAGCTTTAAAACACGCCGCGCAGTAAAATGCGCGGCGTTTGTGTATCTGGCGTAAGCCTCTACTTTTCTGGTGCAAGCTGAGCTATTTGATAGTAATGCAGTGTCAAAAAGTAAATTTGGGAAATAACATGACAACTGGTCAACACGCGCATTCACAGGAAGTAGTGATTGCCATTGATGCCATGGGAGGAGATCACGGTCCACATGTGACTGTGCCTGCGGCAGTGCGTATTTTGAACGAAAATCCTAATCTCAATATCATTCTGGTGGGCCTGCAAGATGCTGTAGAGGCTGAATTAAAAGCTTTGCATGTGTCACCTGGCCCGCGTTTGCGCGTGCATCACGCCAGTGAAGTGGTGCTCATGGATGAATCACCGCAAAGCGCGATGAAGAATAAAAAAGATTCTTCCATGCGCGTGGCAATCAATATGGTGAAAACCGGCGAGGCGCAAGCTTGCGTGAGCGCTGGTAACACGGGTGCCTTGATGGCGACTGCTCGTTTTGTGCTTAAAACCTTGCCTGGTATTGACAGGCCGGCCATTGCGTCTACCTTGCCTTCTGAGAAGGGCAGCACGTTTATGCTCGACCTCGGCGCCAATGCTGACTGTACCCCAGAGCACCTATATCAGTTTGCCATTATGGGGGCGATGGTGGTGAGCTGTATCAGCAATAAACCTAATCCTACCGTTGGCTTGCTCAATATTGGTTCTGAAGATATCAAGGGTAATGAAGTGGCCAAGCAGGCGGCCGAATTGCTGCGTGGCAGTCATTTGAATTTTTACGGCAACGTGGAAGGCGATGACATTTTCAAGGGCACGACGGATGTGGTGGTCTGTGATGGTTTCGTCGGTAATGTGGCATTGAAAACCACTGAGGGCCTGGCGCACATGATGGGCAAGTTCCTGACGCAGGAATTCAAGCGTAACTGGTTGACCAAGTTGATGGCACTGGGGGCTTTCCCTGTATTGAAGGCATTTAAAAGACGGTTGGATCCGCGTCGTTACAATGGTGCCAGCTTTTTGGGCTTGCGCGGTATTGTCGTAAAAAGTCATGGCGGGGCGGACAGTGTCGGCTTTTACCATGCGATTCACGTGGCCATGGAAGAAGCGCAGAGCGGTATTTTAAAGCGTATTCAGGCGCAGCTTGAAATCGAACACCTGACGACTTCCGAGCAGTCTTGAACTGCATTCAGCTAGGTAATTTGACCCAATTAAGGCATAATCGTACGGATGATTAACGCACGCATCGCAGGCACTGGCAGCTATCTGCCAGCCAATATTTTAACCAACGCCGACCTGGAAAAGATGGTTGATACCACCGATGAGTGGATCTTTGCCAGAACGGGTATCAAGCAGCGTCACCGGGTCACCGATGAGCGCACCAGTGACCTGGCCACGCATGCCGCACGTAATGCCATTGAAGCCGCAGGCATTCAGGCGCAGGACATTGACCTGATCATTGTGGCAACCACCACGCCGGACAAGATTTTCCCCAGTGTTGCTACCATGGTGCAGCGCAAGCTAGGCATCAGCGGCTGTCCTGCCTTTGATGTGCAAGCGGTTTGTAGCGGTTTTGTCTATGCACTGACCACTGCCCATCAATTTATCAAATCTGGTCAATACCGCAATGTGCTGGTCATTGGCGCAGATACCTTTACCCGTATCACCGACTACACTGACCGCAGCAACTGTATTTTATGGGGTGATGGCGCCGGGGCGGTGATCTTGCAAGCCAGCGAGCAGCCTGGCGTACTTTCCACCCATATTCATGCCGATGGCAATTACGAAACCTATTTGCATGTGCCTCGCAATGACGAAGGCCCTGACACTGTGGTGATGGAGGGTAATGCCGTGTTTAAAATGGCGGTGAATACGCTGGACCAGATTGTCGATGAGACGCTGGAAGCGAACAATATGCAGAAATCTGATATTGACTGGCTGGTGCCGCATCAGGCCAATATCCGCATTTTGCAAGCCACCGCCAAGAAACTGGATTTGCCGATGGAGAAAGTCGTCATCACAGTGGATAGGCACGGTAATACTTCTGCTGCGTCTATCCCGTTGGCGCTAGACACGGCGGTGCGTGATGGCCGTATCCAGCGCGGGCAGATTTTGCTGATGGAAGCCTTTGGTGGCGGGTTTACCTGGGGTTCTGCGCTGGTTAAATATTAATCAGCCATATTATTTACCTGCAGGCCATGCATATCATGGCCTGCATTTTGTTTTAGTCTTTACGCGAAAAAATTATGTCTAAATTTGCTTTCTTCTTTCCAGGCCAGGGCTCTCAGTCTGTTGGCATGATGCAAGGCTTAGAAGCCCATGCCATCGTTAAACAAACTTTTGATGAGGCTTCTGCGGTATTGGGCGTCGATTTCTGGAAAATGGCGACAGAAGCCAATGACGAAATTAATCTGACCGAAAATACACAGCCTATCATGTTGACAGCTGGTGTCGCCACTTGGCGCGTCTACCAGGCGTTGGGCGGCAAGTTGCCAACCGCCATGGCTGGTCACAGTCTGGGCGAATATACCGCGCTGGTCGCGGCTGGTGCTATTTCATTCGCGGATGCGTTGCCACTGGTCAAGTTTCGTGCGCAGGTCATGCAGCAAGCCGTGCCAGAAGGTCAGGGCGCCATGGCGGCTATTTTGGGCCTGGATGATGACACGGTGCGTGCCGTGTGTACCGAAGCCGCGCAAGGTCAGGTAGTGCAGGCAGTGAACTTTAACTCGCCAGGCCAGGTGGTGATTGCCGGTGACAAGGCTGCCGTAGAGCGTGGCATGGAGTTGGCCAAAGCGAAAGGTGCCAAACGTGCCTTGCCGTTGCCTGTGAGCGTGCCGTCGCACTGCGACTTGATGAAGCCTGCAGCGGACAAGCTGTGTGAGTATCTGCAAAACGTGGCTGTGCAAGCGCCGGTGGTGCCGGTACTGCACAATGCCGACGTGGCTGCGTATAGCGATGCTGCCCAAATCAAAGACGCGCTGGTGCGCCAATTACATAGTCCGGTCCGCTGGGTAGAGACCGTGCAACAATTGGCCTCGCAAGAGGTGTTGAGTGCTGCTGAATGCGGCCCGGGCAAAGTGCTGGCTGGCTTGGCCAAGCGTATTGTGGCTGACATGACGTGTGTCGCGCTGGTCAATGATGAATCTGTGCAAGCATTTGTTGCGCAATAAGGAGTGGATATGTTGAATCAACAAGTAGCATTGGTGACTGGCGCAAGCCGTGGCATTGGCGCAGCGATTGCGCAGACCTTGGGTAAGCAGGGCGCAACAGTCATTGGTACGGCGACCTCGGCCAGTGGTGCGGAGGCGATTACCGCGCACCTGAAAGCTGCTGGTGTGAATGGCGTGGGCCTGGCGCTGGATGTGACCCAACCAGAGCAAATCGAAGCGGTTTTAAAGCAGATTTCTGAACAGTACGGTGAAGTTTCCATTCTGGTGAACAATGCAGGCATTACTAAAGATACCTTGTTAATGCGCATGAAGGATGAAGATTGGGATGCAGTATTAAATACCAATCTCAAGTCGGTTTTCCGCATGAGCCAGGCGGTGCTGCGCCCAATGATGAAGGCGCGTCAAGGCCGCATTATCAATATTTCCAGCGTGGTTGGCCATATGGGCAACGCAGGCCAGACCAATTATGCGGCGGCTAAAGCGGGCATGACCGGTTTTACCAAGTCCATGGCGCAAGAGGTTGGTAGCCGTGGTATTACGGTTAACTGTGTGGCGCCTGGCTTTATCGAAACAGACATGACTGCCGAACTGCCAGAAGAGATTAAAGCCAAAATGCTGGAGCGTATTGCGGTCGGCCGTTTAGGTCAGGTTGACGAAATTGCGGCCACGGTTGCCTTCCTGGCATCGCCAGCAGCGGCTTACATTACTGGCGAAACCATTCATGTCAATGGCGGCATGTACTGCGCTTAATACATAGTTTCTTTGGTATTCTGGGCAAGTTTTGCTAGAATACCGGTTTACTGAACACGACACTTATCAACAAAGGGGTATTTTAGATGTCCGACATCGAACAACGCGTAAAGAAAATCGTTTGTGAACAATTAGGTGCAAACGAAGCTGACGTTAAAAACACATCATCTTTCGTAGATGATCTGGGTGCAGATTCTCTGGACACCGTAGAATTGGTGATGGCTTTGGAAGAAGAATTCGATTGCGAAATTCCTGACGACGAAGCAGAAAAAATCACAACAGTGCAGCAAGCGATTGACTACGTCAACGCAAACCTCAAGTAATTCATTGACTTCATTCTTCAATCAGCCCTCGCAAGAGGGCTGATTTTCTATTATGACGAAACGCAGAGTAGTAGTAACTGGCTTGGGCGTGGTGTCTCCAGTAGGGATTGGTACCCAAACCGCTTGGGACAATCTGGTTGCTGGTCAATCAGGCATTACCCGCATCACCAAATTTGATCCCACACCATTCGCTTCGCAAATTGCAGGCGAGGTCAAAGGCTTTAACGCTGAAGATTTTATTCCAGCCAAAGATGCCCGCCGTATGGATACCTTTATCCAGTATGGCCTCGCAGCTGGTCTGGAAGCTTTCCGCGACTCCGGCCTGGAAGTGACTGATGCTAATGCTGAGCGCATCGGCGTCACCATCGGTTCCGGTATTGGTGGTTTGGGCCTGATCGAGTCCACAAACGACAGTTATGATGAAGGTGGCCCGCGCAAGATCTCGCCATTCTTTATTCCTGGCACCATTATCAATATGATTTCAGGCAACCTGTCGATCATGCTGGGCTTAAAAGGCCCGAATATCGCCGTGGTCACGGCCTGTACCACAGGCACACACAGCATTGGCGAAGCGGCGCGTATGATTGAATACGGCGATGCTGATGTCATGGTGGCTGGTGGTGCTGAAGCTGCAATCACCGAACTCAGTGTGGGGGGCTTTGCCTCTGCGAGAGCCTTGTCTAACCGCAATGACGACCCGGCAACAGCCAGCCGTCCCTGGGATAAAGACCGTGATGGCTTTGTCATCGGCGAAGGCGCAGGCGTGATGGTGCTCGAAGAATATGAGCACGCCAAAGCACGTGGTGCGAAAATCTACGCTGAAGTGGCTGGCTACGGTTTAAGCGCCGATGCCTATCACATGACCGCGCCAAATATGGATGGTCCACGTCGCTCGATGGTAAACGCTTTGAAAAATGCAGGCGTTAATCCTGACCAGGTGCAGTTTATGAACGCGCACGGCACGTCAACCCCGTTGGGTGACACCAACGAAACCAACGCGATTAAAGCGACGTTTGGTGATCATGCTTATAAACTGGTGGTGAACTCCACCAAGTCTATGACGGGTCACTTATTGGGCGGCGCCGGTGGTTTGGAGTCTGTATTCACGGTGTTATCTATCTACAACCAGATTTCACCGCCGACGATTAACTTGTTTAATCAGGATCCTGAATGCGATCTGGATTATTGTGCCAATACCGCACGTGATTTGCAGATTGAATATGCCCTGAAAAACAACTTCGGCTTTGGTGGTACTAACGGCAGCCTGTTGTTCAAGCGCGTTTAAGAACTATCTCAGCTAAATAAAAAAGCCAGCAGATGCTGGCTTTTTTATTGCGTGCTAATCGCTTATTTCAATACGGCCAGCGCAGCAGCGTAGTTCGGCTCATCAGCAATTTCGCCTACCAGTTCGCTATGCAATACTTTGTTGTTTTCATCCAGAACAACCACTGCACGTGCTGTTAAGCCAGCCAGGCTGCTGTCAGTGATGAATACACCGTAGTCAGTAGCAAACTTGGCAGTATCACGGAAAGTAGATAGGGTGACGACGTTTTCCAAGCCTTCTGCGCCGCAGAAACGGCTTTGTGCAAACGGCAGGTCCGCAGACACACACAATACAACAGTGTTGTTTACGCTGCTGGCTTCTTTGTTGAATGTGCGTACAGAAGTCGCGCAAGTCGGTGTGTCAATGCTAGGGAAAATGTTGAGGACTTTACGCTTGCCAGCATAAGCATCCAGACCAACCAGGTTGCGCTTGGCATCTGCCAGTTGAAAAGCCGGGGCAGCATCGCCTGCAGCCAAAAATTTACCGCCAACGGCGACCGGGTTACCTTTAAGCGTTACGCTTGCCATAATTGTCTCCAAAACATTGATGAATGAGTGTTAAACGAGCACTTTAACTTGTCAGTCGATGTCAATCAACCACATAAAAAGTAAGGGAATCACTTTTGCAGGACAGCCAGGGCGGCAGCGTAGTCAGGCTCGCTGGTTAACTCTTTGACCAGTTCCACATGTAGCACGCGGTCTTGTTCATCAGCAACAATGAGTGCGCGCGCTGGCAACCCTGCCAGTTTGCTGGTCATCATCAGTACGCCATAGTTTTTAAGCATGTCGCGGCCACGCATGGTTGAGAGGTGAATGGCGGTAGACAGGTTTTCTGCGGCGCAGAAACGCGTCATGGTGAAAGGCAGGTCAGGGGAGATATGCAGCATGACCGTGTTGGGTAAGTTTGCCACCAGGCTGTCCAGCGTACGGACGCTGTTGGCGCTGGTCGATGTGTCTATGCCAGGAAAAAAATGCAGGATTTTACGCTGACCGCTAAACGCCTCCAATGACACGTCTTCCAGGTCATGGTTAACCAGTTGAAAGAAGGGGAGTGTTTGCCCCAGACTCGGTAAATCGTCTTCAACCAGTATCGGGTCGTCCATTAAAGCAGTGGCATTCGGCATATCTGTTATCTATTCACTAAAACGTCAGACATCATAGAGCATAACGCCGATAGGTTAAGTTTTTTATCATATGTTAACCGGTATGGCTGGCGTGGATGGATCCGGGTTTTTAACGCTGTCAACCAGATTATTTGCACGCGTTATAGGTACAAAAAAGCAGGTTGGCGGTTAAAATAAAGCCATGGAAGCGTCTGAAATTCCCACCATTCAACCAGCATTTATTCATCTGCGCTGTCACAGTGAGTATTCCATTGTGGACGGCACAGTGCGTATTGACGACTATGTCAAAGCCGCTAAAAACGATGCAATGCCTGCCATTGCGCTCACCGACCTTGCCAATCTGTTTGGGGCGGTCAAATTCTATAAGGCTGCCCGTGGTAAGGGCCTGAAACCGCTGCTGGGTTGCGATGTCTGGATCGAAAATACGGTACAGCGTGATCAACCGCATCGCTTGCTGTTACTGGTGCAGAACCAGCAAGGCTATCGTCACCTGTGTGAGTTGTTATCCAGTGCTTATCTCGAAAACCAGTACCGTGAACGGGCAGAGATAAAAGCCGAGTGGCTGCTGGAAAAGAGTGCCGGACTGTTAGTGCTTTCAGGTTTCGCAGCAGGTGATGTTGGCCAGGCTTTGCAGGCTGGCAATCAGGCGCTCGCCTTGCAATATGCGCAGCAATGGGCGCAGGTATTTGCTGGCCGCTATTATCTCGAAGTGCAACGTGTGCATGAAGCTGGAACGCCAGAAGCTTATGCGCAGGAACAGCTGATACAGCAAACCGTATTAGTCGCGCAGCAGCTTGATTTACCCGTGGTCGCTACGCATCCGGTGCAGTTCCAGACGCCAGACGACTTTATGGCGCATGAGGCCCGCACCTGCATTGCAGAAGGCTATGTGCTGGCGGATAACCGCCGTCCCCGCAAGTTTGTCGCCACACAATATGTGAAAACTCAGGCGGAGATGCAGGCCCTATTTGCCGATATGCCGCTGGCCTTACAGAACTCGGTAGAGATCGCTAAACGCTGCAACCTGACGCTGACCTTAGGCAAGAACTACCTGCCCGACTTCCCAACGCCAAACGGTGAAAGCCTGGACCAATACCTTGTTGACCAGTCCAAACTTGGCTTGGAACAACGCCTGGCCTATTTATATCCAGACGAGCAACAGCGCGAAGCCAAACGTCAGGAATATGAAGATCGTTTGCAGTTCGAGTGCAACATCATTGTGCAAATGGGGTTCCCGGGCTACTTTCTGATCGTGGCGGACTTTATTAACTGGGCCAAAAATAACGGCGTGCCGGTCGGCCCGGGCCGGGGGTCTGGTGCGGGCTCGCTGGTGGCTTACAGCCTTGGAATTACCGACCTGGATCCGCTCAAATATAACTTGCTGTTTGAGCGGTTTCTCAACCCTGAGCGGGTTTCCATGCCCGACTTCGATATTGACTTCTGTATGGATGGGAGAGATCGCGTCATCGATTACGTCAAGCATAAATATGGCTTGGCATCGGTGTCACAGATCGCCACCTTCGGTACCATGGCCGCGAAGGCGGTGATCCGTGACGTAGGCCGTGTGCTGGATTTACCGTTTAACTTCGTGGATGGCATTGCCAAGCTCATCCCCATGGAGTTAGGCATCACCTTGGAAGGCGCGCTGGAAAAAGAGCCGCAACTCCAGGAGCGCCGTGAAAAAGAAGAAGAGGTCGCAGAATTACTTTCTTTAGCGCTACGTCTGGAAGGCTTGGTACGTAACATTGGTATGCACGCTGGTGGTGTATTGATTGCCCCAGGCAAGATTTCTGACTTTTCGCCAGTGTATTGCCAGCCTAATGGTGAAAGCCTGGTCAGCCAGTACGATAAAGACGACGTGGAAGCCGTTGGCTTGGTCAAGTTCGACTTCTTGGGCCTGCGTACACTGACTATCCTCAATATGGCGCTGGAAAATGCCAATGCCCAGCGCGCGCAGGAAGAATTGCCGCCGCTGAGTTTTGAAACCATTCCGCTGGATGATAAACGTAGTTACCACCTGCTGAAAACAGCTAATACCACGGCAGTGTTCCAGCTAGAATCGCGCGGCATGAAGGACATGCTCAAGCAGGCCAAGCCGGACTTGTTTGAAGATATTATTGCCCTGGTGGCCTTGTATCGCCCGGGCCCGATGGACCTGATTCCTGACTTCTGCCGTCGTAAGCACGGTACGCAGCGCGTGGAATATCCGCATGCCTCCACCGAGTCTATCCTGAAAGAAACCTACGGGATTGCCGTGTATCAGGAGCAGGTGATGCAGATCGCGCAGGTGGTAGCCGGATATAGCCTGGGCGGCGCTGACTTGTTGCGGCGTGCGATGGGTAAGAAGAAGCCTGAGGAAATGGTGCAGCAGCGCGAAATTTTCAACGAAGGCGCGCAGAAAAATGGCTTAACGTTGCAGCAGTCTAACGATTTGTTTGACTTGCTGGAGAAGTTTGCGGGTTATGGCTTTAACAAGTCACACGCGGCAGCGTATGCCCTGGTGGCCTATCACACGGCTTACCTGAAGGCGCATTATCCAGCGGCGTTCCTGGCGGCAACCATGTCCGCCGACATGAACAACACCGATAACGTGCATACGTTTTTCGATGATTGCGGCGCCAATCATGTCGAGGTATTGCCGCCGGATGTGAATGCCAGTATCTACCAGTTTAAGCCGCTAAGTGCGCAGCAGGTGCTATATGGGCTGGGGGCGATTAAAGGCACGGGGCTGGCCGCGATTGAGCTGATCATGGCGTCGCGCCAGGCGCAAGGGCCGTTTAAGGATATCTTTGATTTTTGCCAGCGGCTGGACCTGCGCAAGGTGAACCGCCGCGTGATTGAATCACTGATCCGTGCCGGGGCGTTTGATAAGCTCGAGCAAAACCGCGCGGCCTTGCTGGCCGGGCTGGATATGGCAATTAGTGTCGCCGAGCAGAGTGCCGCGCACGCCGGGCAGGACTGCCTGTTTGGCGGCGTGGTTGAAACCACCCATGCCTTGCCTGGTATTGCGCCGTGGAGCCCGGAACAAGCATTGGTCGAGGAGAAAGTGGCACTTGGTTTTTACCTGAGTGGCCACCCGTATTTGAGCTATAAGCCGCAGTTGGGACCGTTTATTAAAGGTAATCTCAGCGAGCTCGCTCCGCAAGAGCAGCCTAAATTGCTGGCCGGCGTGGTGATGGGGGTGCGCGTGCGTATGACCCAGCGCGGCAAGATGGCGATTGTGACACTGGATGATGCCGTTGGCCGCGTGGATGTTGTGGTCGGCGCTGAATTGCTGACACAGCATGCGCAGTGGATTAAAGACGACCAATTGCTGGTCGTGGAAGGCCGTATCAGTAATGACGAGTTCTCAGGTGGCATTCGTGTCAGTGCCAGAAAGCTCTATGACCTGGCGGCGGTGCGCAACCGCTTTGCGCAAATGCTCACGTTGAGCTGCAATGGCAGTTCTGATGTGCAACGGTTGATGAATGTGCTGACGCCTTACCGTTATGCGGGCGAGGAGCAAAAGCGTTGCCCAATTAAGGTGGACTATCATAATCAATCGGCTCAAGTGAGCCTGATGTTGGGCGATGACTGGCAAGTCGTCCTGCATGACGACCTGTTGCAGAATTTGCAGGGCTGGTTGTCAAAAGAAAACGTCAAAATCCTTTATAATGCCTAAACTTTTTTTCTAAGAATTCACACTGGAATTCATTATGAGTGCAAAACGTCTCACGCCTAGTAAACTGACTTATCTCGATTTTGAGCAGCCGATTGCGGCTCTCGAAAAGCGTATTGAAGCTTTGCAAGTTTCACACGATGAACATGACTCGCTGGATATTTCCAAAGAGCTGGACTTGCTGCAAAAGAAAAATACCAAACTGCTGCAAGATACTTATCAAAACCTGAGTGCCTGGCAAATTTCCCAGGTGGCGCGTCATCCGCAACGCCCTTACACCATTGATTACATTAGTGCCTTGTTTACCGACTTCCAAGAGTTGCACGGCGACCGTGCATTTGCGGATGACCCGGCGATTGTCGGCGGTATTGCGCGTTTCAAAGGCATCCCAGTGATGGTCATGGGCCATCAAAAAGGCCGCGATATCAAAGAGCGCCAGTACCGCAACTTTGGCATGCCGCGCCCTGAAGGTTACCGTAAAGCCTTGCGCTTATTCCGCCTGGCTGAAAAATTCCACCTGCCAATCATTACCTTTATCGATACGCCAGGGGCTTATCCTGGGATTGGTGCAGAAGAGCGTGGCCAATCGGAAGCGATTGCGCGTAACCTGTATGTGATGGCCGAGCTGAAAACCCCGATTATCGGTGTAGTGATCGGCGAGGGTGGTTCAGGCGGCGCGCTGGCATTGGGTGTGGTGGATCATTTGAACATGCTGCAATATTCGACTTACTCCGTCATTTCGCCTGAAGGTTGTGCTTCTATTTTGTGGAAGAGTGCAAGCCGGGCGCCTGATGCAGCAGAAACCTTGGGTATTACGGCAGACCGCCTCAAGTCACTGGGGCTGGTGGATAACATTATCAGCGAGCCATTGGGTGGCGCACACCGTAACTACGAAGAGGTGATGGAGCGTATTGGCCAGGCCATCGCCCAGCAACTCAAAACCTTGCAAGCTAAAAAAGTGCCGCAATTATTAGAGTCACGCTATCAGCGCCTGATGAGCTACGGTAAGTTCAAAGCTGGCAGTGAAAAATAGTATGTCTTTTCTCTCCCAGTTAGAAAATGTCATCAAGACCTTTCTGGCTGGAGAGGGCGTGCCGCATGCTCAGTCACCACATCTGCTGGTCGCACTCAGCGGTGGTGTTGATTCCGTTGTGTTGCTGCACACCTTGTCGCAGCTATCCTCCTCGCACTCATTTACCTTGTCTGCCATGCACGTGCACCATGGCCTAAGCCCGCATGCGGACGCCTGGTTGCAAATGTGTGAACAGCTTTGCGGTGAGCACAACATCGCTTTTTATAGTGAAAAAGTGCATGTTGATTTGCAAAGCGGCCTTGGCGTTGAAGCCACCGCACGCGATGCGCGTTACCAGGCATTAGAACGAGTGCGGCAGCAATTGGCCGCGGATGTCATCGTCACGGCACATCACATGCAGGATCAGGCCGAAACATTATTGCTGCAGCTAGTGCGTGGTGCAGGGGTAAAAGGCCTGAGTGCCATGGGTCATTGGGATGCGGAGCGCTACCTGCTCAGGCCATTATTGGCGGTGCCTAAGGCTGAGTTGCTGCAATATGCCACTACCCAGCAATTAAAGTGGGTAGAGGACGAGAGTAATACTGACATCAGTTATGACCGCAACTTCATGCGCCAGAAGGCCATGCCGGTGTTGCGCGAGCGTTATCCGCAACTGGATAGTGCTTTGCTACGTAGTGCCAGCCATCTTGCTGATGCCCAGCTTTTGCTGGACACACTAGCGCAGCAGGACTTGCTGCAATGCGATGTGCGGGAGGAGTGGTTAGGGCAGTCAATTGCTATCCCGCACCTGCACTCGCTGGGCGACGTGCGCGCAAAAAACCTGTTGCGCTTCTGGTTCCAGCAGCGTCAATTGCGCATGCCGAATACCGAACAATTACAGGATTACTGGAAACAGTTGTCCTCAGTGAAGCCGCACCGTTATTTGCATTTGCCTCTACAAGGCCAGGCTGCCGATCATCGCGCTTATCTGCATCATTATCAGCAGCGCCTTTACTGCGTTGCCAAACCAGCCGCATTGCCGCAAACGCCATTAGTCTGGCAAGGTCATCAAACGCAGACTTGGGGCGACTGGCAAGTGCAGTTCAAAGTCAGTAAGGGGCGTGGTGTCGCCCTGGCTAGGCTAGGCATTTCGCCTGCGGCCATTACCCTGAACAAACGTTATGGCCAACCGATTCCGTTGCCTGACGGCTTGTCATTGTTGATTACGCCCAGGATGGGCTGTGAGGTATTGCAGCCCGATGCCAAACGGCCCAGACGCGAATTAAAAGTCATTTTTCAAATGCTGGGGATTCCACCCTGGCAACGTGCTTTTTACCCCGTGGTTCAAGTCGCCACGACTCAACCTACCGCATCACAAACGCTGGTGGCTTTGGCTGCGCTCGCAGTCGATGAAGCCTGGCGCCCAGGCCGTAATGCATACGGCCTTGAAATCTTCCTGCATCCCCTCTAATTTAAATTTGGTTGTAATAAACCAGTTTAAACCATAAAATTGGCTGTAATGAGCCAATTTTATGGTTGATATCCACCATGAAAAATATATTCAATTGATTTTAATGATCTTTTTGTGAGTGGCATAAACGGAACGATTATTGCTCTTAAGAAGTGCTTTTAAATCAAAAGTTATTCAATAAAAGTATTTCGGGAAAGAGGATCATTCGTTATGAATAAAAATACTATCAAGCCACTGCTGCTCGCAATTGTGTCTGCCTATGCAGCGCAGGCGATGACAGTGCATGCTGAAGACGTGAAGTTGGAGAAGGTGGAAGTTGTGGGCACGACACCGCTGCCTGGCGTCGGCTTGCCACTGGAGAAGGTGCCTGCGAACGTACAGTCAGCCAAGGGCAAAGCAATCGTGAATCAGCACAGTAATACGATCGCTGATTTTATGAATAACAATATGGTGGGGGTGAGTGTGAATGAGTCGCAGAATAACCCGTTTCAACCTGATGTGTTATTCCGTGGCTTTACGGCATCGCCATTGTTGGGCACGCCACAAGGCTTGTCTGTTTTCGTTGATGGCGTACGCGTCAACGAGCCTTTCGGTGATGTGGTGAACTGGGATTTGATTCCAGTGAATGCGATTGCCAACATGAATTTGATCCCTGGCTCTAACCCGGTTTATGGCTTGAACACGTTGGGTGGTGCTTTATCTGTCACGACCAAAAATGGCCGTACACATAAGGGCGGTGCCATTGAGACTAGCTTTGGGTCATGGGGGCGTAAAAACACTTCTGCTGAATTTGGTGGCGTGTCAGATGACAACTCAGTAGATTACTTTATCTCTGGCAATTATTTTGATGAAGATGGCTGGCGTGATTACTCGCCAAGCACGGTGAAGCAATTGTTTGGCAAGGTGGGCTGGCAAAATGAGACCACGCGCCTAGAGTTAAGCTATACCGGCGCTGATAACAGCATGATTGGTAATGGATTGGTTCAAAAGGAACTGATCGAAGATTTTGGTCGCAAAAGCATCAATACGCGTCCTGACAAAACCAAAAACAGCATGAACTTCTTGAATTTGAACGGTAGTCACTGGTTTAATGATGACGTGCAATTAACGGGTAATGTTTATTTCCGTCAATCCAACCGTAAAACGTTAAACGGTGATGTCAACGATGATTTTAACGACTCTGGTGCATTGGACCTGAACGCTGATGGTGAAATCGATAGTGCAGAATTGGCGACAGCGCTTGCTGATTGCCAGGCGGGCAACAACTCTGAAGAAAACTGTTCTGGCGCTTTGAATCGTAGTAATACGCGTCAAAGAGGTCATGGTTTTAATACCCAGTTGACCTTCAATCAGCCACTGTTTGAAAAGAAAAACCAGTTTATTGTTGGTGCCGGCTATGACTTTTCCAAAATCAAATTCTCGCAGTCTACAGAGTTTGGCCTGATTAATGCCTCGCGTGGTGTGGATGCACTGGGAGAGTTGAGCGATGATGCAGCGGTGAAACTGAATGGCAGAACCACTAGCTGGGGCGCATTTGTGACGGATACTTTGTCATTGACTGATCAATGGCATTTAACCATGTCTGGCCGCTACAACCATATCAAGGTTGAAAACCGTGACCGTTTGATTCCAGATGTGACTGACCCGGAAACATTGTCCGGTAACCATAGTTTTAACCGACTCAATCCTTCCGTTGGCCTGAATTTTACGCCGACACAGGCACTGACCATGTACGGTAGCTATAACGAAGGTATGCGTGCACCGACCTCTATGGAGTTGGGCTGTGCGAACCCTGCGGTACCTTGCAAACTGCCGAATGCAATGGCAGGCGATCCGCCGCTGAAAAAAGTGGTGGCGAAAACCTTTGAAGTGGGCGCCCGTGGCCAGTTAAGCGATAACATCCGCTGGTCTACCGCGGTATATCGCACTGAAAACCATGATGATATTCAGTTTATTGCCACTAACGCCACTAACGGCATGGGTTATTTTGACAACGTTGGTAAAACCCGTCGTGTGGGCTTGGATGCTGGTTTGAATGGGGTGACTGGTGATTTGTCATGGAATGTCGGCTACAGCTTTGTGCGTGCTACCTACCAAACACCTTTTGAAATCACCAATGAAGTGAACTCATCTTCTGATGGCAATGCTATCCAGGTGGGCAAAGGTGATCGACTGCCTAACCTACCTGAGCATGCCTTGAAGTTGCGCCTGCAATATCAAGTCACACCGCAATGGACAGTGGGTAGCAACATCAATACCTACTCAGACGTGTATGTACGTGGTAACGAGAACAACAAACATCGTGCCAATGATGGGGATGATGAACATGTACAGGATTCCGGCAAAGTGGGGGGGTTCACCATCGTCAACATCGATACGCGTTATCGCTTTGGCAACAGTGGTTGGCAGTTCTTTGCTAAAGCCATCAACATTTTTGACAAAGAATATGCCACAGGTGGTTTGCTGGGTGAGAACTGGATTGAGGGCGGTCAGTTCTCAGGCAATGAAGAACCTTCTAAATTGCTGATGGTCGGTGCACCTCGCGCTGGCTGGCTGGGCTTCCGTTATGAATTTGGTGCCAAGCCATCATTAGCCAGTTACGACCGTGACTAAATAATAATAACTAAGGACGACGCGTGCTTTCACAAATTTCATCATCTACGGATAAATCGGTTTTTTTACCCTTCAAGAAAAAAATCTTGTTGGTAGAAGACGAAGTGTTATTTGCCAAGGCGGTGGTTAAGCGTCTGCAAAAGGCCGGATTTGAGTGTGAGCACGCAGAGTCTTTGCATGATGCCAGATTACTGGTGAAGCAGTTTGAACCGGATATGGCGCTGCTGGATATGCGCCTGCCCGATGGCAATGGTCTGGATTTGTTATCCGACTTTGTCGCCAAGAATATCAATACCATCGTCATGACCGCTTTTGGCGATGTGACCGATGCGGTCAATGCGATCAAAATGGGTGCGATAGACTACTTGAAAAAGCCTATTGACCTTGAAGAATTACTACTCATTATTCAAAAAAATGAGAAAACCACCGATCTGCAAACCAGCCTCGACTACTCTAGGCAGCGAGATACTATTGTCAATGAATCTGTGCAGTTGATCGGTGAAAGTGCCGCCATGCAAAGCGTGCGGCAGCAAATTACCCGTATCGCTCAGTTGAGCTCGCTCAGCGACGCTGTGCAACCTACGGTGCTGATCACCGGTGAAACAGGTACCGGGAAAGATGTAGTCGCGCGCTATTTGCACGCCAGTTGTGCCAATCATGACAAACCGTTTGTGCATGTGGATTGTGCCTCATTGCCTGCCGAGCTGATCGAAAGTGAATTGTTCGGCCATGAAAAAGGCGCCTTTACCAATGCTGTGGCGTCTCGTCCGGGCTTGATTGAGTCTGCCGAAGATGGCACTTTGTTTCTGGATGAGATTGGAGAACTGCCGCTAGGGTTGCAAGCCAAGTTGCTCAATGTGCTGGAGCGCAGAATGGTACGGCGCCTAGGCTCGACCAAAGAGCGCCCGGTGCAGGCCCGCATTATTGCGGCGACTAATCGTGACTTATACCAAATGTCCAGCGAAGGGCGTTTCCGCTCGGACCTGTATTACCGTTTAAATGTCATCACCATGCAGATGCCACCGCTGCGCGACCGTGGCCAAGATGTACTGTTATTGGCCAATTATTTCAGGCAGATGACGGAAAAGCGTTATGCGTTGCCACACCATGAGTTTAGCGTGGCGGCACTGATGGCCATACAAGGCTACCACTGGCCTGGCAATGTGCGTGAAATGCGTCACCAAATTAGCCGGGCAGTGTTGATGTGCACGCAGGCCATGATTTCAGAACACGACCTGGGCTTGCCGCAACTGGCTGTAGTCAACGCCAATACATCTTCTATGCAAGGTGAAGCGCAGGTTACATTAGATGGTGCTGAAAAAGCCATGCTGCTGAACGCGCTGGAGCAGTCCCGCAATAACGTTTCCAAAGCGGCACGTCTGCTGGGGATTACCCGCATGACCATGCGCTACCGCATGGACAAGCATGGTATCTCGGTATAAGCGTGCATTAACCTTCGTCATAGCATCCCTTTTATCTCAAAGACTTAGTCGTCATATCCCGGTTTTGATGGGCTATTGACAACGCTGAGGATTGAGCATAACGTCATCAGACATTTCTATAATATTTTGATGAGGAGCGGGGTATGTCAGTCAGTCGATTGTGTAGTGCAATGTTACTCGCATTAACAGTAAGTCATCAGGCATTTGCGGCGACCTACAATGTGGACGCTTACAATAACAGCATTGCCCAGGGCGCTGGCAATGGCCTGGATACGATTACCTTGAATGCAGGTGATGCGTTCAATATTTCCGTGAGTGTCGATGATTTGTGGAGTGCTGGCGCATTACCCAGATTTTCCACGGCAGATGGCTTGAATGGCGATTTGTATGCCACGGCGACGGATGACTCTGGTCAATCGGTAGGTACTTTGATCGGGATTAACTACGGACCGGTGACCATGGATGGTTTTACAGCCAACTTCGGCCAGTTGGTAGGTCGCATCGGTAATACGTATATCGCATTAGGCACCAGTTATAGTGGTGTTGCGGCCGAAAGTGGCGTGTTGAAACTGTATTATTGGGATTCAAATTTTGGCGATAACGCTGGCCAGATTGCAGTCAATGTGACGACTGTACCCGAGCCTGAAAATGCCGCCATGATGTTTGCCGGTTTGGCGGCCATCGGCCTGTTAGCAAGACGCAAGTCACGTTAACAGCGCTTGACCATTTAGAACCTCGCTCTGGCGAGGTTTTTTGTTATTGGCCGGGCTTTTGCCAGTGAGGTGTTTGCTGACATAAATCAACCGCAATCAGGCGCCAGCGAAAGGGCGCATGGTATCATTGCACTTTTACAGTGGAGCTGAAAATGATTGGTACCCCGTTGAGCGCAAATGCGACCAAAGTCATGTTGTTAGGCAGTGGTGAGCTTGGTAAAGAGGTGATTATTGCCTTGCAGCGTTTGGGGGTGGAAGTCATTGCGGTGGATCGCTACGAACATGCGCCTGGCCACCAGGTGGCGCATCATGCTTACGCGATTGATATGACAGATGCCACGGCGTTGAAAGCCTTGGTCAATCAGGTCAAGCCACATTACATCGTGCCGGAAATCGAGGCCTTGAATACCGAGGCGCTGGCTGAGATTGAAGCCACTGGTGTGACAGTCGTGCCTACCGTGCGCGCCGTGCAGCTGACGATGAACCGTGAAGGTATCCGTCGACTGGCGGCTGAAGAATTAGGTTTACCAACGTCGCCGTATGCTTTTGCACGTTCAGAAGCTGAGCTACAGGCCGCAATTGATGGTGGCATTGGCTATCCTTGCTTTATCAAACCTACCATGTCTTCGTCAGGTAAAGGCCAGTCACGTATTACGCAAGCGTCTGAAGTCAAAACGGCCTGGGAATATGCTGCCAGCGGCGGCCGCGTTAATCAGGGTGTGGTGATTGTCGAAGGCCAGATTGATTTTGATTATGAAATCACTTTGCTGACAGTGCGGGCTAAAAATGCTGCTGGTCAGATTGAAACACACTTCTGTGCGCCGATTGGTCATGTGCAGAAGCAGGGCGATTATGTAGAAAGCTGGCAGCCACAAGCCATGCATCCGCAGGCGTTAAAAAACGCACAAGACATTGCCAAAAAGGTGACAGATGCTTTGGGCGGCCAGGGCCTGTTTGGGGTTGAGTTGTTTGTGAAAGGCGAGCAAGTCTGGTTCTCCGAAGTGAGTCCGCGTCCACACGACACCGGCATGGTCACCATGTGTACACAGCGCCTGAACGAGTTTGAATTGCATGCACGTGCCATTCTTGGTTTGCCGGTGGATGTGGCGCAACGTGAAGCAGGCGCCAGTGCCGTGATTTATGGTGGTGCAGATGCGCCTGTACTTGAGTATCACGGATTGGAAGCCGCCATGTCTGTGCCTAATAGCGAGATCCGCTTGTTTGGCAAGCCAGAGTCGTTTGTGCGTCGTCGCATGGGCGTTGCATTGGCGACGGCAGAGAATACCGAAACTGCACGCGAACTTGCCAAGCAGGCGGCAGCCCTGGTGACGCCAAAAGCGGCGGGTTAAGCAGCATGGCAGTGGAGATTCAAGAGCCTAACGCGGCCAAGCAATCGCTATTTGAATGGCTGGGCGGAGCAGAAAAGGGCGCAGAGACCATACGCAATCTGGTCGAAACCTTTTACGACACCATGGATACTGATCCGAAAGCGGCGGCTTTACGTGCTATTCATCAGCCGGATTTAACTGAAGCCCGGGAAAAACTGTTTATGTTTTTAATGGGCTGGACTGGTGGGCCGCAGTTATATATTGAGCGCTACGGCCATCCGCGTTTGCGGGCACGTCATATGCCATTCCCGATTGACGAGTCGGCGCGAGACCAGTGGATGTACTGCATGATTAAAGCCATGCATACACTGCAGTTTGAAGAGTCGCTGATGAAGCATATTGCCAACCAGCTTTACGGCGTAGCAGATTTTATGCGAAATCGTGAAGGTTAGCCCTGGATGCAATAAAGAAAAAGCCCCGTGAAAACGGGGCTTTTTTATGGCTACTGCCTTGTCTTAAAGCGTGTTGATGGTTTCTACGACCTCAGCTTGGGCAAGTTCATTGCCCTGGGCTTTCTGGCGTGGCTTACCTGCACTGCGCTTGGCCTGGTTGCGCGTTTGCGGCGTGGCTTTAAAACCAAAACCACCTAACAAGGCCGCAACCACTTTGCGCTTGGCGCTAGAGGGCTTGGCTGGCACTTGTTTGGGGGCTGCTGCGGCTGTCGAAGGCTGGTAAGGTTGCTGGAACCAGCCATCTTCAGCGCTTGTGGCTTTTGACGGGCGAGGTCTGCTACTACTCGTGTTGATCGCAGCTTTTTCTTTTGGAATCTGTTTTTTAATCAACTTCTCGATGTCGTCGAAGTATTTGGTTTCATCTTCGTCGATGAGTGAGATCGCAATGCCTTTGGCGCCTGCGCGGCCAGTGCGGCCAATCCGGTGCACATAGTCTTCCGGTGCAGTCGAGATCTCATAGTTAATCACCAGGGGCAAGTCACTGATATCCAGTCCACGGGCCGCCACATCTGTGGCAACCAGGGCGTGAATGGTGCCTGCTTTAAACGCATCCAGTGCTTCAATACGTTCCTTCTGTGATTTGTCACCGTGAATGGCGCTACATGGAATCTGGTCACGTTCCAGCGCACGCGCCAGCTTGCTGGCAGAGAGCTTGGTTTTGGTGAACACAATGACTTGCTGGTTAGCGTATTGCTTGAGTAGCTGCACCAGGAAGCGCTGCTTCTGGTCGCTATTCACCAGATAGGCTTTTTGTTCCACATTGTCATTGGTGGCATTGCTACGCGCCACTTCGATCAAGGTCGGGTTGTTCAAAAAGGCATCGGCCAGTTTCTTGATTTCATCAGAAAAAGTCGCTGAAAACATCAGGTTCTGACGCTGTTTAGGCAACAGTGCCAGAATGCGTTTCAGGTCTGGCATAAAGCCCATGTCCAGCATACGATCGGCCTCGTCCAGCACCAGAAACTGCACCTGGCTCAGAGACAGGGTTTTTTGCTCGACATGATCCAGTAAACGGCCAGGCGTAGCGACCAAAATTTCTACGCCCGCTTTCAGATGCGGCGTTTGGGTTTTGATATCCACGCCACCATACACCACCAGGCTACGCAACGCGGTGTGCTTGGCGTAGGTTTTGATGTTGTCATAGACCTGTATCGCCAGTTCACGCGTAGGCGCCAATACCAAGGCCCGGATAGGGTGCTTGGCCGGTGAGGTGCTGGTGCTTGAGAGTGGCAACAAGGTGTGCAAAATAGGCAAGGAAAACGCTGCCGTTTTACCCGTCCCGGTTTGCGCACCCGCCATCAGGTCCATGCGCTGCAAGGCCAAAGGGATGGCCTGCGCCTGAATCGGGGTAGGTGTCGTGTAACCAGACTCATCAATCGCTTTTAACAGCGGCTCGGCCAGGCCGAGCGCACGAAAATCTACTGTGGTTTGCTCAGACATAGGCGAGTCTTAGGCAAATGAACGTGGGCGTTTGGCACCACCGTTGTCGCCAAATGACTTGCCTGCCGGACGTGGTTTGTTGTTGCCACGGTTGCCGTTAGGATTGCCAAAACGCTCCTGGTTGTTGCCTGCCGGACGTGGACGGCGTTGACCGAACTCGTCAGCCAATGCGCGTGCAAACTGGAAGTCGGTATCTTTGTTGTAATGCTTGCTGTTACCGTTAACTTCTTTGTCCTGTTTTTGCTCAGTCTGGCGTGGCGCACGTGGTTTGTTACCAAACGCTTCACGTTGACCGGCATCACGGCTTCCTTCACGGGCAGCGCGCTCGCCAAACGATTTGTTCTGGCCTGGTCTGTCGTCACGGCGGAAACCGCCTTTGCCTTGTGGCTTGCCATTGCGTCGGCCACCACGTTTGCCATCGCCACCATCATCCATGCGCGCAGCACGTTTTGGTTCAAAACCTGCAATCACTTCAGCTTGCAGCTTTTGGCCAGTGTATTGCTCAATTTTGCGCAACAGGTGACGATCCGCGTTAGAGGCAAATGAAATCGCTACGCCAGTGTTGTTGGCGCGGCCGGTACGGCCAATACGGTGTACATAGTCTTCTGCAAACTTTGGCAGGTCGTAGTTAATCACGTGTGAAATGCCTTGTACGTCGATACCACGTGCGGCAACATCGGTTGCCACCAATACTTTAACGTCGCCATGACGCAGTTTGGTTAAAGTGCGGTTACGTGCACCTTGCGTCATGTCACCATGCAGGGCTGCGGTGCTGTGACCAGCGGCATACAAGTCTTCAGCCAGCAGGTCGGCGTGACGCTTGGTGCTGGTGAAAATAATGGTTTGGTTGACATCTGGTGCAATCAGCAAATGTTCCAGCAGTTTGTTTTTGTGGTTCATGTCATCCACAAAGTGCAAGCGTTGCTCGATGTTGGCGTGTCTTTCTTTCTGGCCAGCCACCTGAATTGTCAGTGGGTCGCGCAAGAAACGTTTGCCGATATCCATAATGCCATCCAGTGTCGCTGAGAACAGCAAGGTTTGGCGCTCGGCAGGCAATGCTTCACAAATACGCTCAACATCTGGCATAAAGCCCATGTCCAGCATACGGTCAGCTTCGTCCAGTACCAGCATTTGCAAACGGCTCAAATCAATACGGCCGCGTTCCAGGTGGTCAATAAAACGGCCTGGCGTTGCAACCAGAATGTCCAGTGGTTGTGACAGCAGTTTGTTTTGCAATGGGTAAGGCATGCCACCGACGATGCTGATGCAACGTGCGCGCAAAAATTTACCGTATTTACGTGCAGCATCATTTACCTGGGCTGCCAGTTCGCGTGTCGGTGTCAGTACCAGAATACGTGGACCGCGGCTGCGAACAGGGTGTTGTGTCGCCAGCAGGTTTAATGCTGGTAAGGTAAAGGCGGCGGTTTTACCTGTGCCGGTTTGTGCAGAGGCCATGATGTCACGGCCTTGTAAAGCTTCAGGAATGGATTGCGCCTGAATAGGTGTTGGGTTTTCATAGCCTGCGTCGGTCAATGCGCGCAAAATGGAGGGGTCGAGATTTAAATCTGCAAAAGACAAGGAATGTCCCTTTCATCAACAATTAAAAAGGGCGCAAGTAAAGCAATAAAGCAAAGCTAATGAAGCAGCGTGACACTCAGGAATGCGAGTGGTGCAATATCAACTAAGCCAAAGCAACATTGAAGATTGGATGCTTTTACCGGCGCTTGGGCATGGCCACTAACCGATAAAAGAAGATGGTGTCATCAAGACTTCATCTAAAGATGATAACCTCAAAATTTCGCGAGTTATCGACAGGTCAGGGCAATGAATTTAAAACAAATGTGGCGGGTCTAGTACCAGCCGTGTTTTAAAGTTGCTCGCAGTATAGCCACTTTATTTTAAAAGTCAAATATTTAAGTTGATTTGTGATAAAATCGCGCCCTTTCCAAACAGATGGCAGTTCACATGGCACGCAACCTTAGAAATATCGCAATTATCGCCCACGTTGACCACGGTAAAACAACCATGGTTGACAAGCTCCTTCAACAGTCAGGTACTTTTGCCTCACACCAAGCGGTGACTGAGCGTGTGATGGATAGCAACGATCTGGAAAAAGAACGCGGCATTACGATTCTGGCTAAAAATACGGCCTTAACCTATGAAGGCACGCATATCAATATCGTCGACACACCGGGCCACGCCGACTTCGGTGGCGAGGTAGAGCGCGTATTAGGTATGGTGGATGGTGTGTTGTTGTTGGTTGATGCCGTGGATGGCCCAATGCCACAAACGCGTTTTGTGACCAAAAAAGCACTGGCCCTGGGCTTGAAGCCAATTGTGGTGATTAACAAAGTGGACCGTCCAAGTGCACGTCCTGATTGGGTGATTAACCATACCTTCGATCTGTTCGCCAACCTGGGTGCCACCGATGAACAACTGGATTTCCCGGTGGTTTATGCCTCCGCTTTAAATGGCTTTGCCACCTTGGACATGAGCAAACCTTCAGACAACATGCGTGCCTTGTTTGACACGATCTTAAGCCATGTTGAGCCACCTAAAGGTGACAGCGATGCACCATTGCAATTGCAAATCTCTGCTTTAGATTATTCTACTTATACTGGTCGTTTGGGCGTTGGCCGTATTACTAATGGCCGTATCAAGCCAGGCCAAGTGGTTGCCGTGATGCGCGAAGATGAACAAGTTGCACAAGGCCGTATTAACCAGGTGCTGGGTTTTAAAGGCCTGGAGCGCGTGCCAGTAGAAGAAGCTGAAGCAGGTGACATTGTGATTATTTCCGGTATCGAAGAAATCGGTATCGGTTTTACGATCTGTGATCGTGACAAACCAGTGGGTCTGCCGCATTTGGGCGTGGATGAGCCAACCCTGACCATGGACTTTATGGTCAACACTTCACCATTGGCGGGTACTGAAGGTAAGTTTATTACTTCACGTCAGATTCGTGACCGTTTAACGAAAGAATTATTGGTCAACGTGGCGTTGCGTGTTGAAGATACCGAAGACACCGATGTATTCCGCGTGTCAGGTCGTGGTGAATTGCACCTGACGATTCTGCTGGAAAACATGCGTCGTGAAGGCTTTGAAATCGCCGTGGGTAAACCGCGTGTGGTGTTCAGAGAAATCAATGGCGAAAAATGTGAACCATATGAAATCCTGACGGTGGACCTGGAAGACGAAAACCAGGGCGCAGTGATGGAGGAGTTGGGTCGCCGCCGTGGTGAAATGAGCAATATGGAGTCTGATGGTAATGGCCGTACGCGCTTGGAATACCGTATTCCAGCCCGTGGCCTGATTGGTTTCCAGGGTGAGTTCTTGACGTTGACCCGTGGTACAGGCCTGATGGCACATATTTTTGATGAATATGCGCCTGTGAAAGCCGATATGCCTGGCCGTCGTAACGGTGTGCTGATCTCCGCTGAGCAAGGCGAGGCGGTGGCTTATGCCTTATGGAAACTGCAAGACCGCGGCAAGATGTTCTCCAGCCCGGGTGACCGTTTATACGAAGGCATGATTATCGGTATCCATAGCCGTGACAATGACCTGGTGGTTAACCCGATTAAGGGTAAGCAGCTGACCAACGTGCGCGCTTCCGGTACAGACGAAGCGGTGCGTTTGATTCCACCTGTGTCCTTAAGCCTGGAATCTGCTGTTGAGTTTATTGATGACGACGAGTTGGTTGAAATCACGCCGAAGACAATTCGCCTGCGTAAGCGCTTCCTGTTGGAGCACGAGCGTAAACGTGCGGGTAAATAATCTTTGTTGATACGTAAAAAAGCCAGCTTCTGCTGGCTTTTTTATTGCCTGAAACATCCTTCAATAATTTGTTAATTTTTGTTGTTATTTTATTCTCACATATGTTAATAATTGATATAATTAACATATAAAATAACTAAAGTTAACTTTTAAATGGTTCGTTTAAATAGTCCATTGGCCTGTGTCAGTTAACGCCGTGAAAAAATTATTTTTAATATCAATGAAGGAGAAATGAAATGGCAATGCATGAGTTAAACGTCGTCGAAGTCGATGTTGTGTCTGGTGGTTTTGGTGCGGGCATCGGGTTTTTTGGTATGCCTGAAGAAACCGTGGCCGCTGGTAATGTGCTGATCGCAGCGGTGGGTGGTATCGGTGGTGTCGCAACAACTCTGGGGCAAGTGTTAAATGGTCCATCAGGCCCCGCAGTGGTTTCTGCGCTTTCTGGCGTATTGTCCGGTGGCGTGTTTGGCTTGCTGTTTGGCCGTAATCAATAATTAACCACGAAAATCTCCCCTAATAACAGCCTCGTTAGGGGCTGTTTTTTTACGCCCGCGTCCTTGGTGGTTATGATTCGCGTAGGTGATGCATCTTGGTATTTGCAAATTAACTGCGATACACTTGCAGCAAGCAACCAGTAGATATTACCTATGAGCGCTTTCATCGAGCAATACCGCGTTAACCCGAAAAAGTTTTCTTTAAAGCAATTCAAAGCAGACGATAAGTCCGCCCGCACTGGCGATAAAGAAAAAGATGCCAGTTTACTGGCTGAGTTAACCCATCAAATTAATCTCAGGCAGGATATTTTGCATGCCGAAGGCAAGCATAAGGTGTTGCTGATTTTGCAGGGCATGGATACCAGTGGTAAAGATGGCACGGTCAAGCATGTGTTTAGTGCCTGCGATCCTTTAGGTATTCGTCTGGCCAGTTTTAAGGCCCCTAGTGCTGATGAGTTGGCGCATGACTATTTATGGCGCGTGCATCACCAGGTGCCGACTAAAGGCGAATTGGTTATTTTTAACCGCAGCCATTATGAAGATGTGTTGATTGTAAAAGTGCATGACTGGATAGATGATGCAGAGTGCACGCGCCGTTACCAGCAAATCAATGACTTCGAGCGCATGTTGAGCGAAACCGGCACCACCATCATTAAATGCTTTCTGCATATCTCCAAAGATGAGCAAAAGGAGCGTTTGCAAGAGCGCCTGGATGATCCTACCAAGCATTGGAAATTTAATCCCAAGGATCTGGATGAGCGCGCCTTGTGGGATCGCTATATGGACGCTTATGAACTGGCGCTGAAAGAGACATCCACTAAATATGCGCCCTGGTATGTGATTCCGGCTGATTCTAAAACCAACCGTAATTTATTGGTTTCCCAACTCTTGCTGGAGGCATTGAACCAGTTGCCGTTAGCGTATCCCGCCAAGCCCAAAGAATGGGATAAGCTCACTATTCAGGATTAAAGTTGTAATTTAATGATTTTACGCTGTGTAAATACGGACTGATTACAGTTTAATAACGCTGAATTCAATCATGGTTAAAAAATGAGCTTACGCTTTCGACTCAACTTGTTGGTCACCATGCTGTCGCTGGTCTTTTTGATCGCTGCTGGTATTGTCCTGGTGAGAGATACCAAAGACAGTATCCGTGAACGCGTGGAGGCGGCGACACGCGTCACGGTGCAATTGCTGGATACAGTGATTGTCAGCTCGGCCATGAACCCCAGTCTGGGGCCAACGCATTATGTGCTGCAAGATTTTTTGCGCTCGCTGGGCTATGTGCGCAGTAGCCGCATCGAGTTGTACGATTACTCTAATAACCCCTTGTACCTGTCACCGACCTCCACCTTCAAGTCCGAGATCAATCCGCCGCAATGGTTTGTCAAACTGGTGGCACCACAAGTGGAAACAGTGACGCGGCGGGTGCGTTATGGCACGCTGATTATCAGCTCCAGCGCAGAAGGTTCTATCCGCGAGGCGTGGTCAGGGTTTCTGCAATTAATGACCATGGGCATCGGCTTTTTTGTGCTGCTTAATTTGCTGGTCTATGGCTTGCTGAGCCACGCTTTGCGCCCGGTCAGACATATCTTGCATGCGATCAACCGCATTGAACAAGGTGATTTAACCACGCGCCTGGAACGCTTTTCGCTGCCTGAGTTTGATAAGATCGGCAAGAGCTTGAACCAGATGGCCCTGTCGCTGGATGCCGAACGGCAACTGGAGCAAAACCGTCAGCTGACACAACTGATCCAGCAGCATATCGAAGATGAACGGCGCAGCCTGGCGCGCGAGCTGCATGATGAGCTAGGGCAATACGTGACAGCGATCAAAACCTTTGCCGTGGCAATTGTGAATAAAACCAAAGAAAGTACGCCGGATATTGCGGCCAATGCGCAAACCATTGTCGCTGCCGCCAATCATATTTACGACGGCATGCATAACATCATTCGCCAGTTGCGTCCGGCCGCCATGGATAATATGGGCCTGGTGGAAACGCTGCGTGACATGGTGTCTGGCTACCAGGCGCAGCATCCTGAACTACAAATCCAGCTGCATTTGGCGGGGCAGTTCCAGCCGATGGGTGAAAATGTGAACATCAATATTTACCGTATTGTGCAGGAAGCGGTGAATAACGCAATTAAACACGCGCATGCGCAATGCATCAATGTCCATCTGCTCACAGATGTCGACGGTTTGCGCCTGATGATTTGTGATGATGGCGTCGGCATGCGGCTGGATACCGTAGACCAGAGCCGTCATTTTGGCCTGCTGGGCATGCGCGAGCGTGTGCAGGCATTGCATGGACAATTTAAAGTGGTGTCGCAGCCTGAAGCAGGCCGTGGAACCACCTTGGATATTCGGTTGCCTATACAGGCAGCCTAAAAAGAGGGAGAAACAAGCGTGATAAGTGTGATGCTGGTAGATGACCATGCAGTGGTCAGGATGGGCTTTAAAATGCTGCTCGAGTCAGACCAGGAAATCAAGGTGATTGCTGAAGCAGAGAGTGGTGAGGCGGCCATCAAGGCCTATGTTGAGCATCACCCGCAAGTGGTGGTGATGGACATTACCATGCCTGGTATCGGTGGCATGGAGGCGATAGAGCGTATCTTGGCCAAAGACAATCATGCGCGCATTCTGGTGTTGTCTGCCCATGAGGATTCCGTGCATCCAAAACGCGTGCTCAACGCGGGTGCCATGGGCTATGTCACCAAGCGTAGCGCGGCTGAGGAGCTGATTAAAGCCATCCGCAGCGTGGCGCAAGGCAAAAAATACATTGAGGCCAGCGTGGCCCAGCAAATGGCCATCCAGCAATTGTCCGGTGAGCAAAATCCGGTGGATGTGCTCAGTGAGCGTGAGTTTGAGGTGTTCATGTCATTGGCACGCGGCAAATCTACCAACGAGATTGCCGAAACCTTGTTCCTGAGCCCGCGCACGGTAGGCACGCATTTGTACAATATTAAACAAAAACTCAATGCGCAAAATTCGGCAGAGATTGCCCTGATTGCCATGCGCTGTGGTTTGCTTGAACCTTAAGCTGCCAAGATCAAGTAAAAAAGCCATTCTTGCAAGGAATGGCTTTTTTATTGTAATCAGGCAGTTATCTTGAACTTCTGGAGCTGAGGATACCAAAGGCCACGATGAGTAGCATGCCAATGATTTCATGCGCACTTAAGGTTTCGTCCCACACAAGTACGCCTATTAGCGTGGCAAAGACGACAGTGCTGTAAGCCAGGCTGGCGACCGTCAGGGTGTTGCCAGTGCGGTAGGCGCGCGTTAACGCCAGTTGGCTTAAGGTGGCTGATACTCCTAGTCCACATAGCAGTGGTAGGTCTTGCCATTGCAATGTTGTCACATGGTCTATCAACATCCAGCCACCACTGGCGATGGTACATACCAGGGTGAAATAGAAGACGGTGCGCCAGTCTGGCTCGCCTGCGATGCCTAGCTGTTTGACGTGTACATAGGCAAAGGCCGCGCCTATACCCGACAACAAGCCAATGCCGCCAGCCAGCAGTTGGTTACTATGAAAGGCAGGTTGCAATAGCAGGCAGACGCCGACAAAGCCGCCAACCACACATAGATTGAGTGTTTGCTGTTGCTGGCGGCTGAGCGGATGTTCTCCGCGTAATAGCCAGGGCGAAAGCAGGGCTAAAAACATGGGTGAGGTGTAATTGAGGGTAATGGCGGTGGCTAAAGGCAAATGGGCAATGGCGTAGAAAAATAGCAGCAGGGCGGTGAAGCCTACGCCAGCGCGGCGCATTTGCATGGCCAATAACGGGGTTTTTAGCGGTTTGCCTTGCCAGCAGACCAGGGCGGCAATCATCAGGAAGCCAAAGGCTGAGCGGTAAAATACCAGCTCGCTGGTCGTGAAACGCGCTGCACCTGCCTTCACAAACGCGCCCATGATGGCAAATCCCAGGCCGGCCAGCAGCATCCAGTAGCTACCCAGCTGCCAGTGTTTGGGATGCCGTAAAACGGCGTTGCGGTATTTACGCAAAAGGAGCTGGCCTAGCGCTGCAGATGGTCAGGCAGATGTGGCTCCATCTGTTGGCGATACCAGCGGTGAAAATGCTCGAGGCCGGTTTCCATCGGGTGCTGGTAAGGGCCGCGCTCATCTTTACCCAGCATAAACAAGCCTTTGCGGCCGTCTTGCATGCGCTGGCAAATCTCTTTATCTTCAACGGCAGTTTCAAAGTAGGCCGCCTGTTGCGCTTGAATGTATGCCTGCTCAAACAAGGCGATATCTTCCGGGTAGTAAAATTCGACCACATTCTGGCAAGACTCAATGCCGGTCGGGATGATGTGCGAAACCACCAGTACGTTGGGATACCACTCAATCATGAGGAACGGGTAAAGCACGAACCAGATGGCGCCATACTTGGGTGGTGTGCCTTGCTGGTAATCGGTAACGGCTTGTTGCCACTGTTTATACACGGGTGACAGGCTGTAATCAGGTAGCGGTTTGTAACCAACCGTTTGCACGCTGTAATGCTCACCAAACTCCCAGTTCAATTCGCCACAGTCGACAAACTGGTTGAGACCAGGGTGGAACGGGCCGACATGGTAGTCTTCGAGGTAGACTTCGATAAAGGTCTTCCAGTTGAAATCGTAGTGGTCCACAATCGCTGACTCAAAGTGATAGCCGGTAAAGTCAAAATCCTGCTTGCAGCCCAGTTGCTTGAGCAGTTGGGCGATGTCCAGGCCTTTTTGTTTGGATGCCGTGTCACTGCCTTTAAACAGCAGGCCTTGCCATGCAGTCAGGGATTGTCTCTCCAAGTGCAGGCAAGGGTTTTGTTCAAAATGCGGGGCGCCCAGTAACTGGCCGTTTAAATCATAGGTCCAGCGGTGCAACGGGCAGACGATGTGTTGCGTGTTGCCCTGGCCATTGAGCATCACCGCTTGGCGGTGGCGGCAAATGTTGCTGATCAGTTGTGGCTGGCCATGTTGGTTTACCAATGCAGTAGCATTGTGCATCCAGTCCAGGGCGCGATAGTCGCCCGGGTTGGGAACCATGCGCTCATGCCCAAGATATTGCGGCAGCAGGGAGAACAGATGTGTTTGCTCCAGCGCATACACATCTGGATGCAGATACCAGTCAACAGGAAGTTGTGCGAAGCGAGTCTGGTTTTGTTCTTTATTTAAAGAGGTGACAGAACCCATATGCCTAACTGATTAATCACTTGCAAAAAAGGTGAATTGTGCCCGAAAAGGGGGGTATTGAAAAGTCAAAACAGGCAAAAGTAGCTGGTTGGTTGACAGCAATTGGTTGATTTTAATCAACAAAACCGCACCCGCTGACGGCTGGATGCCAGTAGTGGGCACGCTGTAATGTGCAAAGGACGCTTAACTAACTCGAATAAATTCAGTTATAATGTTGAAGGTTTCTATGTATAACTATACGTAAACGATTATTGCAATTTATAGGAGCAATCGCATGGCAAATTTATTAGATCAGTTGAAAGCAATCACAACCATCGTGGCTGACACTGGTGACGTTGAAGCAATCAAGAGTGTTAAACCTGTGGACGCAACCACAAACCCATCTCTGGTATTGAAGGCTAGCCAAATCCCAGAATACGCACCTTTGATTGACACTGCCATTGCTTACGCAAAAACACAGGGCGGTTCTAAAGAGCAACAAATTGAAAACGCAGCTGACAAGCTGGCTGTGTTGATTGGCGCTGAAATCACTAAAGTGGTTCCAGGCCGTATTTCTACAGAAGTAGATGCACGTCTGTCTTTCAATATCGACGCGATGGTGGCTAAAGGCCGTAAACTGATCAGCCTGTACCAAGAGTCTGGCATCAGCAAAGACCGCGTTCTGATCAAGCTGGCTTCTACCTGGGAAGGTATTAAAGCCGGTGAGATTCTGGAAAAAGAAGGCATCCAGTGTAACTTGACGCTTTTATTCGGTTTCGGCCAGGCACGTGCTTGTGCTGAAGCTGGCGTATTCCTGATTTCTCCATTCGTTGGCCGTATCCTGGACTGGTACAAAGCGAAAAACCCAGGTACTGAGTACACACAAGAAACAGACCCAGGTGTGGTTTCCGTACGCGCGATCTACCAATATTACAAAGAGCACGGTTACAAAACTGTTGTGATGGGTGCTTCTTTCCGTAACACTGGCGAGCTGATCGCCCTGGCTGGTTGCGACCGTTTGACCGTTTCACCAAACTTGCTGCAAGACCTGGCTGCGACTGAAGGTACCTTGGTTCAAGTGTTGAAAGATGGCGGCAAAACTAAAGAAGTGCCAGCTAAATTGACAGAAGAAGAGTTCCGTTTTGAACTGAACCAGGATCCAATGGCGACTGAGAAATTGGCTGAAGGTATCCGTGGTTTCGTGGCTGACCAGAACAAACTGGAAGCTGCTTTAGCCGCAAAACTGTAATATCTCTGTGAGATGATAGAAAGAACTGGCAGGACCTGCCAGTTCTTCACTTTTAGTCAGGCACAAATTGGCCTGCAACATTGACTTATTTTGGCTGCCAGCTTACTATGAGCGACCAGCTTGAATTGGTAGTACGCTAGCAATAGCATTTAAATTTTAATTTTTGGAGAAAAACATGGCATTAACTCAAATGGCATTAGACTCATTGGATTTCGACGCAACTATCGCTTTGGCAGAAAAAGTTGCTCCACACGTTGACATTCTGGAAATCGGTACACCATGCATCAAGCACAACGGTATCAAATTGCTGGAAACTTTGCGCGCTAAGTTCCCAAACAACAAGATCCTGGTTGACCTGAAAACTATGGATGCAGGCGAGTACGAGTCTGAGCCATTCTACAAAGCCGGTGCTGACATCTGCGTAGTTTTGGGCGTATCCGACATCGGTACAATCAAAGGCGTAATCAAAGCTGCTAACAAATACGGCAAAAAAGCTCAAGTTGACCTGATCAGCGTTGAAGACAAAGTTGCTAAAACTAAAGAAGTTGCTGCTGCTGGTGCTCACATCATCGGTATCCACACTGGTTTGGACCAACAAGCTGCTGGTCAAACTCCTTTTGCTGACCTGGCTGCTGTTGCTGGTTTGAACCTGGGCGTTGAGATCTCTGTTGCTGGTGGTGTTAAAGCCGCTACTGCAGGTCAAGTACGTGACGCTGGCGCGACTATCATCGTTGCTGGTGCTGCTATCTACGGCGCTGCTGACCCAGCTGCTGCTGCTGCAGAAATCACTGCTATCGCTCACGCTTAATTCAGTTAAGTATCAATAAGTAATTATTGATCAGCGAGACAAAAAACCCGACCCAGCAATGAGTCGGGTTTTTTATTAAACTTTTTGAATACAGGACAAAACATGGATCATCAACAATTTATTCTGGACAACTTAAAGCGTATTCTGGACGTGACTGACAAGTCAAAAGCGGCTGAATTGCTGAAACTGGTTGAAGAGGCTGGTTCAACATTTATCGGTGGCGCAGGTCGCTCACTGTTGGTATCACGCTTCTTTGCCATGCGTTTGGTACACTCTGGCTACAGCGTTTACATGATCGGCGAAGTGGTGACACCAGCGATCAAAAAAGGTGATCTGCTGATCCTGGTTTCAGGTTCTGGCGGTACAGCCACCTTGTTGCCATTCGTGAAAAAAGCCAAAGAAGTGGGCGCCAAACTGGTCGTTATTTCTATGAAGAAAACTTCAGCCATGGCTGATGTGGCTGATCTGGTTGTTCAAGTTGGTCAAGATGACAGCTTCCCATTGGTTAAAGGCATGCCTATGGGCGGTCAATTTGAATTGTCTACCCTGGTATTCCTGGAAGGCGCCATTTCTGAATTGATCCACGCTAAAGGCCTGACAGAAGAAGGCATGCGCGCATTGCACGCAAACCTGGAGTAAGTGTCAGTGGCATAAGCTTCTCACGAAGCTTTGCTGTCAAAAAACCGGCCTGATGGCCGGTTTTTTATTGCGCGAATATTGCTAGGTCGCTGGCGGTGAGCTGTTTCTGGTGCAGTGCGCTGGCAATCAATACGCCATCAGCCCCCGCGTGTGCCAAAGCCTGTATATCTGCGATGTGCCTGACACCGCCTGCGGCATAGATCGCCTGCTGTGGATGCTGTTGCTTCAAGGAGCTGATTTTCTCGACCTCCGGGCCTTGATTGGCGCCTACCTTGGGTAAGCTCATCAATATGGTCGGCTGACTCCACAGGCTGGTCTCAGCCAGTAGGCGAGCAGGGCCATGAAAGCCATCCTGAAAGAAGTCCAGCGATAAAATACTGTGCGCCGTTATTTCACGCATGGCTTGATAGGTTTGGATATCCGTTAAGGTTTCACTGGCAATGATCGGGCGGATACCAGCGTCCAGCCAGGGCTTGAGTGCTTCGGTGCTATTGAGTCCGGCATCCACCCACCATTGCAGGTTCGGGAAGGCAGTCATGACTTGTTTAATCAGCGGTAGGTGATTGGGCATGTCACGATGGCCCGTGATTGCATTTAAATCGGCAATATACACGCAGTCGAAGGCATAAACTTGTAAAATAGCAGTGATGACATCGAGCAGGGCATGGCTATCGGTTAACTGCGATTGGATCGCACGATAGTGCTGGCGTTGCCCTTGTATGGCTTGTACTACCTGGCCATGCATCAAATCGATGACGGGAATAATATGCACAATAAATCTCGCTTGAAAATCTGGGTCTGTGAATATGTCAGTGCTGGTGGCCTGGTCTCTGAGGCATTGCCGGCCAGCTTGTTGCAAGAAGGCCTGTTGATGCGCGATGCCTTGCTGGCAGACTTGTCAGCGCTGGGCGTTGATTGTATCACTAGCCACGATAGCCGCGTTGCAGCTCCCATTCATGCCCGTAGCCTGCCATTACATCCTGGTGAGGATGCTGATGCGCTTTGGCGCCAGCAATTAGCATCTGATGACATAGATGCTTGCTGGGTGATTGCACCTGAAACAGAAGGCATTTTGCAGCAGATGCAGCAATTGGTGCAAACCGCTGGCAAAGTCTGGATAGGCTGTCGTGCTGACGCGATCGCGCAGACCAGTGCCAAATCGATCATGGCTGAGATTTGCCAGCAGGCTGGGATTGCTGTATTGCCGCATGTGTTTTTAGCGCAGGCAGACGCCTTGGAAAGCCTGAACTGGTACCATGCGGCTGCTACGTCTGGTTGGGTGGTAAAGCCCGATGATGGCGCAGGTTGTGAATTCACTTATTACTTTAAAAATATCAATGAACTTATTGATTTTAAATTGAAAAGATCAATTGAAAATCCTTTGTTGTTCGCTAAGACTTTACTGCAGCCTTATGTGCCAGGCTTAGCGCTGAGCATGTCGGTGTTATCGACGCAAGAGTGTGTACAGGTGATTGCCGGGCATCGGCAAAGAATAGATATCCAGCAGGGATGTTTCCATTTTGATGGCGCTGGCGTGAACGAAGCTGTCGCCTATCTGCCCGCGATGCAAACGTTAGCCGAGCAGGTTCACCGTGCGATCCCCGGCCTGGTAGGCTACTGGGGGGCAGACATGATTTTGAGCCCAGACGATCAATTGATACTGGTTGAAGTGAATCCGCGCCTCACCACGCCTTATATCGCCTTATCGCCATTACTCACAGAAAATCCTGCTGCCATGATTCTGGATGCGATTTTAGAAAATAAATTGAGTGCTGCTCAAGCGCAGGCATCGTGCACTTTGTCCTTGGCCACAAACAGCCCAACAGAGGTATCACCCGCATGAAACGTGCTGTCATAGGATGGGATATTGGTGGTGCGCATGTGAAAGCGGTGATGCTGGATGAGCAAGGTGAGGTCGTGCGCGTATTGCAGCAAGCCTGTGCCTTATGGAAAGGCTTGCCGTTACTGGAGGATGCTATCCAGCATGTATTGCATCACTGGCAAATGGAGGCAGAGGCTTGTGACCATGCGGTGACCATGACCGGAGAGCTGGTTGATTTGTTTGATAACCGTTTGCAGGGCGTACGGGCGATTGCCGAGACGGTGCAGGACTATTTGCCACACGCCGAGTTCTACCTGGCTTCAGCGGCGCAAGGCGCAGGCTTTACGGCCAGCGTAGCAGGGCAGGAGGCGCACATTGCCTCCATGAACTGGCATGCCTCGGCCCAATGTCTGGCGACCAACATGACAGATAGCGCTATGTTGGTGGTGGATATTGGTAGCACGACTTGTGATATCACGCTGTGTGATCAGCAGCAGGTAGTGCCCGTGGGCTGGTCTGACGCGGAGCGTATGGCTAAGCTGGGTTTATTTTATACCGGCGTCGTGCGCACGCCCCTGATGGCACTGGGACCGTTGATCTCTTGGTTAGCGTCTGGGCAGGCCCAGCCTGAGCCGCGCCATATTGCAGCAGAATATTTTGCCACGACTGCGGATGTCTATCGTGTGCTGGGTGAGTTATCTCCTGATTATGACCTGGCCGAGACTGCGGACGGTCAAGGGCGTTCCATGGTCGACAGTATGCGTCGCCTGGCACGGATGGTGGGGCATGATGTTGAAGATAAAACGGACGATGTCTGGCAGTCGCTGGCCCTTGCGTTTAAAGCCGCGCAACTGAATCACCTGCAACAGGCCATACAATCAATCATGGCACGGGCGCCAAGGCCACCGCAGATCATGGTGGGGCTGGGGGCGGGCAGTTTTCTGGTGGCAGCGCTGGCGCAGCGTCTGGGCCTGGCTTATCAGCCGGCCACAGCATGGATGTCCGCAGGTAATTTACAATTAAAACAAGATGCAGAGGTCTGTTTTCCAGCCTATGCGGTGGCGAGGTTATGGCAAGCATGGCATTAATTCAATTGGATTTACCTTATGCAGAAGGCATGCATTGGCTGAGGCAAGTCAGGCATCTGCCATGGCCGATGCTGTTGGAAAGTGGTCGGGTGGAGGCCAGCCAGTCTCAATTGCAAGCGAGTGTGGATGAAGAAATCAGCCTGGGTGCACGTTTTGATATTGTGGTGGCTGCGCCAGTGGCCAAAATCATACATCGACAACCCGATACTGAAGTGCATACGCAGCAGGCCCTCATAGAGAGGTCGCAGCAAGATCCTTTCCAGGTCATCCAGCAGTGGTTGGCACCCCATACGGTTGAGCGCATGGCCGATATTCCGTTTGCAGGAGGGGCGCTGGGTTATTTTGCCTATGACCTGGGGCGCAGTATCGAAACCATGCCCACATTGGCTGCTGAGGATATGCCGCTGCCTGAATTACTGGTTGGCATTTATGATTGGGCGATTATCGTCGATCATCATTTGGGCATCAGCAAGCTGGTATCACATGCTCGCTTTAGCGATCTCCAAGCGCTACAGACGCTCCACCAGCAATTGTTAGAACTATCTACGGGGCAGCACGAAGCGGCGTTTAAGGTCACTGGCGAGATTCAGCCGAATATGGATCAAGCAGCTTATGCCAGTGCTTTCCAACAAGTGAAGGACTATATTCGCGCGGGCGATTGCTACCAGATCAATCTCGCACAGCGCTTTGCAGTGGATGTGGCAGGCGATGCTTGCGAGGCTTATGACCATTTTCGGCAATTGAGCCGCGCGCCATTTATGGCTTATTTGCAAGTAGACGATGGCGCAGGTAAGCCCCTGGCGGTGTTATCGATGTCGCCGGAGCGGTTCTTGCAGGTAATAGATCGCAAAGTTGAAACGCGGCCGATTAAAGGCACGCGTCCACGGCACCAGGACGCCACTGCCGATGCGCAAGCCGCCGAAGAATTAGCGCATAGCATCAAAGACCGCGCCGAGAACCTGATGATTGTGGATTTATTGCGCAATGATATTGGCAAGGTTTGCGAAGTCGGTTCAGTCAAAGTCGATGCCTTGTTTAAATTGCAGCGCTTTACCAATGTGCATCATCTGGTGAGTATCGTGCGCGGTTTACTGGCACCAAAGTATCATGCGCTGCATCTATTGCGCGGTTGCTTCCCTGGAGGTTCTATTACTGGCGCGCCCAAGTTGCGTGCCATGGAGATTATCGAAGAGCTGGAGCCGCACCGGCGTGGCATTTATTGTGGCAGTATTGGTTATATTGGTTTTGATGGTAGTATGGATACCAATATCGCGATAAGAACCGCCGTGATATGCAATGAAAAAATGACTTTTTTTGCCGGCGGCGGCGTGGTAGCTGACTCGGATTGTGCCAGGGAATATCAGGAAACATTTGATAAAGCCTCGCAGTTTTTCAAGTTGGCAGCACATTTTAAAATGGCAAAATAATACTCGGGAACATGCATATGTGGGTGATCAAGCTAGGGGGTAGCGTGACACACTACGACAGCCTGGTGCAATGGTTGCGCCTGGTTGTCCGTTGGGGCGATGGTAAGGTGATTATTGTGCCTGGCGGCGGTTTGTATGCCGATGCCGTTCGCGATTTTCAGCAGATGCGGGCAGCACACCCAGACGGCCATATTGATGACTCGCAGGCCCATGCACTGGCCATTTACGCCATGGATCAAATGGCGCGCAGCCTGGTGGCCATGGTGCCTGAACTTGCACTGGTGCGAAATCCACTCGAAATTGCAGAAAGCGGCTGGCAGCATCGCGGCCTGGTATGGTTGCCCAGCGAAATGGCCTTAAACACCACGTTTGCCAATGAACATGTTTTAGCCGAAAGTTGGGATGTGACCTCAGATAGCCTGTCCGCCTGGCTTGCATGGCAGCTAGAAGCGCAACATTTATTACTGGTCAAATCAGACGACAGATTGTTAGAGACGCAGGGCAGTCTTGGTTTGCCAGCGTTGCAGGCGATGGACATTGTGGACCAGGGATTATCAGGCTTGCTTGCTGGGGCTAAATTCCAGACGTATGTGGTGCATCAAAGCGAATATGCGCTGTTTGAGCAGGGCTTTGCGGGCAATGCATTAACGATGAACCTGTTAGCTGACTATTTGTTGCAACATCAGCCATAAACTTGGTTTGACTGGTTATTGATTCAGCCGGTCAGGACACGGGTGCATCGCTTTTCTCAAAACGGCCAAAGTGCAGCATGATGGTCGGCAAGATCAGCAGGTTAAGGATGGTAGAAGAGATCAGGCCGCCAACAATAATGGTCGCCATTGGCCCTTCAATTTCTCGCCCTGGCTCGCCGCTGCCAATCGCTAGCGGCAACAGTCCCAGCGCGGTCACCAGTGCCGTCATTAGCACGGACGGCAAGCGCTCAGAGGCGCCACGGATGCAAGTATCCAGATTCCATTCATAGCCTTCTACATCTACCAGATGCTGGAAATGCGACACCATCATAATGGAGTTGCGCAGTGTGATGCCGAACAGGGTGACAAAGCCCACCAATGTGCCGACCGAAATCCAGCCGCCGGTAAAGAAGGTCGCGACAACGCCGCCAATTAGCGCAAACGGTAGGTTGGCGAAGGTGAGCATCAAGTTACGCAGGCGGCCGAAGGCGATATATAGCATCAGGAAAATCGCCACACCAGCGACCAGCGAGTGAATAATCAAGTCTTGCCGCGATTGCGCATTGGCCTCCGCTTCGCCAGAAAATTCCAGATAGTTACCGCTGTTTAATTGCAACTTTTTATGCAAAGTGCTGCGGATGTCTTCGAGCAGCAAGGCCTGGTCGCGGCCGACAATATTGGCGGTGATGGTTTGAATGCGCTTGGCACCCGAGTGCAGAATTTTGGAACGGCCACCTTCTTGCGCCACATAGGCAACATCGGACAATTTGAGCATTTGGCCTTCGGGGTTAAAAATCGGGATATTACGCATGTCTGCAATATCATCGCGTGAGGCATCATTGAGCAGCACACTGACGCCGATGGAGCGGTTACCCATAAATACATGGTTGACCGGCACGCCTTCATAACAGGCTTTCACTGTATCTAGCACGTCCACTGGTTGCAGGCCCCATAAGGCCAGTTTTTCCTGTTTGAGGCGGATCACAATTTCTGGCGTTTCTGGTGGAGATTGCACCATGACATCACGGACGCCGCGTATGCTACCCAGTAGGTTGGCGACCTTTTGCGCATCGCGGTCCAGCGCATCCAGATCCTGGCCAAAAATATTAATCACCAATCCGGCGGCGTAGCCGGAAATGGTCTCTTCAATGCGCTCGGTTAAAAACGTATTAATGGCAAAGTTGGCACCGACAAAGCCCAGTTCGACTTTGCCATCGCCATCGTCGTCTTCTGTTTCACCGGCAAGCTCTTCGCGAATGTCATGGAAAATACGTTCCTGTTCTTTACCGGACACCGTGCCGATTTCGACTTCGAATTCACTGTAATGCGTGCCAAAGGTGTCTGCTGCATTGGGCGCGCGGCCTACCCATTGCGCCACGCTTTTCACGCCAGGAATCTCCAACAGCACTTTGGTGACCTGGTTGCCTAGCTTGAGTGATTGTATTTCTGAGGTACCGGGTACAGTCGTCATATGCAGGATGTAATGGCCTTCGCGCAGGGCAGGGATAAACTGGCTTCTGAAGAGCGGCAGAATCGCCAGGCCAAGCGCAATACAGACAAAGCTGGTCATGAGAATCATCTGGTAACGATGCTCAATTTGATATAACAGTTTGACGTAACGCTGTTTCAGCCAGCGCAAAACCGGAGAGTCTTCATTTTGCAACGGTGCGTTTGCCAGCAGGGCGTAGCAAAGTGCGGGTGTCAGGGTAAGGGCAACCACTAGCGATGCCAGGATGGCGGAAATATACGCGTATCCCAAGGGGGCAAATAATTTACCGGCCACGCCCGACAGGGTCAGAAGCGGCAAGAATACCAGGGCTACAATAATGGTGGCATAGACCACCGAGCTACGCACTTCCATCGAGGCGCGGAATACGACTTGCGCCGCGGGCAGCGGTTGCGCCAGTAAACGGTTTTCACGCAGGCGGCGGAAAATGTTTTCCGTATCAATAATGGCATCGTCGACCACTTCGCCCAGGGCAATGGCCAGGCCGCCCAATACCATAATGTTCAGCCCGACGCCATACTGGTAGAGCACCACAATCGCGGTCAGCAAAGACAATGGAATCGCTGTGGCTGAAATGACGGCAGTACGCACGTTAAACAGGAATGCAAACAGCACCAGCACCACCAGGAACGAGCCGATTAAAATATCCGTGCGCAAGCTGTGTATGGCGGTTTCAATAAAGTTGGCCGGACGGAACAAGCCTTCATGTAGCGTCACTTTTTGCGCGGTCAGGCTGGGTTTGATGTCCGCCAGTTTGCGCTCCAGCAATTGGGTCAGCGCATACACATTGGCACCCAGCTGGCCTTGTACTGATAAATAGACCGCAGGATGGCCATTGATGGCCGCGGCGCTGATAGAAGGTGCTGCCCCTTCTGCAACTTCTGCCACATCGCTGATGCGGATAGTGCGGCCCAGTTTGCGCAATAGGGTGATATTGGCTAATTGTTGCGGCGTCGTGGTCTGGCCCTGACTGTTGAGGATAATGCGCTGGTTGTCGTTTTGAATATAGCCTGCGCCACGTACGCCGGTGGCACGGCTAGCCGCATTGACCACATCTTGCACATTCAATTGGTACAGCATCAGTTTGCGCGGATCAATCTTGATCTGGAACTGGCGCACTTCGCCGCCATAAACGTTGATATCTGCCACACCCGGGATGGCCATCAGGTGCGGCGTGAGGTGCCAGTCGACCAATGTCCGTAATTGCATCAGCGACAGTTTGTCCGAGGTCACACCTATCCCCATGACCGTGCTGGCCGAGGAGGTGAGCGGGGTGATGTTGGGCACAACGCCTGGCGGCAACTGGCTGCCAAGCATGTTCAAATGTTCGGCAACGATTTGCCGGTTACGGTAAATGTCTGATTTATCCTGGAAAATCACCGTAATAATAGACAAGCCGGGAATCGACTGCGAGCGCAGGCTTTTAATGCCGATCGCCCCCGAAATGACATTCTCAATCGGCTGTGTGACCAGTTTCTCGACCAGGCTGGCCGAGAGGCCTGGCGATTCGGTTTGAATCACTACCTGGGTCGGGGCGAATTCAGGGAAGACGTTGAGGTCGCTCTGGGTCAGGCTGTAAGCACCATAGACTATGACCAGCAGGGCGAGCCCTATCATCACGCCGTAAAAGCGAATGGCAAACCTGACCAGTGCCGACATCATGCTGGCAGTCCTCTGTGATGATTCAGCATTTGCAGATTAATCTTCATTTTCATTCTTAATCTGAAACTTGAACTCTTCTGACAGCAATAGTTGCGCACCACGGGTCACCACTTCGGTGCCTGGCGCGATACTGTTATCAAACCAGCCATTATCCAGCTCAATGTCAGAAGCCACAGGCTTGCGCAAAAAGGTATCCGGCTTGGTTTTAACGTAAATCCAGGCCATGCCGCCATGCCAGGCAATCGCCTGGTTAGGCACAATGACACCTTTCATGGTGGCAGAAGAAGATTGTGCCGGTACCACATTCACACGCATACCGACGCGCAAATAGTCTGCTGGCGCACTATAGAAATAGGTTTTACCGATATTGCTGATATCGGTCTGGATGGATTGCGACACATAATCGGCCTTGATTGGCGAAATTTCATCCTGAATTGGTGAGATATACAGGCTGGAATTGCCTTCAGGGGCTTTGTAGTTAAGTGGAAAGCTTACTTGCACCAGCACTTTTTTCTGCATGAGCAGGTCATGCAATGGGCCAGGGGAGGGGTGCTGGGTGATCAAGGTAGCCAGCGGCTGTCCCCATTGCGCAACAATGGTATCCGTGAGTGCTTTGAGTTGTGATTGTGTGGTTTTGATCTGGGTCTGGTCGTTGATGACCAATGCCTGTGCTTCCTGCACAGCCTTATCAGAGACGTTCTTATCGTCTTCATTCAGGTGTTTATAGCGTTGGTATTGTAACTGGTGATTAGGCAACACACTTTCAGCCAGTGCCAGTTGTGATTTAAGGAGTTGGTATTGGCTGTTATAGTCGACCAGGGTTTGAATCGAAATGACCGAGCCCAGTACCTTGATATTGCCGTGGTAATCGTATGGCTGTAACGGTTGTACGCTGATACCGCTGTTTTGTTGGGTTGCCAGGTTGAGTTGCACCACTTGCAGGCCATTTTGCTCAGTAACACGCACCGGGCCTTCAATTTCTTCTTCGCTATCTTCCTGAATCGATTCGTATTCATCGCGGCCAACAAATACGATAGTCCAAATCAGAATCACAATTAAAATAATCTGGGCCCCGATAATCCAGAGTGCTTTTTTATTCATTTTGCTGGCGCCTCTTGCTGCTGGTTGGCAAACGTCGTTGCACGCTGTGATAGTGCAATCGGTTTTTGCATCACATTTTCAATGTCCTGCAATGCACGCATGACATTCGCCTGTTGTGTAATCAGGCGTTGTTGTGCGCTATAAAACTGGATTTCTGTCTGCAGGTATTCGGTTTTGTCGATCAGGCCTTGATGCCACTGGTTCTCCAGTTGTGCTTTGCGGCGCGATTGTTGTTCATATTCGCGCGTCAATGTCACTAGCAGGTTGGCTGAGTCGCGGTACTTGATAAAAGACTGCTCTGAAAGCTGGATGACCTGATGCTGCAAGGCATAAAAGCGAACCGCTTCATTCTGCCGCACCTGCTCGGCATGTGCCCACAGGTCAGAAGACTTGTTGAGCAGGTTGAGCATGGTGCCTATGCCCAAAGACCAGATTTTGTCGCCATACTCATAAATCATACCCGGGTTGAGTGACAGGTCTGGGTAGCGCTTGGCCATTTCCAATCGAAGCTGTGACTCCGCTTTGGCATATTGTGCGAGGCCGCGCTGGATATCCATGCGGTTGGTCAAAGCCGTGTTCTGGATCGTGGATGCATCCGCATACGCCTGCGATTGTGCAAATCTTGCCTTTAATATCTGTGATAACTGAATCGGCGCAATATTCAGTGGCAGGTTGTGCTGCTCGGTCAGGCCTGCATCATGCAGGATCTTTTGTTCGGTTTGCCTGATTTGCAAGGTCAGTTGCTGTAATTGCCAGGCGGATTGGTCATGTTGCAGGCGGATGGGCAGCACATCTGATTTACCCGCTACACCATAATCCAGCCGCTTCTGGTAGGCAGCAAGCAGCGTCTGCTGGGCTTTCTGCAATCTGCTCAGGCTGCCTTGCATGGCTTGTTGCTCAGCCAGCAGGATCAGGTCCAGGCTCAGTTGCTGCCGCAAAGTCCAGGCAGTTTCCGAAATCATTATTTTGGCAATGTCGGCCTGGTATTGCGCAATGTCGATATTGATCTGCCGCTTGTTGGCGGTAATCACCGGGAGATCAACCTGCAAACCGTAAGACCAAGGATTAATATCACCATTAGCGCGGTTGCTGTGCGATAACTGGCCATTCAGGCCGACTTGCGGACGCAAGCCAGCGCTGGTAATGCCTGCTAGTGCCACGGCGTAGTCAGACTTGGCCACTTTAAGGGCAGGGTGGAAGTAGAGCGCTGACAGCGTCAGTCTATCCAGGTCCCAGGCATTAATAGGCCAAGGTGTTTGCGGTGACTGTGTTGCAACAAAGGTTTTAAAGCCATCTGCAGCAGGCGTCGCTTGCTGGATGGTGTCAATATTCTGTTGCTGCGGAATAGGCTTGGCCTGAAAGGCGATGCCGCATGCCGTTAATAACAGCGGGGAAAGGTAAGCGAGCAGACGCATGGCGCTTGTAGGGCTGGCGTCTATACACCAGCGCCTGGCGAGAGTTTATTCGGCGCCTGCATTTACTCGACGATGGTCGCGTGAGCGGCATCCAGCGCGTCTTGCAATAACTCTTCTGGCAACTGATTGATGGTCGTTGCCAGCAAGTCGGCTGCTTCGACGGTGCGGATTGGTAAATCCGCAGTATTGAGCTCTGCGATTAAACCGGCAGCCACACCAGTAATTTTGAGCAAAATCTCACGCTCTCGCATTAAAAGCTCAAGTTCCGCTCTAAGCATATTTTCTTCGGCTGAATGCATATCCTGTCCCATCAACAACTTCTTTTATGATCTTTAATCCAGCATCTTGCAGTTGAACGTCAGGCTTGTCAATGTGAACGCCTCAAGTTTGTCGAATCGCTTAAAAATGGGCTATAATAGCGAATTGTCGGTGTTGGCTGGCAAGATGCGAAAGTGGCGGAATTGGTAGACGCACTGGATTTAGGTTCCAGCGCCGCGAGGCGTGAGAGTTCGAGTCTCTCCTTTCGCACCACCTTATTATAATCGGGTGGTGCATGAACGAAATAACAGGCTTCCGTTGCAGGAGGCCTTTATTGTTTTTAGCGTTAGATGATTAGCGAAAGAGATGGCATATGAATATCGTACAAACACCAAATGCACCCGCTGCGATTGGCCCCTATGCACAAGGGGTTGTCGTCGGTAATATCCTTTATACCTCTGGTCAGATTGCATTGCGCCCGGACGGCAGTTTGAATGATGGCGACATCGTGGTGCAAACCCGCCAGGTGTTGGCCAATCTGCAGGCAATTATTGAAGCCGCTGGGGGCAATTTGCAGCAAGTGGTTAAAACCACCGTTTTTCTTAAAAACCTGGATGATTTTGCGGCGATGAACCAGATTTACGCGGAAGCATTTGCAACGCACACGCCTGCGCGCTCCACCGTGCAAGTGGCTAAGTTGCCACGTGATGTATTAGTGGAAATTGAAGCCATTGTTGCTTTAAACTAATACGCATCAGGTGGCGCTTGAAGTCTGTGCTTCTGGCGCCATATTAGGGTTAAACACAGGCTTTTTAAAAGGCTTGGCGCTATTTGCATCAGCGAAGTGATGTGCTCGTGGCGTAGGCATGGGCTTGAAGTTTATTTCAATTGAGAGTTGTGTTATATTTTTAGGCTCTTTTTTCATGATTTGATCACTATTTAAACCCTTTAGAGTGTGGTCAGGTTGTGTTTAAACATTTATTAAGGCGCACAAGCATGCGTCTACTTACATAACCCATCGTTATTAAAACGATTTTTACAGGAAGTTCAGCATGGCAGCAGTATCTGTTGAAACAGTCAGCAACTTGGAACGTCGCATGACTATCAAAGTCCCTTTGGCTCCGCTGGAAGGGCAAATCAGACAACGTTTACAGCAAATTTCTCGTACAGCCAAATTTTCTGGTTTCCGTCCGGGCAAAGCGCCTATTGGCCTGGTGAATCAGCACTATGGTGATCAGGTGCGTGACGAGGTGTACTCCAAAGCGGTTGAGACCAGCTTCGGTGACGCTGTTGAGCAAAACAAGCTGCGCGTGGCTGGCTTCCCGAATATTGAACACCTGCCATTTAAAGATGCTGCAGAAGAGTTTGAATACATCGCGACTTTCGAGATTTTCCCGGAAGTGGCCGTGGGTGACCTGAGCAAAGTGAAGATCGAACGTCCGGCACTGGAGTTGTCCGATGCTGACGTGGAAAAAACACTGGATGTGTTGGTGAAGCAGCGCGTAAGTTACGAGCCTGTGAAGCGTGCCTCTAAAAAAGCGGATCGTATTAACATCACATTGACGGCGTCTATCGATGGTCAACAGGTTGAAAGCACGGGCGACCGTGGTATTGACCTTGTGATTGGCGAGCCAGGCCGTGTAAAAGAATTTGATGATGCCTTGATCGGTGGTAAAGCCGGTACTGAGAAATCATTCGACATTAATTATCCAGCAGATCACAATCCAGCCCAATTGGCTGGTAAAACAGTGACTTACGATGTGAAGTTCGTGTCTGTGTCACAACCGGTTTACCCTGAAATTGATGCCGAGTTTGCTAAAAACCTGGGCGTGGAAGATGGTAACCTCGACACCATGAAGTCTGAAATCAAACAAAGCCTGGAACAAGAAGTCGACAAGCGTATCAAAGCGCGTGTGAAAGAGTCTGTATTCCAAGCACTGGTGGATGAAACCAGCTTCGAATTGCCAAAAGCAATTGTGTCTGCTGAAACTAACCGCCTGATGCAAGTAGCGGCACAAAACCTGCGCCAACGTGGTGTAGATCCAGCGCAAGTGCCGATGGAGCCTTCTGTGTTTGAAACACAGGCGCAACGTAACGCCAAATTGCGTTTGGTATTGACTGAGTTGGTGAATAGCAATAACTTGCAAGCAACGGCTGATCAAGTGCGTGCCATGGTAGACAGTTTTGCGCAAAGCTTTGAGAAACCTGACGAGCTGGTCAGCTGGTATTATGCAGATGTAAAACGTCTGGATGAGCCAGCAGCATTGGCAACGGAAGAAAACGTAGTGGCTTGGGTGCTGGATAAAGCCAAAGTCACTAACAAAAAAATTAAATTTGATGAATTGATGATGGCAGGTGCTTAAACCATGAATTATATGAACGCGAACGAGGGCATGATGCAACAAAGAATGGAGCCGCAAGGGCTTGGCTATATCCCAATGGTCATCGAGCAAAGTGGCCGCGGTGAGCGTTCGTATGACATCTATTCACGACTACTCAAAGAGCGCGTCATTTTCCTGGTGGGTCCTGTCAATGATATGACGGCCAACCTGGTGGTGGCGCAGCTGTTGTTCCTTGAGGCAGAAAATCCGGACAAGGATATTTCCTTGTACATCAACTCTCCAGGCGGCTCTGTGACTGCCGGGATGTCGATTTACGACACTATGCAGTTTATCAAGCCGGACGTGAGCACGTTGTGTATTGGCCAGGCCGCCAGCATGGGCGCATTTCTGCTGACTGCGGGCGCCAAGGGCAAGCGTTTTTGCCTGCCTAACTCTCGTGTCATGATTCACCAGCCACTGGGCGGTTTCCAGGGCCAGGCTTCAGACATCGAGATTCATGCCAAGGAAATCCTGTACTTGAAAGACAAGTTGAATGGCATTATGGCGCATCATACTGGCCAGAATATTGACACCATTGCCAACGATACCGATCGTGACAATTTTATGAGCGCTGACGCTGCCAAGGCTTATGGCCTGGTAGACCAGGTGATTGCCGCACGTAGCGCTGTTTAATCAGCGAGCAACCAGCAGGGGAATAGCATGGCAAACAAATCTGATAGCGAAAAGCTTTTATATTGCTCGTTTTGTGGCAAAAGCCAGCACGAAGTCAAAAAACTGATTGCTGGTCCTTCTGTGTTCATTTGTGATGAGTGTGTTGACTTATGCAACGACATCATCCGCGAAGAGATCCAGAGCCTCAACGAAATCAAGTCCGCAGATAAAAAACTGCCGACACCACAGGAAATCTGCCAGATTCTTGATCAATACGTCATTGGCCAGGTACAGGCGAAAAAGAACCTGGCTGTGGCAGTTTACAACCACTACAAACGTCTTGGGTATAACCCTCTGTCTGATAGCAATCAGACAGGTAAAGATGATATCGAAGTGCAAAAAAGCAATATTTTGCTGATTGGGCCAACCGGTTCAGGTAAAACATTGCTGGCACAAACACTGGCACGTTTACTGGATGTGCCATTCGTGATGGCTGATGCCACCACCTTGACTGAAGCTGGTTATGTCGGTGAAGACGTTGAGAACATCATGCAGAAATTGCTGCAGAAGTGTGACTACGACGTTGAAAAAGCACAGCGTGGCATTGTCTACATTGATGAAGTGGACAAGATTTCCCGTAAATCTGACAATCCGTCTATCACCCGTGATGTGTCAGGCGAGGGCGTGCAACAAGCCTTGCTGAAACTGATCGAAGGCACGATTGCTTCTGTACCACCACAAGGTGGCCGCAAACATCCTAACCAGGAATTTGTGCAACTGGACACGACTAATATCCTCTTCATTTGCGGCGGTGCATTTGATGGCCTGGAAAAAGTCATTCGTCATCGCTCGGAAAAAGGCGGCATTGGTTTTGGCGCTGAGGTGAAGAGTAAGGAAGATGTACGTGCGGTTGGCGAAGTCCTGCGCGAAGTTGAGCCGGAAGATCTGATCAAGTTTGGTCTGATTCCTGAGTTTATTGGTCGTTTGCCAGTGGTGGCAACGCTGGAGTCTCTGGATGAAGCTGCCTTGATGACGATTTTGGTTGAGCCGAAAAACGCATTGACCAAGCAGTATATGAAGTTGTTCAAGATGGAAGGCGTGGAGCTGGAGTTTGAAGATTCCGCACTGCTTTTGATCGCTAAAAAAGCGCTTGAGCGTAAAACCGGTGCACGTGGTTTGCGTTCTATCATGGAACATTCATTACTTGACCTCATGTATGAATTGCCATCACTCAAGGGCCTGGCTAAGGTGATTGTAGATGCTGGCGTGATTGAACACACTTCCGAACCAATTCTGATTTATCAGGATGCACAAAAACGCGTTGAAAACGCAAGCTAAATCCCCCTTGCAATAGCCGTCCGGCTATTGCAAGATAGCATCTACAACATTAGATGCCTGCTCTCTTGAATTCTCAAAGAATGTTCCCATCTAAATGCAAAGGACTGGCTCCTTTGACACTTTTTGAAAGACGCTATGACAGAACACACTTTGCTTGACTCCGAGATACCCGAAGAAAACGCCTTGATCCCGTTATTGCCATTGCGCGATGTCGTTGTCTACCCGCATTTAGTGATCCCGCTGTTTGTTGGCCGTACCAAGTCGGTCAAAGCACTGGAGCGCGCCTCAGAAGGCGATAAAAAGATTTTGCTGGTCGCCCAAAAGTCTGCCAATAAAGACGATCCTGCGGCAGAAGACCTATACGAGATCGGTACACTGGCGACTGTGCTGCAAATGCTCAAGTTGCCTGATGGCACCGTCAAGGTGCTGGTTGAAGGCCTGCATCGTGTGCGTGTTTCCGATTTTGTGGAAACAGACGATTGCTTCATGGCATTGGGTGTAGAAGTAGAGCAAACTGACCAGGACGACAAAGAGGCAGAGGCCTTGATGCGTACCGTCATGACCCAGTTTGACCAGTACGTCAAACTGAACAAGAAAATTCCTCCAGAAATCCTCACTTCACTGGCCACGATTAACGAGCCAGGCCGCCTGGCGGACACGATTTCTGCACATCTGACGCTCAAGCTGGAAGAAAAACAAAAGGTGCTGGAAATGCTCAGTGTGATTGAGCGTTTGGAGCATCTGCTGTTCCTGATGGAGTCTGAAATCGACATCTTGCAGGTAGAAAAGCGCATCCGTGGCCGCGTGAAACGGCAAATGGAGAAAAGCCAGCGCGAGTACTACCTGAACGAGCAAGTAAAAGCCATTCAGAAAGAACTGGGCGAGCAGGATGAAAACGCCGAGATGGAAGAGCTGGAGCAGCGCATCAAGAATGCGGCCATGCCTAAAGAAGCACTGGCCAAAGTCACTGCCGAGTTCAAAAAACTCAAGTTGATGTCGCCGATGTCTGCCGAAGCTTCAGTGGTGCGTAATTACATTGATACTTTGCTCAATCTGCCTTGGAAAAAGAAAACCAAAATCAGCAAAGACCTGCAAGCCGCAGAAGCGATTCTGGATGCAGACCATTACGGCTTGGATAAAGTCAAAGAGCGTATTGTCGAATATCTGGCTGTACAGCAACGCGTGGGTAAACTTAAGGCGCCAATCTTGTGCCTGGTAGGCCCGCCAGGGGTTGGTAAAACCTCGCTGGGTCAAAGTATTGCTAAAGCTGTGAACCGCAAGTTTGTGCGTATGGCTTTGGGTGGTGTACGTGATGAAGCCGAAATTCGCGGTCATCGCCGTACCTATATTGGCTCTATGCCGGGTAAAGTGCTGCAAAGCATGACCAAAGTCGGCGTGAAAAATCCTTTATTCCTGCTCGATGAAGTCGACAAGATGGGGCAAGACATGCGTGGAGATCCATCTTCGGCCTTGCTGGAAGTGTTAGATCCTGAGCAGAACCATACTTTTGCCGACCACTATGTTGAAGTGGACTATGACTTGAGCGACGTGATGTTTGTGGCCACGGCCAACAGCATGAATATTCCTGAGCCATTGCTGGATCGTATGGAAATCATTCGCCTGTCTGGTTACACCGAAGATGAAAAGATCAACATCGCTCAGCGCTATCTGTTGCCTAAGCAACTGAAAGCACATGCGTTGAAGTCGACAGACATTGCCGTGGCTGAAAGCGTGTTACGCGATATCGTGCGTTATTACACGCGTGAAGCGGGTGTGCGTCGCCTGGAGCAAGAAGTTGCCAAGATTTGCCGCAAGGCCGTCAAAGAGCAGTTGCTGGCCAAAGGTAAAAGCAAAACCGTTAAAAAGATCAATATCACCAGCAAGAACATTGAGCAATATCTGGGCGTGAAGCGTTACGACTTTGGTGTTGCAGCCAAAGAAAACCAGGTAGGGCAGGTGACTGGCCTGGCTTGGACCTCTGTGGGTGGTGAGCTATTGACGATTGAAGCGGTGACGTTGCCAGGCAAAGGTAAAACCATTACCACTGGTAAGTTGGGTGATGTGATGCAAGAGTCTGTCACAGCCGCGATGAGCGTCGTACGTAGCCGTTCCGAAGGCTTGGGCATCCCGACTGATTTCTATGAGAAGAAAGACATTCATATTCACTTGCCAGAAGGGGCGACGCCTAAAGATGGTCCAAGTGCGGGTATCGGCCTGACGACGGCAATTGTTTCTGTACTGACTGGCATCCCAGCCCGTGCAGATGTAGCTATGACGGGTGAAATTACCCTGCGTGGTGAGGTCCTGCCGATTGGTGGTTTGAAAGAAAAACTGTTGGCAGCGCATAGAGGTGGCATTAAAACAGTGCTCATTCCTTCTGCCAATGAAAAAGATTTGGTCGAAATTCCGGCCAATATCAAAAAGGACTTGGACATTCATTGCGTAAAATGGATAGATCAGGTGCTGGATTTGGCGCTTGAAAGCGCACCGCAACCGTTAGCCGTCAATGCGCCAGCGGTTGAGATTGTGGCTTCTGGCGACGCGAATCCGGAGCAAGCTGTCACGCATTAGTAAAATTGATGCGAATTATTGTCAAAAGGCCGGATTAGCGCTTGACAGCTCGTTTTGCGGCTTGATATAAAGACGGTACAGGATGTACCTGTCTTTTTAACTAGTTATTAGGGGAAACACGTGAATAAATCAGAATTGATAGATCATATTGCAAGTGCTGCTGGTATTTCTAAAGCCGCTGCGGCTCGTGCTCTGGATGCAACAACTGAGGCTATTTCCGGCGCATTGAAAAAAGGTGATCTGGTAACCTTGATTGGTTTTGGTACATTCTATGTAGGTGAGCGTTCTGCCCGTTCTGGCCGTAATCCTCGTACCGGCGCAACAATTAATATCAAAGCTGCTAAATCTCCTAAATTTAGGGCTGGTAAAGGTCTTAAAGATGCTGTAAACTAGCATTCTTTGGTTGAGCAGCGTTTAGTTGCTCTGCCAGCAGTAGCAACACAAGTGGTTGTTACGGGTGCTTAGCTCAGTTGGTAGAGCGTCGCCCTTACAAGGCGAATGTCAGCGGTTCGACCCCGTTAGCACCCACCAAACAATTAAAATTAAGAGTGCGAGGTCTGCGCTCTTAATTTTTTGAGTGACGCTGTACTTAAGAAGTTACTTTAATAAGTGAAGCTAAGTGCAAGCAAATAATTAAAAAATAGTTGTTGATTTTATAAGAAACAGTGTTATAATTTCAGCTTAACGATTACCGGGAGCGGTAGTTCAGTTGGTTAGAATACCGGCCTGTCACGCCGGGGGTCGCGGGTTCGAGTCCCGTCCGCTCCGCCAAATAAAAAGCCCTGATTTATTCAGGGCTTTTTTCTTTTCTGCATTCCTTACCTGTCTTTTGATTCCAATAACATCTTGCAGGTTTAAAACCTGATTTAAATGAATTCTTTTTTGAATGGCAGCATGCTCTTGCGAGATGGGCATCTGCGTCTTAAATGCTGCGTTTAAATGTACAAGGATGCTTGATTGACACTCTGTCATTTCTGAGCCGTTAGAACGCCACTGGTAAAGTGCGAACGCCGGGCCTGAATCCGGCGATATTGGCGGGTTTATGGTATAGTTTGCTGTTGCAAAAAATCAGGTAATGGAAACTATAAAATGTTGGAAGCATTAAGAAAACACACACAAGGATGGATGGCAAAAATCATTCTGGCACTGATTGTGGTGCCGTTTGCGTTGTTTGGTATCGACTCCTATTTAAATCAGGCTGGCGGCCAAGTTGCAGTAGCTAAAGTTGATGGTCAAAAAATTTCACTGCAGGAGTTTTCCAACGCAGTCGAAAATGCCCGCAATTACATGCAGTCACAAGGGCAAAAAGTCGATCCAGCCATGCTGGAAAGCCCGGCATTCAAGCAGTCCGTACTGGAGGGCATTATTACCCGCCGTTTGGTAGACAGCGCGGTGCAGGATTACCGCTTTAGAATCAGTGATGAGCAATTGAGCCAGCACATTCTGGGCATGCCAGAGTTCCAAAGCAATGGTAAGTTTTCTGAAGAGACTTATAACCAGTTGCTGACCCAGAACAAGCTGACGCCAGCCAAGTTTGAGCAAAGTGTGCGTAAGGATCTGGCTGTACAACAGGTGCGTGATGGCTTGACTAACCTGGTGTTTATGCCAAAAAAAGTGGCTGAGCAGTCACTGATGTCAGAGTTTGAGCAACGTGAAGTGACCGTGGCAGACGTGAAAGTGTCTGACTTCATGAGTCAGGTGAACGTCACACCGGAACAGGTGCAGGCTTATTACAACCAGCATAAAACCAAGTTCATTGCACCAGCTAAAGTGAAGTTGCAGTTTGCTTTGCTGACTGCCGCTGGTTTGATGGGGCAGGTGAGTGCGTCAGATGAAGAAGTGAAGCAGTTCTATGACGAAAACGCAGCTAAATTGCAAGGCGATGAGCAGCGCCAGGCCAGTCATATCCTGATTGGTTTCAGCAGCACGGCAACGCCTGCTGAGAAAGCAGCCGCGAAAGAAAAGGCAGAGACGATTCTCAAGCAAGTTAAAGCCAACCCTAAGAGCTTTGAAAAACTGGCGATTGAAAACTCACAAGATACGGGCTCTGCTGGTAAAGGCGGCGATTTGGGCAGCTTTGGCCGTGGCGCGATGGTGAAGCCATTTGAAGATGCCGCGTTCTCAATGAAGGTGGGTGATATCAGCGACCTGGTTGAATCCGAGTTTGGTTACCACATCATCAAGCTGACTGGCGTTACCGGTGAGTCTTCAGATTTTGATTCTGTGAAACTCAAATTGAAAGCAGAGTTGCTGTTCCAGAAGGCGCAAGCCAAATATGCTGAACTGGCAGATGACTTTGGTAACACCGTGTACGAACAGTCTGGTAGCCTGGATCCAGTGGCCAAGAAGTTCAATGTACAAGTGCAAACGTCTCCAGCCATGAGCAAGGAAGAAGTGTCCAAGTTCTTTAAGAGTGATCGTTTCGCCACCTTGGTATTTTCTGACGAAGTTGTGAAAGAAAAGCGTAATACTGAAGCCGTTGAAGTCTCACCAAACAACCTGGTGGCTGGACGTGTGGTTGAGTACACGCCAGAGGCACCACGCAGTTTCGACGAAGTCAAAGGCGGTATTGAAGCACTGTTGAAAGCCGAAGCTGCAGGCAAACTGGCACAACAAAAAGGTGAAGCATTGCTGGCAGACCTTAAAGCAGGTAAAGCGACGGATACGGACTGGATCACTCCGGTGACGATCGATCGCAGAAATGCACAAGGTTTAAGCGATGGCGTGATGAGAAATGTGTTTAAGGTGAATACGCATACCTTGCCAGCCTATTATGGCTTTAATGAAGCGAATAAGGGCTACACCGTGATTAAAGTGATTGCGGTTAACCAGAAGCTCAAAGACCAGCCAGACGTCGCTGACAGAGCGTTTAAAGCCTATCAGGCGGCATTGGGCGATGAGATGTCCCACGCTTATGTCGGCTCACTCAAAGCGAAAAAGGATATTCAGTTCAACGCAAAGGTATTGTTATCAAAAGGTAACGAATAATTTAGCTGGCTGAAGTAAAGAAAGGAGGGCATTGCCCTCCTTTTTTATTTTGTATAGAGGTTTTTATTGCGAACTGGCAAGAAAACTCAAAGCGGTTGTACTACCAGATGAAAGCAACCAGGCAAGCGCGGCACAGTTAAGAGTAATCGTCATCCAGAATAAGAGTTGGAAAGAAAGCTTTTTCGATTTGTGGCGAAACCACCTTTGTGCCAGGATTGCGCCCGGCCAGCCACCAATCAATGCCAGTATATGTAATGTAATTTCTGGTGTGCGTCTCAGATTTCGCTTGGCTGCTGATTTATCTCGCTGATAGACGATCAGCGACAAAAGGCTTGCTGCGATATAAAGGTAAAAGATAAGTGGCTGTAGTTTGCTCAAAAAGACCGCGGTAGCCATGCAGGCAAGAAAAACAATGGCAAAAAATAACAGAAAGGTACCATCTTTGGATGGTACTGCATCATCAATGTATTTAACGTGTTCAGCCTGCAGTTTTCCATTTGCAGCCTTTTTGACTGTGTAAGTCACAATGTCATTATTCATAGGTCGGCGATAACAATTCGTAAAAGCCGTAATATGAACAAATATCTGGTTGCCACCGCCATGCGGCGTGATAAAGCCAAAACCTTGTTCGTCTTTCCAAGAGGTGACTCTGCCTTGATAGCGCATAACACGATTACCTAACATTTTTAAATGTATGACTCGCCTGGCAAATTAACTTTGGCTATTTTGACAGACGAGCGCTTGTGAATACTAGAGGGATCTTATGTTCGCATCTAATGGGTAAGGTTTGGTTACGAAGTGCGCTTTAGCGCGTCCCCTTGATGGATGAGTTATGCATTACCGAATGATTGCCATTATTAAGGAAAGCACAAAAAATCCCCACCCAAGATACTTAAAAACATTTGCGAATAGCTTGTAATTGGTTTCGTTGTTACGTTTGTCGTAATGGTCGACGACCACTGAGAGCATCACTAAACAGGCACAAATAAATGCTGCATACATTATCCAAGCAGGGACATCGTGAAGATGAATGCCTTTAGAGCGTTTCCCCGGGATATACAGATCGTTAACCCAGACACCATATGCGCCATAGGCAGCTAGCAAAATAGAGAAAGCAATATTTTGCATTCTTTCATTTGCAGGTATGTGATTAGGAGTGTAGTAGCTGTCTTTATACATAACGCCCTAGTTAACCGGCGCCGGAGCACAAAGTGCGTAGGGTACCGCTACAGGCCATGAGAATGCCGAAGGCATGGCCTGGAGTGGCGTCCGCGTTGAACGTACAGTTAGGCTGCGGCGCGTAGTGAAAGGGAGACGAGAACACATTGGCCTGTCTTTGAATTTGAATGAGTCTTCGTTCGTGGAAGAATTGCTAGAACGGTACCACTGATGAGTTTCCCCAGTCCGCAAGGTGGGGGGCAGCGAGCTCTGGTCGAGGCCTGTAGTGGTACTCGATGCTGGCTTCAAAAAGACCAGCGCGGCTCAACAAGTAGTCCTTGGTTGTTTCCGGCAGTGGCTCATACCATTCAGGCGAAAACGCAAAGTTTTCGCTGTTATCCAGAACCGTGTGAATCACGGCGGATGTTCGGTTGGTTGATGCCACTACAGACTCAAAAAACTGGCGTGGCGCACTGTTTGCGGTATCCAGCCATGAGAAGACGGCGGCGGCGCCTTGATCTGTGGGTATAACAGATACCGCCAAATGACTCATTTCCGCTTCGAGGTTTTCGTATTCTTGAAGTTGCTTGCCATTTAGGTCATGAAATGGCTGAAAGACAAAGCAGGAGGTTAAGCATGGAGGCTTCTCGAAGAGGATGGCGTGACTCACCATTCGGTCCCAGCTTGCAGATACGAGTATTCCATCTAACTTTGACTTGAGTTGTTCGAGCTCTTCTGCTCCTCGTAGAGATGCCGCCTGGTGAATTAAGACATCCTCGGTGTAGACGACTTCCTCTGATATGCCATGCATGGATTTGATTTGCTCAAGGGTTGGCAGCGACTCGCACATTTTCCGTTTGAGGTAGCACTCTCTCGCTGCTGCACGATATGCCAACATGAACAACTGCATACGACCAAACCGAAAAGGCTCGTTTTCGAGGCAGCTGAAAAGGCTAGCATCGTGTTTCGTACAAAAGCCGTTAAAAACAGAGACAGAGCGAAGACCTTGCCTAGCTATGGCAATTGGTGGCGAATCTTCTGAGAGCTTTGGGCCAAAGTCTTGTGCATATACGTGGCCATCCTTGCTGATCTTTCGTAGTACCGCTTCAAGAGACATTGTGTGCGCAGACACAATTCGCCCTTCGTGATCAGCATGAGGCGCCATACAGATTTTTGTGCTGAAGCGGCGCTTGAAGTCAGCAATCAATTCCGCTCCGGCTCTTGGATTATGAAGGTCGCTCAGTGTCATAGCTGAAGGCCTAACGTTAATTAGACACCAAAATCGAACTTAATATTTTATTGGGGACAGTGTATATAAACATAAAATTACTTATTGTTTTTAATAATCATATAGTTAATATTTTTTCGTGCACCACTTTTAATTCTATTTATATTTTATTGCACCTTGCCTTTGCTTACCGTTTTAGATAGCAACGAATAGGCTCTAAGTAATTTACTGCATTATTGTTAAATAATGCAAGTGCTCAGCATTGAGCTGTAAAAAAACGCCTGACTTTTGACAGTTCAGGCGTTTTTATTTTTGCGAGCAAGTCGACTTAGTCGATTTGACCTGCGGCAGTGATATTCATACCACCATCCACATAAGTGATTTCGCCAGTCACACCAGAGGCCAGGTCGCTGGATAAGAAGGCGGCAACGTTACCGACTTCTTCAATCGTGACGTTGCGGCGCAGGGCGGCGTGTTTCTCGTTAAAGCCGATCATTTTATCGAAGTCGGCAATGCCTGAGGCGGCCAAGGTTTTGATCGGGCCAGCAGAAACGGCGTTGACGCGAATGCCACGAGGGCCCAGGCTTTGCGCCAGGTAGCGAACGTTGGCTTCCAGGCTGGCTTTAGCCACGCCCATGACATTGTAGTTGGGCATGGTGCGTTCTGCACCCAGGTAGCTCAGTGTCAGCAGGCTGCCGTTGCGGCCTTGCATCATTGGGTAGGCTGCTTTAGCCATGGCAGAGAAGCTGTAGGAGCTGATATCGTGCGCGATATGGAAGTATTCGCGGCTGATATTGTCCAGGTAGTCACCATCCAGGGCGACTTTAGGCACGAAGGCGATAGAGTGTATCAAGCCATCGAGGCCATCCCAGACTTTAGCCAACTCTACGAACAGGTTGTCGATTTGCGCATCTTCAGCCACGTCACAGGGTAAGACGATGTTAGAGTCGAAGTCAGCAGCCAGGTCGCGCACACGCTTTTCGTGTTTGTCGACCTGATAGGTAAAGGCCAGCTCAGCGCCTTCACGCTTCATTGCGGCTGCAATGCCATAAGCGATTGAACGGTTGCTCAGCAAACCGGCAATCAGAATTTTTTTTCCAGCAAGAAATGCCATGCTTGTTCCTGTTTGGTAATTTGGTTCAGTTAATTGGGTTAGCGGGTGTGAGAACGCGGGTCAAACACATCACGCAAACCTTCGCCGAGCAGATTATACCCTAACACGGTAATTAATATGGCAAGTCCGGGGTAGAGCGAGAGCCACCAGGCAAACTGGATATACTCCTTGCCATCGGTGAGAATGTTGCCCCAGGAGGCTTGTGGCGGCTGCACACCGAGGCCCAGAAAGCTCAGGCCGGATTCAAGCAATACCGCACTGGCAATGCCTAACACCACGCTGACTAATACAGGCGTGAGGCTATTCGGCAGGCAGTGTTTAAAAATGACGCGCCAGTCTTGCGCGCCCAAGGCGGTTGAAGCGGTGACGAATTCGCGCTGGGTCAGACTCAGGAACTCGGCCCTGACCAGGCGTGTGACGCTCATCCATGAGGTGAGGCCAATCACGATCATGACGTTGGTAATCGAAGGACTTAAAAAGGCAATCACCGCCAGAATCAGGAAAAAGCTGGGGATAGACAGCATGATGTCGACCAGACGCATGATGACGGTATCTACCCAGCCGCGGTAGTAACCAGCCAGGGCGCCTAAAATCACGCCAATAACGGTAGAAATGCCGACAGCAACCAGGCCAACTAATAAAGAGACACGGCCGCCAAACAGCATGCGGCTCCAGACATCCCGGCCCAGGCCATCGGTGCCCATCCAGTGCTCTGCAGAAGGGCCAATCAGGATTTGTTTGACTTGCACGGCGTCTGGGTCATAGGGTGCAATCCACGGTGCGAGCAGCGCCAGCAGTAAAATGATGCCAATGAAGCAGAGCCCGGTGATGGCCATAGGATTTTGCAGGATTCTTTGCATAGTCTTTTTTGCCTTCGCGTATTGTTTGCCTAGCGTTGTGGCATCACGCCTCTGCGCAGGCGCGGGTCTGCCCAGGCGTAGGCTAAGTCTGCCAGCAGGTTGCCCATGAGTGTGAGTGCTGAGCCGATGGTGAGTATGCCCATGATCACCGGAAAATCGCGCATCATGACGGCGTCGTAAAACAGTTTGCCCATGCCGGGGATGGCAAAAATGGTTTCGGCGATCACTGAGCCGCCAATCAGGCCGGGGAGAGATAAGCCGACCAGCGTAATGAGTGGCAGTAGGGCGTTGCGCAAGGCATGGCGATAAGTGACGGTGCAGTCACTGAGGCCTTTGGCACGTGCTGTGGTTACAAAGTCCTGGCTGAGGACATCCAGCATGCCATTTTTGACAAACATGGTGATTCCGGCCAGGCCTGTGATTGCTGGAATCACCACTGGCAGGAACAAATGCATGAGCAGATCCTGGCATTTTTGCCAGGTATCCAGTTGCGCATAATTAAGGCTATGCAGGCCAGAAATCGGGAACCAGGGGTGAATGACGCCCAGCCAGTACATCAGCAATAACGATAGCCAGAAACCCGGGATAGAAAAGCCGATAAAGTTAAACAGGGTAATGCTGCGGTCTGGCCAGCGGCCATATTTTTTGGCCGCGATGACGCCTAAGGGCACAGCCAGCGTCAGGGTTAGAAACAAGCCGACCACATTCATCAGCAGCGTAATCGGTAGCGCCTCCTGGATCATGCCGGGGGTGGTATTGCCGTCTTTATCGGTTTCTGCCCAAAACACCGGTTTTTGGTGGCTGGCAAATGAGTGGCCAAAGTCCAGATGCACCATGCGCTCCAGCCAGAGGCCATATTGCACAATCACGGGTTTGTCTAAATGATAGAGCTCGCGCAGCTTTTGACGAGATTCTTCAGATGACTTGGGGTCAAATGCGGCCTCGGTGCTGGTGATATCCCCGGGCGCCAGGTGCATGATGAAGAAAGAAATCAGACTGATGCCGATCAACATCGGAATCATCCACACTATGCGTCTGATCAGGTAATTGAGCATGCTTATTCTGCCTGTATTTGCGTGCGTCTGAGGGGCTCAGGAAGATACCATTTATGTGAATCATACCCCACACCGGCAGGAGGCACCGGGTTCATAATGCCTTGAACACGCTTATGAATCGCCGTCAGGCCGTAGCCGGCAGACAGATACACCAGCGGACTATCCTCATATAACACCTTGGCAAAGTCGTGGTAGATCTGCATGCGCGTTTCCGGGTCAAACTCCATGCGGCCTTGTTCCAGCAATTTATCGACGGCCGGATTGTTGTAGCCAATAAAGTTAAACTGGCCCGGGCCTTGCTGGCTGGAGTGCCAGATGGAGTATTGGTCAGGGTCCAGGCTCAAGCCCCAGCCCATGACGACGGCATCAAAGTCGCCTGGTTTAATAAAGTTGGTGAGCAGGCTGGCCCATTCCAGGGTACGGATACGCGTTTCAATGCCCACTTCTTTCAATCGGCGCTGAATAATCACCGTCGTTTTTTCACGTTGTTTATTACCCAGGTTAGTCAGTACTTCAAACGATAGTTTTTTGCCGTCGCGCTCCACAATGCCATCGCCATTGCTGTCCACATAGCCTGCCTCAGCCAGCAATTGTTTGGCTTTGGTCGGGTCAAACGGGTAGGGCGTCAAGTTGGGATTGCTCCAGCGCGTCCCTGGTTTGTAGGGCGAGGCAATCGCAATGCCCAGGCCGAGGTATACGCCGTCGATAATCTCTTGTTTGTCTATGGCGTAATTAATTGCTTTACGTACACGCACATCGTCAAACGGTTTGCGCTTGAGGTTAAAGCCAAGGTAGGTGTAACTATTACCAAGCTCTTTGTACTGGTTAAGCTTGGCTTGTAGCGCCGGGCGCGACGGGATAATGCGCGCATAGGTAATCGGGTCCAGCGTCATGCTGTCAATGTTGTCGGCCATCAGCTCCAGAAACTGCGCGGCCGGGTCTGGGATAATCCGCTCAACCACGTTATCGATATTGGCTGGGCCCAAGACTGATTTTGGATTTCTTTCCAGTTTTAAATACTCACCATGCCGCCATTCTTTTAACTGGTAGTAGTGGCTGCCTAGCGGTTTTTGCGCAAAACTGGTGGTATGAATATCTTGCCCGGCCAGCTTGTGTTTTGGTAGCACTTGCAAGTGTGCCCAGCTTTCGAGGGCAGGCGCAAAGGGTTGGGCATAGTGCACGATAAATGTCTGGGCATCAGGCGCTTCGGCCTTGGTCACCAGTTGATAGTCTGATGCATACGGGCTATGCGTTTTTTCGTCAATGATCAGTTGCCAGGTAAATAACACATCGGCGCTGGTGAGTGGCTTGCCGTCTGCCCATTGCAAGCCTGGCTTGAGTTTAAACGTAATGGTTTTTTTATCATCTGCAACTTGCCATGATTCCGCCAGTTCACCAGCAAGATCAAGGTCCTGATTGAATGTAAGCAACGAGTTAAACAAATAAGCACCGATTGCCAATGAGGCCGACTCACCCGCCACCATGCCTATCATACCGCTGGGGTCTGAGGGCATGGCACTGATCAGAGTGCCGCCCGTTTGTGCGGGATATGGCTGGTTTAACGCTGCCGTATTCTGGTCTGGGCTATCTGCACTGCAAGCCAGTAACGTGCTGCATAGCATGCCGATAACGAGTTGTTGACCAATGGACGCATATTGCTTGGTGCAAGTGTGGTGCATCCCGGTCAATCGTCGATTCGTCATGCGTCGTTTCATCATGGTGGCTCGCCGTGTCAGTGTTTGGTTTTTTTACTATGCGTTGTCGTGGTTTTTTTGTGCGTAGGGGATTGCCCGCTGCTACGCGTTTTGCTGTTAGCCGTTGTTTTCTTATGGCCCACTCTCGCACTGGTTTTTGAGCCATGTGACTGGCTGGCACTGCTTGTGCTGCTTTCCTGTTTTTCCAACTGCAATACCTGGCCAACGGCCAGGTTTTTGGACTTCAGGTGGTTTTGCTGCATGATTTGTTTGCTGCTGACGCCATAACGCTTAGCCAGTTTTGCCAATGTATCACCTTGTTTCACCTTATGCGAGATAGAGACTGATTTGGCGGAGGATTCTTTTTCGACCGGCATTTCAATCGGCAGTTGCGCCATGGCGGCGACATCAATGGGGCGCGTCAGGCCAGATTGCACACTGGCAGGCACTAATAGAGGCCTGCGAACAATCAGGTTGCGGTTAGGCTTGAGGTTGTTGGTGGCGCTCAGCTCATAAATACTGATGCCAAACTGGCTGGCAATGGCGCCCAGGCGCTCGCCACGTTTGGGTTGGTAGCTATGCCAGTTAGATAATGGGCGGTTATAACCACTGAGGTTATTGGTGAAGTTACTGGCAGCCCAGGTAGGCAGCAACAGTTTTTGATAGCTATTTTCGGTAATCAGCACCGGGCGCGTAAAGCTGGGGTTCAGCGCGTTAAACTCTTCCAGGGAAATCCCTGCCAGCTCAGCCGCTAGCTTGGCGTCAATTTTATTGGGCGCTTGTACCGTGGTGAAATAGGGTTTGTTAGGAATCTCGTTGAGCGTTAACCCATAGTTTTCTGGGCGGAAAATGATGTTTTTAATCGCCTGCAATTTTGGTACGTAATTACGCGTTTCGTCAGGCAAAGACAAATGCTGGTAGTCGGTTGGCAAGCCTAACTGGCGGTTACGCTCAATCGCACGTGCCACGGTGCCTTCGCCAGCATTGTAAGCAGCCAGCGCCAGGTCCCAGGCGCCAAACATGGTGTAGAGCTTTTGCAGGTAGTTAAGCGCAGCCTGGGTGGCTGCGGTGACATCTTTACGCGAGTCTTTCCAGTAGTTTTGTTTGAGGCCAAAGTCTTTACCGGTAGAGGGGATAAATTGCCAGATGCCAGAGGCTTTGCTGGTTGAAAGCGCCTTCGGGTTAAACCCACTTTCAATCATGGGCAACAGCGCAATTTCGGTCGGCATGCCTCTTTTTTCAACTTCAACCACAATGTGGTAAAGGTACTTTTTGCTGCGCTCCAGCATGCGTGACACGTAGTCAGGGCGTGAGGCGTACCATTGTTCGTGCTTGTTGGTGTAGGTAGAGTCAATGTCCGGCATGTTAAAGCCGTCACGGACGCGATCCCACAGGCTGTCTTGCAGCGTTAACGAGTCTTCAAACTGGTAACTGGAGTTGTAATTTTCTGATTCCGGGCCGCCATAACTTTCATCATAACTGCCGTTGTCGTCCGACATGCTGGCTGGCTCTACATATTCAGCCGATACCAGTAATGGAAAGGCTGAAAGGGCGGCACATAGCAGTAATTTTTTAAAACGCATGACGGTAATACTTAATCCTGAGACTGTTGCACAAGGTAATACTGAGAAAAACTTGCACATGCATTGATAAACCCGGGTGGCCGTTAGGGCCATGCCAACCAGCACGTGATTGGCGTAACGCATACAAGCGCTTTAAGGAGGACATCATTCTACGTTAATTTTTCAGTGAGACAAGTTTTTATGTCTACACAAGCGATTGCTATCAGCGTTGGCATTAGAAGTGGTTGCGCCGTGCGCGCAGCTCGGTAAACACATCAATCGCTGACCAGTGCTGAAAGGCGGCTTGTTGTGACAAGGCCTCGCAGCGCAAAAACGGGTTAGTGGCTAACTCCAGCGCCAGTGTTGTGGGCAAGGTAGGCAGATTCTGTGCGCGCAAGTGTGCGGTATTGCGTGCGCGTTGCTGCAAGTCTGCATTGTCGGCATCTATTGTTTGCGCAAAAGCAATATTGTGCGCGGTGTATTCATGTGCTGGGTAGATCAGCGTGTCTGCAGGCAGCGCTGCGATGTGTTGCAAGGAGGCGTACATTTGCGATGGCGTCCCTTCAAACAAGCGGCCACAGCCTGCGCCAAACAATACATCGCCGCTAAACAGGTACTGGCGATTGAGGTAATAGGCAATATGGTCCAGTGTATGTCCGGGCAGGGCCAGTACGTCGCAACTGAGCGCACCAAAGTGTTTGAATGTCAGGCGATCGCCTTGTTTGACGCGTGTGGCCTGTAAAGCCTGGTAAGCTGGATGATCACTCTCGGGGGCGTAGACGGTACATTGCCAGTGCTGCTGTAGCGCTGCGGCTCCGCCGACATGGTCAGCATGGTGATGGGTGAGCAGGATGCCATCCAACTGTAACTGGCGCGCCTGCAACGCCTGCTCAACGACCTCGGCATCACCAGGGTCAACCACCAGTGCATATTGGCCGCGGTGAATCAGCCATAAATAATTATCGCTAAAAGCGGGCAGTGCGGTGATCTCTATGCTTGCAGAAGTGTCGTGCATCCCGCATCATTGAAAAAATGGTCATGATTGTCAAGGCACAATCGTGTTTAGCCGCCTGTTTTACACTTTGTGTTATTTCTGGCATTTTTGGGAGCTTCATCTTGCAATCCAGCCAGCCAGCCAGCTTAAATGAAACTGCTTTTGATGCCATGGCGTTGGGCCGCTATATTGCCCAGCGCGAGATCCCGCTGTATGCACAAACGGTGGCAGATGTGTTTGGTTTCCATGCCTTGCAGATAGGCTGGCCGACGCACGATTTACTTGAGCATTGCCGCATCCCTTATAAACACTCCTTACAGCTCTCGGCGACACCAAAGGCTGCGCTATTGTGTGAAAGCGAGTTTTTGCCGTTTGCCGAACAGTCGGTTGACCTGGTGTGCATGCCGCATGTGCTTGAGCAGTGTGCTGACCCGCAACAAACGCTGCGCGAGGTATTTCGCGTGCTGGTGCCTGAGGGCACGGTGGTGCTTACAGGCATCACGCCAGTCAGTTGCCTGGGGTTGCGCGCCCGCGTGGGCCAATTTAAGCAAGCCGGGCACTTTGAGCGTTTGTTTACCGCCTGGCGTATACGTGATTGGCTAAGTGTGCTTGGCTTTGAAGTCGTGCATAGTGGCAGTTTGATTCATGCCTTGCCAATCAATGACCCGGTATGGCTGGCAAGGCAATCTTGCCTTGAGCGTTGGGGGCGGCACACCTGTGGCATGACCGGTGGCGTGTATTTTCTGATTGCCAAAAAAAGGGTCTTGAATGTGCGTTTGCTCAAACCTGACTGGAAGAAATCACCGCTCAACCATGCTTTGCAGGTGCGAAAAGGCCAGTCCAGCATACAAAAACAGGCACAAAAACAGTTAGAATGCGCGGATGTCGACTCAACAATGGATAGAAATGTACGCTGATGGTGCCTGCAAAGGCAACCCTGGCGTCGGGGGCTGGGGCGTTTGGCTCAAGGCGGGTGAACACGAAAAATCACTGTTTGGCGGTGAAGCACTGACCACCAATAACCGCATGGAGATGATGGCGGTGATTCAAGGGCTGCAAGCATTGAAAAAGCCTTCACAGGTGAAGGTTTATACAGACTCCAGTTATGTGCAAAAAGGCATGACAGAGTGGCTGGCAGGCTGGAAAAAGAAACAGTGGCGTACGGCGGATAAAAAACCAGTTAAAAATGCCGACTTATGGCAATTACTGGATGCACTGGCGGTCACGCACCAGATCGAATGGATCTGGGTAAAAGGCCATGCCGGTAATGAAGGCAATGAGCGCGCGGATGCACTGGCTAATCAGGGCGTGCTGACGGTTGCTGCGAGTTAAGAGGGGCTATTGATGAGACAGATTTTTCTTGATACGGAAACCACCGGTTTATACCCGGACCAAGGGCATCGTATTATTGAAATTGCCGCAGTAGAAATATTTAACCGCCGGCCCACCCAGCGCCATTTCCACATTTACATTAACCCCGAGCGCGAGATCGACCCTGGCGCGCAAGAGGTGCATGGTATTTCGCTGGAGTTTTTGCAAGATAAACCTTTGTTTGCCAGCATTGCCGAAGAGTTTGTCGCGTTTATCCGTGGTGCCGAGTTAATTATCCATAATGCGCCGTTTGATATCGGCTTTTTGAATATGGAACTCGCCAAGCTGGGCCAGGACAAGCTGGAAACCTATGTCAGCGGCATTATCGATACCTTGAAAATGGCCAAGGAAATGCGGCCTGGTCAACGTAACAATCTGGATGCCTTGTGCCGACACTTTGGCATTGATAACTCGCAGCGTACCTTGCACGGCGCCTTGCTGGATGCGGAGTTGCTGGCTGAAGTGTATATCGCCATGACGCGCGGCCAGGAGAGCCTGCTGATGGAGTTATCGAGCCCGGTAGAGCAAGCGACACATGCGCATCTGGCTGTAGACTTTTCTGCATTAAAGCTGGTCACTGCAGATGCAGAAGAATTGGGTGCGCATCAGCAATATATTGCAAGCTTAGCCAAGGCGGGCGCAAGCACCTGGTAGCCACTTTAGTGACTGATTAGCGCGGTGTCATATGTGTTAATCATGTCTTTGAATGGCCTGTTAATGCGCTAGTATGAAATTGTGTATTAATCAGTAAAATCACTTTGAATGTAGGTCTTTTATGCTCACAGAAACCATTGTAGTCACCGGCGGTGCCGGTTTTATTGGCAGCAACTTTGTGAATGCCTGGGTGGGGCACAAGCTAGGCAAAGTGATTAACCTGGATAAATTGACGTATGCTGGCAATATGGAAAATCTGGCTGGCATTAGCCAAAATCCTCACCATATTTTTGTGCACGCGGATATCGGTGATAGGACGGCGGTGAAATCCTTGCTGGAAACCCACAGACCACGCGCGGTACTTAACTTCGCTGCCGAGAGCCACGTTGACCGTTCCATTCATGGGCCTGATGCCTTTATTCAAACCAATGTCGTGGGCACCTTTAATTTGCTGGAAGAAGTACGCGCATATTGGCAAGCCTTACCGGTAGACGAGCAAGCGCAGTTCCGCTTTCTGCATGTTTCTACCGACGAAGTATACGGCTCACTGGGGCCGAATGACCCGGCGTTTAAAGAGACCAATACTTATCAGCCAAATAGTCCGTATTCGGCCTCCAAGGCCGCGTCTGACCATCTGGTCCGCGCCTATCACCATACCTATGGCTTGCCGACATTGACCACCAACTGTTCCAACAATTACGGTCCATATCATTTTCCGGAAAAACTGATTCCGCTGGTCATCCACAATGCTTTGTCTGGCAAACCGCTGCCGATTTATGGCAATGGCAGCAATATCCGCGACTGGCTGTATGTAGAGGACCATTGCAGTGCCATTCGCGAAGTGCTGGCCAAAGGCACGCCAGGCGAAACTTACAATATCGGCGGCTGGAATGAAAAAACCAACCTGGACGTGGTGCATACTTTGTGTGACATCCTCGATCAGGAACGGCCAACAGCGCAAGGCAGTTACCGTGACCAGATGACGTTTGTCAAAGACCGCCCTGGCCATGATGCGCGCTATGCGATTGATGCCAGCAAAATTGAGCAGGAACTTGGCTGGAAGCCGCAAGAAACCTTTGAAACCGGCATCCGTAAAACCGTGCGCTGGTATCTGGAGCATCATGAGTGGGTGGCACGTGTCACTAGCGGGGAATATCAGCATTGGCTCAACAAGAATTACCACGAACGTGGAGAGGAGCTCGCATAATGGCAAGAAAAGGCATTGTATTGGCAGGTGGCTCTGGCACACGCTTGTATCCGGTAACCCAGGTGGTTTCCAAGCAATTGTTGCCGGTCTACGACAAACCCATGATTTACTATCCCTTGTCGGCACTCATGCTGGCGGGGATACGCGAAGTGCTGATTATTTCCACGCCCATGGATACGCCGCGTTTTAAAGAGTTATTGGGCGATGGCAGCCAGTGGGGCATGCGGATTGAATATCAGGTACAACCGTCGCCAGATGGTTTGGCACAGGCATTTATTCTCGGTGAGTCTTTTATTGGCAACGATACCAGCGCACTTGTGCTGGGCGACAATATTTTCTATGGCCATGAGCTCGGTGAAATGGCCATGGCAGCAGGACAGCGCGAGCAGGGGGCGACAGTATTTGCCTATCCGGTGAATGATCCTGAGCGCTATGGCGTGGTCGAGTTTGATGCGCAAGGCACCGCGATTAGCCTGGAAGAAAAACCGACACAGCCTAAATCGCGTTATGCCGTCACCGGCCTCTATTTTTACGACCAGCGTGTGGTCGATATTGCCAAAAACCTCAAGCCTTCACCGCGTGGCGAGCTGGAAATTACCGATGTGAATAAACAGTACCTGGCTTGGGGTGACCTCAATGTGGAGGTTATGGGGCGTGGTATGGCCTGGCTGGATACTGGCACGCATGAGTCTTTGCTGGAAGCCAGTGGCTTTATCCAGACCATCGAAAAACGCCAGGGTCTGAAAATTTCCTGTCTGGAAGAGATTGCTTACCGCCAGGGATTTATCACGGCTGAGCAACTAGACAAATTGGCCGATAAATACGCCAAAAACGGCTATGGGCAATATCTGAAACAAATTCTCAAAGAGCAGGTGTTTTAATGCAAGTGGTGGCAACAAAGATTCCAGAGGTATTGATTCTGGAGCCTAAAGTCTTTGGCGATGCGCGTGGTTTTTTCCTCGAAAGCTTTAACGCCAATACCTTTAAAGACTGCACCGGGCTGGATGTGCAGTTTGTGCAAGATAACCACTCACGCTCTGGCAAAGGCGTGTTGCGCGGTCTGCATTACCAGATACAGCAACCGCAGGGCAAACTGGTGCGCGTGGTGCAGGGCGAGGTATTTGATGTCGCGGTGGATATGCGCAGTGATTCGCCTACCTTTGGCCAATGGACGGGGGTCCATTTAAGTGCAGAAAATCACCGTCAGTTTTGGGTGCCTGCCGGGTTTGCGCATGGCTTTGTCGTGTTGTCTGAGACGGCGGACTTCTTGTATAAAACTACCGATTATTACGCACCACAGCATGAAGCCTGCCTGAAGTGGGATGATGCCACGGTCGGCGTGGACTGGCCATTGACGCAGGCGCCTAGCCTGTCAGCCAAGGATCAGCAAGGCTTATCCTGGGCAGATGCACCTAAATTTGATGCTATTTGACCAACATTGATGCAGCCATGAAAAAAATTCTGTTAACCGGCGTCAGTGGTCAAGTGGGTCACGCATTGCAGCAACAATTGGCTTTAGAGCTAGCCAGTGAGTGGCAAATAGTAGCCTGTGACCGCCAGCAACTGGATTTAACGCAGCCTGAGCATATCAGGCGAACAGTGCGTGAAATCGCCCCAGATTTGATCATTCACCCGGCGGCCTACACGGCGGTAGATAAAGCGGAGTCTGAGCGTGAACTGGCTTATGCCATTAATGCGATAGCGCCTGGCGTATTGGCTGAGGAAGCCGCAACACTCAATGCCGGCTTGATTCATTTTTCTACTGATTATGTTTATGACGGTGCAAAGGATGCCCTTTATACCGAAACCGATGCCGTGAATCCGCTCAGCGTCTATGGCGCCAGCAAACTGGCTGGGGAAGAGGCGATTCGGCGTGTTGGGTTGCCGCACCTGATTCTACGCACTAGCTGGGTGTATGGCAGCTACGGTAAAAACTTCCTCAAAACGATTATCCGCCTGTCTCAGGAGCGCGAATACTTGCGTATTGTGGCAGATCAGTACGGCGCACCGACTGCGGATACGGCGATCGCCAAAGCTGTGACAGAACTAGTCACGCGCTGGCATCAGGGAGATGTGACACAAAGTGGTGTGTATCATCTGGTGAATAGTGGTGAAACCTCATGGTTCGGTTTTGCCAGTGAAATCGTGGCGCAGTATCGCGCGTTAGAAAGTGTACGTGGTTGGCCACCATTGGCAGTGAACGAGGTGCAGCCTATTGTGGCAGCTGAATATCCAACGCCAGCCAAGCGTCCGCAAAACTCAAGGCTTTCTACAGCCAAACTTGAGCAAACGTTTGGCGTGACTCTGCCTGAGTGGTCAATCGCGTTAAATCAGGTGATGGCCGAGTTGGCGATGATTGCGGCTGGTTAATTGGTCCGGCTAATTAAGTCGCCGTCAAATTAAGCTAGGTCAAACGCATCCGTCCAGCTATTGGGCGTTTCGTAAAGCCTGACTTTCATCAGCTTGAGATGGTTGCCAAAAGTGTCCCTGTATTGCGCTTTGAGTAACCTGAAAGCTTCTGCAGCCATGTTTTCGGCCGTTGGAATGGTCGGGAAGATAATGGTTTTATGATTGGGCAGGCTGTTGAGGAAGTCCAGCACAGCGGCATCTCCCTGAAAGACGAGGAAAGCATGGTCCCAGCGGTCAACAATGGTTTCGCGGGCAATGCGCTTTACGTCGGCAAAATCCATCACCATCCCGTTTTCTGAAGCATGCTCAGCGTGAATGATGTCACCCGAGAGCGTAATCTCTATGGCGTAACGGTGGCCGTGCAGATTGCGGCATTGACTTTTATGATCAGGAATACGATGTCCGGCATCAAATTCCAAGCGTGTAGTAATTTCCATCACGGCATTATATCAGGCAACGATATATCAGTAACCTTGCAGCACAGCCAATTGATGCATGCTGTGCGTGATGACGTTGTCAGGCACTATGGCCTGCATGCATACTGTCGGGCAGATTAATACAGGTCGTCAATATTCATTAAAGCATCTTCGTCAGCAGAGTAGTGCTTGTGGCTCTTCTCATAGCTGCCGTAGCTAGATTCGAAATCATCGACTTCATCGCCGGCAAAATCTTCCAGCATTTGATCAATTTTTTTAAATTTGTCGGTAGGCGTTGCTTTTTGTAACATGGTGATCTCCCAGTACATCGTTAATTTACTCAAACATGTCAGTCCTTACTGTTCTTAATAATGCATTAGCATAGACTATGCCAATCATCAGTTTTGTTCCTTACAATTTTATTAACGGCAACTATTAAAAAAAGTAAAATATGCGCCATTCATACAGAACAATCAAGCTAACTGGCTGTCTGTAAAGGCATAACATACACAAAAATGACAGGAGAGATGCAATGCGAGGTGTGATATTCATGTTGTTGGGCTTGGGAGGCTATTCATTGGCGCAGGCTGAATGCCTGCCAATATATCAACACCAATTTAAAACCCTGCAGGGGCAAACTGTCGATTTTTGTCAATTTCAGGACAAACCCATCCTGATTGTGAATACCGCCAGCAAGTGTGGCTTCACGCCACAGTTTGAAGCGCTGGAGTCTTTATATGACCAATATAAGGACAAGGGCCTGGTGGTGATTGGTTTTCCGTCTAATGACTTCAGGCAAGAGCCAGGCAATAACAAGCAAATTGGTGACTTTTGCAAGCTGACATATTCCGTCAAATTTCCCATGGTAGAAAAGTCCAGCGTCACCGGCAGTAGCGCAAACTCTTTGTATCAACAGTTAATCAAACAAACAGGGCAGGCACCGCAATGGAATTTCTATAAATATGTCATTCTGCCTGGCGGGCAAAAAGTGTATTCGTTTAATAGCATGACGCGGCCAGAGAGCGAAGACATCATGAGCAAGATCAAGCCTTATCTTAAATAATGCTCGTCACCACCGGCTGATTTGCTGATTTTTTCAGCAGGTCAGCGCGCCAAACAAAGCGATATACAGTTTTTTTAAAGATTTATGTTGAAAGCCGTTGACAAGACTTCTAGCCATCATTAATATGGCGCCTTCTTTGAATTGCACTGCAAAACAAAGAGCTGCATTACCAGGGATTCGGGGGTATAGCTCAGCTGGGAGAGCGCTTGCATGGCATGCAAGAGGTCAGCGGTTCGATCCCGCTTATCTCCACCAAGTGATTGAAAATATTGAATTTTTTAAAAATAAATATTTCAATTATTTGAAAAACTGGTATAATGCACGGGTTGTTAAATTTCTTAGGTCCCCATCGTCTAGAGGCCTAGGACACCTCCCTTTCACGGAGGCGACCGGGGTTCGAATCCCCGTGGGGACGCCAGATAACTACTAAGTAGTTAATCTTAAAATATAATTCCATTCGATTCTGAATATTAAGTGACCCTGCAGGTGCACCTTATGCATCTATGCGCTTATATTCATATTTATACAAAAATCGATTTGGAATTTATTATCTTCGAGTACAAAAAAACGGAGTAGATCGCAGGATTTCGCTTAGAACCCGAGATCCAGAGCTTGCGCGTCAATATTCATATCAGTTCGGTGCTAGAATCGCGCCTATGAAAATTAATGACAGAATCTCCGTTTGGGGTCTTAGAGTCACCGCCGACACATTTGAAGTTACTGACGTCAAAACAGAAGAAGAGGCTGCTCAAGTCGCAGCTCTGGCTTCAAAATATTTCGCTCACCAACAACAACTTGTTGCATCCAAAGCTTTGTCCGCTCCAGAAGATGAAGCGTTTTTTCCGCCAGTATTTCTAGCCGATGCCATTTATGAATACATTCTCTCCATTAGAGTGAGGCAAGAGACTTCAGAGGATAAGACGCCAGAAAAATCACTTAGGATGATGCAAAGTACCCTAAATGACTTATCAAGTAGGGTAGGCAATATTTACGTACATCAATTAACAGATCAACTCGTTTTAACAAAATGGCGTGAGCCGCGCAGACTGGAAGTTGCAGATTCAACCGTAAAACGTGACTTAAGCTTCATAAGGGGATTTTCGGAGTGGTGTGCAGAGAAAGGTCGAAACTATCTCGCCAAACCAATAGAAGTTACTCTTACAGTAAAGAAGAATACTACAGTTCATTACAATTATTTTTTAAAGGGTGAGATGGAAAAGATGATTAATCATCTTTTCCAAGTTAGAAAGCCTTGGCATTTTTGGTGCATGTTGATTGCAATTTACACAGGAGCAAGAGCTGGTGAAATTGGAGGCATTCGGATCGAATTCTTTGAAACGTTACACGGCATTGAAACGGTTTATATCCCTGGAACCAAAACGGAACCAAGCAAGAGACGCATACCTATACACCCTGATTTATTGGAAATTGGTTTATTAGAGTATGTTGCGCGCAGGAAGGAGAAAAAAGCGGAAATGATTTTTCCAATTAAAAAGTCTCCTACAAATGGCTGGGGGGCAGCGCCAAGTAAATGGTTTAGCAACCTTAAAACTAACATTTTTAAATTTCCTGAGGATACGGTATTTCATTCATTCAGACCGACTATCGTTGATGTAATGAAGCAGGCACTAGTAAATGCCGAATTGCGTTGCCAATACGTCGGGCATGAGTTCGACGATAGTGAGCATATTGATACCTATTCAAGAAACAAGATAAGGTTGGAAACTGTTAAAAAGGTTTTAGAGCACATCGACTACTCAAAATACTACGAAGATTTTTCAATTGATATTCAAGCCCTAAAGGTTAAGGCTAAAGAACTATTAAAAGAGGTTTGATCCATTGGCTGAAAAAACAGGTCGGCGGAATCAAGAAGCTATTGATTAATTCCGCCATCTCTTCATTACAGTGGTTGTCCCTGTGGGGCAAATGTTAATCCACCATTCATCCTAAAAGAGTTCGGTCTTAGATTTTGCTGCCAAAATGCACTTTCTCTAATCAGAATGTGTTTGAATAACTCAATATTATGACTGCCATTAACGTGTTGAAAATCGTCTGATTTGCAATGCCATTCGAATGCCAAGCTTGATTCTGGATTATAAATCAAGATTTCTGCGGCTATTGCGTACAATACTTGATGGTAAGGTTGTTCTCGAATCTCATCATAAATTTTGAAAATGGTGTGGTAAATATCTCGCAATACCACTTTTTGAAGAGATTTTTCAAAGTACTTTCTAAAATATTCTTCGGTGGATAATATTGGTTTGTCTAGTTTCCATTTAATCATGGTGTTTAACCATTCTGGATAATCATATCCACTTGTTCTGAATCTCGACTCCGCAAGTACGATTGGTGCTATTTCTGCGGCAGAATAAGCTTCTTCAATTTGAATGCATGTTACAGTAAGGTCTTGGCAAACTTTTTTTGGATAGTCTTTCATTTTATTCACTCCAATTTAACGTTTAATCAATGCGTTGCGACGCCCAAAAAACACTCCAAACAGCTCTACTCTTGCGATAAATTTTCGAGCGTAATGCATAAATAATTCAACTGTGCCTGCAACTGATTGAGTTGTTGTTGCAAGTCCAGATTGAATTTCAGTTGAGTTTGCTCGATGCTCTTCAACGATCTCTGGACTAAGTCCTCTAATTCCTTCATTTACAACCTCCGGTACTGCCTTAGTTTCTTGTGTAGGCCGTTCAAAGCGGCCTTGAATGTAGCGAGCACGTTTTGCTAATTGAGTATTTAGCTCAATCAGTAGTGCGTCGAGATCAAATAAACTGCCAGGTGAGCTCATCTTTGCTGGTATCTGGAAAGACTCTTCAAAGTAACCACCGCGCAGGCGAAGTTTTTTGCCGGATTTATCCCTGATGGAAATATAGTCTTTGCCTGCTCTGCTGATTTCTAATCCAATCGTTTCTAAATCGTGAATCACATCTTTACGAGATTGAATTTGGCCTGCTTTAGCAAGTATATTGATACGACTGTTTATAAGCGCTAAAGCTTTTTGCTTGTTTTCTGGCAAATAAGGAGCAATCACCGTCTTACGTTTAAGCATTGGATCAGCGGGATTAGTGAAGCCATACAATGCATTTGTGTAACGTTCCCAGGCACGATATAACGGGCGATCTGAGCGGTCGTAGTAAGGGGCAAACCTTCTACCTGTGATCAAATCCACATTAGGGATGACAAAATGTAATTCCAGCCGCCCTTTATCCTGATGCTTTACCCATAGCCAATTTATGCGCTCGCTAGATAGCCCTGCGCAGACCATGTTTTGGAAACTCTCAATGACTTGGTTAATCTGCTCCGGCCGCATAGAGTCTGGATTTTCTGACCATGAGAGGACGCCGCTTGTGTATTTCTGCGCATACTTTGTTGCTGCAATAAGTTTCTTCGTGGTGGCTATATCTCCACGAATCAACTCTGCTTTTGGATTGCGCGGATTTCCGCCAGCATCATTGGCAGACATCAGATAATCAATGCCTGAGGCGCTACCTTTGCCACGTTTAAATATCTTGCAGATCATTTAAACGCTTCCAAACCAGTTGCAACATATGAGCAACCAGCAATGTATTAAAGTTTTGATCAGGATGGTTTTTTAGTTGGGTATTTAGGGATCTAGCAATTTGATTCAAATTATTTCCGATTAAGGCTACTTGTCGCACAAACGCTGAGTTTGGCTGCTGCAAGCCTGATAATCTTTTAGAGCGCTTCTTGCCAGGCGGCATCGGTTGATTCAACAGAGAACGCCTAGCAAAAGAAGCTAGAGGGCTGTCACCAGCAAGATTACTGAATTGATCCATCTCGGATCGATTTAGACGCACCTTAACAATGTGGGTACGCTTAAGGGGTGATGGTGTTGCCATTCGCTTCTCCAAAGGGGTCTAGGGGACTTTCCCCTAGCAAGCCACGAGGTCCCTCGTGTGTGCTTGCTTTCAGTCATCCACAATCTCTATAACGGCTCGATTTATTATAAATTTAATAAATCAATATTTAATCATTGATAATTAATATTTATAAATAAACTCTCTGATCTTTGGTTGTTATATATGTCTTCGGGAAGAATGGGGGATTTTCTCTACGTATGAGGGCCGCGATTATATCTGCCTCCGAATGCCACCACGAACTTGGCTTTATTATATTGCCTCTTGATCAAAACGAATTTTGTCCGCAACGTAACAATTAAGAGTGTTATAGCTTCATCTATCTTAGTGTTATCAGTCAGCTGCTATAATTTAATTGCATTTTTATTTTTGTTCAGCGTCATCATCAATTTTGCTCTAATCTCCTCTTCCGAAGTTACCTTACCCACCGAGTTACCAAGAAGGTCAATTCGGGAAGCTCCTTCGATAGTTACCGACCAATAACGTTTGCTTCTACACCAGGTGTTCAAGGCCAATTTGATATCAGCATGTGGTATCTGAGTCTCCTTACTTCGCTCAAGAAGATCATAGAGAATTCCAATCTTTAAAGGTACCTTAGGTATTGGTCGCTTAGGGAAAGCTTTAGGAAATAGGCTTTGCAACTTTCTAATTATGATGATGGCCGGATCTAACTCCCATCTCATAATATTCCGTTCAATCATTCTCGCATCCATCGCAACATACACCTTTTTGGAGTCAAAATACCTTATTACAAAACCTGTAATGAATTCCCAATTTAATTTAGAGATAACTCTGAATAATCGAATAATTACAACAATCAACGCCCTAAAAACATCAATTATAATAATTATTATTAATTTAATTGACAATTATCATTTTAAACATTGACTTTGCGATTTATTCAAGCTTTAATGAAAAATAATAAATTTTGAAATTATTAATTTATTAATTCACTGGGGTTATTACGATGCATCTTCCATACGAAGAGATAGAAAAATTGATTGATTTCAAAAAACAGTTATCCGTGGAAATTAACTCAAATTTCAACCAATCTAAATTCAATTTAATTGTTGCAGTTTCGGATGCGGCCTTAAATGCTTTATTAGATGAAATGCTTAAAACACTGACAGCCAATCGAAACAAACCAAAATTTACTCATCTTGCTGATTTTATAGAGATCGAAAATGTTCGAAAGCAAAAGTAATGGTAATGACTGGTGGAAACTTACCAAATATTTGAATTCCAGAGCCGGTCAAAAAAAACTGCTAATTGTTGAGGATCAGTTTCACACTAGACTGTTACTAAAAACATTGCTCACTGAGGAGAATTACTCTTTAGAGTTTGCCGAGGACTCCATTACAGCCCTGTACTTGGCTGAGAAGAGTATCCCCGATTTGATTCTTTTGGATTTGATACTAATGGACAATGTTGACGGATTATCACTCTGTAAACAATTGCGTTCTCGCCCAGCACTCAATCACACATTAATTTACGTGCTTAGCGGATACAACGATACTAAAACTAAATTTGATGTTTTGTTAGCAGGGGCTAATGACTTCATAGAAAAACCTTTTAGCCCTATTGAATTATTAGAAAAAATCTCGCGTGTGAGGCAAACAAATGGAAACTGAAATGAATTTACCGAGTACACATTTCACTGAGATCATTGAGAGCTCTAAATCCAATTTGATTGAACAATTAATAAAGCTGGCGAAAGACTTTTCTCTATTAAAGGAAGAAAGAGATTCGAATGAATTAGAGCTTATTAGAGTTCATCACAGAGCCATGCTTAAACTTGCCCTAGTAGCTTCCCATAAAGATGATGACACTGGCACCCATATCGTACGAGTAGGTTACTTGGCTGAGTATTTTTGTAAACTTCTTAATAAGTCTGATGAATTATGCTTAATGATTAGATTAGCTGCTCCAATGCATGACTTGGGTAAGGTAGGAATTCCGGACAGTATTCTTAAAAAAAATGGCACTCTAACGCCATCAGAAAGAGAAGTGATGAATACACACACTCTGATTGGTGAAAAAATACTTAAGGACGATATCCCAGTTTTCAATTTGGCCAGCATCATTTCCAGTTCCCACCATGAGAAGCATGATGGAACAGGTTACCCTAGAGGCTTACGAGGGGAACTAATTCCATTTGTTGGGAAAATAGTGGCTATTGTGGACTTTTTTGATGCTCTATGTATGGATCGGTGTTACAGGAAAGCTTTCACATACGAAAAAACCTTCAATGAAATAAAAGATCGAGCAGGTACACATTTTGACCCCAAGTTGACCGATCTATTTTTAGAAAATTACCAAAACTTTAAACTTCTTAGAGAAAGAATCGATAAAAAGAAAGTGACTTATGAGAACATCTTACAGTTCTCGGCACTTAGTTTCTTTGATGAAAATTAATTAATAACATTAGCCTCTAAAGTTCAGGAATTAAATTGAATAAGCTTTCAACTTTAACTGTATTCCATGAAACTCAAGCCTCCTTGTTAAACCATAGGTTGTACGAAGAGGATTATATTTCAGTTATTGAAAACTCTCCTGATGGGATTGTATTGACTCAGGAGGATGGCCTTGTAATTTATGCTAACAAAAACTTTCTGTCATTCACTTCTTTGCAAAAAGAGAAGGTCATAGATCAACCCTTCAGTTCTGTAAATCAAGAGCTCATTAACAAAAGCAATTCCATAATTCAACGTGGCGAATGGGGTGTTCTTTATAAACTCAATCAAGACAATAAGAATAATCCAAAAAAATTCTATAGAAGGAAAACTGATTTAAAAAATCAGTTTATAAATGATCAGGGTGAATTAGTTGTTTTGCAAAAGTACGAAGTTGATCTTAATAAGCATAATATTAGAAAGGTAATTTACTTTAAGAATATTACACAAGAGTACTTAGCCAATAATAACAAAACTGAATTCTTGCTCGCTGCAGCTCATGAGTTAAAAAACCCTATAACTAACATTATTGGGTTTTCTGAAATTTTGATGGATAAAAAAGGAGAGGACGAAGATTTTAATTTTATGATTGATGTGATTCATTCTCAATCATTGTTTTTAAATAAAATCTTGAAGGACCTACTGGATATTAATAACATCGAGCTAAATACAGGCTGTGACTTTGATTTACAGCAATTGGAAATCAATCATGAAGTAGAAAAAATTCAGAATCAGTATTTCGCCCCAACAAATAGAGGCAAAGTCGAGTTTATAAAGTATCCAGCCAATTTATATGCATTGATTGATCAAACAAAATTCAAGCAGGCATTATTTAACCTGCTAAATAATGCTTACAAATACTCTAAATCTACTGTTACGATTCGAGTAAATTATTTAAGCTCAAAAAAAGAAATAGCTATCAGTGTAATCGACTTTGGAATTGGACTAAGTTACGAACAACAATCCCAACTTTTTAAAAGATTCTGGAGAGCAGACACTCAAAACCAGATTGAAGGGGTTGGCCTCGGTTTAGTTCTTGTAAAAGAAATCATTGAATTAATGAATGGTCGTATAGAGATTTATAGCCGAAAAGACATTGGAACCTCAGCAATAATTTTTTTACCTCTTTCTGAACTCACTTAAAGAATGAAGCATCTTTTTTATGCTTGATCTTTGCCAAGATATACCCATGGAGAAACTCAAAACTAAACGGTTTCTCTAAAATAATTGTTTCCTTATCGGTTATTTGTTTTTCAAGTTCGGATCGTAATAATCCTGTAACTACTATTACATCTATATGAGAAAGAGATGCATCGTTTTTAATCAATGATAGAACTTTGAAGCCATCAATCCCTTCCATTTTCAAATCAAGAATTAGTAAATCTGGCTTATTTTTGACAATCTCCATGAAGCCTTCGATACCAGAGTTAACTATCTTCAAATCAAGTTCGACATTCCAGCTAGATATTTTATGTTCATAGAGTTTGGTTAATTGAACGTTATCCTCAATAATTAGTAACGAGAATTTTGGGAGATTATTTAACTCAATTTTCTTAACATTTGATGCATATTCAACTACTGATTTTTTCAGAATTCTTCGATGGCCGCCTTTTGTTTTCCATGCTTCCAACATATTGTTTTCAACCAATTTTTGAATAGTAGCAACTGACAAATTCAAAATATTTGCAACTTCTCGCGGAATCGCATGAGTTTTAATCACCCAATCTCATCTAATTTGCTCACCAGTGGTATTTAATTTAATCATTGATTGCATAAAATTGCTCAGTGATTGCATTGGAAAGTTCATCAGTGGCATATTTTTGCTCAATCTCACAAAAAAGTTCAGTCATTAGGGACTACTCTGGAAAACAGTCCCTAATGATAATAGCTATTTTTTAGGTGCCTTTTGTTTCCTTAAAGATTCGCCTTTAAGACTAATACTATGAGCGGTATGTACTAACCGATCCATCACAGCATCCGCTGTAGTTGGATCTCCCAGAAAAGCGTGCCATCTCTCTGGTGGATACTGACTGGTAATTACAAAGGAACCTGTCTCCAGTCTTTCTCTTTCATCAACGATATCCAGCAGCGCGCGAGCTATTTTTTGATCGAAAGGCATGATTCCTAAATCATCAATCATTACGATAGATGCCTTAATATACTTGGCTTTCAGTAAAGGGAGCGAGCCATTCTCAATTGCCAGGATAATTTCTTCTGCTAATTGACTGGATGTTCTATAGATAACGGAAAAACCATTTCTACACGCTTGCATTCCAAGCGCACAGGCCACCCAGCTTTTACCCGTTCCGGTAGCCCCATCAATGACTATGTGAGCCCCTTTGCGAACCCAGTCGCATGCGGCTAGTACGGAGAAAAGATTTTTATCCAACCCTCTAGTTGTTCGATAATCTAAATTCTCCAAACATGCATTTGGATACCTAAATTTTGCCAAGCTCAGTAATCTGCTCATTCTTTTCGTATCACGGGAAGATAACTCGCAATCGATCAATATTCCCATCTGTTCATCAAAACTTAAACCATGAAATGCTGGCTTGTCAAAATTTGAAGACAATGCCTCGGCCATTCCTGTTAATTTTAAATCTTTAAGTTTCCCCAACAATTGCTGTGTCATCATGCTTAATTTCTCCCTAATTTATAGTAGTCGCCGCCACGGATATTGATGTGGTGCCCATGTTTCTCTGTACCAATATCGTCCATATTTCTTTTATCCACCTTGCTTCTGAAAATGGATAAGATGCTGCTGTGGGTGATGGAATTAATTTTTAGAGCGTATTCACATACTTCTTCTAATCGCTCCGATGAATGTTGAATTCCCAATTTCTGTATGGCTTTTGCAGTGCGAATACCGTTTGGAAGATGGCGACTTTCAGTCAAATGCTGACCAAATACTTTTTCGGTTGACTCTCCAACCTTTCGCGCCCATTCAATAAGTTTATCCACACCGCCATCCGCATATTGCTGATGTGATGCTGGCATATGATGCTTTTCTGTTGTGTAGCCACCGGATACAGTACTAATGATATGAATAGCGACCTGTTTCCCGTTATGCATTAACTCTAGAGTTTTGCTGCCGGCACGAACGTCGACGAATGAATGTCGGAGCACATGTGGGACAGAGTAGTAATGCCCTTCATACAAAACATGATAGTTTTCACCTACACGAACATTTAGTCGCCACAGCCCATAGGCGTATCTGGTTTGAGGTAGCATTTTCAGCGCGGGTTTATCTAACAATTCGAATCTCTGGAGCCTAGACGCTTTATAAGCCTTCATTTCTTTATTGTTGAATATCTCAAGAAGTCTTTTAATTCCAGCGTTAGCCTCATCCAAAGAATAGAATTTGATATCACGCAATGCTGCAAGTATCCATCTCTGAATCAATTGCACAGATACCTCAACGGGGCCTTTATCGTTTGGCTTTCTAACCCTGGCCGGTAACACTACAGTTCCGTAGTGATCTGCGAATTCGGCGAATGTTGGGTTAATAATGATTGTTTGAGGAGTATTTTTTGTAACGGCTGACTTTAGATTGTCAGGAATTAAAAACCTTGGCGCTCCACCAAAATATTCTAATGCTTTCACATTGCATTCAATCCAGTCAGGAATGGATTGAGTCCAGACAGCCATGCAAAATGAATAGCTGGATGCTCCTAAAGTGGCGACAAATATTTCGGCATCTCGCCATGTATGACCATCTTTTTCGTATATACGGATTTTTCTACCCGCAAAATCCAGATAACTGTTCTCACCGGGAAGATTAATCTTCCTCATACTGATGCGCTGTTTTTTAACCCACTTTAAATAAAGACGCGCTGCATGAGAATATGAAATACCTTCAGGATTTTCCTCATGCCACTCTTCCCAGAGCAATTTAACGGTTACATCTTTATCACTTTGGATATCTGTATGCCAATCTAACCAATTCGGGTAATTATCATCACTTTTTTTATCTTGATCATTTCCACGAAAAGCGGCTAGAAACTCTGTATCGGTTAATTCTTTCAACTCACTCCAAGAGTAAGCAATATTAGGTAATTGCTTTGCAATCACATTGACGCTGTTAGGCGCAACATTTTCTCTAGCAGCTATTTCACGATTTGATAAATCGCTGGACTCACATAAGCGTTTTACAATATTTCTTATTTGATTTACTTTTAAAGCCATTCTATTCCCCATGATGATTCGCCTAAGGTGATGTAGGCAGAATATGATTCGAGATTGATTTACCTATTCAATAGATAAAAGAAGGGCCTCGACCTTGACAGTCGATAAAAGTGCGTAGACAATATCCGTAAACATCAAGGCGGCAATCTTGATTGGAAAGTCAGAGGCTTGGGTCTATACCCAAGCTTTTGCACTTCTAGGCCTCAAAACATCGTTATATCAGTCCATCTTGATTCCCCTTTATTAAGTTTTTTCCCATTACAATTGATGCCCCATCTTTTGGGGTGTTTGATTGGTCATGTATCCACTTATAAAAATCCAAAGTTATAAACAGGCGTTGTCGCCCAACTTTAAATGAAGGCGGCATAGGAAGTCCTAGACTAAGCCTGTTGCGCGCAGTTGCTTCCGATATTTTTAGAACCTGACTTACCTGCTTAAGATTCATAGTTTCCATAGTCTGCCTTCATATTCGTAGATATCACGATGTATCATGGTATGAATTTTCTTAACTCAAAGATGCAGGCCAATTTGGACACTTGCCCCCATGCCGCTATATATTGCTGACGAACAAATTGAAAATACGTTAGGTACAACTGTTGCTTGTGCTTTAAAAGCAATCAAAATGGATATACAAGACCATTCCGTGACACCTAGCCTAGCTTTAGGGCTCATCAAAAAGTATCTGCAGCCACTGATGCCTGAAGCAGATAAAGACATTTTGGGTAAGTTAAAACAAGTCACTTGGGATGAGCTGCATTGGGCCTATCCGGAGATTATTTTTCGTGGAGGACAACCAACCGGTTTGCTTGCAGATATTGGTGTAAGTATTGATTTGATTTGTAGATACACCACGAACCCTCCTAGAGAGTTCCTTAGTCAAGAAACAGTAGAGGTCGGTAATTTTTTACTACTATGTGAGCACTTGAACATAAGAATAAGTGATGAGGTTCGTTATTCAAATAATCGAAAATTCGATGTATTCAATACCTGTAAATACTGCTGGAGGCAACCTGTGCCTGGAAGATTGATATGTTCATCGCATACTGCCGGCGATAAACATTCTCCTGTTGTATTAAGTGCTAAAAATGAATTGTCAGAAAACTCACCCTCAGCAAATTACAAAGAGAGTAAGCGTCAGAAACCCTTTTTCGATGAGTTCATAAAGTCGACGTTAAGTAGAGAAATATGGGAGTTTCATGAAAGCGGTTTCAGCTCACCAACTTTAATCCCATCGCACAACATTTTTAAATGGTTACTGGATAGAAGGCCGCACGTAGCGAACTTACTTGCTCAGCAGAATATGGTAGTAAATGATGACGAAATCATTGATAGCTTACTTTTGTTACTACATAGTCCAGAAGGCTTCACCAACACACAACTCGAACCTTATCAAAAAACCAATCATTTGATTAAAACAAACCCTGTATTGATTTGGCCGATGTTATTGCGTGCTGAGGCATGGTTGCATGCACGAAAAACTTTGCGGAGTAATTGGGGCGGAAAAAGAACTCAGGAAAGAAATTGATTCAATTCAATTTGTATTTGATTTAAAACCTTAGTCGGATCTGTGTCATTACTTGCAATCAGGTAGGATAACGTTAATAACGTGAGGGGATGTATACCAATTACTTTTGCTATTGCATCCACTTTTTCGACTGTAGGCGAGTATAAGCCACGCTCTAATGTACTCACATACGTACGACTGGAAATTTCAGGCGCAGATCAGCAAGATGCGCCACCGCTTTATCGCTGTCTGCGGCATCCAGTGCCCGACACAGCCGTGTCAGCATGTCGAGGCTGATACCCGCTTCAAAGGCAGCCCACACGAAGCACAGCCGCTACAAAGCATCCGCATCGAACAAGCCGTAGCCGCCTGCGGCGCGTTCCACCAGCCGCAACAACCCACGCAGCATATAGTCGCGCACGACATGCACGCTCACGCCGGCATCATGGGCCAGACGGGACACCGTGTAGGCATTCATCGCACACCTCCTTTTGGTTGGTTCGCGGCAATGCACGTACCGTTTCGCCGAGTTCAATCCGCGCCGCGAGTCCGATGCCGGCGCCGTGGGACATTGGGTCGATATCCGATCACGGTGTTCTCGATGGAATGGTTTGCAACAGATGTCGATTAAGCTTCCGGCCCAAGCCGAAAGCCTCTTGGACGCTTACGATCTCTACTCCTTGATGCTCGGAGGCCCAATCTTCCGCCGTGAGGGCAGATGCAAAGAAATGCACATGACAACAAAAGGACTGACGGATGTCGGCCGCTGCCTGCGGAAGTACCAGTGACACTGCGGCGTGGGCCGGTTCGACATCCCGTATCTCGTCGGGCGTGACCGTGAGCGCAACGGGTGCTCCGGTTGCAGCGCAATGCGACGAGACGCGGGCCGTACGGCCGATTAGCGCCGGAAACATCAAGGTGTCCAACGCGCACCAGGCATACAGACGGCGGCTGTCAATTTCGACGACATGCGAAGTCTCGCGCAAGGTGAGGCCATACCCGATGATGTTCCCATCGTTGTCGTATTCAGTACTGGTGGCCTGTTCGAGCACGGCGGCCACTCGCTCAGCGGGCCAGTCGAGACTCACGGCAAGCGTCGTTCGCGAAACCGGACGCCCCTTGACCAGTTCACGCAGCAGCGCGACAAACAGATCCCCAAAACCTTCGGGCCGATTGGCCGGCGCGAGACTTTCGACAATCTCGGTGATGTAGCGGGTGGGTTTCATAGCCTTCTCCTTTCATCCTGCACAGCACGAAAGCTGCGTCACATCTTTTGAGAAGGTCTGCGCTGCAAGCTTCAGCCCCTCGACCATCGTCAGGTAGGGGAACAACTGGTCAGCCAGTTCATGCACGGTCATGCGGTTGCGGATGGCGAGAACGGCTGTCTGGATCAGTTCGCCCGCTTCCGGGGCGACTGCCTGCACGCCGATGAGCCGTCCGCTACCTTCCTCGATGACCAGCTTGATGAAGCCGCGCGTGTCGAAGTTAGCGAGCGCGCGTGGCACGTTGTCGAGCGTGAGCAGGCGGCTATCAGTCTCGATGCCATCGTGGTGCGCTTCCGCCTCGCTGTAGCCTACGGTGGCGATCTGCGGATCGGTGAACACGACCGCTGGCATGGTGGTCAGATCAAGGGCTGCATCACCACCCGTCATGTTGATGGCCGCACGGGTACCAGCCGCCGCCGCCACGTAGACGAATTGCGGCTGGTCGGTACAGTCGCCGGCGGCGTAGATGTTCGGGTTACTGGTGTGCATGCCTTTATCGATGACGATGGCCCCCTGCGCGTTGGCAGCGACCCCCGCCGCTTCCAGCGTTAGACTGGCCGTGTTCGGTGCGCGGCCGGTAGCGACCAGCAGCTTGTCGGCGCGTATTTCGCCGTGCGCCGTGGTCAGCACGAATTCGCCATCCGTGTGCGTAATCTGGCTGGCTTGTGTGTGTTCCAGTACCTTGATCCCTTCGGCGCGGAAGGCGGTCGTAATGGCCTCGCCGATGGCAGGGTCTTCGCGGAAGAACAACGTGCTGCGCGCCAGGATCGTGACCTGGCTGCCCAGCCGGGCGAAGGCTTGCGCCAGTTCCAGCGCCACTACAGAAGATCCGATCACGGCTAGGCGTTCGGGAATGGTGTCGCTGACCAGAGCCTCGGTCGAAGTCCAGTAGGGCGACTCTTTCAAGCCCGGAATCGGCGGCACGGCCGGGCTGGCACCCGTGGCGACCAGGCAGCGGTCGAACGCCACCACGCTCTCGCCGCCATCGTTCAAACGGACGGCAAGGCTCTGTGCGTCCCTGAAACGGGCTTCACCGTGCAGCACGGTGATGGCCTGGTTGCCGTCCAAGATGCCTTCGTATTTGGCATGGCGCAGCTCATCGACGCGCGCCTGCTGCTGGCCCAGCAGTTTGCTGCGGTCAATCGCCGGTTCAGTCGCCGCGATGCCGCCGTCGAATGGGCTTTCTCGGCGCAGATGGGCAATATGGGCAGCGCGGATCATGATCTTGGACGGTACGCAGCCGACATTGACGCAGGTGCCGCCGATGGTGCCGCGCTCGATCAACGTGACCTTTGCGCCTTGCTCGACGGCCTTCAGCGCCGCCGCCATCGCCGCGCCGCCGCTGCCGATCACGGCGATCTGCAACGGGTGCTCGCCGTCGCTGCCCTTGTTGGCGGCTCCCATCCAGCCGCGCACCTTGTCGAGCAGCCCGGTGCGGTTGTCCGTCGGCGGGGTATCAGCGAGCGTTGCCTTGTAACCGAGTCCGGCCACGGCGGTAGTCAGCGCCTCTGGCGAGGTGCCGGGGTCAAGGGCAAGCTGCGCTGCACCCTTGGCGTAGGACACAATGGCAGACTGCACGCCAGGCACTTTCTCCAGGGCTTCCTTGACGTGTGTAGCACACGAGTCACAGGTCATGCCGGTGATCTTTAGGGTGGTCATTCGATTTTCCTTTTCTGTTGTTGGCGACGGTCGTTGCCGTCAGCCGCGTTTAGGTGGCAGTTCGCAGCCGTCTGGCCCGCAACGGCGATGTGCCGGCGAAACGAAATCCAAAATCGACACGGCTAACATGGCGGCCAGACCGACATAGAGCAGTTTCTCCGCCATGGTGAACGTAGCGACGAGCACGATGACCGGCCCGACCATGCCAAGCAGACTGCGGTGCCACTGGCGATGGCTCAGCCAGCCAAGCGCGTTCGCGATGAAAGCGAGCACGGCAAACAGCGGCAGCAGTCGGCTGATGAACAGGCCCTCGTATTGGCTTAGAAAGCCCAGCCCGATGGCCGCACCGAAACTGGCGATGGCCGGAAAGCAGGCCGCGCAGCCCATCGCGGAAACAATACTGCCGAGTGCTCCGGTTTTATCTGCGATGCGTGTAATCAAACCCATGATGTCGCTCCCGGTTCTGGTTCAATGGCTCACTGCTTGACGCTGGACGGATAGCCCGCATCTTCGGTCGCCTTGGTCAGTTTCTGGACGCTGGTCTTGGCATCGTCGAAGGTGACGACGGCCTCACGCTTGTCGAAGTTCACGTCGGTCTTGCTCACGCCCTCGACTTTGGAGAGCGCTTTCTTGACAGTGATTGGGCATGAGGCGCAAGTCATGCCCGGCACCGCCAACTTGACGGTTTGGGTGGCAGCCCACACAGGGGCAATGACGGCGGCAAGGGCGAGGAAGACAAATAATTTTTTCATGGTGAACTCCTGATTAATAGAAAAATGGCATGACATAGGGAAAGCCGAGCGCGACCAATACCAGCGCAGCCACGATCCAGAAAATTAGCTTGTAGGTGGTGCGCACCTGTGGAATCGCGCAGACCTCGCCCGGCTTGCAGGCTTGCGCCGGGCGATAGATACGCCGCCAAGCGAAGAACAGCGCCGCCAGTGCTGCGCCGATGAAGAGCGGGCGGTACGGTTCCAGCACCGTCAGATTGCCGATCCAGGCACCGCTGAATCCCAAAGCGACCAGGACTAGCGGCCCAAGGCAACAGGTAGAGGCGAGGATGGCGGCAAGTCCGCCAGCGAATAGCGCGCCGAGCCCGTTTTGTGGTTCCGACATGCGTTTATCCTTTTGAATTCGTAATAGATAGCGTAACATTACTACCGTAGTCATGTACGGAGTCAAGCGATATGCAAACTATTTTGGAGAATCTAACCATTGGCGCTTTTGCCAAGGCCGCAGGGGTCAATGTAGAGACCATCCGGTTCTATCAACGTAAGGGATTGCTGCCCGAGCCGGACAAGCCCTATGGCAGCATTCGCCGCTATGGCGAGGCGGATGTAACGCGGGTTCGGTTCGTGAAATCGGCCCAGCGGCTGGGCTTCAGCCTGGACGAGATCGCAGAGCTGCTGCGGCTAGACGACGGCACCCACTGTGAGGAAGCCAGCAGCCTGGCGGAACACAAGCTCAAGGACGTGCGCGAGAAGATTGCCGACTTGGCACGTATGGAGTCGGTGCTGTCCGAACTTGTTTGCGCTTGCCACCTGCGGCAGGGAAATGTTTCTTGCCCGTTGATTGCGTCGCTACAAGGTGGCGCAAGCCCGGCTATGCCTTAGCGTGCTTTATTTTCCGTTTTCTGAGATGACCCCACATTGAATATACTTATTGGAGGCTTCGTTCACTCTTAATCACACTCAATGTAGATTGAGTTGGGCAATCTATTACAATCGACTGATTAAGAAATATAAAAATTACTGATTAAATTCATGAGATTTAGCGATTATGAATCATATGATTCCATACCCGGCAAAGCTAGATAATCTCGAAAGCGGATTCAGGCTGACCTTATTGGACTTTGACGATGTTTACGTTGAATCTGACCAACTTGAAAATGTCATACGGAGTGCTGAAGACACCCTACTTCGTTTGATTTTTAGCAGGATTAAGGAATCGAAATTGATACCGCCACCAGATCAATACTTAGAAATAGTTGATGAAAAACAAGTGGTTATGATTGATCCTATGGCTAGTTTTACTCTTTGATACTTTTTTTTCACGAAAGTATCAATTACATACCCTTCAAAACGGCATTTTTGCTGGATATTTACGGTTTAAATAGTTGAATTTTGTCTGTATTGGAAAGTGTTTTAAACAGCAAAAAATATTGAATAGTTGGAGGTGTGAGATTTTTTTGAAGTGATATTCTTGCCAATCCGGTAGCTGGAAGAAAGCTACTGGAACGACTTCAAATACAAGGAATGGTATTGAATACTCAGATATATCGATAAACTCTTGCTCTAGCAGCTTCTGTACAGCCAGAGCTGTATGCAGTAGTGGTAAGTCTTTAGCAACCTATTATTGTTTCTCAGGAGTCTCTTTTACCGGATCAAACTTTGTTGATTGCCAGGCTGCTAGCAATGCAATAGCAGTCGCATATTGCAAATAGTCTTGCCAATCCGGTTTCTGGCGAAAGGCACAGTCAAATATAAACAGTGGGGCCGTTGGAACATTTTGCCAACCAGGTGTGTATTGCAATAGAACATCAGGGCTCGGGGCATGCTCTAATGGTGCTAACGGGGCAGCATGGACAACTTCTATGCTTACTTGGGTTTCACCCTACTACAATAATTACGCCGGATATCCTTGTACTGGAGGTATTTTCTGGTTTAACTAACTTGCCAATCCGGTGTTTGGAAAAAATCGGCCGGAAAAGCAAGTTCAATATGGTCTGCATCTAATGCTGGGAACATGGTTGCTGATCAAACGTTAAGTGGAATTGCCCCTTGTAGAAACTCTGGAGGCGCATCTACTGGGAACACATTCATCAATATTTCAGTAGCTTCGGATTCTCAATCAATTAATGTTTCTGTCGGTGGAAATAGTTCAAGTTGTTACAATATGTACGCCTGCAATGGGTATGGATGCTCCAATCCAAATGGTGTTTATACATTTGTTGGATACTCTGCGTCGGGGCTTCAATATCAAAAATACATGGGACTTGGTGTGGGGGCCGTAAGTAATATATTCCTTACTAACTCAGGTTTCTCTGGTTCAATCGGCTGGCAGTCTGGCTCTAACGTCAGCGGTGTATACAATTAATTACGGAAAAAACCGCCATTAGTTTGGCGGTTTTTTTCTTTTAATACTCAATGATTACAGAGCCATCTTGCCCAGTAACACCCCCTCTCGGATTACCATCCGTTAAACATGCAGCACCGACGCCACCCACACCGCTATTCGGTGAATATAACTGTGCTGAGCCTATATATTGCCCAGAGTTAACCGTAATCCCTCCAGTAGCCCCATCTGCAGGCCTAGGATTCGATTGCCGATTACCCCCAGCCCCACCATATGCATATATTAGATTTGAGAAGGATGAAGTCCCTCCGGGTTGGCCAACGGAATTGGCGCTATATCCTGGCGCCCCACCTACACCGATATTAATCGTATATGTTCCGGAAATACCGCTTAAGTAAACTGTAGCGTTTCCACCTTGGCCTCCGTTGCCTCCGTAATTGGGATAATAACGACAACCAGCACCGCCGCCGCCAGCGCCAAATATTGTAATTTTGGCTTTTGAAATATGGGAAGGCACAGTCCACGTGCCACTAGAATAAAAGCTAACAACCGTTGGCCCGCCGTATCCACCAAATGCTGTTTTCCAAACACCGGATTGGCAATATTGCCAATGTTATTGCACTATCTTAGTTCCCACCACGAAATGATTCCGTTCCCAGCTAAAACACGATAGCTTGAATTATTTGGAACGGGAAATGTTACTGACCCTTGGAAACTGTTACTTGCGGCTCCGTCCTCAAATGTTATCTGTTGGTTATCAACATATACATTTATATCCCCCTGAGTACTTGAATAAAAGTATCTAACAATAACCGTAATTGTTTGGCCGGTATTATTAGAATAAGTACAGTTATTACAACGGGCTGAAGATACATTTTGATAAGATTGGCTTGTTGCACCAAGTAAAGTCCAACCGGCCCATGTTCCATTGACTTTAGTCCGAGAGTAATTTTTCCCTGGATTTGTCATTCCATAAGCAATTTGAGTTTGCCAATGGCTACCTCCAAGGTGAGTATAGTTTTCAACAAAATACCAGTTACCATCACCATTTGGTGCATTAATCATTGCTCCACCATTGAAGCAAGATCTTGTACCAGGACCATCTGTTAGAGCATTTAAGTCTTTATAGCTCCAGTCTGTGCAATTAAAGTTTCTAAGCCAAACACCGGATTGGCAAGACTATTAAGATAGCCAAATACCTGCAGATATGCAGTAATAACCGGAACCTAAATAACTCATACCCGTATTCGTTGGGAAATAACCGTTTCCAACATAGCGAGATCCATTCCAATTCGCGTTTGAGATGAATACGAAACTCGCACTTCCATTGCCACTACCCGCACCACCTCCAAGACAAATCATATCGCCTGAAGCTCTTTGGCAATAGGTTTGTGCCTTACATGTTGATCCAGGCAGGCCTTTATTAAAACCTGCACCATCACCGGCTATTTTCCAACTACCGGATTGGCAAGATCGTTCTAGCGGTAGACAATCAGTGAAATGCCCGCTCTATCAGCGAAGCCACCAATATTGGCGTTATAAACAGATACATTTAAGCCAGTTGCTGACTCCGCATAAATATTCCCGATGTAACCATATCCATTGCTTGTACCGTTTGTGTATGAGTAATTAGTAACATAGTTTGAGTCAGGTAAAGGATTCTGAAAATACACTGTGTAAACGCCAGCAGAACTTCTCCATATTGATGAAACGTTATAGCTTGACCTAATAGCACACCATCCTGACGGGCAAGACGTACCATTAAAGTTTACCCACGCGGACGCACCTCGCGTTGCTTTTTGCCAGCTACCGGATTGGCAAGCATGTCATCTGAATGCTACAAAATTTGCCCAAAAAGCATCGAAATAACCAGGTGTAGGATCATTAACACCTCTTGAATGTACTGTTGCATACGCGCTTGTTTGACTAGAAATCTCAGTCGCGAATGCACCGCCAGAACCACCACTGCCGACATTCCATGATATTGCATAATAATCAGGTAATAAATTCAAATAAAAAATCGTGTAGTTTCCAGGGGAATTCCTGACTACACCAGAAACATTAAAGCTTGATCTAATTGTGCACCATCCTCCAGGACAATAAGTACCATCAAAATTAACCCATGCCGATGAACCTCTTGATGCTTTTTGCCAGCTACCGGATTGGCAAGACTATGGACATGACGCTTTCTTATATATTCCCCCACCCAGTCCTATTGGAATCGAGCTAGGGCAATAAGCTGAATTACTTGCATGAATTAGTCCGCGGGTAGATATACCATAGCCACAATATAATGCGTTATCACCACCCGTTCCTGAATAATAAACATAACTTCCATCGAAGCCACCTATGAAGAATGGGCCACCATATGATGTTGCGCAAATTAACGCGTCAGGCCAACTTCCAAGGCCCTTAAGCTGAGCGACACCCATACCCGAGTAGGATTGCTTCCATACACCGGATTGGCAATGCAATTAATAGCAGAAGTAAAACGAGTTATACCCGCCGGCAGGGTCATTCCCATATCCAAATCCGTATATCTGCTGATTTGTAGCACAGCTGCAACTTCCGGTATTCCGATTAGGAATCCTACAACCGAGAACAGAGTTAATAGAATACCCACCTTGTACTGCACCCGCTGAACTCTTTAACCAGCTACCGGATTGGCAATGAGGTTATTCGCACGTATAAGTACTGGTTGTACTAACTTGAGCAGTAATGCCACATGTTGTAGAAACACCTGCAACTGAAACTGCACTTCTTCCAGATGGGCAAGAGCAACCACCAGTTACTCTGTTTACATTAACGCATCGGTTAGGTCCACAAATCCCAGCACTTGTTGTAGTGATGATGGTGTATCCACCATTACCTAACGAGAAAAAGCCCCCACTATTTGTTACGGTTCCTGAAGCCTTTTGCCAGCCACCGGATTGGCAAGACTATCGACAGGTGACAATGGCACTAACTGTTGAGGCTCCGGCTGCTCCAGAGTTCTGACAGTAAAAAGCTGTACTTCCTACCACGCCGCTAGCGCCATAATTTCCTACGCAAAAACCGGTGATTCTTGTACCTGTTGTACAAGTTGCCTGCGTCACACAATTAGCTGAGCCGCACGATGACATGACAGTTGATGAGGACTGGACACCGTTCACTAAACTTCCACCTGAACCGGAAGCCTTTTTCCAGCTACCGGATTGGCAAGAAAGTATCAAGCCGTTTGCATCGCTTGCAATTCGACCGTTTGGAGAGCACGCAGTGTTTTCTGTGGCGGTCGATGTAATCTGCAAATTACCTGACAATTTATCGATGCTCGCGGTGCCGGGAATAGTGATACTTCCATTGTCAGCGAGTGAAAGTGGTTGCCATGCTCCAGCTCCGTTGCATGTGTATGCGCGAGATCCAGAACCCGTAGTAGGTGTTCTAACTACTCTGGTCTGACCAGTGTTTGCGGCGTTGCAAACTGGCAGAGAAGCAAATGTCGCAACTGGGTCACCCCAATACGGGGATGAACCACTAGGAGCGGTCCAAACATTACTTACGCAAGATAGGAGAGCACCTGTTGAATCACGGCCTAATGCGCCATTTGTTGTACATGCTGATCCACTAGTTTGAATCGAGCCTGCTCCCATGAGGATCGGGGTATTCATCGTATTCAGCCCTGGATTACCAGGCACAGCATCACGATAGAGCGTTGATGAAAGGTTCCCACCCGAGGTAAACCAAAGGGCCATGAATGAATGGCCAACAGATAGGCTAACAGCACCAGTTGTTAAACCATCACATTTCAGCCCAAGGTTATTTGTGTTTGTGAAAGCACTGTAGGGTGCAGTGGTTAAGTCGACGGACCAGCCGCCCATTGACCCACGAATTTGGCCTGTGTTGGTCGAATAGATACCACCACCCTCACCTCCAACCGTAGCGGCAATCTGACCTAGAGTGAGGTCATTGATTGTTGAACCACCTTCTGTCGCAACAAGCGCCATCAATTTGTTAGCTGTTGGCTCAAGAACGAGAACGCAGGTGTCCTGTTGTTTCTCATTCTTGACGTTAAAGCCCGAATTCAGGTAGCCACCGGCAATCAAGTCACTCACCCGAATCAATGCCGGATTTGTTGCTGATGCAACGCCTGTGAGAGTCGCGTAATTGTCTTTAATGTATTCTTGAGCAGCTTGCCCTACCGCTTTGATGTGTAGTGCGTTAACAGATGCACGTGTATCTTCAGATACGTTATCCTGCAACCTCACGATACCCATAATCACTGTGCTCAGGATACCCAGGGAAACGATAATTTCCAGTAAGGTTAAACCTCTTTGCTTTTTCATTAAAAAATCCTTATGCATTTCGAATTAACTGATATGCGGCTGAATGGGTTGGTACAGCTTTCAAAGCGTCGGTTTTATCAACAATTCCTTTTTTCACTAACGCAACGGCAGATTTAGCAATGGTCATTGAAACGCCATCTTCAGTCCTATCCAACGCCGTTTGTAGCGCTTCTGGGTTGCCGAAATGTTGTGAAAACTCTCTTTTATGATTTGCCAATAGATCAACAGCCAGCGCGTATGAAGTTCCATCCTTCCGAGGGATTAACACTTGATTGATTACCCCTAACAGGCAACCGGAGAGTGATTGCAATTTAGACTCACGCTCCATACCGTTAAAGAAACCCATCATCTTTGTGATAGTCCCTACAGCACTATTAGCATGTAAAGTTCCAATTACAAGATGTCCGGACTCACCCGCAAGTAAAGCTTGCTCGGCAGTTTCACGGTCACGAATTTCACCAATAACGATCACATCAGGGCGTTGGCGCATGGAAGAGCGCACGCCGTCCGCAAAGGACTGGCAATCTGTTCCAATTTCACGCTGTGAAAAGAAAGCATGATCTGGCTTGAACTCATACTCAATAGGATCTTCTATCGTGATGATGTGGCAATTGCGAGACATGTTGATTTCATTCAGGATGGATGAAAGCGTTGTTGTCTTGCCAGAACCTGTAGCGCCAGAAATCAAAATAATGCCACCCTGCCCTTCAGTAAGAAGGTTGATACCAGCTGGTAACCCAATCTCGACTAATCGTGGCGGTGTTTTAGGAATTCTGCGAATTGCAATTCTTGTTTGATCACCACCCTTTGCCAAATAGACATTCACTCGCAAACGACCGCCACTGAAATTGAATGGGCGATTAATATCTTGTATGGTTAGATTTTGAGTATAGTTTTCATCAATTTTTGATACGAAATTGAGAATATCTTCTTGTGAAATTGGGTCATCAACGAGCGCTACTTTTTCCCCTTCAATTTCATATTTGATTTGATTAGCGTTAATCCAGCCCTTAGCTGTTCTAATCATTATTGGCTCATTAGTGCCTATTTGAATGTCTGAGAAATTGAGCTTGCTTGATGCCAATTTCAGAATCAGGTCGATTAAGTAGTTGTCTTCCATTTTTTATTTACCCATCATGACTAAGGCCGAGTTTGGAATACCTGCTGGCAATGCAATTCCGGTATCCAAACCATTAGCGGAAATCAACCTTCCTGTAGCAGGGCTTTTTGTGCCTATCAGTGCAGAGCTGTTTGATCTCTCAAAGATTTTGTTTAAAGTGCCACTGGTTAAAGTTGTAGTTGAGTACACATAAACCAGTGAACCGTTTACCCAATTTGTCCAGTTAGCGTTTCTGATATATCCAGGCTCCCAGTAAGGTGCCAAATCAGTATCTGCAATCGTTCCTGTAGCACTTGGGTTGGCGCTCAGATAATTTGAAACCGCGCTTCTATAGGCGATGAAATTCAAAGCCGATACGTCCGCGGCCACCATGTATGTTTCATTTTCCTTTTTGGGGATTTCTACTACTGAATACACGGTAGCGATCGAGATAAACGCAAGAACCAAAAATGTCGGAAACATTAATTTGCCTTACTAGGGTTAAACAACATTTTGTTTTTTTGAAATTGGACTGCGTTCTCAATTTGCTCCCATTTCCGCAAGCGGATATTGTTGCGAATACCGGAATCATCACTTTCGGAGTTAATCCATAAGAAATTGAGCTTTGGCGCCTTTGGCTCACCGATCAGTTCCTGGTGAATAACGCATGCCAAGCCATTAGCCAATAGACTTGAGTAATCCTCAGAGCCAGAATTTGAACCACTTGCCAAAGAGTAAATACGCTCAATAGCCGTAGCAACGGAGTCAGCATGTGTTGTACAAATGACTAGGCGACCATTGATAGAAGCTTTTAACGCCTCCAGAGCAGTTTCCTGATCACGCACTTCACCCAAAAATATGATGCTTGGAGCCCATCGTGCGGCTTTACGGCAAGCGTTCGCAAATCCACCTTGATCAACCCATGTCTGATAACAGAAACCCTCTCCATGTGGGCCTTCCAACGGCATTTCAGGAGGGTCTTCAATGGTGATAGCTACACCGCCTTGTTCATTCAATCTGGACTTAATGATTGCAGAAGCGGTTGTGGTTTTACCTTGACCGTAGGCACCTGCCACGATGATTAACCCGGTTAGACCTTTGGTCATGAGCAATTCAATGTAATTTGGATGAATATCGATTTGAGAGAGGTTCAAAGCGACATTCGGCATTCTTCTCAAAACAAATACAGTGTCCTCAAGGGACTGCAAAAGTGCTACGCGATAAGCGATTTCAGCATGACGAATTGAGAATTCATCTTTCGAGTCCTTGTTGAAAGCATTCATACACAATTCGCGAATTTCAGATAATTCCTTTTCGTAAACTGCAGGAGCGGGAATTGGATCATTTGTTCCAGGAACGCCAGTGAACAAAGCACCAGCTTTTCCGAGGTAAATATCTTTCAAGGCATAATCTTTGAGTAGCATTTTTTTATCTCACTTCTGTCGTTTCACAATCTTGAATAATCTGTAACCAAATCACTCAAGATTGGGGCCGAAGCCCCGACCTGTCTTAGTTTGTGAAAACCAATGTAGTGCCAGTATCGCAATCAGCAGCAGCCGTAGCTGTTGGGATTGGGAATGTTGTTCTGGCGGCCGCAGAGCCAGCCTGAACAGATGTCCAACCTTGAGCGCCAGTTACCAGTGGGATGCAAACGTCTACAGGGATGTTTGTGACGGTAACGTTGAAGCTTGTGCCAGTTGAAGCAACGACAATCGTGCCATTGAGTTGATGAGTCAGCACGTTAGGTGTAGCAGATGTATCTACGGTGATACTGGTTGGAATGCGTTTAGCAGTTACCAGAATAGTGTTCAGGTTAGTTCCAGATGTCCCGTATGATTGCTGGCCACTCCACATGTTTTTCACGGCAGCGCGGATCGATGCAATGTCTGTGGTCAATTGAGTTGAGTTGTTAGTGGATGAAGCAGAGTTGTTGAGCTTCAGAGCACCGACGATAATCACCGCCATGATGGTAAGGGAGATGATCAATTCCAGCAGGGTTACGCCAGCTTGATACTTTGATTTGATATTTTTAATCATATATTTCTCTTTTTAGATGTGATTTCAAGATCGGGGCCGAAGCCCCTACCCGATTACATTAGTTCGTGTACACCATCGTTGTGCCGGTTGCGCAATCAGCTGCAGCGGTTGCTGTTGGGATTGGCAATGCTGTACGCGCAGCTGCAGAACCTGCTTGAACTGATGTCCAACCTTGTGCTGTTGTCATTAATGGGATGCAGACATCAACTGGAATGTTGGTTAATGTCACTGTGAAGCTTGTGCCAGTTGAGGCAACAACCACAGTACCATTCAGTTGGTGTGTCAACACGTTAGGTGTAGCCGAAGTGTCGGCGGTAATGCTGGTTGGAATACGCTTCGCAGTTACCAGAATAGTGTTCAGGTTAGTTCCCGATGTACCGTAAGAACCTTGGCCGTTCCACATGTTTTTCACCGCAGCCCGGATGGATGCAATGTCAGTTGATAACTGCGTAGAGTTGTTGGTGGACGAAGCTGAGTTATTCAGCTTCAGAGCACCGACGATAATCACCGCCATAATGGTCAGCGAGATAATCAATTCCAGCAGTGTTACGCCAGCTTGTTTCTTGTTTAAATTAAACTTCATGTTTTCTCCTAAAAAAAATTAAAACTATCTGTAAGCACTTTGCATGATCGTTGACATTTGAAGCTCCATATCAATGAGCCCACCAACCATGAACGCGATAAAAAGACCCACGATGAAGATGCTTACTCCAAATACCACCTTCATCATTGAATCAATGCTTTCTACTGATTCAGCAATCCACTCACGGCCTAGAATTTCAAGGGCTTGATCGAAACCTGAAAGCCTTGCGTAAACCGTCAAATCGTCAATGATTTCTTCGTCAGGGAAACCATATCCAGATTTACTCAAAGCCTCACCAGGGTTCATGCCTGATTTCATTCCACGAAGGCACGCGTTAATTCGTACCTTCAACCATGGGTGTGCACCGTACGAAAGCTTGTCCAGTGCGTTTTCAACCCTTACGCCCGCTGCTACCAATGTTGCGAAACTAATTAACCAGGTACTCCCTTGCAGCATCCGATAGATGCTGTATGGAGGAAACTTGTCTAATTTGATACGCAGTCCACCAGTCCAGCGAGGTAATGAAATTAAGAAAGCTGTAATTAACCCTACAATGGCAATCGCGATAATCAAGACCCAATCGCGAGAAAAATTCGCGAAATCTACTAAATATCTTGCAGTCCCTTGCCACTTGTCAGGACTGACAACGCGAGAGAAGTTTGGAATGATCTGGAAACTAAACAGATACAAGACTGCAAAGCCCATACCAAGAGTCACTACTGGATATGCGATGCCGGAAAACACTGCTTTCTGAATGCGTTTTTTCGCAGCCATTACTTCGCTTGCGGAAGTCATCGATTCAAACAAATCGCCTGATTGCTCACCTGCAGCCAGAATCATCTGCTCATCTTTTTCTACCCAGCCTTCAATAGCTTCTGAAAAACGTTTACCGTTCTTTAATTGCAGCATCCAGCTGGCCAAGGCCATGCTCAAAGGAGACTTGCCACGACCAGACTGCACTTGACGCTGATGAATCGAATTCAAGGCTTCAATAATGGCAACACCGTTGCTCAACAGCTTGGATAACTTCATCCAAAGTCTGCGGCGACCTGACTTATCAATACGGAAAAGCCAGGTATTAATTTTTAGCTCTAGCTCTTCCATTAAGCAGCCGCCAATTCTTGTGAAGTAATGCGGTGATCGCTTTCGATGTTGCCTGCATTTAATGGGCCAACGACATCTTCTGCGAGGAATGGATCAACAAGACCTGCATCGATCTTTTCAATCGCGTGCTGAAGCATTGTCTTGTTACCGTTGTCTTTATAGACATAATTGATGGCGCCCATCCGGTCTGTATTACGAATATGCTTCATCAAAGTGTTGTCAGTCACGATAGTCTCAGCGACAACCGTACGCCCCTGTACACCAGTATTAGCGCACTTATCGCAGCCATCACCCTGAACATAAACGTTTTCCAAGGAAAGTTTCACTTCCATCAGACGCTCAAGATGCTTTTTCTCGTAGCGATCTTTTTGGTCGATCAACTTTTTCTTGCAGTGTGGGCACAATGTTTTAACCAAACGCTGGCAAATAACCCCTGCCACAACCGTAGGGTCTGTCATCAGATCCAATTCAACACCCAGGTCACGGAAACGGTCGAAAGTACCTAGGCCAGTGTTTGAGTGAACGGTAGTCCACACTTGGTGTCCTGTCATGGCTGCCTGAATAGTCAGCTTGGATGTTGGCAAGTCACGCACCTCTGACAACATGATGATGTCCGGGTCAAGACGCATCGCTGCTTTAATCGCTTTTTGGTATTCCTTAGAGCGTTCCTCTTCTGTCTCTGCATTGGTGACCGGAGTCTGAACAGCACCTGGAATTGGATATTCAGGAGGATCTTCAACGGTAATAATGTGCTTCTTACCTTTCGTTTCGGAAATGATTGAGCCGAGCACACGTTGTAGGGTTGTAGACTTACCAGAACCTGTAGGACCGGCGATGATAATCACCCCAGTTGGTCTGCGTTTCATGTATTCAATGGCATCGATGTGAGCGTTTGAGAAACCAAGTTTTCTCAAATCCAAATCCTCTGCTGAATCGTTGTAGAGCAAACGCAATACAAACAGGAAGCCGTCAACTTGAGGTGTAGTTGCGATACGAATACCATCCAACTCTTCTGGAATTTTCTCGCGCTCAGAAATCCTGGCATCCTGACGTGCGTTTTCTTCAAATGTAGCGTCAGATACGTCAGCCATGGCTTGATAAATCGTAGAACACAACTTATTGCCATAGTCATAGGAGTGCTCTTCAATAAACTCCAGATCATTGTGAACGCGGAAGTAAATACGAGTGTTTTGACGCTTGGAAACACGGATATGAATATCAGATGCTCTGCGCTTCACGGCACGTGAGAACAATTCGATGGATGCCTTTTGCATGTCGGTATGCGCAGCCTCATCGCTTGTGAAAACAGTCCGATACATTTGCTGAACGACATTTAAGTCAGTTTCAACAATGCGGAAGTTAAATCCTTGCTGAGTCAGGCGTGCTTGGAAACCGCGAACATGCGCATTAAACAAATACGCTCTTGCGATAAACAATTCACCATCTTCACGCAAAGCCAACATCCCACGAAGCTCATCACTTACGTTAAATTTGCCGTTCTGCTTGGTTAAAACATCTGTACCCATATAACTCTCGATTCGTAATTTGCTAGTTATTTCTGCTCTGTAAGAGAGGAACCGCCAAACCCGATTTGCACGACATCTTTGCCACTTTGCAATGTCACTGCATCCATTTTGATTTTTTTGATGGTCCAGCCACCAACCTTGTCGCCGACACGCACAGACTGTGTTTTGCCACCTTGTAAGTTAATCAGTGCGCGCATCTTTCCATCTACGCCATCGATCTCTTGCACAGTTGGAAGAAAGGAGGTGTCATTGAAGTCATTGCCGCCAAGCTTCAATTTGTCCAATTCGTCTTTCTTTTTTGCCAGATTCAGCTGGACTTCGATTTGAGCAAGTTGCGCTGACAACACCGCAATCTTTTCATTAATGCTGGCAATCTTTTCCGCAGCATTGCCAGGATCTTCAATTTCTGGCACCACTTTCGCTTTAGGTTCTGCGTAAACGCTTGGCATATAAGCAATACAAATAGCCAGTAAAACCGCTTTAACTCTTAACATATTGAATACCTTCCATAGTCCAAATTAGTGATCCGTTTTGCCAAACTGCGTCCATACTTGATAAACGCATTCCATTCCCCTCAAAGGCCTTAATCACAACCTCTGGAAACTTCACTTCATCAGCTTTCCAGGTGATTTCTCCCCATTTAGGAATGACAGCCGTTTCTTGTCCTGGGAGTGCGGCCGGAGGTGGCGGCGGTGGCTTTGCGGAAAATTTAACTCCGTACCGTTGCGCTGCTGAATACATATCCAGCAAACGTTGATTGCTATCTGTCAAAGCTTCATCTGAGAAGCTGACGCCTTCGCTCAAGGGCAGAGTTAAAGACGCAGATGCGCCGTCATAAGCGATAACAATTTTTGGTTCAATTTCCTGCAGGTGTTTAATCCATCCACCCGTTTTAGGCGCCCATGTAATCGTCAACAATGAGTCAGTACAATGAACATTCGTGAGGGACCAGTTCCCCGGGAACAGGCGAACCTGATTTAATGCAGCCTGGCATGAAGCCAGTAAATCAGACGGCAGCCGTTTTGATTTCCATGGATTTGGGATCGCAGGTTGCAATTGGTCGTTACTCTCTTGAGCAGCTAACATAGCTCGTTGAGCTTCCAACGCTTTCTCACGGTCCAATTCCAGCTTGTAGTTGTAGCCATACATACCGGCCATAACCAAACCAGAGAGACTTAATAGCAGGACTTTGTTGCCACCAATAAACCCGTTAGTGTTTATTCGGGTTAGCTTTGATTCTTTTGGTGTTTGAATCTTCCCATTCGATTTTCGAGTGATCGATTCTTCCAAAGTCTTTTCAATGGAATTCTTGATGCCCCAAATTGCAGGGCAGACAATTGTTTTCCAGTCAGCTAAACGCGAATCTTGGAGTGTCCTGGCTTTAGCGCCATCTTCATTTGGGAATACCAAATCACCATCCGGCAGGATGATCCCATCGCGCTGGCTTACGAAAAGCCATTTGCCGTCTTCCAAGGGTGCCGAGAAGATGAAGTCTTTGCTGCCTGTAACTGATTCAATGTGTTTGGAGATTACTGAAGCAATTGAGACAAAGCCGCTTTTTGCAACGCCATTGCTCTTGGCAAAACCCACAGTAAAGCTAGAATCAGCGCCGGACAGGATATGCAAATCGAATTGCATTTCATTGGCCAAAGACTTGATTTCGCTTTTACGCTTTGAAGCGTTGTTACCTGAAAGGGGCTGCCAGAAAAGTCCGGCAATGAATGTGACCCCTTCAATATTGAAGTTGTACAGATTCTTGTTGGACATTATTTTGACCCCGGAATAACTGGCTGAATCAGTACAATCAGCTGACTCTTGCTCTTCTTGGTATTCACGCCACCACCAAGAGACACGGCTTCTGCACTCACAGGACCTTGAGTTGTACCGTTCAGTGAGAACTGTTCAAAACCAGTGACCACTAGAGTTTCACCGCTATTGATAACTACGCGCTGCATGAAGTTACGAGTGTCAATTTCAGGCGTTTGAATACTTGAGCCACCAGAAGTAACAGTGTTCAAACGAATCAACGCAGAAATATCGCCGGAATACTGCAACATCATTTTGTCGTTATCCAAAATGTGCGGCAGGATGTTCATGCTAAAGCCTGTAGTCAGGATGCCTGGTGTCAGACTCACGGTGTTACCTGCACCAGCAGTACCGATTGTTGTAGTGCTGGATGCCAAGTAAGTGGTCTGCTTAGCTACTTGCAATGGGGCTGGTTGATTATTGATAGTAACCAGTGATGCAGAGGTAACTTGAGATACTTTGCCTTGTTGAGACAAAGCAGTAATCATGGCTTTTGTGCCATCCCAACGACCGCCACCCAAGACACTATATGTCAATGTTGGTGCGCCAGTTGTAGTAGCAAACTGGTTGCTCAAAGCCAAACCGAAGCTGCTGCTCACGTTTTGGTAAACTGCATCCCAATTTACGCCATATTCATTGGATTCAGTCAGGTCTACCGCCAGCACTTTGACGTTGATAGTTACCTGCTTAGCCAATGATTGATTTTGCAGGTCAACAAATTTAGATACGCGCTCAAGAATCAGAGGGGTATCTTCAACTGTGATCGTGCCTGTAGCTGGGGTTACGGCAACCTTACCGTCCGTAGTCAGCATCGTCTTTATGCTGTCCTCGATACCCTTCCATACAGACATACCGCTGAATTCAACTCCAGTATTAATCTGGCTGGATGAACTTGCACCACTAGAGTTAGCACCACCAGAGCTGGCGCCACCACCACTTGAAGACGTGCCGATTTTAGAGGTCAGGCTAGTATCGCCAGGCAAAGCCAAAACACGGAACGTTTTAGTTTTTGTTTTGAAGAAGCGAACGCCACCATTTGAATCCCACTCCCAGTTCACGTTGTAACGGGTTGCAATGACATCCAACAATCCAGAGATTGGTCCGCTGTAATTAACATGGTGAACCATAGCCAACATAGGGTTGTAACCGGCCAGGGAGTTAGTCATGTTATTCATTTGGTTTGAAACACCTGGCACGCCAGTGTTCATCGCCATATTCATGCCACCCATGGCACCCATATTGCCCATGCCACCCATTGCCCCTTGGCCGGTAGTGCCAGACTGACTTGAAGCGTTCATTTGCGCCTGTGTCATCTGCACTGCTGTAGGGATGCCTGTCAAGGATGTAACGTATGAAGCAGTCTCATTCAGTGTCATGAAACGACGATTAACAGCAACGTTACGTTTCAAAGCTTCAACTGCTTCACGTGGCATGGTTTCAACGACCTTGGTCACTGGGAACCAAACACTATTTGAACGCTTCAGTGTTTTTTCTGGGGTGGCCGCCAAAGGCTTACCATTTTTGATTGCGGAAGAAGCAACGTCTGCCTCTTTCTCTACTGATTTCACACCTTCAGCAATTGGCTTCATTGCCGCAGTAGAACAACCTGCAAGCGTAGAGGCGACTAATAACGCAATAATGTTCTTTTTCATTTCCATGTTATTTCACCTCTACGATGCGAACCAGCTTGTTATCAAAAAGGGTTGGGTCAAGATTCACACCACTTACTTTCATGGCGTTGACGACCTGCTGAACAGTTGTCTCGAATTGATCATCAATTTCAATGTCAGCACCGGCACGATAATCGGCCGCTTCCCAAACGATTGTGTAACCTTGTCTAGTAGCCCACTCAGTCAATTTGTCAGAAAGCGAGTCACCCTTTTTCAAGGTCAGTTTTGTATTGGCCTTTACAACCAGTGGTGCAGTTTTGACCAGCTGTGGCTGTGTGGAAGATGCTTCTTTATCTTTATCAGCGATCAGGATGATTTCTGAGATGTAGAAGCCAGGAGTTTTGCCTTTGATAGGTTCAGGAACAACATCACGCTTGATGTCATCCTCTGTCATACCTGCATTACGCAAAATACCCTCGATTGCGTAAGCGCGAGCATGTGCAATAGACATGTTGCTCTCGCTTGAAGGACGCGCCTTGATAATTGCTCTGTGGGTGTGGCGCAACTGCCGTACCTTTTCCTCAATGTCCTCGCGTGATTTCTTGGAAACGGTCAAACTATCCTCAAAGAACGGTACATTGATCTTCATGGCGGTTATCAATTCACCAGACTTCTTAGTCTTTTCTGTAGCAGGTGCCTCTGTAGATGCGACCGGAGCAGATGCAGGAGCTACAGTTTTTGTTACTGTCACACCAGATTCAGTGCCTTTAGCTTTTTCAGCTTGGGGTGAATTCTTTTTCTTACCTGCAACCTGGCTGTTAGCCACTGGAGCGGTTGCTGATGCTGGCGCTGGATCAGCTTTCGGTGCTAATTTCGCCAGCTGGCGCTTGCCGTTATACCGGACAAAAATAGTCTTTTTGTCCATTTGTAAAGCAAACTTGTTTGCCACGGTACGCACTACTAAGTAAGGCGTTTTGGATTCGAGTGGTACAGACTCTTTCGTACCGTCTTCACGAACAACTTGAACGCTAGGAAAGTTTTCTGCATCGGCGAACTGGAAATAAGTCATATCGCCATCGTCAAACACTTGCACCAGGTTGAAACCGCTATGTGTCTCACTGGTATAGTTAAAGTCGAACCCTTCAACAGTGACTGGATTTTCGCGGCTATATCCAGCCACACTAGTTACGGATAAGGCAGACAACACTGCCAAATGAATCAGAAATTTTCTCATGCTGCCGCCTTGTCATTGTCTGGAGAGGATTTGCGATCAACAATCGCAAAGATGTTGGATTGCAATTTCTCTTGCAAAACCACCTCGTTCGTTGCCAGCTTTTTCTCATCAGCATCGCGAATAACCATCTCAATGATTTCACTCAAAGGGGTGTCATATTCCAGAGCCACGATTCTCAGCAAATCGATGGACTCTGCCTTGAATGTGCCACGCAGAATGATGTCGAAATACTGCGGCTTGATGTTTTGATCCAGCAGTAGTTGGTAGTAGTAATCAGTGATGCTCTCAACGTTTTGTGAGCCTTCAAAACTGCCAGGGGTTAAACCCAGTTCTTGTGGCGTCACTTTGTGGAAGATTGGAGCCTTCACAAAAATTACGATGCGATGCCCTTGTGTGGACTTAATCAAGACTGGTGTGACACCGCCTTTTTTACCCAAAGTCATAGCACCGTGTTCACCGATTAAAGGCAGCAAGGTTTTTAATGGCATCAGCATGTTTTTAGCCTTAATGCGGCCAATTTTCATGCTCAAAAAATGCACCTTAGTGGTTGATAAGCCGTTTGAATCCATACCCAGGCTACGGAAGAGCATGTCAGCGCTATCAATACTGATCGCGTTTGTGTATCCGCGAAGGTAGGCTTCAACATTCGCTTGTTGAATATCATTGCGCTGTGCAATATCGGTCACGGATAATGATTTCAACATCATCAACGCCCTTGCAACCTGAATTGGATAGAGGTTTTCATTAACATCAGTCATGTCGTTTACTCGCTATAAATTAAGATTTGTTCTGAGGTAACCAGCTCTTCTGATGCCACTGGTTCAGGATTGCTTTCTTTTGCTTTTGGTGCTGCCTGCTTTACCTGTTTTTTGGCTACTGGCTTTTTCTTCTCAGGCTGAACAAAAGGTGCAGGAGCCTCATTTGGCAACAAGGCATCAAGTTGCTTCTCGATTGAAGGCTTAACTACCTCCGGCTCTTTTGCTTTCGGTGTTGTTTGTGTTGCAGGAACAGGTTCTACTGGCGCAACCGCCGGAGTTACTGAAGGCGTTGCAGTGCTTGGTTGTGTTTCGATAGGAGCTTGAATTGCAGGAACAACATCAGATGCGGTGTTAACTTCTGGAGTTGTATCCGTTGAAGCGGTAGAGATTGGTTGAGAAGGAGCCTGTTGTTCTGCCCCAGTCGACTCCAACCCCAATGATGGCTTTTCTTTAAGGCTTTGCTTATAAGTTGCAAAGCCCATGGCACCGGCTACTAAAATGACAATGGCGCCAATAATTATTGATTTGGCGCTTCTACGTCCCTTAATACCAATGCTTTCATCTGTGACTATTTCTTGAGGGCCTGCATTCAGAGTATTCTCTGGGCCCATTGATTTAAAAATACTGTCGTTCATGACTCAAAATCCGTAGTAGATGAGTCATATTCTTACAAACAATAATAAATAAAGCGTTGTTAAATAACACGGCCAAACCCAGTGTTTGTAACAATACTATTTGATCAAAATTCCGTATCCATCGTCATCTACAAGAAGCTTATAATTTTGGCTCTTGTACTGAGATTCCACGTACTTTTGGTAATACGCTGCGTTAGAAATTGAAGGCTTAGATTTGCTTTTTTTTGGAACAGGCACGTCCCCTGCTGAAGCGACACTTACACGTGGCATTTCATAGGCGCTCACGCCCGCAGCATTAACGATTAAGTCAACATAATTCTGCCCACGGTACAAACTACCCGTGTTATATCCGCTCAAAGCGTGTGCCAATGCCTTACGGCCATGCCCATACTTTGATTTTGCCTGAGTATAGAAACCCTTGAGAATATTTGAACTCGCTGTTAGGTTTGTGCACGGGTCGAACACATCATCAACGCTGAGACCGAGCTTAGCAAGGTTTGCGCTATTTATTTGAGCAAGGCCCAAATCTAATGAGTGACCGAGAGATAGGTAATATTTTGCCGTGGTTACTGCTTCATCTTTTGTCTTGGGGGAGGGTTTAACCTTCTTATGTAAAGTGTTATTACCTATCGCCCAAGGATCACCTCCACTCTCGACCTTGATAATCGCCCTCATTGTGCTCGGCGCGATATCTGGAGCGCATTGCTCAATCAATAGATCGAGTCCAATCATTTGGAAGCCTTGTATGGTGATACCTCAATATCCTTTTTGACCAGGATATTAAATTTCTCACCTTGATTAACCGTAATGGTCGGACGGATTGAGTTATTGCGCTGTAGGATATTTCGGCTTATATCTACAAGGACCCTTCCACTCGCAGATGTAACCTGCTGGCCATACCCAGGAGTTGTCTGCCCATCCTCACTGGCTACATTCATATTGTTACGACTGTAAGAATCCACTACAGCACCAACAGCAGCGACTAAGGCTGAGCCACCATACAAACGGAGGAAGTGGTTATCGACATCACCGGCGATACCCGACTGACCAATAGAATCCATGCCAGGCATACCTGGTAGAGAGATAGAGCGGCCGCCGGGCAGGACTATTCGTTGAAACGCCACCATAATTTTGCCCTGACCTGTGTTGATGTCATTGTTGTAGACACCATAGATTTTTGAGCCTTTCGGAATAATCAAATGGTTACCCTTCACTCCGTCATAAACGTCTTGAGTTGTCTGAGCGATGATGTCTCCGGGTAAGTCACTATTGATCTTGGACAAAATGACCGCTGGAATGATGGAACCTTGAAAAATGGTGTATTCAGCATTCCGTCCATCTTCCAAAACCTTTTCGACCTTAACCTGTTTTTGTTGCTGATCGGCCCATTGACGATCTAGCGCAACTGCCGTGGCAGGCATCAGGGGACTTGGTTGCATAGGAATAGGCTGGTCTGCAGCTAGAGCTCGCTCACTTTGCTGCATGATTGCTTTTTCCAAGTTGGCGTCATCCTCTCTAGACTTTTGAATGGCATCTTCCGCGAATTTCTGAGGTGAATTTGCTCGAACTTGAGCTTCAATATCGGATATGTTCGTATTGCTTGTTGCATCAATCGCTAGCAATTTGCTCTGTGAGAACTCAGCCTGCTCTTTTCTACGTTGTGCATCCTGTTCAGGGGTTAATGTTGGCTCAGCTGGGGCTTGTCCGGTTTTAACACCCTCTGTTGCTACGGATGGAATGGCATATCCCGCGGACTGGTCATTTTGAGCATCCGCAATTTTCTCGGCACCATTTTCTTGCTCTTTAAGCATTTCCTTTAATGGGCCTTGGTCTACCTTAACTTCCGTATCGATTTTTGGCGCCTCTTCCTTCACTTCTTTCTTTGGATCTTTTGAACCCTCAATGGTGAAGAATACGGCCGCGACCAGGGCGAACGTGCCAATGACCCAATATTGAAGGTTACGCTTAACCTTACCCTTGGTTTCATCGATAGTGATTTCTTTTAATTCAGCCATTATTGGAACCCAGGAATAGTTTGTTTGGCGTATTCGCGGGTCGATTTTGAAGCCACGGCATCAGCTTTCACATTCGTGATCACAATCTCTTTATTGGCCAACTTCAAAACACCCACCTTGAACAGACGCTGTACTTTTAAAAACTCACCATCTCTCACATAGTTAACCAGTTCATACTTGCCATCCTCATCTCGCAAGAAAAAGGCTGGGAGTTCTTGGTCTTTTGATAAGCCTAAGTACGTGAATTTGCCATCATCAAAAACTGTCTTTGGTTTGAATGGTGCATTGCCTTGAATTTGGTAATCAAAATTCATTGCCTCAACTGGCAAGGTAGTTTTCTGGCTTGAATCGTTGACCACAATAGATTCAAGTTTCTTGCGCTTCAGTTCAAGTAGCTGCTCTGTTTTTTGATCGAGATCCGCTTCTGTTTTGGCAACTTCTTGTTGATACACCATCACTTTAGGATAAGACCAACTTACCCGCTGATACCACTTACCACCAGGTGGTGATGAGCGTAGGGTTAGCTGGTAAGAGCGTTTGTCCGTGACGATTGTGGCAGAGGTAAAGATGTTTGGTTTAGCTGGCTTAACGAACACATGCTCTTCTGCCTTGGCGATAACCCATTGCAAGTTATCACCCACCGCCATAGCAGTGACTTTCTCGCCCTTGGTTAACTGAATATCAGTGACAGCATCCGGAATTGTCAGGACTGTATACGTGTTGTTTTCGTCATAGTTGAAGGTCACTAAACGGTTGTCACCTGGCATGGCAACGGCAGATTGTTCAGCATGTGCAGTCGAAATTGTTGCGCAAATCGCAAGCGCTAAAATCAGTTTTTTCATTAGTTCAGATCCTCACTCAGATCAAAGTGTGTGATGTACATACCAATTGGGTTATCAAAAATTTCCTGCTCTGTTTTCGGAGGCACCAATGTGTAATGCACAGTCAGGATCATGTTCTTACGTGAATAGGTTTGACCTTTGCCAGCTCGCGTTTCTGTTACCACGCGGACTAATGCAGCGCCATCCCCAATGAATGCAACGGAACGGATTTTCACTCCACGGGTTAGAAGGCTATCAAGTTTCAATGCCTCAATAGGTTTTTGTGTGGCCACATAGTCAGCAAACTCATTAGTCGCTTTTTCTCGGACTCGCTCATATGCGGAGAGTAGATTCTTTTGTGTGAGAAACCTGTCAAGCGTCAGCAGCTTTGACGCCCATTCGGAAAGGAAATACTTTTTCTCAGCTTCGCCAGGTTGATATGAGACCATTTCAACAGGCGTAGTAGTCACCATGCCGTCCCCGTTTACCTTAACAATGTAAGGGACAACAGTTTTAAGAGGCATCATGCTCATTATGGTGAGACACAATCCAACGCACGTTACAGATAGGGCCACAGAAACAAGAAACATTCTGTTTGACCCCACAACAGCTGAGCCATACAGTTCAAACCACTTTTTGCGTGACTGCTCGAATGCCGTCACAGGTGCGTTATTGAGAGAATCTTTACTCATGAACAATCCAATAAAAGTTTTGTTCATTAAAGCATTTTAGATTTTTGAATGCGTTGTTATATACACGGCACTTTTTGCCTATATACAATCACACTCAAGTCAAATTACCCTTTAATTAATGGCTGCAAGGGGTTGATTTCAGGGAAATGTGTTGTTTAATAGAATTAAGAGTAGATGAAAGGAAACATTATGAAAAAGTTAGCTTTATCCGCATTGTTGACGCTAGTGATTGGCTGCACAAGTCAATCAAATACATCTTCAATTGTGGGCACCTCAGATACTGTCGAGGGAACTTACTTCGACAAAAAACAAAGAATCACACTGACATTAAAGAAAAGCGACGCTTCAACTTATTTGATGGACACAAAATCTTTGACTGGCGAGACCAAAGGTCAGGTATGGAAGAAAATGTCTGATAAGGAAATTGCCGATTTTTTCAAAGGTCGTGAGGGCGATGTCAAAGCTGGTCAGTTTTTTGCCAGCACCGACAACCTCTGCACGTCTGTATTCATTAAATACGAAAACGACGATGATGGCTACATGGCTAACTGCATGATTCCTTCATTAACTCGTTACGTTAAACAATAAACGAGGTTTACTATGTTTGGTATGTCTGCATGGGATTTGACTAAAGAGGCCTTCCACTATGGCTGGATGGCTTTGCTGGTTCTCTTGTTCGTTGGTCTGGTATATGCGGTAGAGATTTTCGTATTCTCTAAACCAATCGCACGCTTGACCAAAGGGTTCGATTTCAACACTGAATGGTCACAACTCACACCCATGACAAAAGCAAAGCGTGTGTTTGGCCATGTATGGCTATTTGCCGTGACTACTGCATTGTTGATTATCCCTACAGCGTTTTTTGCTGGATTCATCAAGGCATACCAACCAGTTTGGCTCTATATCTCAGCCGGTTACGTTGCTTTACTGCTGGCCGCGATGGTCTACAACAAATTCACAGTTGAGTTTCATCCTCCATTCGTTGCCTTCTGCTACCTGCTGGCAAATTTGTACTTTGCATATACAACATCTTATTTTGGTGCTGCTTCATCTGCTCTGATCGCGGTAATTTCGATTGCTGCCATCAATGCTTACACATATCTGTTTGTTCTGACTGGTGCGAAAACTGAACTGTATATGCCTAAAGCTAAAACAGTTGGTGGCAACCATCAACAAGAAGGCGAGATTAAGTCAGCTGTGCAATACCATGCTGTTGCAGCTCGCTTCAATTTCAGCAACGTGGCTGGTATGGCTGATCTGAAAGCTAAATTGCTGAAGGCTGGTAAACAGATTCTGGATAAAAACAACGCTGACCCTAAGAATGGTGTTCTGTTTCATGGTGACCCAGGCAACGGTAAGACCTTCTTTGCAGAAGCTTTGGCTGGGGAACTGAAACTAAAATTTATCTCTGCAACTTTTGGCAACATTGTTAGCCAATGGGTAGGTGAAACCACTCAGCGTGCAATGAAAGTTTTCGATGATGCAGAAGCACAAGCCCCATGCCTGCTTTTCTTGGATGAAATCGACTCTGTGTTTGTTGACCGTGGCAGCATTAAAAACGCTGATTCTGAGGCTCCAAAAACATTAAATGCCATTTTGACTCGCCTGGTTGATATCCGCAAAAAGGGTGTTGTAGTCATTGCCGCCACCAACTTTTTGGATAAGCTGGATCCTGCAAGTATTCGTGAAGGTCGCTTTGATTACAAAATTGAGATCACTAACCCTGATTTTGAGGCTCGTAAATCATTGCTCACCAAAGCTCTGAAACATATCAAGATTGATAATGAAACTCTTGATAGCTTGGCAAGACGTTGGGAAGGCTATTCAGTCTCTCGTATCATGGCAATTGGCGATGCAGCCAGAGACATTGCAATGACTGAAGGTTTGAAAACTGTTGATTTCGAACTCATGATGGAAGCGCTTCGCTCAATTCAAGGTACGAAGGGCGACAAAATCCCGGAGAGTGTTCCAACTGTTGATGGGCTGTTTCTCACTGAACCAATGCGTGCCAGAATGAATAATCTGATCGAGCGTATGGTGAATATCGAAGAAGTAGAGAAGTTCGGAGGCAATGCGCCTAACGGAGTTTTGTTCCACGGCCCAGCTGGTACTGGTAAAACTTTAGGTGCGATGGTTATGGCAAAAAGTGCAAACTGGTCATTTATCCAAACCACTGGTAATGCATTATTAAGCAACCCTGACGAAATCGACAACATCATGAAGCGTGCAAAAGATATTCGCCCATGCTTGGTATTTATTGATGAAGGTGATGACGTTTTGGCTGACCGTAATAGCTCTATGAATAAATCCGTAACAAATCGTCTGCTATCTGTCATGGATGGTGCTGGCGGCAGACCTAAAGACGTTTTGTTTGTAGCTGCTACCAACTATCCAGAAATGATTGACAGTGCGATGTTACGCGGTGGCCGGTTCACAGAGAAAATTGAGTTCTCATTGCCTGACATTAAAACTATCAGCGATTATGTGCGCAATTGGATTGATTCGACCAAAGCGCCGTTGAGTGAAGACTTCACAGTTGAGAACGTGGCGAATATTGTCCGCGGTCAATCACTGGCCAACGTGAAAGTTATTCTACAAGGTAGTATCAATGAAAGTATCGGTAAATTGAGCAAGGATAAAAATGCGCGAGTTGATTTGAACGACTTGCGATCCGCGATGAACCTTGTGTTTAGCTAAATAAAAAACCCGCTTTGAAAGGCGGGTTCTTTATTTACTAAATCAGCATAAAGAGCAATTTCATTAAGCCATAAATCGGCATGAATATCAGGCCAAATAGTCCGGCCGCAAAGAATACTGGCCTGTCCTGCTTGTAAATATTGACCCAGTAGATAAAAGCATCCTTTTTGTTAGATAACATTGGATGCGGTATTTCGTTCCGCTCTTTCTTGTCCAGGGATTCTCGCAGAATCAGAAAGTGTGTAATGTCTGGATCGCTAGGTGTCATAAAGTCAGAAAACATAATTATCCTTTTGTTTTGCTGCCTGAAGATACATCCACACGTCCACCGTTGGATACACTGGTCATACCACGGCCGCCCATTTTTACCCCTGCGCCTGTAGCCTGAGTTACACCGCCAAGCCCTTTACCAGCCATAGCCATTGCTTGTTGGGCAATCCTATTCTTACCATCAATCGATGATGCCATAGATGCCGCCTTTGAATAGTTTCCGGAGGCTGCACTTAGACTTGCCCCTGCATTTTGTAACCCTTGGCCAGCCGCAGATGCACCCTGCCCTAATGCTTGACCACCACTGCCGGCCATTTTTTGCCCGGAGGAAATACCGCGCATCAAGTTTGCACCACTGCCACCAGATACCAGAGCTGAAGCGATTGAAGGAATCTGTGACATGAGATAGGCGATTAACAATGACATCAAGAATGCCAGCATCGCTGAAACCATAAGTACATCATAGTTCTGAGCAGCCTGGACATTAGAAATCACGTTTGAGAGAACACTGTGTGTAATCCCAATCAACATGGCACCAATGACCTTAGTTAGACCCGCGATGATCAGGAATCGTAACCATCCATCAAAGATGAATGATGTAGCGGGTAGCAACAGCCATGGAATCATGATTGGGCCCAGCGTGAGCGCTACCACGATCATAAATTGGGAATATACGCCAACAGCTAGGTAAATGATTGATGCAACAAGTAAGCCAATAACAGCGCAAAAAATAAATATAAAAGCTACCAGGTTAGCGGTAATGAATTCAATCACATCAAGGAATCCGTCCAGCTGCTTGAATGTTGAGGACCATGCGTTAACCAACAGCATTGATTTATTTAATACCATCAATGCATTTGAGGTAATCACTTTCGAGATGTTTTCACCATCTGGAACGAATTTACCTGCAATGACGTTCAAACTTCCTGTCAGCGCCGAGCTGGTATCCGCTACATTCCCAGTACCCCAAATTGCCAGATAACTTTGGGGTGTTACAAGCCAAAAGACTAGCCCTATCATAAGCAACGATTGGATTAGACTGCCCATGATGTTGGTAAGATTTCCACTTTCCATCATCAAACGTAAACCCATATACGAAATGGATATAACCGCCAGCAAACCGAATAGCTGCATGCCTTCGCTAGAAAGCGTCATAGGTCCAAAGTTCTGAATGTTCGTAAAGAACTGATTCATCGCTGTCGACAGAGCTGTTTCAAATTGACTCATAACTTACCCTTCGAGGTTAATATCCGAATGTTTCCCGGATTTTTGCTTCGGACTGCAAAGCTTGCTTCTTAATGTCCGCTTTTGTTTGTTCGGACTGCGCCTCTTTTTGCATGCCCCTGGTTGCTGATTGAGCAGTTGCAATATTTGCTTGCAGTAAGCCACTCAACTGGTCAGTAATCAGATGATTTTGTGCAGACAGCGTGCCCATGGCTTCCATCGTGCCTTGATTCAAAGGCACTCGATTAGCAAGCGTGTCGGCCCTTTGCTGAAAGTTACCCAACTGACCCATTAATTGCTGTAGGTTGAGATAGTTTTGTGCAGCGTTGACTTGGCCCTTTTTGGCAGCCTCGCGTTCTGTCGTTAAGATCTCTTCCCAAGACAGGCCACTGGTAACTGCCAACCGATCAATTTTCTCGGTCTGTGCGTTCAATCTGCCGTAAACACCAGTCATGTCAGTCATTGTTTGGGTTAACTGCCCATAATTAGAGTAGACACCCATGGCCTCATTTAAAGCGGCTTGAGGATTTGTGTTGGTAATGTAGCCGGTATCGACACCACGCTTTATCACTGTCGCGATTTGTGTAGGTGATAGGTTTCTAAGGTTTTGCAGCATAGTCAGGTACTGATTGTACTGGTGCATATTGGAGACAATCAGTTGTGCGGTTTGCTGTTGATTCTGTGCAGCTGAGATGGCACTTTTAGCCAATTGTGCACCGACCTCTACAACTGCTTTGGCAGCCACAGCTTCAGAGGAAAGTAGAGCAGATGTAATGAAAAGTGCTGCAATAATTTTACGCATTTACCAACTCCTTTATGTAGTTTTGTTTCCAATTAACATCATCCTCACGGTTGGAATGATGCTTCCTAAAAATTGACTGCGCTTTGGCATCCGAACGCAAACATGCCAGGATCTCGGGTTTAAATGAAACTTCAACCATGCGGGACATCCGCTGAGTCACAATGTAGTAATTGCGTTTCGCCTGTGCATTCTTGATGCGCATAACTTGTTCAGGATTCAAGCCAAATTTCTTAACGTAAAGGTCCCAATGAGCATCTGCAGAGAAGTTGGCTAAGAAAATCTTGTTTGGGATGTTGTCGATGATGCTGGCAAAAATATCCGCATTTGCAAGCTCATCTAAACTCTGGGTGGCCATAATCAAAAACGCATTCTTTTTACGAAGAGTTTTCAACCAGTCCATAATTTTCATCTCGAATTTTGGCTCTTTAAGCATGAACCAGGCTTCTTCGACGTAAATCAGGGTTGGGGTGCCGTCCAACATCTTTTGAATGCGATAGAAGGCATAATCCATAAAGGCATTGGCAACACGCTCATTGGCAAACAAGCCATTCATTTCAACTGTTGTGGATGAACTCAATGAGAAATCATCTTCCTCGTTATCGAAGAATTTGGATAAGATGCCGTCACCAATCCATTGCTGAAGCTGTTCAGACAGGTGGATAGGTAGCAATGGCGCCAATGACCGTAACCGCCAACGCTCTGGAGGGTATGAAACTAGGTTCTCGAAGGCATTTAAAATGCTCTGATCATCATTGGCGTTCATTTGGTAGCCACGTGAACTGATAAGCAGTTCCAGCCACTGCGCCAACCAAACCCACGCATTACGATCACCCAGCGCAAAGCCAATTGGATTAAGTCTTACTTTATTACCCTCGCCTGTCAGGTCAACATGCTTCCCGTCTTGTAACAGTGTAGGGATGTTGCATGAATAGTCTTTATCGAAAACAATGATTCGGCATGGTGAGTATTTTCTGAATTGAGACATTAGAAAATTATTGAATACAGATTTACCTGCACCCGATGGCCCAATCACCAAAGTGTGAGCAAGGTCACCATTGTGGTAATTGAAATAGAATGGCGTCGAATACTCTGTAGACAATGCAGTGAGGGCAGCACAATCACGGCCAGTCTGTTGGCTCAAGAATGGATTTGTTGTACTACCGGTAGCCAATGTACGAATAGGTGACATATCGGCCAAATTGCCGGTATTCAAAAAGAACCAGCGAACCAATTCAGCCCATTGTCCTGGAATCGAACCGGCCCATGCCGACAGCAAATGCATACGCTCACGTACAATTAAGAAGCCGCGTTGGCGCAAAATTTGCGATGTGAACTTCAAAGTACGCTCACACTCCTGCAATGTTTCGCCGTACGACAAAATGCTAAGGTTGTAATAGCCAAAGACACGGTTCTGTACCATGATACTTGCTAGAGCCTCTGAGGCATCCTGGGCTGCCAACACCTTACCATCATCGCGCTTGTCTGATTCTTTGTTAGTCAAAGCCTCAGAAACGTATGTCCACATACTCTTTTGGCTATTCAGATTGTGTTTTCTAATGCCATCTATGTATTTTTTTGCATTCTCCATTTCCACATATCTGAAACATTGGCTGATTGTGATTTCTCCCGGTACAGCCAATAATTCATCAATAAATCCAGGGACAGTTAAATCAGGCCAATCCTTAACAGAGATACCAGCCACATGGGTACGATCAACATGGTCGAATACCAAGTGGCTATGGCCAACAGTCAATGTGTTGTCGGGGAGATAGCTATCCAAATAACACGGAAAGTCTGGAATCTTTACTGGTTGGTTACAGGAGGCTGGATTTACTCGATCATGCAGATATTGAAGTAACTCTGCATTTTCAATGCGATATAGACCGATATCCTTAACGGTTTCGTCAAAGCCAGATAGCATTTCTTCAAAGGATCTAATCTCTGAATCTATCTTTGCTTGCTGATATGCGAAAGTGCTCCTATTGAAGTACGATGCTTTTAAAGTGTTCCAAAACGCCTGAAGCATGTTTTGACCCATATCGGTCGTGAAGTAACCAAGACGGTCCAGGAACCCTGAGTTAGCGCCTTCTGGACGGTAAAGAATAGCCAGATAGTGCTTGTTGGCATATTGGTTACCTGACTCAAATTCTTCTCTGCGAATATCATCAATCATCTTGGATATTTCGTCAGGAAATTCACCTTGTGGGTAATCTGTCGTTCTACGCCGATCAACAGTCCACCATAATGTTATGCGCTCATCAAAGACTCGGAAGGCATGCTCCATGATGTTTGCATACCGATCACTGTCGATTGTTTGCAGGTTTTCTACGTCGACACCCTCAAATGTATAACAGACCAGAAATCCACCATCCTTATTCAGAATCATGTCTGGCTTTGTCATAATCATAAAAGGCAGTAACTCTGTGTAGCTCCTACCTTTAGCTTTTGTTGCATTGCGCTTGTCTTTTAAATTCAGCATAAATTACCTTTGTCAAACCCATCAGGGCGTGAATTCACCTCTGTATCGGCATGAGGCCAAGGATCATAACGGTCTGTTTGTGAGTTGTATCGAATGTAAATTAATCGTGACATGGGATCTTTCTTGTACATCCAGACAAGAAAAATTTGAATAAAGAATGCGGCAGGGAGCCACCATAGGGTTTTCAATCCCATCACAGTGGCCCCAGCTATAGTCCAGTTCACAATGACTAAGCCACGCTCACCCCCGGCTACAGATTTGACCTCGTTGAGGCAACGATACACACGGGTTGAGCGAGGAACGTAGTTATAGGACATGGTTATTAGTTGCAGGCGATATCTGAAACAACACCCAACATGCCTAAGAAGGTTGGTGCCAAAACAGCAATGGACACACCGAGTAACACGATAAGCATGTGGTGAATCCAGCCTTTAACTTCACCAAAACCAATTGCGATACCCGCGCCAACAAAAGCGATGGTGCCGAAACCACGTGCGACCGGGCCACACAAAGAACCAGCAATCTGACGAATTGGATTTTCCCAAGGCAAAGCCGCATTGGCGATTTCTGGCATCAAGGTCAAAATTCCGCACGATGCCAAAATCAAAAGTGAAAATAACTTTTGAACCTTCTGCGATTTAATGAATTGCATTTTCATTCCTAAAAACTTGCTCAACTTCATAGTCGTTCCTTTCATAATTAAAACCCTTGATACGCAATACCTCTTTAATTCCACGACGCCCTTTGTTATCCCTGGCAAGGTGAATGACGTAGTGGAATGTGGAGCCGATAAACGACCGGATAGCCTCAAGCTTCCAGTCAACATCTGGTGTGGTTAACACCAGCATTTCTAATGTTCGGAGAGCCGCTTCAGCGGAATTGGAGTGCAAGGTTGCAAAGCCACCATCGTGGCCGGTGCTCATGGCACGCATCAGGTCAAAAGCCTCTGGACCGCGAACCTCGCCAACAATGATTCGGTCTGGTCTGTAACGAAGCGCATGTTTAACCAGTGAGCGAATATTGATTTCTGTTTTTTCGTTGCTTTCAAACGAGACGTAATTGGGAGTGAGGATTTGCAACTCTTTGGTATCCTCAATCGTCAGCACACGCTCTGTCTCAGGGATAAGCCTCGCTAAAGCATTGAGGAAAGTCGTTTTGCCGGAAGAGGTGCCCCCTGAAACAATCAGGTTCTTACGGCCAACAACAATCTCTTCAAGCAACTGCTTAACTTCAAAAGGGATTGAACCAGAGTCGACATAATCTTGAAGTGATAAAACTACTGAACCATGCTTACGAATGGCAATTGAGGAACCGCGAGTGGATATCGGCGATAGAGCTGCAGCAATACGAAAGCCATCAAAACGAGAATCAATGATTGCGTCTTTAGTGCTTTCTGAAGCTTCTTTACCGACTAGCCTGGCGACGATGGCAATAGCAGACCGAATCTGATTTTCGTTGATAAACACATCGCGCTTGGTGACAATACCCCTCTCTTCCACCCATACATCATCTGGGCCATTAATCATCACCTCCTGAACTTCTTTGCTGTCCAGGAATTGTGCAATTGGCACAAGTGCTTGCTTGAGAAGGTCTATTGCGTTTAGTTTGGTCGATCTATCCATGTCGACCAATTTATATGTTTTACGCCTTTCACCCGTTGTCAAATAACATGGGCAAAAGGCGTATATTTGACTATGGTTTAATCAGTACCCATACGTTGAAGATTCATGATGCCAAACATCAGGAAAAAGCCCAGCAAGATGCCAGCCAGAGGGAAGAACCAAACAGACATGACGATTGGAAGGTGCATTAAGAACATAAAGCTACCCGCGATAAATACCGCGCCATGCATAAATGTGTTGTAAAGAACTGGGTTGGTATATTTGAACGATGCAATTTTGACTTTACGCATCATGAAGCCATCGAAGATTGCAACACCCGCAAATAGAACAATAAACGGCAGCCACATCATCATGATATTGAAGCGAAGAATGATGTTGTACACCTCCAGCTTTGCTGATTTCAGCATCGTGTTGGACTCTTTTACCAAATCCCCTTCCCAACGAAAAACTCTAGGGCTCTCGTTCTCGACCCGCATTTCATCGTGAACAGTTTTTAGATTTCTCTCAAAGAAGAAATTGAAAATGGAATTGGTTCGGTCGACCAAGTTCTTTGTTGAGTCCTTGCCGAAAACCCTCTCCAATTTCTTTAAGTCATGCTGTACAGACTCGTAAACCGACTCTGGCTTAGCCGTGGCCATTACAAAGAAAATTGAAAAGATACTGACAATGATCCAGAGCTTAATGTGTGACCAAATCTGCATGGTTGATTATTCCTTTAATCTTGTTTGCAGGAATAGCCTTCAAATCTTTCATAGTGATAATTCTGGCCAGGATCATCATACGAATAGTCTCAGGCTTTGTTTTCACATATGGCTCTTCGACTAGCTTGATATTGCTGTGCTCATTGAGAAACTTCAACACGCTTTCGTTGAGTGGATCCCAAATATCCATGTTCTCGGTGGTCACATGGAAATCCAAAATTTTGTGGCTCTCAGATAAAAGACCATTGAGAAATAAGTAAACCTGTTCTGTACTGCCGACTTCATTAATTGGGCAGTTGTCGAATTCCTCACAAGCATTGTTCAAGCACTTGGAAAGCAGTGATTTACCGGTTTCATTGTCTACAATGTCCGGGTGGATGTAATCTAAGAATTTAAGGGTAGCTTCTTTGAGGTTAGGCCAAGCGTGGTAGATATTTTTGAGTCGCGCTTGTAGCTTATGGCTCGTTGATGCTTTCTTGAGAATTTCTGTTTTTGTCAGCATAAATCACTACACATAGTTGTTACTGGTAATGGAATTATGTTGGCTATAAAGAAATAAAGCATTGTTATTTAACAATGCTTTATTAGGGGTATTTAACTCGGCTCAAGTTCTGTTGCCGACTTAACTTTAAGCGACGACGTTCGCTTACAAATACAACATACAAAGTCACGTCTGAGCGTATAAGCAGGCTGCACAATCCCTATGCCACAACATGTACAAGGGATCATTTCCAACTCACCCATTTTATAAAGCTGAACAAGTGACCAGCAGCGATTGATATTTAACCGTGGCTCTTTGTTTTGAGTGATGCAATGCCGAATGTACTCATCATAGACTTGGACAAGCAGCTGGGCTTCGTTTGCGTCTTTAGAGCATTTCTTAATTGAGATGTACAGACCAATAAATAAACTTGATTCAATCAAGCGCATTGGGACTGATGTTTGGGTGAACCAGGTAGGGTCGCTTGGTAGCGGGCCTGTAGGGGATGTTTTTCCGGTCACTTCTTTATACAGTTTACCGATGGCCGTTCTATCGAGAGGTGACATGGATTTAACGATGGGCGCTCTTGCACCGCGTTCAATCAGTTCAATGGCTAGAAGACTGCTTTTTATTTGTTCTTTTTGAGTCAGCTTCATATCACGCCCCTTGGTTCTGCAAGAGTAAGTGCATGTGTGTAAGGCTTAAATCATCGCCCTCAATATATTTTTTGAGTACATCAAAGTTTGATGTGAAGCGGAAAGAGAATAGCAAAACGTCAGCCTTGGACAGTTTGACAAGTTGCGATGGAGTTAACGAGGTAAGGAAATTGGCTTCCTGCTCACTTATCCCAAGTAAATGGCGAGCAGCAAATGGCGAATCTGAAAGAAGCTTCTGAGCTAATATCAGGTTTTGATGGTTAGCAAAACTTATTTCTTGGTTAGTAGTCTGTTGCATAACAATTCCCTAAAAAATCTAACACCCAGGTTTATATATAATATTTACGTCTTTTTATATTTTTCATGGCTGCACAGACGTTTAGCAGCTAAATTAGCACTCACGGATTTTTATTTCAAATCCAAAAGGCGGGGTATTTCTACTCTAAAATAAAGTTGCATCCCCTCACCTGTTGTGGTAAGGGGTGCATATTTAAGCTGCGTTTAACAAGGTTTTTTGCATCATCGTGAACATCGCCGCCGCCAGGTCATTAACGTTTGTGATATTTCCATGCTTCTCAAACATATGCCCAACATTGTGATTAATTCCCAAACCTAACAACTCGACGCCATGAGCTTTGATCATCTCGATTGTTTTTACCGTTGCTGCCAGATTGTCTGGCTCGCCATCAGTAATCACCATCAGTAATTTTCTTGGCTCTTTTTGTCTTAGCAAGTCTGCAAATGATGCTTTCAAACACTGTGACATAGGGGTTGATCCATCGGCTTTCACTTTGCTGAAATTGCCGGAACGAGACCGCACCGCTTCATTAAAGCTATTCAATCTCTCAATTGATACCCAGTTTCCGTTTTTGACGGGGAAAATATCAACTGAAACATTTACGCCTTGGATTGAATCCAATGTCATTGCTAAAGCAAACGCTGATTCTTTGGCAATATCAACCAAGGCCGTTTTATCGGTTTGGCTAATCGTGTCAGTCATGCTTCCAGAAATATCAATCAAAACCTTTACTGCAGTGTTCACTTGCGTTTGCTTAACTTTCTTGGCAAACACATTCCCACCCAGTTTCGATTGATACAGCCTATCAGGTCGCAGTCTGGTACCAAAATTGGTTCCTATGACTTTGCTGCGGGCCTGAGACTGCAACATAATCTGCATTCGATGCTTGAGAGCATTTACTGCAGTCGTTGTTCTCTGGATGAAGAGTTGGTCAGTACCTTGTGATCTCGTAACGACTGTATTGGCCATTACGTTTTCAGTGCTTGTATCTGCGATGGCATTTAATCCACCACTTACCACATCACCTAAATCACCAGGCATCCCATCATCTTCGGTAGCATTAAGGACTTGCCTTAGAACGCTTTCCTTACCCTTACTACTATTACCCAAGTTATCATGAGAATCTGAATTATCAACGGCTGTTTGGCCGTCATCTTGAGTATTTTTACTATCTGAATCATCGCCTGAAGAATTAGGTGATTGCTGTGACTGGTCGTCACCTGCTTGATCCTGATCGTCTTTAGAGCTGTCTGGGTTGGATTGCTGGTTGTCTTGACTACTCTGATCGTCAGATTGACCGGAGTCTCCCTGATTTTCATTGTCGTCTTGGTCATCTTCATTTTCTGCCTCCTGCTCAATCATCCGATGTATCTTCTCGGCTAACAGCATGACATCTGCTGTTGATTGGCATTTAGCGACTTCAAAGATTAATGCTTCAAACTTAATTGCAGCGCCTTGTGGAATGGTATCGTTAAACACCATTTCAGCTTGCTCAAGTAAAGCTGCCATCGGTTTCTGTCCAAGGTAGTCATGACGTAATTTGTACATCATGTACCCAGTCATTACCGCGGCCGGATGATCATCCGAGTTAATGGGTTCAAAGAAACCATCAATGGATAACACTTCCGTGAGCTGACTAAGATCATCTGCGGTGCCAGGAAAATCTCTGGACATTTTCTTTTCGATACGAATATCTTCAAGGATGTTAATCAAGTGCTTCCCGAAGGGCGTTTTCATGAGTTCGCAATTCGCATTGAAATCTGTGTACCGCACATGAGATGATTCATGCACGACATAACCAATTCCAAGCTTCTTTGCTAATTCATAAGCCGAAAACATCCGGCCTTGATACACAGCGTCACTTTCGGACAGTGGCGGTATGAAAATCACCTTGCCGTCTGTTTGTGCTCGTTGTCCTTGCTTGACTTCTACACCGAACTTATCACCCAATGCACGGGCAATAATGGGCAATGCGCCCTTGATGTGGCTAATGTTTGACATGAATCTCTCCATTTAAAAATGGAGCACCCCCAACGGGGATGCCCCGTCAGGGATTAAAAGAATGATGCACTGCGGCTTGATCTTGGTTTCGGTTTAACCTGTACTTGCTCAATTTCCTGCAAGGACACGCGAGTGACTTCCTCAACAAAGGACTCATCTTGCGCTGCTTCCGTTTCCACGACTTCTACCACAACTTCTACAGCCAATGGCTCCGGCTCAACTTCAACCGGCTCGCGTTCAACCACAATTTGCTCTTGCTCAACTACTGCTTCTGCCTCAACAAGTGAAACGGACTCAGGTTCAACAATCACTACTTCTGGTTCAACTGGACTTGCTTCTGTTACATCGATAGGCTCTGCGGTTACCACTGCATCGGCGAACAAGTTTCCACTCAGTTCGTCCTGTGTCGTGACTTCTACAATTACCTCATCTTCAACAGTTGCTGTCGTTTCTGGACTGGTTGCTTCCACCACTACAACTTCTGGCACACTCTGGCTGGCTTGTTGAGCCATACCTTCGCGCATCATAGCTGCATGTTGAAGCATTTTTTCTGGGTGCTCCATTTTCTGGAGTAAGCCAGTGAGAAGGTCCAAGTTCTTTCCATCCACCCAGCCACTGGCCGGAAGGGATGAAAATGTTTGGTCCATGGAGTGAACAATGAAATCAATATTTTCAGGATCGAGAAAGCTGAGGCCAGCCATTTTGTCTCGCAGCGCCCTCACTTGATGCAAGGCCTTTTGCGTTACTCTTGGCTTACCAATAAAGCTGCTTTCGTAAATCTTATTCGCTGCCTGCGAGACCTCTTCCAATAAGGTGTTGGTCATGCCGGACACAAGTGATTTACTGCTTTCTTCCGTTTCGCCAGCTGGGACGATTTTGAATACTTGCCATTCGATACCGAATTTACTGACAGCTTCATCTTTTTTCAAAGCTGAACCTGAAATGATGCTTTTGACTACCGGGTCTTGAATGGACTTTAAGTAATCTTTCAAGCGAACATCATAGTTTGACTCGAAATCGACAATCGCCTGAGTGGTACGGGCTTTTACTTCATTCAAGTAATCCGTGATGGTATCAAGAGCGGCTTCAGGAACTGCTTGCGCTGTTCCTCCCAATGCACGAACACCGAACTTGCTCAACTTGCGGCTGATTTCTTTGCGGATGTTTGTGAATTCCTTCAAGAACTCGGTTGGGTAAATTTTCTTACCGCCCTTTGTTAATGGGGAATTTTTGGGAAGTTTGACGCCGATCTTGGCCAACTCTTCATCTGATGTGCGTTTGTAGCCCGACCAGGTGGACAGGTCTACATTCACTAATGCTACTTGTGCTAAAGCTGATACTGACATGCTAGTGCTCCTTTAAAAAAAGGGCACTAGTCCCCTCCGGGAAAAGTGCCCGGTTGGGGGGATGATGAAATGCGTATTAGATACGCTAATTTAACCTTGCGGCTAAAAAAGGGATAGGTACAAGTACCTTACCAAAACATTAATTTAACGCTTTGGTAAGGCACCCGCTTGCGCGGGTAACCTTGGTCGACTTTCTTACCTTCTTAGGCCGCAGGCGTTCCCTGTCTTAAAGGGATTACCTCAAATACTACACCTAAATCAGTCAGATTGTCTGTGAAGTTTTTCAACTTCATGTCTTTTTTCTTTGCAGCTTCCAGCTCTGCGTCAGTCATGGGTGGCAGGTTGCTAACTTCTTCAATTGTCATTGACATAGTTAACTCCTAACCGCACGAACCAACTTCGCCGCAACTTGTGCAATAGTCGCACCCGTCTTTTTTAATGACAGAGTACGTTTTACACGCATTGCATTGCTTACCAGCCATTACCTTATTGGTGCTTGCCACCGCTTCCACCTCTTCAGGTTTCGTCAGTATGCCTGCCTCAGTCACCGGATTACCGTCAGCTGTCAAAATGCCCAGCATGTTGTAACGATGAATCAGCAGTTGCGCCATATAAGCAATCGTACTTGGATAATTCTGTGATTTCTCACTACCAGGTACTTTCGCCATAAAGTCCCCACGCGCTTCTGAGTAATTGAGCAGCTTACGCAGCTTCATACCAATCCACGCTGGATCCATTACACGCATATCGAATGAGAGCAGTTTGCACAGCCCATCCAACACGCGAGGGTAATTGCCAGAGATCCATACACTGTATGGACGACGCTGGCCATCCGGCATCACCAATTCCTTAACCCACAGCACAAAATCATCATTGGTTGATGGATTGTAAATATCCACTGTCCAAGACAACGTACCATTTGGGCCAGACTTAGGCTCTTTCTTAGCAAACATCGCATCTACCACTGGTGATGGATCAGCTTCGTTGACAAAACTACCACCGGCTAAATCATTCAATCGCCAGTTAACCAACTTCGCAAACCCTGATACCAGGCTTGGCACACGCTCATATTCACCACTTGCCGGCATTGGCATGTCAAAAGCATCCTCACCTGACGTTTTCATCAGAGATTCAAGCTTCATCGACAACCAATGTTTATCTTGCGCACGCATATCCATGGACAGTGTTTTAGCAATGGCGCCTAACCCGCGTGGGGCTTCGGAACCATTGACCCATACCTCGTAAGGATGAGCCACACCATTCTGTACATGCGACACAAACACTGCAAAGTCACCCAAAATAGGATGCTCAATCATCGGTGATACCCAACCAGCACTGCCCGAAGGCAATTCTGGACGACCAGGCCAACGCAGACTTGCTAACGCAGGTGCTGGGGCTTTGTCCAACTTGATACGGCGATCAGGATCGTTCGCATCGGTTGTTAGGTCGTTTGGTGTTGTAGCTGGGGTTGCTGCCGGTGTTACAGACAGAACTGAACCAGTCACATTGTTAGGACGATAGGTAGTGATACCCTTCAACCCCAACTTATACGCCATCATGTACAAATCAGTGAATTGCTCGTATGGATAATCTTCCGGTACGTTCACTGTCTTGCTGATAGCGGTATCAACAAATGGTGCTACAGCTGCTGACATCAATACATGATCGATAGCTGACATTTCCATCGCCGTAACGAAGGATGGTGGTAGATTTTTTTCATCCCCACCTAAATGCTTGTACACGCGGTAAGCGTGATCTTCCACTTGATAAACCTTAGTGGTGCTATCTGGCATGCGTTTTTTGCGTTCGTATGACAAAGCGAAAGCAGGCTCAATGCCGCCACTTGCATTATCTGCAAATGCCAGCGAAATAGTGCCTGTTGGTGCAATCGACAACAAATGACTATTGCGAATACCGAATTTACGGATACTGCTCTTGATTGCATCTGGTAGTGTTGATGCGAATGTTCCCTTTTTCAGGTATTTATCCACGTCCAGTAGAGGGAATGAACCCTTTTCCTTTGCCAGCTCAATTGAGGTCAAATAGGCTGCATCTCGCATCGCTTTCGTGATGTTACTTGCTTCTGCCCTGCCCTCATCTGAGTTGTATGCCAGATTCAACATAGTCAAAGCGTTACCCAGGCCCAAGAAACCCAGACCAATGCGACGCTTATTCATTGCTTCATTCTTTTGCTCTTCCAACGGCCAGACAGTTGCGTCTAATACGTTGTCGAGCATGCGAATGCTTGTTGCTACCACTTTGCCAAATTGCACGTAATCAAACCGTGCATTTTCTTCAAATGGATTTTTAACAAACTTGGTCAGATTGATACTGCCCAGGTCACAACAACCGTAATCCGGCAAAGGCTGCTCACCGCAAGGGTTCGTCGCCTCTATCGTTTCACAATAGTTGAGGTTGTTTAATTGATTGATGCGATCCAGAAACAGGACACCAGGTTCAGCGTAATCGTATGTGGACTTCATAATCAAATCCCACAACTCTTTTGCTTTCACCACACGGTATACCCATAACCCATCGGCACGCTGATAAGTGTTTGGAACTTCACTGCTTGGTTTGGCCACATGGACCAGTTCCCAATCAGCGTCATTCTGCACAGCTGTCATAAAGCTATCGAACACCCCAACAGAAACGTTGAAGTTTGTCAGACGGCCTTTTTCACGCTTCGCTTTGATAAACTCTTCAATATCTGGGTGGTCACAATTCAACACACCCATCTGAGCACCACGGCGAGCGCCAGCACTTTCAACTGTAACGCAGGATTTGTCATAAATGTCCATGTAGGACACTGGACCGGAAGCCCGTGATTTTGTACCTTTGACAAAGGCGCCACGTGGACGAATTTTGGAGAAATTGTAACCTTCCCCGCCACCACGTCTCATTGTCTCAGCTGATTGTTCCAGTGCGCGGTAAATACCTACCTTACCGTCTACTACCGCCGAGATTGAATCCCCGACAGGTTGAACAAAACAATTGATGAGTGTTGCTTGAATGTCAGTACCGGCTGCACTATTAATACGGCCGCCAGGCACAAAACCATTTTCCATTGCATCGTAAAACTGTTTCTCAAGTTTAGCTTTCAGGCTTGGTTTCTCTACTGCAGCCAGGGCCTTAGCAACGCGAGCCCGTACGTCAGATTGAGTCTTTTCGTCGCCTTTTGCATATTTCTCAAGTAATACCTCGGTAGAAATTTCTTGACTCGGTAAAAGAGTAATAATTCTCGTAGGTGCGTTCATGGTGTATCTCCTTTCAGAAATTGGCCCCGACTGAGGCACGCCACAGCACCCTTGGAGGGGCGATATGGCGTGCCCCAACCGGGAGTAAACCCAAATTGAGAATAGAGATATCCCTTGTGGGCAAAATCTCTCTATGCCCAGTAGGGTTTGGTTTGGAAAAAAAATGTCCAGATGGACTGGTTGCTACGTGAGTAGCTTTTGGAATCTGTGAATCATCACAGTAATGAAGGTGCAAGCACCTGCAAATCAGTAGTATGTTGCATTCAGGATGAACACAAGATACTAGTGACTAACACGAACTCTAATACTTAGGGTGATAAATGTCAATCCTGCATACCCCTTTAGGGATATACAGGACCGAGATCAATAACTACCGAGCTTTACCACTCTGAGGCTGGCGCCCTGAACTAAACGCACAGTATCACCCACCCCAATACGAGCAGTGGTAGCATCTTCCGGTTGAGTGACTGCAAAGAACTTGCCGTCATCGCGCTTCAGAATAAACTCAATGCCATCTTTTTTCTGCAAGTATTCGTTAGCTGTATTACCCGCATAACCGCCTGCAGCCGTCAAAACAATCGTAGCCAATGAGCGGGTAGTATTATTGTTGCCAACGGCATTACCAATTACACCACCTACCACGCCACCAAGAACTGGTAACGCATACTGGCCAACCATATTTTGTTGCTGATTCACAATCTGAACCCGGCGCATCTCAACAACCTGCGCAACGTCGACAGACGACGCACGCATAGTTTCGTTTGATCCATATACCGAACCAGACAGGTTGTCAGCTTGAACATTGGCAGACATTACAACAGCAATAACGAACAGAATTTTTTTAAACATGATGTTTCTCCAAATATGAAATGAAAAAATTAAGAACTGACCTGATTAGCCGTAACGCTTTTCCAGGTAATCGGCAGCGATGCCGGCAATTGCTAAAACCGAACAAATCACTACGATGATTCCTAAAGATTGCAAAGTCATAACCATGGTTAACTCCTAAGTAAAAATGGAAGCCAACCCCGAGGGACTGGCCCCCGGTTGGGAAGAAAAATTAATTAAAAGAAAGCAGCTGCACCCTGAAATCCATTGAAAACTTCCGGCACCAAATATGGTGTCTTTCTCGGACTTCTTGGAGCATCCAGCCAATCGGAAATATCACCCTCATCAATCATACGGAACGTAAACTGCCCCTTAATGAATTGAGAGTGATACTGCCCTTTTGAACTTACTGACAGAAAATCATTGAATATTTTTTGAGAGACATCTTCATAAACGTAGATGCCCCCATTCAAGAATTTAACTATCAGTGCCTTCTTTTTTGTTCCATATCCAATACTGTCTATGGAAGAACTGCTTACAGGTATCAAACTATTCGACATACCGACCTCCCTTTCTAATTACCAAGGCAATTAGAATTTACGAGGCTTGAATCTGCGATCATTCCGAAGAATCACATCGGCTGCCATATCTGGCTTGGCAAAAGGAATGTCATCGTCAAAATTGTCAAAATTTCCCGGATCTCCATTGCCACCACCTGCATTTGCCATCGCCGGAGCTCGTTGAGCTGAAGGCTGAGGCGCACGCTGTTGTGATGCTGGTTGACTACCCTGATTACCACCTTGATACTCTGCTTGGTGATCATAACCATCATGATCTTGATTGCCACCATCTGAACCAGAACGACCTGTGCCCAACAACTGCATTTGATCTGCAACGATTTCGGTTGAATAACGAGTTACCCCGTCTTTCTCCCATTTACGTGTTTGCAGACGGCCTTCGATATACACAGGTCTACCTTTTTTGAGGTATTCCCCTGCAATCTCAGCCAGGCGGCGATAAAGCACAATGTTGTGCCATTCGGTTTTTTCTTGGCGGGTGCCAGATTTGTCTTTCCAGTTTTCCGTTGTCGCAATGCTCATATTGGCCACTGCTTCGCCATTCGGCATATAACGAACCTCTGGATCACGACCCAATGAACCCATCAAAATTACTTTGTTTACACTTGCCATTTGTTTCTCCTAAATTAAATTGGCTTTTAGAACGGTTGTCCTAGTGAGCCTGTTTCATTGATTTGCTATTCAGAACGACGATATGCCACTTGTTCATGAATCGCTTTTCACCATCTGTTTTCTCGCCTTCCACTGGTTTCCGGCCTAACTTGAATATTTCAATCAAGTCACCCTTCTTAGCCCCGCAGCTATTGAGAGCGCGTTTCAGATCTTCACCCCAAACTGTTTCCAAGAGACTGGTTTCACTATCAATGAAATCAACCTTGTAATGTTTGAAAGATTTGTCACCTTGTACGCGATCAGATAACCCATATGCCTGCAGCACGCCTTTCATGATTGCCTTTGCTTTACTCCTGGCTGTGTGGTCTACACTTTCAGGAACTGACTCAGGCACCATTTCTGGTTGTGCTACTTCTTGTTTCTCAACTGCATTTTGGGTTGTATTTACTACCTCAGAAGATTCAACTGGCGGTTGTGATCTAGCAATTTCTTGCTGTCCATTGGTATAAGCCTTGAACAGATTGTTGACGTCCTGACGGGTCGTCTTAATCACTTGATACTTTGCGTGCAGCCAATCATCATTGATTTTCAATGGTGGCAACTGCATACGCTTACCGAGTCTCTTTCTAATGCGTTCATCAAGAATATTCATGTGGCGAACAACAACCTGCGCCCCTTTGTAATACCTTGCTGTAACGATTGCTTTGTTACCGACCTTCACAGTTACTTTGTCATCGAAACCGTTAATGTCCAACATCACCTGTTCAGTTTCCTCGACCATCGATTTCTCGACATGGCCAACGTCACCGGCTGGTTCTGTTACCTTTTGTTGCTGTTTGACGAAAGGTTCATCTTCCATCTTTTTGAAAGCTTTGACTTGTTCTTTAATCTCACTGCGAGCCTCTGAAACGGCATCAGAAGGTGCAGGCACGCGAGATCCATAGGCATAGTTATGAATTGATTTGCAGACCTTCTCAATCAATGTCATAAAAGTACCCAAACAAGTTAAGCCGCCTAAAACAGCTAATACGAATAAAAAACCCTGATTCATATTTTTTCTCCAACATGAGTTAATCCAGTCCCCCAGGTTCAGGTTTCCGGCTGTCTCGAATGAGACTTCTGTAATGCACCCACACGGAGTGCTTTTTTATCCACGAGGGACAAAAAAGCGGTTTTCCGAGATACCAGTATTGGCATCCTGGAAAACCGCCTTGCGGCAGTTTCCCTTCAAATAAAAGCGGCAGCGCCTCTAATATTCTTCATCGGCGTCGACCTGATTACCTCAACCACCTTCAACTTTTCCTCAAATTCCGTGTAGGACATTGAGTTGAATTTCAGATGTTTTTCAGTAGGCTTCAACCGTTTGATAGAGATTTGTTCACCTTCGTCATTAACCAACGTGACGGGTGTTTGCATTGCTATAGTTAGCAAAGCGATTACCTGATTGGCATCATCATCCCCATACGAAATAACCCCACGTGAAACCTTTGTGGTGTCATATTCATACCGGAAACCGATACTTGGGATCAAAAGCAAATAAGGCCCATCGTTATTACTTTTTACAGTAACGTCCGAGAACAACTTGCTCAATTTCTCCATCGCATTACTGGCCCATAAATCTTTGGGATTAATGCCTTTCCAGTGAATCAAATCTTTTGTTTTGATGGCGCCCATAATGGAAACCTCCCATTACAGAACAGCATCTACGCCGAAATAGTCTTTCAGCAGCTGATGCAGTGCCACTTTTGAAGTTGCTGTACAACCGTTTGATAAAGCACGTTCCAGGGCGTAGTGCAAAGCACTTAAACCTTTGTCTGGCGCATTACTAAAGCGGACTGTATGTTTTGCCCAACGCAACAGAGTACGAGTGGACATGGTTCTTTCAAACGCATTACCCGCCGTATTGCCACTTTCAACGGATTGATCGCGAACAGTTTTGCGGAATTTCAGCATCGTATTGATGTAGTCATCACGGCTGATGTACTGACCGCGAACGGTCGTTCCATCATCGCGTGAGATTTCCATCCCCTCAGCATCAAACCAGTATTGGAGATCATCGTCAGTGATGTCTTGATACTCCAGCGCCAACAATGCACGCTCCTGGTCATCATCGAGATAGTCAGCTTTGATAATCATGCCAAACCGTTCTACTACCGATTTGTCATGGATATGCGCAGTTGAATAGTTACCATTGGTTTCATCACCAACAAAGTTAGTGTTGGCCGTGGCGATTACAGCAGAACCGGCGCGAGGTGTTACCACTTCGCCACCTTTGTTCGAGAGAGTGAAAGTACCACCCTCCATGTAACCGTTTAACCCGACTGTTACGCCGGGACGCATCCGGTCCATTTCGTTAATCAAATGCCAGCCACCAAACTTAGCCGCCTGTGTTGCAGGCCCATCCAAGAAAACGGTTGCCCCCTTTTCATTCAGAAGAAATTGCCCAAAAAATTCGAACAATTCCATTTCTTCATTTCCAGTTGACTCCCATACGGGGATTTGCAAACGAGCTGCCAATTGCTTGACGAATGATGTCTTACCAGTGCCGGTTGGACCATGAATCAATAAAGGTTCAGGGTTTTCATCGCGCAACCAGGCTAGTACATCTCTGACCATATCGCTACGGAACAGATAGGGCTCAGCTTTTGGAATGTGCGCCAGCACATATGAAACCCCATTGATGCTTTCGTCGTACTCGCGTACTGGCACGGTCAGTGAAGGATCAACTGCCATACCCAAAACTTCACTCAAGGGTTTATCTACAAGCTTGTACATAGTTCTCTCCAAATAAAATTTGGAGGCAACTTCCCCTGCGGGAAATGCCCCCACAGGGATTGTTTAACTAGGCCGCCTTTTTGTAGGCGGTGATTGCTTTCTTGAAATTGCTTTCAAGGGTGAAGAAGATTTGATTCCGCATTTCATCGGGATCTACTTCCATGATCTGACAACACAAGTGGAACGAAAAAGGTTTAGGCATTTTTTTATGCTCAGCCTTGCCGTTCACAACTTCAATTGCATCATTCATCTCATCAGGAGCGTAAATCCACTCCAGAACTTCAATCTTTCTGTCTATCTGGGCCTTAGTGGTTCCCGATTGTTTCAGGACACTCAGACTTTCATTAAACAGATTTTCATGCAGCTCCAGAATCTCTTCCAACGTCCAGTCTTTCGGGAATACAACCGAATCCCAGAACATTGGTAGAACAAATTGCGATTGCAGGAATTTTTCTCGACGTGTTAGTTTTTTCTCTGACATTTTGGCCTCCTATCGGGCACCATGCATCGCAGACAATTGAAGCTGCGTGTGCTTGGGCGCTACAGGTGACTTGAAATGCTTCAAGCAGAACCCTTGAGACGTTTTCGCTGAAACTACGTCATTTATGGGGTCTTGTGTGGACTGCCAACCACTCCAAGAAGATTTAACCGTTGCTGGTTCAATCTCAATTTGCGGTAAGCGTGGTTTTGGCCGCGGATTCTGGTCTAACACAAGTGTTTCGCCATCATCGAGTTCCCATACGAAAACTCGCAATCCTTGACTATTTTGCAGAACGGCAGAGCTGACTATTGAGCGATTGTGAATATGCTTCCCAATCTCCAATATCACTGCACCTTGTCCAACAGGTATTTGTAATGCCATGGTGCCTCCTAAAGAAAAAAAGGCACCAAGGGCCCGAATGGGCAATTGATGCCCTATCGGGGTTGATGAAATGCGTCATGTAGACGCTAGTTATTTTGCCAGCGGCAAAAAATCTTTCAGGTCGTTTATGGACTTGGAAGAATTCTTGAAGCCAGAACCATCCCCCAGGGGATTACCCCCCTGAGTTTTGGCCATTTCACGTTGGCTGAAGGTCGATTGCAATAACGCGAACGATACGCTTAACCTTCTCCATGCTACGAGTATTGCAATTCCCAGTCTTTAACGTGGTGTGAACCAAAATTGCATCCCGTACTGGAATGTTGTTTCTGGCCATGGACTGTAAAATCTGAGTTGCATTAATTGCAGATGACATAGTGATCTCCTTTGAAAGTTTGCTCCCGGTTGAAGGTGCTGAAATAACACCCTCAAGCGGGAGCAAAGCTCCCGAATTTGACTACTATGCGTACCAGCTTTGAAGATTGTTTCTTGTCAGTTGCATGGTTTTCAAGATCGCCATAAAGGTAACCAGGAATGACCATGACATCATTTCAATAAACAACCCATCACCAATTGAGCCTAAGCTGAATGAGTGAAAAGCGGCACAAATGACCAGAGCAGATAAACTGAACAGGATCACCACAGCTGGGACTGAAGCCAAAAATACATGCTTAACCAAACCCAACAACAGACTACCTAAAAAGTTAAAAATACTCATTGAAGAATCCTCCAGGACAGATTGGGAGTGCCACCCCCCACAGATAAAAAACACTGGTTGGCGACCAGTGGTTGAAATAAAAAAACCACGGGTCACCATGAGGTGGCCTCATGGCTGGAGATATTCGGGTTATCGTGCCCGGTAAGAATTAACTTACCGGGCGACAATAAGGGTTGTTCCTTTACGCAGGTTCACGACAAGACAATGCCAATACAGTAAAAAACTGCTGGTCTTAATTCTCTTGATTGAATGGCTTAAAGCCGAGGTACGAAACGGGTTCGTAAGGTGTTATAGCCAGATTGTGGCGGTGTGTGTCTGCAAGAGACATTGTGCATAAGCACTGTTTGAGATGCTAAGAACTTAGTCTCAGCTGCATGAGGACTCGCCTCAAAGATGGAATAATCGTATTTCTGCCCCATTTTTTTGTCAAGCGATTTCTTATCAAGACCTAGAGCATAGTTACAAACAAGCATTTCTGCCCTGTTATCTAACCACGCATGAAAACGATGGCTAGTCCAAAATCATGACACCCATCAATCTAACTGGAGATAATCATGGCAAAAGACCCACAAATCGATAAGCAGAGCAAACCAGTGACGCCCACAAAGACCAAGGGCGCTCAGTTGGCGAAAGCTAACGTAAAGGATTTGCTCACCCAACAACGCAATTTCTTTGACAACCACCGTGGTGCAGTCGTAACAACACCACACACCTTTTACCATCCGATCATTGAGCGTATTTACCGCCGCAACTTTGACCAGATGTCTGAGTACCTGCACTTCATTCCTGTTTTCGGCCGTGTGCTGATTGAGAAAGAGGAAGATGTACTCAAGATTGAAGTCCACGTTAAGAATTCGATCATCAAACACACTGAAGCGTTGCAGAAATTACTGCGCGAGTGTGACGTTACATACTCTACCCACGGCCTGGTTACTCCTACTTCCTTCATCAATGGTGTATCCGTTGATGTGAAGTTGACTTCACCTCTGGCCCGTATTTACTACGAATTGCACGATACCGCTGACCGCTTCCTGATGACAATGACCGACCTTTGGGTGCGTGGTTTACTGCATGAAGAAGATTTCGAGCTGAACGAGAAAAAACGTAGTGACTTTGAGCTCGACGTGAAGCGCATGCTCAATACTGTCATGGGTACAATCGTTCGCCAGCACCGCGCTATCTTGAACCGCATTCGTCGTGAACAACAAAGCGCAAACCAAAAAGGTGAAGTTGCAACTGAGGCAAAAGTAGAGCAGCCTGTTGAAGATGTAGCAGCTGTGCAAGCTCTTGACGATACGCCACATGAAGAAACCCCAGCTGAGGTGGTGAAAGCCGCATGAGTTTAAATGCCGACCAGTTAGCAGCAGTTGAATGCGACGATCCATTGTTGGTCGTCGCATGTCCGGGGTCTGGTAAGACTCACCTCGTTGTCCAGAAAATGTCGCGCATACTCAAGCGCAGTCAATACGCCAAAATTGTCGGTGTTACCTTCACACGCGATGGTGCCAAAGAACTGCAACACAGGGTTCAGAAAGAGTATGGCGATACTGGAGGCCGCTGCTACGTTTCGACATTTCACTCATTGGCATTAAATCATCTCAAGCGGAACAAAATTAAGACACATATTGCATCCAATGCAGAAGTGCTTAACTCCGTTTCCCGGGCCTTGGATAAACTTGGCATTACCGATATCAAACCATTTGATGCATTGGGCATGATCGAAGCTTGTAAGAGCAAATCTCACTACGAGCCAACGAATGATCAAACGGGGCAAATCTACACGGTCTATCAGGAAATTTGTAAACGTAACCACATCATAGACTTCTATGATGTCATGCGCATGTCACTCGACATGATCAAGGACGGATCACTGCCGATACTTGGTGCCACTCACATGTTGGTCGATGAATTCCAGGATGTTGATGAAGTGCAATTCCAGTATCTCATGGAGCATTATCGTTCCGGTAAGGTCACGACCACCGCCGTAGGCGACGACGACCAAACCATTTTCGGTTTCAGAAATGCGCTGGGCTATGAAGGCATGCTCAAATACGAGAAGGAAACCAACGCCACACGCGTAACTCTAGGCTTGAATTACCGGTGCCACAGAGAAATTCTGACTCCGGCTGACCGATTGATTCTGAATAACCAAAATCGCCTGTCCAAAAGACTTGTTGCTAACAAAGGTCGTGGCGGCACCATTACCAAGGAACGCTTCAACAAACGAGTTAATGAGGCGCATGCTGTAGCTGATCGCATTCAGTCTACACTTGAGGTCGAGGTCAGAGACAATCGAGAACATTTCGTGGTCAAACCCAGCCAATGGGCTGTGCTGGCCAGGAATAATGACATGTTGGATGAAATTGATGCTGTATTGCGTTCCCGGAGGATTCCAGCCTACAAATCTGGTACCAGTTTTTGGGAGAAGTCCATTCCAGCCATGATGCTGACCGTATTGCGTTCTATGTGCAAAAAGGAACGTGTTGGTATCGAGCACCTTTTGCATTGGAGTGGTGTGGCTGCCAACGACATCGATGATCTTCGCGAATTGATTGGTGACGATTGGATTGCAATTTACGACATCAAGGCAATGAATGCTTTGGATTTAAGCCAATTCGAGGTTTTAGCAAAGGATATTCTCCAAGAATTTACGATGCGGATACCTGGTTTGGCCAAACGCGCAATCAAAGCCTCACCCGATGATGTCATTCGTGTCTTGCGTGGCCTCGGTGACTGGATGATGACACGCACAAACAAGCAAAACGAACACAGACAAATTGAACTTGTCTGCGAGATCCTGTCCGGCCTGAATGGCTCTCTGTTGGAGCGTATTCAAATAGTCACGAAGAAGCCAGAAAACGAGAATAAAGATGCAGGGGTAGCCTTATCAACCATGCACAGTAGCAAAGGCCTGGAGTTCGATAACGTATGGATTATTGGCGTAGAGGAAAAGGTCATTCCCTCGACAAAGGATAATGACTATTCAGTTGAAAATATCGAGGAAGAGCGCAAGCTGATGTACGTCGCAATGACTCGCGCACGTAACAACCTCATCATTAGTTCAGCTCAGCCAAATGATGAGAGTTTCTTCATCAAAGAGATATTCCCCAGCTAAGGCGCCGACATAATTGCAGCAATGTCGGATGGTCTTAGCTGGACCCCTTGAAAAATACCGCTTCTTGAAGCTCCATGCTGGCTTTCGGCATCCTCAGACAAATCACCAAAACCACGCATTTCCATATCCATCTCAGCCAGTTTATGGCCCTGAGTGATATTCACCAGTAACATCAATCTTTCCCGGGCCACGGAATCGATCTGGTCTGGTACATACAGGAAGAAATATCCCAACCCGCCCTTACGCACTAACCGGCCTCTCAACTGATGTAACTGGGTGGCCCCGTAGCGTTCTGGATTGATAACCACCACAGCTCGTAAGCCAGGAATTGTGACGCCTCGCTCCAAAATGCTGGTAGTGACAATCAGCTTGTATTTGCCATCTTTGACGTCTTGGGTAATCGTTTGCTTTTCTTCAGCAGTCATTTTCCCGTGCAGGCATGCCACAAGCCCAGGATATTTCCTGTTCCATGCGTTGAATGCCTCGATAGCAGACTTGCGCTCATCCTCACCAGATACTTGCGGATAGACAATAGCGACCTGAGATCCTGATTCAATAACCCGGTGCACATGGCTAAACAGTTTTTCCCTGTCTTCACGCCCTACCAGGTGCGTTTGAATCTGCTTCTTGACCGGTGATTGAGTCAGGATAGAAATATCCATGCCGCCATGTGAAATCATGGCCGCTGTACGTGGGATGCAGGTAGCAGTAGATTCCAGCATATTGGTGTGGACTTGAGCAAGTTGCTCACGTTGCTTCACAGAGAATCGCTCTTGCTCATCAACAATCAGGTAATCGGGTGTCCATTTCTGTTTTTCCAAGCGGTTTAGCAAGGCCACAGTACCGATGATTACTGGGTTATCCATGATATCCACGACTTTAGTGCTACCCAAAGCCTTCACGAATCTCTTCTTTGGCCACCATGCTGAAAACTCTTCGTAAAGCTGGTCGACCAAAAGCAAGTTAGGGGTAAGAATTGCGACACGTGCGCCCTCTTCATTCGCTGCTACGGCCGTTACCCCAATCACATAGCTTTTGCCTACCCCTACGTCACCATTGAGAAGTCTGCTCATAGGATATGGCGAATTTAAGTCTGCTACGATTTCTTTGATTGAACGTAGCTGATCATCTGTAGCCTGATAAGGAATATTGCTGGCTGCAGACTGCCATGCCTTATCGCTGATCATGATGGCTGATTGTGCGACAGGCTTTTTCTGTTTTTTCTTAGCGCCTTCTTTTACTGCCTCATACGCCGCGAGCTTCCGGGCTGCCAACATGCCCTTTTCCGCATGTTCCAGCGTCTTAGGTGCGTGGACATCGATCAGGATGTCTTGAATAGTCCGATAATTCTTGATTGCAGCCTTTTGCAGGATGTATTCCTCATCCATGCCATCCAACATCCTTCGGATATACTCCGCACTTTGTGGAAGATATTTATCTAAAGCCTCTTGCGCGTATTCAGCAAAGGTTTCTTCAGACACAACCTTCTTCTTTCCGCGATATTGCGCAACGACACGACCAATTGCGATGGCGTTGATTAACTCGGGGGAATCAAACTGGATTTCTTCATTCCAGATCTTCACTTTTGCCCTTACAAAGATCTTCATGCCAGCCTTCAGGTTTTTCCACTCATACACCCCACCGAATACAGTGATACGGATGGGTTGATTTTCATCAGATGCAAAAAATGAAACACGAGGCTTATCGCCAAATTTATTAGCAAACCCTGCATCAGTGGTCACCGTAAGCGAATAAATGCGCTGTAGGCCGTCAAAATGCGTATCCTGTACCGTTTTTTCTACGGTTGTTAAGTCCAAATAACCCTTTGGTAAGTGTAAAAGGATTTGTTCAGGCACATATATGCCCAACGTTTGCAAACGTGCGAAGCGTTTACCACTTGTATCCGGGATGGCATGGGTCATTTCATTACCAGCCTCATAACAGTCAAGAATTCTGGTTTTTTATAACTTGGGAAACTTTCACCCAGGCGATCAATAACCATCACTGCCAGCTGTACTGCATCCTCAAGAGAGATAGGCACACCACGCGCACCACCTTCTTTTGAAAAGAGGTTCAAATAAAACTTACCTTCCTGCTTTTCAATTGAAAATCCCTTGTCATTCTTTTGGCCATGCGACTTGTATTCGACCTTATTTCGTATGTGAGTTAATACTGACAAAACACCGATTAACTCATTACGCGTGAATTGGAAATGAACAGCGTTTTTCCAATCAAAATTACGATTCCCTCCTGGTGCCACTTTGGCTGCATCAATGTTGATTGTTGGAATATTCCCAGACTTAGTACGCGAATCATTGAAGCATAGAGCCGTATCCTTTCCAAAAAAGTGAAGTGATCGATACTTTTCACCATTTTGCTGGATCTTTGGCTCTGTATTTTCATTACCAGTGTAGCTATCGTTGACATCATATTGTTCGTTTGATGGCATGTTATTGTTCGTCGGCGCCGAATTTGATTGCCGGTTTTGTTGTTGCGTTTGCTGAGGAAGCACCCCATCAAAGCGGTTGCGAATCTCATTTAGAAAGCTTACGTCACCAGTCGTATCAAACTGCTTCATCAGGTTTCGAATCTCATTACCCTGCTCTATTCCAAGCTTGACCAACAAATCATGATTGAACTGAATATTATGATTTGTCAGGAATTTGATTGCCTGATTTGTAGATAGGCATAAGCATGAAGCCAGGTAACGCAGATTTTCATCCCTACCCTGCTCTTTTGTAACAACATCTATCAACGCTTGCTTGAACCTATCGCCCGTCATTTTTCTGGCTGACACTACAGCAGGCTTCAAAATGTTTTTAAAGCCTACTTTTTCCAATAAAGCTAATGCTTCCCCCATTGTGTTCAGTGTTGGCGTACTCATCAGTTGCTGACTCATAAATCTTCCCTTGCGGTATAGACAGTATTGTCGGTATTAACCGTATTAACTACATTAATCATATATTGAATATATAACGACTATATTCTATAGTCAATATTAACTATATTATTAATATTGTTTGCATGGTTTGTATAATTAATATTTACAATATTGTCATTATTGTCTGTATTAATAACATTAATAGTATTTACTTTATTGTTCACATTATTTATATTGATAACGTTGCACACGTAATCAATGTTAACAATCCATATTAGGTTATGAAGGTTGATAACATTGGAAACCTTAACCACATAATCAGAACGGTATAGATGGTTAATATCGTCTATACTGTTAATACAAATGGAGTTGCTATGATCGTAGTTTTTGGGACACGTAAGGGTGGTGCTGGTAAAAGCACACTTTCTTTGAATATTGCTGCATTGCGTAAACTAAAAGGTCATGATGTCTGCATGGTAGATTGTGATGACCAGAAAACAGTGACACGCTGGAATGCAACGCGAAATGAACATGGAGTAGAGCCAGCAATCCCTTTGATTAATGCACTCGGTACTGATGTTGTATCGATTATCCGAGAGCAAGCAAAGCGTTATGACGACTTAGTGATTGATGTACCTGGTAGAGATGCTGCTGAATTACGGCATAGCCTTCTGGTTTGCGATGTAATGGTTATACCTGTCAAAGTAAGTCTGACTGATGTCTGGGCCTTGGAAAAAGATATTGCAATGGTTTATGAGCTTCAGCAGCAACGTAAGGCCATTGGTCTGGGTATGAGAGTGGTGATGCTATTCAATGAAGTGCCAACGCTGCCAAATGTACGCGACAAACAAATCAACGACCTTGCAGAAGTAATCCTCAAAATGCAGGATCAAATGCAAGCAGCAGGTATTGAAGTATGCAGCGTACAAATCACAGATCGTGATTCCTTCAAAAAAGTATTGGGTAAAGGTAAATCCATCTTTGAGATTCCCCCGGAAAACCAAACTAAATCAGACCAATCAGCACAAGAGGAAATGCAAGGCCTCTATGATTTCATATATGGAGTAGAAAAATGACAGCAAAAAAAGAAAGCCAGTTGGATAAGTTGATTGCATTAGGCCAACAGTCCGGCTTTGTAAATAAGGGTGAGGCTACGTCTGCCACAGAAAATTCAACGGTCACTGAACAAGAAGAAAAAAAGACAGAACCCAAAAGGGAAGGGGAGGGGACTGTTGCTAAAAAGGCGGTTAAGCAGAAAGAGGCCAAACCAACGCCAGCTATCAGCAATAAGCTCAATTCTTTGAACTTGAATCCATTTCCTTGGATGGAAGCATCACATGATGTGATCAAACCTTTGATTGTAGAAATGCCACAGGATCTGAAACTGCTATTAGAAGGGATTGCTCGTGCTGTACCAGGCCAAAGCATGAAATCTATAGTTGTTCATATCCTGAAGAGCGAGCTTCCAGGTATTGCAAAAGAATTAAATTTACCGCTACCTGATAGTCTTAAAGACCTTTAGGTGTTGATGTATTTATAAAAAACAAACAAACATAATGTTGTTGTGTATTTCAAATCATTTAACCTATTGATAATAAATTAAAAATACAAAGTTAGGTTACTGTTTACGGGATTAAAAGTAGGGATAAGTTACCGCTTACGGTATAACTAGGTTACCTTCTACAGGATATTGGACGATATTAGGTTACCGTTTGCGGGATGCAAATTGGGCATAAGTTACCATTTGCGGTACGTATAAGTTACCACTTACGGGATAGGTTACCATTTACGGTATATTCCTTAAGATCACATTTAAAATCATAAGCTTACGAACTTAGGTGACCATTTACGGGATGAAAAGGTTACCGTTTACGGGATGCTCAGATTATACGAGTGGTCAGCAACAGGCTGGAATCACTCTAAATAATTGAAAATAAAGAATTATTTCGTATATTAAACCAATATTGCTGAATAAATAGGTTACCGAATACGGGATGACCAGCACTTAGGTTACCTTTTACGGGATCAAAAACTTTTCCAATGCCGCACTTAAACCATAAGTGTATATAAGCAATATAAGCCCTTATTTAATAATGCTTTTATAAATCGTCTGTGCTAGGCGATTTTCTTAACATCTAGTCTCCAAGAGCCTCCTAACCCTATTTAGGTTACCATTTACGGGATATAACCAGGGCCAGTTTTGCCACTTAGGTTACCGTTTACGGGATGGTTTTAGTGGATAGCCTAAGTTAGGTTACCGTTTGCGGGATGAATAACTCTAATTTCATTCATTTTTTATTAATACATTGCCATTATTTGGTATTACTGACAGTGAATGCTTACTTTTTACTGCTTATTGTCCCGTTAAAGGTAACCTAAGTCCTCTTTTTGATCCCGTAAACGGTAACCTAAGTCCTAATTCAGCCTGGTTTATTGAGCGAATATATCCCTGCGTCCTGTAAACGGTAACCTAAGTGCTGGTCATCCCGTAAACGGTAACCTAACTTTCGATTTCAAAAAAAGGGTGTCGGCCACTTTACAAAGGATTTTTGTGTGGGCATACTTAGGTTACAAAATTAACCCTCAATAAGTAACCGAAGCAAATGAAGTCGACCGAATTAACAGTCATGAAAGGATCGGAGTTAGCTCAGCTGAGTGAATCCCTTCTTGTCAAAGGATCCGGGATAATTCAGATTCGTGTCACTAATGGTGAGAAGCGTTCTTTACTTGGTCGTAAATTGAGCAATGCCTTATTTAAGATAGCTCAGAAGCAAGGCATGAATGAAGATACTTATTCAACGACCAGAATTGAGCTCGGTGAGCTGATTCAATTCAATTCAAATGATGTTGATAAATTAAAGCAAGCTGCAAACGAACTTACCAGCCTCAAAGTAGAGATGGACGTGACCAATGCTAGCGGTGTCCGTACGGTAGGTGCGACACAACTTTTCTCTACCTTACTATTCCAGTCATCCGGAAAAATTCACTTCGAGATCCCGACGATAGCAAAACGCATGCTGTCTGATTCAGTGAAGTTTGCGTTGATCAATATGGATGTCCAAGGCAACATCGATTCAAACTATGCATACATCTTGTATGAACAATGCCTTCTCTATTTAGAGGACGGCCGCACACCAGAGCTAACAGTTCAAGAATGGCGTCAGGTTTTCGAGTGTGATGATGATAATATCTACAATGAGTTCAAATACTTCAATCTGAAAGTCATCAAAAACGCTATCGAGGAAGTTAACCGAGTAACAGACATTCTTGTCAGCGTTCAGTACACCAAGGTCAAGAGAGTAGTTAAATCGCTATTTTTTGAAATAACCAAAAAACCTCAGTATCTTTTGGATGTGAGTATCCAGGACGAACAGTTGCGTGCTGAAGAAAAGCTGATCGAGTGTGGTGTTAATGAAAACGTAGCCAAAAAACTTGCACGTGAATATGAGTTTGAACTTGTAATGGGCAATATCGAATACGCTGAGGGCCAGCTGGCTGAAGGCAAAATCAAGAATTTGGCTGGGTTTGTTGTCGAGGCTATCAAGAATGATTACCGCCCAAAAGTTTCACCGTTGGTGGTCAAATTTCAAGAGCAACAGGCTCAGTCTAAGAAAGATGCCGCAGAACGCCTAAAGGTTACTGAGCGAGAGCAATTCGAACAAAACAAAATCGCAGCAGAAAAGAACAGTAGGGCAGGGGAGTATTACGAAACTCTGGACGATGATAGTAAAGAAAAACTCTTCAAAGACTTTGAGTCATTTCTTGAGCAAAACAACAGGGTTACATTAAAGTCTTTCAAAAAAAATGGCATTGAATCTAAAACCGTCCGAATGGCATTACTGAGTTTCATAAGTAAAAATGTTTTGAATATTACGGAATAGTTTTTAAGACTAAACCAAAGCCAAATCAGATTTCATTCAAGGATAATCTCTTTTAATTCAATCTTTCAGACCCTAGCCATTTAATGCTACCCTCGCCAGTTGGCAAAAAAAATTATCTATAAAAATAAGGAATTAATACTGACATGGGCATCAATAGTAAGGCGGCTTTTAAGCAACATATTCACAGTGTCCGTTCAATAGCAGGACTAACAATCTTTGCTATTTATTCAACCACACTCTCGGCAGCTTCGATGCCTCCGGCAAAGATACTTTGCACCCCATCAAACCAGACCCGAGCTGGAATTGAGGATTTGCCTCCCAATGAAATTGAAGCTCAGCTTTTTGAATACGGTGGAAAGATAACAATCAAGCAAGAGGGTAATAAATTTAAATACATCCATGGAGTGGGTAAAGACTACTATAAAGTAAAATATAAAGCCTCATACTCCAAAGATTTCGCTGAGCCTTTTCTAGGGATTTTTTTCTCGGAAGACTATGGCTGGGCAGACCCTAGTGGATTTTTGGTCCTGGTAAACAAAGACTTTGAATCTAAATTCCACATAGACTTAAAAACACTCAAATACTATGGATATGACTCTGGTTTCGGAGTCATAAACAACTACTCAGGATCTTGCACAATACTCAATAATAAATGATAACTATGATTGGTAGTTACCAGGTCATTTTGTGTTTTTTGGCTTCTTCAACTCGTTCTTTTTCCTGGTCGTGAATATATCTTTGAGTTGTGCGCGGATCGGAATGTCGAGCATCCATTTGTACTGCGTGGTGGGCCATGCCAGAATTTGTTTTCTGAGTGATACTGGTGTGACGTAACCAGTGCGCAGACGCATTCTGTAAGAAAGTGATTTTTTCTTCAGCCTTGTGACCAGACTGTGTTTTCTGGATATGCTTGATAGTGGACTCAAAAATCTCGGATAGGATTTGATTGATTCGACGCGGTGTAATGCCGGCACGATTAAGTTGTGCTTGAGCATGTCTGTTAATCATTGGGATAACCGGCGTGATTTCAGTGCGAAGAGGGTAGGGGGATAGTTTCAAAACCTTGCGCCACCTAGACAGGGCAATAAGCATATCCTCCGGCACCACGACCTTGGCCGACTTGTTCCCCTTTCCTGTGACCTTCCAAAACCAACCAGCCGGTTCTTTTGAGAAATCGCGCATTTGCGAGTTGGCCAGCTCCGATATCCGGGAGCCGAGCATGATGAACATGGTGAATATGAATCGAGCTCGTTCGTAATTCAAAATCTCCAAGTCGGTTTCGCTTGGCATGGACATAATGACGTGCTTAACATCTTCAACTGTTTCATCATCCAGAAACCGTTCCACCTTGTCCTCATGGGAATCCATGCGAATGGCTTTTTTCATGTTCTTGCGGATAAGGCCCAGGGTGTTTCCAGTCAGGTAACCGCAGCTTACTAACCAGTCCATCATTGTGTTGATCGCTGAAATGGCGTTGAATAGGGCGTTCTCAGACAACTCAAAAATACGGCCGTGTTCATTCAGTTCACGAACAAAAGGGCGCCAATTCTCTGATGACTTCGGATATCGCTTATCGGCTACCCATCCTTTGGGAGGCGTCTTGATAAATTTTATGTATTCATCGAAGTGGGACATCTCCAGGTCGGCAATCGACTTTGCTTTCACCATCACCGCCCACATCTGCAGCCGCTCAATCTCTCTGGCATACATTCTTTTTGTACCGGGATTCTTTACGGTTTGCTCAAGAAAAATGTTGATGGCAGCTCGATCATCATCAATCTGTGTCAGCATCTTGGTCTTGTCGCCACGGAAGCGCCCGTTGGTTCCATCTGTGTTTGGATTCAGGCATGCTTCAAATCGGTCAATAAAGTGTGCGTTATGGTTCATGTCTTTTATGGAATCTAGCTTCACTCAAAGAATTTTATGGGCTGAGTAGCGGCGCTGACATAGAGAGGGTGTTTTGGTGACCCATCTTTATTTCTCGCTAGGCAATACAGTTTCTTTTCGAGACTTTCTGCACGAAGTAATTTAATGACATCCCATGAGCGCGATTTTGCTGCCTGATGATTTCCCCAAGCGCAGATAGTCATATCCGATAATTTCACAGCTTCAATAATGGACTTGTTGGCTTCGGTCAGGTCGCCAATGGGGTCAGTCTTTAAAAGACCAGCTGGGTCAGTGCTTCGTAGTGGAAACAAATTCACGATGTGCAGTTGGCCAAACCTCATTGCTATGGCTCGGCGCTGACAACGCTCAATAGTGGGGTCGTTTTCTGCCTCGGTTGCCGTGCTTGGGTTCAGCATCAAGAATGTGAGTGCCGGCCCCTTTGTCCAGGATCTCGACAAGGTGTACCGATAAACCATTTCATCGTCATAACTGGCGATGCTGTCTTGTACGAGCGTGCTGTCAGTTTTGATAATCATTTTTTCTTCTTGGCATTCATAATTGAGTTCAGATCAAAATATTGATTGACATATTATTAATTTTGGAGTAGCTTGAAATTTGAATTAACCTTTTTGGAGGTTTAATGCAAATCAAGTACATCCAGGCGCTTCAAGTTCTTTCCTTCGCCCAACATCACAATATTATTTAATTGTCCTTGAACGGGCTTCAAAGTCAACTACTGGAAATTACTATTTCCAGCAATTGACACAGATACTGCTATATTCAAATTTTTACCCCATCCATTTAAGTAAAGTTATGAATTAAATCTGGGGATGATCCGTTCGATCCGCTATATTCGCCCCACATTTACTTCCATCTACAACATCAACCAAAAATTAGTTCTTATTTTGTTTTGGCTGACAGCTTTTAAATTTATTCGACAGCCTCAGCTATCAACAGCCTCAAAATAATGGCTTAAAACGCGTTATATGAGGGCCGATTTTCGATCAACCTCTCAAGATTGATACTCAGGCATTAGATGCCTTGAGCATCATATAAATTACGACCAGGTTCGCTAAGATTGCGAACACCAATTTGGCTATGAATGTTTTTTTCCTGTTTTTGTGGCGCAGGAACTTCATGGCCATGATTGCCCCGATCCATCCAAAAGCCACACACGCTGCCATCAGCCACGTCTCTGGAATACGACTCAAATTATTTACCGCGGCACGCTTGTCGACGTAGAACATCCCGAATGTCAGCCCACCCATGGTCCCAAAGTACATGATCAAATCGCCAAAAAGTTTTATTGTCATTTTTGTCCTTATTAACTCGGCATCTTGCTAAGAATGTCCAACACGGGGATTGCCAGGCAATGATCTTTATAGGTTGTTTTGGTACCAAACACCAGTCCAATTAATTCGCCGCGAGCATTAACCAAAGGGCCGCCTGACGAGCCGGGGTGACAAAAGCTTGTGGTTTGCATCACAACCCCTACATCGGTGGTCAGCAATCCAACCATTACTCCCTGACTCATTGCGCTATGCCCTACTGGATAGCCGTATGCCCATACCGGATCACCATTGCGATATTCGGTTTGTATTGGTACTGGATTTCCTTCAAAGACACTGCCTTTCAAGAGACACGCATCCAGCCCACCCATCGTTGTATAGCTTTGGGTTGGGAACACATTACCTGTCTTTCGGTTTATCACCCTAAACAAGCCATCATGCTTGACCACATGGCAGTTGGTCAGAATCGTATTTCTTGAAATCAGCACACCGGTTCCATAATGGATTTTGTTGCCATCCACTATCTCGATTCGATAGATCGCATCTTCAATTGAATACGCACTGCCGGCACTGGCTCCGTGGGAGACTGCGGCCAGCGCGATAATCAAAGACTTTAGGATCGCCTTCATTGAGATCAAGCCTTACCTGGCCATGGACGTGGGAAAGGCCGCATTCCTTTTGGTTTGAACAAATGAGTTTTTTTCGCCGCAGTAGCGAGGTCCATGAGAAATCTATCGTTAGACTCAATCCACCCTTCGACCCAGAAATGCTCTTCCAAAAAGCCCGGACATTTCTCCTGCAGCAGCTCTAACAGCTCTCGACCCTCATCGATACGCTTCACTATTCCTCTGTTATTTGTGTGCAAAACTTCATCGATGGCTTTTAAGCGGTTCAAGCTTGGAATAATGTCAAAAATAAATTTTAAAAATTTCATAAATTATTGAGCTTTCAACACGTTCAAAGGGATGGTAGGTATCTTGCATTGTTCAGGTTTGCCGTCTTTGAAAGACACGGTTAACCCATGACTTCTAAGATCATTACCCATCAATAGATATGCTTGCCCATCAAGGCACATTTTTTTCACAGTGGCGACTACGATCCCTTTTGAAGTCAGGTCATACGTTTCAATGATGGTTGAATTGAGTGGGATTTCCTTTTCTGCAAAAGCTGAAATGGAGTATAAAAATAAGCTCAGAAAAAATGTTTTTTTCATAATCACTCTCTATTGAATTCTCAAAAACCGCGTGTAGTCTGGTTTTATGAGGGTTAAATCACTAAAAGCACTTGGCAATGGCGCTTGGAAACTCCATGCGACAACACCTGTAAAACCTTTGAATCCGACCTTGAATCGATCAAAGGTTGATAATAGTCTCATCCAGAAAATGCTTTGGAATGAGGTAAAGCTACGTTGGCCACAACTTGCTGAATCGGAATACAAAAACGCCGTACCAGGCAGGAAATTTCGCATTGATATTGCCATCCCCTCCGTAAAGCTGGCTATCGAGGTCGATGGGTGGCAGTATCACGGAAAATTCAAAGAGGACTTCACCAAAGACCGCGTTCGCCAAAACCTGATGGTTATAAATGGCTGGCGAATCCTCCGATTTACTGCCAATCAGATCCGAACTGAAATGCCCATGTGTATTGAGCAAATCGAGTCCGCGATCAATGCAAAATTATCCTGACCTTCCCTTCTATATCTAAGCTGGAATCAACTTCTTAATTGCTGCAGGCGTTGAAGGGTCACTTCTAACCTCAACCAGCGTCTGCTGCGCTCTTTGAGCCATCACTTCACTCATGATTTGGTCGGTGTAAATCGACTTTTGCATGTACTCAGTAGACTCGGCCGTAAAAATGCCACCAGCGACTTGGGTACCAAAGTTTGCCAATGCGTATTTTTCTAGAATCGGTATAGCTTTCGGCCCCACAATCTTCGCTACCGCGCCTGCTGACGGAACGAGGTTAAGCGCAGTCAGCATTTTTTCTGCGGTCGACATTTGCTTACCAGAGAAAAAATTACGGCCGGAGTAAAGCTCCCATGCAGCAATGGCTGTTCCTGCAACCGGTGCACTAATCAGGAGGTCTTTAACTACCGCGCTGCCAATTGGCTTAACAGTCCCATAAACTGCCAGAGATAACCCGCCAATTGTGGTAGCTGTCTGACCAAGAACTTCCTTTGCATCGATCACCAGAGCCTCTACGAGCTTTCTGTGTGCGGGGTCAAAGATAAGCTCACCATTCGCATACATGTCGTTAATGCCTGCCAGGCTCAATCTTTGTTTGGTATTGGTGTTGGGCAAAGCGGACAAGTCAGCGAGGTTTAATTTGACCGGGCTGTTCGTATTATTGTTAACTTTTACTGCAACGGCCTTCTCACCATCCAGAGATTTGGCTTTGAAATCTAGGCCTTTGACAGTGTTAGTTGGCTTCCATTTATCCACACTTTCTTCGAGCGTTTCTGTCTCACGCTTATTGCCCTTGTCTGCCTGCTGGATAGCCCACTTCACATAGTCATCGTATTCCTTGCCACCATTGGGCATCACTTTGTCGAAAAACTGCTTTTTCTCAGGTGAAGCAGAACCCAGCAAGAAACGCGGTGCCTTCTGAATATTCTTGATGTCATGAATCTGTTGTTGAATAAAGGCGCGTTCGTCTGGCCTATTCAGAGAGTATTGCAGTAATGCTTTGTATAGTTTTTTGGCTTTCTTTGGCACCACGGCATCATTTTCAACAATAGTCATGGTGTCGCCCGTACCAGGTGCAGAAATACCCGGATCAGCACAGAACGAACTTGCATTGATATTTACCGCAGCGCCCGGAGGCAGAGTAATATCGCCGCCTGCCTTCAATCGTTCAATATTCTCAAGATAACTGATATATGGGCGCAGTGCGTTCGAGAATTTAACCAGGTCTTCGAAATCAAGATTCTTTTTCTCCAATACCATTTTTCTAACTTGCTGGTATTGCTGGAACTGAGTTTCAGACTGAGCTTTGTTACCTGGATCATAAGTCAAAGGGTCGCCGTCGCTGAAGACCAACAGTTCCTTGTTACCTTTTTCCAGGAAGTCGGACAAAACATCGCCACCGTTGTTTGTATTGCCACCAACGGCCGTCCCATTTGGCAGGCTATTTAATACCTTGCCGAATACTTGGTTTAATAAATTGTCCAATCCTGCGTTGGCAACAACTGGGGTCGTCAGCTGGCAGAAAATCAAAATTGAAGCGGTGAGTTTTTTTAGCATGTTTATCCCTTGGGCTTTTCTTTATTATTTCTCATTAATTCCAGATATCAACCGGCCTTTTGAAATGAAACTGTAGGTCTCACCTGTTTTGGCCCTAAAAATTCTGTTACCGTCAGTGAGCTCTACTGGAAGCCGCCTGATTCTAAAATCGCTACCAGTCCATTCTGGCTTTCCTACTTCGAAGTGTAAATGTTCGCCACTGGCATAACCCGTACCACCCAAAAATCCAATCAGATCCCCTGCCTTAACAGACTGTAAGTGCGTTACTATCGGCTGGCTATGCTTTAAGTGAGCATATTGAGAGAGAGTGCCATCGGAATGCACTATCAGGACATAATTGCCTTTATTGACGCATTTAGCCTCGAAGCAACCAAAAGTCTCATCATATTTTGAACCAATCACCACACCAGCCCTTGCAGCCACAATTGCAGTTCCTGAAGGGGCTGCAAAATCGATAGCATATTCACTACTTGGATCATTAACCGTGTAATGGCTTGATTTTCTGTTGTCACCAAATGATTGCGTTACCAAAGCCTCGATCCCATCTTTGAAAGGCATGCGGTAAACATAACTATTACTGGATTGAACATTTCCCCAGGCGACATCATTTGTGAAACTTATGGTTCCTTTGGATTCAACACTTCTGAAGGAAAGCACTACCTTTCTCTCCATTGGCTTAAAGACTGCCAGTGTCTTTTTGTTCACGCCCTTTCCTTTGGCTGTAATGACCGCGGACACTGGTACAGGCAATTTGTTATGAGCGTACAAATCAACTGAGCCTGTTTCGGTTCTAAATACTTCCAACATTAAAAAATCGTTATTGGAAGATAAAGACTTTGGCCAAGCCGTTGTGCACATGAACAATAGCAATGGAAGTGTCAGCCACCTCATTCAGACAACTACCCTTTTTTCCCAATATCAGGCACTAGGTAGCTTGGATGCTCTGAACTATCGCCTAGATCTACTTGAGGGATGGTTATCGGTGAGGATGATTCAACGCGCTCTACTGTTGGCTTGATAATTTTGGTAGTTACAACGGCAGCGGGTGCCGCAACCTGCTTGCTCATCTTTGTCATGAAGTGATGGGCCAATAAACCACCAATAGCCATGCCTACTAACAAAGAAAGAACCGCGATAAGTAATACAACCTCGTAGGCTAAAAACTCTTTGCCCCAAATGCTGGTTTTCCACCACGGGTCGTTGCGAGAGAACTTAGCTAAATCAACTTTTTTAGACTTGAACATATTTTTTCCTAGGCGAATAAAGCGGTCTGGGCAGAGTTAACCCATGACTGATTTTTATTCATGATTTCGTATTGCTTGCTGATTTGGTTGAAGTGCAACTTGAGCATCAAATACTCATGATTTGCGCTTTCAAACGGCTTATGGATGATAGCCAGGCTGCCCGGGCCAACATTGTGGATAGCCACGTTGGTAAGAACCTGTATCGAGCAGATTTTGGTGCTGAGCAGATCGGCATCCGTGCCAGCCACTGACCAACCAATTAACTCGTTGTCACCAAAGTCTGATTTCAATGCGGACATCAAAGAGAGAATGTATGCGCCGCACCCACAATCTTTGTCTTGAATAGTTCTGAAGCCTTTGGTCAGATTCTTATTCCTTACCATCAGCTCCATCAGGAAGTCAGGGATATAGGGGCTGCCGGAGAAATCATCCGTCCTGTATGGGGAAAGTTCAATCAAAGCCGCGCCCAGAATGTTTGCGAAAGCTGGTTTGCTTCGCACTTCATTGATATACACAGAAGATATGTTCAGCACGTCATCTGAGACACTGCAATTATCCCCAGTGCTCAATAAGCTGCAATAAAGATGTTCAACAGAAGCAACGAATAACCCGAATGCCTTTTCCTTGCCATAATGAAAGCAAGCATCAGCAACCTTGTTGTTCAGCTTAGTTGGTTCGAGAATTTTCTTACGCATTTACTACCCCAAGTTTCACTATCAATTATCCATACGAAACGAATAAATCAAGTGCGACTGGGCTTTACTACATAACTAATTTTCTTTCTTCGATAATCGCTTCATTTACTTGATCTTGGATATAGTAACCCTGACCATAATTGCAACCGCACTCTACTGCGATTTCAAAATCACGCGCATTTTCAATCCACTCCATCACTATTGGTACACCTTCGTCACGGCACCATTTGGACATCCATTGAATAGCGCGATAGTGTTTTTCTGATTCGCGAGCTTCATGAAGCAGCAAACCGTCGAATTTTGCGAGGTCGGGCGTTACTGCAAGGAATCGCTCAATAGCGTCTTGACCTTTACCCATGTCGTCAATCGCGATCTTAATATCGAATTGCTCACGCCAACGCTCAAGCTTCCGGCCAACCTCTATGATTGTTTGGCTATCATCCTTGATTTCCACCCACTCAATAACCAGCTTAGGCCTGTTTCTGGCAGCTTGTTCAATCTGAGCGTCAGTGATAGTCATGATGCTCTCTGCCGTGAGATTGACTGAAATGATTTCGTCCTGGACGTGCGAAGGCGAGGCACGATTGATCATGCCAAGCATGGCAATTGTGCGTAAATCATGAGTAAGCCAGTTCTTTGGCTTGTTCATGGCCAGTAACTCAAATCCATAAACAGAGGAATCTGCTAGGTTGAGTATGGGTTCAAACTTGTACGACCCCTGGAGTTTTTGAAAGAGACTTTGCATTTTTTTCTTCCGCTAAAAATTGTTCTTTGTTTTCGCAATTTCGGAGCTGACAATGTTCCCTGTCTTGGCTCTAAAAACTGAAAGCCCGGAAGTAAAGTGAACCGGTAAGCTTTCACCTTCCAAAATACTCGACGCCGTATATATTGGTTTAAATATTTCAAAATGTAAATGAGGACTAGAAGAAAATCCTGTATTTCCTGAATACCCGATTTCCTCACCCGCAGATACCTTCATTCCCGTATATACTGGCGAGTTGCCTTTGGCCAGGTGCAGATATTTGGCAACGGTTCCATCGTCATGCTGTATGTAAACGTAGTTGCCCTTATTGGTAAAACTAATGTCATTGCCGCCTACACTTGAGTCATTCTTCACTGCCACCACTACGCCCTCCCTAGCGGCAACCACCGGTGTCCCGATTGGCATTGCAAAGTCTACAGCGTGAGGTGTTTTCATGGCTTTGTGTGACCCCATGTCTCCAAAGGACTGGGTGACTCTAGTCGTAATACCATCGGAAAATGGAAAACGGTATTTGGCTCTGGGATTATGTTCAGCATAGGCATCGCCGAACATCGTGGAAACGTAAACTTTAAATCTTGATGGCTTTGTGCGGTCTTGGGGTGACAGTACAAATGCCACTCGTTTCTCAGATGTTTTTATGACAAATCGCGTTGGAAGGCTGGTGTTTGAATATGTGTTTTCAGCGTCCACCCACATAACCGCACTAACCGACCCGAAGTTGCGATTCTCAACCACAATCTCGGTTCCCCCGGTAGGCAGGTCTACCTGATTTACGAATAAATCAGCTTCAGCCCTGGCATTTACACCATGAAAAGCGAGCATCAAAAATAATGGGTTGACTAACTTCATTAGGTCACTATAAAGGTTGTTAAGCAAATAAGCATGGTCAGATAACACGCCAAAACGGGGTGTTTCTAAGAAGGCTAAAAGAATGAACCGCGCTTTGGTAAGCACGGCTCATTGTTTTAGGTTCTCACTAACTTTCTGGTGATTGGAAACCACCTGAATATTCCGATAAGACTGGTAATTGTGAATCCAAGCTGAGAGACCAGAAGGCCATGAGTTCCGTTTACGACAGCAAAGGCAATCCAACAAAAATTAGATGCCAAAAAGCAAACAAAACCCCAACGAGAATACTCATTGTTCAATGCCAAAAGAAAAGCTCCGGCCAACCCAGTAAAGCAAGCAATCCACTCGATAATTTCCATAATGAACATACTCCCTTAACTTAATTGAATACTTGATGCCGGCACGGTTACCACTCTTTTTTTGGATGAACCACGATAACCACCTCTGAGTTTGACAATTCCCTCTTTCGAGATCGAGTCAATGATGGCACTGGAAAACTTCGCATATCCAGGCACCTGTACGTTTTTGAGCACTGATCCTTCATGCAGGTCGTGAGCCTTCACAATCTCGATATTAATCTTTGATTGAAAGTGCCGAACCAACACGGGCAAGCGTTTATAAACTTCGCCTGCCAACATGTCTTGCATGATCATCCAATGACTCGGACGCCGTTGATACAGCCCATAAAGCTCAGGCTGCAGCCGGTCCCCGCTTCCATCAGAAATAAGCCCTTTCCAGTGCGTTTTCCCCATACCGTCCTTGAAGGACAATATTCCGTAGTCACCAAATGGTGCCTGCGATAACTTGTCAGCCAATGAATCAACCGCGCTAGAGAAGTTCTCCAGCTCAATAAATTCATCCTGTACTCGTTTAGGTTTTCTTGCTGGAACCAGACTCACGTTCTGAGTGACATAGGACACGATTTCATTGATTGATTTCAGGCCTTTTCCAAGAGCCTCATTAATCAGATTTTCAACCATTTGTTTCTCCTGTTAGAGTCGGAGAAACCCCTGCCGGGATTTCCCCGACAGGGTTTGTGAAAATTATTGAAGTGACATTAAGCTGTCAGCCATTTTGGAATTAACACTCGGTCATTTCCAGAAAGGCTTCTAACCACACACTTCATGACGGCGATATCGCGTGTTTCACCGTACTGTTTGTAAAAATAGAAAGGATTATTCTTGTCAGGGGTAATCACCGCTTTGGGCATCACGGGATCGTCTTGGTAGACAACCACATCATGCTGGTAAGTAAGCAAGTGGGCTTGAACGCTATCTTTTATGGGGTCGAGGATTGTTACAATCCCGCGCTCATTGAGATAAATTGCTTTCTCGCCTTTTGATAGACCTAAATCTACTTTTTTTCCTGACAAGACTGCAAGCACCCAAGTTAGGGCAATTCCAGCCAAATCCTCAACATAAACGACCTGGTACTCCACCTCAGACAGAATGAGACTTCTTGCCGTATGAGCAGTCAATTTTGACCGCATCGTACAACACTCATCATGCGTGACCGGTGCATTGGTCATTACTGTTTCAACACCCGTTGCATCGCTTTTGGCAATCAGGTCATACAACCTTAGCATTGGCTGCAAGGTATTCTGATCTGTGGTGCCTACAATCGCTTTTAATTCATTTGCTTTAAGCGAGGCATCAACAAACGATAAAAAACGCTTTGCAGTGTGAGTGTAGTAGTGTGCGAAGGTCGAACCATTCCAGTATCTTCCTGCTAAATCATGAATAACAAACATAATGACTCCTAAGTTAAATCGGGAGCCATACCCGAGGGTATTAGCCCCCGGGGTTGGGATTTAAGCGGATTTCCTCGCTTTTACTTCTTGCCTGAGTTGAAAGTCACCTACATTCCAACTGTCAGCGAGGGTAGCGATCTTTTCAAACGCATCCTTAATTGTTGCATTTTCATCGTTTGTAAAATCGATACTTTCCTCACGGATATTTTCAAGGCTCTTGGAGTGCCGACCACGGCCATCCTTGAAGTGAACCAAGATGACGTGTGCTACAAAACCCTTATCCTTGATTTCGAATAGGATCCGTATGCCGTGTTTTGTACAAAAAACACGAGGCAGATATTGCATGTAATTGAAGGTCAGTAACGGACTTGAACCGTTCTCAAGACACGCTTTATCTTCATGTGGCTTATACTCAAGATATTTGTACTTATTGTGTGAATCCAGCTCTGCCCTGATTTGGCCGTAAAAAGATTGAATCTGATTGACGGTTTGTGCGAACAAGGCTTTTTTCAGAATTGATTGAATTTTCATAACACTCTCCAGATTAAATGCGGAGATGTGCTAATACCCGGCGAGGTATTAACAACATACCCCACGGGTTGAAAGACACCTTTCGGTGCTGTCCTGTATGGACTTTAATTAGCCATGAATATGGCAGAGTTGATGATCAAGACAATAAGGACAATTCTGAATTTCTTCACGTTCTCTCTTATCCTCTTCGATTTGTTTCTGATGCCACTTTCGCCCTTCACACCACGCGTGTTGCAGTGGTGCGATTTCTTTGAACATTGCTGGCATCTCAGTACAACCATTGCTTGCGTCTGAAATTCCAAACTCAAAGGCGCCTAATAAAGCATCGTCCATTTCAGATTGAAAATCAGGGGCTTTGATTTGAGATGCTAACAATGCGCTGGCGTATTCCAAACGAACATTCAGGCCTGGAATTGATTCTTGATGTATTGCTGACATAACACTCTCCAATTTGAAACGGAGATGTGTAAAACCCCTGTAGGGTATTTACATACCCCGTGGGTTAAAAAGACACCTTGCGGTGTTGTCCTGGTGGACTGATGAAATGCGTAGAGAAACTACGCTAACTATGGCTTGCGCCCTAGAAAGCTCTCTAATTGGTCATAATCCAATTAGAGAGCCCTCTAACCCCGAAGGGATAGAAGGCATCTTACTACTTATTGCTTCTTTGTTCTAGCCTTGCGAGCTTTCTTTGGTTTAAAACCCATGCGGGCCCAAACTTCCGGATCAATCGGCAATGGTGTCGAACGTTCGGTTTCAAGGTTCACAAACACACCATGTGATGTAATCTCCCCTTTGGTGAACATCTTGGCCAAAAGGTTTATGCCGTAGGTAGCAACTGTTTTGTTGATAAACAACGATTGCTTTTCCAAGGCCTCTGCCAGACTACAACTAGGCGTATCATCTTCCTGCTCTTTGCTTGGATCAATTGCATCCGGGAACAGATCACCGATGTGGGGTAGACGATTTTCATCATCTGACTTCCACGTTGGATTAATCATGCCCAGTACAATCTGCCCGTCATGCTTACGATTCCCGAAATCGAGGTAGTAAACATCGCTATAAGCTTCGACTATGCTTTTTCTTGCCAACCGGTTATCAACGCAACCGATCACAATATCAACACGGCCAGGATTTGAACTGCCTGTCACCTTTTCTGTTACGGCATCCCAATTGGTTTGCCACCCCAAATTTGCTCGGTTAATTAAAACCTCTGCTTTGTGGTGGCCAACGTCACTCGGGAAGAAGCATTGACGCCCGACATTCGTTTCAGAAACGGTGTCATAGTCAATTAATGTTACATGAAGTCCAGCTGGGTGACCCAGGCCAAGTAATGCGTGATGCAGTGCTGCAAGATTCTGCATTACATGGCTGCCAGTACCACCGGCACCGATTACATGGACTTGTACCTGCTTTGATAACAGTGCTGGTTTAATCACATGATTGTTCATGATGGCTCCCATTCTGCACGTCCTTGAAGGACTGGTGCATCCAGGTCGTAAAACATGCCATACATGCACAACCGCGAGACTACAGACACATCAGGCTTGTCCAGATTACCGATAACCACAGCAATTCTGAACGCCCCTTTGTCATCTTTGTCATCTTCCGGTGAGAAAAATGCCGGACCAGTTGCGTGACTATGAATATCCATTAAAACTGATTCATCATCAGACAAACTTGGACAAACATAATCAATTTTTTGATCACTGGCAAAGCTGAATTTCAGCATTTCCAGGCGCATGGTTTGGAATCTACTATCGTAAATTACCCATGCAGCTACTTCTGTATCAGGAGTTTCCTTCGCCTTTTCCACGAACAGTCGGATTAGGTCTACTGGAATTTTCCCATTTGGAGTATTGATTTCCATTATGGGTTTTGTGCTGCCATACGGAAATGAAACTTCCGGGATGATTCTCACGGGGAATACAACATGTCCCCAGGGCGCTTTGCTTTCCATCCACACACCATTTGAAGCCATCAAAAATCGATGGCCGTAATCAGAAAGGTATTGCAGAGGCTCATGCTTTGGCACCATCACCGTTGGCGTGAGATTTTGAATCATTGTGTCTAAATTATTCATTACAAACCTTTCTGAATAAAATCATCAAATGCTCGGCTAAGTGTCACCCCGGAATTTACCAACAAACCTTCTGGAAATTTCTTCCATTTGTTTGCCAGCATGTCACTCCAGAACTTGTACGCCCCTGCTTTGTACTTAATGATGCTTGTGTGATTTTGGTTGGTGTGTGTGAAGCGACTACGGAAGAACACATCCTCCCACTCACTAATTTTGGAAGCTGCTAACTGCTTGGGTCGTTTAGAACTACCCTCACAAACATGCCCGCCTGCCCATACATTCAGGAAAGGGGCATTAAACAGCTCTGTAGACTGATTTGGCCTGTCTTTACCTTTGCAGGCAAACACGTACCATTGATTCGACGTTTTAGAAACCATGAATACAAGGCCCGGTAACGGAACAACACCAGAAACCTCGCCACCCATATCTTTGCATTTAAACCATAGTGATTTATTTTGCGGCGGCATGTACCACGCCAAAAAGTTTTCACCGTTGCCCAGGATATTCTCTGGTAATAGCTCTGGTTTAACTTTCAGTTGTGGTGTCAGCGTTTCAAACATCTCCTTCAGTGCAATTTTTGATAACAACTTACCCGCTTTGATCATCGGCTTCTTGTCATGGACCTCTACATCGTGAATTGTTGCCAATGTAGTACGACTGCCAGACTTGTAAACCAGAATTGCGTGTGACAATTCGGATCGGTTGTTTTTATCAGAGCACAATACTTCTAGTGACATGATTTTTCCTTTGTTAGAGTCGAACGCCTATCAAACTGACTAGTTGCTCGATATTTTTGAGTTGCTTGAATATCTTTCCTAGGTTGGAAAGCATTTCTTTCATGGCTTTAGGGTCATCCACCGGACAAAGGACAAGTGCTAAATCCTCTGTGTACATATCCGATGATTGATTCGCCATTTCAAAGAAATCATCCATAAGCCGATTGAGGTGATCGTGATCTTCCCATAACAAGTAGAGCGCCGAATGAACGGACTCAAACTCTGTTCCGTAAACATCGATAGACTTGAATTTATCGTGTTCAACAAGACTTATGGTTATCTTCGCAATCTGCTTAATGGTGTCATCAAGGTGTGAAGTCGAGATCTCTTTCAATTTTTCAATATCGAGAGGTTTCTTTATATCGGTAACGTATTCTGGAAAAGCTGCTTTCCATGCATTTGGAGAGTAATCGCATGAGCTTACGCTACCTGCTTCATCATCCCCGTCGTGATACGCTTCCCATTCTTCTTCAAAGTCCTGCTGGTCCTCACAACCATACCACCATGTATGCGGTGCAAGGTCGTGCCCTGCTGCCCATGGTGTCATGATGTTGAAAACACGTGTACCTTCTGTAGCCAACCAGTAATACACCGTCTGGCCAAGACCCGGTACAGCGGTCTCAATCTCAGTCAGTTTTTTACCAATTGAATACCATGGGCACATGGTAGGAGCGATAGTCATATACAAATCGGTGTTCGATTCGTCTATGCGCTTCTCTGAAGTTTCCGTGCAAATGGTTTCATAGGCATCTGATATGTTTGGCGTTACATTGAGCGACAACCCACATACAGAAATACTGCCTATTTCCTTTTCCAGGAAGTTGTTTATACCCTGCTGAACCAGCTTGAAGGGGGTCAGTTCCGTTTCTATGTCTGCGATATAACCTTCATCCATGAGAAATAAAGCGAACTTGGCCCAATTTGCAATAGCTTCACCGGTGATGATTTCTGCTTTGATGTCTGCCGATAGAGCTGGCAATGTCGTTACAGAATGATGATAAGGTCTTGCGGTGCTGGAGCTATTAATGCTTTCGCATTTCGCTGATTCGATTGAATCAGCTTGTCTATTGCTCGAATCGAACATTGTGAATCCTCCGATAGAGAAGGAGAAGGGTGTAACCCCTCCCCTTCATTTAAAGGGACTCGACCTTGAGCGACTGTTTCCAGATGCGTTCTAAGTGAGCCCATGATTTAGCCTTTCGTGCCAACTGATTTCACAAATTTGTACTGCAGCTTATTGCCCGATGTTACTGGGCCTTCAATTTCTGCTGTAGCCAACTCTGGATAGTTCGCGGAATAAATATCCCGGACTGCCTCTGGTGACAAATTCACGCCAGGATCTGGCAGCGTCACTGAGTTGTATTTGAAAACGCGAACAACTTTCTCAACTTTGATAGCCATGATTCATTACCCCCACAAATTCTTAGGAGTATCGGCACCTGTTGAACTGCTGTCGCTTTCAGTTGCCCCTGAAGCTTCATCGCTTGAAGTTGCTTCACCACCTGGTTGAACGTCATCGTCATCATCGTCACCGTTATCGGCAGCTTTGATTTCTTTCGCTTTCCCAACTGGTTTTGCAAGTACCTTCGTTGCTTTCTTCTCGGATTCTTTTTTGGCAGACTCCAGAATGGTCTTTGTTGCCTCTACCTGTTCAACCAATGAACCACGGGTGTCAGTGTAGGAGGTCAAAACATTCACGAAACCCTCATCCAACTCTTGAGGTGTTGCTGTGAGTTGAAGCGGGGTTGCCAATGCGGCTTCGTCATTGTCTTTATCGGACTTTGGAATTACCGTGATGGTCATTTCCGTAGGCGACGCAGACGTAATCAGAAGTGTCAGGCTTGAGCATGACTGTGCTAATTGATGTAATTGTTGAAACATGGTTTTCTCCAGATAAATCCGGTCCATATCTCGCCCATCCGGGCGAAATACTTACCCGGTGGGTTGAATTACAAGTGAGTGGTGATAGACTGAAAGTATGAAAAAACCTTTACAGTCCATCAATGGCACACGTGCCTTAAAAGAACTTGATGCAGTTCAAACGCTTTTCACACCGGAAGCACATGGCCTCGATATGAAAATCAGTGAACTTAAGCGGCGAACTGAACTACGACTTGTCCCTCCAGGCAATACCGAGCTACCAACTCCTGCTCAATTAAGTGCAGAGAATATTTCACCCCAGTAATTGCCTCTTCGGTACGAAGTGTTTCAAGTAAGGCCAAAGCTTGCGCCTGACGTTCCTTGATTTGTTCAACGCTGGCCTCTTCAAGCCAATTGATAAATGATCTAACTAATGCTTTGTCCATGATGGATGCTCCTAAATAAAAGAGGCACCCATCCCGTGAGGAATAGATACCTCACGGTTATAAAAACAACAGTTATGAGAGATTCATGTTCTTAGGCACTTTGCCCTCGAATTCAAAACCCTCCGTGCTCAACAACGATTTGATCAGATCAGCTTTTTTGCCTGCCATCAGTGATGAAAACTTATCACCTATGGCCGCCTTCAAACCAATCTCATCCGCAACCAACTCAATTTCGCTTTTCGTCAGCAAATCCAGATATTCAGCATCGATACGCCAGTGTTTCTCAAGCTTAGCCCCCAGGAATTGCAGGACTTCACCCATTTGACGAACTTCGATATCGCTTTCAATAGACGCTGCCAGAGCTGTATTCAACAGTTCGACAGCCTCTTCCGGCGCCGCCTCCAGCTTAGTAGCCACTTCAAAGAGGTTCGTGGTCGTTAAACCCTCGCCTCCCAGCAGTTTCTTGTAAGCCTGGCTCATCTTATTACCACTGATCCAACGGCCGTAGCCACTGATACCAAGTGCAATCAGAATGAATTGGTTTTTATCTTTTTGCGCCATCAATTCCGCTTTCAACACGGTACGCCATGTCTTAACGCGATACTCTTTGACGCGAGTGGAGTCTTGAACCTCTGTATTTGGCTTTGCTGCGGCTTTGGGCTTATCGGTAGACTGATTCGCTTGTGGCTTGGCTTTATCCTGTACAGGGGCTTGTTGACTCTTGATATGTGCAGCAACCTTTCTAGTGTTGCATGCTGTGTCGAAGCAATGGTCACGGTAAACGTTACCAATACTTCCGGGGATGCTTGATATTGCGGCACCAAAGTTTGCACAACCTCGACATGCTTTAGCTTGTTCCTCACCCACCGCATTCTTGCCTTCGGCAACAATACGAATGACTGTGTGGTTCTCGCCTGGCTTCACAATTCTGACAACAGGATATTCTTCCTTCAACTTAACCACGCGAGCATCAAGCTCGGCCGTAGTCTTGTCGTCGTAACAAACACCATTTGTGCAGTGACCAGAGTGAATCGACTCGCCAAATAATGAACCTTGATTTGATGAGTTGTACTGGCAACCGGCACAATCTGCTTTGTCGAAAATTGCTGCCTCGAGTGATTTTGAGATTTGCTCCAGCTGGGCTTTAAATTCCTGAACCGTCGGTAACTTAGGCAAGGTCATGATTTTTGCTAAAACCTGATCTTGTTTTTCCTTTGTCGCCGTGGCCAGTAACTCTGCGTGCCCAAGCAAGATTTTTCTCTCAACCAATGCTGTTCTAACATTTTCCGAGCAATTCATTAATGCTAATCGCTTTTCTAATGTCGGTAGTTTCCAGCCAAGACGTAGTGCTGCTTCTTCTTTATCGCCGTTGCAATCACCTAAGACTTTTGCAGCCGCCTCAGCTTCTTCAGCTGGGCTCATGTCCTCACGTATTACGTTCTCATTCGTTGAAGCAGCAAGTGCTTCTTCGTCTGACATATTCCGAATTAATACTGGAATTTCATACGCTTCAGAGATTAATTGGACTGCACGCCACCGGCGCTGCCCTGCAATAATTTCATACCCACCTTCAACTGGACGAACCAGAATAGGCGTCAATATGCCCTGGACTTTGATCGACTCCGCTAATTCTTGGAGTTTAACTGGATCTAGCCAACGACGAGGGTTATAAGACCCTAGTTTAAGCATATTTGCAGCAATGACTGAAGGTACATCCTGTTGAACTGGTTGTTCTAAAACTGCTTCCATAACACTCTCCAAATGAAATCGGGAGACGTGTTATTCCCTGGAGGAAATAACAACATCCCCCGGGGGTTAATAATCACCTTTCGGTGCTGTCCTGTTCGGACTACTAAAAATGCAGAAGTCACCCTCCGCTAATTTTGGTTCGCACCAAAAATCTTTCCATATGACTCACTGGAGCCAAATGGAAAGACTGCTGTTGCAATCTTTCCGTCATCGACTTTAATTACCGGTAGCCGCCGCCCAAATCTCTTGCGCCGTGTCTTCACTGGACAATCCCCGTGACCAACACTGCGCCAATTTAAATGACTGGCTATCAATAATACCTTGTGCATCTGAACGGGTCGTTTCAAAGGTTTCCTCGATATGAGTAATGACCTCTTCTTCCCATTCTGAACGTGTTTGCTTTGTACGATCTGCCATGGCATCACCTACGCAGCAATTGGAAACACGTTACTAGGCTCATCCTGTTTTTCAACTTCGTTCACTTCGTAGTAATAGTCGCCAGTGTAGTTACTGTCAAACCCTTGAATGTGACCGTTTTGAATGTCCTTGATGATGGCTTCCAAAGCATCAACAATATCAGTCGCGTTGCGACCATTAACTGTAGCTGTCAATGACAATCCTGTTTTATTCGACATAGTAAAACTCCAAATTAAATGGCGAGATTCCCACCCCGGCTGGAGTGGTTACCCGCCTGGGTTGAAAATCCTCATTTAAGAGGTGTCATGCTACTGAACGTGCCTTCAAAATCTCGTTGATATCTGAGTTTTCCGGCAATACTTTACGAGAGTGTTTGAGATTGGCCATATTCATTGCTTCGACCAGTCTCTCCTGCCCTTTTTGTCCGGGATTTGTTTCAGAACTTGAATCGTTATCCAGCGCCAGGACATATTCTTCAATATGAAGCTTGTCCTTGATCTTGATAAACCACTCAATGTCCCAGTTATTACATCCAGGAAGTCCCACGATGTGACTCTTAGTACCTAACGCAACCATAGACAAAGTGTCGATGGCGCCTTCAACTACAGCTACCTTAGTCGATGGTGTTTTGGACCGCCATACGAAAGGGTATGGAATGTTGGTACCAAAACGAATCGACTTCAGCATGCCAGGTTTAGGTTCACCAATAATACGAAACTCTGCAGAGGTCTCACCGGGCAAAATGAACACAATCGGCCGATAGCAAATTGATGGTCGTTTTGCGCCTTCTTTCCACATGCCTGCATCCTTCAGCAATTGTTCACCGCATGCTTTGATGATGCGAGATTCCGCATTTTTGACATTGCTTGGCATGAAAGCCAGCATCCCACGTTTTTGCGCTTCCCTTACCACTTCAAGTGGCAATTTCCGCACTTTCGTCAGGTACTGGATACACTTAAAATCATCCGCTGAATCAGCGAAAATTGGTTTCAGTCTTTTCAGGACTTCCGCAATTTTTTGATTTCTGAGAGTATCTTCTTTCTTTACCTTTTCCATATCAACAGGCTTTGCTTTCACATCGCCTGAATGGTTACCAGCTAAACGATCAACGGCTTCACCGAAATCCATGCCCCATAACTTCATGGCTGCATCGATGACAGTGCCTTTGTCGCGGCAACGATGACAGAAATAGTGCTTGTCATCGATTTGGATTTGTAACTTGTTGGGTTGGTGACCCTCATTTCCACAATCCGGGCAGTAATTAAAACGCGCGTGTCTGCCCATACGCTTAGCCTGAACCCCTAGCTCGCGCTCAAGGAAGGCTGTTAGCGATAAGTCACGCGCAATGTCTACATTTTTAGCCATAACAGCCTCCTAGTAGGGGTATTGCGTGAAAACCGTCAGAAACAAATGACGGAGCTAGAGCATTCCTGAGCTAAAAGCACAGGAAATTGGCATAGAGCCAAATTCGATACGGGATATTTTTTGTGAAGATATCGTGCTTAGAACACGATGTGATCAAGGATCACTTTTGAAATGCACATAGGATGTGCTGTGTGGACTTTCGCCCAAAAAACTGCTGCGTGATTACGCTTGAAAATAACTGTATATCAATACCTGAATATTTTCAAGCGTTTTATTACTCTGGAATCGGATCTAACTGTTCTTTGTAATTGGCTCGGTAATCTTGAAGGTAATGTATTTCAAGATAGGTCAATCCCCTGCCCTGGGCCATCACAGCATCAACATAGTCACGCACTTCTTGCATTTGAAGTGCCTGTTTAATTTTCTTGTAATACTTTTGAGGTGCAGGTGAAAAAAGTCTCTTGTAACGAATTTCCTCAAACACACGGCCAGTCTGCAGCATCTGGAAGAAAAGCCCGACCAATAATAAACAGATACTAGGCATGAATCTATTTTCTGCTGGAATGTTTACCAGGAATATTTCAATAATTTCATGCCTGTAGGAATCATTAAAAACTAGGACGGCCAAGAATATCCACCCACCTAGCATGAGGTAGTAATCCCAACCACGGTAATATTTTAGCTGGTCAATGTCATCTTGCGACATTGGAGGTTTCTTCAAATCAATTTCCATGTATGGCTACACCTTCCTCGTCACAAAACTGATTTCTTTTGGGTCTGGCTTATTTTCTCCATTAACTGCCACTGATTCTTTTTTCAACCATTCCAAGACAACTGATATTTGTAATTGACCGGCTTTCTTAGTTTCATCTTGTAGCCATTTAAAACTGACTTTATCTTTTGGTTCGTAGGTTGAAAGCAAGGAATTGATATGTTCCTCATGTGTTTTAGCTGCATTACTTTTCAATGCTAAAACTAACGCAACTATTGCTGCAGATAAAAACCCTACTAATACATGACTCATCACCAAGCTTGTAATGATTATGGCTGTAGCAGAACAAGCAATTAGCACATGTTTTGGTGCCATAGCTCCCTTCTGCCACATCATAGCCGCCCGACTTATTTTTTTAAGGCTTTTTTGACTCATATCTATACTCCCATGGTGGTAGTGGATTGCTGTATCGCCATAGCCCGATGCTCTTTTCACGCGCATGGGCTTCGGCCTCTTGGTATATCTTCAAAACGGTAGGATTCATTTTAGTAGCATACCTGGTGAAAACCCAAGCGAAACCCTCTTTTACTTGTTGAAGGTTTATATCTTGTTTACCCAGATATACAGTGCCAACCAGCCGTTTATATTTGTCAGTGTCTGAGACTAAGACATAGACCTCTTTGCCGTAAATCATCCGCACCAAATTATTCTTGGACTCTTTTCCTGCTTGTTGTGCGGTTTCTACACAGGCAAGGTCTTTGGATGTTGGTTTCGATAAATGACAACTGGTCTCTGGAGCATCAACAGCGAACAACCTGATTTTATGCACCTGGTACTCTTTGTCTCGAATAGTAATGGTATCACCGTCAGTAACGCCCTCGACAATACCTGAAATGGTTTCAGCTTCAACAACCTGCGTGGACAGGCACAATAATAGCAACGCTTTAAATACAGACTTTGAATTCATAAATAGAACCTCCTGAATACATCTTCTCAAAGAAACTTGTCAAATCAAGAGGTAAATGACGTGTAATTTTTGAGTGCATACATGCTTGAAGCCTATTGATTTCTGTGATTCGTGAGTTAAATTGAATTTGAAAGAAATCAAAACAGAGGTTTATATGTCAGCCGTTTTAGAACAAACACCCATGATTATCCAGCCACTCAAAGCAGTGCAGCCTGTCATTGTCGCTGCCTCTAACACTGCTCCGGTCGCCAAACGGGTGAACATGAGTAATGAGGACTATCACGCTGATAAGTCTGCAATATCCAGCACTTCCTTGAAGGAACTGCTACGTTCACCAATGCACTTCTGGCATTCTCAGACGGCACCAAGGGTAGAAAAGGAACATTTCCGATTTGGGACAGCTATCCACGCTTATCTGTTGGAGCAAGACCGCTTCTTGCAAGAGTATGTGGTGACCCCTGAAAAAGGTAAAACAAAAGCTTCAAAAGAAGCCTATGAAGAGTTTCTGAAGGCTCATCCAGACTGCCAGCACTTTGTGAGCGAGTCTGAAATGACCATGATTCTCGGTATTGCTGACCAGGTTGGCAATCACGCATCCGCAAGTGAACTCATTAAGCTTGGTCAGGCTGAGCAGAGTTTCTTTTGGACGGATGAAGAAACAGGAATTCTTTGCAAAGTCCGTACAGACTTGCTTTGCGTTCCATTCGCCATTCTCGACGTTAAATCCACAACTAACGCTTCACCTGAAGCCTTTCAACGGGACGTGGCCAAATTTAACTACGATTTGAGTGCAGCAATGTACCAAGAAGGCGTTTATCGGGTTACTGGCGAAAAGCTGGACTTTGCCTGGTTGGCTGTTGAAAAAGAAGCGCCACATGGGGTTGCGCTCTATAACGCCGAAGACTTCCTGGAAACCGGTTACAAGAAATTCCGCAGAGCTTTGCGTTTGCTTAAGTCTTGTCGTGAGTCACTGCAATATCCGGGTTATCAGCCTGATGGCATCGCCGCAACACTGCCTCGCCCGGGTTGGTACAAATAATGGCAGCAACTGCAGAACAATCCGCGGTAATCAACCATCGCGGTAGCCCACTTTTGATCCCCGCAGTACCTGGGAGTGGAAAAACTTTTTCTATGTGTCAGCGTTGCGTGTCCTTGCTACGTGAGGGGGTCAATCCTGAACGGATACTGGTCATGATGTTTAATGTATCTGCACGTGAGGACTTTACGCGCCGGTTAAGCGTTGAGACAAAGAAGCATAATGTGAGCATGCCAGAGGTGCAGACCTTTCACGCCTTTGGCATGAAGCTATGCAAGGCCATGGAGCGCAAGGGAATGTTGCCAACCTACAGATTGGAAGATAAAAGCTGGGTCTTTACCAAGATGGCTAAGGCAGCTCTGGTGATGGCCAATGAGAGTTTGAACGACGATGATAAGATTGAGCTGGAGCATTCCAACGTTGAAGCATTGCTTGCCCACATAGAATTTGTGAAAAACGAATTCAAAGAGATCAGCAAACAGGCGCTGCCAGAGATTGAAGAAGGCTACGTCTACGCGATCAAGCACTTCGAGGATATGCGCCATGAAGCGCGGTTGAGGTCTTTCACGGACTTGATATATGACCCTGCGGTTAAGATTGCTTCAGATGAGGCAATTCAGCAATGGGTTGGTAACAGGTACGACCATATGATTGGCGATGAAGCCCAAGACATGAATCAGCTGCAAATTATGCTGATGACCTGGATTGCTGGCAGTCGGGCCGAGGTTTGCATTGTGGGTGACGAAGATCAATCGGTCTATGCATGGCGCGGTGGCCGCCCGGAATACATGGTGCATCTCTTTGAAAAGCAGTTTCCAAACTGTAAGCGTCTACCACTGACTGCTACCTTCCGTTACGGACATCAAGTAGCACTGATGGCTAACCACGTTATTTCAAAGAATCAGCTTAGAACTGAGAAGTTGTGTCTACCTCAGTCTAACCGTGATACCAAAGTCGAGTTTTATCGAACGGGGCAAGTCAAAGATGGACAGCATGTAGCCGATGCCATTCAAAAGTGGACGGCTTCAGGTCGGCGTCACAGTGAGACTGTTGTGCTGGTCCGCGAATATTCCCACACGGTCAGTATCGAAGCAGAATTGCTTAATCGGAATATTCCGTACAAGATTGTCGGCGCCTCCCCTTTCTTTGAGCGAAAAGAGGCATTATCCATTCGCGGCCTTCTCTCTCTGGTTAAAGGTGGCTTTGCACAGATATTGGACATTGAGTCCCGCAAAGCGATGATCAAAGCTTTGCTCAGTGTGCCAACGTCATATCTTAAATCTGAGTTAATTGACCAGCTCGCAGATCAGCACTACCCCACGGCGGCCAGTTTTCTTAATGCGCTCAAATCTCTGTTGTCTTCTAAGCAAATTGGACAGTCAGCCAAGCAGCTGCTGAATAAAAAAATCAACGCTATCGAATTTGCGCTTCGTGTTGGCTCCAATGGTAAGGCATCACTATTTCTTCGGTCCTATATTGATGAAATCGACTTGAAGGCCGCATTGCTTAAAGAATCAGCCAAATATGAAAGCGCGATTGCCAAGTATTACACCATCAGTCAAATCGTAGAGCTGGCCGATTCCAGCAAAGTACCCACTCAGGAAATGCTTTTCTTCTTGGATGGACTGAAGGTTCGGTATGACGAAATGTCAAATACTGACCCAGTGTTGATAACTTCAGCGCACCGTTCCAAAGGGCTTGAGTGGCCCCACGTCATCCTCCCATTTCTGTCCGAGGGAACATTCCCAGCCTATGACCTGGATGAAGGAATCTCAGCTGATGAAATGGAATCAGAGCGTAGATTGTTTTTTGTGGCGATCACACGATGCACCGATTTATTGAGCCTCATTCACCCTACTGATCCCGTGTTAGAGACGCGAGCCAAAGGTGGCACCCACATATTGCCTGAGTTCAGCCAATACAACGCTAGTCGCTTCCTGTATGAATCCAATATGGCGTTTTCAATGTTCATTGCTGACCATATACAGAGAGGAACCGACCAAGCAACTATCAGTCAGTTGGTTTCCAAAATGGACCCAAATCAGGCGCAATTACTAAAAACATATTTACAGCGATATTTCGCATAGGGCTGCGAATTGATGTGTTTTCAACAACACCTAATTTCCAAAATCTCTTTATAGTTGATCCTGCTTAACAAGCACCCTAATCTTACCCCACCCCGCTTTTGCGGGGTTTTTTTTGGCTTGTGCCTCTTGATTTCACGGACTTGTGCATTAGTCTGAATTTGTAACCGCACTATTTCTTGTGCGGATTTAATCAGGAGACATCATGACAACACCAAAGAATTTCTTTATCAAAGGCCTCGCAATTACCACCCCAATTCTTGGCCGAATTTCAATCGGTCATCGTGAAGAAAAGAATGGGAAGGTTCTGCCAGTGCGCGATGATGAAATCAGCATTACTAGCCAGGTGCGCCGTGGGATGGAGTACACACCACATCCAATCGAGGCTGAATTGCTGAATGCTGTTGAAGCAAAAGCAAATGCTGAAAAAAAACTGCGATCTATTCCAGTTAAGCTGATGTACAACAATCCAGAATTGAACATTCAGGCCGGATACTCAGCTTTTGAATCCAGCACCGGTCGTCAATTGTGCGTTGGGGACGGTGTTAAAGCACGTCGATACTCCAAGCAGGATAACAAAACGAATGAAGTCGAGTGCAATGGTCCACAGTATTGCGAATTTGCTCAAACCTATCGTTGCAAACTCCATGCTCGATTGAATGTTCAGATTGACGGGCAGGACGATCCTATGGGTGCCTTTGTGTTCCGCACATCAGGCTATAACTCAGTCCGTACGCTGATCTACAAACTGCAAGGCTTCTACTCCCTGTTCAATGGCAAGTTGCGCGGCATCCCTTTGAGTTTGGTAATGCGTGCCAAAAGTACCGCTCAATCCATGGGGCAACCTGTTTACTATCTTGACCTGGTATTGCGTGGTAAAAGCCCTCAGGAAGCAATGCAGATTGCAAACGAGACGGCAAAGGCCGAGGCCGATGCTGGCATGTCACAGGCTGAGTTTGAAGACACAATGATGGCTGGTTTGAAAAACAGCGCGTTCCTGGAGACCGAGGAAGACGGTATCGATATTGTTGAAGAGTTCTTTAATGAAAACGATGACTATACGACACCTGCGGCGCCAGCTGCATCCTCAAAATCTGGTGGACTCAACTCACTGCAAAAAGTATTGCCGAACAAAAACAATGAAGCCAAGCAGTCAGCAGGTCAAACACAGGCACAATCGGGTACACTCGAACCCCAGCAAAGTCCGGTTGAAATCACGATGGTGAGCGATGTCAGCGAAATGTCACTGACTGGCTTCCAGTTACCGCCGGAAATTGCCGAACAATTCTCTACGAATACTCAGGCATCATAGGCACAGGTGAAATTATGGAAGATGGTATCAAAGGTAGCAAAGCGTTTATGTCGGTCGTTTGTGTGGCTACTGAGTCACCAAATACCCGACTAGTACGCTGGCGCATCGGTATCAAGACACCAACCGGTGCATTGGAAACCCATAAACAAGGAATGATCACTGTTGCCCTTCCCTCTTTGGAGGGGTCACAGGGTGACCAGGTGGCCGAGTTGGCCGCATTACATGAGTTATTGGTGCTGAAGGAAATCTTAGGTCAGGCGCGACGTGGCAATGGTTTGATCATTCACACCTCGCACGGTGCGATTCGCAAAATGACCTTGTGGCACAAGCAAGGACGTAGCAAGCCATTTAGTAGCGGCTACCTTGTCCCTTACGGTCGCTATCTTTTTGGTCGCTTTGCAGATGCAGAGATTGCAGTCTCTAAGGATGTTTCATGGGTGCAGGATGTTATTACCTCTCCCAAGCTGGTCACAGAAATCACAGTGAAAGACCGTCTGCCTGATTTTGTGCATGCCGGCAATGGGTTGGGCTTGGTAGAAATCACTACCCACGCTATCGAACGCGTATGCCAACGGAATAACGGTTGGGATTATCCCGAAGCATGGCGGTTTATTGTGAATCAGCTTCGTGGAACCAGCATGTACCTGATCACGCCTGAACTCGCCAAGATCCAACGCATTAAATCCAGCTATGCGAACGGTGAGCGCTGGTTTAATCCGGCTGAAGGTTGGGTGTTTGCCTTTTCTAAAGAAGGCGATCACCAGGTGTTGAGCACCATGATGGTTGCTGAGAGGGACTGATGACTACTGCAAAAGAAGAAATCCACAAAGTCCTGTCAACCCTTCAAGCAATCGTACCTGGGTATAAAAAACGGCAGTCGCAGTACACAATGATTGCAAGAGCAGCTACCCGTTTTGGGTTGGCCCGGACTGAATGCGCCGAGGGCGTACATGGACACATTATTGAAATAGACGCTCCAACTGGTACTGGGAAAAGCCAAGGCTACTTAATTCCAGGCATTGTCATGAGTCGTCGCCTGAATAAAAAACTGGTTGTCTCCAGCTCGACCGTAGGTTTGCAGGAACAGCTGGTTACCAATGATTTGCCATTACTTAAGCAGTGCTTTGATAACGCATTGTCTTTTGTGATTGCCAAAGGTCGGACTCGCTATGTCTGTCCATACCGGTTGCAACAAAGCGCAGCGGATGCAGGCCAGTATTCCTTGCTAGACCAGTCGAATTTGGATGAGGCTGATGCAAGGAAACGCGACGAAGTAGTTATAACCCTGCATGGCCGCTTTTCAAGCAAGAAATGGGATGGCAGCAAAGACAGTCTCGGTGATATTGTCGTTGATGAACCAACCTGGCGCACAATTTCAACTGACCGGCACGGATGCAGTGGCGCGTCATGCCCGAATATTTCAGAATGTCCTTTCTATAAAGCGCGTAGTGAGATGGAAACTGCGGACGTGATCGTGACGAATCATGATTTGTTACTTGCCGATATCTCCCTTGGTGGCGGCATAATTCTTCCCCCCCCTGAAGAAACGATTTATTGCATAGATGAGGCGCATCACTTCCCCGAGAAGGCCGTTCAGAAGTTCTCAGCGTTCCACTCATTGAAAAACAGCATCTCAATTGCCGAGCGCATGATTGAGTTCTTTGGCGGCACATTCCCGATCCACGTGGACGATAATGAACGCCGGATGATTGTAGATTACGCACGGCTACTGATAACCAGCATGAATGAACTGAATGTTGTGTTGAATCAGGTGACCTGGACTGAAGAGCGTGACGTGTTGCGCTTTCCATTTGGCGACGTGCCAGAGGCGTTTTACACCCTTGGTGCAAATATCACGTCATCAGCCAGCTTCATGTTTGGGGCTATGGTTAAGGTGAATGAAGCCTTGATGGAGGCCAAAGAGGAAGGACGATTTGCACCGGAAATGCTCGACCGCTATGTGAATGATATTTCACAACTCACGGTACGGTTGGAAAGCATCAATGACGTTTGGACGCTGATGTTGTCCGACACACCAGAAAAGGCGCCACCTATCGCAAAATGGGTGAAGCATTCAGGCAATGGCGATTACTTCGTTTGCGCGTCGCCAGTATCGTCTGCATCCATGCTCAAGAACCAGTTTTTCGATAAAGCTCACGCAGTGTTACTGACTTCTGCCACTTTGACTACACTGGGCAAATTCAACTTATTCAATCATAAATCTGGTTTAGGCTTCATTCAGGACAAGGTTGAATCGTTGCAACTGGAGTCGCCGTTTGATTTCAAGAAACAAGGGAAATTGATCGTGCCATCCATGCGCTCAGATCCAAAGAACGTGCGAGAACATACGCGTGAAGTCCTGGAGTTATTGCCAGCGTACATTCCAGAAAACTTTACCGATGGCTGCCTTGTGTTATTTGCTTCACGCAAGCAGATGGATGATGTGTATGCCAGCATTGCGCCGCGCTTAAGAAAGCACATCCTTTTACAAGGGCAAATGACAAAAGATGAGTTGATTCGCCAGCATAAGCAACGTGTGGACGCGGGCCGCCTGTCCATTTTGTTTGGTCTGGCCGGGCTTTCTGAGGGCGTGGATTTGCCAGGCAGGTATTGCTCCAAGGTGATCATTGCCAAATTGCCATTTAGCGTGCCCACAAACCCGATTGAAGCTGCTGAGGCAGAATGGCTTGAGTCTATCGGCAGAAATGCCTTTGCAGAGGTTACTGTACCTTCTGCAGGGATTAAACTTTCTCAATCAGTTGGCCGCTTGATCCGGACAGAATCTGATTATGGCGAAGTGATTGTATTTGATACCCGTCTGACCAACACCAATTATGGGAAAATGCTGATTAAAGGCCTCCCGCCTTTTGATTTGGATATTCAACGCCGGGCAGCATAGTTAGATATAGCCAATAACCCCAAGTTATTTACAAATGGCTTGGGGTATTTTTTTGTCTATGATTCAATCATTTAATGATTGGATGCCATTATGGACAGCAAAATCCGCATTGGAACGCATCAACACCTTCGTAGCCATCTTGTCGACCGTGACAATCCGACCGGGCAACGCATCCTTGCTTTGGCCCGAGATAGCAAGGCAGAGGTGTTCTGCTTGTGCACTGGAACGCCCCAACGGATGTTCGTGCGCAAGATCGATACTGGCTTTACGCTGACCAAGCAAAAAGGCACCGGCCCCCTACATCACCCTGACTGCCCTTCTGTCCGAGAATACGATGGCTATGGCCTACCACCGAACGCCACCAATAAAATTGTTCGCACTATAGATGGCGTCAGATCAAGACTGCAACTTGAAGCAAGTGACAATGAAGACTTGCAGTTTCTATTGCATCACCTTTGGTTAGAAGCAGGTTTTGGCCAGTGGGCCCCTCATTACCATGCTGACTACTATCTGACTAAGCACAAACTGAATTTAACGCTGGCTGCAGCCAAGATCCGATGGACAGAGCAAAACCTTGCAGACTTGATTGTGATACCGGACATCTCTAGCGCCAAGACCAGAGAATCTAACCTGGCTGACAGAATAAAGGCCATGGTCCAGAAATACCAACGCAACCCTATTCTAATTGCTCGGATTGAATCAGTGACGGCCTCCCGCTACTCACGCAAGATTTCTCTGCGCGACATCAAGGAATCGCTGTGGATGCGCGACGATGAGTTTAATGCGTTCAGCAATGTGTCTGGCTTCCAACTCGTTGAATCGGTCAAGCCTGGTGCGAACGTGTTTGGCATATTTGAGGTGTGGGTATCTGAAAAGGGAAACATCCAGTGCGCCACGGCAGGCTTGATGGCTTGTACAAGCAATGGAATCCCATATTTGTGCGAGGTTAATCTAAAAATGATTACAGCTCACATGATCGAGCGCAAATCTTTCTCAACCAGAATGGTAGGCTTCAAAGACATGGAGGTTTCCGTGAAAAAATAAGCAGGAATGGCTTTAATATTGGGTTTACACCCCTTTATTTATTGGAAGTCAGTGTTATATTGGTTTTAGCTACTGATAAATTTCAGTTTGCGACACACTTAATTAGGAGAAAATATGAACAAAACAGAATTGGTTTCAGCATTGGCAGAGAAATCCGGCGTTACTAAGGCTGACGCCGAACGTGTATTAAGCGCCTTCACTGAGACCGTGACAGAGCAAATGAAAAAAGGCGAAAAAGTTCAGTTGATTGGCTTCGGCACATTTGAAGCACCGATGAGCGCAGCGCGTACTTCACGTAACCCACGTAGCGGCGAAACTATTGATGTTCCGGCCAAGCGCAAGCCGAAGTTTTCAGCTGGTAAACCTCTGAAAGAGGCTGTTCTGTAATTAATGACCGAATGGGGCCAAGCGCCCCATTTTGACATGGAGCATATATGATTAAACGCATTTTATTCGCAGCTCGGTTTCATCCGGTACAGTTCATCGGTGGCATTGTTTTGGTGTTGTACTCGACTTATGCATTAAAGCAACCGGCAATCGAAACTGAACACTTTTCCAGTGCTGTGTCTATTTTTGGTACACCCATGTACTGGGCAGGGTTGATTGCTGGATTTGGCATGCTGCTCTACAGTTTGTTCAATTCAGAAACGCATTCGTAATGTATAATCAAACCAACACGGCCTCTCTCGGTGATTTGCTTGCGAATACACTGCTGAGAGGTTTTTTTATGGTCGTCACAATATCAATGATATGAAGATTAAGACTAAAGAGGTCTTCCCAAGGTGGAAGGATGTTGGTGCATTCGCATTAAGTGCGGTCACTATCATTTTACTGCTCCTGCTGTCTGGGAGAACTGAACAGTGCCTTTGGATGGGGGTGTGGCTTGGAGCTATATTATTGGTTCTCTTAGCTATTACTGTTTTCAGACAAAGACAATAAGAATCTATCCCTTGAATACTTAGCGTTATAAGGACTTAAGTATGAAAAATCTGCCATTTGTTTTATGGATGTTGTTATTTCCCTTAGTTATTTCCATTGGAAGTTATTTTGACTTCCTCAGCAACGGAAGCGTCATTAGCCACGCCTCAGAAAAAGCTGAATTGACTAACGGATTATTTATTTTTGTTGTTTGGATTTTTGTTGGCTACCTAACATATGAAGGCAGGGCTGCCCACAACAAGCCGGAAAAGAGCCAACATGCGGCATCAGGGACAACAGATTCAGCAATTTCATAAACTCTAGACATATAAAACAAAAAAGGGACCGTTTTTACACGGTCCCTTTTGTTTTTCCTACCAGTTAATTGTAATGCGGTTTGTTTTGATGCGATACGTACACAAAGATACCTAGTGCTATTGCAGCTATGGTACCAATCGTGGCTAAGTAAATTGCAACATTCAACATAACAAAACTCCTTTATCTAAAAATAATAGTAGTCCAAAGAATTAACTTTTTCAACCACTATCAGACTCAGAGTCTGCAACCGCATCACTTTGGTCGATTAAAAAGTAGGTGGTCAACCAGTACACGATGATAGCGACGAACAACAAATACACAGATAATCCGATGTAAGTGTAGTCAATCTTCGAGTCTCTATAAAGCAATGCAGCAGATGCAGAGAAGCAGCCGGCAGCGATTGTATTCATAAACAACTCCAACCTTCGCATAAAGATTTTTTTCTTTTTCAGGTTCATAAAATTCTCCTTATTAATTAAAAAAGGGGAATGCATGAACCCCCACCGGGAGGTTCAAACACCCCCCGTGGGATTACTGGTTAACGATTAGTTACCCAGTTCTTGAGCTATCAAGCTGATTTCGCCAGTCTCCGAAATGCTGATGACAAATGTTTTGCCATGCAACGTAGGATATTTTGAAATGCAACCATCAAGCACAACTTGTCGCAAAGTATCTTCCGGCTTGCCACCGCGCAAGGCAGTAACAAGCGTGTTCAGATGACTTTCCTCTTCATCGCGGTCTGATTCATAAAAATCATGCTCACCTTGAAAATCAGCAATTTGCTCAATGATGTAGCCAGGGTAAACATCACCCTTTGGCACCACCAAGCAAAGTTCATCATTGACATAGCCACTAGTGGCAGAGTCGCTGATTTCTGCTGAATACAGGCCATCGGTCGTTTTCACAATATAGTGATCACACACGACGATTTTTGAGACATTATGAACCCAACCGGATTTCATTTCTTCAATAGCAATAATTGCCCCTGCTGGCTCAATTATCACCTTCAACTCACTGGCATCTGAATCTGGATCGTGATGATGATTAAAGAGGCTGATGTATTTGTTTGCCCAGTGGCCAGAATGCAGGGCCTCAGACACGTTTAACCAACCTAGTGCATTCCCTAACACCCAAGGGGCGCCGGTATGCTCATCACAATCGAAATTTTCATAGCCAACCAACTTTACCTCACCTGACTCAATCTCAGCCCGGGTGATATTCCGTGAACACTCTTCCAAGTTTCTTTCATTGCCATGAAAGTCCTGCAACTGAATCGGTGTCGCAAATGGAATAGATAAAACTTGTGCTGGTAACATTGGTATATCGTTGAAAATGTCATTGCACTTATATGTTTTGGCCAAGTACCAATACTTCATCATTTCTTCAGGTGAAACACTGGCCTTTAACTTCAACAACTCATTTCGAACAACACCGTTGATGATTTTCTTAAACGTCTTTTCGTGCAGAGCTTCATCAAACAGTTTGTCCCGATCCGGCATCCGCGGTATGAACTCATCGCTCAGCAAATGGAGAACTACATCATTTGTTGACGGGATTTTCTTACCAAAATCGTTACTGCAGTAAATTGGCAAGCCTTGGAGGTATGCAAATATTGTGTGCGCCGAATACGACTTGAAGTGCAGATTCGAAAAGAAATCTGCCCCGAGTGACACAAGCACGCCATCAACTTCATGGAGGTTTTCCAATACGTTTACGGCGAATTGGCGTTTAATTTCCAACTCATTCCAGTACACACCAATCGGGAATCCAGCAGCCAAGATACTCAGATGTTTACCCAGCAACTTTTCAATGCCTTCCGGCGACTTGAAGTTTTTGAGCGTAATCTTTGTACCAGGTGTTGTATTGCCAGTGCTTTCAACCAATACGGCTTCTTGGTTGATTGCTTTTTGAGTATCAATGATAGTCCTTTGCCCGTTGCTTTCGACAATGACGATCTCGGCCGCAAACAGGCATGATAAAAAACCCATACCGAAAGGCTTATCTTCTTTCTTGGTTGCTTCATCCCATCCAGAATCAGCCACATGTAGCAGCTTACTGAAGTCTTTCACACCTTCACCATTGTCGATGACCACAAGATCTTCGGACTCAGCTTCGGTATAAAAGCGCACCTCGGTAGCTTTTGCTCTTCGTGCATTTTGCATTAACTCGGAGATGACGGTTGATGAACCACTGAATGTTTGACCAATGTTCTTGATCAGATTTTTTTCGTTAACTTGAATTGAAATCATATTGTTATTTTCCATATTGTTCTCCTATGGGAAAAATATGGAGGTCTCCATTACCCATGACGGGGAATAGATCCCCCATGGGTTGGTTGAATGTTTTAGATTAAGGCTAATGCGTTAACTTCATCAGGCACAAACACTGTCTGGTCTGAGTCGTTAAGGCGATAATGGTTCATGATACTTACTCGCAAGACCGCTTCAATGGGAGTCTTTCCTATAACAGAAATAGACATTTTTTTAGCAATCCATGAGCCATCACTTGAACCTCGTATTGGCTCTACACCGATTTTTTTCTCAGAGATGAGCTCTACGAATGTTTCTGCACAATCAGTTAAATCACGGCCAACATGCCCGTTCTTATGATCGTTCAGAACCCAGTCTTTTACATGTTTGCCATCAATTTTCATTTCGGCAAATCTGACTTCATTGACCGCCCAGGAAAGGTTTCTACCTGTAAGGTCTTTGATTTTTACTTGCATATCGTTCTCCAGACTAAAGTGAAGATATGCGTCCCGGAGGGATCGCAAAATCCCCACGGGTTTAAAATCACCTTTCGGTGTTGTCCAACGGACTACTTCGATGCGTACAAGTACGCTAATTTGCCAGCGGCAAAAAGCTTTCCGGTTCCATTCCGAACTGGAAAGCCCACTCGCTAGAGTGAGCCTTGGCTTAAGGAAACAACAAATCATCAAAATCTATATTGCCAGCATAGAGATTGTGTTCAAGCAAAATCTCCTTAGCCATTTTGTACAGATCTATTCTGACTATCCCCTCTTTCCATAAGGACCAGAAAATTGCACCTTTAATGCGAATTAACGTGTCTCCAGGAGAATAAGGGGCTGCACAAGGCAGTTTTCTAATGCCATGCTCCATCTCAAACCTCTCAAAGCTGTGCAAGGACATTACTTGACTATTATTCAGCCGCGACCGAGGGATGACTTTGGATATTTTGTAACGAACAACGTCTTTGACTCTCATGATTCCTCCAATTGATTAGATGGAGAACCACCCCGGAGGGTTTATCTCCGGGTGACTGACAGGGTGGCCGCCAGTTTTAGTCGTCTTGATTTTGCATAAGCCAAGCCTCTTCGGTTTCATCAATGCTTGGATCCCATTGATATGAGACTCCATCCGCACGATGTTGCGATGTTGAGGTGACTTTTTTTACCGTAAACAGCCGCTCAGTGATGTCGACAATGTACCCGTAGGCACACAGAAGCTTGGATGCCAGGCTCAGAAACATCTGATCAGGCATGTTCGCAGTTAAAAGCGTTGTGAAGGTGTTGTCGTTTGTCAGTTCTACCAGCTTTTGTACCAGATTAGCCTTGCGGTCATTTGCGAGGTTGTCTGATTGCCAATCGGTAGAAATTGCTAAGATTGTTTCCATAGTTCCTCCAATGAATTGCAAGAACCAGGATCCGCAGTGCGGGATCTAGTCCCGCATGGGTGTGTTGAAATGCTTAAATATAAGCTATGCAAAGTGCATAAGAACTATAATCTGCTTTTTACATAGCGTCAACTATTGAGATCCCGTACGACTTGAGCAATTGGTTTTACCTGCTCCCACCATGGTCCTTGTGGTAACAATTGCACTTCGTAAGCCTCATCTCTGAATAGAACATTCATCGCGCAATCGAGAACAAATGCGTCATCATCAATACGACGCTCTGACTCCCCTATCGCCTCCAACATCAACAATGGGACTTCATCTCCAGCATCACTTTTTGTTGTGACCAGGTAGACCTTACGAATATTTTGTAGCATGGCCGCCAGTGAGCCCAGTTCATCAATGACTCTATCTGGATACTGATTTGCTCCATCCACTATTTTTATGCTGAGAAGCGCTCTTGCCTGACTATTAACCATTAAATCTTTCCACAACTAGTGTGCTACCGCGCACTTCAATTACTTTAACCAATCGGCCCATACGAGATTGCTGCTGAGACTCAATCACCCACCGGTCCTTTCCGGCGATTGCTTTCGTCAACCGCATCTCTCCAATAACGCCAGGCTGTACTCTCTGGGTGACAACACCCACCTGTCCGATTAGTTTTTTGCTCAGGTGTCTTTTCAGGACTTCATGAGCAACTGCTTTAATTTTGTTTGTAATTGATTTCATGGGCCGATAATGCATCAGTGCTCTTGATTTGGCATGGTTAAATAAACGAGGTATTGGCTTCAAATTCAACTATGGACTCGTTGGAGCACATCCTTAAACTCATCTACCAGGTTACCATCGTAATTGTCATCAAGCCAATCACGGGCAGATAATGCGCCATTCATTGTCATGTCCGGGGCATGCAACTCCCGTTTAAGATATCGCTCCGGGATTTCATCCTCACTGATATTCCCGGTCAGAACCTCAACCATTGCGTCGACGACCCCTGCATAGGGTTCTCCCATGAGGGTGAATTCTGGCAAGTCTGGTTTGATCGCATTCAAGCTCTCTACCTGTTTTTCAATTTCCATTTGTGAACGCATAAAATTTCCTTTCATTTACTGTTCATATATCGAATTTACAGCAGAGTTTCGCGATGTAAAGCCCAGGCATGCCATATTTGACACACTTTCTGAATAGAAATATGATAGCCATACAGTGCATTCGTGCATTATCGTGATTATTCACGAATCCAGAAGCTTTCAAGCATCCACCTTCGTGGAATCTTTTTAAACCCGTGCGGGGCATTCCCCAGCCGGGATTGCTCCGTTTTTTACATTAGGAGCAATCATGCCTTTACCAATTATTCAGCAAGACCCAAATCAAAACAGTCATTCTGCATGGACCCGTTTGGTTTCAGATGCAGCAAAGGCTTACGATTATTTTACTGATGACGAACTGGAGGTTGCAGCTGCAGAGTATCGCGGTGAGAAACCAATCACTGAATTATCACTTCCTATGTCATTTCAACATTGGGTTGTGAAATTCATGCCTGTGAAAAATCATTTTGACTTACATGCGGATCACGATGGAATCTTATTCGAGGCCAAAGGTAAGCAAGGCGATTACGTCAGAACGTTGTTCGGAAAATATGTTTGGAGCTACATCGTTCGTGATGACGGATCCGCGGTAATAATAAATGGGTTTCCTGAAGAGGAACCCTACGGTTATATCGTGACTGAACTGGCATTCGAAACGAAAGAGCGCTATGAAATCGTTATTTATACCAGTGGCAGTTACGCTGAATCATACGTCGACCAAGAAATTATTTGCGAGAATCGTAACATTGAGATCGCAGAAGAAATGGGGATCGCTGCATTTGAGCAATCATTGAAGCAATAACCACTATTTTTAAATCCACCCGGCGGGTTCCCATGTCGGGGACTCGCCTTTTTATTTAGGAGAGTCCAAATGTCAACTACATACACTTCAGGCAAACAAGCAGGCGTTTTCTTTTTACCCAATGGAGAGCCCATCTACGCGCTGTTTGAAAAAACTCGCGAAAGTAATCTCTCCCCTTCAATTGCGAAATGGTCTTGTTTCGCAATCGGCAACTACTCTGATGCAATGAAAGCTATCATTTATTCAGCTAGCGCATGCGTTGGTGGTAGTCTGCAGGGTGAGGGACGGCGTTCTATTAAACCTGAAAATTATATTGCTGCCTGGCAAAAGGAATTGGCCAATCCGGTCAGGATCCTAACCGAGGGCAGAACAATCTCGGTCAACTTCAAGCGCGATAACAAGTGCTGGAGAAGTGAAGACGAGCCAAAGGTGATTGAAGAAACGAAAAAACTGTGTGAGCAGTTGAATCGAGCTGATTTGATTAAGCCGCTACTTGAAGACAACAGTAATGTCACTCTCTCGTTTGATACAGAGGCCGAGGTCATTAGTGCTTTATTCAAAGTACGTGAAGGCGTTTTTTCAGCTTATAGACTCTTTAATCACTACGATTTAGGTTCTATGCATGTGCCTTTGGAGTTGCCAATCTCAGACAAGACCTTTATTCCCCCAACAGTGCAGGCATATCGCTTGCCATGTGAAGGGATGCTGGTTAAGTTCGGTGATGGTCCCTTCAAGGCATACGGTCGTTATGGTACATACCGCATTGATCAAACATTCATTCATGAGGTGGTTTTAACTGCCGAGCTTCACCGCCCGGGGGCTGCCAAATCTTTGATGAAAATTCTAAAAGATGCCATTTGTAACGCCACAGAACTTGATGAAAATACAGCGGTTGTAGTTCACCTACCCGAACAGATTAAGGGTTGTCTTCAATCTTATCTGAGTGAGGTAAATAAGGATGGTGGACTCATTGCTGACGATGAAAAAACACTGACTATCAAGCTTTCCGAGTTTGAAAACTTCAGGACCGATGCTTATTACGTTTATGCCTTGCTAGACTTAGACGATTTGAGCGTGGAATGGCAATTTGCTAATACGGAAGCTGCTCCTGTGCAAAAAGTACAAGGCGCGACTGACTTGAATCAAATGTCATTCTTCTAAAAACAAAAAGGTGCCTTCGGGCACCTTTTTTTGTTTCCACAAATTCTGTGGATAAAGCAGTGGATTGACGTTGATAGTCTATTTAAGACACTGAATTTTAATAACTTTAAATCATTGCCTAAAAAATGCTCTTGTATGCGATGTGTGCAAGAACTGCTAGCGCTGACACCAGTATGAAAAAGATTATGCGCTGCTTAACCTTATCGTCATTGATTTTTTGGGTTTCTTCCCTGACTGGCGCCGTAATTGGTTCAGTAGCTTTAAGTCGTTCGTTTTCCTCAATTTCTTTTGTAAGGCGCTTGATCTCAGCATCTTGAGTTTTGATCTCAGCATCTTGAGCCTTGATCTTGGCCAACATTCTCAAGTAATCAATATATTTTTCCTTGATTTCTACGCCTAAATTGGCGGGTGTTGGTGCCGAAAAATCAGCAATGATATCCGCTAATGCATTGTCTGTAGTGTGTCCAATACCTATCATCCTATAACCTTGGAATTTCACCAGGGCTTCTAACACCTCTGGTTCATTGAATATTTTAAATTCGCTTTCACCGCCCCCACCGCGGATAACTGCCAGGATGTCTGATTTTGCCTGAGTGATTTCTTTGGCCAGCTCGAATTTATCAAGGATGTTGACGTATTTTGTGCTGATCTGAAAATAATCACGAATAGGTTTTAAGCCGCCAACCAAGTCATCTTCTGTCTTTGCATTCTTAGCCGTGATGATCGTGATCGTTACATTATCTTTCAGTGGAAATGGGCGAGCGCCTGTTTTCAACCGAAGGATAGTTTGTACTCTGTCTAGGTTTTCTTTATATTTATTGCTCTGCGATAATGATTCGGCTGCCTCTAAGTCAGAAACTTGTATTTTTAAAACCAACTTGTTCCTGGTGTTGGTATTAATTTCAGATTTCACGACGCCGGTGACCTTAACGAATTGACCTGACGATATTTCTCGCTCTTTAATCAGGCTTTTAGGAATATCCATCAGGATCTGTTCCTTACCCTCATTGAGAGTCACACTGTAGAGTATCGGGTATTTGATGGTTTCGTCTATTGTCCCTATTTCACCTTGGACTTGTATCACCATTGATTGCTCATTTTTAATGAGATTAACGGCCTTGTCAGTGATTGACTGAAACAATTGTTGAATGGAGGTTACGGTATAAATCATTACATGCCTTATTTTTGTGTTTAGGCAATGATACCCAAAATCAAGCTGCCATCATTTCCGGGGTGTAGAAATTTTTTTCCTGAATATTTTTGTTGATGATATCGATGGCATTGGCCAGATCATTACCGGTGATATTGTCTAGCACATCGCTGAATATGGATATTGTGTCTTTCAATGCCTTCAGGCCCAGGCCATCCAAGCCAAATGCGCCACACTTTTCATAACGCTGTTTCGACCTGTATAGTCCGTTTTTGGCTTCAATTATAAATGGCTCATAGCTTTTCTCATGGAACACCCCTTTTACCATGATGGCGCATATTTCTACCATGGTGGCGAGCTTATGAAAGTGGTCAATGTTCGTAACGCCCCTGGACATAGCAAGTATTGAGACGTCCACATCGCTCAGAAATTTTGCTTTTACAGTTTCACTCAACGGTCGTGCCATAACCAAGGCTTTAAAATGCGCGTTTGAACTCAGCTGCTTGGGCTTGTATGCCTTGCTACGCTTTCTAAGATTTTTACTCATGATTTGAATTTCACTCGACTCGCAAAATAGTAACAAATTGCGACTGATTATGCAGTTTCTACGGGCACGTAATGGGCGCGTAGCGCGTTAAAATGACTTTATTGACCACTTGTGCCGTCAGAACTCTTTTCGTCGCCCACAAGGTAAAAATCCTCAAGGTTCTCACTACGCACGCTCCCTTCCGAGTTATCGCCTACGTAGTCTATGAATTCGTTGTCCATATTGGTCACAATCACTTCGTGGCCAAACTCCCTGCAAATTAATTTGGTACCTAATGCAATCATTACAGCTTACCTCTTTTTTTTACTTATTTCTGACTGGCTGACAGTCTTGATATGATGCCCATGATGTCTACCACTGCAGACCGATAACCATGATCAAACTCATCTGCGGCATATGTTGATTCGAGCTTATTAATCTCTTCGATCAGGGCATCTGGTTGAATTGCGAGCTGCACATTACTGATTTCCTCTTGCGACACTGTGATGCTTGGTGATTCCATTTGCATTACCCTTTCCATAATCAACATTTAAGACTTCGCCGAGGTTCAAATTAAACACATCTTTGTCAGGTGGAGCACCCCACTCTACTCTTCCCCGGCCCACACCAAGGCCTTGATACTCTAAAAGCGCATTGGGATTACTACGGCCATATCCATTTCGGAAATGAACAGCGTCAAAATGCTTTGGAGTTCCATCTTTGTTGAGTAGCCGCTTGGCCCAATAAGGCTTAATTTCACGGTATTCAACGGTTTTGACTCCGGAAACAATCAAGTCAAACCACTCTTTCGTTAATGTCAGGTATAGAATTTTCATTATGCGGTCAGCTGGAGTGGTTTGTTTTCAGTCAGCATGTTGTGGATGTTGTAGCCACGACGCTCTAGCACGACGCTTACGGCACCGGTGATGTAGTCATTGGCACGCTTACGGTCATGTTCATCCTTGGAGTCCAGGTAGTACGTGACATTCCCAAAGCGCCACTGGTCTTTTCTGTTTTTCAGTTCTGTCTGAATTTCTTTGTCGAATTTTTCAGCATCTTCGTAGTGGGCCATGAACTCATCATTGCCCGAGCCAAACTCAGGCAACCAGGCTTTCAATCGTCCAACGCGGATATTAAATCTCTCAATTAGTTTTTTATCGGTCGGGAACAGGTGCATGGTTGCGCGTCCCGGGTAATAACGCACGTCGAAATATTTAGAAGAAACGCGTTCACCACTTCTTAACGCGTCAATTTGATTTTGAAACACATCTTCTAGGCCGCCCTCAACAAGAGGCTTGCCTTGTTCTACAGGCCCAACCACTTGTCCGTTTAAGAGTTCAAAAGTCTTGTCGTAGTCCCGGAGTTTCTGCATGGCTTCCCACTCCAGTTGGCCTGAGAAGCCTATCCTGAAATAAGGCAAAACAATTCGACTCATTTTGATCCGCATGCCTGCAGTACGGTGCTTGTTGTTAGATAGCCAGCCAAGGTAGTAGACCGTATTTTGCGAGTGGTAGCGGGTGATCGATTCAAAGCAATTCAAGATCATTTCATTCTGGATATCGCCCTGTTTTTCCAAAATGCCCAACAAGAAACCATAGATATTGGCCTTACTAAATTCGAGTTTCTTGATGTTCTCAAATTCTTTTTCTACTGTTTTTTGAGCGGATGATGAAAGTTTTGACAGAACGTCTGATGAGCGCAATACATTTGCCCAGGCCCTGTTCTTGAGATCGAGGTACATTTCATTGATGGTCTGGGTAACCCATTTAATCGTAGTTTCTTCGGTGCTGAAGTTAGAGTGCATGCGCTCCATCGTGCTGCCCAGAATGTTGCGATAGTATGCAGCTCTGGCCATGGCAAAGACCTGCTGTCTGTTTGCAATCGTGGCGGCCTTAAAAGCGATCACCAAATTTTCAATGGTGGAATTTTTCAAAGCCAGCTGGTTTTCTTGTTCATATCCAAGCCCATGATCCTGCTCTTGCTCACTACGCAAGCCCTCCAGAATGTCTCCGGCCAGGTCTTCCATGAAAAGACTTTGCTTGCGCAGATAGACCATTGCGATTTCTACATTGGTTTTACGCAATGTGTCTTCGGACATGAATGCTTCTGTCATGAATTCAACCTCACCATGTCTTTCAATGAGGTCTACCAGCATGCGACGTTCTTTGGTGTGAGGGTTGGTGATGGTTTCCTTGTTAAGGATAGCAACAATCTCGCCATCAAAGAGGATTTCCCATGCACGCAGCACGTGTTGGGCACCCTGGGCGAACGGTGGATTCATGATGATATGTGAGTAATAAGAGCCACCTTCAAACTTCATAAAATCCAGACCAATCACATTAAATCCCTTTTCACGCAACAAGGGGTGCTTGGACATATCGATTTCAACGACATCTACATTATCCATTCTGTAGCGAAGCCCTCTGTACTCGCTTTCAAGTAAAGCCCCATTGCCTGCCGATGGCTCAAGCACTTTAGTAATTGTGTTGTTTTTAAACTTTTTCCAAGCTTTCGTGGCAAGGCTTAAAGGGGTTGGATAAAATTGCCAGTTGTCTTCTGAATGCATGATGTTTCCTTGTGTCTTGAATTAAATCTAAAACACAAAATCTGGAAATCAAGAGCTGGCGGCGGCTATATCTCACTATCTTTATTGCACTCGCTTGGTGTCTTTAAGTGACTTAGAGTGTATGCAAGTTTGATATGGAATGCGTCGTCATAAACACGCATTTTCGTGGGGATATTCAGAATAGAAAAAGCCGGGGCTTTCCCCGGCTGTACCATCATCAAACTACATTATTCGATGAATTCTCGTATGTCCTATTTCTTTTAGGATTCGGCCTTTTGCAATACGCCGTTCTACGACCTGTACTGCCTGATGCGCTAGGTTACCTGGTAACGGAGTATCAACAGCGTATGGCCCAGCTGCTTCATTCATGGTTTTGCAGATCCAAGACAGAATGCGTTTGCATTTGGTTGGACTCAGCCCCTCGCATTCGGCAATCCTTATCCGTAATGGACCGCAAATAATTTCATTTGCTTCGTAGCGCCATTTTCCCTTAATGACTGGCTCGGTATTGGACTCATGCCCATTGATCTCATTTTCTAGCATGTCACGCCCCCTTCCACCACACTTGGAATGACTGCTTCCTGCGCGAGTCTTTCTTGCTCGATTGTCAGTTTGTATTCCACACTCTTACCGTCATTCAATTCAAAGCTTTTGCGAACGGAAATCAAATAATCAGCGGCTGCCGCACTTTCAGCATCTTTTTTGGACATGCCAGACTGCATGAGTTTTTCAACATCATTCAGAAATTGCATTGATTTGGCATAACAATGTGCCAACTGGTCAAACACTGAAATCGTGGGTATCAAAAGCATTGAATTCTCCGTATCTTCAAATTCAATCTATCACCCGATTTTCGGATTTCAATACCCCAACTTAATCATATTCGACCCGCATTACCTCATCATTACTCTGCCAGAGCATGCCAGCTGGCGCTCTTGAATAACTGACATTCGCTGATACGATGAATTTATTTAAGGGATACTTTCATGAATCACCCCATTGTGTTTATGCCACGGCACGCCAATGCTGATTTATTCAATACGGATAACTATGAGGTCTCAACAAATGCCGAAGTGGATGCCATGCTGCAAGAAAACGCAGTAGTGGCAATCGGGGTGTCTGGCGGCAAGGACTCTCAAGCTGCTGCTATTCGATTAATTCAGTATCTTGATGAAATTGGACATACCGGCCCGCGTGTTGCTATCCACGCCGATTTAGGGTCGGTGGAATGGGTTGAGAGTTTGCCAGTTTGTGAGCGGCTATGTGAAAGGCTGGGGATCGAGCTGATTGTTGTGAAACGTGCTGCAGGAGGTTTGATGGAGCGTTGGGAGACGCGGTGGAAGAATAATCTGGCACGTTATGAGAGCTTAGAGTGTGTCAAATTAATCCTGCCGTGGAGTACGCCAGCGCTACGTTTCTGCACTAGTGAGACCAAGACAGCTACGATCTGTGCCGAATTAACCAAGCGTTACCCCGGCCATAAAATTCTTTCTGTCACTGGTGTACGCCATGCTGAAAGTTCTGCACGTGCACGTATGCCAATTTCTTCGCCACAACCCAAGCTATCGGCCAGGAAGTGTTACGGCATCAACTGGAATCCGATTATTACCTGGTCGACGCCAGCAGTATATCGGTATCTCGAATTGGAGAACGAGCCGCTTCATGAGGCTTATACGACCTACGGCACCAGTAGAGTTTCCTGTACTTTCTGCATCATGGGCTCAATCGGAGATCTGATTGCATCAGCCACTTGTCCTGATAATGCTGCTATTTATCGCAGAATGGTCGATTTGGAAATTCAATCAACCTTTGCATTCCAGGGCAACCGGTGGCTTGGAGATGTAGCGCCACATTTACTTTCCCTCGAACAGGTGCATGGTCTTCAAGAAGCTAAGCGGCGTGCTGCTATCCGGCAGGAAGCTGAAGCTTTGTTGCCAGCGCATTTGATGTATAAAAAAGGATGGCCAGAAGCTATTCCGACAAACAGTGAGGCCATGTTGATTGCTTCTGTGAGGCACACAGTTTCTGAGACCGTAGGGATCAAAGCTGATTATCTGGAGCCAACAGCAATCATTCAACGCTATATCCAACTTATGAATGCAAAAAAAGCTGCTTAAATTGCATAGGTGCCTGTTTATTAAGGCATTCAACAACACTTTCATTTTGTTGATTTGCTAACATGACATTCATACAGTCTTTAATTGGCATCATGGAAGAAAAGCAAGAAGTCTCAAAACCTGCTGTGAGTCACTTTGATCGATTGAGGATCAAGGCGGGGATATACTTTTTCTTGTTTGTAGGGCTTCCTGTTTTCACGTACGAGCTGATTGATAACGATGTCTCATTCAGTCTCGGTAAAGGTGTCTCATGGCACCTTCATTCACTGGCGGCAATATTTGGCTACCTGGCCTACGTGTTTCTGATAATGATGATCGTCGTAATTGGAAATGCGGTGAGTAAGGAAACAACCAGGAGCGAGGATCAGGCAAACGAATCCAAAATAGTATTCTGCATCATTATGATTTTGATGTTTCTGAGCTTTGCCTACATCAATCAGGGTGATCCCGACATCAGAGATAGGCGAATTGGGAAAAATATCAAAGTGACCGAGACGGTCCAAAATGGTGTTTCAATTAAGAACACCTGAAAATATATGCGGTATATACAGTATTAACCATATATACTCTGCAAGCCTTATTCTTCCTCAATCGGCGTTACCGTTACAGACCTCCAGCCGTCGATTAAGCCAAGATTAGTCATTTCACTTATGATCGGTATCAACTCCGGCGCCAGCTGGTGCACTAAACGTTTTTGCTCCCTTGCACGCTCCATTTCACTCTTAGTCAGAGGCCGAGGAATTTTTTTAACGTATTCACCCTCCGGCTCAGTTGGCTGGCCGGGAACGGGGGGCGGCAAGTAGATGTTTTCGTCACCCATTCGCTGAATTCCGGGAATTGTAACCCTTAGTGTCAACGTGCCAGGCTTTGAAATCAAGGTTCTTGAGTAGGCTACCGCTTTTGGTCGCAGGTAGTTTTCTGGCCGTTACTAACAAAAAATCCTGAATCTGTTCATTTTCCAGACAATATTTCATGTAGAAGTTCTGAAATTTGTCGAAGAGATTTTGGTTGAACCAAATATCAAGCATATTGGGAGATCTCGTTCTGTCAAACACCTTCTGCGCTGTTTTCATAATCTGCAGCAAATCTGCCCTGCCCTTTGCATCGAAATACTGCATCAAGTCTTGCTGGACAAGTTTTGCCTCACGCAGGCCCGCAGAGCGGTATGCAATCAGTATTTGCATAACGTCCGATAACAAGGTGAAAATGCCATTAGGTGGAAAAATTACGCATGGTGCGAATGTGAAGACGAAGCCTGTTTCCGAAAACTCAGCATCCTCAACGCTATTCTTACGGTATTTAGCATTATTCTTGACGGCAGCAAACGGTATCACCTTAGCGCAAATTGACTGCCAGCGGATCCACTCAAAGAGGTTTAGTCCGTAATCATTCTCTGGAGATACGCGCAGCGTATCAATAATGGACAGTATCTGGTCATAAGTCATTGAACCCTTGGCCTTATTAGCTTTGGATGAAACTATGACCAAGTTGCCAACTGTATAACCTGAGTCGTTATGAATCCGGTCGACCGACCAGTCAGTTTCGGCGCCACTTCCATGAGTGAGCGTTACTTTGGTAATTGGGCAAGTTGGCGTATCTATCTGTTTAAGGTAATCCGGCGTGATGTTCTCATCAAAGGCTTTGCCCCGGGTATATGCATTTAAACGCAGCTGAAGGCATTTTCTTTCGTACCGGTCACTCTTGCGTTGATGAGCCCGAGAAGCAGCCTCCTGATAGCCTTTTACGATGTCCTGATACTCACTTGCATGTGGGGGCAATGTGGTCGAGTACACGTAATAGTCCCACCCGATGTGGAAGCCTATTTTTTGTATTGTTCCCTGATTCTCAATCATCTTTTTTTCTCAATCTTCAATACCAATTTATCACCAGGTGGCCCTCAATCAAGAGGATTCATAGTGATAATTGTATTGGCTTAATCAAGCCACATTCTTGTTGAATGCACCACAAATCATCAGCGTATCCAGAAGTGGATCACGGTGGTCAATGCAATGATATTGATTTTTAAGGCTTCCCTGATATTCTGATTTTGAGAATTAGGGCATTAGTATGACAGAGCGTTCAGCAGGACCTTCACCAGTATGGACAAAGAGTTGTCTGGAGAAGGCGCAGCAACGATTTCCAGGTAGGGACATTGAGTCGCTTTATTACATCGCCAAACTGGTCCCACACAAAGGAAAAACCAGAAAGGCAATCAAGGCTAGATGCGCTAAAAAGGAATTATTCTGGATGAACCATGGGTATGCTGGGCGCTACTATAAGATTACACCTGACCGAATTGTATTCGTGCTTGCAGCTCCAGAAACAGTTTTGACTGTTTTCCAGCTTTAGTCCATCAAGGAAATAGTTTCTTCGCAATGGCACTGCCGTCTTGAGTCAATGACCAGCCACCTTCGGTTTGCGCCAGTACGCCTTTTTTAATTAGCGATGTAATGGTGTCTATATTGCATATTTTTCGATTATCCACCACGACCGCCGAGCCCTTCCCTCGGTTCGCTTCAAATCCGCCGGCAATCAATCGCAAAATCTTCATTTGGGCTTGGGTGAGTTTTACTTCTTCAGTCATTTAAATTCCACACACTACAGTTCTAACCAGGACGTCATTCTCATAGTAATTGACGGTGACATTCCCCACGCAGCCTTTTTTCGCAAGGCGATTGACCACGGTGCCGCGATCTACTGTCCAGCCTTTCCTTAAAACCGTTACCGATTTCCCTGATCTATCTTCGGCAAAGAATCCGACCTCCTGACGCACATGCTTGGCCTTATATTCCATGGCTTTGTCACGGCCGTACCACCAATCAATCAGGCGCTGGTTGTTTTTTGCTTCGGTGAAAAGATGTTCAGATGGCTGCCGCCGAGATAGTTTTTTGCCGACCCTGACCATTCCCAGCAGTCCAGCTGACCATCCGGCGTGAATGTCGGTGTTATACCGCCCACAATGTTCCTTCACGACCTCAACCGAGTTATGGATACTTTTCATTTTTATTTAGTGAAAAATTTGCTCATTAAGAACCAGATCAGAATTGCCAGCAAATCGCACTGCTGAGCCTTGCACATATTCAAGCATACATTCTGTCGACAGCCATCGCCTACCAGAATCTTCAGCCTGTTTTGGGATCACGGAAGATCCTGAAAACAAATCAACCACTAGATCGTCCTTATCAGTTAGGAACTTGATTATTTTGAGTACCAAAGCTCCAGGCATCATAGCGCCATGAGTCGGCCAATTCCGATGTCTCAAAATCTTCAGCAGCTCCCTATTTTCTTTATCCGTGTGAGAGTATTCCAATACATTACGCGGTATTCTACCTTCAGTGATGTTTGAATAACTCCCAGGCTTCAGGATATAGGCGCCATCGTTATTTGATGCGAATTTCTTTGACCCGCCGTTCTCAATGTATTTTCTATGAGTTTCTGTGTGTGGTTCAAGAACGCGGCGATTATTGGATTTACAAGCCAATGGATCTACAGCAAACCAATAAATTGGTTCATAGGCAACATTGAGTTGCTGCCTTGTTTTCGAAGCCCATTGCAGCGGCCCTGGTGGCTTGGATTTATTGTGCCACACCCATCGATCCATCAAGGCCAAGTTAAATCTTTCGTTAATGGCGATAACCAATTTTTCCAGATACAGATTGCGGGATGGCAGGCCCTCATTGAACACATCATTTGTCACATTGATTACCAAACTGCCTTCACGATGAAGGTTTTTTACAATAGGCTCCAAAGATTTGCAAATGAAATCGGTATATTCCTGCGCTGTAGGATTTCCATACGCCCTTGGCTTCCGTAATGGATATGGTGGTGATGTGAGGCAAAGCATGATTGGCTCATCCAGGTTTTTCAACGCTGTTTGGTTGTTGCCCCAAATAGCGATTCCCAGCTTTGTAGAATAGGCCACCATGGCCACATTATTCCTAATCTTGGTCAGCTTACCCTTGCCTTCTTCGGTTAACTGCCAGATACCACGCTCTCCTTCAACCCGCTCAATCAGCCCGAGTTTCTTCATCGTTTGCTGATGCCACCGCACCTGGCGCTTAATCAGGTTTTGTTCTTGCCCACTCTGTCCAATTTTGACTTTTACATCAAGATCGGCATGGCTGATACCTGCTCTTTTGGCGACTTGCTCATATAAATCATGAGTGGCCAAAGGGAATTCCGGACGTTGCGCAAAGGCTTCGGCAACGTGGTCAAATAGATGCATTTGCATGCTATTTAACCATTTCAGTTTTTATGGCCGCATGGCTCTGGTAATTCTCAAGCCAGATATCATCTGGTTCAATCCGGTCGAAAGCGCCCTTGTACGTTTCCAGGGTGACTCTCTGGATATTTTCAGACAAAACGAGCGTTGGCGCCTCGAAGTCATCACGGGTCAGAACTTCATCTACAGCTGCCAGTGATGACCCGTAAAGATGAGCATTTGTGGCGTTGATACAAACCTTCCCGGGCGTCATCCCTACCAACCGGCACACAACACACAAGAACAAGTGTGTCAGTTGCAGGTTAAATGCGAGATGGCAATCCCAGGATCGCATCGAACACTCGATATCCAATGAGTTATCAGCATTCCAAGTGAATGAATAAGTGTGGTGGCAAGGTGGCAGTGAGCACTTGTCAAATGTGCCCACATGCAGTGCCGTTACGATCATCCGGCGGTCAGTTGGGTTTGTAAGTAAGGTTTTAAGCAGATTGTCCAGCTGTCGAATAGGACGTGCCATACAGTATCTGCCGTCCTGGCCCTGTAGCTCAACTTCATACCCTTGCTGGATGTAAAAGTCTCGTTCAGCTTCTCCAGTGACCACACAACGGTCGATGACTTCCTTGAATTGATAAATCAATCCATTATCGTTTTCCCCTTTGCGCCATGGGTTTTTGAGCCACGCTTCAGTACCATTGGCATTCGCATACCAGACTTTAGTGCCTACTTTCTCAAAGTCGGCCGCATTGGTGTAACCACGGAAAAAACCGAGTAATTCCCCGACCGGGCCACGAAGTCTGAATTTTGAAGGATCGTCCTTATCTTCAATCCCGATTTTTCTGCGAGTATTGGCAAGAAAGCCCTTTGAGCCATCAAACTCTAAATGGGCAGTGGATTTGTAATAACAAATTTCCCCGGTTCTCTGATTCTTGAGCTGCTTTCCGTTTGTCCGGAGTTCTGCCAATAAATCAAAATATGGCTTCATCAAGTTATTTGTGTTCGACATTTAGCTTTCCTTGGTTATATCTTTAAGCTTAGCCTAACATTTCGCTAAATCAAGGGTGCGAACATAAAAAGCAAGATGGCATTTAAATTCAATAACCTACGCTTCTTTGTTAGGTATGAGTTCGTAACACTCTTCGAAGGCATCCTCCGGCATCCAAGTCTCATACTGACGACTGGTGCCTAATTTTCGAACAACCAACCATCCCATGAATTTATGTCTGCCTGCGCCAGGCGGCCTTTTCATGTTGTTCTTTCTGCCTAACCTGGCATACCTAGAGTTATATTCTGAGTTGCTAAGTTGCGTGGCAATCACGGTCTGCCCATATTTGGCAGCAACATCCTGATCAATAGCATTGAATTTTTGAAAGCTATCGTGGCTCACATAAGGCCGATCGTAGTCATATCCTGTCATTTACTATCCTTACTCACATTCTTTGACGAATTGATTATTGATGATTTTAGGATAAGCAATCAATGGGCCAGAATACGGGCTACGCCCAGACATTCTCTTGCTTGGCTATTGGTATTACTTTTTTCCGGCGACTGTCATACGCATTATCATCCGAGCGTAATTCGTTGGCTCTGGTCATGAAATGCAGTGTCATGTCAGGACTGCGAATAACGTTGAAGTCTGCATCTACCACGCCATTTTGCACAGCCCACTGATTCCAGCTAAATGATCGGCCAAGGCCTACGGTCGTGGTGGTGCTCGGAAAGCGGTCGCCAGACCGTACCATTTCTTCCCATTGCTTTCCGGTTGCCAGCTCATCAAATCGAGAATGCTTCCCTGTCAGGGCAACTCTTTCCATAATCAAAGCACGTTCAAGTAGGTCAGGCTCGTTGGCCGCCAGCCAGTACAGTTCCCATTCTTTGGATGCCGGACAGAAAAAGCACGCGGATTTCACTGGAACATAATCTTCACCCAGGACAGTGAAAATTGCTTCTACACACTCAGAGCGAGTCCATCCCAATGTCTGGAGCGGGTAGTAAAAATCGAAGTGAGGGTCATCTTGGATGATTTTGCTAGAACGCTTGAGGTCGGCTTTTCCGCAGTCATACCCGATCAATTTGACGATTCGTTGTCGTGTTTCCTGGGCCTCAATCCATACCGGATGCGCGGGCTGTTTATTCGGGCCACGGTTAACCCCTTTTATGAAGTTGTCCTGAACGCCTGATTTCCATTTCTGACTACAACTTTTAAGGCCAAACGCCAATGATGGTAGCGTTTCGTTTTTAATGCATTCTCCATATAGTTCATTGTAGCCTGTTGAATCCAAGGTCTTTTTCGTCACAACGCTGATTTCCGGCCATCCCCATCTTTTCATGACCTCCTGCATGCGATCAAGATGGTGATATGTTTGGGCCTTCTCAGCTTTAGTGTCCGCAAAAGAAATCAATTGTGGTGTTATTCCGGCCACTTTAAGCGCAACCATCATTGCGGTCGAATCGACTCCGGCGCCGAAGCAAAGATTAATGAGCCGCCCTTCAAGTTGGCTACGCATAGCGATCATGGCTGACGGATTAAATAGCGCCTGATTATCCATTTAACACCTCATCAGGATTTAAAATCCATGACCTTAATGGACGTAGACTTTCTGCTAGTCTGGTTTTGAAGGTTGAAAGCTCTGACTCCGAGTTTGAATAGATCATCAGCATGAGGTCTACCTGGTGGCAGACATCAACCTCCATGGCCAGCTGGCTGGCAATGCTATCAACATGTTTTTTTACATGATCTGAAAGAGCACCGTGACCGCAGCCAATCTCACCAAATGGCGCTGGGTAGGTGGCCGGGTAGCGTTGAGTTAGATTCGCGTGCTGCTCAGCCTTATCAAACTCTAAAGATGAATCTTTGGCATAAGTTTCTTGTGCCAGCTTAATGATCAATATGGTTCTGTGCATTTCCGATATTCCGTATTAGTTATTTCAAACTAACATGGAGAAACACGAAGTAAATAGCGAGCACAAAAAAGGCCAGTGTCTAAAAAGACCTGGCCTGGGTTCAATCATCTGTTACAAGTATATCCGTTAGTTGCTTGGCCCTTGGTTTCCAATAATGACCGCAATGATTACAACTACAATGCAGACTTATCACACCTCCAGGAATATGATCGTCTGCCCGGTCTGGCATAACCCCGTTGGTTACCGTTATGTGTACTACTTCTTCAAAAACTTCTTGTGTAGTGAAGTTTTGTTGTTTGCACTTCGGACATTTAATTTTCACTTTCCTTCCAGAAAAGTTCATTAAAGCACTCTTCCCAATTCCGAGCGAAATTGTTCCGTCGACATAGACGTGATTGGTTTATTTTCACTCTCATGAGCTACGGGTGATTGCTGACTACCACAGATGCATGAATAGTATTCACACCCACATTTCTCGTGCCGTGGAGTGATTATTTCCCTAGAGCCAATAGTAAGGCCTGCCCCATAGAGAAATAACGCTGCCAATGAAGCACAGGTGATTGAAATTTCATCCTGTAAAAGGAAGGCCTTTGGTAATAATCCGTTGTCGAGAAAAAACAAAGAAATAGCAAGCCAGGCCAATGTTAGCCAGCCTATCAATCGTAATGTCTTGCCAACCAGATACTGAATAGTCATGTGCATCTCCCAATGAAGTCCATGAATTCACCCTAGCATCCGAACTTCTGAATTCAAGTGGAGAGGCAGTTTTTTTAATCGACTAAAAAGACGTGGAAAAATATTTCGAGCCTATTGATTTCACAAAAACATCTGGTAATCTGTAATTAAGTGGTTACCCGAACCAGCTGTGCGCACCTGAAATCAGGCGTAGCGAATCAGGGTCAGTAATACTGAGTTCCTTTTTTTAGTAGAAGGCCTACTCGGAAACGCGCACACCCGAATTGTTTTGGCCGTATTTATTTTCTACTTTTAAAAGGAGTATCTATGTTTCATCCAAACTACACTGGCGCTGTTGCGCTTCTCAGTAAATCCCTCGCATCACGCGACATTCTGATTCCACCAGGCAAGCCGTTATATGACGCTTTCCTAAACTATTTTGAAGATAATGACATGTTCTTGGCCGCATCCATCATGGGTACGGTTGATACCAAGCGTGATTGGCATTACATCGAAATTGGTGCGAGCCGCGAGAATAAGGGGTCTTTAGAATTTATCAATCTCACTGACTCATTTGCTTCTGCAATTGCGACAGTTGTAGATGAAATTGACTCGACACATATTTATCCTGACGCTATTCGTGTCGTTGGCAATTCGTTGCAGTTCCATAAAAATGACGAATTAATGTACAAGGTTGGCAAGGTCGAGTTTGCATCCTTTGATCAGTCTCTTTCAGAGCGGTGCCGCGCACACTTTAAAGGTATCCGCAGCTATGGCGACAAGTCCAGACTGGTTAATCGACTACAATCCATTCCGAACTTAGAGAAACTTTCCTGTGAAGAAGAGCGCCCCCGTGAGGATCGGGGACACTCAATGGTGGCTATGGTTGAAAATTTCCCTATTTTTATGCGCTCTATGCTTGCCACTAGATTTAATATCGAAATCAAGCAATCGGTAGCATTGGAAATTGTCGCTGAAACCTTTGGTGCAAAATCATGGAATGTTTTTAAGGCAGCAGCAGATAAATTGTCATTTGATTCAAAACCTGTATTTATCTACATGCCAAACACTCAGCCCAGCGCACAGTTGTTTTACAAAAATATTTTTGATGGATTAGCTGGACTGTCTAAAATCGTTGCTGGCTACCCAGGAAGAGACAATTTAGTTATCGAGCTCTCCGGGGCAGCAACGGCAGATACAGTCTATGTGAATGCCTACAACCCAGCATTTGATAAGAAATTTGATTTCTACACCCAGCATCAATCTGAACTTGAATTATTCGCTCCTGTAGAAGTGTCGTCTGATGAAGAAAGTACAGAATACTTCGCGTGGGTTAATGATGTAGCCTACGGAGAAGTCGCCTCGAAGCTTAACGATATTCTTTTGGTTTCATCGCCATTAAACTCTCGATTGGCCGCTACTAGTGTGCGCAAGAACCATCGTGTTCTCTCGATTGGTAAATACCTATTCACGGTTTTCGATGCAGGACAGGGCCGTGACTACCTTAAGGTTGAGTTGTTGGTGGCCGGTGGTGGTGAAGTAAATGCGATGGTTAAACCAGCTGTTACGGCCATATACAAAGCTGAAATTGTTGTTCAAAGCGATGGCGTAATGATTCTGGGTGATTATGGTCATGACAAGATTGCGGCGTTAAATGACTTTACGGACCTTGATATTAAACGCCTGACTGATTTCACAGGAATCAAAGCTGCTCGCGGAACCGTGTTTCAATAAAGTTCATAGTTTAATGAGACGTACAGGGGATATGCACCAAGGTGCTATCCCCTTTTTTATTTCAACCTTTTCTCAAGGTTATTGAGAATTACAACAGAGTGTGTGGCCTGGTGGTGTGTTTGACCTGAAGTTATTCTTACCGTGGTATATCTAGTCAAATAATCAACCAGATTGTCTTTTGTGCACTTTACGTCGCAAGCAATTAAAGCAAAATCCAAAAGTTCTGCTGCGCCGATCGCAGCTCCATGCTGCTTTGCAACCTCATGAGCATTCACCACAAAGTCTGCAACTTGTTGTTTTGGTGTTGCATACACTTCTTCTGCTGCATTCAATAGGCCATTCACTCGCGCAATTGATAAGTCAGACTCCGGAAGAAATTTTCCTGCATCGATTGAGGCAACCTTGTATTCCAGGCTATTTGAAATTTCAGTTTTTTTATCTTCAGGCTTTTTGCAGGCCGATAGAACGACAACAATCAAAACAGCGACAAGGTATTTTTTTCTCATAATAGGTTTCATTTGTTGTGTTTGGATCTTTGATTATACATTTAATGAATTTTGGCATTAAACTGCGTTTTGATTGATAGAAAAATTTAATAAAACTATTCGGGGCTTTGAATATCATTTGATATATAATTAGTTATCATTTGATTAAATTTTTTAGACCGGAGTTTTTTATGGTAGCAAAAGCCCAAAAACTAACTTCTCCTAAACTGGCTATGCCAAACGCAACTGTTAGAAAGGCTGGGAGTGTTCGTGTTAAGCGAACCTCAGTGCCGGCAATGATTGCCTATCAGAATTGGAATGAGGCTTTTGTTAAGGCCAATCCTGGAGAGCGTATTGCTATCATCCGCGGCGGTGCCAAAGCCGAAATGCTTGCTGGCGGCAGTGAGTTCTTTAATATTTCAGCCAATAATTTTCAACGAATCATTGGTATACCCCCTGCAACCGCAAGCAGAAAAATCCGTACGAAAAGCTTGCTTGGACCAGCTGAGTCGGAGCGTCTGGCACGCGTTGCATTGATTGAGGCCGAGGCTGAAGAAGTGTTTGGATCTCAGGAGGTGGCCAAAGATTGGCTTCTTACCAAGAATAATGCCCTGGGTGATGTTCCACTTGAATTGTTGGATACGGAAATTGGGGCAATGGAAGTGAAGAAGGTTCTTTCTGCTATCGCTTACGGCGGCGCAGTATAATGCAGGCGTGGCGAATAGCAAAAGAGCGTTATGCGCTTGATCGGGCCGGTACTGGTTCTCAGCGCACTGGCGGTCGGTGGAACTCCCAAGGGGTAGCAGTCATCTATGCGGGGCTTACCCCTGGAGTGTGTGCGCTGGAAAAGCTAGTTCATACCAGTGACCATCTCATCGCTGATCTTGTTTTGGTATCCATTCAGCTGCCTGACGAAGAATCCTTATACAAAAAGTATTTACCGTCAGATTTACCTAAAGGCTGGAGCGCTGTACCGAGTTCAACCGCCTCGATTGAGTTTGGAGATAAGTTTGTCGCTGAACAAAAATATCTTGGGATCATATTACCTTCAGCAGTAATGCCGGAAGAATTTAATTTGCTCATTAATCCTGGTCACCCGGCCTACCATCTGGTTTCATACAAGATTGAGCGACCTTTCACTTTTGATGAACGATTAAGAGGTTAATAGTTAATCACAGATAGGAAGCATATTGTGTCATCAAGCCACAATATGCGGCGGGTTATGCTGTTAAATCCTTTAATTGTAGTTCTCTACTTTTTCAAACGGAGTACAGTTTCCGCAACGGCTCGGAAATGTTCAAAGAATTGCTCTGGCAATAAAGGTGAATTGTTAGGACTTGAATATGTACTCTGCACAAGCAAAAATGCTTGTTTCATGAGTTCCCAATCAATATCGGGTGTTAACCTTAATCCTGTAACAATAAAGCTTACATCTACCCCGTTCTTTCTTAAGCACTCTATGTATCCCATTGTTGGTGAGCACTTTCCTGTCTCATAGAACGACTGAGATGTTACTGATACGCCCCCAAGTTTGGCAAACTCACTTTGTTTTAACTTCATATGCTTTCTAATCAGTTTTATACGCTCTGATACACTATCTGAACTATAGTTGTGATTAAGCATTGCAAGTCTTTCGAATGTATAGGGCTAGATAAATTTTATCTTGCTCTAATGAAATCCTTTTTTCAGTTCAGACATCACTTTATTCAGATCTCCAAGTATATCTAATGACTGAATAACTTCAGGTTGGCACATAATAAAGCTCCACTCCCCTTGATTCATTACTACATGTTTCTGAGGCTTATTAGCATCCAGATCGGCGCATAACTTGGCAAATCCTAATGCTAATGTTGCGTCTTCGTCTTCCCACTCAATTGAGGGGGTTGAAAAAGTAAAACCTGATTCTAATTGCTCAAAAATCTCATCAACGGATCGCATTCGGTGATTGATTGTAAATGGACTTATTTTTCCTTCCTTGCAAACATAGCCGCCAAAATTAAAATATGAGCCATTAACTTCTTTGAAGCAGATACTTCTAAAAAGCAAAATGCTTATTGGCTCATTTAGATTGAGCATGGCAGATTTAGCTTCATTTGCAAGATCATCTTCATTATCAAAAGGTTGGAAGTTATAGTTCTCCACCAAAACTGGAATCAATTTGTGGTGCTTTCTTGAGATTAAGCTGAAACATGGTTTAAGCCGAATATTAATGTCTTGGTAATTTTGTAACTCCCATTTCATAGATGTTAAAACGTCATGCCAAATTGCATGGGCTTGAGGTCCAGGTGGCCCTTCAATACGCATTTGTTTTTGAAATTCTTCAGGATCCTCAATTCCCAATTCATCTCTAATAAAATTGTTGATGTCTTCTGCGGAAACATCGTTGAATAATTTTGTTTTTCCTGAGTCTTGTGCCATTTGGCTCACCTATAAATGAATTTACTTTAAATAAATATACCGTGAAATATCTCTAAGCGTTAGATGTTTTGAATGGAATTTTGCGTATGGCCTTGGCGTTACACCAATCCAGCTTGTGCTGGGTTGTAACTGCACCATTGCCGAAGTTTTTTACTAACACATAATTTTCGTTGTTTTCACACTCATCACACGTAGTGTAAAAATCGGCTGTGAATTCTTCACGGCAGTTTTTGAAGCATAATTCCAGCTCGACCATGTTTGGTATCAGCCCACCCTTGTTAATTGCCCAATCCAAACGCTGGTCAAAGAGCCGGTGGACGTCACCAGGTAGCAGGACAATGTAATTCCCCTCCCCTTGAGCATTAATCAGGCCGCCCACGAATACTTCACCTTCCTGCAATTCAACCTCGGCCGGCAGCTTTACCACGTTGATGCTGGCTAGCAAGCGTGATACCAATCTCTGATTCACTGCTATCTGTACCTTATGATCAAACGGATCGAGGGCCTGCGTTGATTGTCTCAGCGCACTAATCACATCCATCATGCTGACTGGTTCATATAGATTTTCCATGCTCTTAACCGCTTAAATTGATTGCTTTAAGGTTAGCATCCGGTCACACAAAATCAATGGCGTAAAGAGCGCCAAACAAAGCCTATTCAACCATGCATTTAATGATTAATGTCTTAAATGGAATTTAAGCGGCTGGTATCATAGATGCCTACTTTACTTTGATGACCGCAGCAATGAGCCTTGATGAGCTGATAAATAGCCTTTTACAAGATTCCGGCTATCCACACCGGGTTACGAGGGAAAGCTTTGAAAATACCTACGTGCTGGCGTACTCTGAACCTGTAGAGGTCAAAGAGATCATTAAAAATAGGGTTTTCTCAGACCAGGTGAAGATGCTGGCCATACGTTCGAAGACTGAAATATCAGCCGCCAGATACGGCCGATATCTCAAAATTGTGAAAAACAAAATCGGTTACCAGGTAGTACGTAGTATCAACGTTCTGGTTACGGACAATCTGTCCAATGTGGACCAGATTTTTTACGAAAACTTCTAATACGGGCCGCCGCACAGGTAGCCGCTGGTCGTGGCCTCGCTCAACAACTTGCGAATTGTTATTGTCTGTCCAGTTGGTTGCTCATTTTCATCAATATCTTGATACTCTTTGTCGAGTTCAGGATCCGTTAACAGTCGCGGGAAGCCATCTTCTGGCGTTTCACCTACGGTTTCAGTATAGATGGCAACGGCCTCTTCGGTTGAATGTGCAGCATAGACTTCATATTCTTCACTAACCCAAAATGCTTGCATTGCTTTTCCTTTCGATTATTCCAGCTTCTTGAGCACATTGTCGACAATAAGGTTTGGCCCATTTATTCAAACTGCAAACTACAGCCACGCGGCCGCATTTAATCCATGACTGGCCACCGATGTACCGCCCGAGGTAATTTTTGGCTACAGGTCGCCGAATAGTGCATTTTTCCTGGCTAGACATCGGTCGTTATCCCTTTGCTGCCCTCAAGATATCGTTCGCCTGATTCCAAAGCGTTTGATCACCTTCCACGAGCACTTGCAAGAGCATTTCCTTTTCAGCCAGGTAGACGCGTGCAAATGTAGGGTCATGCGCGATAATGTTCTTAGAGTTGTCTATCAGGTCTGCCAGTTTGATTGTTTTGGCTTCAGGAGACGCGATTGCGGTGTGTTCCCTATCAATCCCCTTCCTGACCTTGCGATTGCCGTCCGTAGGCTTGCTAACATCGGTTAGTTGTTCAACCAATGCTGCCACTTCCGGGCCAAACTCAGATTCCACTTCAGACAGAGTGACTGGCGTATCCTCAACGACATCATGTAACCATGCAGCGCACAGCATCGTTTCTGTATGAGGAACACTTCTTACTAGCTGCACTACCGCCGCCGGGTGAATGATGTACGGTTCCTCAGTGTATTTTCTGCGATGGTTGATGTTTCCGTGCGCCTCAGCTGCAAACTTTCTGGCTTTATCTTCTAATGAATTAATCATCTTGTGCCCCCGCCTCTGGAGACTCAATTCCTGGCCGCATTTCTAAGAATGCCCCAACTCTCGCTGCGTGCCAGTTCAAAAGAACTGCTGCCGTAGTGATGATATGGTGCAATTGCTTTTCTGGGCCTGCCTCCGGCCTGATTGCTTTACCAGCCAAATAACCTATAAGCCAGAACCAATCCGCATCACTCTTGCCTTCGTCGTGCTTACTACCCCAGCGATCACGCTGATGCAGTGCCTCATTTTTGACGGCCTGCAAGAAATCCTCAATTTCAGGTGTATTGATGGCATCAAATGCCGCAGCCTTACGCTTGAGTTCTTCTAGCTCAGCGTTTGCCACCGGTGCCGGATAACAGCTGAAGGCAAATTTTTGCGAAAACTCAGCGCTCTCTCGGACTAATAATTCTCCATCGCGAGTGTAAACAACCATTTTCTGCCCGTCATGTGCGTTTGTGCAATCCAATGCCCCACCGATCACTTGATACAGGTTGCCGGTTTTCAGATTTTTAGCCGTAATTTCTACACCATTGTGGCGTGCGGCTTCAGCAGCTTCAAAGTTTAATTCCATACTCAGTACCTTACCTTCGTTCCATGACGGTTACCGGAAACGCGCCCCGCGAGTGCGGTTCAGCAAGGACATAAACAACATTGTATTCACCTGATCTATCAGGCACAGTGCGCCACCATTGGTGGCTTGGTGCAGACCAGTCTCCCAGTTCATCAAAGCCATACTCGCGCATAGAGTCCATGAAAGACTTGAAATCCTGATGCCCCTTGCTCATGTAGCATTCAGTGTCACCAGAGCAATTCACAATGGTTAAGGGGTAAATTGGAATCTGTTTATCTTCGATTACGACAGCTTCAGTCATAGCACACCCCTTCCCTAGTTATCGAAAACAAGCTCACAGATCTCGCGGCACATATCGATGCTGAAATTGCCCTGCGCATCACGCACCCCGCTTTCCATGTCCAACCAGTAATTAGTCGACATCAAACCGACCTGATTAACCACTGCAAGGATGTTTTCCTTGCGTAGACCGCCCGCGTAACCGCAGATGTCATGTTCTAATGGTTCTGGCCATGAATCAGGGGTAATTCCTTCGCCGCCGGACACATCGTATAACCAGAGAACGTCTTTCACGTCCGGGAATGGGCCTCGGCATTGAAGAATCGGGAAAACGAAGTTTGAAACGGCCCAATCGTTCACCATACGGTAATCAATGTCTTGGGCAGTTGTATTGAGTTGAACACGGTCAAAGTACCAGCTCAGAATAAAGTCATGCTTGGATTTACCAGTTTCCAGCACCTCTTTACTGTCTCCCCCACACAAGTGGGCTGCCAGTGCCAAATTATCAGCGTTCGGGAAAACCTCACGTTCCAGCCATTCCAAAGATGGGTATCTGGCTGTGCCGGTGCGTTTTGGGGAGAACAGGATGCCAAACTCGACCATCGGGTAATCTTTGACCAGGGCCAGCATGTCTTGAATGCTAGTTTGATCGTCAGCACCGGTGAAGGTGATCCTGAACGGTTTTGTAGGCTTAGGTTCGATTGCCAAGAGTGGGTGCCCCATTATCATTCCCCCACCTTACTAGACTTAAGAAATAGGCTACGCATCAGTCGGCATTCAACGTCCAGAATGTCAGCACCATCTTTCAATTGTTGAGCTGCATGCCGGACCTCTGCGATCACTGCGCTCAACTGTTTTAAATCATCGGTGGTTTGCTTGTCTGCAATCGGGTTAATTGCTGTGGCCAGACGGTTAAAAGTCTGTTCCAGCTTGACGTAATCTTGACTCATTTATTGTCCTTTTCATTAGGATTTACTTGAGTTCAGATTAGCACCGGGATACCCAAAATCAAGGCCACAAAGAGCCTAAAACGGGGCGATATTGAAAATGATTTTTGGCGTCGGTTGTGGACTTTATAGGCGCTGGGCTTGCGCTATTATTGTTTGGCTATGCCGCTTGTTTTTCCTTGATAGAACCAAGCCTGCGTTTGCATGAGTCGCAAAAGACTGACATCTCATTAGCATTGTTTACGGGTAGATGCTGCCGGTTGATCACGGGTGCCTGGTTGTAGACATCCCGGCTTGTGAACGTGATCTTCTGAAAGAACACCTCCCCACCACAATGAGGGCAACAATGCGGGGTGCCATCCGTTTTGAAATTCCACTTGATTCGAGAAAAAATATCGACTGCTACTTCTTGAGGGTTGCCCAGAGCTATCATTTAAAGCTGTATGCCAGAAAAATTAAGTTGGAGCAAAGATAAGCATCTGGCATCTCAAAATCAAGGTTGATTACAAAGCAAAAACAGGTTTTATTAAGAACACTGCCCTTATTTGATGACACTGCGGCCGCCATTATTGGCACTTGGATGGTCAATTAAACGTCCCAAAGCGGCGCCAAGATTTGATAATGCCAATACCTGCCCACCCTCGACCGCGTTGCCTGCGGCAATGGCCCTATCAGATAACTGGTTTGCCAATGCCCAGGCTGTTTCTTGATCCAAATTTAGAGTGACGGAGCCGACTGCAATCGATGTGCCATTAGTGGCTTCGATATGCCCGTTGATATTCCCACGCCAGCCACTTTTAATTGGTGACTTTATAGCTTCTTGTTCCATAAATATCCTTAATTTACTCAAATTGTACAACCATACTTGCTCTATTAATTAGGCTATATGCCCGATAGCGAAACAACTGGCCTTCCTAACCCTAAAACAGGCTCCAGTTCCTCGACTTCGCGGGCCTCATGCACAATGCTGTTAAATTCTGAATAGGAATGATCGTGATCACGCCACACAACCTCTGCGTCCTGGGGAAGTTTCTTCAGTTTTTTGATTAAATCACTGACCTTCAAGATGGGCCTCCCTTGGGAATTGGTTGTAAATCTTCCCGTCAAGCACTCGACCAGCCTCTTTTTTTCCGTAACGGACAAGAAATACTCCCTTGCCGCCATGGTCACTGGCACGCCCGTGTGCAATTGTTCCATCTGGCCAGGCAACCTCTGGGGCATCATCAACCTCACAGGATTCAACATTAGGTAGTATTTTTTCCGTTACCAGGTCATAAGCCAGCTTTGATGGCGCATATTCACCCCATTGCTTGAAAAGAAACGGTACGCCAGCTGCTTCGCATTGATCCCGTAAGTCTTGTGCCCATTTAGGATGCATTGGACGCGCATGAGGTCCACTTTCACCTCCCACGATGACCCAATCCAGTCTACGCAGACCGTCTAATTGATTAGTGACGCCATTACCATAAGGATTCTCGGCAGTTGCTGGAGCATTTTCTGGCCAAGCTGCAAGCCACCGTAAAGAAACTGGCCCTAACAGTGGCTCAACGCTCAAAAATCTTACTTTTGCATTGATAGCTAATAGTTTGGGAATATCTCGATCAGCTTCTAACTGGTTGCAAATTGAAATTCCAAGCCAAACATTTTCAGGCCACTCTCCATGCCCCCACATTGAGTTCCTGCCGAGGTCGGTTGCATCCTCAATCATCGATACGACATTCCCGATGCGCTTTGTTAGCAATAGCCAATCAAGATTAGGCGTTGCCTCTATTAGCTTGATTAAGTCGGCACGCCATTCGTGGTCGACCTCTTTGTCAAACACATCTGCCAGACTGGCGCAAAACACACGTCTACGTGTTTTCTCCATGAGCCTAAAGCAATCGCAAATACTCTCATCCGTCTCGTATAGTTCAGCTTCAGTACCGCGTCTACCACATCCCGTGCACTGATAGAACGGCTCTGCATTCCATTGCAGAGGAAGCTTCCAGTTTTTTGCACTGGTCCGCTTGCGTGGCTGACCTTTACCCCATTGGACTGTGTGCATACGATTGTCCATTAGATTCTCGGCGTAACAGTGATCACAAGCCGGGGAAACCTTGGTACAACCCATCCAAGGATTAAAAGTTGAATCCGTCCATTCAATTTTGCTATTTTCACTCATCTCAATATGCCTAAAGTTGTAGGTATTGAATTCAGCCTAGCATTCAGATTGCTAAAATCAAGCTAACGGACTGGCCACTTAATACTTCCGGCTCAATGCCAGGTTATGCGTCCGGCTTACTGCCAGCTTATTCTTCTGCAAGCAAGGCCCAGGTATTCAAAGCCTTATTATCTGAGGTAACTTGGAGCATTTGCGGCCAGATCGTCTAGCCTTATGGCTTCAGCGACAATGCTAGAAATTTCGTGAGACTCATACCTGTCCAAGGATGACATGACTGAACGAAGCTTTAAGAGGCGTTTATTTAATTGGTCCGCTTCATAGAATTTATTACGAGCTTGGCTGGACCACTCCAAAGGATTGTCAATGCCATGCATTGCATTTACTGAATCAACAATCCTGGAAGCGTCGTCTAAAGTCTGAGTGACCTGTTCTGAACCAGTTATGAACGATCCTTCTTGACCATCAACAGTGTTGGCTATGCAATACCTTCCGTCTGGTGCCTGAATAACAAACCAGGGTGTCTCAGACCATGGGGAGCGCGTTAATTGGATATTAGGCATGGCACCATCATCATCTGGCACATTTTCACTTCCATCTGCGCATTGACGCCCCTTTGCCAATGCTTCTGCATGAACGCGGAACTTGGTAGCAGTGCTCTCGTAGTGGTTTTGTAAACCGCGTAGAGCCTTCGCGAGCGTTGTACTATCATGCTCTGACAACCAAGCTGAATGAGTACCAAAGCCTGAGCTTTTGGCCGTATAGATCACGTCACCTTCGTATTCACGTCTTTCGACGTACAGGGTAGACATGCGATTCATTCCACTGGACTGAATACCGGTTGCAGAAACAAACTCTTCTGGATCGCGAGACTTATGTACTGTCCAGTTATATCCTGGCATCAGTTTTTTTAACTCTTCTCGGAAGGATGATATTTTCATTTTTTAATCCCATAATTTGTTGATAGCACCAAACTATCATTGGAATTCTGTAAATCAATATCTCCAGCGAATCTCGCCACTCGAACCGGCCACTTAATACTTCCGTCTCAATGCCGGGTTATGCTTCCGGCTTACGGTCAGGTTATGCTGCTGCCCGCAAGGCGACTAGGATATCTCTCGCTTGTGGTGGACAAACAGCGTTGCCAAGCATGAACATTGCATCTTTATGAGTTCTCGGCAGCTTATACTCTGGCGAGAACCCCATAGCTAACTTGGCTTCAGGTATTTGTAGCATTCTCATGCGATCACCATCTACAACAGCCCATCTGTCGCGGGTGGTTATTGTCCCTATCGGACGGTGAATACTTCGACCAGTCAAACCGCTACCTTTTGAATAATATGGAGCTACAAATCTATCGCCAAATTTAGCTCGGCCAGCCGCGATACGCGACAAGGTGTTTTTACTTCTGCCTGGCTTTTCAATTGGCTTCCATTTTTCTGAATCCCATTGAATTACCTCACCTATTGGGCGATGCTCACGTCTCTCCAGATTAAGTTCTAGCGGGTGTTTTGACTGTGTGCAAATTAAGAATAGGCGCTCTCGGTGTTGTGGCACGCCGTGATCTGCTGAATCCAGGATGTGTGGTGCAACTGCGTATCCAAGACTGTGCATTGCATGCAGCCACGCTGGGTACAACTGCCACTCTGTAAATTGAGGCACATTCTCTACAACAATTGCCGGTGTTCGGTGGTATTCAGCGCAGGAAACGACTGCCCAAGCCGTTGATCGTAATGCGTCATGGTGTGGGCGCTCTTTTCCCCTGGCAGGACTGTGCCCTTGACATGCAGGGGATGCCAGAATGACATCATGTTTCGGCACTAACCTCCAGTCCGCTTGCTGAAGATCCTGGCAAGCATGCTCCGTCTCTGGATGGTTCTCACTATGAATGTCTACAGCTTGGCGCCAATGATTGGCAGCCCATTTAACAGTGACATTCGCTTGTCTAGCACCTTCGCTGAATCCTCCAGCTCCGGCAAATAAATCAATCGCAATCATGTTGATGCGGGGCCTTAAAAATCATAGACACACACATTGATACCCTGTTCTATCAGGGTTTCAATGATGATTGGTTCTATTACTTCCCAGCGCCCACCAGCCAGTCCACACCCAATGCGTGGCATGTGCACGGAAGCATTTTCCTGTTTGGCGAATTCTGCAACCTCCTGAAGTCCCTTTCTGACGGCAGCATACCGAATCGGCGCCGGTGATTTTGTATCGCTAGGGGTACGAATCCCCGACTGGCCAATAATATTCGCCACAACTAAATTCACGTCGACAGTAATAAATTGGACTTCACCCAAGCCAGGATTTTGGCGTGAAGAAAATGCTGCTCGATATACAGCCTCCGGTGACTTCCAGCGCTTGCTAATAGCCAGCACAAAGCCTTTTCCCCATTTGCCGATATCGTTGCATATGTGAACGATTATCCGTGGGTCATTACCCTTTGGGTTTGTTGCATCTCCCTTTAAGTAAGTGATGCAGTTTTGATTGCCTGTCATATCTACTCCAAATTAGCTATGAATTAAGAGTAGCATCCGTATTTGCAAAAGCAATGTCACAAAGCAAATGAAAAAAGGCTTAACTAGTAAGCCTTTAGTCAAACAAACTTTGTATTTTTTGACTTAGTGTTTAGTCAACTCTTCCAGCCCGGTCTGGTCCATGAAACACTTAATTCCAAACGTAGTATCTTCAAACCCTACGTTTATGTTTTGAACAAACCGGACATTATCTGCCTTGCTTCTTAACTGCATGGTGACCTGATATTCACCAGTGACAGCGCAAATTCTTTCCACATTACCATTGCGCTGGGGTAGAGCGACAAATAAATTGGACGGCTCCATTTTTTTAGTATCTATGCCGCAACAATTTGCAATTAGAGTTTGGCCATTGGTATTTGCTTTGGGCCAGGCAATTTTTTGTGAATGCTTTACTTGAATACTCGGGTGGAATACTGACATTTACTTTCTCCTGATAAAAATGAATTTACCTTATCAGTAAAATTCTCATCTTCAAGATACTGCCTTAACTAATTCCATTTACAACGGTGTAGCCTTTATTCAAATATGGGGTGTCCCCACTGGATAAATGGTCAATTTCAATATCTGTTAAATCATCGACATGAATTATTTGTATTTCCCCATACAAGCCATCGGTTATGCTGCCTCCAATAAGAGCTACATTATGTTTTTTGCAAATAGCCTCAATTTCGTCAACCACTTCCTGAGCTTTGAATTTATCCATCATCTTCTCCGTCAAAATTTACAGCCGCACAACCTTTGGCCAACGCTCATGCTCTATCAGCTCAAAATATTCAGCCGGCGTGGGCACTGTTACGACATAAACTCTTTCTTCACCCTGTGGCGTGCGCACAAGCAAGGCTTCGATAGCTTCACCGTCTTTCAAATCAAACCAATATGACTTTCTGCTTGGTTTCCTTTTTGGATGTTCTGGATCAATCGTTTCATGGGCAGCCTTTTCCATGAACTTATCAACTTCCAGATAAGCAATCGTTGGGTTAAAACGGTCCCATTTGTGATGATCTATTGAATCTTGACGTGCCCAGCCGGTGACTGGCAAAGGACTACCATCAATTTCACCCTGGCGACGCCCCCATACCACAGGCTGATCTCTACCTTGGATTGGCAGTCGTGCCAAAGGAACTGGAAAGTAGGTCCGGACTGGTTCTACTTTACCGGGAACCCTGAATTCAACGCCACCGCACATAGGCACATCCTTTCTCTCTTACAGACAGACAATTTCAACTGCGGTAAAATCCTCACCATGGATTCCAAGCTGAACAATATAGTCGATTTTGAAGCTGCAAGGGCTGAGAAACTTGCCGATGTGTCATTGAACAATGTCAGCGCGATATACAACCTTGTAGCAGGCAAACCTGTCAAACTTCCTTTGTACGCGTCCGCTGTGCGGGCCGGAGGCTTTGAAAACCCAGCCAGCGACTATATTGAAAGTGACATCGACCCCACCGAATACCTAATTGATAATCCAAATGCGGCCATGCTGTTGCGCGTCAAGGGCGACAGTATGATTGAAGCGGAAATCTTCGATGGAGACATCATCGTTGCCGATACCAAAATCGAAGCTCATGTTGGGGATATCGTTGTCGCTGAAACCGACGAAGGTTATACCGTAAAGTACCTTGGAAAGCATTGTCTTATTCCTGGCAACCCAAACTACCCCACCATGTACTTTAAGGACATGCAGGAGTTGCGATTGGTTGGGGTTGTCATAAGCAAGATGAAACGCTTGAAAAGACGATGAAGAAAAGCTATTACTTAATTGATGGCAACTCGTTTTATGTATCAGCGCACACTGCTTTTGATCCTACACTGAGGGGGAAACCTGTAGTCGTTCTTTCCAATAATGACGGATGTGTGGTGGCTTTAAATGCAGAAGCAAAACACAAGATAAAACGTGGAACGCCTTTTTTCCAAATCAAAAACGATCCTGAACTCAGAGATGTGGTGGCACTGAGTAGCAACTATGCGCTCTATGCTTCAGTAAGCACCAAGTTCATGAATCTCATAGGTGAATATTCACCAAACCAATTTTTATACAGCATTGACGAAAGTTTCCTCGATTGCACAGGCATACCAGGCCGCCATGTAACGCGTGCAATGGAGATCAAGCACAGATGTAAGAAAGAATTGCGATTGCCCGTTTGCGTTGGAATAGGAGAAACCCTTACCCTGGCCAAGTTAGCAAATCACATCGCCAAAAAAGATGCCAATTTTGAAGGCGTAGTTGATTTAAACGAGTGGGAACCTCATCGATTAATCGAAAAGTTCAGCTTAACTGATGTTTCAGAAATTTGGGGCGTCGGAAAGCGTTACGCTTTACGCCTCAATAAGCTGGGAATACTGTCTGTTCAAGACCTCAAAAATGCCGATCCTGAGTTTATCAGGCAACAGTTCTCAGTCGTTCTGGAGAAAACAGTACGCGAGCTAAATGGCGTCGCATGTATAGAGTTTGAAGAAGACCGAGCGGAAAAAAAGCAAATCATGAGCTCCCGATCCTTTGGTCACGCAGTAAGAAGCCTGTCCAGTTTGCAGGAAGCCGTGTCTACCTTTTTAAGCCGAGCTGCAGAGAAATTGAGAGCGCAAGGATCTCATGCGCGTGTATTGACTGTTCACATATCTACCAGTCAATTTGGCGACGGTCCTAAATATGGCGAAAGTATTACCGTCCGGCTGCCTTCGCCTACCAACGACATCCTACAGCTGAATGTTGTGGCCATGAGGCTGCTCAAAAAGATTTATCGAAGCGGATATGAATATCGACGCGCTGGAGTCATGCTGGACGACATTACACCGCCAGGATACATTCAATCCGACCTACTTGGTATTGTCCCTTCAGACGGCAAACGCCAGGCATTGATGTCTACCCTCGACAAGATAAACGCAAAGCTGGGTAAGAACGTAGTGCATGTGGGGACGCTTGGAAATAGTCCCGACTGGAAAATGCGCCAAGATTATCCCAGCCCTCGCTTTACGACTCAAATATCAGACATCCCAATAGCGCGCTAGGAGCCGTTTAAATTAACTGGCCCAACCGTTACCATTGGCTTACTTTTTTTATTCAGTCTGATTTAAGAAATCGTAGCCAACTCTGTCGAAATAATCATTTGCCAACCGTGATTCATCAGATCCATGCCGAGATAAATTATCTGGACGCGGGTCGGCCACCGTATTTTGCAAATAGCAAAGGTCAGCAATAAATCCATGCAGGACTTCAACCGGCGTTGTGTTAATTTCCTTGCACATATCGAGAAATTCCTGCGGCAGGCCTAATTCAATGTACTGTGGAAAAATACTACTCTCACTCATAACTCTTAACCCTATCTATTGTCATGATGACTAATCTCCATAAAAGAATAGCAATCATTAATATAAAACCGCTCATAATCATGCTCACGGCCAGTGACAATGGGTAGGCCAGCATCTCCCCGCCAAAGGTGCCCTTGCCCAGGAGGACTTCCGCCGGCTGAAGCAGCTGAGTCGATATAACGATGCTCAGCAACAGTACAATTAAAGTCAGGTTGTTCTTGTTGATCATAATTATCCTGTCAAGACATTGGCCATGTGTAACCAGATCATTTAATTCTGGGCAAGCTTAATTATTATCCTGTTGTTCTGCACTAAACAACGGAGCTACCAACATCATAATAAACAATAACCACATACTTCCGGCCATCCACCACCATCCAAATTTGTCGAATTGGAGGATTATGTGTGCCGCGGGTGCGCCTAAACAAGTTCCACAGTCTCCCATTTCATTGGCGATCGCTACCAACGTTGGAGAAAACAACGCGTATAGTGTTGCCAGGCATGCAACAAGACCCGCAAGAACGTGAATGCCATATCGATACCCAATATAAAATGGCAACAGAATAAATCCAGCCAATCCAATACCAGCGATCATACCGCTGATTAAACCACCACCGCTGTTTTCGTCACTCATACTATCCCCATCTATTGAAGCAAGTTTTTATCAATCGTGATTGAGTAATGCCTGGTACTGGCTTAGAGCTTAATATCGGTTTGTTCAAACAGGGCATTTAACTTCTTTGCGATTCGAACTAATATTAGGTAAATCAGTTGCTTTTTCACCAGTACGCATTTTATTAAAATCAACCAGTCTCATTTCGTCTCGGTAACAAGTATCACCGACCTTAACAAGCTTCCAGCCAGTCTGAAATGATCCTTTTTTAATTTCGCAGTCACCCTTTTTAGGAGTTCCTAAATTCACTGGCATCTTGCAATTAGGTGAGCCAATAATAGTGGCCGTATATTCGGTGTCCTTAATTTCTGAATCTAAGACTACTTCTGTAGCTTCTCCAGCATGGGCTATTGTTGAAGCAGCAATCAATATTGATAAGAATCGTTTTTTCATGGTTTCCCCTTTATTGTTTCAACCTTTTCATAACCGGCATTACTTCATATCGAGATTGATCGTAGCCCAAAACAAGCATAACGCTGGTACCCAACGAACTAACATCCTCGATATCAACAGTGCCACCTTCATATTTGTAGAATTTATCCTCAAGCCAGCTTTTAAAGTCAGGCTGGATATCAATACACAGCTTGATGATGCCCAAGCCTCTCACATCATTTTTTGCAGTTCCATAAAGGCCATCCAGTACGTTGCACACCTTTTCATAAAAGGCTTTGTCCGAAGCCTCAAAGTTTGCTTTTAAAGCTTGATTGGCGCTGTACGCCTCAATTAAGTCAGTCATTTTCGTACCTTGTTTGGCTAGACGCAAATCGCGTTCTAGTTTTTGTATTAGTCATTGTATGCAATGTTCTCACATACACCAGACTCGTTCTTGCACTGGTCACATGATTTGCAATCGAAGCAATAAGGGCACCCGCAATCCGCTCCACCACAGTGACAGCAATCGAATAAATAGGCACAGTCTTTCTTTTGTTCTTTAAATGTCATTGCCTTAGTCCCTTCAGCCCGTGCGGCCGATTGTTCAACTCTGGATTTCATCATTCCAGCTTGTAACGGCTTTAACTTTGACAACCTTATTCAATGGCTCACCACAATCACTGCACTTGGGTTTACTTTCACTGGTGATTCTGAAATTATCTGTATCGATCTCATTCCCGTTCCATTGATAAGACCGATTACAGGAGCTGATCATGTTTGTGTAGAATCCGCTTCGTCCACCACAGTGTGGGCATTTGTCTGCCAGTATCTTCATCATTAACCGCTTACATATTGATTGATAACTTCAATCTAACATGGCGCATTTAGAAAGCAACACGCATCCTCAGCATGAATAAAACTTAATAATCACTTTTTCTACCTTCTCATTTACGTGCATTCCAAGCAATTTCTGCCTTTGGCCCAATAACAATCTTTACACGACTATTAGCCTTTTTCATAATGGTATCAGCTTGCTCACGAGACCTTGCCAATGCCAATTCAATTGGGTCGGACTCATTGAGAATTGAAACTGAAACATCAAACTTTCTGCCTTGGTCTCTATAGAAGTTCAATATAGCTTGCTCTTCCTCAGTCAACATGGCAAAGATTCGGCCATCGAGTGCTTTGATTGCATCAAGAGTTGGGATTGTCATTTAAAGGCTCCTAGCAACAAATTGTTAAGCGTTAAATTTTCATGACTTTTCATGAAAACAACGGACGTTCTTTATTCCACTGCAGTCCACGTCCGGCGGCACTTTAGTATAGACAACGGTAATTTTTCCGGCTTGGCTCATTATTCTAACCAACCCGCCATAACTATTTCTAATAACATTTTCAGCATAATCTGGAGAAATGAGATGTATTGCATCATTATTTCTAATAGTTTCGAAAGATTGCTCTTTTAAGGAATCATCATCAGTTCTATAGACCATGCGAGCCAACACAATATTTTTTGTTAGCTCACCATCTGGGATAGAAGGCTCATCCATATAAAGTATACGGGCCGATTTGATAAGCTGGTCAGCCTGGTACGCAATAGCTTCTTCTGGACTCATTTTGTTGAAATTGCAGCTTGCTAAAAGTGTGCCGCATATCACCACTGCAGCGACAGTTAATTTATACATTCGGATGGTCCTTTTTTATACACACGGCATCCCAGTTTTTAGGGATTGGCCCAAGTAGTCCAAATCTACCCGGGCCGGTACAACGTTTATCTAGAAGAGAGAGGAATCTAGATAATTTAATCCTATAACAAGATTTAGGGTAATCAAGAAGGATGGTCTAAATTTATTTATCTTCTTGCTCTGTTAGTAAGCTAAATGCCTTAGATCCAGCCTCCATAAAGCCTTGATGATTTTCTATATATAGTTCTTTTATTTCCTCAATTGGATAGACTTCAAAATAATTAATCGCTAAATTAAGTTGCGCTTCTATCCAGGGAGATATTAATTTCTTGAAATCATCTTCAGAACAATTTTCCAATTTTTCTGATAAAAATTGCTGGAAATCATCCCTTTCGTAGAGCTCAAGCATGGCAAATCGTTGGCCTAAAATATAAGCAATGCCAAAGGTAAGCACCATCGGTATCACTTGAGCATACGCTTTACAGAGAGCGCCCCAATACTGACCTAATCTCAAGATACTGGTTTTACGATCAACGTTTAATTTAAATCCCTCCAGGGTGTCTGCCACAATTGTTTGATCTTCCACATTTAGCCTCCACCACTTTGCCAGTCGCTGAGGCAGCGTTGACATCCATTTACTATTTGGACTAACTAAAAAAATTTCTTCACCAATTTTTCTAGTGACGGCTTTCCTGGCAGTAGGGGAAACTTCATATATGGCTTCTACCGCTAGTTTAATGCTCCACTTGAAACCGGTGCTATCTGTATCAGGGTTGTGCCGATCATTAAAAGGAAGTGGCTTATGCATCTGAAGGAAAAGAATTTCGGACTGTTCTCTTACTCTTTCTTTAAGTTCACCTTCTGAGATATCTTCATCAAAAGGTCCAGGGATTAGGTCGGATTTTACTGCATTGGTTAGTGCATGCCAGTCATCCCAAAACATAAGTTTGGCTGTGACTTCCTGTAATTTTGATAATTGAAAATGTGGATAGATTTCGTGTAGCTGCTTGGCAACTTTTTTTGCACGATCAATAGATGGTGGGACTACTGGAGATATTGGAAATGCCATGGTTTTTCCTTGTTAAAGGCAACTATCCCGCTTCATTGCATTCTTCAAGAAAAAAATTGGACACAATTCAATTCACAACTCGATGTTAGTTAACTTCGCCAGTGCGGGAGGCGCGGTGTCGGTCACCACGCAACAATTTTACCAGATTTACTCTGGTCTGACAGGTATCTTAGTTTCGATAGTTATATAGATTGTACGCATCCATTCTTTTAGGCTTCCAAATCCAGGATGGTCTTTATTTGTTCATCTGTTAGCCGTCTTTTTGACTTAGGCAATACAATCAATACGCTCAGTATCAGATCACCAGATTCACCCAGGTTATTCACCAATCCCATTCCTGATAATCTTATTTTTTTACCTGAATTTGTCCTTGGCTGAATATTAACAAGTGCCTTTTTACCAGTCGGTAGATCTATTTCCGTAGACCCACCTAGTAAAGCTAAACTGTATGGCACTTTTAAGCTGCCAGTTACATCCATACCGGTAAACTTAAATCCATCCTTTGATTTAATAGTTATTTTTATTTCAAGGTCACCATTTACGCCACCAGATTCAAAGTATTTACTTTGTTTACCCAGTTTCTTAACCACTAGAACACTGCCATCAACTACACCTTTTGGTATGTTAATTTGATTGGTGATCGTTTCGTAAACGAGGCCATCGCCATCACATTTTTTACAATATTGATGAGTCTGACCAAACCCATTGCAAAACCTACAATATGATCTACCACTCCGGCTTGTCGATCCGCAATGTTTACATCCAACCAGATAAGTACCTACACCATCACAATCAGGACAAATTCTCACTTCTTTTCTTGTGTAGCTTATTTTTCCGCCATTCAATGCAACATCTAAGGTGATGGTTGTTTTCCATTTTACATTGCCACCTCTTGGATAATATCGCTCACGCCATGAATCAAATTCTTCATCCTCTCGTTCTTGCTCTCTTGGACTTTGATGTGTTCCGTGATTGCATTGCAATCTATCATATCTATCTCGCAATATCTGATTACTGAGCGTGTTGTATGCCTGCTGAATTTCCTTGAATTTAATCTCAGCCTCATTTTTATCAATAGATTCCCTGTGGCGGTCCGGATGCCATTGCATCGCGGCTCTTTTGTAGGCAATCCGAATCTCTTCATCTGTTGCATCAACAGAAACGCTCAACACATTGTAATAATCCAAACACAACCCCCTATCTGTAACCAGTTGATATGCACGTATTGCATTTGCACATCTGGCTGGCACGAACATTATCCATGGCGTCTTGGATTGTAACAAATCCCCTGACGTGTTCACCATCCTCGGGAAAACGGCACCCTTTCTTCAGGGTAACAATCAGGGAATGGCGCTTTTGGAAATCAACACTCGTCCTAAACATGAATGAAAATCGGTCGCTCTACCTCGGACTTTCTTAGGTTTCCTATAAGGAAGGGTTGGCCTTCCTGGATTTCGTAAAGTTTAATAATGAAATCATGCATGGCGTTTTCGTCAATCTGCAGATCATTAATCTCTAGGAAGCGATGCACATCCATATTATTCATTGGCCGTGAATGGCGATGAACTTCCAAAATGTCCAGGGCATAGAAAATATCGTGATCGATATTGAATTTTCGTTGGCTTTTTGGCTTCTGTACGTCCCACCGCTTAAATATCAACAGGCTTAACAAATCCTGAACGAATTGCCTGAACATGTCTTTATGCATACCCTCTTTAAATTCGAAAGAGAAATAAAGCAGCTGACGTGACCAAGCGGTTACATGACCACTCATATTTGCCATACTTTTTGGCGCCGCCAGTATCTCTATAGGGCCTTTACTAACAAGTTTTTCAATTTCCATTTCGGAAATTGAACTGACTGATTTTGCAAGGTAAAGAGTATTTGGGCGCCCTTGAAATAGGCAGTAATCCTTTTTTGCCCAGGCCCGCTCTAAAAATGACGCCAGAGTGTCGGTTTCGTCCAGTATTGGTTCGACGTACATGACATTTGTGAGCACTTCAATAATCAAACGCCAGCGAACACGCTCTTTCTGTCCTGGGTACGATTCATTGACAATCAATCCTTCAGGCGTAATGAAGTTGAAGTCATTTCCAGTGCTTTCAATTACGAAGTGCTGCATGCTTCCCCCGGTTAAATTAGCTTGCAGTATAAATTATCCTGAAGGATAACTCTGGTCAGACTACCTGGCCCAGCTGCTTACTGTACTCTTTGTACTTTTCAACTTTCGCCACCTTCATGGTGATCGCCGCGATGTCCGGCTTCAACTCAATGCCTCGGCTGGCCAGCACTTGCAGTGAGCCGAGTAAGTCATTCCATTCAGCGGAAATCCGGTCACGGTTGCTTGTCGGCAAGTCGCGCTGTTCATCAATGCCAAAGCGTATGGCCTTCGACACATGGTTTTGCAGTGCCAATAACTCCAAGGCGAGTTCGCCCAGCTCTTCGGAAAACACAAGTAATGCATTTTGGTCTTCAGTCATATTATGCCTTTCAGTCAATATCAAAAGATTGGCCCGAGCAGTGCAAATCTACCCGGGCCGTTACAACGCTTATCTAGGAGACTAATCTAGATAATTTCATCATATGGCGTAATAACTGATAGTCAATAGCTGGCATCTTACAAAGTGCTGTATGCCTTCTCTTTCCTGAATTTATCCATTTCGGTGGTTAAATGTTTCCTGGCTTCATTAGCGTTTTCCAACTGGACAGTGAATAACATGTTCCCCCATAACGGGCCTTGCCAGTCGTTATAGTCCCTAAACTCGTACTCAAGCCGTTTTGCTTCAATCTTTGCATCTTCATATGGCAGATTATCAATAAACGCGCCATATTTAACCCATTTGTACTGCATCTGTATGCTGTACCTTGCGACCTCATTGAAGGTGCTTGTGTATTTTTCTAATAAATCATCTTCTTTGCTGGCCATACCTATCCTTTGTATTCGCCACAAACACCATGCCGGTTGCCTGTTTTCACGTCAGTGAATACGCCAAGTCGACCTGACAGCCAGGCTCGATGGAATTCTGTCCCTGCAAAAATGCGTCGTAGGCGTCGAGGAAAGTCTTTATGTGAATAGCCATGTGCGAAACACAACCAAAGTAGTTTTTTGATCATGAGGCTTTTTCTTCACGCTCATGTCTTTTAAGGACACCACGTTCGTTAAACATAGTAGGGTCTTTCTGGCTCAGCTTCAGTTGCATCAACTCCAGGTTTCTGTTTTTTAAATCTTCTTTAAGCTTGATGTTCTCGGTCAGGTAGCGGGTGGCCTGGCGCTTGGACTCTTTAATCCACTCGTTCATTTGCTCGACATCGCCCACTCTGGACAGCAACCGTACAAGCAACCATTGCTCACGGTCGCAGTCTGGCTCGAACATATCCGCACGCAGCGCCTCATTGTATTTGACGTAGCCATCCTTGATCTTACTGGCTGGCCCGGCAACAACTTTCAGGTGGCCACGCTCATTGGCATAGATTAAGCCCCACTTCTCAGGCAACTCTTCCGGCTTGATCAAATCAGTCGGGCAGATGTAATAGCGATATCGCCCCATGCCAGCCGTCCGGTGCTTTTTATGCTTGTCGGCCAGAAAGTCTGCCCGGGTGGCCTTGGCCTCCAGGACAATACTGATGACCGCATTGGCATTAATTCTGAAGCCGATGGCATCCGGTATCTCGCCATCCCACCCACTGCGCAACTCACGCGCCGCCACGATACAGCCATGGCCGCCTTGAGAGTTTGGCCGCTTGAGCCACTTCACGCCCAATTCAGTTAACGTTTTGTGATCCATACCTAAATAAGTCCTTTATGATTTATCCAGACTATCATCGGCATCCGCTAAATCAACGTCATCCTCAGTGTCCATTTCGGAATCGCTCAATTCCTTCGCATCGACAAACTTGGCGTGACCGCAACCATCGCGTCCGCAGATAAGTACCATTTCGGACTTTCCCCATGCGCTGTCGTGACAGGATGGGCAGGTATACTTCACGCGCTTACCGGACTTGGCCCGGGCGACTTGCCTCTTTACCAGTCTTGCCGCGACTTTGGTGTGCATGTCGGGGTTGCTCAACACTTCGACTGGATCCACGTGCACGATGTCGGCGCCAATCGCAGCAGACAGTTGTTTCTCTACGATGATGGCAGGGGTACTCACGGCGGCTGGCTGAATGTTCAATACGGGCGTTTTTTTTCGCCCTCTGGTACTCTTACCCTTACCCGACTCGTTTTTTAGCCTCTCAACCTCTGCCTCAACTTCTTTTCTCTGATCTTCAGCATGCTTAATGTCATCAATGGACGGCGCACGCATTAAAGTCAGGTTTGGATACCTGTCATACCAGAGCAATCCAAAATCGCTCTCTAGCAGCTCGCGGGTGGCCATGATAAACTTGCCGTTCTCAGCGATGTAGTGCGACATGCGCTCACCTACCCTATCGCCGCCCGGGAAACCAGTGCTACTGGTAATCAGGCCGATCTCATACATCATCTCCGAAAACTCTTTATCGTGGTAACCAGAGCGAACGTCACGGCCAAAATGGTACTGAAGGCTATGTACCATTTCGTGACTTAGTGTGCTGAGCACTTCTTCCACCGACCGAACGGCAAAGAACTCAGGGTTCAGTGAAATCTCATCCGCTGGCACCCCATCTTTGTTGGTATATCTTCCAGGAGAGTAATGACCACGACTGGTTTTCTTTCTGGACATGACAATCAGAGCGCCCGGGAGCTTACCGTCAAACAGGCGTTCGTTGTAAAAGTCATAGGCACGCTGCAAGGCATCGTAGATTTCCTTTGTGGCATTCACCTTTTCTGGTACTTTATGGACTTGCTCTGTTTTACCTTCAACGCCCGCATCCTCCGTGGGCGTTTTTTCTGGAATGTACACTCCAGATAATTCAGAGGCGACCTGTGTCACCGTTCCATCTTCCGCAAACAGGCTTGGGGTGATTTGATCCATGCTTAGTTACCTCCGAATAAACCAAGTAAGCCCTGACGACCATCCTCAATTGTTTTCTTCACTCTTGAGGTCTTTTTCGGACTTGGTGTATTTGTTGCCGCCTTAACCGCCGCCGCCCTCACCTTCTCTTGTTGCTTGAGGTGCCGGTCATTGCCAATATAGGCAGCCGTGATGGTTGTCCTGCTATGACCCAGTTCCTCACTCACCCGCGCCTTGGCATATTGAACGTCAGCTTCAGCCGCCGGACTCGTAGGCACAGGCAGTTCTTGAGCACGCACTGGCGACTCTCTACCCGATAACTCTTCAAACCTGTTATTGGCGTATTGGTGACGCAGCCCATGTCCTGTTACGCCCAGGTCTTTCTTGGTCAGCCCAAACTTGCGCAACACATAGTTGTAGTGCTGGCAGGACTGCTCCAGTGTCATATACGGATAGCCAATGGTCGCAGTCGGTTTCGCCCCGGCCACGGCCTTTGCATACTGGAGTGCATTGATCTGCGCTTGGGTACGGACAACGATAATCCGCTCACGCCCACCCTTCGTACCATCCCGCACGCGGATAGCGCCATGCTCAGTGCCCTCGACGGACTCCCAGTTACGGTTAGGCTTGAAGCTCAATGCTTCCATACGGCGTAACCCGAAAGCCTGAATCATGAGCAGCTGCGCGGCGGCATGCTTGGAGTACGCCTCGATCTCTTGCAGCTTCTGCACGACATCAAAGCCAGCGGCCGTCCATGACATATCCCGTTGCGCAACCTGGCTACGCTTTACCTTGGCCGGGTCACTGACGTATAACTCGCTTGGCTTAATCATGCCCTTTTTGCCAATCCACTCGGCAAACGTGCGGAACACGGAGATACGGTTCTGAATCGTAGACGCGCTCAAGCCCTTGCCTTCCCAATGGGACGCCAAAGCTCGCATATGCTTCTCAGTGAAGTTGCGCGGGTTCTGCACCTTGTACCCCAGCTCGATCAACTCACTAAAGCCTTGATAGAGTTTTTCTATCCTTGCCTGCTTGGTCAACCGCCCTACACGTCTATCTCCATTCACGGACATGTGGTTACTGCTATCTATGATTTCTTGCAGTTCTGTCTTCCACCCATAGCGGTGACTGCCCTTCCCTTTTACAGGGCTAGGCGCAGATTTGGTTTTCGTCTGATGTAGGTCTTGCATGTACATCACCTCTTAATAGTATTCGTTGGCATTGATGTCGCAACTGGACACCGATGATTTAGCCTTCATCAAGGCCGGGCAATTAAGCGTTTACCGTAAGGATCTGGCTCGCAATCATATCTGCCGTTTCTGGCTCAATACGAATCCGGATGTACCAATTACAATTCATCCAGGCACCCAACACATCGTTGAGTGAGCATCGCTAGTTTTTATCGTCAAAACTAGGAAAACAACCAAATTAAGTGACCACCACACAGCTAATCGCCCTCCCGCTCTGCTAACAAGCAGGGACTAGCCTTACATCTTCGTACGCATGCTTAAACGATCTATCATCGTTGCCCAATTTTTTATAGGGCAGCCCTGCGTAAGCCAGCCATACGCGCAATGGTATGCACCGGTTCGTGAGTGTGGTTAAGAAGTGTTCTGTGCCATTAGATCAATGGCGAGTTCAGCAAAGCCCTATAGCGTTCAGTGCTGATTGATTTTGGACAGTGAATGTCCTGAATGGTAATCGTGGGATTACGGGGTATTACTTTGGATGGCAACTCAAGCGATATATCCCCTGAGTCGCTGGCTGTCCATATCGGAATCAGCGCATTTTGGAATGCTGGTATTTTTAAGCGCATCAGCTATGCACTAGTTCATATCGGGAGAACTACGCCACTGAGAGCAAGAATACACAAAAAAACCGCAGAGTGTCAAATATTTAAAACAGGTCTTATCTGGACATTCACTATTGAAAAGTCTTTTGGAGACCGCATGGGTATTGGATTTGGTGGTCACTCTCTGTTGAACTCTAATAGAGAAAATATTGCTAAACGCTTGTAAGCGTCAAAGAATTTGAAGTGCAACAATTTAAGGTGGTTTTCATACAGTTAACGCTTACATGACGCTTATACGCGTCAACTAAAATGGAGACCCAATTCAAGGCACCCTTTAACGCTTATATGACGTTTATAAGCGTTAACTGTGTTGGATAGGCGCTCAATTGCTCGGTTATCTAACAACACATCAAAAAATGCTCTCCATTACCATCTGAGTACCATTTTTATGAGGGAAATGTCATGGATAGTATTGTTAGAGCACTCGATGTTGGTTACGGGAATGTGAAGTTCGTTAAAAAACATAGCAGCATGGCAGTGCGGCCGATCTGCGATAAATTTGCATCACGCGCAGTGATTTCAAACGAAGTGGATATTTCGGGTGGCTTTATGTCTCGCCGTCGTACAGTGCACGTTGAAGTAGACGGAACCTCTTATGAGGTTGGTTACGATGTAGCTCTTGCTCAAGGCACCTATGATGAAACAACAAACTTGGATAAGGACTTCTGCAAAACGCCTCCATATATGGCCAGAGTATTAGGCGCCTTGAACTATATGTATGACGACCTGGGCGACCGCAAAGAAATTGATTTGTTGGTTTGTGGTCTGCCGGTTAGCACCTATATGCTCTACCGTGAAGATATGCAGGCTTTGCTGACCAAGACGTTTAACCTACCAGGTGGAAAAACTATCAAGGTAAACCGCGTTAGCGTTATTCCACAGCCATTGGGTGCCTACTTTAACTACGTTTATCCAGATACGATTACAAGCGCCTCAACCGCAGCCAGCGACCAATTCAAAAAACAGAACAACTTGGTAATAGATCCAGGCTTCTTTACTTTTGACTGGTTGGTTTCCAAAGGGATGATGCCAAACACTAACCGGTCAGGATCAGCATTCCGAGGCATGTCTGCAGTAATTCGCGCCATGGCTGAATCAATTTCTGCCAAGGAAAAGGTTGATATTAATGGTGTATTTAAGATTCTGGACGATGCTCTCCGTGAAGGCACAGCACCGCGGATATTCGGAAAAGAAATTGATTTGTCCTTGTATAAGGATCGCGCAAACGGTGTTGTAAACGAAGCTGTTGGCAATTTGCTCAATAGCGTTGGCGACGGCGCCGACATTGATAACATCATGGTGGCAGGAGGTGGGACACCATTTTTCATTGATATTATCCGCGACAGGTTTCCCCGTCATAACGTACTAACATCAGATGAACCTGTTTTCGCAAATGTTATGGGTTTCCAGAAAGCTGGTATCAGGCAAATGATGAAAGCAGCTAAGCCTCAAAATCAAAATCGAAGCCTGGTGTAAATTATGGCCGAGTCATTACGTATCAACATTCTTATAGACCCGGATTTATTTCCGGACATCTATGAAGATTACATGAGGATGAAAAAGACCAAAAAGCGTGTGGATGGCTCAAGGATACTGCATCTAGCAACAATTGGCTTAATGATGACTCGCCAAAACGGTATCGATGCAGCGCCGGCATTTGCGAAAAGTCCAGATATTGAGCCTCCTGTTACAAAGGTCGATGTAGTTAAATCTCTTGCTGTCGACGTGGGTGAAGTTCAGGTCATAGATGATGATGAAGCCGATGCTTTGAACAATGTTTTTTCTGGCAACTTTTCTTAATTTGCCTCTTGATTTCACGAAAACTCATGTTTAACTGTAATTAAGAACACGAGAAAGGTGGATCAAGATGAGCAAACAGAATTTAATTATGGTTGATTTCGCAAGACATGATATCCGTAGCGTTGCCGCAATGTTGCGTGGTCAAGGTGATGGTCGTGAAGTAAAGCTGAACGAGTTTATTACTCGTGAATCTCTGAAGGATCCATTAGTGAGCGAAGAGAAATTGAGCGAAGATTTTAAGATTCAAGCTCGGGCTGAGTTTCATCGTGACATTCATGAGATTCGCCGCAATGTAGGCGATACATGGATTGATGATAAACCAAAACGCTCACTGTTAGGTTTTTTGAAATTTAGCAGCTAATCATAGCTGGTATTAAGGGCCATAGATGCGAAAGCTCTATGGCTTTTTTATTTGTAAATGTAATATTTGATGCGTACAACCAAACATACATTCTGCACAATAAAAAATGAAAAAGGTACACACCCATTACGACAACCTCAAAGTGGCCAGGAACGCGCCCATAGAGGTCATCAGAGCTGCCTATAAGACACTTTCACAAAAGTATCACCCAGACCGAAATCCAGATAATCCAGAAGCCTCAAAGATTATGGCCATCATCAATGGCTCGTACGAGGTTTTATCCGATCCGGTACAACGTAAAGAACATGACGAATGGATTGCTGAGAAGGAATCAGCCAAGTCTACACGCAATGGAAGTCAGGATTCACCGTCACCATCTAACACAGAGGAAGATGTGCAACCTCAAGCAACAAAACCTGCTGAGAGTTCCCAAGGTTCGTACACACAAGGTGTGACATTTTCTAGTGTCATTTATTTTGCTATCAAATATTGGTATGTATTTTTACTCATTGGATTAATTTTCTTTTCTGAAACTAAGCCAAAAAGCATTCAATCGGACACACCTCCCTATTCATCTGAACCGCCAGCACCTATAAATTATGAGAGGGTAACAATCAATGATGAATTTGTAGGGCCCTATGAGCGACCGTCAAAAGCTCCGAATGGTAAACCATGGCCAAAGACCGCAGGTTATGTTCAGGGCTATCCCAAAGTTCATACCCACGGCCATTCTACTGTCACAGTGGACAACACTAAAAATGACTCTGATGTGTTCGTGAAGTTAGTAGCTCTGGAGAATGACAAATCGTTTCCTGTTCGCCAGTTTTTTATCCCTGCGTTTTCAAAATTCACATTAAATAATGTTACACAGGGAAAATACGATATTCGTTATCGAGATTTAGACAACGGGCAGCTGTCTAGGGCAGAATCATTTGAATTGATAGAAACAGAAATGGAAACTGGAACTCAGTTTAGCAAATACACGCTAACTTTATACACTGTTGACGATGGAAATATACAAACATACGACTTAGCTGAGAGTGAGTTTTAATTTTCTTGCCTGCAACTTCAGGACGGGGTGAACCTTCACTTAGGCATTCATAATGAATCCAAACATTGTTAATCATGATGCACTTAGAGTTGCAACATTGGCGCAAGATATGACAAGCGAATACTTTGCACATGTTGCTGCCATGTATGTTGCAAGGCATCCCCGAGCCATTGATCTCTCTCCTGGCATTGAAGTTGGTCAGAACGTTCCAATTCTTCGTATTCCGCGGCGTGACGGCACTGATATGACCATATGGTTCAACCACTTCCTGGAAATAAATCAAAGACCAACAACTGCTCAGGCCTTTGATAAAGTCTGGTTGACCGGGGCGCTACTCGCTGTGGGTGATGCTTTGGGTGAGCATAATTACTTTGACCCATGCCCAGAGGCCCAAATGATTCGTCATCTTCGCAATGGCATCGCTCATGGCAATCGCTTCGACTTTCACCCTAAAGTTATTGATCAAAAGACGGGCAAGTTGAAACGCCCCGCAAACACATTTCGCTATTCCCCTTTACAAAGAATGCCCATTTATCAAATTGATACGCACCTGCAAGGTCAAGAGGTACTTTGGGGATGGGGCGGTCCTGATGCAGTTGTTGACTGTTTAATAATGCTCGGCGTGCATCTATTTAATGTCGCTCACGGGACTCAACATCAATAGCTTCTATAGGCAAAAAAAATCCTATGCTAGGCATAGGATTCATGTTCTTCTGTTTTGCATAATCTAATAAATTACCTAAAAACTTGTTGTTTGATAATCTTTTCCCAATCAAATTTGATTGTCTTAAGAAAGTGGTAGCTGAATATTTGATGCACCAGGTGAACTCTACTTAAAAGAGCTTCTTCTTTGGAAATAATGGTATTAGGTACGATGAGAAGTTGTTGAAAATCCGATGATCTTAGCCATTTACTGACTGGTGAGCTCAGCGTTCTCCAACACTCCCATCCCTTGTCCTCTACCAGTCCGAAAATATTGTGTCCAAGAATCTCATGGATGTTATTCGATAATCCAGTTACATATGCTTGAACCAAAACCACATGGTCTTCACCGTCTGGTTCAGAAAAGGATTTCTCTTTTGCAGTGGTATACATTTCCACTGCAGATTTTAGACAGACATCAAAAAGTGGCACCCCTGATTCTGATGGAAAGAATAACGTAAAGTAGGCCGCCAAATTTTGCGTAGGCTCAACTAAAAAAGGCCACTCGAAAAAGATTTGCTCTAGGTCATCCTTGATGCCTAATTTAGTTGCTGATCTTTCAACTGTTTTTTCTGGTGATTCGGCTATTACTTCTTTAAAGTTTGATAATTTGAAGGCATAGGAAAGGTCGTCGGGATCGATATACCAGGTATTTGTCGTGGCAGTATCCATAATCGACTTTAGGTCGTAGGTTTTAGTGGTTCCAGGCAGCTTATTCATATAGTTATGCATTTTATTTGAGTAAAGGAAATTCACCCTTAACCACCCTACCCCCTACTGATGCGATGTAATGGAAGTTTGGCAGTTTCCCCAGAAGGTCTAGCGGAATTGCTTTCTCTAGTTTTGAAGTCTTTGTTTCGCTTATCTTACCTGCATAGGCTGCCAGGTTTTCATCACTTGATGAGCCTGCGCCCTGCGAGAGAGTCTTGCTTGTTACGTAATGCTCTTCAAATGTTTCGCGAATATACTCTTGTGTGTCCCCATCTCTCAGGCGTAATGTTATCAGATTGTTAAAGTTGCCAAGCATTTGTCTAGACGCAGAGACACTTCCTAACTTCGCTTCGAAGTCTGATTTGGTCTGAGTAAACACATAGCACATGAAACCAGCCCCTCTACCTTTGTTCAGAATTGTCACAAATGGCGGGTTTACTACTTCTGAAGCTTCGTCGACAAACAACGAAATTTTTTTCTGGGCACCATCAGCAAAGTTGTACAAAGCACCTGCAACGGATGCTGCATCAGACAGCAGCAGAGAACCTACAGCGCTTGATACAGTTGAATCTGAAAGAGAGTCTAAACCAAAATAAGCACAGCAATCAGACTGGATTATCTTCTCGAAATCCCATATATCCCGTGTGTCATTCTCATCATCATAGTCTGGCGAAAGCATTTTTCCCAGTTCGCCAGATGTAAGCATTGACAATATTGGGTTAAGGTTTGCAACCATCTTGCCGAAGTGAGCAGCATCATGTTCAAAAATGGTGACTAAGCCATCAATAACGTCAAACGTAATACCATTCTGTACCAATTCACTGTTGTAATAGGCAAGATATCCTTTAACTCGTTCAGTGCTTGTTGCAGGGCGAGAAATATCTTTTTGTTGATTTGTCACATACCGCCTGGCCATAACTTCCCAATTAGGGTTCCCTTTTGAGAAACAAGAGATCATTACCTGTTCAAGCAAAGGCTCTACCCCGCCTTCTACGTACCGACGAATCTTAGTAAGACTTGGCTTTTCCTGAATTTCCAATAGGCCGAGGTTGATTGAGTTCAACACGTTCCAGGCGAAAGCAGTAAATGCATCGCCACCGGTTTCAGATGGAATTAGAGAAGAAATGCGGCTTGCAAATTCTGTTGGCCTGTTGAAGTTTTTCAAAGTGTCGAAGCGTACACTGTCACGTGGAAAGGCTAAATGAAACTTGATAAATCGACGCCCTGCACGCTCACATTCAATCCGCATTCTATTTTCTAGTGCTTTGTCACCTTTTGGATCGATTTGAATGACCACGTTGCCACGATGAATATCTTGCGTCACCAGAAGTTCGTTCAGGCGTGTCTTGCCGGCACCAGTAGTGCCAAAGATAAGTGTGTGGCCATAGAAAACCTCATATGGGGCAAATACACCCTTGATGTTAGGCTCAATGCCCTGAATCCAAGGTACACCTATACTCACAGGCACTGATTGAATTGGAGTACCTTCGAGCTTTTGAACAACAAGCCTAAATGTTTTGGGTGCGTAAAACATCTTCGGGTCGATTTTCTTTAAATCATATATGCGTTGCGTATGCTCCGGCAGCCAGTCGAATCCCATGCCAAGCCAACGCGAATCCATATTATCCTTGGAGTGTTTGGCCAGAACTGCGGGATTAATTGAGCGAGGTGGTGTTCCCTCCAGAGACAATCGAATTTCCCAGATTTTCCATGCCTGTAAAAAGCGTACTGATGCCATGGCCAAGACAATGCAGGCGCCGATGACAATCGCTGAAAACGGGAGATTGTATGAGAAGCAAATAAAAATGTAGATCGGACAGAGAATAAACCACGCTACAGCAGCGTAGGTTTCATAAACTGGTCGCCAAGGCATTATATTGTTTGTCACTTTTTACCTCTCTCTATAAAACCCAAACCTTTGGCAATTGAAGCGCTTAGTACAAAACACTCGATTTCTTGGCCACGATGTTTGATAGTTATTGTTTGTTTGGAAGATCCAGGTTTGGTAACTAGCCATCTCTTACCATTGGCACGATTTCCGATTTCTTTCAAAACCGGAATCTCGGACTGACCTTTGCTCCTGAATTCATCCACGCTAATTGCGAAGCCATCATCACAATAAAATATTGGAAAATCGGAGGACCCTTCCAAATAGTCATCCAATAAAGCACCAATTAGAAGTTTTGAATCTTCTGACAAAGTTTCGAATAATTCAGAGCGGCCTGTGTTTGGAACCAATTGCGTGCCACTGTCCTGCGCAGGTTCTTTTGGTGTCTGTTGAGGCTGTTTAGTGTTGCTAATTTGCTTTTCGGTCGTCGGGGTTTCCCGTTTATCCTCGGTTACCGGCGCTTTGGAATCTATTATCGGTTCTGTTGCTGCTTCAGCTGATGCTACAGGCGCCTCTTTATTTTCAGATGTTACGGTTACAGGAGTTGGCTGTGATTGCTCGGGCTCTGTAGATCGACCATCAATAAAGGAATACTTGATGGGTTTGTCAGTTTCGGCCAACATCAATATTGAAACATCAGCAAATCTCACCGACGCCATTAATTTTCCTGTACCAGGTAGCACAATCTCCCATAATGGGCCACCGGACCGATTTGGAAAGATAATCCCTGCATTCATGAGAATTTCTGCAAGCGTTTCCTGGCTTTCTGGTATGCCTGTAAGCTTTCTTTCTTTCATGAACTTTCTAATGTCTTTGGCAGCAGGCTCCCATATGCAGAACAATCCATCTTCGGAATACCAAAGTCTCGAACCTTTCTGATTCACCTTCCAATCACCTTGAGCATACAACGACCGCATAGCGTCAATGATGTGCGGTTCCATATGTGCGCCAAGCGTGAATTTACCGTACAACTCTGGATTCGACTTGATGTCATTGGTTACGCACTTTTCATACGACCGCATGACAATGTCGTAGAGGTGATTACCCGTGTTTGGGCGCGCAGCTCCAGTAATCGTTGCAGTCATAGCTGTAATGACATGCCCACCCTCAGCATTCATATACTGTAGGCAGTGTTGTGGAATGATTTGATTTAAGAGGTAAGCCGCGTTTGATTGTCTTTGTACGGCGTCAATGCCATTTATGGACTCATTCCAGCGAACGTAATATCGATTTATTTGATTTGCATGAAGCCATTTAACCAATGGCGTCAACAATTGCGGCCACTCGTTACCTTCATCATCCACTACTACGAGCGATGTAATTGGCCTATAAAGCTCGACACATAAACCTGCAACGAATGTGGCATAACACCATTTTGGTTGTAACACGCGTCTTTTATCGCTGTTCTCTCTACCAGAAAAAATAATTCCTGAAGCAGATTGAAGAGATAGAAAAGCCACTTCTAACCCGAGCCTAAACAACCCGCCAGCCCCTTTAAAGTGCTCCTTGCTTGTCGCCGGAAGCAAATGAACGTACTCAGCGTAGTTCTGAATTACTGGCAATACAAGCTTATCAAAGTCACTATCGGAGAACCCCATGGCAACTTTTATCTTGTCGATCAGGTAAGACTGAGACTGGATGATTTTGTCTACAGGATCAATAGGAAACCCTCTATCGAATGGAGGATATCTATTTACCTCAATCTCTTTCTCGATAGTGCGCACGTTTTTAGGCTGATAGTCATCGACATCAGGCTGAGTTTTTCTAACAAAGAATCTAAGTAGGCTCATAGACATATAGTCTCTTTAATAAAGTTTATGAAGCAAGATTAAATAGACTCATAAATTCGTTGTTATGTAACTTTGCTTTTGTAACTCCATGAATATATAGGAGATTATGGAATAAGCAAATTTTGATTGTCATAATTCCGAGTATACTCGGAGGAAGTAATCGAAGTACCTATGTATATTGCAGCGAATGAGGGGCTGCAATGTCACAGGAAAGACAAGCTGTCGGGAATGTTTTCCGCGCTTTAAGGAAAAAAACAGGTTTAACGCAGGAGGCCGTTGCATTTCGCAGTGGTTTAGACCGTACCTATGTCTCTATGATTGAGTTAGGCAAGAACTCCCCGACAATCGATACCGCATGTATTCTCTGTAAGACAATGCACACATCTTTTTCTGAATTTGCAGCCATGTTAGAAGTTGAGTTGGCGCAAATTAAAGATGAAGACAGTTCTGTTTAAGGTAGCACTCCAGAAATACAAAAATACAGTTTCGATTCTCAAAAAAGGCTTTGAGCAGGAGCGTTACCGAATCGAGCAGTTATGTAGATCCGAACTAAGTAACAAACCCACCCACAAAATCACAAGTGTCGATATTGCAGAGTATCGTGACTTGAGATTGTCAGAAATCAATCCCAGGACAAAGAAGGCACTCTCCCCTGCCTCGGTTCGACTTGAATTATCGCTATTGAGCTCTGTATTCGATATCTGCCGAATTGAATGGGGATACTGTGAAGGCAACCCAGTCACAAATGTACGAAAACCAAAACCCTCACCGGGTAGAGAGCGTCGCCTAACTGCCAGAGAAGAAAAGTTAATCCTCCGTTATGCATACAGTCATAAAAATAAGGATTTGTACGCAATTGTTGTTTTTGCATTAGAAACGGCTATGCGTCAGGGCGAAATCCTCAATTTGAAATGGGAGCATCTAAATCTCAAATCACGGATTGCTCACCTCCCAGAAACCAAGAATGGTTCTAAGCGTGATGTACCACTATCAATTGCTGCGCGTGATGTAGTGATTAGCATGGGTGTTAAAAGTAAAGGTCGTGTGTTTGGCTATACAAAGTTCGGTATTAAATCTACTTGGAGGTTCATGCTGCAGAAGCTGGGCATCGAAGATTTGCACTTTCATGATTTGAGACATGAGGCTATTTCTCGACTATTCGAAAAGGGGACTTTAGAGATGATGGAAATAGCCGCAATAAGTGGCCACAAATCTTTATCGATGCTAAAGCGGTACACCCATTTAAAAGCTCAAAAGTTAGTAAGCAAACTAGAAGGTAACAAAAATAAAGGTCGACAAGTGATTATCGCGGAATCGCATGAGTTTTAATCACCCAATCTCATCTAATTTGCTCACCAGTGGTATTTAATTTAATCATTGATTGCATAAAATTGCTCAGTGATTGCATTGGAAAGTTCATCAGTGGCATATTTTTGCTCAATCTCACAAAAAAGTTCAGTCATTAGGGACTACTCTGGAAAACAGTCCCTAATGATAATAGCTATTTTTTAGGTGCCTTTTGTTTCCTTAAAGATTCGCCTTTAAGACTAATACTATGAGCGGTATGTACTAACCGATCCATCACAGCATCCGCTGTAGTTGGATCTCCCAGAAAAGCGTGCCATCTCTCTGGTGGATACTGACTGGTAATTACAAAGGAACCTGTCTCCAGTCTTTCTCTTTCATCAACGATATCCAGCAGCGCGCGAGCTATTTTTTGATCGAAAGGCATGATTCCTAAATCATCAATCATTACGATAGATGCCTTAATATACTTGGCTTTCAGTAAAGGGAGCGAGCCATTCTCAATTGCCAGGATAATTTCTTCTGCTAATTGACTGGATGTTCTATAGATAACGGAAAAACCATTTCTACACGCTTGCATTCCAAGCGCACAGGCCACCCAGCTTTTACCCGTTCCGGTAGCCCCATCAATGACTATGTGAGCCCCTTTGCGAACCCAGTCGCATGCGGCTAGTACGGAGAAAAGATTTTTATCCAACCCTCTAGTTGTTCGATAATCTAAATTCTCCAAACATGCATTTGGATACCTAAATTTTGCCAAGCTCAGTAATCTGCTCATTCTTTTCGTATCACGGGAAGATAACTCGCAATCGATCAATATTCCCATCTGTTCATCAAAACTTAAACCATGAAATGCTGGCTTGTCAAAATTTGAAGACAATGCCTCGGCCATTCCTGTTAATTTTAAATCTTTAAGTTTCCCCAACAATTGCTGTGTCATCATGCTTAATTTCTCCCTAATTTATAGTAGTCGCCGCCACGGATATTGATGTGGTGCCCATGTTTCTCTGTACCAATATCGTCCATATTTCTTTTATCCACCTTGCTTCTGAAAATGGATAAGATGCTGCTGTGGGTGATGGAATTAATTTTTAGAGCGTATTCACATACTTCTTCTAATCGCTCCGATGAATGTTGAATTCCCAATTTCTGTATGGCTTTTGCAGTGCGAATACCGTTTGGAAGATGGCGACTTTCAGTCAAATGCTGACCAAATACTTTTTCGGTTGACTCTCCAACCTTTCGCGCCCATTCAATAAGTTTATCCACACCGCCATCCGCATATTGCTGATGTGATGCTGGCATATGATGCTTTTCTGTTGTGTAGCCACCGGATACAGTACTAATGATATGAATAGCGACCTGTTTCCCGTTATGCATTAACTCTAGAGTTTTGCTGCCGGCACGAACGTCGACGAATGAATGTCGGAGCACATGTGGGACAGAGTAGTAATGCCCTTCATACAAAACATGATAGTTTTCACCTACACGAACATTTAGTCGCCACAGCCCATAGGCGTATCTGGTTTGAGGTAGCATTTTCAGCGCGGGTTTATCTAACAATTCGAATCTCTGGAGCCTAGACGCTTTATAAGCCTTCATTTCTTTATTGTTGAATATCTCAAGAAGTCTTTTAATTCCAGCGTTAGCCTCATCCAAAGAATAGAATTTGATATCACGCAATGCTGCAAGTATCCATCTCTGAATCAATTGCACAGATACCTCAACGGGGCCTTTATCGTTTGGCTTTCTAACCCTGGCCGGTAACACTACAGTTCCGTAGTGATCTGCGAATTCGGCGAATGTTGGGTTAATAATGATTGTTTGAGGAGTATTTTTTGTAACGGCTGACTTTAGATTGTCAGGAATTAAAAACCTTGGCGCTCCACCAAAATATTCTAATGCTTTCACATTGCATTCAATCCAGTCAGGAATGGATTGAGTCCAGACAGCCATGCAAAATGAATAGCTGGATGCTCCTAAAGTGGCGACAAATATTTCGGCATCTCGCCATGTATGACCATCTTTTTCGTATATACGGATTTTTCTACCCGCAAAATCCAGATAACTGTTCTCACCGGGAAGATTAATCTTCCTCATACTGATGCGCTGTTTTTTAACCCACTTTAAATAAAGACGCGCTGCATGAGAATATGAAATACCTTCAGGATTTTCCTCATGCCACTCTTCCCAGAGCAATTTAACGGTTACATCTTTATCACTTTGGATATCTGTATGCCAATCTAACCAATTCGGGTAATTATCATCACTTTTTTTATCTTGATCATTTCCACGAAAAGCGGCTAGAAACTCTGTATCGGTTAATTCTTTCAACTCACTCCAAGAGTAAGCAATATTAGGTAATTGCTTTGCAATCACATTGACGCTGTTAGGCGCAACATTTTCTCTAGCAGCTATTTCACGATTTGATAAATCGCTGGACTCACATAAGCGTTTTACAATATTTCTTATTTGATTTACTTTTAAAGCCATTCTATTCCCCATGATGATTCGCCTAAGGTGATGTAGGCAGAATATGATTCGAGATTGATTTACCTATTCAATAGATAAAAGAAGGGCCTCGACCTTGACAGTCGATAAAAGTGCGTAGACAATATCCGTAAACATCAAGGCGGCAATCTTGATTGGAAAGTCAGAGGCTTGGGTCTATACCCAAGCTTTTGCACTTCTAGGCCTCAAAACATCGTTATATCAGTCCATCTTGATTCCCCTTTATTAAGTTTTTTCCCATTACAATTGATGCCCCATCTTTTGGGGTGTTTGATTGGTCATGTATCCACTTATAAAAATCCAAAGTTATAAACAGGCGTTGTCGCCCAACTTTAAATGAAGGCGGCATAGGAAGTCCTAGACTAAGCCTGTTGCGCGCAGTTGCTTCCGATATTTTTAGAACCTGACTTACCTGCTTAAGATTCATAGTTTCCATAGTCTGCCTTCATATTCGTAGATATCACGATGTATCATGGTATGAATTTTCTTAACTCAAAGATGCAGGCCAATTTGGACACTTGCCCCCATGCCGCTATATATTGCTGACGAACAAATTGAAAATACGTTAGGTACAACTGTTGCTTGTGCTTTAAAAGCAATCAAAATGGATATACAAGACCATTCCGTGACACCTAGCCTAGCTTTAGGGCTCATCAAAAAGTATCTGCAGCCACTGATGCCTGAAGCAGATAAAGACATTTTGGGTAAGTTAAAACAAGTCACTTGGGATGAGCTGCATTGGGCCTATCCGGAGATTATTTTTCGTGGAGGACAACCAACCGGTTTGCTTGCAGATATTGGTGTAAGTATTGATTTGATTTGTAGATACACCACGAACCCTCCTAGAGAGTTCCTTAGTCAAGAAACAGTAGAGGTCGGTAATTTTTTACTACTATGTGAGCACTTGAACATAAGAATAAGTGATGAGGTTCGTTATTCAAATAATCGAAAATTCGATGTATTCAATACCTGTAAATACTGCTGGAGGCAACCTGTGCCTGGAAGATTGATATGTTCATCGCATACTGCCGGCGATAAACATTCTCCTGTTGTATTAAGTGCTAAAAATGAATTGTCAGAAAACTCACCCTCAGCAAATTACAAAGAGAGTAAGCGTCAGAAACCCTTTTTCGATGAGTTCATAAAGTCGACGTTAAGTAGAGAAATATGGGAGTTTCATGAAAGCGGTTTCAGCTCACCAACTTTAATCCCATCGCACAACATTTTTAAATGGTTACTGGATAGAAGGCCGCACGTAGCGAACTTACTTGCTCAGCAGAATATGGTAGTAAATGATGACGAAATCATTGATAGCTTACTTTTGTTACTACATAGTCCAGAAGGCTTCACCAACACACAACTCGAACCTTATCAAAAAACCAATCATTTGATTAAAACAAACCCTGTATTGATTTGGCCGATGTTATTGCGTGCTGAGGCATGGTTGCATGCACGAAAAACTTTGCGGAGTAATTGGGGCGGAAAAAGAACTCAGGAAAGAAATTGATTCAATTCAATTTGTATTTGATTTAAAACCTTAGTCGGATCTGTGTCATTACTTGCAATCAGGTAGGATAACGTTAATAACGTGAGGGGATGTATACCAATTACTTTTGCTATTGCATCCACTTTTTCGACTGTAGGCGAGTATAAGCCACGCTCTAATGTACTCACATACGTACGACTGGAAATTTCAGGCGCAGATCAGCAAGATGCGCCACCGCTTTATCGCTGTCTGCGGCATCCAGTGCCCGACACAGCCGTGTCAGCATGTCGAGGCTGATACCCGCTTCAAAGGCAGCCCACACGAAGCACAGCCGCTACAAAGCATCCGCATCGAACAAGCCGTAGCCGCCTGCGGCGCGTTCCACCAGCCGCAACAACCCACGCAGCATATAGTCGCGCACGACATGCACGCTCACGCCGGCATCATGGGCCAGACGGGACACCGTGTAGGCATTCATCGCACACCTCCTTTTGGTTGGTTCGCGGCAATGCACGTACCGTTTCGCCGAGTTCAATCCGCGCCGCGAGTCCGATGCCGGCGCCGTGGGACATTGGGTCGATATCCGATCACGGTGTTCTCGATGGAATGGTTTGCAACAGATGTCGATTAAGCTTCCGGCCCAAGCCGAAAGCCTCTTGGACGCTTACGATCTCTACTCCTTGATGCTCGGAGGCCCAATCTTCCGCCGTGAGGGCAGATGCAAAGAAATGCACATGACAACAAAAGGACTGACGGATGTCGGCCGCTGCCTGCGGAAGTACCAGTGACACTGCGGCGTGGGCCGGTTCGACATCCCGTATCTCGTCGGGCGTGACCGTGAGCGCAACGGGTGCTCCGGTTGCAGCGCAATGCGACGAGACGCGGGCCGTACGGCCGATTAGCGCCGGAAACATCAAGGTGTCCAACGCGCACCAGGCATACAGACGGCGGCTGTCAATTTCGACGACATGCGAAGTCTCGCGCAAGGTGAGGCCATACCCGATGATGTTCCCATCGTTGTCGTATTCAGTACTGGTGGCCTGTTCGAGCACGGCGGCCACTCGCTCAGCGGGCCAGTCGAGACTCACGGCAAGCGTCGTTCGCGAAACCGGACGCCCCTTGACCAGTTCACGCAGCAGCGCGACAAACAGATCCCCAAAACCTTCGGGCCGATTGGCCGGCGCGAGACTTTCGACAATCTCGGTGATGTAGCGGGTGGGTTTCATAGCCTTCTCCTTTCATCCTGCACAGCACGAAAGCTGCGTCACATCTTTTGAGAAGGTCTGCGCTGCAAGCTTCAGCCCCTCGACCATCGTCAGGTAGGGGAACAACTGGTCAGCCAGTTCATGCACGGTCATGCGGTTGCGGATGGCGAGAACGGCTGTCTGGATCAGTTCGCCCGCTTCCGGGGCGACTGCCTGCACGCCGATGAGCCGTCCGCTACCTTCCTCGATGACCAGCTTGATGAAGCCGCGCGTGTCGAAGTTAGCGAGCGCGCGTGGCACGTTGTCGAGCGTGAGCAGGCGGCTATCAGTCTCGATGCCATCGTGGTGCGCTTCCGCCTCGCTGTAGCCTACGGTGGCGATCTGCGGATCGGTGAACACGACCGCTGGCATGGTGGTCAGATCAAGGGCTGCATCACCACCCGTCATGTTGATGGCCGCACGGGTACCAGCCGCCGCCGCCACGTAGACGAATTGCGGCTGGTCGGTACAGTCGCCGGCGGCGTAGATGTTCGGGTTACTGGTGTGCATGCCTTTATCGATGACGATGGCCCCCTGCGCGTTGGCAGCGACCCCCGCCGCTTCCAGCGTTAGACTGGCCGTGTTCGGTGCGCGGCCGGTAGCGACCAGCAGCTTGTCGGCGCGTATTTCGCCGTGCGCCGTGGTCAGCACGAATTCGCCATCCGTGTGCGTAATCTGGCTGGCTTGTGTGTGTTCCAGTACCTTGATCCCTTCGGCGCGGAAGGCGGTCGTAATGGCCTCGCCGATGGCAGGGTCTTCGCGGAAGAACAACGTGCTGCGCGCCAGGATCGTGACCTGGCTGCCCAGCCGGGCGAAGGCTTGCGCCAGTTCCAGCGCCACTACAGAAGATCCGATCACGGCTAGGCGTTCGGGAATGGTGTCGCTGACCAGAGCCTCGGTCGAAGTCCAGTAGGGCGACTCTTTCAAGCCCGGAATCGGCGGCACGGCCGGGCTGGCACCCGTGGCGACCAGGCAGCGGTCGAACGCCACCACGCTCTCGCCGCCATCGTTCAAACGGACGGCAAGGCTCTGTGCGTCCCTGAAACGGGCTTCACCGTGCAGCACGGTGATGGCCTGGTTGCCGTCCAAGATGCCTTCGTATTTGGCATGGCGCAGCTCATCGACGCGCGCCTGCTGCTGGCCCAGCAGTTTGCTGCGGTCAATCGCCGGTTCAGTCGCCGCGATGCCGCCGTCGAATGGGCTTTCTCGGCGCAGATGGGCAATATGGGCAGCGCGGATCATGATCTTGGACGGTACGCAGCCGACATTGACGCAGGTGCCGCCGATGGTGCCGCGCTCGATCAACGTGACCTTTGCGCCTTGCTCGACGGCCTTCAGCGCCGCCGCCATCGCCGCGCCGCCGCTGCCGATCACGGCGATCTGCAACGGGTGCTCGCCGTCGCTGCCCTTGTTGGCGGCTCCCATCCAGCCGCGCACCTTGTCGAGCAGCCCGGTGCGGTTGTCCGTCGGCGGGGTATCAGCGAGCGTTGCCTTGTAACCGAGTCCGGCCACGGCGGTAGTCAGCGCCTCTGGCGAGGTGCCGGGGTCAAGGGCAAGCTGCGCTGCACCCTTGGCGTAGGACACAATGGCAGACTGCACGCCAGGCACTTTCTCCAGGGCTTCCTTGACGTGTGTAGCACACGAGTCACAGGTCATGCCGGTGATCTTTAGGGTGGTCATTCGATTTTCCTTTTCTGTTGTTGGCGACGGTCGTTGCCGTCAGCCGCGTTTAGGTGGCAGTTCGCAGCCGTCTGGCCCGCAACGGCGATGTGCCGGCGAAACGAAATCCAAAATCGACACGGCTAACATGGCGGCCAGACCGACATAGAGCAGTTTCTCCGCCATGGTGAACGTAGCGACGAGCACGATGACCGGCCCGACCATGCCAAGCAGACTGCGGTGCCACTGGCGATGGCTCAGCCAGCCAAGCGCGTTCGCGATGAAAGCGAGCACGGCAAACAGCGGCAGCAGTCGGCTGATGAACAGGCCCTCGTATTGGCTTAGAAAGCCCAGCCCGATGGCCGCACCGAAACTGGCGATGGCCGGAAAGCAGGCCGCGCAGCCCATCGCGGAAACAATACTGCCGAGTGCTCCGGTTTTATCTGCGATGCGTGTAATCAAACCCATGATGTCGCTCCCGGTTCTGGTTCAATGGCTCACTGCTTGACGCTGGACGGATAGCCCGCATCTTCGGTCGCCTTGGTCAGTTTCTGGACGCTGGTCTTGGCATCGTCGAAGGTGACGACGGCCTCACGCTTGTCGAAGTTCACGTCGGTCTTGCTCACGCCCTCGACTTTGGAGAGCGCTTTCTTGACAGTGATTGGGCATGAGGCGCAAGTCATGCCCGGCACCGCCAACTTGACGGTTTGGGTGGCAGCCCACACAGGGGCAATGACGGCGGCAAGGGCGAGGAAGACAAATAATTTTTTCATGGTGAACTCCTGATTAATAGAAAAATGGCATGACATAGGGAAAGCCGAGCGCGACCAATACCAGCGCAGCCACGATCCAGAAAATTAGCTTGTAGGTGGTGCGCACCTGTGGAATCGCGCAGACCTCGCCCGGCTTGCAGGCTTGCGCCGGGCGATAGATACGCCGCCAAGCGAAGAACAGCGCCGCCAGTGCTGCGCCGATGAAGAGCGGGCGGTACGGTTCCAGCACCGTCAGATTGCCGATCCAGGCACCGCTGAATCCCAAAGCGACCAGGACTAGCGGCCCAAGGCAACAGGTAGAGGCGAGGATGGCGGCAAGTCCGCCAGCGAAGAGCGCGCCGCGCCCGTTTTGTGGTTCCGACATGCGTTTATCCTTTTGAATTCGTAATAGATAGCGTAACATTACTACCGTAGTCATGTACGGAGTCAAGCGATATGCAAACTATTTTGGAGAATCTAACCATTGGCGCTTTTGCCAAGGCCGCAGGGGTCAATGTAGAGACCATCCGGTTCTATCAACGTAAGGGATTGCTGCCCGAGCCGGACAAGCCCTATGGCAGCATTCGCCGCTATGGCGAGGCGGATGTAACGCGGGTTCGGTTCGTGAAATCGGCCCAGCGGCTGGGCTTCAGCCTGGACGAGATCGCAGAGCTGCTGCGGCTAGACGACGGCACCCACTGTGAGGAAGCCAGCAGCCTGGCGGAACACAAGCTCAAGGACGTGCGCGAGAAGATTGCCGACTTGGCACGTATGGAGTCGGTGCTGTCCGAACTTGTTTGCGCTTGCCACCTGCGGCAGGGAAATGTTTCTTGCCCGTTGATTGCGTCGCTACAAGGTGGCGCAAGCCCGGCTATGCCTTAGCGTGCTTTATTTTCCGTTTTCTGAGATGACCCCACATTGAATATACTTATTGGAGGCTTCGTTCACTCTTAATCACACTCAATGTAGATTGAGTTGGGCAATCTATTACAATCGACTGATTAAGAAATATAAAAATTACTGATTAAATTCATGAGATTTAGCGACTTCTTTAGTGCTTAATACCTCACCTGGCAATTGAGATAAATTTGTAATCTCTAAGTTGTTCATAAAATCCCTTTCACTGGGTAACTTCACCCTCAATTCACGCTAAAAACTAACACGTGCAGATAAAAATGATATTCACAATTATCCATGCTAACTGATAGTTTAATGATTATTTTCATTTAATTAAATAATATTAAAAATAACTTTCATTAAATACAACAAAGCATAAGTTGATCTGCTACTAGATAGCAGTCTAGCTTATAAAGGAGAGAGATTTGAGGTAGTCTTTTTTCTTTAACGAGCTCAGGAATTATTGTAGCTTTTAGGTATTGCCATTCCTTCGCACCAGATAAGAAACAAACTGATGAAACTTTGTGCTTAATATACATCTACTGTCAATTTAAGGTATATCCTAAACTGACGATTTGTGTTGCTGAATAATGTGTCAGCTTGGAGTGGTTTTGACTATTATTTGACACTTTGAAAATGATGCCTTAGAATCTATCCTGACACTTTTTGTTTAAGGAGAGTCGCAATGACAACAAACTACAAAGGCCAAGTGGTTGGCTATATTCGCGTTTCCACACTTGATCAAAACACAAGTCGACAAGAAGAACAGCTTAAAGGCTTCCATTTGGATGAAACATTTATAGACAAAGCAAGCGGCAAAGATACTTTTAGGCCGCAGCTACAGGCAGCATTAAAGCACATCCGTAAGGGTGATACTTTTATTGTTCATTCAATGGATCGGCTTGCACGTAACTTAGACGACCTTAGAGGGATTGTTAAAGGACTCACTGATAAAGGGGTGACTGTCCAGTTTGTAAAGGAGAGCATGATATTCACTGGTGAAGACTCACCTATGTCAAAACTTATGTTGTCTGTTATGGGGGCTTTCGCTGAGTTTGAACGGTCTCTGATTAAAGAGAGGCAGCGCGAAGGAATAGCCATAGCGAAGGCAAATGGTGTTTACGTAGGACGAAAAAAGTCTCTAAGCTCTGCCCAAGCTTTGCAGATGGTAGAGAAGGATAAAGCAAACCAAGGAAAGAATAGAGCCGCTCTAGCCAGGGAATATGGCTTGTCTAGGGAGACCCTTTATCAATATCTAAGGTTGGCTCAAACACCAATCACGATATGATCAAAAAACAAAAAAGCTTTAGAGGAAATTAAACAATTTCTGTTCAAGAAATAATTTATATCCTCATACAAAGATTAAATTTGAATACTTAGCAGTTATATAAGAAATGTGAAATAAAAAGCCCCTTTCGGGGCTCAATGCTAATTGCTAAGCAACATGTTTAAATCGCCTATGCTGCAACTGGTAAAGTCTTCGCTAACTCTTCTGTAATTTCAGAAACTACAAACGCCATGTGATGGTTAGTATCAACGGCAATCCATAAACCTGCCCCACCTGGGTGAGCTTCGCCTATGCTGCAGTCATATAAATATTTATCTCCCCAACTAAAGCTTGGGCCAATAAAATATCCTGACTTAACAACTCTATCGCATACCTGAACCATTTGCCTCCATTTGTCCGGTGCCGTTTGTGGGTGACCACGGGATACAAAAAGCTCATTCTGGATTGTATAACGTAATTTTCCATTCATATCCTTAGCTTTCGTACCTGGAGGTGCAGAGTTTGGCCCCCTTACACCGTAGTCGCCAAATATGACATTCAATTTAGGGAAGTTTCCCCTCATTGCCTTCCAGGCAATTGCTTCTTTTCTGAGAAGTGTTGATGCCGAATCAGGATTTTTTACTGCTCCATTAATGTAAGAGGGCATCGAGCAACCTGCAATTATATAAAACTTGAACTCATAGTGGCTTGTTAACTCAAGAATGTTTGAAGCAATCTCTGTAATATCTAAAATACTGGAATTACTTAAATCCCCGAAATCCAAATACAAAGCGCAGTTATTAGCAGACACTTTGAGCTCGAATAAAATATCATTTATGTGGGTTAGAAAATAGTCGGGATCAGAAGCATCTTCAAATGCATAACTATCAAGCCGGATTAAACATGCGCCCCTGTTATTAACGCTTTTGACAGCCTGTTTATAGTCGGGCAGCTCCCACCGATCATACCCCACTACTGGGATTGGTCTTGATCCAGCTTCAGCAAGTTTTCTATACATGTAAGTATAAACATGCTCATTTGTTTCCGTGTATGTATTATCAAACCAGCCATGACCATCAAATAAAACGGGAAGATTCTGTCTATATTTAGCAATTTTTTTGACTATTTTATTGATGTAATCACATTTAGGTGTCTCTGATTTTATATAACCTTTTAGGTTTGTATTAGGGTCAGAAATATCAAACAAAGGGACAATTCTATTACTAACATTTTCCCTAGTGAACTCCAAAGCTTTAAACTCGCTGTCTTTTGCCTTCAGAATTGGCATGTAAATTTTGTCCATCTTTGCACCTCTAATTGCTAATCAGATTGTTAAAAAAGATTGGACGCAATACGCCGTGTCCAAGAAGATCATTAAATATTTGGTAGTTGCCGATTTCCTTACGAAGCCTCCCAGCCACTATTGCTGGATGTATTTTTAATTCTTTTGATAACCTTAAAACTGATTCTCTTGATGATGTTGCTACGACATCACTTCTTTTCCATATTAGTCTAGGAATAAATGCTTCTTTAGCTAATCTGTTTGCCTCAATTTCACGCCTATCTTCTGACGAACTTTCATTGTCATCTAAAAACGCGGTATCAACATCCAGATGCTTCCATACATGTGCCAATTCGTGCAGTAAAGTGAACCAGAAGTTGTCTAGTCGATCATATCTAAGCGTAATTCCTATAATGGGGGTGCCATCCAAATCTTTCAAGGCAGCACCGTCCAATAACGTGCCCTTTAAATGAGGTTCAAATATCACCGCAATTCCATGTTTTTCAAGAAACTCCACGGCCATCATCGGCCCATTATCAGACCAGCTAAATTGAGCAACATCTCTCAAAAACGAACTAGATAAATTTTCAGGATCAAATTTACCTAGAGATTCTTTTTTACTCCGCGCTTTTAAAATTACTCTAGCCAACCAAGCGTATAATGCATAAGTTGTCGTTGGAGATTTTGCCTCACCTGCGAGTGTTCTTCTGAATGAAGCAGAACCAAACTGTAATCCAGCATCTGATATGAAGTTTTTGACTAAATCTTCAACTGAATTTTTCGTTCCAGTTTTGATCTTTTCAATCCAACCACGCTTTGCCATTTCTGTAATAGGAAATTTATCCCAATTTATTGATTCGTTTCTTGCCTCTAAATTGTCATTAAAATTTAGCCCAAGTAGGGTATCTGATGAAATTCCTAACCCAACTGATAGAGCCTTGATCATAGGCACAGTGAGTTCTCTTTTTTTATTCAAAACTTCGGAAACTCTGCCGCTTGTACCAAAGTATGGAATTAAATCTGCTTGCTTTAATCCTTTTTCAGCCATGCGAAATTGAATAGCCTCAATAGGGTCTTGCACCTCAATTGGATATTTATTATTTTCGTAAACCTCTAGCAGTACAGTTAATATTTCTAATCTGTCCGATTCTTCGGAGGTAAGGCTTTGGCCTTTGGACATTAACTCCTGAATGTCATCTAGATAGCAGTGATACTGCTCTTCTGTTTTGATTACCTTAGCTTCTTGCATTTTTCCCCCGAACCTTAATTTATTATTATGTTTGTTATTAATACGATCCCATGTGGGAAATGTATTAGAAATTCAACTGCCATTTTTTTATCTGCCACTGGGTAAATAAATTTGTTTGGATCAATATGTGTAACAGAAGGAAAATGATTTTTCACCTCTGAGGGGATTTTCCAATGTGCATGACTAATCTCTGCAAGCCAATTATTTAAGCGTGCACTCAATCCTTCCTGATGAACCTTACAACGACCGATTATTTTCATTCATAAACTCCCGTTTTGGGAGCATTATATGCGCACCACAAAAAAAGTAAATACTCCCAATATGGGAATTTTTATTTTTTTGGGAATTTATTTTTGCTTTAACTCGCGGTCAATTAACTGACTCACACTTAGTGACTGGTAACAATCGAGATGAATATCAATTTGAGAAGAAACAACGAGGTGGTATTATGTCGCTTTAACTATTAAAGGGTGTGCCTTCTGGTGTACCTTAATATTTAGAAATTGGCGTATTTTTCCATTTTACTTTTTCTTTTAAAAACAGTGAGATGGAGGCGACCTGGGGTTCGAATCCCCGTGGGGACGCCAAAAATCACTCAGTGATTTCTAGCAGTAAATTCAATAATGTAGAAAACCCATATGTGCTTATGTATCGCACATATGCGAAAAATCTATTTTATTTCTTAATACCATCTCACTAGCAAGGTCATACGAAAAGTCCTCGTGATTTCTACGTGCGGGATAAATTATTCGTATTGCTGCTCTGTCAGAGGGGATATCTCAAGCTGACATCCAGCAAATCGTTGAAATCGGCGCTAAAGATTTAAGGCTCATCGAACGTTAATGCAATTAACGTGTACCCATGATGGGATTCGGCATTCATAAAAATAGAAGGAAATAAATATGCTATCGAAAATAACCTTACTTGCAGGTCTGCTGACTTCAATGGCGGCTTATGCAGCCTCTGAGCCACTCTCTGTACCAGAACCCGAAAGCATGAGCTTAATTGCCATGGGTTTAGGGCTGATTGGCATCATTGTCGCTAGAAAAAAGTAGTCCTGAATTGTCAGTTGAAATAAAAAGCCTCACTTAATGTGAGGCTTTTTATGCGTATTCATATTGCGAGATGCCCCTGAGCGCATCAAAGACATGTGAGATTCTTGCGTGATATCACATGGCAATAAAAACCCCGGCAGGGCCGGGCTGGTGACTCTTAAGTCTTTTTTATCCGCGGATATTACTTTGTGCGGAAAATTGCGATAACTCTACATAGGGCTGTGGCTGCCAACCAGCGGCGCGATGTTCTGCTACGACATTGGTAAAGATGCCGCCCCGCACATAAAACTTGGCAGTGACACGCATGAATTTCGGATCAATGGCGCTGACCAGGTCATCCAGGATCTGGTTGGTCACGGCTTCATGGAAACAGCCCTCGTCACGGAATGACCACATATACAGTTTCAGGCTTTTTAATTCCACGCACAATTTGTTAGGAATGTAGTCCAGGTAAATCACCGCGAAGTCAGGTTGGCCAGTTTTCGGGCACAGGCAGGTGAATTCCGGTACTTCCATGTGAATATGAAAATCGCGGTTGGGATTTGGGTTGTCAAAAGTCTCCAGCGTCTTTGCTGCTTGGGCCGTTGGCTTGCCACCGAGTAAATGTTCGTTCATTGCACTCATGTTTGTTGGTTGTTTCTTGATAAAAATGGGTATTATACCGCTTAAGCAACCATTCAAATTCTTATAAGCGGTTTTCTTACTTTGCGTCTGACTCATTTAAAACTGGCGGGGTTCAAGTCTTTTGTCGATCCGACCACCATACATTTGCATGGGCAACGTGTGGGCGTGGTGGGGCCGAACGGCTGTGGCAAATCAAATGTCATGGAGTCTGTACGCTGGGTGTTGGGGGAGTCTTCGGCCAAAGAAATGCGTGCCGACGCCATGGATGCCGTTATTTTTAACGGATCCGCTAACCGTAAACCGATCTCCCGCGCCAGTGTCGAGCTGATTTTTGATAACAGCCTGGGCGGTGCCAATGGTGAGTGGAGTCAATACGCCGAAATCTCCGTCAAGCGGGTGATTGAGCGCGACAAGGGCTCTACCTATTACATCAATAATATCGCCGTGCGGCGACGCGATGTTGCCGATTTATTTTTGGGCACCGGCCTCGGTGGCCGTGCCTATGCCATCATCGGCCAAAACACCATTTCACGGATCGTTGAAGCCAGGCCAGAAGAGTTGCGCGTGTTTCTGGAAGAGGCCGCCGGCATCAGCAAATATAAAGAGCGTCGGCGTGAGACCGAGCTGCGTTTGCGGGATACGCGTGAAAATCTTGAACGCGTAGAAGATATTTCGCGTGAAATGAACAAGCAAATTATCAAGCTGGAAGCACAGGCGCTGGTGACGCAAAAATTTCAGGCTTTGCAGCAGGCACACCAATTGGCCGAAGCGCAATGGTGGTGGTTACGCAAACGCGATGCCGTGCTGGCACATGAAACCGCTTCACAGGCGGTTGAGCAGGCCGTGAATGCGCTGGAGGGGCAAATGGCCAGCTTGCGCAACCACGAACTGCAACTTGAGCAGTTGCGCCAGCAGCATCAGGAAACGGCTAACCAGTTACACGCGGCGCAGGCAGCCTTCTACGAGGCGAATTCGCAGGTGTCCAATCTTGGGCTGCAGGTGAAGCAATCTGAAGAGGCACGGGATCGCTTGTTGCAAGAGCAGCAGCAATTATTGCGGCAGATGGAGCATAGGGCGCAGCAACAGAAGCAGCTTCAATTGCAGTTGGCAGAAAAAAATACGGCATTGATCACGACGCAAGGTGCTGTAGAGCAGCATGCGCTGGATTTGCAGGCCATGCAGCAAGGCTTGCCTGAGCAGGCTAGTCAATTGCAGGTGGTGCAGCAGGCGGCGAACCAGGCACAGCAAGCGGTACAGCAAAGCCGCCAGCATATGCAACTGGAACAGAATAATGTGAATTTTATCCAGCGTAACCTGGCTGAAGTCGCACAACGTTTGCAGCAATTGCAGAATGAGCTGGGGCAGTGGGCCTTGCCGGATATGCAGGCGTTGGGCGCGCATCAGCAACAGCTGGCGGAACAGCAAGCTGCCTTGCAACACGAAGAGCAGCAATTGACCCAATGGCGCACAGAAGAAAATACACAGCAACAAGCATTGCAGCAGGCGCGCAGCCACTGGCAACAGGCACAACGCGCGCTGCATCAGTTGGATGCTGAGATACAGTCGCTGCAAAAATTACAGCAAAGTATCAAGCAGGATCAGCAATTGGGCCCGTGGCTGCAGAAAACAGGCATGCAATCAGCGCCACGCCTGTGGCAGGCGATACAGCTTGATAGCCAGTGGCAGCCCGCCCTGGAAGTGTTTCTTGGCCACAAATTAAATGCGCTATTGCCAGAAACCCACGCAGATTGGTCGCAATTGCCGCATCCACAAGCGGCGTTGGCGGTTGCACAGGCAGCGGTAGCGACTGAGGCCTTGCCAGCGCAATGGCAGGGCTTGCCCAGTTTGTATAGCTTGTTGACGATTAAGCAGGCTGAAGTCTCTGCAGCCTTGCAGCACTGGCTGGCAGGGGTTTATATACTGGATAACGTGCAACAGCTGGCGGAATATCAACCAAAACTGCCAGCAGGCATCAGCTTGTTGACCAAAAATGGCGATGTTTACCAGCGATATAGTGCCGTTTTTCATGGACGCCAAAATCAAATGCAAGGCGTGCTAGAGCGTCAGCAGCAGCTGGATACGCTGCAAGCAGGTTTGAGCCAGTCGCAAGGGGATGTCACAGCTGCGCAGCAGCAAGTGCAATCGCTGGAGGCCAGCTTGCAGGGCACTCGCCAGCAACAGCAACAAAGCCACCAGCGTATTAAACAACTCACGGCCAGCATGCACGAAGCGCAACTGCAAGTCTCTCGCCTGCAACAGGCGCATGATAATGCCTTGCGTCGGCAGACTGCCTTGCAGCAAGACATGACGCAGGCCGAGGGGCGCCAGCTTGATCTCAGTCAAGAGGTCGCGCAGGCGCAAGCCAATATTACCCAGCATCAATTGCAAATCGCTGACCTGGAACAAAGTGCGCGTGAAACTCAGGCACAAAAACAGCAAGCCGAACAAAGCTATTTTAATTTGCGCGACACGGTGCAACAGGCCGAAAAAGCGCATCAATCACAAGTGTTTGAGCAAACCTTACTGAAAAATGCAGTGGCTGATTTACAGCAGCGATTGACGCAAAATGAACAGGAAAGCCACAACTTGCAGCATCGCCTGGTTGAAACTGAGCAGGCCCTGGCAATTAGCAATATGGAGGCGCTCAAGGCCAATCTCGCACACGCCTTGACGCAGCAGCACACGTGTGAACAGGCACTTGCGCAAGCGCGAAACCAGTCTGCCGAGCAAGAAACAGCATTACAGGTACAAGAGCGGCATCGCTTGCAAATCGAGCAGCAATTGCATCCACTGCGGGATGCCGTAGAGCAACGCCGCCTTAAACAGCAGGAGTGTCGCCTGCAAGTGGAGCAATGTCAGTCCGCTTTGGCTGAAACTGGTCTGGACGAAACGCTGATTCAGCAAGGCCTGGACTTGGATAGCCAGGCACAGGCACTGGCGCAAAATACCCAAAAGCTACAGCAGCAGATACAGCAATTGGGGGCGGTTAATATGGCCGCCATTGAGGAGTTGGCGGTTGAAAAAGAGCGCAAGGGTTATCTGGATAGCCAGTTAAAAGATTTGCTGACCGCCAGTGAAACGCTGGAAGAGGCGATCCAGAAAATCGACAGGGAAACGCGCGGCAAGTTGCGTGCGACCTATGATGAGGCCAACCGCAATTTTGGTGAATTGTTCCAGACTTTGTTCAATGGCGGCAATGCCAAACTGGAGCTGCTTGGTGACGAGATCCTCGATACCGGCGTACAGGTGTTTGCGCAGCCGCCAGGTAAAAAGAACACCACGATACAATTGTTATCTGGCGGTGAAAAAGCACTGACAGCTATGGCGCTGGTGTTTGCCTTGTTTAGATTAAATCCTGCACCATTCTGCCTCATGGATGAAGTGGATGCGCCTTTGGATGACAGTAACACTGAGCGTTTCTGCCAGTTGGTACGCGTGATGTCGGAAAAAACCCAATTCCTGTTTGTGTCGCACAACAAAATCACGATGGAGATGTCACAACAGTTAATAGGGGTCACCATGCAGGAGTCTGGCGTATCGCGGATTGTCGATGTGGATATCGACGAGGCGATACGCATGCATGCGGCTTAATGCCAGTTTTGTTGTATTATTATGCAAGCGTTATTAAGGATTGTAAGGTCACATGTCTGATTTGTGGATGATATTGGTGTTGCTTGGGGTCAGCATCGTTCTGGCAGTGGTAGTTTTTAACTGGTGGCAGGAAAAAAAATATCGCAGAGACGTTGAATATCGTTTTAGCCATACCCGTGGTGATGTGCTGGATAGCGACGCTGCTGCTGCGAAAACCAGTGATGCTGCTAAAGCGGATAGCCTGAAAAAAGAGCCGCTTAAAAAAGCCAATACCGATAAACATGTCGTTTCAGAGGACGTCGAAGGCTGGATGTCTGAGCCACGCGTGCGCCAGTCTGCCAAGGTCGAGCCAGACTTCACGGTGGGTGAGTCTGCCAAAGCAAAAATCAATGCGGCGACTACCGCCAAGTTCGATAAAAACGGTTTGAATTTAAACAAGCAGCCTGCTGAACCGGCAGCCGCTGTCTCTGCAAAAACGTCTTCCGCCAAGGCTGAGCCTGCCAATTTCCAGGCGGCTAAAGTTGAGCCTGTGATTTCAGCCAAGCCTGAGGCAAGTGCGCCGGTCGCGCAATCTTTCGATGACATTCCGGCATCAGCCTTTGAACAACCTGCGTTAGATTTTCCTGACGATGCAGCAGAAGGGGGGTCCGCCATGCCTGCACACATAGACGATTCTGTGCTGCCAGACGCCGTGCATACGGCGATGGATTGGGTAGGGCTGATTGATGCACCGCTGGGCGTGATGTTGGTCGAGCTGGAGGATATGCAAGCTGAGGTCAGAACCTTTCCGCAGCATGCCACCTTGTGGGCACAAAACTCCATCAGTGGTGATTGGCAAGATGTCTTGGCGTTAGATGCCAAAGCACTGCAAGACCATACCCCGGCTAGCCAGGTTGCCTGTAGTTTGCAACTGGCCGACCGTGGTGGCCCCGTAGATGAAGAAACCCTTAAACGTTTCCAGAAGTCGATGGAAACCCTGGCGCGTGCGCTGGGGTTGACCGTGCACTGGCAGGGCGGTTACGAGCCATCAGTGCAATCGCAGTCGATTGATGCGTTTTGTATTGAGGTGGATAAAGCCGTCGAATTTCATGTGCTGGCTAATCAAGGCATGTTTCATGCGACCAAGTTACGTGGCCTGGCCGAGGCATGTGGCATGCAACTCAGCGTAGATGGTCGCTTTGAGCTCTTCAACACTGAGGGCCAGCTTGAGTTTTCTGTGCGTAACTACGAAGGTAAACCGTTCTCGGCTGATATGCTGAAATCGGCTGTGATGACGGGCGTTACCTTCCAGCTGGATATTCCTACCACACCTAATAGCTTGCATGTGTTTGACCATATGGTGGAGATTGCTGCCAGCATGGCGAGCAGTTTAAGTGCCAGCATGATTGATGTGAACCGCAAGGCCATTGGTGATGCGCAACTGGATAAGATTCGCCAGCAACTGAAAAACATCTCCAATGCCATGGCTGCACAAGGAATCACTCCTGGCAGCAGCCACGCCAAACGCCTGTTCTCTTAATATGCCAGCTCAAGAAGCTGCGCTGCTTTTACAACAGCTTAAGCAGCGCATTGCCGAATACGATTATCACTACTATGTGCTGGATGCGCCGCTGGTCAGTGATAATGAATACGATGGCATTTACCGACAATTGCTGGCTATCGAGCAGCAATATCCCGAACTGATTACAGCAGACTCACCCAGCCAGCGTGTCGGCGGCCTGGCGCTGTCTGCTTTTGACAGCGTACAGCACCGGCAGGCCATGCTGTCGCTCAATAATGCCTTTAGTGATGACGAGCTCGAGGCGTTTGACCGTCGTGTGCGAGAAGGCACAGACCAGTCGCAAGTGGACTATGCGGTAGAGCCGAAGTTTGATGGCCTGGCGATCACACTGACATATGAACACGGTGTATTTGTGCAAGGCGCAACACGTGGTGATGGCTATACCGGTGAAAATGTGACGCATAACCTGAAAACCATACGGGCTATCCCCGGTCGCTTGAATATTGCGCAGCCGCCTGCCTTGCTTGAAGTGCGTGGTGAGGTGCTGATGCTGAAAAAAGACTTTGAAAAGCTCAACCAGCAACAAGCCGCCGCTGGCGCCAAGCTATTTGCCAACCCGCGCAATGCTGCGGCAGGCAGCTTGCGTCAACTAGACTCGAATATCACCGCCAAGCGGCCTCTGCATTTTTTCGCCTATGGCCTTGGTGCTAGCGAAGGTGTACCTGAACTGCATTCTCATGCTGAGGCCATGCAGTACCTGGCCGATTTACGTTTTCCTGTCTCTGAGTTGCGTGGTGTTAAAACCGGCGCACAAGGCTTGCGTGATTATTATGCCGAGATTGGTGCCAAACGTAGCAGCTTGCCATTTGATATTGATGGCGTGGTCTACAAGGTGAATGCGTTTAGCTTGCAAGATGCACTGGGATTTGTCTCGCGTGCGCCACGCTGGGCAATTGCACATAAGTTCCCCGCAGAAGAGGCAATTACCGTGGTGGAGGATATTACCGTGCAAGTGGGGCGCACGGGCGCGATTACCCCTGTGGCACGTCTAAAGCCCGTCTTTGTTGGCGGCGTCACCGTCACGAATGCCACCTTGCACAATGAAGACGAGTTGCGCCGTAAGGATATTCATATCGGCGACACCGTGATTGTACGGCGGGCAGGGGATGTGATTCCTGAAGTCGTGTCCGCCAAGCCTGAATTGCGACCAGCAGATGCGCGCGTGTTTGTCATGCCCTCTGTATGCCCGGAATGTGGCTCACACGTCGTCCGGCCGCAAGATGAAGCTGTGGCGCGCTGTACCGGCGGCCTGATTTGCCCGGCGCAGCGTAAACAAGCCATTACCCACTTTGCCTCACGCCGCGCCATGGATATTGAGGGTTTGGGCGAGAAACTGGTGGATCAACTGGTTGAACGCGATCTGGTGCATCACCTGGACGATGTTTACCGCCTGAGCCTGCCCGTATTGAGCGAATTGGAGCGCATGGCCGAGAAGTCTGCGCAGAATGTGCTGGCCGCCATTGAAAAAAGCAAACAAGCCACCTTGCCACGTTTTATTTACGCGCTAGGCATACGCAATGTCGGCGAGGCGACAGCAAAAGATTTGGCGCAGCATTTTGGCAACCTGGATGCCTTGATGGCTGCCGATGTCGAAGCACTGATGCAAGTCAACGACGTTGGCCCGATTGTGGCCGAAGCCGCTTACCAGTTTTTCCAGGAGCCTCATAACCGCGAAGTCATTGCTGCGATGCGTGCGCTTGGCGTGCATTGGGCCGATATCGCCAAAACCACCACATCAGCCACGTTTGCCGGCAAAACCTTTGTGCTCACCGGCACCTTGCCGACGCTCAAACGCGATCAGGCGCAGGCCATGATTGAAGCCGTGGGTGGTAAAGTCAGCGGTAGCGTGTCGGCCAAAACCAGCTATGTTGTCGCCGGGGCAGAGGCTGGTAGCAAGCTCGAAAAAGCGCAGCAGTTGAATATCCCTGTGCTGGATGAATCGGCCTTACTCGCTATGCTGCAATCATCTGCAGAAGCGCCAGAGGCAGTGCCCCAGTTAACGTCGGAAACCTTACCAACACAATCGGACTTGTTTTAATATGAATCCCAAATTAACTTTAACATTAATTCTTAATTTATTGATTATTAATGAGTCTGTGGCTAAGGATGCTGCCCTGGAAGCATGCGATAGCGCGGTTAAAAACCGGCAGTATGCACAAGCCATACAAGTCGCAGAGCAGCATGCCAGGCAGGCGGAGTTCTGGCTGTGTAAAGGCCGTGCACAGTCAGCCCTGGCGCAAAATGCCGCTGCGCAACAAAGCTTTAAACAAGCCATCAGCCTGAAACCGACAGGCCTGGACCTGATTTCTGCCCATATGTTGTTGGGCAACGCTCAGCTTGAAGCTAAAGTGCATGAGGCCGCCATTGAAAGCTACCAGCAAGCCCTCAAATTCAGCGAGCAGCAAAATATGCGCCGCTACGCCCGTATTGCCCACAACCTGATCGGCGAGGCTTATTTCGAGATTGGCCAATATGCTGAATCGCTGAACTCATTTGAAACCGGCGAAAAACTGGCCATGAACGATGACGAGCGCGCTGATAGCCATATCCACGAAGCCATGGCCTATCAACAATTGCAGCAAAGTGATAAAGCCATTGAACACCAACTCAAGGGCGTGATGATGTTGCGTAAGTCAGGTACGCCTGACCAGTATGCAGAAGCGAGCCTGACGTTGGGTAAGTTGTTTTCAGCAAAAAAAGATTACGCTAGTGCCGACAAAACCTATCAACGCCTGATGGAGTATGCCCATGAGAATGGTGGTGAGTTCTATGAAGCTAAAACTGCCATTTACTGGGCAGAAAGCAAACGTGCACAAGGCGATGCCGCGGGCGCTGCGTCATTGGTTAAACAAGCTGAAACCATTGCAGCCAAGTTGAAAGATGCTGAACTGGACGAATTGCTGGCGAAAACCAAATAGGTCACGCGCAACAATGAACGCCGTGATGTCTCCATCTTGATGCATGAATAATGACTAAAGATGACCTAGTCTGAGTGTCACTCGACATTGCCATTAAAATGCACTAGCATTGCGCCGGCATCAATTTAATTAATGTATATATATAGGGGAGATTTTCAATGAAAACGATCGCTATAAAAAGCATCGTAGGTGCGGCATTGTCTGCATTTATGCTGGCAGGCACAAGCATGGTACATGCCGCCACATACAACTTTAATTTTCCAAGCTACACTTCCAATGTGGTGAGTTCTGTCGGGTCACTTTCTGCAACAGATATCGGCTATTTTTGGTCTGTTTCACGTGGTGATCAAGTGAGTGAAACGTTTAGCGGGTCAGGCCTGTTTGGCGCCACTAGCCTGGAACTGGAGTTGAATGTCACTCAGAATGTGCTGTCACAAGGCGCGTCAGTAGATTGGGATGTACTGGTCAATGGTGTGGATGTAGGCGATTGGTCATGGACAAGCGCCAGTGGTACCGGCCTGACATATTTGAGCTATACCTTTGCGGCGATCTCTGGCGAATTCAATTCGCTGGCACTGGTTGTGAAAAATGAAGTGCCGGGCGGTCTGGGTTCTATTGCATTAGGTGTGAATACAGAGGCGAGTGTGAGCAACAGTGTCGTGCCTGAGCCAGATACCTTAGGCTTTTTGCTGGCAGGCTTGGCAGTTGTTTCTTTAGTGCAACGCAAGCGCGCTTAATTCGCTTAGCTACGCAGTGAAAAAGGCGCTTTAGGCGCCTTTTTTGTTTTTGAAAGCCCGTTCTATCGTCCTAGCGCCTCACTTGCAAAAGATTTACCTTTTTGCTGGAATCCCCTGTAAGGTTTTCCTGTCATATGCGACAAATACGCATCAGTAATCATTTAAGACTGGAAACGCTATGCTACTCGATAACAATCGCCGCAATCCTAGCGGTATTTTGCCATCTGAGATCACACCACAAGCCTTGTTTGAGCAACGCCGCACGGTATTGAAGGTCGCGGGTGTGGCGGCGGCGGGTCTTTTGTTGCCGACGCAGTTGCAAGCGGCACAAACGCTAGACTTTCAGAAAACAGCTTTTGGCAAAGAAGAAAAACTGACTAGTTTTGAGGATGTGACCAGCTATAACAATTATTACGAGTTTGGCACCGGCAAGGAAGACCCCGCGCGTGAGGCCGTGTTATTTAAACCGACGCCGTGGACGATCAAGATTGAAGGCGCTGTGAAGCAAAGCAAAACCATTGGTATTGAGCAACTGATGAAGCTGGCTCCGCTGGAGGAGCGTATTTACCGCATGCGCTGTGTGGAAGGCTGGTCTATGGTGATTCCGTGGGTGGGACTGCCATTGAAGGCGCTGATTGATTGGGCGCAGCCCACGGGCAATGCCAAGTATATTGAATTTATTTCTTATAACGACCCACGCCATATGCCTGGCGCGCGCATTCCTGTATTGGATTGGCCCTATATTGAAGGCCTGCGTATGGACGAAGCCATGCAGCCACTAACCATTCTGGCCGTGGGCTTGTATGGCAAGGTGTTGCCTAACCAGAACGGCGCGCCTGTGCGGCTGGTGGTGCCTTGGAAATATGGTTTTAAAGGCGCTAAGGCGATTAGTACGATTCGTTTTGTAGAACAAATGCCACATACCAGCTGGATGAAAGCCAGCGCGCGTGAATATGGCTTTTATGCCAATGTGAATCCGGCGGTAGATCATCCGCGCTGGACACAATCCTCAGAAAAACGTATCGGGGCTGGTTTATTTGCCGGGCGCATTAAAACCAGGCTGTTTAATGGTTATGACGAAGTAGGGCAGTTATATGCAGGCATGGATTTACAAAAAAACTTCTAACATGCGAATGATGCAATATCTGGTGCAGTGGTTAGCTGTGCTATCTGCAAAAAACCGGATTTTATGGCTAAAAGCCTTGATCTGGTTGGGGGCATTTATCCCTGTCTTACGCTTGATTTACCTGGGGTTCACCGATGGGCTGGGCGCAAACCCGGTTGAGTTTATTGAACGTTCTACCGGCACCTGGGCGCTGGTCTTTTTATTACTCTCACTTGGCATCACGCCACTGCGCTATCTGACGCAGCAGGCCTGGCTGATTGCCGTGCGTCGCTTGCTGGGGTTATGGATGTTTGCTTATGCCTGCCTGCATGTGACGACTTATCTCTGGCTCGATTACCAGTTTGACTGGGCGGATATTGCCAAGGATATCGTCAAGCATCCATATGTCTTAGTAGGGGCTGCCGCTTTGTTGCTGACCTTGCCGCTGGCCGCCACCTCTAACCAGCGTGCGATCAAAGCACTCAGGCAACGCTGGAAAAGCCTGCATAAACTGGTGTACGTGATTGGCGTGCTGGTGTTGCTGCATTTCTGGTGGCTGGTAAAAAAAGATGTGACTGAGCCAGTGATTTATAGCCTGGTATTTGCGCTATTGATTACACTTCGCCTACCTGTTTTTATAAAAAATAGAAAAAGTTAGCGCTGATATGTAAGGTATTTTCTAGATTGAAGACTAAGTGATACAACTTCAATTTTAGAAAGGCAGCTAATCATGTTTCAACGCTTCACACCCCCTTTTTTAGTACGCAAATATCAAGCGCTGATTTTAACGCTCCATACCGTCAATGACTGGCTACCCGGTTTGCTCTTACGCCTGATCCTGGCCTGGGAGTTTGGTGAGGCTGGTTGGGCCAAGCTGCATGGCCAAAACTGGTTTGCAGATTTGCAATTCCCTTTCCCGTTTAGTTTATTGCCAGCAGAGGTGAACTGGAACATGGCCATGACCTTTGAACTGGTTGGTGCGGTGGCTTTGCTGCTAGGGCTGTTTACGCGTTTTTTCAGTCTCAGCCTGATGGTGGTGACCGTGGTAGCGATTGCCAGTGTGCATTGGCCGGAACATTGGCGCAGTATGGCTGATTTGTTTATGGGATATCGTTTTGAGGATGTGGAAGGCGATGGGTTTGGTAACTATAAACTGCCGCTGATTTACCTGCTAATGCTGCTGCCCCTGGTCACGCAGGGGGCCGGAAAATGGAGTTTTGACCGCCTGTTGTCACATCTATGTGACGGTCGCCGATGACAGTTGTTAATGTCGCTGTATAGGCGTGAAATTGTCTTGACACTGATTTGCTTTTTGTCACATCATCGTAAATACAAAAGGGAGCAGCCAATGCTGGATTGACTCCCAACTAAAATTCTTCGGGGGTGTGTCATCTTAACAACCGACGGGCAGAGGGTGCCCAGTTGTCGGCAGTTAGATTTTGCACTGCGGTTGTGAAAGTATGCGATGTCTATAGTAAATCTCGAGCCCAATGCAATTGCATTGGCAGGTCAGGCCTTGAACGCTGCGTGCAGTGCTGAGGCTTCGGCGAGTTTGAGCACTTCGATTGGCCTGGGTGCTTCTTTTGACTTAACTCACGCCTTTGACCAATGGCGTTCTCTGGTCGATTACTCCGGTTTTTACATTGCCGCAGAAGCCGATCAGCTCGGCAATGGCGGTTCTGTGCTGGTCTGTCATACACTTGAGTCAGGCTGTGATTTGTGGGCTTGCCTGCCATTGATCACACATGATCCAATTAAAGCCATTCTAGCCCAGCCTACACCTGAAATCACCCAGCGCACCATACAAATTGCCTGCCATGATAGCCACAACCGCTGGCTGGAATGTAATGTCTATTACTTTAGCTTGCCGACAGGTGAGCCGCGTAGACTGCTGCTGGTACGCGAAACGACTAATGAACAACAGGCCGCGCTGGCGTTTCAACAAGAGAAGCTACGTGCGATTGCCTATGAACGCTTCCAGTTTTCTATCCTGGAGCTGATCTTAAAAGAACAGGATGCGTTCAGGATTTTAGAAAAAATGGTGCGCGATATTGAGGCCATGCACAGGGATGTGTATTGCGCGCTGGTGCTGACCAAAAATCTGGGCAAGTTAGTACAAACAGTGATTGCCCCGTCGTTACCACAAGCATTGCTACAAACATTGCGCCAGTTGCAGCTGGAGGCGGGTAATGGTTCCCTGGCCACGTCTATCGCCCTCAAGCAACGGGTGATGGTCGAGAATGTGATGACGCATCCCTATTGGGTGAATCACCGTGAGGCTGCATCGGCCTCTGGCGTGCAAGCAGGCTGGTCTGAGCCGATCTTAACTGCGGATGGGGACGTGCTGGGTGCGTTCGCTATCTATTATCGCCAGCCACAAACCCCAAGCGCGCTTGAACAATCCATGATTGAGCAAGCGACCAAATTAATGAGCCTGGTAATTGATAGGCATTTGTCACAAGAGTCGATTCAAAGCCTGGCTTACCTGGAGCCTGTGACCGGCTTGCCCAACCGCAAAAGAGCTTATGAGGTGTTGCAGCAAATACGCATGCAGCCTGCAACGGGTGAACATTGGGGCGTGGTATATATCGACCTCGATCACTTTAAATGGATTAATGAAGCGCATGGCCATGCAGCAGGTAATAGCTTGTTGCAGCAAGTCGCAGAACGCTTGCAAAAGGTGGCCGAGCAGCACTTTATTGCCTGTATGGGCGGCGATGAGTTCCTGGTCTTGTTATCGGGCCTCGCGGCATCCGAGGATAAAGCCTTGCAGCAGCTATTGTCTGCGCAGCGTAAACTGCAAAAGGTCTTTGAACGCCCGTTTAAAATCGGTAGCCAAAAGTTGCCGATTACGGCCAGCATGGGCTTATGCAACTTTAACGATATCAGCGCCAGCGACACTGACTATGTAAAAGCGGCTGATATTGCCATGCACAAAGCCAAGCAGGGTGGGCGTAATCATGCCTGCGTCTATCAGCCTGGCATGCAAACCGAAATTGCGACGCAGGTGATGCTTGAAACGGAGCTGCGTGAAGCCATCGTGCAGCAACAGCTGCGCTTGCATTACCAGGTGCAGGTTGACCACACCGGCCGCCCATTTGGTGCAGAGGTTTTGTTAAGATGGCTGCATCCGCAGCGCGGCTTGATTTCACCGCTGCAATTTATCGCTGTGGCAGAAACCAGCGGCTTGATTATCGAAATCGGCATGTGGGTGCTAGACCAGGCTTGTGCACAAATTGCACTGTGGCAACGTTCATTAAACACGCGGGAACTCAGTTTGTCGGTCAATATTAGTGCGCGTCAATTTTGCCAGGCCAATTTTGTGGCCATGGTCAAAGCATGTATTCAACGCCACCAGATTAATCCTAATGCATTGCGCCTAGAGCTGACAGAAAGCGTCTTGCTTGAGAACGTGGATGATGCCGTGCGTATCATGGCCGAACTGAGCCAGTTGGGCATCCAGTTTTCACTGGATGATTTTGGCACAGGCTACTCCTCACTGCAGTATTTGAAAAAGCTGCCGTTGTACCAACTGAAAATCGACCGCTCGTTTGTGAACGATATTGTTACCGATAGCCATGATCGCACCATTGTCAGGACGATTATTGCCATGGCGCAAAGCATGTACCTGAGTGTGATTGCCGAAGGCGTGGAAACACAAGAGCAGATGGAGTTGCTGTTGAATAACGGTTGTCGCCGCTACCAGGGCTTTTTGTTTGGACAGCCGATGCCGATTGAACAGTTTAACGACTGGTTGCAGGGCGCGCTGGTTTAAGCGCTTATGAGTTTGTTGCGCCAGATGCCCCTGGCACTTGTTGTGAGGCGGGCGCGGGGACGTCCGAAATTTCAGGCGTTGGTGTCGCATCTACAGATCCCGCCTGTATCTCTTGCCTGTTAGCCACATTGCTGGTTTGTTGGGCGCTGCTTTCGGCCGTTAAGATGCGTATGGTCATGCGCGTATTCATGGCTTGTGCCAAGGCATTATCGCTGCTGGAAACTGGTTTGGTTTCTGCCATGCCGATAGCCGTCAGTTGTTTGCTGGCAATGCCTTGTGCAACCAGGCTGGCAGCCATATGAGCGGCTTGTGCCGCCGTCAGCTCCCAGCGTTTGGTTTCCGCCTCTGGCTGACCACTAAACAGTTGTTTATCGCTATGGCCTTCAATCTGTATGGTGCGGTATTCGTTTTTCAGCTGCGCGCCCAGCGCGTTCAAGACAGCAGGGGCTTGCGCGGTATAGCTTGTCTGGTTGTTGTTAAACAGCAGGCTGCTTTGAATATCGACCTCAATACCGAGTTCGGACTGGTACACAGTGACCAGTTTCTCGTCTATCCAGGACGTAAGTGCATGGGCTAGCTGTTGACCAATGGCGCGTACCTTTTCCTGATCGCGCTGCTTTTTCTCTTGATACAAATAGCTCAAGGGCAGGGGTTTGAGCACTGAGCTCTGGTTTTGCAAAGTGGCTTGTGTTTGAGACTCAGGCGCATCCATTTGGCCTGGTTTACCTTGAAAGGCCGTGACCACGGCACTGGAGAGTGCACGGTACTTGTTCAGGTTGATGGTCGAGGTGGCATACATCACCACAAAAAAGGCAAACAACAGGGTGATAAAGTCGGCGTAAGAAATCAGCCAACGGTCATGGCTCTCATCATCGTCGTCCAGTTTTTGGCGCCTGTACATCAGGATTCCCGCAAGTGTAGATAGGATTCCAGGCGCTCGGTGACCAGTTTCGGATTGTCACCACGCGCAATCGACACCCAGGCATTGAGCAGCATTTCGCGCCTGGACATTTCGTGCTGGACATGGCCTTTTAATTTGTTTGAAATCGGCAGGAAGACCAGGTTGGCCAGGGCGACGCCATAAATGGTGGCCACAAAAGCAACGGCAATGCCGCTACCAATTTTGGCCGGGTCAGACAGGTTTTCCATGACGTGAATCAGGCCCAGTACGGCACCCAGAATACCCACGGTGGGCGCATAACCGCCCGCAGCTGACCAGATTTTGGTGGCTTCGCGTTCCTGTAATTCATAGTAATACATATCAATCGCGCAGACTTCGCGAATGCGGTCGGCGGGCGTGCCGTCAACCAGCAACTGCAAGCCTTTGCGTACAAAAGGATCCTGTTCGCGCTTGATATAGCTTTCCAGTGACAACACGCTTTCCTTGCGCGCCTGCAGGCTCCACTGGTTGATTTTAATAGCGAGCTTTTTTCTGTCGTCCTGTGGGTGTACAAACACCAGGCGCAGCATGCGTATGCCTTTGATAAACAGCTTGAACTCGGTTTGCAGCAGTACCGCCCCGGTGGTGCCGAGAATGACGACCGCAAAGGCCGCTGGCTGCATTAATGAGTTGAGGTGGCCGCCATCGATGACCTGGCCAAACACCAGTCCGGCAAGGGCAATGACCAGCCCGGCAATACTGCCCCAGTCCATCAGGCCACTCCGGTCCAGGACTTATCGCGCATGGAGGCACGTAAACGGGCCACGGCCTGGCTATGCAACTGACAGACGCGTGATTCGGACACGCTCATGATGGCGCCGATTTCTTTTAAATTGAGCTCTTGCTCGTAATACAAGCCCATGAGCAATTTTTCACGCTCAGGCAAATGGTCGATAGAGTCAATCAATGCTTCGCGGAAATCACTTTCCAGCAAGGATTTGACCGGATCACTGGTGTCGTCATCCACATAACGGTCCAGAAAGTGCTCGCCGCCATCGTCGTCCTGAAAGTCTTCGTAGTAAATCAACTGGTGACCCTGGCAGTCGCTCAGTACATCATAGTAATCATCCAGCGTGAAGTTCATGTGCTTGGCAATCTCTGACTCGGTAGGTGGACGGCCAAACTTTTGTTCCAGTTGCTGTACGGCGACCTCGATATCGCGCATGTTTTTGCGGATACCGCGTGGCAACCAGTCGGCACCGCGCAACTCATCCAGCATGGCACCACGCACCCGCTGGGAGGCGTAGGTTTCAAATTGTGCGCCGTGATTATCTTCATAACGCTGAATCGCATCCATTAGGCCTATCATGCCTGCTTGCACCAGGTCATCGAGCTCGACGCAGGAGGGCAGCTTGGCTTTTAATTGATAAGCCATTTTTTTAACCAGACCGCTATGCTGTTTCAGCATCTGGTCGGTATTGTTAGTCGTGCCTTTAGCGGTATACATGTTTTTCCTCTTTTTACTTTAGGCAACAGCCAGTGATGGCGTGGTGATCCGTTGCTTTTCGAGACGATGTGCCACTGATTTAAAAGCCAATGCGGTCTGGCCTGCTTCGGCAACCGCAGCCTTGGCATTGCCCGCTTTCTTCTGTTCAGCCGCGACTTCTGCCGGCATGGCGCCGATAAAGTCCAGCGTGACGCCCAGAAACTGCTTGCATACCTGGTTCAAGCGCATAAAGTATTGTTGACCCTGATCATGATTGGCCCCTGTCACCACCACGCCCAACGGGATCTGTCCATGCTGCTGGCTGATGTGCTTGATCGTCACATAGGCAGCTTTAATGGCGGTGTCAGATCTGTCCATTTGAATCACCAGCTCATGCTCTGCAATGAGTGGCATCATCAGGCTGTGGTCTTGCGTATCCAGCTGTGCTTCAATCATGACGGTATCGTAATCGTACGAAAGTTGTTTCACTATACCGTCCAACTGCAGTTTTAAATCCTGAGATAAAGGCGAGGTTAACAGGTCATTTTCGGCCAAACAGGTCAGGTCATAGCCTTGCGGATGTTTGAGGATGGCGCGCTTGAGTGCACTGTTGTTGGTCACGATGGACTGTAATGAATGCGCTAGCCCTGGCTGACGGTTGGCGTGTATCAACAGCAAGCGTTGTTCAGGGGCAAGCATGCCCAGTGCCAGATTGCGCATCCATGGCGTGGCTGGCTGGCCATTGGCGCCAATCACGCTGATAATCCGTGCCGATGTCTTGGCCATGATACGGCGCAAGCCATCCGCCTGGTCGCGGTAGTTAAACATGTTGCTGCTCCTGGCCAGCGGTTTGCATCATGCTGGAAATCACCAGCGGTAACTCTTCATCCAGGTATTGGTAAGGCAAGCTGGCCTGATGCGGTGTCAACACGCGTTCGATCAGGGCTGGCTTGTCGGCCACTTCAATATCTTCAGGCACGCGTTGACCACTGGTGGTGTAGAACAGGCGCATACGTTCGCGGATCAATACATCCAGCACGTTGCCAATCGCGGCGGCTTCGTCCAGTTTGGTGACGATACAACCGGCGATATCATGTTTTTTGTAGCTGCGCATGACGTCGGTCAGCGTATCACCGGTAGAGGTGGCATTCAGGCACAGCAACTTCTGAATCGGGCTATCTGCACGGCTCAGCATAGAGAGCTGCTCAGTGACCGCCTGGTCGCGCTGGCTGACGCCAACGGTATCCACCAGGATCATGTGCTTGTTTTTCAGCTCATTCAGTGCAATTTTCAGGTCTTCTTCGTCTTTGACAGCATGCACCATCACGCCCAGGATCTTGCCGTAGATACGCAGTTGTTCGTAACCGCCGATACGGTAGCTGTCGGTGGTGATCAGGCCCAGGTTCTGTGTACCATGTTTCATCACATAACGTGCCGCCAGTTTGGCTGTGGTGGTGGTTTTACCCACCCCTGTCGGGCCAACCAGGGCGTAGATACCGCCACGGTCCAGCAATGCATCTTCGTCGTCCAGCGTATGCAGGTTACGGCTGATGACTTCTTTGGCCCACATCGGCGCTTTGTTGACATCAATGTGGTTTGGCATTTTTTCAGCAATCTGGCGTGACAGTGAGGCGCTGAAGTTGGCTGAGAGCAGGGTGCTCAGCACTTTGGATTTAGCCGGGCTGTGTTGCAAATGATGCTGCCAGGTCATGGCACTCATCTGGGTTTCAAAATGGCTGCGCATCTGACGCATTTCCTGCATCATGCCCATCATTTTGTCTTCCAGTGTTTGCGTCGCTACCTGGTAAGCCTGTTCCTGTTGTTCGCTATGCTGTTTCAGCATATCCATGATCGCGCCTTCGTTGGCGGCAGCTTCTTCAGCCACAGGCGCGTTGTGTTGTACGCTAGGGGCAGGCATCACCGCTTGTGGTGCTGCCTGGCGCGTTGGCTGGCCTTGTGCATTGACAAAGTCCAGCAAGCTGCGCGATTGCTCCATACCTGTCTCGGTCGGCGCTGAACTGGCGTTGGATGCAATATCCGTTTCCAGCATGGCCATGATTTCGGTGCCACCATTGACACTGCGGTTCGCAACAATAATGGCATCGTCGCCTAATGCCTGTTTGACTTGCGCCAATGCTTCACGTGCATTTTTGCCAAAGAATCTTCTGATATTCATATTATTGCGCTCCGATTAAACTGGTGACACGAATGGATTTGTTATCTGGCAGCTCGTCATGCGACAGCACTCTGAGATGCGGGACGGTTCTTCTTAAGAATCTGGATAAAGCCTGGCGTAGCGGGGCAGCCACCAGTAATACCGGGGTCAGGCCCATTTGCTCTTGTTGTCTGGCGGCGACTTCAGTCTGTTGAGACAGTCTTTCGGCGATGCCAGGCTCAATCACGCTCTGGTTGGACTGGTTGTTTTGCAAAGCCTGCAGCAGCAGTCTTTCCAGTTGGCCATCCAGCGTCATGGCGGTAATTTCATTGCTGTAAGGGAACAGGTCCTGCACGATGGCACGGCCAAGCTTGATGCGCACCATAGAGGTCAGGTCATTGGTGTCCTGAGTATATTGCGCATGATCAGCCAGCGTTTCGAGGATGGAGCGCATATCACGGATATGCACGCCTTCGTTGAGCAGGTTTTGCAATACTTTTTGCAGGCTGGACAGCGTAATCATTTTTGGCACGATTTCTTCAATCAGCTTGCTGGATTCTTTGCCCAGGTGATCCAGTAATTGCTGTACTTCCTGACGGCCCAGCAATTCGCCAGCATTCAGCGAAATAATATGATTGAGGTGGGTGGCAATCACCGTGCCCGCATCCACCACGGTATAGCCCAGGCTTTGGGCATATTCTTTGCGGTCTGGCTCAATCCACACCGCTGGCAGGCCAAAGGCCGGGTCAGTGGTTCTGGCACCATCCAGCTCGCCGGTCACTGCGCCCGGGTCAATCGCCAGCATCTGGTGGTAGTTGGATTCACCACTGGCCATTTCAACACCTTTCATGGTGATGCGATAAGCGTTTGGTTTCAGGGTCAGGTTGTCGCGGATATGCACGGTAGGCGCCAAGAAGCCGATTTCCTGGGCAAACTTCTTGCGGATGCCTTTGATACGTTTGAGCAGCTCGCCGCCCTGGCCTTTATCCACCAGAGGAATCAGTCTGTAACCGACTTCCAGGCCAATGGTATCGACTGGCAACACATCATTCCAGGTGGCTTCTTCAGCTTCGCTGGCGGGCGCCAGTTTATCTTCCGGTTGTGGTTCCAGCACGGCTTGTTGTTTGGCTTTTTCCTGCTTTTGTTTCACGCTGTAAGCCATGCCGCCCAGCAAGCCGCCCAGGCCGAGGAAGGCCAGGTGAGGCATGCCTGGAATCAGGCCGATACCACCGATAATACCGGCAGTCACGGTCAGCACGCGTGGGTTTTCAAACAGTTGGCTAATCAGCTGGCCGCCAATGTCTTCATTGTTAGCCACGCGGGAAACCACCACACCGGCAGCAATTGAAATCACCAGTGAAGGAATCTGTGCCACCAGGCCATCACCAATCGCCAGCATGGTGTAGTTTTTAACCGCTTCATCAAAGGCGAGGTCATGTTGCACCATGCCGACAATCAGGCCGCCAACAATGTTGATAATGATGATCAAAATACCGGCAATGGCATCACCACGGACATATTTACTGGCACCGTCCATTGCGCCGTAGAATTCAGATTCCTGACCGACTTCTTTACGGCGGCGGCGAGCTTCGTCTTCGCCAATCAGGCCTGCGTTCAGGTCAGCGTCAATCGCCATTTGTTTACCTGGCATCGCATCCAAGGTGAAACGGGCGCCGACTTCAGCAATACGGCCAGCACCTTTGGTGATCACGGTAAAGTTAATAATGGTCAGGATTACAAACACGACAATACCGACGGCGTAGTTACCGCCAATCAAAAAGTGGCCAAAGGCTTCAATCACTTTACCTGCCGCATCCGGACCAGCATGGCCTTCCGTCAGCACGACGCGGGTAGACGCCACGTTAAGCGCCAGGCGCAACATGGTGGTCATCAACAGCACGGTAGGGAAAGCGATAAAGTCCAGCGGTTTGGTGGTTTGCAGGCCTATCATCAAGACCAGGATAGACAGTGCAATATTAAAGGTGAAGAACACATCGAGCATGATGGCCGGTAACGGCAGGATCATCATTGCCAGCAGCAATACAATAATGAGTGGCGCGGCGATTGCTCGTCCGTCCATTTTTCCCATCCATTGTTGCCAATTGTTCATCGTAAACTCCTAAGCCTGCAATTATTCAATTTCTGCCGCACTTGCTGGCGCGGCATTCAGCGCATGTGGATCCAGCGCATCTGGTACTGGCACGTTGGCTGGCATCGCAGGGCGCACGCCACCATGCTGTTTAAACACACGCAGTTGGAACACATAAGCCAGAATCTCGGCCACTGCGGCATAAAGCGTTTGTGGAATCTCGCGCTCCAGTTCGGCATGTGCATATAAGGCACGTGCCAGTTTTGGTGATTCCAGCGTCATGACTTCATGTTCCGCGGCGATTTCCTTGATCTTCTGTGCAATCACATCTGCACCTTTAGCGACCACAATCGGTGCGCCGTTTTCACCTTCTTTATAGCGAATCGCCACCGCATAGTGGGTTGGGTTGGTAATCACCACATCTGCCTGCGGCACATTGCTCATCATTCTTCTGCGGGCCATCTCGCGTTGTTGCTGGCGGATACGGCCTTTAATCTCAGGGCTGCCTTCTGACTCTTTGGATTCATCCTTCAGCTCTTGCTTGGTCATTTTGTGTTTCTGCGCATATTGATAGAGCTGGTAGGGCACATCAATCACCGCAATCAACACCAGCGCAGAAGCAATGGTCAGGAAGCCGGTCACCATATAATCACTGACTGTGCTGATCCCGGTTGCCAAAGGCATCTGCGACAAACTCAGCATAGGCTGCAAATCTTTTTTAACGATGGTGTAGCCCACAGACGCCACCAGAATTGTTTTAGCAATCGACTTCAATAACTCGACCAGCGAGTTTTTGGAAAACAGATTAGCCAGGCCTTTGATCGGGTTGAGCTTGCCGAAGTTAGGCACCAGGGATTTTTGTGACATCACCCAGCCACCGACCAGAATCGGTGCAGCCACGGCCACTGAGACAATAATCACGGCCAGTGGCAAAAATGCCCACAAGGCTTGCTCAAGCACTTTCATCATGTGCACGATCAACAGTTGCGGCTCAAAGGCCATGGCATGGTCAATGCTCAAGCCTTGTCTCAACACGTTTTTCAATGCATCACCCATTGGGCGGCTCAGCATCATGATCGCCATGCCGCTGGTGAACAGCACCGCACACGCAGCCAGTTCGCGAGAGCGGGGAACGTCGCCGTCTTCGCGTGCCTTCTCCAATCGCTTGGGGGACGCGTCTTCGGTTTTTTCCATATCGCTGTCTTCAGCTGCCATGTCCTAAACTCTTTCGTTTCACGGATACAACGCACAAGTTGTATTTCTTATGAGTGATTATTGGCCAGAAAAACGCTTTTTTATGTCTGGAATAAAAGGGCTTATTGGCCGCTTTCTATCAGTTACGGCTTTCTGGATGTTAATAAGTGCAAATAATAAAATTATTACTCTTTTAAAAACAATTGCTTATGAGATTTGTTGGTTTTTTTTGAGGCGCAGCCCTAAAGTTTTAGTTTGTGCTGTCGTTAACCGGGATAGCACAAATAGTTTTTATGAAAGCCTTAAACCCAGACGAAACAGACAAAAAACAGTTGTTTACGGAATACAACAGGAAAACTTTAATTATTTTTTGAATTGGATTGATCACAATGCTGCGAACATAGACGTAAAGTTGTTGCGGTGTAACATTAAAATTACTCCATAACTTATTGATATTTATAGTTGTGGTGATTGCCATGTAGGGGTTTGTCAGACAAACACCTACATGGCTGTTTTCGTCTGTCTTACAAAAGAAACCGACAAACCCTGATTGTTGCTCTTCATGATTGCGCGCAAAGTACGCCTAACGCTCAGGCGGACTTAAATTAACGCTAAAAAAACGGAGACAAGATCATGAACATGCAAAACGATTTACTCGCTGAAATCAAAGATGCCAACCTGAACTATCTGATGTTGGCCCAACAACTGATCCGCGCTGACAAAGCCACTGCGATTTTCCGCCTCGGTATTAATAAGGAAATTGCAGACCTGCTGGAAAACCTGACTAACCTGCAATTGCTCAAACTCTGTAATACCAATATGTTGCTGACTCGCTTCCGTTTTGATGACAGCGAAATCCTGGGCATGTTGACCAGCTACTCCAAAGACCCAGCGCAAGCACATCTGCATACTGCAGTACTGATGTCTGCCCAGGCTGCCGACTCCACTGTATAACAGTGTAGACGTTTCCATCTGTCGATAAGAAATAGAAAAGAGGGTTATCATGCAAAAGAAGAGTGTAGTAAACGAAGCAGAACAAATTCAACTGGCAATGCAAATGATCTCGCTGGGCGCACGCCTGCAATTGCTGGAATCTCAAACGACATTGTCCCGTGAGCGTTTGATCAAGCTGTACAAAGAGATGAAAGGCGTTTCTCCTCCAAAAGGCATGTTGCCATTCTCAACCGACTGGTTCTTGACCTGGCAGCCAAACATCCATTCTTCCATTTTCTACAATATCTATCGCTTTATGGTGGATTACGCTGGCGTAGACGGTATCCAGGCCATTATCAAAGCCTACACCCTGTATATGCAGCAAGTACAAAATCCTGATGCAGCGCAACAAGAAGAGCCTGTACTGTCACTGACCCGTGCCTGGACCCTGGTGCGCTTTATCGAAAGCAAAATGCTGACAACCAAAGTCTGTCATTGCTGCGGCGGTAACTATATCGTCAACAGCTACGACCTGAACCAGAACTATGTATGCAACCTGTGCCACGTGCCTTCACGTGCTGGTAAAACCAAAAAAGCCAAAGAACTCAGCTACAAACTGGTTTCAATGACTGCTTAACAGGTGATGCGCAGGCGATGATATATCCTGCGAAATGAAGGATACAGCATGCACTCGGTAGAACTTCCGGTAGAGGCGTTGCCATCCCAGCCATGGGCGCAGCGTCTCTTGCCAAAAAGATTATGGTCCCAGGCCTTGCTGATCCAATGTGTGAGTATGCTGTTGATGACGGGCCTGGCGCCTGGCGTGATCAACAGCGTATTTGCGTTTGAACTACGTAGTTTGGGCATCCGGCTGGATTCGGTCTGGTTCTGGTTATTACCTCATATCTGCGTTGTCAGTGTGCTCGCGAAAGCTGCGCGCATGCCGGTCTGGTGGCGCTGGATCCATGTGATTTTTCCGGTGGCTGTGATTTTTATGCAGCAGGTGGCGTTGCCTGCCACGGTGTATTTTGCCGGTTTTGTCATCACCCTGGCTTTATACTGGTCTGTACATAACACACGCGTCCCGTTTTACCCGTCTTTTCCGTCTACCTGGCGTGCCATGCACCATATTCTGGAACAGCATGCAGACGACCACTCCCTGAAAGTACTCGACATCGGCAGCGGCATTGGTGATATCGCCATGTTTTTGGCCAAACAACGCATACACGATGAAGTTTCAGGCATCGAAATTGCCCCGTTGCCCTGGGCTATCAGTGCCGTGCGTGCCATCTTCTCCGGCACCAGCGTTAAATTTACCCTAGGCGATTACCGCGACCTCGATTTTGCAACGCTGGATGTGGTTTTTGCCTATCTATCGCCAGCCGTGATGAGTGATGTCTGGCAAAAAGTGCAACAGGAAATGCGTCCAGGCAGCTTGTTTGTGAGTTCGGAGTTTCCAGTCACGGCGGTCGATGCCAGCCGCATTATCTATCCTGCAGTCAATGCGCCAGCCTTGTATGTGTACTGCATCGACGCAACACCATCCCCATCACACCCCTAAGCTTTGATAACGCGCTTTCGCGGGTCTAAAGGTAGGCAAAGTATTTTAACTATCCTGTGTGCCTGCCGGTTAATTTTCAGCCAATCCTGTCGATATGACTGATGCAGCTTAACCAATCAGGAGTCAGTGTGATGCAGTCTGAGCCCCACCTGCGCGAAGCGCTATCTAGCCGTCATTACCAGTCTTTGCTGGCCTCACTCAACCAGGTCATTATCAGTGAAACGCTGGATGGGCTGGTGAGTAGCTGGAATGCAGCCGCTGAGCGCATGTTTGGGTATTCGGCAGAGGAAATGCTTGGTCGTCATATCACGCGTATTTTTCCAGACGACAAATTAAACGAGCAAAAAAGCATTATTGAGAAGATCAGCAGCGGCGAGCGCTTGTTGCAACTGCGCACGGTGCGCCTGGACAAGGATCAACGGCCATTGCATGTGATGGTAACTATTTCGCCCATTCTGGATGTGCAGGGCGGGATTGAAGGCATTGCCAGCATTGTTGAGAGCCTGACTGACCTGATCTTTAAAGAAAAAGCCCTCAATGAACTGACCAAGTATAAAAACAACCTGGCCTCTATCGTTGAGTCTTCTGATGATGCCATTATCAGTAAAACGCTGGAAGGGGTAGTCACCAGCTGGAACAGGGCGGCAGAGCATATTTTTGGCTATACGGCAGAAGAAATGATAGGCAAGCCCATGCTGACGATCTTTCCGCCAGACCGCATTGACGAAGAAACCCAGATACTGAACAAGCTCAAAGCCGGTGAGAAGGTCGATCATTTCCAGACCATACGTTTGCACAAGTCTGGCAAACAGGTGCATCTCTCGGTCACGGTATCGCCAATTTACGATTCCGAAGGCAATATTGTCGGTGCTTCCAAAATTGCGCGCGACATCACGGAAAAGCTGTATGTGGAAAAACTGATCTGGCGGCAGGCCAATTACGATACGCTGACCAATTTGCCCAATCGCAGATTATTCATGGATAGGCTGAACCTGGAAATGAACAAGGCGAAACGGGAGATGCATGGTTTAACCGTCATGTTCATCGACCTCGATCATTTCAAGGAGATCAATGATTCGCTGGGCCACGATATTGGCGACGAATTGCTGCTTAAAGTCAGCACCAGAATACGCGATTGTTTCCGCCAGTCGGATATGGTTTCGCGTTTTGGCGGCGACGAGTTTGTGGCACTGATGCCGTCGTTGAATCAGCGTGCCGACATCGATCACGTCAGTGCCAAACTACTCAAAAAACTCAACGCGCCTTTTACCCTTGAAGATGGCAATATGGTGTATGTGGCGGCCAGTATCGGTATTACGGTGTATCCCATGGATGGGCATACCGATCAGGAGCTCATCAAGCATGCAGACCAGGCCATGTATGAAGCCAAGCGCAAAGGCCGCAACCAGGCCAGGTACTTTATTCCGGCCATGCAAACCTCGCTGGACAAGCACCATCAGCTAGGGGTGGATTTACGCTTTGCCATTCAAAACAATGAGTTTGTACTGCACTATCAGCCGATTTTCAATCTGACAACCAACCGGATTGAGAAGGCTGAGGCGTTGATCCGCTGGAATCATCCGCTACTAGGGCAACTGGCACCGATGGAGTTTATCCCGATTGCCGAGGAAACAGACATTATCCATCCGCTGGGCGACTGGGTATTCAAGACTGCCAGCCGTCAGCTCAAGCAGTGGATAGATCGCTATCAACTGCCATTGCAGCTCAGTATCAACAAGTCTCCCGTGCAATTTAACATGGGCAACGATGTGCCTGCCTGGCAAGCCTTTTTGCAGGAAATCGGCCTGTCCGGCGAGCACCTCATTGTCGAAATCACCGAGTCAACCATGATGGCGCAATCCGAAGTCACACAAAAGAAACTGCTGGGCTTTGCAGATGCTGGGATACAGGTGGCCATTGATGATTTTGGCACCGGCTACTCGTCACTGGCTTACCTGAACAAGTTTCATATTGACTACATCAAGATTGACAAAGCCTTTGTGCAAGACATCAAACATGATTGCAGCGACTTGCACCTGTGTGAGGCGATTATTGTCATGGCGCATAAACTGGGCCTGAAAGTGGTGGCGGAGGGCGTAGAAACAGAAGAACAGCACCGTTTGCTGCAATCTATACACTGTGATTACGGCCAGGGCTTTTACTACTCGAGGCCGCTCACCCATGAAGCACTGGAAGCTTTGCTGGCAAACAGCGCGCTGGTTGCGGTCTAACATCCTCATGCAGTTGGCTATGTGATGCTAGCTGTTCTCCCTCTAAATTGACTCAAGCCAGCGAATTTGGCTGGCTAAATCCCTTTTATTTGAAAAAATGAATATGGCTCCTGGTTGCTATGCTACGTGTAGTTAACTGCTAAAAGTGGAGCAAAAGCATGTTTGTCATCATTGGGTATGTCGTAGTTTGTGGCATGGTGTTTGGGGGGTACGCGCTGGCTGGCGGCCATTTGGGTGCGCTATGGCAGCCGCTGGAGGTCATGATGATTTTCGGTGGTGCGTTTGGGGCTTTTATTGTCGGTAACGACACCAAAGCCATTAAAGCCACCTTGAAAGCCATTCCCACCTTGTTTAAAGGCTCTAAATATAACAAGCAGTTGTATATGGATTTGCTGGCCTTGTTGTTCGAAATCCTGACCAAAATCCGCAAGGATGGCCTGATGTCGATTGAGAAAGACATCGAAGACCCTGAATCCAGTGCTTTGTTTACTAAATATCCTTCCATTGTGCACGATCATCATCTGGTCGAGTTTATCTGCGATTACCTGCGTCTCATGGTGTCCGGCAATATGGATGCGTTCCAGGTAGAAAACCTGATGGATAACGAACTGGAAACCCACCATATGGAAGGCCATGTACCTGCCCATTGTATTGCCAAACTGGGCGACGGCTTACCGGCGTTTGGTATTGTGGCGGCGGTGATGGGCGTGGTGCACACCATGGAAAACGTGGCATTGCCACCTGCTGAGCTGGGTATCCTCATTGCCCACGCGCTGGTGGGTACTTTCCTCGGTATTTTGCTGGCTTATGGATTTATTGGCCCGTTGTCCGGCCTGCTGGAACAAAAGCTGGAAGAGTCCAGCAAGAGTTTCCAGACTGTTAAAGTCGTGTTGCTGGCCAGCCTGAATGGTTATGCACCACCGATTGCCGTCGAGTTTGGCCGCAAAGTCCTGTACTCCACTGAGCGTCCTGGCTTTACCGAGCTCGAAGAGCACGTTAAACAGGCAAAATCCAAGTAACTATTAAGGCCGCCGGGAGAGCGTCATGGCAGAAGAGCATATTGCCCCGATTATTGTCAAAAAGATCAAAAAGGGTGGCGGTGGCCATCACGGTGGCGCCTGGAAGATTGCCTATGCTGACTTTGTGACAGCGATGATGGCGTTTTTCCTGTTGATGTGGTTGCTGGGGTCTACCTCCAAGGCGCAAAAAGAGGGCATTGCCGAATATTTTCAGACGCCTTTGCATATGGTGCTCATGGGGCCTTCACTCGGCCAGAGTGACTCGGCCCTGAAGAATACCGGTGGTAAAGATGTCACCAAAAAACAAGGTCAGGTCAAGCCGGTAGAAGGCGATCCGGGCAAGCTCAAAACCGTCAAACTGGAAGACGTTAAAGAAGTCTTGAAACAGGCCGAAAAAGTCAAACTGGAGGCCTTGAAAGCCAAGATTGAGCAGGCCATCGAAGACAACCCGACCTTGCAGCAATTCAAGTCACAGCTCAAGCTGGATATCACTAGTGAAGGCTTGCGCGTGCAGATTATTGACGAGCAAAACCGGCCCATGTTTGAGAACGCCAAAGCCGAATTGCAGCCTTATGCCAAAACGATTTTGCGTGAAATCGGCAAAACGCTGAATGGGGTAGATAACAAAATCAGTTTGTCCGGCCATACCGATGCAGCGGGTTATGCCAATGGCGACCATGGCTACAGTAACTGGGAGTTGTCTGCTGACCGCGCCAACGCTTCACGGCGTGAGTTGATTGCGGGCGGCATGGATGAAACCAAGCTCATGCGGGTTGTTGGCCTGGGCTCGGCCATCATGATGGACAAGGAAAATCCGTTTAATCCGATTAACCGCCGCATCAGTTTAATAGTGATGAACAAGGAAACGGAAGAGGAGTTACTCAAGGATAACGAACAGATTTCTGTCAGTGAGCATGACAAAACGCAAGTAGAGGCATTGCAGAATAAAACGGAAAAGCCTTCACCATAGCAAGGAATAGAGAAAAGGCTGGCCGTTAAAGCGTACAAGAAATAAGTCATTTTTACATTGTTTATTTCTTGATTGAAAAACCGGGGAATCAGGCAAGATAGGACCACTATGAAAACATTGCCCATAGAAGAGTTAAGAGAATTACTGGCCGCAGTCTCGCGTCACGGTGACTGGCACCTGCTCGAAATCGAAACCGATTTGCAGCAAACTGCCTTTTTACTGAATGAAGCGATTGAAAAGCTGAGCGCCAGTTTTATGACGGTGTATGCCCAGCTCACAGACCAACAGGCTGCACTGCAGTTGTTGGCAGACGCTGGCAAATTGCAACCGGAAGAAATGCAGCAACTGCAGGTGTTTCAGGACAGCATCGGTCTGGAAGTGAATAAAGTGGTGACCGGCATGCAGTTCCAGGACATGACCAACCAGTTGTTGCAGCGCACCATCAACCGTGTGCATGGCTTAAAAGATTTGTTACATGAGCTGTCCAGTCATCAGTTTCCGATGGCTGCGGATGACGAGCATGAAGAAATCAGACGCTTCATCATGCAGCTTAACCAGAATTTTGATCAGGGTAGCCAGCACCTGACCGGCAATTTACGCAAGTCGGTCAACCAGCAAGACTTGGCTACCGGTGACATAGACTTATTTTAATACAGCAGCGTTTAACGAAATTAGTGAAAAAGGCGAATCAAACATGGCGAAAACAATTTTAACAGTAGACGACTCCGGATCCCTGCGTCAGATGGTGGCTTTTAGTCTGAAAGCTGCTGGCTATGATGTCGTGCAGGCCGTCGATGGTCAGGATGGCCTCAATAAAGCCAAGGAAAAAACTGTGGATCTGGTACTGACAGATCAAAACATGCCGGTGATGGATGGCCTGACCCTGATTACCAATTTGCGCACACTCGCTTCCTACCAGAAAGTGCCTATCCTGATGTTGACCACAGAGTCTTCTGACGAGATGAAGGCAAAAGGGAAAGCGGCAGGTGCCAATGGCTGGTTGGTGAAGCCTTTTGATCCTAAACGCCTGATTGAAGTTGTTCAAAAAGTAATCGGTGCCTAAGCGCCGCTGGTAAAGGAACTGGAGTAAACAATGACAGTGGATATGAGCCAGTTTTATGAGGTGTTCTTTGACGAAGCCGAGGAGTTGTTGGCTGAAGCAGAGCACCTGTTGCTTGGTATCGATGTGGAATCGCCAGATGTCGAGCAATTAAACGCTATTTTCAGAGCGGCACACTCTATTAAAGGGGGCGCCGCTACGTTTGGTTTTATGGACATGACAGAAATTACGCATGTGCTGGAAAACCTGCTCGACAAAATCCGTAAAAACGAGATGGCGTTGACCACCGAACACGTGGATGCGTTTTTGGCTGCCAAAGATGTGATCAAGATGCAAGTCGATGGTCATCGTCATGGCTCAGACGTGAATGCTGAGCAAGTGAGCGATGTCGCGATGATGCTGAAGTCACTTTCTGAAGGCAAGGCCGCGGTGGTAGCTGCACCGGTTGAGGCCGCTGCCAGTGTTGAAGCTGCGCCTGCTGCAGCGCCAGCCGCTGAAGTGGCAAAACCTGCATTGACGATTACGGACGAGGAAAAAGCCAAAGGCATGACCTTGTACGACGTTGGTTTGCCTACCGTGACTGAAAAAGACCTGGCTAACCTCAAAGACGAGTTGGCCTTGTTAGGTGAAGTCGCCGTGTATCAACGCAGCGAGAATGTACATGCCGTGCTGGTGAAAACTGATTCCAGTGCTGACGACATTGTCTCTATCTGTTCCTTTATTGTTGACGCCGATGCCTTGGTGATCCAGGTTGCGGGCGATACAACCAGTGCGCCTGCACCAGCCGCCGTGGAAACGGCACCAGTTGCCGCTCCGGTGGAAGCCGCACCAGCGCCTGCAGCAGATGCCGGTTATGGTTTCTTTGATAATGATCCGATTATCAAAACTGACGCCAAAGCGGATGATGGCAAAGTGCAAGTGGCTGAAGAAATGGGCTACGGTCTGTTTGCCAGCAATGGCCAGGACCAGCAGGAAGAGGGCTACGGTTTCTTTGCACCGTTCAAACCACATCCTGATGCGCCTAAGGCACAAATGATTGGTGATGATAATGCAGCCGCTGCGATGGCAAAAGCCAAGGCAGAAGCAGCCGCAACACCGGTGGCCGCAGCACCGCAAGAAGAACGCCGTCAGCAACAAGGCCGTCGTGAAACTGACAAGCCTGCTGCAGCCGCACAGAGTGCAGAAAGCACTTCGATTCGTGTGGGCATCGAGAAAGTGGACCAGTTGATTAACCTGGTCGGCGAACTGGTGATTACACAAGCGATGATTGAGCAACGTGTGAATGCCCTCGACCCGGTCGATAACGAAGCATTGATTAATAGTGTTGGCCAGTTGACCCGTAACACCCGTGACCTGCAAGAGTCTGTGATGTCTATCCGCATGATGCCGATGGACTTTGTGTTCTCACGCTTCCCACGTATGGTGCGTGACCTGGCGGGTAAATTGGGCAAAAAAGTTGAATTTGTTACCAGCGGTGCAACTACTGAGCTGGATAAGAGTTTGATTGAGCGTATTGTGGATCCATTGACCCACCTGGTACGTAACAGCGTTGACCACGGTATTGAAAAACCGGAAGTGCGCCGTGAAATGGGCAAGCCGGAAAGCGGTACGTTAACCCTGTCTGCAGCACATAAAGGCGGCAGCATCGTGATTGAAGTGACCGATGACGGCGGTGGTTTGAACCGCGACAAGATTCTGGCCAAAGCAGCCTCCAATGGTTTGCCTGTCAATGAAAGCATGACTGACAACGAAGTATTCAGCCTGATTTTTGCACCAGGTTTCTCCACGGCTGAGGTGGTCACCGATGTGTCTGGCCGTGGTGTAGGCATGGACGTGGTGAAACGGAATATTACCTCCATGGGCGGTCATATTGAGATTCGCTCAGCGCTTGGCTATGGCACAACCATTTCGATTTCATTGCCACTCACACTGGCGATTCTGGACGGTATGTCTGTGTCGCTGGGCAAGAGCATCTATGTGGTGCCTCTGAACCTGATTGTAGAAACACTGCAACCACGTGCCGAGGACTTGAAAACAGTGACTGGCGAAGGTTTGATGGTGCATGTGCGTGGCGAATACTTACCGATTATCGCCTTGCATGCCTTGTTTAATCATCCAACCGAGATCACGACCCCGACTGACGGTGTGTTATTGATCCTGGAGGCCGACGGTAAGAAATCCGCCTTGTTTGTCGACCGTTTGGTTGGCCAGCAGCAAGTGGTGATCAAGAGTCTGGAAACCAACTTCAAGCGTATTCCGGGCGTCTCGGGCGCCACCATCATGGGCGATGGCTCAGTGGCACTGATTCTGGATGTGCCAGCCATTATCCAGATGGGGCAAACCACAAACTATGTGACGGGTGGCATGGCATTTTCCAACCAGAACTATTTAACTTCACAAAATACCATCAATGCATAAGGAGCATATGCAATGAGTACAAGCACAGAAATGAGCAATTCCTTGAGCGGCAACGCAGGTAATGGCTTGAAAACCGCAGCGGGTGAATACCTGACCTTTGTCCTGGGCAGCGAGCAATACGGCATCGAGATTCTCAAGGTGCAAGAGATTCGCGGCTACGACGCGGTGACCCAAATCGCCAACATGCCGTCTTTCATTAAAGGCGTGATTAACCTGCGCGGCAAGATCGTGCCTATTGTCGATTTGCGTATTAAATTCAACCTGGGCAAGGTCGAGTATAACGAATTCACCGTGGTGATTATTCTCAACCTCAACGGGCGTATTGTCGGCATCGTCGTCGATGGCGTGTCGGATGTGCGTGAGTTGCGTGAAGAGCATCTGCGTGAAGTGCCATCACTGGTGACCCGTATTGATACCAAGTACATCGTCGGCCTGGCGACCATCGAGCAGGAAATGCTGATCCTGGTGGACATCGATAAGCTGATGACCAGCGATGAAATGCAACTGATGGAAGCCGCAGTACATTAATTAACAGAAAACTATAAAAACGTGCACAACAGCAAAAACATAAGCGCGACTACTCTTAACGGAGATCTTTTTTAAGGATAAAAATTATGTTTTCTACCATCGTTAACAAGTTGGCAGCAGGCACTCGGGATTATCAAGGGGTTTTAGATGAGGTCGCGGAATTTAGCGCCCTTAAAACTGAGATCAATAAAGCAAGGGCGATTGTGGAGTTGAATGGCAAGGGAGATATTAGCCATGTCAACGACAATCTGTGTCAGTCGCTGGGTTACAGCGCAAAAGAGCTGGTTGGCCAGCACCACCGTGTGCTACTGAATCGTGAAGACTCAGGCAAGCCGGACTATGATCAGTTCTGGCAGGCATTACAGTCTGGCAAGTCCCAGGGCGGGGCATTTAAGCTGACGAACAAGGCAGGCCAGGATGTCTGGTTCCAGGGGTATTATGCGCCTGTCATGCAAGGGTCGCAGCTACGTAAAGTGGTGGCCTACCTGACAGATGTGACCGCGGATAAAAAACGCAACCTGGCTTTACAAGAAGAAGAAAAGGCCTTGAATCAATCCTTCGGCGTGATGGAATGTGACCTGCAAGGACATATCCTGGAGTGTAACGAGGTGTTTCTGAAGCCTTTAGGCTACCAACATGATGAGGTGGTTGGTAAGCATATTTCTATCCTTTTAAAAGCAAATACGGCCCAAAGTGCTGAATATAAGCAACTTTGGGAGAAGTTGAATAAAGGCGAAAACGCCAAGCTGGAAATCTGCCGCGTTGCTAAAAATGGTAGCGAATACTGGTTTAGTACCAGCTATGTGCCTATCGTCGATGCCGCAGGCAAAGTGCTTAAAGTCAAAGTCTATTCCTATTGCATCACCCAGGAAAAACAGCGCCAGCTGGACTTTGAAGGCCAGATTTTTGCTGTGAATCACTCACAAGGGGTGATTCAGTTTGACATGGCGGGCAATATTCTGACCGCCAATGATAATGTGTTGAATCTGACCGGCTACAAACTGGATGAGATTATCGGCAAACATCACAGCATGTTTGTCAGTGAGCGTTTTAAAAACAGCCAGGAATACAAAGACTTCTGGGCGAAACTGAACCGTGGCGAGGCCGATGTTGGTGTGTATCACCGCTATGGCAAACAAGGCCAGGACATTTACATGCAGGCGTCTTATAACCCGATTATCGGGCTGGATGGCAAACCGGTGAAAGTGGTTAAATTCGCAACTGATATCACCAAGGCGGTATTGGCTGATCAGGCGCAGAAGGTGAAAACCCGTGAAGCGACCATGATCAAAAATGCTTTGGAGGCTTCATCGAATAGTTTGATGATGGCTGACAAAGACGGCGTTATTACCTATATGAACCCGGCTGCGCTGGAGCTCATGCGCGAATCCAGCAAAACATTCAAACAGTTATTTCCGCACTTCGATGCAGAGAAACTGATTGGTCAAAGCTATGATGTATTCCATAAAAATCCAGCACACCAACGTAATTTGCTCGGCGGCCTGACTGGCAAGCATCAAACAGAAATTGGCGTCGGTGATATGTTCTTCCGCCTGACTGCTAACCCGATTTTTGACAACGATGGCGAACGTCTGGGCACTGTGATTGAATGGGTAGACCAAACCCAGGACAAACGCGTGGAAAACCAGATCAAAGAAGCGCTGAAATTGGCCGTTGACGGTGATGTGACCTATAGACTGGACAGCTCGATTGCCAAAGGGGCTGCAGTTGAAACCATGAACTCCATCAACCAGTTGCTGGATATCATGAACGATATCCTGATCAACGTGCGTGATGCCGGTGAAACCATTAATACAGCCGCGCATGAAATCTCTAGCGGTAACAACGATTTGTCCAGCCGCACCGAGCAGCAGGCTTCTAACCTGGAAGAAACAGCGTCCAGCATGGAGCAACTGGCTTCTACCGTGAAACAGAACGCTGAAAACGCACGTCAGGCCAACCAAATGGCCGAAGCCGCGTCACAAGTGGCGATTCGTGGCGGTGACGTGGTGGGTAACGTCGTCACGACGATGAGTGCGATTAACGAGAGCGCCCGCAAAATTGAAGATATTATTTCTGTGATTGACGGTATTGCTTTCCAAACCAATATTCTGGCACTGAACGCGGCGGTAGAAGCGGCGCGTGCAGGCGAGCAGGGTAGAGGTTTTGCGGTGGTAGCGGGAGAGGTGCGCAATCTGGCCCAGCGCTCAGCCAGTGCAGCCAAAGAGATTAAAGAGCTGATCACGGACTCTGTGAATAAAACAGCTGATGGCACCAAACTGGTGGAAACGGCCGGTGAGACCATGCACGAAGTGGTGACTTCTGTACAACGTGTGACCGATATCATGAGTGAAATTACAGCGGCTTCTGCTGAACAAAGCTCAGGCATTAACCAGGTTAACGATGCAGTGAACCATATGGATGAAGTCACCCAGCAAAACGCTGCCCTGGTTGAAGAAGCTGCAGCTGCAGCTGAGTCACTGGTTGAGCAAGCGTCTAACCTGATGGATACGGTGAACAGATTCAAGGTGCGCGGTGGTACCACACAAGCCACACGCGCTTCTGCACCACGGGCTGTGGTTGCCAGCCGTCCGGCTGCACCCGTGAGCAAGCCTAAACCGGCAGCGCACACGCCTAGTTATCAGCCAACCAAAGCCGCAAAAACCGGCACGGATGATACAGAGTGGGAAGAGTTTTAATGGAGTGATTTAACCCATGTGATTGCTTGTTTCTGTGAGAGGAAAAGCCCATGACAAATGTCTTTCTGAAAGTGGTGAGTGCCCTGGTTGAAGGTTTTTTGTTGTGGGCATCTGCAGTAATTGGTTATCCCTTATGAAGGGCGTGTCTTAATAAAAGGGCATGTTTCACGATAAATCATGATGCCCATGCAATCCCTTTTACAAACCGACGAAAGTCGGTTTTTTTATGCCTGTTGCATGTGGCGATACGGGTAGTTAAACGGGTGCTTATAGGCCATAAAGTAGTAGTTCATAGATTGAAATACAAACGGCCGCTTTTTTCTGCAATTGAAAATACCCCTGTGCTTTTATCATGATAAAACCATCTATCTCATGTGGTTGATTGCAACGAGGCAGTCTCCATTGATAAGCAATGTGTAGGCAGCAGTCTAGGCTGACCTGTGACTACATGGCGCAAAACGGCGAGAACAATATGCAGACGTTTCATGATTGAGATGTATACAACGACGTATGCATGACGCCCGTGCCACACGGCCATCATCCCCTCACGCTTGAGCGCTTATATTTTACGTTTTCTCGATGTTTAATCGATTGATGGCTATTCGATTAAATTTTTTCACACAGAGGATGCGTCATGCTTAACCGACTCTCAATTACCAAAAAACTGACTTTGATGGCATGTATTATCTTGCTGCCGTTAACTTACCTGGCTTCAGTCAATATCCTTAAAAACAAGGCCGATATCCGGACAACCGATGCTGAAGTTCAGGGCATCGCTTTAATCAGTCCGCTCATGGTCATGATTGAGGATGTGCAGAAACATCGCGGCTTGATGGCGAACTACCTTGGTGGCAAGCGCGAGCTGCAACCGAAAATTGCTGAGTTGGAGTCCAAGCTGGACAAAGACATTGAAGCGATACGCCTCATGCACGAGACTTCCCAGGTCGTGAGCCACGACGATCCTTACTGGATTGAGTTTTCAGAGAAATGGCAAACCGCCATTACCAACTATAAAACCCTGACATTATCCAGCCTGGCAGCCAGCCGCGAGGAAAGCTTTGTCAAACACACCGCGATTATTAATTTCCTGATTGAAGCGACCGTGATCAAGGCAGATATCAGTGGCTTGACGCTGGATCCGCTGGAGGAATCCTATTACATGATGGACACTGCGGTGCTGAAAGTCCCGCCGTTGATTGAAGTCATGGCGCAAGTGCGTGGCTTGGGGGCCGGAGTGCTGGCCAAGCAAACGATGTCGGAAAATGAGCGTTTGAAACTGGAAGGGCTGGTGAATGCGATTGAGCAGACCGATGGCCGTTTTATGCACAATATGCATGTACTCGCACGCTACGACCAGAAAAACACGCAAGAAATACAACCCTTGATTGACGCTACGCAGCATATCAAACAGTTGTTGATGACCGCGATTTTAAAAAATGAGTCATTGTCTTATGATTCACAGCAATATTTCAATCAGGCGAGTGCGCACATTGATACCGCTTATAAAAGCTATTACGCCCTGATGGATCAACTGCAGCACACCCTGCAAAAAAGAGTCACACAGCAAGAATACCAACTCTATACCACACTGGCGATGACCGCATTGGGACTGTGCCTGGTGCTTTGGATTGTGTATGTAGTGTCACGGGATATTATTGCCAAGTCCAGACTGGCCAAACAAATGATGGAAGACCTGGTGCAAGGGCATATCCAGGCGCAGCAGCTGGAAATTGTGCCACATGATGAGCTGGACGAGGTCATCATTTCAGCAGGCAAGCTGAATCATACGATACATACCTTGGTCAACGAGTCCAAACAACTGGCCACTTCTGCCAGTGCTGGCAATTTGAGTGCGCGTGGTGATAGCCACAAGTTTGATGGCGAATACCGGGTGCTGGTGGATAGTATTAACCAGACACTGGATGGCGTGATTCTGCCGCTGAATGTGGCGGCGCAGTATGTGGATGATATTTCCAAAGGCAGGATTCCCGCCAAGATTACCGATGCCTACAAAGGGGATTTCAATACCATTAAAAATAACCTGAACCAGTGTATTGATGCGGTGCAGGCCCTGGTTGCCGACGCCAATATGCTGTCGCAGGCTGCTGTGGCAGGCCGTTTGTCGACGCGAGCCGATGCCAGCAGGCATCAGGGCGACTTCCGCAAGATCGTGCAAGGGGTCAATGAGACACTGGATGCCGTGATTGGCCCGTTGAGTGTGGCTGCCAAATATGTGGAAGATATTTCACATGGCCATATTCCGGCCAAAATCAGTGATCATTACAATGGCGATTTCAATACCATTAAAAACAATCTCAACCAGTGTATCGATGCCGTCAACGCACTGGTGACCGATGCCAACATGTTGTCAAAAGCAGCCGTGGATGGCCAGCTCTCTACACGTGCCGATGCCGCCAAGCATCATGGGGATTTCCGCAAGATTGTTGAAGGCGTAAATAACACCCTGGACTCCGTGATTAGCCCGCTGAATGTCGCCGCAAACTACGTGGACCGTATCTCTAAAGGCGATATCCCCGCGCGTATCAATGAGCATTACCATGGTGACTTCAATGCGCTCAAGAATAACCTCAATACTTGCGTGGATGCCGTGAATCAGCTGGTGGCTGATGCTGACCTGCTGGCCAATGCGGCCAAAGAAGGCCGCATCACCGTGCGTGCCGACGTGGACAAACACAATGGCGATTTCCGCAAGATTATCGAAGGGGTGAACAACACGCTGGATTTGATTGTAGAGCCGATTATTGCTGTCACCGAAGCCGTAGAAACGATCACGAC
>NZ_JADKYT010000002.1 GCF_015354445.1 Methylophilus sp. QUAN
GTGAAACGAACTTGCGCCAATGATAGTGTACTCTTCGTATGCGAAAGTAGGTCATCCCCAAGCTCCTATTCTAAAAAGGCCTCAACACTCGCGTGTTGAGGCCTTTTTTATTGCACGAAAATGGGGTTGGACATTAGAATGTCCTCCTTAAATATACAAAAAAGCCTCTTAACAAGAGGCTTTTTTGCTTAGGCAGCCGTTAATTGATCGTTTGCCATTGGCCTTGTTCTGCCAGGCAGGCGCGATTGCTGGCTTGCTGACGTTTTCCCTGTTCTATCCATTCAAGCCGGTAAGATTTACATTTTTGATTACCTTGCATGAAGTCTGCGGTTGGCGTGAGGTTGTATTCAATACGGCTATCAGGATTTACCCAATGAACCCGTTGCCCTATGCGTCCGAGTTCGAGGGCGTGGCCTATACAGCCCCTGTCATTATTATCAATGGCTTTGCCGATCTGGTTGCCAATGACTGCGCCGATAACAGAACCGAGAATAATTGCAATCGGCTTATTTGAGCCTTCACCGACGCTGGCGCCCACTGCGCCGCCGATGACGCCACCAGTCACTGTGCCGACGGTTTGCCACTGACATTCTCCGCTGATGACGCCATAGTCACGCTGCCACTGGTAGCCTGAATAGCCACGATAGTAAGGGTCGTGTTTCTTCCTCCAGCCATGTGCTGGCGCGTGGGCAGGCGGGTCCGCGTAGCTGGTGCCTAATGTTGCGCACAGGGAGAATAAGACGCTGCTAATGATTACCTTGGTATTGTTCATGATTCGCTCCCGAAGATCTATTGTTATGATGGGTACCGCTGCTTGATTATAGAATGACTTTTTAACGGGGGTTGCGTTAAGCCTCAAAGAAAGGCAGGTAAGCAGCATGATGATGGCCACTTGTTGCAATTTCAGCCGCTTGATTCTTAGTGTGCCAAAGAAGTGCATGCCTGCATGATAAAATGACAGGATGACTCAATACCATGTCCTGATTCCAAGTGCCGGCAGTGGCTCGCGTATGCAAAGTGTCGCGCCCAAACAATATTTGCCGCTCAATGGGAAACCAATCTTGCGTCACGCTATCGATACCTTTGAGGCAATACCTGCCATCAGCCGTATTTTTATTGTGATTGCATCTGAAGATGCTTATTGGTCGGATGACTTGTTGCAAGGCTGTCATAAGACTCTGGTATTGTCTTGCGGTGGCGATAGTCGCGCGGCTTCTGTCTATCAAGGTTTGCAGGCGATGGCGTCATATATTGATCGCGAAGATTGGGTGTTAGTCCATGATGCCGCACGTCCTGGTGTCGATGCGGTGATGGTGCAGCGTTTAATTGATGCGATCGGACCGGCAGAAGTCGGCGGATTGCTTGCCTTGCCTCTGGCAGACACTTTGAAGCGTGCAGATGCTGAAAAGCATGTAGCTGAGACTATTCCGCGTGAAGCATTGTGGCAGGCACAGACGCCGCAAATGTTTAAAGCTGGCATGTTGCAGCAGGCACTGGCTACACATTTGCACCGGCTGCCGACAGACGAAGCACAGGCGATAGAGTGGGCAGGCCATTCACCCAAGCTGGTGCTGGGTGATTTGAAAAACTTAAAAATTACGTATCCGCATGATGTTGCCGTTGTCTCGGCGTTGATGCAGGCTACGCAGAGCGAACAGGATGCAGAATGATCCCCTTTAGAATTGGCCATGGCTTTGATGTACACGCGCTAGTGACTGGCCGCGACTGTATTATTGGTGGTGTTAATATCCCGCACAGCCACGGCCTGGACGGACATTCTGATGCCGATGTCTTGTTGCATGCGATTTGCGATGCCTTGCTCGGCTCTGCGGCCTTGGGCGATATAGGCAAACATTTTCCACCAACCGATATGCGCTTTAAAGGCATAGATTCACGTGAGTTGTTGCGGCACGTGGTGGCCTTGCTCAACGATAAGGGGTATCTGGTTGGTAATGTGGACGCGACGGTGATTTGCGAAGCGCCACGCTTGGGTAAGCATACGGCGCAGATGTGCGCCAATATTGCGGCTGATTGCCAGGTCGCCCTGGATCAGGTGAACGTGAAAGCAACCACCACAGAAAAACTCGGCTTTACTGGCCGTAGTGAAGGCATCGCTGCCGAAGCCGTTTGTACCATTTATTCCAAGTAGTTTACATGCGATTGTTTAACCGTTTTGAAACGCTGATTTCTCCTTTTCCGCGAGAGATTATTTCTCAGCTGCCAACCAAGTTCTGGCCATTTATGTGGGCATGCTCGTATGGCATGCGCCGCTATATCTTGGCGATGACGATACTGACTGCCTGTATTGGTTCGTTTGAGGCGTTACTGTTCGCGTTGATGGGCAAAGTGGTCGATAAATTGACTGCCATTGCGCCTAGCCAGTTATGGACCACTCATCATGACACCTTGTGGCTGGTCGCCTCGATTTTAATGGGTAGTACGCTGGTTATTGTGTTGCAAACATTGATCAAGCACCAGACGCTGGCGGGTAATTTCCCCATGCGTTTACGCTGGCAGTTTCATCAGCATATGCTTAACCAGAGCATGGGTTTTTACCAGGATGAGTTCGCCGGTCGCGTCTCTGCCAAAGTCATGCAAACGGCGCTCGCCGTGCGTGAGGTCTGGTTTATTTTGGCCGATATCATGGTGTATGTGCTGCTGTATTTCACCACGATTGTGACGGTGGTCGGCAGCTTTCACCCATGGATGGTGCTACCGTTCCTTGGCTGGCTGTCACTCTATGCATGCGCCCTGGTGTATTTTATTCCGCGTCTGGCCAAGGTCTCCCAGCGCCAGGCCGATGCACGTGCCATGATGACGGGCCGTATTACCGATGCGTATACCAATATTTCTACCGTGAAATTATTTTCGCATGCCGGGCGCGAGGCGGGTTATGCGCAATCGGCCATGCAAGAGTTCCTGGATACCGTACATGGGCAAATGCGCATGGTCAGCGGTGTCGAGAGCATCAATCATTTCTTGAATATGTGTTTGATTATTGCCAGCGGCAGCATGGTGTTGTGGCTGTGGTCACAAAGCCTGGTGGCCGCCGGGGCAGTGGCGGCGGTGATGGCCATGGGTTTGCGCCTGAACGGGATTTCACACTGGGTGATGTGGGAGCTGACTTCGCTGTATGAGCAAATCGGTACCGTACAGGATGGCATGAATACCTTGTCGGTAGAAAACCAAGTGGTGGATGTGCCTGATGCGGTCGCTCTGCATGTGCCCAAAGGCGAAGTGGTGTTCCAGCAGGTCGATTTTGCTTATGACAAACAACCTCCCTTGCTACACGGTTTTGACTTGCACATTCAGCCGGGCGAGCGCGTCGGCCTGGTCGGGCGTTCTGGCGCCGGTAAGTCGTCACTGGTGAATTTGCTGATGCGTTTTTACGATATCCAGGCCGGGCATATCCGTATTGATGGGCAGGCGATTGATACTGTAAAACAGGACTCTTTGCGCCAGCATATTGGCATGGTGACCCAGGATACGTCCTTGCTGCATCGTTCGGTGCGGGAAAATATTCTATATGGGCGCCCGGATGCCAGCGATGAAGAAATGATCACGGCAGCCAAGCGTGCCGAAGCCCATGACTTTATTCTCACTCTGCGCGATGCCAAAGGCCGCACCGGCTATGATGCGCATGTGGGTGAGCGAGGCGTTAAACTGTCTGGCGGCCAACGCCAGCGCATTGCCATTGCCCGCGTTATGCTCAAAAATGCACCGATACTGGTGCTGGACGAAGCGACCAGTGCACTGGACTCCGAGGTTGAGTTAGCCATTCAGCATCACCTTGCCCAACTGATGGAAGGCAAAACGGTGATCGCCATTGCGCACCGCTTGTCGACCATTGCTGCCATGGACAGGCTGATTGTGCTGGATCACGGACGCATCGTCGAAACGGGCACGCATCATCAATTGCTCGCACAAGAGGGTATCTACGCCAAGTTGTGGGCACACCAGAGTGGTGGGTTTTTAGGCGAGTAGCCTGCAAAAGCACGCCTGCTGGCTGGGCTTGCTTTCAGCGATCGCAGACAAAAGCAGTGCGCTTAGGCCGCTGCTTTTTTTATTGTGCCCGCCATTGTCACGGGCTTTAATCAAACCTTACAAATATGACAGTCTGTCATATTGCCGCCACTTTTCTGCAATCTAATCTGCTTAGTATTGTCATCAAATTTTCATGGAGTGTTTGCGATGCCTTGTCGTTCTGCCCGGAACAGTCGCGGTTTTACCTTACTGGAGTTATTGGTCGTCATGGTCATTATTGGCCTGCTGGCGGGCTATGTCGGGCCCAAGTATTTTCAGCAGATCGGTAAATCTGAAGTCAAAACCGCCAAGGCACAAATTGCAGCATTGGAGCAGGCACTGGATCAGTTCCGGCTCGATGTTGGGCATTACCCAAGTACAGAACAAGGCTTGCAGGGCTTGATGACTAACGCCGATAACAATACACACTGGAGCGGCCCCTACCTGAAAAAAGAAGTCCCCAATGACCCGTGGGGTAAACCTTACCAGTACCGTGCACCAGGCCAACATGGCGAGTATGATTTGTTCAGTCTGGGTAAGGATGGCCAGGTTGGCGGCAGCGACGAAGCACAGGATATTACCAACTGGTAAATTGCCATGCATTATCAGGCAAAAGTTCTCAATGGTTCTACGCTGGCAATAGTGGAACTGCAGGCCGACGATGAACAGGATGCGTACGCGCAATTGAAATCCAAAGGCCTAATGCCAGTATCGCTGCATGCGCAAAAAACGGCCAAGGTCTCCAGGCGCGAAGCGTTTCCGCTGGCCTTGTTCAGCCAAGAGTTGCTGGCGTTATTGCATTCAGGCTTGAACCTGGTAGAGGCCGTTGATGCCCTAGCGTTGCGCCAGGATCATACGCGTACGGTGTTGCAGGGGATCTTGCAGTCGCTGCAGCAAGGCAAATCATTCTCAGCTGCCCTTGAACGCCAGCCAACGGTGTTTCCGCCGCTCTATATCGCTACCGTCAAGGCCGCTGAACGCACCGGTGATTTGGGCAATGCCTTGACGCGCTACATTGCCTACGACAACCAGGTCTCATTGCTCAAAAAGAAAATCATCAGTGCGTCTATTTATCCAATGTTATTGATTGTGGTAGGCGGGTTGGTGATTGCCTTTTTAATGGGCTTCGTCGTACCCAAGTTCAGTAGTGTGTATGAAGGCACCGGCGCGGATTTGCCCTGGATGTCCAAAGTGATGTTGCAATGGGGCACGCTGATTTCGCAACATGGCGAGACCATGCTGGTGATATTGGCAGCGATGGTGGTTGGCCTGGTGTTGCTTTTCAAAACGCCGGCAACGCGACAGTCTATGCTCAAAGCCATTTGGCGCATTCCGGCCATTGGTGAAAAACTCCATCTCTACCAGCTCGCCCGCTTTTACCGCACCTTAGGCATGTTGCTGGCAGGGGGTACACCGATTATGACCGCGCTCGATTCTTTGGGCGGCTTGCTGGACAGTAGCATGGCGCGCAGCCTGCAACAGGCGCAAACCATGATTAGCCAGGGGCAGCCGCTCTCCCATGCGTTTCAGACGGTCGGAATGACCACGCCGATTGGCGAGCGTATGCTGCTGGTCGGCGAGCGTGGTGGCAATGTGGCGCAGATGATGGACAGCATTGCCGGTTTTTATGATGAAGAACTGGCGCGCTGGATAGACTGGTTTACCAAATTGTTTGAGCCTTTGCTCATGCTGTTTATCGGCCTGGTCATCGGCGTCGTTGTGTTGTTACTGTATATGCCTATTTTCGAACTGGCGGGGCAAATCCAATGAACCAGCCTTTGCCCATGCTTTCGGCCGACTCGTTATCCCTTGCGCAAACACAGGCTTTGCAACAACAACGCCGCGTGATTGAAGTGCTGGAAGACATCGTCCCGGCTGACAGCGAAATGATGGTGAGCCAACTGGCGCAGTTGTTGCATTATCCGGTGGCGACCATGCGTGACATGCGCGAATGGCAAGTGGCCTTTGACGTGGTGAGCTATAACGAGGCACAGCAGAAAGAATGCCTGGCGTTTTATGATGCGGCACAAACCCTCATTCTGGTGTTTGCTGACCCGTTTAACCGCCAGTTGCCACTGTGGGCACAGCATGCGGTGCAAGTGCCGTTTGAGTGGCGCCTGGCGCATCGGTTGGAGATTAGTGCCTATCTGGCAGGCGAAGAAGAAACCATGCGCGCCATGGATGGCGTCGGGCTCTCGACGGAGCATGCCGCAGCCGAAGGCGACGAAGAAGTCGTCATGCAGTTATCGTTGAAGTCTATTCACGAAGATGCCAACCCCATCGTCAAACTGATTAACTCCACTTTGTATGACGCGCTGAAAACCGGTGCCAGTGACATCCACCTGGAAACGCATCCTGGCGGCCTGGCGGTGAAATACCGCATTGATGGCGTGATGGCCAGTATTGCCAACAGTCCTGGCCTGGACAGCGCAGAGCAGGCGATTTCACGTATCAAGGTGATGGCGCAACTGGATATTGCCGAGCGTCGCATTCCGCAAGATGGCCGCTTTAAAGTGCACGCCATGGGCAGGTTGATTGATTTCCGCGTTTCTATCATGCCGAGTGCTTTTGGTGAGGATGCCGTGTTGCGTGTGCTGGACCGCAAAGCCCTGACCGAGCAGGCGCAAGGGCTTAGCTTGAAAGCGCTGGGTTTTGATGCTGATGTGATTGCCAGGTTTAGAAAATTGGCCAGCGAGCCTTATGGCATGGTGCTGGTGACGGGGCCGACGGGTAGTGGTAAAACCACCTCTTTATATGCGGCGATTTCAGAGGTGAACACTGGTTTTGACAAAATTATCACCATTGAAGACCCGGTCGAATATCAATTACCCGGCGTGCTGCAAATCCCGGTGAATGAGAAAAAAGGCCTGACTTTTGCGCGCGGCCTGCGCTCGATTTTGCGCCATGACCCGGACAAAATCATGGTGGGGGAAATCCGTGATGCCGAAACTGCGCAAATCGCCATGCAGGCGGCGCTCACCGGCCACCTGGTGTTTTCCACTGTGCACGCCAACAGCGTGCTCGATGTGATCGGCCGCTTTATGCATATGGGTGTCGATCCTTACCATTTTGTGTCGGCGGTTAATGGCATCGTTGCCCAGCGGCTGGTGCGCGCCTTGTGTCCGCATTGTGCCGAACCATTTGTGCCGGATGAGGACATGTTACGCACTTCTGGCCTGACTGCAGCGCAGGCTGCTGGCATGCAGTTCAAACACGCGCAAGGCTGCGGCCATTGCCGCGGCACTGGTTACAAAGGGCGCAAGGCCGTGGCAGAAATGCTGGTACTCAATGATGAGCTGCGCGAGATGATTATCGCCAGGCAGCCAATCCGTCAATTAAAAGAAGCGGCGGCCAGAAATGGCATGCGCACGATTCGCGAGGCTGCCGTCAGTGCGGCCGCAGAGGGCATGACCAGCTTACAGGAGATCAACCGTGTCACGTTTATTGCCTGAGTGGTCCTGGTGTGGCCTGACCAAAGTGCTGGTGACTGCAGACCAGTTACTGGCGGAGCACAGGCCTGCGGGCTTGCGCACGCGTAGCCTGACCGCGCAAAGCAGCTGGAACGGCACCGATTTACAAGCGGCGCTGCCAGCGTTGTTGTCACAACTCCCCGCCAGTCGTTGGCAGCGGATAGAAGTGTATATTGCCGACAAGCATGTGCACCTGTTGCGCTTGCCTGCCATGACGCAAAGCTTGCAGTCGCTGGATGTGTCTGGGCAGGAGCAGCAGGCCTATGCGCGCGCGATCTTGATGCAAACTTATGGTGAAGCGGCACGAGCCTGGCCTTTCCGTTTGCAGGATATCCAACCGCCGCAAGACAGCTTGCTGGTGGCGATTTCTGCCTTGGCATCCCTGGATATAAATGCATTATTGGCCAGCCATGCCATGCAGTGGACTGTGCAGCCTTATGCCAGCGCCTTGTGGGCGAATACGCGTTTGCCAGCAAGTGGGACTGTGCTGACGGCTGAGCCACAGATGCTGCGATTATTGCAACTGGATCACGGTCGCATGACCCATGTCGCCAGCCTGGCGGCAGACATGGCTGACGTGGCGACTATCGCTGCCTGGCTCATGCGCGAACGTACCTTGCTTGGTGTGCAGGCTTCCTCGTGCTACTGGTTGCTGGAGCCTGGTTGTCAGGTGATGGAAAAGACTGGACGCCGCCTAAAACAGGCATTATCCGGCCAGGTGTCATGGCAAGTCTTGCCATCCAGCCGTGCGGTTGCCCCATTGCGGCAGGAGCTTGCGCATGTGGCCTAACCCGAATTACCAACTGGAATTTTCGCGGCCAGTATTTGCCTGGCAGGCGTTGCGCTGGCCAGGCGGCTTGCTGGTGGCGGTATTAAGCGTGCTGGTCGCTGGCAAGTACGCGGCATTCACTGAGACGGAGGCGCAATTGCAGCTGCTGGCGCAACGTCAGCAGCAATTGTCGCAACAACAAGCAAGTGCAACCACCGCAGTACATCAGTCTGTTAGCAAAGTGGTCGCCAGGCAAGCCGTCGCAGTCCTCAGTCAGCCGCAACAAAAGGCCGCCGAAAAAATGGTGCAACAGCTCAATGTGCGCTGGTTCGATTTGCTACAGGCGCTGGAGTCGCAACAAGTGCCGGAGATTGCTTTATTGCAATTGTTGCCAGATGCCAACCGCGGCCAGTTTGTGTTGTCAGGCGAGGCTAAGAGTTATCAGGATTTATTGAAGTATGTGAGTCAGTTGCAGGCGGTGCCGGTGCTGAGCCAGGTACATCTGCAAAAGCATCAGGTCAACGAGAGCCATCCGCAGCGCCCGGTCAGTTTTGAGATTCAGGGGGGCTGGCAGCCATGACGGCAGCACGTTTCCATTCGCCTGTGTACGTGGTCTGGCTGGCGCGCCGCGCTGCCTGGTATCTAGGCTGGTTGCCCATGGTGTTATCGCTTGCATTACTGCTGATGTGGGGAGTGTTATCACATCAGCAGTCTTCGCAGGTGGCGAAGATAGACGCATTAGAAAAAAACATCCGGCAACTGGCGGCGCGCCGCCTGGCCGCCGCGCCTGTGGTCGCAGAAAAAAGCTCGGTGAAACCAGATTCTGCTGTTAAAGCACAGTCATTACCGGATGATTCTGTGCAGTTGGCAGTGCTTTGGCAGCAGTTGCCAGCATTTAGTGATCTTTCGCCGCGCATGATGCATATTGCTAGCCTGGCGCAAAAACGGCAGATCGCCCTCAATGTGGGCGATTACCAGTGGCAGGCACACCAGGCTAACGCGGCGACACATGACATTCAGCAATTTGATATGCGTTTTACCATTCAGGCCGACTACGCGACTTGTCGCCAGTTCATCCTGGATGTGCTGCGGCAATATCCCTCTATGGCGCTGACCGGGCTGGAACTGCGTAAAAATGAAACGTTACAACCCGTTGTCGATGCCACGTTGACGTTCTCAGTGTTTATCCGCGGAGGGCGTGCTCATGGTGCCTGAATCCAAACCATCCACACGACCACTGTTGTGGCTGGCCCTGTTGCTCACGCTGGGCCTGGTCTATTGGCAATGGTCGCAAGAGGATGTTGCTGTTGAGACTACCGTTGTCGCTGCCAAACCAAGGGTGAACAGCCCCCTGCTGCGCGTAGAAGCGGCCGCGATGCCGCAAGCACCTGACAGTCAGCCCGTTGTTGCACCTGCGACGGCATCAGTCTCGGTCGCTGCCATGCCTGCCAGTGAGGAGAGTTATTTCACACGCCAGTTACCAGCCAAAAAGCTGAGTCATCCCCTTTTTGCGGCACATGAGTGGTTGCCACCGCCGCCCAAGCCGCAACCACCGCCACCGCCTGAGGCACCCCCTTTGCCTTATAGCTATGTGGGCAGCATGCAGGATGTGCCAGGCGGTGATGTGGTAATTTTAATGCAGCAGAAAAAAGTGCTACTGCCCAAGCTGGGGAGCAATGTCAGTGCGCAGTGGCGACTCGACCGTGAGGATATGCAGTCTGTGTATTTCACCTATGTGCCACTGAATAAGGTGGTGGTACTGAGCAAAACCAAAACAGCGACAGCAGCTGGCCAGCGCCAGGCGATGGCTGACGCTGACAACAATCATCAGGAAGAAATGCTTAATCAATGAATGCTTTTCAGTTAAATCAGCCTTTGCGGACTGCGATCCCGCGTTATATCGCCATCAGCATGTCGGCTTGGGTGTTGTCATCGTGTGGCCTGTTTCCGCCTAAACTCACTGCGACCACACCAGAAGGTAAAGTGCATGAGTTGGCGCAACAAGTGGCAGAGCGCCCGGCGGATGTGGTGTTGCGTAACCGCTGGTTCCGCGAGCGCGAACAGGCGATTAATGCGCTGTCTGCCGAGGCTGAAGCTGCCGATGCCAGAGGAGATATGGCGGCGGCCAAGCAGGTGTATGCGCGTATTTTAACGCTGGATCCGCACCATATTAAAGCGCAGGCCTATGAAAACGCCAGTGCGCGTGAAGTCGCCTTGCGCAAGCAATTGGATGCCGTCAAACAGCATATGGATAGCCCCAAACAGGCCTTGAAAGAGGTGCGTGATATCTTGCTGGAGCAACCGACCAATGCCGAAGCGCAGGCCCTGGAAAAGCAATTGATCGCCATGGAGCCGCGTGCCCGTGCAGCCTTGCCGCAATTGCAGACCAGCTTGAACAAGCCGGTGACACTGGAGTTGCGTGATGCCAATATCAAAGTGGTGTTTGAGGCCTTGTCTCGCGCCACGGGCGTGAATTTTGTGCTGGATAAAGACATTAAGCCGGAAACCAAAGCGTCGGTGTTCGTGAAGAAAATGCCGATTGAAGAAGCTATCGACATGGTGTTGGCCAGCAACGGCTTGCAAAAGAAAGTGCTGTCTGCCAATAGCGCCTTGGTGTACCCGGCGACACAGCAAAAGAACAAAGACTACCAGGATTTGCTGATCCGTAATTTTTACTTTGCCAACACCAGTGCCAAGCAATGTGCTGATATGTTGCGCACTATTCTGAAAATCCGTGATGTGTATGTGGACGAGCGCCTGAACATGCTGGTGCTCAGAGACAAGCCGGAAGTACTGGCGCTGGCCGAGAAGATGATCAAGGCGCAGGATATTGCCGACCCGGAAGTCATGCTCGAAATTGAGGTGATGGAAATTACGCGCGGCAAAATGAACCAGTTGGGGATTGTCTACCCATCGTCACTCACGGTACTCGATAGCCAGTTAACGCTAGAAGCGCTCAAGCGCATCAAATCGTCTGATATCGGCGTCAGCCCTAATCCTAGCCTGCAATTCAAAACCACAGACAGTGATTTGAACCTGTTGTCCAATCCGCGTATCCGCGTAAAAAATAACGAAAAAGCCAAAGTACTGGTGGGTAACAAGGTACCGGTGATTACCACCAATACCACCGCCAACGTGGGGACGTCTGAGAGCGTGTCTTATGTGGATGTCGGCCTCAAACTAGAGGTTGAGCCACGCGTGATGCTGGATGATTTTGTCAGCATTAAAGTCAACCTGGAAGTCAGCTCACTGGGCGAAGCGATTACGCTGAGCAATAACTCCAAGGTGTATAACATTGGTACCCGCAACGCGACCACCATGTTGCGCCTCAAGCATGGCGAAACACAAATTCTGGCAGGCCTGATTCAGGACTCGGAACGTAAAAACGCTGACAAATTACCGGGCCTGGGTGAAATCCCGATTTTGGGTCGCTTGTTCTCGCGCCATATTGATGAAAAGAATAAAACCGAAATTGTGCTGGCGATCACGCCCAAAGTCATCAGCAATGTGACTTTGCCGGAAGCCACCTTCTCTGAATACTGGAGCGGGACCGACACGGTGATTTCTGACAAGCCGCTGTTAAACAGCATGCCGAGCAACACACTCACACGTGGCCAGCAGGCACGCGAACAACAGTTGCAACGTCAGCGCGAGTTGAATGATGCTGCAGATGTACCGGGTAATGATACGCCGGAGTCTGCGCCAGCCCCTGAGCCGGTGGCCTTGCCTGCCCCGGATGCACCACCAGCCAACAATGAGTCTACACAGCCTGCGTCAGCCATGCCGGGTTTGTCTAACAATGTGAATGGCATTTCGGAGCAGGGCACAACCACCTTACCGGCCCCCAAGGTGATTCCTTGATGGTTTGCAACGTGAAACGCACGCCTGGATTTACCCTGATTGAACTGATGGTGTCGCTGGCTATTATTGCCATCATGGCCAGTATCGCCACGCCCATGATACAACTGACGGTGCAGCGGCAAAAAGAGCAGCAATTGCGCGAGCATTTGCGTGAGATGCGGCGCGCGATTGATGCTTACAAAAAGGCAGCGGATGAGGGCAGGGTGAAAAAGAATGCCGATGCCAGTGGCTATCCGCCCAATTTGCAGGTGCTGGTCGACGGCGTGGAGGATGCCAAAAGCGCCAAGCATGAGCGCATACGTTTCTTACGTCACATTCCTCAAGACCCGATGATGAAAAATCAGGGCGCTAGCAGTTTAAATCAGGCGTGGGGGCTACGCAGTTATGACAGCTCACCTGAGCAGCCGCGCTACACGCAGGATGTCTACGATGTGTATTCATTAAGCACGCAAACCGGCATCAATGGAGTAGCTTATGCGCAATGGTAAGCGGCGTGGTTTTACGCTGGTAGAGCTGCTGGTGGTGCTATCGATTCTGGCTTTGCTGTTGTCGCTGGCGGTGCCGCGTTATTTTTCAGGCGTGCAACGCGCCAAGGAGCAGGCACTCAAACAGCAACTGATCACCACGCGTAAGGCACTGGATGAATATTATGCCGATCAGGGACAGTATCCGGACACCTTGCAGGAGCTGGTCGACAAACATTACCTGGACAAATTACCCTGGGACCCGATTGCCGAGCGCAATGATGTCTGGGTGATTACGCCGCCGGAGTTGCCTGTGGTGGGCGGCGTATATACCCTGCACAGCAGCGCGACCGGTCAGGCCGCCGATGGCTCGGCCTACACCGACTGGTAAGCGAAGGCATGCGCAGGCAAGGCGGTTTTTCTTACATAGGTGTGATGGTGACGCTGGTGATTGCAGCCATTGGCATGCAAGGGGCGGCTGTGATGTGGCAGCAGCAATCCCAACGCAGCAATGAGGCCTTGTTGCTGGAGACCGGCGAAGCTTACCGGTTGGCGATCGGACGTTATTATGAATCGACCCCGCAGCCAGTCAAACAATACCCGATACGGCTAGAGGAATTGATTGAGGACAAGCGTTTCCCCGTGCCCAAGCGACATTTACGCAAGCTATATGCAGACCCGTTTGTTGTGAAGCAGGGCATGACCTTAATCATGCGCGATGGCCGGATTGTCGGCGTGCATAGCCAGTCCTTATTAGCGCCGATACGCAGTAGCGGCTACCAGGAGTCGCAATCAGGTTTTCACGGCGCCAAGCATTACCGCGAGTGGTTGTTTGTGTATGAGCCGAATACCCTGGCTGACCTTGAGCTGGCGTGGGTCAATCGTTAAACCAGGTCAGTTACTGACTTGGCTGGCGTAACCTGTTGGTGCAAGCCTGGTTTTGAACGCTTGGTAATAGCCAAGCACTTTGGGGATATATTGCCTGGTTTCGGCAAAAGGTGGCACGGCGTGCTGGTGGGTCTTCACTGCTTGTGGCCCGGCATTGTAGGCCGCCAGGGCCAGGGTGACATTGCCTTCAAACATATCCAGCATGCGCTTTAAATAATGTGAACCCCATAATATCTGCTGTGGCACCGACCATTGCCTGACCGGAATGGCGGTCATGGTTTGTGCTGTGGCTGGCAGCACTTGCATCAGGCCATAAGCACCTTTACGTGATAGCGCCTTGGGGTTGTAGCCGGACTCAGTGGCAATCACGGCGTGAATCAGTGCGGGCTCTATCTGCGTGGCTTCGGCGGCAGCCTGTACCTCAGCCTGATAGGGCACAGTACCGCCTTTCCATTGAGATGACTGGCGACCGCGGGCTGGCGCAAAAGCGTCATTTGCTGCCTCTGAGGCGTCAATATTACTGATGACTAATTCACTGTCACTGGAGTTATCCAACTGGATATGTTCGGCGAGTATCTGTGTTGTTAAACCAACAGCCGTTGTCTCCGCATCGGCGGTACCACAAACGATCGCCGTCGCTAGCAACAGGGCCAGTCTGGTTCGGTGCGAGCTGTGAGCGGGTGCATTCATGATGGCACTGATTGTGTCATAGTCATGTGACACGGCAAAGACAAGCGGCCATGCGCTGCCAAACATGCTTGGGCAAGCAATTCATGTGATTGTCACGCTTGTACAGGCCCGTGGCAACAAAACCAGGCGTTTAGAAAATGGCAATTTTCCCTCCTAGTCATGTCGCTAATCCGTTGTCATGAATTTATCAATCAACTGACATGTGTGAATCATTTTTCTGTCACAAATTCTGAGCACACTAGCTGCATTTATATAAATGTGGTTAACACATGGATACAACAATAACAGGGATGGATCAGGTCAACGACCAGTGGACGTTGGCACTGAACGAAGAGCAACGCGCGCTATTTATGGAAGTGATTGAGGAGTCGTTGCGTCTGCAGCATCGCTCACACCTTTTCAACTGGCTACAGCGAGGCTTTCAGTGTTTATTGGCGCATGAGGTGGTGATTATTGGTGTGCGTAGTTTAGAGCGTGCCAGTTATGACTATGAATACCTGACCTCCAGCCGTTATTTTGGCGATACCCAATTCGACCAGGTGCTTAATGATGAGGATGGCCTGGTGAATGAAGCCTTTACGCGCTGGAGCAAGCTAGGCATGCCGGTGTTCTACCATACCGAGCTCACCGCGCAGCAATATAACCATTATGCTGTTGAGCATGTGGAGGCTGAGCGCATGCTGGCCTCAGAGCTCAAGCGCTTTGTGGTGCATGGCTTTGGCAATGAACATAGCCGCATTGCCACCATGGTCATGTTTGGCCGCCTGAGCTCCCCAGCCAATGCGCAAACTGCTCACCTGCTGGAGTTGCTCATGCCGCATCTGCACTGTGCGATTGTCAAAGTCACTGCAAATAAGTGCCCCTCCGTGCTATCCACCACTGCACGCAATGGCCGTATCAAGCCGTTAAGCAAGCGTGAACTTGAGGTGCTGGAGTGGCTGCAGGCCGGCAAAACCAATTGGGAGATTGGTAACATCATGCAGGTCAGCCCACTCACCATTAAAAATCACGTACAAAATATCTTACGCAAACTGGATGTGGAAAACCGCAGCCAGGCCGCCAGCAAGGCGCTCAAACTGGGCCTGATTACCCGCAAACAATAAACACCTCCCCGCCGTATTTTTGCCGCTTTGATGCAATCACTCTAACTAGTCCGAACGGACTAGTTTTTACTTTAAGCCTGTCATGTTGAGTTCCTAAACTACTCAGGATTTTTATGCAGCTATTTTGCGCGGCCAGACTAGTCCATATGGACTAGGTTTGCAAAGTAAGGCTGTCATGTAGCGACCGCATAATTTTTCGGGATGAGTTTCATCGTATTCGCTCAGGTATTAGTAGTTTGCTCTTTCTATCGGTTTGCTCAAAAAATTAAGGAGAAGTTTATGAAATTTCAAGTAAAAGCATTGGTTGCTGCATTGGCTCTGTCCGCTGCAACGATTCCAGCACACGCGGCTATGACATTTGCACCTAGCGGTAGCTCAAGCATGATTCTGACTTTGCTGGACTTTAACAGCAATATGTCTGCAACATTTGATTTGGGTTACAGCTTTGACTCATTTCAAACTATGGTGGAAGACACGCACAAAACTGGTGTAACTTCACTGGATGGTTTGACCAAGTCAATGACATTTGATCTGGCTTCTGGCGATTATGCTGATGCATGGACTGCTTACTGGTCTACAGCTTCTGCTACAACTACCAAGTGGGCGATTTACGCAGCTGATGGTTCCGGTACTGGTTTGGATTCCCGTGGCATTATTTCTACTTACAAATCAGGCAGCAACTTGACCAACTCTAACCAGTTGCAAACTTCCATTGCTAACTTCAACAGCTACATGACTAACAACAACGGTGGCTTGGGTACGATTTCTAGCAACCATGACTCCGTGGATAATGGTGCAAGCACCGTGGCTACCAACCTGTCACAAGCCTATGCAGGTCGCGCTGTCGCTTACGGCTCTACTGGTCGTATTAACGGCCAGGGCCATGTGTCTATGGATAATTTGGATACTTCCCTGACTGTTGTGCAACAAAAAATGGGCGCGACACAAGCTTCTGCCCCTTCTTTTAACACACTGGGTTTGCATGGTGACTACAAGTTCACAATGAACTCTAATGGTGCTTTGGAGTTTGTGGTACCAGTTCCAGAAGCTGACAGCTACGCAATGTTGCTGGCTGGCCTGGGTGTCGTTGGCTTGGTCGCTCGTCGTCGCAAGGCTTAATACAACATTAAAAAAGCCATGAAAAACGGCCGGTTTACAAACTGGCCGCTAATCAAATCTTTTATCGAAGGAAGCGAAAAATGTTTAAATTTAATAAAGTATGCTTGGCTGTTGCGGCTACCCTGTTTGCTGGTCAAGCGTTTGCTGCCCCTGTGACTCAAGCACAGATCAATACTGCGCGTGGCAACGGTGCATTGAATGAAACCTGGATATCTGGTGCTTCAGCACCAACTTACAACGTTTTCCAAGGCTTTGCTGCTGGTTGTGATGCAAACACTCTGTCTGTGTTCAATAACGGTTCAGCAACGGCCGCTGTAAGACCAGGTAACTCTGCTGCAAGTAACTTCCTGGCTTACGCTTGTACACGTGGTGGTAAAGTGTCTGTGGTTTACCACACGATTGATGGCGGTTCTTTCAATGCATACGCACCACACATTCCTAACGATGTTGATGGTGATGGCACAGTGGGTACTACTAATTTGCGCCGTATTGGCAAACTGGGTGCTAACGCTGGTTGTGTGGCTCAAACTGGTTCTTTGTCTCTGCCAGGTCAAACTGCAATTGCAAGCTATCGCTCATGTGCGATTGTGACTCCAGCAACTGCTGCTGATGGCGCAACTGTTAAACCAGCAGGTGGTTTCTCTGACGTTGAAGCGGCATTGTTCGGTGTATCCGTTGATGGTTACGGTGTTGAGTCAAACGCTAACGTTGGTCAAGCATTTGGTATCGCTACTTCAACTTCCTTGTACCGTGCGATGCAAGTTGCACAAGGTATCTATGCGAGCGTAGCCGCAGCAAACTCTGCTGACCCTGATTACTTGCCAGCCAATGCACCTAGCATTTCTCACGTGCAGTATGCTTCTATCGTGAGTGGTACTGCTGCTGATGCGGGTATCTTGGTACCAGGTTCTACAGCTGCCTTGAATCTGGCACGTCGTGTGCCAACTTCAGGTACTCAAGCGTCTTCTAATGCAACTTTCCTGCGTAATCCATGTAACGGTGATGCTGCGATTGCCGGTGCTTTGGCTCCTGTAGGTCTGGCTGACTCTACACCTACCTTGATCATCACAGAAGGTTCCGGTACAGGTAACGCAAAAACTGCGCTGTCTACAGCTGGCTTTGCGATCGGTGTGTTGTCTCTGGAAAACAACTGGCGTACAGATACATCATCCAACGGCTACCGTTACATCAAGTTGGATAACGTTCACCCAGAAGCGCCAGTAGCTGGCTCCGGTCAGACAACAGATGCTAACGCACGTTACACTGCTGCTCAAGGTTTGTACGATTTCCACATGGAAATGAAATCTTTTGTTGCTAACTCAGCTTCCGGTACATTCGGCGAGACTGTGATCAACGAAATCGTTGGTGCTTTTGCTGGTCTGGATTGCGCTGAAGTACCGCGTGGTTTGACACTGAACCCATTTGCCGGTTCATCTTGCACGGTTGGTACCATCGTTGCTAAAGGCTCACGTAATGGTAACAACTGCCAAGCACAACAATTGTTCTAATCTCAAGCACTAGCAGTCAAAAGCTGCGACGCCTGATTAAAAGCACACCCGTACTGGGTGTGCTTTTTTATTGCCTAGTTCAATCAAAAACCAGTCGCAATTCGCAGACATCTGAGCGTCTCCTGACAATGGCTCACATGGGCTATCAAAACAAGTCCGCGGACTAGTCCGTATTTCATCTTTGTGACACGCGGCGCTTTCAAAATGGCAAGCCTCAGGAAGTGCCTTAGGCGATTGAACCAAAAAAGAAAGGTGTTGCGATTGTTGCTGCGTGTGATGAGTTGTATGTGTGTTCTGTGGTCTTTTGCATTGCATGCAGAGGAGGCTTCAGAGTCCGCCCAGCAGCCTGTAAATGGTTGGGGAGCAGAGGTTCCCGGGCAAGCGGCTGCCGAAGTGTCCACTAAAGACCAGTTTGATATTTTTGAATACGTGGTCAATGGCAACTCCGTGCTCAGCGTGACAGAGATTGAAAAAGCTGTTTATCCCTATCTCGGTGAGCATCGCTCGATTGATGATGTAGAAAAAGCGCGTAGTGCGCTGGAGCAAAGCTTTCATGAAGCGGGCTACCTGACGGTGTTCGTGAGTATTCCCGAGCAAGAGGTGAACGGTGGGGTCGTGAAGCTGGATGTTCTGGAAGGGAAGGTTGAGCGCTTAAGTGTGGTTGGTTCCCGCTATTACTCTCTGGGCAAAATCAAGCAAAACGTTACTGAGTTCAAAGAGGGACATGTTCCCCACTTCCCAACGGTGCAAAAACAAATTGCCTCGGTCAATATTAACCAGGATCGTGTGGTAGCGCCTGTGCTGCGTCCAGGTAAATCACCAGGCATGGTCGAGGTGGATTTGAAGGTGGATGACAAGTTTCCCTTGCACGCCAGCATGGAATACAACAACCGGTACACACCGAACACGACAAAGACACGCCTTTCCGGCAACTTGAGATACGACAATCTCTGGCAGAGCGATCACAGCATTGGTCTAGGTTTTCAGGTGACACCGGAAGATGCCAACGAGGTGAAAGTATTTTCGGGCACCTATGTGATTCCTTACGCTGGAGATTACTGGGCCATGTATGGCGTGGTTTCTCAAAGTGATATCAGTGCGGTAGGCGATTTGAATGTGGTCGGTAACGGTAACATTTATGGCTTGCGCTATATCCATCCGATGCCCAGCCCGTTTAAATCCTTCAACCACAATTTGACCCTGGGCGCGGATTACAAAGACTTTAAAGAAAGCACGCGCAGACTAGGCGCGGACTTGGGTAATAACCCGATTACTTATCTGCCTTTCATGATCGGTTATACCGGCAATCTGGTCATGCCTGAGAGTACCACCAAGTTAGACCTGAACTTTGTCTTTTCAACCAAGGCGCTTGTTAACGATGACGCTGAGTTTGCCCAGAGACGTTACCTAGCACGGTCGAATTTCTCCTACTTGAGAGGGCAACTTGAGCACACGTATACCTTGCCTTATCAATGGCAATGGTATGGCTCTTTAGGCGGGCAAGTGACCGGCGATTCACTGGTTTCCAACGAGCAATTCTTTATCGGTGGTTTGGATACGGTGCGCGGCTTCCTCGAGTCCAGTGCGCTGGGGGATACGGGTACCAACCTGACGATGGAGTTGCGCTCCCCACCTTTGCAAAAGTATGCAGGCTCATGGGTGAAGGAAATGCGCCTGCTGGCTTTTTACGATTACGGCTACGCTAAAACGCGTGATCCAGCGACGTTTTCCGATGACCGGTTCTCACAAATCCAGCAATACATCTTGTCCTCATATGGATTGGGTTGGGATGTGAAGGCAGCGCATGGCTTATTTATGCGCCTGGATTTTGCGCGTGTCTTGCAATCAAGCTGGACATTGGAAAATGGACACACTGCGCCACTCAAGCCAGCAGGGATGGCTGAAAGTGGTGATACACGCCTGCATTTTAAAGTGGGTTTTGACTGGTAATAAGCGCTTAGCTGAAGTAAACGAGGTGAAATGATGAACAAGTTACGATTCAAGTTGGTATTTAGCAAACGGTTGGGCATGTTGGTACCCATTGCCGAAATTGCCCGTACTCATCAAAAAACAGTCACTTTGTCTGGCGCAGTTGATCAGGAAGTTTGCGTTGAAGTCATGCTTCGCCCTTTATGGCGCATATCAACGAGGAGTGTTGTGTTGCTGATGGCAGGATGTCTAAGCTGGGCATCAGCACCCGTACTGGCGGACGATTCAAATGTATTACCAGTTCAGCAAGGGGGAGGATATAACCTACCTGCTGGTGTGAGTATCCCCACACCAGTGAACAACACCATGAATATCACTACAACAATGCAAAATGCGGTGATTCGTTGGGATAGCTTTAATATCGGCTCACAAGCCGCTGTTAATTTCATTATGCCTAACGCCACTTCAAGCGTGTTAAACCGCGTCATGGGTAGCGGCGCCAGCTTTATTAACGGCACACTCACCGCGAACGGGCATGTGTATATTGCCAACCAGAATGGCGTATATTTCGGCGCTGGTTCACAAGTCAATGTGGGTTCTTTGACAGTGACTACACTGGATAATTTAAAGAACAATAATATCGAAACGATTTACCAGAACGGTATTTTGTCTAATAAAACCGAGCCGGTATTTTCCTTTGCTGATGCCGTTGGTGTCATTGATGTGGCCAAAGGTGCAAACATCGAAACCAAAGGTTCTGGCGGGCGTGTCATGTTGCTGGCGCCGGATGTGACCAACAGCGGCGTGATTAAAACGCCAGAGGGGCAGACCATACTCGCTGCAGGTAAAACAATTTATCTTAGCACCTTGGATAAATTCGCTGGATTGCTTGTTGAAGTCAGTTCTGGGGGGACAGCAACCAATCTTGGACAGATTGTTGCCGATCATGGTAATGCAAGTTTGATTGGCTTGGCGGTGAATCAGCAGGGGAGTATTACTGCATCCACTTCTGTACGTGCCAATGGCTCTATTTATTTAAAAGCCAAGGAAATCCAGAGCTTGGGTACGCCAGGCAACGACGTGTATGGCAAGGTCACTTTAGGAACCGGCAGTAAAACGGCAGTGACTATTGATACTAAAGACACAGAAGAAGTGTTTGATGCGCAAGCGATTACGCCATCAATGATCGATATCAAAGGCAAAAATATTGCAATTGATGGCAGTGTGATTGCCAATAGTGGCCAGGTTAACGTGACGGCGACTGATAATCAGGGCGACAACAGTAGCCTGTTTTTGGGCGACCATGCCTTGATTGATGTATCAGGCGTGGATGCGACCGCACCCATGAGCCGCAACCAGTTGGCGATTCAACTCTACTCTGACCAGTTAAGGGATTCCCCTGTATTAAGAGGTGGTGCCCTGTTTGGCGAAATATTGTTCCTTGATGCTCGAAAAGGCACCAAGCTGTTGAGCCAGAGTGTCATTGATCAAGCCAAGGCTGGTATTACAAGAACGGTGGCTGAGCGCTCTACAAATGGTGGGCAAGTGAATCTTTCTGCCGTGAATATGGTCAGCAAAGCCGGATCCAAAATTGACCTGTCAGCAGGCAGTACTACTTATACTGAAGGTACGATTCGTGAAAGCAGCTTACTTATCAATGGTAAATGGGTGCTGGCTTCTGAGGCGCTCCCTAATACACCCTACCAGGGCATCAGTGATTACTATTCTGTCTCTAGTGAACGCTGGGGCCAGACCCGCCGATGGGCGTTGACAGCCAATGCTTTGAACGGCTTAGCAGGAGCCTCTACTGAAAATGCGGCTAAAAGCGCCTCGGTCAGTGGTTATTTACAACCTGGTTACCAGCAAGGAGGTAATGCCGGCGCCCTGAATGTTGCCACTACTAATATGGCACTGCAGGGCGATGTGCTTGCCAGCACGGTGAGTGGTCTTTATCAGCGCGGAGAGACTGACACGCATAGCACACCATTGGGTGGCACCTTCAAGTTGACCTATAACAATTCCGGCGCCTTGAATATCGTCTCATCTGCTGCCCCGCTGTCTGAAAACTTTAATGAAGACAGCCAGCTGAGCACAGAGCAAAAGCAAACATCCGAGTTAAGCACAGCCATGCTGGCAAATGGGGTCAACCATGTAGTGATCAAAACCACTGGGCAGGTCAACCTCAATACAGACATCAATATGCAGGCGAATGGCAGCCTGCATGTGCTGGGTAGTGGCGGGGTAAACGTGAATAACGATATTCGTTTGCCTTCCGGCACAGTAGTCCTGTCAGCCAGCCAAAGTGCTGACGTGAACGTGGCTAACAACGCAAAGATCAATGTTGCGGGCTTATTTACGAATGATTTGCCAGGCGTCAATGGTGCAATGCTGGGCAAGGTTGCGCTTGATGGCGGCAAAATTACCGTTGGTAGCATTATCGTTCATAAGGATACTGGTGACATCATTACCGATGACAGCATCACCAAAGACCCCCTTACTCTTTATAGTGGCTTGCATATGGGGCAAGGTGCTAGCATGGATGCCTCATCTGGGGCATGGCTCAATCAACGCGGACAACTCACTGCCGGACACGGTGGTGACATTAGCGTGACCATGGCAGATAACAGGATCGGGGCTGGCAGCTTTAGCAGTTATGGCATGATGGTGAATGGTCAGCAAACGCAGGGCGGCCATTTAGCAGTGAGGCTACAAGGTGAGCAAGCGACGGGATTGGTTGAGCATATACAGTTAGGCGGCATTAATCCGCAGCAGGAAAATACACTGTGGCTATCAGAAGGATTTTTCCAGCAGGGTGGTTTTTCAAACTACACCATCAGCAATACCGACCGCCTGAACGGTGATGTGATCATCGGTGACCAGGCTAATAGCTTGGTGACGATACGACCTGAGCAACATTCGCGTGTTCTGGGATCCTCTGCGCGCGTGGCACAAAGCGGTAGTGACTTAAACGCCCTGGTCAGCAAGACATCACTCGCTGGTAGCCTGCGTACACCGGCCAGCCTGGCAGTCGTGGCGGGAGATGACCTGACGCTACAGTCTAATGCCAGTATCGTGACGGATACTCCTGCTAGCCAATCCGGGCCCAGAGGCAATGTTAGCCTCACGTCTAAAGGTCAGATGACCATCCTCGGGGATATTACCGCACCTGGCGGTGATATTAAGCTGGCGATTGAGAACATCACCCCTGATAAAGGTGACTTCACGCTGCCCAATAAGAGTTTTGATCCAACATTAAGCCTATTTCTGGGTGCAAATGCCACACTGAGCGCACGGGCGCAATATGTGATGCCGCCTACCAGTGACGGTAACTTACGCACGGCATTTGTGACCAAAGCTGGCAACATCTCTTTAACAGCCGGTAATGGAGTATTGATTGCAAAAGAGGGGTCAGTCATCGATGTATCGGGGACCAGTGGTAATGTTGATTTATCTGTGCCCGGTGGTTATGCACGTCAGTCTGTGGCAGGCGGTGCCGGTGTTATTTCACTGAGCGGACGTGACGGTGTTGCGCTGGATGGAACGTTATTGGGCACCCCGTCAGGTCAAGGTGAAGGCGGCACCTTGAATATTACGCTTGGCGGTGTCGGTGGCGGAGGGGTAGAAGGTAGCGATACGCCATTATATTTTGCTAATGGCACACGTGTGTTGACCGTGACAAACAACAAAGAGTTAATGGCTGCGAATAATACTGCGGGCAGTAATAATGCCAATCTCATTAACACTTCTAACTCATCTACAAGGCCTTTGACCACCGCGCAAGGTGTAGGCCAAATTTCAGCCGAGCAAATTCGCCAAGGCGGATTTGATAATATCGCCTTGACTGTGGAGAACGTCAGCACTACGACTGGCGATGCGATACATTTTGCCAATACCACGATGAGTGTGCCATCGCTGCTGATGCTGAATGCCACGACATTCTCTGGTTCGGCAAATCTCAACGCCTCTACATTAGTGCTGGCGAACAAGAGCACCGTTGATATGGATAGTAGTCAACTGACTGCTGGCACAGATATATTCAAGGCCCGGGCAAATTTTATTGAGATACAAGGGCCGGTCGCCATCAATCAGGTTGGCCAAACGAGTTTATACAGTCAATCTGATATTCGGGCGCGAGGACTGATTACTTCCTTGCAGGGTACCGCATCGCTATCATCACCTGGCCTGATTCAGCTGGATGCTGCGCAAATTTACCCAGCGACTGCGGTTAATTTCACTGTGACAGCCACCGGGGCTGGCAGCAGGATTGAAGTGAGCAACCAGTCTAAAACGGCAAGCACGGTGCCTTTATCTGCGGTGGGTAGTTTGACCTTAAATGCGGATTCTATTCTGCAGGCAGGTGTGTTACGTGCGCCGTTGGGGCAAATTACCCTGAATGCTAGCCATGATTTAACACTGGCACCAGGTAGCCTGACTTCAGTGTCCGCGGAAGGCAGCTTGATTCCATATGCCGTAACTGTACTGGGTGGCACTGATCTTGCTGATACCGAGGGCGCCATTAACAACTTCATGACGGCTATCGACAAGAAAAAAGTCACGTTGAACGCCAATAATATGAATTTGCAGGCAGGTTCACGCGTAGATATTTCTGGCAACGGCGATACCATGGCTTATGAGTGGATCCCAGGCATAGGCGGCTCTGTCGACGTATTGTCGCAAACTGGCTATTACGCCGTCTTGCCATCGCTGGGCAATCAGTACGCACCTTATGATTACCTAATGAGCGCAGGCTCCGATGTAGGTATCGGTCAGGCCGTTTACTTGTCTGGTGGCAATGGCCTGGCAGCAGGTAAATATACCCTCTTGCCTGCGCACTACGCGCTGTTGCCAGGTGCTTTCCTGGTCAGCGCTAACGGCGCCAATATCCAGCTCAATACACAGTTAACACAGGCTGACGGGACCGGTTTGTCTTCAGGCTATTTAACCAAGATTGATGGCACCAGCCGCGGTCAATATACGAGTTTTAATATCGTCAACGGCAATAGCTTTTACAAAGACTACGGTACCAAAAACTATAAAGGCCTGGCTGAGTATCTGGTGAGTTCTGGCAATGCCTTGTTAACCAAGAATGCCATCAGGGATGGCAAGGAAACCCCAAGGCTGACAAACGATGCTGGCCAATTAGTATTAGCTGCAGGGAATAGCCTTAACCTGGAAGGGAGTATTAATACCAGCAATGTGGCCGGCGCCAAAGGGGCGTTGGTGGATATTTCTTCTAACGATATTCGTGTGGTTTCAACGGTTGATCCGCTGCAAGCGGGGGTGTTGCAGATATCAGCAGATCAACTCAGTAAAATCAATGCGGACTCTATTCTGTTGGGCGGCAGCCGTACTGTCAGTGGCAAGACGCAGACTATCACGACCACCGCTTCTAATGTGACTTTCAGTAACGACTCTGATCATGCAGTGCAATCCGGGGAGTTGATTGTTGCCTCCAAAGATACGATCACTGTGAATCAAGGTGCGGTGGTGAAGACCGGCGCCAAGCAAGACAAAACAGGGACTACAACCCTTGTCACCAGTGGTGATGGTGCACTGTTGGCAGTATCGGCCAAAAACGACTTCGATTTCTCCAGAACGGATGTGACAGCTACGCCGACGACTGGCAGGTTAATCATTGAAGATGGCGCAACTGTCACTGCAGCAAGGTCTATGGTGCTAGATGCGACTAATGCTTTTGATCAATCGGGCGCTATTCAGGTTGCTGATGGCGGAACCGTGACATTGGGCGCCAATCAGTACGCCATTGGTGACCAGCCCGTAAACGGGGCAACGCATATTAACTCAGATACCTTGGGTGATTTTGGCCGCTTATCTGCGATCACGTTTAATAGTTATAAAAATATCGATATCCTGGGTGCGGTTAATTTTGGCAATAACAACCTGAATATCACGTTTAATACGGCAGGGATTGCGCATCATGACGCCGGTAATGTGAATATCAATGCTAATAATTTTGTCCTTAAAAACACAAATAACGCTTTATTTACCGCACCTGCAGCGCTGAATGGACAGCTGGCCATCAATGCCAACCAGATTACGTTTGGCGACACGGGCAGTGTGTCCAGCAATATTGATGGATTTAATCACGTCAGCCTGAATGCCAATAAAGATATCCGCTTTGCAGGCACAGGGACGGTCAATATCAACGCTGACCAGACAACCATGAGCAGTGCTGTCATGACGGCAGACTCCGGGGCCAACTATTCCCTCGCTAGTACTGGTAGCCTGCAGACAGTGAGCAATGGTCAGCAGTCAGTAAATACCTCAGGCTTGGGCGCAACGCTTAACCTGTCTGCAACCGATATGCAATTGGGTGGCAAGCTAGTGTTGAATGCTGGTGCTGTGAATGCAGTAGCCCGTAGCGGCAATTTGACAGTGACCTCAGGAGGAGCGATTGACGTCTCTGCGGCGACGGTTGCTTTTGATAGTACGCATTCCGCCACGACGGATGCAGGCAATGTGCACCTGACCTCAGCGCAGGGCAATGTCCAGATCGAAAACAACGCGTTGTTGAACCTCAAGGGAGGAGCCACTGCAGGAGATGCAGGTACCTTGCAAGTAGAGGCGAAAAATGGTCGCTTTGTAGTCGCTGATGGCACTCTGCTGGGGCAGGCTGCCAAGGGTGAAAAAACTGCTTCACTCAAGCTTGATGTGGCCAGTTTAGATAATTTCAGTGATGTGAATAAGGCGCTGGAAAGTGGCCGCTTTAATGAAAGCCGCGACATCCGTGTACGTAGCGGTGATGTCACCATTGCCGCCGGGGATACCGTCACCGCGCATGCCTTTACCCTGGGGGTTGATGGCGGCAATGCGACGGTTGCCGGGCATATTAATGCCGATGGCGACAAGGGGGGGGATGTAGCCATTTATGCCAAGGGTTTGGTGACATTGGCGAATACTGCGCAAATCACCGCACGTGGCCAAGCGGCAAACCAATCTAGCGGCGACCGGCAAACAGGGTCTGGCGGTTCTGTGCTGTTATCCTCTAACAGTCTGTCTACTGTGAATGCGGTATCTGCAGATACGGGCGCCCTGATCGACACTAGCGGATATGATGCCGCGGCTAATGGCAAAGTGGGCGTCGATGGCTATGATGGCTCGGTGACATTAAGAGGTGCACGTGGGACTACAGGAACCGCCAATACCGTGAATGTGGCATTTAACACAACGGCTGCAATCAAAGGCGCGAGCGAAGTGACGGTTGAAGGCAGCCGTACTTATACCACCACGGCATTTACTGCTGCCAATATGGCAGGCATGATCAGTGATACCAACAGTTTCTATAATGCGAATACCGGCACAGGAAATTACGCACTGACACAGGATGGCAGTAGTGTAAAGGTGTTGCCTCATATTGAAGTGCGGAGCACCACTGGCAACGCAGCAACCGCGATGACGGTTGGTACGGCCGACGTGAACTTGCGCTCATTTGGTGCGCTATTGGCGGGGCGTGGTGGCTCCCTGACTTTGCGTTCAAATGGTAATTTGACTTTTAGTGGTTCTTTAAGTGATGGTTTTAGTACAGCGAACACGACAGGCGTGTTGCAGCCGAATGCGAATACGTTTAACTTTAATTTGATCGCTGGGGCTGACTATAGTGCTGCGAATATCACTGAGACCAAAGCTGGTACGGGTGACTTTAAGCTGGAAAATAACAAAATAATCCGCACTGGTACAGGTGATATCAGCATTGCTGTGGGGGGGAATATGACCTTGGGTAATGTTAGCTCCGTCATTTATACGGTGGGTAAAGAGGAGGCAGCTCTGAGCGGATTTACCCCAGCATCAGTAGGTACTAACGTACCGACTGCCGCCAGCTATGTGAATAATGGTGGAGATATTGCCATTGATGTCGCTGGTAATATCACTGGTGCGGCCACGACGCAAAGTGTCAACCAATGGTTGTTACGCCAAGGCGGTAACGGCGCGGATACCAGCTGGTGGGTACGCCCGGACCTGTTCCAGCAAGGCGTTGCCGCGTTAGGTGGTGGTAACGTTAATATCCAGGCGGGTGGAAACATCACTAACGTGTCAGCTTCTTCTGCAACGAACGCACAGTTTGTCAAAACGCTGGATGCTAAAGGTAATGAGGTACGTAAGAGCCTGGTCAATGGCGGCGGCGATGTGTCTGTTTCCGCAGGCGGTAACTTGACGAATGGGGTGTACTACGTTGGTCGTGGAAAATTAGAGTTAGAGGCCGGTGATAGTGTACTTAAATCGGGAACTACTGGTACGGTGATTGCCTTGCAGGATGCTAGTGCAGACGTGCGTGCAAAGAACAACGTGAAAATTGAAACGGCGTTTAATCCTACCCTTTGGGTGCAAGGCAGCACACTAACGAAACTCACGGATGGTACTTATTTCAATACCTACGCTGAAGACTCTGCGTTAAACGTCACTTCGCTATCGGGGAATGTTGAAGTTGGTTTGAGTAGCAATAAAGCGATTGCGGTCACAGGGCTAAACTCACAGATTTACAACACTTTAATCAATTATGATATGTCTGCTATACATCCAGGGACAGTCAATGCCACTGCGTTTGCCGGAGATATTACGACTTACAAAATGATTTTGGCACCTGCTAAGAACGGTAATTTGAATTTATTGGCTGCTGGGAGTATTGTAGGTGGAAGTACCACCGGTGGCAGCGCTAATCCTACAGCAGATATTTTGCTTTCAGATGCAGACTTGAATTTTGTTCTAAATGTGTTTAATCCAACAATCGGCGGCACAAACGATAGTAATATAACCAAAATTCTGGGTAGCTTAAAAACCGGAGTTTCTGCAGTGCCTGTACATGTAAATGACTCAGTTCCGGCAACAATCGTGGCCAAGAATGGAGATATTATATTGACTGGAAAGCCTGGAGTCATTGAGAGTACCAACGTTTTTGGTATTAAGTCCTCAAAGCCAGTGTATATCAATGCGGGTAAGAATGTGAGTTTGCATGCATCTGTCCAACACAATCGTGCTGACGATATCTCACAAGTCATTGCGGGTATTGACTTTGCGTTGCCAAGCGTCAAATACTCCAGTCTGGAAGTCAACGGTGGTGGGGATGTAGTAATTAAAGCTGGCCGGAATATCAATCTAGGGGAGTCTTTTGGTATCCTATCTCTTGCGAATACCCAAAATCCCAATCTGTCTAGCAAGTCTGCCAATATCACGATGATGGCTGGACTTGGAGAAACTGGGGCTAATGTTGATCAATTTATTGCAACTTACATTGATCCTGCTGGTGCGGGCCCAGCAACTTTACGTAACGACCAAACTGAGTTGGCAAAGTATCGTAAAAACACTGCGAATAGAATAGTTTCGTATATGAATGAGCTGAAAGGGTTAGCACTTTCCGGGGATGACTCTGAAGATGTGCAGAGTGCCTTTAGCCTATTCATGGCACTTGATAAACCGCATCAGGAATTGTTCGCTCAACGACAATTTCAAGCAGAATTACTGGACGCCGGTAAAGAGTATATTGATACCGCCAGTACAGTCAGGGCAGATAATGCAATTGCTACATTATTCCCTGCTAAGGACTATAAGGGGGATATTCTGATGTATCAAAGTCAGATGCGCACTTCCCGCAATGGCAATATTAGTTTGTTTGCACCAGGCGGTTTAATCAATGTGGGTGTGCCGGTTGTTAACTCTGAACCTTCCGAAGACAATGGATCTAAAGTGATTCCTAGAATTAAGCGTGATATTGGTATTGTGACGGAAAAAGGAGGCAATATCGGTGCCTATGCTGATGGTAATTTCATGGTCAATCAGTCAAAAGTGATTACGCAGTATGGTAGTGACATTCTTATCTGGTCTAATCATGGAGATATTGATGCCGGTAGGGGCTCCAAAGCAGCAATTTCAGTCCCCGAGCGTGAAGTCGGCGTGAATGCCAACGGTGATGTCACCGTGGAGGTAAAAGGGGTGGCTGCTGGTTCAGGCATTCGTGCACAGACTTATGACCCCGATGGTCCTAATGGCCCGCTGCAAGGACCTAAACTCGAAGATGCCACAGTTGCGTTATTCGCGCCGCGTGGTGTATTGGATGCGGGTGAAGCAGGCGTCGCTGCGGGTAACTTGTTGGTTGGTGCAACCCAGGTGTTGAACAGCTCCAACATTACCGTCTCAGGTACGTCTTCCGGGGTGCCGGTGGCCGATACAGGTAGTCTGGCAGGCGCGGCACTGAGTTCGGCCAGTACTTCTGCTGGGGCCGCCAATACCATGACTGAAAATCTGGGTAACCAGATGAATAATCAAAATGTTACACCTAAAGAGATGCCGCCTATCGTGACGGTAAAAACGATTCGTTTGGAGGATTAAACGCTTGACCGTAAAAACGCCCACCGACAGGTGGGCGTTTTTATTTCTCTGCCATTAATGTATTTCCCCGTTGCCAGCAAAGGCCTTGCGCAACTCGCCAATCGCGAACACCTGTGCTTCCCGGGCTTTGGAAACGACGTCGGCCATGCCAAAAAACTCATGGGTGACGCCTGTGTAATGGCGATATGAAACAGATACGCCATCATGCTTCAGGCGTTCGGCAAAAGCTCTGCCTTCTTCATATAACGGGTCTATTTCTGCCGTGATGATGGTGGCAGGAGGGAGTTGTTTCAGCGATCGTGCCTTATCCGGCAAGGCATAAGCACTATTGGCCTCCAGAGGCTGGCTATAGTGCCCGAAAAACCAGTGCATCATGGCGGCATTCAATGGTTTGGCATGGGCATTGTCTTCATAGGATGCATTCTGCGTGTCATTATTGACCAGTGGATAAATTAGCAATTGATGTAGCGGCAGAGGTACATCCTTGTCTCGCGCCATGAGTGAGGTCACCACGGCAAGATTGCCCCCTGCGCTTTCACCGGCCACGGCAATGCGCTGGCGGTCACCATTTAGCTCTCCAGCATGTTGACGCAACCATTGGTAGGCTGCAAACGCTTCATTCGGCTGAGTCGGGAATGGGTGTTCAGGCGCCAGGTGATAATCGACCGCGACCACGATGGCCTGTACACCTTGTGAGAGTGCCAGAATCGACGCTTCATAGGTTTTACTGTCGGCTAGCACAAAGCCACCGCCATGAAAGTAGAGGATGACCGGAAAAGGCCCTTCGCCGATAGGTGTGTAGACGTGTGCAGGAATACTCTCTAACGGCCCGCCGGGGATGCTGATTTCCTGGCTGAAAACCTGGGCAGTGGCGGGGAACTGGCCTTTTTCCTGCAACAAGCGCTTGACCGCATCTGCGGGTGTCGGTTGCAAGCGCGCTTCCGTTGGTGTCAAAGTTTCAATCGGCTTGCCACCCAGTGCTGTCAATGCATCCAGCACTAATTGCATGTCCGGGTCTGCCTTTGGTGGCTCAGGTAGCGCAGGCATCATTTCGGCCAATGGGGCACCGCCTTCAATGCCAGGCACTGTATCAATACTGGGTACTAGGGCTGCGACTTTGTCGAGTAACGATTCATGTGTGCTTGCCATTCTGCGTCCTTTCTTGAGTTCAAACTGATCAAAATCAAACTGTAGGCCAGCTTGCGGGACATGGCTGTCCGGTGTGGGAGCAATCTAATGTAGGACAAGCCATCCGGCACAATGTTGGTGCATGTGACTAGTGCAATGGTCTGGGTATTGACCAAAAACTGTACGAATTGCAGCTGGTTTTCTAGTCCGACCTGCCTAGCACGCTGGAGTGAAACTTAATATTGACGGCAATCTAAATTGCTAAAGTGTTCAGGCTTTTATCGAGTCATAAAAACTTCGGAGTCCTGAATGAAATTGAAAAAAATGCATTGGGCGCTGGCCTGGTTAGGCCTGTCCTCCCTAAGTCTTCCTGTCTATGCTGAGGTGGTGATTAGCCAGATTTATGGCGGCCAGGGCAGTGTGTATAACCAGGACTTTGTTGAGTTATTCAATGCTGGTTCTGCCGCGGTGAATATCAATGGCTGGTCTGTGCAATATGGTAGTGCGACCGGTACCGGCAACTTCGCTGCCAATGGCGTGACCACACTGTCTGGCGTGTTACAGCCTGGTCAATATTACCTGGTGGGCTTGCGCAGTGCCGCCAATGGCCTGGCATTACCTACGCCTGATGTGGGCAATAACGCTACCGATATGAGCGGCACCAATGGCAAGGTGGTGCTGGTGAATAACAGCACTGGCCTGGCCTGTAACGGTGGTTCAGTGGTGTGTAGCCCGGCCCAGTTAGCACAGATTGTGGACTTGGTCGGCTATGGTACGGCTAACTTCTTTGAAGGAGCAGTGGCTTCGGCCATCAACAGCAGCACAGCTTTGTTACGTAAAAACAATGGCTGCCAGGATACTAACCAGAACGGCAGCGATTTTGTGACAGGTGCACCCGCGCCACGTAATAGCAGCAGTGCAGTCAATGTGTGTGGCGGCGGTAGCGGCACTAATCAGCCGATTGTGACTTCCTGCCCAACGGTGACTTTGCAAGTGGGCGAAGCTGGCTCGGTATTGCTGCAAGCGTCTGATGCTGACAGCATCGTGAATGCGGCAACCTTGTCAGCCTCTGCGCCAGCCGGTATTACATTGAGCAACTTTGTCGCCGCGGGCAGTGATGGTCAGTCTGCCAGTGCGAGCTTGCAACTGGATGGCAGCTTGCCAGCAGGTAACTATGCTGTTGACGTGCAGTTTGCCAACAACGAAGCCCAAACGGCCACGTGCAGCGTGAGCATCAATGTACAAAGCAGCAGCATTACCCGTATTTTCCAGATTCAGGGCAGCGCCTTGGGCGTGGGCTCAGTGAGTCCGCTCAATGGGCAGACCGTGACCACTGAAGGTGTCGTGACAGCTGTGTTCCCAGGTTTGAATGGTTTTTACATACAAGATGCTAGCGGCGATGGCAATCCACAGACTTCTGACGGTATTTTTGTCTACCTGGGTTCGGGCGTGACACCGACTGTGAGCAAAGGCCAGAAAGTCCGCATGACTGCCAGCGTAACGGAATTCAATACTATCACCGAGCTGATCAATATCAGCGGCTTGCAAGTGTTGAGCAGCAACAATGTGATTCTGCCAACAGACATCACATTGCCAGAAGTGACGGAAGGCGATCTCGAAGCGTATGAAGGTATGCTGGTGCGCATCACCACGCCAATGACCGCTTCACAGAATTACTTTCAAGGCCGTTATGGCCAGGTGACCTTATCTGCCGAAGGCCGCATGATCAAGCCTAGCAATGTGTTCCCGGCGACGTCTGCGGCGGCGGCACAACTGGCGGATGACAATGCGCGCCGCCGCCTGGTGCTGGATGACGGCAGCAGTGTGCAAAACCCCAACCCGATTCCATTTATCGGCGAAGACAATACCTTGCGTGCGGGTGACGTCGTGGAAAACCTGACCGGGGTGATAGACCATGGCCTGATCACGGCGTCTAACCCAGGCCCGCGTGATTACAAACTGCACCCCACGGAGGCTGTGCAATTTACGCGTGAAAACCACCGTACTGCCGCACCTGCCAGCGTGCAGGGCAACCTCAAAGTTGCCAGCTTTAATGTACTCAACTATTTCACCACCTTCACTAACGGCGCTACTGCCAGTGGCCAGAGTGGGCAAGGTTGCAGCTTGGGTGGCAGCGTGTCTGCGTCTAACTGCCGCGGTGCCAATAACCTGGTCGAGTTCAACCGCCAGCGTAACAAAATCATCCGTGCCTTGACGGCGATGAATGCCGACGTAGTGGGTTTGATGGAGATCCAGAACAACGGCATCACCGCCGCGCAAAATCTGGTCGATGGCTTGAATGGCGTCTTAGGTGCCAATACCTATGCAGTAATTGCTGACCCGGCGACAGGTACAGGCACCGATGCGATCAAGGTGGCCATGATCTACAAACCGTCCAAACTGACACCGACTGCTGCGGCACTGTCTGATAACGACAGTATCAACAACCGTCCAACCCTGGCGCAGACCTTTAAGGCCGCCAATGGTGAGAAGTTCTCAGTCCTGGTTAACCACTTTAAATCCAAGAGCTGCTCGGATGCTGCAGGCGGTAACCAGGATCAGGGCGATGGCCAAGGGTGCTACAACCCGCAACGCCTGGCCCAGGCCAACCGTTTGTTGCAGTTCATCAATACGGTGCAAACGCAGTCTGGCGATAGCGATGTGGTGGTGATTGGCGACCTCAATGCGTATGGTAAAGAAGACCCTATCCTGACGCTGGCGGCGGGTGGTTTGCAAGACCAGATCGCCCGTTTTAACGGTGACACGGATTACTCCTACGTGTTTGATGGCGAAGCCGGTTACCTGGACCATGCCCTGGCGAGCAGCAGTATGGCCGCACAAGTGACAGGCACCTCGCACTGGCATATCAATGCGGATGAGCCGTTTGTGATTGATTACAACACCGAGTTCAAACCGCAAGACCTCTATAGCGATAGCCCTTACCGTTCTTCAGACCATGACCCGGTGATCGTCGGCGTGCAACTGGTGAAAACCATCAGCGGCAGCAGCCAGCGCGACACGCTGGTAGGCACCGTGGGTGACGATGTCATCACCGGTGGAGTGGGTGCAGACACTATCACCGGGCTGGCTGGGCGTGACACCTTTGTCTACCAAGGCATGCGTGATGCGACTGACACCATCACTGACTTTACGCCAGGCGAAGATCAACTGGACATCGTTGAACTGCTGCAAAGCGTAGGTTACACCGGTAGCCAGCCGTTTGCAGACGGTGTTGCACGCTGGGTAAGTGTTACAGGCGGTGTGCAATTGCAGATCGACACCGACGGCACTGCAGGGGCGGCGACTGCCAAACCGCTGGTGACCTTAAAAGGATTAGCCATGAATCAACTGGACGCCCACAGAGATGTGCGCTGGTAATTCAGTATCAATCATCAATCAATGTTTCAAATATCTAGTGAGAGGATAGTTTTATGAAAAAGATCAGTTTAATCGCCGCTTTGTTGTTGTCCAGCCAGGCCAACGCGGCCCTGAATGCCGGTGACATTATGTTCACTGCCTTTAACGCCGACGAAGATGGTTTGTCTTTTGTGACGTTTGTCGACATTGCCGCTAACACCACCATCTACTTCAGCGATAACGAGTGGACTGGCAGTGCATTCAATACTGGCGAAAGCTACAACCAGTGGGTTTCCGGCGATGTGGTTGCTGCTGGTACTGTGGTGCGTTTCTCCGCTTATGACAAAACCACGCTGTCAGCTTCTACCGGTGTGTTGTCCCGCGTCAGCGTAGGTGGCAGCAGCAACTGGGGGATTTCCAATTCTGGCGAAACCGTTTATGCCTACCTGGGCACTGGCGCCACCACGCCAACGACTTTCCTGAGCGCGATTACCAACGGCAAATTTACAACAGATGGCTCTTTGACCAACACAGGTCTGACTGCAGGTGTGAATGCCATTGAGCTGACTGCTAAAGCAGGTGCTTCCAGCGAGCCAGACTACGCCGAGTACAACGGTGTGCGTGACGGCCTGAATAACTTTGCTGATTACAAAGCGCAAGTGGCAAACGTGAATAACTGGAACGTAGACACCGTGAATAACAGTGCCTCTGCCGCATTGGTGCCTAACACCACTGCCTTTACTGTCGCTGCGGTGACGCCAGTGCCAGAAGCTGACAGCGTAGGCATGTTGCTGGCTGGCTTGGGCGTATTGGCCTTGGTACGTCGTCGCCAAGCACGTTAATACTTGAATGAATGCGTGCCGTGATGTGTCACGGCACGACATGGAGAATGTAATGTTTAAACTGAAACAATTAACCGCTTGCGTGGCACTGGCATTGACTGCCGGTGCTGCCTGGGCTGAGGGTGTGACGGTGTTACACGTGGGCGACCAGGAAAGCTGGTTGCTGTCTGCACAAGGTAACCTGCGCGATAACGCTGGTCAGGCCATTTCTTTTTATGGTGGCATCGACCGCCTAGCGTCTGTGATTAAAAATGCAGAAACCGCAGCGACCAGCCAAGGCCGCACTGTACTGAAGTTGAATGCTGGTGATGCATTCTTGCCTGGCCCGCGTTTTACCGCCAGCCTGAACAATTTGGCCAATAGCTACACCGATGGCGGCCAGGATTTTTACGATGCGATTGCCTTGCGCCAAATCGGTTTTGACGCCATGGTGTTTGGTAACCACGAGTTTGACCTGGGCCCGCAAGTGGCTGCGCGTTTTGCCAAAGTCTCTGGCAGCACCTATCTTTCCAGCAACCTGAATTTCAATGCTACGGCTGAATTCAGCGCACTGAAAGCCAGCGGTAAAGCGGCGCCTTCCAAAGTCATCACCACCACTGCAGGTCATAAAATCGGCCTGGTGGGTGCAACAACACCATTGTTGCCGAATATCTCCTCCCCTGGTGCGGTGAATGTGATTGGTTACGAGGCTAGCAATACCGAAGCACAAAACCTGCAAGCCCTGATCCCGCTGATTCAGGCAGAAGTGAACCGCCTGCGTAGTGAGCAAGGCGTGACGACCGTTATCCTGATGAGCCATTTGCAAAATGCGGCCAATGAAATCAGTGTCGTGGTGCCGGCGTTGACAGGCGTGGACCTGGTGTTGTCCGGTGGTGGCCATGAGTTAATGGTGGACCCTGATGATGCCCTGATCAATGGTGGTGTCGCCGCGACTTACACCTCTCACCCGGTGAATGCCACGGATGCGCATGGCCGTACCGTGCCGGTACTCACCAGCCATTTTGGTAACCGTTATGTCGGCCAGGTGAACTTCACGATTGATGATGCCAACGGTACTTTTGTTGCGATCGAATCCAGCAAAATGATGCGTGTCAGCGGTGCGACTGCCGATGCAGACCGCGTGAATGGCGATGCGACGATTCAAACGCAAGTGATCACGCCAGTGCTTAACTACATTTCTGCCTTGAACGCACAAATCATCGGCACCACGGCCGTGAAATTGAATGGCCCGACCCACACCACGTGTGCCGCGCTGCCTTGTACGTTTGTGGCAGGCGTACGTAACGCGGAAACTGGCCTGGGCAACCTGGTGGCTGATGCAATGCGCTTTGCTGGCAAAACCGAGGTAGCGATCCAGAATGGTGGCGGTATTCGTACCAATATCGCGACAGTGGGTAATGTGTCTATCGGCGATACCTTTAATGTGCTGCCATTTACCAACCTGGTCAAACGCGCACCAGAAGTCAATGCCACGCAGCTGAAAGACCTGCTGGAACACGGTTATGGCGATACCAGCCCGACCGGTCGTGCCAATGGCCGTTATCCGCAAATCTCGGGCATGCAAGTGGTGTATGACAGCCGTAACACCGCCAGAACCACGCAGGGCACGGGCAACCGTATTCAACGCGTGGTGCTGGATGATGGCACGGTGCTGATTGATAACGGTGTCGTTGTGAACAATAGCCGTACCTTCTCGTTCACCACGATAGACTTTACTGCCGCTGGTGGTGATGGTTTCCCGTTCGCCGCCAATGCCGTGGTGTTTGAAGATAGTCCGTTCACCATCACCTATCAGGAGGCACTGGCGAATTATATTCAATCGCCTAAAGCTGAAGGTGGCCTGGGTCGCTTGAGCAATGCAGATGGTGATGAAATCACCAGCAATATGTACGGCCTGGAAAATCAGTATGACAAAGGCGGCCGCCTGATTGACCTGGCCATTGCAACGACCACGCCTGGCGTGACGCGCACTGGTACAGCCAGCCGCGATGTGCTGGTGGGCACGGCCGGTGATGACATTATCAACGGTGGTCTGGGTGTGGATACGCTGACCGGTGGTGCTGGCAACGATGTGTTTGTGTATAGCAGCATGCGCGACGCTGGTGACACCATCACTGACTTCACGCCTTATGCCGACAAGTTACAGCTGACGGTCTTGCTGTCTTCACTGGGGATCTCTGCCAATACAGCACTCACTGGCGGTTACCTGAGCTTAGTTGATGTAACGGGTGGCGTACAGGTGATGGTCGATACTGACGGTGCCGCAGGCCCGGCAGCCGCCAAATCATTAGTGACTCTCAAAGGCTTGACCGCGAAACAAGTGTCGCCAGCCAGAGATTTCATACTTTAATGTTTACTAAAGGAATTTTGCAATGAACACATTCATGAAAAAAATCACGCTAGTGGCCTTGTTGGCTGTGGTGATGCCCGCCCAGGCGGCCATTCAATCCCTGCAGTTTGCAGGCCAGGTCGAGTCAGGTTATTACAACGGCACCAGCTACCAGGGCCAGTTCAGCTTTGACGATGCTGGTTTGCTGGCATCAGGCACTGAGCTGATCAATCTGAGTACTTTGAATTTCAACTTTGGTGGCAGCCTGTTTAACCTGGGTACACCAGCCTTGGCCGATGCCACGGCTGTGTTTCAGGACGGCGTGTTTACAGGTCTGGAGTGGTCTGTGGACTCAAACAGCCCAGCCATTGGTTTTAGCCTGATTGCCGGTTATGCCGATACTTCAGATGCTTTCTTTGCTTATGACACGGCGCTGGGCCTGTCTGGCACCGGTAGTCTGGCCTATGCTGCAGCAGTGCCAGAGCCGACACAATCCGGCCTGATCCTGGCTGGTTTGGGCCTGATTGGCTTGATCGCTGCCCGCCGCCAATCTTAAGACTATCCACGTGTACAATGCACGACAAAGCCCGGTTCGCCGGGCTTTTTTGTTGCCTGTCATCCTGCCCAAAAAGTGTGTGTCAGAAATAAATAGTCCGACTAGTCCGATCTTAATTTGTCTGCAACATTCGCTCTATAGACTTGCTGCTCGAATTAACTCGTCAGCGAAGCTATGAAGAAAACACTTGGTTTATTGCTTGGATTATTAGGGCTCAGCCTGTCTACGACAGTCATGGCAGCATGGAATGCAGATTGGGCGACACAACAAAAAATTACGATAGAAACCGCCAATATTAAAGAGGCTGTGAATCAGGCACCGGTACTGGTACGCCTGCATTCTGGCAACTTTGATTTCACCGGTGCCAATGTAGATGGCGCAGACCTGCGTTTTATCGCCGCAGATGATAAAACGGAACTCAAATTCTCACTTGAAAAATACGATGCGGTGAATGAGCTGGCTGTGGCCTGGGTGGTATTGCCGCAAGTGTCTGCCGCTAATAAAGAACTGGCGATCAGCTTATATACCGGTAACGAAAGTGCCAAGGCCGCCAGCGATGCACAAGCTTTGAACGACCCGGCCCTGCTGGCGCGGTTTGCGTTTTCAGACAATGCTTTGCTTAAAGATAGTGGCCCTAGCCAGCTGACTGCGAGTGGTAATGCAACGGTGCAAAAGGCCGGTCTGATTGCCGAAAGCGCCACACTCAACAATAGCCCTCTGACCATTACCTTGCCAGCAGCCCCTGCGCTGGCCAATGGCAGCACCTGGTCGGTGTGGTTAAAACCGGCCAGTTTGCCGCAAACCGCCGAGATTTTTAAAAGCGGTAACGTCACATTGAAACTCGACGGCAGTGCTTTGGCATTGCAAGCAGGTGCTGCCAGCACATCAGGCGGCGAGTTAAAAGCGGGTCAATGGCAACACATTGCGCTGGTGTTCCAGGGCGGCCAGGCCATGGTTTATGTCAATGGCCAAGTTGCAGGCCAGGTTGCTGCCAGCGATGCGCAGGCCGCAGCTGGCTTCACGCTGGGTCAAAATCTGAACGCAGAGGTGGACGAGTTACAACTGGCAGCCACTGCCCGTAGCGCGGCCTGGTTGGCACTGGTGGCGCAATCACAAGGAGCAGATGCCAGTATCGTCAAAGTGACGGCAGCCGACGCTGAAGAAGAGGGCGAGGGTGGCGAAGCCAACTACATGGGCATCCTGATCGACAGCCTGACCGTGGATGCCAAAGTGGTGATCGCGATCCTGGCGGTGATGTTCGCCATCAGTGTCTGGGTCATGGTGAGCAAAGCCCGTTTGGTGGTCCGTACGGATAAAGATAACGCCTTGTTCCTCAAGCGCTTCCAGCAGGCTTCTGCCAAGGATTTGCTGGACCTGGATAAAACCGGCACCTATGCCAACTCCAACCTGTTCGGTTTGTATAAAGCCGGTTTGCGTGAGATTAAAAAACGTGAACATGAAGGCAAAGTTGAATTGAGCGGCGCGTCGATTGATGCCATTAAGGCAGCCGTCGATGCCGACCAGGTACGTGAAACCCAACGCCTGAACAGCATGATGGTATTACTCACCATCGCAATTTCCGGGGGGCCTTTCCTCGGCCTGCTGGGTACCGTAGTCGGTGTGATGATCACCTTTGCTGCGATTGCGGCGGCGGGTGACGTTAACGTCAACGCGATTGCGCCGGGTATTGCGGCAGCTCTGCTAGCGACCGTGGCAGGCTTGGGCGTGGCGATTCCGGCCCTGTTTGGTTACAACTACCTGGCTAGCCGCGTCAAGAATATCACCATCGCCATGCAGATTTTTGTCGATGAATTCATTACCCGTACCGCTGAACTGTACGGTAAGGAATAAGGCAGCGAGATGTCAGAAGGCGTCAAGGAAGAGAACCAGCTCTACGATGAAATCAATATTACGCCCATGCTGGACCTGGCGTACGTATTGCTGGTGATTTTTATCATCATGACCACGGCCTCTGTGCAAGGCGTTAAAGTCGATATGCCGCATACCGTGAACTCCGCCGCGCTGGCCAAACCGCAAATGCGCGCGATCACCGTGACCAGTGACGGCAGTGTTTACCTGGATGCTTTTCCGGTGGATATGGCGCAACTGGAGCAACGTCTGGCTGAATATAAAAGCAGCAACCCTGAGTTGCCGGTGGTGCTTAAAGGCGATGCCGCGGCACATTATGAAAAGGTGTCTGAAGTGCTGGAAATCTGTAAGCGGCTGGACATTACCGAAGTTGGCCTGGTGACCAAGAAAGTGGTGGAGTAAACCATGCAGGTACAAAACGACGCTCAACCTTACGACACCATCAATATCACGCCGATGCTGGATTTAGCTTATGTGTTACTGGTGATTTTTATCCTGATGACTACCGCTGGCGTGCAGGGTCTGACCATGAATCTGCCCAAGCCATCTAACAAACCGAGTACCGAAAAACACGATATCAAGATCGTGCAGGTGCAACAGGGCGGCACGCTGACCATTAATGGTGTTGGTGTGAGCATGGCCGAGCTGGAAACCCAGCTTAACCAGGCCAAGGCCATGGACCCGAAATTCAACGTCATGATCAAAGGTCAGGCGCAAGCGCCTTATGCCGGGGTCATCGGCGTGATTGACCTGGTCAATCGCCTGCAAATTGAAAATGTCGGCCTGGTGACCGGCAAGATCGGGACATAAGCATGGCATTGCATGAAATGGATGCCGTGGCAGAAGAAACCCCTGTCTCTGCCACGCGCTTATGGACGACACGCATTGTGATTGCATTGCTGGTGTTGGTTGTGCTGGCAGGCATAGGCTATGGCATTAAAAAGTTATTGTCAGGTGGCCCAGCGCATAAAAAGCAAATCACCACGGTGAAGTTGTTGCCGGATACCCCGCCGCCTCCACCACCCCCGCCGCCAAAAGAGCCGCCTAAGGAAACGCCGAAAGAACAGCCTAAGGAAGCCCCAAAAGAGCCAGAGCCTAAACCGGTTGAAGCTCCACCTGCAGAGAACCTGAAGATGGAAGGTGCTGCTGGAGATGGACCAAGCCCTTTTGGAGCTGGTGCGGTGAACAACGAGTACAAAGGTGGCGATGTCACCACTGGCCCAAAAATTGGTGGCAAGAAAAATATGGCGGCATTCGCCTGGTTCACCAACAAGGTCGATGCGCAGATTAAAAAGGCGCTTGACGCTGAAAGTGGACTGAACAAGGTCAAGTATCAGGTCGATGTCAGGGTGTTCTTAAATGCGCAGGGAGATATTGATCATGCCGAACTGATTGATACCAGCGGCGATGCGGAAGTGGATGCCTTGATTCGCAAGGTGTTGAGCAGGATTCCTCCATTGAAGGAGTCTGCGCCTGAGGATATGCCAAGAAAAGTCGTCGTACGCATGGCTTCAAAAAATATGTCTTAAAAATGCGACAGGCAACGCGGTAAACGCGCTTAGTAATTAGGGAAAGAGAATGAATATTAAAGCAAAAAACTGGATGATTCCTTTGGTGGTGGCCAGTCTGTTTGGTACACAATCAGCAAGTATAAGTGCGGGTGAACGCGAGTCACTGGAGGAAGTGCGGGCAACCACCATGAGTTTGATTGAGTTGCTGGTGCAAGAGGGGGTGTTGTCCAAGGAAAAGGCGGATACCTTATTGCAGCAGGCTCAACAGGCCAGACAGAAAGCCAAAGAAGAGGCTGAGGCTTTAGCTGCCCAGAGCCCACAGCCAGTGGAGCAGGCGGTAGCTGGTCAGTCCAAGGCTATTCGTGTGCAATATGTCCCTGAACACGTTAAAAATGAAATGCGTGCTGAAATTGAGCAGGATGTGATGAAAAAGCTCAATTACAAAGCGGGTGAACGATTAGGCATTCCAGAGTGGATAGACCGCATCGAGTGGACTGGTGCACTGCGTTTACGCTACCAGCAAGATATGTTTGGCGATAGCAATGCCATTCCAGGCAGCCTGAATAACGAAGTACAGAATATGGTTGTCAATAACTCAACCGAAGACCGTGAGCGTCAGCGTGTACGTGCATTCTTTGGCGCGAATATCCATATTAACGACTGGCTGGACGGCGGTATCCGTTTCACCACAGGCATGTTGCAAACGCCAGTGACGCCTAACCAGACTGAGGGTTTTTCCCAAGGAAAATTTGTGTTCGGGCTGGACCGCGCTTTTCTTGAGGCTAAGCCGTATGACTGGCTGACTTTGACTGGCGGGCGATTTGCTAACCCGTTTTTTACCGGCAATCAGGTGTTTGGCACTGATTTGCTCTGGGATCCTGACCTGGCATTTGATGGATTTGTGGCACGGGCGAACCCGGCTATTAACAGACATTGGAAACTGTTCTCCTCAGTGGGTGCATTCCCGATTGAAGAGGTGGAAAGCTCTAATACCAATAAGGCCGGTGACAAATGGTTATATGCAGCGCAGGGCGGTATTGAGTGGACGGCCAGCAACGATAGCAAAGTAAAATTGGGCGTCGCTTACTACGACTTTAAAAATGTAGAAGGTCAGCGCAATCCGGTCAATGATAGCCTTAAGTATGCAGGTACCGTGCCATTGTGGCGCCAAAAAGGCAACCACACATTCAGTCTTAATGATGGCACGACCAATGGTGCTTTATGTGGTTCTACGAACGGTCTATGCGGATTGGCTTCCCAGTTCCAGTTGATTAACTTCACTGGTGAAGTTGATCTGGCGGTATTTGATCCTGTGCATGTGATCTTGCATGGTGCTTATGTGCAAAACATCGGCTTTGACGAGAAAGAAATTCAGCGTCGTACTGGCAACACATACAGAAAAGAAAATGAGGGCTATGAGCTCTCCCTGATGGTCGGTCACCCCATGATCAAGAAACTGCATGACTGGCAAGTGTTTGGTGGCTACCGTCGCCTGGAAGCGGATGCCATGCTGGATGGTTTCACTGATTCAAACTTCCGTCTTGGTGGCACCGATGCCAAAGGCTTTTATGTCGGGGCGCAATACGGGGTAGGCAAAAATGCCTGGCTGTCTTCAAGATATGTCAGTGCAGACGAAATTTCTGGTTTGCCATTCTCTGTCGATACGTTCTTTGTCGACTTTAATGGCAGGTTCTAAAGGAATAGCATGAAAACCATTTTGTCTCTCTTGGTAGGTGCTTGTTTGATGGTAGGCTACGCCACCCACAGTCTAGCTGCCGAAAAGCAGGATAAAGCCGCCAAGCGTGCGGCCATCTTGATGCAGAAAATGAAGCAGGACCTGGAGACCGAGAAATCGGCCATGCAGGCCCAGTTTGAGCAGGAGAAACAAGGCTTGTCACAAGCCCTGGGCGAGGCGCAGAGTTCGCAAAAAGCGCATTCAGCCAAACTGCAGGGCCAAGTCAGGCGTAATCAGCAACTGGAGTCCGATAAGCAGAAGTTAAGCCAGGAAAAGGACGCATTGTCGGCGCAGGTGCAGCAATTGCAGGCGCAACTGGCCGAGCAGGCGCAACGCCTGGAAACCACCGAGCAACAGCTCAAGGTGGCTAAGGCCGACTTGGCGACCAATGATGGCCAGCGTAAGGGCCTGGTGACCAAAGTGAGTAACACTCACCAGCAACTGGTGGCCTGTGAAGAGAAAAACAGCCGCTTGTATAGTTATGGCCACGACCTGGTGAATTTGTACGCGGATGCGGGGGCGTATCAGCGATTTTTGCGGGCAGAGCCTTTTTTCCAGCTCAAACGCGTAGAGCTGGAAAATATTTTACAGGGCAAGCAGACGCAGCTACTGGAAAATAAAGTTGATACAATAGCAGCGCCCTGAGCATTTTCGCCTGTGGCAGGCTTTTGAGGATCGGCTGGCATCATGACTGCGTTATTAAGCTCCTGGTTTACCCGGCATGAATGTGCCCGCATTTACCCGTTTGCCGGATTCATCCTGCTGTTGGCGGCAGAACCGTGGCTGGCCGCGGCCTTGACCTGGCTGGGTCTAGGCGCCGAACCAACCTATCTGCTGCGCAGTGTATGTGCCTTGTGGCTATTATTGTATTTCCGCCGTGACTATCTCGAGCTGCGCGTCACGCCTACCTTTAACCAGGCTCTAGCCGCACTGTTGGCTGGTTGGCTGGTCTTCCTGCTGTGGATTGCGCCTTATCCAGTCTGGCTAGGCGGGCATGGTGCCAGCCCAGTCGTGGCGATGCCCACGCAAACTCATGCAGATATATTCTGGTTAATTTGTCGCTGGAGTGGCTCGGCGCTGGTGGTGCCCGTGATCGAAGAGCTGTTTTGGCGGTCTTATGTCATGCGACGGCTGGATAGTGCTGACTTTATGGCGGTTGCGCCTGCTACTGTGACGGCTTATGCAATTGCAGTAAGTAGCGTATTATTTGCAGTGGAACATCAGCTCTGGCTTGCCGGGCTGTTGGCAGGACTGGTATATGCCTGGTTATACCGTCATTTCCAGGTGCTCTGGGTATCAATCCTTGCCCACGTGACCACCAATGCTGTACTCGGACTCTGGGTGATGTACACTGGTCACTGGCAATATTGGTAACAAGAGTGTGTTAGCATGTGTTTTGAGAATTTTGACAATGACTGCTAAAGACAGGCCTGAGGGAGGCCGTAATTAGTTTGGCGACCTGTCGCAATCAAACACAAAAAAATACCAAAATATTAAAGGGTGATGATGAAAAAAATCGCATTAATTGTGCCAGCACTGATGCTGGTGATGGCCGGCTGCAGTAAACATGATGACGCTGCCAAAGCTGGGTCACAAGTTGTGGCCAAAGTGAACGGTAGTGAAATTACCGTGCATCAATTGAATTTTGCCTTGTCCAAACTGGGTAAGCTGGATCAGTCACAAGTCAAGGCTGCGTCTGAAAAAGTATTGCAACAAATGGTTGACCTGGAGTTGCTCAAGCAGAAGTCTGTGGATGAAAAGCTGGACCGTGATCCAAATGTATTGCAAGTATTGGAAGCGACCAAGCAGCAGGTATTGGCACAAGCCTATATGCAAAAGCTGGCGGCCAAACAAGCGACGCCTTCCGCTGATGACATCAAGAAGTTTTACGATACGCATCCTGAATTGTTCAGTGAGCGTAACGTCTATGTGATCCAGGAATTTGCCGTGAAAGACGGTACGGAGCATGCCAGCGAGATTGAAGCTGGTATTGGTGCTGCCAAAACAGCAGATGATCTGGCCAAGTGGTTAAAAGACAATAACTACATTTTCAGTGCCAATGCCAGCCGTAAGGCCGCTGAGCAATTACCGCTGGAGTTGTTGAAAAAGTTAAACAGCCTGAAAGCGGGCGATACGCTGGTAGTGAAAAGCCCACAAGCGTTGGTCTTGTTGTTCCTGGCCAAGGTGGATCGTCAGCCAGTGGACCTGGAAAAAGCCAAGCCGGTGATTCAGCAGTTTCTGGTAAATTCTAATCAACAAACGGTGATTAAAAACGAAGTGTCTGCCTTGCGTAAAGATGCCAAAGTAGAGTTTTATGGCGACTTTTCCAAACTGACCCTGGATAGTAGCGCGACAACTGCACCGACAGTGCCAGCCGCACCTGCTGAGGCTAAGCCAGAGTCAGCGGTGGCTGCCCCTGTGTCTGAAACCACAGAGCAGCCAGCGCATCATAATCAAGCGATTGAAAAAGGCCTGTCAGGCTTGTAATCAGCCGCTGACCTCGTTAAAAACCCCGGTAATGCCGGGGTTTTTTATTGAACAACGCTATTCATTTAAACACGTTGCTTTCTGCGCCAGCTAAGCCAGCCTGCCCATAACAATAAGGCTGGCAGGCCAAATTGAAAGCCATTAAATAATAAGATTAGCCAGGTCTGTTTGGCAGGCAGCGCAATCACGCTGTCTCGCAATGGCGTGACAGCTAAACTCACGCTGGGCTGGTTATTGACCACCCATTGCAGGCTTTGCATACTCAGTGCCAGATTGCCGCCGCGCTCTAACTGGCTATTGGTAAAGAACTGGCGACTGCCAATGATCAGAATGCGTTGCCGCTCACCAGTCGCCAAGTTTTTTTCCAGGGCCAGCATGACGGTGGCTGGGCCTTGGATATCCGTCTCAGGATGAAACACCGGTGGTGTTGTCGACTGCCCAGGGCGGTAACGTGTGCTGGCCCAGCCATGTTCTGCCGCGGCCACCAGCGGCAGCGTACGCCATGTGTCATTCGGTTGTCGCAGGCGCTGGATGGCATGCGCTTCATCAAAAAAGGTGCGTAGGGCAAAGTCTTGCGTGGGGCCTTGTGCGGCATAGTGCTGTGTACTTAAGGCATGCAGCGGAATATCAAACTGGCGATTGGCTGGATCTATGACTATGCCTGGGCTGATATTGAGGCCTAACCCTTCAGCTAGCGCTTGCAGGCCTTGTGTTTGTGCCGAGTCCACCAGCCAAACTAGGTTGCCGCCCTGAGCAAGGTGCGCCTGGATGGTGGCTGCCTGGGCTGGTGTGTAAGCACGGGTAGCCCCGGCCAGGACCAGGGTCGGCAATGGTTTGTCCTTGCTCGCTACTACCGTGGTTAGCGCGGTGTTTGCCAATACCTGTAACCCGGCCGCTTGCATGGCCTGGGCCAATTGGCTGCCGCCACTGACAGAGGTATTGTCCAGTGCGGTTTCACCCTGTCCGCCGGCAAATAATAGGGGCGCGCGTTCACCATGCTGTAATTGTAGCAATACATTGGTAAACGCTTCTTCGGTGTATGGCAAATACATGCGCTTTTCCTGGCCGCGATAGCGGATGATCATTTCGCCTTCTTTTTTGATCTGCTGCTCGCGTGCCAGGGTCGGTGCCGTGGCTGGGTCAATAAATTGCACACGTAAGTCTGCATGCAGGTATTGATAACGCTGTAGCAACGAAGTGATGGACTTTCTGAAGTAACGTCCTTTGTAAGGGCTATTGCTGCAAAACGCGGTGATTTCAATGGTGCCTGGTAAGTGTTGCAACACCTGGATGCTGGCCGCAGACAAGGTATTGCGGTGATTGTGCGTGGTATCGACCATGATATGGCATTGCCAGGCAAGCGCGCCTAGTGACAGCGTGAGCAGTAGTAAGGCAGGCACCACCAGGCGGTGTTGCCACCAGTGAGCCGTTAAGGCGAAAGAGAGGCGTGATGCCGCGTTGGATTTAGCCATAGAGTCGGTCAGCATCTAAGCGACGAATAGAAAGCAGGATGAAAAACACGGCAAACAGCACAAAAAACAGCACGTCGTAACTATTGAGCATGCCCAGGGCAAATTGGCGGTAATGCTGCATCAGTGACAGGTCATGAAACAGCGCCTGGCGGTCGTCACTAAAAAACTTGTCCAGCAGCAGGCAGATGCTTAGCGCTGTCAGACTACAAAAAGCCGCCAGTATCGGCTGTGCTGTCAGGCAGGACACATAGAGTCCCAGTGCGCTGCTGGCCACCACTAGCAACCATAGCCCCAAGGCATGCGTCAGCAGGTAAGGCAGGTCGATTTCGGCCCAGGGCAACAGCATGGCGATCATGAGCAGCATGCTTAAAATCAGCAGGCTCAGGTAAATGACAATGCCCAGCAGCTTGCCTAAAATGAGCTCGCTCATGCTTAACGGAGCGCTCATCAGCAAAGCCATGGTCTGGTTTTTGCGCTCTTCACTGATCAGCTTCATGGTGACCAGGGGCACGACAAACAGCATCAACACTGCGGCGACGCCAAACACGCCTTCTGCCATAAACTGGGTAATGCCTATGCGTTGCACCTGCCATTGCGCACTGTGCATGATTTCGAAGTATTGATTAAAACTCAGGCTGTAATAAGTGCCGACAATGGCCTGGACAATCGCCAGGATCAGCCAGCCCATGGGGGTGGCAAACAGGCTGCGCAGTTCTTTGCGGGCAATGATGGCAATCATAATAAACTTCGCCGTTACAGGCCTTTGATGATGCCGAAGCGTACCGCGATGTGGACCACCTGGCCGGTGGTTTCCACCCCCAGTTTTTGCCGTACGCTGGTCTGGATGTTGGCCACCGTTTTATAGCCGATATGCATGCCTTTGGCGATGGCAGCCAGCGCCTCTCCCTGGGCAATGCGGCGAAAGACTTCAAATTCGCGTGGCGACAGTTTCTGGATCGGGTTTTCCTGGCTCTCCAGATGGTACATGGATAAGCTTTGCGCCAACTCGTTGTTAATGTAGCGTCCGCCTTTGAGGATTTTCTGCACGGCTTCCAGCACCACTTCTGGCGGCTCTGTTTTGGTCACATAGCCGCGCGCACCCGCCTGGATGGCGCGCGTGGCGTAAATACAGTCATCGTGCATGCTGAATATGAGCACGCGCATCTGCGGTTTGCGATGCAAAATGCGCTTCAGGGTTTCCAGGCCACCGATGCCCGGCATATCCAGGTCCAGAATCAGCAGGTCAGGGTGATTCTTTTCTACCAGCAGGCAGGCCTCTTCACCACTCAACGCATCTGCCGAGACTTGATGGTTGGCTTGTTCCAGCATGGTGCGCAAGCCTTGCCTGAGCATGGCATGGTCGTCTGCGATCATTACTTTTGCCATGGGTCTACGTGCGCCTTATTTTTTATTGGCAAAGGTGATGTTCACGCATTTGTCGTTGGCAAAGGTGAGCTCAGCGGTATTAAAAAACTTGGTTGGCGCATATTGAATCTTGCCACGGTAATACCACATTTCGATCTGCTCGCCAGCGCCAGGAGCCGCCTGCTGCTGTTGCTGCAAAATCTGGTCTGCATTATGTGGTTTCACTGCCATTTCTTTTTTAACCGGTTTGCCCAGTTGTTCCTCTACAAACTGGCGCGACTGGCCACTATAGGCCTGCAAAAAAGGTTGTTCTTCCGTGAGCAGGTCTTTTGCAGACAAAGTTAGAGGCATCATCAGTGCCATCAGGCTGAGTAATTTAAAGGGTTGCATCGTTGTTTACTCCCGGGTTAGACGATAAGGGATGCAGCAGAGGGTGTCTGCTTGCTGGTGTTAAGTGGCAGCAGGCCGGTAATCAGGGTGCCTGCCTGCAAGCCGCTCATGAGTTTGAAACTGCCTTGCAGTGACTCGATACGCTCGCGCATACCGACCAGGCCGACGCCTTCAGTTGCTTGTGTGGTGTCCATGCCTTTGCCGTTATCACGGATTTCAATTTGCAGCATGGCTTTGTCCTGGCGCTTGATGATATGGATATCTATCCATACTTCACTGGCCTGGGCGTGGCGGGCAATGTTGGTGAGTGCCTCTTGCACCACCCTGAAGGCGACGATATTGGTGTCTTCGTTTAATGTCTGTTCGCTGGTGTCCAGCGCGAGATGGCAATCGACAGCCGGATTGAGTTTTTTCCAGTCATTCACCAGGCGCTCCACCGCGCCAATCAGGCCAAGTGAGTCCAGCGCTGGTGGCCGCAAGTGCTTAATCAACGCACGTATGGATTGCTGCACATGCTGGGTGTTGGAGGCGATTCTGACCGCAATCACATGTGCCTGATCGGGGTCGCTTTTTTGCAGGGTCAGCGCATCCATGCGGATGGCCGTCAAATATTGGCCGGTTTCATCATGAATCTCGCTGGCAATATATTTGCGTTCTTGCTCTTGCATCTGCATGGCGTGGCGTGCCAGCACACGATTCTCTTTCAAGGTACGTTCCAAGTCGAGCTCCACCAGGCATTGCTCGGTCATGTCGACCAGGTAGCCGTGGATTTGTGCCGGCTTGCGTTCCGCTGACGGCACATACACAAAGCGCGCACCCACATAGCAGGGCAGGCTATCTGGCCGCCGGATTTGCAGCTTGTTGAAATTGAGTTCCTGGTGATATTGCAGTTGCGAGACAAAGGTTGGCCAATCAAATGAAAACAGGGCGCAGGCACTTTTATCATCATCTAGTGGGCGGCAGATGCGGTCAAAGGCGCGATTGTGCATGCCAATATTACCGTCAATATCCAGCACCACATTGCCGGTCAGGTCGCCATCGAACAAGGTTTTATACAGTTGCTGGCTGCTGCTTAATTGGGCTTCTGTGCGTTTTCTGTGCTGGATTTCGGCATGAATTTCCCGCATGCGGCGCTGGCTAAACCAGACGCTCAATAACACAAATACAAACAAGGTGAGCGGGACCTCATCCAGCTGCGCATATTCATAGGTCAGTAACCAGGCGTTGACGTGCTCGGCCAGGTCAAACTCTGATGAACAGACAAACGTCAGCACCACGCCCGTCATCACAATGAGCGTGTCCTGACTGGCCCGGCTGAGTTTGCCGAGTTTATGTAGAGCAGTAATAACTGGCATAGATCGTTGATAAGAATGCATGACTGAGTGACCAAACGCTGTGAAGCTACATCGCGACAGCCAACTTGCTCCCGCCTAGTGTGAACCTGCGCCACTATAGACCACATCATGCGCCAGTACCCCGTGAAAGATTCCCGTTGTTGGCTGGTTTAAGAGGATGAATTCTTGAATCCATCAAAGGGAATCTTTCATCTATTGCCAATGTTACAAATTATTAACAATTTCGGTCGTGCACTGAGGCATTCGGGGGGATGCCTACGACACCACGTAAAACGCATTCTCAAAAGATTAGGAGATCCTATGAAAGTAACAACATCTCGTGCCATTCTGGGCGCGTTAGTCGGAGGCTTGTTTGCAAGCGTGTCCGGCTTGGCCCTGGCAGATGCAGACTTGGACAAGGCGGTGAATACTGCTGGTGCCTGGCCAATTGCAACGGGCGGCTACTACAGTCAGCACAACAGCCCGTTGGCGCAAATCAACAAGTCCAACGTTAAAAATGTCAAAGCAGCGTGGTCATTTTCTACTGGTGTATTGAATGGTCACGAAGGTGCGCCATTGGTCATTGGTGACATGATGTACATCCACTCTGCGTTCCCAAACAACACTTACGCTTTGAATCTGAACGATCCAGGCAAAATTGTTTGGCAACACAAGCCTAAGCAAGACGCTTCAACCAAAGCAGTGATGTGCTGTGACGTGGTTGACCGTGGTCTGGCTTATGGTGCTGGCCAAATCGTGAAAAAACAAGCCAATGGTCATTTGCTGGCATTGGATGCCAAAACCGGCAAAATCAACTGGGAAGTGGAAGTCTGTGATCCTAAAGTGGGCTCAACACTGACACAAGCGCCTTTCGTGGCTAAAGACACGGTATTGATGGGTTGTTCAGGTGCCGAGCTGGGTGTACGTGGTGCGGTCAATGCCTTCGACCTGAAAACCGGTGAGTTGAAATGGCGTGCATTCGCGACAGGTTCTGATGAGTCAGTTCGTCTGGGCAAAGACTTCAACAAAGACAATCCACATTACGGTCAATTCGGTCTGGGTACGAAAACCTGGGAAGGCGATGCCTGGAAAATTGGTGGCGGTACCAACTGGGGTTGGTATGCCTACGATCCTAAATTGAACCTGTTCTACTACGGCTCAGGCAACCCGGCACCATGGAACGAAACCATGCGTCCTGGCGACAACAAGTGGACTATGACTATTTGGGGTCGTGACCTGGACACCGGTATGGCTAGATGGGGTTACCAAAAGACGCCTCACGATGAGTGGGACTTCGCTGGTGTGAACCAGATGGTGCTGACCGATCAGCCGGTGAACGGCAAAATGACGCCGCTGCTGAGCCATATCGACCGTAACGGTATCTTGTACACACTGAACCGCGAAAACGGCAACCTGATCGTTGCTGAAAAAGTGGATCCAGCTGTCAACGTGTTCAAAAAGGTTGATCTGAAAACAGGGACACCAGTACGTGATCCTGAGTTCGCAACCCGTATGGACCACAAAGGGACCAACATTTGTCCATCAGCGATGGGTTTCCACAATCAGGGTGTTGACTCCTACGATCCGGAAAGCCGTACGCTGTACGCTGGCCTGAACCACATTTGTATGGATTGGGAGCCGTTCATGCTGCCATACCGTGCAGGTCAGTTCTTCGTCGGTGCCACACTGGCGATGTACCCTGGTCCTAACGGCCCAACCAAGAAAGAAATGGGTCAGATCCGTGCATTTGACCTGACTACTGGTAAAGCCAAATGGACCAAGTGGGAGAAATTCGCAGCTTGGGGCGGTACTTTGTACACCAAAGGCGGTCTGGTTTGGTACGCAACACTGGATGGTTACCTGAAGGCTTTGGATAACAAAGACGGTAAAGAGTTGTGGAACTTCAAGATGCCATCCGGTGGTATCGGATCTCCTATGACTTATTCCTTCAAAGGCAAACAATACGTCGGCAGCATGTACGGTGTTGGTGGCTGGCCAGGTGTTGGTCTGGTGTTTGACCTGACAGACCCAAGTGCTGGTTTGGGTGCGGTTGGTGCGTTCAAAGAACTGCAAAACCACACACAAATGGGTGGTGGCCTGATGGTGTTTAGCCTGTAATCGATACAGTAAACCTGTTGATGTAGTGTGCAGGATGGCCGTCAGACGCAAGGATGGCCGGTCATCCTGTTCTCTCTAATGGAGAAGAGAACAAATGTTTGCTGAAGTTAAAAAAAATAGTCGTACCTGGTTGAGCGTTTGCTTGTCCCTGACATTGAGTGTGTTTGCATTGCCGACACTCGCTGCCGATGTACTGAATATCTGTGCCGGTAAATCCGAATTACCTTTTTCCAATGACCAGAAACAAGGCTTTGAAAACAAGATTGCTGCTGTCATTGGTAAAACATTAAATGTGCCTATCAATTATTTCTGGTGGACTAACCCGTTAACGCTGCAAAAGGACATGGAAGAAGGAAAATGTGATGTGCTGATCGGCACAGACCCCAATGATCCCCGCGTGCTGGTCACCAAACCTTATTACCGTTCTGGCTATGTGTTCGTGACTCGCAAAGACCGCGAGATCGACGTGACTTCCTGGGATCATCCTTATCTTAAGGAAAAGAATTTCCGCATAGGCGTGATGCCGGATAGTCCAGGCAAAAACATGCTGCTGCAAATTAATCGTTTTGACGACATGTTTGATTACTTTACCGAAATCCAGAATTTCCAGTCGACACGTAATCGCTACATTCATGTAGAGCCATCGCGCCTGGTCAATGACGTTGCCAATATGCATTTGCATATGGCGATGTTGTGGGCACCGGAAGCCGCGCGCTATGTCCGTGCCTCAGACGTGCCGTTGAACATGGTGCTGGTGGACGACACTGCCAAGAAAACCAATGGCGAAAAAATTCCCATGCATTACAACGTGGTGATGGGCGTCAGCAAGCAACATCCTGAGTTAGTAGAGGCCTTGAATGGTGTCATCGATGCGCACGGCGCTGAAATCACCGCCATCCTCAAGGATGAAGGTGTGCCTTTGCTGAATCAGTAGTCAAGCGCAACATTTATTAATTAAGTTTTTGGAGTATGAAGTGAACGAATCTCAACAACCCCGCCGTATGAAACAACAACTTGCCATGGCAATTGGTGTTTCTGGACTGGTCATGGCTGCATTCCTGACGGTTGCCTGTGCCAAAGATGACGCAGCGACACAAGCCAGTGAAGCGAAAGCTGCTCCTGCCAAAGTAGCGCTGAAAGATGGCCCGCCACTCGAGTTCCGCGGCACGTTGTCTGGTGACCTCCTTGAGTTGGCGCCTATGGAAGATGAAACCTTTACGCCGGAAGCCAAGCATTTTATGGCCACCGGTGAGAACCCATACCGAAATGATGAGGAAGCCATTAAAAAAGGCTACACCATTTTCTCAACTGCCTGTTCTGGCTGCCATGGCCATTTGGCTGAAGGTAAGTTAGGCCCGGCGTTGGCGGATGATTACTGGACATACCCTAAGAATGAAACTGACAAAGGTATTTTTGAAACTATTTATGGCGGTGCTGCCGGCATGATGGGGCCGCAACAGGGCCGTATGACAGTCGATGAAATCATTCATGTGATTGCCTGGATCCGTCATCAGGCAGAAGAAAACCTTAAAAACGGTGGCGCTGCGCCACACGGTTAATCCTATTATCGGATTGTTAGGCTGGTGGGCAATCCGTTAATTGAAAACAATACACCAGCTAATTTGTGATGAAGGAGAAAGTGATGAAACACGTATTAACATTACTGGCAGTGGCCGGTGTGTTCGCTGTGTCAAATCAGGCTCTGGCTTACGACGGTCAAAGTTGTAAAGAACCAGGTAACTGCTGGGAAGCCAAACCCGGCTATCCGGAAAAAATTGCGGGTTCCAAATATGACCCAAAACATGATCCGGTTGAGCTCAACAAACAAGAGCAATCCATCAAAGCCATGGACGAGCGCAATGCAAAACGTATTGCGAACGCCAAGTCCAGCGGCAATTTCGTGTTTGACGTGAAGTAATCTTAAATTCCCCCCCTAGGAAACTGACATCGTTTCCGGTGTCAGTTTTCACACTCTCTTGTATGTGACATACCAGTGTTGATTGCGTGCAGTCGACAGTGGCCTGTTTCATCCTGAATCATGGATATGGTGTTATGGAAAATAAAATTGAACTACCAGCATGGCGTGAGCGTGCATTGGCCTTTGAACAAGCGCTGAATACTGTCGTGGTGGGTATGCCAGAGCAAACACGTGCGTTAACGATTGCGATCTTCTCACGTGGGCACGTGTTGCTGGAAGGCGATGTTGGTGTCGGTAAAACCACGCTGTTGCGTGCGGCTGCCCAGTTACTTGGTGGTGGTTACCAACGCATTGAAGGGGCGATTGACCTCATGCCGAGCGATTTTCTTTATCACGCTTATATCAATGAGCAAGGCCAGGCGGCGGTCAAACCGGGCCCGCTGTTGCAGCATGATGAAGCATTGTCGGTATTTTTCTTTAATGAAATCAACCGCGCCCGGCCGCAGGCACATGCGCTATTTTTGCGGCTGATGGCCGAGCGCTCGGTCAACGCCTTTAACCGTGAATACCATTTCCCGCATTTAACCGTGTTTGCAGACCGCAACCGTCTGGAGCGTGAAGAGACATTTGAAATCCCAGCTGCGGCGCGTGATCGTTTCCTGATGGAAATTTCAATCCAGGCACCTGACGACCGAGACCTGCAACGCGCGCTGATGTTTGATACCCGTTTTTATGATGTGGATGCGCTGGTAGGCGGTTTGCCAGCGGGCCTGACGCCGTATGACCAGTTGAACGCCCTGGCCGCCGCCGTGCAAGATGGCGTGCGCGCGGAGTTGGCCTTGCAGGAATATGCCGTTGCCCTGTGGCGCTGCCTCAAAGATCCGCTGGCTGCAGGTATTCAACTGCCGGATGTCGATATGTCACGCTTGTTGGCCGGTGGCGCTAGCCCGCGCGGCATGGCCATGTTGATGCGTAGTGCGCGTACACGCGCCTGGCTGGAAGGACGCGATTATTTAACGCCGGATGATATCCGTGCCGTATGGCCATTTGTGGTGACGCATCGGGTGTTCCTGAGTGGTGCCTATGCTTTGCAGCATGAGCGCCTGGCACCGTTGCTGTTGCAGGCAGTGCTGGATCAAGTGTCTGCGCCTTGAACGGGTATTGTTGCGGATAGATAGTATGACTTTATTGGCCCATCCAGTGACTAGCCAGCCTGTTCAGGTACATGCCGCGTTTGAGCCACGCCAGTTTTTTTACAATATCAATTGGCGCTCGAAAACCTATCATGCTGGTGCGACATTGACCGCACATCATGGCAATGGCAGCGATTTTGCCGGATTTGCTTCATTGCTGGCCTGTCCTGACCCTAAGCGTATTGATATTCGTGCCAGCGTGCGCACCGTACCCAGGCAATGGCTGGTCAGGACCTATCTTGAACGGGCCGCGATCCATGTGTATGCCATTGTCGATGTCTCCAGCTCCATGTTTTTTCAGGGCCAGGCCAATTTGCGCCAGCAAGTGACGGAGTTCGTGTCTGCATTGGCCTGGTCTGTCACACGGCAAGGTGATGCTTTCGGCATGCGCGCGGCCAATGATACCCAGCAAGCGGGCTGGCATGTCATGCCGACATTCCAGCCCGGTACCGCACACCTGGTTGCACAGAATATCACCCGTTATTGGCAGGGTACTGATGTGCACAGCGGCGCATCGGGACAGGGTGCATCCGCCATGCATGCTGCTATTGAGTCTATAGGCCAGCAGCGGGCACTGGTATTCCTGCTATCGGATTTTTACTGGCCGGAAGCGTTGATGCAGCGTGTACTGAAAGCCGGGTTGCCGCACGATGTGATTCCGGTCATTTTGCGTGATCGCGCGGCGACTGTAGATTTGCCCGCTTTTGGCTGGGCACGTTTGCGTGATATGGAAACGGGAGAAGAGCGCAGTTGGATGCTCAGGCGCCGTTTGCATCAGCAAATTGCGGAGCATGCCCAGCAGCAGGCGGATACATTGAATACCCGCTTTTTAAACGCAGGCACACGTCCGCCTTTATGGTTAGGGCCAGACTGGCGGGCTGAAGACGTCAGCCGACATTTGATGGAGACGATGGCATGAGTGCCGCATGGATGAGGGTTAAACGTAAACAAAGCATGCTGCTGTTGGCGATGCACTTATTGCCTGTGATCGCCTGCGCTGCAGCAAGTAGCCAGTTTCAGCCGCGTGTCGAGAGCCATACGCGTGAAACAGATTACACCCTGGGCAGTATTGCCAGACAACATATCACCTTGCATGTGCCGCCTGGCTTTGAGTTGGATCCTGCCAGCTTGCCTCCTCCTGCACAAAATGAAGCGATTGAATTAAGGGATGTGCACTGGACCAGCAGTGACACAGACACTGAGCGCGTGATCCAGCTGGAGATAGACTGGCAGATTTTTGTGGCGGGCGATACCGTCAAAACCATGCCGTTGAAAAAGCTGCATCTAGAATTTAACCGTGAGTTCAAACATGAACAGCAACGGCTCACTGTAGATGTGCCCGCCGATAAGGTGATTGTGTCCAGCCTGCTGCCTGCGCGTATTGATGCCGAGCATGTCCAGTTGTATCCCGATGCACCGCTGCCTGAGTGGTCACTGGCGGGTCAGTTATGGACACTGGCTGGCTGGTTATCTTTGTTGAGTCTGGGTGTGATTTACCTGTTGTGGTATGCCGGCTGGATACAGCTGCCGCAAGAGAAACGCATGCCATTCCGGCAAGCCTGGCGGGCAATACGCACCCTCGATGTGCACGGCCAGGCTGAGCGTTTACAGGCCATGCGTTTAATGAGCCGTGCCATGGATCAATTTGCCGGACATGCTGTCACCGCTGAAAACCTGGCACGGGTGCTGACTACACATCAGGTGCTGGATCCTTATCGCATCGCATTGCAGCAGTTTTACCAAGAGGTGCAGCAGGCTTTTTTTGCCGGCAAACCATTGGCGTTGTCGATGCAGGATTTAAAACAACTGGCCAAAAAGCTCAGTCGGGTAGAGGTGTCCTGAGTATGTGGAGTGATCGCGTGCAAACGCTATTGCTGGCATTGGGCCTGGGTGAGCACTGGGGGCTGGCGCAGGCCTGGCCGCTGATGTTGCTGCCATTGGCTGTATTGCCGTGGCTATTCACCGGGCAACTGAATTTTCCACATCCTGCTTTACAAAGGTTGCCGGAAGACCCTTTGTCGACCTGGCTGGACAGGGTATGGAAGATGGCGCTGAGCGTGTTTATCCTGGCCTTGAGCCTGGCACTGAGTGGCCCTTACCTAAAGTCTCAATATGTGGAAAAGGTTGGGCGCGGTGCGCATGTCATGATCGTGCTGGACCGTAGCGCCAGCATGAATGAGTCTTTTGTGAAAAAGGGCGATGCGCTGGCAAGAGTGCCCAAGATGGAGGTCGCCCGCAGTGTGCTTAAAAAGTTGGTCGCCCAGGGGAAAGATGACTTGATGGGCATGGTGACGTTTAGCACATCGCCGATTCTGGCAGCGCCGCTGGGTAATGACCGTGCCTTTGTGCAGGCTGCCCTGGATGCCACTGAAGCCGGTGGCATGGGCTTCACCGCCGTGGCGCGTGGTTTAGGCATGGCACTGGATTATTTTGACGACCAGCCGGTGACCGGTGCCCGGGCGATGGTGCTAGTGTCGGATGGCGGTGCACATCTGGATGGTAAAACCCAGGACATGCTGCGGGCCATGTTTATGCGGCAACAGGCGTCTTTGTACTGGATTTACCTGCGTTCCGAAAGTGGGGTCAGCCTCAAGCAAAGCCTGGCCGAAGGTGAAAACATAGATGCTTATCCTGAATATGCCCTGCATGAATATTTTCAAACCCTGAATGTGCCTTATCGCGTGTATGAGGCAGAGAACCCGGAAGCGGTGATGGCGGCCGTACGCGATATCTCCAAGTTGAAAAATAAACCAACCCGCTATCTGGAACCGGTATCGCGGCGAGATTTAAGCCAATACGCCTATGGCCTGGCTTGGCTGGCTGCCGCAGTGCTGATGGCGATGTTTGGATTGGAGTTAAAACGGTGGCAATCATGAATGAAAAATGGGGCCGCGTCATGCGGCGTGGCGTATTGTGGGCAAGCCTGGTCGTTCTGGTGACAGTGGTCATGCTGATCAAGCAATTAATTGAAGTCTACCAGGCCAGTGTCTATCGCAATCGCCTGGTGCCGCATGAGTTGATTGAACAGACACTGTTGGGTGCCAACCAGACGCCACAGGCCTTGTTTGCCAATGCCGTGTTTTATGACAACCAGCTCAAGCCGGAGCAGGCGCTGGCGCAATATGCTGCGCTGGTGAGCAAGGTCAGTGCAGATGATCCCTTGCGCAAGCAAGCGTATTTCAATTCAGGCAATATTTATATGCGCACGGCCACACGTTTGCTGGAACAGCGTGGCTTGCCTGCCTGGGATGAGGCTGGGCCACTGGTGGCGCTGGCCAAGGAAAGCTACCAGAAGGCCTTGCGTATCGAACCCGACTGGTCAGAGGTGAAATATAACTATCATCTCGCCTTACGCCTGGCACCCACCACACATGGCATGTCTGGCCCACAACAATATGAAGACGAGCAGATCAAGGCGGAAGAAGAGCCTAGCGGCTGGCCTGCTATGCCGGGTAACCCCAGAGGCATGCCCTGATGTGGCGTCATGTTGTGAAACCTTGGGTCAGGCACTTGGTGTCAGGCTGGTCAATGGCAGGCAACAGCCAGGCAGACTGGCGCAAGCGCTGCCTGATACTGATATTGCTGCTGTTAACCCTGGTGTTGTTCAAGCCGCACTGGCGGTTGCCTAACCGCGTTTATGACTGGTATTTCGTCGTCGATATCACACAGAGCATGAACGTGCCGGATTACCAGGTGGCAGGCAAAAGCATGAGTCGTTTGCAGATGGCCAAGCAAAGCATACGCAAAACCTTGTCTGCACTGCCTTGTGGGTCGCAAGTCGCCTTGGGCATGTTTACTGAGCGCAATGTGGTCAATGTCGTAGAGCCGGTAGAAGTATGCAGTCATTTTGCAGCTCTGGACCAAACTGTCGCCAGCATGGACTGGCGCATGGCGTGGGCGGCCGATTCTTTTATCTCGCATGGGGTGTATCACGCCCTGGAACAAGCGCCGCAACTAGGCAAGCAGATGCGCGTGATGTTTTTTACCGATGGCCAGCAGGCGCCGCCAGCCAATCCGAAATATATGCCCAGTTATGCAGGCAAGCCAGGCGATGTGCAAGGGTATCTGGTTGGGATGGGTAAACCCACGCCGAGCAAAATCCCCAAGCTGGATGAAAAGAATGCGGTGGCTGGTTATTGGGAGCAGGAAGAGGTGCAGCGCTTTGGTAATTTTGGCATGGCAGAAACCCTGTCGGTATTGGCCATGGAGCAAGGTCAGCATGACCGTAATGCCGGGCATGGGCCAGGCAATGCATTACTGGAAAACGCACATTTGTCTGCACTGGATGCACAAAACCTGCAACGCCTGGCAAATACCACTGGCTTGCATTTTGTCCGCCTGGATGCGGCAGCGCAAAGCAGTGACTGGGCGACTGGCCTGGGCATGACCGCCTGGCGCTGGGCAGAGACTGACCTCAGGCCCTGGCTCGCCTGGCCTGCTTGTGTGGCTTGGGGCGTTTACCTGGCATTGACTTTTGCCGGGCACCCCTGGTCAGGGGCAGGCTGGCGCGCCTGGGCTGGTGTCAGGCAATGGGGTCGCGCGCTCAGGCGGCCTGGCAAATAAGTGTTATAGATTTTATCGAGAAGGAGTAGAAATGAAGTGGTCTTTATTACTGGCTGGATTATTGTTCAGTGCACAGGTCTGGGCGCATGGCCCGACACCACAAAAAACGGATGAATCCATCCAGGTGGCAGCATCCGCTGATGCACTGTGGAAACGCGTGAGTGCACAGTGCGGCCTGGCGCAATGGCATCCGCAAGTGACCGCCTGCGAGGCAGTGAACGATAAGCAGCAGAAAATCACGCTGAAAAATGGCAAACAATTGTTGCAGGAAATTGATGAAGTATCTGCGGCGGAGATGACGGTCGCTTACCGTTTGTCCGGTGACATTGACTTGGAAGCGCTGCCTGTGAGTTCGCTCAATGGCAAAATCAAAGTCACTGCTGACGGCGGCAACGCCAAAGTGGTGTGGACCGCACGCTACTACCGCGCATTTACCGGCAATGAGCCGCCTGCCGGGCAGGATGATGAGTCCGCTAAAAGTGCAGTGGATAGCTTTGTTAAAGACGGCCTGCAAGGCCTGAAAGAAGGACGCCAGAACGCGGCTGCCAATACCAAGGGCTGGCGCAATAAAATTTGTGTAGCCATGCGCCCGGTGTTTAAAAGCCTGGGCCTGTCCGTATGTGCCTAAAAGCATGCATGTCTAGGTTATGTGCATGCGTGTGAGTCACTATTTCTTTTTCGTTCTGTTACTGGCGCTGAGTCCGTGCAGTCATGCGGAATCACCGGAAGCGGCGTTGGCCGGGCTGATTGAGACCGATGACTCTCTGTGCCTGGCACATGGCGGCAAGATGGTGTCATTACAGTTGGTAGAGGCTGCCGCCGGTCGGGTTGAGGTGTGGGTGGACCGCTGGTTTATGCAGGTACAAACTGCAGACCACACCAGGCATCTCCTCACCGCAGAGTCACCGGAAAAGGAATTGGGTTGTTCACATAGCATTGCCGGGCCGCAGCATTGGACCATTCACAGCATTAAACGCCTGCCTGTGGCAGGCGAGCCTTAGCGCAAGGAGCCATCATGAATTCAGTATCCCCGAGTCACTTGCCCGTGACGATAGAGAGTCAGCAGCAGTTTAATCAATACGTGGCCAGCCATGACTTTATCGTATTGTTGTTCACGGCCAAGTGGTGTGCGCCTTGCCAGACCTTTTACCCAACTTTTGCCGAAGTGGCGGCACAAGTGCCTCAAGTTCTATTTGCCACGGTGGATATTGATGTGGCGACAGACTTGGCCGGTAATTTCCAGGTGGCGCAAGTCCCTGCCTTGATGGTTATTCGCGAGCGCGTGGTGATTGATATGGTGAGTGGCGCCATGCAGGCCCATGAGTTGCAGCACCACCTCGAGATGTGGCAAGCGCTGGACATGGCGGCCATAGATGCGCACTTCACACAAAAATCCACCCCTGCCTGAATCAGTGCAATCACATGATTGCGTGTATGAATACCCGAAATATCGGTGAAAAATTCCTGCCTGCACGCGGGAGAGGCTCTCAATCTCCAGAGCAGCGTCCCGCTTATAGTGTTGGCATTAGCTGGATGCGCCAACAAGTATTGAACATGTTGTACGGCATATTGGGCATCTGTGTGTGCACCTGGGTGCAGGCCGCGGACTATGCCTATCTGACCAATCAGGGAGAGCACACGGTTTCAGTGGTCGACCTGCAACAGCAGCAAGTGGTAAAGACGCTTGCGGTGGGTAAGGCCCCGGTCGGCGTGGCGGTAGATGCGCGTAATCAGCGCGTGTATATCAGCAACGTCGAGGGGCACTCGTTGTCGGTCATTGATATGCAACGCCAGGCGGTGATACGCACCATCATGCTGCCAATTGCCCCTGTCGGCCTCACGGTCAACAACCGCGGTGACCGGCTGTATGTGGCGGACTGGTATCACGATAGCGTGCTGGTATTAGCGGCTGAAAGCGGGCATGTACTGGCGCAGATTCAAGTCGGGCAGGCGCCTGGCGGGCTGCAGTTAAGTCACGATGATGCCATATTGTATGTGGCGAATCGTGATAGCAATGACGTGAGCGTGATCGATACCCGTGCCCACAAGGAACGGCAACGTATCCCGGTTGGGCAGCATCCGTTTGGTTTGAATATCAGCCCGGATGGCAAGCAGTTATTTGTCGTGAATGTGTATTCAAACACGGTCAGTGTGGTGGATACCCATCGTGATCAGGTGGTCGCGACGCTGGCGACGGGCGAACATCCTTATTGCGTAACGGCAGACAGCCGTGGGCAACGCTTGTTTGTCACCAATACCGGTGAAGACACGGTAAGTGTCATTGATCTGGAAACACGGCAAACCATACGCAAGATTCGTGTGCCGGGTACGCCGGAAGGTATTGCTTTCGATGCTGAGCACCAGCAGGTAGTGGTGGTCAGCTGGATGGATAACGTCATTGCCATCATCGACAGTGAGCGTTTGGCCGTCACCGCAACGGTGGCTGTCGGCGCGCAGCCGCGGGCGTTTGGTCAGTTTGTCGGGAGAAAATCCCGATGAAATCGGGAAGGCTGCCGCTATTGGGGCGGTCGCAGCATGCTTAATATGCAATTATCAATTTAAATGACTTAATTTAATTGATTTGCATAAAGTATATCTCCATGTTCAGGCCAGTTGTTGCAGCAACTGGTCGATTTTTTGAAGGACACTCTATGCAACGCACACTGCAACAGCTTCTATTCACAGCGGCTTTGGCCACTACCTCTTTCTCAGCGTTCTCCCAATCTTTCGCGTATGTGCCCAATGAAAAAGATGGCACCGTGTCGGTCATTGACACCCGTACCGATGAGGTGGTGAGGCGCCTGCCAGCCAAGGGCCAGTTCGGTAAAAAAGTTCAGGCAGCTGCCGTACACCTTGGCAATCCAAACTTGTATGTCGTGGTGCGCGATAAAAATGCGGTAGCTGTGGTAGATACCCAACAAGGCAAGCAAGTCGCCTTGATCAAGGTCGGCGATGAGCCTGAGGGCATCGATATTTCGCCGGATGGCAAGCTGCTGGCGGCCTGCCTGGAGGAAGAAAATGCCGTGGCGCTGGTAGACCTGCAGGCCAACAAGGTGAAACACACGATTCATACCCAGGGCAGAAACCCCGAGCACTGTGTGTTTTCGCCGGATCAGCAGTGGTTATTGGCAAGCAACGAAGAAAGCAATAATGTGGACGTGATTAATCTGACATCACTCAAATCCGAACATGTGATTGCTGCCACCAAGCATCCACGTGGCGTGGGCTTTAGTCCAGATGGTCAATGGGCTTATGTCGCTAACGAAGCAGCAAATTTGCTGGAAATTGTCTCCAGCAGTGACTGGAAAGTGCAGGGCAATATCAAAGTCGGCTTGCGCTCTAATGGCGTCAAGGTCAATGCCGATGGCAGCCGCATTTATGTCAGCAATGGCGGCGACCATAATATTAGCGTGATTGATACTGCCAGCCGTCAGGTGATTGCCACTATCGCGGTGGGGCAACGGCCGTGGAATATGGCACTGACGCCAGATGGCAAAAAATTGTATGTCGCCAATGGCCGTAGTCACAGCGTGTCCGTGATTGATACGCAAACGAATCAGCGGTTAAAGGATATCCCGGTCGGCACCTTGCCTTGGGGTGTGGTGATTCGCTAGTCCGCCTATAATGCGTGGTATCCCTGCATGCCAGGGGTATGAATCGGGAAAAATTCCCGACAGTTTTTGGGCGATCGACTTTAAAATCCACACAGCATGATGAAATCTCTCAGTCTTCAGTTCAAACTTAACCTGATCATTACCTTGTTATTGCTCGGCTTATTGCTGACCTGGGCAGTATCCGTGGTGAAGAATGCACGTGAAGACGTATTAGCAGAAGTAGATTCAAGTACCAACCTAGTGATTCATTTGCTGGATGCGGAAATTGCGCATTACATGACAGATTTTGGCTGGTTGAATCACAGTGAAAATGGTCAAACCAATCTGTTCAGGCTGGATGAGCTGACCAATATCCGCCATTTGAAGGTGGATTTTTTTGATATGAATGGCCGCTTGCGTGAGTCTAACCGCTCGACGCGATTGGTTCCTACCGGTGAAGAGCCCCCTGCGTGGTTTGTACGTCTGCTGGATATTTCCAGCGTGCTCAACGAACCCAAACGCAAGAATATTATTTTAAATGGGCGTTTTATCGGCGAGCTGGTGATTACGCCGGACCCAAGTTTTGAGTTGCGCGAAATTTGGGATGACACCTCTGGTTTGCTGGCGATTGTCGGCCTGTTTGGTTTGAGTGTGTTGTTGTTTGTTTATTGGACGGTACGTGCGACGTTTAAACCGGTGAAGCAGATTATTCATGGCCTGAACCAGATTGAACGCGGCGAATATCAAAGCCGTTTGCCCGGGTTTGAGCAAGTGGAACTGAGTGAAATCAGTGATAAGTTCAACAGCATGGCCAGCACGCTGGAGCAAAGCATACGTAACAACCATCGTTTAACGCAGCAGATTATCCACTTGCAGGAAGAAGAACGTAAAAAGCTGGCGCGTGACCTGCATGATGAAATCGGCCAATACCTGACCGCCGTGCATGTAGATGCCAGTGCGCTGGTGGCAGCGAAAAAACTCAGCGTCGCACGTGAAAGCGCACAGGCAATTGCGCAGATCACACGGCAAATGATGGTGACTATTCAGGATATCCTGGCGCGTTTGCGCCCGCGTGTGCTGGATGAGTTGGGGCTTAGCCTGGCACTGGCCGAGTTGATTCATCACTGGCATGACCGTAACCGCGGCATCATGGTGGTGAATGCGATTTCAAACCACCTGAGCCAACATGATGAGTCGGTGTCGGTGACGATCTACCGAATTTTGCAGGAATGCCTGACCAACATCAGCAAGCATGCCGCTGCGACACGCGTGACGATAGAAGTGACTGAAAGTGAGCAGGGCTTGTATCTGCTGGTGGAGGATGACGGACGCGGGTTTGATACCAGTGTGCAAAGTCGCGGTTATGGTCTGGCGGGTATGCAGGAGCGGGTTGAGGGCTTGATGGGTAGCATGAACATTACGAGTGCGCCGGGCCAGGGCACGCGTATCGAAGTCCGTTTTCACACAACAGAAGGTTTTCAGGAAGCAGTGACATGACAGTTAAAGTAGTGTTGGTGGATGACCACAGCGTGGTGCGTTCAGGGTTGCGTCGTTTGCTCGAAAGCCATAAGTCGATTGAAATCGTGGCCGAGGCAGATACCGGGGAGTCGGCATATCAGGTGTACGGCGAGATTCTGCCAGATGTCATGCTGATGGATATTTCCATGCCCGGCATGGGCGGCCTGGAAGCTGCCAAGCGTATTTTGCAGCGCTATCCGCAAGCCAGAATCGTGATTTTCTCCATGCACGAGGCGGTGTCGTTTGCCGCGCAGGCACTTAAAACCGGTGTGAAGGGCTATGTGACTAAAACCGGTGTGGCAGAGGATTTGGTGCAGGCGGTGCTGGATGTGGCCAAAGGCCGCACCTTTTTGAGCCAGGATGTGGCACAGAAAGTCGCTTTGCAAACACTGATCGGCGACAGTAATCCTTTGCAGCAACTCACTTCGCGTGAGTTCGAAGTGTTCAGGCTGTTGGCCGAAGGCAAACGCGTGGAAGAGGTGGCCGATATGCTTAAAATCAGCCAGAAGACCGTGGCTAACTATTACACCCTAATCAAGCAGAAACTGTCGGTGAACAGCCCGGTGGAAATGGTGCGGCTGGCCATGAAGCATGGCCTGATTGATGCCGCCTAGCCATTGTTAGAGCGTACGTGCCACTTCTTCAATTAATGACCGTAGCCAGCGATGCACCGGATCATGCCGGTATCTGACATGCCAGGCGATATCCACCGGGAAAGTGCCCAGGTCAACTGGCGTTGGCAATATTTTTAAGCGCGTATCATTGGCTAGGCGGCGGCAAATCTGGATCGGCAGTGTGGTGCAATAATCGGTGACGGAGATCACTTCTGGTACAGAAAGAAAATGCGTGACCGACACCGCCACTTCACGTTTTAAGCCCTGCCGGTCCAACGCCTGAAACAACCCTGCGCGCATGCGTCCTGGTGGTAATACATTCACATGTTTTAGCTGCTCATATTGCGCCTTGGTGATCTCATTGCCTATGGTCGGGTGGTCGGCGCGCACCACACAAGCCAGCCTGTCATCCATCAGGTGCTGCACAATCAGGTTGTCTGGCGGGTCGACGAAACGCCCCATGACCAGCGCCGTGCTGCCTGAAATCACCCCGGTTTCAGCAAGATCATTGCCGTAAGGAATAATGCGCAGCTTGATGCCTGGGGCCAGTACGCGCAGCTTGGCCACGACTGCCGGAATCAGCACATATTCGACATAACTATTAGGTGCAATCGTGAATAACAAATTGGCACTGGCTGGGTCAAAAGCTTGCTGCTCCAGTACGATTTCATCCAGTTGCCCAATGGCTTCCATAATCACTGGCGCCAACGCCTCCGCTTTCTGTGTCGGCTGCATGCCATAACGTTCACGGATAAATAATGGATCCTGGAGGATCTCCCGCAGGCGGTTCAATGCATTCGACAATGCTGGCTGCGTGATGCCCAGCCGGTCAGCCGCACGCGTTACACTGCGCTCTTCCATTAAGGCGATAAATACTCGTAATAGATTCAGGTCGTAGCGCATTTTAATATTCATGTGGTGAATAACTGAAATATACATAATAAATTTCAAAAATGGAATCAAAGCGTTCATGATGGACTCACCTGATCACTCAATCACTAAGGAGCTTTAAATGAACATCCTGATCGTCCTCACCTCGCATGACACCCTGGGTAATACCGGCTTCAAAACCGGCTTCTGGCTCGAAGAGCTGGCTGCGCCTTATTACGCGTTTAAGGCTGCGGGTGCGCAATTGACATTGGCATCGCCTAAAGGTGGCCAGCCACCGCTGGATCCTAAAAGTAATGATCCCGCTTTTCAAACGGCGGATACCAAACGTTTTGAAGCTGATGCAGAAGCAGGCAAAGCCCTGGCGAATACCGTGTCCTTAAACTCGGTGTCACATAATGGTTTTGATGCGGTGTTTTATCCAGGTGGGCACGGGCCATTATGGGATCTGGCAGAGGACCGCGACTCCATTAGCTTGATTGAGTCGACATTGAATGCAGGTAAACCTGTCGCGCTGGTTTGTCATGCGCCTGGAGTATTGCGTCATGCCAAACAACCAGATGGTCGCCCGCTGGTGGCTGGCAAGAAAGTCACTGGCTTCACTAATACCGAAGAAGAAGCTGTCGGCTTAACCAATGTCGTCCCTTTCCTGGTCGAAGATATGCTGGCCAATCATGGCGGTATTTTTTCAAAAGGCGCTGACTGGCAACCCTATGTGGTCGAGGATGGTTTGTTGATTACCGGGCAAAATCCAGCGTCATCTGCCTTAGCTGCACAGTCTCTTGTACAACGTCTGCAAGGTGCGCAAGCATCATGAGTGCCTATGTGGTCATGATGCGTGAACAGACCACGGATCAGGCCGCCATGGATACTTATGCCAGCCTGGCCCCTCTCGCCCGAGAGGGGCATGCGGTTACGCCGCTGGTGAGGTATGGCGCGCTCAATATCCTCGAAGGCCCGGCCTTTGAGGGGTGTTTGATCCATCGCTTTCCCACCGTCAAAGCGGCCGAAGCCTGGTACCACAGTCCGCAATATCAGCAGGCCGTTAGACATAGGCACCAGGGCGCACAATATCGGGTGTTTATTGTGGAGGGGATTGACGGCTGAAGCGGACGCAGGCTATAACGGTTTGTTGTGTCACTTTTATATATTGAGCGGTTATAGAGAACTCGGATGAATCACTTTAAAACTTATTTGATGGCCACCATGGCAGCGATTTTCTGGGGCGCCAATTTCAATCTGGCACGGCCAGTCATTGCTGAAATGGGCCCTTATGTGGCGGGCGCAAGTCGCTATGTGCTGGCCGCAGCTGTCATGGTCTTGATTGCACAAATGCGAAAAGAGGCGATTCCTGCGCAGCATTGGAAAGCATATCTGACGCTAGGAGTGGTTGGCGTATTTGGCTTTAACCTGTTTTTCTTTCTGGGCATGGAAACCTCTTCTGCCATTAATGGTGCGTTAATTATGGCCTTGAATCCTTTGCTGACGGCCGTGCTGGGTTATGTGATTCTGCGTGACAAGCCAAGCAGGCAACAACTGATCGCATTCCCGATTGGTATTGCTGGTGTGGCGATCGTGGTGCTGGGTGCGGGCGCGCAACTGACAATTGCGGTTTGCGATATCTACATTCTGATTGCTTCCCTCAATTGGGCGCTTTATAACGTCTTGGTTAAAAAGATGCTGCCCAAACAGGTGGGTGGCATCGCCAATACTGCGGGCATCATGACGGTTGGCGCGATGGCGTTGACCATGGCTGCTGTCATTCACGGTGATCAGATGGTGGTGCCAACCATACATGCCGGGGCTGCGCTGCTGACGATGTCGCTAGGCGGCGGGGTGCTGGCTTATCTGTTTTGGAACGCGAGCATCTCCAACTTGGGGCCATCAAAAGCGGCGATCTTTATGAACCTCGTGCCAGTCACCACGATGGTGATTGCGGCGTTTGAGCATGTGCCGCCTAATCATGCGCAGTTGATCGGTGCCATGCTGGTGATCAGTGCGGTGACGTTTAGCTCGGTGTCGTTATCCAAAGCGGCTTAACGCAGGCAGTGGTTTAGTCAACCGATAACAACCCATCCCAGCTGGTGGTGTAAGCAGGGCTTTTAAGCGCCTGCTTCATGCGCCAGGGTTGCTGGCGCTGTACTCCTTCGCTCGCCAGTTTGAGGGTGGCTCTGCCCATTTTTTGATTGATAGTGTCTAAGGCATGCATCAAGCGGTTTGCTTTCTCGTGCGAGTCCGTGGACTGGAACAAGTCTTGTTGCTGCGCCTCAGCTGTCACCAACTCGCCTAGTGATACACCTGCTTTCATATAGTCATAGCCTGGCCGGTAGATCTGCCGTAACGCCAGCAGGGCTGCCTGTACTAGTTGCAAGGTGTTGTTGGTGGCGATATGCAGTGGCAGGCGCAGGCTGTTATCGTATTGCTGTTGTGCATCGCGAAACGGGCTGGTGCGGATATAGACGTAGACACTGCCTGCATATAATCGGCGCTTGCGCAGCTTTTCGCCAGCGCGGGTTGTATATAGCGTGACGGCTTCAGCCAGGCTTTGCAAGTCACGCACAGGATGGCCAAAGCTGCGCGTGCTCAGAATCTGCTGCTGTGGGCCGCGTATTTGTTCTAACTCAAGGCAAGTCGTGCCATTCAATTCGCGCACGGTTTTCTCCATCACCACGTTAAACCGCTGGCGCATGGTCGCCGCATCGCTCATCTTGAGGTCATAGGCCGTATGAATGTCTGCATCATGCATGTGCTTGCTCAAATTGCGGCCTATGCCCCAAACATTGCCGACGTCGATATCGCGCAAGGTATCGTCTACCGATGTGATTGGCATGGTGTTGAAGTTACAGACGCCATTCAACGTGATGTGTTGTTTGGCACAATGATTCGCCAGTTTTGCCAGCGTTTTGCTGCTGGCAATGCCCACACACACTGGCAAGCCCGTCGATTGCAGCACTGTTTGCCTGAGTTGCTGTGCATAGGCAGTCAGGTCTCGCCTGGAGAACGCAGTCAAGTCGAGAAATGACTCGTCAATTGAGTACACCTCCTGTGACGGGCTAAACTGCCGCAGCACCGACATCACACGGTTGCTCATGTCTGCGTACAAAGCATAATTTGACGAATAGGCAATCACACCCTCTTGCTCGGCATACTTGCGTACCTTGAACCACGGCGCACCCATGGGGATGTCCAGCGCTTTGGCTTCTGCGCTACGGGAGATAATGCAACCATCGTTATTGCTGAGCACCACCACCGGGCGGTCACGCAGTTTGGGGTTAAACACACGTTCACAACTGACGTAAAAATTATTCACATCGACAAGCGCCATCGCCCTGATGGTAGGTTGATTGAATGCTGGCATATTTATTTGCATGAGGGGTGTTTCATGAAATTCCCTAAACGCTGTTCATGATCCGCAATAGCAGGATTGTTGCGGCATGGGCCGATAATACATTCACACGAGCCAGACATGGGGTCGGTTCGGGGAATCAAAAAAGGAGATCATTATGTGGACTAAACCAGCTGCTACCGAAATGCGTTTCGGCTTTGAAGTAACCATGTATGTCATGAACAAATAAATTTATCTGCGTTCATGAAACCCGGTTGCCCATGATCAATGGGTGCCGGGTTTTTTATTGCCCTTGATGCTACCGGAATCGCCTGAATGAGCCTATCACTACCCCCCAGACTTCAAACTGCATGGGCGCTTGAATCAGGATAGGGGGGTAGCGGCCAGACGAGTTTGCTGGCAACAATTTTGGTGTGCCATCTTGTTGTTTGGCCAGCGTTTTAATGGTGAACTCGCCATCTATCATTGCCAGCACAATATCGCCGACCACGGGTGATTTACCTTTATCTACGACCGCTTTATCGCCTGGCATCAAGCCAGCTTCTATCATCGACTCACCCTGTATGGTGACAAAAAAAGTGGTGTCGGCCTGATCAATCAAATATGCGCTAGGATCCAGTCGCTGCTCAACATGATCATCAGCCGGGGAAGGAAACCCGGCGGGTATCTTGGATGCATAGAGCGGCACCGCCATCGGTTGCGCTGCACTGTCAGGAAACGCGAACACTTGCGGACTGTCCAGACTCCCCCTGTTTTGCCGTTGTTGCTGTTGTTTGGCATAGGCCGCCAGCAAGTCACCAATCACGGTTTTCTGGCTGACAGGCACACGCATCACGGTGGTGGCTTCCTGGTATAAGCCAGAGCCGAGTTTACGGCCCGCGCCCGCCCGTCTGCCACCTGCTTTTTTCACATATTGATCGCTCATTTGATTATTGTAACAAAAATTATTGCAGGCCAGCGTAAAGAAAAAGATGCAAATGGTGTTGAGTCAGCCGTTATACTGTTGCGCTTTCAACGGATGGGTGTCGCATGGACTGGATACAGTTATTTATTGAGCAATATGCGCTGTTTTGCCTGATCGGCGTGGTGGTCGGCGTATTGTCTGGGTTGCTTGGCATTGGTGGCGGCATTGTGTTGGTGCCGATGTTGCATGCCATGCTGGTGGCCAAGGGCTTTTCGGCTGATGCGGCTTTTCATATGGCGCTGGCGACCTCGATGGCCTGCATCGTGTTTACTTCCCTTTCCAGTATTTTGGCGCATCATAAAAACCAGAATATCGTCTGGCCGTATGTCTGGGCCATGGTGCCGATGGCGTTTATTGGCTCTTTGCTGGCAACCCTGGTGGCGATTCACCTCGATGCGTTTTACTTGACGCTGTTTTTTGCCACGTTTACTTTTTTTGCGGCGATCCAGTTATTCCTGGATCGCAAACCCACCCAGCACAAAGTACCGGGCAAGGTGGAAATCAGCCTGGTGTCATTGCTGATTGGTGTGATCTCTGCGCTGGTGTCCATTGGTGGTGGCACATTGACCGTACCTTACCTGGCAATGCGCAATGTGTCGGTGAAACAGGCGATCGGGACGTCGGCGGTACTAGGCTTCCCGATTGCATTGGCGAGCACAGTGAGTTATTTGCAAGACGCTGCCAGACAGGCGACACATGCGCCAGATACATTTGGCCTGCTCTATTTGCCTGCCATTATGCTGATTACACCGCTTAGCGTGTTATTTGCCCCGGCAGGCGTGGCGCTGACCAAGCGTTTGCCGGTCAAGGTATTAAAACGTATTTTTGCCGTCTTTTTGATGGGTGTGAGCCTCAATTTGCTGTGGTCGCAGTTGGCTTGAGTCTACTGCTGCAGGCAATAAAAAACCGCCGTATTCCGGCGGTTTTTTATTCAATCTATCTGAATAGATAAGACTGATTATTTGTTCATGACGTACATAGTCACTTCAAAGCCAAAACGCATTTCAGTCGCAGCTGGTTTAGTCCACATGATAGTCTCCTTTAGTTGTTTGGTAGTACATCGTGCTTGATGTACTTGTATGACTGTCACTATACGCCAGTGTTTCAAAACCACCCTGAAGCCAATCCGTAAAAACGGCTCATGATTTTACGTAGTTTTAGCGGCGCGATTTTGTTGTCGTTGTGCGCTGGCAGCGTAAAATGTAGTGACACAACAAGTCGGAAAACGAGGGTGTAACATGATGCAGCGCTTGCCTCGCTGGGTGGAGCTGGGCGGATTTTTACTGGCCATGAATGCGGGCTTCGTGAATGCCGTTGGCGTGCTGGGATTTCGTCATCAGGCAGTGTCGCACCTGACCGGCATTTCTACTTTTTTCTCGATTGAAATCATGCAAGGTGACGTCTTGCAAGTGCTGCATTTGCTGTGCGTGATGCTCTTTTTTGTGCTGGGCGCGATCATCAGTGGCATGGTCATTGGTCATGAGGCACTCAAGCTGGGCAGGCAATATCATCTTGCGTTGTGGATAGAGGCGGGGTTACTCACGGTGGCTGTGTTGTTGCTCAATCAGGGCTGGCTCAGCGGCCAGTGGCTGGCTTCCGCCGCTTGTGGATTGCAAAATGCGATGACCAGCACCTTTAGCGGGGCGGTGGTGCGCACAACGCATGTGTCTGGATTGTTTACGGATATCGGCATTGCATTCGGCCTGCGCTTGCGTGGTCAAGCAGTCGATAAAAGACGGCTAATGCTTTACTTAATCCTGATTGGCGGTTTTGTCACTGGTGGCGTGCTAGGTGCTTATGCTTTTATGCAGCAGCAATTTAACGCCTTATGGTGGCCAGTGTGTCATCTCGTCGGCTTATCGGTGTTGTATTTCGGTATTGGCCATCGCGCCCGATAAACCATGCATGTTTGACCAACCATCACATAAAACTGTCACCGATTTGTAATACAATCAAGTTTAGAGTTTTTAACATTTCAAGAAGCCAAGGCCATGTCGATTCAAACTGTCGCAACACATCCTTTTTCTGATCAAAAACCCGGTACTTCTGGTTTGCGTAAAAAAGTACGCGTGTTCCAGCAAGCCCATTACCTGCAAAACTTTGTGCAGAGTATTTTTGATACGCTGGATATTCCCGCAAAGGCTACCCTGACGCTGGGAGGCGACGGCCGCTTTTTTAATAAAGAGGCCATTCAGGTGATTATTAAAATGGCGGCAGCCAATGGTTTTGCCAAAGTGCTGGTGGGGCAAAACGGCATCCTGTCCACGCCTGCCGCCTCTCACATCATCCGCAAATACCAGACCTTTGGCGGCATTATCCTCTCTGCGAGCCATAACCCGGCCGGGCCTGATGATGATTTTGGCATCAAATACAACACCAGCAACGGTGGACCGGCACCAGAAAAAATCACCGACGCCATTTTTGCTAATAGCAAACAGATTACACAATACAAACTGGCCGATTTGCCCGAGGTGGACTTGTCCAGCATAGGCGTGACCACGCTCGATGGTTTTGAAGTTGAAGTGATTGACTCGGTGGCTGACTACGCTGACCTGATGCAAAGCATGTTTGACTTTGCCGCGATTAAACGCTGGCTGGCCGCAGGTCATAAGCTGCAATTTGATGCCATGCATGCCGTGACCGGGCCTTATGCCAAGGTGATTCTAGGTGAGCGACTGGGCGCACCTGCCAGCAGCCTGATGAACTGCGAGGTCTCAGAAACCTTTGGTGGCGGCCATCCGGACCCTAACCTCACCTATGCCGAAGACCTGGTGAAGATTGCCTACGGCACGCAAGCGCCTGACTTTTCGGCGGCGTCTGATGGCGATGGCGACCGCAACATGATCCTGGGCAACCACTTTTTTGTCACCCCTTCTGATAGCCTGGCGTTGATTGCGGCAAACGCCAAACTGATTCCGGCCTATGCACAAGGTTTGTCCGGCGTGGCGCGCTCCATGCCGACCAGTGGTGCGGTTGACCGCGTGGCGGCTAAACTGGGCATTGATTGCTACGAAACGCCTACTGGCTGGAAGTTTTTTGGCAACCTGATGGATGCTGGTCGCGTGACCTTGTGTGGCGAAGAAAGCTTTGGCACTGGCAGCGACCATGTGCGTGAAAAAGATGGCTTGTGGGCAGTGTTGTGCTGGCTCAATCTGCTGGCTGTGACTGGCGAGAGCGTCGAGTCCCTGGTGCGTAAACACTGGCAAACTTATGGCCGCAATGTCTATTCGCGTCACGACTATGAAGGCGTACCCACCGAGCAGGCCAATGCTGTGATTGCCCATATCAAGGCGCAATTTTCCAGCCTGCCAGGACAAGTGTTTGGCAGTTATACCGTGAAAACAGTCGATGATTTTAGCTATACGGATCCTGTTGATGGTTCGGTCAGCACTGGTCAGGGACTGCGTATCTTGTTCGCCTGCGGCTCGCGTGTGGTCATTCGTTTGTCGGGCACGGGCACTGAAGGGGCGACCATTCGTGTCTACCTCGAAGCCTTTACTGAAGATGCCGCGCAGCAGCAGTTGGATGCACAAGAGGCGTTGGCAGAGTTGATTTCCGTGTCACACCAGATTTCGCAACTGCCGTCACTCACTGGCAGGCAACAGCCAACCGTGATCACGTAAAAACAATAGAATAGCCGCGGGGAAATGGCTGCATGACCATGATAAAAAAAAGTATTCTTTGCCCGGTGGTGTTGTCCGCAGGCTTGCTGGCCTGCGGTGTCAACCCGGTGACGAAAGAACGCGAGTTCCAGTTTGTCTCGCAAGACAAAGAGATTCAACTGGGCCAGCAAAATTATAGCCCTGCACGCCAGTCGCAAGGCGGTGATTACACCTTGGATGCAGAACTGACACGCTATGTGCAGCAAGTGGGGCAAAAACTGGCGGCGGTCTCTGACCGCCCGGATTTACCTTATGAGTTTGTGGTGCTGAATGACTCGGTGCCGAATGCCTGGGCGATGCCGGGCGGCAAAATCGCCTTTAACCGTGGCTTGCTTTACGAGTTGCACAGTGAGGCTGAGTTAGCTGCCGTGCTAGGCCATGAAATTGTGCATGCGGCGGCGCGTCACGGTGCCAAAGGCATGGAGCGTGGCATGTTTATGCAAGGCGCTATGCTGGCGGTGGGACTGGCTACGCGTGATTCTAATTATGCCAACCTGGTCGTCGGTGGCGCGCAGCTGGGCGGGCAGTTAATTACCAGTAAATATGGCCGCGATGCTGAGTCAGAGTCTGACCACTATGGCATGAAGTATATGAAACTGGCTGGCTATGACCCGGCTGCGGCCGTCACCTTGCAAGAGACGTTTGTACGCCTGAGCGAAGGCAAACGGCAAGACTTTATTTCCGGCCTGTTTGCCAGCCATCCGCCGTCACAAGAGCGTGTGGATGATAACAAGAAAACGCTGGCAGAATTGGGCGCTGGCGGCGAGATGGGTAAAGACGTTTATGCACAAAAAGTCGCCAAACTCATGGCGACGCGTGAAGCCTATAAAGCCTACGACGAAGGCAAGGAAGCATTGCAAAAAGGCGATGCCGAAAAGGCCAAAACGTTGGCCAAAAAAGCGATCAGTATCGAGCCGCACGAGGCGCGTTTCCAGGAGTTGTTGGGTGATATTGCCTTGACCAAGAAAAACACCACGGAAGCGCTGGCCTTTTACGACAAGGCGATTCAGATGCAGCCTGACTACTTCAAGCCCTACGTGCAAAGCGGGATTGCCTTATTTAATGATGGCAAAAAAGCGCAGGCCGAGCCTTTCCTGAAAAAAGCCAACACTTTGCTGCCAACAGCCCCTGGCTATGCCTTGCTCGGCCAGATTGCCGAAGGCCGCGGCGAGACCTCGTTGGCTTTGCAGCACTACCAACTCGCTGCCAGTTCGGATTCCGAGATCGGCAAAGAGGCCGCTGGCCGTGCCATGCGCATAGATTTACCACGCAACCCCGCGCGCTACCTGCCTTCTGGCCCGTTGGCAGATAACACCGGCATGGTGTATGCCGCGGTGCAGAACAATAGCAGCGTGCAGGTTGGCCGAGTGCAGGTGCGTATGTTGCAATACGATAACCGCGGGCGGTTGGTTGACCAGACGCGATCCATGCTGATTACGGGCGGTATCGCACCGGGCAAACGCGGCTCGGTGGCGACTGGCGTGCGTATCCAGGACCAGGCGGCATTGCAATTCTTCCGCGTCGTGGTTGAAGGTGCTGAGCTGGCAAATTAATAATTAAACAACGATAGTGCGCGATGGCTACCCAAGATACCTGCTGTTCTGTTTCCCCTTACTTTGAGATTCATCCTGGCAAAGCCGCTGCTTTTCGCGCCATCTGTGAGAAGTATGTGGAGTGGTCAGCGCGTGAGCCTGGCTGTTTGTATTATGGCTTTAGTTTTGATGGCGACCTCGCGCATTGCCGCGAAGGCTTTGAGAATGCGGCAGCCTTGTTAGCCCATCTTGAAAACCTGCGCCCGATTTTGCATGAGATGGGCGAGGTGTCTACGCTGGTGCGCATCGAAGTGCATGGGCCTGAGGCGGAATTGGCGACATTACGTGCGCCACTGGCCGGAATGAATCCGCAGTGGTTTGTGCTGCAATATGGCGTCAGGCGCTAGCTGTGTGCAACGCATGGCTTTGCTACGCAAAATCTGCTAATGTGGCGCCGGATTGGATTAACCAATCTTTACTTAATAATTTGAAAGAATAAGAATGAATATCAAAAGAAGCGTTGCCAGCGCCCTGTTAGTGGCGTTAGCGATGACTGCGGCTGGTTGCTCAACCATGCAAGATGTGGTCAAAGTGAAACAAAGCGGTGCTGAAGGCACTACCAAGAACTATGCCGTAACAGAAGCACAAGCCTGGGAAATTGCAAAAACCGTCTTCAGATGGGAAGGTGCGGATGCGATTGAAGAGCATAGAGACCAGCACTATATGCTCACGAGTAGCGGTGTTAATTTGGTTTCATGGGGCGCTGTGATGGGGGCCTGGGTGGAGCCAGTGAAAGACGACGACACCAAGGTCACTGTCGTGACCAAGCGCCGCGTCACAGTGAATGTCGCCACAACCTTAACTGAAACGACGTTCCATAAACGGTTTGCTCAGGCGGTGGCTATTGTCAAGCAAGGGAAACCATTACCAGCTGAGGCACCATAATCGCTGGCGCGTGGGCAACCCGTGTGCTCACGCGTACTACTCACCATCCCGTATCGTCATTACTCCACGATACAACCTCACATCCATTCTGCCTAAAAAGCTCATACCAAGCAGGGCATCGCCTTCCAGCCCCGGTGAAATCGTCGCAGCGACATCATGCGCAACCACACCACCCAATTGCACAGTTTTCAACCGTACCAGGTAAGACACCGCATTGCCGTTGGCCGTGTGCGTGTTAATGGCATCACGGCTGACCAGGCCCAAACGGTCAGCGACACTTTGCGAAATGGCCACGCCAGTGGCGCCAGTATCGACCAGCACGCGCACACGTTCGCCGTTAATCAGGGCTTCGGCGCTGTAGTGGCCGTCAGGGCCGCGTTTAAGGCTGACGACTTGTTGCTGACCGATTTGTTCCAGGGTGTTCGGGTGCTGCACGCGGTCGACCAAAAACCAGACCAACGCGGCAAGACCCAGCCAGATCAGTGTGTAAAGCAGGCCGCGCCCGCGAGAGTAGAGTCGTTGTGTGGCATATCGCATGCTCATTCAATGGTGGCTTAAAACGGAATTTTCAAGTCAGGATTGGCACAGCTGATGACTTGTTTAAACGTTTGTTGAATGCGAGTTAATGCGGCGTCGCTATCCGCTTCAAAACGTAGCGTGAGTACGGGCGTGGTATTGGATGCGCGCACCAGGCCAAAGCCATCGGCATATTCCACACGTAGGCCATCAATGGTGATGATTTCAATCGCATCTGCGAATTGAGCCGATTGTTGCAACGTGGCAATCAAGGCGTGCGGTTCGCCTTCTTGCATGGCGATTTGCAGTTCGGGGGTGTTGACACTATCGGGCAGCGCTTCGAGCATGGCGCTGGCATCCGGGCTGCGGCTGATGATTTCCAACAGTCTGGCGGCACTATACAGGCCGTCATCAAAGCCAAACCAGCGTGGCTTACCTTGCTTGGCATCATTAAAAAACAGGTGGCCGGAAAGCTCACCGCCGATAGCGGCGCCGGTTTCCTTGATTTTGGCTTTCATCAGCGAGTGGCCGGTTTTCCAGATCACCGGTTTGCCGCCGTGCTCGCGTATAAACGGTGATAAATGGCGCGTGGATTTCACATCAAACACTACTTTGCTGCCTGGCTGTTGTTGCAGCACGTCTTCAACAAACAACATGAGTTGACGATCGCTGCGGATAATCTGGCCGGACTTGGTGACCACGCCCAGACGGTCACCGTCACCATCAAAGGCAATGCCGATTTCTGCTTCGCCAGCCTGTAACGTGTGTATCACATCTTGCAGGTTCTTGGCCTCAACCGGGTCCGGGTGGTGGTTGGGAAAGTGGCCATCCACCTCGCAAAACAAGGATTCCACTTCGCAGCCCAGGGCTTTAAATAAGGCCGGTGCATAAGCACCAGCGACGCCATTGCCGCAGTCAATCACTACGCGTATGGGGTGCGCGAGCTGGATGTCTGACACAATGGCTTCTTGATAAGCTGGAAGAATATCGTGAAACGATTGCTTGCCTGGCCGGGACCTCTGTGTGAACTGCTGCTGGATAATCGATTGCTTGAGTGCCTGGATAGCTTCGCTGCTGAGGGTTTCGCCCGCAACCACCATTTTGAGGCCGTTGTATGCTGGCGGATTATGGCTGCCGGTGATCATGACGCCACTGCTGGTCTGCGTTAAGTAGTGCGCCGCAAAATACAGCATCGGGGTGGTGACCATGCCTAAGGCTATGACATTGATCCCCGTTTCTACGAGGCCTGTTGTAAGGGCGGCGGCCAGGGAGGGGCTGGATAAACGGCCATCGTAGCCAACACACAGACTGTGCTCGCCGCGCTCTTGTGCCAGTGTGCCTAGTGCCAGTCCGATCTGGCACACAATGTCTTCTGTCAGCGTCTCACCGACGATGCCGCGTATATCGTAGGCTTTGAAAATAGACGCTGGCAGGAAAGTGGTCATTTACTCGGCTTCCTCAATCCAGGCCAGTTGAATCGCCTCGAGGATTTTTTCGCCACAATGGGCTGGGTCGTCATTAAAGCCATCCAGTTCCAATACCCATTGCATCAGGTCGGTAAAGCGAATGGTTTTTGGGTCCACCTCGGGGAATTTGTCATACAGGTCTTCAGCAATACGCTGGCTATCGGTCCATTTCATTACAATCGGCTCCAGTATTTAAGGGTGTGTTTATATCTTCATTATAACTGACAGCAGCAATTGCTTTGACAGAATCGGCCTACACGCGTGTCAGCCTCGGAGGACTAGCCAGGCCAGCTTATCATTGTCATCATGACAAGCTATGAATGAGACTGAAATAACAACAAAAAAATCTGCAGCAGTCACCAGGTGGGTCGCCGGGACCTTGCTTGTGCTGGTGTTGGCCGTGATTGCCTGTGAAATCGCCGGGTGGCCGTTTCTGCGTCAGCCGTTGCAACAATTGCTGCAAGATAAATTGCACCGTTCAGTCGTGATTGAGCGCCCGTTCCGTTTGCAGTTGCTGGGCGGCATTCGCCTGCAGGTGGGAGGGTTAAAACTATCGGCGCCAGAAGGCTTTGACGCGCCTTATTTTGTGGATGCACATGGTCTGGACCTGGCGTTGCGTTATCGCGATCTATGGTCGCTCAAAGAAACCGATCCTTATCGCATTGAAGCGATTCGTGCGGATCAGCTGAATGCCTACCTGTTGCGCCGCGCAGACAGGCATGCAAGTTGGGCGTTTGAGCTAGATGACAGCGGCCCACCGCGGCCTTTTCCGTTGATTGAGCAACTGGCGGTGAATCAGGGGCAGGCAAAAGTCGCTGACGCCGTCACAGATGCCCAACTGGCCGTGACTTTTTTTACCGAAGAAGGTGAACATCTCGCCACGCCGGAATCCCGCGTCAAGGTCAATGGCCAGTTTCGCAAGTTACCGATACTGGGCGAGCTCGTCACACAAGGCTTTTTGCCAGTAGCCACACAGGGCAGCAAGTCTCCGCCGATTAACTCTCAAGGCTGGTTGAAATATGGCGCTGTCAATGCACAGTTTCGTGGTGCGGTATATGACTTGTTCGGCACCCAGCGCGTGAAAGGCAGGGTGGAGGTCAAGGGTGGGTCGCTGGCCGATGTGGGCGATCTGCTTGACCTGACGTTTCCACGTACCGCTGCGTTTAAAGTCAGTGCCGACATTGAAAAAGGCACTGATCAATGGCAAGTGAATATTTTTTCTGCGCACATTGGGCGTAGCCGTTTATCCGGGCAGTTTGTGTATGACTTTGCCCCTGAAACACCCATGCTGCGCGGGAAATTGCAAGGTACGCTACTTATGCTGGCTGATTTGGCTCCCGCCTTTGGCGCAACTCAGGGTAAAGCGCATCCAGGCAAACTCTTTCCGGACGAGTCACTGGATTTCACTACTTATGGCCGCATGAATGCAGATATTGATGTGCATCTGGATGCGGTGGATTTAGGCAATGCCTTTAAACAGCGGATTTCACCTTTGAAGTTGCGCCTGACCCTGCTTAAACACAAATTAAGCCTGGCTGAACTCGAAGCCAGTACCGCACAAGGTACGCTCACAGGCGCCCTGAGTATCGATGCGCATGATGCCAGCAATACTGACTTATCACCACCGCCAGCACCCGAGTGGGATATCCAGTTGGCAGTGCGCGATATCCGTTTGGAGCAATGGCTGAAAGTGACGCCTGACACTAAAAAGTCATCAGACAAGCAACCGTCAGCCAACGCGGCACCGGCGTATATTTCAGGCAAGTTAAATGGCAAGGCCAGCTTGCAAGGACGTGGCCGCTCCACGGCGACTTTGCTTAAGTCGCTAGATGGTCAGCTGGCACTCATGGTGCGCGAAGGCGAGATTTCACACCTGGTGGTGGAAGCGGCAGGCCTGGATATTGCGCAAGCCGTGGGCGTGCTGATGAAAGGCGATCAACCTTTACCCATGCAATGTGCGGCCATGGGCTGGCATGCCAAGCAGGGCGTGCTGACGCCAGAGGCTGCCATTATCGATACGCCGGTGACCACCGTGAACGTACTCGGTGATGTTAATTTGGGCCAGGAACAGCTTAACCTCAAGCTGCAAGCCAGCCCGAAAAACTTCTCACCATTAACGGTGCGCTCGCCCATCCTGGTCACCGGGCCGTTTGTCGATCCCAGGGTATCGCTGAGCCCAGGGCCGATTGCCGCGCGTGTTGCAGGTGGGGTGCTGTTGGCGTTGATTAACCCATTTGCGGTGATACTGCCTTTTCTTGATCCTGGCAGTGCGTCAGATACGGCAGATGAAGGTTGCCAGAAAACGCTGCAACAACTGAAAGCGCGCAAGCATTAAAGGCCTATTGTGGGCGATGACAAAAAAAGAACCCAACCGAAGTTGGGTTTAGGGAGCGATTTTGGAGATATACGCTTACGGTTATTAATTAGCATAAGTTGTGCCAAGTTTAATAATCCTATTTAAATCATATAGATAGTTTGTTTTTGTGTTTTTTCGGTCTGCTGCCAGTTCAGCAACTGTTGGATTGTGTGCACTTATTTGGTGCAGTTGTTGCCTTGTTGGCGCACTGAATGATTGCATCCACTATCTTGTGACTTGATGATGCGGTGTTTGAGCACAAAATCGGGGCGTCTTTGTCTGTGTGATGCTAAAGATGCATGCAGGGGTCGCCTCATGGTAAAATCACGCTTTATTTTTGTGAATACGGAAACTTGATCGTCATGTTTAGCTTTTCAAGAAACTTAAGCGTTGCAGACCCGGCGTTGGCCACAATGATTTCTTCTGAAGTAGAGCGTCAGCATCAGCATATCGAGCTGATTGCTTCAGAAAACTATACCAGCCCAGCGGTGATGGAAGCACAAGGCTCGCAACTGACTAACAAGTATGCAGAAGGTTATCCAGGCAAGCGTTTCTATGGCGGCTGTGAGTTTGTTGACCAAGTCGAGCAGTTGGCGATTGACCGCCTGAAAGCGCTCTACGGTGCCGAGTATGCCAACGTACAGCCACACTCCGGTTCACAAGCTAACCAGGCTGTGTATTTCTCCATCCTGAAACCAGGCGATACCGTGATGGGGATGAACCTGGGCCACGGTGGTCACTTGACGCATGGTTCCCCGGCCAACCTGTCCGGTAAGTTGTTCAACATTGTGCCTTACGGTCTGAACGACAAAGAGGAAATTGACTACGACGAGATGGAGCGTATTGCTATCGAGTGCAAACCAAAGTTGCTGATTGGCGGCGCGTCTGCTTACGCCCTGCGTTTTGACTGGGCACGTATGGCCGAAATCGCTAAAAAAGTGGGCGCTTATTTCATGGTCGACATGGCGCACTACTCAGGCTTGATCGCCGCTGGTGTGTATCCTAACCCGGTGCCACATGCTGACTTCGTGACTTCTACTACGCACAAAACTCTGCGCGGCCCACGTGGCGGTATCATCATGGCTAAAGCCGAGTTTGAAAAATCCATCAACTCCAACGTGTTCCCAAGCTTGCAAGGTGGTCCGTTGATGCATGTCATCGCCGGTAAAGCGACCGCTTTCCTCGAAGCAGCACAACCTGAGTTCAAGGTGTATCAAGAGCAAGTGTTGAAAAACGCCAGCGTGATGGCCAAAACCCTGGCGGCACGTGGCCTGCGCATTATCTCTGGTCGTACTGAGTCACATGTGTTTTTGGTTGACCTGCGTCCTAAAGGTTTGACCGGTAAAGCAGCTGATGCATTCCTGGGCCAGGCGCATATTACCGTGAACAAAAACGCGATCCCTAACGATCCTGAGAGCCCATTCGTGACTTCCGGTATCCGCATCGGTTCACCAGCGATTACCACCCGTGGCTTTAAAGAAGCTGAGGCCGAGCAAGTGGCTAACCTGATCGCCGACGTGCTGGACAACCCGGAAAATGCAGAAGTGATTGCAACGGTGAAAGCCAAAGTACACGCCTTGACTGACAAATTCCCGGTGTACGGCAAGTAATTTCTACGGCCGTTTTTAGCCATGAAATGTCCTTTTTGCGGTGCTGATGATACGCAGGTGGTGGATTCCCGACTCAATGAGGAGGGAAACTCTATCCGCAGGCGTCGTCGTTGCCAGGTCTGCGATAAGCGCTTTACCACCTATGAAACGGCAGAGTTGCATTTGCCGCAGGTGGTGAAGCAAAATGGCACGCGCGAAGAGTTCAAGCGCGAAAAATTGCGCGTGTCATTCACGCGCGCGCTGCACAAGCGTCCGGTGCCGACGGAGTATGTCGATAAGGCGCTGGACCGCATTATTCAAAAAGTGCTCGGTTTGGGCGTGCGCGAAGTGCCTGCGCGCCTGCTGGGTGAGACCGTGATGCAAGAGTTAAAACAAATGGATCAGGTGGCGTATATCCGCTTTGCTTCGGTGTATAGAAGCTTTTCGGACGTGGATGATTTCCATAACGCTATCCGTGACCTGGATGTAACCGATAGCGATACATAATCCGAAAGGTGGCGGGGGCATGAAACTGATCAAGTTGTCTGCAATTGCGTTAGCGGTATTCACTGTCATTCTCACCATTGTGTTTTTTACTTGGTGGGCATTTAAAGACCAGGCGGTGTTTGGCAGTGACAAGTTTGACCAGACACGCTGGATGGAGCTTGCCAATACAGTGCAAAAAGAATGTCGCCGCGGTGACATGGCCTACGACCTGAAAAATCACATCCTTATCCGTGGCGCTAAAAAAGAAGCCGTCATGGCGTTGCTGGGGCGTCCTAGCCTGGAAGACGCTAATGCGCTGGAGTACGACCTTGGTAAGTGCATGCATGTTTACCATGCCCTGCGCATTTATTTTGACCAGGATGGGCGTTTAACCCATAGCCAGATTTCTTCCCACTAAGCGTCCGGCCTGTTAAGCGTAAGCAGGTGACAGAACTGTAGTTTGTGTTGTCGCTTTATAACGCTTACGGAATGTCTGCATAAAGTCAGCCAGCTGTTCAGCGGCTGCTATCTCCAGGCCGTTGTAAATCGAAGCGCGGATACCGCCTATGCTGCGGTGACCATTCAAACCTGAAAATCCTGCCAGCTGCGCCTGTTGCAAAAACGCTTGTTCAATTTCGGCGTTAGGCAAGTTAAACACCACATTCATCTTCGAGCGGTCAGCGACGGCGGCGCGGCCACGGTAAAAGTCGGCGTGGTCATCCAACACTTGATACAAACAGTCCGCTTTTTGCTGATTGCGTTTGGCGATGTTGTGCAAACCACCGATTTCGTCCCGTAACCAGCGCGTGACCAGCAAGACGCTATAAATCGCAAACACTGGCGGTGTGTTGTAGATTGAATGCGCATCGGCTTGCGCGTGATAGTTGATAAAGCCAGGCAGGTCATCTGGCAGGCTATTCATAAAGTCATCCCGCAAAATCACCATGGTGACCCCGGCCGGGCCGATGTTTTTCTGTGCATGGGCGTAGATCATGGCGTAGCGGTTAAAGTCCCCAGGTGTCGATAACAGGTCTGAGGACATATCACAGATGCGTGGCACATCGTCACGACCAGGCACGCGATGAAATTGCAGGCCTTCTACCGTTTCGTTGGAAATGTAGTGAAAATATGCCGCATCTTTGGATAACTGTAATTCGGCATCGTTGGGCAGGCGGCCAAACTGGTCCGCTTTACCACTCCAGGCCAGTTGTAACTGGCCGGATTTCTCCGCCTCATGAATGGCCTTGCCGCTCCAGTAACCGCTGTGAATATAATCGGCAGATTGCCCATTGCGCAGCAAATTCATTGGCAACATGGAGAATTGCTGCGTGGCACCGCCTTGCATCATCAGCACGCGTGTGGATGCTGGCAAGCCCATGAGCTGGCGCATATTATCTTCCAACTCATGCACCACTTGCGCAAACCATTCAGAGCGGTGGCTGATACCCAGAATCGACAGGCCGACTTCTGGTACACAGAGCATGGCAGTATGCAGTTGTTGCAATACGCTCTCGGGCAACGCCCCCGGGCCGCCAGAAAAATTCAGTTGATTGGCACTCAGTTTCATCATGCGCTCTCCAGTAAAGGTTGCGGCTGTAATGCATATAAATATTGCTCAAAGGCCTGTTGTAGCTTGGCGATTTGCCCGGCTTTAAATGGGAACAGGCTTGCAGAGTCCATGGCATGGACGGCCATGATGTGGTCAATTTCGAATACCAGCAATTTGCCGTCTTTGGTTTCTGCGCAATCGATACACAGATAGTCGAGCTGCAGGCGCTGGTAAATCGCCGCCAGTGCCGATTGGTGGCGGGCGGCAAAGCTGGCGAAGTTTTGCATAAACGCGCCTTCTTCGGCCCGTTTGTCGGCAGAGTCATACATACCGGCATTGACGTAATGCACCATCCAGTCACTGGAAATTGCCATATGACAGATAAACGGCTGGCCGCGCAGCATGGCAATGCGGTATTTGCGGAACTGACCATCCTGGCTGCTGTAATCAACAAAACGCGATACAAAAAACGCAGTGCTTTGGACTTGTTTCAAATAGTCTGCCAGTTCAGTTGCCTGTGTGATTCTGGCCAGGTCGTTACCGGCTTGCGAGCCGACCGGGCGGATAATCAAGGGCAAGCTGGGCAGCGCATCGTGGTCGGTTGCTCCTGCGGGATGTTGCATGCTTAAGCGCGTAACAACCTGGCTACGGGTCAATCGGTGTGTGCGTGGCATATCCAGGCCGGAGATGCCTTGTAGCAGTTCACTTAATTGGTCACGGTTGACGTTGGGCAGCAGGTGTGGCGGATTAATCACTGGCTGTGCATGAGCAAGCAGGCTGGCTTGTACTGCCAGTAACAAGGCGCGGTTGGCCTGGCTATCTGAGAGCGCGACCATCACCGCGTCGTGTTCAGGCATGGGGGATGGCAAAGGCTGCTCGACGGATGCGTAGTAATACAGGAGTTCTACCGGGCTGTTTTCGAGCAGGCAATCAATCGGTGTGTTTTCAGATAAGTCGCCTGGGGTCATGATCATGAGCAGGCGGAAGCGTGGCGGCTGACAGTTTGCCGGGCGGCGATAGAGGCGTTGCAAAGACAAGGCTTGCTCCTGAATCGCCAGGCCCATGTCACGCATTTTGAGGCATAAAAAGCCAGTGGACAGGTTCATCCACAAAATGGCATTCTCCTGGTCCTGATTGGCTTGTACCAACAGTGATTGCGCATGTGACCGCAAATCTGCACCACTCAGGCTCATACGCAGAAAGGGCGCCAGCCCCTGGAAAGTATGGCTTGCGTTATTGTGCGCCAATGCTTCAAGTAGATTACGCATATAACGCTTTTTTTCGCTGGCACGGGCCGACGCCCAGAAGTCATCACTGCGATAGACCGGATTGCCGTCTATCGTCACCTGCATGTGGTAAGGCTGCCCCAGTAATTCTGTATGCACATAGGTGGCAAAGCACTCGGCAAAGTCTTCTTGTACATCCATGCTGGCGTACAAGCTGGGAAACGATGTTCTCGCCAGGTCACGGTATAAGTCCAATGCCTGGCTGGCATGCAGGGTCGGCTGGCGATAGAAGCTGATCTTCTCACGGTGAGGGAAGTTCTGTTCTGGCCGGATCGCCTTGCTGCCACTGGTTTGCCAGCTCAGTTTGCTAAAGTGACCTGCCAGCTTAGGTAATGAGAATGACCAGTCCTGGGGGCAGAGGTCAGTCATGGTGGCCAGTATGTGGCCGAATTCATGCAATAGCAGAAAACGCAGTGCCTGTATGCGATGGTCGTTTTCCGGCGTTGTGATTTCTACGCTGATTTGCACCTGCGGGTCTGCAATGAACGCTGAATTTTCTTTCCAGCTGGCCCAGGCGTTTGCCGATGGTTGGCTAAATGCCTGGCTGTCGAGCACAATCACAAAGCCGATATTGTTACTGCCATCCCCCAGTGCGACCATATCAGTAAAACCGGAGGCATCCAGGCCCGTTGCAAAGAAAATACCCAGTATGGATTTACCCAGCGTATCCAGTAGGCTCTCAGGGAGTGGTGCCAGTGCCTGCGCGAGGGTATCCTGCCAGTCTATGCTTGTGTCCAGGCGCACAGTCTCTGGTAATCCGTGCGTGCGGCCATACTCGGATAAGAAATCCTGCAAGTCTGCGGTGGGCGGTGTTAGGCGCGTATGCAGTGGTTGTGCATACAGGGCCAGCCATGGATTGGGATCGGCGATATAAATCATAGCCCAGTGTAGCGCTCTTACGCGCGCGGGCTAACCTTAAAAAAACTGGCAAATACCACTGTATTCGGCAGTTCGCACTTGGGCGTGATATCCCGTGCTGGAAAGGAGGCTTATGTACAAAAAAACCGCAAGCACGGGATTTTTTGTATCATGGCAGTCTATGCAAGTGACCTCACAAGATATTGAATGGATGACGCGTGCGCTGCGGCTGGCTGCGCGCGGATTATATACAACGACCCCTAATCCGCGTGTAGGCTGCGTGATCGTCAACAACGGCCAGGTGGTCGGTGAGGGGGCGCATCTCAAAGCGGGTGAGCCGCATGCCGAAGTACATGCCTTGCGCGCGGCTGGTGAGCAGGCGCGTGGCGCGACGGCCTATGTGACGCTGGAGCCGTGCAGTCACTTTGGTCGTACGCCGCCTTGTGCCGATGCGCTGGTCAATGCTGGCATCAGTCGGGTGGTGGTGGCGATGCAGGATCCGAATCCGCTGGTAGCAGGCAATGGCATTGCTCGCTTGCAGGCGCAAGGGATTGCGGTGACTGTTGGGGTGTGCGAAGCGCAAGCACTCGCACTGAATCCCGGCTTTATCCTGCGCATGACCCAGCAACGGCCTTATGTTCGTCTCAAGGTGGCGGCCAGCCTGGACGGCCGGACCGCACTGGCCAATGGCGACAGCCAATGGATTACTTCGCCTGCTGCCCGCCGCGACGTGCATCATTGGCGCGCGCAAAGTTGCGCCATTATCACCGGTATTGCCAGCATTTTAAAAGACGATTCCTCCTTGACTGTGCGTGAGGTCAAAACCCCAAGGCAACCTTTGCGCGTCATTGTCGATAGCCAGTTACGGATCCCGATTGATGCCAAGGTGTTGCAGGATGGCAATGCGCTGGTGGCTTACGCGCAAGGCGATGCGGCCAAGCTGGAGGTGTTACAGGTGATGGGCGTACGCACTTTGCATGCACCCAATACAGCCGTGCCTGGCACGCAAGCACAGGTTGATCTGGCCATGTTGATGCAGGCTTTAACCGCATTGCCATGCAATGAGGTACTGATCGAGGCCGGGGCGACCTTGAATGGCGCGTTTCTGCAAAATGGTTTTGTTGACGAATTATTGCTGTATTACGCGCCTAAGTTGATGGGTCATACTGCCCGCGGCATGTTTGCCCTGCCCGAGCTCACGCAGATGTCGGCGGTGCGCGATTTGCATATTCTCGATGTACGCCAGTTTGGCCAGGATCTACGTATCCAGGCTAAACTGCAACCTTAATCTTTTATGTTAATAGACACCCATTGCCATCTTGATGCCAGCGAGTTCGATGCAGATCGAGACCAAGTGTGGCAAGAGGCGAAAGCGCAAGGCGTACGTGCCGTGGTGATTCCGGCCGTCACGCAGGCAACGTTTCAACCCATTATGCAGTGGTGCGCACAACATCCGCAGGCTGGCTTTGCGCTGGGTTGGCATCCCATGTATGTGGCGCAAGCGCCGGATGACGCCTTGCAGCAATTGCAGGAGATTGTCGCGGAGGTACTGGCCGGACCACAGGCGCATCAATTATTGGCGATTGGTGAGATCGGCCTTGATTTTTACCTGACGCGTGAGAATGAAGCCAAACAGATTGCTTTGTTTGAAGGGCAGCTACAGATTGCTAAACAATTTGAGTTACCCGTCATCCTGCATGTGCGCAGTGCGATAGACAGCATACTCAAATACCTGCGCAAGCATCGCGTACATGGCGGCATTGCCCATGCGTTTAATGGCAGCATGCAGCAAGCGGCGGTTTTTGGGCAGTTAGGATTCAAATTAGGCTTCGGTGGGGCCATGACCTGGCCACGCGCATTAAAAATCCGGCAACTGGCCGCTGAATTGCCGCTGGAACTGCTGGTTTTGGAGACCGATGCGCCTGATATTCCTCCGGTTTGGATCGGTCACCAGGGGCGAAACAGCCCTGTTCAATTAAAAAGAATAGCGGAGGAATTGTGCCTAATTCGTGGCTTGGAAACTTCGCAACTCATTGAAATGATAGGCAAAAATTCTACGCAAGTTTTACCGAAATTAGCCCATTTATGCACATGACTTAAAGTGACACATTAAGAATGTGTCGAAAGTGTTTCAATTATAGTGGTGCGTTGTAAGTTATTGATTTTATTGAGTAAAAAAATAGATTAAAAAATGAACTTTTGGAAAAAGTCCTTTTAAATTGGTAAGTTACGGAATTAAGACACAGCAATCCACAAAGTTATCCACAGATTTTGTGGATGGAAAAATACGGTGTTTGTCCTACAGGAAAAGCAAGGCCTTTTACAACTTTTACAATTAATGACTACTCGTCAGCAGATTTCTTTTTATGCGTATCAAACAACAACATTTTCGTACCATCTGGCAACAAGCGGAGGCTGTCTGCCTGATTGATCAGACCCGCTTACCGTTTGAGTTTGTGACGGTGGAAGTGACTACCCTGGCGCAAATGTGTCATGCCATTCGCAGTATGCAAGTGCGGGGTGCACCTTTGATTGGCGCTGCCGCTGCTTACGGCGTTGCGCTAGGCGTTCAGCAAACCGCCAGTGATGCACAGGTGCAGAATGTGGTCACGCAATTGTGTGCTACCCGGCCAACGGCAGTAAATTTGGCGTGGGCGGCGCAACGCATGCAGCAAGCCTTGCTGGCTTTACCAGAATCTGCCCGCGCGGTGGCGGCCTGGCAGCTGGCGCAAGCGATTGCCGATGAAGATGTGACACAGAACCTGGCGCTGGGTCAGCATGGTAAAGCGCTCATTGCCGCCAGGGGCTCGGTTAATCCGCAGCAGATCGTGAATGTCCTCACCCATTGCAACGCGGGCTGGCTGGCGACCGTAGATGGCGGCACTGCGCTGGCACCGATTTATGCGGCATATGATGCGGGCCTGAAGGTGCATGTCTGGGTAGATGAAACGCGGCCGCGTAACCAGGGGGCGAGTTTAACTGCCTGGGAACTGGCGCAACATGGCGTGCCGCATACGGTGATTGTCGATAATGCCGGCGGGCATTTGATGCAGCACGGGCAAGTGGATATGGTGATTGTGGGCGCTGATCGCGTGACACGTGGCGGGGACGTGTGTAACAAGATAGGCACTTATTTAAAAGCGCTAGCCGCGTTTGACCAAAACGTGCCTTTTTATGCGGCGGTACCTACACCAACGATAGATTGGCAGCTGGCACGTGGTGCGGATATTGAAATTGAAATGCGCGACGCAGACGAGGTGGCTTATATGCAAGGGCAGGGCGCAGACGGCCGGGTGCAACGCATCCGCGTGATTCCGCATGAAAGCGCGGCGCTCAATCCGGCGTTTGATGTCACGCCTGCCCGGCTGGTCACGGGCATCATTACTGAACGCGGCGTGTTTACGCCAGCCCAGTTACACACGCTGGCCGTTTAAAGGGAAACAATGTCTATCTCAACAATGACCACCGCCACGCCCGCACAACAATTATTGCAGACCGCCCAGCAGATGGTGCACACCGGACTCAACAAGGGCACTTCTGGTAATGCCAGTATCCGGCTGGACGATGGTTTCTTGATTACCCCCTCAGGCGTGCCTGCCGAACAGCTCAGCACACAGAGTATGGTGTATATGGATTGGACGGGACAGGCGGAGGCTGGTAAAAAGCCTTCTAGCGAGTGGTATTTTCACCGTGATATTTTGCAGTCACGTCCTGAGGTAAATGCGGTGGTGCATTGTCATAGCATGTTTGCCACCACCATTGCCTGTATGGCGCGTGATGTGCCGCCGTTTCATTATATGATTGCCACGGTGGGTGGCGACAACATCCGCTGCGCGCCTTATGCCTTGTTTGGCACGCAGGCACTATCCGATGTGGCAGTGAGTGCATTGCATGACCGCAAAGCCTGTTTGCTGGCACACCATGGCATGATCGCTTTAGGTAAAAACCTGGCGCAGGCACTGGCTATCGCGGTTGAGGTAGAGAATTTGTGCGAGCAGTATTGGCGCTTATTGCAACTTGGGGAGCCTGCGTTGTTAACGCCTGAGCAGATGCGTGAGGTGCACGCCCAGTTTAAAGGCTATGGGCAGTGGGACAAGTAGGGCAGGTAGGCCTACAACTTGGGAAACAACGCCAAGGTGCTCAAACGCAATAAGTATGTTGGGTCACATATAAACACATTGTTTTCTATGGCCAGAATGGCCTCCGGTGGCGCATAGCACTTGAGCAGCACGCCACCAGACTCTACTGCATTAAGGCCTTTGGCATAAGTGATTGCAATGTCTTCAGAGGTGGTCCAGCAAAAGCCGATCTGGTCGTTGTCAAATAAAAACCAGCTTTCGCCACGGTATAAAGTAAAGCCCTCGCCGTGGTAACCAGGGAGTGCTTTTTTGAGTACTTTTAGCACTAGGGCGTCGTCTTTTATTTTGGCACGCAGGTCACCGCCGTATTGCGCCCACAGTGTTGCAAGCTGACCTTTTTGAAACACAGAGTCATCTTTGAGTCTGGCCATATAGTCGAAGGTGTCGCGCCAGAGCATGGCATCTACGGCATTGACATACACCCCCAGACAAAACTGCCTGGCGAGCGACTGCGCGGTGTATTTCATGTTATGGCTGAGGACTGGCTATCCATTCGCCATCCACTAGTTTTTCCTGTGGTTGGAACTGCTGTTTATAGGCCATTTTCTGGCTGTCGGCGATCCAGTAGCCTAAATACAAATAGGGGAGCCCTAGCTGTTTGGCCCAGGCGATTTGCCACAGGATACTATAAGTGCCATAGCTAGCTTTATCGGCCGTGTCGTAAAAGGTGTAGACCGCAGACAAACCATCCGCCACGATGTCGATCACGCTGACCATTTTGAGCGCGCCGTAAGCATCGCGGAACTCAACCATAATGCTTTCCACATTGCTCTGACACAAAAATTGCTGGTACTGCGCGGCCTCGTCCTCAAGGTCTGCAATATGGTCTGGACCGTGGTGATGGCGCTGTTGCTGGTAAGCCTGGTAAAGCTCGAAGTGTTCAGCGTCGTAATTGGCTTCGACTATTGTCACTTGCAGGTCAGCATGTTTTTTAAAGGCGCGTTGCTGGCTACGCGTGATTTGAAAGGCATTGACTGGCAAGCGTACTGAAATGCAGGCATTGCAGTGTTCGCAGTGCGGGCGGTAGGCAAATTTACCACTCCGTCTGAACCCTTGCTGGATCAGGCCGCTATAGACTGGCCCGTCGACCAGGTTTTGCGGGGTGGCAATCAGGCTTTGTGCCAGCTTTTTGGGCAGGTAGCCACACGGATAGGCAGTGGTGACATAAAACTGCAGCTTTTGCAGCGGAGCATCATTAGGTAACGTCATATTGCACCAAATCGTTCAATTGCGCGATAAACCGGTCTCGAGGGATTTCATACGCGCCAAAGCTTGCCAGCAGCGGCGTATACATCTGACAATCAATCATACCGACTTGTTGCGCGTTTAACCATTGCACCAAGTGGGCAAATGCCACTTTAGAGGCATTGCTGACATGATGAAACATGCTTTCGCCATAAAACATGCGGCCAATTTTCACGCCGTAGCACCCACCCACCAACTGATCGTTTTGCCAGGCTTCTGCGCTGTGCGCATAGCCCAGCACATGCAATCTCTGATAAGCGGCAATCATATCGTCAGAGATCCAGGTGCCGGGTTGCCCGGGCCGTGGCGTAGCTGCGCAGGCGCTGATGACGCTATTGAAGGCAGTATTAAAGCGGATCTCGAACGGTTGTTGCTGAATGACCTTGCGTAATGAGCGGCTGATATTCAAGGCTGGCGGAAACAAGACCATGCGTGGGTCAGGGCTCCACCACAGAATCGGTTCGCCAGGGCTAAACCAGGGGAATATCCCTTGCCGGTAAGCAGCCAGTAACCTGTCTGCGGTTAAGTCGCCGCCAATGGCAATGAGTCCATTGGGCTCGGTCAATGCCTGCTGCAATGGCGGAAAAGGCGTTTTTGTGTCCAGAATGAGTACTGGCCCGCCCGGCAGCGGGTAGTAGTGTTCGTGCATAAACGTCAGTTAAATTGGTAGGGGTCGTGCCTGCCTGCCCATTCTATAACCTTGTTGCCCGGCATGCCACGCGAAATACCAAAGCCTTGTGCATAATCGCAGCCTAATTCCGCCAGTAGCTGTGCCTGCTCTGCTTTTTCTACGCCTTCTGCTACTACTTTACGGCCAAACTCGCGACAAAGCATGACCACGCCTCGAATCACTGCCAGGTCTTCCTGGTTGCTCAGCATATTGTGTATAAAAGACTGGTCGATTTTGATGATATCAACCGGCAGGCGGCGTAAATAAATCAGTGACGAGTAACCCGAGCCAAAATCATCAATAGAAAAAGCCACGCCCAGCGACTGGCATTGTTGAATGACACGGTTGACGCGGGCAAAGTCACTGATGGCGGCGCTTTCGGTGATCTCGATATGCAGTTGCTGCGGATTGATATTGGGATATTTTTTAAACAGGCTGGCCAGGTGGTCACTAAACTGTTTATGCATCAGGTGTTGTGCAGCAATATTGACAGAGACCTGTGTGTGTAAGCCGTGGTCCTGCCATTCCGTGAGTTGTCGCAGGCTCTCTTCAATCACCCAGTTGCCAATATCGATAATCAGGCTGGTATGCTCGACCGCGTTGAGAAAGTCATTCGGATAAAGCAGGCCACGCAAGGGGTGTTGCCAGCGTAACAAGGCTTCAAAGCAAAACAGTTTGCCTGATTGCATGCACACCTGCGGTTGGTAAACCAGTTTGATATGACTGTTCTGGATGCCATTCAGCAGGTCGCGTAACAGCAGTTGCTGTTGTTGCGACTGTTGTGCCGAGGCCAGGTCAAACAGGTGAAACTGGTGCCCGCCATGCGTTTTGGCATGGTACATGGCATGGTCGGCATGGCGCAGCAGGGTATCAGGCGGGTTATGGTCAATCGGGTAAAGCGTGTAGCCGATGCTGGCGGAAATCGAGAACTTGAATTTATCAATCGCAAACGGCTTTTCAATCGCCGCCAGCAGTTTTTTGAGTAAGCGCGTGTATTCGGTTTGTGTGCGGCCGCCACACAATAACATGGCAAACTCATCGCCACCCAGGCGGGCCAGCGTATCTTGCGGTTTTAGGATGCTGTTCAGACGGCTGGCCAGTTGCATGAGCAGCTTGTCACCAAACTCGTGACCATACTGGTCATTCACAATTTTAAAGTCATCGAGGTCTATATAGCAGATGGCGACTAGTGATTGCTGGCGCTCGGCTTCCAGCAGGGCTTGCTGCAAACGGCTGGAAAACAGCACGCGGTTGGGCAACTGCGTTAATACATCGTGATACGCCAGGTGTTCCAGCATGTTCTGCTGTTCTTTGGCACGGGTGATGTCGGAGAATAGTCCGACATAGTGCTGGAACTCGCCCGCCTGGTTCATGACTGGCGACAGTTCTAGCTCCACCAGGTAATCATGCCCCTGGTGATGGCGGTTCCACACTTCGCCTTGCCATTCTTGAAAGGCCTGCGCGCCTTCATACAAGGTTTGAAAGAAATCCGGTTGCTCGCAGGCAATGCCCAGGGCGGTCGGGGATTGGCCAATGGCCTCTGCCTGCGTATAGCCGGTGACGACACTGAACGAGGGGTTGCATTGCACAATCAGACCATGTTCATCGGTAATAAAAATGGCGTCATGCGCATGGTCAAACACACTCGCAGAGACTTTGAGCCGGTTGGCACTGGCTTGTATCTGGCTCACCATTTCACGCAGACGGCGCCGCATTTTGACCATGTTGGCGATCAGGGTGTCCGGCGTGGCTGTAATATGGTCTTCAGCAAAATCGCCACTTTCAATGCGCATCAGCAGCAGTTTTGCCGTTTCCGGCTCACCACCCAGGGGGTTCAAAACAAAACGCTGCAAGCCGCTGATGACCACCATTAACACCACTAGCGTCAGGATCAGTGCAATGATCATGACCGGTGACAGCGCGCCCAGCGCCGACCAGTAAGCCTCATTGATGGGATACAGGATGTTAATCTGGAAATCCCATTCCGGCACTTCTTTGCTGACTTTTTTCCAGCGCTGCTGCTTGTCTTCCATGGCGTCTAGCGCCTGCTGCTTGCTGATACCACCGGTGAGGAAACGAATCTTGCCACGGCCATCGGTAATGGCAACGAAGCCTTTTTCTAGAAACCCCCATTGGCGGATTGCCTGGTCAATGGCGTTAAAATCCAGTTTGTAACCAACATACCAGGCGCCAATCAAACGACCCTGGTCGTCGTGCATGGGTTCGTAGCGTGACAGATAGGCCTCGCCCAGGATATCAACCACGCCGTAGAACGTTTCGTTCTTTTGCAGCTTTTCAATCACCTTGCCATAGGGGTTCAGTTCGGTGCCAAAGGCATTGCTGCCATCGGCTTTTTTTACATTGGTGGCAATACGTAGAAACTGCTGGCCGCGTTTGACAAAAATGGTGGCAGTGCCACTGCCGATGCGGGTAACAGAGTCGACCAGGATGGTCCTGCCGGTTTGCGGGCTGTCGCCAAAGCGCAGGTTAGGCACCTGTGTCCCCAGCATATCGGTGACGCCGTGAATATTGGGCTGGCCTTCAACCGAGGCATATTGTTTCAGCAGCGCCATGCTGGAAAGCACATGTTCACTGACCAGTGTTCTGGCGGTGACTAACAGGTTGGCGAGTTTTTGTGTTTCCTCGTTGGCCTTGGTTTCAATATTATTCAGGTGATGATTGAAAATAAAGGCAAATGAAATGAACCCGATTAACAGGCCAAAGGCTGCCAAGGGTAATAAAATCTTTTTAAATAGCGTGTAATGCTTCATTGTTAATTTAATAATTATTATGTAAAAAAATACCCCACTCTTGATCATGGTTATACAGGGCTTTAACAACTGCCGCAATCATAAATACACCTGTTAACGGCGAATGCCTGTCTTTTCGCGCTGAGCGTCTGATTCAGCACACAGTTTGTTTTGCGTGGGGGCTTTTCTTTGTGCGAGGCCGGATTCTGTCATCCGCGTGCTTGTGACGGTAAAAACACCTCATTTTTTTAAGAAAAATGATTTCAAATCAATCAATTAACGCGTAAAATGCGCAACTCTCAAGCATTGCTGGTCACCCGCGTGGAAATCTACACCTCCCTTATTGCCAAACCTGTTAACAGCTATCGTCCTTATTGGGCCAAGCGCTTTGGTACTGCGCCTATGCTGCCGATGAGCCGCGCCGAAATGGATGCGCTGGGCTGGGATAGTTGCGACATTATTCTGGTGAGTGGGGATGCTTATATCGACCACCCCAGTTTTGGCGTGGCGCTCATCGGCCGCTTGCTGGAAGCACAGGGGTTCCGCGTCGGCATTATTGCGCAGCCAGATTGGCAATCTGCCGCTGCCTTTAAAGTGTTGGGCAAACCCAACCTCTATTTTGGCGTGACTGCCGGCAATATGGATAGTATGGTCAACCGCTACACGGCAGACCGTAAAATCCGTTCTGACGATGCTTATACGCCTAATGCTGAAGCCAACAAACGCCCGGACCGGGCCGTCTTGGTGTATTCACAACGCTGTAAAGAGGCTTATTCAGATGTGCCGCTGGTCATCGGCAGTATCGAAGCCAGCCTGCGCCGCATTGCACATTACGACTACTGGTCGGATAAAGTACGCCGTTCTATCCTCATCGACTCCAAAGCTGACATTCTGTTGTATGGCAATGCGGAGCGTGCCATTGTGGAACTGTCGCATCGTATTGCGCGCGGTGAGCCTGTGCATGAGATCCAGGATATCCGCGGCACGGCATTTATCCGTAAACAGGTGCCGGATGACTTTTTAGAAGTGCCTTCAACGCGGCTAGACAGGCCTGGCGTAATCGACAAACACGAAGACCCGTATGCCATGAAAATGGGCAAGGGCGATGCCAGTTGCGCGACCGATGATAAAGGCAGCGAGGCGACTGCCGCCGCGCCGACTATCAGCCTGCCGCTACCGCTCAAAGCCAGCAAAGTGCCGCGTGACCGCCAGGTCATCCGCATGCCCTCGTATGAAGAGGTGGTGAGTGATCCGGTGATGTATGCGCACGCCTCACGCGTGCTGCATCTGGAAGCTAACCCCGGCAATGCGCGGGCACTGGTGCAAAGACATGGTAACCGCGAAGTGTGGCTGAATGCGCCGCCGATTCCGCTCACCACTAAAGAGATGGATTACGTTTACGACTTGCCCTACGCGCGCAAGCCGCATCCAGCTTATGAAGGTGCCAATATCCCGGCTTGGGAAATGATCCGTTTCTCAGTCAACATTATGCGAGGCTGTTTTGGCGGCTGTACCTTCTGCTCGATCACCGAGCATGAAGGCCGCATTATCCAGAGCCGTTCCGAAGATTCCATTCTGCGCGAGATTGAAGAAATCCGTGACAAGGTGGATGGTTTCACTGGCGTGATTTCTGACCTCGGCGGGCCAACGGCCAATATGTATCGCTTGTCTTGCAAGTCTGAAGAAATCGAGAAAAACTGCCGCAAACTGTCTTGTGTTTATCCAGGCGTGTGCGAAAACCTCAACACCGACCATTCGGCGCTGATCCAGCTTTACCGCAAGGCGCGTAACCTGCGTGGCGTGAAAAAAATCCTGATTGGTTCAGGCCTGCGTTATGACCTCGCCGTGAAATCACCAGAATACGTTAAAGAGCTGGTGCAGCATCATGTGGGCGGATACCTGAAAATTGCCCCTGAGCACTCAGAAGAAAACGTGCTGAGTAAAATGATGAAACCGGGCATGGGCGCCTATGATGAATTCAAGCGCATGTTTGAGAAATTCAGTGCCGAGGCAGGCAAAAAACAGTATTTGATTCCATACTTTATTGCTGCGCATCCTGGCACCACAGATGACGATATGATTAACCTGGCATTGTGGCTCAAGCGCAATGATTTCCGTCTTGACCAGGTGCAGACGTTCACGCCGACACCGATGGCGATGGCAACCGCCATGTATCACAGTGGCAAAAACCCTTTGCGCAAAGTCACGCCAGACTCTGAAAACGTGCCGGTCGCTAAAACCGGCACCATCCGCAAATTGCAAAAAGCGTTTATCCGCTACCATGACCCGCAAAACTGGCCCATGCTGCGTGAAGCGCTCAAGAAGATGGGTCGCGCCGATTTAATTGGCAACGGTAAAAAGCATTTGGTGCCCGCTTATCAGCCTGCGGTATTGCAGCAAATCGTGCAATCTGATGGCAGCCGTTTTCAGGCCAAACCCATGCCTAAAGGCTTTAACCAGACCAAGAATCCTGCTTACAAGCATAAAGCCAGAAAACCTGGCGCAGGCCGTTAATAAGGCAAACCCAGCACTTGATAACCGAGTGTTAGGCCAAGCAGCTTTTGCGCTCCGACCGCCAGGTCATTCGCATGCGGGAAATCAATGGTTTCATAATGCCAGTTGACCCACACCTTGTGGTCGCTGCCTTCATGCATGCAGGCATAGTTGCGGTGGAATAAAAAGCGATTGCCAGCCCCGTCTTTGCGTAGCGTGGCGGATAAGACGCAGCCACCACCGAGGTCAATATCCGGCTGTGTGACGCTGGAAGCCAGCCGGATCACGGATTGTTCCATGCTCAGTGGCGGCGGGTGCACAATGCCAGAGGAAATCAGTTGTACGATATTCCCCGTGCCAGATTGTTCACGATAGCTACCGCTGGCTGCCACATGCACATCGCCGGAAATGATAAAGACTTTGGTTGGCGTGTTGGCTTGCAAGGCGGCTTGAAACTGCAGCAAGCGTTGCAAAATACTGCACATTTCATCGTAATGCGTGCTGAATCGCCAGTGGTCCGCCATATCGTCATAAGCATCAAACTGGATGCTGAGACGGATATTGCGATCGCTTTCAGAAAAATGCCGGTAAAGAAAAGGTACGCCACTCAGTATCAGCAACTTCTGACCAGCTTGCCAGTCTGCCTGTAAGTCGGCCAATCCCTGAATGAAGTCTTGTTTACCACTACCCATAATGTTGTGCAAAGTGCGCTGACTGCGGTTGTCCATGACCAGCAGACCGTAATCGCGAAAACGCAGCGTCATGCCAAAATGCGTGGGTGCCGTGTTGCGTTGCTGCAAGGCGCGGTTGTTGGTCCCTCGCAATTGAAACAGCGTGAAATACTTTTTTGCACTATCAAACATGGCCTGGTAGGTCGGGCTGGTTTCCAGGCGATAGGGTTGTGAGCCCCAACCATCAATAATGTCATGGTCATCCCACATCATGACGCTGGGAATACTGGCCAGGCAGTAGCGTAAGGCCGACGATTGCGTCCAGCTTCTGATATACGTGTCGAAGTAGAACGTATCGATACGCTGCCTGAGCGTGTCAGAGACTGGTGCGGTCAATTGATCTTTCAATGGCTTTTGTGACCAGGCATACAAGGGCTGCTTTTCATTGAAGATGGCATCTGCATAAATCTGGTCGCCGCCCATGATCAGGGCCGCATAAGGCGCATTGACGACCTCTGTATAAGGCATAGCCGCCATATGTGCGGCCTGTTGTTGTTGCATGCGTTGCCACAGATAGTCGATCGGCGCCGGATGTTGTGTGCGTACCTTATCTGATGAAAATCCATTGCATGACGCGAATGCCAGTTGTACCTGCTGCTTGGCTGCCGGGCAGAAAAATGACCAGTCAGTGACCAGATTGTTGCGCGTTTGTGCATAACTGGCCGGTTGCGCATCAATTAAAATCTGGTAATCACAGACCTGGTCTAGCTGTGTCACTGGAATGGCGATTTCTGCGCGCCAGAACTTGCCGCGTTCCAGGCTGCTGATCAGGGTGAATTCGCTACGCAAGCTTTGCTTGGCGATGCGATAAGCAAGGGTAGCGGCGCTGACGTCGTTTTCTGAGAGAAAGCAAACACTGTAAATGGTGGCTTTTTCGTGCTCACCTTCCAGCCCCAGCAAGGGCCCTAATACAATATTGTGTAATGACATGCGTGCTCCGTATGTTGATATGGCTTAAGTCGCAGTATCCAGCAGGCCTGGTAATAGCGTTTGTATCTGCTCGGCCACTATTTTATCCGGATGACTGGCTGGCAGTTTAAGGTTTTGTGCAATATGTTCGCCCAGTCTGCGATAACTCTCAAACTGCGATTCACTGAAAAACTGGTCTACCGTACTGTGGTGCGGAAAGCTCGGTTCCTGCAATTTGAAATTAATCAGGTCGCTGGGCTCATCGCCCGTCAGCGAGCTTTTGATATACACCAGGTAGCCCATATGTGCCGGATCGCCATCGCCCAGGTAGTCAATGCTGCCAATCGCAAAGTGCTGTGAGCCGCATTTAAACAAGCCATATTTGCAATCATTGACCGGCAATAATGGATTGATATCTAGCCTGATGGTGATGCCGAAATCCACTTTGCATTTACGGATCGCATTACCCAGGTCTTCAAATTCATAGCAGCCATCAGCCCCGGCATCGACAGCAACGATCAGTTTGCACCGCCTGCGTACCAGTTCATAAATACCCAGGTTTTCAAAGTGGCCACCGTCGGACAAGTATAAATAGCCAGAGGTCGAACCGGTGTTGGTGATTAACTCTTTGATCAGGTAAAACAGGTTCCAGAAGGGTGATTGCCGTTGTGGCGGGTTGCGCAGCCGCAGTTTGCAGTTAAATCGCATCAGCAGCCTGTTAAAGTAATTCTCATGCAAGGGATTGCCAAACCAGCGCCCAAGACGCGCATTGAAAATAGTCATGATAAAGCCCATGACCGGATTGGTGTGATAACCCATATTAGGGCTGGCTGCTGCCCCGCTGGTGGATACCAAGCTACCCAGTTCCGGGCCGCCTTCGCCAGTATAGTGATAGGTGTCATACCAGACTTCGTTATCGGGTAATTTAAAACCGCAGTAATAAGGGCTAAACATAAACGAAGCCGCCTGACGCTGTTGCCAGGCCAGTTGTGAGCCATCGCTGATGTTGACAGCGGTATTCACAATATGCGTAGGCCGTTGTCCGCGCAACGAGGACATGGCGACATCATCATTATTATCAAAGCCGGTAAAACTGTTGGGTTTACGGTGATTGTTGGTGGCACCCAGATAGCAGCGCGTCAGGCGGTTACGGTAAAAATTGTGCAATGAAAACACGTTGATATCAATGCGCCAGCTGCCGAGCACGACGATCAACAAAGCAGCCGCAAACCACAGGCCGCGATGCGGCGAAAGATACAAGCTGAAACTCAGGTAGCCAGAGACCAGCAGGATGAGTGCCACCACGATATAGGGCAGGGCTGTGGTGAATTTGCCTTTCAGGCTGTTGGGTGGCTCCGCTCCTGTCGTGCGGCTTTTACCTAGTCTGGCGGTGAAAAAAGCCAGTAACCATGAGCCAACGCCGGTCAGGCTTTTTTCCGTGGTCCCCAGACTGCCCAGCCAGTGATGAATCAGCACCGGAATATAAAGTGCGCAAGCGAACAGCGCCAGCCAGATGACACAAAACCCAATATTAATGCCGCCGATACGATGCCACCATTCACGCGTACTGACGTCTAACAGGCGTCCACTGAGACCCATGATGGCGACCAGCCCGGCAGAAATCAGGAGTGAAATCACCGGCACGCCCAAGCCTATCCAGTAGTTTGGCTGGATATGATTTGCCTCGTCATCGACCGCATACGTGGTGAATAGCTGTTGCCAGCTGGATGGTGGAATGGCCCACAGCAGCAGGCTAAATCCTACCACCCCACACAGAAATGCCGCCACCGGGTAAAGTGCGTGGGCGCTGCCGAGGCAGTTGCGGCGACTGAAGTAGAATGAGCTGGCCAGGCTGATTAATGCCAGGACGATGCCTGTTTTACCCGTGACCGTTTGTGCGGTATTTGCAAACAGTTGTCGTAACAGCTCGCTATCCAGTGTGAATGCGGGTAGCAAGGTGCCCTGTATGTCTGAGTGGCTGAAAAAGATCACAGACATCATCAAGACGATGAGCACGCAGAGTAGCAGCACCTGGTTGAGCAGCGTATTAGCCATCCATTGTGCGAGGGCAGCCAGGGTGTCGCCCGTGAATAAACCGGTTTTGGGTGTCAGGTAGTTGCTATAACTGCGTAACCAGAGAATCGCTTTTTCAGTGGCAGTGAGCTGGCGCGCGACGGGACTTTGCGGCTGTGTGGATAACACCAGTTCGGCCTGTACAGTATTGACATGATTACTGTGTTTGATCAGGCTGGAAAACCAGGCGCCAATATATCCACCGCCAGAGACGGTTGAAAGATAGTCGAATTTGTTGAGCAGGCCTTTTTTTGCCAGGCCCTGCAGGATACCGAGGTTGAGCGTGGCACTGCGGATGCCCCCACCAGAAAAGGCCAGGCCAATCAGGTTTTCACGATGAATGTCCTGGCGCAAATGTGCCATGCCCCGCATTTCCGCATCCAGCACGGCTTCAAAAGAATGCGTTTTATGCGGGTCGGTTTCTGCTGCCTGGTCGGTCGGGTGCATGGCAATCTCCCTGAGCATCTTGTTGATATTATTTAACACATGGTATCTCCGTATCAAATAAGTGACAACACCTGGTCGATGGCATGTATCGACGATAGGTGAAATTGGCATGGGCGTTGTAATTTATGAGAGGATGTCGGCTGATAGGTAATTAGGAGTGGTGGCTGATGTGGATGAATAAAGCGATGAAGTGCCTGACGCGCGGGCTATGGCTGAGTGCCACGGTGTTTTTATGGCTGGGCCAGCAGGCCTGTGCTGCCGAAAAAAGCTTGTTCTGGCAGCTCGAGTCCCCAGCCGGGCAGGTGAGTTACCTGTTTGGGACCATGCACACAGACGACAATCGTGTCACGGATTTCTCCCCTGCGGTGTTGCAGGCGCTTAAACAGGTGGATGCGTTTATGCTCGAAGTAGCAGATGCACCACCAGCATCTTTGTTGCAATTGCCACAGGGTAGCCTGAAACAATACTTGTCAGAAGCTGAGCTGGATAAAGTCGCCAGTCTGGCCGAAATGCATGTGATCCCGATGGAGCGGGTCCTCAACATGAAGCCGTGGTTGCTGGCGGTGATGTTTGACCTGCCCAAGCCACAAACACCGTTCGCGCAGGACTTTTTACTCAAAGCCAAGGCGGAAGAACTGGATAAACAGGTGTTGGGCCTGGAAAGTGCACAAGAGCATTTTGGCGTCATGGATGGCATGACGCTGGACGAGCAATTGTTGATGTTACGTGCGGTGCTCAAACGTAGCCAGAAGCAAAAGGAGAGTGATTTTGAACGGTTGATGAAGGCTTACTTGGCTGGAGATGCCGACCAGGTGGCCAATATGGATGACGCCATGACACGCGGCATCTTGCCTGCGGCATTGTGGCAGCGTATGCGGGTGAAGTTGCTGGATGAGCGCAATGTGGTGATGGCCGCACGCAGTATCGACCAGGCCAGGCAGCGCCCGGTATTTATTGCCGTTGGCGCAGCGCATCTGGCCGGGCAGAATGGCTTGTTGCAAGCGTTTAAACAAGCCGGGTTTAAACTCACATCGTTGAAGAAATAAGGCAGTTGCAATCCCACGCGGCTTTACGTACGGTGAGGGCTGGCCTCTTGTGCAATACGCGTAATGTGCGCGACGAAATCTGCATCTTCACCAACCAGTAACCGCGGTAAATGCTGGCGGAAATCTTCACGCAGGCACCACTCGCGCATATAGTCCTCCCAGGACATCCAGCGCCGCAGGCGCTTGCCGCGCATGTCGGGGTCATAAGTGAGCAAATAGGCGCGTTCAAACAGTGAAATCAGGATTTCAAATAGCACCAGTTTGCGCTCTTCCTGGTCTGCCGTCATGGGCATGGGGTCTCTTTGTGAGCGTAATTGCAGGTCAGGATAGGCCATGACCAGTTTAAGGAAGTCAGTATAGTTATCTGCCAGCAATTGGTAGACTTCTTCATCTTCATTTTCACGTTCTTTACGCTGTTCCAGCACAAAGGTGAGAATGGCGAGTGGCAAACCGACGACGGTGACGATGTAGCTCAGTAATTCCCAGGTAGCGATGGTCATGTCGGTTTGCGAGAGGAGATGAGGGTTAGTTCAACGCATTTGCATGTTGCTGGATCACATCCATGCACTCATCAAATTGCAGGGACTTGTCAAAAAAGTACTCAACGCCCATGTTATGCGCCAGGTTGCGGTAATAGCTATTGCCGTGGTTGGTCAGCATAACGATGTCAGGGGCTTTAAACGGATAGCCCTGCTGGCGGGTGTGGCGCACCACATCAAAGCCCGTGCCTTTGGCTAACTCAATGTCTAGCACGATCATGTCGTATTGCCTTGCATTGAGCAAATCAATGGCTTCGTCACTGGTGGTGGCGATATCCCTGACATCCAGTTGGTCACAGTCATGCAACATCTCGACGATGACATCACGAATCAGTGCGGAATCTTCAACTAACAATAATCTATACATGACGGTTTAACCAGTGACTGATGTCCAATAAAGGGTTAACACAGGCTGCTTGGCGGTTATATTCATGCGTTCAATCGTATCGGCTTAATTAAGCAAACCGTATTTGATGGCATAGTAGGTCAAGTCAGCATTCGATTTCATGGCCATTTTTTCCAGGATGCGGCTACGGTAAGTGCTTACCGTTTTAATACTGATAAATAATTCATCTGCAATCGCGGTTGGCGTTTGGCCGGTGGCCAGTTTAACGAAGACCTGGAACTCACGGTCAGACAAGGTCTCGTGCAATTGCTTCTCTGAGGGGTGGCTGAGTTCGTTGGTCATCAGCTCGGCCAGTTCAGCGGAAATGTAGCGCTTGCCGGCAGAGACGGTGCGAATCGCCAGGATAATCTCATCCGAGTCTGCATTTTTGGTTAAATAGCCCTTGCAACCATTACGCATTAAATTCAAGGCATATTGATCCTCTGCATAACCACTCAGTACCAGCACGGGTAGGTTGGGGGCCACATGTTTCAATTCATGCAGGGTATCCACCCCGTTTTTGTCCGGCATGGAAATATCGAGCACCATGGCATCATATTCGTTTTTGCGTACCAACTGGATCGCTTCTGCCCCGGATGAGGCTTCCCCCGTCACTTGCAGATCCGTTTCCAGCTCGATCAGGTTACGTAAACCATCACGTACAATGCTGTGATCATCTACCAAAAGAATTCTTTTCATGCGGTTCTCTTAAACTTATTAGTCAGGGTTAAGGGTTTAATTTGCAGGTTTTGCGCCATCATTGTCTGGCGCGGCAGCCGCGTCTGTTTGTTCTGCGGGTGCCATTTCTTTTCTAAACAACCGCCAGTCCTGGCTAATCATGGCCAGGGAGTCTGCAAACAGCGGTTTTTTGTGCCAGATGGCACGTACGGAAATAAAAGCAATCGTACCGATAATGGTTGGCACCAGCATGGCCAGGCCAAGAATCAAGGAGCGGTGTGGATGCTCCCACAAGAGGGAAAACAGCCACATCAAGCCAAGTAAACCGGTGAAAATGAACATGCTAAACACCACCAGCATGCCTACCATGCTGGTGGCTAAGCGTTCAGTTTCCTCGAGAAAGTCCTGTTTTAATTGTTGCGCACGATCTTCCGTGTAATCGGCCACGTGATGACGCAGATTGAAAAAACTACCTTTCAATGCGCTCACTTTGCGATTTAAAAACAAAACAGCGGCAAATTTCAAGAGGTTTACCCACATAGCTTTCCTTGCTTATTCACGACGTTTGGTGCCCAACAGGTATCCTATCAGCAAACCGACACCAGCGGCTACCAGCACGGTGCCCAATGGATGCTCCTGCACGGTATCTGCGGTCTTGTCTTTGATGGAGTGATAAGTGTCGCTGACTTCGCGCTGCACCTGCTCTTTGACACGGCTCGCTTTTGAACTCAAGTTAGAGGCCAGTGCCGCGGCATTTTCTTCATTGGTTAAGCGGTCAATATTGCTTTTCAAGGTATGAATCAGTTCCTTTGCCTTGTCCTGTGTATTGTCTGCGGTGTCATTGACGGCATCCAGCAACTCATTGGCAGTTGATTTTACCTGCGCAGCGATTTGCTCAATGGCCTGGTCAGAGTGTTTGGCCAAACGATCGGTCGTGTTCTCAACATTGTCTTTTGAAAAATTAAACATTTTGAAACTCCTTTTTTAAATCGTGGTTTAAATACCTATTTACAGTGTCGTCTTCAGAATCACAAATAAACCGTGATGACTGATTGGACAGTTGATTAAACGAAAAGTGTTTTCAACATGTGGCTATCTTACCCAACAGGCCTGTCATCTCCCTATCGGCCAGCCACCGATATCAAAGTCAGAATTCTCTGACAGTACATAAATTGGTGCGTCAACACATCTTTACGTTGCTGTTAACTCGCAACACCGCTATGATGCGACTGATGCATTGTGAACAATGCATGCAAAAAACGTTACGCCGGATTGCCTGATTTTTCAATCTTTTCACTCAACCGCCATGCAAAAAGTCAGAACCACCCTTATCGCCCTGCTTGATCGACTGGAGAAAATCAGTGATACCTTTGGCGGTAACACGGTGGCTTTGCTCACGGTGAGCCTGATGCTGGCAGCGGCCATGCTGGTGGTGAATGACCGTTTTATCGTCACCACGCGTGAAAAAACCGATGTGTTAGCCATGCTAGACCAGTTGCTGTTCGAAACTTCGAAAACCCAGTCTGACCTGGCCATCGCTGAAAGTGCGCAGCGCGGTTACCTGCTGACACGCTCGGAACATTATTTCCAGCCGTATGATGATGCCACCAAGCAAATGGGCCAGCATTTACGCAATATTAATAAGTTGCTCAACCATACCAACCTGGTCAAGCATCCGGTGATACAAAACACCATGAGCGAGCTGGTGAACAGTATTGTCAAAAAATCCGCCGAAATGAATGTGACCATTGATTTCGCCAAAAAACGCCAGTTTGATAAAGCATTGGCGGTCGTCAAGCTGGATTCAGGGGTCAAGGAAAGCCGGAATATTGAAGTCTTGTCCCGCCAGTTTGAAAAGCTGGTGCTGGATTACCGTGACGAAGTGGCCGATACGCGGGATACCACGCGCAAACTGATGCGCTGGTTTGTCATGGCTTGCCCGCTGATTTTTGTCTCATTGGTGGTGCTGGTGATTCGCCGCTTGTTACGCGAGCTGGCGGAAAAGGCCAATTTATATGTACGCCTCACCGATGAGAACGCCGAGTATGAACGCAATATCCAGCGCCTGACCACGACGGTGCAGGGCCAGGCGTTGCAGGCACAAACCAATATTGAGCATGAGCGCTATCAATTATCCCGCGAGTTGCATGACGAACTGGGCTCTTTGCTGACGGCGATCAAGATGGATATTTCGTGGGCCATCAAGCATTTGAAGGATCAGTTACCGCAAGTGACTGAAAAACTGAAGAAAACCAATCAGTATCTCGATCGTAGTATTAACTTTAAACGTGAAATCGTACAAAACCTGCATCCGGCCATGATCAAGAGTTTTGGCCTGATTGCTTCGTTGCAGAACCTGATTGACGAGGCGAGGGTACGTAACCAGTGGCAAATGGATATCATCATGCCTGAGCAGGAAATGGCGATTAACGAGACGGTGAGCCTGATTGTCTATCGGTTGGTGCAGGAGAGTTTGAATAACTGCAGCAAATATGCCAAGGCAACTGAAGTCTCTGTGCATTTAATGCATGACGAGCAGCATATCAAATTGGAGATTGTCGATAACGGCATCGGCTTTGACCCGGAAAAACTCACCAATAGCACGCATGGTATCAGCGGCATGTGTAACCGTGTGGAGTCGATTGGCGGGCATTATGAAATCTCCAGCGCCCCGCAACAAGGCGCCAGCACGCGTGTGCTTTTGCCTTATCTCAAGAGTGATCCTGCAGCTGCCTAAGTGCAGCCCAGCCTCAATGTAGGCCTATTCTGACATGACATTCAGTCGTTGGACGACTGACCTGACACACGTGGCTGATTAATATGGCAACACAAGACAGCAGAACTGTTTTGTGTAACGCGTGAAAAAGGAGACGCTCATGTTAATGTCAAAATACACACAAGCAACAATCTTTGGCGGCCTGTTGGCGACAACCATCACACTCAATGCTTTCGCATTCGATCTACAGGAAGTCCAGAATGGTGAAAAACCTTACCTGGAAGAGTTTAATACCCTGGACAAGAATGCCAATAACTCACTTACCTGGTCTGAAGTGCAGCAGGACAAAGGGGTTAAGCAACCAGATTTTAAAGCCTATGACCATGATAAGGATGGTAGTTTGAGCTACGAAGAATATGCAGAGCTCAAAACACAGACTGGTCAAAAAGCGATTAAAGGCGCGATGTCAGATAGCTGGATTACCACTAAAGTGAAAGCGCGCTTGCTGGAAGAAGAATCTTTGAAGTCGCTCAAAATCAGTGTCGAAACGCACAAAGGTGAAGTGCTGATTAGCGGTTTTGTTGCTGACTCAGCCCTTAAAACCAAGGCCGAGCAACTGGTGGCCAGCGTTGAAGGCGTGAAATCTGTGAAAAACGCTATCGTGGTAAAAGGCTAATAAACACCCCCTCGCAAGCTACATATCCTCTCCCAAGTGCGTAGCTTGCTTTTTTCTTGCGGCGGGTTGTTCTTTCATGTGTTGACTGATTCATCCTCTGTACAACTTGAACAACTCGCCACCTTATGCAACAGAAAGGAAACATCATGAATAAGATGAACCGATATCTGGCAATGAGTACGATGATTGCATTATTAATGGGCGGTAGTGCCAATGCACTGGCTGCGGGTGTGCTAGCCAAAGCTGAGCCTATGTACAATTTTCTGCCTAGCGACACCGTGGTTGATAATGTGAAAAACACCTTGCAAACCAATGGTGTGGATGTGTCCAATATTCAGGTCGATGCCGATGCGCAAGGTGTAGTGCAGTTGAGCGGTGAAGTGGCCTCCAAGCAGGATGTGGAAACGGTCACCAAACTGGCCAAGCAGGCCGATGGCGTGTATGCGGTATTAGGCGCATTGCGCTATAGCACGGGTGAAGTCGTGCCAGCGCCTGTGCCAGCAGGGTTGGATCCTGTGATGGATGCGCCCGCGGCCGGGCCTGAAAGTGAGCAGCCAGAAAGCAAACAGATAGACGCGCAATGAACAGAGCGGGAGGGGCAGCCCTCCCGCGCGTTGATCTCCAGTGGATTGACGCGGCAGGAGTTAGTGATGCTGGGGCATCACATGTCGACCGGATTCGTACTCAACCTGGTTGGACTGGCGGATGAACAATAACTGGTCAGTGGCAAATCCCAGCTCTTTGGCTTTGGCCATCAGGTGCTGTTTGATGGGGTAGGTGAGTTGCGGTGTGCGTGACAGTATCCATAAGTAGTCACGACCACTGCTTACCAGGGCATAGTTGTAATAAGGCTGGTCTACTTCGAGAATGTTGTAATCGCCATAAAACGGCCCGAAGAACGATACCTTGAGGCGGCCAGTACGGCTGCCATCTGCATTGGCCGGATCGACAAACTTGGCTTTGCCTATGGCTTCGCTCCAGTCGTTTTTCTCTGGACTAAATCCACGGTTAACCACTTTGAGTGTGCCATCCGGCTCAATGCTGTAGTTGGCAGTCACCTGTTCCAGCCCCTTTTCAAATGTGTTGTCCAATCTGGCGATTTCATACCAGGTGCCCACATATTGGGTCGGGTCAAAACGTTTTACAACGGCCTGTGCTGCTTGTGGTGGTAAAGGGGCTGAGCAGGCGGTTAAGGTCAGCGCAAGCAAAGGGCAAAGCAGCAGTGATAAACGGGTAGCTGGCATCATGTCAGTGAGTCGGTTGGGAATATTAAAAAACAAGATATTAAAAGCAATGCTGTCTGAGAGGACAGTTTAAAATAACATAAATTCAAACGATAAAATTAATCAAGGCAACATTCAAGCAAGTAGTTATTCAGACAAGGGAAGATATGAAATTTTTAAATATGTGCAAGGTATGGGGTGTATTGGCATTGTTATCGACAACCGCCATGGCGGATAATCTGGAAACCGGGTTGGGCGGTGGCGTAGGCGCCGCTGCAGGCACTGCGGTAGGTAGCGTACTCGGTGGCAGCACGGGTGAAGTGATTGGTGGCGCTGTAGGTGGTGGCCTGGGAGGTGCGGCGACGACTGGCCGTTCAGGTCGTACAGGCGCTATTTTGGGTGGTGCCGCTGGCGGCGCAACCGGTGCGATTGTTGGTCGTAAGGTGAGCGGAACCACGACTGGTGCGGTGGTTGGCGCAGGAGTAGGTGGTGCTGGCGGCGCAGTGGTTGGTAAAGTGATTGACGAACCTGATCCATACCAGAGAAGTTACCGTGGTAAAAAAGGTAAAAAACATGGCCACCATCATGGCCGTGGTCATCATGATCATGATTAACTCCCAATCATCACGCATGGGCATTTAGCCTGGAGGATCTGTATGAGAATCTGGAGATTATCTGTCAGCCTGTTATGCCTGAGTCATGTTGCGCAGGCGCAAAGTTGCAACAATCAGGCCGTCGGTGCCAGTGGCGTCGGTGGCCTGGCTGGTTCAGCGATTGGTGCAGTCATGCTGGGCCCAGCCGGTGAGATATTGGGCGGGGCAGTCGGTGGCGCCGTTGGTAGCGTGGTTGCCAATGGTGGCAAGACGCAGCCTCATACCATGCTGGGTGGGGCGGTCGGCGGTGCCGGCGGCGCGATTCTCGGCCGCGGCTTGGGTGGCGGCCGATTACTGGCCGTGATCGGCGCTGGTCTGGGCAGTGCCGGTGGTGCCTGTGTGGCACAACAGGCCGGGTCCGGAAAAAATCACCATGCGGTCAGCGCTAAAAAACGTTCGGCCAATAACGCCACGGCCAAAGCGCAAAAATTGCTGGGTAGTTAAGCTGGTCCCCGTCCATTCAAGTCATTTAATGGCGGGGTGAGGCTGGTGTAACAACGCGGTAGATTTTTTGCGTTGATACATCAGTGCATCGCCTTCCACCAGCAGTTGCTCAACGGATTTTGGCAGTTGTGGGTCGAACTCGACGATGCCTTGCGCAAACGAGAGTTGGTATGGTTGACGTTGCTGCTGTCTGACCGTATCCAGGTACGTCGTTAAGCGGTCTACATAAATGTGTGCTTCGTGCTGGCGGGCATTCGCTAGCAATATGACAAACTCGTCTCCACCCAGCCGGGCAAAAATATCTGAGCTGCGGCCCACCAGTTTCAATCCCTTGCCAAAAGCCTGCAAGGCCCGGTCGCCTTCGTCATGACCATAAGTGTCATTAATCGGTTTAAATCCGTTCAAGTCCAGAAAGACCAGCGTGGCAAACACGTGGTGGCGGGTGAAGTAGTTCAGGTATTTCTCAGTGAGCATGATGAATCCACGCCGATTACTTAAATCGGTCAGTTCATCCATGGTTGCCATTTCAATCGCAGCCAGCTCATTTTCCACCATCACGGCCAGATCGTTCAGGTCCGCGAGATCCTCGGCGTCAAAGACGCGTGGCTTGGAGTCTATCAGGCATAAGGTGCCAATTTTAAAGCCACGCATCGTGCGTATCGGCCTGCCTGCATAAAAGCGGATATGCGGTGCAGCCGTCACCAGGGGATTGTCCAGAAAACGCGGGTCTTTTGAGGCATCATTGATGACAAAAGTGTCATTGCCCAAAATGGCATGACCGCAAAAGGAAATGTCTCTGGGCGTTTCCAGTACAGGCAAACCCATGCACGACTTGAACCACTGGCGGTTGGTATCCACTAGGCTGACCAGCGCAATCGGCACATCGAACATGCGCGTTGCAATCCTGGTCAGGCGGTCAAAACGTTCTTCTGCCTGGGTGTCGAGAATAGCCAGTGCATGTAATACATGCAGGCGCTCTATTTCATTGGCCGGGATGGCGGGAGGTTGCAAAATACTCGCTCCAGTCAAACGATGGTGTCATGATCATACCGCTTTTTTGCGTGCGGATACAAAAAAATACACTTGTTTCCCCCGTCTGTTTTGACGGTCTTTGCTTGAAGGCCGCGTGATTAAGTCTGCGAGGTGGCGAGTTTAAGTCCGATAATTCCTGCCATAATCAAGCACAAACTGATGATGCGTAGTGCAGAAACCGGTTCATTAAACAGCCAGATTCCGCCAATTACCGTACCAACGGCGCCTATGCCCACCCACACGGCATAAGCTGTGCCTACGGGCAAAGACTTGACGCACAGACCCAATAACCAGACGCTGATCACCATGGCCAGAATGGTCCAGAATGATGGCCAGAAGCGGGTGAATCCATCCGTATATTTCAAGCCTATGGCCCAGGCCGTTTCAAACAAGCCAGCAATTACCAGGGTTAGCCACGTCATAGAATTTCCTTGTGAGTGATGTGATTACAAGGCGCACATTAAGACTGGACAGCAATTAAATCTTCAGCCGTCAGCCAGCGCCATTCGCCTGCCGCCAATGAGTCAGGCAGGGTTAGTTGGCCAATTTGAATGCGTTTCAACGCATCAACACGGTTGCCAATTGCAGCAATCATGCGTTTGACCTGGTGGTATTTTCCTTCCGCCAGCGTCATGTGGATCACCGTTGCCGACACGCTGGTCACCGCCAGTGCCGCAATGGTTTCCTCTTCGTCAATCAGTTTAACGCCGGTCAGCAAATGCTCAAGGTCAGCCGCACTCAAGGCGTGTTTGCAAGTCACCTCATATACCTTGGGCACGTGGTGCTTGGGCGAGCTGACTTTATGGATAAACTGTCCATCATCCGACAGTAAAATCAAACCTGTCGTATCTTCGTCCAGGCGGCCTATACATTGAATGCCGCGTTCCACCAGCGGCTCGGGCAGCAAGGTATAAATGGTTGGGTGGAACTGGGTTTTGTGCGTGCATTCATAATGCGCAGGTTTGTGCATTAGTAGATAACTATGTTCGCGATATTGCCAGGCTTCGCCACTCACGGTGAAGTGAAGTGTGTCGTCCAGGGCAAATTTGGCGTCCGGGTCATCGCATATTTCACCGTTGACGGTGACTTCTTCGTTGATGATTAAAATGCGGCACATCTTGCGTGTGCCAAAACCCTGGCGATGCAGGATACGTTCTAGATCTAATGTTTTTGCCATGATGGGATTATACGTGAATTGGGAGGGGGCTTTGGGGTGACTGGTTTTTTGATGTACTAGAAAGTGATTCTTGGATTGGTTGGCATGTTAGGGAGCGTGTGGATTGGGTTGTCAGAATCCTTTTCGCCCTTTCGGCGAGTCACTTTCTGATGCTTGCCCCTCAGAAAGTAACCAAAGAGGAGGGCACCCAGCCATCACGGCCTAAAGGCTCCCTTGCGTTGCTCAACAAAATAAGCCGGTCACGAAACTCAACCTGGCAGCTCACACAAAACGTGAGCTGCTGCGGGATTCGGACAGTCGCTCCCTCTACTCTTATTTTGTCTCCGCTACTCAGCGTGATGGGATGGGACTTATCTCGCCAAACTTACAGCATAGAAGCTTGAACGGTTAAAAAACCAGATTGGTTTGTTAAGAGCACTAATGGTGGTGTTCATCTGGGTTTCGGGGTCCCCATCTGCCGCGCCGAGCAACGCAGGGTTGACGGGAGTTTTCGGCCATCGACTGTCCGAGTTCCGCAACAAGCCACGTTCTGTGTGGCTTGTCAGGGCGAGTTTCGATGGATGCCCGGCAAGCCGAGTAGCACAGGATACAAGCGGAAGCTGGGGTGCATTTCTTTTGGTTACTTATTCTTTGTGCAAGCAAAGAAAAGTAACTCGCCTAAGGGCGAAAAAGAACCTAGCCTAAATTCATCATCCAAAATACAAAAGAATCCTTTTTCCAGCCAATCCCAAATCAGCGACCTAACCAATTCACGTATAATCCCACTCATGGCTTTCAAACACATCACCTCTCGCGATAATCCCGTTTTTAAACAGCTACGCAAACTGCTCGATCAGTCGCGCGAGCGTAAAAAAACAGCGTCAACGTTGCTCGAGGGCGTGCATTTAATCGAGGCGTATTGCCAAACCTATGGCGAGCCGCGTTTGCTGATTATCCCGGAAGGGCATAGCACGGTAGAGGCGACTGGGTTGATTCAGCGGTTGTCTGATGTGGATACCATGTTGCTGCCGACCTTGATGTTTGCCGAACTGGCGCCGGTGGCGTCTAGCAGTGGCGTGATGGCACTGGTGGATATTCCTGAGCCAGCTTTACCTGAGAGCGTGGATTTTGCCTTGCTGATTGAGGATATCCAAGACCCGGGTAATTTGGGCAGTATGTTACGCACGGCGGCGGCGGCCGGGGTGCAGGTGGCTTATTTGAGCAAGGGCTGTACTGATGCCTGGTCGCCCAAGGCGTTGCGTGGCGGGCAGGGCGCGCAGTTTGTGTTGCCGGTGGTGGAAGGGGTTGATGCGGTAGAAGTCGTTGATGCGTTTGCCGGTAAAACCCTGGCGCTGACCATGCAGGGTGACAGCTTGTATCAGCAAGCCTTGCGTGAGCCGGTGCTGTTTGCTGTGGGCAATGAAGGCGCGGGAATTTCAGCCGCCTTGCAATCTGCCGTGAGCACCTGTATTACCATCCCGATGGCGCATCAGGGGACATTGGCGCTGGAGTCACTGAATGCCGCGGCGGCCACGGCGGTGGCGCTGTTTGAGTGTCAGCGCCAACGCTTGCTGGCGGATTAACTGTTTTTAGTGCGTGACCTCGTGGTCATCGTCTTCGTCAAATAAGGCCAGCGCTTCCTGCTCGTCGACCACATAGTGCTTGTTGCAGAAGTCACATTGAATCTGCACGCTGCCTTGTTCTTCAATGATGCTGCGTACTTCGGCCATGCCCAGCATTTGCAGCATATTGGTGACGCTGGTTTGTGAGCAACTGCAAAAGGCCTGCACTTCACGGCCACTGAACAAGCGCACATCTTCTTCTACAAACAGGCGTTGCAGCAGCGTGACGGTGTCCAGGTTTAACAATTCCTGATCGGTGACGGTGCCTGCCAGGTGTTGCACGCGGTTCCAGCAATCCAGGTCACTTTCTTGTTGTTGCGGCAACTTTTGCAGTAGCAAGCCTGAGGCGCGTTCACCATCTGAGGCTAGCCACAAACGCGTATCAATTTGTTGCGAGCGCAACATGTAGTTTTCCAGCATGCTGGCAATGCTGTCGCCTTCTAGCGGCACAATGCCCTGATAGGGCTCGCCTTCTTCTGGCATTAAGGTAATCACTAATTGTCCTTGTTTGAGCCAGGCCGTGAGGTGGTCGCCATGCAATTCGCCGCTGACTTTGGCTGTGGCGCGGATATTCAACCCGGACGTGCATTCCACCACCAGTAATTGCAATGCGCCCTGGCTTTGCAATTGCAAAATCAGCTTGCCTTGCATTTTGAGGGTGGCGGTCAGCAGCACGCTGGCGGCGGTAAACTCGCCGATGGCTTTTTTCAAGGCCGGTGGCAATGTCTGGTGCTCAAGCGCGGTCGACAGGCTTTGGTCTAATTGGACACAGTTGCCACGCACGGCAGACTGCTCAAAAATAAACGGGTGTAATTGGTCTTGGTTGCGATCTTGGTTCATACCGCTATTTTACCATTTGGATGACGCCCTAATTGTTAATCGCTGGTAACTTTCGGCAGTTGCCAGTGGGCGATGGCCCATTGCCACAAGTTTGCCAGTGGCAATGACAGGGCATTATCCGGTAATCGTTGTTGCAGAAAAGTGAGGGCTGCGACCAGTGTCGCGACGACATTATCGTCTGGTAATGCAGTGGCCAATGTCTGTTTGCTTAGTTTTTGGCCGTCGGCATTGAGTACCAACGGAATGTGGGCGTAAACCGGCGTTGGGTAGCCCAGTAACTGTTGCAGGTAAATTTGCCGCGTGGTGGAGTTGAGCAAGTCAGCCCCGCGCACCACATGTGTCACGCCTTGCAATGCGTCATCTGCCACTACGGCTAATTGATAACTGAACAGCCCATCGGCGCGTTTCACGACGAAGTCACCAATGTCGCTGGCCATCTGGTGTTGCTGCTGGCCTTGAATCTGGTCTGCAAAGGCAATGGTTTGCGTGTCTGTTTTGATGCGCCAGGCAGTTGCGGCGCCAGGTTTGGTGGCATGTTGCAAACAGGTGCCCGGGTAAATGGCGCCTTCTATGCCGAGCAGTGTGCTGGAATCGGCAATCTCTTTGCGTGAGCAGGTGCAGGGGTAGGCCAGGCCACGCTGGTGCAGTTGCTCCAAGGCGGTTTGGTAGTGTGTACTGCGCTGGCTTTGGTAAACAATGTCGCCATCCCACACAAAGCCGTAGCGTTGCAGGGTATTAATAATCTCTTCGCTGGCGCCCGCAACATATCGGGTTTGATCCACGTCTTCAATGCGCAATAGCCATTGTCCGCCACGATTTTTTGCATCGCAATAACTGGCGACCGCAGCGACCAGTGAGCCAAAATGCAAGGGCCCGGTGGGTGAGGGAGCAAAGCGGCCGACGACCATATGTTGAGGGAGTGTTATTGTGCTGCGTAGGGCGGAATATGCCAAGCCACCAGTTGCGCGCCGCGTAGTTGCAAATGACAGGCCATGCGCTCCACGCCCTGGCTGGAGACGTCAAAAGTATAAGTGCGCTGCAGTTGCATGCGGCCATTGCCGTCGCGAGCAAAGCCGACGCGCGAGCAGGCGACAGTTTCATCTAAAAACTGCAACTGGCAACGCTCTGCCAGTTGACGGCCTATCTTTAAGGCCGCTTCGCGTTTGGCGACAGAGTCCATCCAAAACCATGCGCCAGCAATTAAAATGGCTAATAAAGCCCATTCAGCCATTGTTGTTCTCCCGTAAAGCGATCATATGTTTCAGTGTATGATGTTTCAAGTTCATATTCCTAATATCAGTGCAGCCTGTTATGAGTTCAAGTCGCGAAGCAGACGCTATTCAAGCTTATTATAATTTATTGCATGGTAAGGGGGCGGATGACGCCATTATGGCGCAGCGCGATGCCTTGCTGGCAGAGTTAAGCCCCCTACTGGCAGACCTGGAGTGTACCAGCACCGCTTACCGCCAGGCGGTTGACGATTGCCTGGCCGATAAACCGGCACCACGCTGGCCTGAGTTGCTCACCATTATCCGCGAGTTCTACCCGTTTTGGCGTGGCGATGTCAAAGCTGTCATGCAGTATGCAGACACGGTTGGTTTTGAGTTGCACCCCATCAGTTGGCAACCGGCCGTCATCGACTTGCAGTCCGTCTGGCCAGCCTTGCAGTCTGAGAAGTTTGAAACCTCAGAGCTATGGGCGCTCAACGGTTATGTCAAAGCGCTTAAGTCCATGGAGCATAAGCAGGAGATGGACATTGAGCTGCGCACACGCATGGCAAAACTGATGTTACTGCGTTTGCGTGAAGCACCGATGACAGAGAAAAATGCTTTCCGCATCACCGCCGATGCGACCTTACCTTTATTTAACCTCAAAAATACCCGCCACCTGTTTTTAAACGCCGTGCGTGAGTTTTACTATTTTTGGGCAGCGCATCCTGATGCAGTGGAAATGCTCAAACAACTGCAACCACCTGAAATTATGTAAAAATGCACTTAAAATGTGCAATGCACTTTAGTGTGTTCGTTTTTGGTGCATTTTGGCGATAGCCTAAAATGCACTTCCTTTAAAATCAACCACATATAAATGGTCTGATATTTGCTTTCCCCATGCGCATAAAAAATAAGGCGTGCCTGCAAGGCAAACGCCCATGTATATAAAACGATAGTTGGAGAGCGAAATGGAAGCATTAGTGTCAGCGAATGACGTCTTGTTTGTATTGCTGGGAGCCATCATGGTGCTGGCAATGCATGCCGGGTTTGCCTTTTTGGAAGTCGGCACCGTGCGTCAAAAAAATCAGGTCAATGCCCTGGTCAAAATCATGGTGGATTTTTGTGTGTCTACCATTGCCTATTTTTTCATTGGTTACAGCATTGCCTATGGCATCAACTTTTTTAGCGGCGCGGATGTCCTCGCAGCGAAAAGTGGCTACGACCTGGTGAAATTCTTTTTCCTGCTCACATTTGCGGCTGCGATTCCGGCCATCGTGTCCGGCGGCATTGCCGAGCGTGCCAAATTTAACCCGCAAATGGCCGCAACCTTCCTGATTGTCGGGTTTGTTTACCCGTTTTTTGAAGGCATTGCCTGGAATAACCATTTCGGTTTTCAAGACTGGCTGAAAGCCAGCTTTGGCGCAGGTTTTCATGACTTCGCGGGTTCTGTGGTGGTGCATGCCATGGGTGGCTGGATTGCATTGGCCGCTGTCATCCTGCTGGGTGCACGTAATGGCCGCTATACCAAGGATGGCCGCCTGCATGCCTATCCGCCTTCGAATATTCCTTTCCTCGCTTTAGGCGCCTGGATACTCACGGTCGGCTGGTTTGGCTTTAACGTCATGTCTGCACAATCGATTCAAAATATCTCCGGCCTGGTGGCGGTTAATTCCCTCATGGCGCTGGTAGGCGGCACGTTGGCGGCGCTGGTGCTGGGTAAAAATGACCCGGGTTTTGTACACAACGGCCCATTAGCCGGCCTGGTTGCGGTGTGCGCGGGCTCAGACGTGATGCACCCGCTAGGCGCACTAGTCACTGGTGCAGTGGCAGGCAGCCTGTTTGTGTGGGCATTCACGGTGACCCAAAGCCGCCTCAAAATCGATGACGTATTAGGTGTCTGGCCATTGCACGGCTTGTGCGGCGCCTGGGGCGGCATTGCAGCGGGTATTTTTGGCTGCAGCGCACTGGGCGGTATGGGCGGCGTGAGCTTTGTCAGCCAATTGATAGGCACATTGACCGGTGTAGTGATTGCCGTGATAGGCGGAACCGTCGTGTATGGCTTGTTGAAAAAGCTGGTCGGTATTCGGCTTGACGCTGAGTCTGAGTTTGATGGTGCTGATTTAAGTATTCATAAAATTCCGTCTGTGTCTGGTGATTAGCTACATAGTGTGATGACGTATATCGCTCAGTTCTTGAGAGATTGATTAAAAAGGCCCTGAACCAACGTTTAGGGCCTTTTTGCTTTTGGCATTTGCTTTAAGTATTTGTGCGAACTCAGTCTTCTATTGCCATGCGTGCTGCGATGTATTTTGCAGCACTGCTTCATACCAGTCACCTGTGAAGTGGTGATTGCATAGCAACATTCCCGCTTCCGCAACACACCTTGATTTTAGATAAAACAAGGACTGTTGCGGTTGTCTGGCATATATATTGCGAATTAGTCACTTGTAAATGAATGATTTTGCCGGGGTGGATCGGGCCTTTATGGGCCATAAAGCATCCATGCGCCAACTTGCTATTCATTCACATCAAAAGTAATGAAATTTCAGAATGTTTTAACTGTTAATTTACAAACAGTATGTTTGTACTGAGACAAAAAAATGCGCATGAATAAACATTGCTTTTTTTAAAAGAAATTCAATTGCAAATCAAAACTAAAGAATAAAGCGCAGGTGACATGGTGGATGACCAAGAATACGAAAAACTCAAAATAACGGCTTACCAAATTATAAAAGAGTCAAAAAATGTAGATCAAATTAAGCAGGCTTTAGCGTTTATCTTGCCTACAGCGCATCAAATGGATATCGATGAGACAGCCAAGGTATTGGGCTTTTCTAATAATTGGGTATCGCAGTTGCGCTCCAGGTTTTTACATGGGAAACCCTTGAAACATGCGTCTCGAGGGGGGAGGCACCATGTGGTGATGAGTGCTGAGCAAGAAATTCAGTTTGTCGCACAGTTTAGAGAAAAATATCAATTAAACAATGAGATAGATGCGAAGGTATTAAAGGAGGAACTTGAGAAGTACCTGGCAAAAAAGATTTCAACATCGTATGTGTATACCTTTATACGACGCCATAAAAGTCTGTTGAAGGCGAACAAAAATTAATCATGTTTTTAGCCGCGCCTGGAGACATTCTTTTTGATTTGTAATTTGCTTTAAAAAATGTCTGGCACGTGAATTGCCATCTCCCTTATCAAAATTAAGGCAATTGGAAAAATTGCAATCGTCAGTTTTATAAAACGTAATAAGGGAAGAGCATGTCAGTTAAGAAGAGGCGTTCAATCGCATTCAAGCAGTTAATTACCGGTGCAACCATTTTTAATTTTATCGCCACAACCAGTACATTTGCCGAGGTGCAGGACACAGCAGAAACCAATATTAATGAAGCCGCCAGTCAGCAGCCAGTAGCGTTAAACAGCGAAGGCATTGACGAGGACACGGCGAGTGCAGAATCAGATAGCGAGTTAGGCGCGGTTGTTGTGAAGCGCAAGCGGCTAAAAACCGTTTTACCCACAAGACCGAGCTCGTCAGTCTACGGCACTGAAACAACAGTATTAGATACTACACGCTCAGTCTCTCAGATTTCAGCAGAGCAACTGGAACGAGATCCGATCAAAACCGCGGATGATATGGTGAAGTATGCACCAGGAATCACCAGGAACGGCGGCCAGAATGTGTCGATTGCGCCGTTAATCCGTGGCCAGAACTCAGAAATATTCCAGGATGGCCAACGTACTTACAATGTGCGTCATCCGTTCAACCTGAATGCATTTGAGTCCGTCGATATTGTGGCTGGTCCGCCTTCACAAGTGTTTGGGCCGAGTTCACGTAGTGGCGGTTATGCCAACTACATCAGCAAGAAACCGGACTTTGACAAGCAGCGTAGCCAAATCAACGTGCAACTCGGCACCTTGATTCCGAGTGGTGATTCATATTTTTCGGGACGGGTTACCTATGACACCACCGGCCCGATCAATGACAAGGTGGCTTACCGCGTCAGTATTACGCCGCAACGGTCGAATGATTATTACAAGAATGTCAGCAATGACTTTAATGCCGTCTACGGTGCCCTGGCTTTCAAACCAACTGATAATGTGCGTATTGACTGGAACGCCAGTTACGATGACTACTATGATTTTAACGTCACGCATGGCTGGAACCGGGCGACCCAAGAGTTAATTGATAGTGGCAAGTATTACGCTGGCCGTGCCACACCTATTATCAGCAAGGTTGTTGGTGGGGTGACGCAATATTACTCACCTGTTTACGCCAATGGCAGTTATAACTCACAAGTCATCGGCTGGCAGCAACGTACACGAAATGCGCAAGGCCAGTTTATCGCCGGAGCAACCGTTGCCGCGCCGTTCACGACGCCAGGACAGGCAGGCACCGTACGCGGCTGGGTATATGATCCAACGCTTGCTGGTAATGGCCTCACCTCAGTCTCCAGAAATGACTTCTCAAACCCGAATGATGAAAACACCGCCAAACGTGGTACCTCACAATTAAAGATAGCGGTAGACCTCAATCCGAACTGGTCTATTGTCAATAGTAGTTTCTTTCAATACTCAAAAGACACGACCAATTCCATCGGGAGTTTCCTGGCGCAATTTGAAGACAAGATTTTTGATAACCGTTTTGAGTTGCGTGGAAAAACCAATTTCAACTTGTTTGGTTTGGACATTCAGGACAATAGCAATACCGGCTTTGCGATTCGTCACGAGCGCTTTAAAACACTGGCTGCCAATAACAGCTTCACGGTGGCTCCCTATGATTTAACGGCGCCGCTATCGCTTAAAACGCCTGCCGGTTTATATGGCTTGCCGGTGACTGGTGATTCTGGCTCATGGATTGGTACGGCAGGTGTGCCTCAACTGTCTAGCTATTTTGGCTATTTGAACTTGCCAAGAATGTATCCGGCTGGTGATGGTTTGTATGCCGAAGTAGGGGGCTCTCCTGCCAGTGGTGGTGCGGTGTATACCGGTGAAGGCAGTTGGACCAGCAGCTCCTTTTTTACACAGCAAAATATCGCCATTAATCAACGGGTCGGATTTAACTTGGGCTTAAACACTACCCATATTAATGCCAAGATCAAGAACCCGCTGGTGGTCGCTGCCGGTCAGGAGCGCAGTGATGAGCAAAACTTCTGGCTGCCTAGCGTGCAAGCTTCGGCTTATTTCAAGCCGCTGGAGAACACCACCATTTATTACACCTATGATCACTCCTATGCATTAAATACCGGTGGTTTTGCCGATGTGCTTACATGGGCGCCTTCTGGCAACACCTTGAATCCATTGGCTTTCCACAGCTTAAGTGAGCTGCGTGAAGTTGGGATTAAGTCTGAGCCTATCCCCAACAGACTGTTCATCTCATTGGCTGGCTATCGTCAGACACGTGACCTGAGTCCGGACACCACAGGCAAAATGACTTACCTGGAAGTGAAAGGGCTGGAATCTGCTATACGCTTCCAAGCGACAGATCGCTTAAGCTCGGGTGCAAACCTATCAACGATTAATGCCAAATATAGCAATATTTCGTACCCTTCAGGCTTCTTCTCGCCAGTCGGGTTTGTGGCTGACAATGCAACCGTGTTTGCAGATGGCAACTCGCTGACCAGGGCGGCGGCGCCAGGCTCCATCACTGCGCCTGCCATTCCCAAATACTCTGTGAATGCATTTCTGGATTATCGCCTGCCTTCTGGCTTGGGCGCTGAGCTTGCAGGCTGGTGGACCAGTAGCTGGTATACCAATATTGCACGTACCGTCAAAGTGCCGAATGAATACAACCTGAATCTGACGGTGTATTACCGCCAGCCTAAATGGGATGGTTCTATCAGGTTCTTGAATATCACTAATCAAAAGAATTATGTCACTGGCTTAACTGGCGGCACCTCCGAGTTTATTACCCCAACAGCCCCCTTCGCGATTCAGGCGACTTATGCATACCGTTTTTAAGGTTGCGCCAAGGTCAATATGGATTGTGAATGATTTATTAGCTAAGTAAGAGGAATACAAATGGCAGTCAAAATTTTATGGTATCTCACCGCTCCTGATGGTCCCGTGCCATGGGAGGCAGATGGGCGCTGGAACACCGGGTTCGAGCACTTGCAACAGTTGGCAAGCACCATTGATAAATTAGGGTTTTACGGGGCATTGCTTGCCACCGGGCAAGATGAGGTGCATACCTTAACCGCCTCTATGCTGGCGACCACCAAGCGCATGAAATTTGTCGCTGCCGTGCATCCTGGCCTGATCGCCCCTGCCAAGCTGGCCCAAATCGCACAGACTATAGACCGCTTCTCCGGCGGACGCCTGATTTACAACGTGATTAATGGCAACGACGGTGTGCTGCCCTCTCTGGGATTTCATATCAAACATGATGAACGCTACTTGTTTAGCTATGAGTACTGGGATGCTTTCAGCAAAGTGTATGCGGGCGATAGTAGTGGCTATGACGGCAAATATATCAAGATTGCGCCCAAGCCATCGCCGCTGGTGACGCCTAACCGCGGCCAGCTCACCCAGCACTTGCCTAGTATTCCGTTGTGGGGAGCGGGTACCTCCGCACCTGGCGTGGAGCAAGCGGCCAAGTTGCTGGATGTATACCTCAGCTTTGCCGACAAACCGCCTGCATTATGCGAGAAGTTTAAAAGGGTGGGCGCAGAAGCAGAGAAATTGGGCCGAAAACTCACTTTTGGCACACGGTTGCAAATTATCGTACGCGAAACCGAAGAAGAGGCCTGGGAGTATGCGCAATATTTAGTTGACCGCACCTCAGTGCAGTACGCTAAGGATTGCATTATCAGGCAACTGCCGCCGGGCGAAACTTTTGAAACCTTCAAGAGTGACAATCCTCAGGTACAAAAAAATATTGAGGCGGTCAGAGCAGGGTATCTGCCCAAAGCCAAAGATTACGAAATCTATCCCAATGTGTGGACTGGGCCTGCCTTGCATGGCTTTAACATCGTTGCGCCACTATCGGGTACGACGCTGGTCGGCAGCGCAAAGAATGTGGCGGCCAGGATTAAAGAGTTTGAGGCAAATGGCACCCACGCCTTCATTTTGTCCGGCTGGCCATTAATTGAAGAGGCCCATCGCGTGGCCGATTTGCTGTTCCCGCTTCTGGACCTGGATCATGGTTTTGAAGTGCCGGTGTTATCACCGGTGCGTAAAGAAAACTATCCATTGCGAGGCGTACGTCCGGAAGATGTTCATGTGAATCAGCAGGAGGCCGCGTAATGAGCAGCGAATTATCAAGAAGAGGCTTTCTCATCAGAGGCGCTGCCATTGGCGGTAGTTTGCTCTTGGGTGGAGGTTTGCTATCTGGATGCAGAGATGAGCAGGCATCTACCGCTCAAGGCGTCTCTACGCAATCAAGTACACCAAAATATGGTGGCAGGCTACGCATGGGCATTATTGATGGCAGTAAGGCAGGGGATTTGGATGCGCATAAGCCTACCACTGCCAGTGCCATCATTCGTGGTTTTGCGTTGTACAGCAAACTGTGGGAATGGAGCGAGCACATGACGCCAGACCTGGCGTTAGCTGAGGAAGTTGAAGTCAATGATGATGCGACATTGTGGACTATTCGTCTTAAAAAAGACCTGGAGTTTCATAATGGTAAAACCATTACCGCAGACGATCTGATTTTCTCAACCCGTCGGCTGTCCGACCCTGAACTGGCGTCGCCTTACTTAGGCTACGTGAAGTGGATTGATAGGGATAACTTAGTCAAACTGGATGATCGTACCGTACAAATCCCGATTAGAGGTGGTACGGGATTACTCTCTTTACCAGATGCCTGGGTGAACTTTGGCGGCATTGTGCCAGTGGATTATCACCCAGTGACCAATCCCGTGGGAGCAGGACCGTTTAAGCTCAAAGAGTTTGTGCCTGGACAACGCTCTGTTTTTACCCGCTTCGCTAATTTCTACAAGTCTGGTCAGCCTTATCCAGATGAATTGGAGATTATTGATTTTAAAGATGAGTATGCACGTATTTCCGCGCTATTAAGCGGTCAGATTGATATGGCAAACGGCGTTGCGCCTGAGCAAGTCACTGCGCTCAATCGCAACCAAAATATCCAGGTCATTACCAATCAGACGCATGGTTTCCAATCGATAGATTTAAACCTGAGTGTGGAGCCTTTTAAAGATGACCGTGTAAGGCAGGCTTTCAGGTTAATGATTGATCGGCAAGAGGTGATTGATCGTGCGTTGGCAGGTCAGGGCAGAGTCGCTAATGATATTTACTCGCCTTTGGATCCCACTTTTAACAGCGCGATCCCACAACGGCCATATGACCCTGAGCAGGCGAGATCACTCATTAAGCAGGCGGGCTATGAAGGGTTGACCGTGGAGCTCACCGTAGGGCCTGGACTTTCTGCTGTGGCCGGTGGTTCGCCAGTAGCGCAAGTGTTTGCCGCTCAAGCGAAAAAAGCTGGCGTGAATATTAAAATCAACCAGGTGGATGCGGCGACATTTGGTGGCCCTAAACGTGCAGATTGGCAATTGAGCTGCAATAGCAAACTGGGTGGTAGCTTTTTACATACAGCATCTACCGTGGACAGCTTTCTTTCCAGTGCCAATAAAACACATTTTGCAGATGAGCGGTTCGACACCTTGTTCAGGCAGGCGATTTCTACCAAAGACCTTGAGAAGCGTACGCCTTTGGTCCATGAGGCACAGCAGATCCAGCATGACAAAGGTGGCTTAATCATATGGTCCTTTGTGAATACGCTGGACCTGGCTTCTCAATCTGTTGGCGGCCTGAAGCCCGAGCGTTCACATTTCCCAACCTGGCGTTTTGACAAGTTATGGCTCAATCAATCGGTGTAAATCAAGCTATGCAAAATCTAGAGCTCAAAGATTTCTCATCTGTGACGCCTGAACAGATCTCGTTGCCTGCAACTGCTGGCCCTATCGACCGAGGACTGGCAGAGGTGACAGAACACAGCAGCCCGTTGCCCAGTCATGTGCGCAAAAAGGGGATCATTTCTACCAATTTGTTAAAGTGGATAGCTAAACGTACGCTTTCAAGCATTCTTGGTTTGTTTGTCATTTCAATGCTGGTGTTTGTCGCCACCCAAGCACTGCCTTCCGACCCGGCACGCGTTATTCTGGGGCCGGAGGCTTCTGAAGAAGCAACTCAAATATTGCGTCATCAATTAGGGCTTGACCAGTCATTGGTGACGCAATATCTCCACTGGATAAAACCGGCTCTAGTGGGAGACTTTGGCATTTCAATCGACTCTAAGATGCCGGTGGTAAATCTCATTGCAGGTAAAGTAAAAAATACACTGATTTTATTGGGCTTGACACTGTTGGTATTAATCCCTGCGGCGTTCACCATCGGTATTTATCTCGCTTTGCATAAAGATGCGTTATTGGATCGCCTGGCAATTTCGTTTCTGATTTTTGTGAAAGCGGTGCCCAGTTTTGCCATCGCTTATGGCCTGGTGATGTTGCTTTCAACCTTGGTGTTTAATATTTTTCCAGCGGTTTCCCTGATTCAAGCGAACCAGTCTGTCTGGAGCCAGTTGCAGTTTATGGTACTGCCCATGCTCACCCTGGTGTTATCAAGCCTGCCTTACCTGGTGCGCCTGATCCGGGGCTCTTTAATTGAGGTGCTGCAGTCAGACTTTATTATTTCCGCCCATTTAAGAGGCTTGAGTCGCACGCAAATCATCTGGAAATATGCCATTCCCAATGCAGTGATTCCTGCCATACAGGCGATTGCCTTAATTTCCAGTGTCCTCCTCGGCGGGGCATTGGTAGTGGAGGTCGTATTTGCTTATCCAGGGATAGGCAGCGCCTTAAATGCCGCTGTGGATATTCGGGATATCCCAGTTATCCAGGCTGTGGTGGTGTTTTTGGCTTCGGGAGTGATGGTGATCAATCTGCTGGCGGATGTGGTGACCGTGTTATTAACACCCAAGCTCAGAACTGCCTGAATTTCTGTTAACCAGATAGGTTGAAACATCACATCATGCACGCAATCAAACAGTTTTTTTACTCAAATAACAGCCAGATCAATGTCGGCTTGCTGCTGACGTCCTTGATCTTGCTTTTGGCAATATTGGGACCATGGCTAGCACCCTATGCCGCCCAGGAAATGGTGGATGCCAGATATAGCTTGCCACAAGCAGGGATCGCTTTAGGCACTGATTATCTCGGACAGGACGTATTTTCCAGGGTATTGCATGGCGGCATCTCTATCGTTTGGATGTCGATAGCCTCTGCATTGCTAGGCCTTGTGCTAGGAGTGGTTTTGGGCCTGGTGGCTGGCTTTTTTAAGGGGAGAGTTGATCAAGTCATTATTTGGACAGCTGATATTTTCCTGGCATTCCCGCATCTTATTTTGGTATTGCTTGTTGTCTCGATGTTAGGCCGGGATAAATGGTTGATTGCAATTACCGTAGCGATTGCTTTTGTACCTGGTGTCATTCGTTTAACCAGGGGATTGGCACTGTCTATCTCAAAACATGAGTACATTGAAGTGGCGGAGATGATGGGCTATCCCCATCACCAAATCCTGTTGCGTGAAATCCTGCCTAACATTCTAACGCCGCTATTGATTCATCTGGGCACCATGCTGTCATGGTCGGTGGCCTTACTCTCGGGGCTGAGTTTTTTAGGCTATGGCGTGGCGCCACCCGAGGCTGACTGGGGATTGATGGTTAATGAGAACAAAGGTGGATTACAGATCCAACCCTTCTCCATTCTTGTTCCGATTTTATTAATTGCACTCTTTGCCTTGGGCACTAACTTACTTGCTGAGGGCTTCGGAAGGAAGTTTTCCAGAATCAATGAATCCACTGAGGTCAGTGAGCATGCTTAATCAATTACATGTGCAGCCGCAGGCAAGCCTGGCGCTTGAGGTCAAAAACCTGGACGTCAGTTTGAACGATGGTACAGCGATTGTTTCCGATATCAGTTTCACTGTATTGGCAGGGCAAATACTCGCGTTGGTTGGCGAGTCAGGTTCAGGAAAAACAACCATTGCAACTGCCTTGCTGGCGCATACGCGTCATGGCGCCAGAATTGTGCATGGCGAAGTCAATGTTGCAGGATTGAATGTCCTAAGACTGGATCAGGAGGCGTTACGCCAGGTGAGGGGAAAGCAGGTCAGTTATGTCCCGCAGAATCCGTCCACGGCCTTAAATCCACTGATCACTATCAGGTCCCATTTGGCGGATGTGCTGAGGTCGCACGAGCCTGGCTTGGATGTAGCCCAGCAACAGGCGAGTATCGTCAACGCTTTAAAAGAGGTAGAGCTTCCGCATGAGGATGCGTTTCTGCACCGCTATCCGCACCAGCTTTCTGGGGGGCAGCAGCAGCGGGTGTTGCTAGCACTCTCCTTTATCACTCGCCCCAGTGTGATCGTCCTGGATGAGCCAACCACGGCGTTGGATGTGACGACTCAGGCCAAAGTATTGTTGACGGTTAAAAAATTATGCCAACACTATGGCGTTGCTGCGGTGTATGTATCGCATGACTTAGCCGTAGTGAAAAAAATCGCCGACCATGTGATTGTTTTATATGGTGGCCGCATTGCTGAAAAAGCCAGTGCGACTGCACTGTTTTCGCGGCCGCTTCATCCTTATAGCCAAGGTTTAATCAACGCCATTCCTGATATTCATTTACATACGATTCCTGTGCCCATCATAGGCAATGCGCCTTCTTTGCAATCCAGGGGGGCAGGTTGTGTGTTTGAGCCCCGGTGCAAACGGGCCAAATTAGAGTGCAAAACCAGTATGCCAGCATTAGAGCCGCTGAGTGCGCGTGAGGATCATGCAGTTGCATGCATCAATCTCCCAGCACACGCACCTCAACTCAAAATCATTCGTTCGACTGGGCCCGCGAGCTCACGTGTCTTAGTCTTGGGCAGTCAACAACCATTATTGGAAGTGAAACATTTATCCGCCAGTTTTGATGGCAAACAGGTATTGAAGGACATTTCATTTCATTTGAAAAAAGGTGAGTGCCTGGCCTTGGTGGGGGAGTCCGGCTCTGGCAAAACGACGATTTCAAGAGCAATTGCGGGGCTCAATGCACAGGCGCTGGGAAGTTTGTATTTCAACGGTCAGGCATTGGCGCTTGCTGCAAGAGGGCGGTCTGCCGCGTTTAGCCATCAAATTCAGTATATTTTCCAGAATCCATACCAGTCACTCAACCCCAGGCAAACGGTGAGGCAGACCCTGTTAAATACCGTCCGCCATTATTTTCCGTCAAAACTTAAAGATAGCCATGAAGTGGTTGCTGCCGCCTTGAAACGTGTCGCGCTTGATCCCCGCATCGCCGACAGCTTCCCCAAGGAGTTATCCGGCGGTGAGCTGCAACGGGTATCGATTGCACGGGCACTGGTATGTGAGCCCAGTTTGCTGATTTGCGACGAAATCACCTCTGCATTGGATGTTTCCGTACAGGCAGCCATTTTAGAGTTAATCAAGTCATTGCAGAGAAATGGGCTGGCGATCATTTTCGTCACCCACAATTTGGGCATTGTGCGTTCGATATCAGATCGTGTGCTGGTCTTGAAACATGGACGCATTGTGGAGTCAGGGGAGGTAGATACGTTGCTTGATCAGCCGCGCCAACCCTACACTAAGGAGTTAATTAACGATTCACCGTCAATCGTTGATATTTAATCATTAAATCAATATGTTGAAAGAGAGCGTGTCATGCCGGTAGAGTTTGTTGGCGGGTTATTTCCCAGAAATCAGTTAGCGCCTGTGGCGGCGAATAGGGGGAAAATTGACCTTGAGTATTTACGCGACCTTGCCAGGGCGCATGAGCAGGCGGATTTTGACCGGGTGCTGATAGCGAATGGTGGTGGCGACCCTATGTTTTTGGCAGCTTACGCGGCTGCACATACCGAAAAACTAGGATTTATGCTGGCACACCGACCTGCATTGGTTGCGCCCACGCTTGCGGCACGAGCGTATGCCACGCTGGATCATACGACAGGTGGCCGAATCCGGTTGCACACAGTCACCGGCCACGCGGCAGAGCCTGAACATGGTGAGAATCTGGTGGATAAGGCGGCCAGATATGAGCGTGCAGGCGAATACCTCGAGATTGTGAAAAAAACCTGGACCTCAGAGCAACCATTTGATTTTGAAGGCAAGTATTTTCAGATTAAAGGCGGCTTTTCGCCGATTAAGCCGGTACAACAACCACATATCCCTCTTTCGCTGGGAGGCTCTTCGGACGGGGCATACCAGGTAGCGGTACAACATACGGATTTATATGCATTGTGGGCTGAACCTCTGGAGGATATTGCGGCACGCATTGGTAAATTGAATGCCTATGCAAAAGAAGCTGGCGTGGTTGCGCCCAGGGTGAGTATGTCGGTACGCCTGATTATTGGCGCGACAGAGGCATTGGCATGGGAAAAAGCCAACCATATTGTCGCTTCATTAAAGCAACATTACCAGCCTAATCCATTCACCAGTGCCCGCGGCAATAGTGGTGGTGCCGAGCGACAGCTTGCTATTGCACAAAAAGGCGATGTGCATGACAAAGCCCTGTTTATGGCCACTTCTACGGCCATTGGTGGCGGTACTGACTCGACCTCACTCGTTGGTACGCCAGAGACGATTATTGAATCCCTCCTGGCCTATTACGATCTTGGTGTGACGACTTTCCTGAACCGTGGTTATGACCCGTTATATGACGCGATTGACTATGGCCGCTACATTATTCCTGCTGTCAGGGAAGAGGTGCGTAAACGGGAAGCCGCCAAACAGGCTGCCACGAAAGTGGTTGGTTTATAGATCAAGTGGACAGGATAGAAAAATAAACATGAGTGATACTTTATATTTCACGCGTTTACCTTTACATGGGGACACGCAATATTTGCCAGGAGATCCGAGAAATCGGGGTGACTGGCATAGAACGCCGGGTGAGGGTACAGGTGCCGTGTCTGAATTTGATGTTGAAGATGATTTTAGCTATATCGATTATTTATCGCAGATTGCGCGTGCAGCCGAAATCAACCGCTTTGATGGTGTGCTGATGGTGAATGCACCCGGCGGTGAGGAGCCGTGGACGGTGTGCTCACTGCTGGCAAGGGAAACGCGGCGATTGAAATTTGTGTCGGCCTTTCAGCCATATCATTTCTCCCCCTGGGCGGCCGTGCAAATGGCTGCCACCTACCAACGTGCCAGCCGCAATAGGTTGGTGTGGAATATTATCAACGGCGGTTCTGAAGTGGTGCAAAAGCAAGTGGGGGATAACATCTCACATGACGATCGTTATGAACGGGCCGATGAGTTTTTGCAAGTAGTGAAAGGCTACTGGAATAACGAATCATTTCATTTTAGCGGTAAGTATTATTCAGCCGATGGTGGTGGCAGAAAGGGCGCGCACAAAAAAGCGGCTTTACCGCTGATCTGCACCGCCGGTTCGTCTATTCCGGCCCGTGAGTTTGGCGCTAAGCATGCAGATTATTATTTGATGCGTGCTGAAACCCCAGCTGAAATTTCTGCCCTGATTGCGGATGTCAAAAATAGAGCCAAACAATATGGCCGCGATAATATCCGTTTCGGGCTATCCATTGATGTGATTGCAAGAGCTACAGAAGAGGAAGCTTTTGCAGAGGCCAGAAGATTTTTTGATGACGGGATTCAAACCAAAGCTGCCAAGTCGGTGGCTGCTCATGCCGGACTGCGCTCAGCAAGGCGTTTGAGTCATGAGTATGACTATTTGAGTGAAGAAGAAAAGCGCTTTGAAGATTTCTTTATTCACCCCAACGTCTGGTCTGGTTTTGGTTACATCGGCATTCCACCTGGTTGCGCGATTGTGGGCAGCTATCAAAACGTAGCGAAACGCATACAGGAATACCAAGACCTGGGTATTTCAATGTTCTTTCTGGCAGGTTATCCGCATCTGGAGGAAACCTACAGATTGGGCGAGCATGTGTTGCCATTATTAAAGCGCAGGCAGCAGGTGACTGAGGATTGAACGACCTGTCTCAGGAGTCTTTTGTTGCCAAGAGTAATCAGTGATGTGCCTGAGTCAACAAACAAGCCTGCCACTTTTGATGGCAGGCTTTTTGTTTGCAGCGTCTTGGGGGCTGCGAGTGATATTTGTGATACCAATCTCAACCTGCTGCAAAACGGAGTACGTTCGCGCTTGGCTACAAGCGATTAGAGCAGCAGCGCCAGCGAGAGTAATTTCAATATCGCACTCAGCGCACCAGTGCCTGGTTTTTTGGCGGGTTGCGCGTCGACGGTGACCACTGCATCCGCTGGTGCATCAGGTGGGCTGGTTTGATATTCCAAGCCATAGATGTATTTACCTTTCTGTTGCAAGGTCGCTGGCGATGTGTGGGATGCGGCAGGCGCTTGTGCCATTACCAGTGGCTCACTTTTACCGGCGGCTACTGACATTTCAAGTAACGCCAGGTTGTTTTTGGCTTTGAGGTACTGACCATCCACGGCGATTGCGTCATGCAGGGCCTTTTCTGCATGGGCATAATCCTGTTTCTGCATATAGGCAAAGCCCAGGTTGTTATAATTTTTGGCGCTGGGTTCAATGCTGACCAGTTGTTCCAGAGCCGCAATGGCTTCGTCGGTGCGATTGTGGCGCATGAGTAGCGCGCTTAAATGTTGCAGGCTGGCAATGTGTTGCGGCTCCATGTGCAACGCTTTTTGATAGGCGACCACCGCCATGTCGATGTTGTTGAGTCGTTCGTAATTCAGGCCTATCTGGTCGTAATCAGCGGCTGAGCTGGCTGAGACTAGTTCGATATTGCTGGTAGGCTTGATTTGGAACGAGGCCTGTTTTTCGTCACGGATCTGGTGGCTGCATCCCAGTGCCAGGAGTGAAGAAAAGATCACTATATAGGTTAAATGCATCGCAGCTTCCTCCTTACATGCTAGGGGCCAAGATGGATCGCGCTGAATATTTCCATGATTGCGGGACCCGCCAGAATAAAAAGCAAGGTTGGCAGCATAAAGAAAGCCACAGGGAACAGTAACTTGACTGGAATCTTTGCCGCTCTCTCTTCTGCGCGTTGCTTTCTTTTCAAACGCAACTCTTCGGAGCTGACCTTGAGTGACTCACTGACACTGGTGCCATAGCGCTCGGCCTGAATAATCATAGAGGCAAAACTATTGATATCCTCAATGCCGACACGCAGGACAAAATGCCTGAGTGCACGCTCACGGCTTTTTCCTGAGCGCACTTCAATCAGAATCAGTTCCATTTCATCGTGCAGGATTTTTGACTTGATTTTGATTTCATGTGACACGCGTGTAAGTGCCTGGTCAAAACTGAGGCCAGCATCCATGCAGATCACCAGCAAATCCAGCGCATCTGGAAACGCGCCAAGAATCTCTTCCTTGCGCTGGCTGATGACAAAATCCAGGTATATTTTTGGTAGCACCAGACCCATGGCGGCCCCTGAGAACAAAATGACGGCCAGGCTGAGCGAGTTGTCACGTGAAAACTGCTCTTTTAACAGCAGGTAAAACAAGAGCGGAATGGCAAAGGTCAGCAGCGTCTTAATGCCGAAGAATAAACTGGGTGCATATTCGCCGCGCCAGCCAGCTTGCAGAAACTGCACTTTAAGGGGTGAGGTTTCCCAACCATCTTTGGGTAAGGTGAGTTTGGCAAACGGCTCGACCAGCTTGACGACTTTAAAGGCGAATTCGTCATCCGCATCTGATTTAAGTTGCGTGCTGTGTTGTGTGGTTTGCAGCGATTTTAGCCTTCGCGCATATTTGTCATGCGAGAACAACGAAAACATAAACATTGCCAGGGCAAAGACGGCAACGAAGACACAGATGTAAACAATGATTTCGTTCATGATAGACCGCCAATCACACTTTGATTTGAATAATCTTGCGCATACATAAACCTGCAAATATCATCAAGACAAAACCGATTTTCAATAATGTCAGCCCCACTTCTGTGCCGAATAGCAGCTTGGCATAATAAGGCGTAATAGCACTCATTAACGGCACAATCATCACCGGCATCAGCCACATGACCCAGGCCGAGGTCCTGCCTTCGGCACTCAGTGTGCTGATGTCGCGCATTAACTGAAAACGGTCACGAATAATCTTGCTCATGGACGTCAGCACATGGGCAAGGTTGCCGCCTGATTCGCGCTGAATCAGGATAGCAATCACAAAAAACTTCAAGTCGGTAATCGGCACGCGCCGACTAAGATTTAACATGGCCTCGCCCAGCGGTACGCCAAGATTGGTCTCCTCAAGGGAGATACGGAATTCCCCGGCCAGTGGTTCGGCGAATTCATCGCTGACAATCTTGAAAGCGCTCTGGAACGAGTGGCCCGCTTTCAGCGAGCGCGCCATGGAGTCGATGGCATCCGGTAGCTGTTGCTCTACCAGTTTCAGGCGTTTGCTGCGCTCGAGATAGATGTGCATTAATGGTAGCAGGCTGGCGCAGGCACCAAATAGCATGCACCATATCCAGTCAAAACCAGACACCAGGCCGATGACAAACCCTGAGACAAAGAACAGGAAAATATAGCGGGTAAATTGCTCGACAGACCATAACTTGCCAGATTGCAGTAACAGGATATCCAACTCCCTGATATCAAAGAACCACCCTATAATTTTTATTAACTGGCTTTGGCTGTCTTGAATGCGGCTACGCAGGATGCTGATTTCATTGCGGTAAACATTGTCGCTGGCAACGCCCTTGAGGCGGCTGGCAAGTTTTCTGGCCTCTGCGCTATGCTTTTCTTTCCATACCAGCAGGATCGCTTCAAAAAACAGAAAACAGGCGAAAAAGCCGAGTACCGCAAATAACATGAGTTGTGTATTGATCTTCATAAGCTACACCTCGTACCTGACTGTCGGGTCAAAATCGGACTCCAGCAGTGCAGCCCCATAGGATTTAAGCCGTTGCATAAACGTCGGGATGACGCCAGTCGCATAAAAGTAGCCCCTGACTTTACCCTGTTCATCGACACCGGTTTGCTTGAAACCATAAATCTCCTGCATGGCAATGGTTTCACCTTCCATGCCGGTGATTTCCTGAATACTGACGATTTTGCGTGTGCCGTCCACCAGGCGGGAGACCTGGATAATCACATTGATGGCGGCGGCGATTTGTTGCCGGGTTGCCAGTAAGGTTAAATTGGCGCCTGCCATGCCTACCATGTTTTCCATCCTGGCCAGGGCATCGCGCGGGCTGTTGGCATGGATGGTGGCAAACGAGCCTTCATGGCCGGTGTTCATTGCCTGCAACATATCCAGTGCTTCGGCACCACGCACTTCGCCCAAAATGATCCGGTCTGGACGCATGCGCAAGGCATTGCGCACCAGCGCGGTTTGCGTCACTTCGCCCTTGTTCTCAATATTGGGTGGCCGGGTTTCCAGCCGCACCACGTGCGGTTGTTGCATGCGTAATTCGGCCGCGTCCTCAATGGTGACGATGCGTTCGTCTTTGGGGATAAAACCAGACACCAGGTTGAGCATGGTGGTTTTGCCGCTACCAGTGCCGCCTGAGATGACGGCATTCATTTTGGATTTTGAGAAGGCGCTGATTAAGTTCGCCATTTGCGGCGTCATGGTTTTGAGTTTGATCAGGTCGTCAGTGAGCAACGGGCTCACCGAAAAACGGCGAATCGACATCACCGGGCCATCCAGCGCCAGCGGCGGGATGATCGCGTTGACCCGTGAGCCGTCGGCCAGGCGGGCATCCACCATCGGGCTGGATTCGTCGACCCGCCTGCCGACCTGGCTGACAATGCGTTCAATGATATTGAGCAAGTGCTGGTTATCCTGGAATTCCACCTGCGTTAATTCCAGCATGCCTTTGCGTTCTATATAGACCTGGTTGTAGCCGTTGACCAGGATATCGGAGATGGCTGGGTCGTTCAGCAGCGGTTCCAGCGGTCCCAGGCCAAACATTTCATATTGAATATCCCTGGCCAGTGAACCTCTTTCAGCCGTGTTGAGGGCAATGCTTTGTTCGTCAACAATGACACTGACCAGCTCGTTGATCTGTTTTTTAATTTGCTCATCCGACAAGGTCGCCAGTTTCTCGAGGTTAATGCGATCGAGAATCTGGGTATGTACCTGCCTTTTCAGCGCGGAGTAGCCGCCACTATCTTGGCCATTTTCGGCCATATGATGATGGTGTGCATTAAAGCTGCTATTGGCGGATTGCAATTTTTCACGAAGAGACATGATGCAGCCTCCGGCTATTTAAAAAGGTTAGAGAAAAATCCGGCAGAGGCCACTTTTTCACCAGTGAATTTTTCAGCCAGTTGTTTAAGTTTTTTTGCCATGTCTGATTTCGGATTCAGTTTGTAAACGGCTTCGCCCTGATTGATGGCGTGGTTCACCAGGGCATACTCGTTGGGTAGTGTGTCGCTGACTTTCAAGCCCAGTGCTTGCTCAAAGTCTGAAATTTTTAACTTGTCATTCTTGTCGTAGCGATTGACCAGGAAATAGATTTTTTCCTTGGCGTAGCCCAGCGAACTGAAAATCCGGTACAGGTAATTGGCATCGCGGATATAGGGCAGCACTAACTGCACCACGGGCAGTATCTGATGGCTCAGGTCCATCGCCTTGACCGTCAATGCATCAATATGGCGGCCCAAATCCAGGATGATCAGGTCGTAATAATTACCCGCTACCTCGATGATTTTTTCCAGGTGTTCAGGTTTGACGTCCGAGGCATGCGCAGGATTATCCGAGGCTGCCAGCACTTTCAGGCGTGGCGTGATTTCAATCAGCGAGGAATCCAGAAACGCATAATCCAGGCGGTGAATCTGCTGGCAAAGCTCGGCCAGTGAAGCCCCGGCTTTTTCATCTGACAAATACATGCAAGCATCGCCAAAATAGGGATTGGCATCAATCAGCAAAATGCGCTTGTGGGTATATTCGGCCATGACATAAGCCAGATTGGTGGCCACAAAAGTTGCGCCGGCACCGCCTTTGCAGGAGATCACGCTGATGACCTTAGTCGAGACGCCACGCGTTGCGCGTGACCTGGCCATATAACGTTCCAGTGCCGCAATCAGGCTTTGCTCTGACAATGGCAGCGCCAACACTTCAGAAAAACCGGCCCGAATCCCTTTGAGCAGCATTTCAGAAGTGACCTCCTCAGATAACAGCATGAACGTCATCTGGCTGTATTGTGTTTTGTAGCGCTCAATCAGGTCAAACTCGGCAACATCCGAGCGGCTGACATCAATCATCAGCACATCTGGCCGTTCGGCGGCAATTTTCTGGTTGGCGCTCACCAGGTTGGTTTGGTAGGCAACACATTCAAAGCCCCGCTGGTAGAGCGTCTGGAAGCCTGACAGGCTTTGAATGACTTGGTTGTTTTCACTTATTATTAGTATTTTCATATCCACACCTAACTACACTTAGCGTTATATTGACTATCCAGGCTTTCTCTGGGGAGCGTGGTGGTAAAACTGGGCATGGTCACATTAAAACCAAACACTGCCGAGGTATAAACGGCCTGGCTCAATGCCACCGTGATGGTTTGGCAATCCGCCACCGTGCATCCGCCCGGCAAATAAGTCACCACCACATTGCTGCTCGTGACAAAGGGCAGGCGGCTGGTGACCTGTGTTTTGATGGCATTGCTATTCTGGGTACAAACCGTGCCTAAACGGGCTGCCGCGCGCGTAGCCTGTGAGGCTGCATCGTAGTAGTGCAACACTTTGCCTAGCTCGACAATCGAAAACAGCAGCAGAAACAGAAATCCCGAGACCAGTACAAACTCGATGGCATAGACCCCTTGTTGTGATTTGCGTGTGTTCATGTCAGTTGATTACAGCTCGTGCTGATTGTATCCAGTTGTGGTTGATAAAACGTGCTGGATATATTGCCCAGCGCCAGTGAGCCTGAAAACAGCTTGGTGATATAAGATAGGCTCATGCTATTGATGCCGACTTTGACCATGGTCACGCTGCCGACCATCACATACTGAATCTGTACCTTGCTGGTGGATAGACCAGAGACAGAGGCGGTCGAACAGCTGCTGAGCGAGCCACAAACAGCCAGGTTTTTGCTTTCAGTCACTGCTGTTTTGTAAGCCAGGACCTCCGGATCTGTGGTGGAGGCACAATTCATCGGCCGCGTATGTCCGGCCAGGTACTTGCTGGCATCGCGTACATTTTTGACCAGCTCGTTATACTGAAACATGGTCTTGGCCAGGTCGACGCCTGCCAGCATGACAATGATCAGAAAAGGCAGCACCACCGCCAACTCGATGGCGGCGATCCCGGAATGTGTTGTGCGTTTGTTCATGATGATTTCACCATTCCGCCATCACTCGACCAAGGCCGCCACCTTGGGCCCCAGCACTGAGCCGCCACCCACCAGGCCGCCTGCCTTGCTGCAAGGCGTGACGGAGGTAGATGCATTGCCCAGATATTCAATATACATATTAAAGTTGACGCTGCTGGTGGTCGGCATCGGATGCAGCAAAAACACGCAAACAAATGATTTGAGCTTCATTGTTGTGCAATCCACCACCGGTGCAATGGCTACCCGCCGGTTAGTGCCATATGCTTTGAGGTCTGTGCTAGTCATATAACCGTATGCATTGCTGATAGTGATGCCCGAAATATCGCTATAAGCGGTATTGTTAGGCACAGCGTTGGGCACAAAGTCGGCCACATAGCGATTGGTCTGGGCTGGGTTGTAGTAGCCTTTGCCGCTCACGTCTGGAAAGTAGCCTGAGGAGGCTTCGTTTTTCTTTTTGATACCAAAGCGGGTATTAAAGTCATCACGCAATGAGGCTTTGTAGCCAGGAGTGCCTATATATTGATTTGTCGATGCCTTCACCGAGCAATCGGTAGACTGTTTGCCACTCAATATATCTGCCAGCTCATTGGCACCGCCACCGCCACTGGTAAAGTCTACCCAGCGGAAATGGCCGGAGAGTGTAGTGTCTTTGTTGCCGTTGTTTGGTGACGCGATGCCAGACAGCCAGTCGCCCGGATTTTTTCCGGCGACATCTGGCTGGCAAATGCCAATCGGAATGGCACAGGCCGTTTGTGAGGGCAGGGTGGTGGCGGTGGCAACCGCAGTCAGTGCCTGGGTGGCATTCACACTACCGCCTATGCGGTTCAATAGCGGCGTAATCCAGTTGCTGATGCCACTACGGCTAATGCTGCAACGTACGTATTTACCATTAACGCCATTGGATGACGTTGGAAAAGTAATCGTCACTTCGCCAGAGGCAATCGCATTTTTCTGGAAATAGGCACGGTTATTTTGCGCCACGGTCAGCCCGGCACCGGAGGCCCTGGTTTGTTCATTGGTCAGGCCATCAAATTGTGCCGCCCCAGCCAGCGCACAGGCATCTGCTGCATTTTGCAGCTCGGATTTAGTCACATACAGTTTGCCTAAATCCGCGCCCAGGCCGCCCATCACCAGCAATAATGGCAAAAACAGCAATACCATCAGCGCAATCGAACCTGACTGCTTAGCTTGTTTGCAATGTCTGGTCATTAACATATCAATCTCCATAGGCAGAAACTGATGCGGATACGCTCCCTGTCTACTGGTTGCCTGTGCCGTTATTCGAACTGGTGCCGCCCACCCCAAAATTAAATACACTGGGTTGAGGGACAGGTTTGGAGAACGACTTCTGGTAACTATTAATCGAGTCACGCGCAGCGCGGCCATCCAGCCCATTGACCGGGTCAGGGTTATTGGCGGCAGCCGGGTGTATGATCTGCGCCTGCAGGGTATTGCGGACGCTTTCACCAAACTCGCGTTCATATCGTGGCATGGTGCTTTGACATGCTGACACACCGACGGCCACTCCCAACAACACATATAGATTTAGCGGTTTCATTTTGGCATCCTATTTAAGATCGTATCCAGTCGCATTGTCTGCGCTTGGTTCATCAGTTTTTTTTGCGGGTTGTTTTTCGTCAGCATTGGTCTTGGCTGGCGTATCTCCGTCCGGTTTACCTTCCAGTTTGCCGCCCAGGAAAAACTCTTTGCGGTTAGGGTCTGTATGGCGGCCGGTAGGCAGGTCAATGTCTGCCGGGTTCACTGGTTTCACCAGGTGCGGTGTGACCACAAATACCAGTTCGGTTTTATCGTTCTGAAAGTCAGAGCTTCTGAATAATGCACCGATGATCGGAATCTCTCCCAGAATCGGGAAAGCCTTGATATTGGCTGTGGTATTGTTTTTGATTAAGCCACCAATGGCGAAGCTTTGTCCGTCAAACAGTTGTACGGTGGTCGAGGCTTTTCTGGTGGTGAAGGCCGGTAAAATGGCGGTGCCACTAAATCCGGTAGCGGTCACGCCTATGCCTTCACGATTGAGCTCTGAGACCTCTGGTGCCACGCGTAGATTGATGCGTCCACCCGCCAGTACAGTAGGAGTGAATTTCACGCCTACACCAAACTCTTTTTCTTCCAGCGTGATGGTGTTGCCCGCGCCGGCATTTTGCGCCACAGGGATGAAAATACGCCCGCCGGCCAGAAAACTGCCTTCCTGGCCGCTAATGGCCATGATGGTTGGCTCAGCCAGCACCTTGATTAAGCCATCGCGTTTTTCGGCATCCAAAGTGAAGTTTTTATTGGCTGACTTGAAGCCACCAATGGAGCCGCCGGTGGCACTGCCCGATGTCGACAGGAAGTTACCTAACAAGGTGTAAGTCCAACTGCCTGAGGTTTTACTCAGGGCAATACTAGCGCCTAGTTTATCCAGCAGCGTTTTCGACACTTCGGCTACTTTCACCTCCAGCATCACCTGTTGCTGGGCTGAGACGGTGAGCATGTTTACAATGCGTGGATTCACAAACTCTTGTAGTAGCGGATTATTCAGCTGCTGCTGTGATTGTTGCTGTTGTTGCATCTGCATCTGCATTTGCATCTGGGTGTTGTCGCCACTGGCGAATACCGGCATGGTTCTTCTTCTGACAAAGGTCTGTGCAATATCAATCACCCGGTTGGCCGTCAATGCATCCTCCACCGAGCCCCAGACGATGAGCGAATCTGCGGCGGCAGTGACCTTGATGTTTTTTTCCTCAGGCAGCAATTCTGATAATGTTTGCAGCAACCCTTCTGCATCCATATTGACGACCACATCGACAAAGGTGCATTTGCCACTCTTGCCTTTGATGATCATATTGGTCGTGCCTATATTCACCCCAAGCAGATAGAGGGTTTTTAATGAGACCAGCTTGGTTTGCAAAATGCCAGGGTCGCCCACACTGCGTGTCGCCAGCGGCTCCGGCAGGCTCATTAAGGTAGACTTGCCCAGCGGCAGGTGCATGGTGGTGGGGTGGGCAATTTCGCCGTCACAGTTGGCATCGCCATTGCCAATGTAATCGTTGGTTTCAATGACTGCCGCTTTGGTTTTCTCGGCCGAAATCAACAAGGAAGGCAACGTGGCAGTGATGAGCGCCGCGGCCAGTAGAGACAACTTCAACGCATATTTTGACTTGTGATCAAATGCGATATGCGTTCTCTTCAATGAGAAGAAATCCATGATCGACCCCCTCTGAAAACCTAAGGTTTTCAATATTGTTTGAGTTATTGTTCACTTACTTTTTGAGTCAAAAACACTCAAGTGACTCAGTCGTCCCTGTTAATACCTTGGTACATTTCTTAGTCACCACTATTGGCGCCGCTGCCGCAACAATCATTTTTTTAGTCTTGGGTTTACTGATCACGGGCATCACCGGCCCTGTATTTTTCGGGACCAAAGATAACAAGGCTTCTTTAGTGATACCCTGGGTAGCAACATCGCCGGGGTCGGCCTGATTGCGTAATACCAGGGAGAGATTGCCGACACTGCGTGCCAGGTCTATCATTTCTGCCTGCTCCGGGGTGACTTCGAGGGTGACGGCATTGACGACTTTGGGTTTGTCGGCATTGGCATTGACGTCATCGCCCACGGCCAGCACGAGGATGTGCTTGAGGACGATCTTGGAAATATTGTCTTCGTCGCCGTTGCGTTCGGCCTGGTTGGTATTGACGATCATGTCAACGTAATTGCCTGGCAGCGCGAAACCAGCCACGCCGACCACTTCGTTGACTTTGACCGTGATGGCGCGCTTGCCTTCGGCAATCACGGCAGATAAGCCGCCTTTAGAGCCCACTGGTGCCAGTTTTGACTCCAGCACAGGCTCGCCATTTTGCAGGCTATATTTGACTACCCGTCCGTCTAGCTTCTCGACCTCGCCAAAGAAGCCCTCGGGTAAACTGGTTTTGGGCCAATCGATGCGTTTCAGCATCCCCACATTGATTTTTTCACCCATATTGAGTGGGCTGACCATCACCACTACTTTTTCAGTTTGCATCGAACGTGTTTGCAACCATTTGGATGCCGCTACGACCGCTCCAATCGCTGCTAACAAGGCAAACAACAACATTGTCATTGCACGCATATTCATTTTTGTTCTCTTTTTCGAAAAAAACTTGCAAATGAAATGGTCGTGAATGCCAGACTACATATACTGTGTGTACACCCCCATCAACGTACCTATCGCAATCGCCAGTGCGTACGGCATTCTGCCTACACTGTTGATGCCATCTGTCTCATCCTCCATACCTAGCTGGATAGGCGTATGGTGTAACCTGAAAAACAGTAGTGCATTCACATTTCTGATGAGTTGCATGCCCCGTTTTTGCATTAACACCACTCCCATCGCCAACACTCCACCAACTAGATAGATACACACCGCAACTGGCATCCATGCCGCCGAACCTACAATGCCACCGACTACCATGGCAAGCTTGATATCGCCTGCTGCCATGCCTTTCAGCAAATAAAGTGGCATAAAGCACATGAACGCTAACCCCACACCTTGTAACCATTGCATCGCGCCTGATGCGCTGGCATTTAATAGCCATAGTCCCAAACCGCTTATCAGGCCAAATACAATCAGTGTGTTATACACTTTGCGAAATCGCAGGTCGGTGTAACAGGCGTAAATCAATACACCGGCCAATAACCATAATTCAAGCACTGCGTAACTTGTCATGTTCAGAAACAAAAAAACCTCTCACCAGTGGGGTAAGAGGTTTTAATGGATATCATAGGCTGAACCCGATACGCTTGCTGAGTCTAGGTGGTGATACTGTTCACAATGGCCTGCAGCTTGGTGGTCAGAGTGGTACCCATCCCAGAAAATACGGCAGCCAGTACACCGACCAGTGCTGCAGCAATAATGACATACTCGATGGCGACGACGCCATCTTCATCCTTCATAAATTTAACGATTGCGCTCATCATCATCTCCCGAAAAGATATTTTTTGTCACATGAAATACAAGATCTATTGCGTATTTCATGATTGTATTTTACGTATTGTTTTTTAGTCGCCAAGTACCCATTTGGGCTATCGTGAAAATAATTACCTGGATAACTATTCACGGAAATACAATGATTACAGTATCGAACTTGCAAAATTAAAAGCAATAGATACCCCACTAAAATACGTGGTATTTAACCAACATTTACTATGTTTGGTGTAAATGTAATTGTGAATGTCATGAAAATATGATAATGATTTTCATTAGCGGGGCGTTAACGTTGACACCTTTCTTCCCTCCCCATCGGACATGTTCAATAAATTGGCATAGATTCAAAATCATTACTGGGTTTTGTGTATTTCAAAAAAGTTAGCTGAGCGAGAGGTTGGATACAGGTAAATGGCAAATGTATGCTGCCGGGGAATTGAATCTGTCGGCTGAGTCAAATAAATCAGACGGGTGTGAAAGTGAAAAGTGAACCAGTGAAAAAACAATCGCTTTAATCAAAATGAACGCACATTAAAACTGTATGTCATTCATCAATCCACTAACTAATAAAGCGAATAGGATGAGTATTTTTCTTTCACCCCAGCAGGTTTGTGCATCGTGCGGGCAGGTCTGGTATCCATCAGATGACGTTGAAACGGCTCACTGTCCCAACTGCGGTAGTAGTCACATAGGACATGAGAAATGGAGTTTATATGTGACCTTCCTGTTCTATACGATAGGGTTGGCTGTCTTGGTATGGATGGTCGTCAACTGGAAAGATGTGGTATTGCCGCCAATCGTTGAGCCTGCTGCGGCGGTGGTAGACAGTTTAACAACATCCGAACAGCAGGTAGAACTACCTTCCATTGAGGAGGAGTTGGATATTAACGCTGCGCCTGCCTTGATCACGCCTTCGCAACAGGGAGAGTCAACAGCGCCGGCAAAGGCAGCTTCCTTGGAGGTTGAGAGTACGCCGCCTCCTGTGCAAACGACAGAGACCATACTTGAACCCAGGCGTGAGATTGTCACGGTAGAAACTTCTGCTGCAGAACCCAGTATTAACAATGAGACGGTTGCTTTCAGTTTGTGGAGCATTTCCGAACTCCGTTTGAGAAACGTGTATACCAAACTGATGAATGATGGTTCATCCGCGGCCGAACTCAGGAAAAAAGAGTATCTGCAGTATGTCAATAGCCGTAATAAGAGGTGCGGCGAGCTGAACGCCCAATTTGCCAAAAACATTAACTCGATGGACAAGCTTAATTTTAAAGAGGGTGACCTGGCTGTGCTGGAGTGCCACAGTGCTGAAAATAGCAGTGAGCTGAACCGCTTAAAATTAATGGGTTATGATGGATAATGGTTTTTACCGATGTTTTTTGTTACGGAGACATCACTTTTTTACTGAAAGGCATGAAAAAATAAACCTGCCAGCTGGCAGGTTTATCGGGGAACGTGGTTGATTATTCCTGAGTAGGGCTTCTGTAACGTGACAGCCAATGTGCATAAGGCGCTGGCAGCACCCAGGCGGGATTCTCCTTATGCAACGCTTTTGCCGCAAAGTAAGGCCAGTGCGGATTCTCAAGATGCGCACGGCCTATCATGGCCAAGTCTAGTTGTTCCTGGCGAATGGCATTATCCGCAAGTGTTGGTGCACCAAACCCCCAGGCAGACGATACTGAAATGCCGGCTTCATTTCTGACTTGTTGCGCGATTGGTCCAAGGAATGCAGGGCCCCAGGGAATATTGGTCTGCGGAATGGTAAAGCCTACACTGACGCTCAGCATATCCAGGCCACGTTGTTTCCAGGCTTTCACCAGTTGAATTGACTCACTTAAGGTTTCTTCATCTTTGCCATCGTATTCAATGACGCCGAATCGTGCAGTGAGTGGCAAGTTCTCTGGCCACACTTCGCGCACCGCTTCCAGTGTTTCAATGGTAAAGCGTGAGCGGTTCTCAAAACTGCCGCCGTAACTATCTGTGCGGTGGTTGGAATGGGCGGAGGTGAAGCTTTGCCCGAGGTAGCCGTGCGCAAAGTGGATTTCCAGCCATTCGAAGCCTGCATCCAGCGCGCGTTTGGCCGCAGCGACAAAGTCATTTTTTACGCGTTGAATATCTGCAATCGTCATTTCTGTTGGCACGCGTGGCAAGTCACCACCAAACGCAATGGCCGAAGGTGCAATAGGTTGCCAGGCACGTGAGTCATTTGCCGAGATATGGTCATCGCCTTCCCACGGTTTATTTGCACTGGCTTTGCGGCCTGCATGCGCAATCTGGATGCCGGGCACTGCACCAGCCGCTTTAATCGCCGCCGCAATTTCACGCAGTTTTTCAGCTTGTGCATCATTCCATATGCCCAGGCAGCCCGGTGTAATACGGCCTTCTGGCGCGACGCCAGTGGCTTCTACAATCACCAAGCCGCTGCCGCCACGGGCGAGGGTGGTGTAATGCGCCAAATGCCAGTCATTCACCACGCCGTCTTCGGCCATGTATTGGCACATAGGTGGAATCGCAATGCGGTTTCTGAGAGTGACATCTTTTAATTGATAGCTTGAAAATAAGTCAGCCATGATGGTCCTTTGATGATTAGGTGTTTACGCAGGTGTTGAATGAGGGCGGCTTGCAACCAGTCGCAGTTCGACCACCGCCAATACGAGTCCGACAAATACAATGCAGGCAGCAATCCAGCCTATCGAGGTGAGTCCTAATCCTGAGGAAATAACCAGCCCCCCGACCCAGGCACCGGCGGCATTACCCACATTGAAGGCACCAATGTTCATGGCGGAGGCGAGGGTAGGTGCGCCGCTGGCTTTTTCGAGGATTTTTATCTGTAATGACGGCACCATCGCAAAGCCCGCAATGCCGAGTAAGCCCACCAGGCTGACGACGGCAATCTGGTTATGCGAAAACAGCGAGAACGAGGCCAAGGTGGCGATGATAAACATCAACGCACCTATCAGTGTTTTATCGAGGTTGATGTCCGCTAGTTTGGCGCCAATAATATTGCCAATCATCATGCCTACCCCAAACAATAAAAATACGGGGGAGATGGCAGTGGGTGAAAAATGAGCCACATCGGTCAAAATCGGTGCGACATAAGTGAGTATGGCGAACAAGCCGGTGTCTGCAATAATGGTCAGCAGTAAGCCGGCAATGACCTGCGGTTGCAATAAGGCATTGATCTCAGACTTAACTGCCACTTTTTCTGCATGATGGTCACTGGGCACCAGAAAATAGATGGCGGCCAACGCCAACGGACCTATCATGGTCACCGCCCAAAAGGTTGATCGCCAGCCCAGTAATTGGCCTAACCAGGTCCCCACAGGTACGCCAATCACATTGGCGACCGTCAGGCCGGTAAACATTAATGCAATTGCTAGCGCGCGTTTATCTTTAGGCACCAGGCTGGTGGCGACCACTGCGCCTATGCCAAAAAAGGTGCCATGCGCAAACGAAGTCACCACGCGTGCAATCATCAGCGTGGTGTAATCAGGCGCCACCGCGCAGATCAAATTACCCAGCGTGAAAATGGCCATCAGCCACAATAACGAACGCTTGCGCGAAAATTTGGCCATGAGGATGGACATGATGGGCGCGCCGACCGCCACGCCCAGCGCATAACCGCTGATCAACAAGCCAGCCATGGGGATGCTGACCTGCAAGTCGCGGCTCACTTCTGGCAACAAGCCCATAATCACAAATTCAGTGGTGCCGATACCAAAGGCGCCGGCCATCAGGGCATATAAGGCGAGGGGGATGCCTTGTGAAGATGGTTCTTTTTTCATTGCAGCTTAAACACTTTTATTAACTTCCATAGTTCGAATATAGTCGAACTATGGAATAATATCAAGCGTTGTGATAAATTTTACATATGCGGCAAATTAAACATCCCAATATGGATCAGGTAGAGCTCACAGACATTATGTATGCGCTGTCTGACCCGACGCGCCTGGAGATTGTAGGCCGTTTGGCGAATGCTGGCCGCAAACTCACCTGCGGCGAACTCGACCTGAATCGTCCTAAATCCAGCATGTCGCATCACTTTAAAATCCTGCGCGCAGCCGGATTAGTTGAAACCTTGATTGAAGGCACAGAGCATATGAATGCACTCAGGGTTGCGGAGATTGAGCAGAAGTTTCCTGGGGTGTTGCAGTCGGTTTTAATTGCACTGAATAAATCATCATAAGTATGATTTATTGTTGAAAAACACCTCAAATTCAGAGGTGTTTTTTATTTTGCGGGCTTTAATGTTTTTTCCATCAGATAATCAGATCGACTACAGCTTCACATAGTGTATGGGCTGAAAATGTAGCCGTTCACAATGTTGCATACGGACTTACATCAAGCCAGCATGACGTTCTTCCCGTTGCACATATTCGTTAGTAAACGTCCCGCACATAGCGCTTTTCCTGCGCCATCTTGGCGACATAGTCAGCCGCGGCTTCTGCCGTCATCTTGCCGTGAATTTGAATAATGTTTTTCAAGGCTGCATCCACATCTTTTGCCATGCGGCTGGCATCGCCGCACACGCAAAAGTGCGCACCTTGTTGCAGCCATTGCCATAGCTGCTCGCCTTGCTCCAGCATGCGGTGTTGCACATAAATCTTGTCAGCCTGGTCGCGAGAGAAGGCGGTATCCAGGCGGGTTAACACGCCTGCTTGTTGTAGTGTCTCTAATTCTTCGCGGTAGTAAAAGTCTGTGGCAGCGTGCTGCTCACCAAAAAACAGCCAGTTTTTACCGGGCGCTGTGGTGGCCTGGCGTTCTTGCAAAAAGGCGATAAATGGCGCGATGCCGGTGCCGGGGCCGACCATAATCAATGGAGCATCCGGGTTTTTTGGTGGGCGGAAATGTGCAGAGCGTTGCAAAAAGATAGGCACATTAATATCGCCAGCACGGTCGGCCATAAAGGTGGAACAAACGCCGCCACGCGCGTTGTCTTTGCCGTAACGCACGGTGGAAACCGTCAGGTGCACTTGGTTGGGATGCGTTTTCGGGCTGGACGAAATGGAGTAAAGGCGTGGTTGCAGGCGTTTTAACACTACCAGCCATTCGCTTGCTTCTACCTTGATCGGATATGCCTGTAATACGTCGATAATTTGTTTACCCCATAGCCAGTCTTTGAGGGTTTTTTCGTCGGCCATCAAACTGGCAAGCGTGGTGCTAGCACTGCGTGCTTGCACAAATTTGAGCAGGTCAGTCGTGATGCGGGCAATCTCAAAGTGATGCGATAGTGCATCGACTAAAGCGATGTCGCCGTGATCTTTGACGCTCACTATGGTGGAGGGGGAGAGTTTGAGCGCATTCAGCATGTCGCCTACCAGTTCGGGGCAGTTGGTGGGCCAGACGCCGAGTGCATCGCCCGCTTCATAGCTAAAGCCACTATTGCTCAGGTCAAAGCCAAACTGGCGTATTTCTTTCTCTGCACCGTTGGCATTGAGGCGCTGGTTAATGACTAATGGTGCTTTGAGGGGATGCTGGCGGGTATAGCCTGAAGGCGTTGCTACGACCGTTTCTGCCACGGCTTCATCCACATCGCCTGCCAGTGCCATGGCGGGTTGCGCCACGCTGGCGGTACTATTGGCTAAGGCAGTCATCACTTTGCCCAGCCATTCGTTAGCGGGTTGTTCAAAGTCCGGCTCACAGTCCACACGATCGCTCAGGCGTTGTGCACCCAGCGCTTCGAGTCGTGCATCCAGTTTGCGGCCAAAGCCGCAGAATTGATCGTAGTTGGAGTCGCCAAAGGCCAGTACCGAGAACTGCGTATTCTGTAGGGTTGGTGCATTGTCTGCCTGGATTGCCTGCCAGAACTGGCTGCCATTATCCGGAGGGTCGCCATCGCCAAAGGTGCTGGCAAGCAGGAGCACTTGGCTGGTCATGGCCAGGTCTGCCAGATTGATGCTGTCCATCGTTTTGACTACAGCCTTGAGGCCGCTGGTTTTGATACGCTCGGCACATTTTTCGGCAAAGCCTTCGGCATTGCCTGTCTGTGAGGCCCAAAGAATCGTGACTGTGGCGGTGGCACTTGTTTGCGTTGTCGAAAAATCTGGCAAGCCTGCAGGCAGGCTAGCGCCCTCTGGCAGCCAGCTACGTGCAAACAAGCCTGCCAGAATACCGTTAATCAACATATGTTTGGCCGGAGTGAGCGGTGCATTTTCCGGCAGCGTGGGCACGCCACCCAGTTGGCGCGATTCTTCGGTACGCAAGCCGGTGACAAATCCTTGCAAGTAAAGTTGTTCCTGCGCATCCAGAATAATTTCCGGTTGCTTATCTAGCCCCAGCAACCTGGCTAAAGCGTCGATATCTTTCATATTGAGTTCCTTATTATTCTTTGTCGAGTCACCTGTGCTGGTGACTGTGATGTGCGCATCGTCTGCCTGGCTAGCGGGGCGCTGAGCGGGCGCGACGCGTGTCATGGCGACGGCGCAGAATTTGAATTCGGGTTGTTGCGAAATGGAGTCTATGGCATCACTGGTGACGGCATTAATGGTGAGGTCATCACCGAAGACATCGTTCCAGTGAAAAGGCGCAAAGCAGTTACCCGCGCGCACGCGGTCGGTCACCACGGCCGGTAATATTGCACGGCCACGCCGCGAGCGAATCTCGACCTGGTCTTTGTCTTGTATGCCCAACGCAGCAGCATCTTCGGGGTGCAGCTCTACAAACGGGCCAGGGTTCAGTTTGTTTAATGTGGCAATCTTGCCGGTTTTGGTCATGGTATGCCATTGGTGTTGCAGGCGGCCGGTATTCAATACAAAGGGATAGTCCGGGTCAGGCAGTTCTGCCGCCTCCATATGCGGGCGGGCAAAAAACACGCCTTTGCCGCTGGCGGTGGCAAACGCAATGCGCGGTTGGCTGCCATCTTCGCGAATGGTCAGCTTCTGGCTGATGCCGTCGTTGAGATAGCGAATCGGATGGCGATCTTCTGTGTTGTCTGGCGCACATGGCCATTGCAGGGGTTGCTGGCGTAACTTGTCATGGCTCACACCGCGGATGTCATAACCGGTTTTCAGGTTAGAGGCGCGCGTGATTTCTTCAAATACCTCGGCAGCAGAGGCGTAGTTAAAGCCCTCGCTAAAGCCCATTTCGCAAGCGACTTTGGCAATAATCTGCCAGTCCGCCATGGCTTCACCCGGCGGGTTCACGGCATGCTGCATCAAGGTCATATTGCGTTCTGAGTTAATCATCACGCCTTCTGCTTCGGCCCATAGGGCACCAGGCAGCAAAATGTCGGCATAGCGATTGGTTTCGGTATCCAGGAAGGCATCCTGCGCAATCACCAGCTCGGCTTTTTCCAGGCCTGCAATCACATTTTTACGATTAGCCATGCTGGCGACCGGGTTGGTGCAAATCACCCAGCAAGCTTTGATGTCGCCAGCCATCATTTGCTCAAACATGGCTACGGTGCCGCCACCCAGGCGGGTGTGCAGCGTGCCTTCGGGCACCTGCCACAGGTTTTCGATAAACTGGCGATCCTGTTCGACCAGCACCGAACGCTGGCCTGGCAGCCCCGGGCCCATATAGCCCATCTCGCGCCCGCCCATGGCGTTAGGTTGCCCGGTGAGAGAGAACGGGCCGCTGCCAGGGCGGCAGATGGCGCCGGTCGCCAGGTGCAGATTACAAATGGCATTGGTATTCCAGGTGCCATGCGTGCTTTGGTTAAGCCCCATGGTCCAGCAACTGATCCAGTTTTTGCTGGTGCCTATCCACTCCGCGGCCTGGCGGAGTGCGTGTTCATCGAGGCCTGTGATGTCGGCGACTTTTGCTGGCGAATATGCTTCCAGAAAGTCTGGCATGACTTCCCAGCCTTCGGTGAATTCGGCAATAAATGCGGCGTCGGTGTGGCCATTTTTGACCAGCAGATGCAACAGGCCATTGAGTAAGGCTAAGTCGGTGCCCGGCTTGATCTGCATAAACAGGTTTGCTTTGTCAGCGGTGGTGTTGCGGCGTGGATCTACCACAATCAATTTCGCCCCGGCTTTCACCCTGTCCATCATGCGCAGGAATAAAATCGGGTGGCAATCGGCCATATTGGCACCAATGACGAAGAACAAATCCGTCTGGTCAAAGTCCTGGTAAGAGCCTGGTGGGCCATCTGCGCCCAGTGATAATTTATAGCCACTGCCTGCGCTGGCCATGCACAGGCGTGAGTTGGATTCAATATTGTTGCTGCCGAGATAACCTTTAACTAGCTTGTTAGCCAGGTACTGCGATTCTATCGACATCTGACCTGAAACATACAGGGCAATCGCATCCGGGCCATGTTGGTCCAAAATGGCGCGCAGGCGGCGGGCGGTTTCCTTGATGGCAATATCCAGCCCGGTGCGCACCGATTCTTGCCCGCGTGCCGGGCGCACATAGGCATATTCCAAGCGGCCAGAGTCTGCAATCGCTTGTGCGCAGGTATTGCCTTTGGTGCACAGGCGGCCAAAGTTGGTCGGATGCTGCTTGTCGCCATAGACCTTGATCACTTTATGGTTTTCTACTTCCATCACAATGCCGCAACCGACACCGCAATAAGGACAGACTGATTTTACCTGCGTGACCATAGACCCGGACCCCGATGTGACCTAGACCTGCACCCAGACTGCGCCATCGCGCAGCTCTACCGGGTAAGTCTTGAGGCTGATGCTTGCATCCTCTATACAAACACCAGTGCGCAACTGGTAGTGATGCTTGTAGATAGGGGAGGCGACTACACGTTCTCCACCCAAGTCGCCGACGATGCCACGAGAGAGCACGTTGGCGTCGCTGTGCGGATCATAGTTATCCATGGCGTAGAGCTGGTTATCCTGGAGGCGGAAAATGGCAACCTGACGGCCTTCGAGCAGGGCGCATACGCCCATATTCGGCCAGATGTCTTCTAGCGCACACACCAGGTGCCAGGCGCCTACATCGCCCGTGATTTGATTGATAGCAGCCTCTGATGCTGCTTGTTGTACTTGACTCATCTGTGACTCCATTGATTATTCTGTGGTGGCGAGGATAGGAATCACTTTTGCGCTTCTCTTTTCCTCTACGGTGGCAGGACGCATCTGTTCGCGTTCGTTCACGAAGACGATGTTGCTGTCCCCTGCTTGGCTATTGACGAAGCTACGGAAGCGTTTGCGTACCTCTGGGTCATTGACGGCGGTTTTCCATTCATCCTGGTAGTTGTCCACCACGTGCTGCATCTGTGCTTCCAGCTCGGCGCCCAGGCCCAGCGAGTCATGAATCACCACATCGCGCAGGTAGTCCAGGCCGCCTTCCATATTGTCACGCCAGGTGCTGGTGCGTTGCAGGCGGTCGGCGGTGCGGATGTAGAACATCAGGAAGCGGTCTATCATGCGGATCGCTTCTTCTTTGGTCAGATCGCTGGCGATGAGCTCGGCGTGGCGCGGTTTCATGCCGCCGTTACCGCATACATACAGGTTCCAGCCATTCTCAGTAGCGATCAAACCGACGTCCTTACCTTGGGCTTCGGCACATTCACGCGTACAACCAGAAACTCCAAACTTGATTTTGTGCGGGGCGCGCAGGCCTTTGTAACGGTTCTCTAACTGCACGGCGAGCCCGACACTGTCGTCCACGCCATAACGGCACCAGGTAGAACCGACGCAGCTTTTTACGGTGCGCAATGATTTGCCATAAGCATGGCCAGACTCGAAACCAGCCGCGATCAATTCTTCCCAGATATTAGGTAATTGCTCAACGCGGGCACCGAACATATCGACACGGGCACCGCCAGTGACCTTGGTATACAAATTGTATTTTTTGGCAATCTGGCCAATGGCAATCAGGCCATCAGGCGTGACCTCACCACCCGGCATACGCGGGACGACGGAGTAACTGCCATCTTTCTGGATATTGCCCAAAAAGTAGTCGTTCGAGTCTTGCAGTGAGGCCAGGTCTTTCTTGAGGATAAAGTCGTTCCAGCAAGAGGCGAGGATACTGGCCGCGGTCGGTTTGCAGATATCGCAACCCATGCCTTTGCCATGCTTGTGCAACAGCTCGCCAAAGGTTTTAATCTGCTCGACGCGCACCAGGTGGTATAGCTCCTGGCGTGAGTAAGGGAAGTGTTCGCACAGGTGGTTGTTGACGGTCATGCCCAGTTTCACCATCTGCGCCTTCATCACTTGCGTGACCAGTGGCACGCAGCCACCACAAGCCGTACCCGCTTTGGTGCAGGACTTGATGGCACCTATGCTGCAATTACCCGCCGCCACGGCCTCACCAATCGCGCCTTTGCTGACGTTGTTACAGGAGCAGAGCACCGCCGTGTCAGGCAAGGCATCTACGCCCAGGCCAGGTTTTTCTTTACCATCGCTGGCTGGCAAAATCAGGAACTCAGGATTTTCCGGCAAGGCCATTTCGTTGACTGTCATCTGTTGCAGCGTGCCATATTCATCGGCATTACCGATCAGCACCGCGCCCAGCAGTTTTTTGCCATCTTCGCTGACGACGATTTTTTTGTAGATATTGCGTACTTCATCCGTGTACTGATAGCTGCGGCAACCATGGGTTTTACCATGGGCGTCACCAACACTGGCGACATCCACGCCCATCAGTTTGAGCTTGGTGCTCATGTCCGCGCCCTGGAAGGTGGAGGTGGTTTCACCTGTCAGATGTGCGCAAGCCGTGCGGGCCATGTCGTAGCCAGGTGCGACCAGTCCGTACATTTCATCGTTCCAGCTAGCACATTCGCCGATGGCGTAGATGTCGTGGTCACTGGAGCGGGAGAAGTCATCAATGGCGATGCCGCCGCGGGCGCCTATGGCCAGGCCAGCGTCACGTGCCAGTTCGTCACGTGGGCGGATACCGGCAGAGAACACGATCATGTCAGTTTCCAGCCAGGTTTCATCAAAAAATACCATGCGGTGACGAGCCGTTGCACCATCCACAATGGCTGTTGTGTTGCGGCTGGTGTGCACGTGTACGCCTAGTTCCTCGATCTTGCTGCGTAGCACTTTGCCGCCAGCTTCGTCTACTTGTACCGCCATCAGGCGTGGCGCAAATTCCACCACGTGGGTATCCAGGCCCATGTCTTTCAAGGCTTTGGCACACTCCAGGCCCAGCAGGCCGCCGCCGACGACTACGCCGCTCTTAGCGGTTTTGCCTGCGGCTGTCATTGCTTCCAGGTCTTCAATGGTGCGATAGACAAAGCAGTTTTCGCGATCACGGCCAGCGACGGAAGGCACAAAGGGGAAAGAGCCGGTGGCCAGTACCAGCTTGTCGTATGGCAGGACGGTGTTGTCTGTCAGCGTGACGGTATGCTGGTGGCGGTCAATATGGCCAACGCGCGCATTCAGGCGTAATTCCAGGCCAGGGCGGTCATAAAAGCCAGGCTCGACTAAGGATAAGTCTTCAGCGGAGCTGCCTGAGAAAAAGCTGGAGAGGTGCACACGATCATACGCCGGGCGTGGTTCTTCACCCAAGACGGTGACTTGCAGGTTTGCGGCTAACAGGTCTGGATGGCGTTTCACCAGTTCCTGCATAAAATAATGTCCCACCATGCCGTTGCCGACAACTACTACGCGGGTAAGTTGATTCATCGTGTGTTCCCCATCTGATGCAAGCATATGGATACATGCGTTGCGGTTTAACTCAATATTTACCAGGCTTAAAAACGAAAAAAGGCGCCCATAGCTTATCTAGCAACCACCCTTGGCAGCATGTAAATAAGCTATGGACGCCGTTGTCCATAAAGGGATTTCCTGACTGCGGAAATGCCCTTGTTAAAAATTTTTCGTCGTCAATAAACGAGATTTAATGCCAGATAAGCAATTGGCATGCCAGAATTTTAGAAGGGATTGCTGTGAGTGGTTTGAATGCTTTAAGTGATTGTTCTACCTTGGTTTATCACTAGCTGGCAGAACGATTTTTCCACCCGATACCTGTCCCGACAAAGGGGCGGAGTAAGGCTGACGCACGATAATGATGCATATCAGTGCAATTGCACCAGAATTGATCTTTCGCTCAGTATTGCTTCATTATAAATATGGTTTGGCGCTCATCAGGCGTGCACTTTGCCATGCAGTTTGACCAGGCGCTTGAGCTCTGGCACGCATGAACCACAACTGGTGCCGCATTTGAGTTTGTTCTGCAAGGTGGGCAGATCCGCACCCATTTCCAGGGTTTCCATGATTTCGTTTTCCGAGACATCCAGGCAATTGCAGATGATTTTGCCACGGCTGTGTTGCCCGGCTGGTGGTGCGCTCAGGGGCGCAAGTGCCCAGCGGCGTAGCTCATTGGTGAGCTCGCCCTTGGTCATCACTTCACGCAACCAGTCGGCGGCCAGCGTTTCGCCAATGAGCCGAACACCGGTGACCTTGTTTTCTTCCACCAGGATATGTTTACTGATGCCACGCTTGGCATCGTTATATGTCAGCATGGGGGCATCTTCTGTCATGTCCAGCAGGGCATCCAGCTCGGCGATCAATGCCGCGTCAGGCGCTGCATGATGTGAGGCACGCAGCATGACCATGCCGGCATCACGGCCATATAAACCGCAGCTGGCGTAGTCAAATGACTTGAGCAATTTGCGCACCTTGCTGATGAGTTGTGCGTCTTCGCAATTGCGCATGACCACCATTTGCCATGGTAAGTCTAATTTTTCGATTTTGACCGCCGTGTGTTTGAGCTCGGGCTGCTTGGAGGTTTTGTCAAAAGCAGGCGGCATCAATGCATTGACGCCCAGCCCGTGCATAAACTGGCTGCTCCAGTGCATAGGCATAAAAAGTTGCGCCGGTTGCACTTCGTCAGAAGCTTGCACGCGGACGACCAGGTTGCCTCGTTTGTTGCTGACTTTGACAATATCGCCATGCTTGATCGCACGGCGCTGCATATCGTCTGCATGCATCCAGATCACTGGCTGTTCTTCATGGTTAAACAGCTGCGGCACAATACCGGTGCGGCTCATGCCATGCCATTGGTCACGCAGGCGGCCAGTCAGCAGGTGGAAAGGGTGGCGCGCATCTGGTTTGTCGGCGGTGCCCTTATACGCGGCGCTCATAAACTGCGCTTTGCCGCCTGGTTTCTGGAACACGCCATCGGTATATAAACGTGCTTCGCCTTGGTTGGCGCCAGGTTTAAACGGCCATTGTTGCGGACCTTGTGTTTCGAGGATGCTGTAGCTCAGGCCGGTGATGTCGAGGTCACGTCCACGCGTGGTTTCACGGTGCTCGTTAAAAATGGTTTCGGTATCCGGGTAATTAAACAGGGTGCTGGTTTTACCTAACTTTTGTTCCAGTCGCTGCGCAAATTCCACCACGGCTTCCCAGTCGTGCCGTGCTTCGCCCGGCTTGGGTGCCGCTGGGCGTACACGCGTAATGCGGCGCTCGGAGTTGGTGACCGTCCCTTCTTTTTCACCCCAGGTCGTGGCAGGCAAAAACACGTCGGCGTACTGGTTGCTGTCGGTGTTGTTAAATGCATCCTGCAAAACGATCAGCTCGGCATTGCGCAACGAGGCCAGTACATTATTCAAGTCTGGCATGGAGTGCGCTGGGTTGGTGCAGGCAATCCAGATGGCTTTGATTTCACCATTTTTGACGGCTTCGAACATTTCGACGGCGGTTTTGCCTGGCGTGGCAGGCACCTCAGGCAGCCCCCACAAGCGGGCGACTTCTGCGCGGTGCTCGGCATTGGCCAGGTCACGGTGGCCAGACAGCAAATTAGCCATGCCGCCCACTTCGCGACCGCCCATGGCGTTAGGCTGGCCGGTCAGTGAGAACGGGCCAGCGCCTGGCTTGCCGATCTGGCCGGTGGCCAGGTGCAGGTTAATCAGGGTGGCATTTTTCTCGGTGCCGTGGATGGACTGGTTAAGCCCCATGCAATACATGGAGAGCGTTGGGCCCAGGCCAAACCATTTGGCGGCCTGGATAATATCTTTTTCAGCGATGCCGCAAATATCGGCCACCATTTTTGGCGTATATTCGCGCACGGTTTCCTTGAGTGCTTCAAAGCCTTCGGTATGGTCGCGGATATATTGCATATCCAGCAAGCCTTCCCACAGCATGACATGCAGCAGGCCGTTAAACAGCGCCACGTCAGTGCCGGGCAAGATGGCCAGGTGCAAATCGGCCACTTGTGCGGTGTCGGTACGGCGCGGGTCAACGACGACGATTTTCATGTCCGGATTTTTAGCCTTGGCATCTTCAATGCGGCGGAATACAATCGGGTGCGCAAAGGCGGTGTTGGAGCCAGCAATAAACAGGCATTGTGTATGGTCGATATCCTCGTAGCAGGCCGGGGGTGCATCGGCGCCCAACGTGACTTTATAACCTGCCACGGCTGAGCTCATGCACAGGCGTGAGTTGGTATCGACATTGTTGGTGCCTATCAGGCCTTTGGCCAGTTTGTTAAACACATAATAGTCTTCAGTGAGTAACTGGCCGGAGATGTAGAAGGCCACCGCATCTGGTCCGTGAGTTTGGATAATGTCGGCAAACTTGTCCACAACATGATTCAAGGCGGTATCCCAGGTCACGCGCTCACGCGGCTGTTGCCTGTCCAGGCGCATTTCCGGATACAGCGCACGTGCATCCAGCTTGGCGGTCAGGTGTAGTGTAGAGCCTTTGGTACACAGGCGGCCAAAGTTGGCCGGGTGTTCGGGATCGCCTTTGACGTCGACAATCTGCTTGCCTTCCGTGGTAATAATGACGCCGCAGCCCACCCCGCAATAGCAGCAGGTGCTGCGTGTTTCACGCCGTTGCGGGTAGAACATGACTGGTTCTGCCGTCGTCAGCGTATGGTTGGATGCCTGAAGTTGTTGCTGTTGCGTCATAGATTGCCTGGTTTGCTAAACTACTTTTCTAATTGCAGGTAAACGTCGCCGTTTTCCACTTTGACGGCATAGCAGGCGGTATGGCCGACATCCGGCTCTTCTGCCTTGCCATCGACCAGGCTGATTTTCCAGCTATGCAATGGGCAGGCGACTTTGTCACCATAGACAATACCTTGTGACAACGGGCCGCCTTTGTGCGGGCAGCTATTGTTGAGCGCAAAGACACGGTCATCTTCGGTGCGGAAGACACCAATCTCCACTTCGCCGTGGCGCACAACACGTGCGCCCAGGGCTGGGATGTCGTTTACCGGGCAAATTTTTGTCCAACTCATTATTTCCTCGTTTCCAATTTGACTCTGGGTTTCACAGCGCAATGGCTTAAGAGACCAGTAACAAATAAATCAATAACAGGTTAATACACAATGAAATCACGGCCAGCCATTGCCATTTGACCAGGCGTGCGCGGGCAATCAGCGGCGTACGCGGAATCACGATCGGCTTCAGTTCGCCATGTTCCAGTGCCAGCAGCATCTCTTCGGCCGTTTCAAAACGGTCAGCCGGTTTTCTGGCAATGGCTTTTAAAATCACGTTTTCCAGCCAGGCCGGAATTTCCGGGCGATAGCGGCTAGGGCGGATAGGCTCGCCAAAGCGCGGGGACTGGAAAGGTTCGATTTCGCCGTAAGGATATTTACGGGTCAGCAAGTGATATAGCGTCACCCCGGCGGCGTAGATATCTGCCTGACGGTCAGCCACTTTGCCATCAAACAGTTCTGGCGACATGAAACTTGGTGTGCCGGGGTTTTCCATCTGCTCAGGCATGGGCAAGGTGGTGTTCAGCGCCACGCCCAAGTCAAGGATGCGCAGGCGGTTGTCGCTGCCGATATGAATATTGGCCGGTTTGATGTCGCGGTGCACGATATTCAAGCGGTGCAACATGCTCAAGCCGCGTAGCAAGTCCTGGCCGATATTGGCCACGCCGTTCATGGTGAAATGATGTCCGGCTTCCAGGCGCTGCTGCAAGGTGGCGCCTTCATGCCAGGTCATCACGTAATAGAGTGCGCTGCGCTGTTCACGGGTGAGTGGCAGCACCTGTGGCACACATTGTGAGACCACGCGTTTGGCCAGCCACTCTTCGTTCAGCAAGGCTTCGCAACTGGTTTTGTCATCAGCCCTGGCTGGCTGTAGTGTTTTGAGCACAAACAACTGGCCTGTCGGATTCCTGACCTGATACAGCAGGCTAACGCGTGAGTCGTGCAGGATTTTCGTGACGGTAAAACCGTCCAGTTGGTCGCCAATCGCCAGCTTGGCTGGAACTGGCAGGCTCAGTGCATCAGCCAGCATATCGGTCAGGTGGTCCTGCCCGACTTGGTCAATACGCACCACGACAGCCGAAGCATTATCCTGGCCACCTTTTTCCAGTGCCTGGTTGGTCAGGTGCTCGGCCATGAGTTGCGGGGTGTGATATAGCATCAGCACTTTGTGTATATCAGCCTCACCCAGCGCTGCCCACACGCCATCACTGACAATGGCATAGACGTCGCCGGTTTGCAGCAAGCCTTCGGCGTAATCGACACTTAACTGGTCATCCAGGCCGACCGCACGCTTGAGCACGTGGCGCATGTCTGGTCTATCCCAGACGTGGTCAGTGGTCAGGCATTGCAAGGATTGCTCGCGCAGTTGGTAAATACGGGTATCACCCACGTGTGCCAGTACATAGCGTTGCCCGCGCAACACCATGAGCGATAAGGTAGTGGCCATGCCTGCCATGTGGCTGTGCTTACGTGCCTGTGATAGCACCCAGCGGTTGGCGGCCTGAATGACCTTGTCCAGCGCATGCTGTACGGTCCAGGTGTCAGGGGTCGCATAGTAGTCTGCCGACAAGGTGCGCACGGTCATTTCAGCGGCTTCGGCGCCACCGGCGCCGCCACTGATGCCATCCGCCACAGCCAGCAGTGCACCCTTGATCCCCAGTTGGGCGTCAGCAGGCGTCACCAGGCCGATATAGTCCTCATTACGAGGCCTGGGCCCTGTGACACTGCTTTCGCCTACACTGAAGGTTAACTTCATTTATGGTTCCGTTTCATGACCGGTGGAGATTGGTTTAGATTTTAGCACTGGTCACAGTGGCAGAACCCCAGGTAGTACGCCAGCGGTTTTTCACGCTAGACAAGCCTACCAATGCCAGCACAGCCAGTCCTGCAAAAATGGTCAGGCCGATCTGGTAGCTGCCGGTGATTTGTTTGGAGTAGCCCAGGCTGGAGGCCAGGTAAAAACCACCTACGCCGCCTGCCATGCCCACCAGGCCGGTCATGACGCCGATTTCCTTGCGGAAACGTTGCGGCACCAGTTGGAATACCGCGCCATTGCCCATGCCCAGGGATGCCATGGCTAACACGACCACTGCCAGGCCCGCAGCTTGTGTTTGCATGCCAAAGCTCAAGATGAACAGGAAAATAGCAGCCAGTACATACATGGTGCTCAGGGAGCGGATGCCACCGATACGGTCAGCCAGCAAACCACCGAATGGGCGTACCAGTGAACCGGCAAACACGCAGGCGGCGGTAAAGTAACCAGCGTGTACTGGGTCCAGGCCATATTGGTCATGGAAGTAAATGGTGAGTGAAGACGCCATGCCGACAAAGCCGCCAAAGGTCACGCTGTAGAAAAACATAAACCACCAGGCATCTTTGTCTTTTAACACCGCCAGGTATTGCGACAGTGATTTGGCTGCAGGCGCATCTGGCGCATCTTTGGCAAAAACGGAGTACACCAGCAGCGCAATCAGCAGCGGAATCAGCGCCAGGCCGAATACATTGCTCCAGCCAAACGCGACTGCCAGGCCTGGCGCAAACAGGGCAGCTAATGCTGTACCTGAGTTACCGGCACCAGCAATGCCCAACGCTGTGCCCTGATGCTCTGGCGGATACCAGCGTGAGGCCAATGGCAAGGCCACGGCAAAGGCGGCCCCGGCAAAGCCGAGGAACATGCCTAGCAGCAAGGCTTGCTGATAAGTTTGTATGCCATGCAACCAGGCGGTGAGCAGGGCGGCGATCACAATGACCTGGCCGATCAGGCCGGCTTTTTTCGGTTTGAGTTGGTCTACCAGCACGCCCATGACAATGCGCAAAATAGCGCCGGTTAGCACAGGGGTAGCGACCATCAGGCCTTTTTGTGCCGGGTTTAACTGCAGGTCTGCCGCGATTTGCACCGCCAGTGGCCCCAGCATGACCCAGACCATAAAGCTCAGGTCAAAATAAAAGAAGGCTGAAAATAAGGTCGGTTTATGTCCGACTTCCCAAAAGCTTTTTTGCATGTTGTACTCTCCCGGGCGTACGCGCATTGCTGCCGTCCGCCACATTTTAGATTAAATGGTAATGGTGTCGAATTCTTTGTGTTCATCGCGTTTTTGGACGCGCTCAGCCCAGGGATCGACCGAACCCTGCAAGGCATATAGCAGACGCTCGTAGGCTGCTTTGCGGCCTTCGGCATCTTCCAGAATACGTTTTTTTACATAGTCGAGGCCGACACGTTCTATCCAGTGCACAGTGCGGTCCAGATAGCGTGCTTCTTCACGGTAGATCTGGATAAAGGCGCCGGAGTACTCAATGACTTCTTCGGCCGTTTTGACCTTGCATAAAAAGTGCGCCACTTCGGTTTTAATGCCGCCATTACCGCCAACATAGATTTCCCAGCCGGAGTCGACACCAATGACGCCGACGTCCTTGATGCCGGATTCAGCGCAGTTGCGCGGACAACCAGAGACAGCGAATTTCACCTTGTGTGGTGCCCACATATGGTCAAAGGCTTTCTCAATATCGATGCCGAGTTGGGTGGAGTTCTGCGTACCAAAACGGCAGAACTCGGAACCGACGCAGGTTTTCACGGTGCGGATAGATTTGCCATAAGCGTAGCCAGATGGCATATCCAGATCTGCCCACATATTGGTCAGGTCTTCTTTTTTTACACCCAGCAGGTCAATGCGCTGGCCGCCAGTGACTTTCACCATCGGCACCTGGTATTTGTCGGCGACATCGGCAATTTTGCGCAATTGGTCAGGCGAGGTGACGCCGCCATACATGCGCGGAATGACAGAGTAAGTACCGTCTTTCTGGATATTGGCATGCACGCGCTCGTTGATAAAGCGGGATTGCGGATCATCCTTGGCCTCATGTGGCCAGGTCGAAATCAGGTAGTAATTCATGGCCGGACGGCAAGTCGCACAACCGTTAGGCGTTTTCCAGCCCATGCCTTTCATGGCAGCCGGGATACTCAGGTATTTATGTTTACGGATTTCATCGCGTACTTCTTCGTGGTTGAAGTCAGTGCAGCCACACACGGCTTTGCTGCTGGAAGGCGGCGCATAGCCGCCACCCAGCGTCGAAGCCAGAATCTGTTCGACCAGGCCAGTACAACTGCCGCAGCTGGAACCGGCTTTGGTTTGTTTCTTGACGTCGTCTATGGTGAACAGGCCTTTTTCCTGGATGGCCTTGACGATGGTGCCCTTGCAAACACCGTTACAGCCACACACTTCCATTTCGTTAGTCATGGTGGACACTTTGTCCTGACCCTGGTGGCCGGTATTGCCCAGACTGTCCTGCCCGAACATGAGGTGATCACGAATTTCGTGTATCGGCTTCCTGTCGCGCAGCAGCTGGAAATACCAGGCCCCATCCGTCGTATCGCCATACAGCACGGCACCGATGATTGTGTCATCTTTGATCACGAGTTTTTTGTAAACCCCGCCGACCGCGTCGTGCAGCAAAATTTCTTCGGCATCGTCACTGCCCATGAAATCACCGGCCGAAAACAAATCAATGCCAGTCACTTTCAGTTTTGTTGAAGTGACAGAGCCTTTGTATAGACCGATGCCGAAGTTGGCCAAATGTGTGGCGCACACTTTGGCCATTTCAAATAAAGGCGCCACCAGGCCGTAGGCAATGCCTCTGTGGCTCACACACTCACCCACCGCATAGACGCGTGGGTCATAGGTTTGCATGGTGTCATTGACCACAATGCCGCGGTTGCAATGAATGCCAGCGGATTCGGCCAGGGCGTAGTTGGGGCGGATGCCAACGGCCATCACCACCAGGTCGGCCGGGATTTCCTGGCCGTCTGTAAAGCGTACCGCGACGACGCGGCCATCTTTGCCTATCAGTTGCTCAGTGTTTTTTTGCAGCAAAAAGGTCAGGCCACGCGCTTCGAGGGATTTTTGCAACATCTTGCCTGAGACTTTGTCTAGCTGGCGCTCCAGTAGCCACTCGTTTTTATGTACCACGGTGACATCCATGCCCTGGATTTTCAGGCCGTTGGCCGCCTCCAGGCCCAGCAAGCCACCGCCGATCACCACCGCATGCTTGTGCGTTTTGGCCGCAGCAATCATGTCGTTGGTATCTTTAATGTCGCGGTAACCCAGCACGCCTTCCAGGTCAGCACCCGGGATAGGCAAGATAAATGGCTTGGAGCCCGTCGCCAGTAGCAGGCGGTCATATTCGACGGTGATACCATTCTCGGCAGTTACGGCACGCGCTTTGCGGTCTATCTTGTTGATGCGCGCACTAGTATGCAGGGTAATATTATTCTCTGCGTACCATTCACGTGTGTTTAGGATAATGTCGTCTATGGTCTGCTCATTGGCAAGCACCGGCGACAACATGATGCGGTTATAGTTAGGGTAAGGCTCATCGCCAAACACGGTAATGTCATACATGTCCGGTGCAATTTTGAGCAGTTCTTCCACTGCCCGCATGCCGGCCATGCCGTTGCCAACGACCACCAGTTTCTGTTTTATCATCAAAATCGCTCCTGTTATATTTATGCTGCATTGGCTACGCTGAGCCAGGTTTGCAGGTTTGCTTGCCAGTCTTGTTCTTGCTGGCTGTTTTTAGCTAATGTCACCACTGTACCGACGACAATAATCGCCGGGCTTTTGAGGCCTTCGGTATGTGCCAGGTAAGGGATCGCTTGCAGAGAAGAAGTCACCGCCCGCTGGTTGTGGCGGGTACCATTCTCTACCACCATACAAGGCATGTCGGCTGACATGCCTGCATTGATCAGTCCACGTGTGATTTCGGGCAGGTGCTGCATACCCATGTAAATCACCAGTGTGGTATTGCTTTCTACCAGGGCTTGCCATGGCAGCGGTTCGCCGTTCTGGGTATGGCCGGTAATCAGCGTCACGCCGTGGTTGTAGCCACGGTGCGTCACTGGCACCTCCATGCTGGCGCAAGCGCCCAGCCCGCTGGTCATGCCTGGGATAATTTCGTAAGGAATATTGGCCGCACGCAAAGCCAGCATTTCCTCACCACCACGCCCAAACACAAACGGGTCGCCGCCCTTGAGGCGAACGACCACTTGTCCTTGCTCGGCCAGAGCGACCAGCATACGGTTGATAAAGTGCTGCGGGGTAGACTTGCAGCCGCCGCGCTTACCGACCGGCACGATGCGTGCCTGCGGGCAATGCGCGAGCAGGGCCGGGTTCACCAGGTCATCGACCAGCACCACCTCGGCTTGCTGCAAGGCCTTGATGGCCTTGAGCGTAATGAGGTCCGGGTCTCCTGGGCCAGCTCCGACTAAATAAACTTTTGCGGCTGAAGTCATAGGCAATTCCTTATCAGGTTAAAACGTATACATGGCAGTCAGCCATAATTTTTCGGTGTCGCGCACACGGCCACGGATGGCTGCAGCATTGTTGCTGGCCAGGTTTGGCAATAAAGCATAGTGGTCGTCTTCACTAAACTTGCCGTATTCCAGTTTGGTCATCCAGTTCTTGTCCACATTCCAGGTCACTGCGGCATTCCATTCAGTACCGTAACGGCTGCCATTGCGGCTGCTTCCGCCACCAGTAGTATAAAAATCTTTGTCTGAGTCAATCAGGTGGTAGTCAGCAAAAAATACAAAGTCGCCATAGCGGTAAGTTGCCGTAACAAAGGTATCTTTAATGCCTTCAAGTGGCGTTGCCAAGAATTTGTCTACCCAGCCCTGAAAGAGGTGGTTAGTACCCAGCGGGGTCTGGAAGGCATACTTGCCGTTATTGCTGGACAACAATTCTTGATCAAGTCGCATATTGAAGTTATCGATACCAAATCCGCCGCCCAATTTGTAGTAGTGGGCGTCAATGCGTGAGTCACCGCCACTGTAATCTGTTTGCTTGGCGTATTCTGCGGTGTAGTGTGCCCGATAATTCGGGGTAAACGGGTGTGTACCATCCAGGCGAACACCGATAATTTTGTTGCCCTGGTCTGCATTCTGGTTGGCAGCGCCTCCTTTGCCAGCTGCATTGGCTGCAGGTGTCGTGCCATTACCAAACCAGGCACGGCCCATGCCTAAGTCCTGGAAACCATCCAGATAGGCATAACCCACCAGAAATTCGGTCGGGGAAATACGATAGCGTGCGTTGACGATATCCAGTGCACCATCAGAGCGGTACTTGCTGGTAATTTGCTCTACGCCTTCAAAGTGAGCAGCAAAAATTTCAGTGTCAGGAATGGTCTTGTTGAAAATCGATACGCCATCAAATACCTGCATGACTTGGCGGAAACCGATATCACCAATAAAGCGTACATTGTCCAGATTTACCTGCTGACGACCAGCACGTACGCGTGTGTTTTTAATGCCGGTCCACTCGACAAACAACTGGTTGACGCCAGTGTAGTCAGGGTCCACAACCTTGGCGTATTCGACATTGCTGGATTGGTTAGAAACGCTGTTAATCAAGGTGTTGTTGGTGCTGTCATTAAAGTTGTCAGACAACTTGGAAACATTAATCAACTGACCAGCGACACTCCAATTATGGTATGGCGCTGTTTGCCAGCCGATCAGGCTGCGCAAGGTCAGCGCATTGGCCGCTTTCAGCTCTTTATTTGCTGTCGGGTTTGCTGTGTTGTTAGGGAATGTGCCTGGTTGCAAACCATCCTGATCCACATATTCATAACGCAGTCTGAAACTGGTCATATTTTTGCCAGTTTTAATGGCATCCATGAAGGTGTATTCAGGGAGTGCTTCTTCCTCTGCCATGGCTTGCATGCTTAAAGCGGCCAGTAAAATTGCGACTGAAACTTGACGCAAGCGTGGGTGTGAGTTAGCGTTCATGTGTTGCTCCTTTATGCAATGTGGGGTAACCATACTTCGATGAGGTATGCGGTGCTGGCGGGTGACCGCCCGTCAGCACTACTTTTATCTATGCTGCTTTTTTAGCGTGGCGCTCATACAAAAACTTCAATACTTCGCTGCGCAGATGTGTGTAACTTGGGTCTTCTACCAGTTCCAGACGTTTGCGCGGACGTGGCAGATCCACTTCCAGAATTTCGCCTATGGTGGCTGCCGGGCCGTTGGTCATCATGACGATGCGGTCTGACAGTAATACGGCCTCATCTACATCGTGCGTGACCATCACGGCGGTGCAGCCAGAGCGTGCCATGATGCTCATCAGCTCATCCTGCAAACTGGCACGGGTGAGTGCGTCGAGTGCGCCAAAGGGCTCATCCAGCAGCAGGACTTTCGGTTCCATCGCCAGGGCACGGGCAATGCCCACGCGCTGTTTCATGCCACCTGAGATTTCGTTGGGGCGCTTTTCCATGGCGTGACTCAGGCCCACCAGTTCCAGCGCAGCACGGGTGCGTTCAGCCAGTTGTGTCGGGCCTTCATTCTCACCAAACACGCGTTCTACGGCCAGGTAGACATTTTCAAAGCAAGTCAGCCATGGCAGCAGAGAGTGGTTTTGAAACACCACAGCGCGCTCCGGGCCTGGTTTGGAAATTTCACGCCCGGCACAAAACAGGTAGCCTTCGCTGGGTTGCAGCAAACCGGCAATCAGGTTCAGCACGGTGGATTTGCCACAACCGGAGTGACCGATGATGGAAATGAACTCACCTTCACGGATGTTCAGGTTGATGTCCTTGAGTGCCTGAAAACTGCCTTTTTTGGTATGGAATGTCATGTTGACGTTTTCAATCAGCACATAACGGTCTTGCATTACATTGGTCGTCATAATTAAGAATCCTTTTCCCGGTTATTCGTAGCTGTAGCGTTTTGCGACCAGCACCAGCAACTGTTCCAGCAGCAAGCCAACAATGCCGACAATAAAGATGGCGATGATGATGTGCTCTACATTCAGGTTGTTCCACTCATCCCATACCCAGAAGCCAATCCCAACACCGCCGGTCAGCATTTCAGCCGCCACAATCACCAGCCAGGCTGCGCCGATAGAGAGGCGGACGCCGGTCATCATGTATGGCATGACATACGGCAGCAGGATTTTGGTGACGATTTTCCACTCGGACAGGTTGAGTACCTTGGCCACATTCATATAGTCTTGCGGCACTTTGCTGACGCCGACGGCGGTGTTAATAATCATGGGCCAGACGGCAGTAATGAAAATCACCCAGATCGCTGCCGGGTTAGCGGCTTTGAATACCAGCAGGCCAATCGGCAGCCAGGCCAGTGGCGATACCGGTTTGAGCAGGCTGATAATGGGGGCTGCCATTCTGGACATGAATGTGTAACGGCCAATCACAAAGCCCATGGGGATGCCAACAATCGCTGCTAATACGAAACCAGTGGCGACGCGTTTGAGCGAGTTCAGGATGTTCCAGCCTATGCCCATGTCGTTCGGATTGTTGATGTAAAACGGGTCGCTGAACAGCTCGACGGCCGATTGCCAGGTTTTCACCGGACCTGGCAGCCCCTGGGTCAGTGCAGAAACCGTGGCCCAGATAGCTGCAAATACCAGCAAACCAATCACAGGCGGCAACAACCACTCAAAGACCAGCTTGGCCGTTGCCGCCCCTTTCCAGCGTTTTGGTGCCGGAGGACTGGCTGCTGTGGCTGTGGTCGAGAGAGGTTTAACCACAGAAACAACAGGTTTTTCAGGTGCTACTTTCGCAGCTTCCCCGCTTTTTTGCATGATTTTTTCCTTGTTAAAGCTGACGACACTCATGGTGACTCTCCTTTAAAAGACTAGGCTTTGACCTTGAAGCTGTTGGCATAAGCTTTAGGGTCTTTGCCATCCCAGATCACGCCATCCATCAGTTTGCTGCTACGCATCACGTCTGTCGGCACTGCGATACCCAGTGATTTAGCGGCTTCGGTGTAGATGTCGATGCGGTTCACTTTCTTCGCGATGCCCAGGTAATCAGGGTCGGACTTCAGCAAGCCCCAGCGTTTGTGTTGGGTCAGGAACCACATGCCGTCGGACAGGTAAGGGAAGCTGACTTTGCCATCGTTGAAGAACTTCATGTAGTTCGGGTCTTCCCATTTTTTACCAATGCCGTTGTCGTAGTGGCCCAGGAAGCGGCCTTCAATGACTTCTTCCGGTGCATTCACATAAGCCTTGCCTGCAATCAGCTTGGCCACTTCGGCGCGGTTCTTGGTGGCGTCGATATAGCGGGAAGCTTCCAGGATGGCCTTGGTCAATGCCAGCGCGGTGTTTGGATTTTTGGCGGCAAAATCAGCCGTGGTGCCCAATACTTTTTCCGGGTGATCGGTCCAGATGTCTTGTGTTGTGGCGACAGTGAAACCAATCTTGTCGTAAATCGCACGTGCATTCCATGGTTCGCCCACACAGTAGCCGTCCATATTGCCGATACGCATATTGGCGACCATTTGTGGTGGAGGCACGACGATCGTTTTGACGTCTTGCATTGGGTTGATGCCATAGTTCGCCAGCCAGTAATACAACCACATGGCATGGGTGCCGGTCGGGAAAGTCTGCGCAAACGTGAAGTCGCGGTTTTCGTTATCCAGCAGGCGTTTCAATGTTCCGCCACTGGTCACCCCTTTTTCTTTCAACTGGTTAGCCAGCGTGATACCTTGGCCGTTGTGGTTCAGCGTCATCAGCACGTTCATGTCTTTTTGCTGGCCGCCTATGCCCATTTGCACGCCGTACACAAGGCCGTATAACACATGAGCGGCATGCAGTTCACCGTTGACCAGCTTGTCGCGCACACCTGCCCAGGAAGCCTCTTTGGACGGCACAATTTTGATACCGTATTTTTTATCGAAGCCCATTTGTGCAGCGACGATGATAGGCGCACAGTCGGTCAGTGGAATAAAACCAACTTTCACTTCGGTGATTTCCGGTGCATCTGAACCTGCAGCCCAAGCCTGGCTGCGTACAGCAGAAGGCACCATATTCATCATGGCGGCGGCACCAAAGGCACCGGCAATCGCCTGGCGGAAGAACTGGCGGCGTGTTTGGTCAACCGTCACTAGTGTGGTGGGCGTCATTATCGTGGTTGGTGCTGCTGACTCAACCACCGCAGACTCAACCGTTGTTTTTTTATCAGAACTGCTCATGTTTACTCCCTGGAAAGTGAATTAACTGGAAACGTAAAAACAAAAAAGGCGTCCTGAATGCAGACAATCGTTTGTCTACACTCAGGACGCCTTTGTCCTGCATTGCCCACCGCGTTGCAGTGGATATAAATGCTTGTTATATCGAAGCGGTGATCGCCATTGATGACTGCTCCGTTCGCTTGCCCGCCTGGTGAGGATGAGCTTGCTTAAACGGTAATTAGCAAATGGTGTGCCAGTTTTTTGTTTGTTTTTAAGTGGATGATTTTTATGTGATTTTTTTGATTGGTGTGTGTATTTTGCGCGGCAGTGCGCACAAAATGTGCGCACCATACAAGTGCGGATGCACCATGTCTATCGCACCATTATTGCGGCTGCTTGTGTTGTAGCAGGATGTTTTCTGCTACATCGATGATTTTGCGTTTTTGTTCCATGGCCGTGCTACGCATGGTTTTATAAGCGTCGACTTCGCTTAGCCCCAAGGTGCTCATGAGCAAGCCTTTGGCGCGCTCGATTTGCTTTCTTTCAGTGAGTGCCTTTTTGGTTTCTGACAACTCGGATTCCATTTCGGCAATTTGCTGCGATTGCTGCTGCAATAGGGAGATGACGGACTCTATCGGATAGGGCTGGCTGGCCGTATCCGTTAAAAAGCCATAGGCGTTTTCAACCGGAATCGACAGATTGAAGAAGGCACTATCGCGGCTGGAAACGCTGGCTTTATCTTGCAATTGCTGCAAATGCTTGCGCGTGTTGGCCAGGTCTTGTTGCGCCTCTGCGACCAGGATTTGCAGGGTTTGGTGCATATCGCTGATGAGCTGGCACTGGATTTGCCATAGCTCGGTCAGCCGCTGGCTGCAAAGCTCAAACCAGCAGTCTGCATCTTTGGCCTGCAAGGCTTGGCCTGGCCTGGCACCGGTCAGTTTGGCCTGGTATTGCTGGTGTTTGCGCTCGTTTTCTGTCACGCCTGCGCTGGCCCAGGCCTCACGCAAGGCCGGGGAGGCAAACTGGCAAAACGATTCAAAATGCCGTTCCTGCAAGGCAATCAGTTCCAGCAGTTTTTGCTGATGTGGTTGTTGCACACTGGCCGAGCCAAACATATACGCGCCTACGGCGCGCTCCTGGCCTGCGAACTCCTTGCCTTGCACCAGGTTGTAGAGTGCCAGCAAGCTGGTTGAAATCTTGCTGTTGACGGTATTGTCGGTGATTTCGAAAATCAGTGACACCAGGCTGCCAATCAGGCGGGTAAACGATTGTATGCAATCAATAAAAGAGATTTTCTGTAACGTGACCTGGTGCCGCAATGCGGTGAGCTGGTCAAAGCCGAGCAAAACCCACGATACCAGCGTCAGTTGCCGAGCATCTGCCAGCGGGTTTGCATCCAGGTGCTTTTGCAAAGCCTGCTTGAACTGGATGTCGAGTGAGGTGTTGTGCGCCACCAGATCAGCCCGCTCCTTGGCAAAGCGTTGCCCGGCCGAGGCCAGGTATAAGCAACTGGCGCCACGCTCGGCCTGGATCTGGTGAATCATCTGTCCCAGTGATTCGACAAATTCAGTACAAATGACGAGCCGCTCCAGCTCTTCAACATGTCTGATCTTGGCCAGGATGATGGTGTGTTCGGAAGTGATTTCTGTCTGCATTTGCAAAAATTAAAGCAAGAAACGTGCGCGTCTTTTTAAAGGGGGGTGAATTCTAACGGTGTCGCCCCATGTGCGGCAAGAGGGGGAGAGGTAAAGCACCCGCACTGACTCAGCACCGTGAATCTGTGGCGGGAGCTAAAAGAGTGGTCTGGTGGCGATGGTTAATGCCAGCCGCCGCCCATGACTTTGTACAAGGTGAGTTGGCTGGTGGCATCACTCAATTGCAGGGTGACCAGTGACTGTTCTGCCGTGTAGAGCGTACGCTGGGCATCCAGCACGACCAGGTAGCTGTCCACGCCATTCTTGAAGCGAGCATCTGCCAGCAGGAAAGCCGCCGAAGCCGCATTTTTCAACGATTGCTGTGCCTCCAGTTGTGATTGCAAGCCTTCACGTTGTACCAGTACATCAGCCACTTCGCGGAAGGCGGTTTGCACGGTTTTTTCGTATTGTGCCAGCAGAATATCGCGATTTTTTTCTGCCGAGGTCAAATTGGCGCGGTTACGGCCACCATTGAAGATAGGCAGGCTGATTTGCGGCACAAAGGTCCAGATGCCGGAGTTTTTGGCAAACAGGCCGGACAACTCTGTGCTGGCTGAGCCGACCGTGGTGGTCAGGCTGATGGTAGGAAAAAAGGCTGCGCGCAGGGCGCCGATATTGGCATTGGCGCCTTCCAGCAAATGTTCTGCCGCGCGTACATCTGGCCGTTGCTGCAAGGTGTCAGAGCTGATGCCGCCAGGCAAAGACTGGGTGAACACGACACTGGACAAATGGCTTGTTGGTAGCCACTGTTCAGGCACCATGCTCCCGGCCAGCAGGTTGAGTGCATTGCTGTCCTGCTTGATCTGCATGGTATAAGTAGCGATGGCGACGCGCGCGCTATCGACACTGGTTTGCAATTGCTTCAAGGTCAGCGCGTTGGCGACGCCCAGTTCAAACATTTTCTGGTTGATATCGTAAGTGGCTTGCTGGCTTTGCAGCGTTTGCTGCGCGATGGCAAGGCGTTGCTTGTCAGCGGCCAATGTCAGCCAGGCGGTGGCTACTTCTGCAATCAGGCTGATCTGCGTGCTATGACGATTTTCTTCATTGGCATAAAAGGTTTGCAAGGCCTGCTGGTTGAGGTTGCGTATGCGGCCAAACAGGTCAAGTTCGTAGGCGCTAAAGCCGACGGTGGCACGGTAAATATGCGAGATATTGCCGCTGCTGTTACTGCTGCCAGCGGTGCCTGTGGTCGCACCAGAGGTGTTGCCTGCCGTATTGTTGGCAGCACTGGCCATGCCTTTGGAGGCGGTTTCGGTGACACTGGCGGCGATGGTTGGGAACAGGTCTGCGCGCTGCACCTGATAGAGTGCACGTGACCTCTCTATAGTCAGGGCAGCCACCCGCAGGTCACGGTTGTTCTTTAATGCAAGGTCAATCACCTGGCGCAATTTTTCATCGCTGATAAAGGATTGCCATGGCAGGTCAGTAAACGCTTTGGGGTCGCTTTGTGCCGTGCCCAATGTGGCTGGGACTGGCGCGGCTGGTCGTGTGTAAAACGGTGCCAGGTCTATGCAGCCACTCAGGCTCAGTGTGAGCGCCAGTAATCCTGCCAACTTTTTCTGAGGTAATGTTTTCATAGATTTAATCGTGGGCTGTGTTTGCTGGCGCATTTTCTGCGTGATAAGGGAACAGTGAGCGGATCAGCACATAAAACAGTGGCACAAAAAACACACCGAGGAAGGTGGCTGTCAGCATGCCGCCGAGTACGCCGGTCCCAATCGCCTGGCGGCTAACTGCGCCTGCACCGTGACTAAATGCCAGCGGCAGTACGCCAAAAATAAAGGCGAGCGACGTCATCAGGATAGGCCGCAAGCGCAGTTTCACCGCTTCCAGCGTGGCTGTGAGTAATGGCTGGCCGCGCTCTTGTAAATGTTTGGCGAATTCGACAATCAGGATAGCGTTTTTGGCTGACAGGCCGATGGTCGTCAACAGGCCCACCTGGAAGTAAACGTCAGCGGTCATGCCGCGCAAACTGGTGGCCATGACCGCACCCAGAATGCCCAGCGGTACTACCATAATCACCGAGAAGGGCACCGCCCAGCTTTCGTATAGCGCCGCCAGGCATAGGAACACAAACACCACTGAGACGGCATACAGCAAGGGGGCTTGTGAGCCTGAGAGTCGCTCCTGGTAGGACTGTGCACTCCACTCATAACCAATGCCAGCCGGTAATTGCTTGATAATACTTTCAGCGATGCGCATGGCTTCACCGGTGCTGGTGCCTTTGGCCGCTTCACCGACGATTTCAACGGAAGAAATGCCGTTATAGCGCTCGAGCAAAGGCGAGCCTGATACCCAGCGGGTATTAGAAAACGCTGAGAAGGGCACCATGTCGTTGGTACTGTTGCGCACATACCAGCGGTCAATGTCTTCAGGTTGCATGCGGTAAGGCGCATCGCCCTGCAAATAGACTTTTTTGACGCGGCCCTTGTTGATAAAGTCGTTGACATAGGTGCCGCCCATGGCGATAGACAGCGTGGAGTTGATATTGGCGGTGGTCAGGTTGTAGATACCAGTCTTCTGGTCATCAATATTGAGCCTGAACATAGGCGTATCATCCAGCCCGCTTGGACGCACGCGGTTCAATTTCGGGTTGTCTGCAGCTAGTTGTACAAATTTGTTCCTGGCGTCCATCAACCCCTGGTGTCCCAGCCCGCCGACATCCTTGAGTTCCAGTGTAAAGCCGGAGCCCTGACCCAGGCCGCGCACAGGTGCAGGCTGGTTGACAAACAGTTTGGCATCCCTGATCTTGGACAAGGCTTTGGTCATCTTGTCTGCGAGTGACGCCGCATCTTCGCCTTCACCACGTAGTGACCAGTCCTTGAGGCGGATAAAGGCTCGGCCGGTGTTTTGGCTGCCACCACCGCCCTGGCCGAGGCCAGCAATGGTTAAATATTCATCAATGACCGCTTCCTGGCCGTCCAGGTGGTGCTCGATTTGACGCAGTACCCGCTGCATCCTGCTATCGGTTGCACCCACTGGTAACTGAATCTGTGCCATGAGGATGCCCTGGTCTTCGGTGGGCAGGAAGGAACTGGGTAAACGCAGGAACAGGAAAGCCAGCAAGGCAAGAATGCCTGCATATACCACCATGGTGAATAGTTTTTGGCGCAGGATTTTTTCAACCACCGCCTGGTAGCCATTGGCAAAGACCTCGAACGCCGGGTTAAACCAGCGGAAAAACCAGCCGAACAGGCCACCTGTCGTTGCATGGTGATGGTTGGATGGTGTGAGCATGGTCGCACACAGGGCAGGGGTCAATGTCAGCGCAACCAGCACAGACAGCAACATGGCCGACACAATGGTGATGGAGAACTGGCGGTAAATCACGCCGGTGGCGCCACCAAAAAAGGCCATGGGGATAAACACGGCAGACAGCACCAGCGAGATGCCGACCAGGGCACTGGTAATTTCACCCATGGATTTACGCGTGGCTTCTTTCGGGCTCAGGCCTTCCTCACGCATCACACGCTCGACGTTTTCCACCACCACAATGGCATCATCCACCAGCAGGCCAATCGCCAGTACCAGGCCAAACATGGTCAGTGTATTGATCGAAAAGCCAAATGCTGCCAGCACACCAAAGGTGCCGAGTAACACCACTGGTACGGCAATGGCTGGAATCAGTGTCGCGCGCAGATTCTGCAAAAACACATACATGATGATCACGACTAACAGAATCGCTTCCACCAGCGACTTCACGACTTCCTTGATGGAAATACGTACAAATGGCGTCGTGTCATATGGGATGTGGATACTGAGTTTCAGCTCGGGCGGGAAATACGGTTCCAACGCTGCCAGCTTGTCTTTCACGGCTTGCGCGGTCGCCAGTGCATTGGCGCCTGACGCGAGTTTGACACCAAAGGCTGCGGACGTTTTACCGTTGAGGTTAGCAACCGGGGTGTAACTCTCGGCACCGAGTTCCACGCGGGCTACATCCGACAAATGCACCACGTAACCGTCTGCGCCGGACTTGACGATAATCTGGTTGAATTGTTCTACGGTTTGCAATTTGCTGCGGGCGGTAATCGGCGCATTCAAACCTTGGCCTTTGACTGAAGGCAGCGCGCCTAACTGGCCAGAGGAAACTTCGGTATTCTGTGCCTGCACGGCCGCTGAAATGTCGGAAGGAATCAGGTTGTATTTTTGCAGCTTGGCCGGGTCCAGCCAGATGCGCATGGCATAGCCCGCGCTCAGGGTTTGTACATCGCCCACCCCATCCAGGCGGCTGATCTGGTCTATCAGGTTGCTCGAAATATAATCACCAATATCAATGGCGCGCACCGTCGGGCTGTCAGACATCAGTGAAATCATCATCAGGAAGTCGATGCCGGTTTTGGCGACGGTCACGCCCTGGCTTTGTACAATCTGCGGCAGCCTGGGCATGGCCTGCTGCAGTTTATTTTGTACCTGCATTTGTGCCACATCGGGGTTGGTGCCGGCATCAAAGGTGAGGCTGATATTGGCCGTGCCTGACGACGTACTGCTGGCAGACATATAGGTCAGGTTATCAATGCCCTTCATGTATTGCTCAATCACCTGCGTCACCGAGTTTTCAATGGTGTCCGCTGCAGCGCCGGTATAGGTCGCGTTAATGGACACACGTGGTGGCGCAATATCCGGGTATTGCTCCAGCGGCAGCCATTCGATGGCGCCTATGCCTGCCAGCATGATGACAATCGCAATCACCCAGGCAAAGATAGGGCGTTGGATAAAAAAGGACGCCATAATTAAATTCTCTTCTGGTTAGCGGGCAGGGTTCACGGTAGCCGGTTGTGCTGCAGTCGCTGCGGTGGCATCTGTATGACTGGTTGGACTGGTTGCGGCAAAGGGCACGGCCTTTACTTCGCTGCCCACGCTGATGCCTTGCACACCATCCATAATGACGCGGTCACCTGCCTGCAAGCCACTTGTGACACGCCAGTTGTCACCTTGTGCGCCACTGGTTTCCAGGGTTTGCTGGATGACTTTCTGAGTGTTGTCCACCAGTAGCACCGTGGGCTCACCGCGCGTATTCCTGGTCACCGCACGTTGTGGCACCAGGATGGCGGCTTTTTCTTCGGCGACATCAATCAGGGCATGGACATACATGCCAGGCAACAAGATGCCTTCCGGGTTAGGCACCACTGCGCGCAGCGTGACTGCCCCCGAAGTGGTGTTGACGCTGATACCGTTGAATTTGAGTTTTCCAGCATGCGCATAGGTGGAACCGTCTTCGAGTACCACGCGTACCGGGATTTCTTTTTGCGACGTGCTGCTCAGCTTGCCGCTGGCAATATCACGTTTGAGTTTAAGCAAGTCACTGCTGGACTGGATGACATCGACATAAATCGGATCCAGTTGCTGCACGGTGGTGAGTGCGGTTTCCTGGCTGGCGGTGACCAAGGCGCCAGGTGTGACGGTAGAGGTAGACACAAAGCCGGTGATCGGCGAGACCACACGGGTAAAGTCCAGGTTGATTTTTGCGGTGGCCAGCGCTGCCCTGGCGGCAGCTACATCGGCTTCGCCTTGCTGCAAGGCGGCCTGCGCGTCATCGTTATCCTGTTTGCTGACGGCGTTGATTTTGACCAGTTCTTTATAACGGTCTGCTTTGAGTTTGAGGGTGGTCAGCGAGGCTTCAGTTTTTTGCAGTGCAGCGGCTGCACTTTGAGCGCTGGCCTGGTAAGGGGCCGGTTCAATCTGATACAGCAGTTGGCCTGCTTTGACCAGTGCACCTTCAGTAAAGGCACGCTGGCGGATAATGCCGCCGACTTGTGGCCGCACCTCTGAAATCATGAATGGGTTGGTGCGCCCTGGCAGGTCGGCCACGATAGGCTGGCTGGCAGGCTGTACGGTGATGACCCCGACTTCTGGTGTTTTTTTGGGTGGTTTATTGTCTGATTGGCCGGATGAGCAGGCTGCCAGTAGCAGGCTGGTAAAGCATAGCAGCCATACGCCGCATTTAGCATAAAGAGGAGTGGTGTTCATAAGGTACCAATATCGATATCGTTATTCTTGTCTGACAAGATTGTACTGCGTTTGATTGGGCGTGAATGTAACGATACGTATCGACTGCCAATACAATGACATCATAGCGTTAAATCGGGGATTGCTACAAAAAATAAAGGCTGCAGAAGCAGCCCTTATTCAAGTTTTAATGCGTTTACAGCACGTGCCGTTCAAAACGCTGTAACACATGGGCAGACATGCCTTTGGCCAGTTCTTCTTCGCCAAAAAACACCGCTTGGCCGAGGTCTTTTTGCAGGCGCTGGTATTCGTCCTCGTGATGGGTGCGGATCACCACTTCAATGTCCGGTTTCAATTGCTTGGCAATGTCGACAATTTTGCGGATATCCATGGCGTCTGGCGTGGCGATAATCAGCATGGCCGCATTGGCAATGTGCGCCTGTATCAACACCATGGGGTCGGCAGCATTGCCTGACACGGCAGGTTGGCCTTGTTTGCGCAGTTTTTCCACCAGCTCGCGGTTTTGTTCGGCCACCACAAACGGGATCGCTGAGTCGGTCAGGGATTGCGCAATCCGCTTGCCGACGCGACCGTAGCCCACCAACACCACCTGGCCTTCCAGGAACTTGCGCTCGGTTGACATGGGTAACTCACCATATGGATCCATGCGCAATGACAAGCGTCTAGCCACGTCTGACTTGTTGACCACCCAATTGGCTAAAGGCTTGATCGACGCAAAGACCACCGGGTTCAGCGCGATGGAAATCAGCGCGCCAGCCAGCACCAGGCTCATGCCATCGGCTGACAGCAAGTTGAGCGATACGCCCAGGCCCGCCAGAATAAAGGAGAACTCCCCAATTTGCCCCAGGCTGGCGGCAACAGTTAACGCCGTATTTAAGGGGTAGCGCAACGCCAGCACAATCGCGACTGCCGCCAGCGATTTACCGAGGATAATAATCGCTACTACAGACAGCACTTGTATGGGTTGCTTGATCAGGATGCTAGGGTCAAACAGCATGCCCACGGCGACAAAAAACAGCACCGCAAATGCATCGCGGAAGGGCAGGGAGTCTTCAGCGGCACGGTGACTGTATTCGGATTCACGCATGATCATGCCCGCGAAAAAGGCCCCCAGCGCAAACGAGACATGAAACAGCGAGGAGGCAAAAAAGGCCACGCCAATCGCCACGGCAATCACGGTGAGGGTAAACAATTCGCGTGAGCCAGTGCCTGCTACATACCATAGCAACCACGGCAATACCCGTTTGCCGATGACCAGCATCACCACCACAAAGCCGGTAATTTCAAGCAAGGTCACACCGATTGTTTCCCAAATGGCGCTGGCATTAGTGGCTTCACCCTGGCCACCCAGGACACCTGCCAATGCGGGCATCAACACCAGTACCAGCACGGTTACCATGTCTTCTACCACCAGCCAGCCGACGGCAATTTTACCGTTCATGCTTTCCAGGATACGTCTGGATTCGAGTGCTTTGAGTAAAACCACGGTACTGGCGCAAGACAGCGACAGGCCAAATACCAACCCATGGCCCATGCTCCAGCCCCAGGTGTGTGCTACCAGCATGCCGAGCAGGGTGGCCAGGGTCATCTGCGCCAGCGCGCCGGGCAGGGCAATACGTTTGACTGACATCAGGTCCTGCACTGAAAAATGCAGGCCGACGCCAAACATCAGCAACATGACGCCAATTTCGGACAATTGGGAGGCAATTTCAATGTCGGCAACAAACCCAGGCGTGGCCGGGCCGATGATGATCCCGGCAAACAAATAACCGATTAGCGCTGGCAATTTGAGTTTTTCGGCAATCAGGCCGAATATCAGTGCCAGCGCAAATGCAGCGGCAATGGTGGTAATGAGTGAAAGGTTATGATCCATAGCAGTTTTTTCTTAAATTATTGTTATAAGGTGGTCTATTCGATGACGGATGACACGCCACGTGATTGAAAGATGGCGCGGTCACCTCATACTGACCCTGATCACACAAAAAAGTTGAACAATTTTATTGTCATCAATGTATCCGGCTCTTATCTTGCCGGAAGGCAGGCGTCTTCGTCAATGCTTGAGCGCGATGATGCGCGCAAGGATTATGGCTGGAAAAGTGGCATGGATAAGCGTTGCAGGCCATATTCGCACAGTTGTTCGGCACGTTGCCAACGTTGCGTTTCGCTGAGGCTGCCAAAGTAGATGATGCTGAACACGCCTTCAATGACTGACTGGCAATACAGGCTGATTAAGTCAAAATCGATGTCTGCAGAGAGTTCGCCTTGTGCAATAGCCTGTTTCAATAAACTGTCGATTTGCGTAATGCGCTTTTTCTCCCAGGCAAAGCGTAGTTGCAGCAACTCCGGCGAATCATCAATACCGATATATAAAAAGAACAGGACGCGCTGAATGGAGCTAGGCTCAATATAGCTACGAATCTCATGCAGGCAATATTGCTTGAGGTTGCCTAATGCCGCAAGGGCCGGTTGGAGCTGGAACGGGGAGACGGTTTCAATCACGCGTTCCGCCATGGCGGTAGCGACTTCCAGCTTGCCTTTATAGTGGCCGTAAACGGCGCCGCGTGACAACTCGGCGGCTTCGGCAATGTCGGCCATGGTGGTCAGCGTAAAGCCTTTGCGATAAAACACGTGTTCCGCGGCATCCAGAATCTGGTCGCGGGTTTTTTGCGCATCTTCCTTGGTTTTTCTGGCCATGATCTCTAGGCTTATCATTCCTCAAACAATGGCGAGGATTATACCAAAAAATAATTAATCAGTCATGATTGATTAATTATTAAAGGGCAGATAGAATATTGATGTCCATATAGTAAGAAGGCATATTCATGTCCCGTTTTTCTGTCAGCACGGCCTCGGTCGCCACATTCTTGTTATTGCAACTCTCTGCCTGTAGCAAACCGCAGGAAGCCGCGCAGGCCGCGGCGGCTGCGCCTGAGGTCGATGTGGTCACCGTGCAGATTGCTGAAATCCCTGCTGAGGTTGAATTGCCAGGCCGTGTAGAGGCCTACCGCATTGCCGAAGTGCGCGCGCGCGTTTCTGGTATTGTCTCCAAGCGGCTGTATCAGGAAGGGCAAACAGTGAAGGCGGGCATGCCATTATTTGCCCTCAACCCAGAGCAGTTGCAGGCCAGCAAGCTGGAGGCCGATGCCGAATTGGCCAGAACCGAAGCCAACCTGGTGAATGCCAATGACAAATTGCAGCGCTACCAGGCCCTGGTGGGCGACCAGTCAGTAAGCCAGCGCGACTACCGTGCGGCACAGGCCGAGGCGCAACTGGCCAAAGCCGAAGTGGCGGCGGCGCAAGCCAAACTCAATCGTGCCAAGCTCGATGTGGCCTATGCCAATGTGACGGCACCGATTGATGGTGTCGCGCGTCGTGCGCTGGTCACCGAAGGTGCGTTGGTAGGTAAAGATGAAGCCACGCACATGACCACGGTGGAGCAAATCAACCCGGTGTATGTCAATTTTGCGCAGTCTTCTTCTGAAGTGTTTGCTTTGCGTAAAGCCTTGCGTGACGGTCAGTTGAAGGGCAGCAATGGCCAATTGCAGATTGCCCTGATGTTGCCGGATGGTTCAACTTATCCTAGTGCAGGCAAACTGTCATTCTCTGATGTGTCTGTGAACCAGACCACAGACTCAGTGGTCATGCGCGCCATTTTTGATAACCCGCAGCAGGAGCTTATGCCAGGGGCGTATGTATGCTTGAAAATTCGCCAGGCGACCAATCCGCATGCCATCCTGATTCCGCGTGATGCGCTGATCCGTGACCAGTTCTCCAGCCGGGTATGGGTGGTCAATGCCAAACATGAACTGGAGTCACGCGAAGTGCAAACTGGCGCTGTGATCGATAAACAGTGGGTGATTGAGCATGGCTTGCAGCCCGGTGAGCAAGTGGTGGTGACCAATGCCGCCACGCAAACGGCGGGCGTGAAAGTGACGCCCAAGCAGGTCAGGGCCGCAGACAAAATAACGAAAGCGGTTGCGCCTTAAACGGTAACCTAAGGAAAGTGAATACATGAGCCGTTTCTTTATTGATCGCCCGATTTTTGCCTGGGTGATTGCCATCCTGATTGTGCTGGCGGGTTTAATTGCCATTAAACAGTTACCGATTGCACAGTATCCTGATATTGCGCCGCCCGTGGTCAACATTGCCGCCACTTATCCTGGTGCATCGGCCAAAGTGGTCGAAGAAACCGTGACCTCGATTATTGAGCGCGAGATGAATGGCATGCCTGGCCTGATGTACGTGTCGGCCACCAGCAACCAGGGCATGGCTTCGATTAGCGTGACTTTTCGCCAGGGCACCAACCCTGATCTGGCGGCCGTGGATGTGCAAAACCGCCTTAAAAGCGTGGAAGTGCGTTTGCCGGAAATCGTGCGCCGTAGCGGCATCATGGTGGAAAAATCGGCCGATAGCTTCCAGCTGATTGTGTCACTGACCTCAGAAGATAACCGTTACAGTGAGATTGACCTCGGCGAGTTGTCCTCTGCCACGGTGATGCCTACGCTTAAGCGCGTGCAGGGGGTGGGTAAAGTGCAGTCATTCAGCCCGGAATATGCCATGCGTATCTGGCCGGATCCGCAGAAAATGGCGGGTTTAAATGTCAGCGTGACCGAAATCTCCAATGCCTTGCGTAGTTACAATACACGCCTGACCTTGGGCCAGGTTGGTGCCAGTGGTGTGCCGGATGGCGCGCCATTGAGTGTGACGCTCGAAGCCGAAGCGACATTGAAAACGGTAGAAGACTTTGCCAATGTGCCACTACGCAGTCAGGCGGATGGTTCGGCTTTGCTGGTCAAAGATGTGGCACGGGTAGAAATGGGCAGCAGTGACTATACCTACAGTTCTAAAGTCAATGGCAAGAATGCCGCGGGGATGGCGATCAAGCTGTCGCCGGGCTCGAATGCGGTAGAAACCATCAAGCGCGTCAAAGTGGCGATGGAGCAAATGCAGCCCTATTTCCCGCCAAACGTGGTGTTCCAGTTGTCTTATGACTCCTCAGCGTTTGTGTCTATCTCGATTAAAAAAGTGATTCAAACGCTGGTTGAGGCGGTGCTGCTGGTATTCGTGGTCATGTACCTGTTTATGCAGAATCTGCGTGCGACCCTGATTCCGACCATCGTGGTGCCGATTGCCCTGATGGGGACGTTTGCTGTGATGTACTGGCTGGGTTATTCCATCAATGTGCTGACCATGTTTGGCGTGGTGCTGGCGATTGGTATCCTGGTTGATGATGCGATTGTGGTGGTGGAAAACGTCGAGCGGCTGATTGTCGATGAAGGCTTATCTGCGCGCGAAGCAACTATTAAAGCCATGTCGCAGATTAGTGGCGCGGTGGTGGGTATCACCGCCGTGCTGGTGTCGGTGTTTATCCCCATGGCCTTTTTTAGTGGCGCGGTGGGCAATATCTACCGCCAGTTTTCACTGGCATTGTCGGTGTCGATCAGCTTCTCGGCCTTTCTGGCGCTGTCGCTGACCCCCGCTTTGTGTGTCACGCTGTTGCGCCATGAGACCAGCCCGAAAGCCCGCTTTTTTGTCTGGTTTAACCGTAGCTTTAAATGCATGACCGAGCGCTACACACGCTTGACTGGTGGTTTACTCAGCAAACCCTTGCGCTGGCTGGCGGTGTTTGGCCTGATTGTGGCGCTGGTGGGCTGGTTGTTTATGCGTCTGCCAGGTGCATTTTTGCCAGAAGAAGACCAGGGTAACTTTATGGTCATGGTGTCGTTGCCACAAGGCGCGACGCTGGCGGAAACCGCAGAAGTGCTGGGCGATATGAGCCGTTATATCCAGCAACACGAGCCGGTGGATATTATTTTTGAAGTCAGCGGTTTTAGCTTTTATGGCACCAGCACCAATAGTGGCATGCTGTTTATCACGCTGAAAGATTGGTCCGAGCGACCCAAGGCCGAGCAACAAGTGCAGGCGATTGTGAATCGCGTCAACCAGCAATTTTATGGCCGCCCTAATTTGAGTATTTTCGCCATGAATGCGCCGCCATTGCCAGAGTTGGGTAGCGTGGGCGGCTTTGACATGAAACTGGTAGACCGTGCCAGTGTCGGCATAGAAACCCTGATGAAAGCGCGCGACCAGCTGATTGCCGAATCGGCCAAACATCCCGAGTTGGCGAATGTCTTGTTTGCTGGTTTGTACGATACACCGGTAGTCAATATGCAGCTTAATCGCAGCAAAGCCAATGCGCTGGGCATCTCACTGGATGAAATCAACGACTCACTGGCGACCTTGCTGGGCTCTAACTACCTTGGTGATTTTGTCTATGGCAACCAGGTGCGCCGGGTCTTGATTCAAGCCGATGGCGAACAGCGCCAGACGCTGGAGGATATCAAGAAAATCCGCCTCAAAGCCGCCGATGGCAGCCTGGTGCCGCTGTCTTCCATCATGACGCTGGATTGGGCCATGGGCACCCCGCAACGCACGCGTTTTAATGGCTTTCCGTCATTTAATATCAATGGCGGTGCCGGGCCTGGTTATAGCAGCGGTGAAGCGATGCAGAAGGTCGAAAAACTGGTACAAGGGTTGGGCAAGGGCATAGGTTTCGAATGGGCCGGGCAGTCACTTGAAGAGAAGCAATCCGGCAGCCAGGCCATCATGCTGTTTGGTTTGTCTATCCTGATAGTGTTCCTGGTGTTGGCCGCCTTGTATGAAAGCTGGGCCATTCCGTTCGCCGTGATGCTGGTGGTACCACTGGGTGTGTTGGGCGCGTTGCTTGGCGTGACTATCCGTGGTTTGCCCAATGATATTTATTTCAAGGTAGGCTTGATCGCGACGATTGGTTTATCTGCCAAAAACGCCATCCTGATCGTGGAGTTTGCACGCGAGCATGTGCTGCAAGGCATGCCTTTGCTTGAAGCCAGTTTATTAGCGGCTAAAGAGCGCTTGCGGCCGATTGTCATGACCTCGCTGGCCTTTGGTGTCGGTGTGATTCCATTGGCATTTTCCACCGGCGCTGCGTCGGGTGCGCAAGTTGCGATCGGCACCAGCGTGCTGGGTGGCATTATCACCGCGACCTTGCTGGCGATCTTTTTTGTACCGTTATTTTTTATTGTCGTGGGGCGCTGGATGAAAAAGCCAGCCACACAGCAAAGGGTGTCACATGAAGTTTAGCCGTATTCCCCTCATTGTCGCACTGGCATTCGCGATAAACGCTTGCTCGCTGATGCCTGAGTATTTCCGGCCAGCCGCGCCAGTGCCCGAGGCTTACCCAGGCCAGTCAGCGAATGACGCGGTGGCTGAAGCGCCACCACTCACCTGGCAAACTTATTTCCCCGATGCCGATTTACAGCAACTGATACAAGTGGGGTTGGCGCATAACCGTGACCTGAAAACGACCGTGCTGCGCATGGACGAAGCCAAGGCCACTTACGGCATACAAAAAGCCGACCGCCTGCCGACTATACAAGGTAACCTGACGTACGACCGTAGCCGCACCGTGTTCAGCTCCAGCCAGGCATTTGAGGCCGAGTTGTACCGCGTTGGCGTCGGTATTTCTGACTACGAGATTGACGTGTTTGGCCGCGTCAAAAGCTTGACGCAGGCTGCACTGGAGCAATACCTGGCCGTGACTGAGAACCGGCAAGCGGTACAAGCCACTCTGATCACTGAGATCGCTACGCAGTACGTCAACCTGTTGACCTTACACGCGCAACTCAAGCTGACGCAGCAAACGCTAGATGACCGCAAACAGACCTTGCATCGCACCCAGCGCCGTTTTGACGCCGGACTCGACCAGGTGCTGGACGTCAAAGCCGCACAAATCCAGGTCGAGCAAGTGCAGGCGCAACTCGCGCAATGGCAGCGCCAACTGGCAACCACGCAAAATGCTTTGTATTTACTGCTCGGCGAGTCATCACAGCGCACACCGTTAGTCATCAAACCTCTGGCGGATTTAAAACTGGCTGACGTTACGCCAGGCTTGCCTTCCAGCCTGTTGACCCGGCGCGCCGATATCCGTGCTGCCGAGCATCAGCTCAAAGCTGCCAATGCCAATATCGGTGCCGCCAGGGCTGCGTTTTATCCACGCTTGCAACTCACAACTAATGTCGGCCTGGTTAACTCGGAGTTCTCCAAACTGTTCTCTGACACTGGCAGCAACTACTGGTCTTTCAGCCCGCAATTGACCATCCCGATCTTTAACTATGGCCGCAACAAAGCCAACCTCAACCTTGCACAAACCCGTGAGCGTATCGAAGTGGTTAATTACGAAAAAACCATCCAGACCGCGTTTAAAGAAGTGATGGATGTATTAAGCACGCGCGCAGCGATTGCCGAAGAGTCGGCGGCCAGGGCGCGTTTAAGTGAATTGGAAAGCAGCCGTCTGCAACTGGTTAAACGCAAGCTGGATCAAGGTTTGGTGACTTACCTGGAATTGCTCGATGCGCAGCGCAGTGTACTTGATGCACAGTCACAGGCGCTGCAGATTCAGCAGCAGGCTTTGCAGAATCAGGTAGGTTTGTATAAGGCGCTGGGTGGGAGCTAAGCTTTCACCACAACGTAGTTGACGTGTTTAGGTTTGTATTTTATTATTTTTTTAATTAACAATTATTAACATAATTCTTTCTGAAGAATCTAAAGCAGTAATTACGGGAATGATTAAACAGATAGCAGCTTAAAACAGGAGGAGTCACAATTGATGAGTTTTACCTTTTTACTGTTAGCTTTGCTGGTGATTATCGCTATCCTTGGATTGCTGAAAGCGAAGTCTCAAGGCAATTCAAGTGGTCATGGTATTTGGCCTTTTTATGCAAAAAAGCCGTTATCACCACCTGAACAAATTTTATATTTCCGCCTTCTTGAGGCACTGCCGGACTACATTATTTTGGCTCAGGTTCAACTTTCTAGATTTTTAGGTGTTAAGAAAGGCCATAATTACCAATCATGGTCGAATCGTATTAATCGAATGAGCGCAGATTTTGTCATCTGCAAAAAAGACGCTTCTATTGTCGCTGTGATTGAGCTTGACGACAGCACTCACCAAAAACTCGATAGACACATCGCGGATAATAAAAAAGATAAAGCATTAGAGGCGGCGGCAATAAAAGTCGTGCGTTGGCAAGCCAAATCAATGCCTGACCTTTCAGAGATTAAAGCTACCTTTATTGCTCAAACCACACTATAAAGAATAACAGGTAGGGCGTACCTGCTTGCGGTACGCGGAATGATGGCTCGCGATCAATCACACATCACACTTATCGAATATCGTCGCGCTTGGCATAAAGGTGGAACGTATTTTTACAGTGAATTGTTTTGGATGATATACTTAAGTTAATGTATATCATTTTTGAGGGGTTAACTCTATGCAAGTCGCAAAATGGGGTAATTCATTAGCTGTGAGATTACCTGCGAGTGTGGTGCAGGCCTTAGGCCTTAAAGAGGGCGAAGAAATTGATTTGCATGTAGCAGGTGAGCGCAGTTTTGAAGTAAGCAAGCAGGCTAATGCAAAAGAGCTGCTGACGCGTTTGCGTTCGTTGCGTGGGCGTTTGCCTGAGAGCTTTCGTTTTGACCGCCTGGAAGCTAACTTGCGGGATAGCGACAAGTGAGCAAGCCGTTTATTGATAGCAATGTGATCTTATATTTGCTATCTGGCGATGTGAGTAAGGCAGACAAAGCAGAAGCGATGATTGCAACGGGTGGCACGATTAGCGTCCAAGTGCTTAATGAAGTGACCTCGGTTTGCCACAAAAAATTAAAAATGGATTGGGTTGAGATTGGGGCTGTTTTAGAGGCTATCAAAGCTAATCTGCAAGTTGTTCCACTCACTGAGAAAACGCACGCGTTAGCTGTGCAAATTTGCCAACTCCACCAATTGTCATTTTACGATGCGCATATTTGCGCGGCGGCAATTGATGCAGGTGCTACCACATTACTGTCTGAGGACATGCAGGATGGCATGGTGATTGATGGTATGGCGATAAAAAATCCCTTTAATGGTTTTTAGAAGTAACAGCCAAGTGATTTAACTATCATTAACCCCTAATGACTTTTTAAAGTTATTAAGGAGCCAACCATGCGTGCTCTAACCATATTCATATTTCGGAATCATGACACCTAACCTTAAGGTGCTAGTTGAGCGCGAGCGCATTTCGGCTATCCGCGCCACTCGATCATACTCACTACTGTGATCTATCAAACTTTATCTAATCACCTATAGCGGTGGTTTCTGCATTTGCGAGTACTATCTGCCCTCTATCATTCAAGAAGTGTTGTTCCCTCATGCAAAGTGAAGTTAAAGAGCCCGTCAGCCATGCCGTTGTGGCGGCCGTGCAACTGCCAAATGTCAGCGATATGGAGTTTGAAGCTTCGCTGAATGAACTGCGCGAACTGGCAAAAACACTGGGTTACAAGGTGGTGCACACGTTTGTGCAAAAGCGTCAGGGCTTTGATATTACTGGCTATCTTGGGGTGGGCAAGCGCGAAGAGATCCGTGAGTATGTGCGCAGTGTGGCTGAGCAGAGTGAGTTGCAGGCATTTAATAGCGCGGTTCCTCCTATTGAAGCGGTGCTGGTAGACCACGAAATTTCGCCGTCGCAGGCGCGCAATCTGGAGTTAGAAGTCGGTTGCGAGGTGATGGACCGCACCATGGTGATTTTGGAGATTTTTCACCGCAATGCCCGCTCACGTGCGGCGCGTGCGCAGGTGGAGATTGCGCGGTTGGGCTATATGGCGCCGCGTTTGCGCGAGGCGGCGAAGCTGGCGGGGCCGCAAGGGCGGCAACGTAGTGGCGCCGGTGGGCGCGGGGCGGGCGAGTCGCATACTGAGCTGGATAGACGCAAGATTCGTGACCGGATTGCCGAGCTGCAACAAGAAATTATTGTGATGGATGGCGAGCGCAGGACGCAGCGCGCGCGACGACAAGAGCGGCAGACAATGGCGAGTGTGGCGCTGGTTGGTTATACCAATGCCGGTAAATCTACCTTGATGCGCGCGCTCACTGGCAGCGAGGTGTTGGTGGCGAACAAATTATTTGCCACACTGGATACCACGGTGCGCGCCTTGTACCCGGAAAGCGTGCCGCGCGTGCTGGTCAGCGATACCGTGGGTTTTATCAAGAACCTGCCGCATGGCCTGGTGGCTTCTTTTAAATCTACGCTGGATGAGGCGCTCGATGCTGCGCTGTTGTTGCATGTGATCGATGCCAGCGATCCTGGGTTTGAACGTCAGCTTGAGGTGACGGATAAGGTACTTGAGGAAATCGATGCGGATGTCGTGCCGCGTATTCGCGTGTTTAACAAAATAGATTACGTGGGCGATGCCACCGCGCAAGTCGAGTGTGAAGCCGCGCTGCGCCTCAAATACCCGGATTGCATAGTCATGAGTGCCCGCCGTCCGGATGAAGTGGCGATGCTGCGGCAGAAGATCGTCTATTTTTTCCGGCAGGATCTGGTGGAAACCGAGATTTTCCTGCCTTGGTCAGCCCAACAGCTACGCGGCAAGATTTATGGCACCTGCCAGGTATTGGGCGAGCGCTCACATGAAGAGGGCACTTTTTTCACTGTGCGCGGCGAACCCAATGACATTAATAGCCTGCGTGAGCAATTGATATTGGTGCAATGAGTGCTCATCACGATAGTTTGGACTGGTCAGGACGCATCAGTATTTAACTGAATAAACGCCTGCACCTAATCAATTAATAGGGACAGACTCGATAGTCTGTAAAAATTGATATTTATTTATATAAATGTATTAAAAATAATGAGTTATATCAGGTGTTGTTTGTATTTTTGTGATAACTGCAATGCTTTTATGCGTGTTTTTTTTCGCAAGTTAATATTCTGTTGCTCTTTTATTCGGGAAGAGTAGTATTGATGAAAATTAGTGCGATAAGAAACTTAGGGGCGATAGCGAGTTTTTTGTGTTTTTTTCATTAATCTTTAAGTATTTTTATTGAGTGGAGGAGCAAATGAAACATTTTAGTAAATTTGCAGTAGCTATGGCCCTTGCAGTTGGATGCACACAAGTTTTTGCTGCGGGATCTATTTTTGTCACTGAGCCTGGAGCCGACGGTTTTAACATTGAAACGGGTGGCTTTAACGGATCCAGTTACGAGATTTCTAAAATAGTGTTTGATTTTAGTAGCACCATCACAGCTGATGGTAGCTATCTGGTGATTGATGGCTCGCCATTCTCTGTGACTGCGCCAGCTGGCGGTAGCGCTGTGTTCTTTGGTAGTGGCGCCGTATTTGGTTTTGACTTTACAAGTTTCAACACTTTTGAATCATTCAGCTTCAAGTGGGATCCTGACTCAGCGATTAGCGGATCTTATGGTGCAACAGCGCTTGATTTTATCGGTGGCACAGTAACAGCTTATACGACCAATGGTTTATACAAAGGGTCTTTTGAGCTAGTAGGCAATGGACCAGACGTCACTGCTTCACTTTCACCTTATGTCCCTGTGCCAGAGCCTCTCACCAGTGCTGGCCTGCTTGCGGGTTTGGGTGTGTTAGGTTTGGCCCGTCGCCGTCGCTCATAGTTATTGTGATTGTCTGTCTTAAAGCCCATCACATGATGGGCTTTTTTATTTTAGCGCCCTTACACAAGTTATTCTTGCTGATGATGCGCTTAGGCGTGACGGTCTTGATCAGAAACCAGGGGCTAGTCACCTAACTCTTTGCCAAATCAATAAATGCTTGCACATCATCAATCTGCACTGTTGATTGGTATATCCTCAAATCTGCTTAGCTTGCCTTGTTGTCAAATTGGTCTTAATAAAAGACCGTGATACAATTGATAATGATTCTTATTAGCAAATAAATTATGTCAATGCCTGACCCTGGTGTGCAACAGCAATTGCATCACTTATACAGCCATCATTATGGCTGGTTGAAAGCATGGTTACGAAAAAAGCTCTCTTGCCAGCACACCGCGGCTGACTTGGCACAAGACACCTTTGTGCGACTGATCATTGCTGATCAAAAGCCATTGCCGGAACAGTCTCGCGCTTATTTAACGCAAATTGCCAAAGGCTTGATGATTGATCTGTATCGACGTCAACGCCTGGAACTGGCTTATCAGGAGTGGCTGCTGCAATTACCGCCGGTCGAGACTCCTTCGCCTGAGCAGCAGGCGATTGCATTGCAAAGCCTGATACAGCTAGACAAGGTGTTGGACCAATTGCCTGCCAAAGTACGCGAAACATTTATCCTGTCGCGGTTTGAGCAACTGACTTATAGCCAAATTGCCGACCAGCTTGGTGTTTCTGTGGCTGCAGTGCGCAAATATATGCTCAAAGCCACGCAAGCCTGCATGGAGTTGTTATGAACCAGCATTCAACGATCAATCTAGTCACAGACTATGCCAGACTACAACAGGAAGCATTAGAGTGGCAGGTGATGTTATGGTCAGGTGAGGTCACTGCCGATCAGCAGCATGCATTTGAGGTCTGGCTGAGCCGCAGTGATGCGCATCAGCAGGCATGGTCTGAAATAGAGGTCATGCAGCAAAAACTGCAATTGGTGCCACAGGCGACCATCGGACTGGTGCGAGAAAAGCTACCTTCCGCCAAAAGACGGCGACTGTTACAAATGCTGGGGCTGGCGGCTGTGGCTGGCGGCACTGTGCCGGTTGTGCGTCAAAGTAATACTTGGCAAGCACTGGCTGCTGATTATCGTACCCATACCGGCCAGCAGGAAAAGATCCGGCTGGCCGATGGTAGCCAGTTGATCATGAATACTTCGACTGCGGTAGATATTGTCTATAGTGCGCATGAACGTAAGCTGGTGCTGCATGAAGGTGAAATTTATATCAACACTGCGCCAGATACGACACAGTCACGGCCCCTGCTGGTTCAAACGCGTCATGGAACGGCAACCGCACTAGGCACCGCATTCAATGTTCGCTTAAAACAACACGAAACACGGGTCTCTGTGTATGACGGCGCGGTCAGGCTGCGTTCAGATAATGGGTTGCATAGCCTCACCATTGCAAGTGGCATGCAGGCTGGGTTATTAGCAGACGCCTTGACCAAGGCGACCCGCAATAGCAGTGAAAGTGCCTGGCTGGATGGCCGGTTGGTGGCGGAGCAATTACGTTTAGGCGACTTTCTGGATGAGTTAAGCCGTTACCGCATGGGGGTGATCCGTTATGACCAGACGGTGGCCAATATGCTGGTGTCAGGTGTATTTCCACTTATGGATAGCGATCGTGTCTTGCAGTCGTTATTGCAGGCGCTGCCCTTACGTATTCATTATTTCTCCAAGTATTGGGTGACCGTCCATGCCGCCTGATAGTCGTGAGTTTAGGTAAAAAATGGCTTAAGGCGTAGCACTTTTATTTTTTCATTCGGGATAGGAGTGAAGACTACTTTTTCAATGAGGAAATAAATATGTCACACCCCATCTCAGCGCAGGCAGCATTGCCTGTGTTCCGTATCCGTCAGCTGGCTGGCCTGCTTTTACTCTCAGGCATGGTCTCCATGGCTTATATGCCACGCGCTTATGCCGATGCCGTGCAAGAGAGCGGTGCTGCCTTGCAGGCATTTAATATTGCGGGTGGCAGTATGGATCAGGTGTTGAATACTTATGCCAGGCAAACTGACATCTTGCTGGTGATTGATGCCAGCCTGACCCACGGCAAGCAAAGTCGCGGATTGCACGGGCAATATGATGTATTGCAGGGTTTAAATGCTATTTTGACTGGTAGTGGTTTGCAGGCGGTGGTGCAGGATAATGGCAGCTACAAATTGCAAAAAGCCACGCAGCCGCTGCCTGCAGTATCGGGTGCGGTAGAAACATTGCCGGAAGTCGTGGTATCCACTGCGCGCGCAGTTGAAGACCGTTCGGCATACGCAGGTAAACAGGTAGCACGCGATGGCCGTGCCGGTATGCTGGGACAGCGTGATTTTCTGGATGTGCCATTTAATGTGACCAATTATACGGAGGAGGTGATTGCGGATCAGCAAGCACGTAGCATTGGGGATGTATTGCAAAATGATCCGTCGGTACGTCAAACCAGCGCCCGTACCAATATCAATGAAGACTTCTCTATCCGCGGCTTTACCGTTGCCAGCCAGGACATCGCCTTGAACGGCATGTATGGCCTGATGCCTTATTTCCGTGTACCGGTAGAAATGGCTGAGCGTGTGGAAGTGCTTAAAGGCCCGAGCGCATTGCTCAACGGCATGCCGCCCAGTGGTAATGTCGGGGGTAGTATCAATATTGTGCCCAAGCGTGCAGGTGACCAGGCATTAAGCCGTTTTGGCGTGACGTACATGAGTGATTCCGTATATGGCGGCACGGCAGACCTGGGTCGCCGGTTTGGTGAAAATAACGAGTTTGGCGTTCGCCTCAATGGTATGTACCGCAAAGGTGATACAGCCCTGGACCAACAAAAACTGGAAGAGTTTATGGGCAGCCTGGCGCTGGACTACCGTGGTGAGCGTTTACGGGTCACGGCAGATTTCATCAACCAGCAAGAAACAATCAATAAAGTCGTCCGCCAGTTTACGGTGGGTGCCGGTTTAACCAAAATGCCGGGCGCACCAGATAATCAGTTGAATTATCCTGGCTATGGTCACTCGCAAATGAAAGACCGTTCCATGGTATTGCGTGGCGAATATGACGTGACTGATGCCGTCATGGTGTATGCCGGTGTTGGCAGCCGCAACAGCCAGATGGACGCAGTGGCAGGCAACCCGAGCTTGACCAGTGCTAATGGTAACTATAGTTCCATGGCTATGTGGCAGTTATTTGAAGTGAAGTCTGAATCGTTTGAAGCAGGCAGCCGTATTAAGTTCGACACAGGCCCGGTTGGCCATCAGGTGAGCCTGGGCGCGACCAAAGTCAGCCAGAATACCGATATTCACTTTGTTGCGCTGTCGGGCACAATTAACGGTAACATTTTTGACCCGGTGTATATTGATACGCCCAGCACCTCCGGCCTGAATGGCAATAAACTCAAATATGGCACAATGACGCTGACTAGCTATGCGTTGGCAGATACCTTGTCGTTTTTGGATGACAAAGTACAGCTTACTTTGGGCGCTAGGCACCAGAGTGTGGAGCAACAGGCCTATAACTTTGTGACAGGTGCAAAATCGGGGCCTGGATATGATAAAGGAGCCCTCACGCCGGTGGCAGGTGTCGTATTCAAACCGCAAGAAAATGTCTCCTTGTATGCCAACTATATCGAAGGTTTAAGCCAGGGGCAGCAGGCCCCAGTGGGTACCAGCAATTCCGGGCAAATGTTTTCACCTTATAAAACCAAACAAAAAGAGGCTGGTGTCAAAGTGGACTGGGGCAAAATTGCCACTACGGTGAGCGTGTTTGAAATTGAGCGCCCCAGTGCTATAACGACCAATGGCACTTACCGTGTGAGTGGTGAGCAGCGTAACCGTGGCGTGGAGTTGAATGTGTTTGGTGAAGTCACTGAAGGCGTTCGACTGCTTGGTGGAAGTGCTTATACACAAGGCAAACTGGTAAAGAGCGGTGATGATGGGAAGTTTAACGGCAATACTGCAGTCGGCGTGCCCGACTGGCAAATCAGCCTGGGCGGTGAGTGGGATCCGGTGCCTGTGCCCGGCCTGACACTCACTTCCCGGGTGATTTATACCAGCAAGCAATATGTGGATCAGGCTAACAACCTGTCCATTCCAAGTATCACCCGCTTTGACATCGGCGCGCGTTACAAAACCGTATTGAATGCAACCCCGGTGACCTTGCGTGCCAATATCGAGAACCTGTTTAATCGCGATTACTGGAATACCTCGAATGAGGGGTATATCTACCTGGGTATGCCGCGTACCTTGCTGCTCTCGGCAACGGCTGATTTTTAGGCCGACGCTACAATTTAGATGTTGAAAATAAAGAAGTCGTTTGATGAGTATTCGTAAGTGGTACCTGATACATAAATGGAGCAGCCTGGTGTGTACGGCGTTCTTGCTCATGCTGTGCCTCACCGGGTTGCCTTTGATTTTCCATGAGGAAATCGAGCATTTGTCCGGTGTGGTGGAGGCGCCCATCATGGCAGAGAACACACCTAATGCCAGCATGGATGCGGTGGCTGACGCTGCGCGCAAACAGCGGCCGCAGGAGGTGATCCGCTTTATGTTCTGGGAGCAGGACGAGCACCCGAATGTCACGCTGGTGTCCATGGCTAAGTCCATGGATGCCTCGCCCGACGATTCGAATATCGTGCTGGTTGACTCACGCACGGCCAAAGTGCTGGATGCTCCGCCGCCAGACCGCGGGTTTATGTATGTGATGCTTAAACTGCATATTGATATGTTTGCCGGTTTGCCCGGCATGCTGTTTTTGGGCTTTATGGGTTTGCTGTTTGCGGTCGCCATTATTTCTGGCATTGTGCTGTATCACCCGTTTATGCGGCGACTGGATTTTGGCACTGTCAGGCGTGAGAAGCAGGCGCGCTTGAAGTGGCTGGATATCCACAACCTGCTGGGTGTAGCAACGCTGGTTTGGGCGCTGGTTGTCGGCATCACTGGTACCATCAATACTTTGAGCCAGATCGTCATTATGGTTTGGCAAGGCGACCAGATGGCGGACATGATTGCACCTTATAAAGGCTTGCCGCCACCAGTCAAGCTTGGCTCTTTGCAAGGCTCGATTGACACGGCCAAAAAAGCCGTGCCGGACATGCACGTCAGTTTTGTAGCTTTCCCCGGCAGCATGTTCTCCAGCCCGCACCACTACACGGTGTTTTTGAAAGGCAATACGCCGGTAACTTCGCGTTTGCTGCGCCCGGCATTGATTGATGCGCAGACGGCACAATTAACCGATACACGGGAAATGCCGTGGTATGTCAAAACATTATTGTTGTCACAACCGCTGCATTTTGGGGATTATGGTGGTTTGCCACTCAAAGTGATTTGGACCTTACTGGATCTGATTACGATTGTGGTGCTGGGCAGTGGCTTGTATTTATGGCTTAAACGTCATCAGCATGTTGAGCAGCGCATACAGCATTTACAGCAGGCGCATGCCGAGACGCTTTAAATTGGAGGATTGAACACCATGCAAAAGAAATTCCTTCAAATCTGGGGCTGGCCGATTGTGTTGGCTGTGTTGAGTACGTTTGGCCTGCTGGCGGCACTGTTAGGCACTGGGATATGGCATTGGCTGTCCTGGCTCAGTCTGGCGGTCCCGTTGGCCATGATCTGGTATTACACCTGGAGAAAGCCACAGGCCTGACGGTCAGGCCGAGCGTTGCTGGTGTGCATTCGCCAGTGCAATAAATGCCTGCACATAGTCTGTATTGACATCCGTTTCGCGTATGCCTAAGTAAATCTGCTTGGCAATGCCTTGTTCGCCCAATTTGACTGGCACGACATCAAAACGGCTTTGATATTCCTCCACCAGCCAGCGCGGCAAGGCGGCGACACCGCGGCCGCTGGCGACCATTTGTAGCATGATATCAGTAGTTTCTATGGGTTTGTGCACCTGCGGGCTGATGCCTGCAGGTTGCAGAAACTGGTTGTAAATATCGAGCCGGTCAATATCTACCGGGTAGGTAATCAGCGTTTCACCGCTAAGCTGTTCTGGCAGCACATAGTCCAACTCTGCCAGCGCATGCTGACGCTGCACGACCAATACCTGTTCGTAGTCAAACACCGGCACAAATTTCAGGCCGGGTTTATACAGCGGGTCTGGGGTGACCAGCATATCAATCTCATAGCCGAAAAGCGCACCGATGCCGCCAAATTGAAATTTCTGTTTGACGTCTACATCCACATCCGGCCAGTCGGCCAAATAGGGTGACACCACCTTGAGCAGCCATTGGTAGCAGGGATGGCACTCCATACCGATGCGCAAGGTGCCGCGCTCGCCCTGGGCAAACTGGCGCAGGCGTTCTTCAGCGAGTGACAGTTGCGGTAGTAATCGATTAGCCACTGCCAGCAGGTATTGCCCGGCCTGGGTCAGGCGTAGGCTGCGGCCTTCGCGTAACCAGATATCAGTACCCAGTTGCTGTTCCAGTTTTTTAATTGAGTGGCTAAGGGCCGATTGCGTGAGAAATAACTTTTCAGCGGCGGCTGTCAGTGAGCCTTGTCGTTCGACTTCGCGAATAATGGCTAAATGGATACGTTCAATCATGTGTTTATGTATGAAAAAAATTAATTGATTGTTGAAATAATACCATTTTACTTCATGAATTGCCTTTCCTAGAATGTGTGCTCTTTAACGATCACTCAAGGGGCTGGCATGGCGACCACACACAATCTGGGATTCCCGCGCATAGGCGCAAAACGCGAACTGAAATTTGCTTTAGAGGCTTATTGGAAAGGGCAGTCTTCACTGGACGCATTAAAGCAAGTGGGCAAAGACTTGCGCCAGGGCAACTGGGCGTTGCAATCCGATCTGGATTTAGTGCCTGTGGGTGACTTTGCCTTTTATGACCAAGTGCTGGACATGAGTTTTACCCTGGGTAACCTGCCAGCGCGCGTGCAAGATTTTCATGGTGATGCGCTGGATAACTATTTCCGCGTGGCGCGTGGCCGCTCTGCCGAGTCTGATGAAGCGCATGCGCAGTGTTGTGGTGGCGTAACAGCGGGGGAGATGACCAAGTGGTTTGATACCAACTATCACTACATCGTGCCAGAGTTTACTGCGGAGACGCAATTTAAACTGGATGCGACGCGTTTGCTGGCACAACTGGCTGAAGCGAAAACACAGCAGGTGAAGGCCAAGCCGGTGATTATCGGCCCGGTGACTTACCTGGCGATAGGCAAAAGCAAGGATGATTCGGATCGCCTGGCGTTGCTGCCGCAGTTGTTGCAGGTGTATACCGAGTTGCTGGAAACGCTGGTCGCGCAGGGGGTGGAGTGGGTGCAGATTGATGAGCCAATTTTGGTGACTGAACTGACGGCCGAATGGCAGCATGCGTTTAACCTGGCTTATCACCAGTTGAAGAGCAGCCGTGCCAAACTGCTGTTGGCGACTTATTTTGGGCCGTTGGCGGATAACCAATACCTGGCGGCTAATCTGCCCGTCGCCGGGTTGCATGTGGATGCGATCAATGCGCGCAGTGAAGTCGTGCCTTTGATCAGCATGCTGCCTGCGCACAAAGTGCTTTCTATTGGCGTGATTAATGGCCGCAATATCTGGAAAACAGATTTGAATGCCACGCTGGATTGGCTGGAGCCGATTGCCGAACGTTTGGGTGACCGTTTGTGGCTGGCGCCTTCATGCTCGTTGCTGCATGTGCCGGTGGATCTCGACAGCGAAGTCAAACTGGAAGCCGAGGTTAAGTCATGGTTGGCTTTTGCCAAACAAAAGCTGGAAGAGTTACAGGTGTTAGCAACGGCATTAACACATGGGCGTGCTGCGGTAAAAGTGGCATTGGCGGTGAATCAGGTAGCGATTGACGCACGCCGCGCCTCCAAACGTGTGCATAATCCGCAGGTGAAAGCCGCGCTGGCAACACTGACACCACAACTGGGGCAGCGCCAGAATACGTATGCGCAACGTGCGGCCAAGCAGGCGGCATTGCTCAAGTTGCCCAAATATCCAACGACGACGATTGGTTCTTTCCCGCAAACGGCTGAGATTCGCCAGGCACGCAGCCAGTTCAAGGCTGGGGCGTTGGATAACGCTGGCTATGAAATCGCCATGAAAACTGAAATTGAGCGCAGCGTGCGTGAGCAGGAGTCACTGGGCCTGGATGTATTGGTGCACGGTGAGGCCGAGCGTAACGACATGGTGGAATACTTTGGTGAGCAACTGGATGGCTATGCCTTCAGCCAGTTTGGCTGGGTGCAGTCGTATGGCTCGCGTTGTGTCAAACCGCCTATCCTGTTTGGCGATATCAGCCGCACACAAGCCATGACGGTAGCGTGGATCAAGTATGCGCAATCGCTGACCAGCAAGCCGATGAAGGGCATGCTGACCGGCCCGGTGACGATATTGAACTGGTCATTTGTGCGTGATGACCAGCCACGTGCCGTCAGTTGCTACCAGTTGGCGCTGGCGATTCGTGAAGAAGTACTGGATTTGGAAAAAGCAGGCATTCACGTGATCCAGATTGATGAGGCGGCCTTGCGTGAAGGCTTGCCATTGCGCAAATCACAGTGGAAAGAGTATTTGAACTGGGCGGTGGAATCTTTCCGTATCACGGCTAATGGTGTTGCCGATGAAACGCAGATCCACACGCATATGTGCTATTCGGAGTTTAATGACATTATTGCTGCGATTGCCGAGATGGATGCTGACGTAATTACCATTGAAACCTCACGCTCGGACATGGAATTGCTGGATGCGTTTGATGATTTCAACTACCCGAATGAAATCGGGCCAGGCGTCTATGACATTCACTCGCCGAATATCCCGACCCAGGATCATATCGTGCAACTCATGCAAAAAGCGGCCGAGCGGATTCCGGCCGAGCGTTTGTGGGTAAACCCGGATTGTGGCCTGAAGACACGGCAGTGGGCGGAAGTGTTACCCGCGTTGACCAATATGGTGGCGGCAGCTAAAACCTTGCGTGCCCAGGCTTAGGGCGCGATACAGCTTGCTGGCATCCGGCGTCGGGTGCCAGCAAATCTTGCCTTCTCTTTGCGTTTTTTAATCTAGTTGATAATGATTTTCATTTGTATTTTTTTATAGAGGCCGCTAAGATGTCCGTTTAAATAATTGTCTGACTTATTGTTGTGTTGCTCCATCCCGAAAACTCCAAACTTGTAGTGACCCTGGTGTATCACTACGATGAATTGGTCAATTATGTGAAGCGTCACTTTGGTGACCAGCATTTCGCACAGGATGTGGTGCACGACGTCTGCATAGAGATCATGGAGCGGCCACTGGGTCAGCCGGTGAATACGCCCATGGCCTTTTTGCGCCGGCTTTCCAGAAACCGGGCCATAGACCGTTACCGCCAGCAGCAGATGCAGCAGTCTCACGTGCACACCATGCAGGATACGCTAGCGCAGGCACATGAGGTGGATGGCGAGCGGGTATTACATTTTGTGCAGCGATTAGAGGCGTTAAAACGCATTATCGAAGCGTTACCGCCGCGTCAGCAGCAGGTGTTTTTACTGCACAGGTTGCATGAAATGCCACAGCAGGAAATTGCAGATGCGCTGGGTATTTCGCGCAATATGGTGACACAGCATTTTACCAAGGCGATGGCGACCATCCAGCGGGCTTGGGGAGCGCAGGCATGAAGATCAGTCGCCATGAAGCTCGCCCCTTGCCGGAACAGGGGAGTGCACCGGATGTGCTCAGCCCTTATACAGAGGCATTGCGCAACCACTTTCCTTCGCGAGAAGACATTCTGCGCGCCGCCCAACAGCAGACCCGGCACCAGCGCCGTTTGAAAAAAATCACTGCCGGTATTGCCGCCATCAGCGTCGTTGCACTCAGCTGGTATGTAGACCCGGTATTGCAGCGTGAAGACCTGCATACCATGGTCGGACAACAAGCCCATTATGTGTTGAAAGATGGCAGTCGCGTCACGCTCAACACCAATAGTGTTCTGCTGGTGGAGCAGCGTCTTTACTCCAGGCAATTACATTTGCAGCAAGGAGAGGCGTTGTTTAGCGTAGAGCATGCATGGCGACCTTTCACCGTCTATGCACACGAAACGGCTATCAGGGATATCGGGACGGTATTTAATGTACGTCATCATGGGCAAGGCGCTGTGGTGACCGTGGTCGAAGGCGCTGTAGAAGTGCGCACTGCATCTGACCGGCGCCAGGTTTTCCAGAACCAGGCAGTGCGTACCCTGGCGGCTGACATTTCTACAACACAGACTGTTTCAGCTACTGCTGCAACGGTCTGGCAACAAGGCCGACTCATGTTTGACGGTGACACCTTGGCAGAGGTTGTCAGCGAGTTGCAGCGTTACCATCACGAGCAGATTGAAATTGCAGATGCACGCATCACCCATTACCGTATGTCAGGTGAGTACGATATCAATGGTATTGATGCATTGATTGATACCTTGCCAGAAATTTTGCCGGTGCGTATCTCCCGGCAAGAGGGTGGTGTGATTGTGATCCGGCATCGTTAATCATGATTGAGCCATTTTATATTGTCGCCAGAAAGTGCCAGCCATGGCTTTGCTGAATGTGCGCTGGCAGCAATTACACGATGTCTACCGTCAGCATCATGACTGGCTGCAGGGCTGGTTGCGCAAAAAAACCGGCAACCCATGGGATGCGGCGGATATTGCGCATGATACGTTTGTGCGTGTCATGCATAAAGACAAGCTGGCCCAGTTAGGGGCAGAGCCACGTGCCTTGCTGGTGCATATTGCCAAAGGCCTGGTCATAGACCACTGGCGCCATCAGCAGGTGGAACGCGCTTACCAGGAAACATTGGCACATCTCACGCCAGGCTTATGGCCATCGGCTGAAGAGCAGCACCTGATTCTGGAATCATTGCGACAAATTGATCATCTATTGCAACACATGCCTGCGCAAACCCGCGCTATTTTTTTACTGGCGCAACTGGATGGACTGACTTACCAGCAAATTGCCGATCAACTGGCGCTTTCACTGATCACTGTCAAACGGCATATGCGTAAAGCGTATCTGGCGTGTTTAAGCCTATGATGTTAAATACTCCCTCAACGCTGGATCAACAGGTGCTGGCCCAGGCGGTGGACTGGCTGCTGAAATTACAGTCGGAGGAGACGAGCCCTGCGACACTGGCGGCGTTTGAGCATTGGCAAAGCAGTCACCCACAACATGCAGAGGCCTGGTCGCGACTCACGCAAATACAACAAACCTTTGGGCAGGTGCCGCATAAAGCATTGGCCAAACAGGTGCTGGCGCGCATAGACCATACATCACGCAGGCAGGCACTCAAAAAACTGGGTACGCTGGTAATCGTATTACCAAGTGCATGGCTGGGATATCGGACGTTACCTTTAGAACGCTGGCGGGCCGGGTACCAGACCGCGGTTGGCGAGCAGAAACATCTGCATCTGGGCGATGGCACGCGCCTGGTATTGAATACAGATTCTGCCGTGGATATCCAGTATCACCAAGAGCGGAAGATTGTGTTGCACCAAGGTGAAGTGTGGCTGGAAACCGGGCATCAGGACAAGCGCAAATTGGTCGTCATCACGCCGCATGGTGAGCTGGTGCCATTGGGCACACGCTTCAATGTCAAGTTGACTGCTGATCGTACTATATTGGCGGTGACCGAAGGGGCAGTGCGTATTCAACTCGACAATGGCCAGAGCAGTGTGGTGCAAGCCGGGCAGCAGCGCGCATTCAATCGCCATGGATTGGAGCCAGCACGAGTTGCGGACCAAAGCGTGGGCTACTGGCAGCAAGGCATGCTGCTGGCACAAGCAATGCCCTTAGAGGCATTGCTCAAAGAGCTGGCACGTTACCGGCACGGCGTGATCCGTTGCCATCCTGAGCTCAGGCAGATGACCGTATCGGGAGCGTTTCCTTTAAAAGATACCGATGCCGCACTCGATTTACTGCAAAAGACCTTGCCGGTAAAAGTCGTCGCGCCTAGCCGCTACTGGATCATGATTGAACCTGCATCTGCCGCAGGATAAAAAAATGTTGTTTACCCTGATACTTTTTTAGCATTCGCCCGGTGTACATGATGAAGGCCGTTCCTAGGCCGTTTCATTATTGATACTTAAGAAAGTTCTCAGGCAATGACATCTTCCGTTTTTAAACTTACTCCGTTGCAGAGCGCACTGCGTGTTGCTTTGTGCGGCTTTATTTTGGCGGCCAGTCCGTCGCTGGTGATGGCGGATAGCCCCAAAGCCGTCGCCGAGAAACAGCGTTATCAACTCGCCCCAGGCCCCTTGGGTCATGTGCTGGCAGAGTTTGCTGCCTTGACTGGCACACGCCTGTCGTTTGACCCCGCCCTGCTTGCCAACTTGAAAAGTGACGGCCTGCAAGGGCATTACAGCGTTAATGAGGGATTCGATACCTTGCTCAAGGGCAGTGATTTTGCACTGGATGACAAGGGTGGCCAGCAATATTCGCTAAAGAAGAGCGCGAAAGTCAGTAGCTCTGCTGCACCCACGACCAGCGCTCATGAATCAGTGGATACCTTGCCAGAAGTGACCGTGCAGGGTGAGAAAATCACGCGTAAACTCAGTGAAACCTACTCCAGTGTGGCTGTCGCTACCGCCCAGGATATCCGTACGCATGGTGATCAGTCGCTATCTGACATCATGGCGCGTACGCCTGGTGTATATACGCAGTCACGTAATGAAACCTGGGGTATCCGTGGCGTGCCGGTAACCGGCTTTGATGACCAGGGGCCGCTGTCGTTAAACAACGCGGTGTCGGTGTTTGTTGATGGTGCCTTGCAAACCAGCAGTATGGTGACCATGAGTCCGCTTTCAACCTGGGATATGAAACAGGTGGAAGTGTACCGTGGTGCACAATCGACCGTGCAAGGCCGCAACGCATTGGCGGGAGCTGTGATTATGCAAACCAATGATCCCGAGTTTAAAAATACACTGACCTTGCAAGGCAACCTTGGCAATTATTACCAGCAGGGTGGGGCGCTTGCAGCCAACGCGGTGTTAGTGCCAGAGGTGTTGGCAGGTCGCTTTGCCTTGAATGTGCAAAATGAAGAGGGTTATATCAAAAACCGTGTGCTGGATAACAATGCCGATCCGCGCCGCTCTATCAATGCCCGTGGCAAATTGTTGTTATTGGCTGGGGATAACACAGAGGCTTTGCTGACCTTATCGCACACCGATTACCACGCCGGTAGCAATGGCGTGACGCAACTCAATAACCAGCCGCAATATTACAAGTTGAACCAGAACACAGATGCTTTTGATGCCATACAGCAAAATGAGGCGACACTAAAGCTGACACATCAGCTCAATAAGTCATGGGCGTTAACCAGCATTTCTTCGGGGACCAATGCGAACTACCAGAGCCTGCTGGATTTTGATCAGGGTGCGGTAGATAGCGAAGAAGCCAATCGCCACCATCAAACCAGATTATTTAGCCAGGAGTTCCGCGCCACATACCAAGGGGATACCCTGAAGGCACACGCTGGTTTCTACTATGGCTCTTCGAGAATCAAGTTTAATGATACCTTGGGCGTGGTGGGCTTCGGGTCGGTATTGATGGCGGATGGCAGAAGCCAGATACGCAACCAAGCGATCTTTGGCGAGGTTAACTGGGATTTTGACCCGCACTGGCAAGCCATCGCCGGTTTGCGTTATGACCGTGAGAAAAATGAAGCCAAGGTCGATTATGTGCTGGATACCTTCTCGCTATCACCAGTCACCGAAGCCGATGACAAAAAGACTTTTGGCGCCTTACTGCCAAAAGCGGGCATCAACTATATCTGGTCGCCTACTCAGCGTACTGGCTTTGTGGTGCAACGTGGTTATCGTGGCGGTGGTATTAATATGCGGGTGCCATCCGATCACCGGCCATATGACGCGGAATTCACTACTACCTACGAGTTTTCTTATCGCGGTAGCTGGCCTGAATATGGCCTGAAAACCTTTGCCAACGTGTATTACACCGATTGGAAGGACCAGCAGGTCCGTCAGCGCGATGCATTGAATCGTTTGTATATTTCTAACGCTGCCAGAAGCCGTATGCGCGGCCTGGAGGTTTCGGCTGAGTATGCGATCAATAGTGACTGGCAGATGATTGCCGGTGCCGCCTACAATCACACTGAATATCTGGACTTTATCAACAGTGATGGTCTCAATATGCGCGGTAAACAGTTCATTATGGCGCCAAGAACAAAAGTGAATCTTGGCTTGAACTACCACTTGGGTAACCAGTGGCTGTTCAATGTAGACACGGTTTACCAGGATAGCAGCCCTTCCGTATATCTGCTCACAGAAACCCGGCGTAACGACAGCGTGGTGCTGGTGAATGCCAATGCGACCTATCGTTTAAATCCACGTACCACGGTGAATGCCTTTGTGCGTAACCTGTTTGACCGCGAGTATGTCACCAATAATAGTAGTGGCGATGTGCTCGATGTTGGCGCTCCGCGCTTATTCGGGATGGCGCTTAAGCTGGAGATTTAACGCGTTTCTATTAAAAGTACCGGCCCGTATGGGCGGGTACTTTTTTGACCGGCACGACCACCGGGATAAGTTTTTTAGCTCAGACATCAACATTTGCCGATGCTCATGCGACATACCAGTGTAAGCAATTTATTTATTCACTGGAAAGCACGATGTCTCTCTCTTATAAGCCTACTTTAATGGCGTTATTACTGGCCAATCTCGTTTTCACTGCCCAGGCTGTGGAACTGAATATTCCCTCACAATCATTAGATAAAGCCCTGAATGCTTTGGCTCATCAGTCGGGTGAGCGCATTCTTTTTTCTACTGCGTTGACTGAGCATAAGCAATCCCCCGCACTCAGGGGTGACTATACTGTGCGTCAGGCGCTGGAAAAGCTACTGGAAAATAGTGGTTTGGCATTAAAGCAAACGGATAGCAAAAGCTTTACCGTGATTCGGCTGGATGTAGACGAGAAAACGCCTCAGTTATTAAATGAAGTGCATGTGCAGGCAGCCAGGGAGGGCAATGGGCTGCTTAGTCGTTACGAAGCTAATCAGGCCAGTTATGGCGCACTGGGCGAAAAAACATTACTGGATACACCATTCTCCGTCAGGGTGGTGAAATCGGAAGAGATGGTTGATCGGCAAGTGACGAATATTGCGGATGTATTCAGGCTGGATGCTGCCGTGACGGCCTCAAGTAATGGGGTCGCGCGTGAAAGCTCCATGATTACCGTCAGGGGCCTAGCGCTCGATTTATTGAATGGTTATAAAATTGATGGCCTGAATATTTCGGCATGGAATACCGATTTACCCATTGAGCATTTCGAGCAGATTGAGCTGCTGAAAGGCTTGTCCGGGTTCATGTATGGTTTTGCACAGCCGGGCGGTATCCTCAATTACAAGCTCAAGCGCGCCGGGGATACGCCGATGACGCGCGTGACGGCCGGCTTGATGACGGATAGTCAATACAATCTCAACCTGGATATCGGCCGTCGTTTTGCCGATGATCGTTTGGGATTGCGTGTCAATTATGTACACGAAGGTGGCGATACTTATCTGGATACGCCGATCAAGCGAGATTCAGCCTCCGCCGCACTGGATATTAAACTCAGTGACCAGTTAACCATTGAGGCCGACACACTATATCAAAAACGCAAAGTGAATGGCTCCATGTTCGCGTTGGTGGTGGATGATAATGCTGCCGCCCCTAAGCCGATTGATGGCGCCAAACGCCTGACGCAGGATTTTACCTATCATGAGACCGAGATGCTGACTGCAGGTACCGGGTTGCGTTGGGCATTCAATGACGACTGGAATATCAGTACGGCCGTACGTATGTCCAAACTCAAGCGTACCAATTACGACAGTTATCTTTACATCAATGACGATGCCGGTAACTATGATGATGGCCTGGTACAGTGGTATAGCGAGCACACCAATCTGTCAGCAAACATGATGGTGAATGGGCGGTTTGATACCGGGAGTATCAAGCATGCGCTGGTGGCGGGGACGGATATGCAAACGGTGCATCGCAGTGGTGCGCCGGACGGTTTTGCCTCCTTGGGAGCGGGCAATTTGTACGGTGGCCGCAGTGATGCAAGCAATCCACATTCCGACATCAGCAAAGATGTCAGTACCATTTTCAGGACCCGCAATGTTGGTGTGTTTGTGAGCGACACGATTGAATGGACGCCGCAATGGAGCACCATTATTGGCCTGCGTCATAGTAGCTACCGCAAAACCCAGCCCGGCGGTGAGACCTTTGACAAAAGCAAGGTGACACCAACCTATGCTCTGCTCTGGAAACCGCAAGAGGCACTGACTGCCTATGTCAGCTATGTCGAGGCGTTAGAAGAGGGCAACACGGCGCCCCTGGGAACCAATAATAAAGACCAATCCTTTGGGCCACTGGAAAGCAAGCAATATGAGCTTGGCCTCAAACAGCAAGGCAGCTTCTGGTCTGCCGAAGCCGCGCTGTTCCGCATGCAACGTGGCCTAGCTTACACGAATAGTAGCGATTATTACGTACAGCAAACGAAAGGCCTGGTCCTGAGTGGACTGGACCTGGCGGGCCGTGTTGAACTCGGCAGCCAGTGGGCCTTGCGCGGTAGCATGGTACTCATGCACAGTGAAAACAACAGTGATGATGTTGATGTCAATGGCAAGGATGCGCCTAACGCCCCCAAGTTTACTGCTACCTTATTTACTGATTATCAAATGCTGGCTGTGCCTGGCGTGACCTTATCAGCAGGGATGCGTTATGTGGGTGACCGTTACCTGGAAGCAAGAAATATTCACCGCATGGATAGTTATACTTTATTTGATCTGGGTGCGCGCTATCAGACCAAACTGAATGACCATCGCGTGACCATGCGTGCGGCTATTCAGAACCTGACCAATGAGAAATATTGGCAAACCCACGGCGACTGGAATTTCCTGACACAGGGCGAGCCGCGTATTTTCAAGGTGAGTGCACAGGTAGATTTTTAAGCGTGACAGCTAGGGGATCAGCTGACTGTTGTTTTCCTCAGACATACTCGTCTTTGAGCCTGGCATCCTTGATGCCAGGTTTTTTTGTTTAAGCTACCAGCGGCGGCTCAGCATAAAGTGCAACACAATCGCCTCATTACGGATTTCAGACTCACCAAATAATCGGCTGTTGTATTTAACGCTGACAGGTAGCATCCATTCGACGCCGCCTGTCATCAGCCAGTGCTGGTCGATCTTGCGTGCGGCACCGAAGGTGAGGTGATGCTCCAGGGTGCCTGCCAATAAAGGACTGGAGTTCTGGCGCGGGATCGGGTTTTTGCCGTAATTGTGGCCCGCATAAAGCGTGGTACGGTCATCCCAGTTGTACGCAACGCCTGTCGCGACTACCCATTGGTCTTTCCAGTCGGCAGCCATCGAGCTGCCATATATAGATTGCGCTGAAGCATTGTTTGGTTTGGTGGCGCGCAGGGTCACGTCATTGATCGCATCGCCCCAGTTAAGCCAGTTGAGTTTGAATGACAGCAACCAGTCATCTGTTGGCTTGAACGCTAACCCTACAGCGACTTCGCGCGGTAAGGCGAAGCCTTTGATTGAAGCATCGGCATACTTCACCTTGCCCAACCCGAAATCTGTGAAGTCAGCTGTCAGTGTGCCGCCGGTCATCGGCAATTCGGTTTTCTCGGTATAGGAGGCCGCCAGCGTCAGTGCAGGGGTCACACGATATTGCATGCCCAGCTTGAAGCCAGTACGCACTGCGGAGGCGCCCTCTAATTTGTAACCTGCAAAGGGCACCGCATTCACTGAAGTATTCGCAAAAAAGTCCTGTTCTATGCTCGCATAAACAATATTCAGGCTGGCGCCCAGAGATAGCTTGTCAGTTACCTCGCAACCGATACCGGGGATGATCTTGGCGATCCCAAACAGCGAGGACAAATCATCGCGATTGCCAAACGGCGTACGCAGGTTGTCGAACACGCCACCGGCGCCGCCTTGTGCGAACAAGCCTATGCCAGCCGTACAGGGCGTATTTTCCAGTGGCCGCGCATAGCCACCACCACCAAGCAAGGTATAGCGGTTAGACGCATGTTCTTCGTTACGGGGATCTTTGTGTACCAGGTCGGTGGTGCGTAGCACTGAGCCAAACATATCCAGCAATGGCGCTTTAATCTGCGTCAGCCCGGCCGGGTTGGTATTGAGTGCGCTGGTGTCACGCGCGACCGCCACGTCAGCACCGCCCATCAGGGTTGATTCAGCACCAAAGCCAATCAGGTTGATGCCGTTGGTGGCATACGCGGGGCTGGCAGCCACCAACATGAGGACGGTGAGCCTGCATCTTGTAGATAGACGGAGAAAAGTCATGACGGATTTGGTTTTTATTCGTTATGCCTAGTGTCGCATAATTCGTTACCACTGTGTCCTAATGATTACGACGTAAAAATAGCTTTTTTATCACGATAGGAGACGGCATATCACTCACTGAAGTTGTGCAGTATGGTTGTAAAAATATTCTTGAATAAAAACAATCAGTTGCTCACTGTCAAGGTAAATAAATCAATATATTGTGTTTTTGATAATTGAAAAGCCATAGATATTGTTTTATAGTCGCATCCATACGGTATGCAGAAGACAGTCTTCTTCTGTATTTAAAAGGGAATCTGGTGCGTGAAGACGGCGCAGTCCTCATCAAGCCAGAGCTGCCCCCGCAACTGTGATCAGCGAGTTATTTGCTGTTAACAACGCCACTGATAATTTCGGGAAGGCAAAGCAAATAATGGTGACCTGAAAGCCAGGAGACCTACCGTAAGTTTTTTCTTGTTAACGTTTGAGGCGGGGTGTCCTCGGCAGATGCAGTGAGCCAAGTTTTGTGCTGATTGCTCGTCTGGCCTTTAAGCGGGTGCATTTTCTGCGGTCCTGGGTTTTCACGGGGCGGGATGCGCGTTGCGAAAGCCTGTGCCATGCCACCTTCGCTGCCATGATTGGGAGCCATTAATGTCACAATACGAATCCATGCAGGCCACAAAACGGGATGGTCGCAAGGAACCGATTAATCTCGACAAAATTCACCGTGTGATCGACTGGGCCGCACAGGGCCTGAATAATGTGTCGGTATCGCAGGTAGAGTTGCGCTCCCATATCCAGTTTTACGATGGCATTCGTACGGACGACATTCATGAAACCATCATCAAGTCGGCCGCTGACCTGATTTCTGAAGAAACGCCTGACTACCAGTACCTGGCTGCGCGTTTATCCATTTTTCACCTGCGCAAAATCGCTTATGGCCAGTTTGAGCCGCCACATTTGTTTGACCACGTGACGACCCTGACCGAACTGGGCAAGTATGACCCGCATCTGCTGCGCGATTACAGCCGTGAAGAGTTTGATGCGTTAAATAGCCATCTGGACCACTGGCGCGACATGAATTTCTCTTACGCCGCTGTGAAGCAGCTTGAGGGTAAATACCTGGTGCAGAACCGTGTTACCAAGAAAATCTACGAGAGCCCGCAGTTCCTGTACATCCTGGTGGCCATGAGCCTGTTTGCCAATTACAAAGGGCAGACAAGACTGGATCTGATCAAGCGCTTCTATGATGCGGTGTCTACTTTCAAAATCTCGTTGCCTACACCTATCATGTCTGGTGTGCGTACGCCTACACGCCAATTTAGCTCCTGCGTGCTGATTGAGTGTGATGACAGCCTGGATAGCATCAACGCCACATCCAGCGCCATTGTGAAATACGTGTCACAGCGTGCCGGTATCGGCGTCAACGCGGGCCGCATCCGTGCCCTGGGCAGTGAAATCCGTGGTGGTGAAGCACAGCACACTGGCTGCCTGCCATTCTACAAATTGTTCCAGTCTGCGGTGAAGTCTTGCTCACAGGGCGGCGTGCGCGGTGGTGCAGCCACCTTGTTCTACCCGCTGTGGCATTTGGAAGTTGAGTCACTGCTGGTGCTCAAAAACAACCGCGGCGTGGAAGAAAACCGAGTACGCCACCTCGATTACGGCGTGCAGATCAACCGCCTGATGTACCAGCGCCTGATCAAAGGCCAGAACATCACCTTGTTCTCCCCGCATGATGTACCAGGCTTGTACGATTCCTTCTTTGCCGACCAAGACGAATTCGAGCGCCTCTATGCGCAATACGAAGCCGATGACAGCATCCGCAAGCGTAGCTTGCCAGCCGTAGACCTGTTCTCGCTGGTGATGCAAGAACGCGCAGGCACAGGCCGTATCTACATTCAGAACGTAGACCACTGCAATACACACAGCCCGTTTGACCCGGCCGTTGCACCTGTGCGCCAGTCAAACCTGTGTATGGAAATTGCACTGCCGACCCATCCATTGAACGACATCAATGATGAAGAAGGCGAAATTGCCCTGTGTACTCTGTCTGCCTTTAACCTGGGTGCGCTAGAGTCATTAGACGAACTCGAAGGCCTGGCTGATTTGGTGGTGCGTGCGCTGGATGCCTTGCTGGAATACCAGGATTACCCGGTCAAAGCTGCTCTCAATGCCACCAACAAGCGCCGTTCATTGGGCGTGGGCGTGATCAACTATGCTTACTACCTGGCCAAAAATGGCACTAACTATACTAGTGACGCAGCGTTGGGCCTGACCCACCGCACATTTGAGGCGATTCAGTATTACCTGCTCAAGGCTTCGGTACAGTTGTCACGTGAATTTGGTCCATGCGGTGCATTTAACGAAACCACGTATGCCAAAGGTATTTTGCCGATTGATACCTATAAAAAAGACCTTGATGCCGTCTGCAGCGAGCCATTGTTGTTGGACTGGGAAAGCCTGCGTGCCGACATCCAGAAAGATGGCCTGCGTAACTCTACGCTGACAGCATTGATGCCATCCGAGACGTCCAGCCAGATTGCCAACGCCACCAATGGTATTGAACCGCCGCGCGGTCTGGTGTCTGTCAAACAGTCCAAAGATGGCATCTTGCGCCAGGTGGTACCAGAGATTGACCGCTTGCGCGACCAGTACCAGTTGCTGTGGAAAATGCCTAGCAATGAGGGTTACCTCAAGCTGGTGGGCATTATGCAAAAGTTTGTTGACCAGTCTATTTCTGCCAACACCAACTATGACCCCACCCGTTTTGAAGGCGGCCGTGTGCCTATGAAGCAGTTGCTCAAAGACTTGTTGCAAGTGTACAAACTGGGCATCAAAACTTTGTATTACCACAACACCCGGGATGGTGCGACAGAAGGCGGCACTGAGGCGGAAGATGATGGGTGTGCCAGCGGCGCCTGCAAGATTTAAATAAGCGCTGACTCAGTGGCTGCGCGGGCAAATTGCAACGTTGTGCGGTGCTCGAAATCTGATGTACTCCATGTACATTCCGGTTTCTGCGCTCCGTACGCCTTGCACTTTATCCCGCTCACTCACGATCAAAAGCTTATTGCAGTGGGGTAATGAGTAGATTTTAAAAACAGTTTGAGAATAAAACTTAAACATTAGGAACACGGCTATGGCCTACAGCATCTTTACCAAAATCGACAACGAACAGTTAAAAGAACCCATGTTCTTCGGTCAGCCCGTCAACGTGGCACGTTATGACCAGCAAAAATATCCGGTCTTCGAGAAGCTGATCGAGAAACAACTGTCATTCTTCTGGCGCCCGGAAGAGGTCGATGTGTCACAAGACCGTGCTGACTACCAGGGCCTGCCTGAGCATGAAAAGCATATTTTCATCAGCAACCTCAAATACCAGACGCTGTTGGATTCCATCCAGGGCCGCAGCCCTAACGTGGCATTGTTGCCATTGGTGTCACTGCCCGAGCTGGAAACCTGGATTGAAACCTGGGCGTTTTCCGAGACGATCCACTCGCGCTCTTATACCCACATCATCCGCAACATCGTCAATGATCCTTCTATCATTTTTGACGACATCGTGCGCAATGACAACATCACCGCGCGTGCCTCGGATATCGCCCATTATTACGACGAACTGATCCATCAGACCATGTTGTATTCGCAACTGGGTGAGGGCGATCACATCATCAATGGCGAAACTATCTCAGTCAACAAGCGCGAACTGAAAAAGCTGCTGTATCGCTGCCTGATGAACGTGAATATCCTCGAAGCGATTCGCTTTTACGTCAGCTTTGCCTGCTCCTTTGCCTTTGCCGAGCGTAAGGTAATGGAAGGCAACGCTAAAATCATCCGTCTCATTGCGCGTGACGAAGCACTGCACCTCACTGGCACCCAGCACATCCTCAATATCATGCGCTCTGGGCAAGATGACCCAGAGTTCGCCGAGATCGCTGCCGAGCTGCACAACGAGTGCTTTGAAATGTTTAGAACCGCCGCCGAGCAGGAAAAGGAATGGGCAGAATACCTGTTTAAAGATGGCTCCATGATTGGTTTAAATAAGGACATCCTGAGCCAGTATGTCGAATACATCACCAATAGCCGCATGGCCTCCGTTGGTTTGCCGCCTGCATTCCCCGGTGCCAAAAACAACCCGATTCCATGGATCAACACTTGGCTGGCCTCAGACACCGTGCAAGTTGCGCCGCAAGAGGTGGAATTAAGCTCCTACCTGATTGGTCAAATTGATTCTGAAGTGTCAGCAGACGACCTCAATGGTTTTGAACTGTAATAATAAATGGCTGCGCGGGTAAATTGCTGCGTTGTGCGTGCTCGAAATCCTCATGTACTACATGTACATCCGGTTTCTGCGCTCCCTGCGCCTTGCACTTTTCCCGCTCGCTCATTTATTTCTTTTTATAATTTATGATTAGCGTACGCAGCCAGCACAGCCGCTTTAGCCTGCTCCCGCAAGAAACCCTGCTCGAAGGCCTGGAACGTACCGGCCACGAAGTAGAGTTTCAATGCCGGAGCGGTTATTGTGGTGCCTGCCGCGTACGCATGCTAGATGGCGAAGTCGATTACGTTGAGTTGCCATTGGCCTTTATCGCCGCCGATGAAATTTTGCCATGCTGCTGCGTGCCAAAGTCAGATTTATGGCTAGATTGCGAGCTCCGCTTTGACCTGCAAAGCGCGCAAATGCAAGACGACATGTTCCCTGCACAACAATCCCTGTTCGATGAAGCTTTGCCGCTGGCAGATACGCCGGTGAAAAAACTGCTGCGCAGAAGAGTCAGCAAGCCCAATATTCAGGCCAGCAACCTCTCATTGTTTTAGTTATTAAGTTTAGGCGATAAAAAAGGCGCTTGGTTACAAGCGCCTTTTTTCAAAGCATTTAACTCACGCAGCATTTGGCCGCAGCCACTGCATTTTCAGGTTCGGTGCACGCGCACTCAAATCCGCGACCAGGCTGCAACTCAAGATCTCGCAGCGCCAATACATCTGCCTGATCTTGGCATCGGCCTCGCTACGCGACTTGCCAAAAATCTGCAGATTTTCAACCAGCACCCCATTCGCACTGCGTATGGTGTACAAATATTTTCCAGACATATCCATCATTTTCAATGTCACCCCGATGTTTGTTTGACGCAAAAGCATCATATTTATTGTGATATATCGGTAACATATCAAAGTTTTTTAGGGGTGTATACCCTGTAAAGATGGTTTTTTTATCGTTAATTCAATAATTTAAAGGGTTTTTTGCATAAAACACCTATAGTTAACCTGCTAACTTCACTTCCAAGTGGATGGATTAAAGGTCAGAGATTGATGATCCCTGCGCCAGATTACTTCTTGTTGGCTCACTGCCAGCCACCAGGTTTGTGTTTCAGGCTTGGGCTTATGCTGGGCAAAAGCTTCTGGTTTGAGCACCGCAATGCACCATGCAGGTTGAGGGCTCCTCACTGATTGATAAATGATGCAGCCTAAATCAATACTTCTTGCTAATTGTGCAAACGTTTGTGTCGGGCCGTAATCGGTTTTATGTGTCCAGCGCGCATCTGCATTAAAGGGGGGTTGGCGTAAGTCCACAGTTTGCGCATTGAGCGCAACTTGAAATGCGGTATGTGCAACAGGTTCAATATGCGCGAGGGCAGGCGCGTCCATCAAAAACTTCCAACGCCAATAACCAAGCTCTGCGGCTGCAGTTTCTACGGATTCCGCGCCATAAAATACCCCTGGGTCATTCGCGCCTCTGAAGCGTGAGCCACCTTTACGCGTCGGATAGCGAAAAGGTGTTGCCAGCAGATAGTCTAGTTTTGCAGTCGTATCGGGGTAAACTGGCTTGCTGTGATCGAGCAATGCTTCAAGTATGTTCTGTTCAGCCGCCGTATCTACCAGTTTCATGGTGGAAGCCACGTGCTGTGCCTCTACCATGCGCCAAGCCAGCCCGCGCCAGGCAAATGCCTCAGACGAGACCGCGTGAGGTGTCCAGGTAGTGTACGACACGCACCAAGCCTTCTGTTTGAGTAATCAAATCTATGGGCCGCCCATTCAAGGCTAGGTTTTCATTGGTTAACCATACCCGCGCAGTTTCATCATTGCTCACAATCGAATCCAGTGAGCGGAAGACGCGCACAAACAGCAATGCAAAATCCCACTCTTTGCGTTTCTGGTCGAGCAGGTATTTGCCATCATACAAGCGTGTAATGGTCGCTGGACTTAACCCCAGAATCGTCGCTAGCATCGCACGAGAAAGCTGTAAGCGCTCGGCAGCACGGCTGACGGCTTTGCTTAATACCTGGGATGCATCGGGGCGTATTGCTGTTTGAGTGGTTGCCATCTTTTTCCTTTCTTTGGAAATTATAATATAAAAATATTTCCACTGAAAGTTTATGAGAGTTTAATGCAATATTAGTTTTTAAATAGTAGATATTTACACAATGACAGTTGAGAATGCATCTAATCATGTTTCAATAATGGTTTAAATAGAAGTCACAAAAAGTATTCAATACGTCATGAAGCCTGAGTCGTCCTCATCAGCGCTGCACCCATGCAATCAACATCGTACTGGCTATGATTTTGATGTGCTGGTGCAAGCACATCCAACACTCTCTCAATACGTTCGCCCAAATGCTTATGGCGATGACTCAATAGACTTTTCTAACCCTCAAGCGGTGAAAGCCTTGAATCAGGCTTTGCTCAAACACTATTACGGCGTGGGGGTGTGGGATATTCCAAAGAATTACTTATGTCCGCCTATCCCCGGGCGGGCGGATTATGTGCATTATCTGGCGGATTTATTAGCAGAGAGCATTCCAGATTTCAACCCTGAAAAAGTGCGATTGCTGGATATTGGCACGGGTGCGAATCTGGTTTATCCGCTGATTGCATCGCATGCTTATGGCTGGCAATGTGTGGGCGCGGATATTGATGCAAAGGCGTTGCGTAATGCGCAACAGATTATTGACGCCAATGGTTTGCAGCAACAGATTAGTGTGCGTCAGCAGCCTAACCCTGGTTCGATTTTTAAAGGCGTGATGTTGCCGGGCGAGCAATTCACCATCACTTTATGTAATCCACCTTTTCATGCTTCAGCCGCTGAAGCGTTGGCGGGTACGCAACGCAAATGGCGCGGGTTGGGTAAAAAGCCACCGCAAGCGCTGAATTTTGGCGGGCAGTCTAATGAGTTGTTCTGCGAGGGCGGTGAGGCGGCGTTTTTAACCTCCATGATTAGCGAGAGTAAGTTGTTTGCCAGGCAGTGTGTGTGGTTTACCACGCTGGTTTCCAAGGCGAGTAATTTGCCGCTGGTCTATCGTCAGTTAAAGAAGGTGCAGGCGGTGACGGTGAAAACGGTGGAGATGGCGCAAGGCCAGAAGCAAAGCCGGTTTGTAGCGTGGACGTTTCAGTCTGCGTCTTCTAAAAAACGCATTTAATCAGCGACTTGCCATTTATGTTTAGGCGGCATGCGCGTGTTGAGGGATAATAACGCCCTCAACATTTTTTGCAGTATTCTCGGAATTTACTCCCATGGAAATTAAGGTCAATTTTCTCGATAAGCTACGCCTGGAAGCCAAGTTCGATGACTTCACGGTGATTGCCGATCAGCCTATCCGCTATAAAGGCGATGGTTCGGCACCTGGCCCGTTCGATTACTTTTTGGCGTCGTCGGCCTTGTGTGCGGCTTATTTTGTGAAGCTGTATTGCAGCACGCGCAATATCCCCACCGACAATATCCGCTTGTCGCACAACAATATTGTTGACCCGGAAAACCGCTACAAGCAGATTTTCAAAATACAAATCGAGTTGCCGACCGATATTTCCGAAAAAGACCGTATAGGCATTTTGCGTTCGATTGACCGTTGCACGGTGAAAAAAGTGGTGCAGGCCGGGCCGGATTTCATTATTGAAGAAGTGGCTAACCTAGACGAAGACGCGCAGGCGTTGCTGACAGTGGATACAGACACGGATGCGCTGACCTATATCACCGGCAAAGATTTGCCGCTGGAGCAAACCATCGCCAATATGACCGGCCTGCTGGCGGGTCTGGGTATCAAGATCGAGATCGCGTCGTGGCGCAATATTGTGCCTAACGTGTGGTCGCTGCATATCCGAGATGCGTATTCACACATGTGCTTCACTAACGGCAAAGGCGCCACCAAGGAAAGCGCACTGGCGTCGGCGTTGGGTGAGTATATCGAGCGGCTGAGTAACAACCATTTTTATGCCGGCTCGTACTGGGGCGAAGACATTGCCAATGCTGAGTTTGTGCATTACCCGAACGAGCGCTGGTTCAAGCCTGGCCGTAAGGATGCACTGCCAAAAGAGATTCTCGATGACTATTGCCTGGAAATCTATAACCCGGATGGCGAGTTGCGTGGCTCCCACCTCATAGACACTAATTCAGGTAATGCGGAGCGCGGTATCTGTTCACTGCCGTTTGTGCGCCAGTCGGATGGTGAAACCGTCTACTTTCCGACCAACCTGGTCGAAAACCTGTTTGTTAGCAATGGCATGAGCGCTGGTAATACGCTGGTGGAAGCACAGGTGCAATGTTTGTCAGAAATTTTTGAGCGCGCCGTAAAGCGCGAAATCATCGAAGGCGAAATCGCCTTGCCGGATGTGCCGCAAGCTGTGCTGGCGAAATATCCTGGCGTGGTGGCAGGCATTCAAGGGCTAGAAGAGCAGGGCTTCCCGGTACTGGTGAAAGATGCTTCGCTGGGCGGACAGTACCCGGTGATGTGCGTCACTTTAATGAATCCGCGCACTGGCGGTGTATTTGCCTCTTTTGGCGCGCACCCGACCATGGAAGTCGCGCTCGAGCGTAGCCTGACCGAGTTGCTGCAAGGCCGCAGCCTTGAAGGCCTGAATGACCTGCCGCAGCCAACTTTTGCCAGCGAAGCCGTGACGGAACCGAATAACTTTGTTGAACACTTTATTGATTCCAGCGGTATTGTATCGTGGCGCTTCTTCAGTGCTAAAGCGGATTACGAATTCGTTGAGTGGGATTTTTCTGGTCAAGGTGAGGACCCAAATGCCGAAGAGGCCGCGACCATGTTTGGCATGCTCGCCGAGATGGGCAAAGAAGCTTATGTGGCCGTGTATGATCAACTAGGTGCAACGGCCTGTCGTATTCTGGTGCCTGGCTATTCGGAGATTTATCCGGTAGAAGATCTGGTCTGGGATAACACCAACAAGGCCTTGCTGTTCCGCGAAGATATCCTCAACTTGCATACACTGGATGATGACAGCCTGGAAGCCTTGCTGGAGCGCTTGGAAAATAACGAGTTGGATGATTACGGCGATATCGGCACCTTGATTGGCATCACTTTTGATGAAAACACGGTATGGGGTCAACTCACCGTGCTGGAGTTGAAGCTGCTGATTAACCTCGCTTTGGAGCGGCTTGAAGAGGCGCTGGATCTGGTTGGTGCTTTCTTGCAATATAACGACAACACACTAGACCGTGGCTTGTTCTATCAGGCCCTGAGTGCTGTGCTGGAAGTGGTATTGGATGACGAATTGGAATTGAGTGACTACGAAACTAATTTCCGCCGTATGTTTGGCGATGCCCGTATGGAGGCAGTGATTGGCTCCGTTGATGGCAGTGTACGCTTCTACGGTTTGACATCCACCAGCATGCAGCTGGAGGGGCTGGACAGGCATCACCGCCTGATTAATAGTTACAAGAAGTTGCATGCGGCGCGGGCCAGGATGGCGGCAGGGTGAGTCGTGGCAAATAGGCGTGAAACCCAAATATATTCAATAGATTAGCATATGGGCGAATCATGCGTATAATAGCCACACCCTGCGCACTACCAATCAACGCAGCGGTTCTGAAATCCCTCAAGTTGTTACCTCGTTAGTCCAGATTGGTGTTGCCATAGGCAACAGACCAGCGCCTAATTAATTTATTGCATGGTGATGCCATGCAATTTCTATAAGTTGAATTACGTTGTCACAAGAAAATACCCCTGCAAACATCACGTTTGCTGATTTGAATTTATGCGCGCCAGTCTTGCGCGCGATTGCCGATGCTGGCTATAGCTCACCGACGCCTATCCAGGCGCAGGCGATTCCTTATGTGCTGCGTGGCGGCGATTTGCTGGCCGGTGCACAAACCGGGACTGGCAAAACGGCGGGCTTTACGCTGCCGATTTTGCATTGCTTGTCTGAAGCGCCATTGGCGCAGGCTGCGAAGGGCAAGCCGCGTTGCCTGATCTTGTCTCCCACACGTGAGTTGGCCGCCCAAATTGGCGAATCCGTCACCACTTATGGCAAATATCTGCCACTCAAAAGCATGGTGGTGTTTGGCGGCGTCAGCATTAATCCGCAAATCAACCGCTTGAGCAAACCGCTGGATATACTGGTAGCGACGCCGGGTCGTTTGCTAGACCTGGTGCAGCAAAAGGCGCTGGATTTGTCTGGCATTGAAATCCTGGTGCTGGACGAAGCCGACCGTATGCTGGACATGGGTTTTATCCATGACATTAAAAAGGTGCTGGCCTTGCTGCCTAAAAAGCGCCAAAACCTGCTGTTCTCGGCCACGTTTTCTGACGATATCAAACGACTGGCTGACAGTTTGCTCAACGCACCAGACCTGGTGGAAGTGGCGCGTCGCAATGCGTCCAATGCATTGATTGAGCAAAGCGTGCATATGGTGCCGCAGGCGCACAAGCGCGAAATGGTGAGTTATTTGATCAAGCATCACCAGTGGCAACAAGTGCTGGTTTTCACGCGCACCAAGCATGGTGCCAATCGCCTGGCGGAGAAGTTGGTGAAGGATGGCATTCCGGCGATGGCGATTCATGGCAACAAGAGCCAGAATGCGCGTACAGCGGCGCTGGCACAGTTTAAAGCTGGCACCATCACGGCGCTGGTGGCGACTGATATTGCCGCACGCGGGCTGGATATTGACCAGTTACCACAAGTGGTGAATTTTGAGCTGCCTAACGTGCCGGAAGACTATGTGCACCGCATTGGCCGTACTGGCCGTGCCGGTGCCAGTGGTGCCGCCATTTCACTGGTGGATCGCGAAGAGTTTGGCATGCTCAAGGATATTGAAAAACTGATTAAACGCGATATCCCCAAACTGCCGGTAGAAGGTTTTGTCGCACCAGAAAAAGGCAGCGAAGAGCCTGACCGCCCACCACGCGGGCAGAATCATGGCCGTCAGCGCCAAGGGCAGTCACAGAAACAGGGACAACCCCGCCAAGGACAAAGCCAACCGCAAGCGCAGGCTGGCGCCAATAAGCCTGGGCCAGGCAAGCCAAATCCACACAAGTCAGGTCATGCCAATCCTGGCCAGCGCAACGGTCATCAGGCACAACATCGCCAGGGCGGCAATAAGCCACAAGGCGCATTATTTACGCCTAAACCTGGCGCAAATACTGCCAATAAGACACCGCCGAAAGCGCGTTAATGCATATCTGGGTCGATGCTGATGCTTGCCCGGTGGTGATTAAGGAAATCCTGTTCCGGGCGGCTGAGCGTAGCCAGATCATGACCACCTTGGTGGCCAACAAATTGCTGCATGTGCCGCCTTCACCTTATTTGCGTGCGATGCAGGTGGCCAAAGGCTTTGATGTGGCCGATAACGAAATTGTGGCCATGCTGGCAGCCGGGGATCTGGTGATTACGGCTGATATTCCGTTGGCTGCGCAAGTGATAGACAAAGCTGCGCATGCGCTGAATCCGCGCGGTGAGTTTTATTCGGCTGAAAATATCCGTGAGCGCCTGGCCATGCGTGACTTTATGGAGTCGCTGCGTGCCAGTGGCGTGGAAACCCAGGGACCTAGCGCCATGCAGTCATCTGACCGCCATGCCTTTGCGCGTCAGTTAGACCAGTTTTTGGCGCGTGCACTGCGCAAATAATCAGCGGCTATATAAATGATGTTGCCGGATGTAGTGTAATACCGCTGGCGGTATTTCGGGCGCTGCGAGATGGGCATCGCGTTGCGCCAGTGTTTCACGCACGGCTGTTGACGAGATATTGGGCGGGGTGATGGTCAGATAACTGACCAAGCCATATGGTTGCTCAGAAAACGCCTGTGCCGCTTGTGCAGTCTCAACCCGTTTCCCCGCATGTTCCGCATGCAGCAATAAGGTTTTCTCGGTATCTGCACGGTGTATGACGAGTAGATGTGCATAGTCCAGCAGTTCAGTCCAGCGATGCCAGGTCGGCAGCTTCTGGTAGCTGTCCTGGCCCATGATCAGGCACAGTGCGCGGTCTGGAAAGCGCTGGCGCATCCAGTGCAGCGTTTCTATTGTGTAAGACGGACCCTGGCGATCCAGCTCGCAAGTGTCTAACACATAGCGCGGATACTGCTGGATGGCCAGTTTGACCATGGTTGCACGGTGTTGTGCTGTGACGGCAGGCGCGGCTTTATGGGGCGGTAAGGCTGCCGGTACAAAGCGGATTTGTGTGCAGTGTAGGGTGTTGAGGACGGTGTCGGCCAGCGACAAATGCCCATTGTGGATGGGGTTAAAGGTGCCGCCGAATATGCCTATGATTTCCATTTCAGCGATTCTTTGCGTTCATCGTTGCGTTGTAGCGTGGAACGCCATCTTTAGCGTGGCCGACAGCGACATTAAGCGCGTACGTGGCCGTCACCTAGCACCACATACTTCAATGACGTCAGACCCTCTAAACCGACTGGGCCGCGTGCATGCAGTTTATCGGTAGAAATACCGATTTCTGCGCCAAAGCCGTATTCAAAGCCATCCGCAAAGCGGGTAGAGGCGTTGACCATCACGCTGCTGGAATCTACCTCACGCAGGAACTGGCGCGCTTTGGTGTAGTTTTCGGTCACAATCGCTTCAGTGTGCTGGCTGGAGTGTTTGTTGATATGCTCAATCGCTTCGTCCAGGCCGCTCACGACCTTGCAGGAGATGATCGCTGCCAGGTATTCGGTGTAATAGTCTTCTTCAGTGGCGGCAATGGCTTGTGGCACGATGGCGCGAGTTTCTTCGCAACCGCGGATTTCTACACCTTTGCTAATCAGCATTTCTGCCAGTTTAGGCAGCGCGGTTTTCGCTATGCTGCGTGCGACCAATAGTGACTCGGCCGTGTTGCAGGTACCCAGGCGCTGGGTTTTGGAATTCTCCAGAATACGCAGGGCTTTGTCTAAGTCCGCTTCGTCGTCCACATACACATGACAGTTGCCATCCAGGTGTTTGATGACTGGAATACGCGCGTCGTTGCTGATGCGCTCAATCAGGCCTTTGCCACCACGTGGCACGATGACATCTACATATTGTTTCATGGTGATGAGTTCACCCACTGCGGCGCGGTCTGTGGTCTCGACCACCAGCACCGCAGCTTGTGGCAAGCCTGCTTGTTGCAGGCCTTGGTGTACGAGCTTGGCCAGCGCCTGGTTGCAATGAATGGCCTCAGAGCCACCACGCAAAATGCAGGCGTTGCCAGATTTGATACATAAGCCAGCGGCATCCACCGTCACATTTGGACGTGCTTCGTAAATGATGCCGATCACGCCTAATGGTACGCGCATCTGGCCGATCTGGATGCCAGACGGGCGGTATTTGAAATTGCTCATTTCGCCAATCGGGTCTGGCAGGCTGGCGATTTGCTCTAATCCCTCAGCCATCGTCGCCACTGATTTTTCGCTCAAGGCCAGGCGATCTAGCATGGCGGCTTCCATGCCGTTGGCTTTGGCAGCATCCAGGTCTTGCTGGTTGGCAGCCAATAGCGCTTTTTCGTGCTGGCGGATCAGCGCGGCGATATTACGCAGAGCCTGATTCTTGGTGTTGGTGTCGGCTTTTGCCATCAAACGGGAAGCGGCACGTGCCTGCTCACCCAGTTGTTTCATGTAGTTTTGAATGTCCATAACCATCATTCTATCTTAAAACCTTAACGAGACCTTGATGCGGCCGATCTGGCGGATTTATTCGCCGCCATGCGGGCAATGCCGCTACATAAGCGCGACAACTCCAGCCAGGCATCGCCATCACCCACGCCTTTTGCCATACGGTCTATGTCTGACAATTTCTGCAAAGCAGCTTCGATATGTTTTTGCGGCAAAAATTCCAATGCGCGTTTCACCAGTGTCTGGCGATCACCAAATAACCTGGCCTGGCTCAAGGCAGTTTGCACGGCCTGGCCGTTTTGCATGGCGAGCCGCACTTGCAATAAGGGGCGGAATAACCACACCAGCGGGTTCATCACGGCGACTGCAGTTTCACCTTCTTCACGCAAACCCTCAATAATACGCATGACGCGGCTGGGATCGCCTTGCAGCATGGCCTCACCCAGTTGCGAGACATCAAAACGCGCCACATTGAGCACGCATTGGCGGATGGCTTCTTCGGAAAGCGGGCCCGGCGGATACAGTAAGCCTAACTTCTGGATTTCCTGGTGCGCGGCGAGTAAATTACCTTCTACTTGCTCGGCAATAAAACGGCGCGAGGCTTCATCGGCAGTTTGTTGCTGCATGCCCAGGCGTTGCGCAATCCACTCCGGCAGTTGTGCCAAAGGCACCTGGTTAAGCACCAGCAATACGCCGTGTTGTAACAGCGATTCATACCAGGCACTGCTGGACATGTCGCGGTCTGGTGCTGGCAGGGTGATGATAATGGTGGTATCTGCAGCAGGCAGTTCGGCCAGTTGTTGCAAAGCCTTGGCGCCTTCTACTCCAGGTTTGCCGGTGGGGATGTTGATTTCAAGAATGCGTTGCTCGGCAAACAGCGAGAAACTTTGCAGGAACTGGCTGACTTGCGCCCAGTTGAAATAGCGCTCTACGGTGAAGCTGGCACGCTCTTGCGCGCCATGTTGGCGGGCGGCAGCACGAATCTGGTCGATGGCTTCAGTGATGGAGAGTGGCTCGTCACCTGCCAATACAAACAAATGCTGTTTTGGCGGCAGGTGTTGGGCCAGTTGCGCTGCCTGGATGCGCATGGTTATTGTGCTTTTTTCAGGGCAGACAAGCGGCGCATAATGCCGTTAAGCACGTCTGTTTGCATGCTGTCACTGAGCAATTTTTGTTCAGCTTGTTTCGCCAGCAAGTTTGCATCGTTATAGGTATAGTCGCGACGGCCTTCCATGATGATAGGCAAGGTCCAGGTGGCTTCGCTGGCCAGTTTGGTGCGGTACTGCACACGGTAGTAGAGTTCGTACTCTCGTACCACACCGGTACCGCTCAGGGACAGAATGCGCTGCTCGTTCTCTTCTTTGAGTAGTTCCAATTGCAATTCGGCATCTTCGGCATCAGTGACGACTTTAATGCCTTGTTCTATGAGCGCTTTTTTGAGTGCTTTATTGATCAAAGTGCTGCCTTTGATTTGCACGGTTTTAAACGCAATTGGCGTAGGTTGGCGCAAATGAAAGCCGCAAGCAGTCAGCATGGCTGACAGGGTCAGCACGCTAAACCAGTAAGCCAAATGTCTATGCTTGAGTATGTGCAGCAACGTTCGCTCCTTGCGCTAGGCAACCACAATATTAATCAGTTTGTTAGGCACCACAATGATTTTCTTCACGCTACCTTCGTTGAGGAACTTCTGTACAAAGTCCTGATTAACGGCAGTCGCTTCAATTTGCTCTTTGGCCATACTTTTGGGGATGCTGATGCTGCCGCGCAGTTTGCCGTTCACTTGCACCACATACTCGACCTCGTCCTGCACCAGCGCGGCATTGGCTGGCTCTGGCCATTTCGCCGTGAGGATATCTGCGCCCAGTTTCAGGCTTTGCCACATGACTTGTGTCACGTGTGGCGCAATCGGTGACAGCACACGCAACAGGATGCTGTAGCCTTCGAATGCCACGGCTTGCCAGTCTTTCTCGGCTTCTTTTTGCACTTTTTCCAATGTGTTGAGCATCTTCATGCAGGCAGAGGCCACGGTATTGAATTGCAGTTTGGCCAGGTCTACATTGGCTTGTTTCAACACGGTGTGGATTTCGCGTCTGTGGTTGGCAAGTTCGCCGGTCAGCTTGTTTGGCAAATCGGCCGGTTGGATTTGTGACAATGCGTAGCCAAAATTCCACACACGTTTTAAGAAACGATGTGAACCTTCCACACCACTGTCAGACCATTCCAGCGTTTGCTCGGGTGGTGCCGCAAACATCATGAAGAAGCGCGCCGTGTCAGCGCCGTATTGCTCGATCAGTGATTGCGGGTCGACGCCGTTACGCTTGGATTTGGACATGGTGCCTATGCCTTGATAGTCAATGGCAGAGCCATCTTTAATCAGTTTGGCACCAGTGACCTTACCGTTGGCATCTTGTACCAGTTCGACTTCTTCTGGTGCAAAGTATTCAATGCCGCCTTTGGCCGTACGGCGTGAGAAAATATGGTTAAGCACCATGCCTTGCGTCAGCAGGTTGGCAAACGGTTCGTCATAGTTGACCATGCCGAGGTCACGCATGACCTTGCTCCAGAAGCGTGAATACAGCAGGTGCAAAATGGCGTGCTCAATGCCACCGATGTATTGATCGACAGGCATCCAGTGGTTAGTTTGTGCATCTACCATGGCGTCAGGGCTAAAGCCGGAAGCATAGCGCGCGTAATACCAACTGGAATCAACAAATGTATCCATGGTATCGGTTTCGCGCTTGGCTGGCTGGCCACATTTAGGGCAAGCGCAGTTCAGGAAGTCTTCGCGTTTATTGAGCGGATTACCTGAGCCATCCGGCACGCAGTCTTCCGGCAATTTGACCGGTAACTGGTCGTCCGGCACAGGCACATCGCCACAGCTGTCGCAGTGGACGATAGGAATCGGGCAGCCCCAGTAACGTTGACGAGAAACACCCCAGTCGCGCAGGCGCCAGTTGGTTTGCTTGCCACCAAGGTCTTTGTCGGCTAAATCAGCGGCTACGGCATCTACAGCCTGCGTATAGGTCAGGTCGTTATATTTGCCTGAATGGATGCATACGCCTTTGGCTTTGTCGCCATACCATTCTTGCCATGCACCCAGGTCAAAGCTTTGGTCGACGACGCTGATGACTTGCTTGATTGGCAAGCTATATTTTTTGGCAAAGCCAAAGTCGCGTTCGTCATGTGCGGGCACGGCCATCACAGCGCCTTCACCATAAGTCATGAGCACATAGTTGCCGACCCAGACAGGTACTTGCTCGCCGGTAATCGGGTGCGCCACGGTCAGGCCAGTGTCCATGCCTTCTTTTTCCATGGTCGCCATATCGGCTTCCATCACTGAGCCTTGCTTGCATTTTTCAATGAATGCTTGCAGCGCAGGATTGTGTTGTGCGGCATGCGTCGCTAATGGATGCTCGGCCGCCACGGCGCAGAAAGTCACGCCCATGATGGTGTCAGCACGTGTAGTGAATACCCACAGTTTGCCGTCATCAATCAGCTGGCCGTCGTTGTTTTTGATGTCATGCGTAAAGGCAAAACGGACGCCTACACTCTTGCCTATCCAGTTGGCTTGCATGGTTTTCACACGCTCAGGCCAGCCTGGCAGTTTGTCCAGGTCGTCTAGCAATTGCTGGGCGTAACCCGTGATGTGCAGGTAGTAGCCAGGAATTTCGCGTTTTTCAACCACTGCGCCAGTGCGCCAGCCACGGCCATCAATCACCTGTTCGTTGGCGAGTACGGTCTGGTCGACTGGATCCCAGTTCACCACCTGGGTTTTTTTGTAGGCAATGCCTTTTTCCAGCATGCGCAAAAACAGCCACTGGTTCCATTTATAGTAGTCAGGCTGGCAGGTCGCCAGTTCGCGTTGCCAGTCAATGGCAAAGCCTAGAGACTTCAACTGCTTGCGCATATAGGCAATGTTGTCATATGTCCATTGCGCAGGCGGTACATTGTTTTGAATCGCTGCATTTTCTGCTGGCAGGCCAAACGCATCCCAACCCATGGGCTGCAAGACGTTAAAGCCTTTCATATAGTGATAACGGCTTAAGACGTCACCAATAGTGTAGTTACGCACATGCCCCATATGCAATTTACCACTGGGGTAGGGGAACATAGACAAGCAGTAATACTTGGGCTTGCTGCTATCGGCCTTGGCCTGAAAGCTTTGGCTGGACTCCCAATGTTGTTGTGCCTGTTGCTCGACTTCTTTGAATGGATACTGCTGTTGCATGTGCTTGGCTTGAAAGTAACTAAATGAAGCGACAATTATACCCGAGAACTGATAGGCATGTTTTGCGTTGGTATGTGTTGCCTTCGGCATTCAGGCGGTGTGTTGGTTTATATCAGCCAAGTCCGTGTGAGGTGGGTTGATATGAACCGATGATATGCCAGGTGAATGCACGGAAAATAACATAATTATTTATATAAATATAATTTGCGTAATAAAAACATGGGGATAACTTTTATCGTCATCATGCTGGTATCAATATTGCACCATTTTCATCTGTTTTTTATAACAACAGAAACAGAAGAGGGTGTGACACATGAAGAAAAAGAGTTTGTTGATGGCCACGGTGCTGGCGTTTAACCCGGCCATGGAGGTGTTGGCAGAGGAAAAAGAACGCCAGGATGAGACGCTGAATATTTCACCGGTGGTAGTGAAAGGGATTTTGCCAGACCGCCTGGAATCAGTACCGGGTTCTTATTTCCTGGTCGATGAAAAGGCCTTGCAAGAGCGGCAACCATTCTCGGTGCAAGAAGCTTTGAATAACGTTCCCGGAATCAATGTGGTGGGTGAAAATGCTTTTGGTTTGGGCGTTAATATCGGGGTGCGAGGTCTGGATCCGCGCCGAACCTCCCGTACCTTGCTGATGGAAGATGGGATGCCTTTGTTTTTGGCACCCTATGCAGACCCTGCGGCACATTACACCACACCATTAGAGCGCGTGCAGCGCATTGAGGTAGTCAAAGGCTCTGGACAGATTCTATATGGTCCACAAACTGTGGGTGGCATGATTAACTTTGTGACACGCCCGGTACCTAGTGATGGACAAGTGCATGGCACAGCATCCGCAATGATGGGTAACAATGACTTCACAAGTTTGTACGGCAGTATAGGTGCCGGTGATGAACGCGGTGGCTTAATGATTGATGCCTTGCATAAAAAAGGGGATGGCATTCGTGATCATCACGACTTCGAGATTCAGGAATATACTGCCAAAGGCCAGTTGAACCTGTCTGACAGGCATACCTTAATTGCCAAGGCGGGTTATTTCCGAGAGGACTCACATGTGACGGAAACTGGCTTAAGTGCTGCAGAGTATGCGCAAAATAAATATCAGGCACCCACTGGCCATAACGATAAGTTTGAGCAGGAAAGAAAGACATTACAACTGCAACATGTTTTCAGTATCAATGATGCGGTGAAACTCACAACGCAAGCCTATTATGTGGATACGAATAGAGCCTCCTTCAGGCAAATTAACAACCCGGGTGAAAACAACGGATTTTCACGGTTAAGTAATTGCCCCAATAATGGCTTGCGCAATAATCTGGGCAACGCAGACCAGTGTGGTGGTCGATGGCGGCCCAGGGATTTTCAATATTGGGGGATTGAGCCGCGCTTGGATGTCAAACATAGTCTTTTTGGTATGGATAGTAACGCTGTGATTGGCTTCAGGTATCACGAAGAAGATTCTGACCGGAAACAATACCGGGTTAATGATCCCGCAGGGCAAAGTCTAAGCTTTGCCAAATCAGCTGTGTTGCCACATGAGGATATTCGCATTAATGTGGAGGCAAGGTCCTATTATGCCCAGAACACCTTTTTTGTCGGGGACTGGACATTTACCCCAGGTGTGCGAGTGGAGGATATCCGGGTAAAAACAGATGTGCTGAGGGCTGATGGCGCGGTGCAGAATAACCCACAGGCAACGCTGAACAATCATCAAACAAAAGTGTTACCTGGTTTTGGTGTCACTTGGGGCGGCATAGATAATACCTCAGTGTTTGCCGGCGTGCATAAAGGCTTTGCGCCGCCGCGACCAGACCGGGATTTAGACGCAGATGGGCCGAATTCCGCCGTCATCAGTAAAACCAAACCAGAAGAAAGCACCAATTGGGAATTGGGCGTGAGGTCTACTTACTTCAAAGGCGTGCGTTTTGAGGCGACGCTGTTCCACACGGTATTTGATGAGATTGTGGTTGCCGGGCCGACGTCAGGTTCTTTTGTGAATGGTGGTGAGTCTCAGCAAACAGGTTTGGAGTTAGCTGGCCGTATTGATTTTGGAACCCTGTTTGCGACTAGCCATAATATCTATATTGCTGGTTCTTATACCAATCTTTTTACTGCCAAGTTTAAGAAAACCAATGCCAGTGCGGATATTTTCAAGGGTGACCGTTTGCCATATGCGCCCAAGCATCTGGCATCTCTCAACTTGGGTTATCAACATCCTGTGGGCTTTGATGCACGTATTGGGGTTGATTATGTGAGTGAGCAGCAAGAGGATGTGTCTTACCGTGAGGGGCGGCCTGAGGCCTTAGATTATGACGGTACTGGATTATCTGGCCGCGTGATTGGCGTGACAGGCAAGATTCCATCTTATGCCTTAATTAACGCCACTGTGAATTACCGGCCCGTTGGTAGCCACATCACTTATTTTGCCAGCGCTTACAATTTAGGTGATCGCGAGTATCTTGCCAGCCGTGTCGATGGCATGGTGGCCGGACGTCAGCGCCAAGTATTTGCTGGCATCCGTTACGACTTCTAATCAGTTACGTAGCACCCATAAAAAAGCCCGCATCATGCGGGCTTTTTTGTTTGAGCGCGGTTATTTCAATGCGCTAAAAATGTCTTCTTTAATCGCATTCAACTCGCCCAGGCCGTTAACCTTGACGTATTGTGGCGCACCGCTGACACCGGATTTTGCCCAGTCGGAATAGTAACCAATCAGTTGCTCAGTCTGGTCGTGGTAGACCTGCAAACGCTTGAGTACAACCTCTTCTTTGTCGTCATCACGTTGCACCAGCTCTTCACCGGTCACATCGTCTTTGCCAGCCACTTTTGGCGGGTTAAATTTGACATGGTAAGTGCGGCCAGAAGCCGGGTGGCTACGACGGCCGCTCATACGCTCAACGATAGCCGCATCCGGCACGTCGATCTCAACCACGTAATCAATGGCCACGCCCGCGTTTTTCATCGCTTCGGCTTGCGGGATGGTGCGTGGAAAACCGTCGAAGAGGAAACCATTGGCGCAATCGGCATCTTTAATGCGTTCTTTCACCAGGCCGATAATCACTTCATCAGGCACCAAACCGCCTGCATCCATAAACTTTTTGGCTTCTAAGCCCAATTGAGTGCCTGCTTTGACTGCTGCGCGCAACATATCGCCAGTGGAAATTTGCGGAATATTGAATTTTTCTTTAATAAAGGTGGCTTGTGTCCCTTTACCGGCACCAGGGGCGCCCAGCAGAATCAAACGCATAACATGCTCCAAAAAGTTTGGGTTTTAGTGAAAACAGGATTATATCAGGCTAAACTTTAAATCAGGTTAAGCTAGCGCGGCTTTGCGCAAGTTGGCTCAGCTATTAGCCGCCAAGTAATTGCTGATGGCGACAAATTCGGCCACGCTCAGGTTCTCGGCGCGCAGCTGCGAATCAATATTCAATGCGCTAAAACCATCATCATCCAGCAGGCCTTTGAGTGTATTGCGCAAGGTTTTGCGGCGTTGACCAAACGCCGCGGTGACTACTTTGGCAAACAAGCCCTCATCGCTGGCCGGGTAGGGCAAACTCGCATATGGAATACAGCGTACAAAAGCGGATTCGACTTTAGGTGCAGGGTCAAACGCCTCCGGCGGCACTGTGACCATGTATTCCATCTGCAAGCGGTATTGCAGCATAACGGACAAGCGGCCATATTCCGAGCTGGATGGCTCGGCCACCATGCGCTCGACCACTTCTTTTTGCAGCATAAAATGCATGTCTATGATCTGTGCCGTATTTTCCAGCAGCTTGAACAGGATAGGGCTGGAGATGTTATACGGCAGATTGCCAACGACGCGGATGCGTTCGCCTATGGTGGCAAAATCAAACTTTAATACATCTGAATTATGGATGGTGATTTTCTTTGGCGGGTAGAAGCCTTGCATCCACTGGATAATGTCGCGGTCGATTTCAACCACGTGCAAGTGATCCAGGTGCTTGATCAGGGGCTGCGTCATCGCGCCCAGGCCGGGGCCAATTTCCACCATCAGGTCATCTGCTTGCGGGTGGATGGCGTTAATCAGGCTTTGGATAATGGCCTGGTCAATTAAAAAATTCTGACCAAATTTCTTCTTAGCAATGTGTTTCATGTATGTTAGGTGTGACGTGTTTGTGACAGTGCGATCGCCAGCTCTATGGCGCTCAGCATGCTGCCGAGATCGGCTTTACCGCTGCCTGCAATATCCAGCGCAGTACCGTGATCAACGGAAGTGCGGATAATGGGCAAGCCCAGGGTGACATTCACGCCTTCGCCAAAGCTGGCGTGTTTGAGCACAGCCAAGCCCTGGTCATGATACATGGCCAGGAAAGCATCTGCCTTTGACAGGTTTTTCTGCGAGAACATGGTGTCAGCGGGCAGGGCGCCTATGAGTTGCATGCCTTCGGCGCGTAAATTTTCCAGCACCGGGTTGATGGTGTTGATTTCTTCCATACCCAGATAGCCATTTTCACCGGCATGTGGGTTGAGCCCGGCTACATAAATGCGTGGCTGTTTAATACCGAATTTATGTACCAGGTCATGGTGCAGAATACGGATGGTCGTGGTGAGTGCATTAGCCGTAATTGCTGCACTCACCTGTGTTAGGGGTAAATGCGTGGTGGCCAGCGCAACGCGCATGCCGCCACCGACCAGCATCATGACAACCTGTTCAGTATGGGTTTTTTCTGCCAGGTATTCGGTATGACCAGTAAATGCAATGCCCGCATCATTAATCACCCCTTTGTGTACGGGGGCAGTGACCATGGCATCAAATTCGCCGGATTGGCAACCAGCCAACGCACGGTCCAGCATAGTTAATACGGCGGCGCTGTTGGCTGCGTTGAGAGTACCAGCGATAACGGGAGCAGCGGTTGGCACGGGCAGCACATACAGACTGCCGTCACCTGCATGCGGTGCCAGTCTGTCTGTATAGCTGTTCAGTGCTAATGGCGTGCCTAACTTAGCGGCTCGAGCTTGTAACGCTGTTGGGTCTGCCAATACCACCAGCGCTGCAGGCATGGCGGTGTGGGCAAGTTTGACGCAGATGTCCAGCCCGATTCCGGCGGGTTCGCCAGCGGTAATGGCAATGCGTGGCAAGTGGCTCATGCGTTTAGAATTTGTCTTCTAAGCGCATTTCAACAAAGGCTTTGTCACGCAGCTCGTGGATCCAGTCGTTATAAGACTCTTCCGCTTTGCGCGCACGGATTTCCTGGCGTGCTTTTAAACGTTTGGATTCTTTTGACATATCCTGTTTGCGTCGCTCAAGGACCTGGATAATATGCCAGCCAAACTGGCTGCGGATAGGTGCGCTGACTTCGTTGACAGCCAGTTCGGCCATGGTTTTTTCAAATACCGGTACGGTGTCGCCCGGGCTGATCCAGCCCAAATCACCGCCACTGGAAGCGCTGCCATCGTCAGAATACTGGCGTGCCATGTCCTGGAATGGAGTGCCGTGGTCTATACGTTCCTTGATGCCATCAATTTTTTGCTTGGCTTCTTTGTCAGACAGCACTTCATTAGGCTTTAACAGGATATGGCGCACATGCGTTTGTTCCACAATCAGCGTGCTGGCGCCTGCGCGTCTGTCATTCAATTTGAGAATATGCACCCCGGTACCACTGCGGATAGGACGTGACACTCCGCCTGCCTGTAGGGGTTTAACCAGTTCCAGAAACTGTGCTGGCATTTGCTGGCCACTGCGCCAGCCCAAGCCGCCACCGTCCAGCGCATTCGGCGCGTCAGAAAAGTTGGCAGAGGCTTTTTCGAAGCTCATGCCTTCAGCCAGCGCTTTGGTCACTTGTTCAGTACGGGCTCTGGCCTTTTGAATATCTTCGGGTGAGCTGTCTTCAGGCAAGCGAATCAGAATTTGCGAGATATTGAACTCATCCAGATCGCCTTCTTTTTCCTGTGTGCTCAGATAGTTATCAATTTCTGCTTCGGAAATATTCACCTTGTTGTCGACATCGCGTTCGCGCAAGCGGGCAATAATAATGTCATTGCGGATATCTTCACGAAATTTGTAGAAGTTGGTGCCATCTTCTTCTAGTGCTTTTTTAAAGGCAGGCAAGGTCAGGCTGTTTTGTTCGGCAATCCGTTCTATGGTTTTATCCAGTTGTGCATCTTCGACTTTAATGCCGGTTTGAGCAGCCAGTTGCAGTTGCAGGCTATCGACGATCAGGCGTTCCAGAATCTGCTTTTGCAGTACCTCATCAGGCGGCACTTCAACGCCTTTTTTAATCATTTGTGCCTTGACGGCTTCCATGCGGTTCAGCATTTCCCGTTCCGTAATCACCGACTGGTCGACCACGGCGATAATGCGGTCCATTTTTTCAATCGGACGTTTTTCTGCGGCAAATAGTGTTGTTGATTGCGATGCATACAGCGCAAACACCATCGTGGAGATAAGGAAATTAGATAAACGTTTCATCATTGCGAGTTCTGGTCTCTGTAAATTGCCGGGATGTCATAGGTGCGCATATAAGTTGGAATATTGCGCTTAATCACATTTAACGGGTTGGCGCCAATAGACGTCAGCCCACCGAGTTCGAGTTGGAAAAACATGGCATAGTTCGCATTAGCTGTCGCGGTTTGTACACGCTGCATAACCGCGCGTGCCTGCCAGCAACCGGCATCATATTCCAGTCCGCCCAAAAATTGCACGGCATTACCATCGCGGATGGAGTAGTTGAGGCGGCTGATACCATACCAGCCTGCGCCTAATGGCCATTGGGCTGCGGTGTCGATTTGCTCAAGGGTATTGGCAGTGTATCGATAGCCAAAGCTGAAAGACTTGCCTGGTTCCGGGTTGTAACGCAGCAGAAAGTTGTTGCGTTCCATATTGCCACGGTCCGGATCATACTGCCAGAACGTGTCCAGGTTGAGACGGCTGGATAGGCGTGCAGTGAATCCAGCTAGGATATCAGAAGATTTCCGTGTGCTGTTTGTAGTGTAAGGTAGCGTTACCTTCTGATCTTCAAAATAAAAACGTTGGCCAAGTGTGCCGCTTAGACGTTCAATGCCTGTTTCGCTGTCAATCAAGCGACTGGTCAGTGCCAAGGTCATCTGGTTTGCATTGTTGAGCCTGTCATCTCCACTGAACTGATTTTCGTAAAAAATTGAGTTCTGGTTGAGCGTGTTGAGTGAGGTGTCAAAAATCGGAATCTTGCTCTGATCTTTATACGGGATATATACATAGTAGGCCCGTGGTTCGAGCGTGTGTGTGTATGTATTATCAAACAGGCTGGTTTCGCGATCGAAATACATGCCGGAGTCCAAGCTGACGATGGGCAAGGTTCGATTCAACTGGTTATACTCCTGAGAGTAACCAAATGGCGTGTTGTTGCTGAGGCTATATTGTATGGTTTGCACACCAACCTTGGGAGTGACATAGCCATAGGCATTTTTCATCGGGTAGGATACCGATGGGTAAAAACTCAAGCGGCTACCAGAAGGTGCGTTAATCATGCCATCCATAGCCTGAAAATTAACGTATTGTGCCCCAGTTTGCGTTTTAAACCCTTTCCACTCGTCATTGTAGGTCAAGGTCAATTGTGGCAGTCGTTGATATGCGTAAGAGACGTTATCAAGGTTTTGGTAGCGCTGTACCGTACCATTGAAAGTGACTTTCTCTCCGCCGTAATTGACATAAGCCATTTGTTGCAAGTTGACGCGAGAGGTCACTTGAATCCGAGTGGCCATTTCTGAAAAGTAAGTGTCATCTGACACTTTTTCCAGATTGTAACCACCTGACCACCGGTTACTAAAACGTTGTAAATGAGATAGCCTGACATAGAAACGGGTTTGATCCGTCATGCTGTCTTTATCCAGGTACTCAAGGTTGTTGATGCCTGAGTAGTCTTCATCCAGATAGCGGAATTCGCCTTGTAATTGCGTGCCACGCTTACTGAGAAAACGGGTGGCAATCGTGGCATCCATGTCCGGCCGGATATTAATATAGTAGGGAGTGAGCAACTCAAAGCCGCTTCTGGAGGTCGTACCCCACAATGGCGCGAGCAGGCCACTTTTACGCTGATTATTATAGGAAAAGCTCATCCATGGCGTGTAAAGGATAGGCACACCTTTAAATTCAACATAAGCATTGGTAGCGGCAGCTGTGTGTGTGTAGTCATTGAGCTCCATGCTGCTGGTCTTGATAAACCAGTCATCGACATCTGCTGCACACGAAGTGTAGCTGGCGTTCTTTAAGCGCTTGATGTTTTGACCTTCGAACAGCACCTGCTTGGCAGTCGCGCGTATATTGTCAAATGAGCTTCGGTTTTCCTGCGTGCTATAAGATTGATTATCTTCCAGATAGCGTTTGGGGTCGCTGAGCAAAATGGCCTGGTCACTTAATAGCGGACTGCTGTCCTGGTTGCTGGGCGGCGGTGGGCTGCTTTTAAACTCAATGGTGACATCACGCATTTCACCAATATTTTCACTCATGCGCATACGCAGCATCGGGCCAGTAATTTTGGTTTGGCCCGCTGTAATGACCGCATTACCGTCTACTTGCAATTCGTCATTCTGGATGTCATAGCGGATATCATCCCCGGTGACTTGCTGGCCTTCTTTGCGGATGACTGCGTTGCCTATCGCGCGCATTTGTCTATCCATGCGCAGCTGCAAGGTGTCACCCTCGATTTCAATGGCACCTGGCAAGGCGGCGTTTTCTGCCACGATCACCGCGGCCTCAGCTTGATCATCCGCGCGCGCATGCCCAGGCGTTAGCGTGCTGATGGCGATGATTGCCAGAATCAGACGGATGCCGCGGTCCTGAAAGGTGGATGAGTGAGCTTGCAAGTTATTCAAAGAGTGATCGTTTCGGTAAGGCCTGCTAATGGCCGGCAGTTATATGCACGCATCCCGGACCCTGCGGCCAGATGTCCCATTTCAATTGGGCTATATTATTCATGAAAATGCTTAAAAAGTCATTTTTCACTTAAAATGACAGCCGCATTTTAACAGTAATGCCCGTTAGTATGGGCTGATTCATTATTTGGGAACATTTGTGGATAGAACACAGCAACTACACCTTTGGCTGCAGCAGGTGCTTGATCAGCCTTTCACACTCACTACGGCTTCGGCAGATGCCAGTTTCAGACGTTATTTTCGCGTGCATTTGCCGACACACACCCTGATTGCCATGGATGCGCCGCCGCCACAGGAAGATTGTCGCCCGTTTGTGCGCGTGGCTGAGCAATTGCTGGCGGCCGGGCTGAATGTGCCAAAAATTGTGGCGCAGGACGTAGAACAAGGCTTTTTGCTGCTGAGTGACCTGGGCAATGATACCTATTTGTCACAGTTAAATCGCGACAATGCCAAAGCGTTGTATGGCGATGCTTGCCAGGCATTGATCAACATGCAACTGGCAACGCAGCCAGAAGCGTTACCACCGTATGATGCAGCTTTGCTGATGCGCGAATTGCAATTGTTTCCTGAGTGGTATGTGGGCAAGCATTTGGGCAAAGTATTGTCAGCCGAGCAGCAGGCCGTGGTGGATAAAACTTTCGCCTTGTTGATCGACAATATTTTGCAGCAGCCGCAAGTCACGGTGCATAGAGACTATCACTCACGCAATTTGATGGTCACGCCTGACAATAATCCCGGGGTGCTGGATTTTCAGGATGCCGTGATCGGGGCGATTACTTACGACCTGGTGTCCTTATTCAAAGATGCTTATATCCGTTGGGATGAGGAAGATTTAATGGACTGGGTCGTCCGCTACTGGCAAGCGGCAAAAAAAGCCGGTTTACCCGTCACCGCCGATTTTGGCGAGTTTTATAAAGACTTTGAATGGATGGGCGTACAACGCCATATCAAGGTGCTGGGTATTTTTGCCCGTTTGTATCACCGTGATGGCAAGGATGGCTACCTCAAGGATATGCCGTTGGTGATGCAATATTTGCAGGCGGCGTGTGAACGTTATGTCGAGTTGCGCCCGTTTCTTAAATTACTGTTGACGCTGGAAAAGGCAGACTAAGCCATGCGCGCGATGATTCTGGCCGCAGGCCGTGGTGAGCGCATGCGGCCGCTGACTGACCATACCCCCAAGCCATTATTAATGGTGGGCGGCAAACCGCTGATTGTCTGGCATATCGAGCGCCTGGCAGCCGCAGGTATCAGGGAGTTAGTCATCAACCATGCGCATCTGGGGCAGCAAATTGAAGATGCCCTGGGTGATGGGCAGCAATGGCAGGTGACGATCCGTTACAGTGCTGAAGGCACTGCGCTGGAAACGGCGGGCGGTATTGCCTATGCCTTGCCGTTATTGGGGGATGCGCCATTTTTGGTGGTGAATGGTGATGTCTTTACCGATATTGATTATGCCAGCCTGGCATTGCCAACCGGCAAACTCGCGCACCTGGTCATGGTCGATAATCCACCGCAGCATGCCGCGGGTGACTTTGCCCTGGAAAATGGGCTGGTGCTTGAGTCTGCTGCGGACCGATTGACGTTTTCGGGCGTGGGTGTCTATCATCCGTCGCTATTCGACAGTGTGCAGCACGGGCAAGCGGCTAAATTGGCCCCGTTGTTAAAAGCTGCCATGCAGCAGCAACTCGTGACTGGACAACATCACCACGGATTGTGGCATGATATCGGCACGCCAGAACGTTTAGAACAACTGGATCATTGGCTAAGTAAAAAGAGTTAAAAGCAAAAAAATTAATCAGGGGGAAACATGAAGCCACCATATGAGCATCGCACCGATAAAATCGCCCACCAGGCATTAATGTGGATAGAGCGGTTGGGCTTGGGGCTGGTCACGATCGCGACTTTCTTTTCGCTGGCACACGAACTCGCACGCATGTGGGATGCCGGCATGGTCGGGCTGGGTGATTTGTTGCAGCTGTTTTTATACCTGGAAGTGTTTTCCATGATTAACAGCTACTTCGGTACCGGTAAATTGCCTATGCGTTATCCGATTTATATCGCGATGGTGGCCTTGGCGCGTTATTTATTGCTGGACATGAAGGAAATGACCGAGACACATATGCTGGCGGTGTCTGCGGCAATTTTCATCTTGGCTGTTTCCGTCCTGGTCATGCGTTTTGGGCATTCGCGTTATCCTTACGAAGATATCCCCGAGCAAAAACGCGATTTGCTATAGCCTGTTGACAGGCCATCAGGCGGCGGCCAGCTCGCCGCTGAGCATGGTCACCTGGTTACGCCCTTGGGCTTTTGAGGTATACAACGCCTGGTCAGCCCTTGTGATAAAGCTGTCAGCAGATTCGCCTGGATGGTAAGCCGTCACCCCCATGGAAATGGTGATGTTGGAAATCAGGCGCTGGGTGACATTGTTTTTAATGGTGATGGCTGCAACCTGGCGACGAATATTCTCTGCAATCTCGTGCGCAATGTCCATGCTGGTGTGTGGCAGCAACAGTACAAACTCTTCACCGCCATAGCGCGCTGCGGTATATAAGTTGCCAGACACAGTTTTTAAGATTCTGGCCACAGCCTGAATCACTTTGTCACCAAATAAATGCCCGTAGCTGTCGTTCACTTTCTTAAAGAAATCAATATCGGCAATCATCAGGCAGGTTTCTTCTGCAGGCCCGGTGTCCAGGCATTGATGCAGAGCACTATCAAATCCCTTGCGGTTCATCAGCCCGGTCAGGCCATCAGAGATCGCCTCTTGCTTGGCCTTCATAATCTCGTTTTTCAGCTCGGCAATTTCTTCCAGGCTGGATGAGAGCTGATGCTGCAAACCATGCATGGACGCTTGCATTTGCTCTGTATCCGAGAGTAGAGATCCCAGTTGGGCGCCTAGTTGTGGATCCAGTTGTTGAATTTCATCGGACCAGGCATCCAGTGATTTCCTGAACTGGGAGGTTTCATGCCCGGCCTTTTCGGCGGAGGAGGTGATACTGGTCACCACCTGGTTAAAACGTTCGACCAGTACCTTGGCGCTATCGACATCTGCGCCAGCAATGTGTTTGTTAAACAGGTGGGTCGTACTCTTCTCGTTGAGTCTTTTTTCTTTCTCAATCAAGTCATTGACTTCTTCAATCAGGCGCGCATGTTCGCCCGATGAATATTCATACCAGACAGCGTAGCTGACCGGATGAAAAGCCGCATCCTGCATCGACATGTGATGGATGGCTTGTCGCAGGTATTCTGCACTTTTTTCTTTAGTGATTTCGTATTGCATCATGGCCTCTCGCGATGTTAAATTCAACGCAAAGAATCTTCTTATTGTTTAGTATTTGTACATACTCAAGGGGAATAACGGCAAGCCGGGGATTTTTTTAAGGGTAGACGCGAAAGAAAGTTAATAACCCATTATTTATATTGATATTTTTAATTAATTTTAATTCCATGGCTTATGAAAAATGAAGATTTAATGCAACTGGTGACCCTGAAAATGCCTTATGGCAAATATCAGGGCAGGCTGATTGCTGACTTGCCTGGCCATTACCTGCACTGGTTTGCGCGTGAAGGCTTTCCGCCGGGTGAGCTTGGCCGCTTACTGCACCTGATGCGTGAAATTGACCATAACGGACTGTCTTCGTTACTGACGCCTTTGCGCACCGAGGCAAGCAAGTATCATGATTAGGTTGATGCTGTTTTCCTGCTTGCTGGCCACGCAGGCTGTGCATGCTGATGAGGCATGGCAATCGCCTGATTACTTGCAGCAGGCATTCAATGAGGTGGCGTTGCATAGTGAATATGTGGCGGGCGAGCAGGTTGTGCGTAAATGGCAGCAGCCTGTTAAGGTGTGGCTGGTACATCATGCAGACCAAGCGGACACACACACAAAACTGACGCACTATCATCTGCGCCATTTATCGAGAATTACCGGTCACCCGATCAGTTTTGCGGCCAACGCAGCAGAAGCCAATATGATGGTCGTATTTAGTCAGTCTGCCCAGTGGCACCAAGAGGTTGCACAAGTCAGTAGCCATAAAAGCAGGCAGCCGCCCGCCGATGCCATGTGCATGTTTGGCCTCACCCTGGATGCACAAAATGCCATCAAGCGCGCCTGGGTGGTCATTCCTGTGGACCATGCGAATGAGCGTGGTTTGCTGGTGTCTTGTATTGTGGAAGAAATCACCCAAGCCATGGGCTTGCCGAATGATTCAGAAAAAGTCTATCCCTCGGTGTTTAACGATAAAACGCCAGAGTCATTATTAACCGGCCTCGATGCCTTATTGCTGAAAATGCTGTATCTACCGGCGATCAAACCCGGCATGCGCGCCGGGCAGGTGCAGCCTATCCTGGCGCGTCAATTGCAACAATGGCAAAGCGACGGCACCATACAATCTGCCGAAAAAAATGTCCGGCAATCCGAGTTATATGACATGATGGGCTTCTAACCAGCCTTCTGGCTGGAACCATTCCTGCAATTGCCAACCAAATACGCTACAATTCCCACCTATTCAGAATGTGCCTTGAGTGTTCCCATGCAAGAATTTTCCCGTCGTCGCCAGCAACTGATCAGCAGCATGCAAGCCGGTATCGCGGTGATTCCTACCGCGCCAGAAGTGACACGCAATCGTGACAGTCATTATCCTTACCGCTTTGACAGTTATTTTTATTACCTGACCGGGTTTAAAGAGCCTGAGGCTGTACTGGTGCTGATTGCCGGACCAGAGCCGAAAAGTATCCTGTTTTGCCGTGACAAAGACGTGGATCGCGAAATCTGGGATGGTTTCCGCTATGGACCAGAGGCTGCCAAAACAGAATTCGGTTTTGATGAAGCCTACTCCATCACGCAGCTGGATGAACAGTTGCCCAAGCTGATGGCGAATCAGCCAGAATTGTTTTTTAGCCTGGGCAGTGATGCGGGCTGGGATGCGAAAGTCAGCACTTGGCTGAATGCCGTCAAGGCGCAAGCCCGCACCGGCGTGCAGGCGCCTGCCAAGCTGATTGATGTGCGTCAACCGCTGGATGCCATGCGTCTGCTTAAATCCCCCTACGAAGTTGAGGTGATGCGCCGCTCGGCCAGTATTGCGGCCAGCGCGCATAACCGTGCCATGCAGGCGGTGATTCCGGGCAAGTGGGAATATGAAATCGAGGCTGAGTTTTTACATGCGTTTTATAGCCAGGGCGCGCAAGCACCGGCTTATACCAGTATTGTGGCAGGCGGCGCGAATGCCTGCACCTTGCACTACAACGCGAATAACGCCCAGTTACAAGTGGGCGAATTGCTGCTGATTGATGCCGGTTGCGAGCTGGATGGTTATGCCTCTGATATTACACGTACTTTTCCGGTGAGCGGCCGTTTCAGTGGCCCACAAAAAGATTTGTATGAATTGGTGCTGGCGTCACAGGCGGCAGCCATTGCCAGCGTGAGCCCGCAGCATCACTGGAATGCACCGCATGAGGCGGCACTGGATGTGTTGGTGGATGGCTTTATCCATTATGGGTTGTGCCAGGGCAGCCGTGATGCCGTGCTGGAAACCGGCAGTTACCGCCAGTTTTATATGCACCGCACCGGTCACTGGCTGGGACTGGATGTGCATGACGCCGGTGAGTATAAAACCGCTGATGGTGACTGGGTCATGCTGCAATCAGGCAATATGTTAACGGTAGAACCTGGCTGCTATGTGCGTCCGGCAGACAATGTGCCTGAACATTTCTGGAATATTGGCATCCGGATTGAAGATGATGTGCTGGTGACCGCCAATGGACATGAGGTGATCACCTCGGCGGCGGTGAAGACCGTGGACGATATTGAAGCGCTCATGCGTCAGCACGCATAAGCGATTTGAGTATAGATTGAGATGGAATCAAAGGCAGTCAGTGTGATGCAAACCATAAACCATCCGGTAGTGATAGGCGGCGGCCCAGTCGGGCTGGTGCTGGCGCTATCCCTGCAACAATCCGGAGTGCCAGTGACGGTGCTAGAGGCGCAGTCGCCTGGCGCCATGTATGGCGATGGCCGCGCGTTGGCCTTGTCTTTCGGCACACGCCAGGTATTAGAGCAATTGGGTGTGTGGGCGCAGTTAGAAACGGCCGTGACGGCGATTGAAACTATTCATGTCTCGCAGCAAAAAGGCTTTGGCCGCACGCTGCTAAAAGCGCAGGAACATGATTTGCCTGCCTTGGGTTATGTGGTGTCTTATGGCGCCTTGATGCAGGCGCTGGATGCGCGGCTTGAACAATCGCCAGCAGGCATCACCATGCAATATCAGGTGCCGGTGACGGGGCTGGATGTATATGCCAGCGCAACTGAGGTTGAATATCAGACAGTTGATGGTGTCGTACAAAAACTATCGACGCCTTTAGCCGTGATTGCCGATGGCGGCCGCAGCCTGGAAGCAATTCCTGGCCTGGTGCGTGAAACCAAGCATTATGGGCATGATGCGCTGGTTGGCCTGGTGCAGACCGAGCAGCCACACCACAATATTGCCTATGAGCGTTTTACGCCTCGCGGGCCGATGGCATTGCTACCCAACGGGCAGCAGTTTTCACTGGTATGGACGGGTGAGCAGGCGTATTTGGATGAGATCGCCGCGCTGGATGATGACGCTTTCCTGCAAGCCTTGCATGAAGCCTTTGGTGACCGCGTCGGCAAATTTTTGCATGCAGGGAAACGATTCAGGTTTCCGCTCAAACTCAGTAAATTAGGCCAAACCTTTGCCGCGCATTGCGTGGTGATTGGTAACGCGGCGCAAACCATGCACCCGGTGGCCGGACAAGGGTTTAATGTCGGCATCCGCGATGCCGTAGCCTTAGCCAAAAACGTGGCTGCAACACAAGCCAGTGAATGGGGCGCAGCACACCGCCTGGCGGAGTATCACCAGTCACGGCAGCGCGATACAGGCCGTGGCCTGCAATTTACCGACTTTTTGGTGAATGTGTTTTCTAATGACCTGGTCGGTGTCGGCCTGTTGCGTGGCGCGGGACTGGGAGCGCTCAGCCTATTGCCGATGGCGCGGCGTTTCCTGGTGAACAAGATGAGTTATGGCAGTTGAAAACCCTTTGATTAAAACCGATGTCGCGATTGTGGGCGCAGGCCTGGTGGGCCTGACGGCGGCCATTGCCTTGTCTCGCCTGGGAAAAAAGGTGGTGTTGAACGATGCCAAGCCTGCACAGTCATTGCCAGCAGGCTGGATAAGTGACGTGGCACATTGGGATGCCCGCATTTATGCACTGACCAATCAAACTGTAAATTGGCTGCGCGAGCTGGGCGTGTGGTCACGCCTGCCTGCCAGCCGTCTCAATCCGATTGCGGCCATGCATTTATGGTCGCCCACACATCACCATGCCACGCCTAGCTTGAGCCTGAGTGCGGATGAAGCGCATCTGCCTGAGATGGGCTATATCGTTGAAAGCCAGGCATTGATACATGCCTGCTGGCAGGTATTGGCCGAATCTGAGGTGACTGTGATCACCGACGCCCCGGCGCAGTCATTGCAACATTGCGGTCATATGGTGCGTTTATCCTTGCCGCAGCATGAAGTTGAAGCCTCCTTGTTGTTAGGCGCGGATGGTGCGCGGTCCTGGGTGCGATCACAATGTGCAGTGGGTGTGCAACAAGTGGATTTTGCCCAAACGGCGCTGGTGACGAATTTTAAAGCTGAACGTCCGCATGGCAATATTGCCAGGCAGTGGTTTGGCGAACACGAAACCCTGGCTTTACTACCCATGCCGCAACAACAGGTCTCATTGGTTTGGGCATTGCCGCATGCGGTTGCCAAGCAAAAACAGGTCTTGTCCGCCGAGGCCTTGGCTGTAGAAGTGGCTGAGCGTAGTGGTCAGCCACTTGGGCAGTTAACGCCGAGTGGCCCAGTGCTGGCTTTCCCGCTGATGCAGAACACAGCCGATACCATGGCGTTGCCACAAGTGATGCTATTAGGCGATGCCGCGCATCAGGTGCATCCGATGGCCGGGCAGGGCGTTAACCTGGGCTTTCAGGATGTACAGGCGCTGTGCGCGCAGGTTGCCGAATTGCCTGCTGTTCGGCCGTTAGGCGATGCACGTTTTTTACGGCATGTGATGCGTACGCGGCAGCCGGATATTTTAAAGATGCATGCACTGACTCGTGGCCTGGATGCCTTGTTTGCGCGTCCGCAAGCCGTGTGGACACATGCTGCCCTGCTAGGCTTACGTGGTGTGGAAAACAGTGCTATGCTTAAACGTTTTTTAATTCGCGCAGCGACTCAAGGCTGATGTGGCAGAGAGCGATTGCGCATGTTTGAGAAAGAGTATGTCATGAAAAAATCTATCGGCCAGTGTGTGATGGGTGGCTTGCTTGCCTTGGCCGCGCTATGGTCTTTTAACAGTGTTGCCGACGAAGCCAGCCTGAAAAAACTGGTAGAAAGCGCTTATCCCAAATTCAAGGTCGACAGTGTGACCAAAACGCCATATCCGGGCTTGTACGAAGTGTTTATGGGCGGGCAAATCATTTACACCGATGACAAGTTCAGTTTCCTGATTGCTGAAGGCCGCCTGGTGGATCCAAAAAGCAAAAAAGACATTACTGGTGAACGCATGGATGAGTTGACCAAGATCGACTTCAATACGTTACCCTTGGATCAGGCGATTAAAGTGGTCAAAGGCAACGGCAGCCGCAAGTTGGTGGTATTTTCTGATGTGGATTGCCCATTCTGCAAACGCCTGGAGCAGAAAGAACTCAGCAATATTAATGACGTGACGATTTATACCTTCTTGTATCCGATTGAGCAATTACACCCGGATGCGGCCAATAAATCACGCAGCATCTGGTGTGCGACCAACCGTGTTAAAGCCTGGCAGGACTGGATTTTGAATAACAAGCTGCCGACGACAACAGCCAAGTGTGAAGTGCCACTGGAAAAAGTCGGTGAGCTGGCACATAAAGTCGGTGTGAACAGCACACCAACGCTGTTTTTTGAAAACGGTAAGCGCATGTTAGGTGCCCAGCCTTACGACGAAATTGAAAAGTCGTTACAGGCAGCTAAAAAGTAATTCCAATACCTAAATAAAAAGGGGCTATTCATAGCCCCTTTTTTATTGTGCGCGCTGGATTTAACCACCGCCACTGACCACCTTGCCCATTTTGAAGATAGGCATATACATGGCAACGACCAGGCCACCGATCAATACACCAAGCACCACCATAATCACGGGTTCCATCAGGCTGGAGATAGCTGCGACAGCGTCATCTACCTCGCCTTCGTAGAAGTCAGCGACCTTGGTCAGCATGCCGTCTAATGAGCCGGACTCTTCACCAATGGCAGTCATCTGGATCACCATGCTAGGAAATACATTGGCATTTTGCATGGCGACGGTGAGGCTGGTGCCAGTACTGACTTCGCTTTGAATCTTTTTGGTCGCATCAAAATAAACCTTATTGCCAGATGCCCCAGCGACAGAATCTAAGGCTTCCACCAGCGGTACCCCGGCTGCAAACATAGTCGACAGTGTACGGGCAAAGCGGGCAATGGTCGCCTTGCGGATCAGCTCACCAAAAATAGGCATACGCAGCATTAAACGATCCATGGTCGCTTGCATTTTTTCTGAGCGTTTCCAGGTGTAGAAAAAGAACCAAAAGCCAAAGCCCAGTGTGCCAAAAATAGCCCACCACCAGGCGACAAAGAAATTGGACAGATTGATGACGATGACTGTAGGTGCAGGCAGATCGGCCCCAAAACTGCTAAACAAGTCTTTAAAGGCGGGCACCACAAAAATCATAATCACTGCGGTAATAATAAAAGCGACGACAATGATGGAAACGGGATAGACCAGTGCAGACTTGATCTTGCTTTTAATGGCAAGAATCTTTTCCTTATATGTGGCCAGACGCTCCAGCAAGCTATCCAGAATACCGGCCTGTTCACCAGCGCCGACCAGGTTGCAGAACAGTTGGTCAAAATATAAAGGATATTTGCGGAATGCCGCACTTAGGCTGCTACCGGTTTCCACGTCAGATTTGATATCACCCAGTAACTTGGATACGGCAGGATTGTGGTGACCTTTGCCAACAATATCAAACGCTTGCAATAAAGGCACACCCGCTTTCATCATGGTGGCGAGCTGGCGTGTAAACAAAGTAATGTCTTTTTCTGTGACTTTGCCTTTGGCGGCCAGTGCGCTTTGTTTTTTGACCTTGAGTATCGTAATGCCCTGGCGGCGTAAGGTGGCATTCACCACGGCCTCGCCATTGGCGCGCATTTCGCCTTTGACCAGCTTGCCTTTGCGGTCTTTACCTTCCCACTGATACACCGATTGTTTGATATTGCCAGTCGCCATAGTGTTTTCTTAAAAATGAGGTTGATTGAGTCACCAAGATTATTCGTTGGTGACGGCTTCGACTTCTTCAATCGAGGTTAAGCCCTGTTTCACCTTGAGCAGGCCTGATTCCCGCAGGTCTTTCACGCCTTCTTTTTTTGCTTGTGCCGCAATATCCAGCGCATTGCCGTTAGACATAATAATCTGCGCCATGGCTTCACTGATAGGCATGACCTGGTAAATACCGACGCGGCCTTTATATCCATTATTGCAGTGCTCACAGCCGCCTTCTTTCGCCCCGTAGAGTTGCCAGTCGCCGTGCAGCATGGCTTCTGTGAAGCCTACTTTGAGCAGCGCTTCCTGCGGGACATCTAGCGGCACTTTGCAATGTTTGCACAAGCGTCTGGCCAGACGTTGTGCAGTAATTAACGTCACGGCTGAGGCAATGTTAAAGGGGGCGACGCCCATATTCAATAGCCGCGATAAGGTGGTTGGTGCATCATTAGTATGCAGTGTGGATAACACCATGTGACCGGTAGAGGCTGCTTTAATGGCCATGTCCGCGGTTTCCAGGTCGCGAATTTCACCAATCATGATAATGTCAGGATCCTGGCGCAAAAAGGATTTTAGCGCGGCGGCAAAAGTCAGGCCTTGCTTGTCATTCACGTTGACCTGGTTGATGCCGGGCAACGGAATTTCTGCCGGGTCTTCAGCGGTAGAGATATTCACGCCTGGGTCGTTAAGCAAGTTCAGGCAAGTGTACAGCGACACGGTTTTACCCGAGCCAGTTGGCCCGGTGACCAATACCAGGCCATACGGACGGTGAATGGCCTTGAGCAGCGAGGCTTGCTGCTCAGGTTCATAGCCCAGCGCTTCAATGCCCAGCGTGGCGCTGGTCGGGTCCAGAATCCGCATCACAATTTTTTCGCCGTGAATCAGTGGCAAGGTACTGACGCGGAAATCAATGGCGCGCGTTTTACTCAGAATCAGCTTCATGCGGCCATCTTGCGGAATTCTTTTTTCAGAAATATCCAGATTGGAGATCACTTTAATCCGCGAGGCCAGTTTTTCTTTAATCGCCAATGGCGGCTGCGACATATCCCTTAACACACCGTCCACCCTGAAGCGAATGCGGTAAAACTTTTCATAAGGTTCAAAGTGCAGGTCAGAAGCGCCCATATTGATGGCATCCATCAGCACTTTTTGCAGGAACTTGACGACTGGCGCGTCATCCACCTCCTGCAACACTTCAACTTCCTGCTCTTCGCTGTTTTCTTCCAGCCCCAGGTCAAAGTCATCGCCGCCTGTATTCAGGCTAGACATGCTGGTGTCTTTGGATTCGACGACTCTATCTATCCATTTACCCAGCTTGTCATCTTCCACCACCACCGGGAACAGCGTGGCGCCCATCTGGAACTGGATGGTGTCCAGAGAGTGCAGGTTGGTCGGGTCAGAAATCGCAATGTAAGCCACATTGCTTTTTTGTTGCAGCAGCAATACACGGTGCGACTGCATGAGTTTGATATCTATGGTTTTGTCAGGCAGGGAGTCCTGATCCAGTGCGTCCAGGTCTAGAAACGGGAAGCCGAAGGCATCTGAAGCGGTTTGTGCAATATCTTTAGCGGAAATCTTTTTTTGTGCCAGCGTCGCGGATAGAAAGCTGACCTTTTGTGCCAGGGATTTTTCCTGTAAAGCGGCGGCATCCTCTTCGCTCATGAGCGAAGATTGCACCAGCATGCGCGCCATGCCTCCCAGTTTCCGTGAACTTTCCAGTGTTGCCATAGATGTCTTTAAGCGTGTCTTCTAAACAGTGAAATAGGTCAGTTAATGTACTGATACAACTATACTTTTTACCTCAGTATACGTGGGCCATTCCAGATTCAAATCGTTGAAAAGACGGGCTCTCATGCAGCATTTATACAAATTTTAACTGGATTTTTTAGCTTTCGTTAAAAGATACAAAAATACGCTTGACATTTAAATAATGCTAACTTATAAATCCTTAAGGCGTTTGGGTTCAGGTTTTTTGTAGCCGTCTTTAAGTAAAGCAAAGCTTGTTAATTGCGACTGGAGTACTTGAGACAAACTTTTGGGGCGCCTCCCTGTTAAGTAAAAAAGTAAGGAAGTAAAATGGCAACAGGTACCGTAAAGTGGTTTAACGACTCTAAGGGCTTTGGATTCATTACTCCCGATGACGGTGGTGACGATTTGTTCGCGCACTTCTCCGCAATCGTTGAATCTGGTTATAAAAGCTTGAAAGAAGGTCAACGTGTATCCTTTGATGTGACTGAAGGTCCAAAAGGGAAACAGGCCTCCAACATACAAAAAGCATAATTTTTGTTTTAGGGGTAAAAAATACAAAACGGCTCGCAATTGCGAGCCGTTTTTTTATGCCTGATACCGGTGAGCCGGCAATCTATTAGGACATTTGCTTGATGATCTCGTCACCAAATTCGGCCGTACCAACTTGGGTAGCGCCTTCCATCTGGCTGCTAAAGTCGCCGGTCACGCGCTTGCTGGCAATGGCTTTGGCCACGCCGTTGATGACCAGGTCGGCTGCTTCTACCCAACCCATATGGCGCAACATCATTTCTGCTGACAAAATCAGTGAGCTTGGGTTGGCCAAGTTTTTACCAGCGATTTTAGGTGCCGTGCCGTGCGTGGCTTCAAACATGGCCACGGTGTCGCTTAAGTTGGCACCAGGGGCAATGCCGATACCGCCAACTTGTGCCGCCAGCGCGTCACTCATGTAGTCGCCATTGAGGTTCAAGGCAGCCACGACATCGTAATCTTCCGGATGTAACAGGATTTCTTGCAGGAAGGCATCGGCGATACAGTCCTTGATCACAATGCCATTCGGCAGTTTGCACCATGGGCCGCCATCAATCAGCTCGGCACCAAATTCTTCTTTAGCCAGTTGATAGCCCCAGTCACGGAAGCCACCTTCGGTGAACTTCATGATGTTGCCTTTGTGGGTGATGGTCACAGATTTGCGGTTGTTATCAATCGCGTATTGAATCGCTTTACGGATCAGGCGCTTGCTGCCATCAATCGACACTGGTTTGATACCAATCGCAGAAGCTTCTGGGAAGCGGATTTTCTTGCGTACGCCCATATCGCTCAAGAAGTTAATCACTTTCTTCACTTCTTCAGTCCCAGCCGCCCATTCAATGCCGGCGTAAATGTCTTCGGTGTTTTCACGGAAAATCACCATGTCAGTTTTTTCCGGATGCTTGACCGGGCTAGGCACGCCAGTGAAATACTGGATAGGGCGCAGGCAAACGTATAAATCCAGTTCCTGGCGCAAGGTCACGTTCAATGAACGGATGCCGCCGCCAACAGGCGTGGTCAATGGGCCTTTGATCGAAATGACATAGTCTTTCAGCACCGCCATGGTTTCATCAGATAACCATGTGTCTTTGTCATAGACCGTTGTAGACTTTTCACCGGCGTAGACTTCCATCCAGGAGATTTTGCGTTTGCCGCCATAGGCTTTTTCAACCGCAGTGTCCACCACTTTGATCATGGGTGGCGTAATGTCGATACCAATGCCATCGCCCTCGATAAACGGGATAATAGGTTGGTCGGGAACATTTAGGGTATTATCAGCATTGACGGTGATTTTGCTGCCGGTCGCAGGCACCTTGATTTTAGACATAGCACTTTCCATGTTATTACTGTTTAACAAACCCTTTAACGTCGTTTGCCAGTTTACTGCTCATGAGAAGCACGCGACGCTCAAGGACTATATTCCGATTCCCAACGTATATGCCGCCGGGCGGTTAGATACCGATTCTGAAGGATTGCTTATTCTAACCGATGACGGCGGATTGCAACATCGTTTAAGTCATCCCAAGCATAAACAGGTCAAAACCTATTGGGCACAAGTCGAAGGTGCTCCTACACAAGCAGATTTGATGCCATTGCAACAGGGCGTAGACCTGGGTGACTTTGTAACGCGGCCTGCGCAGGTCAAAATCATCGCTGAACCTGACCAATTGTGGCAACGGGAACCGCCGATTCGCGAGCGTAAGCATATTCCCACCACCTGGCTGGAGATTAAGATAAGTGAAGGCAAGAACCGCCAGGTGCGGCGAATGACCGCCCACGTGGGGTTTCCAACCTTGCGTTTGATCCGTTATGCGATTGGCCCGTATACGTTGGACGGAATCTTGCTTGGGCAATATGAGAAAGTCAGTTTAGTAAGGTAAATCATGAAACAAGTGGTGGTATTCAGACACGCTTGCTGCGAGGGTGCTGGTTATTTGGGCACTTTTTTAGCGCGGCATGCTATTCCGTGGTGCGAAGTGCGCATTGATAAAGGCGAAGCGGTACCGACGTCGGTCGACGATTACAGCGGAATCGTGCTCATGGGCGGCCCCATGAGTGTGAATGATGACTTGCCGTGGATTCCGCCGTTGCTGCAATTAATCCGGCAGGCGGTAGACAAAGATGTGCCTTTGCTTGGGCATTGCCTGGGTGGGCAGTTAATCAGTAAAGCACTGGGCGGTGTCGTCAGCAAGAATCCGGTCAAGGAGATCGGCTGGGGACAGGTGCAGGTGGCTGATCATGCTGCCGCGCGCGACTGGTTTGGCGATCTGCAAGGGTTTAACAGTTTTCACTGGCACGGCGAAACATTTACGGTGCCAGCAGGGGCGACGCACGTGTTATCCAGCCCCTATTGCGCCAATCAGGCCTATGTCATGGGCAAGCATATAGGCTTGCAGTGCCATATTGAAATGACACCAGAGATGGTCAAAGTGTGGACCGAACAATGGAAGAATGACATCGCCAGTGCGGCGGCTAGTCCGGCGGTACAATCGGCGGATACCATGCTGGCAGAGGTGGCAGAAGATTGTGACGTGCTGCACCAGGTGGCGGATAAAGTGTACAGCCGCTGGATTCAGGGCCTGGCTTAAGTCTAGTTTCGTCTACAGTTTCGACTACTCGCGCTCAGCCAGGTCTGGTTGGGCTTTTTCCAACTTGTGCAGCGCGTAGCGCCGTTGCTTGTGGCGGTTATATTGCCATAAGTATTGCGCCGGACATTGTGCCACCTGACGCTCAATCGCTTGGTTGAGCAGGGTGGGCGTGCTAATGTCATCCACCTTTGTCAGGTGGATATTGAATCCTTTGCCTGCGGGTAGCCGCTCACCAAAGGCCATAATCACTAGCGCATCGGCCTTGGTAGCCAGTTTGCTGGCCAGCCCCATGGTATAGGCGGGCTTGCCAAAAAAGTCCGCCCATTCGCCTTCGCCCTGTCTGGGGATCTGGTCTGGCAAGATGCCGATGGCGAGGCCGGATTTCAACGACTGCAATAGTTTTTTCACGCCGCTGGCATTGGCTGGCGCCATCTCTACTTTGCCTTTTTCCCTACCTTTGACCACCAGTTCGCTCAACCATTCTAGTTTTGGCGGTCTGTACAAAACCGTAATCGGCGCGCGTTCGCCGTAGTAAATCGAGGTGATTTCAAAGCAGCCCAGGTGCGGCGTGAGGAATATCAGCCCTCTCTTTTGCGCTTGCGCTTCGGTCACATGTTCCCAGCCATGCACTTGCTGTATCAGCGGTAGCAGCTTGGCAGCAGGGCTTCCCCAGATGAAAAATGTTTCCATCAGGGCCTTGCCCGCTTCGATGCGGCTGGTTTTGACCAGTTGCCGGGCTTGGGCATCATCAGCCGCCAGGCCACTTTGCTGGATATTGGCCAGGGCGATGCCGTTGCTTTTTTTGTCCGTCAGGTAAGATAGCCAGCCGAAAAAAGCGCCCAGTTGATGTACCCAGGAGAGTGGCAGGCAGGCCACGGTTTTACAGAAAAACAGCAACATGAGACTAATTTATAAACGCATTCTGTTAAAATTCGGGATTAGCCCGTATGTTAACAAAATGTGGTTTAAAAACCCGCATCTGCACAATTTATTTCAACACTGCTTATTTTGAAACTCGTCCAGCCACATTATCAAGAGCCCACCTGCCAGGCGGCATTGCAACAGCATGGGCTGAATGCGTTTGATGACTGGTGGACACGCGAGATTGACTGGTTTGAAGCGCCTAACCAGCGCCGTGGTGGCTGGAGTGGTGTTGGTAAGCTGGTATTGCCGCTGGCAGGTCAGCCTGCACTCACCGTGTTTGTTAAAAAGCAGCAAAATCATGGTCGCCGCACCTGGCAGCACCCATGGGTTGGTGAGCCTACTTTCAGGCGTGAGTTTCATCGTTTGCAGGCCTTGGCTGCCGCGGGTATTCCGGCGCCTAAAGTGCTGATGTATGCCGAGTCGCTACAGGCAGGCAACCAGCGCGCCATTTTAGTCACGGAAAATCTGCATGGATTTGTTGATTTGGAGCAATGGCTGCCAAGCCTGCTGAAGCAACCCCAGGCTCTGCGCAGGCAATACTTGCGTGCGATTGCAAGGCAGATCCGCCGCTTTCACGATTTGGGCTGGGTGCACCGCGCCTTGTATCCCAAACATATTTTTGTACAAGCCGATGACATCACTGCGCAAGTGGCGTTGATTGACCTGGAAAAAGCCAGGAAAAGCCTGGGTGCCTGGCGTCGAGCGCGATTCGATTTGGCCGCGCTGCACCGCCATACAGAAGGCTTGGCGGACAGCGATCGCCTGTATTTTTTTAAACAGTATTTGCACGGAGAGGCATTTGCGCGCCCTTTAAGCCGATGTGATAAGCAGTTACTCAAACGCATTACCCAGCGTAGCAAGCGTTAACAGACAAGTATGCCTATGGAACACACTTTACCAAGATTTAGTATCGGGCTGGTCAATTACAAAACACTGGATTTGACCCGCACTTGTTTGAATCTCCTCAAAAGCCATTTTGACAGTGGCGCGCTGGATGCCAATAGGGTGGACGTGTGGGTGGTAGATAACGACTCCGCCGACGAAAGTACTGCTTATTTGCGCAGTCTCGATTGGATACACCTGATTGAGCGCCCGTCGCCTGGCAAGGAGCAGGGATTTGCCGCGCATGGCGAAGGCCTGGACCTGATTTTGGGTGCCATTCAGTCGGACTATCTGTTTTTGATGCATACCGATACGTTTATTTATGAGCCGCAAATCTTTATTGAGTGTTTGCAGCGCATGCAACGTCAGCCTCATATTGCCGCCATCGGTTGCTTGCATCAGTTAAACCGCGGGCATGTACGTTTGTTCTGGCGCGCGTTTACCGGTTTTTTCAAATACCACAGCCGCCGCCTGAAACAACGCATGGGCTTGCCTGCACGCCAGGCCAGGCCTTATATTGAACCTTACATTAAAAGCTTTTTCGCTTTGTGGAACGTGGGTTTGATGAAGCACCTGGGTTACCGGTTTTATATGGAACAGCAAATTCCAGGCTATGTGCTGCAAGACAAGCTGGCAGCACAAGGTTATGTCATCGAGCGCATGTCGCCTGCCAGGTTATTCCGCTATCTTGACCATGTCGAGGCTGGCACGGTGGGCCTGGTGAGTGGTTATACGGCGCAGAACCGCCGTTTGCAGCGCAAACAGGCCATGCTTAAACAATTACAGTCACAGCAGGAACAGACAAAATGACGATCTCAGACGGGGTATTGCCGATTGAAATGGCGCATGGTTTTACGCTAGATGCGCAACAGGCCAAAGACATAGGAAGCCTGTTGTCTGAGGATTATGCGCAGGCGCAACCTTTTCCGCATGCTGTCATCGACGATATTTTTCCCACGGCGTTTACGCAGTTGCTGCTGGACCACTTTCCACAAGATGCCAAGGCGCATGACAAAGTCTATGAAAAAGGCTATGGCGGCACGCACAAGCGGCAGATTTCACCGTATGACTGTGACGAAACCCTGCGTGCGGCGTTTGCCTTATTCAATTCTGCCCCGATGTTGCAGTTTATTGAGGCGTTAACAGGCATGAAAGGGCTGTTGCCTGACCCGTATTTTGCCGGTGGCGGCTTGCATGAGACCTCGGCAGGAGGTTTGCTGGGTATTCATGCCGATTTTCAGGTGAATGAAGGCTTACAGCTTTACCGCCGCGTGAATATGCTGGTGTATCTGAATCAGGACTGGTTGCCGGAGTATGGCGGCAATCTCGAGCTGTGGGACAGGCAAATGCAAGCCAAGCAGCAAACGGTGGCGCCTGTGTTTAACCGCTGTGTGATTTTTAATACCGATGCTGACAGTTTTCATGGGCATCCAGATCCGTTAACGACGCCGGACGGCGTGACGCGCCGCTCGATTGCGCTGTATTACTACCAGGCCTTGCCTATTCCTAACGCTGAAGGCGAGTCACGTCATACCTTGTATGTGGCGCGACCGCATGACGATGCAGCGACCAAATCGCAAGTCAAAAAAATGATGAAAAAACGCGATAAACGCGCGAAAAAGTTATTCTCTGACCAATCAGGCTGGCTGCAACAACTCACGCAGTGGTGGAAATCCCGCTAATGGGTGCAATACCTGACGCGATCATCGCGCCTGTCCTGTGTGAAGTGGTGGATGCTGCTACCGGCGCTATCCGGCTGGCTGGCCAGACTGCGCTGACGCAGTTGACGGCTGTGCGTGTGTTGCCGCAGCGGCGCTGGGTATTCCGTGCGCAGTGGTCTGGCAAGGCAGTCTTTGCCAAGGTGTTTGTGGGGGCACAAGCCGCGAAATACGCTGCGCGTGACGCGCAAGGGGTAGGCTGGCTCACACAGGCAGGCCTGGCGACTCCCGCCTTGCTATGGCAGGGCGAGTCTGCTGACCAGCGCGCCCGTGTCTTGATTTATGCTGCGATTGCGCCTGCCGATAATGCGGATGTGCTGTATAAATCGCTACCATCTGTGCAAGGTTTGGCATTGCTCAAGCAACTGGTGCAAACGTTGGCGGCACAACATGCTGCCGGGCTGATACAAACCGACTTGCATCTGAAGAATTTCCTGCTGGCCGATGGCCAGGTGTGGTCACTGGATGGCGATGGTATCCAGCAAGCGACGTTGAGCAAGCATCGTGCGTATCGCCAACTGGCTGAGTTAGTCTCTAAAATCCAAGTGCTGGATCAACATGCCTGGGTGGCGCCATTGCTGGCAGCCTACGATGCTGCGCGCGGCTGGCAGGCTACATTAGTCCCTGCGACATTATTGGCCTGGGCGAAGCAAATGAAAGCACAAGAAGTCGAGCGTTATGTGACGCGCAAGATTTTCCGTACCTGCAGCGATGTGACCTGGCAGCAAACTAGCCAGAGTGCGCAAGCCGTGAGTACCACAGGCGGTTTGCATGTGACCGACTTGCCTGCGCTGGAAGTGGCCATGCATGTTGGTCAGGTATTAAAACCAGGCAACACCTGCACCGTTGTGCATACGCATCTGCAAGACCAGTCGGTGGTCATCAAGCGTTATAACATCAAGAATTGGCTGCATGGCCTGGGTCGCGCGTGGCGCCCCAGTCGTGCGGCCGCCTCGTGGCGCAATGCCCATCGTCTGCAGTATTACGGTATGCTGACGCCACAACCTTTGTTGATGTATGAGCGCCGTTATTGCGGCATACGCGGACGTGCTTATTTCGTGTCTGCTTATAGTCCCTGGCCGGATGCACAGGCTTTTTTTCAGCAGTGCCAAGATGAAGCGCTGCGTCAGCATGTGGTCCAGCAACTGGTGACATTGTGTTACCAGTGGTTTTTGCTCAAGGTGTCACATGGCGACATGAAGGCCAGTAATCTACAAGTGACAGATCGGGGCGATATTGTCGTCATTGACCTGGATAGCATGCAGCAGCACCGCCGTACGCAAATGGCGTTGCGCGCACATGCCAAAGATATCCGCCGCCTGTTGCAAAATTGGCAAGCCGATACTTCCCTGTATAATGCGCTGGTAAAGTCGTTTAGCCTGATTTATCAGGACCATACGCCACTCAAACTGGCGGGCATTTCCATTTAATTATTTAGTCATTACGCGAGTTTCTGCATGATTGTTTTAGGTTTATCCGGTGCCTTGGGGCATGACGCTTCTGCCGCCATTTTAGTGGACGGCAAGATTGTCGCTGCGGCGGAAGAAGAGCGTTTTATTCGCGACAAGCACGCCAAGAATCACTGGCCTTACGAAGCCTCCAAGTTCTGCCTGAAACAGGCTGGAATTACACCGGACCAGGTGGATATTGTCGCTTTTCCTTATGGTGAAATCCCACTGACGTCAGCTGCGCGCTGGCATTACGCCAAACGCTACTGGTATGCGCCGGACCGCGCACTGGATGCGATTTTCAACGGTAACCGCCGTTTCCGCCGCAACCGCGATAAATCGCTCAAACTGATGGCGGAGTTGGGATTGACCAAGGCTAAATATGTGCCGGTGGAGCATCATCTGGCGCACGCCTCCAGCGCTTATCATTTAAGCGGGTTTAAAGAAAAAACAGCGATTGTTGGCATTGATGGCAAAGGTGAGTACGCCACGACCTTTTTCGGCTATGGCGAAAATGGCAAGATTCACAAAATAAAAGAATTCTATGACCCGGATTCGCTGGGTGGTCTGTATGGCGCCATCACTGAGTTTCTCGGCTTTGAAATGCTGGATGGCGAATTTAAAGTCATGGGCATGGCACCGTATGGCGATCCGACGAAGTATGATTTGAGTCGCCTGGCCAAATTTGAAAACGGTGAACTCATCATTAACACCGAATATGTCAATGTGGTGGGCTTGCGCCGTTATAAAGAGACCGATGCCGATGGTAAATCCAAAGGTTATTACTTTACGCCCAAGCTCATCGAATGGCTGGGCCCCAAGCGTAAAGGCGATGAAATCGATGACCCGTATATTCATTACGCGGCCAGCGTGCAGAAGCTGCTGGAAGACCTGGCATTGCAGATGATTGAGTATTACTTGGGCGACATCATCCGCGAAACCGGCAAGATTGTGATGGCAGGTGGTGTGGCGCTGAACGTAAAACTGAATCAACGCATTATTGCCTTGCCGCACGTGAAAGAGTTGTTTGTGCAACCGGCTTCTGGCGATAACGGCACTAGCCTCGGCGCAGCAACTTATGCTGCACATTTGGCAGGTGAAACCATCCATAAGATGGAACACGCCTACCTGGGCCCGGCGTTCACTAACGAAGAGTGTATCGCCGCCTGTGAGGCACATCCGGCCAAGCCTGTTTTTACCCGTGTCGAAGATGGCCCGCGCAAGGCGGCTGAATTGCTGGCGGCAGGGAATCCACTGGCGTGGTTCCAGGGCCGTATGGAATTTGGCCCGCGCTCATTAGGCTGTCGCAGTATTCTGGGCGACCCGAGTTTTCCGGGTGTGGCTGACCGCATCAATGCGCAGATTAAATATCGTGAACGTTGGCGGCCATTCTGTCCCAGCATGCTGGACCGTATTGCGGTGGATATCCTGCAAACCGAGCATCCAGCGCCATACATGACATTCACCTTTGATGTGAACCCGGCCTGGAAAGCGCGTATTCCGGAAGTGGTGCATGAAGATGGCACCGCGCGTGCGCAGATTGTGACCAAAGCGACCAATCCGCGCTATTACGCGCTGATTGAGCATCTGGAGCAGTTGCGTGGCAATGGCGTGGTACTCAATACCTCGCTCAATCGCCGCGGCGAGCCGATGATTTGCAGCCCGACCGATGCCTTGAACATGTTCTATGGCTGCGATCTCGAATATCTCATGCTGGAAGATATCCTGGTCACCAAATCTGCCTGAAGACTGGCTTGAAGCGTGTCGCTTCAAGCTGGTTTTGCCAAATGGTGTATATTGTTTTAAGTCATTGAATCCTCTAAAAAAACAATCAAATTTGGTAATTCAGTTTGACGTCTTGCACCAGTTTGGCGATAATCGCAGGTAGGGAACCTGTTTGGATTCATATATATTACGACCCTAAACTGTGACTAAATAGCAAGTTCAAAGCAGTTCATCAGGATAGTTCATCAGGTAGTTAAAACACAGTTGAGCGATAGTCAATGAAACAATCTCACATTGAAGTAACAGAACGCATCATCGAGCGTAGCCGTCCGACCCGTAAGGCGTATTTGCAGCGTATTGATGATTACCTGAACCGTGAAAAAGGCCCGGATCGTCTGGGCTGTGCCAACGTGGCGCACGCGTTTGCGGCGATGCCACAAAACGACAAGTTCAAGATTTATGCCGAGAAACCAACCCATATTGGGATCGTTACGGCTTACAACGAAATGCTGTCTGCACACCAGCCTTACGTGAACTATCCGGATATTATCCGTGATGAAGCCCGTAAGCATGGTGCAACCGTGCAGGTGGCAGGGGGCGTGCCAGCCATGTGTGATGGCATTACCCAGGGCGAACCAGGCATGGAGCTGAGCCTGTTCAGCCGCGACACCATTGCTATGAGTACTGCGGTTGCTTTGTCACATGATGTGTTTGATGCCTCTTTATTGCTCGGCGTCTGTGACAAGATCGTGCCAGGCCTGTTGATCGGCGCACTGCATTTTGGTCATTTGCCATGCGTGTTCGTGCCCGCGGGCCCGATGAGCACGGGGATTGATAACACCTCCAAATCCAAAGTGCGTGAAAAATACGCGCAAGGTCTGTGTGACCGCGAAGAGTTGCTGGCGAGTGAGTCTGCGGCTTATCACGGTGCTGGTACCTGTACGTTCTACGGCACGGCCAACAGTAACCAGATGTTGCTGGAAGCCATGGGTCTGCATGTGCCGGGTGCGGCCTTTATCCATCCACATGATGGCATGCGTGAAGATTTGACGCGTGAAGCTGTGCGCATGGTGATTCAGAACACCAAGAAGGATAGGTTTGTACCAATTGGCCGTTTGGTCGACGAGCATGTCATTGTCAATGCCATGGTGGCTTTGCTGGCCACTGGTGGTTCTACCAATCACTTGATCCACTGGGTAGCGGTGGCGCGAGCGGCCGGTATTATCATTGACTGGACTGACTTCCACTACCTAGCCAAGGCGACGCCTTTGCTGGCCAGCGTTTACCCTAACGGTAAGGCTGATGTGAACGAATTCCAGACCGCAGGCGGCCCTGGTTTCGTGATCCGTGAGCTGATCGAAGGCGGTTATATGTATCCGGATGTCTACACCGTGAGCGGTGGTGGCATGCGTGATTACGGTAAAAAGCCTGAGAAAACAGCGGATAAACTGGTGTGGACCGATTATCCAGCAGAAAGCGGCGATGAAACTATCGTGCGTACGGCTGCGCATCCATTTAACGAATCTGGTGGCTTGCGTTTGCTCAAGGGTAACTTGGGTCGTAGCGTGATCAAGATTTCTGCGGTGCCTGAAGATCGTCACATCATTGAAGCCCCAGCCATTGTGTTTGATGCACAAGAAGAGTTGCTGGCAGCCTTTGACCGTGGCGAGCTGGAAAGAGATTTTATTGCTGTCGTGCGCTTCCAGGGCCCTAAAGCCAACGGTATGCCAGAGTTACATAAACTGACACCGCCATTGGCTGTGTTGCAGAATAAGGGCTTCCGCGTAGCGATTGTGACCGATGGCCGTATGAGTGGCGCTTCTGGCAAGATTCCAGCGGCGATTCACCTGAGTCCAGAAGCCAGTGCCGGTGGCGCAATTGCCAAAATCCGCAATGGTGACATTATTCGTTTGAACGGTACGGTCGGCCAACTGAACGTGCTGGTAGACGAAGATACTTGGGCTGAACGTGAAGCCGAAGAGCTTAGCGATGCCAAGCGTCATTACAATGCGCATGGCCTGGGCCGTGAGTTGTTTGGTGGTATGCGCCGCAATGTGCTGTCGGCCGAAGAAGGTGCGGTTACCTGGTTGTAAACTTTGCAAATTAAGCGCTAACTTTGTTGTACTCGCTTGCCGTACTCATTGTACTGTCTGCGCTCGTACGTCGCGTTATCGCTTGATTATCAAAGTTTAATGTATTCCAGTAAAAAATAATTCTTTAAGTGTGCGTGAATAGGCCACTTGAAGCTTCTGAAATTTTATACAAACTGATAGAGACTATGAGCACATTAGAGTTAGCGAATCATGGCCCGGTAATTCCGGTGATTGTCATCAACAAAGTGGAAGATGCCGTGCCGATGGCAGAAGCCTTGCTTGAAGGTGGCGTGAAAGTGCTGGAAGTGACATTACGCTCACCAGTGGCCCTGCAAGCCATGGAACAAATTGCCAAGCACGTGCCTGACGCGATTTTGGGTTCCGGTACTGTACGTAACCTGAAAGATGCACAAGCGTCTAAAGATGTCGGTTGTCAGTTCGCAGTCAGCCCAGGCTATACCACTGAGTTGGGTCAATTTGCCCGTAAAATCGGCCTGCCATTGTTGCCAGGCGTGTCTACCGGCTCTGAAATCATGATGGCGAATGCCGATGATTACTACTTCTTGAAACTGTTCCCAGCGGTGGCTGTGGGCGGCATCAACCTGCTCAAGGGCTTTGCTGGCCCGTTTGCTGACGTGAAATTCTGCCCCACCGGTGGTGTGAGCGTTGAAAGCGCGCCTAACTTCCTGGCACTGCCAAACGTGGTTGTCTGTGGCGGTACCTGGTTAACGCCAGCAGATGCTGTGGCCAATAAAGACTGGGCACACATCACCAAACTGGCGAAGGAAGCTTCAGCGATCGTGGCAGCCAAATAAGCGAAGCGCATAGCAAATCGTCTATAATGAAGGCTTGTAGCAATACAAGCCTTTTTTATTATCCAGCCTATGTCCCAACGCCCAGACCTTTCAATTTACAAAACCATCGTGCTTGATTGCGATGGAGTTGTCCTCAACAGTAACCAGACCAAAGTCGATGCCTACTACAATACGGCTAAACGAATGGGCGGCAACGATGCGCAAGCACAAGCTTTCGTGGATTATCACATCAAACTGGGCAGCATTCCACGTAATGATAAGATCCGTTATTACATTACCGAGATCATCAAACAGCCGTTGACGCCGGAACTGTTCCAGGCATTTATGGATACGTTTACCGTGATTCTGGATGAGACCTTAATGCAATGCGAAGTCGCACCGGCTTTAATGGATTTAAAGCAGAAGACGTCACAGGCCAAGTGGATGCTGATGTCAGGCGGCGATCAGGAAGAGCTAAGAAATATTTTTCCGCGGCGTGGACTGGATAATTTGTTTGAGTTGGGCATCTATGGCGGCCCGACCAAAAAGAACGAGCATCTGGCTCGCTTGATTGCCGATGGCAGCATACAGTTTCCCGCATTGTTTATCGGCGATAGTCGCTTTGACCACCAGGCATCGACAGGGGCTGGGCTGGACTTTATTTTCGTTGCGGACTGGACCGATATGCCGGATTGGAAAGCTTACTGTAAGGAACATCAAGTCACGGTGTGTCATCATCTCGAATTGCGCCCGTACGAGGCCTTAGTTTAACTTCGCCATGTTTACGCGATGAAAGTTTACGCGATGAAACCATCCAACAATGCCGTTTTCCGGCTTTTTTTATTACTCACTACCTTGCATATGTTGTGGGTGACCTGGGGATTTTTCTCTGAAGGGGTCGCTGCAGCAACCAGTCTGTCGTGGTTTTTCCATTTATCAGCCTGGGGCTTTTATGCGTTTCTCTATAGCCTGATTGCTGTATTGCCTGCGTGGCTGGCGAGTTTATTTCTGAGAGCTTATCCCCGATTGCTGGCTGTGCTGGCAATTGTGCTGACCAGCACCGGGCTTATGTTTATCAAATCGGATCTGATGATTTATGATTTGTATCGCTTCCACTTCAATGGCTTCATCTGGAACTTGATGACGACCAAAGGTGGCCTTGCTTCGTTGGGCACCAGTGGCGGTACTTATGTCTCGATTGTTGGTTCTGTCTTATTGGTTGCGTTGATTCAAACCATTTTCTGGGTCACCAGTGTACGTTATACACAATTCAAGCTTGCCAGAATCTCTGCGATTGTCATCTGGATATTAGCCCCCATCTTATTTGTGATTCAGGGGCTGATTTATGGCATTAGCGATGTGAAGAATATTGGTGCAGTGTTAGATACGGCAGACGTATATCCCTTTTATCAGCGAGTGTTGATACGCTCGTTAGCAGCTCGGTACGGTATGGATATTGAGCGACGACATGATCATCGCCTGTCAGTGGATACGGCAAGGCTGCATTACCCATTGCAAGCCATTAATTATCAGTCGGTAAATCATCCACCGAACATTGTGATCTTCGCTGCGGAATCCCTGCGTTGGGACAGGCTAACGCCTGGAATCATGCCTAATAGTTGGCAACTTGGTCAGCAGGGTAGCTTATTCACGCAGCATTATTCCAGTGGCAATGGTACACGGGAAGGGCTGTTTGGCATGTTTTACGGCTTATATGGCTCTTATTGGTCCAGCTTCTTGCATGCTCAGCAATCGCCCTTGCTGATGGATAGATTACAGTCCCTGGGCTATCAGTTTGATTTGCGCACCAGTGCAAAATTCTCTTACCCTGAGTTTAATAAAACCTTATTCGCCAAATTTTCGTTGGCAGATTTGCATGAAGCAGATGAAAGCATGAGTCCATGGCAGCGGGATGAGTGGAATGCAAGCCAGCAAATTGCTTTTCTAAAACAGCGAGACCGTAGTAAACCCTTCATGAGTTTCTTCTTTTTTGAATCTACCCATGCCCGGTATGACTTCCCTGACCAGGCGGTTGTTGCTTCGCCTTATTTGGGTGATGTGAATTATTGGGGGATGTCACGAGCCTCTTTGCAGCCAAGGATCGGGGAGTTCAAGAATCGCTACTCTAATGCGGCGCATTGGATAGATATGCAAATTGGACGTGTATTGGAAGAATTGCGTAGCCAGGGCCTATTGGAAAATACGATTATCATCATTACCGGTGATCATGGCGAAGAGTTTCTTGAGAAAGGCAACTGGGGCCATAATTCCACCTTTGTTGAAGAGCAAACGCATGTGCCTATGGTCGTGTGGATGCCTGGTCGTGCGCATGCCGAGATCGATCATGTGAGCAGCCATCTGGATATTTCACCTACGCTACTACAAGCCCTGGGAGCCCCTGTTGATGCCAACAGCTACTCATTGGGCCGTAATATTTACGAGACGCAACAACGTGATTTTATCGTTGTAAGCGACTGGCGAACCATCGGTGTGTTGACGAACGACATGAAATATCGCATCGCCTATCAACAAAACGGGATCAAGCATTATGTGCCTACAGGACGTAATGATGAAGTGTTAGATACTGAACAACAGGCTGCCTTGACCGCTGAGCATCAGCCGCAATTGTTGCAGGCGATTAAAAATTGTTCACGTTTTATGGCAAGCTTTAAAGACTGATGACCATGAAACAACAGGTGGACTTTGCTGCTGACAATCCGCTTCCACCAGACATGCTGGCGCGGCCTGATCTGTTTGAGTACCTCATGCATATTGATGGACAGGTCTTCAGAGCCGTTGCGACCAGGCAGACGGTCAAGGTTAAGTTCGGGCAGCGCTACTATTTTATTAAGCGCCACAATGGCGTGGGCTGGATGGAGATTTTAAAGAACTGGATGACGTTTAAGCGTCCAGTCGTCAGTGCGAGTAATGAAGTAGCGGCGATTCAAGCGCTGACTGACCTGAATATTCCAACAACCCCATATGTCGCCCATGGTGTGCAGGGCTGTTTGCCAGCAAGCTTGCGCTCTTTTGTCATGACCGAAGATCTGGGGGATATTGTCACGCTGGAGGATGTTGCCATTAACTGGCAGACACAGCGGCCACGGTTGCAGTATAAACGGGCACTGATTCGACAGGTGGCTGAGATTGCCGGTAAGCTACATGCACATGGCATTTATCACCGCGATTTTTACATTTGCCATTTTTGCTTCAAACGTCAAGACGATGGACAATGGCCTCCTGCATTATATGTGCTCGATTTGCACAGGGTTGAAATACATCGTCCGCCTTCTGTGCCTATGCAAATCAAAGACCTGGCTGCTTTGTATTTCTCGGCTATGGATGCGGGGTTAAGTCGTGGCGACTGGCTGACTTTTTACAAGCATTACTATTCGGCATGGCCAGTTCAGGATTGGCGTGTCCAGATGGGGGCTTCAGTATGGCAAGCCGTGCGTACCCGGGCACAAAAGCTCTATATCAAATATCAGAGGAAATTACGTAGTGGCGTAGCCATGTAAGCGCTGCCACTACGATTTGGCTATTAAATGGTACCGTGCAGTTTGGTATAAATCATTCCGGCCAGTTCGAAGTCTTCATGGTAATCAATATCTACCACCATATGGTTAGTTTCAAACAGATATGGGTTCACGCCAATATGGTAGTGAAAACGGTTAACAGTTTCACGTTTGAGAATAAACAGACTCCACAGTACAGAATACAGCTTGGGTAAGTCTTGCGATACTTTATGCCAGTAGCCAAAGCCATAGTTGACAGGATTACCTTTGGCATCCAGCAAATGACCTTTAAATGGCTTGACTGCCACTAGGGAGTCATAGTCATTACGCACGGTTTTCCAAGCCTCCAGCGCTTCCTTAAACTGATTAAATAGCGGAGAAGTCACCTGTATCCACATGATGTCATCATCACCTGGCAGCGGGTCGGTCAACGCTTTCACCAAATCGGGCTGATAGATTTTGTTGCCTGTCAGCGAATCATCGCGCTGCATGAAATGAAAACCATATTTATCACACAAAGGTTTGACCAGCTCTGCACTTTCAGAAGACACATAGACATTCTCTGGTGACTCGAAGGTCAGGATTTGTTTGGCTTTAATATCAAACAGGGAGTCGTCCTGGTAAAACGGACGGATATTTTTGTGTGGAATACGCGTTGAGCAAGTTTGTAGTGGAATAATAATTTTCATAACATGTTCATTTCACAGAAGACGCATTCTTGTCTATTTGTTGCAAAGCCTCGGTAAAGGAAATTTTGGGGATAATGTGCGCTGGTAATGCGCTTTGTTGCGACAGATTATATAACTTCACACCAGTTTTTTCACTTGCCTGGCGTGCCAGTTCAAAGCAGCCACGGATATGTGGCTCGTAATAGCGCAAGAAATCAGGAGCGGGGTTATTTTTGTCCGCATAGAAATGCGTTTTTCCCGTCCCGCCTAAATCCATGCCCACAATATAAATCGCACCGTAACCAAGGCCAAATGCGAGCTGTACCGCCCAGGTGGCCACTGTTTTACCTGCAAAAACGCCTTTTTGCAGGTTGTGGCTGAAACCAATGGCGCGGCAGTAGGGTAGTAGGTCTGCAGCCAGGGCAATTTCAGGGTCTTGCTGGAAACGTTGCAGGCATTGTTTGATACTCTCACGAGCTACGCCGTATTTTCTGGTCGCAGACTCGATTAAGTAAATATTGCCTTGCTGTAATAACTCAGGTGCACGCTCGGCAATGATACTTAAACCTTCAAAGCTGAAGAAGCAATGTGCGCCGGAGCGTATTGAATCCACAACGCATTGCCATTGGCGTTTAAATACGCGGTGATCGACAATAATACTGTGGGTAGGCGTGAGCCCTGCCTCCAGAAATTTTTTGATGGCACAATTCAGGCTGATCGTTGGGTAGGACGCAATTTTCTGCAAATCAATATCAGCTAAAGAAGGGCCTGAGGCCACAATCCAGCAAGGGCCATGTGCTGTGTGGCTGAGTGTGTGTGCAAAAGGAATCGTCGCCAATGGCTGTTTTTTCCATCGCACCGTACACGTTGTTTCACTACGCAGCAGATCAAAATCAGGATGGCAATTGTATTGATGCTTGAAATACGATCCAAGCAGCAATCGCCTGAAGCCACAATGCAGTTTATGTAATACCTTCATAGGCGTGCACTATTTTTGATCCAGCCATTGTCTGAACGATGAGAAGCCGTGTATCAATACAATATACAAGGCAATCATGCTGAGCGAGAAGTTCCTGAACTCATCTTTGGTCGTGAAGTTGAGGAACAAAATCAGGTTGGGGATGAAAATGCCCAGTGTATAGCGTTTAAGCATGTCGTCCATCTGTTGCCAGCCTGCACGTATCCAGTAGACCAGCCAGGGAAACACGAGTACGTGTTGTAGCGTCGGTGAGAAAAGTCCTAGCGTGTAAAAGTCACTCAGCTTCAAGTAGTTGGCCGGGTTTAGCCAAAACTTAGCGTTATCCAGCAAATGGAAGTGCAGCGCCGTATCTGTATTGCTTGTGTAAGGCGCAATAATCCACTGTCGGATCAGGAAACAGGCGATAAACTGCAAAGCAAAATAAGCCACGCGTTTTTGCATGGGGTAGTCTTTACTATGCAGAAAGAAGAAGCCAAAGGCTGCCACAAAGGCCGTCTCTTTATTAAAAGCGGTCAGCATTAGCAGCACAGAGGCCAGTAATTTCCTATTTGTTAAAAAGTAAAATGTACTGACGGTAATGCCAAGTAATTCAAAAAAATCATAAAAATAGCCACCACGCTTGAAGGTGAGGGGATACATGAGGCTAAACAGTACGACAGCCAATATGGATGCAGAATAATTTGAAGAGAAGTGCAGGAATATTTTGCGCAGATAGATTAATGTGATTAAAAAGCTGAGCAAGGTGAGCCCGTACATCAGGTGATAGTCGAGCGCAACACGAGGTGTCCATTGCTCAGCAGGGATGTCGTGAAAAAAATGGTTTTTCAGTTTGTCTGAAGAGATAATACGATGAAACAGTTGCTCCTGTTTTTCCGCCGGCAAATGTTGCACGGCCATATCCGCCAGGCGCGGTACAGCCGAACGGTAGACATAGGGTTGATAGGCCGTACCATCAATCACGCCAACCAGCGACGCGTAACGGGAGTCGTCACGAAATCCCCATTTAATGAAGAAACTGTTACAAACGTTAGCGGTACACGCGAACAATATCATCCATAAAATGCTGAAGCGGAGTAAGTGTTTAAAGTTTGATTGCCAATAAGGCGTGATAAGTGGTTTGTTTTTAAAGATCTGATTGATCATGTTCGATGAGGAGAGTTATTGTTTTAATTATGAGTCAAAATTTCACTTACGAATTTTAACTTACTGGCGGTAATTTTAATTAGTTTGCCTGCTAAAAATTAACACTTTTGATTTTTTTCGCCAGCCATATAGCGTTTTTACCAAAGTGAAATGATGCTGCGCCAGAATTTGCTGGGCCTGTTGCTCATACGCGATATCAGCTTCATGTTTGCTAATGGTGATCATATAGTAGTCATACTTTTCAATTTCTTGATCAGACACTAATTGCGGGAACAGGGAATAACCGAGCAACCTATTAAGGTAAGGCTGTTTTGCATAAAACCTGGCATTTTCAGTATCGTAAAACACTGGTTTATGTTGGGTATTAATGCTTTGGATGTAATTGACCGCTTGCCTGTCGAGATCGATGCCATTGCGGTCATAGAGTGAATAGATGAGTAAACAGGCCAGCAGTGCGGCAAAAAACATGCTTGCCCATTTTGGCCAGCGGTTTTGCAGTTCGCTGATGGCAAAAGCGGCCAGGATTAAGACAATGATGCCCGTAGAGATGACATAGCGACTGGAGAGCACAAACACATTGAGAATAATCACCAGGCTGACCGTGAAGCTGATGAAGAGGGTTGCAACAACCAGGTGCCTGGTGTGTTCTGACAGTTTGAACCACCAGGTCGGTTTGGGCCAAAGGACAACTAGCAATGCCGGTAACCCAGCCACTTTCAAGGTTTTAAAGGACGCGATGAGAATCAGGCTCGCCCACAAACTGAACACACTATAATCATCCAGGTCGTCGCCCAGTACCTGTTTGCCGATAATGTCTGCTTTCTGATTAATGAAAGAAATTCGCTCACTGAATAAATTGGCCAGTTGCGTAATAATTTCCTGCAGGCGTCCAAGTTGCTGGATATGTAAAGCCCCGGCAAAAATAGCAATGCCCAGGATGGCCGCCGTTAATAAAGCGATGGTATTGGCTTGTAACCACAGTTTGATGCGTTGAGGCCAGGCAATGGCTTGGTGCAGCAACATGAACAATGGCAATGCCAGCAAATAGGCGGAGGCTTCTATCCGGAATAATACTGCAATAGCCATGCTGCACTGGAACATCAAGATATCATGCCAGCGTTGGTGCTTGAGTGTGCGTAGCCAGTACACCAGCCCCCAGGTATAAGCTGCCCAAAAACCTTCATCTCTTAGCAGCATGCCTAATACATCGCCGATGATGTATTGCGTTGAGAACAGCAACAAAAGTCCCCAATGCAAGGTACGCATTTTTGCCCCTGCTTCTAGTAGCAGGCGTTGAAAACCAGCCACAAAGAGCACAAAGCATACGATATTCAAGCCGATGGCGGCAGAGTGGATGTCGATACCGCTCAGTGTATGTATCAGTGCCAGCAGGCCTGGATAGAAAATCCAGGTAAAAAGACTGAAGGCTTGCTGAAATTCACCAGCGGCTATCAGCCTAGCTTGCTCAAAGTACAATAGCGAGTCATTGTTCACCCAACCATGCTGGTTATACATGATCTTGCAAGCAATCATGAATGCGGCCAGCAGATATAAGCCTAGCCATTGACTAGGCGTGATTTTGCCTAAAAAAAGCCGGAGGTTCACTTCGTCATCTCCAAGGAGGTTGATGTCAGCTTGGCCAGAACGGCCTCAGGTTGGATCTGCCGCAAGCAGTTGAGATGTCCTAATGGACAAGCGCGCTCAAAGCACGGACTGCATGACAGCCCCAAATACTCCACTACCGCTTGTGGATGCATGGGTGGTGTATGTTTGGGGTCGGACGAGCCGTAAATGGCAATGAGTTTTTTATCGAGTGCTGCGGCTACGTGCATGAGGCCGGAGTCGTTGCTGATCACGGTGCGACAGAGTGACATTAAATCAATCGCTTCGCCCAGCTTAGTGCGGCCAGCCAGATCCACGCAACGTCGTTGAGTCTGTTGCTGGATGCTAGCTGTCACGGGTTTATCTTTGTCTGAGCCAAATAACCAGACTTGCCAGCCTTGCTGCAAGGCGTGATTGGCCACCTCTGCATAATACTCAGCGGGCCAGCGTTTGGCTTCGCCGTATTCCGCCCCTGGACACAGGCCGAGTACTGGCTGTTGTGTATCTGGGATATTGAGTTTGGCTAACAGGGTGTTTGCATGCTTGGGGTCTGCCAGCAAGGCTGGTTGCGGTAATGAAGCAGGGAGCGCTGCACTTTTAGGTAAGCCCAGTGCAACAAAGCGTTCTACCGTTTTCTTAAGCGCGCTTTTGTCCAGTGGCCGCATATCATTGACCAGGCCATAGCGCATTTCGCCTTTAAAGCCGGTGCGGACGGGGATGCTTGCCGCCCACGGCAAGATGGCTGATTTCAGGCTATTGGTTAATAGAATCGCCTGGGTGAATCCTTGCTTGGCTAATTCCCGTCCCAGTTTAAAACGCTCACGTAATGCGAGGTCTCCATGTTTAAACGGCAGTGCGATCGCCTCTGAGACTTCCGGCATTCTTTCCAGTAGTGGCAGGGTCCAGGCAGGCGCAGCAACTGTGATTTGACAATCGGGCTGCTCAATTTTGAGTTGCTTAAACAGGCTTTGTGCCAACACCATGTCGCCCACCCATGACGGGCCCATCACCAAAATCTTGTTCATGCGTGCATTTTTTTAATCAGGTTAGTGGTGCTACGGCCTTCGACCAGGTCAATCAGGGCGATTTCACCACCCCATGACAGCACTTCTTTGCCGCCTACCACCTGGTCTGCGGTGTAATCACTGCCTTTGGCAATGATATTTGGTTGAATGGCATTAATCAGGGTAAGCGGCGTGTCTTCATCGAACAAAATGACCGCGTCGACGGACTCCAGCGCGGCCAATACACGGGCGCGGTCTTTTTCATTAACCACCGGCCTGGTTGGGCCTTTCAAGGCTGAGACTGAGCGATCCGTATTTAAGCCTAAAATCAGCTTGTCGCCGCGTTTCTTTGCGCCTTCGAGATAAGTCACATGCCCGGCATGCAGCAGGTCGAAGCAGCCATTGGTAAACACAATTTTTTGGCCTTGTTGTTTCCAGTTGGCGACTTTCTGCAACAACTCCGGCAACTCACTCACTTTATGGGCTTGCTCGCTGCCTTGGGCGGTGGCTATCGCATCAATCAGGTCTGCTTTGGTGATCGGCACCGTGCCTACTTTGCCGACGACTACGCCAGCAGCAATATTGGCCAGTGACAGGCTATCCAGTGCGCTCAAGCCATGCATGAGGCCTGCAGCCAGCGTGGCAATCACTGTGTCGCCTGCGCCTGAAACATCAAATACCTGTTTGGCAGTGGCACTTAAGTGATCAGTCTGTTCTGTGATCAGCGTAATGCCTTCTTCACCACGGGTGACAGCGAGAAAGTCCAGCGCCAGGCTGGCTTTAAGTGTACGTGCCTTGTCAATCAATGCCGGATCATTGGTATGCGCGTCGCAAGCTTCTGCGGTTTCTTTTTTGTTAGGCGTCAGGGCCGTCGCACCGCGGTATTTGTCGTAGTTGCGCCCTTTTGGGTCAACCAATACCGGAATATTGTGTGCACGCCCGTAGAGAATCACTTGCTGGCACACTTGTTCTGTCAACAGCCCTTTGGCATAGTCTGACAAAATGATCAGGGCAGGTTGTTGTTGCAACGCCGTTTGTATGGCTTGCGTGACTTGCTCGGCCTCTGCGTCAGACAAAGCGCCAGTCACTTCCTGGTCCAGTCGCATCATTTGCTGGTGCCCGCCGAGAATGCGGGTTTTGGCGATGGTCGGGCGCGCGGGCGTCGTCAGCATGGCTTGCGTATCAATGCCATAGTCTGACATTGCAGCCATTAAGCGCTGACCTTCATGATCATTGCCAATCAAACCTATCATGCGCGTGTGTATGCCCAGCAATGCCAGGTTGGCTGCCACGTTGGCTGCACCACCGGCACGCTGTTGTTCTGACTTGATCAGCACCACAGGTACTGGCGCTTCAGGTGAAATGCGGTTCACTTCGCCCATCAGGTAGCGGTCCAGCATCACATCGCCGATCACCAGCGCGTGTTGTGGATGCTCGCCAAAATGCGTCACCAGGTTTGCAATGGTAGGATTCATCAGGATTCCAGGATTTCACACAGGCAATGGCCGATAAAAATATGCGCTTCCTGAATGCGTGCCGTGACGCTGGAAGGCACCACGATATTGTGTGTGCAAAGCGTATTCAGTTTGCCGCCGCTACCGCCGGTTAAACCGATGGTCGTTGCGCCGATCTCGTTTGCCGTTTCAATCGCACGCACCACATTGGCACTGTTGCCGCTAGTGGTGAGGCCAATCAAGACGTCTTCCGGGCGGCACAAGGCTTCTACCTGGCGCGCAAAAATATAGTCATAGCCATAATCGTTGCCGACCGAAGTCAGAATAGAGGTATCTGTGGTCAGCGCGATAGACGGCAACCCTTTACGCTCTTTTTTAAAGCGGCCAACGATCTCGGCAGCGATATGCTGGCTATCTGCCGCGCTGCCGCCGTTACCGCACAGCAACACCTTGCCACCACGCTGGATGCAATCGCGTAGCAGGTTACCCACATCGCTAATGAGTGGGAACAGAGGTTCCAGCGCCTGGAACATGGCTACATGGGCGGCGTGCTCGCCTTTAAGGTATTCAATATGATTCATATCGCTCACAGTGTTTGATGGCAGTTATGCGTAAGGGTCTTCTTGCATCAAATAGTTCTGTACATAATCTTTCACGCCTTCTTCCAGCGTGGTGAAAGGCTTTTTATAGCCTGCCTGACGCAGCTTCTGCATCTCTGCCTGGGTAAAGTACTGATACTTGCCCTGCAAGTCTTGCGGCATGTCGATGTAAGTGATGTTAGGTTCGCGCGCCATGCTGGTCATCACATTAGTCGCCAGGTCTTTAAAGCTACGCGCCTGGCCGGTGCCAATATTGTAGATTGCGCTGGCAACCGGTTTGTTTTTCAGTGCAGCCTCCAAAAAGAAGCCCATCACATCCGCCACGTCTTTCACATAAACAAAGTCACGCAATTGCATGCCATCTTCCACGCCAGCTTTGGTGCCTTTAAACAGGCGCATGGTGCCAGTTTCTTTAAACTGGTTAAAGGTGTGATAAGCCACACTAGCCATGCGCTCTTTGTGATATTCGTTGGGGCCATAGACATTAAAAAACTTGAATCCCGCCCAGGCCGGTGGGGTGACTTGTTTTTGCGCGACTTGCTGTAACACCCATTGGTCAAAAAAGTGTTTGGAATAGCCATAACCATTTAATGGGCGCAGGTTTTCAATGCTGGCATCATCATAGCCTTGCTCGCCGCCGCCATAAGTGGCCGCTGAGCTGGCATAAAAGAAAGGCACCTCATACTCTGCACACCAGGACCACAAGTCTTGTGAGTAATGCATGTTATCCGCCACCAGCTTGTTAAAGTCACGCTCAGTGGTCGCGCTGATGGCACCCATATGAATCACCGCAGTGATGTCATCGTTATCTTCGAGGAATTCAAACAGTTGGTCTTTATCCAGGTATTCGGCATAGTGCCTGTGTACCAGGTTTTGCCACTGGTTTTCGTGCGTGATGCGGTCAACAATCACCAGGTCTTGTCGACCCAGTTTGTTGTTCAAATGCCAGGCCATGATAGAACCAATCATGCCTGCGCCACCGGTGATAACGATCATAAGGAAATGATAAAAACGTTAAAACGCGATTATAACGCGTAATCGGGCAGGGCAGACATAGGAATCGGTGAGCATGAATGTATCAAATACTGAGTGCATGACTATCGCTAGCTGCTACCCTCAACTTGTTCTGGGCGCTTTTGTAAGTGATTCAAGCTCTTAACTAAGCTACAGAAAATTCAGTCAATTCAGGCCCAATTACCCTGCCCAAGGGGGCTATAGACAGGTTGCTATCATAAGCTTAAAATCGGCGGGCAATTCTTATTATTAAATATAATTTATGGGGAGGGTGTTATGAAGTTCTTGAAACAACGCAGTATCGCTCTATCAATCTTTGTTGCTTTATTTTCAACCAATACGTTTGCTGATACATTAGATTTCACAACGTTACCACAAGGTACTCAGGGCACTACTGTTCTGGTATTCCCACAGGCCACCATCACATCATTTGGGTCAGATATTTATGTGGGTGCGTCAGCGATAGCGAGTGAAATCTGCCCGCTGACGGCAGGCTTTAACTGCCAGGCAGACTTGCAAGTTGACTTTACTGCAGCGGTGAATAATCTCTCGTTTGTGCTTGCCGGGTACGATAGTGGTGACCATCTTGATATCAACATTTTCAGTGGCACTTCTTTGTTAGGCACTATTGCACGTGAAGCAAATGGTTTGGTCGATTTAAGTGCCTATTCCAACATCACAAAACTATATTTTGACGATTCATCGACAGGCGCGGGTTTCAGCTACGATAAATTTCAGTTTACGGTTGCAAACGTACCGGAACCAGAAACCTACGGCATGCTATTGGCTGGTTTAGGGTTGTTAGGCTTCGCCACTCGCCGCAAACAAGCCTGATGTTTACACTAATTAGGATATAAAAAAAGCGTAATTTAATTACGCTTTTTTTGTGCCTGTCGTATGGCTGAGCGTTATTTTTCAGCGCCCATCGCTAAAGCGCGTTGCTTACTTGCTTGCGTCTCAGTCTCTGCTTGCATCTGATTGAAGTCATTGCTCACCCAACCCTGCAAATGCTCCAGCGCAATATCGCGCATCGCTTCAATCCATACGGCTTCGCTATTGAGTGCAGGAATATAGTGGTAATCACCACCGCCCACAGACTGGAATAAGTGTTTACCTTCCATGGCAATTTCTTCCAGGGTTTCCAGACAGTCGCTGCTAAAGCCGGGGCAGACGACGTCTATGCGTTTAAGTTGTTGCTTTCCAAGGGCATCCAGCGTATTTGCGAGGTAAGGTTGTAGCCATTCCTGGCGGCCAAAGCGGGATTGGAAGGCGACTTCGTATTGCGCTTTGCTTAAGCCTAAAGCCTCTGCCAGCAGGCGTGCCGTTTTGTGACACTCGCAGTGGTAAGGATCACCTTTAAGCAGGTGGAACTTAGGCACACCGTGAAAGCTCATGACCAGCTTTTCGGGTTTGCCGTGTTGTTTCCAATAAGTTTGGATATGGCTGGCCAGGGCTTGAATGTAAAGTGGGTGGTCGTGGTAGTGCTTGATGGTGCGGATAGCAGGCACATTGCGCATTTTAAGTAGCACGCGCCACACGGCGTCTAACGCGGCGGCTGTGCTACTGGCGGCATATTGTGGGTAGAGGGGGAACACTAGAATGCGGTCGCAGCCTTGTGCTTTCAATGATTCAATCGCGTTTTGCATGCTGGGGTTGCCGTAGGTCATGCCGAGTTCAACCGCAAATGGCGAGTTGATCTTTTGTGACAGATAACCTTGCAATAATTTTTTTTGCTGCACGGCGTAAACCATGAGCGGTGAGCCGTCTTTGTGCCAGATGCTGGCGTATTTTTCAGCCGATTTTTTAGGGCGGATGACCAGAATAATGCCGTGCAGGATGCACCACCAGATCAGGCGCGGAATTTCAACCACACGCCTGTCCATGAGGAATTGCTTTAAATAGGGTCGTAATGCTTGAGCTGTGGGTGCCTCTGGTGTGCCCAGGTTGGCTAACAGAATTCCCACTTTTGGTTGGCTGCCGTGGGTGTAGGCAGGCTCTGGCTGGTAATAAGTCATAAGGACATTTTAAGCGATTAAATGCCCTTATGACGCATGCTACCTAAAAAAGTGCGACAGCCACTGGCTTTCACCAGTGGCTGCAAAAGAGAATTATTTTTTGTCGATCTGGTTACCAATCACGCCACCGATGGCGGCACCCCCAACCGTACCAATCGCGCTACCGCCAGTTAACACGGCACCACCAACCGCACCGATACCAGCGCCTAAGGCGGTACTTTTGCCACGCGTACTCATGGAGCCACAGGCGGTCATGCTCAGGCACAGTACTAACAAGGCTGTCCAGATCAGGGATTTATGCAAAGATTTTTGATGGGCGCTGTTCATTTGATCTCTCCACAATGAATAAATAGTGGGGTCAGTATAAGCATGTGACCATTTCTGTTGTAGCAGATTAAAGCTGATAGTACTGTCAGAACTCTCTGACAAATGTAAAGAAGCAGGCTACTGGTTGGATAGGGCGTTTGACAGCAGTTTAGCCGTCACGTCCACAATCGGGATAATGCGCTCGTAAGCCATACGCGTTGGGCCAATGACGCCCAGTGTGCCAACGACCTGGCCATCGACTTCATAGGGGGAGGTCACCAGGCTGCATTCGTCCAGCGGCAGGTAGCCGCTCTCGCCACCGATAAAAATCTGTACGCCATCCGCGCGCTGGCTATGGTCCAGCAATTGCATCAGGGCCGTGCGGCGTTCAAAAATCTCAAACAGTTTGCGCAGACTGCCGACGTTGGTCGAGAGTTCATCGACTTGCAGCAGATTGCGTTCGCCAGCAATCACCACCGTTTCCTGCTCAGAGGATTCTGGCTGGCTGGCGGCTTCAAGCGCGGCGGACATCAGGCGGTTAATGTCGACTTGCATCTGCTGTAGCTCTTGCTTGAGTTTGGCTTGTACTTCTTCGAGCGAAAGCCCGCGGCAATGGCTGTTAAAGTAATTGCTGGCGGCAGTCAGTTCGCTGGCGCTAAAGGCTTTGTCAGTGAGCAAAATGCGATTTTGCACCTGGCCATCTTCAGTGACCAGGATGACCAGGATTTTTTTATCATTTAAGTGCAAAAACTCCAGGTGTTTCAACACGTTACGTGTACGCTTGGGAATCATCACCAATCCGGCAAACTGCGTCAGTTGCGACAGCATGTCGGCTGCGCTGTTAATCAGTGCCTGCGGATTGGGCGACGTCAGCCCGGTTTTGAGTTGCGCCACGGCGCGCTGGTCTATCGGCTGTACGGTCATGAGCGAGTCTACAAACAGGCGATAACCTTTTTTGGTCGGCACACGGCCAGAAGAGGTATGCGGACTGGTGATAAACCCTAATTGTTCGAGGTCGCTCATGACGTTGCGGATAGTCGCCGGACTGACATCCAGGCCTGAATGCTGGAGCAGGGTACGTGAGCCTATGGGTTGACCTTCGCTGATGTAATGTTCGACCAGCGTTTTTAGCAAAATTTGCGCGCGTTTATCCACTTTTAACCACCTTGTTGCCGTGTTTGAAATTTTGCACCATTTACGCTCAGGATAACAGCCCCTTGCGCTTTTCAGTTGTGGGCTTCTATGCTTTAATGCGGCCATGCAATCTACATTCCGCTCAGTCGCCATTGTTGGAAAATACATGGACGCCACCGCCTTGCAGCACATGCAAAGTGATTTGACCCGTTTGGCGCATCATCTGTTGTCGCGCGGCTTGCATGTTTGCATTGAAGAACGCACGGCACAGTTTGTAGATGATGAAGGCTTTGAACTGGCCAGCCTGGAAGATATCGGCACCAAGGCTGACCTGGTGATTGTCATGGGTGGTGATGGCACCATGCTGAGTGTGGGACGAGCTTTGCGTGATACCGGTGTGCCGCTGGTCGGCATTAACCGTGGGCGCCTGGGTTTTTTGACCGATTTACAAACGGATCATATGCTGGTTGAGATTGATAAGATCCTGCAGGGTGAGCATCAACTCGAATCGCGCATGTTGCTGCAATCTGTGGTTACCCGTGCCGGAGTAGCCATCGAGCACACTGTTGCCTTGAATGATGTGGTGATTAAAAGCGCCTTTCGCCTGATTGAGCTGGAAGTACATGTGGATGGGCAATTTGTCTCGCGCCAGCGCTCTGATGGCCTGATTTTAACCACGCCAACGGGCACGACTGCTTATGGGTTGTCTGCCGGTGGCCCGATTATGCACCCCGACCTCGAAGCGATTTCCATCGTGCCAATTAGCCCACACACATTGAGCTATCGGCCAATTACGGTGCCTGCTTGCAGCGTGATTGAGGTCATCGTGGTCAATGCAGCCGATGCCCAGATCAGTTATGACGGCCAAGGGCAGTATCCATTGATGGTGGGCGATCATGTGCGCATTGAACGTGCACCACAGCAAATCCAACTGGTGCATCCTAAAGATTATTGCTATTTTGATATGTTGCGTAACAAATTAAACTGGGGCTAAACAAGCCCGCGCTGATAACCCATGCTACAAGCCCTTTCTATCCGAGATTTTGTCATTGTTGATACGCTGGAACTCGAGTTCTCAGCAGGATATACCGCCCTTACCGGTGAAACCGGTGCGGGAAAATCCATCTTGATTGATGCTTTGTCGTTAAGCCTGGGCGCGCGTAATGAGGGCGACGTGACGCGTAAAGGTTGCGAAAAGGCAGAGATTTCTACTACCTTTGATATTGCAAAGAATTTAGCGGCACGCGAATGGTTACAGGCACAAGAAATTGACGTCGATGATGCGCTTATTTTACGCCGGGTGATTTATGCCGATGGCCGTAGCCGCGCATTTATCAATGGCGCTTCAGCCACGGTCGGCCAACTGCGGGAGATCGGCGAAACCCTGATTGATATCTATAGTCAGAATGCACATCACTCTTTGCTTAAAATTGCCACCCAGCGCGAGATACTGGACGCCTATGCGCAAGCCGCGCCGTTGGCAAAACAAGTGGGCAAGCTTTACAAAGACTGGTCGCAATTGCATCAACAGCAATTAGCTTACGAGAAAAATGCCAGCCAGTTTGCTGACGAACTGGCCGTGCTGCGTGATAGCACGCGTGAGTTAAAGCAGTTGGGATTTGTGGTTGAAGAATGGGCGACATTGCAGCAGGAACATGTGCGGTTAAGCAATGGCGCCAGTTTGCTCAGTGGCATGGAAACCAGTTTGCAGATGATGAGCGAAGGCGACGAAGTGAATGCGCTGGATTTATTGTCGCAAGCACAAGCCAAGCTGGCCGAGTTGCAAACGATGGATGCAGGTTTGCAGCCGATGCTTGAAACACTGGATTCTGCTGTGGTGCAACTGGAGGAAGCCAGCCGTGCGCTAAATCGCTACCTGCAAAAAAGCGAGTTGGACCCGGCGCGTCTGGCAGAAGTCGAGGCGCGCATACAGGCGATTCATGGCGTTGCCCGCAAGTTCAGGGTCAAGCCGGACGAGTTGCCAGATTTGTTGGCGGCGCAATTGAGCCGCATGGCTGAGCTGGAGGGCTTTGCCGATGATGGTGCCTTGGCAAAACAGGTGCAAGCCGCATGGCAAAGCTATCAGGCGCAGGCTGTGGCGCTCTCCGCTGCGAGACAGCAAGCCGCCAATCAATTAGCAAAAACCATTACCGAGCAAATGCAGGCCTTGTCATTAAAAGGGGGGCAGTTTGCGGTTGCGTTAACGCCAGGCGAGCCCGCAGCACATGGTCTGGAACAGGTTGAGTTTTTGGTTGCTGGTCATGCCGGGGTGGAGCCGCGCCCACTCAATAAAGTCGCTTCGGGTGGCGAGTTATCACGTATTAGCCTGGCCTTGCAGGTGACCACGGCCTCATTAGGCACCGTGCCCTGCATGATTTTTGATGAGGTCGATGTCGGTATCGGTGGCGGCGTGGCTGAAGTGGTTGGCAAATTATTGAGCCAGTTGGGGCAGCATAGGCAAGTGCTGGTGATCACGCATTTGGCGCAAGTGGCCGCGCAGGCGCAACAACATTGGCAAGTCAGCAAGTCTGAGCAGCAGGGCACGACCTTGAGCAGAATCCGCACACTGGATGCCAGCGAGCGTGTGGAGGAGGTTGCCCGTATGCTGGGCGGCTTACAGATCACCGAAACCACGCGCGATCATGCGCGGGAAATGTTACAGGCAAATCTGGCCTAACTTACCGAGCGCAGCCATCTAGCAATTATCTACAAGCGCTGTTTTTATTTATTTCTGGTATTTTATTTTGTTTAGGTTTCCTCTGCTGCTATAGAGGGGGATTGCCTCATCACGTGCACAGCATTATTTTGCATTGATTAGGGTGAGTTGTTGTCAGCGATGCTGTTTTCACACACCTGTTTCAATATGGCCCACTGTGCCAGTTTTTCTTCGAATCTCAGCCTGGCATTGGCAGGACTGGTCGACGGCAAAATAACCGTTTCAATTTCAGGTGCGGGCCGGATATGTTTTTTGAATAATTGGGCGGCAGCCTGGCCGTTGAGTGCAATTAATCGGATGCGTGGACAATCAGCCAGTAATTGATGGATGTGGTTGGCGACAATGCTGTTGCTCTGGATGTTACTGTCCAAACTACCCATGCGCTGTGCGGAGTGGCACACGTCCCAGATGGCCAGTCCTTGATCCTGTGCGGATTGGCAGCGCACGTGATAGGCTGCCTGTGCCGGGATATTGAATAGTTGCTCCAATATCCGCCAGAAGGCATTTTGCGGGTGTGCGTAGTATTGTTGCTGTCTGAGCGATGCGATGCCAGGCAATGTGCCTAGAATGAGGATGCGCGCATCAGGATTGGCGACGGGTGCAAATCCGGTCGTGTGATGTTCGGGTATGCTAGGTGAGTGTTCAGGCAAGCGGGCATGTGATGGGTCAATGCCCGCCAGCGAGCATCGACCCATGCGTGAAGTGATTATTCAGTGCAAGGTTGTTTTTTGCACAAACCATAAATGGTCAGTGAGTGGTCTTGCATGCTGAAACCATATTTTTCAGCGGCTGCTTTTTGTCTTTTTTCAATTTCTTCATCGTAAAACTCTTCAACGCGACCACATTTTACGCACACAATATGGTCGTGATGGCTGCCTTCGTTCATTTCAAACACGGCTTTGCCACTTTCAAAGTGGTGGCGCACCAGCAAGCCAGCCTGCTCAAACTGGGTTAATACACGATACACCGTGGCCAGGCCAACGTCTTCGCCGTTGGTGATCATGATTTTGTAAATGTCTTCCGCAGACAGGTGGCGCTGTTCGCTATTTTCAAACAGCTCCAGAATTTTCAGACGCGGTAGCGTGGCTTTGAGGCCTGCATTTTTAAGTTCTTTGGGATCATGCATAGGTTTTGTCCATTGGTGTTGTCTGTCGTTAAGTTTTGTCACGCCTTAAGTTGCCTGCCGTACTGGATTGGCGAAACTACGTGGTATATTAATGATTATTCTCAATAATACCGATTATAAAGTGAATCCAATGCGTAATTCTATCTTATTTGTGTTGGCTGTCGCATCACTGGAGAGTGGGTGCGGTGCCAAACTTCCTTCACTTAAGCCGTTCAAGATGGAAGTTCAGCAAGGCAACGTCGTGACCTCCAAAATGCTGTTGCAGTTGCGCCCGGGCATGACGCGATCACAAGTGCGCTACATTATGGGGACCCCGCTCATTGTAGATAGTTTCCGTGATAATCGCTGGGATTATTTTTACGAGTTGCGCAAACAGGGCGCCATTGTTGAAAAGCGCCGCGTGATTCTTGATTTTGACAAGGACAGCCTGGTTTCCGTACGTGGGGATGTGATTCCGTCAGCAGAAAATCCTGATGTGAAAACCATTGCAGAGTTGCCACAGAAAAAAGTGGAAGCAGAAAAAGAGCAGGGTTGGACCGATAAGCTGAAGTTCTGGAAAGCCGAAGAAGGTGCTGCGGCTGAAAAAGCGGCAGAAGCGACCGCGACCGATGCGGCCAAAGTGCAGGCAGCCGCCAGCAGTGCGCCTGCTGTTCAAGCGACGGCAGAAAAAGCTGTCACAGAAGAAGAGATTGTGCCGCATATTCCTGAAGGGGAGTATCAAGCTAAGGCTGCTGCAAATGATCAAGAAATGGCGGCGAAAATTGCGGATACTGTAGAGCCTCCACCCGTATTTAAAGAGGCCCCTGTTGTCGCGCCAACGGCAGCGGTGGCTCCCGAACCTGTGTTGCCACCGCCAGTGAAGGCAGGCTCTGTGGCCGCTAAGAGTGTGGTGGCGCCCGTGGCTGCCGCCGCTACTGTAGCCGCTGCTGCTGTGAAACCTGCGGAGTCTAAACAAGCCCAGGTTGCCAAGTCAACTGCAGTGGCTGCTGTTGAAGATGATGAAGTGATTCCCTATATTCCTGAAGGGGAGTATGTGGCGCCAGTAGTGCCAACCGAGCAGGAAATGGTCAAAGGCAATATGGCTGAAGCCAATGCGCCAGCGACAGACGCTGAAGCCCATCAGGTGACTGAGAAGGGGGTTGCACCTAAGGCTGAGCATGCGGCTGAACCGTCACCGACGTTTGTGGCCGAGCAACTGCCAGAGCCCGAACCTGAGCCGGAACTGCCACCACCGCCGCCAGCGAAATCTATCGTGAAGGAAGTGGCACCTGTTGTTCCGCCTACAGCTACTCTGGCGGCTAAAGCACCGCAAGCAGCGGCCAAAGCCGTTGAGCCTGCACCCGTGGTCGCGCAGGAAGTGCCTGCTGGTGATGATGAAATTAATCAGGCGGTGGCTGCCTGGGCGCAAGCCTGGCGTAGCAAGGATATTAAAAACTATCTGGTTGCCTACGCGCCTGACTTTGTGCCAGAAGGCTTACCATCCAAAAAAGCCTGGGAAGCGCAACGTAAGCAGCGTTTGTCGGCTGGTCAGGGGGCGATCACCCTGGTATTGAATAATATTCAAGTGCAACGTGAAGGCACGGCTGCGATTGCTACTGTGCATTTTGAGCAGAAGTATGCGGCTAAATCTTATAAGGATGAGCTGACGAAAACCTTGGAAATGCGTTATGACTCATCACTGAAGCGCTGGTTGATCACGCGTGAGCGTGTCACGCCTTTGGCTGGTGCAGCCGCCGTGCCTGTGGCGGATCTACCGAAAGTGAGCGCCTCTGAGCCAGTGGTGGTGGCAGAAGCATCCGTGGCGCCAACTGCGACAGTAGACAGCGGCGTTGAGTCAGCGGTGCAGGCATGGGCGCAAGCTTGGCGTAGCAAGAATACGAATGCCTATTTTGCGGCCTATTCTCCTGCTTTTGTGCCAGAGGGTTTGCCTAATCGTGCCGCCTGGGAGGCGCAGCGTAAAAAACGCCTGTCCCCGCAGCAGGGTAAAATCAGCCTGGATATCAGCAACCTCAATGTTTCCCGTACAGGAGACGCGGCGGTGGTGACATTCACGCAAAAATACGCCGCAAAATCCTACCGTGACGAGATGTCTAAACGTTTGGAGTTGCAACTGGATGCGGCTACCCAGCGTTGGTTGATTGTGCGTGAAACGACTGCTTCTGGTGCTGAAGCGGCATCTGGCAGCCAGCAAGTGACTGCACCTGAAGGTAGCGCTGAGCATCTAGACGGTGTGTTGGAACAAATCGGGTTTTAACCCATTATTAAATAAAGAATGATTGAGCGAGTGATGTTGAAAGTTGTGATTGCAGGTGTGTCTGGTCGTATGGGGCATGCTTTATTAGAGGGTGTTTTTTCTGACAGTGGTTTGCAACTGCATGCTGCATTGGATCGTGCTGAGAGCGCTATGATAGGGCGCGATGCGGGTGAGCAGTTCGGCAAGCAGACCGGTGTCAAAATTACCTCGGATATTGCTGCGGCCTTACAGGGTGCAGATGTGCTGGTGGATTTCACCCGCCCTGAGGCTAGCATGCAATATTTGCAAGCCTGCCAGCAAGCGAATGTGAAGCTGGTCATTGGCACCACTGGGTTTAATGAGGCTGAGAAAGCCAGTATTGAAGCAGCCGCCAAAAAAGTTGGCGTGGTGTTCGCGCCGAATATGAGTGTGGGCGTGACTTTGTTGATCAACCTGGTTGAGCAAGCTGCGCGCGTGCTCAATGAAGGTTACGATATTGAAGTGGTGGAGATGCATCACCGCCACAAGGTGGATGCGCCTTCTGGTACGGCACTGCGTTTGGGCGAAGCAGCAGCCAAAGGCATTGATAAAGCCTTAAAAGATTGTGCAGTGTATGCGCGTGAAGGTGTGACCGGCGAGCGCGAAGCAGGCACCATTGGTTTTGCGACCTTGCGTGGTGGCGATGTGGTTGGTGATCACACTGTGGTGCTGGCGGGGGTGGGTGAGCGCGTAGAGCTGACGCACAAGGCCTCGAGCCGCGCCACGTTTGCCCAGGGCGCATTGCGTGCAGCCAAATTTTTGGCGGATAAGCCACAAGGTTTGTTTGATATGCGTGATGTACTGGGGTTTGATAAAAGCTGATTTTAAGGGGCTGCCCAGCGCCTGCCTGGCTTGCGTCACAAAAGCAATATTGCCTGTGACTTGCCCTTGAGTGGGCGGTCGATTTGCGCTATAATGCTTTAATTCTGAACGGGAAGAGTCCAAAAAGCTTTTCCCGTTTTGCACATCTATTCACCGCAGCTTGAACCCGGTTTCTGGCGATGCGATGAACCCTCTAAACGATGTGTTTCGTATCAAACTTAAGGAGCTAAAGGTGTCAAAAACAATTCCAGCGATTTTAGTGTTAGCAGATGGAACTGTTTTTAAGGGCATTAGCATTGGCGCTTCCGGTCATACGGTCGGTGAAGTGGTGTTCAATACATCTATCACCGGATATCAGGAAATTCTGACTGATCCATCCTACACCGAACAAATTGTGACACTGACTTATCCGCACATTGGTAACTACGGTACCAATAGTGAAGATGTCGAGTCAGGCAAAGTCTATGCTGCGGGTCTGATTATTCGTGACTTGCCCTTATTGGAAAGCAATTTCCGCAGTGAACAAAATCTCTCCGATTATCTCAATGCCAATAATGTGGTGGCCATTGCTGATATCGATACCCGCAAACTGACCCGTATTCTGCGCGAAAAAGGCGCTCAGGCTGGCTGTATCATGGCGGGTGAATCAGTTGATGAAGCGCAAGCCCTGGCCCTGGCCAATGGTTTCCCAGGCCTGGCAGGTATGGACCTGGCCAAAGTGGTCAGCTGTACCCAGCCTTATGAGTTTACAGAAGCTGAGTGGCAATTGGGCTCTGGCTTCAGCAAAACGGCTGACGCGCAGTTTAATGTGGTGGCCTTTGACTACGGTGTCAAACGTAACATTTTGCGCATGCTGGTTTCACGTGGCTGTAAAGTCACCGTCTTGCCAGCGCAGGCCACTGCTGAACAAGCCCTGGCCTACAAACCTGATGGTATTTTCCTGTCTAACGGCCCTGGTGATCCGGAACCATGCGATTACGCGATTAGCGCGATTAAAACATTGGTTGATACCGGTATCCCGACTTTTGGTATTTGCCTGGGCCACCAGTTGCTGGCCCTCGCGAGCGGCGCTAAAACCTTGAAGATGAAGTTTGGTCACCACGGTGCTAACCATCCGGTACAAGACGTTGAAAGCAAACGCGTTTACATTACCAGCCAGAACCATGGTTTTGCGGCTGATCCTGCCACCTTGCCAGCTAATGTCAAGGTGACGCATGTGTCCTTGTTCGATGGCAGCCTGCAAGGGATTACACGTACAGACAAGCCAGCTTTTAGCTTCCAGGGTCATCCGGAAGCGAGCCCTGGCCCGCAAGAAATGAGCGTGTTGTTTGACCGCTTTATCCAGTTAATGCAAGAAAGAAAGTCCATCTAATGGCAAAAAGAACTGACATTAAAAGTATTCTGATTATCGGTGCCGGTCCCATTGTCATTGGGCAGGCCTGTGAGTTCGACTATTCTGGTGCGCAAGCCTGTAAGGCTTTGCGTGAAGAAGGTTACCGCGTCATTCTGGTAAACTCCAATCCGGCGACCATCATGACCGACCCGGAAATGGCCGACGCAACCTACATCGAGCCAATCACCTGGCAGATGGTGGAAAAAATCATCGAAAAAGAGCGTCCTGATGCTTTGCTGCCAACCATGGGCGGCCAAACTGCACTCAACTGTGCGTTGGACTTGGACAAGCATGGCGTCTTGCAAAAATTCAATGTCGAGCTGATTGGTGCTTCTAAAGAGGCCATTGATAAAGCGGAAGACCGCCAGAAATTTAAAGAAGCCATGACCAAAATTGGCTTGGGTTCTGCACGCTCTGCCATTGCGCATAGCCTGGAAGAAGCCTTGCAAGTGCAGGCGACCATTGGTTACCCGGCGATTATCCGCCCTTCATTCACCATGGGTGGCAGCGGCGGCGGGATTGCTTATAACCGCGAGGAGTTTATCGCGATTTGCGAGCGTGGCCTGGATGCTTCACCAACTAACGAATTGCTGATTGAAGAGTCTCTGCTGGGTTGGAAAGAGTATGAGATGGAAGTGGTGCGCGATAAAGCGGACAACTGCATCATCATCTGCTCAATTGAAAACCTGGATCCGATGGGTGTGCATACTGGCGACAGTATCACCGTGGCGCCAGCGCAAACTTTGAGCGACAAAGAATACCAGATCATGCGTAATGCCTCTTTGGCAGTGCTACGTGAAATCGGTGTGGATACCGGCGGCTCTAACGTGCAGTTCGCCATCAACCCGGATGATGGTCGCATGATCGTGATCGAAATGAACCCGCGTGTGTCGCGTTCATCCGCCCTGGCTTCTAAAGCCACGGGTTTCCCGATTGCCAAAGTGGCCGCCAAGCTGGCGGTGGGTTTTACCCTGGACGAGTTACGCAATGAAATTACGGGCGGTCAGACGCCGGCTTCGTTTGAGCCGTCGATTGATTATGTGGTCACCAAAGTGCCACGGTTTGCGTTCGAGAAATTCCCGCAGGCTGATAGTCGCTTGACCACACAGATGAAGTCTGTGGGCGAAGTCATGGCCATGGGACGTAGTTTCCAGGAATCCTTCCAGAAAGCCCTGCGTGGCCTGGAAGTGGGCGTAGATGGCCTGGATTCTGTGACCGATGACAAAGACCGCATCGTCAAGGAAATGGGCGAGCCAGGTCCTGAGCGTATCTGGTATGTGGCTGACGCCTTCCGTTTGGGCATGAGCGTTGCCGAGATTTTCGACATCACAAAAATCGATCGCTGGTTCCTGGTGCAGATTGAAGAAATCATCAAGTTGGAGCAGTCGCTGTCAGTAAAATCATTGGCAGATTTGAACAAGGAAACTTTGTTCAGGCTGAAACGTAAAGGCTTCTCTGACCGCCGTTTGGCTAAATTGCTCAACACCGATCAGCACGCAGTGCGCGCGTTCCGCCAGGCGCTGAATGTGCGTCCGGTGTACAAGCGCGTGGATACCTGTGCGGCAGAGTTCGCCACCAACACGGCGTATATGTATTCCACTTATGAAGAAGAGTGCGAATCACAGCCAACCAATAACAAAAAGATCATGGTATTGGGCGGTGGCCCTAACCGTATTGGCCAGGGTATTGAGTTTGACTATTGCTGTGTACACGCGGCTTTCGCCATGCGCGAAGATGGTTACGAAACCATTATGGTGAACTGTAACCCGGAGACGGTTTCTACCGATTACGATACTTCTGACCGTTTGTACTTCGAGCCAGTCACGTTGGAAGATGTACTCGAGATCGTCAATATTGAAAAACCGGTGGGCGTGATTGTGCAATACGGTGGTCAAACGCCATTGAAATTAGCGCGTGACCTGGAAAAAGCCGGTGTGCCTATCATTGGTACCACTCCAGACGCGATTGACCGTGCGGAAGACCGTGAGCGTTTCCAGCAGATGTTGCACAACCTCAACCTGAAACAGCCACCTAACCGTACTGCACGTGCGCCAGAAGAGGCGATTCGCCTGGCGACTGAGATTGGTTATCCATTGGTGGTACGTCCATCTTATGTATTGGGTGGCCGTGCAATGGAAATCGTGCATGAGCAAAGCCAGCTCGAGCGCTATATGCGCGAGGCGGTAAAAGTGTCTAACGAATCCCCGGTATTACTGGATCGTTTCCTCAATGACGCAATTGAAGTCGACGTGGATGCATTGAGCGACGGTGAAGACGTGTTGATCGGCGGTATCATGCAGCACGTGGAGCAAGCCGGTGTGCACTCAGGCGACTCTGCCTGTTCATTGCCACCTTACAGCCTGAGCGACAGCCTGCAGGACGAGTTGCGCAAGCAAACCGTGCAAATGGCCAAAGCGTTGGGCGTGAAGGGGCTGATGAACGTGCAGTTTGCCGTGCAGAATACCGAGCAGGGCGAAGTCGTTTATGTGCTGGAAGTGAACCCGCGTGCCTCACGCACGGTGCCGTTTGTCTCCAAGGCCTGTGGCTTGCAACTGGCGAAGATTGCCGCGCGTTGCATGGCTGGCCAATCACTGAAATCACAAGGGGTGACCAAAGAAGTGGTGCCACCTTATTACTCAGTCAAAGAAGCCGTGTTCCCATTCATCAAGTTCCCGGGGGTAGATACCATTCTGGGACCAGAAATGAAATCTACCGGTGAAGTCATGGGCGTGGGTACGACCTTTGCTGAAGCATTTGTGAAATCACAACTGGGTGCTTCCGTGAAAATGCCAACTGGCGGCAAGGCATTTATCAGCGTGCGCAACGAAGACCATGCCAAAGTAATCGACATCGCCAAAGACCTGGTCAAACTGGGCTTTACCCTAGTGGCGACTAAAGGTACGGCTCGTGCCCTGTCAGAACAAGGTTTGGACGTGTCGCCAGTGAATAAAGTGGCTGAAGGCAGGCCGCACATTGTAGATATGATCAAGAACGATGAGATCAGCTTGATTGTCAATGTGACTGAAGATAAGAAAGCCATTACCGACTCTTATGAGATTCGTCGCAGCGCCCTGCAAAACAAGGTCACCTACTACACGACCCTGGCAGGTGCACGCGCCGCGTGTATCGGCATGGCGCAAAGCAAGGACATGAATGTCTATTCTGTGCAAGACTTGCACAAACGCCTTGCTTAACTTAAACTTGGCTTAATTGATATTTGAAATAAGCCACGCTCATTCGGGTGTGGTTTATTTTTTTTATACTCATTTTTTGAAGGTATTTCAACATGGCAGTACATCAAATTCCTGTCACCGTGCTTGGTGCAGAATTGCTCAAAGAAGAATTGCAACGTTTGCGTGCGGTAGATCGCCCGAATATTATCCAGGCAATTGCTGAAGCGCGTGCGCAGGGTGACTTGTCCGAGAATGCTGAATACGAATCTGCCAAAGAGCGTCAGAGCTTTATTGAAGGCCGTATCTCCGAGCTGGAAGGTAAGCTGTCTAATTTGCAAATCATTGATCCAACCATGTTGAACGCGGAAGGCCGCGTCGTGTTTGGTGCAACCGTACGTTTTGAGGACCTGGATTCAGGCGATGCCAAAACCTATCAGATCGTTGGCGAAGATGAAGCTGACATCAAAAATGGCAAGATTTCTGTCAGCTCGCCAATTGCGCGTGGCCTGATTGGCAAGTCCGAAGGCGAAGTGGTTGAAGTGCAGTCACCAGGTGGGGTGAAAGAGTACGAAATTATTGAAGTACTCTATATTTAGGAGTGCATGGCCATGGCCAAACAAGCAGGACTGAGCGGTTGGATTACACCACTGTTATTGACGGCGTGGGTAGGGGCATTATGGATGACGGCTATCACCGCCAGTGTCTTGTTCCAGACCATTCCAGATCGGCAATTGGCGGGTCTGGTGGCTGGCAAACTGTTCAGCATTGTCAGCTATATCGGTTTGGCCAGTGGCTTATGGTTGCTGATTCAGCGCCTGGCAAATGATGGCTTCTCCGCGTTCAAGCAGGGCTTGTTCTGGGTGGTGTTCCTGATGTGGGTGCTGGTGTTGATCGGCGAGTTTGGCATACAGCCGCTGCTGGCGCAGCTAAAAGCCAGTGCCTTGCCAAATGATGTGATGCAAAGCGTGTTTGCCAGCCGTTTTAAAACCTGGCACGGTATTGCCAGCATTGCCTACCTGGTGGAATGTTTACTAGGTGTCTGGCTGGTGATTAAGTCCAGTTAGAGACAAATAAAAAACGCGCTTTGAGTAGCGCGTTTTTTATTCATAGTCATTTGAAAGACTGGTGTTACAGCTTCGGAATCACGATCTTGGCAGACGCCTTAACCGTTTCGCTGGCGCGGTAAAACACCAATTGTTTGCCAATGTGGTGCACGGCAATTGCACTGGTTTTATCTGCAATGTCATTCAGCAATGATTTGCGTAGTTCGCGATCATCGCCGGCCACTTGTACTTTAATCAGTTCGTGCGCGTTGAGGCTGACATCAATTTCTTTTAAGACGGCGTCTGTCAGGCCATTGTTGCCTATCATGACAACCGGGTTTAAATTGTGTGCCAGGCCACGTAAATAAGCGATTTGTTTGCTGTTTAATTGCATGCAAAAATTTCCTTGATAACAATCAGTATTTTAGCATGAAGCAGGAATTCCCCCTATGAAACCCTCTAAAACCAGCAAAGCCTGGATGCAGGAACATTTGAACGACGAGTTCGTGAAACGCGCGCAAAAAGAAGGCTATCGCGCACGCGCTGCGTATAAGTTGCTGGAAATCGATGACAAAGACAAACTGATCAAGCCCGGCATGACAGTGGTTGACCTGGGTTCCACTCCAGGGAGCTGGTCACAGGTCGCGGTGCAACGTATCAAAGGGCAGGGGCGGGTGATTGCGCTGGATATTCTGGAGATGCACCCGATTCCCGGCGTGGAGTTTATTTGCGGCGATTTTCGTGAAGAGGTGGTGCTCAAGCAACTGGAGGCTTCACTCAATGGCAAACCGGTGGATCTGGTGATTGCCGATATGGCGCCGAATATGAGTGGGTTGAAAGATGTTGACCAAGCGGGCGCGACCTACCTCACCGAGCTGGCGCTGGATTTTTGTCAGCAATGGCTGAAACCGGGGGGCAATTTCCTGGTCAAAGTATTTATTGGCAGCGGGTTTGACGAAATTGTGAAGCAAATGCGTGGCCAATTTGAAAAAGTGGTGACACGTAAACCTAAAGCCTCGCGTGATCGCAGCAGTGAAGTGTATTTGCTGGGATTGCAACGTAAACCTTGAATTGCAATGCTTTTTTGCGTTTAGTTTCGTCGCATAAGCAAAAAATTGGGTATACAATGCCATCAAAGGCTTGAAAAGTTTGGTTTTGCCTCCATTGTTCCAGATAGGGACTTCCCTGCCTTTCGATTTTAAATTAAGGAACCACCTTGAATAATCTATTGAAAAATATCGCGATTTGGGTAGCGATCGCCTTGTTGCTGATGACGGTATTTAATCAATTTAACGGCACCGGCAGAAGTAGTGGTCAAGTGGTTTACTCACAGTTTATGCAAGAGGTCAGGGATGGCCGTGTTGCAAAAGTCCAGATTGATGGCCGCTCATTACATGTGACGACCAACGAAGGTAAAAACTACGATACCTTCACGCCTTCTGATCCATGGCTGGTGTCTGACCTGCTGAAAAACAATGTGATCGTCGAAGCCAAACCAGAAGAGCATGAATCCATGCTCATGAGCATCTTCGTTTCCTGGTTCCCGATGATTCTCCTGATCGGCGTCTGGATTTTCTTTATGCGCCAGATGCAAGGTGGCGGCAAGGGCGGTGGTCCATTCTCATTTGGCAAGAGCAAGGCGCGTCAATTAGATGAATCCAACAACAGCACGACGTTTGCTGATGTGGCCGGTTGCGATGAAGCCAAGGAAGAAGTGGCCGAGCTGGTTGAGTTCCTCAAAGACCCAAGCAAATTCCAGAAACTGGGTGGCCGTATTCCACGTGGCGTATTGATGGTTGGCCCGCCAGGGACAGGTAAAACTTTGCTGGCACGCGCCATTGCGGGTGAGGCTAAAGTACCGTTCTTCAGTATCTCCGGTTCTGACTTTGTAGAAATGTTTGTCGGTGTCGGTGCTGCGCGTGTGCGTGACATGTTTGAAACCGCCAAGAAAAACTCGCCTTGTATCGTGTTTATTGACGAAATCGACGCCGTTGGCCGCCATCGTGGTGCCGGTACTGGCGGTGGTAATGATGAACGTGAACAAACCCTGAACCAGATGCTGGTGGAGATGGATGGTTTTGAAGCCAACTCCGGCGTGATTGTGATTGCTGCGACTAACCGTGCCGATGTGTTGGACAAAGCTTTGCTGCGCCCAGGCCGTTTTGACCGTCAGGTGATGGTGGGCTTGCCAGATATTAAAGGCCGCGAGCAGATTCTGAATGTGCATATGCGTAAGGTGCCGATTGATCCGGACGTGAAAGCGGACATCCTTGCCCGTGGTACACCTGGTTTCAGCGGTGCGGACTTGGCTAACCTGGTGAATGAAGCAGCCTTGTTTGCTGCGCGCCGTAACAAGCGTACTGTCGACATGCAGGATTTTGAAGATGCCAAAGACAAAATCTTCATGGGTCCTGAGCGAAAGTCTATGGTCATGCGTGAAGAGGAGCGTTTGAATACGGCTTATCACGAATCTGGCCATGCGGTCGTTGCCAAGTTGCTGCCTAAGGCTGACCCGGTACACAAAGTGACGATTATGCCGCGTGGCTGGGCGTTGGGCCTGACCTGGCAGTTGCCTGAGCATGACCGTATCAGCAACTACAAAGACAAGATGCTGGAAGATATTTCGATTTTGTTCGGTGGCCGTATTGCCGAAGAAATTTTTATGAATCAGATGTCTACCGGTGCGTCGAACGACTTTGAACGTGCCACGAAAATGGCACGCGATATGGTGACCAAGTTCGGGATGTCTGATACGCTGGGTACGATGGTGTATGCCGGTAGCGAGCAAGACTCATGGATGGGCAGCATGTCTTCGCGTACGGTGTCTGAAGCCACTCAGCAAAAAGTGGATGCTGAAATCCGCCGCATTCTGGACGAGCAATATGGTATCGCCCGCAAATTGCTGGAAGACAACCGCGATAAAGTTGAAGCCATGACCAAAGCCTTGATGGAATTTGAAACCATTGATGCCGATCAGGTGAATGACATTATGGCTGGTTTGCCAGTGCGTGCACCTAAGCCTAAAAATGGCCCAACTGTGAGCTCAGGTGGTAGTGGGTCAGGCACCATGGTAAACCCGACGCCGCAACCCACGGCAAAAGGTGATGACACTGAAAGTAATCCCTAACATTGATTCACCGGGTATTTTGCAACCGGGCTTTCAGTTAAAATAACAAGGCTGGCATTTGCCAGCCTTTATTTTTTGGAAAATCAATCGCACATGCAATTTCACTGTGGCCGTTTTCGCCTCGATTTGGATACGCCCAAGGTCATGGGGATTATCAATGTCACGCCAGACTCTTTCTCCGATGGTGGCCAGTTTAACCAGGTGGATTTTGCCGTGGCACATGCCTTGACTCTGATAGAGCAGGGCGCTGCAGTGCTGGATATTGGTGGTGAGTCTACGCGGCCGAATGCGACGCCAGTGCCGTTGTCGGAAGAGCTGCAGCGCGTGATCCCGGTGATTGAAGCATTGGTTGCGCGCGATATTCCTGTGCCGATTTCGATAGACACTTACAAACCCGAGGTCATGCGTGCCGCGATTGCCGCAGGCGCCAGCATGGTCAATGACGTGCGTGGCTTGCAGGAGGCGGGGGCCTTAGAGGCCGTGGCTAACAGTGATGTCGGTGTGTGTATTATGCACATGCAGGGCACACCGCAAACCATGCAACTCGAACCGCATTATGAGGATGTAGTGGCTGAGGTAAAACAGTTTTTACACGAACAACGGGATGCATGCCTGGCTGCGGGCATTGCGCAGGAACGTATCATGCTGGACCCTGGCTTTGGTTTTGGTAAAACCCGTGCGCACAATATTGCATTAGCCAAAGCCTTACCCCAGTTGCTGGACCTGGATTGTCCTTTACTGGTCGGATTGTCGCGTAAATCAGTCTTAGGGCAAATGACCGGTAATGATGTCGATGCACGCTTGCATGCCAGCGTGGCTGCAGCGGTAATCAGTGCCATGCAGGGTGCACATTTATTACGTGTGCATGATGTCAAGGCGACCGTTGAAGCACTTAAGGTCGTGTCAGCATTGCAATAAACATATATACAAAAGAATAGGCAAGAGAAGGATAAGAGCGATGAGTAAACAGTATTTTGGCACCGATGGTATTCGTGGTCGTGTGGGTGAGTCGGTGATTACCCCCGAATTCGTGATGAAGCTGGGCTATGCTGCCGGGCGCGTATTAGCCAGTCATGAGCATTTGCCCGCAGGCAAACGCCCAACGGTGCTGATTGGTAAGGACACGCGCATTTCTGGCTATATGCTGGAGGCTTCACTGGAAGCTGGCTTGTCGGCAGCGGGGGTGGATGTGTTGCTGACCGGGCCCATGCCAACGCCTGCGGTGGCTTACCTGACGCGTGCCTTGCGTGCACAGGCTGGGATTGTGATTTCGGCTTCGCATAATCCGTATTACGATAACGGCATCAAGTTCTTCTCCGCCCAAGGCACCAAGTTACCAGATGACATTGAGCATGCGATTGAAGCTGAGTTGGTTAAACCCATGCAGGTCATGGAGTCAGCGCAATTAGGCAAGGCCAAGCGCGTCGATGATGCCGCTGGCCGTTATGTCGAATTCTGTAAAAGTACTTTTCCTAATCATCTCGATTTGCGTGGCCTCAAGATCGTGTTGGATTGCGCGCATGGCGCGACTTACCATGTGGCACCGCCGGTATTCCATGAGCTAGGTGCCGATGTGATTGCCATTGGCAACCAGCCGGATGGTCTCAATATTAATGAGGGCGTGGGTTCCACGCATCCGCAGGCCTTGCAAAAAGCCGTGGTTGAGCATCAAGCCGACCTCGGCATTGCTTTTGACGGCGATGGCGACCGTGTGATGATGGTGGATGGTGCAGGCAACCTGCTCGATGGCGACCAGTTGCTGTATATCATCGCCATGGGCCTGTATGCCAAAGGCAAGCTCAAAGGGGGCGTCGCCGGTACCTTGATGACCAATCTGGCCCTGGAACATGCCCTGCAAAAACATCAGATTCCGTTTGGCCGCGCCAAAGTCGGTGATCGTTATGTGCTGGAATTATTGCAAGATAAAAACTGGAAACTGGGCGGCGAGAATTCCGGCCATATCCTGACGCTGGATAAACATACAAGTGGCGATGCCATTATTGCGGCGTTGCAAGTGCTGCAATCCGTGCGTGAAAGTGGTAAAACACTACAGCAACTGGGCGCAGACTTGACCTTGTATCCGCAAGTGCTGATTAATGTCACCACCAAACAAAAGCTGGATTTGAACCAGGATGCCGTACAAACTGCCGTCAAGCAGGCGGAAACCACCTTGAATGGTGAAGGCCGCGTATTGCTGCGTGCGTCTGGCACCGAGCCCAAAATCCGCGTCATGGTCGAAGGTTTGAATCAGGGCCTGGTGCAAGCACAGGCAGAACAGCTTGCCGAGGTCATCCGCCAGCTGGCTGCTTAATTTCAGGAGGCATGCATGGACACCTTTAGTCACGCTTTATGGGGATATGGCCTGTTTGGTTTTCGCAAATATCCCAAATTTGCTGCGCTTATGGGGGCCATGCCTGACCTGATTTCTTTCGGTGCCTTATTGTTACTGCGGGTCATAGAAGGCAATTACAGCTTCGGCAAACCCGCACTGGCTACCTTACCCAGCTGGATTTACCCGGCTTACACGGTTGGCCACAGCTTTGTGATTGCCTTTGTCGTGATCGGCCTGGTGGCTGTTTGGCGTAAAGATATTGCCTTTGCCATGCTTGCCTGGCCGTTTCATATCACACTGGATTTCCCGTTCCATAGTTTGCAATACTTTGCCACGCCCATGTTCTGGCCGATTTCAGATTTTAAAGTCGATGGTATTCCCTGGTCTCACTGGTATATCTGGTGGCCAAATGTGGCAGGCATCATCATTCTGCTGGCCTACCGTTACAGGCAAAAACGGCAAGCTCAGCGGTAATAAAAAACGGGCATGGTGAAGCGGGCAGGGTGCCCGCTTTTTTATTAAGCCGCAAGCGGCTCGGCCGTTGGGCCTTGATAAACAGTGAGATGCGGGAATGGAATTTCAATCTGTTGTGCATCGAATGCGTTTTTAATCCGTTTTAAATATTCACGCTTGATCGCCCATTGTTCCAAAGGTCGCACCTTCATGCGGCAGCGGATAATCACTGCAGATTCTGCCAGATTGTCGACCCCGGCAATATCCAGCTTATCCAGTACTTTGTCCTGCAATTGCGTATCCTGCAGAATGCTGGCGCCGACCTCGTGCATGATCTGCATGACCTTGGCGATATTTTCGTCGTAGCCGACGCGGATATCCATCACGGCATAGGCAAAATCGCGTGAGCGGTTGGTGACGGTAGTGATCTGGCCATTGGGCACATAATGCACATTGCCTTCGTAATCACGCATCTTGATATAACGTAGTGTAATTTCCTCCACCAGGCCTGATTTATTGGCAATCTCAACCACATCATCTTTACGGATCTGGTTTTCCAGCAGCAGGAAAAAGCCATTGAAGTAATCCTTGACCAGGCTTTGTGCGCCAAAGCCGACCGCCAAGCCGACAACGCCTGCGGCCGCCAGTACGGGCGCGATGGAGATACCTAATTCATGCAGTATTTCGACAATGGTAATGGCCATGATCACGGTGGTAACGATGTAACGCAGCACCATGCTCAGCGTATTCATGCGCTTAATCTCTTCAGTATTGTCAGCACTGCGTGCGTTCAATTGGTCCCTGAGTTTGACAATCAGTTGTTTGCTTAGGCGGTTGAGAAAGTAGGCGATGCCGACAATGACAAAAATACGGAGCAGGGTTTTAACCAGTGCCAGCATTTCAGTCGGATTTTCGATGCCCAAATAAGTAAGCCAAGACATTGTGTTTTATATTCCTTTCAAGTGATTTAAGTCGATAACCAGTAAGCGGTTAAGGGTGGGATGGTGATGCTGTCTGTATCGGTAGGCAGTGTTTGACCACTATATAACTCAGTCAAGACCGGGGTTTTAAACAAGCCTTTTTGCCTAAATGCCTGCAAAGGCGCAGTTTGGGGTGCCGTATCAAAATTGGCAATGACCACGACTTTGGGATGCATGCCAGTTTGCACATAACGATGAAAAGCGAATAAATGTGGATTATCAAGCGCGATTAGTTCGCGGTTATTTAAATCGGCAAAAGCGGAAATTTCCTTGCGGATAGCAATCAGTTGCTTGATTTGACTGAACAGCCGCTGTTGCACGCTGCCTGGTTCATTTTTCAGTGCTAGCACCTCCCAATCCAGTGTTGGCCGGTGTACCCAGCGGTTATCGTGCATTTTGTTTTCATCTTGCAGATAACTGTCATTATTCAAGGTGCCGACGGCGTCGCCATAGTAAAGCAGCGGAATGCCGCCAAACGACATGATCAGGTTATGCAGCAAGACGATCGTGAGGACAGCGTTGTCTATCGCAGGCTGATCCTGGTTGGCGAGGGCAGTTTCCAGTCCGGCCAGTGAAGCGAGCGCACCAGAGATTCTGGCATCCCCCGTTTTTTTATTCACGCCAAAGGCAAAGCCACGCGCATTGGATTCAGGGTAATGGCCGGTGTAATAGTCGACCAGGAAGCGGCGGTGGGAGACGGGCTCGAATCCGGCGGCAATAATGGCCTGGTCGCTAAAACCGAGGCCGATGTCGTCATGGCAGCGTACGTAATTGAGCCAGGTCGCACGGTCCAGTTTCTCCGGCAGGTCTTCCACGCCTTTGGTTAGTAGCACGGTCTGCTTGGTGGCAACCGCATCCCACAGCAGTGCCATCAAGGTGGCGTTATAGGCGATTTCGCATTCTTTGGCATTAATGGCGTCCTCGCCAAAATATTTGATAATTTCTATCGGTGCCACAATCGCTTCGGCAATGAAAATCACGCCGGGGGCAGTGACCTGGCAACAGTCCTTGAGCAATTGCAGAATCAGGTGTGCTTCGCGTTCATTCTGGCAGCTACTGCCTATTTTCTTCCATAAAAAAGCCACGGCATCCAGGCGCAGAATATCCACACCTTTATTGGCCCAGAATAAAATGATGTCTACCATTTCAACCAGGACCGCCGGGTTGCTGTAGTTGAGGTCCCATTGATATTGGTTGAACACCGTCATCACCCATTTACCGGTGTCTGGGTTCCAGGTAAAACTGCCCGGCGCATTTTCGGGAAATACTTCTGGCATGGCGGCCTCGAACATATCCGGGATCGTACGGTCAGGGTACATATAGTAGTAGTCCTGATACTGCTGATCGCCAAGCTTGGCCTGTTTGGCCCAGGCGTGTTCATCCGAGGTGTGGTTGACCACCACATCCAGCGTCAGCAGCATCTCAGATTGTTGCATGGCGGCGATTAACTGTTCCAGGTCTGCCATGCTGCCGTTACGCGCATCGACCTGCCTGAAGTCACGCACAGCATAGCCGCCATCATTCTGTAACTCAGGGCAGTCACAAATCGGCAAAATATGCAGCAGGTTAATGCCTAGTTCTTGCAGGTAAGGCAATTTTTCACGCATATTGGCCAGGTTGCCAGCAAAGCCCTGGCAATACATGGCCATGCCTACCCACTTTTGCTGCATGAACCAGTCATGGTTCTTTTCGCGTTCGAGATCCTTGGCTCTCAGGTGTGCGGCCCGTTGTGCGTATTGCTGCGTCAGCAAGGTCACCAGCTTGCCCAGCTGTGCTTTAAAGTCTTCGCGTTGGCCATACAAGTGTTGAAACAGGGAGTGTATGGCATAAAAATTGGCGCCAAGCCGGGTATAGAAATGCTGCCAATCTTCGCCTTTGGGTTGCTTGCATTGCGTCAGGATGTCGTTCAGCAAAGAATGCGAAATTTGCTCATACATAATTAAGCTTCCTCAGAGATGGCTTCTTGATTTTTGCTGCGGTTCACACCGAATTTATAGTGTTGCATGCCTTCTAAAATGCCATGTGCATATTGCGCCTGGGCAAAGTAAATACGTGGTACTCCTTTGAGGTGGGTGAGGTCTTCACTGTAATTGCCAACCACTACTGCCATGGTATCGCCCACCAGCATTTCAATGTCGTTGCCAGAATCGCCAGAGACCAGGAAACTGGCCAATGGTAACCCCCATTTATAGGACAGGTAGCGGATGGCGTGTCCCTTGGAGGCGCGTATGGGTAGCAGGTCAAGAAACTCACCGTGCGAGTAGATGATCTGTGCATGCAAACCGTGGGCATGTAAATGTTGGCTGATTTTTTCTACTGCGGGCATGGTTTGTGGGTCCACCAGGTAAGAGATTTTGAATTCCCGCTGGTTGTCAGCCGTCTGCAGACGTATCCCCGCAATCTCTTGCATGGCCTTGACCACATCGTCGCGCCGCCATAAGTGGCGGATATGGTTGGCCCAGCCAATATCCGGAATACGGCGTACGCCATAGTGGATTTCTGAGCCGACCGAAGTGATCAGCACATCAGGAATCGGAATGCGGTTTTTGCGCAATATATCGATCGCACTCTCCAGCGGGCGGCCGGTAGCAATGCCAAAAATGGTGTAGCCGACATTGTCGATCAGCCATTGCACCAACGCTTCCTGCCCGTCACGCTGGCCGAGCAAGGTATTATCGATATCGGTGATAAATGCATGCTGCGCGAGGGGGATCACTGATTTGCCACTATGCAACGCGACCTGCTGTTTGCGTAGGTTTTTACGTTGCTTGCGCAATAGAGAGCGGACCTCCTTGACGTATTTGTTGACGTGACCCGCCCAGGTATAGTGGCGCTTGACGTTTAATACCCCGCTCTTGGCCCATTTGCGCCAGCGTGGCCTGTCGGAGAGTGCAGACAATAGCGCTTCGGCGATGGCATCGCTATTGAGCGTATCTACCAGCAAGCCGTGATGGCAATTAGCCAGGATGTCACGCGGGCCACCATCATCTGGCGCAATCACTGGCAAGCCACAGGCGGCGGCTTCCAGCAGCGTCAGCCCAAATGGCTCAGTAAAAGCAGCATTGATAAACACACCGCGGCTTTTGGCCGCCAGTCGGTAAAGCTCAGGCACTTCTTCTTGTGCATGGCTTTTGGGGATCGCCACTTTGCCCCACAGGTCATAGGTATCAATATCCAGCAGTAATTCATTGAGCACTGCTGCCTGTGACTTTTCAAGGTCACGGATATTCTCCCGGCTACCTGCGACCAGCACCAGGTTGGCACGCTTTTGCAGGGCAGGGTGATTGCCATAAGCGGCCACCAGGCCTTGGATGTTTTTACGCATTTCCGGTCGGCAGATACATAGAATCATCGGCTTTTTAGGGTTTTCTAAAAAGCGCGCGATGCTTTGTTCTACACTATCTGCAATCGGCCGCCGACCTGGCGGTGAAAAGCGTGAGGTATCGGTGCCTGGCGGAATGATCCTGAATTTTTTAGCATCTGGTTGCGCATACATGCCATATTGCAGTTCCACTTCCTGCCGTGTGCTGGTCACGATCATGGAAGCATGCTGGATTAGCGCTTCCTCTTCGGCAATGCGTCGCGAAAAGTTAAACTGCTTTTCAATATTGGTGGCTTTGCGGCCACTGGAGAGCAGTTTTTCCTGCTTGGGTTTACCCAGAGAATGCCCGGTGTGGATAAGCGGAATACCTAGCAACATTGAGAGCTGACGGCCGACGTATCCGGCATCAGCATAATGCGAGTGAATCACGTCCGGCAAGCGACCTTGCTGGCGTAAATAATGCAGGCAGCGATCCACCATCTGGTCCAGGTGCGGCCACAAGGTTTCCTTGCGCATATAGCGTTTGGGGCCACACGGAAATCGGATAATGCGTGCGTTGTGGCTGAGTTTTTCTTCCGCCTGCGCATAGTTGGCAGCCACGTCTGGATCTTCAATCAGGCGCGTCATTAAATCTACCTTGCCCACTGCTGGATGTTCAGCCAGTGCTTTGGCTAAGTCCAGCACATAGGTGCACTGGCCGCCGGTATCGGCATCCACACCTAATTCAAGCTGTTCGCCACGAATCAGGCCGTGTACGCTAATCAATAACACATATAACTGATCTGATGGTTCGGATGTATTTAAACGCATGGCTCCTCCACTCAGTCATGAGCGTGGTTGAGCAATCGTAAAAACGCAGGCCTGTATTGCAACCACAATTCATGAAATGGCATGCATGGAAAACATTTTAGTTCCCATATGATTGAAAGATGCTGTTCGCATCAGCGTGTTCCGTGACGGAAATATGCGGGATATCGGGCCTGTAAATACCCCTGTTTTAACTACAGGTTATTAAATTGACATCAATGCAAAAGGGAAAGTTTCAAATTTTTCATTAACAAGCAGGCAATAAAAAAGCCCTGTGAGGTCCACAGGGCTTGATTGTGTTACCGGGCTGCAATCAACAGGATTGTCCGGTGGCAAAGAAAACACCACCGGCAATATGGTGCACCGTGCGCAATTCATCGTGGCCATCAAAGTGCCAGCGGCCATCCGAAAACACACGTTCGTCGGCATGCGCTGCCACGACTTCGGCAATAAATAAATCGTAAGTGTTCTGGTTGTGTGGCTCCGGGATGATTTTGCATTCCAGCCATCCCTCACAGCCTTCTACTAATGGTGCACTGATTTTGTGTGCAGCAAATGTTGCTATGCCGTATTCAGCAAACTTGTCTGTGCCAGGCAAATCGCGGCCACTGATCGCACCTACTTGTTTCACCATCTCAATCTGTTGCACACAGGGCAGGTTAATGGCAAACGTACCTTCTGCCTCCATCAACTCACGCGTATAGGTATTACGATCAATCACTACCGTGACTTTTGCCGGGTTAAAGTCCAGGGCACACACCCAGGCCGCCGCCATGATATTGCGCTGGTCAGCATGGGCAGAGGTAATCAGGGTGGTCGGGCCGTGATTGAGCAGTCGAAAGGCTTTTGCGAGGTCTACTGATTGCATCACAATGCTTATTTCTGCCAGTTATCTTTCAATGTCACCGTTCTGTTAAATACCGGTTTGCCAGCCACGCTATCTTTACGGTCTGCTACAAAATAGCCATGGCGCTCAAACTGGTAAATGTCGCCTGCTTGCGCGTCTTGCGCACCTTGTTCCAATTGTGCAGTAATCGTTGTGACTGAGTTTGGGTTGATATCATCCAAGAAGTCTCTGTCGCCGCTACCTGGGTGGGCGTCTTTAAACAGGCGGTCATACAGGCGGATTTCGGCGGTGTAAGCATGTGCAGCGCTCACCCAGTGAATATTGCCTTTGACCTTGACGCTGTCTGAGCCTGGTGTGCCGGATTTGGTGTCTGGCAGGTATTCGCAATGCACGGTGGTGACGTTGCCAGCGGCGTCTTTTTCACAGCCAAGGCATTTGACGACATAGCCGTAGCGCAGGCGCACCATATTGCCAGGGAACAGGCGGAAGTAACCTTTGCTGGGTTCTTCCATAAAGTCTTCACGCTCAATCCACAACTCTTTCGACAGTTTAACCACGCGCTTACCTAAGTCCGGTTTTTGCGGATGGTTAGGTGCGTAGCAATCCTCGTCTTGACCTTCCGGGTAGTTATCAATGACCAGTTTGATCGGGTCGAGCACGCCGATTTTGCGTGGTGCGGATTCGTTGAGCACTTCGCGCATGCAGTCTTCAAGGATGCTGTAATCAATCCAGGAGTCAGCCTTGGAAACACCGATGCGATCCGTAAACAGCTTGAACCCTTCTGGTGTATAGCCACGGCGGCGCGCGCCCGCTAACGTTGGCAGGCGAGGGTCATCCCAGCCACTCACATGTTTTTCTTCCACTAATTGAATCAGTTTACGTTTGGAGAGCACGACATAAGTTAAGTTCAGGCGCGCAAACTCATATTGATAAGGTACCGGGTTTGCCAGCAAGCCAGCTTCAACCAGTCTTGCCATCAGCCAGTCGTAGAACGGGCGCTGGTCTTCAAACTCCAGCGTACAGATGGAGTGTGTAATTTGCTCCAGCGCATCTTCAATCGGGTGGGCGAAGGTGTACATCGGGTAAATGCACCATTGGTCACCAGTATTGTGGTGATGCGCACGGCGGATGCGGTAAATGGCCGGGTCGCGCATATTGATATTAGGTGACGCCATGTCAATTTTGGCGCGCAACAACATGCTGCCATCAGCGTGCTTGCCATCCCGCATTTCACGGAAAATACGCAGGTTGTCTTCAACACTGCGGTTGCGGAAAGGCGAGTCCTTGCCAGGCTCGGTCAATGTGCCGCGGTTGATACGCACTTCATCGGCTGTTTGCTCGTCAACATACGCATGGCCATGCTGGATCAGTGCTTCTGCTGCCTGGTACATGACATCGAAATAGTCAGAAGCGAAGTACAGGTTGTTTTCTTTAGCGCCGCTAGGCGTGCTGTTATCCCAGCCAAAGCCCAGCCATTGCACCATGTCAGAGATGCTGTCTACATACTCCTGGCTTTCCTTCTCAGGATTGGTATCGTCAAAACGCAAGTGGCAGACGCCGTTGTAATCACGCGCCAGGCCAAAGTTTAAAAAGATCGATTTGGCGTGACCAATATGCAGGTAACCGTTAGGCTCGGGCGGAAAACGTGTGCGGATTTTGGCAAAATCTACCTGGCCGCTGGCCTGATGTTTTGCATCACCGGGCGAGCCCGCCCATTTTTTGCTCGCATATTTGTTTTCTGCGAGGTCTTTATCAATCACGGCACGGATAAAGTTGGAGGCGGCTGGAATCGGTTCTTTTTCTGTCGACATGGCGGTTCTTGAGGTTTCTAAAGTATGTCTATTTTACACGCTTCATGCTGCGCCCCAAAACGCTTAATGCGCAGTATTTCAAGCCTTGATTGACCAGTGGCGCCAAGCGGGTATGCTACACTGCGGGCTATGATTAAAGCCCTTGATGCACTTAAAACAGTCATTCGATGAACAAACTGGCATTCCCGATATTGGCCGTGCTGGCCGATGGCAAGTTTCACTCTGGTGAAGCGCTGGCGCAACGCTTTGGCGTGACGCGGGCGACGGTTTATAACGCCATTCAATCTGTAGAAGCGTTGGGGATTACCGTATTCTCCGTGCGCGGACGTGGTTATCGACTGCCCAAGGCTGTGACTTTGCTGGATGTGGATGCCATTGTGCAGGCTTGCGGTGAATATGCCTCTTGGTTTCATGTGCAAGTGCTGGCGCAGGTGGATTCGACCAACCGCTACCTCATGCAGGAAAGTGCGCGGGGAATTGCGCATGGCACTTGCGTCGCTGCTCATATCCAGACTGCGGGACGCGGGCGCCGTGGCCGGAGCTGGTTGTCACAGTTGGGGGGTAGCCTGACTTTTTCGCTGTTGTGGCGCTTTCAGTGTGGAGCTGCAGGTTTGTCTGGCCTCAGCCTGGTAGTTGGCCTGGCGCTGGTGCGTGCCTTGCACTCCCTGGGCCTGGCGGAGATACAGTTAAAGTGGCCAAATGATTTGCTGGTACAGCATCAAGGACAATGGCACAAGTTGGGCGGGATTTTGATCGAGCTGCAAGGCGATATGGAAGGGCCGAGTGCTGCCGTGATTGGTATTGGGCTGAACCTCGAGATCGCATCTGAGATGCGGCAAAATATTGATCAGCCGGTATTAGGCCTGAATGCCTTGTCTGCACAGGCCTTGGACCCGAATGTCTTACTCGGCCGCTGCCTCAGCCAGCTTGCCATTCACTTAAATCAGTTTGCCGAACAAGGCTTTGCCTATTTTCAACACGAGTGGACAGCCGTGCATGCGTTTCACCATCAGCCGGTCAATTTGTTGCTGGCCAATGGCCAGACGGTTCCTGGCCAGGTGCTGGGTGTGGCCGAAGAGGGTAGTTTGCTGGTCGAGACTGCGGCTGGCCAGCAGCGGTTTAATGCAGGTGAAATCAGCGTGCGGAGTGCTGCATGAAATTATTGATTGATGCAGGCAACACACGCATCAAATGGGCATGGTGGCCGCAGGATTCATTGCATGCATCTACAGCGTGGCAGGTGCATGCTTTAGATTATCAACAGTGGCTACACGGTGATGCTGAGGCAGCGCGATTATTGCAGGCGATCGCGCAGGCAGAGCAGGTTTGGTTAAGCAATGTGGCTGGTAGTGGCTGGATGCAGGCATTGCCTGACCTTGACGATAAATTACAACTGGTGCAATCCGCAGCGACTGCGTTAGAGGTGAAAAATAGCTATAAGCAACCATCGCAGCTGGGGAGTGACCGCTGGTGCAGTGTGCTTGCTGCTTGGCGGCAATTTGGTCAGTCAGCGCTGGTAGTCACTGCCGGCACGGCGTTGACCATAGATGCCCTCATGGTGAGCAAGGCTGGGGCCAGGTTTGCTGGTGGCACCATACAACCGGGTTTGCATTTGATGTGGCAGAGTTTGCAACAAGGTGCGGCGCAACTGGACTATGCATACCCACTTGAGCAGGCTGCGCTACCAGGTTTTGCGCAAGACAGCCAGCAGGCTATGTGGCTGGGCTGTGTGCAGGCACTTGCCGCTTCAGTGGCGGCGCAGTTTGAGCGAATGTTGGCAATGGTCGACGCAACGCCGTTATTGATACTCACTGGCGGTGATGCACAGTTATTGCATAGATATTTGCCGGACACATTGTCAGCGCAGGCGATTATTGTGGATAATCTGGTTTTAAAGGGGTTGGCCTGCCTGGCTGAGAATACAGACGAATGAAAAGCGCACAACAATGAAAAGACTATTCTGGGTATTGCTGTTAGCCAACGTGGCCGTGTTTGCTTATTTCAAGCATGACGCATCGTTGTCCGCAGTTAGCAGCCTTAAACCTGAGCTACATCCCGAACAAATAAAATTACTCAATGCGCAGGCGCTGGCGTCTTATCCTAAGCGCACTGTGGCAGTCGTCGCACTTACGCCCGAGCCTGTTTCAGCGCCTGAGGCGGCTAGCAACTCATCTGCCATGACACCTAATGTGTCTAAAACAGAAGTTGTAGCTCCGGAAAATAAGGCCCCTGAAAACAAGACCAGTGACGTAAAGCCGGTTGAACCTAAGCCTACTGAAAAAACAGCTGCGGAGAAAGCACCTGCAGCTAAGCCAGCCGAAACACATGCAGCAGTCCAGACCGCGTGTTACGAGTGGAGTGGTTTTAATATGGCGCGGGTGACTGAAGCCGCCAGTTTGGCGCAGCAAATTAACATAAAAACGCAAACCAATATGACCAGCACCGGCCAGGAGAGTGTGCGCTACTGGATTTATAAACCGCCCCTGGCGACGGCCGAAGCCGCGCAGACCAAGGCAGATGAATTGCGCAAACTGGGCGTTGAAGACTTTTTTATTGTGCAGGATGATCCCAAGTGGCGTAACGCGATTTCGTTTGGCGTATTCCGTGACGAAAAACTGGCAGATAAGCTCATGGCCGACTTGAAAAACAAAGGCGTGAAGTTACTGATCAAGGCGACACGCAATGGCGGGCAGGCGGTCATCAAACTACAGCAAGTGTCACCACAACAATTCGCCAGCTTGCAAAAATCCCGCTCACATTTCCCGGATACGGTGCTCAAAGAAATCTCCTGTCAGTGATGCATTCCCCCACTTTTGCAGAGCTCCTAACGGGCTATTGATCTTTACTTGTCGGGCTGTTAAAGTCCCACAACATAATTTATGTTATGTTAATTTTATATCAATATAATTTAAAGGGAGTGGGGTATGTTAAAAAACTTATTAGTTGCTGCAGCAATGTTGGTTTCGACCCATGCAGGGGCTGTTACTTATACCTATGTAGGATCATTTGATACAAATGGCGGCGGTTCAGCGCCACATTGGACAACTAATCCAGAGGTTTACTCAGGTTTGGATGCCGCAGCGTTGCTGTTTGGTGGTACTGCTTCAGACTATGTGATTTCTACCAATGCTTCTTTAGATGCCAGCACCATTACCTTTACTGCCTGGTACGATGGTTGGGGTGATCATGCGGGTAAAGAGTTTGCCCAGAATTACAAACTAGATTCAACAGGTCTGGGTTATAACGGTTGTGAAAGCGCTGGTACGGACTGTTTCTTCTCTGCTTATTCAGCTTATGTCACTGATGGCTTCAATGCAACTAACTATGTGTGGCGAGTTGGGGCCGTACCTGAGCCAGAAAGCATTGCTTTAATGTCTATGGGCTTGGCAACGTTAGTTGTCGCACGCGGCCGTCGTCGTCAAAAGTAATTTGAGTAGAATAACTAACCTTGGTTGTTATTAGACTTAACAAAAAGCCCGCATTTAGCGGGCTTTTTGTTGTACTGCGCAATCTCAAACTTAACGCTTTTTCGGCGGCAACATATCGGTAATGGTGCCTTCTTTAAGCTCTGCGGCAAAGCAAACAGTTTCAGACAGCGTAGGGTGGGCGTGAATGGTCAGGCCCAGGTCATGCGCGTCTGCGCCCATTTCAATCGCCAGCACAGCTTCAGCCAGCAATTCACCGGCGTTGATGCCGACAATGCCAGCGCCAATGACACGATGCGTGTCTTTATCAAAAATCAGCTTGGTGGCACCTTCGGTGCGGGCAATCGATAATGCGCGGCCGCTGGCTGCCCACGGGAAGCTGGCTTTCTCGATCTCTATGCCTTTGGCCTTGGCTTCTGTTTCGGTTAAGCCCACCCAGGCGATTTCAGGATCGGTGTAAGCAACAGAAGGAATCACGTTGGCGACAAACTCAACTTTATGACCAGCAATAACTTCAGCAGCTACTTTGGCTTCATGGGTTGCTTTGTGTGCCAGCATGGGTTGGCCGACAATGTCACCGATGGCAAAAATATTCGGCACATTGGTACGCATTTGTTTGTCGACTGCAATAAAGCCACGGTCATCCACAATCACACCTGCATTCTCTGCACCTATGTTTTTACCGTTCGGACGGCGGCCAATGGACACCAAGACGCGGTCGTATTTCTGTGTTTCTTTCGGCGCGTTAGCACCTTCAAAATCGACGTAAATGCCATCAGCCTTGGCTTCCAGCTTGGATACTTTGGTTGAAACCAAGATGCTTTCAAAGCGTTTTTCCATACGCTTTTGCAAGGGGCGGATCAGGTCGCGGTCTGCCCCTGGAATCAGGCCATCCATAAATTCGACGACGCTGACTTTGGTGCCCAGCGCATCATATACCGTACCCATTTCCAGGCCGATAATGCCGCCACCAATGACCAGCATACGTTTCGGAATATCAGCCAATGCGAGTGCGCCTGTCGAGTCCATAATGCGCTCGTCTTCTGGCGCGCCAGGGAATTTAGTCGCTTGTGAACCGGCTGCGATAATCGCGTTTTCAAAGCCAACCAGGGTGACTTTACCGTCAGCCGCAGTCACGGCAATCTGGTTAGGGCTAGTGAACTTGCCGACCCCACTCACGACAGTGACGCCACGCGCTTTGGCCATTTGTGCCAAGCCACCGGTCAGCTTGCCGACCACGTCGTTGGCTTTCCAGCTGCGCAGTTTGTCGAGGTCGATATTCGGTTTTCCGAAACTGAGGCCGTGATGCTCGGTTTCTTCGGCTTCGGTAATGACTTTGGCTGTATGCAACAGCGCTTTGGACGGGATGCAACCCACGTTCAGGCAAACACCGCCCAGGGTTGGATAACGCTCAACCAGCACGACTTTCAAGCCTAAATCTGCGGCACGGAAGGCTGCGGTATAGCCGCCAGGGCCTGAGCCTAGCACCATGACCTGACAGCTTACGTCATTATTGCCTGTTGCAGCTGCTGGCGCCGGGGCTGTTGGTGCGGTTGTTTGGGCTGTCGGGGCAGTGGCTTCAACAGCAGCGGCAGGGTTGGACTCAGCCGTCGCGGCCTGGGCACTTTCTACCACTAAAATCAGGCTGCCTTTGGCGACCTTGTCACCAACTGAAACCTTGAGCTCTTTAACGACACCTGCATGTGAGGAGGGGATGTCCATCGAGGCTTTATCAGATTCTACCGTGATCAGAGAATCCTCTTTGGCGATGGTGTCACCCACGGCCACCAGCACTTCGATGACATCGACGCTGTCAAAATTGCCGATATCCGGCACCAATATTTCAACCATTTGACTCATGAAAACCTTATATTCCGATTAGTTTTGCTATTTTATCACCAAAAGAACAAGATCACTTTGGGGCTGTCTATACAGACTAATGTCTGCTAGTCGCGCTGCTCGCAGGGTGTGTGGCTGGCACTGGTCTCATTGTGCAGGTTTCATGACCGTAGTTGCCGCCTGTGTCATCTGGTTCGTAATAATCGTTTTTGAAGGTCCAGCCATTTTTGCCGACCTTGGTGAATTGGCCCATGCCAGTGGAGAACTCGGCATATTTGGCATCAGACAGTTTAAATGTCATGGCCAGTTGCTTGCCACGTGTAATGGCTTGACCTGTGTAGCTTTGCTTGTTTTCCGTGTGTGTTGCCAGGTCGTATACAGACACTTGAGACGTGCTGTTGCGTCGATTTTTTTTCAAATAAATGGTCACTTCATAGTCACCGACGGTGACGTTGTTGCCTTTGCAGAGGTATTCACCGCTGTAGTCCAGGCTGGCAACAGGCGCAGCAAATGCCGGCACGGAAAAGGATGAGAGCAACACGAGTGTGGTCAAGCAGGATTTAACGTTCATATGACTTCTGAGATGGTTATTTTTGGCGTGAAATTGTTTAAAAGCCAGGGTTTTTAACCTGACTTTTGAATACGTTTCATCATAAGTCGAATTGCCTAATTTACCAAGTCTCTTTTGGAATATTTCTGAGGTTTTATCAGGGTTTGTAGGACGCATCCCGGGGGTATTTGTGAGAGAATGCAAGCTATTTTTTAAGGAATTCCGTTTCAGGGGATCATGTTGCAGCGTTTGTTATCTCGAATTTCACCAGTTGTCTGGCTAGCCCTGTTCCTGATAGGGTCGATTTTCTATCTCTGGCGCTTGCAACAGCCGCAAGCGCTGGTAGAAGTGGCCGCAGAGGCGCTGCCCTTGCAATGCGTTTCTTATGCGCCGTATTACAAACCTGGCATGAACCCGACGATTAAAGATAGTTTTGTCGATCCGCTGCAGATTGAGCAAGACTTACAGGCGCTATCTAAAGTCACGCGCTGCGTGCGCACCTATTCGGTTGGCCAGGGGCTGGATTATGTGCCAAAAGCGGCGCAAAAATTGGGCATGAAGGTCATTCTAGGTGTCTGGATCGGCTGGGTGGATGCGCTCAACCAGTCTGAATTGCAATTGGCAGTGCAACAGGCTAACCAATACCCCGATACCGTGCGTGGCCTGGTGGTCGGTAATGAAGTGTTGCTGCGCGGTGAACAAACCGAGCCGAAAATGCATGAATATCTGCAATGGACCAAAGCGAATACCAAGGCGCCCATTACTTATGCAGATGTCTGGGAGTTTTGGCTCAAGCATCCGACGCTGGAGCAGGATGTCGACTTTGTGACTGTGCATATTTTGCCTTATTGGGAAGACAAGCCGGTGGCGATTGAGCAGGCCGTCGCGCATACGGCATCTGTCATGGGGCATTTGGGCACAGTATTTAAAAAGCCGATTCTGATTGGTGAGACCGGCTGGCCATCACAAGGACGCCAACGCTTCTGGTCCAAGCCGAGTGCGATCAACCAGGCACGTTACATGCGTGAGTTTTTACAAGCGGCGCACGTAAATCATTGGCAATACAACGTGATTGAAGCGGTTGATCAGCCATGGAAGCGTGAGCTGGAAGGCACGGTTGGTGGTTATTGGGGCGTGCTGGATACCGATTTGCAGCCTAAATTTAACTTGCAAGGCCCTGTGGCAGAACGTGCCGATGGCTTTAAACCTTATTTGTTTGCGTTGCTGCTTGCTGTGGCCGCGGTCGCCTGGGGACAATATAAACGCGTCCCTGTAAACCAAATGTTGTTGCTGGCGTTGACTGGCGGTGTAGTCGGCTTGCACGCCTATTTGCAGGTGGGTTATGTGCAGCTGGCTGCGCGCAATAGTGGTGAGTATGCCATGTTGGGTGGCCTGGTATTGCTGGGTTGGACATTAGTGCTGATGCAGTTACGGCAATGGCTGGATTTAGGCACCAAGCCTTGCGCAGAGCAATCACTGCTGCGCTTATTGGCGCTGGCATTTTTGCTGACCAGTGCCGGTCTGGCGATTAATGGGCGTTATCTTGATTTTCCGCTGATCCTGGTTGCTTTGCCATTGGTGACTGTTGCTATTTCAATCATCACCACGCCTTTGCGTGCCGGAGCCCAGTCAGCCTTGCCTGCGGTGGGTATTTGGCTGACAACGGTGATGCTGGTGCTTGCGGCCACGATGGCGATTGCGGTGGCCATGTCAGAGCCTGGCAATGTGATTGCCTGGTGGTGGTGTGCCGCATGTGGCTGGGCGCTGTTTTTGCTGCCTGCCAGAAGCCTGCAACTTAGCCAATAAAAATTTAAATAAATACATCAGACATGATGGAAAGAGTGAGAAGTGATCGTTTCTTGGTTTAAAAAACTGGTACCCGGGTTGGTGTTTGCCATCCTGTTCTCGGCGCTGCATTTCGGCCTTTGGGCGCTGGCTAACCGTGCGTTGCCGCTGATTAGCGTGAAACCTACGGTGAATGGATTTGCCTATTCTGGCTATCGCGCCAATCAAAGCCCGTTGGATGGGCAGCATCCAAATACGGCCGAGCTGGCACAAGACTTGGATCTGATGCATAAGCACACACGTCATATCCGCATGTATTCATCGCTTGACTTGAATGAAGTCGTGCCGCTGGCGGCCAGACGCAATATGAACGTGATTGCGGGGGCCTGGATTGATACCGACAACCAGAAAAATACCCGCGAGATCTCTGCGTTGCTGGAAAAACTGGAAAACTACAGCAATATTGACCGCGTGATTGTCGGTAACGAATCTTTATTGCGTAACGATTTGCCAGTACAGTCCCTGATCGGCTACCTGGATTTTGTCCGTGAGCACAGCAATGTGCCGGTATCAACCGCAGAGCCTTGGCATGTCTGGCTCAAGCACCCGGAACTCGTCAAGCATGTAGATTATATCGCCGTGCATTTGCTGCCATACCACGAAGGTGTGCCGGTGGAAAAAGCCGTGCAATACACGATTGAGCGTTACAACCAGCTCATGCAAGCCTATCCACGCAAAAAGATCGTGATTACCGAGGTGGGCTGGCCTAGCCGCGGACCGGCGATTGGTGCTTCTGTCGCCAGTGAAGTCAACCAGGCGCGCTTTATTCGCGAGTTTTTAGCGCGTAACTCGATTGAAGACCTCGACTTTTACCTGATGGAAGCCTTTGACCAGCCTTGGAAAGTCGCGCTGGAAGGTTGGGCGGGGGCGTATTGGGGCATGTATAACGCCGACCGTCACCAGAAATATTCGCTGCAAGATGCGGTGCCACCGAGTACGCGCTGGATTGCGAAAGCGACCTGGTCTAGCTTGCTGGCCTTTATTCCACTGATGTTAATTGCATGGCGCTTTAAACACTGGGGCATAGGCGGTGTCTTGTCGATGGCCGTGCTGTTCCAGGCCTGTATTACCACACTCACCATTGCCTGGAACCTGCCTGGCGATTACTACTACACCCTGCGTGATTTTGTGGTGCTCATCGGCCTGATCCTGGGTATTGCATTGACCTCTATGGTGCTGATGATTTATGCCGCCGAGTTTAGCGAGGTGATGTTTAAACCTGCCTGGCGCCGGCTGTTCAAGCGTGCAACCCCATTGCCAGCCGACCAGGAGTTGTTTGTCTCTATTCATCTGGCGTGCTACAACGAGCCACCGGAAATGGTGATTGCCACGATTGATAGTTTGCGCAATCTTAACTACACGCATTACGAAGTGATTGTGGTGGACAACAACACCAAAGATGAAGCTAAGTGGAAACCACTGGAAACTTATATGGCGACCATGCCGGATAATTTCCATTTCTACCATTTGCCTTCCTGGCCAGGCTTTAAAGCCGGTGCATTGAATTTTGCGCTGGAGAAAACACATCCTGATGCGCAGGTGGTGGGCGTGGTGGATGCCGATTACGTGGTGACACCGGACTGGCTGTCTGACCTGGTGCCACACTTCCAGGAATCTCAAGTAGCGGTGGTACAAGCGCCACAAGCGCACCGTGAGTGGGAAAATCATTTCTTCCATCGCATGTGTAACTGGGAGTTTGAAGGCTTTTTCCGTATTGGCATGCATCACAGGCATGAGCGCAATGCGTTGATTCAACACGGTACCATGACCTTGATTCGTGCAGCGTCTTTGAAAGGCTTTGGTGGTTGGTCGGAATGGTGTATTTGTGAGGATACCGAGCTCGGTTTACGTCTGCTTGAAAACAAAATGGAGCTACGGTACATCGATGAGACTTTTGGTCGTGGCCTGACACCCGCCAACTTCAAAGCACTCAAGTCGCAGCGTAACCGTTGGGCGTTTGGGGCCATGCAAATCCTCAAGCACCATATGCCCAAGCTCATAGGCAAATCAACATTGGACTTTAGCCAGCGCTATCACTTCCTCACTGGCTGGTTTGGCTGGTTCGGAGAAGCGTTGCAACTGTTGTTCACCATCGGTTCTATCGGCTGGACCATTGCCATGCTGGCGTTCCCTAAATACTTCAGTTTGCCAGTGGTGGTGATGATTGTGCCTATTCTGTGCTTCCTGGCGATCAAGGCGATCCTGGGGCCGGTGCTGTACCGCAAAACCATGCATTGCAGCTGGATGGATATTTTTGGCGCGTCGCTGGCCAGTTTGGGCTTGTCGCATGCAATTGCCAGAGGCATCATCAGTGGCTTGACGCACAAGGCTGGCGTGTTTGTGGTAACGAATAAAACGAAAGCTAAACTCAGCAGTTGGCAGCTGATTGCACCGATTAAAGAAGAGCTGACGATTCTGATTTCCTTGCTGCTTTGTGCCGCCGCCATGCTGTATGCGCGCGGTTTCAGCAACCTGGATGCACAATTATGGGTGTCCATGCTGGCCTTGCAATCGCTACCGTACTGGAGTGCGCTGGCATGTCAATGGATATCAGAACGCAAGTAGAAGCAGAAGGGGAGCCATCTCCTTCTATTATTGAAAAGCCCCTGCTTTACAAGGGACGGGCGGCGCACAGCAACCAGGTGAGCCGCTTTGATCCACACACGCGGCAAGCCATTGATGATGGCTGGGGTAGCCTGGATGAAGACGCCCCGGCCTTGCGTACCGAAGTCATGCTGGATGCGGCGAAAACCGTCATCAATTATATCCAGTCTCCCGACCTGCCTTTTGACCGTACCCTCAACCATTACCGCGGCTGCGAGCATGGCTGTATCTACTGCTATGCACGTCCTACGCATGCTTATTTAGGCTTGTCGCCTGGGCTCGACTTTGAGTCTCGTTTGTTGATGAAAGCCGATGCAGCTGAGTTACTCAAGAAAGAGCTGGCACATGCCAGGTATCAATGTGGGCCGATTGCATTAGGGATGAATACCGATAGCTACCAGCCCATAGAGCGAGAATACCAGTTAACGCGAAAAGTCATTCAGGTATTGGCTGAAGCGAATCATCCATTTAGCCTGGTGACCAAATCGTCGCTGGTCGAGCGGGATATCGATTTGATCGCGCCTATGGCTGCCAAAGGCTTGGCCAGTATTTACCTGAGTATCACCACACTGGATAGGCAAATTGCGCGCCGCTTAGAGCCGCGTGCGGCCGCACCAGAACGCCGCTTTGAAACGTTGCGCCGTTTGAGCGAGGCGGGAATCCCGACCGGTGTCATGGTAGCCCCTGTAATTCCGGCATTAACTGATTGCGATATGGAGCAGATTCTGCGACAAGCGCATGAGGCTGGTGCCAGAAAAGCCGGTTATGTATTTTTACGCCTACCGCATGAGTTAAGTGATTTGTTTGAGCAATGGCTGCAACAGTATTTTCCGCTTAAAGCCAGCCACGTCATGAGTATTGTGAAACAAAGCCGCGGCGGCAAAACCTATCAAAGCGGCTTTGGTCAGCGTATGCGTGGCGAAGGCGTATTTGCCGATCTGCTTGCGCATCGTTTCAAACTCAGTTGTCAGAAGCTGGGCATGTCAGGCGAACGGCTGGGTTTTCGCACCGATTTATTCAAGGTGCCGGATGCCTGGCGGCAGTCATCGAAGAGTCCACAACTCACATTGTTTTAATCATCATGCCTGATTTGTTATTTGTTTATGGCACCTTGCGTCAGGGGAATAAAAACGCGATGGCGGCTTACCTTGCTGCGCATGCCGAATTTGTCACTGGTGGCTGGTTCCAAGGACAAATGTATCAGATCAGCTATTATCCTGGCGTGATTGCCTCTGATCAGGCTGATGACCGTGTTTTTGGTGAAGTCTACCGTCTCAAGGATGCGCAAGCCGTACTGGCCGTGCTGGATGATTACGAGGAGTGCGGTACTCAGCATGCGCAACCTGCCGAATATCAACGGGTTAAAACACACATTCTTGCCATGGATGGGAGTGTATTAGAACCGGTGTGGATTTACTTGTATCAATGGCCGTTGGTGGATAAGGCAAGAATAGCCACAGGAGATTTTATGCAGCAGGCACTGATGACCTAAAACAGTTAGATGATCTAAAACACCCAGATTACCTAAACACAAAGGGCGCTTCAAGCGCCCTTTGTTTTGCATCGCCCAGATGATTAGAGCAACAACCTTCTGACATCACTCAGCATCACACCCAGGTGGCTGGTGAATCTTGCGCCATCTGCACCATCGATCACGCGGTGATCGTATGACAGTGACAATGGCATGATCAGGCGTGGGTCGAAGCCGCCGGTGTCTTTGTTGTAGACTGGCTGCATGGCTGCGCGGGATACACCTAAAATTGCCACTTCAGGGCAATTAATAATCGGCGTGAACATGGTACCACCGATGCCGCCCAGGCTGGAAATGGTAAAGCAGCCGCCTTGCATTTCTTCCACCTTCAGTTTGCGTTCACGGGCCTTGGCTGACAGGTCTGCCAGGTCGCGCGCAATGTCCATCACGTCTTTCTGGTTCACATCACGTACCACAGGTACTACCAGGCCGTCCGGCGTATCGCAGGCGAAGCCAATGTTGTAATACTGCTTGAGGATCAGGCTATCGCCTTCCGGGGACAGTGACGCGTTGAAGTTAGGGTAGGTGCGCAGCGCATTGACCACGGCTTTCATCAGGAAAGCCAGCAGCGTCAGTTTTACGCCACGTTTTTCTGCTTCGGCCAGCATGGACTTACGGAAGTCTTCCAGGTCCGTAATATCGGCTTCATCGAACTGCGTCACATGCGGGGCAGTGACCCAGTTACGGTGCAGGTTGGCCCCAGACAGTTTCTTGATGCGTGACAGTGGCTTGGTTTCGATCGTGCCAAACTGGCTGAAATCGATCACTGGCATCGGCAAGGTGCTTAAGCCGCCGCCCATATTTTCTGAACGCGGCTTGGACAACTCACCTTTGACGTAAGCTTGTACATCGCTTTGTACAATACGGTTTTTGGGACCTGTGGGTTTCACTAGTGACAGGTTGACGCCCAATTCACGCGCAAACTTGCGTACAGATGGGCTGGCGTGCGCCAGTTTACCGCTGCTACCTACGCTGCTAGCCGCTACCGGATTCGGCGTGGCTTGTGGCTGAATCACTTGCGGGACTTCAGCCACAGGGCGGGTAGGCTCAGGAATCGCCACTTTGGCTTCGTCTACAGTGACTGTCGCGACCACTGGGGTGGCTGTCGGTTGTGCGGCTACTTTTTCTGCTGGCGCGGCTTCACCTGCGGTATCCAGCGTCAGGATCAGTGCACCTTGCTTGGTTTTATCACCCACTTTAATGTGGATTTCCTTGACTACGCCTGCCAGTGAGGAAGGGATGTCCATGGAGGCTTTGTCAGACTCCACGGTAATCAGTGAGTCTTCCTTGGCGACGGTGTCGCCTACGCTGACCAAGACTTCAATGACGTCGACGCTGTCAAAGTTGCCGATATCCGGCACCAGTACTTCTTTGATAGACATATTCTATACTTTCCTTATGTCGTGACCTTAGATCGTGGCCGGGTTGGCACGAGTAATGTCGATATTATATTTTTTGATCGCTTCGGTCGCTTTGCTTGCTGGCAGCTTGCCGTCATCCGCCAGTGCTTTCAAGGCAGCCAGTACCACGTAGTAGCGATCAACTTCAAAGAAGCTACGCAAGGCTTCGCGTGAGTCTGAGCGGCCATAACCATCGGTGCCCAGGGCGACAAAGCGGTTAGGCACATAGTTGTGGATCTGGTCAGCAAACGAACGCATGTAGTCAGTGGAGGCAATGACCGGACCTTCTGCTTTTGCCAGCGCTTGAGCGACATAGCTCAGTTTTGGTTTGGCTTCCGGGTTCAGCAGGTTATGACGCTCGGCATCAATCCCGTCGCGGCGCAGCTCGGTAAAGCTGGTCACGCTCCATACGTCGGCAGACACTCCCCAGTCTTTTTCCAGCAACTCGGCGGCGGCAATCACTTCACGCAGAATCACGCCTGAACCCATCAGTTGTACCTTAGGACCTTTAGCTTTGGACTTGCTGAAGCTGTACATACCTTTGAGGATACCCTCGGCACTGCCTTCCGGCATGGCTGGGTGAGTGTAGTTTTCGTTCATCAGGGTGATGTAGTAATACACATCTTCCTGGTTTTGCACCATGCGGCGCATGCCTTCCTGAATGATCACAGCCAGCTCGTAAGCAAACGTTGGGTCATAAGACACGCAGTTTGGAATCGTCGCAGACATCAGGTGGCTATGGCCATCTTCGTGCTGCAAACCTTCACCGTTCAAAGTGGTACGGCCTGCGGTGGCACCCAACAGGAAGCCACGTGCACGGCTATCGCCAGCAGCCCAGGCAAAGTCGCCAATGCGCTGGAAGCCGAACATGGAGTAGTAAATGTAGAACGGAATCATCTGCGTGCCGGTGACGCTGTAAGACGTCGCCGCTGCCAGCCAGCTAGCGAATGAGCCTGCTTCGTTAATACCTTCTTCGAGAATCTGGCCGCTTTGTGATTCTTTATAGAACATCACCTGGTCAGAGTCTTGTGGCTCATACAGTTGGCCGACAGAAGAGTAAATACCCAATTGACGGAACATGCCTTCCATACCGAAGGTACGCGCTTCATCCGGCACGATAGGCACCACATATTTACCGACTTGCTTGTCACGTACCAGCGTAGACAGGATACGTACGAACGCCATGGTGGTAGAGATTTCACGCTCACCGGTGGCGCCCAGCATGTTTTCAAATGCAGACAGTTCAGGCACGGTCAGCTCGTTACCTTTACGGCGGCGGCTAGGCACAAAACCACCCAGCGCAGCCCGGCGTTCCATCATGTACTTGATTTCCGGGCTGTCTTCAGCCGGACGGTAGTAAGACAGGTTTTCTACTTGTTCGTCAGTTAATGGCAGGTCAAAACGGTCACGGAAAGCCTTCAGTGACGCGATATCCATGCTCTTTTGCTGGTGGGTGGTGTTCTGACCTTCGCCAGCTTCGCCCATGCCATAGCCTTTAACTGTTTTGGCCAAAATGACGGTCGGCTGGCCTTTATGGTTCACTGCAGACTGGTAAGCCGCAAATACTTTGTGCGGATCGTGACCACCACGGTTCAGGCGCCAGATATCCGCATCGGACATCGCCGCCACCATTTCACGCAGCTCAGGATATTTGCCAAAGAAGTGCTCACGTGTGTAGGCGCCACCTTTTTGCTTGAAGTTCTGGTATTCGCCATCCACGCATTCTTCCATGCGCTTGCGCAGGATGCCGTCTTTGTCCATGGCCAGCAGCGGGTCCCAGTAGGAGCCCCAGATGACCTTGATCGCGTTCCAGCCCGCACCGCGGAAGTTGGATTCGAGTTCCTGGATAATTTTGCCGTTGCCACGTACTGGGCCATCCAGACGCTGCAAGTTACAGTTGATGACGAAAATCAGGTTGTCCAGGCCTTCACGTGCAGCCAGTGAGATTGCGCCTTGTGATTCTGGCTCGTCCATCTCGCCGTCACCGCAGAATACCCATACCTTGCGGTCAGCTGTATCGGCGATACCACGGTTATGCAGGTACTTGAGGAAGCGTGCCTGGTAGATACCCGCCAATGGGCCCAGGCCCATGGACACGGTTGGGAACTGCCAGAAATCTGGCATCAGCCAAGGGTGTGGGTAGCTGGATAAGCCATTGCCGCCGGTTTCCTGGCGGAAGTTGTCCATTTGCTCTTCAGAGATACGGCCTTCGAGGAAAGCACGTGCGTACACGCCTGGGGAGGAGTGACCCTGGAAGTAAATACAGTCGCCGCCAAAGCTTTCGTTGGCCGCGCGGAAAAAATGGTTAAAACCAACGTCGTACAACGTTGCCGCTGACTGGAAGCTGGCAATGTGGCCGCCAATGCCTGGCGATTTTTCGTTGGCGCGCAATACGGTCATAATCGCGTTCCAGCGAATCAGTGCACGTACACGGCGTTCCATCTCCGGGTCACCTTGCAGTTTGCCCTGCAAGTGGGTAGGGATGGTGTTAACGTAAGAGGTGGTTGCCTTGTAAGGCAAATGGCCACCGGAACGGCGAGCCTGATCAATCATTGCTTCCAGCAGGAAGTGGGCGCGCTCTGGCCCTTCATTCTCAATGACGGCACTGAGGGCTTCTAGCCATTCTTGCGTTTCCTGTGCGTCTGTTTCATTGAGGTGTGCTTGCGAATGCGTTGCCATGCGTGAGGATTCTCCGAGTTTTAAGTCGCTATGCGTATAATCTAGCACTTAGCATCAAGCACTGGGCCTTGCCTAGCGCTGAGAAAGTATTGATTACCAAGAAGGGATTCCGAAATTGGATACTGCTTTTATGGTATCACGTTGCTGAATATTATGGATGAGTCCCAGCAACCTAGCTATCAACTGTAAGTGTCTCTTTTTTGGCGCTTTTGGTCAAGTTTTGCATGTGTTGGACTTGCTTGATTACAGGCTTGTCCATAGACATTTGCTACGTTTATTTAATGTTTTATATAAGAGTGTTTTATAACAATATGCGCATAGAGTGGTCCCAAACTTCCGAAGTGAATTCAAGCTTGTTGTCAGGCTACGCCAGGCATATTCTGGTCGTGTTTGAAGAAAAATTACTGTCCTCTGTGCCATTTGCTGATGGCCTGGCAAGCCGGTTGCAACGTGCCGGCATGACCGTGGTAGATTTAAAAGACAAGCCACTGACACTGGAATTGGCAGACGGTGCATTGGTTAGCCTGTGCCAGTTAGACGCAACGGCACCTACATTTACCATGGCCACGGCACTGCGTGCGGCAGTCAAACCACTCTTGGCCGAGCATCCGGAACGGATCGCACTGGCAGTGATTGCCAAGAAACAGATATCCCTGTTTGCCAGCTTGGCTGCCTATGTCACGCTGGTGAATGCGCAGGCGCTGCCAGTGTTAAAACAAAAAACATCCAGCCAAAAGTTGCGTGACATCGGTGTGTTTGGTGTTGCAGATATCGACTGGAAAGAAGAAGTGACTGCGCTGGTCGCTGGGAACACGGTATGCCGCGCATTGACCATGACGCCGCCCAATATGTTGACGCCCGCGCTTTACCGGCAATGTTTGCAAACCATGGCCAGTGAAAAAGGCTGGCAATATGCTGAATGGGACACCGATGCGCTCAGGCAATTAGGTGCGGGTGCCTTTGTGGCTGTTGCGCAAGGCTCTGAGCCACAAGACGCCGCCATCGTTAAATTGTCTTACCGACATCCACAAGCCGGAAAAACACTGGCGTTGGTGGGCAAAGGCATTTGTTTTGATACCGGCGGCCACAATTTAAAGTCAGCCAAATATATGCAGGGCATGCACCAGGATATGAACGGCAGCGCGGTGGCGGTGGGGGTGTTACAGGCCATCAGTGCGCAGCAATTGCCAATCAATGTCGATTGCTGGCTGGCCCTGGCGCAAAACCATATTGGCCCCAATGCTTATAAACAGAATGATGTCATCACTGCCCTGAATGGCATGACGATTGAAATCGTGCACACCGATGCCGAAGGTCGGATGGTGCTGGCGGATACCTTAACGCTGGCGAGCCGCGGCAAACCCGATGTGATGATTGATTATGCAACGCTGACAGGTAGCATGCAAACCGCGTTGGGCTCACGTATGAGCGGGATCGTCGCGAATCAGCCTGGGTTGGCGCAGCAAATGGTGGAGGCGGGCGCAGCCAGTGGTGAGCGCGTGGTGGCTTTCCCTTATGCTGAGGATTACGACAGCGAACTGGATAGTGACATTGCTGATATCAAGCAGTGCACCATGGATAGCGATGCCGACCATATGCTGGCGGCGCGCTTTTTAGGCAAATTTATTGAGAGCGACGTGGATTGGTGCCATATTGATCTGTCGTCTTACAGCCATAAAGATGGCCTGGGCGCCGTGGCCAGCGAGGTGAACGGATTTGGCGTCGCGCTTACCTTGCAATGGCTACAGGCTTTTATGGCAGGCAAAGGGCGTTAACCGCAGGCACCGCAGCGCGCCAGCCACTCACGGCCCTTAAGCATCAGGTGCCAGTAAAGCGGTGGTAACACATATTTCTTGAGCAACCAGGCGCTACGGCGTGGTTTGGTAGAGTCCCACGGCAAAGTTGGTACGATTTTTCCGCCATAGCCAAATTCGGCCAGGATGATTTTGCCTTTTTCTACCGTCAGAGGGCAAGAGCCGTAGCCATCATAACGTGAAGGCAGGGCTTGCCCGGCACGCGCTGCCAGCAGGTTCTCGGCAGCGATGACAACCTGTTTTCGCGCCGCAGCGGCTGTTTTAGCATTCGGCGTGTTGGTGCAATCGCCAACGCCGAAAATGTCCGGATAGCGCACATGTTGCAGGCTGTGCTGGTCAACCTCTACCCAGCCATCGGCATTGGCCAGAGGGCTTTGCTTGATGAAGTCCGGCGCAATCTGTGGTGGCACCACATGCAGCAAATCAAACGTCTCACTGACTCGGCTGATATTGCCTTCGGCATCCTTGATATTAAACCAGGCTGTTTTGCCCGGGCCATCGACCTCGACCAGCGTGCTGTTCAAATGCAAGTCCACCTGGTAGCGACGGATATACTGCATTAAAGGCTCTATATATTCTTTCACGCCAAACAGGGTCGGTGTCGCACTGTAGAACGAGGCTTTAATGTTGCCTAAACGACCTTTACCCAGCCATTCTGCACAGGATAAATACAGGGCTTTTTGTGGGGCGCCAGCACATTTAATCGGCATTGGTGGTTGGGTAAACAGGGCTTTGCCTGACTGCAATTGTTGCACCAGTTGCCAGGTGTAGGGCGCCAGGTCAAAGCGGTAATTAGAGGTCACGCCGTGTTTGCCCAGTGTCTCTGGCAAGCCCTTGATGCCTGCCCAGTTGAGCGTCAAGCCAGCCGCAACCACTAATTGCGCATATTGAATCGTGCCCAGTTTGTCGGTAATGACCTGTTTTTGTTCTGGTTCGAACTTGGTCGCTGCGGCTTGCAACCAGGTGATGCCCGAGGGAATGCAGCCAGCCATGGCGCGCACTGTTTTTTGAGCATCAAACTCACCGGCACCGACCAGTGTCCAGGCAGGCTGGTAAAAATGCTGGTCAGACGGTTCTATGATGGCAATGTTGAGTGCTGGGGCGCGTTTTTTCAGGCTGGCAGCGATGGCGCAGCCAGCGGCACCGCCGCCTACAATGACAATGTCGAATTTGGATGTGCTCATGGTATTGATTGATCTTGCTTTCTGCGTTGTTGTTATTTAATCGTTAAACCAGCTTTTGACTTTATTGATCAAGCCATCTTGTGTCGCGGGCTGGCTGCAACAGGCGGGTTTGCTTGCTGCTGGTGCCTGTGATGCCAGTTGATAGACTTGATTAGCCCGGTTGCCCGTGCGGCAAAAGCCCACTACTGGGCCGGGATGTGCGCTCAATAATGTCTGTAACTGTTGCGCATGTGCGGGTTGAATCTGATTAGGCACCACTGGGATATGTGCATAGGCGATGCCCAGGCTCGCTGCTTTTGCCGCGAGGGTGGCGCTGGTGGGTTGCGATTCACCACCTTCGCCATCTGGCCTGAAATTCACCACCAGTGTGATGCCTTGTGCGGCCAGTGTGTCTAAATCAGATTCGGTTAACTGGTCGCTGACACTGTAGCGTTGATCTATTGATTTAATATCCATATGTTTTAATGTCCTGCGTTTTCAAATCTATGTTTAAAGTGCCTATGCGCTTTTGAGTTGCGCGGTGTCTGTCTTTTGGGAAAACGCCTGCTTTTGGCAAAATTCGCGATGTAGCACCTGAATCACCGCCAGGGCGGCTGGACTGCCTATGCTGTAAAACACATTTTTGCCTTCGCGCCGCGTGCTCACCAGTTGCGCTTCGCGTAACACCGTTAATTGTTGCGACAGGCTGGGTTGCCTTAAATTCAGCCTGGTTTCCAGCTCGCTGACCGATTTCTCGCCCTGTGATAATTGACATAGCAGCATCAACCGATCAGTGTTCGCCATTGCTTTCATCAACTGGCTGGCCTGATCGGCCGAAGCTCTTAACTGGTCAAAAAGATCCACCGCAATATCCGACGTTTGCATAATACCCCTAGAATCATCATTTATTTTTATACTTCATTTATACGTTGAAATTCCATCATAAACCTGTTGTCACAGATTGTGTACGCTTTAACACTTGAGTGATTGACCGTGAGCATGATTTGAAATCAATCTATGGTAAAGTTTGTCGCACAAATTAAAAGTGAGGCGCCGCTGCGACGGTCTTCACAATCACAATAAAAACACTGGGGATTATCGGGATGATGCAATCACTTTCATGGATCAGCTTGTTTCCAGAACTGGAAGCGCTGGAAGACACGGCTAAAAAACTGCTCACGCAATATGCGCGTATTGTGGAGGCGCCTATTGGCACCATCGGTTATCGCGAAGGCGACCACTGTGGCGGCTATGTATTACGGCTTAAAGGCCGCTCTCGTGTCTATAAGATGTCGGCCAGTGGTCGCGAAATCGTGTTGTACCGCGTCGGCGCCGGTGAAACCTGTGTCATCACTACGACCTGTTTGCTAGGCAATAGCCAGTATCCGGCTTCGACCATTGTTGAAGAGGAAATCCAGGATGTGATTGTGCCGGACACGACTTTTCATAAGCTGATGATTGACTCGCCGGTGTTCCGGCAATATGTGATGCAAAACTATGGCGCGCTGATCAGTGATTTGATCGTGTTGCTGGATGAGGTTGCTTTTCAAACGCTGGATGCGCGTTTAGCCAAATGGTTGCTCGATATGGGTAATAACACCATTCAACGCACGCACCAGCAAATTGCCGATGAGTTGGGTACCGCGCGTGAGGTCATTAGCCGCCAGTTGAAACGCCTGGAGCAAAAAGGCTGGTTGACCATGGGGCGCGGCGTCATCGAAATCCAGCAGCGCGGCGAATTGCTCAAACTGGCTAATAGCGGCCAGTAGCTTCGTATCTGGCTGGATACAAAATTCTCCAGGCTTTGATACATCCCCGCGTCATCTCTCATGATTGAATGCACGTTAACGAGATAACTGCAGTGAGCAGTGTGCTTCAAGAGAGGAAAACGAGCATGCGTAAATTAATCTTATCCAGCATGGTGATGATGGCAGCGAGCCAGGCAGCGTTTGCCGATGCAGAATATATTGACCGGGCGCGGGTGCTGTCGGTCGCACCGCAAGTGCAGCAAATCAACCAGCCACGCCAGGAATGCCACACCGAATATGTGCGTGAAAGCGTATATGAATCTAATCGATCCAATACTGGCGCAATTGTCGGTGGTGTGGCCGGTGGATTATTGGGCAGCACCATCGGTCGCGGTAACGGCCGTATCGCCGCCGCTGCGGTAGGTGCCGGTGTCGGTGCGATTGTGGGTGACCGTGTCGGTAACCAGAATGCCTATGGTAACGAACGCATTGTCACGCGCCCGATTGAGCAATGTGTGATGGTAGACCAGTGGCAAACGGTGACCACAGGTTATATGGTGAATTACGAATATCAGGGCCGTCAATATTCAACCATGATGGACCGCGACCCAGGCCCGGTGTTGGATGTGGCCGTGTCAGTCAGACCGAATGTGGTGCAGATTCAACCTATGCCAGCGCCTGGCTATCGTCCGGCGGCGATGCGAGGTCGTGGGCCGCACCAGCATCGTCAATATTGGTAATGAGGTGTGATGAATAAGCGCGATGCCAGTGAATGGCATTACGCTTATTATGCTTTAAGCAGCACGATCACTGCGCCGCTGCCGCCATCCGTGGCGCGTGCCTGCGCATAGGCAATCACTTCATCTTTTTGCATCAGCCAGTTACGTAATTTGTGTTTGAGTACCGGCTCCTTATTCCGGGAGCCCAGGCCTTTGCCATGCACGATGCGCACGCAGCGCAAGCCGCGTTTTTTACAGTCGGCAATAAACTCTGAAACATACAAACGGGCTTCGTCGCTGATCAGGCCGTGCAGGTCTATATGCGCTTGTACCACCCAATGGCCACGGCGCAGCTTGCTCAGCACCATAGGGGATTGGCCTTCACGCAAATACAATAATTCTTCGCCGCTTTCGAGTTCGTGGGCTGGAATGTAATGATCGCTGAGTGAGTCGACCAGCGCCTGCTGTTCGTCCCTGATCAATTGACGTGGGATAGGCTTGGGTTTTTTCGGCGCGTGAGAAATGCGGTTGGTTTTCACCGGGCGCGCGCCTTTCACTGCTTCGTGGAACAGTGAAATATCATCCTCATCGTTGTCCGGTAACTCTTGTGACATATGCCAATTTTAAAATAAAAAAGCGCACCGGGGTGCGCTTCTTCATGCCCCGCCTGTGGATTTACTCCAGGCTGGTCAAATAACGCTCGGCATCTAATGCCGCCATACAACCGGTGCCAGCGCTGGTCACTGCCTGGCGGTAGATATGGTCTTGCACGTCACCGGCAGCAAATACACCAGGAATATTGGTGGCGGTAAAATTACCCTGACGGCCGGTTTGCGTCACAATATAACCGCCTTCCATTTCTAGCTGGCCTTCAAAAATCTGTGTATTTGGCTGATGGCCAATCGCAATAAACACACCTTTAAGCGCAATGTCTTTGGTCGTGCCAGCGTTGACATCTTTCAGGCGCATGCCGGTCACACCGGTGTTGTCGCCCAATACTTCATCCAATGTATGGAAGGTTTCCAGGGCGATCTTGCCTTCCTTGACGCGGTCCATCAGTTTGTCGACCAGGATGGCTTCGGCCTTGAATTTATCGCGGCGATGAACCAGCGTGACCTTGCTGGCAATATTGGCCAGATACAGCGCTTCTTCCACAGCCGTATTGCCGCCGCCGATGACGGCAACTTCCTGGTTGCGGTAAAAGAAGCCATCGCACGTTGCACACGCAGACACGCCTTTACCAGCAAAGGCTTCTTCACTTGGCAGGCCTAAATACTTGGCAGATGCACCGGTGGCGATAATTAGCGCATCACAAGTATATTCACCGTTATCACCTACCAACCGGATAGGTTTTTCTTTGAGATGCGTGGTGTGGATATGGTCAAAAATCATCTCGGTATTAAAACGCTCGGCATGCTGTTGAAAGCGCGCCATCAGTTCAGGGCCCATCACGCCATTGGCATCGGCTGGCCAGTTATCCACCTCGGTGGTAGTCATCAGCTGGCCACCTTGGGCCAGGCCGGTAATGAGCACCGGGTTGAGGTTAGCACGGGCAGCATAAACCGCTGCGGTATAACCAGCAGGGCCTGAGCCAAGAATCATTAAACGGGCATGTTTTGTTGCCATGATGAGATTTCCAGTCGGGTGAATTATTTTTATGTAGATGGGGGTGGGCACTCTTTTTTAAATGCCCACCTTAAAAGAAAAGTGTTGAAGACTATTCCAGCAGGCTGCGCAGCATCCAGGCAGTTTTCTCGTGCAGTTGCAAACGTTGGGTCAGCAAGTCAGAAGTGGCTTCGTCAGAGGCTTTTTCTGCCGCCGGGAACACGCTGCGTGCCGTACGGCAGACGGCTTCATGGCCCGCCACCAGTTCGCGGATCATGTCATTTGCCTTGGGCACATCCACAGTCTCATCAATCGAGGTCAGTTTGGAGAACTGGGCGTAAGTGCCAGGGGCATACACACCTAGTGAGCGGATACGCTCCGCCACCAGGTCTACGGCCAGTGCCAGCTCGGTGTACTGGGTTTCAAACATCAGGTGCAAGGTGTTGAACATGGGCCCGGTGACGTTCCAGTGAAAGTAGTGCGTTTTCAGATACAGGGTGTAAGTATCTGCCAGCAATTTTGATAAACCGTCAGCAATCTGGTGACGGTCTTCGTTATTGATACCAATGTCCATGGATGTCTCCTTATTGTCGTGGAATGTATTTTAAAAGCTAGAATGGCTGTGTGCAATTTGATTTTGTTATAATCATTTAAGTTCACTCTTGCAGAGAAAGAGACAACATATTGTTTTTTAATAAGAAAAAAGTTGCTAACGTCCGTCTGGAAAAAGTTTCGACGGAGAAACAGCTACGTGATGCCAAGTTGCTGCGTGAGGTGTCGTGGATTGCGCTGGCAGCACTCGGCGTGTTTCTGGCTGTGATTTTAGCGACTTATTCGCATGAAGATCCAGGTTGGACACATGCGATTGGCGAGCATGACATCATCCACAATGCGGGTGGGACTGTGGGCGCCTGGGTGTCAGATATTTTCCTCTCCCTGTTTGGTTTCTCCTCATGGTGGTTTGTGGTGCTGGCTTTTTACATGGTCTGGCTGATGTACCAGCGCCTGCATCTGGACCCGGTTGAAAAACATGACTGGTGGTTGAATGGTGTCGGTTTTGCCTTGATGCTACTGGCGTCAGCAGCGCTTGAGTCCGGTCACCTGGTCAGTTTTCCAGCCGATTTTCCGCTCAAGCAAGGCGGCGTGATTGGCAGCGGTATTGATCATCTGTTGCGCAATATGTTTGGCTTTGCTGGTTCTACCATGCTGTTGCTGGTGTTGTTTGCCATCTCTTTCAGCCTGTTTACCAGCTGGTCACTGATTGCTATGAGCGAGCAATTGGGCGAGTGGGTGATCCAGTTTTATCAGTGGAGCCAGCTCAAATACCAGGACTGGCAAGACCGTAAAGTCGGTAAGCAGGTACTGCAGGCGCGCGAAGAGTTTGTTGAGGCCGAGCGCAAGCGGGTTGAAGACCGCAAGCCGGTTGAAATTACGGTGCCGGAAGTGGTGATTGAACCCAGCGAACGTGTGGTCAAAGAGAAGCAGGCAGTGTTATTTGCCGCCATCGAGCAGGAAGGCCTGCCGCCGTTGCATTTACTGGATGTGCCTAACCAGTCGGTTGAGTTGCAATCTGCTGAAACCCTGGATTTCACCTCACGCCTGATCGAGCGCAAACTCATGGACTTTGGTATTGAAGTCAAAGTCGTTACCGCGCAGCCCGGGCCGGTGATTACGCGTTATGAGCTGGACCCTGCGCCTGGTGTTAAAGGTAGCCAGATCACCAACCTGGCCAAAGATCTGGCGCGCGCCTTGTCTGTGATCAGTGTGCGTGTGGTCGAAACCATTCCAGGCAAGAGTTTTATGGGCCTGGAAATCCCCAACCCCAAACGCCAGATTGTCTCCCTGTCTGAAATCATGGGTAGCCAGGCCTATGCAGATTTGAATTCTCCGTTGGCCATTGCCATGGGTAAAGATATTGCCGGTAAGCCCATTGTGGCTGACTTGGCGAAAATGCCACATGTGCTGGTGGCAGGTACTACCGGTTCCGGTAAGTCGGTGGCGATTAACGCGCTGATTTTGAGCTTGTTGTATAAGTCAGAAGCGAGCCGCGTGCGCATGATTCTGATTGACCCGAAAATGCTGGAACTGTCTGTGTACGAAGGCATCCCGCATCTGCTGGCACCTGTGGTGACCGATATGCGCCAGGCGGCTAACGCATTGAACTGGTGCGTGGCCGAGATGGAACGTCGCTACAAACTCATGTCCACACTGGGTGTGCGTAATCTGGCAGGCTATAACCAGAAAATCCAGGAAGCGAAAAAGCAGGGCGTGTCGATTCCGCATCCTTTCAGCTTAACACCGGATGAGCCAGAGCCATTGGAAGAAATGCCATTGATCGTGGTGATGATTGATGAATTGGCTGACTTGATGATGGTGGTGGGCAAAAAGGTAGAAGAGCTCATTGCACGCCTGGCGCAGAAGGCGCGAGCGTCTGGTATCCACCTGGTGCTTGCCACGCAACGTCCTTCGGTGGATGTGATTACCGGCCTGATTAAAGCCAACGTGCCAACGCGTGTTGCGTTCCAGGTATCCAGCAAAATTGACTCACGCACGATTCTGGACCAGATGGGCGCAGAAACCTTGCTGGGGCAGGGTGATATGTTGTATCTGCCACCGGGTAGCGGTTACCCGCAACGTATCCACGGTGCGTTCGTCAGCGATGGTGAAGTGCACAATGTAGTTAACTTCCTCAAGGCGCAGGGCGAACCAAACTACATCGAAGGTATTCTCACCAATGAGACTGAGGGCGGCGATCTTGACGCCTTGCCTGGTGGCAGTGATGCTGGTGGTGAAAAAGACCCTCTGTATGACGAAGCCGTGGCGATTGTGTTAAAAACACGCCGTGCGTCGATTTCATCGGTGCAACGTCAACTGCGCATCGGTTATAACCGTGCAGCCAGATTAATTGAGGATATGGAACGTGCCGGACTGGTCTCTGCCATGCAAAGCAATGGCAACCGTGAGGTATTAGTGAAGGCCGGAGGAGACCATGAGTAAAGTATTCACCAGAACATTGTTGGCATTGTGCAGTTGGAGTGTCATGACCGCTGCCTTGGCCGATGGTGTGGACGATTTGAAGCAGTTTTATCAAAGCACACAGGCTATGCGTGCCAATTTCAAGCAAACCGTGTTTGACCAAAAAGGGCGCAAGCTGCAAGAGGTCAACGGCACCATGTTGTTACAGCGGCCTAATAAATTCCGTTGGGACTATCAGAAACCGTATGAGCAGCAGATCATCAGCGATGGCCGCCAGGTATTTCTGTTTGATATCGACTTGCAACAAGTGACCGTACGCACGGTGGATAAAGTGTTGGGCACCAGTCCTGCCGCATTGCTGGCGGGTGGGCCAAATGTCGAAGAAAGTTTTCGCCTGACCCGGTTGCTGGATTTTGAAGGCATGCAGCGCGTACAAGCCAAGCCCAAGCAAAAAGACAGCGGCTTCCAGGTGGTAATTATTTCGTTTGACCATAGCAAACTGGCCGAAATGCGCCTGGTAGATGCGTTTGGTCAAAGCACGCATATTGTTTTTTCGAATGTTGAAGTGAATCCCAGCCTCAACACCAATCAGTTCTTGTTCTCGATTCCCAAAGGGGTGGATGTCGTTGGCGAATAATCGCTTGCGCATCAACAGCAACCATGTCCTCCCTGTTTGAACCACAAACCCCTTCCTCCGTGCCGCTGGCCGAGCAATTACGGCCAAAAACGCTGGATGAAGTGGTTGGCCAAACCCATTTGCTGGGTGAAAGCAAACCACTGCGCCGCGCCTTCGAGTCCGGCAAACTGCCCTCCATGATTTTATGGGGCCCGCCGGGCGTGGGTAAAACCACCTTGGCACGCCTGATTGCACAAACCGCTGATGCTGAGTTTGTGCCTTTGTCCGCCGTGTTGTCTGGCATTAAAGATATCCGTGAGGCCGTTGAACGGGCTGAGATGACCTTGCAGCAAACTGGCCGCAATACCATTTTGTTTGTCGATGAAGTGCACCGCTTTAACAAAGGCCAGCAGGATGCTTTTCTACCGTTTGTTGAAAGCGGGCTGATTACCTTTATTGGAGCCACGACTGAAAACCCTTCTTTTGAAGTGAATAGCGCCTTGCTGAGTCGCGCCCAGGTATTTGTGCTCAATGCATTGACTGAGGAAGAATTGGCCGAGCTGTTAGAGCGCGCACGGCTTAAAGTGGCCCCCCACGTGCAATTGACCGAATCTGTCACCGAACAGGTGCTGGCCTATGCTGATGGCGATGCCAGACGTTTGCTCAACTTTGCCGAAGGCTTGTTTAACGGGGCCGTGGCTGCCAAGGTGAGTGAGATTGATGAATCGTTTTTACAGTCGACCATGGCCAGCAAAATGCGCCGTTTCGACAAAGGTGGCGAAGCTTTTTACGACCAGATTTCTGCCTTGCACAAATCCGTGCGTGGATCGAACCCGGATGCAGCGTTATATTGGCTCATGCGCATGCTGGATGGCGGCGCAGACCCGTTGTATCTTGCGCGCAGAATTATCCGCATGGCCTGGGAAGATATTGGTTTAGCTGATCCGCGTGCCATGCAGATTGCCAACGATGCAGCACTGACATTTGAACGCCTTGGCAGCCCGGAAGGCGAGTTGGCCATCGCGCAAGCGGTGATTTACCTGGCCGTGGCGGCCAAAAGTAATGCTGGCTATATGGCCTACAATCAAGCCAAAGCGTTTGTTGCGCAAGACAAGTCGCGCGCGGTGCCGCTACATCTCAGGAACGCGCCAACCAAACTGATGAAAGCGCTCGATTACGGTAAAGAGTATCGTTATGCGCATAATGAGCCTGGCGCCTATGCCGCGGGCGAACAATATTTTCCAGATGATTTAGAACCACAACCTTTTTACCAACCCACGCCACGCGGATTGGAAGGTAAAATAGGCGAAAAATTAAATCACCTCAAAGACCTTGATCAGCAATACTTATATAGCAAAGCGAAAAAATAATGTTAGATATTCAACAGCTTAGAAACGATTTGGACAATGTCGTTGCCCGTCTGGCAGCACGTAAGTTTGTGTTCCCTGCCGAAGAGTTCAAGGCACTGGAAGCACAGCGTAAAATCATCCAGACCAACACCGAAAACCTGCAAGCCAAGCGTAATGCAGCGTCCAAACAAATCGGCATTGCTAAGTCTAAAGGCGAAGACGCCAGTGCCATTCTGGCTGAAGTGGCGGGCTTGGGCGATGAGTTGAAAGCAGCAGAAGCGCAGTTGAATGATATTCAAGCCAGCATGCAGGCGCTGATGCTCAATGTGCCTAACTTGCCACACGAAAGCGTGCCGGTTGGCCAGGATGAAAGCCAGAACGTGGAAGCACGTCGTTGGGGCACACCACGTAGCTTTGACTTTGAAGTCAAAGACCACGCTGACGTCGGTGCGCCACTGGGCCTGGATTTTGATACTGGTGCCAAATTGTCAGGTGCGCGCTTTACGCTGATGAAAGGGCAGATTGCCAAATTGCACCGTGCCATTGCCCAGTTTATGCTGGATACGCAAACCGAGAAGCATGGCTACACCGAGTGCTACACGCCTTATATGGTTAACCGCGAAACTTTGGTCGGCACTGGTCAATTGCCCAAGTTTGAAGAAGACCTGTTTGCGACGCCGCATAATGACAGCAAGCTGTACCTGATCCCCACTTCTGAAGTGACACTGACCAATACCGTGCGCGACGAGATTGTAGCGGCGGACAGTTTGCCGATTAAATTAACCGCACATACGCCTTGCTTCCGCTCAGAGGCCGGGTCTTATGGCCGTGATACCAAGGGCATGATCCGCCAGCACCAGTTTGATAAGGTAGAAATGGTGCAGATTGTGCATCCTGACACCAGCTATCAGGCGCTAGAGGAAATGGTCGGCCATGCAGAAGCCATCTTGCAGGCCTTGGAATTGCCTTATCGCGTCGTCTCATTATGTACTGGCGATATGGGTTTTGGCGCGGCCAAAACCTACGATCTCGAAGTCTGGTTGCCAGCGCAGAATACCTACCGTGAAATTTCTTCAGTGTCTAATTGTGAAGCATTCCAAGCGCGTCGGTTACAGGCCCGATTCCGTAATGCCAATGGTAAGCCTGAGTTATTGCATACCTTAAATGGTTCTGGTTTAGCCGTGGGCCGTACGCTGGTGGCCGTGCTGGAGAATAACCAGAATGCTGATGGCAGCGTGACAATTCCTAAGGCCTTACAGCCTTATATGGGCGGTAAAACAGCACTGACTGTCTAATCCATTCTTACAGAGTCATTAAGATGCCTTGGCTAACAGCCAGGGCATTTTTATGTCTGCAATCTTGTATGGGTCTACGCCCGGATCGTAAATCGGGAAGTATTTCTGCATGATCTGGTAGTAACTTCTCACCAGCTCGGTGTAAATCACAGGTGCACCACAGCTACAGTAACCATGTCTGGCGTTGGCGTAATAGGCCGGGTCATTCAGCAGTTGATAGCCACGCTTTACGTCGGCCCAGCTGTCGGGGTTCAAGCCCAGTTTTTGCGCGATAATCCGGGCATCTTCGAGGTGGCCAACGCCATTGTTGTAGGCGGCCAGTGTCATAAAGGTGCGGTCTGGTTCGGGGATACGGGCGGGAATACGGTCTTTCATCCACAGTAGGAATTTGGCGCCCGCCATCACGCTTTGTTTGGGGTCGAGCCGGTCAGTGACATTCATCATGTTGGAGGTTTGTTCGGTGAGCATCATCAGGCCACGTACATTGGTTGGCGAGGTGCTGTAATTGTCCCAGTGTGACTCCTGGTAGCTTAATGCCGCCAGCAGGCGCCAGTCTATGTCGGTGATTTCCTGTGCGCCTTTAAATAAACGTACATACTTGGGCAGCAGGGTTTGTGATTTACTTAAAAACGTGGTGACATCTACAGGTTTCAAGCGTTTGGTGTGGCCATGGTAACGGTCCAGCAGGTTACGCAGGGTGCCATCTTTTTCGATTTTCTTGAAAAAGGCCTGTACTTGTTTGAGTCGTTCTTCACCATGTAGCTTGTTGAGCGCCCAGCCAATTTTATCGGCCTGGCCCAGCATCATGCCTGCATCCAGTTGCGGGTAATTGTATTGCATGATGGCGATGAGATGATTGTCTGCTACCGTAAAGTCGATCTCGTTACGAGCTACGGCTTCGATCAGTTGCTCCGAGCTGAGTTTGTCGGTTTCTTTCCAGGTCAGGGCGGGGGCTTTTGATTGCAACTCACGCATGCGCTCAACGAAACTGGTGCTTTTTGGCAGCACAATGCGTTTTTCAAATAAGGCATCGGCGTTATTGGGCTCACTATTCTTGTCACGGTTATACACCACCATGGCCTGCACTTGGTTAAATGCTGGGCCAAACAGTGCCTGGCGTTTGCGTGCAGGTGTGATGCTGATATCAGCCGCGGCAATGTCAGCATCGCCCCTCAGTAGTGTTGGGAACACTTTGGCAAAACTGTCGACAACAATGAATTCGAGTTTGTAGGGAGGGCCTAGAAACTCGACAAAGCGTTTGGCCAGATCATACTCCAGGCCGGCATAATTATTCTGGCTGTCGATAAAGTAAGTGCTAGGACTGTTGATGGTGACAAAGCGGATGGTATACGGATCTGGCTTGGGCTTGGGGGGCGCCAGGTGTTTTTGGCTACTGTTGTCACTACAGGCGAGCAGGGTTGCGCATAGCCCGACCAGCATGGTTTTTAACCATACTGACCACACAGACTTGCCTGAACAGAACTGCATAAGACCTGAGTGGCGTTTACACGCGTGTCTCAATCTGCCCTTGGTCTGCAATCAGGATGGTGCTTGCCAGTTTGGAAAAAATGCCGTGTTCAACGACGCCTGGGATATTGTTAATCAAGGCATTCAAGCGGTCAGCATCCAGGCTGGCGTCAAAGCGCATGTCGAGCACCAGGCTGCCGTAACTGGTGATAGATAAACCGTCTTTGGCCACATTCTGGCGTAACTCACCAACGCCACCAATGGCTTCCAGACTGCGCTTGGCGGCTTGCCAGGCAAACGGCATCACCTCAATCGGGATGGCAAAATTTTCACCTATGCGGCTGACCAGTTTGCTTTTATCTGCAACTACAATGAACTGTTTGGCCGCTTTGGCCAGCAGTTTTTCCATCACCAGGTCGTAGCCACGGCCTTTGAGTAAAGCATTGTCTGGTGTGATTTCGTCTGCACCATCCACATACAGGTCGATCTGGCTGAGTTGGGATAAGCTCAGCACGATGAGTCCGGCGGATTGCGCCTTGATCATGCTGATATTGGAACTGGCAACGGTGGTGATGCGTAATTTTTCAGTGCGCTGGCGTTCGGCCAGTGCATCGATAAAGTAATTGGCTGTGGATCCTGTGCCGAGTCCTACGATCATGTCGTTTTTAACGTAGCTGGCGGCTTCCAGCGCGACGGCTTGTTTGTCGTTCATATATTGTTCTCCGTGCTGGTATCTCTGGTTCGCTCGGGCGTCTTGCGTGTCATTCAGTCACTGTCTGTGGACGCTTGCAGTTATAATAGCAAACTCGGCAGATTCGCCAAGAAATACTCGTCTAACCTGAGCAATAAGATTTTAATTTTTTATGGCAGTTTCACTCCCCGTCATCGGGCATCCACAGCGTTTTTCTTTTCAAAGTCAGGGCCTGGATAGCCGGGCATTGGCCGAACTGGCCTGTGGTTTAAAAGCAACAAATACGCCGCTGGTGGTGCTGACGGCGAGTGCGTTTGAAGCGCAACGCCTGATGGACGAGATTCCATTTTTTGGCAAAGATATTCAGGTACATTTGCTGCCAGACTGGGAAACCTTACCTTACGATGTGTTTTCGCCCCACCCGGACTTGACCTCCGAACGCCTGGCGACGCTCTATCAACTGAGTCAGAATCAAAGCAATATCGTGGTTGTGCCGATGGCGACGGCGCTGCTCAGGCTGCCACCGGTCGCTTATTTGGCGGCGCATACTTTTATGCTCAAAAAAGGGCAGAAGCTGGACGTCGACGCCTTACGCAATCAGTGTGCTCAGGCAGGTTACCATCATGTCAGCCAGGTCATGGGGCCAGGCGAATTTAGCGTACGCGGCGGTCTGGTTGATTTGTATCCTATGGGCAGTGCATTTCCTTATCGCATCGATTTGTTCGATGACGAAATCGAGACCATACGCACGTTTGATATTGATACCCAGCGCAGCGTCTATCCCGTGCCAGAAATCCGCATGTTGCCTGCGCGCGAGTTCCCGATGGATGAGGCGGCGATTACACGTTTCCGCAGCCAGTTCAGGGAGTATTTTGAGGGCGATCCTCAACGTGCAAAAATCTATAAGGACGTCAGCAAAGGCACACCTAGCGGCGGTGTAGAGTGGTATCTGCCTTTGTTCTTTGAACAAACGGCTACCTTGTTCGATTACCTGCCCGCACAAACTGTGTTGTGCCTGCATGGTGACCTCGATAAAGCCGCCCAAACCTTTTGGGCCGATGCCAATAGCCGCTACAAGCTCATGGCATACGACCCCGAAAAACCTATCATGCGGCCAGAAAGTCTGCTGCAAAAAGCCGATGAGTTTTTCAGGCAAACGCATGACTTTGCGTTGGTTAATCATCAGTTTGATCTCCAGAAATTACTGCCAGCTGTCGACGTAGACCGCCGCGCAGAACAGCCTTTACATAAACTGCAGGCTTTTATTGGCCAGTTTGACGGGCGTGTACTGATTGCTGCCGAGAGCCTGGGCAGGCGCGAAACCATTGCGCAGCTATTTACTGAGCATGGTTTAACTTTCTCCCTCACTGAGGACTGGGCTGGCTTTGCGCAGTCCACCTTTCAGGTCATGCTGGGCGTTGCACCACTGCATCAAGGCCTGGTGGATGGCGAACTGGCGGTGATTACCGAGGCTGAGTTATATGCTAGTACTGTGCGACAACAACGCCGCCGTAACCAGGAAAAAGCGCGTAATGCCGAAGGCATGCTTAAGGACTTGTCTGAGCTACGGCTGGATGACCCAGTGGTGCATGAGCAGCACGGGGTAGGGCGCTACAAAGGCCTGGTTAATATCGACTTTGGCGAAGGCGAAACCGAGTTATTGCTGATTGAGTATTTTGGCGATGACAAGCTGTATGTGCCAGTGTCGCAACTGTTCCTGATTTCACGTTATTCTGGCGGCCCGCCAGAGAGCGCGCCATTGCATCGCTTGGGTAGCGGCCAGTGGGATAAAGCCAAGAAAAAAGCCCTCAAGCAGATTCGCGATACGGCGGCAGAGTTACTGAACTTGTATGCCCAGCGTGCTTCGCGTCGTGGTCATGCATTTACGCTCAGTTTGCATGATTACGAAGCGTTCTGTGAGGGCTTCCCGTTTGAAGAAACCCCAGACCAGCTGGAAGCCATTGAAAATGTCATCAAAGATATGCAGTCTGGCCGCCCGATGGATAGGCTGGTGTGTGGCGATGTTGGTTTTGGTAAAACTGAGGTCGCATTGCGTGCTGCTTTTGTGGCCGTCATGGGCGGCCGCCAGGTGGCCGTGCTAGTGCCAACCACCTTGCTGGCAGAGCAGCATTACCAGAACTTCTGTGACCGCTTTGCCGAATGGCCGATCAAGATTGCTGAAATCTCACGTTTCCGTACTGCCAAAGAGCAAGCTGAAGCCCTCAAAGGCCTGGCTGATGGCAGTATTGATATCATCATCGGTACCCACCGCTTGATCCAGAAAGACGTGCAGTTCAAGAACCTGGGCCTGGCGATTTTAGATGAAGAGCACCGTTTTGGCGTGCGCCAGAAAGAACAGATGAAAGCGCTACGCGCCGAAGTTGATGTGCTGACGCTGACCGCCACACCGATTCCGCGTACCCTGAGCATGGCGATGGAAGGTTTGCGTGAATTTTCGGTGATTTCGACACCACCGCAAAAACGCCTGGCGATTAAAACTTTCCACACGCCATATTCCGACGGCATTATCCGCGAAGCAGTCATGCGTGAGTTCAAGCGTGGTGGCCAGGTGTATTTCCTGCATAACGAGGTGGATACTATCTACGTGATGAAGGAAAAACTGGAGAAAATCGTACCTGAAGCCCGTATCGTGATTGGTCACGGCCAGTTGCGTGAGCGCGAACTGGAACATGTTATGCGCGATTTTTACCAGCAGCGCGCCAACCTGCTGCTATGTACCACCATTGTTGAAACCGGGATTGACGTACCCACCGCCAACACCATGATTATCAACAAAGCTGATATGTTCGGCTTGGCGCAATTGCACCAGCTACGTGGCCGTGTGGGCCGTAGTCACCATCAGGCATATACCTATTTACTGACCGACCCGGACCGCAATATTACGCCACAAGCGCAAAAGCGCCTGGATGCGATCCAGTTGCTGGAAGACCTAGGGGCTGGTTTCCACCTGGCGATGCATGACCTTGAAATTCGCGGGGCAGGGGAGCTGCTGGGTGATAGCCAAAGCGGTGAGATGCAAGAGATTGGCTTTAACCTGTATTCGGATATGCTCAATCATGCCGTGAAACAGCTCAAAGCTGGTAAAGAACCTGACCTAGATGCGCCGCTCGGCGTGACGACAGAAATCAACCTGCATACGCCAGCCCTGTTGCCAAATAACTACTGCCCGGATGTACACGAGCGCCTGGTCATTTATAAACGCTTGGCTAACTGCGAAGACGACGACGCACTTGACGCCATGCAGGAAGAGCTCATAGACCGTTTTGGGCTGCTGCCAGAGCCTGGTGAAGCATTAATCGCCTGCCACCGCCTGCGTATCGCCGCCAAGCCATTGGGGATTATCAAGATTGATGCTTCAGATGCAGCCATCCAGTTACAGTTTAATGTCAAGGCTGACCTGGATCCGATGAAGCTGATCAGCTTGCTGCAACGTGACAAACGCTGCCGCATGAATGGGCCCGATAAATTACGTGTGAGTGTTCAATTGGGTAACCTCAATCACCGTGTAGAATTAGTCAAAACTTTATTGAAGGAATTTATGTAATGTTGGAAAAACTATTAGCTGCGGTGGCCACCTGGATCATTACTGTCATCTCCACCATGGGTTATGGCGGTATCGTATTACTAATGGCGATTGAGTCTGCCTGTATTCCATTACCTTCCGAAATCATCATGCCGTTTGCCGGATTTTTGGTGACGAAAGGCGAAATGACTTTGTGGGGGATTGCGCTGGCTGGAGCAATTGGCTGTGTGGTGGGCTCTATCCCGGCTTATTATCTGGGCATGTATGGTGGTCGTCCGTTGGTCGAGAAGTTTGGTAAATATGTGCTGATCAGCAAAAAAGACCTCGATATGGCTGACCGCTGGTTTGCGCAGCATGGCGAGATTATCATTTTTATTGCCCGCTTATTGCCTGCAGTGCGTACCTTTATTGCATTCCCCGCCGGTGTGGCGCGCATGAATATGACGCGCTTTGTGGCATATACCTTTGTTGGTTCTTTGATTTGGTGCTTTGTACTTGGCTATGTGGGCATGAAGGCAGGCGAGCATTGGGAGGATTTAAAAGTGTACTTCCATGAGTCGCATTATGTGATTGCCGCATTGGGCCTGGTATTCGTGGTCTGGTATGTGCGCAGGCATTTTAAAAATGAGGCTGAGTAATCAGTCGGCTTCAAAAAAATAAAAAGGCCGTTATGCGGCCTTTTTATTTGAACTGTCTAATCTATAACATCAACCAATGGCAGCACTTGCCGCTTTTAGGCGAGCATGGTTTCTGCCTCTGAGCTGTCAGCCTGATCATCATCCGCAACGGCTATCACCTTTAACATGCTGTGGCTGAGGTCTGCAGGCCCAATGGCACGCACCAGGGTCCCATTATCTACAGTTGCATTGGCGGCAATACTCGCCAACATAAGTGCACTGTAAGCGAATACCAGAGCTAATACCGATTTCATCCATTACCCCACTGATTTTTTATATTGAAATCAGACTGTATCAAAGGTAGGCAAGTCATTTAAATAGCTCTTTAAGGCCAATGATTTAACCATTTAAATGTTGTGTCCAGGTGAGCGGCGTCCTCTAGGTTGGTATTTGCGCGGTCACAGCGCGAACTTACTTCCAGGTGACCAGTTGCGACAAGGCTCTACGCGTTTTCGCTCTCGGCTCGTGTTTGCGATAACCAAACGCCACCATGTAGGCGAGGCCATACTCTTGCAGATTCACACCAAACTGTTCGGCCAGTAGTGCGTCGGTTTCTTTTTGCTTAAATCCTTCAATCGGGCAGCTATCGATGCCGCGCATGGCGGCGACTGTCATCATGTTTGCCAGCGGTAAATAACATTGCTTGGCCGCCCAGTCGAACAGTTTACGTTCGTCACTTAGGTCAAAATCAGATTGCTGGAACTGCGTGTAAAAGCCCAGGCGCATATCGGCCACTTCTTGCGGGTGATGTTGTACCTCACGCATAAACTGTGGCAAATAAGGGCCTTTGGGATCTAAAAATGGTGATTTCATGGCCAGGCAAAGTACAAAATGGCTAGCTGTATCCAGTTTGAGTGGTGCGCCCCAGGCATGTTGCTTGAGGCTTTCGCGTAGCGCCTTGTCTTGCACGACAATAAAGTGCCAAGGCTCAAAGCCGAAAGAGCTCGGCGATAAGCGGGCGGCTTCCAGAATAAATTCAAATTCCTCGGCAGGAATCTGCTTGCTGGCGTCAAACTCTTTGCAGGCATGGCGGAAGTTGAATGCGTCTAAAATGGCTTGTTTTTCTATCATCATGTTTCCTTAATGGATATCGACAGGCGCTAACTTGCCTGCACTTAAGAACAAAATAGCTGTTTTAACCGGCAGGCCTTCTGCCTGGAATAACTGCGCATAGTCAGCCAATTGCAATTTGAATATGCTGGCTAATACGGTGAGATCATCCTTGGCTGATACTGGCATGGATTTATAGTCGACAATCCAGCGTACGCCATCGGCGACAAACGTCCGGTCTATGACCTTTTTACCTGCGCTGAGTTGCTCAATCGCCAACTCCGAGGCCGCTTGTGTATGCGGCTGTAACACCCAGCGGCCATCTTCGGACTGCACGGTGGTGGTTAATAATTGAGCGACGTGGCTGGCGCCCAGGCTGGCTTCGCTATCACTGTAGCCTTGCTGTTTAAACCAGCGTTGCATGGGGTGTTGCAGCGATAAGAATGCGTTTTTTTCATGCGTCTGCCAGGCGGCCAAGCCTTGCTCGGCGATGAGTTGCAAGTACAAATGGGCGAGGGTGCCAATATCGGCTTCCAGCCGGTGGGCGCTATCGTTTTCTGTTGAGGCCTGATAACCCGTGTGCGTTTCGTGGTGTGTCGTTTGCAAGAGGGCAGGAGTGCTGGCTTCGCGTAAACGAATGAGCTTGGGCACAAACTGCCGGATATCCGCTTCTTGTTTTGCACTGGGGTAGCGGCTGACAATATCGTGTTCGCTGCTAAACCACTGCTGCACTGCGGGCCATAACAAATGCAGAAAACTGTTTTTACGTGCTTGCGGTTCGCCACTTTTGTCCGGCTTGGCGGCGCCCAGTAAATGCAGTTGACGTTCGGCACGCGTGGCTGCGACATAGAGCACGCGGGCGTCTTCGTAGGCAGCGCGGGTTTTGTCCAGGTCGTTTAGGTAGTCATACGTAGTGATCGTCGCTTGCTGGCGTTTGAGTGCGGTGGGCACAAACGGGGCGGCAACCAGTTCAGTATGGCCGTCTTCCATAGGAACCTCTTCCCAAATCACCAGCTTGGCATCATCAGGCGGATTGCTACCATCCAGGCCTGGCAAGATGACCGTGTCAAACTCCAAGCCTTTGGATTTATGGATGGTCATAAACTGCAAGCTGGCGTCCGCTTTAGCGTCGGGCGCGGCGTAGAGCTTTTGTACATCGTCGGCCAGCGCTTGCGGGTTAAACTGGCCGTGTTGCTCCAGTGCGGCGATACGCGCAAAAAAAGCCTGTACGTCCTGCACGTCGCTTTCATTCCACAGACAATTGGCGCCGCCCAGCCGCAGCCAGGTGTTGTGCACCCAGCGGCTGACCGTGGTGCGGCCACGCCACTGCAAGGCGCTTTGCATCACCTCGCGCACATGGCGGGCCCGGGTTTGGCCGTCGGCACTTAAACGGGCGAGAATGTGGTCGTCGCTCAATAAGCTAAGCACGCTGCGCTGGCCATCCTGGCCGATGAGCGCATGCATATCGGCCAGCGTCAGGCCGCACCAGGGTGCGCGCAGCAGTGCCAGCCAGTGCACGCGGTCAGCGCGTTGATGCAGCGCATGCGTGAGCGTGAGCAAGTCTTGCACAATCTGCCGATTCGCCAACTCTTCAATCTCAACGGCCTGAAAACTCAGCTCGGCATGATTGCGGCGCATTTCTGTCACTAGGGCATGCAAGTGTTTGCGCGCCCGCACCAGCACGGCGATGGTCGCGTCAGGGTTGTCGGCGCGTGTTTGCTGGATGATGCGGATAATCTGCTCAGCTTCGAGGTGACGGATATCGGCCGGTTCTTCGTCTTCGCTATTCACTGGCGTGATCAAGGGGTGCACAAATACGCCTGCGCCCGTGGCCTCGGCCCGTGTGGCGACAAATGGCCGGTAAGCAATCGCGCCTTGCTGTGGCGCATCGCTTGCAGGCAGCATGCCTTGAAAGGTCTGGTTGATCCAGTCCACCACCGGCGGGCGGGAGCGGTTGTTACGCCACAGCTTGAGTGGTGTCAGCGCAATATCGCCTATGCCGTGCAGGGCGGCATTGAGAAACAGGCCGACATTGGCTTTGCGGAAACGGTAAATTGACTGCATGGGGTCGCCGACAGCAAACAGCGTACGGCCATCGCCCGGTTGCCAGCCGCGTGTCAGTGCCTTAAGCAGGTCAATCTGCATCGGGCTGGTATCCTGAAATTCATCGACCAGCAAATGTTGGATGCGGTAATCCAGTCGCATGGCCAGTTCGGTGGCTTCATCGCCTTCTTGCAGCGCCTGAAACGCGCGTTGGGAGATTTCGACGAAATCCACTTCATTTTGCGCTTGAAAGCATAACCATAGCTGTGCGGCGGCAATATTGAGTAACTGGCTCAGCGCCTGGATCATGGCATCGTCTTCGCCGTTTGCATCCGGCAACAGGCGGATGCGTGCCAGGCTACGCTCGCTGTCAGCGTGTTGGGCGAGGCCCGCCAGTATCTCGGTCAGCGCTTCTTTATAGGGCTTAGCCTCGTCGGTGGCGGCTAAGCCCATGTTTTTATCCAGCCGCTTGCGCAAACCGCCGCTACTGGTGAGCAGCAGCTCGGTCAGCGCACGCCAGTCTGGTAAATTTTCTATGTTGGCAGTCAATGGCGTTTGCCAGTCCAGCAAAGCGGATAGCGCATGCTCAGCTGGCAACTGGCTGGCGGCGTAGCGCGCAATAGGCATCAGAGATTGTTGCAGGCGGGCAGGGAGTGCTGTCAGTACTGCCTGCAATTCAGATTCTATCAGGTAAACCAATGCGTCTTGTGCTTGCTCATGGTCTTTGGCCTGGCTTAAGTGCAGCCATTGTTCACGCTTGGCCAGCATCGATATCAGCAGGCTTTCCAGCCTGGCCTGGTCATTATCCATATAGCGCAGCACGCGGCGCACAGGTTCGCCCAGGCGCTCGTCATCCATTGTTTGCAATGCCATGCCAGCCGCTTCACGGTAATAGGCCCAGGCATCTTCAGTCACGGCGGGTTGTGTGCCAAATCGGCTCAGTAAAGGCATTTGCCGCGCCAGGTTGGCGCATAGTGAGTCAATGGTGTAAATACGCAGCCGCGCCGGGCTGGCGAGCAAGTGCCATTGCAGTTCCGCCGAGCGTCGCAAGGCCTGTTGGCCTAAGGCATAAGTGATTTGTTTGTGCGGCGCCTCTGGCGGCACGCCCGTGTCTGCCAGCAATAAGCTATCGAGAATCCGCGCCCGCATTTCCGATGCGGCTTTATTGGTAAAGGTGATGGCGATAATCTCTTCGGGCGCCTGCACGGTTTGCAGCAGCTTGAGAAAGCGCTGCGTCAGCAGCTCGGTTTTACCGGCACCCGCCGGGGCTTCGACAATAAACGACTCCACAGCCAGCGCACGTTCGCGGTTGGCAGCATCCAGCGCCAAGGCTTGCTGGAAGTCAGTCTCAGTCATTTTCATACTGCCCCTCCGGCCTGAAGCTGCTCAAACTGCAATTGCCGTTCGGGCAGGCGCAACAAGGGCAGTACATCGCAATAACCGAGGTCTTGTTCAGCCTCAAACACCACGGCGGCTTCACCGGCCTTAAGTGCTAGGGCGGTGCGCGTGATTTGTGTGTGCCAATGTGTGAGTACCGATCGCCAGTCGGGGAACTGCTCAGGGTCAAACAATTTGTTTTTCTCGTGGTTAAAGGCTTTGATGCCAGGCACGATGTCATCTTCAGCGGCGACGCCAGCGAAGCCGCCATCAGTCAGGCGCAGCTTGCCAAAGCACACTGCTGCAATGTCGGCATCCTGTAGCAGAAAAGCGGCGTAAATCGGTAATTGCGGTTCACTGATTTTGTCTGACGCCCAGTTTTTAAAGTCAGGCATGCTGCCGGTTTTGTAATCCACCACCACCAGTCGGCCATCGGCCAGTGTATCGACGCGGTCTATCACCAGTTTGACCTGTATGCCTTCAATGAGTGGTTTGAAGACTTGTTCGACCGAGGTGACGGCGAATGCTTGCGGACGTTCGCGTTCCACTTCCCATAACCAGGTCAGTGCCAGTTTGCTCAGACGCTCTGCCTCCAGTTGGCAAAACACGGCAGAGAAGGGTTGGGCAAATTCGCTATTAAAGGCAGTGATGACCTCTGCGGCAATCTGGTCTAGCTGGGTTTTTAAGTGGTCGGCATCTACCGTTTGCCAATCCAGCGTCGTTTGCTGCGACCAAAAAGCTGCCAGCACGCGGTGGATGAGGTCACCGCGCTGCATGGCGTCCAAGCCATTGTGTGGCGTGTCCAGTTTGCGCGCTTTGAGGCGGTATTGGTAAAACGCCCAAGCCGGGCACAGCGCTTGCGCACGTAGCAAACCCGTGCCGCCGCTAATATGTTCACCTTCCTGTATAGGTGGTGCCTGGTGGTCATCCAGCCATTGCCAGTCTTGCGTGCTGTTGCGCGCCAAGGTTTCGGCCAGCGTCGCGGCACCTGCCGTTTCGGTGGCTTCTGGGATCGCTTGTATCAGCGGGCTCATGCGCAACAAACGATCGCCCTCTTGCCGGGCCGATGAAAAAATGACTTGTTTGGCCGAGCGCAGCAGGCGTTGGTGAATCTGGCTGGCAAAGGCCATTTGCACTTCGCTACTCGCATTGGGGGTGCCTGCCTGCCGCTGCAATTCAGCCGGGATCAGCGCATTGGTGCGCGATAATGGTGGGCAGACATGGTCGTTCATGCCCATCACCCACACGCCATCGAGTGGTTGTGCACTGGCTTCCAGCATGCCCATGACGGTGATGTTGGGCTGCCGCACGGTTTGTGGCTGGAAAATTTGTGCCTGGCATAACTGCGAGAGTCTGTGCAGCGCACTCATGGCATCTACCGGCCCTAGCCAGGCATCCAGTGCTGCCAGTTGTGTCAGTACGCTTTTAAACTTGGTCTGGCACTGGTGTTCGTGGCTGGACAAGCTGCGTTCGCCAGGCCAATGTGTGGCTGCCAGTAATGCAGTAAAGCTGGCCACCCAGGCGGAAGGGACTTGTTTGCGCGGTGTTTGTTTGGCTTGTGTCAGCAAAGCCGTTAAATCGGCATGCAGGGCCGGGCACAAAATCGGGTATTCATCCTGCTGCTTGCGCGAGACAAAGCGGGCGAAGGTCTGCGCGCTCACTTGCAGCGGTAACTGGCGGCGCATCTCGGCATCGAGTGCAGCGCGCGCATCCGCTTCATACAGCGCTTGCGACCAGTAAATATCGGCCAGCAACACCGACAGTTCGGCTTGTGGCATGGGGCTGGCCTGAAAGGCTAGCCGTAATACATGCAATGCGCACTGTACCAGCGGCCAGCGGCTCAGTGGCAGACCCAGCGAAAACTCGTAACAGCGCGGCGTTTCGGCCTGAGCAGGGTGCAGCGCTTCTGGGTGAAAGGTGTCATCCAGCAGGTTGGCCAAGGTGTCACGCAGGCTATCCAGCTCGGGCACGACAATCGCCAGTGTGGCTTGCGGATTAGCGCTTAACTGCTGTTGTGCCCAGTGCACTGCCGCGCGCATTTCGTCCATGGCCTCGGCAAACGTCATGCGCTGTGTGTGTTGTGCGGTCATGCCGTGATCAAAGGCGCTAATGTGCACGCCTGCCGCTTGCAGCGTTTCTAAGAGGGTTTGTACATGCGGGTTGATGCGGTCAAAACCAGCCAGTTGTATGCTGGCAGGTAAGGTCAAAGTGTGCTGATGGAGTTGTTCCAGTTGCCAGGTCTGGTAACGTACGCCCTCCAGGTAGCCACTTTGTTTGCATAAGGATTGAAACTGCTGGCGCCACTGCAAAAACTGGCGCGTCTCTTCGCTGGCATCGTCCATGTCCAGGCTGATATTCCACTCAATCAGGTAGCGGTTGGCCTCCATGGCGGCGCTGGCCAGGCCGTTGGTGTTAAATAAATCGATAGCCGCATGCTGGCGTAAACAATGCTGAATCGCCTGCTCCCAAAGCAAGGCTTCCTGCGTGGTAGATAACATGCCCAGTGGCGCCTGGGCGATATCAATTTGCCCGCACAATAGTGCGTGTTCTATGCGTTGATTCACCCAGTCTTGTAACGGAAACACCTGCGGTGCCTGCCACTGTACATGGCCTTGTTGCTGATACGTCTGTTGCAGCCATTGCCGGATACCTTGCGCCAGGCGTGCTGAGGCGCAGAGAACCACAGGTGCGGTGTCGGGATTGGCAGCAAGAGTCATGAATAGATATCGGCAGGAATTATTATGTTCAGCGCAACATTTTATAAGATAATGCGATGAACAAACGATAAAAAACTTGCGGAGTAGTGACATGTCGGCTTTTGCCAAATTTTTAAAATGGGTTTTCTGGATAATCCTGTTGCCGGTCGTCTTGCTTGGTCTCTATACCTGGGGCAGCCTGAGCTGGGTCTACTCTGATGGTGAGCGCATCGGCTATGTGCAAAAACTGGCTCATAAAGGCTGGGTGTGTAAAACCTGGGAAGGCGAGTTGGTACTGGTGACTGTGCCGGGCACACAGGCCGAGAAGTTTTACTTTACTGTGCGCGATCCTGCCGTGATTAGCAAAGTGAATCAACTGGCCGGGGAGCGGGTACGCGTCATGTACAAAGAGCATAAAGGCGTGCCTTCAAGCTGCTTTGGCGAGACCAGTCATTATGTTTATGATGTGGATGTCATTAAAGAAGATTGACGCGTAGCGTGTCACTTTTTGTTGTTGCCAGCTTTATTCAGGCCTGCTGCTGGTCGGTTGAGCGTTTGCCACGGGCAGGCGAGTCAGTGGCAGCGACTGCTATGGCTAGCGAGACTGGCGGTAAGGGCTTTAATGTGGCCGTGGCCGCCCGTCGACTGGGAGCACCAGTATCGGTCATCATCGCGCTTGGTGAAGATGCCGCAGCAGAGGCTGCTTTGCAAGTGTTGCAACAACACGCTATTGCACCGATTTACGCTTATCGGCTGTCGCCACAATCAGGCCATGGCGCAGGTTTGATTGGCGCCGACGGCGCCAATATGGTCAGTGTCTATCTTGGTCCTAACCGATTGTTAACGGCAGCGCATGTTGCCAATGCGGCGTCCTCTATACAAGCGGCAACACTGGTCTATGCACAGTTTGAGACTTCATTGGCGGCGATTGAAAGCGCTTTTGCATTAGCCAGGCAAGCCCGGCGGCAGACTGTATTGAATCCTTCTCCCTGGCAGGCAATTTCGCCTGCTTTGCTTGCGCAGACCAGCATGCTTATATTAAATCAATCTGAGGCAGCACAGTTGCTGGCATGGCCTGCCGAGCTTATGACGCAGACGCCTGAGATCGCAATCAATGCATTACAACAAGCGATCAGCCGGTTTTACCAAACGTGGTCAGGCGAGTTGCTGGTGGTGACGCTGGGGGCATGGGGTAGCGTGGCCATGACGCACGCCGGGGAGTGGATTATTTCACCCGCGTTTGCAGTCGCGGCAGTCGACACGCTGGGGGCCGGGGATGCTTTTGCTGCGGCGCTGTGTGTGGCCTTGGCGCGTGGAGATGCGTTGCCACAAGCATTACAGTTTGCCAACGCTTGCGGCGCTATCGTTGCCCAACAGCCGGGCGTGCTGGGCGCCTTGCCTGACGCCGCGCAGGTCAGCACATTCATGCATCAGCGCCAGGCTACACTTCCAGTTTGATCCGGTAAGTATAGGCATCACCACGGAAGGTGCCCTCCACGTACTCCACCAGTTGCTGTTGTTGCGAGTAAGACTTGCGTTTGAGCAGCAAGCACGGGCTGCTTTGCCTGAAATCAAACACCCTGGACTCTTCATCGCTACTCATCACGGCTTCTATTGACTGCTCTGCCCAGCTCAGCTTAATGCAACATTGCTGCTCGAGGTGGTTGTATGCCGATCCTGAGGTATCCCAGTCTGCCATGCCAGGCGCCAGTGTTAAATCATACCAGGCCACTTCGCGCGTCATCGGCACTTCATTGCCCAGGCGGATTCTGATCAGGCGCAAGAATGTCGAGGTAGAGGGACGCTGGAAAATAGAGGCGATGGTACGGTCAGTGACTACCTCATGCGAAACAATGCGTGTGGAAGCGGTAATGCCTACTTCACGCATTTCTTCGGTAAAGCCTTTTAATTTACCCAAGGACGGACAGATTTTTGGCGCTGCTTTGACCAGTGTGCCTGCACGGCCATCGCTATCGATTTGTCCACTGGCACGTAACTCTTCATAGCAGCGGCGCACCGTTGTTCTACTGAGGTTCAGTGCTTCCGCCAGCATACGCTCTGAAGGCAAGCCGCTGCCATTTTCAATGGCCCCGGTTTCAATCAGCGTCAGGATATTGCGTTTGAGCTGTTGATAGTAAGGTTCAGAGGTCTTTTCACTGACCTTGAGCCTGGCAATCAATTCATCGTAATCATGCATCATCTCTGCATTATAAAACGACAAATCAATGGATGCGCATGCATTTCCGACGGCAACTTGTTAACTTAATTGTTTATATTGTAAATATTTATTGCATTTATAAATCCGTTATGGAACCATATAGATACCAAAAAAATACCATAAAGGGAGAATGCCATGACTGAGATTCAACATAAGTATCAAGCGCTGGGAGGCGAGCAGGGGCCGTTAGGCCGTGCAGTGAGCGAGGAGCAAGCAACGCCGAACGGCTTAGGATTTTTTCAGGATTTTGAACATGGCATGATTTTCTATCATGCTGATTATGGCGCGCATGTGTTGTCTGAGTCGGTAGAAAACAAGTGGAAATCCAGCATGCTGGCCAATGATATGGTAACTGGGACACAGCAGGCGATCCGTGATTACATGGGTTTCCCGATCTCAGATACCCTGCCGACTGGTGAGCGCGGTGAGGCCTGCTACTTTGAGCGAGGCATGATCGTCGTCAGGGCAAGTGGCAGCAGTGTGGTCATCTATGGCGAGTGTTATCAGGCATATCGTGCGCATGGTGACCTGCAGGGGGGGCTGGGTTTGCCGTTGAACGATCAGAAACTTTCCGCTGGCGGTGGTTATGTCGTGCAATGCGATCAGGCCGATATTTACTGGCATCCAACGACAGGCGCGTTTGAAGTACACGGCGCCATTTTGCAAAAGTACCGCAGTATGGGCGCAGAAAATGCATTTCTGGGCTACCCAATCAGTGATGAGCAGCCGGTATTCAAGGGTAGCCAGCAGATTGGTGCAGTGAGTCATTTTCAATCCGGCACTATTTACTGGAGTGCTCCAACTGGGGCGCATGAGGTGCATGGAGATTTGCTGACGGCTTACCAAACCCACCATCATGGCCCGGCAGGCGAGTTAGGTTTTCCGATCTCAGATGAAACCAATTCGCCTAACGATGTATGCCGTTTCAATAATTTTCAACACGGCATTTTGGTATGGCAGGCGGCGAATAGACAAGTGAGTTTGATTAACCGGCTCAAGTTGGTGGTCACCCGGCTGGAAACGGATGAAGATGATGATGACTTACTGGTACGTACGCAAGTACTGATCGACCATTTACAAGGCCAGCAAAAACGCTTTGACAAGCAGTTTGGCGAATACTCTAATCAAGGTACCAAAACCTTTAGCAATCCTGACGAAGGCTTTATTTGTGATTGCCCCATCAATGATGGCAATGCCATTTTGACGGTGAATATGCAGGCGTTTGATGTAGACGATGGTTTGAACTTCAACGATGACCTGATTGCACAATTCAGCAAGTCATTCGGCATTGAAACTCTATGGGATAGCTCTTTGCCAGACCTGCAAGGCAATGATCTCGGGACCTTTGCGCGTGGCCCGGATGGCAAGTTCCGCGCAAGTTTTACCGTGTTTACAGATCATCTGGTGGTGGATCCGACCGATAGTGCTCATTTCAGGGAAAATTTGTTCTGGAGTTTTAAGAACCCTAAAATTGCCAAGTTAAGCTTTGAAACCTGTGCTGCTACCTTTAGCGACTTAGAGGCTGACGATACCTGGTTTTTCCATCCGTTTAACCGCGCCTTTTATGAAACGGTGTACAAAAGCGCAGCCAAAACAGGCACCTGTTTTGGCATGTGCCTGGAGGCTATTTATGCCTTAAAAGGGGTGTCCAGCTCCCGGCAATTCATTTCACAGTATAGTTTCGATGCGCAACGCACCAGGGATATTTCCATCAAATTTGGCTATCAACTGGGCGGTAGCCAGGTGGGCTACATGATAGATGCGATTAAAAGCGGCCGCATGTGGGATCCAGCACAAAACTTTGAGTTTTCGCAAACGGCGTTTGAGCAGAAAAACTATAGTTTGTTGTGTTTATCCGAAGATATCTCACCTGTGGGCGGCCATGTGGTGCTGCCTTATCGCTGGGAAAAGCTCAGTGATGAAGAGTGGCGTATTTATGTCGCTAACCCTAATTCGCCTTTCTCCAAAGTAAAAAGCAATGAAGGTGGTGACCGCGTGATTACGGTGAATCCCAAAACCAATACTTTTGTCTATCAGCATGGCAAAGATAAAACCTGGAAAGGTGGGCAGGGCTTGTTTAATGGCGGGCGTATGTTTGCCATACCGTTTAGTGCGTTATCGACCCAACCGAGAACACCGTTTTGGGAAGCATTTTTGACCTTTATTACTGGCGGCATGTATTTGATTTTTGCCAGTGATTCGAGTGAGCTGGAGCAGGTCAGCAATGAGCAAGGTGAGACCTTGATCAATGCTGATGGCGGCTTGAATACGGATCGGGTAACGCGTATTAAAAACTTGTTCCCGGTTGAGCACCACGCGCAGAGAACGTTTTCTGATATCGCCAAACAGGTAGGCAAAATCAAAACCAGTCGCAATCTTGGTCAATTATTTAAACGTAAGCAGTTTAATCTCTATTATCTGAACCAACCTTTAGTGCGCGGCAAGATGTATCCCGATGTGGTATTGCATGTGAATCCAGACCTGGTGAGAACATTTCCAGGGCTGCAGTCAGAACAAAGCCCCACCGCACAACGGGTAGGCAAACTGTCGACCAAGTTTAAAACTAGCATTCATACACAGCCACTCACTCACTCAGCTGCCAGCGATACGACGCAAACAGTTGCTCGTGATGTCAGCGAGCATGTACAGAGTTCGGCGATTTTAGGTGAGGTATTGCGCAATAAACGGGCGCTGACACTCAAGGTGCGTAATCAAGCGCAGGGCGATTACCAGTTGGGGTTTGTCTCAGGTGGAGCAAAACTGATGTTGACGGCCAATTCAATACAAAATACCAGTGATATGGTGAGCATGTCTTTGGCAGGTAGCCGGCAACATTCATTTGTGTTTCAAGCGGGTGATCAAACCGCCAGCAAGCAGTTGACTCTCACGCTCACCAGTTACGATAACCAGCGCCGCTATGAGCTCAGTGGTTTGCAATTGCAAGCGCAGCAAACCATACAGTTGCAACATGATAATGCCTGCCGTAGTGTGCAGTTGCAAAGTGCAGGCCAGCCGGTGGCGTTTGACTTAAAAGTGTTCGTCAACAATCAATCTTCAGCGGCGATGAGTAAACGCGTGGAGTTTCCGGCGGATGTGGCCTTGAACTTCAGCCCGGTAGATTGGACCGCGCTGGAGCAAGGCGCGCTGGATACTGCATTAGAGTTGCAGTTGATTAATCCCTTGGATGGCAAATTAATCGAAACCAGACGCTTGTAATAAATGGCGTGATGTCTGCTGACAAACAACCATGCGCCAGTGAAGGCGCATGGTTGTTTTACCTAAACATTAAGCAATCAGGCGTAAGCGATCGAATTCATTTGCCTCGTCGGCATTGATTTTGAATTGATTCACGGATTCAACCAGCGTGTGCACTTGCTCCAGCATGCTTTCTGCCGCGGCCGCAGCCTCTTCAACTAGCGCCGCATTTTGCTGCGTGGTTTCATCAATTGAGGTCATGGACTCGTAGATTTGTTCCAGGCCGCTGCTTTGCTGGCCTGAGGCCTCAGAAATCGCCTGTATGCTGTGTGAGACTTGTTGTACGGCATGCACGATCTCATGCATGGTGTGGCCTGCCTGGCTCACTTGCTTGGCGCTAGCGTTGGTTTGCGAGACGGAGGCGGCAATCAGTTCCTTGATCTCTTTGGCAGAAGCCGCTGAGCGCTTGGCTAGGTTGCGCACTTCACCAGCAACCACGGCAAAGCCACGGCCTTCTTCGCCCGCGCGGGCGGCTTCCACGGCGGCATTGAGGGCCAGAATGTTAGTCTGGAAGGCGATGCTGTCAATCACGCCGGTAATTTGCGCAATTTGCGCCGAGGTTTCATTAATGCCTTGCATGGTGGTGGTTAAGGCATTAAACGCTTCGCCGCCCTGTAACGCCATCTGGTTTGCCTGGCTGGCTTGCACGCTGGCCTGTTGGGCATGCTCGGCAGTTTGCCGGATATTGTTGGTCAGGGTTTCGAGGTTGGCGGATGTTTCTTGTAGCGCATTAGCCTGCGTTTCAGTGCGGCGCGACAGGTCGTTGTTCCCTTTTTCAATTTCAGCCGCCGCAACATGGATCGTTTCTGCTGCCTGTTTGACCGTTTGTATCGGCGCCACCATGCGTTGCAGAATCTCCTGCGAACCTTGCAATGCTTCCCTGAAGTCTCCTGCGTGGGTAGTCACATCGACCAGGCTATACAACTGGCCTTGTTGCGCTTCGCCTGCGATCTGGCGGGTGTCTTCTACCAGACGGTTCACTGCCAAAATGCAGGTATTCAGGTTGTTGATCAGCACCTTGAAGTCGCCATGATATTGATTGTGGATCGGCGCAGGAATATCACCGGCAGCAATGCGTTTGACGCAGTCTGCGGCCACATGCAGCGGCGAAACCACCGCATCCAGCGTCTGGTTGATGCCCTGGATGATTTTCTGGAAATCACCGGCGTGCGCTTCAACATCGACGCGGGTATTTAACTGGCCTTGCTGCGCGGCCGAAGCCAGGTGATGCACATCGCTAATCAGTTGATGAATCGCACCCGTGCAGTGCTTGAGACTGGTTTGCATCAGGTTAAAGTCGCCGACAAAATGTTCTTCAATCTGTGTGGGGATATGTCCCGCAGCCATCTGGTCCAGATAGCGGGCGGTGGTTTGCAAAGGCACAACCACGGCGTCCAGTGTTTGGTTAAAGCCTGCGACGATCTGTTGAAACTCACCCTGGTGGCGGGACACATCGACGCGGATATTCAGTTGGCCCTGCTCGGCGGCCTGCGACAGGGTATGGACGTCGTTCATCAGCAGGTTAAAGTTCTGGCGTACTTGTTCAATGCTCTGGTTGATATAGCTGCGCTGGCCGGGGAAGGTTTCCAGTGGCTGGTTAAAGTCGCCCTGGCCAAAGGCGGTTACTACTTGCAGGGATTTTGTCTGCGCCAGAATATGTTCTTCTACCATCTGGTTGATGCCAGTGGTGAGTTGCTGATAAGCACCATGAAACGGCTGGCTGTCGATACGGTAATCAATCATGCCGTCACGGTGCTGGCTGGACATTTCATTGAGGGATTGCACGATACTTTGAATCGTCGACTGCATGCGGTGCATTTCGCGCAGCAGTTTGCCGGTTTCGTCATTGGTCGTTGGCGCGTCTTGTGAAATGAACTCACCATTGGCAATGTGTTGTGACAAGGTCAATGCCTGTTTGAGCGGCATAGTAATCGAGCGCGTCATTTTCCAGGCAATGGCCATCGCCATGAGCACGGCAATCAATAAGGCAATTTCGATGTGTTTGTTGGCCTTGGCAATGGTGGAGGCAAACTGGCTGGAGGCATCAGTGACGCCAGCAATATTCATATCCATCAGCAGCCGCAGCGAATGGCTCAATGGTTTGTCAGCGCCTTTGACTGTGGCATCAATGTCAGTCACGCTCATGCCGTCATCTTTCAGTGCTTCGCAACGCTTGATGGCTTCGCGGTAGGTGTTCACGGCCAGACTGATGTTGCCTAAGATTTCCTGTTCCTGCTGATTGATCTCGCCGGTAGCGGCATACGCTTTCATGGCTTGTTCGATATCATCCATGCTGTGTTGAAACTTGCTGGCTTCACGGCCCCCGCGCAGCACGTAGTTTTTAAAATGGTGTACGGCATCGCCCAGGCCTTTGCTGGCGTTTTCAATCTGAGTTCTTTTCACCAACTGGATGTTTTCAAAATGTTGCCAGGTGTGATTAATGTGGTTGAAGCCGCGCCAGGCAATCACAAAAATAAAGGTGGTAAACAAGATCAGCAGCGCGTAGCCCAAAAACAAGCGGGTGCCTACATTTAAATGAGCGATGGATTTCTTCATGCAATTCCTCTGGATAATACTGGGTAAGTCAGCAACATTGCGTTGCCACGGGCGTCACGCTTTGCGACGCACAACCCATTTACGTAAAATAAATTGGTAAATGAAGGCTTTTAAAAAAAGCTTCACAAAAGATTCATAAAGCGAGCTTGGGCGCCATTTCAGCGCAGGGGATGGTTGTGGCGGTAATCCGTTGTATGATGACGCGATTGATGACCGCCTACACAATAGAGTTGGGTTTAGATGGCTGAACAGAAAAATTACATTACGCCGGAAGGCTATGCCGCGCTGGAAAAAGAATTTCAATACCTAATTAAGGTTGACCGGCCTGAAGTGGTGCGTGTGGTGAGCTGGGCCGCCGGCAATGGTGACCGCAGCGAAAACGGCGATTATATTTATGGTAAAAAGCGCCTGCGCCAGATTGATGGGCGTATTCGCTTTTTGACCAAGCGCATGGATGCCGCGGAGATTGTCTACAGCAATACGCAGACCAACACTGAAAAAGTGTATTTTGGCGCCTGGGTGACGCTGTTCAACCTGGGGGATGATAGCGAAATCACTGTCCGTATAGTCGGTCAGGACGAATTGGATCCTGCGCAGGGTTATATTTCATGGGTGTCGCCCATGGCCAAAGCACTGTTGGCAAAAAACTTGGGAGATACCGTGCGCGTGGTCACGCCTGGGGCAGATATTGAATATGAAATTATCGATATCCGTTATGCATAAAAACAAAAATTAAGCGGTGACTTGAACTAATCACCATTTGGCCTTATCTTAGCCGTATATGCGAAAACGCCTTTGCCTGTTCCTGATTTGCTGGTTGCCATGCTTTGTCATGGCCGCCAACGTCATGTCATTGCAAATGGCCCTGGCAGAGCAGACATTCATTAGCACTGCCCAGGCACAGCATGATGAGATGCCGTGCCATCATATGGCAGATGAGCATCAAGACATGCATCACGCAGCTGGCGATCAAACCACCTCTAAGCATCATTGCACAGTGTGTGGCTTTTGCATGGTCACGACTGGTGTTGCTCATTTAGACGCGTTTCCAACCGTTTCCCTCATTGCACAGTCTAGCGCTGCCCCGTTGTTTGCGGCCGATCCTGTGCACTCTCAAACTTACCCCCCGGCGATCAAACCACCCATATTCAGCTAACACACAGGACAAGTCCGTCCACCCGTTTTGTTAGATTGAATATGGAGGCTATATGTTTAAGCAACATCATGTTGCGCTTGGTGCCTTACTTCTCTCCCAGTTAATGATGCCTGCTCATGCGGCGGCACTCATGGGCTTTGAAGATAGCGCCATGCTCATGACCGAAATCGGTCGCTATAACCAGGAATGGATGTTGAACTACTCGCCCGCGCTTGGGCATGCCATCGGCGTTGAGCAGATGCGCATGTCGGGCAAAGGTGAGCAGGCCACCACTATCTCTGGCATCAATTACACCGGCCTCATCAAGCGCTGGAACCTGCCATCGGCGCAAGCCAATGTCTGGTTCAACGGCAGCGTGGGCGAAGCCCGTGGCCAGTATGACGGCTTTGCCTACACGCCCAGCTTGCAGTTCGATATGGAATCCACGCGGCTGTATTTTCTGGCCAAAGCCCGCATGATCCGTGCGCCCAATATGAACTACGACACTGCCGCGGTGCAGGCCGGGTTTTCGTTTTATGAAACCGGCTTTAACCAGACGCAGCCGTGGTTTGTGATTGAGGCTAAAACCATGCGTAACAACGATCCCGGCCTGCAAATCACCCCGGCGTTGCGCTTGATCAACAAAAATTACTTTCTTGAATTTGGTGTCACCAACCCGTGGCAGGGCGAGGGCTTTGCGCCGCGCCTGAATGCCATGTTTGTGTTTTAACCAATTAACTTTTAAAGGATATTGAAATGAAAAAATTATTAGTGACTTTGATGTTGTCTGCCATGGCTCCTGCGGCATTTGCCGTGACCACGATTAAGGCCGAAGTGAACGGCATGGTGTGTGCATTTTGTGCCAAAGGCATAGAGAAAAAACTCAATGCCTTGCCACAAAAACAGGCGGCCTTTGTTGACCTCAAGAGCCGCGTGGTGGCCTTGCAGTTGAAAGATGGCCAGGACGTGTCGAATGAGGCCTTTAGCAAAGTGATTCAGGATGCCGGTTACTCGGTGGGCAAGCTGGAGCGCGTTAATCAGACCGTAGAGGCGATCCAGGCAGAGGTGGCCAAGGCCGAGAAGGCAGGCAGCAAGTGATGGCGGCAGAAATCAACCATCTGCAAGCCAGCCGGCGGCTTAACTTACTCTCGCTATTCACCAGTGGTTCGACGCTGATTTGTTGTGCGCTGCCAGCGACGCTGGTGGCCATCGGTTCAGTGGCGACCTTGACCAGCCTCATCAGTCATTTTCCGCAATTGATCTGGATCAGCGAGCATAAGCCACTGGTGTTTGGTATGGCTGGCGTCATGCTGTTGCTGGCAGGCATCATGCAATGGCGGGCACGGTTGCTGCCGTGCCCAACCGACCCGCAATTGGCCGCGTTATGCACGAAAACGCGGCGCCAAAGTGTCTGGATTTACTGGTTCTCGGTGATTATTTTTCTGGTGGGTGCTTTTTTTGCATTTGTGGCACCGTTGTTCATTTAGGATTACGTCATGAAAAAAAGCCGACTGAATAGTCGGCTTTTTGATTGTTATCTCAAGGTTATTTCGGTGTTGTTTGAGATTCAGGCTCAGCAACAAAGATTTCTACACGGCGGTTTTTCGCACGATTAGCCTCAGTATCATTGGCTGCTAACGGTTCATGTGAGCCGCGGCCATCAATGGTGATGCGGCTAAATGCAATGCCGCGCTCGGTCAGGTAATTACGGGCGCTGGCGGCACGATTCACTGACAACGGATCATTGACTGCATCTGAGCCGCTACTGTCCGTGTGGCCAACGATATTGACGCGTGCTGCTGGGTTATTTTGTAAGCCAGTGGCAAATTTATCCAGGATAGGGCGCAGGTTAGGTTTGATATTGGATTTGCCTTTATCAAACGAAATATCACTCGGGATTTCTAACTTGAGCTGGTTGTTTTCTGTTTTGGTCACTGCAACGCCCGTGCCCGCTGTTGCCTGTTCCATTTCCTGTTTCTGGGCTTCCATTTTTTTGGACCAGATGTTACCCGCAATTGCACCGGCACCGGCACCGACGGCGGCACCGATGACCGCACCTTTACCGCCACCAGCCACTGCACCAATGACACCACCAGCTGCTGCGCCTATGCCTGCGCCTTTCGCTGTCCCTTTCTGGGTTTCGCTCATATTTGCGCAACCGGACAAGCCAATCGCTGCCGTTAAGACTGAGGCTGTGATTATTTTATGCATTCTTTTCTCCCTAATTTAAGTAAACATGTGTTGCTTTTGTTTGTCCATCAGGAGTGAGGGAAGTTCAGTCCTCAACACGTCCTAATTGCGTATAATCTCACGGTTGATTAAAGCAAATTATATTTATGCCGTTGAATAGATAGATAAACGTCAGTCATATTCCGCCACAAACAAAGTGAATGATAGAGAGTACGCAGGTCAGGGTTCATGGTGCCACCAGTCATATTAGATATTGAAGCATCCGGTTTCGGCGCGGGCAGTTATCCGGTCGAGATTGGTTACGTCGATACCAGGGGCGAAGTGTGGAGTGCGCAGGTGCAGCCGCATAGTGACTGGCTGCATTGGGATAAAGAGGCTGAAAAACTGCACCAGCAGTCGCGACAGTCACTTGAGGCGCATGGGCAAACGGCGCAAGAAATTGCCGCGCATCTTAATCGTGTGTTTGCTGGCCAGACGGTTTATACCGATGGCTGGTACCAGGACTTTGTCTGGTTGCATAGCTTGTATGAAGCGGCTGGTTTGACTCCACGTTTCAAGCTGGAAGATTTAAGTGTGACGTTAACGCCTGAGCAACAGGCGGTCTGGCATGAGACCAAGCAAGCGGTGAGAGATCGTTTTGCCTTGCAGCAGCATAGAGCCTCTACCGATGCCAAAGTGTTGCAGCTAACCTGGATAACAACTGCTGAAATGGCTGCTGCGTTGACTGAGTAATGCTGGCTGTTGACATAACAAAGCCCCGATAAGGGGCTTTGTTGTTTTTCAGCGCTTATTTACAGCTCTTTTTGGCATCGACTTCAAACTCAATATCCACATCGGTCCATGTTTTACCCTGATGGAACGCCTGTGTACAAATACGGCCGAACTTCTCAAACGCGCTGCCACCATTAAAGTCTTTGATAATATCCAGCGTGCCTTTGGCTTGCAAATGACCATTCTTCTCGGTGACTTTCATCGGGATGACTTTGGTCACGTCGTTCATGGTCACGGCCAACTGTAAGTCATTGCCCTGAATTTTCTCAATTTTGGCGGTGATCTTGCCTGGATTGGCAAAGTTTTTAAACAGGCCAGTCACGACATTCATATTACGGATATTGGCCAGGGCAGGGTCCCAGGTGCCGCCTTTACCATTGTTCAAGTCATTTGAGGTATCCAGCGAAGTGCTGTCGATATCAATGGTTGCACCTTCGAGCTTGCCGGTAGCAGAGGCCAGTTGATATTTTTTAAAGGTATTTTTGGTGACGACATACGATTTGTCTGGCGCACCAAACGCGGTGAATGAGAACTTAAAGGATTTTTCATCTGGGGTGTAAGTACAGCTGTTTGCCCATACCGCGCTGCTTAATAAACTGCCAATGATTGCTGTTAATGCACGTGCTTGCCACATATTCATATCCATTTCCTGCCTTATTGTTGATCTGGTTAAACGCGTAAATGATTGCGATCGCTCGCTTATTTATAGTAATGATAATCATTATCAATTGCAATCGTTACAGCAAAATTAGAAGGTTTATTTATCATAGCGTCCGCTCACACCTTGCTGTTAGCCATAACGCCACATGCTTATGAGCTACATGAATTCAGTTACAATCAATGACTTTTTCGCGCTATCCATGCCTGTTGTCAGATGACTCATCCAGCACATACAAAATCAACCTGGGATATTTTCTGCAAGGTCGTCGATAATTTTGGCGACATAGGCGTGTGCTGGCGGCTAGCGCGGCAACTGGCTGATGAATACGATCTCAGCATTCGTTTGTGGGTCGACGATATCGCACTGGCGCAGCAGTTTGCCAGGGAAGGGCATGCGCGTATCAGTTTGCAGCATTGGATTGAGGCTGATTTTTCGCAGGCAGCCGATGTGGTGATAGAAACCTTTGGTTGCGGCTTGCCAGAGGCTTACCAGCAACACATGATCAGCCAGCGTTCCATGTGGGTAAACGTTGATTATTTGTCTGCAGAAAGCTGGGTAGACAGTTTTCACGCGCAACCCTCGCCGCAGGCGAATGGGTTGGTGCGCCATTTCTTTTATCCTGGCTTTACGCAAGCGACAGGGGGGCTGTTACGCGAGGCCAGTTTGCCAGCGTTGCAAGCCAGCGCGCATTGGCAGGATTTGTGCCTGGAACCGGCGCCCGATCAACTGACATTGTCACTGTTTTGTTATACGCACGCGCCCTTGGCAGCACTGGTAGAGAGCCTGCAGGCTTCAACTGTGCCTGTACGCGTATTGGTGCCGCAGACGGTGGCGCCCATGTTGGCCGCGGTGCTTGAGATAAATGATTGGCAAGTGGGAGAGTGCGTTAAACGTCAGCAATGCGAGTTTTTAGTCATTCCGTTTTTATCGCAAGCCGATTACGACCGTTTGCTGTGCCTGTGTGATTTTAATTTTGTGCGCGGTGAAGATAGCTGGATTCGCGCTTTGTGGGCGGGTAAGCCGATGATCTGGTTGCCTTACCAGCAAAGCGAAGACACGCACCTGGTGAAACTGAATGCGTTTATGGATCATTATCTGGCGCAGGCCGATGCCGCATTGGCTGAAGTCATACGCCATGCGATGCTGGCGTGGGCGCAGGGGGATTGGCAAGACGCCGATTGGCAGTCATTGCTAGCCGTGTTGCCGCAGTTGGCGCAGCACGCCAGTACCTTCAAATCAACGCAATCCCAACAGGCTGACCTGGCGACTAACTTGGTGATTTTTATTGAGAAATGTCGTACACATCGGGTATAATTCCGCGCTTTCAAATCCCGCATACAAATTAAGGCTTATTTATGAAAATCGCTCAAGACCTCCGCGTTGGCAACGTAGTGATGATTGGCAACGACCCGATGGTAGTTGTAAAAACCGAATACAACAAATCCGGCCGTAATGCGGCTGTGGTGAAAATGAAAATGAAAAACTTGTTGACTGAAGCGCCAAGCGAAAACGTTTACAGCGCACAAGACAAGTTTGATGTGATCGTATTGGAAAAGAAAGAAGTGACTTACTCTTACTTTGCTGATCCTACTTATGTATTTATGGACGCTGAGTACAACCAATATGACGTAGATGCCGAGTTTATGGAAGATGCGCTGCCATACCTGGAAGATGGTATGCCATGTGAAGTGCGTTTCTACGACGGCAAAGCCATTTCTATCGAATTGCCAACCACTGTTGTGCGTGAAATCACTTACACTGAGCCAGCTGTAAAAGGCGATACGTCAGGTAAAGTGATGAAACCAGCCAAGATTGCGACTGGTTTTGAGATACCAGTGCCACTGTTTGTGAGCCAGGGTGACAAGATCGAGATCGATACACGTACTGGTGAATACCGTAACCGTGTGATGAAATAATTCATCTTATCCGTTTTTAAAAAACCCTGGCTTGTCCGGGGTTTTTTATTGCCTATTGATTGCATCCAAGCGGTTGGAGTTTAGAGTAGCGGGGGAAATAATGCGTGCATTGTCAGGAATCATTCACTATTTGCCATGAATTTTTTTCAATGACAATCGTTGCAGCTTTACATCATTTCAATATTGGGGGATGCAATGCGTTGCCTGCAAGTTAATACTAAACATGTCTTACCGACATTATTGTTTGCTGGAGGAGTACTTTTCACCAGTCTACCAGCCAGTACAGCGGAGGATCCAAGATCACTCAAACATCCGCTGATAGGCTACTGGGAGTCGCGTGTGCCTGAGAATGGCTGCCTGGAAAGCTATTGGTTCAAAGAAGACGGGAGCGCAGTATTTACCAGTGGCGATGAGCAGTTGGAAGCGCACTATGAGGTGACGCCGCAGCCTGATGCGCATGGTTTTTTTAAATTGAATCACCGTGTGACGCTTAGCAACAAGGCGCTGGACTGTACTAAACAAAGTTCTGAAATCAATAGTGAGCAAACCAGCTTTCTGTTGTTTAAGCCTGACGGCAGCAGTTTTATCTCCTGTGACAACGATGATCCCTCCCTTGAGAACTGCTTTGGTCCCATCGAGTTAAAAAATAACGCGAGCAGAAGTTTGCGCTAAGCCTGGTAAGCAAGGTCTATGTGGCTGGAAAAGATGCGCTTATTCAGGCGGCTTGCCCCTGCGCTGGTGGTTTGCCTGGGGTTAACGGTCGGGCATTCTACTCAGGCGATTATTCATGGCCTGACATTCCCAGGGATGGCCATCTCCACCGTCAAGTTAAGCATTCAGCATGCACATTTCTTGCAATCAGTCGAAAAGTGGGAGTATTACGATTCGATTTGCAGCGCTGCAATTGTGGGCCTTAAGCCGCTGACGCTGATCACTGCCGCGCATTGCCTGAAGGAGGTGCGTGTCAGTGGTTCACAATCATTACCCGTGTTGTCCATCGCGCAACCTGAGTTGTTAGGGATAGAGCAAATCACTCTCAAACAGGCTTTTTACCGGCCTTTTGAAGCGGTGTCCGAGGATTTGACGCAAGACATTGCTGTGCTGGTGTTTGATGCCAAAGTGAACAGTCTGATACAACCTTTACGCATCAGGCTGGACGATACCTTGCCTGAGCTGCTGATGATCTGTGGCTACGGGCGTGGATATGGTGAAGCTGACACGCGGCATCCGCGTTGCGGTGAGCGTAAACCACTACACGATTTATCGGACTTCTACCAAGTATTGCCTAAAGCCTACCGCGATATGGATGAAATGCTGCATCTGCAAGCACAAACCCAGTTTGCTTACACGCAAGAGTTAGTGCATGCTGAAAAGGCCTTGCTGGCTGTGAATCGCCTGAATGAGGCGGATCAATATGATCATACGATTCCCATGCCCACGGTCGGGGACTCAGGCGGGCCATGGCTGGTACTCAATGCATGGGGGCAATACGAGTTGCTGGCCATCACCAGTCTGGTAGAGCGTTTTTACAATCCCAGTGCTAATTGGCCGTTTTTTCAAAAACAGGTGCCACTCTCAGAGTATCCATATATTGCCTATGGTTTACGCTTGAGCCATCCTGAGGTATTAGGCTTTTTACAATATGCGCGGCATAGTGGTGCCGATATCCAGTTCACGTCGGCACCACTATTTCCACATACTCGCAGATCTCAATAAACCTGTGTGGTGAGTCAGTGGTCAGGCATTCAGTTTGGCATCAACCTCTTGTTCAGCTTGCAGCCAGTAGTCCATATGGTTATGACCAAAGCCACTTTTCTCGGAAATGTAATAAGCCGCCACTTCAATCATTTTATAGCGGTCTTCACTGGTAATAATGGCTGGCTTGGCTGTTTTTTTACGGGGGCTAGCTGGTTTTGAGGTTTTTTCTTTGGGAGCCGCTTTTTTTGCGGCGGTGGTTTTTTTCGCTGGGGACTCAGTTGCTTTGGTGGCTGCCATACAATTCTCCTTGGTCTAGAGGTGAGTGAAATAGCGTCGGCTTGTGGCCGCTGTAAAGCTATATTAAGAGTGAGCTGGGTTCAGCGTCAAGACATCATCGGCAATCTATTTGATCTACATTAAATTTTCACTGGTAATTTTTGTGTTTGAGGTTGAATTGTGTCGCGTGTTTGGCCTAAAAAGCCATGGTTGCCGCAAAAGCAACTTCCAAAGACTGCCTATTTATGGTGTAGTTACCCGCTCATTGAATTGGAACAACCGTATGTATAAAAAAGCGCTTACCTCACTGACCATATTGTTTTTTATGATGGGGTTTATCACCTGCTTGAATGATATTCTGGTGCCATATCTGAAAGCCATTTTTGCCCTGACTTATAGCCAGGCAGCGCTTATTCAGTTCTGTTTTTTTGCGGCTTATGGCCTGACCTCCATCCCGTTCAGTAAATTGATTGAAAACATCGGCTATCAAAAAGGCATGGTGGTTGGTTTTGCGCTGGCGGCACTTGGTTGCCTGCTGTTTTACCCGGCCGTACTGTTACATACGTATGCATTGTTTTTAGGCGCATTGTTTGTGCTGGCCTCTGGCATTGTGCTGTTGCAAGTGGCGGCTAACCCATGTGTCTCTATCATTGGCCCGCAGGAGACTGCATCCTCACGGCTGACCATGGCACAGGCCTTCAATTCACTGGGAACGTTTGTCGCGCCATTTTTTGGGGCTTATTTCATCCTGTCCGGTTTAACTAACTCTGTTTATGCCGAGGGCGTGGTTTACCCGTACTTCTTGATTGCGGCGGTATTAATTGTGATTGCGCTAGTGCTTTCACGTATTAACCTGACAGGGATGGAAACTCGCCAAGCCGATGACACTGGCTGGCTGGAAGTCTTGCAAGAAAAAAACCTGTTGCTGGGCGTGATTGGTATTTTTGCCTATGTCGGTGCCGAAGTGGCGATAGGCAGTTTTCTGGTGAACTATGTCATGGAAATTCTGCATGTGCCAGAAACGGAAGCTGCGCCTTTGATTGCCTTGTACTGGGGTGGAGCCATGGTCGGACGGTTTATCGGTATTTTTACCCTGAAAGCCTTTGCGCCTGCCAAGGTGCTGCTGACACATGCCTTGCTGTCCGTGTTATTGATCCTAGTTTCAATGCAAACCACGGGAGCCGTTGCGATTGGTAGCATGGTGCTGGTTGGTTTGTGTAACTCGATTATGTTTCCAACTATTTTTACCCTGAGTATCCGCGGCCTAAAAGCCGGGCAGGAGAAAAAAGGCTCTGGTTTGCTGGCTACGGCGATTTTAGGTGGTGCCGTGGTGCCGTTGCTGACAGGGTTGCTGGCTGACAGAGTGGGCTTGCATCATGCGTTTGTGCTGCCAGTCATTTGTTATGCTTATATTGCGTGGCTAGGCGTTAGAAGTTTGCACAGTAGTATCAGGCAATCATGATTAGTCTTGTTATTCTGTAATCGTTCAATTACAATTATTGTATGTACATAGTCAAACGCACGGCAGAGTTTGATGTATGGTTATATGGTCTTAAAGATTATGTCGTTCGTCTCCGTTTGGCGAGACGCTTAGATAAGGCACAACGTGGTGTGCTGGGTGACGTAAAGCCGGTAGGCCAAGGTGTGATGGAAATGCGTGAGTTCTTTGGGCCGGGCTGGCGTATGTATTTTGTACAACGGAATGATGTATTGATTGTGATGTTAGGTGGCGGTGACAAATCTACCCAAGCTGCCGATATCGCCAGAGCCATCCAGTTAATCCAACAGTTGGAAGATTAAACCATGCGTGAAAAAATCAAGATTTCAGAGCTTCCCGACTTTGATATGGCTGAGCATATTAAAACCGAGGCAGATATTGCGGCCTATTTAAATATGGTGCTGGAAGAAGGTGATGGTGCTGAGTTGGCGCATGCCTTAGGCGTGATTGCCCGCGCAAAAGGCATGGCAGAAATTGCTGAAAAAAGTGGTATTACCCGTGAGGCACTTTATAAAGCGCTCAGGCCTAATGCGCAGCCACGCTTTGATACGGTAAATAAGGTGATGCAGGCCATGGGGGTAAAATTGCAGGCGCGGGTTTGAGTGGTGAGGTTGTATTCGTCGGATTTAGAGGGGGTCTGCCCTGCAAGCTACAGAGTAGCTGAGGGTCTACATCAAATTGTATCTAATTAATTTCGGTTGTATCCAAACTCACCTCTGCTTAAGAGAGCTTCCTTCCAATAAATTTCGCGTGAAATAATTTCCTTGTCATCTGTTTTCATCGGTCGATATTCCAGTAAAGAGAACCTGAAGTTGTCACGCGCATACTGCTTTCCTTTAATCTGTATTAATTTGGTAAGTTCATCGTTGTGACCATGACCATTGCCAATATAGCAAGACCATCTAGACCAAATTCCGGTAGTACCGTAGGCTGAACCAACATACTTCCTGCCATTACTTTTATCCATTATTAGATAAACACCTTTTACATTTAGTAGGGCTGCCCGCCAATCCGGCTTTGACGTAAGAAAGATATTCTCCAAGACATTAAAATCGTGATTAATACGCTCGTAACCACAAAATAATGCCCCTGTATATTCCTCTCGCAGTATTTCAGAAACTTTAAACTCTTCTAAATAGTTTTCAAGTTTTCGTGATTTGGCCCTGCCTGACCTTTTCCAAGTAAGTTTAAGCCTTCCGATATAGGGAATAAATTGATCAGTAAGAGCCACCTCGTAACCTTTACTTCTGGTCGTGCCTAATCTCTTGATAACTTCATAAACACCACCAAACAACCATTCATTAGGCTCATGGTAGTACTCCATTAAACTGAATATGTATTGACGATTAAAGTCATCTTTCTCACTACGCCAAGAATTCCAGCCTTTCCATTCTTCTCTGTCGCGTACGAATACCTCAAGAGGGTGAACATGCCCATTCCAGTTTGCTAAGTGAATTTTATAGTCTTTGGGATTCTCAAAAGCGAGAATGTCATTGAGATTTATGTCCATGCTGTTTTATGGTTAGCTTTACTTATGTCGCCTACATAGCGATATCGATTTATGGTTCTATATGATAATAACTTGCCTAAATAAAATGCAAATGCTCGGTTAATGTCCGTTGGTTATGCCGACGTTCCGCCTACTGTTAAGCCATCAATTTTCAACGTCGGTTGGCCTACGCCCACCGGCACACTTTGACCTTCCTTGCCGCAAGTACCTACACCGCTATCCAGTGCCATGTCATTGCCTACCATGCTGACTTTGGTCAACACGTCCGGGCCGTTGCCAATGAGTGTAGCGCCTTTGACTGGGTAGGTGATTTTGCCGTCTTCGATCATATAGGCTTCAGCGGCGCTGAATACGAATTTACCGCTGGTAATGTCGACCTGGCCGCCGCCAAAGTTGGCGGCGTAGAGGCCTTTTTTCACCGACTTGATAATCTCTTGCGGGTCTTTGTCGCCGTTGAGCATATAGGTGTTGGTCATGCGCGGCATCGGGATGTGCGCGTAGCTTTCGCGGCGTGCGTTGCCGGTCAGGCCCATGCCCATAAGACGTGCATTCAGTGTGTCCTGGATATAGCCACGCAAAATGCCATCTTCAATCAGCACAGTGTTTTGTGGGGCATTGCCTTCGTCGTCCATGGTCAGTGAGCCGCGACGGTCTTGTATCGTACCATCGTCAACAATAGTGATGCCTTTGGCAGCCACCTGCTGGCCGATCATATTGCTGAAGGCGCTGCTGCCTTTGCGGTTAAAGTCACCTTCTAGGCCGTGGCCGATGGCTTCGTGCAGCAAAATGCCTGGCCAGCCATTGCCTAGCACAACGGTCATGCTGCCAGCCGGGGCAGGGCGAGCCTCTAGGTTAACCAGTGCCTGATGCGCGGCTTTGCGGGCGTAGTCTTGCAAGACGTCATCGGTGAAGTAGCTGTAATCAAAACGGCCACCGCCGCCGCTGGAACCTTGTTCGCGACGGCCGTTGTGTTCGGCAATCACTTGCAGCGACAAGCGCACCAGTGGGCGAACATCGCCTGCCATGACGCCGTCACTGCGTGCCACCAAGACAACTTCATATTCTGCGGCTATCGAGGCCATCACTTGTGTGATACGCGGGTCTTGCGCTTTGGCATAACGCTCGAGTTTTTCCAGCAGTTTGACCTTGGCATCAGCACTCAGGCTGGCAATCGGGTCTTGCGGCAAATACAACGGCGTATGGCTGCGCGTAATAATGCTGTGGCCGGTTTTTTCCTGGCCCAGGTTGGCAATGGCGCGCGTGGCACTTGCCGCTTGTTGCAGGGCATCAAGATGAATGTCGTCGGAATAGGCAAAGGCGGTTTTTTCACCGCTGACGGCACGGACACCTACGCCCTGGTCAATATTAAAGCTGCCGGATTTGACCTGACCTTCTTCCAGCCCCCACGATTCGCTACGGCTGTATTGAAAATATAGGTCAGCATAGTCGATGTTGTGCGTCATCATGCCGGACAATACATTGGTTAAAGCGCTTTGATCCAGTCCGGCCGGGCGGAGTAGCAAGTCGTTGGCAGTGGTGAGTAGCGTTTGCATAATGGGCTAAATAGTGAGTTAACTTGTTAAATCGTTATGGTTGGAGTCTAGGACTGGCTAAAGAGTGCCATACAGGCACTCAGCGTTTTCATTAAATTGCCTTAATGGTTTTGTGTTTAAGCGCAGGGAGGCTTTGGCGCAGGTTTTTAATATAGTTGCGGTTAACATTAGCGACTACAATCCCTGAGCCACGCGGCAGGCGATCCAGCACCACCCCCCAAGGGTCCACAATCATGCTGTTGCCATGTGTTTCGCGGCCAGAGAGGTGATACCCCCCTTGCGCTGAGGCGATGACATAACTCAGGTTTTCTACGGCACGCGCACGCACCAGCGTTTCCCAGTGGGCTTTGCCGGTGGTTTCGGTAAACGCTGAGGGCACAACGATCATATCGACTTCGCCCATGGCGCGGAACAGCTCCGGGAAGCGCAGGTCGTAGCAAATCGAGAGGCCAATACGGCCAAATGGCGTATCCACGGTCACCACAGTGTCACCAGGTTCTATGGTGTTTTCTTCATGGTAATGTTCGGTGCCCATATCGAGGCCGAACAAGTGGATTTTATCGTAGCGCGCCACTTGCTCGCCTTTTTCGTTGTATACCAGGCAGCTATTGCGCACTTTGTTGGCGTAGTGACTTTCCAGCGGCACCGTCCCGGCGACAATCCAGATTTTGTAAGCCTTGGCGGTTTTGCTTAGAAACTGCTGAATCGGGCCATCATCTGGTTTTTCGCGAATGGTCACCTTGTCGAAATCTTTCAGGCCCATGATGCAAAAGTATTCCGGCAGCACCACCAGTTTGGCCCCGGCCTTGGCCGCCGACTCGATCAGCCGTTTGGCTTCGACCAGATTGGCTGCTACGTTAGGGCTGGACGCCATTTGGATTGCCGCAACTTTAACGATGTCATCGTTAGCGGCGGATTTGAGTTTTTTAGTTTTTTTCTCAGCCATGGCAAAGGTTCCGTTGAAATAATAGTGATAGTGGCATTAATGCAGACTTTTCAAAGGTTGAGCAGAGGGCGTACTGGGTGCCTTTTTATCAACTTCTGCTTCCTGTGGATTATCCCATGTGCCTGTAATCATATACTCACTGGCGCTGATTTTGTTAAGCGGATCCTTGAGTAATTTTTGTGCCACAAACGCAGCCACGCCAACAATCGGGCCGCCTGCCAGAGCTGCCAGGGAGACCGAGTCACTAATATGGGGCACGACTTTGACCTTCAAGCGTTGCGTTTCGGTTTTTAAGTTGGTTTCACCCTTGATGCTGGCTTCGGCCGCCGGACCCGTCATAAACAGGTCGTTGCTGCGCAAAATACCATCTTTAATATTGGCGGTAGAGTTGATTTTGTCAAAAGCAAAGCCTTCGCTAAATAAATCACGGAAATCCAGGGTTAACCGTCGCGGCAGGCTTTGCAAGCTCAGCAAGCCGAGTAGGCGGCCCACGCCTGGCTGCACTTTTAAAATCTGGCCTTTTTCCAGTTGCATGGTGAAATTGCCATCCAGCCGCTCCACTGCAAACTCATGCGGGCTGCCCGGCCAGCCCAGTTGACCACTCATGCTGCCGGTCCCGCCTTTGACCATTTCGCCGCCGGGCTGGAAACGTTGCAGGGTTTTGCCCAGGTTACTGGAGTTGAGGTTGAATTTGAGCATGGTTTGCGGGCTGCGTACCGAGTTACGCCAGGTGCCGTCTGCGGTGAGCTGGCTATCACTGTTGTTGATATTCATGCGCTGTATTACCCAGCTCTCGCCACTGTTGTAGGCTTTTAAATCCAGGCTGCCCAGTTGTTTGTCACCAAACTGGAAGTCCTGCGCTGTAATATCCAGCTCAGGGTAGGTCATATCCAGGCGGCGTACTTCGGCCGGATTCGTATTGTTGTCGGTATCCATGCTGCGCGGAATGCGCAGGTAATTCAGTTTGGCTACCAGTTTGCTGGGTTTGCCTGATAACCAGTCAGCGTCACCCGCAAGTTCCTGGCTTTGAATTGACAGTTTCAGGCGTTCTCTTTCCGGTGCAATATTCAGTTTGATCTGATGCAGGTTGCGGTCAAACACGTGCAGGGTGCCTGCGGTCAGCTCAATCTGATTCAGGGCTAGTGATGAGGCATCGGACGTCTGGCTGCCACTTTCCTGGTTCAGGTAGGTTAACCATTCATCGACATTCAGCTTTTGAAAGTCGGCACGCAAGTTAATGCCATCCCCGCTTGGTAAACGCGGTGGTGTGTTGATGGCAATTTCACCTGCGCTGACTGTGGCCGGGGTGTTCGCATTGCGCAAGAAGTTGGCATGTATCCAGTCGCTATAGTGAATGGCAATTTTGTCTGGCTGGTTGGTTTCCTGGCGGAAACGGATACTCAGGCTGGCGGGTGTTTCAACGCTCTTTTTGGCCGGTTCTGGCAGGTCAATGGCCATGCCAATTAATTGCGAGCGGATGTCCAGCCGGATATTCGGTGCCTGGATCAGTAAATTACTTTTCCAGTCAGTCGTGCCATGCAAGGCGCGGGTAATCGGGTTGTTATCCAGTTTTCTGAGTGCGGCGTCGGTGATGCGGCCGCTGCCCTGGATAATGACGGATTTGTCCGGCCGGGTGCTCAGGCTGACGCTGGCAGGATTATCAAACATCGACAATTGCATGCCTTGGGCTTGCAGGCCTTTTTCGTTGAATTTTAAATGGCCATTGATATTACTCATTTCCGGCATGGCGATTTGCGGGTTAGCGGCAATATGGCCGTTCTTGATGTTGTAATCGCCCTGGAACTGGCTCGCGTCTACATCATTGAGCGGCACTTGCAGGCCCAGTTTGAGTTCAGAATTGCCTGAGGCTTTTAAAAAGTCAGTAAAGCCCATGGTGACTTGCCGCACCGGGCTGGTGTTGATGAATTTCACCCCTTGTTCGACGGTGCCGGTGGCTGCCGCTTTGATATTGAGCATCGGCCAATCGGCATCCAGTTGCGGAATTTCGACCTGTGCTTGCGTAATGTGCTGACCAACAGTGGAACCGTTTTTCACAGCGATATCCATGCGTTTGCCTTCAAATTTGAGGAAGGCGTCGATATTTTGAATCACCGGCCAGTCAGTGCCATACTCCAGGCTGGCGCGATCGACTTGTGCGGTGACGCGGAACAGCCCCAGTGATGGGTCAGACTGATGCGCTGCATTCACATAGGGGAAGTCTTGCACGCGGCCTTTGACAATGACTTCGCCATGCCTGATCTGGCCACTCAGGATAGAGGTGTCCAACCAGTGCAAGGTGCTTTCACCCAGGATCAGCGGATAATAAAAAGGGGCAAACTTGGCATCGCCGCGCTCAATCTGGCTTTGCAGTTGTATGGTGTCGCCGCCTGCGGCGCCCAGTTGATATTCCAGATTGGTGCGCAAGGCCAGGTGGGGATTGCTGAAGTGCAGGTTGCGCGTGCTGATCAAGGTTTTCTGGCCGTTATGACTCCACGCCACTTCGCCTTGTAGCTGGTCTATGGGCAATGCCCAGCGTAGCACCCCGGCCAGCTCAATGGTCGCCTTGCTGGTATCCAGTTCCACGCTGCCTGCATTGGGACGTACTGACAATTGCCCTGACCAGTTATCCAGGCCGGGGATGCTGGCGTAGGCTTGGGTATGCAGCCCATTAAAATTGGCGTCGACTGTGTAATCACGCCACTGATCTTGCTGGTAAAGCCAGCGCGCCTTGATTTGAGAGGCATTGCCTGCGGGGGCCATGTTTTCAAGATAAGTGGCTATTTTTGAATCAGGCGGTAACCATTGTGCAAATAAATGGCCTTGGGTCAGGCCGAATTTTTTAACCGTGAGCGTGCCTTCATGGCCTTGGCTATCCCATTGCAATTCACCATTGGTGTCTTCGAGCACCAAGCCCGGCTGCACGTTGGCAGAAAAGTGCTTGAGGGTGAGCATGAATCGTTGCTCAACACGCTGCCAGCGTAGCTCGCCAGTGACGGTTTTGGCGACAAACGTTTGCGTCTCATTGGCCGGTTTGACGGCTACATCGTTCAGCTGTACTTGCGCTGCCAACCGTTGCAATTGCAAGGCGTCAAATGCCAGTGTGGTGGTCAGGTTGCCTTTACCAGCATTTATTTTTAGTGGCAAGTCTAACCACGGGCTCCAGGCGGCGAGGTCCGTTTCTGGCAAGCGTAGCGAAATTTCGCCATGCCATGCCTCAGGTGCGGCCACATCATCACCAACCACGACTGACTCCAGGGTCATACGCTGCTTGGTCCCGGTGGAAACCAGGCTGTCTATATGGATGCTATGGCGGTGCAGCAGGCGTTGCCAGACCGGGGTCAGTATTTCAATATTCAAATCTTCCAGCAGGAGTGGCGGCGCCTGGCGTTGTTCATCGAGCCAGGTAATGGTGGCGTGAGAAATCTGGATGCGACGTTGCGCCAGCAGCCAGTTGGCAAAAGCCGGATTGCCTTGGCCAGACATGGAAATGCCCGCTAAAAACAGCTCACCGTTGGCGGTACGCCTGATCACCAAATTGGGTGCATCTATGCTGAGGCTGACCAGCGAAGGGGAGAATAATGCCAGGCTACTCCAGGACAGGCGGGTGGTGATCTTGGGCAACTCAAGTGCCGGGCGGTGTTCGGTATCAAACACCGTGACTTTGCCCAGGGTGACTTGTGGTGCCAGGCCGCGCCAGCGAATGGCAATATGGGCAATGGTGACCTGTTGCTTGAGTGACTGGCTGAGCGCTTGTTCAATCTTGCCGCGGTAGTCATCAATGTGGGGAAACACATAAAACTGAATGACACCAACAATGCCTGCCAGCAAGACAAACAAGACAATCAGTAATGAAGCTAGCCAGCGTTTGATTTTTTGCAGAGGCATATGGTGTTGAACAGCAGTGGCAGAAGTAATTGTTTAACTGACTATTTTACTCGAAAACAGTTGCGCAGCCGCAGTAGAAGAGGTGGGAAGTCGCGGAATTATTCAGCCAGAGCCTGAATGATTCGTTTAAAATGCCACTCTTTTGCAATATCGTTTTTAAATGAAAGTGATTGTCAGTGATTCAGTTTAAACAACTGACTTTTTCCAGAGCAGGCAAAACACTGGTCGAAGCGGCCAGTTTCCAGTTGCATCCTGGGCATCGCGTCGGTCTGACCGGGGCCAATGGCGCGGGTAAATCGACCCTGTTTGCTTTGCTGCGCGGTGAGCTCACGGCGGATGTGGGCGAGTTGCTGATGCCGCCACAATGGGTGATTGCGCATGTGGCACAGGAAACGCCTGCGCTGTCGCAATCTGCACTCGAATATACCCTGGATGGCGATGAAGAGTTGCGCACCTTGCAAGCGCACCTGGCGCAAGCGGATGCCGGGGAAGGTAATGCAGGCGAAAGCCATGACCCGTTGCATGTCGCCGAATGGCATCAGCGCCTGGCGGATATTGATGGCTATAGTGCAGAAGCCAGGGCCAGTGCCTTATTGGCCGGCCTGGGATTTTCTCAGTCACAGTTAAGTCGTCCGGTCAGTGATTTTTCCGGGGGCTGGCGTATGCGCCTCAACCTGGCGCGTGCTTTAATGTGCCGCTCGGATTTGTTATTGCTGGATGAGCCGACCAACCACCTGGATATTGAAGCCGTTATCTGGCTTGAGGGCTGGCTGAGTGCCTATCGCGGCACCTTGTTACTGATTTCGCATGACCGCGAGTTTCTTGATAACACTGTTAACCATATTCTACATATAGAGCAGCAACAACTGACTTTGTATCGCGGTGGCTATAGTGATTTTGAGCGCCAACGTGCAGAAAAGCTGACATTGCAGCAAGCCAGCTATCAAAAGCAACAGCAGCAAATGGCGCATTTGCAGAAATATATTGATCGTTTTCGTGCACAGGCGACCAAGGCACGCCAGGCACAAAGCCGCATCAAGGCACTTGAGCGCATGGAGCGTATCAGTGCTGCGCATGTAGATTCCCCGTTCAGTTTCAGTTTTCGTGACCTGGGTTCGGTGCCTGATCCTTTACTGGTGATGAATCAGGCGGGGTTGGGCTATGCAGGTCAAACCCTGGTCAAACTAGGGCATCTGGCGATACGACCTGGTGAGCGCATCGGTTTGCTGGGTAAGAATGGCGCTGGCAAGTCCACCTTGATTAAAGCGCTGGCGCAGTCAGAAACCTTATTGTCGGGCGAGCGGGTAGAAGGTAAAGATTTACGTATCGGCTATTTTGCCCAGCATCAGCTGGAGCAACTGGTTGCCAGCGACTCGCCCTTGCAGCATTTGCAGCGACTGGACGCCAATGCCAGAGAGCAGGAGCTGCTGGACTTTTTGGGCGGATTTGATTTCCGCGGCGAGATGGCCAAAGCGCCTTGCGGCCCGTTCTCAGGCGGTGAAAAATCGCGCCTGGCATTGGCGATGCTGATCTGGCAACGGCCCAACCTGATTCTGCTGGATGAACCGACCAACCACCTGGACATTGAAATGCGGCATGCATTGTCTATGGCATTACAGGCTTATGAAGGTGGCATGGTGATGGTTTCACATGACCGTACGCTGCTTGCCACATGTTGCGAAAAATTTGTACTGGTGGCTGATGGGCAAGCCAGTGTGTTTGATGGTGACCTGGAAGATTACAAAGACTCTTTGCAGAAGGCTGCACAGAGTGAGGTCACTGCGAGTCGGCCTGCGGCCGCCAAGCAGAACAGCTACCATCAGCAAAAAGCGGATCGACAGGCACGCCTGGTGGAGCGCAGACCTTTGCTCAAAACGCTGGCGACATTGGAAACACAGTTGACCAAGCTCACGCAGGAAAAGCAAGACGTAGAAAACCGTCTGGCGGATAGTGCGATTTACGAGGTAGAGCAGCGTGAAACATTGCAGGCGCTGCTGATTTCGCAAAGTGAAAATCAAAAACAACTCGATGTCATCGAAGAGCAGTGGTTAGACGTGCAGGAAAAACTGGAAGCCCTGCCTGAGATTGAATAACACGGATAATATTAATTAAAGGGATCATCATGGAAATGACTTATGAAGAACGTTTGAGGTTTATGTATCAGCTATGCCAGGCGCAGACTAGTGCGGGTATTCAGTCTGAAGCACAAGCTGTAGAAGCCTTTGCCAATGTTGAAATCGAAGACGCTATACATTATCTGGCGAGCTTTTTAACATTTAAAGCGATTCAGTCCGCTGACCGCCATCCGGCAGAAGAGCTGGAAAACGATTTTGATATGCTAGGTGTATATCAATGCTTCGGAGTGATGGTGTATGCCTTCTTATTCATGCCACTCACTCAGGAAGGGCGTCATCCTGACTACGATAGGGCGCAGATTACCATCGGTAAAACCCTGTTTGATGGGCTTGCGCCAGAGATGCTGGCTGAGATTATTGAATCTGGCTTTCATAAGTTCAAACTGATTGCAGAAGCGGAGTCTGAACATTGGCAGGAGTACCGTGAAAACCTGGATAAAGTGACCATTAGCTATATGATTGCAACGACAGATGATGATAGCCCGCATAGTCCGGAAGAGGTGCTGCCACTGTTTGGTCAATTGCTAAGTCAGTTATGTGAGGCATTTACGGCTGATTAGCCGTTTAGCATCATAAAATTTTCAGGTATACTTTAAAATTGTTTAACATTTTTGATACAGTTTGAAAACTTGGGTAAAGTTAGGCCATTTACGCTTGTTAATCAATTTAATTGTTCATAATATTCCAAGGCTAAATATTAGGATAAGCCTTGTGTTATCTTTTAAAAAAGGACATAAATGAGCAAGCTGCTGTTGATTGACGATGATGTTGAATTAGCCAATATGCTGAAGGAGTTCCTGACGCAAGAGGGCTTTGCGGTGACGACTGCGCACGATGGATTGACGGGTGAGCAATATGTGCTTGCCGGTAAGTTTGACCTAGTGATTCTTGATGTCATGATGCCAGGTCAGGATGGTTTGCAGACGTTACGCAATGTCAGACAACATTCCGATATCCCTGTGCTGATGCTGACGGCTAAAGACGACAATGAAGGCCGCATTGAAGGTTTGGAAGGCGGCGCGGATGACTACGTGCAGAAACCCTGTCTGCCAAGAGAGTTGGTTGCCAGAATTCGTGCCATTTTGCGCCGTCATACCAGTGACACGCCTAAAGGCAACGATATTGTGGTTGGCCAGTTGGTGGTGTCCAGCGAGCGCAGAAAAGTATTCTGGGCTGACAAGCCGATTGTGTTTACCAGTACGGAATTCAGCCTGATTGAAATTCTGGCCAAGCACGCCGGTACGATTGTGAGCAAAGAAGATTTGTCCATCAAGGCGCTGGGTCGTCCGTTGGTCAAATATGACCGTAGTATTGACGTGCATTTAAGTAGTATCCGTCAAAAAATATCAGAAGTGTCTGGCGGTGTGAATGTGATACAAACCATTTACCGCGTCGGATACCAACTTGTTAGAGAGTAAGTGAATTAAACGCGAGGGTTATGGGGCGCCTGTTCTGGAAGTTATTCTTAGCATTCTTTTTGGCGCTCATCTCCACCGATCTCATCGTTGGTAATATTGTTGAGTGGCAGACCCATCAACAATCTCCCATGCATCATACAGTCTCGCAGGCTTGCACCTCAGCAAGCGACTGTGAGACCAAGCCAAATGCCTTAAAGCCTGAGTCTCAGTCAGTGAAGGCCGATCAACCGTCGGCTGAGAGGCAATACTTTAGCCTGCCTTTATATGTACTGATCTACAGCCTCGTCTCCAGCAGCATTTTTGCCGGAGTCCTGGCCTGGTCAATTTCGCATCCCATCAAGTTATTGCTTGATCATCTGAAGAGTGCCGCAGAAGGGGATTTGCTGGTCAGGGTGAGCCCCAAAATCACCGCCAGTCACGATGAATTTTCTGAGTTGGGTGAAGCATTTGACTTGATGGCATTGCGCCTTAACAACATGATTAAAAGCCAATCCAAAATGTTGCATCATGTTTCTCACGAGTTACGTTCGCCATTAGCCAGGATACAGATGTCGGTGGGCCTGGTGATGCAGAATCCCAAGAAAATGCAAAGCTCTTTACAGCGTGTTGAGCTGGAAGCGGTACGCATGGAAAGAATGATTTCAGAGTTGCTGGAAATCTTTCGATTTGAATCGGGCATGCAAAAGCTGCAAAAGACCGAGGTCGATTTAAAAGAACTGCTGACCGGGATTGTGGGTGATGTGCTATTCGAGAAACATGAGGCCAAGCTGCATCTGGATATGCCGGAGGATGCTGTAGTCGTGGACGGCCAGTTGGAGTTGTTGCAACGGGCAATCGACAATGTGATCCGCAATGCCGTGAAATATGGCCCAGAGAGTGGCGTGGTAACGATTGAGTTGCAACACAGTGCACGTACCAGTGAAGTGATCCTGGAAGTGGAGGATCAAGGCCAGGGCGTCGAGCCGCAAGAGCTTGAGCAAATCTTCAGGCCGTTTGTACGCGGACGTCGCGCATCACAGGTGGACGGCCATGGCATCGGCTTGGCCATGACCAAGCATATCGTTGAAGCGCATGGTGGTTTCGTCAAAGCGACCAATCTCAGTCCGCATGGTTTTATGATCCGTATCCATTTGCCCGAAAAGCATGAGGCTCCTACCGATCAAGAGTCTAAAAATTGGATGTAACAATGCTAAAATAGCGGGTTTACGAATAACGCAGACGATAGCCGGATACTTTATGACAGCACAACATTCCAACCCAGACAGCACGACAGAGTCAGTCGTTGATGAGAATCACGTGATTGCAGAGCGTCGCGAAAAGTTGCGCCTGCTGCGCGAACAGGCGCAATCTGCACAAGTCGCGACGTTTCCTAACGACTTCAAGCCTGAGCATAAGGCAGCTGTTTTACAGGAGACTTATGCTGCCACAGAGAAAGACGTGCTGGATCCGCAAGAGATTGTGGTTGTGGTGGCCGGTCGCATGATGCTCAAGCGCGTCATGGGCAAAGCCAGTTTTGCGACGATTCAAGACAGCACGGCGCGTATTCAACTGTATGTTGCACGTGATGAAATCGGCGAAGAACTCTACGAGAGCTTTAAACACTGGGACATGGGTGACATTCTGGGGGCGCGCGGACGTTTGTTTAAAACCCGCACCGGTGAGCTGTCGGTGCATGTGACCGAACTGCGTTTGCTGACCAAGTCGCTGCGCCCATTGCCAGAAAAATTCCATGGTCTGCAAGATCAGGAAATCAAATACCGTCAGCGTTATGTTGACCTGATCACCTCTGAAGAAACCCGCGCAACCTTTAAAGCGCGCTCAAAAGTCGTGGCGGCGATTCGCCAGTTTATGAATGACAACGAGTTTCTTGAAGTGGAAACGCCCATGTTGCACCCGATTCCTGGTGGTGCGTCAGCCAAGCCATTTGTCACGCATCATAATGCGCTCGATATGCAGATGTTTATGCGTATTGCGCCAGAGCTCTACCTGAAGCGCCTGATTGTGGGCGGTTTTGAGCGCGTGTTTGAAATCAACCGTAACTTCCGTAATGAAGGCCTCAGCGTGCGTCATAACCCTGAGTTCACCATGATGGAGTTCTACGCGGCTTATACTGACTACCAATGGTTGATGGATTTTACCGAGCAATGTATCCGTGCGGCAGCGATTGCGGCCAACGGTACGGCAGTATTGAGCTATGCTGGCAAAGAAGTCGATTTAAGCAAGCCGTTCGAGCGTTTGACCATTGTCGGTGCCATTCAAAAATATGCGCCACAATATACGCTGGCGCAACTCGATGACGCTGATTTCATCCGTCAGGAGTTATTAAAATTTGGTGTGAAGCCGTTTGACCATGCTGGTTTGGGTTCACTACAGTTGTCCCTGTTTGAAGAAACTGCGGAAAGCCAGCTGTGGCAGCCAACCTATATTATTGATTACCCGGTGGAAGTGTCGCCTTTGGCGCGTGCTTCAGACAAGCACCCTGAAATCACTGAACGTTTTGAGCTGTTTATTACCGGCCGCGAAATGGCCAATGGCTTTAGCGAGCTGAACGATGCAGAAGACCAGGCCGCGCGCTTCCATGCCCAAATGAAAGCCAAAGAGGCGGGTGACCAGGAAGCCATGTATTACGATGCGGACTTTATCCGTGCCCTGGAATATGGCATGCCGCCGACCGGTGGTTGTGGCATTGGTATTGACCGCCTGGTGATGCTGATTACGGATAGCCCAAGCATTCGCGATGTGATTCTGTTCCCGCATATGCGCGCGGAAAGCTAAACCAATCAAAATAACATGGAGCCACCCGATAAGGGTGGCTTTTTTGTTACTAATAGTCTGCCTGTAAGAAATATGTAAGGTTTGTCATCAAACTGTCATATTGAAAATTCAAAATACGTCCCGGATACACACATGTAATCTTATAACAGGGGATAATAATGAATTTGAAGTTTCGTCGTTTGTTGATGGCAACCTTGGCCGGTGGCTTGTTAACAGGTTTGACGTCTGTCTCATATGCTGATTCAACTACTGACCTGGTGCAGGCATTGATTAGCAAAGGTGTTTTGACTGAAGAAGAAGGCGCTTTGCTGATGAAGGGCCGTACTAATGAAGTTGAAGTGCAGAAAAAGAAAGAAAGCAAAAGCTGGACTAGCCGCGTGAATATGCGTGGTTATGTGCAAAATCGTGTCACGGCAATGATTGGTAATGACGGTGATAATCCTGCGCATCCTGTCGATTTATGGTCCGACCGTTCCGTAGGGACTGATGACTCCATCAACCCCGACAAGAACTTTTTGATTCGTCGTGCACGTATCATTATTTTTGGTGATTTTGGTGACCATCTGAGCTACTACATCCAGCCTGACTTTGCATCATCTGCTAGTGGTACAAACAACATTGCACAGCTTCGTGACGCTTACGGTGATATCAACATTGATAAGGCTAAAGTTCACCGCGTACGTGTGGGTCAATCTAAAGTGCCTTATGGTTTCGAAAACCTGCAATCGTCTTCTAACCGCTTGGCGATGGATCGTGTAGATGCGATGAACAGTGCTGTGCGTGATGAGCGTGATACAGGTGCGTTTTACTACTACACGCCAGAAAATGTTCAGGCATTGTTTAAAGAAATCAACGATAAAGGCCTGAAACATTCTGGCAACTACGGTATGGTTGGTGTTGGTTTATATAATGGTCAGGGCGCTAACCGTAGTGACGTTAACGATAACTACCATGTGGTAGCACGTGCTACTTACCCTTGGAAAACTGAATCCGGCCAGATCTATGAGGCTGGTATTCAAGCCTATTCCGGAGATTACCAACCGTCGGCTGGCGCTTACAGAAGAACAGCTAGCGCCAGTGCTACTACACCAGGTGTGTTTAAAGATGGAGTGACGACCACTAAAGGTATCAAAGATGAACGTGTAGGCGTTAGCTTTATCATGTATCCTCAGCCATTCGGTTTGCAAGCGGAATGGAACTGGGGTACTACACCTGGTTTGGACACTGCACAGAATAGAATTGAGGAAAAACATCTACAAGGTGGCTATGTACAAGCGATGTACAAGATCGATAATTTCCAATTCCTGGAAACGAATGGCACTTTGATTCCATTTGTCAAATGGCAATACTTTGATGGTTATAACAAAGCTGAAACCAATGCCCCTGAGAACCACGTAAACGATTGGGAGTTGGGTGTGGAGTGGCAACTTGCACCAGAGGTTGAGATTATGGCTGAATATCATCACATGAAGCGTAATAACCTGGTAACTGGTAACCTTGCGCGTGCAGTGGATTATCAAAGCTTTACCGCAGATGCTTTGCGCGTACAAGTCCAGTACAACTTCTAATAACAAGCGTATCAACACTTAAATTGAAATCCCGCAGTATTGCGGGATTTTTTTTATCTCTTATATAGTTAAAAGTAATATAAAAATAACAAATAATTATTTTTTTAAATATTAATAGTCTGAAATAATGCCGTTCATTCAATGCAGTGAGGGGCATCATGTCTACAGTATTAAACAAACCGGAAACAAAACCTGACGAGGCCGTACTTGCCATCGTGGCGGCAGCCATTTCGGCTGTGCAGCAGGATACCGGCTATGGTTCGATTGAAATTACGGTGCATGATGGGCGGGTGACACAAATTGAGCGGCGCGAGAAAGTCCGCTTTGATCATCAGATAAAACCGAAGAAGTAGTTGATAAAATTTTACTGAGCACTGACCAGGCTGCTGGAAGTCATTAATTCACGGGAGATAATACATGCAGTTAAAGAAATTAAGTCTTGCACTGGCAACCGCAGGTGTGTGGTGGCTAGGTAATGGCGTGGCCTCAGCAGCAGAAGAGGTACAGCTGGCAGAGACACAAATAGAGGATGCTGAGCAACAAAAGAAAGTAAAAGCACGCCTGGAAGAAATCAAGGCTGAAGAAAAAGCGGCTGCCAAAGCAGCAAGTGGCTATTACGTTGAGCGCCGTAGTTATGGCACACAAAAAGAAACCGAGCCGCCAAAGTATGTGAAACAGGCTAATAAAACCTGGCTGAAAGACTACGATACATTTGCTGATGTTGATTGGTTGGACATCGGCTTTGAGCATCGCGCTCGTTTTGAAAGCCGTCAAAACGATTTTCGTCGTGCCCGTGAAAATATTGATGAACCACTCTTACTGCGTACACGCGCTTTTGTGGGCTTGAAGAATATCTTGGACCCATTCCGTTTTGCGGTCGAGGTGCAGGATTCTCGCCGTAATCATAGCGATTACAACAGCAGTACAGATCGTCGCTTATCTAGCGACCCCAGAGACATCAATCATGCAGACTTTCTACAAGCCTATCTGGAGTTGTATTTCAAAGAGAGCATTTTCGGTAAAGATGACCTGGGTAATAACCGCCCATTCTGGGTACGCGGTGGCCGTTTGGCCTGGGAAGATCTGGATCGTCGTTTGATTGCCCGTAACGAATGGCGTAACACAACTAATACATTCCAGGGTATTCGTGCCAACATTGGTGAAAAGAAAAATGACTGGCAATTGGAAGCGTTTGCTGTGCAACCGGTACAACGTTTTGCATCAGAGCTGGATCAAGTTGATCATGCCCAAAAATTTTACGGATTGGTGGGTGATTGGCGCCGTTGGTCTGAATACGTGACGATTCAGCCATATTATTTCTACCTGAAGCAAGATGGCGATAAGGTTAAGTATGATGGTAATGGGTCTGCGTATAGTGATCGTAGTGTTTCTCCTAGTCCTCTTGCTTACACCGCAATACAGGAAGCAAGAGCTCAAGTCGATCGTGAAATTAACACTGCAGGTATTCGCGTGTTTGGTGTGATTCCTGGCACACAGTGGGATTACGATGCTGCTTACAATAAACAATGGGGGCATGTGCAGCGTTTCATTGGAACAACTGTGGCTGCGGGTCGTTATATCAACGTAGACCATGATGCCTATGCCTATAACGCTGAGGTTGGTTACACCTTCAATAAACATGCATGGAAGCCACGCTTCAGCGCTTCTTACGGCGTAGCCAGCGGTGACCATGTGTCAGGAGGTAATACCAACACAGATACTTCTGATAACCAAGGTTTCGACCGCTTGTTTGGCTTTGCGCGTCCTTGGTCTAACAACGACTACGTGCAGATGAATAACATTCGTGCCGCCAAAGTACGTGTGGAATTCGACCCTAAAGTCCCATTCCTGGATAACGTAAAAGTCGATACTGGCTTTAGCTGGTACCGCCTGGATGATGCTACAGATCGCTGGGCTGCTGGCAATAACTTGCAAGATGCCACCGGGAGATCTGGCTCAGATCTGGGTAAAGAATACGACTTGCGTGTACGTTTCCCGCTGAACCAATATGCGTCACTCAATTTGGGTTATGCACACTTCTGGGCGGGTGATTTTGTTCAAGATGCTGTAAGCGCTTCAGCTAACAACCGTACCGCTTTTGACCAGAACCGTTCTGATAGCTCAGACTTTTTCTACACTGAACTCACTTTGTTAGGTTTTTAATCGGGGAACAGCATGAAATTTAATACGACCTTACTTAAGGTGATTGCCGCAGTCGCCTTTGTATTACCAGTGGCTGCATCAGCTGCCGATGTGAACCTGCTCAACGTGTCTTATGATCCAACGCGTGAGCTGTATCAAGACTATAACGATGCATTTGCCAAGTACTGGAAAGCCAAAACTGGTGACAATGTGGTGATCAAGCAATCACACGGTGGTTCCGGCAAGCAGGCGCGTTCAGTAATCGATGGCTTGCAGGCCGATGTGGTGACACTGGCCTTGTCTTATGACATTGACGAAGTCGGCAGTAAAGGGCGCTTGTTCGGGCCAGACTGGCAAAAACGTCTGCCGCATAACAGCTCACCTTATACCTCTACTATTGTGTTCTTGGTGCGTAAAGGCAACCCGAAAAACATCAAGGACTGGAATGATCTGGTGAAACCAGGGACTTCGGTGATTACGCCTAACCCGAAAACCTCGGGTGGTGCACGCTGGAACTACCTGGCTGCTTATGCTTATGCGCTTAAGCAGAACAATAATGATGATGCCAAAGCCAAGGACTTCTTGAAAAAGCTGTTTAAAAACGTGCCGGTGCTGGATAGCGGTGCGCGTGGCTCAACCACCACATTTGTCGAACGCGGCATTGGTGATGTGTTGCTGGCATGGGAGAACGAGGCTTTCCTGGCGCAGAAAGAGTTGGGCCCGGACAAGTTTGATATCGTGGTGCCATCCTTGTCAATTTTGGCTGAGCCGCCAGTGACGGTGGTTGATAAAAATGCCAAGCGACATGGTACTGAAGCGGTTGCAAAAGCTTACCTGGAGTATTTGTATAGCGAAGAAGGCCAGGAAATTGCGGCGAAGAATTACTACCGCCCAACCTTGGAATCTGTCGCCAAGAAATACGAAAAACAGTTTCCAAAGGTCAATTTGATCAAGATTGATGAAACGTTTGGCGGCTGGCAAAAAGCACAGAAAACACATTTTGCCGATGGGGGCGTGTTTGACGAGATTTACCAAAAATAAGATTTGATCAACAGAAAAAGGCATTTACCCAATGCCTTTTTCTTTCTCTACAAAAGGAGAGTGTTTCATGTCAAAAGCATTAGTGATTGGTGGTGACCGTATTGAAGGCATCAAGCAGGTACTGCAAGCGCAGGGGATCGATAAAATTGATCACTGGACAGGCAGAAAGCCCGGAGATGTGAAGCGCGAGCTACCGGCAAACGTCAATGTGATTGTGTTGGTCACCGGCTGGCTCAATCATTCCATGATGTACCGTATCAAGCATGTGGCGCACAAACGCGGCCTCAAGGTCGTGTATACACGCAATAGTGCCGATGGTATGCAGCGCGTACTCGAAGCGGCCTGATCACGCGTTGCACGGTTACGCAGTCTTAAATATTAATTTTTTTTAAATTAGGTCTAAATTTATCCGTTTGTTTGGCCGATAACCCTAATGAGATTTCAGGTTTAATGACCTGACTCAAGAATTTTTCTGTGTCGACGGCTCAGAATAATGCGGTGATAGCGGTTAAAGGGTAAATAATGAGTCAAACCGGGATTGGCGAACTGGCAGCGCCACTCAGCGAAAATATAACGCAGCGGCAGTTTATGCGTCATCGTCTTGTGCGTAAAGTACAGGACCATACTCATTTTTTGGCGATGGCAAGCATGGTATGCGGTTTGCTGGGCTTTCCACATTACCTGTTAGACGTAGATAACAATGTCTGGCTGGCACAACTACTCACTTATCTCACATTTATTCTGGTGAGCTACAATTTGCTGCTCGAAAACGGCCGCACCAATCTGGCCATGCTCACTATGTCGCTGGTCACCATTAGTTTGTTTATGGTGCAACTTTCCCCTTATGCCGCCGATTTTAACGATACTGCACATCTGCTGCGCATTGCGAATGACCTGCAGGTGCAACAAGACTCAAGGCTGGTGGAATATGCCTCAGGCGCTTTGCTGGCTTGCCTGATTGCCATTTCCTATCTATTCCAGCGTTCTGGCTGGCTGGCTACCAGTCAGGCAATTTTGTGTGTTGCGGTGATGATTCCCTTGATCCCGCTGCTGGGTTTTTTGTGCGGCATTGCCCATCCTTACGGCCTGATGCCACCATTAGCGACCCTGAGTGGTTTGTTATGTGCCTTTGGTTTATTGGCCAGGCACGCGTCGCATCCGCCCATGAGTTATTTATTGTTGATGGACGATAACGGTAAGCAGATACGCTTCAGCATTGTGTTCTTAAGCTTTTTTGCCATCATGTTGGCCAGGGCTGGCGTCGAGTTTGAAGACAATATGCGTGCATTACCGGCGTTAGTGGTGGTGGCGATTCTGGCCATTGTCTATACCATGACGGTGACTTATTACCGCAAAGGGCAAAGCACCGACCTAGTGCTCCCGGCCACGGATATGGACTTTGCCAGCCAATTGGAAGCAGCGTTGGATAGTCAGCAGTTTTTTATGGTGTATCAACCGCAAGTCGATTTCAATACAGGTAAGTTAAAAGGCGTTGAGGCGCTGGTGCGCTGGCGGCATCCCGAAAAAGGCGTGATCTCACCTGAAAAATTTATTCGCGTGGCAGAACTCACTGGCCTGATTGTGCCTTTAGGCAAATGGGTGATGCGAACCGCTTGCACGCAGGCAGCGCAGTGGAACCATCACCCGGTATTGGGACAGATGGAAGTGGCTGTGAATGTGTCTGCTTTGCAGCTCAAGTCCGGCACGCTGGTAGAGGATATTTTACGCATCCTGGCTGAAACTGGCTTACCGCCACAGCGGCTGGTGGTGGAGCTGACTGAAAGCTCTTTTGTACAAGATGATGGTGAAAATGCCCGCATCATGCATCGCTTGAAACAGGCAGGCATCAAACTGGCAATTGATGATTTTGGCACCGGGTATTCGTGCTTGTCTTACCTACGCGATATTCCTGGTGACTACTTAAAAGTCGACCGTTCATTTGTCATGGAGTTGCCAGGCCATAACAAGGCCGAGGCAGTGATTCAGGCCATTGTCAGCCTGGGCAAGAGCCTGGATTACCGCATTATTGCCGAAGGCATCGAAAACGAAGCCCAGGCCAGCTTTCTCAAAGGCATAGGTTGCGATATCGCGCAAGGTTTCCTGTTTTCACGGCCGCTGGAAGCACCGGCTTTAGAGCATTGGGTGGCTAACGACCTTGCTGTCAGTACAGAATCTGTCAATCCATCATCATTGGTGGCGAACATTAGTCGCTGAAGCGCTATATCTTTGGTTGCTTATCTATAATTTCATGCCATTTCATAGCAAATCATCCATGAGTATCAATTTAATTTGATTTAAAGGATGATAAAACCCTGTTTTATTTTATGTTGGTCTCAATGTAATTGCGCCTATAGTAAAACAAAACTGCCTGCCAGCGCGGGCAATAATAATAGATAGCGACAGGGGGCAACATGTCAGTATCCAGCATTGACTGGTCAGCTGTAACTGTTCAGGAATGTACAACGCAACGTCAGTACATGCGGCATCGATTTCTTAGAACGGTACAGAAGTATTCTCCTTGGCTGGCGCTCGCCAGCATTGTGAGTGTGCTGCTAGGGTTCCCATTGAGTGACCTGCACCACACGTTTGAATTAAGTGTGCTGCAGAGTGTGAGCTACCTTATTTTTGTGGTGGTGAGTTTGCGAGTTATCTATGACACCAGGCGTGAACATCCCATGATCGGGTGGCTCATCGGCAGCGTCTTGCTCGGTTATGTGCTGCAAGCCTATTGGTTGTTAAGCAGCCACGCCTCTTTTAGCCATATCGCCTCCATCAACAGCTTTTCACAAGTGGTCAGCCATGGCCAGATTGCGACCGATTTCGGTATGTCTTTGCTGGTGATCGCCGGCTTCTTGTTGTGTCACTATCAATGTAACCGGGCTAGCCAGGCCGTGCTTAGTGTCGCGTTGTTGCTGCCGGTGACTGGCTTGCTGGCGCGTGCTTATGGTATTCCGGATGCCTATGGGCAGCTTTCCATGTTGTCTTGCCTGGGCGGCTTGCTGTGTGCCTCGGCCTTGTTGGCCAAGCAGGTCTCTCAAACCTCAATGAGTTATCTGCTGTTGATGGACGATACTGGCAAGCACCTGCGCTGGATCGTCAGCTTGCTGTTTTTGTGTGCCATCGTGTTGGGCGGCGTGGGTGTGTATTTTAAACACGACTACCGTTTGACGCCTTTGATTATCACGCTGGCATTGATCTCAGTCGTCTGCATCATGACGTTTACTTATTACCGTAAAGGCGTCATGCATGAGCAGGTGTTACCGCCTGAAGACCTGGCCTTTGCCAGCGAGCTGGAGGCGGCGATTGCGCATCAGGAATTTTACCTGGTCTACCAGCCGCAACTGGACTTTATGACGGGTGAACTCGTTGGTGTCGAAGCATTAATCCGCTGGCAACATCCGCAACAAGGCGTGGTGTCGCCTGCCAAGTTTATTGGCGTGGCCGAGTTGACCGGCCTGATTGTGCCCATGGGCGCCTGGGTGTTAAAAGCGGCCTGCCAGCAGGTGGCTGCCTGGCAAGAAGGGGCATTGAGCAAGGCCAAAGTGTCGGTGAACGTTTCGCCCATGCAGTTACGCTCACCAGGCTTTACCGATTATGTGCTGCAAGTGTTACGTGAAACCGGCTTGTCTGCTGACCGCCTGGTGATAGAACTGACCGAGAGCGCCTTGATTCACTCTGATTGTAAAGGCACTGATAGCTTGCAGGCGCTCAAACAATTGGGCGTCAAGCTGGCCATCGATGATTTTGGCACTGGTTACTCATGCCTGGCCTATTTGCGCGACATTCCTGGTGATTATTTAAAAGTAGACCGGTCTTTTGTCAATGACGTGCCTGGCAAAGAGCGCTCTGAGGCGGTGACCAGCGCCATTGTAGTGCTCGGCAAAAACCTTCATTACCAGATTGTGGCCGAAGGGGTTGAAACACAAGCCCAGGCCGACTACCTGAAGAGCTTAGGTTGTGATTTGGTGCAAGGTTATTTATACGCCAAGCCCATGGAAGAGCAAGCCTTGCAACAATGGGTGAGCGCAAGGCTTGCGTGAGTGCTGCTATCAGGCACGCAATCAGTTGCCCGCTGTAGTTTGAAACTTGTGATGGTTGAGTTTAGACCTGACCAGCTCAATATGCGCGCGTAGCTCGTAAGCATATTGTGAAAAGGGTACTGGTAACTTCACATTAACCACTTTGGCTTCAATATCATTGAGCTTGTCCAGGCATTCCTGCACGTCTTCTGCACTTTTGATCTCCTGTAACTGGGTGTCCAGAAAGCGCAACTCACCGTAATAACGGAACAGTTTTCGTTTCACCAGCCACACATACACCATCGGGATAATCTTGGTCAGCGGAATCAGCAAGGCCAGTAATGGCAAGATCACGATCAAGGTCCGGTTCACAAATGTCGCCGCCCAAAATGGCAGATATTTATCAATAATCGGCAAGCCAGATTTGTAAAAATTAAGTGCCTGCGTACTCAGTGGAAAGTCGGTATCCTTGGCCGATGGAAACTCACCCTTGCTATTAAACATGCTCGGGCCACCGTGTACTTCAGCAATCACTTTCATCATCAGGTAGACCAGGGCTGGGTGCATGTTTTCTTTCACCACCAGTGTGGCGGTCGGGGCGACCAGATGCACATCGTGGCTGGGGGTATTGCGTGCCAAGTCCATGGCACCTTCGGGTAATACCAGGTGGTGCATAAACGCGAATTTGCGTGAAAAGGCTTCTGCGGTGTCCAGGCTGAGTAAGCGCAGACGTTTGTCCGTCACCATTTCATGAACCATGCCCGAATTGGCGACATCGACAAACAGTGCGGCATCGAGTTTACCCTGGCGCAAGGCCGTGGCCGCCTCTTCACCGCCAATCTCGACAAGCCTGGTATTGCTGGCATTAATTCCGCTTTCATTAAGCAAGGTGCTGACTAAGGTGTGCGTGCCATTGCCTGCATAGCCGATGGCAATACGTTTGCCTTTGAGCGCAGATAAATGCGTAGTGCTGGCTTTGCAACGGCAAAAAATCCACACCGGCTGGTAATACAAACTGCCCAGTGACAACAATGAACCAGCGCCTTCGCTATGGGCCACGCCGTCCTGGATAAATGCAATATCAACGTCTGATTCAGCGTCTTTTAACAAGCGCAGGTTTTCGGTGTCACCAGAGGTCTTGCGCAACGTGAGCGTAATGCCTTCTTTTTGCAAATAAACACCGTAAATAGCGGCAAATGCGTTGTAGTTTAGATCGGACTCGCCGGTGGCGATCACAATTTTGCGAGGTGGCGCCGGGTCTATGAATTTATAGGCAAAAAACAGCGCCAGGCAGATTAGAAGCACCGACGGCAGCGTTGCTTCCAGCATCTCTCTGGTAAAAATTGAGGTGAATTTGTTATTGCGTGGATCAAATTTCATCGGTCAATATTCTGTGTATAGAGGGCAGCAACCGCTTGGTCGATAGGGGGATTTTACAGAGGGTTGGCCAGAATGTCACAACTGACGATGATTGGCGGGCACCGGCAAAAAAACAGCCATTCACCGGCCGGTGAATGGCTGCCAGGATAAACTGCGTTAGGCGTGATAAGATGCTAGCCGTTGTAGGACTGCAATCATGCGGTCGATTTCTTCATAGGTGTTGTAAAACGCCAATGAAGGACGCACCGTGGTTTCTACCCCAAAGCGGCGCAAAATCGGTTGCGCACAATGATGGCCAGAACGCACGGCAATGCCTTCTTCATTGAGCGCTGCACCGACTTCTTCACTCTGATAGCCTTTGAGTGCAAATGACAGCACGCTGGCTTTATGCTTGGCTGTGCCAATCAAGCGCAGGTTGGGGATCTGGCTCATGGCTGCGGTGGCATATTCAAGCAAAGCATGCTCGTAGGCCGCGATGTTCTCAATGCCCAGGCGTTCCACATATTTCAGCGCTGCACCCAAACCAACTGCATCGGCAATATTGCCGGTGCCTGCTTCAAACTTGGCAGGCGCCGCGTGGTAGACCGTTTTTTCAAACGTCACGTCCTGGATCATATTGCCGCCACCTTGCCAGGCCGGCATGTCTTGCAACACATCTGCTTTGCCATACAGCGCGCCAATGCCAGTCGGACCGAAGATTTTATGGCCTGAAAACACAAAAAAGTCGGCATCCAGCGTTTGTACATCGGTACGCAGGTGCGAGACGGATTGTGCGCCGTCCAGTAATACTTTGGCGCCAACCCGGTGTGCCATGGCAATCATTTCTTGCGCCGGTGTGACCGTGCCCAAGGCATTTGAGACTTGTGTGAAAGACACCAGCTTGGTTTTTGCCGTGAGCAATTTCTGGTATTCCTCCAGCAAAATCTGACCACTATCATCGACCGGAATCACCTTGATCACCGCGCCTGTTTCCTGGCATAGCTGCTGCCAGGGCACGATATTGGCATGATGCTCAAGGTTGGAGACCACGATCTCGTCACCAGTGCCAAGATGCTTCTTGCCCCAGGTTTTGGCCACCAGGTTAATCGCTTCGGTGGTGCCACGCACAAAAATCACGTTATTCACCGACGGTGCATTGATAAAGCGGCGCACGGTTTCACGCGCATCTTCATAAGCATCCGTCGCACGCGCCGCCAGTGCATGCGCTGCACGGTGGATATTGGAGTTTTCGTGCTGGTAGAAATAGCTGATACGGTCTATGACTACCTGTGGTTTGTGCGTAGTTGCAGCGTTATCAAACCACACCAACTGACGACCGTTGACGCGCTCGTTCAGAATCGGGAAGTCGCGGCGCACGGCATGCACATCAAAGGCCGGATGCGCAGAGGCGGGCAGGCTACCGATGACAGCTGGCTCAGCTTGCAAAAAGTAAAATGATTGCGCGCTGCCCGCAGATGGTTTGTTGGCCGGTTGCGTGGATGCTGCTGATGACGGTGACTGGCCCGCAGCTGTGCCCAACCAGCGATCAAGCTCCTGCTGATAGGGAATCTCTATGCCCAGTCCGGCAAAAGCGGCTGGTGCCAGGTAAGCGGCGTCAGGCTGCAACACATTCAGGTGTGCTGGATGGTTATGCAGCGGATCACTAGCCAATGTTTCTACGCCAGGCGCGTAAGTGAGTTGCTGCGCCTGTGTTTCCAGCGTAACGGGCTGCACTTGCGACTGGACGTAGCTAGGTGACGATATGCCCAAAGCGCTGCCCCCCGCATTGCCCAGTTTCGTCGTCAATGAGTCAGTGGCTGGCACAGACGGTTGTGGCGTATGCGAACTAGCCAATGATTGCGCAAAGTCTGCTGCGGCAAACGGGGCCGTGGCCGGAAAGCCTTCGGCGTAAAGATCATTTACCAGTTGCGTCAGGGTGGCGGTATCCAGCACCCCCGTATTTTCCAGTTCGCGACCAACGCCCAGCGCAGCCGTCATCTTCGGATGCTCACCCGGCAGTGAGGCTAATATCGCCTCAGGCTCAAAGCTTGCTAAATCGATTGAATTACTTGTAGTCATAGTAATGGTCAACTCCGACATCTTCCAGTACGGCAATCGCATCTTCGGTCAGTACTGCCAGTGAGCAATACAGAGAGACCAGGTAGGACGCAATCGCTTTATGGTTGATACCCATGAAGCGCACGGACAAGCCCATGGTTTGTTGGCCAGGCAGGTTTGGTTGATACAAACCAATCACGCCTTGCTTGCTTTCGCCTACGCGCAGCAACAGGATTTTGGATTTGCCGTTGACGATAGGCAATTTGTCGCTAGGAATCAGCGGTACACCACGCCAGGTCAGGAATTGTGAGCCAAACAATGACACGGTTGGCGGTGGCACGCCACGGCGGGTGCACTCACGGCCAAAGGCAGCAATTGCTTTCGGGTGCGCCAGAAAGAAGGCAGGCTCTTTCCAGACTTTGGTCAGCAATTCGTCCAGGTCGTCCGGAGTAGGGAAGCCATTACGGGTTTTCACCGTTTGTGACTTGGCCACGTTGTTCAGCAGGCCGTATTCCTTGTTGTTGATCAGTTCGCTTTCCTGACGCTCTTTCACCACTTCAATGGTCAGGCGCAATTGCTCTTTGATCTGGTTGTGCGGGCTGCTATAAAGGTCAGACACGCGGGTATGTACATCTACCACGGTGTTGACAGCGTTCAACACATATTCACGGCCCCATTCTTCGTAGTCGACAAAAGTCGCTGGCAGTTCTTTTTCGTCTTTGTTGGAGCAATCGACCGTAATGGCGTTAGGATCTTTGGCTTTGTTGACGCGGTAAATACCAGCTTCTACCGGTACCCAATTGAGCAAATGCACCAACCAGCGTGGGCTGATGGTGCTGAGCATGGGCACCGATTTGGTGGCATTGGCAAGCGTTCGTGCGGCGACATCGCCTAAGGCGCTTTGGGTTGGTTGTTCAGACATACAATTATTCTCCTTATTAAGCTAATTAATTAGCGGCTAAAAACTGAGTGGTTAAAAATCAAGCAGCCACCGGAATCGGTTTGGCATCCGAATGTGCTTGTGTGACATGACTATTGGCGGGCACGCTGCGGGTCACCCAGACATTGCCGCCAATAATAGAATGTTTGCCGATCGTGATGCGGCCCAGAATCGTGGCACCGGCATACACCACCACATAGTCTTCCAGAATCGGGTGACGTTCAAACTTTTTGACTAGATGGCCATTGGCATCTTTGGGGAAGTTTTTGGCACCCAATGTTACGGCCTGATACAGGCGGACATGACTGCCAATAATGGCAGTTTCGCCAATCACGACGCCCGTGCCATGGTCGATAAAAAAGTGATCCCCAATTTGCGCGCCAGGATGGATATCAATCCCGGTTTGCGAGTGGGCAATTTCGGTGATTAAACGCGCAATAATGGTCAGGCCCAGACCATGCAATACATGCGCGATGCGGTAATGAATCAAGGCCAGGATGCCAGGGTAGCTGACCAGGATTTCATCGACACTGTCTGCGGCCGGGTCGCCCTGGTAAGCTGCTTCCAGGTCGGTATCCAGTTGCAGACGGATATGTGGCAACTGCTCGGCAAAAGCGTGTGTGATGGCATGCGCTTGCGTATTAAACTGGCTGGAGGGGCTGCCAGGTGCTTTAAAGGCGAGTTCCAGGCGTACTTGCTGCTGCAACTCACGCAAGGCTTTATCTAGTGTGGTGCCGACATAAAAGTTAATGGCATGTGCTTGTATATCAGAGTCGCCCAAACGATTGGGAAACAGGGACGCGGCCAGCCAGTCCACGCATTTCCCCAGGGCTTTGCGGGCGGGCAATTTGGGCGGCTGTGACAAACGCTGGCGCTGCTGCAAGGCGCTTTCGCGTATGCTGGCCAGTTGTTGCACGATGTGTTCAATCGCGATCTCTTCCATCGGCTATCCAATCCTGTATCTAAGGCATTGACTGCTGTACAGACGAAAAAAAAGCCAGCTGCCCCTCCTGGGGAAACTGGCTTCCAGGTGTCTGGTCAGCGTTAATCTTTTTAAACTATAAAAGAATCCATCGGCCTTGAACAGGCCTGTGACTAGAATCGTTAATTATTTGTTTATATGTTTTTATTCTTAAAACGGCTTTAGCGCGTGCTTAACGGGTCATGTATAGGCTCATTCGGAAGGATAGCTTAATATATCTTTATATTATAAATATATTATTTTTTATTCTTTTTAAAAATATAAGTTTGTCGTTATAGTGCTCTCCAGTTTCATAATAATAAAGGGAGTTATGTATGCCGTTTGTATTGCGCAGTGTCTTAGTGGCCGTGTTGTTCAGCAGTGTGTCACTGCAAGCCGCCGAGTTGTTGAATGCGTCTTATGATGTGACCAGGGAGTTTTATAAGGATTTCAATCCGGCGTTTGCGCAGTACTGGAAAGAAAAGACCGGTGAAAGCGTGACAATTAACCAGTCGCATGGTGGCTCGACCAAACAGGCGCGCTCAGTGGTCGATGGCTTGCCGGCAGATGTGATTACCATGAACCGCAGTGCCGACATTGATATCCTGGCACAAAAAGGCAAATTGATTCCGGCCAACTGGCAAACACGTTTACCAAATAATAGCGTGCCCAGCGCGTCACCGACAGTATTCCTGGTGCGTAAAGGTAATCCTAAACAAGTCAAAGACTGGGATGACTTGGTCCGCCCAGGCGTGACGTCTGTGATTCCTAATCCCAAGACCTCAGGTAACGGTAAATATAGCTACCTGGCAGCCTGGGGTTATGTGACGCAAAAAGGTGGTGATGCAGCCAAAGCACGCCAGTTTGTGACAGAGTTATTCAAGCATGTGCCAGTGTTGGATACCGGTGGCCGCGGCGCGACCACGACCTTTGCCCAGCGTGAGATTGGGGATGTACTGGTGACCTTTGAAAACGAAGTCTATTTGCTGCAAAAAGAGCTGGGTGAAGACAAGTATGAAGTGGTGTATCCGTCTGTGACCGTGCTGGCAGAAAATCCGGTGTCATTAGTAGATAAAGTAGTGGACAAAAAAGGCACGCGTAAAGTGGCGCAGGCTTATCTCGAGTTCCATTTTTCACCGCAAGGGCAAGCATTGGCTGCCAAGCATTATTTGCGTCCGCAAGTGAGCGAAGTGGCGCAACCGGCATTCAAGAAGTTACATACGTTCACCGTCAAGCAGGTGTTTGGTAGTTGGAACGAGGCTGAAAATACGCATTTTAGTGATGGCGGTATTTTCGACCAGATTTATCAGAAGTAAGCAGATTTTTCAGAAGTACAAAGTAGTCTCGCAGGAAGGAGTCACGATGACGCAACGTCAATCAAATCAGGAACCAGAACACGTCATACAGCTACGGGCAGAGTTAAAGCATGCGCTGTCGCTGGATCTGGAAGAGCTGGGGCTGCTGGAAGCCAGTTCGGGCGAATATGAGAGCACCTTTATCGGTGTGCATCTCAAAACCGCTTTCCAGCCTATTTATGATGCCAAACAAGGCGATATCTACGGCTACGAAGCCCTGATCCGTCCGTCTTTGTTTGGCACGCTGGGCAGCACGCCAGAGTTTGCGTTCACCTATGCCGAGCAATCCGGCAAGCTGGTGCAGTTTGACCGTGTATGCCGCTCGCAGCACGTGTTGAATTACCGTGCGATTCACCAGGAAAACGGCCTGCTATTTTTAAACGTGCATCCAAAACTGCTGCTTGAAGTCAGCGCGCACGGCAAGGTATTTGAGCAGATTCTGCATAAATATTCCGTGCCTACACACCGGGTGGTGCTGGAGATCAATGAGTCCCTGATTGAGCAGGACAAGCACCTGATTTCGGCGATTGAAAATTACCGTGCACTGGGCTACCAGATTGCGTTTGACCATGTGGGTGGCCATCAGAGCAAGTTGTACCGCTTATGGAGCGCGCACCATGATTACATTAAATTTGATGTGTCAGTGATTCACCAGGCAGCACAACAGCCTTCACTGGCTAAGGCCTTGAAGGGGCTGGTAGCGACGGTGCAAGATCTAGGCAGTACACCGGTGATTCTTGGCATAGAAACGCAGCAGCAACTGGATATTGCCATTGCTTCTGGCGCGACCGTGCTGCAAGGTAATTTATTGGCGGCGCCAGTGGTGGCCAAGGTTATTAATGACCAGTACCAGCACCGTTCACCTAAAGTAGCGTAATCATCTATTCTTTAATATAACAGGCGCTTATAAATTAATGATTATCTATTCTTTTGAGATTTAAAAGAATCCAGCTACATTAGCGCCTGTTTACACTTGTCACCACACAATATGGCATCACAAAAAAAGAAACATTTACTTCCCGGCTTCGGGCTGTCATTGGGGGTCACACTGGTTTATTTAAGCCTGATTGTGCTGATTCCGTTAGCTGCTGTTTTTCTACGCACCACTGAGCTGAGTTTGCATGAGTTTTGGGCTGTGGTGACCACGCCACGCGTGGTGGCAACTTATAAGCTCACCTTTGGCGCCTCCCTGCTGGCAGCCGTGATTAACCTGGTGTTCGGCTTACTCACGGCCTGGGTGCTGGTGCGCTACCAGTTCTTTGGCAAAAAAGTGCTCGATGCCCTGGTTGACTTGCCTTTTGCCTTGCCCACTGCCGTCGCCGGTATCGCATTGACAGCGATTTATGCGCCGAATGGCTGGTTAGGCCAATGGCTGGAACCACATGGTATTAAAGTGGCTTTTACGCCGCTGGGCGTGGTGGTTGCGCTGACGTTTATCGGTTTGCCATTTGTGGTGCGCACGGTGCAGCCGGTGCTGGAAGATTTTAGTGCAGAAGCCGAAGAGGCTGCTGCCAGCCTGGGCGCCAACCGCTGGCAAACCTTTTACAAGATTATTTTGCCAGCCATTTGGCCCGCTTTGCTCACCGGCTTTTCGCTGGCATTTGCCCGCGCCGTGGGTGAGTATGGTTCGGTAATTTTTATTGCGGGCAATATGCCGATGATCTCCGAGATTACGCCGCTGATGATTATCACCAAGCTGGAACAATATGACTATGCCGGGGCAACCGCGATTGCAGTGGTGATGCTGGTGATTTCGTTTGTCTTGTTGTTGCTGATTAACTTATTGCAGTGGTGGAGTAATCACCGCCATGGTCATAAGTAATTGGCTATGCGGGCAAATGCTGCACTCGCTTAATATTTAATTGAATAGAACATTTATGCATACCACACAATTTCAACAATATCAGGGCAAGGTTGCTTACAAGCGTGCGACCTCTGAACCGACCTGGGTACGCTGGGGGCTGATTGGCCTGGCACTGGCTTTTTTGGGATTGTTCTTATTAATCCCGCTGGCGGCTGTATTTGCTGAGGCTTTGCGCAAAGGTTGGGGCGTCTACCTGGCGGCGATTACCGAAGCGGATGCTTTGTCGGCCATGAAGCTGACACTGATTGCTTCTTTGATTTCGGTGCCATTAAACCTGGTGTTTGGCGTGGCCGCGGCCTGGGCGATTACCAAGTTCGACTTTAAAGGCAAAAGCTTTTTGATCACCTTGATTGATTTGCCATTTGCCGTATCGCCAGTGATTGCAGGTTTAATTTTTGTGCTGATTTTTGGCCTGCAAGGCTGGTTTGGCGAGTGGCTGATTGATCATGATCTCAAAGTCGTGTTCGCAGTGCCTGGCATTGTGTTGGCGACCATTTTTGTAACCTTCCCGTTTGTGGCACGTGAGTTGATTCCGCTGATGCAGGCGCAAGGCAAAGAAGAGGAAGAGGCTGCCTTAGTATTAGGTGCTTCCGGCTGGAAAATGCTGTGGCATGTGACCTTGCCCAACGTGAAGTGGGGCCTGATTTACGGTGTGATTCTGACCAATGCGCGGGCGATGGGTGAGTTTGGTGCCGTGTCTGTGGTGTCCGGCCATATCCGCGGCCTGACCAATACCATGCCGCTGCATGTCGAGATTTTGTATAACGAATATAACTATGCGGCTGCGTTTGCTGTGGCTTCACTGCTGACGCTGCTGGCACTGGTCACACTGGTATTAAAAACATATGTCGAATGGCAGGCTTCGCGTGATGCTGCCAATATTGAAAAGGAAGTGACGGCTTAAGATGAGTATTACCATTCAACAGATTAACAAAGGTTTTGGCCAGTTTAGCGCGTTGCGTGATATCAACCTGCAAGTGCCGTCTGGCGAGTTGGTGGCCTTACTGGGGCCGTCAGGTTGCGGAAAAACCACCTTGTTGCGCATTATTGCTGGCTTGGAATCCCCGGATAGCGGCCAGGTATTGTTTGATGGCGTAGATACTACCCATAGAGATGTGCGCGAACGCCAGGTAGGGTTTGTATTTCAGCACTATGCACTGTTCCGCCATATGACGGTGTTTGAAAACGTGGCATTTGGCCTGCGCGTGCGTCCAAAAGAGACCCGTCCGTCAGATGGTGAAATCAAAAAACGGGTGCATGACCTGCTCAAACTGGTGCAGTTAGACTGGCTGGCAGATCGTTATCCACCGCAATTATCTGGTGGCCAGCGCCAGCGTATCGCCCTAGCGCGTGCGTTGGCCGTCGAGCCTAAAGTGTTGTTGCTGGATGAGCCATTTGGCGCGCTGGATGCCAAAGTGCGTAAAGACCTGCGCCGCTGGTTGCGTCGCTTGCACGACGAGTTGCATGTGACCAGCGTGTTTGTGACGCATGACCAAGAAGAGGCTTTAGAAGTAGCTGACACCATTGTGGTGATGAATCATGGCCAGGTCGAGCAGGTGGGTTCACCTCAAGCGGTTTACGACCAGCCTGCGACGCCGTTTGTGTATGAGTTTTTGGGTAATGTGAATGCGTTTGAAACACCGCAAGGCAAAGGCTTTGTGCGCCCGTATGAAATCGCCGTGAGCCGTGTGGCCGAAGCCAATAGCATCGCAGGTGCGCTAACCTATGTGCATTCTGTAGGCTCGCTGGTACGCCTGGAAATCAAGCGTACAGACAATGCGCAATATGTAGACGTGGAACTTGGGCGTGACCAGTTTAACCAGTTGAATTTTCAGCAAGGTGAAACCGTTTATTTGAAGCCAACGCAGTTGCGCGTGTTTTAAATATCCAACTCGATTGCGCTGAATCCAGGCGAGCCACTGTGCTCGCCTGTTTTTTTGCCTGCTTAGGTCAACACTGCACCAGGTTTTAATCACAGTATTAAAGTTGCATTTTTGTTATCAAATATTAAATTAAATCAATGTTTGATGACATAAACAGAATAACGTTATGATGCCTTATCACTCCATGATACTTGCTAACGTTATGTTGGTCATGGCAGTGTCTATGAAAAAACAATGGTAGAGCGATGACGTACGACGAACATACCCCCGACGCTGGCAATCATCCAGAGTATGCTGAAATGCTGGTGACCGATGAATGGAAAGCCATTATAGCTGGCACGCCGCCTGCGGTGATCCAGCAGGTTTATGGCTTGATTACGGACAATATGCAGGAGCTGCTCACTGCTTACCTGCATTACCTGGGCACAGACCCGGTGTTGAGTAAGTTGCTTAATACGAATGAGATGCGCGCCAAATGGACGGCCGTGTTTGAAGAGTGGGTATATCAGCTATTTAGCATGCAGTTTTCGGATGTCAACCACTTCGTGCAGGAGCAGCATGCGCTAGGCATGAAATTGTCCCGAGTCGGCTACCCAGCGCATTCGGTGTCGAAAAGCCTGCGTATGATCAATGCCTGTATTTTGCGGCATATCCTCATGCAAGCGTGGACAGACCAGGAAAAGATGCAGTCGGTGATGTATGTGAATCATCTGATCGGACTGTCATACGAGATCCGTAATCATGGCTATATGCAATCGATTTCTGATCAAACACGGCTTGATGAGTCCTATCGGCTGGCGGTAATAGGCAGCAATATCGCCATGGAGAGAGAGCGACAACGCGCATTTCTCACCGAATGGGAGCGCAATATCCTGGCCTGGTTTTATAGCCCCTCCGACATCGGTTTGCCACGATTGGCCAAGTCTGAATTTGGCATGTGGTTTTTGCACAAAGCCAGCCTGATGTTTGAACGCACCCCCAAGTTGCAAAACATTGCCGAATGTATTGCCAAAATTGACCAGCAGATTTTGCCCAAGCTGGAAACCACGCAGTACGATGACCGTGCGGCGATTGGCAGTCAGTTCCAGTTGATTCAGCAAGACCTGGTCAAAATCAAGTTTGTCATTAATGAGATTTTTGACTCACACATCGAGCTGGATAACGCACGCGACAGCCTGACTCGTTTATTAAACCGCCGCTTTATTCACACGGTGCTATCGCGTGAAATTGCCTTGCAAAAACGTGAAGGTGCGGTAGGCTTTGCTATCCTGATTCTTGACTTGGACCACTTCAAAACCGTCAATGACAGCCATGGTCATGCTGCTGGCGATATGGCCTTGCAGAAAGTGGCGACGTTAATGACCGAGTCAGTGCGTCCGTCAGACTTTGTGTTCAGGTATGGCGGTGAAGAAATGCTATTAATCCTGGTTGAAGCGGATGCGAGCACAGCCATGCATGTCGCAGAGAATATCCGCAGCAAGGTCGCACAAGCGCGTATCCAGGCGCCCGGCGGCAACAGTATTGCACTCACCGTGAGTATTGGCGGCGCGCTGGCAAAGGGCAAAATTGATTATGAGTCTGTGATCGCAGAGGCAGATAAAGCGCTGTACCAGGCCAAACATGCAGGCCGCAACCGGGTGATGATGAGTGCGTGATTATTTTTCACGCACGATGTTGCCTGAAATCACATAGCGTTGTTTGCCATCAATAATGGTTGAATATACCTTCATGGTGTTCAGGTTGATTACTTGGGTGACATTGATGCCTGTTTTTTCTATCCAAGTCGCAAAGTAAACCTTGTCGGCCACGGTAAAACGTTCAGGTGTTTCTACGCCGTGCGCGCCTTTTTCATCTCCCTTGATACATAGCCACGACATGGATTTGGCCTCCTTGACCGTGACCCGGTAAACGTTGCCGCCGTCATATTGGTAAAGAAACTGGCCGAGGTAGGCTTCGGCAGCATGTGCCGTGGTGACCAAACTGGAGAGCAGCATCGTGGTGATAAGGAATGGCAGCGATTTCATAGATGTTTTCCTGAAGGGGGCAGTAAATAGGGCGTTTAAAGTCATGATTCAAGACGTCGTAACCAGGGCCATCTCTTTTGGTAGGAGTTGGCTTTGCTTTCGTAAAGGTCACGATGCGGTGTCAGCGGATTGATGGACAAAATGCCTTGATAGAGCGGCTCAAAGCCATGCGGTGCATACACCGCATCAGGATTGATGCCAACACAGGTCGATGGAATCAGAAAACGATCTATGCCTTGCCGACTGTTGTGTAACTGCGGGTAGGGATAACCAAAGTGGTTTTCATACCAATGATGCACCCTGGCCTGGTTGCATACCTCGATCGTGATATTGAGGTCATGGAAGAGGGCATTGGCTTCTGCCTGGCACGCCTGTTCAGCTTCTGCAGAGACATCCGTGGCGTCAAAGTAGAAGATGTCGTAATCCTTGATATCAGCTTCCGGTGATTTAGCAGACAAACGGTTCCAGACCGTTTGGAACAAGCATCCTGCCACCAGCCAGCTATCCGGCAGGGATAACTGATGCCAGCGTGCAAGGATCTGGGCGTTGTTCGGATTGGTGAGAATGTCTGCGACGAACGTATGCTGCATGGCGTAGCACTTTAGCGATGATTGCAGGCAGACACAAGCCGCCTGCAATCACCAGGTGATGCCTATACCTCTGCCAGCGCCTGCTCCAGGTCAGCAATCAGGTCGTCAATATGCTCTATGCCTACTGACAGCCTGACCATGTCTTCACTCACCCCCGCGCGGGCGAGTTCTTCTGCATTCAGTTGACGGTGCGTGGTGGTTGCCGGGTGGCAGGCCAGGCTTTTGGCATCGCCGATATTCACCAGGCGGGTGAAGAGCTGCAGCGCATCAATAAAGCGTGTGCCGCCTTGTCGTCCATCTTGCACGCCAAAAGACAATATCCCCGAAGCTTGCCCCTTCAGGTATTTTTGCACCAACGCATGGTCGGGATGGTCTGTCAGCCCGGCATATTTAACCCATTTGACCTTGGGGTGTTGCTGCAAGTAATTGGCCACCGCCAAGGCATTGCTACTATGCCGCTCGATACGCAGTGCCAGTGTTTCCAGTCCTTGCAGGATCAAAAAGCTGTTGAATGGGCTGATGGCGGCTCCGGTGTTACGCAATGGCACCACGCGCGCACGGGCGATGTAGGCCGCAGGGCCGAGCGCTTCTACATAGTTGACGCCGTGGTAACTTGGGTCTGGTGTATTGAGGCTAGGAAATCTGTCCGCATGTTCACCCCAGGGAAATTTGCCGCTATCGACGATGATACCGCCTATCGAGTTGCCATGCCCGCCGATATATTTGGTCAGGGAATGCACCACGATATCCACACCATGCTCGAATGGTTTGGCCAGGATAGGGGTAGCGACAGTGTTATCGACGATGACGGGCACGCCATATTTATGCGCAGCAGCGCTAATGGCAGCCAGGTCTACCACATTGCCCAAGGGGTTGCCTATGGTTTCGGCGAATACCAGTTTGGTACGACTGTCTATGAGTTTTTCCAGCGAAGCAGGATCGCGATAATCAAAAAACCTGACTTCTATGCCTTGCTTGGGCAAGGTATGGGCAAATAAATTATAAGTGCCGCCGTAAAGCGTAGAGACTGAGACAATATTATCGCCAGCCTCGGCAATGGTTTGAATGGCATAAGTGATTGCAGCCATACCGGAGGCCAGCGCCAATGCGCCTATGCCACCTTCGAGTTGTGCCAGGCGCTCTTCCAGTACGGCGGTGGTCGGGTTCATGATGCGCGTGTAGATATTGCCCTGTACCTTGAGGTCAAACAGGTCTGCGCCATGCTGGGTGTTGTCAAAGGCGTAAGAGGTCGTTTGATACACAGGTACCGCCACCGCCTTGGTGGTCGGATCGGGGCTATAGCCGCCATGGATGGATATCGTCTCTTGCTGCATCGCGTGTATCTCCTTGTGGTTTTATTGGGACGAACAAGGAGTATAGCCCCGCCATGGCGGCAGGTTTATAACATTTACTTTGTGGCTTATAACCAGTATTTATGAGGCTGGTAGCTGGTTATCCCAGGTCTGGGATCATATGGCCCAGCTTGCTGGACTTGGTTTGCAGGTATTTGAGGTTTTCCGCGGTCGGTGTGGTCAGCAGGGGTACTTGCTGATGAATACTAATCCCCAAGGATTGCAAAGCGGATCGCTTTTCTTGGTTATTAGACAGCAAACGGATGCTATTGATTTCAAAGTAGCCCAGCATGTCCGCAGCGGCCTCATAGGTACGTGCGTCAATCGGTAAACCCAGTGCCACATTGGCTTCTACCGTATCCATGCCCTGGTCTTGCAAGGCATACGCACGCATTTTGTTGGTCAGGCCGATGCCGCGGCCTTCATGGTTTTTTAAATACAGGATCAAGCCTTGGCCGGTTTCCTGGATCAGGCGTTGCGCGTGATGTAGTTGTTCGCCGCAATCGCAGCGCGTGGAGCCAAACACATCCCCCGTTAAACACTCAGAATGCACCCGCACCAGTGGCTCGCTGGCGCGCTGCAGTTCACCGCAGGCCAGGGCAATATGCTCCACGCCATTACGGCTATCCGTAAATACATGGATATCAAATTCACCAAACTGGGTAGGTAATCTGGCGGTGGAGGTATGGGATAAAAAAAGCATGTACGTGGGTGTTCGGTGTTAAAGGCTCAATCTCATATTGTAGCGGTTGTGCGTTTTTTAAAGTGCCTGTGATGAATTAATCTGCGATTTAGAACATGCAAATACAGGGAGCAGGCCTGAATTCAGCTTGGTTTAAGATGAATACTGTTAAACTTTGGTCGATTTCAGTAGTTTTTGAGGGATGTGACGCTATGTTTTGGATGCAACGCCGCACATGGATAGGGCTTTTTACGCTGCTTGCTGTATTGCTTGCGCTGGTTTACCTGCCTCGTGCAGACTCAGGTGAAAGTGCCACCAGCGCTGGGCGTTTATCGGCGAAAGGCGATATTTTGAGCTTGGAAAAAATCTCACAAAAAGCCAGAAGCTATAAACCTGGCGAGATTCTGGAGGTCGAACTTGAGAAAAAGCATGGGCGGTATATTTATGAGGTTGAGATACTGGATGCCGCTAGCCAGGTGTGGGAGCTTAAACTGGACGCCAAGAGCGGGCAGTTACTCAAAATGGAGCAGGACGACTAAAGTATGCGTTTGCTGTTGGTAGAGGATGACGCTGTGCTCGGCGCACAGACACAGCAGGCACTCAAAGCGGCGGGCTATGCTTGCGACTGGCTGCAAGAGGGCAGTGAGGCCAGCATACAAGGTACGCTTGAGCCCTATGACCTGGCGATCCTGGATCTCGGTTTGCCGGGCAAGCCTGGTTTGGATGTGCTGGCTGAATGGCGTGCAAAACCTGGCAGTATGCCGGTGATCGTATTAACCGCGCGCAGTAGCTGGCAAGAGAAGGTGGAGGCATTTAATTTGGGCGCGGATGACTATGTGACCAAGCCTTTCCATATGGAGGAATTGCTGGCACGTATCAGTGCCGTGCATAAGCGTAGCGTGGGTGTAGTGAATGGCGCGCTGGTAGTGGCAGATTTAAGCCTGGACGAGCAGACACAAACCATCTGGCAGGGCGACACCGCACATGCATTGACGGGCACCGAGTTCAGGTTGCTGCGCTACCTGATGTTGCATCCCGGGCGAATTTTTTCTAAAACCGAACTCACCGAGCATGTCTACGCCTATGATGCAGATAAAGACAGCAATGTGATTGAGGTCTATATCAACCGCTTGCGGCAGAAAGTCGGTGCTGACCGCATCCAGACCAAACGTGGTCAGGGCTATCTGTTTACAGGTGGCCAGACGTCAGGTGTGGGCGCATGAAGTCGCTGCGCAGACAGCTATCGCTGGGCTTGACGCTGAGCCTGGTTGGGCTGCTGACGCTGCAATGGGCGGTGGTCACCTTTACCATAGACCATTTAATCCAGTCGCAATTGACGGCGCGTATGCAACAAGAAGCCGAAGGCTTGCTGGCCGGCGTGTCGGTGAACGCGCGCGGAGAATTGGCGCTGGAGCCGCGACTGATTACAACCAGTTATCAGCGCCCCTTTTCTGGCCGCTATTTTATTGTGCTGCTAGACAATACAGGCAAGGACGCTGCACACAAGATACAGTCTCGCTCCTGGTGGGATGTGGATATGCCGGTGAGTGCGCTCAAGGTCGGTGAGGAGCGGGTCAGCCATGTTAGCGGCCCGGAATCGCAACCGTTGCTGCTATTGGGGCATGCTTACCGTAAACAGCAACGCACCATCACGATTTATATTGCAGAAAGCCTGGTCGAGCTTCAGCAAAGCCTGCGCCTGTTTCATTGGTTGTATGGCGTGTTTTCCTTGCTGGGTTTGCTGGCGTTGCTGGCATTACAGCGCTGGATTGTGGTGAATACGCTGCTGCCTTTGCAGCAAATCAAGGAAAACCTGGCAAAAGTCGCTAGCGGTGAGGTACAGCAGATTAATGCTGGCGGCCCGTCTGAAGTCATGCCGCTGGTCAACGAGTTTAACCGCATCCTCAAAAGTACCAGCCAGAAAACCCGGCGTTCACGCCTGGCCATTGGCAATCTGGCACATGGGCTCAAAACCCGCCTGGCGCAGTTGCAATTGCTGGCGGGTAACGGATCCGTGGATGGGGATACGCAGTTACGGCAGATGATACAAAACTGTAGCGAAGAGATACACCATGATGTCGAACGTGAATTAAAACGCGCACGACTCATGGGCGATGTTTACACCAGCCAGCAGACTGATTTAGATGTAGAGTTACCTAAACTGGTGACCACTTTGCAGAGGATTTATAGCAATAAGACAGTGGCATTTGCCTGGCAGCACGATGGGCAGGCCCGCGTGATGGTTGACCGTGAAGACATGCTGGAGTTGCTAGGTAATGTGCTGGATAACGCCTTTAAATGGTGTCACGGTCAGGTGCAGTTACATGTATCAGTGCAAGACGTGATCCAGATTGTGGTTGAAGATGATGGCCCAGGTAGCAGCGCGCCGACATTGGATACGTTGTTGCAGCGCGGTATGCGTATGGATGAATCCAAACCCGGCAGTGGTTTGGGGCTGGCGATTGTGCAGGATATTGTGCAGCACTACCACGGCCAGGTGACGCTCACTCACTCTGAGCGACTGGGTGGTTTGCGCATCCAGATGACGCTGGCACCCACGTCGGTAGGCACCAGCGTTTAAGCCTTAAAACCAGTCACGGTTGATGCTGTTGACCTTGCCGGTTTTGGCATCGATATATACTTCCCATTCGGCACCATTGCTATCGACAATTTCAACTTCGTAATCCCAGCCGGATTTGAATTTTCTGCGCTCCAGTTCGACCTCTTTCACCACACCAGGCTTGGCTGCCAGCGCTTTGCTTTGTGCTTCTTCATGTGAAATCAGGCCAAACGCTTTGGCCTTTTCAGTCATTTTTTGCACGTCATCATCATCGTCTGCCAGTGCAGGGTGGCTGGCCATCGCGCCTAAGAATAGAGCGATCATGAGCAGGTTAACGGATTTGTTTGAGGCTTTATGCATCGTGATCTCCATGTGATTGATTGAGTATTCACGATACTGCACGCGCCTTAATTCAAACTGAAAACACAGATAAATGCTGCGGGCAGGCATTCAGTTTGGTGAAAGATTTGTGAAAGTCTGCTGTAAGGCAAGTGCGCTAGAGTGAACACCATCAAATCCGTCTCACAAAGGCGGCAATAGTGAAGTCTCAATTAAAGGAGCGTGCGATGAAAATAGTGAAATTAGTTGGTTTAATTGGTTTGGTTACCATGTCATTTGCTGGATCTGCAATGGCGGATCAGTCTGTTGTCACTCAAAACATTGCGAAAAGACCGGTGTTTGAGCTGTCTACTGCAAATGCAGATCAGGCTTGGGAGGGCGCAAGCCTGAAGAAAGATATTCGCCTACAGGCGCTAAGTGCGCGTACAAATTTACAATTTGTAAGTAAACGCGCTTATCTTGCACCAGTAGCAACTGACTAACTATCAGGATGAATAGCCTGGTAGTTGCAGGTTAGGCTGGTGCTGTTTGAGTTGAGTAAACAACCAGCGTGTCTCAAGCAGTATCCAGACACGTAGCATGGCCTCCATCGGGTCAAAAGGCTTGGTTAAAAAGTCTTTTGCACCCAATGCCAGTGCCTTGCGGCGCGTGGCGATGGTGGCGTCTGCGGTGAGCACCAGCACGGGTAGGTATTCATGCGGTCCGACATGGTGTGAAAGCTGGTCGAGGACGGCAAAACCATCCAGTACCGGCATCATGAGGTCCAGCAAAATCAGGTCGGGTTGAAACGCATTGACCAGGTCCATGGTTTTGGTCGAGTCGGTTGTGCTGATGACTTGCTCAAAGCCTTCCTTGGTCAGTAACTCTTCCAGCAGTCGCAGATTGGCCTCGGCATCATCGACGATTAAAATTTTGGAGGCACGTAGTTGTTCTATATTCATGGGGTCTCTGGTAGAAGTTTTAGTAATAACTGGTTAAAAGCGGCGACATTCAACGGCTTGGTAAAGTAATGCGCGATGCCCAGGGTGTTGAGGCGTTGCATAGTTTCCGGCAAGGCGTCTGCACTTAAAATCACCACCGGGATATGTTGCAAGTCTGTGCGGCTGGATTGAATATGCTGGATCAAGGATTCTCCCGAGCCATCCGGCAGGTTGAGGTCCAGCAGCAGCAAGTCTGGCTGCATATCGCGCAACCAGACCATGCTTTCTTGCACACTGGCCGCCAGGTGTAGCTTGAGGTGCCTGTGTTTGCTTAATATGGCTTCTATCAGGGCCTGGTTGCTATGGTTATCTTCTACATAGAGGATGTGGCGTTTGGCTGCGGGCGTAGCCGACGTTGCGCGGTGCGGCGCAGCGTCAATGGCAATCTCTTTGTCCATGGCTGTCACTGGGGTGGCCTGAACTGCCTCTGGCAGGCTGATCCAGAACAGGCTTTGGTCTTCGGCAACGCCGATTTGGCCGCCCATGGCATCCATCAGTTGCTTGCTGAGCACCAGGCCCAAGCCTGTACCTTCAGTCACGGTGCGCTCAGCCCCCAGCCGATCAAAGGGGGTAAAGAGCCGCGAGCGCAAGGCTGCTGGGATGCCTTGCCCCTGGTCTTTCACATCGACACGGATATGACCGTTTAGGCGGTAAGCACTGAAGATGACGCTGGTGTTTTCTGGACCATATTTCAAAGCATTGGCCAGCAGGTTTAAAATCACCTGCAGCAAGCGCTGACGGTCGGCGCGCACTTTCAAATCAGGCTCAAAATGCGTTTCTATGGTGATGTCGCGCACTTTTTCCAGTGGCTTGAGATAGTGGTAGGCTTCTTCTAGCAGTAGATTCAGGGCGATGACTTCCATAGACATACTGATATCGCCACTTTCAATGCGCGAAATATCCAGTACTTCATTAATCAGCTTCAGCAAGTGTTGGCCGGCATTATGAATCAGCGTTGCGCTGTCTTTTTGCCGCCCTTCAGGCAAGTCGTTTTCGAGGATCTGCGCAAAGCCCAAAATCGCGTTTAATGGCGTGCGCAGCTCATGACTGGTACGTGATAAAAAATTACTCTTGGCAGCACTGGCTTCTTCTGCCTCTACACGGGCTAGGTGCGCTTCCTGCGCACTTTGTGTCAGCAATTGCGAGGCATGCTCCAGTTCACTGGTGAGTTCACCCAACTCGTCACGGCTGATGCTAGGCAAGGCCAGAGGTTCGCCCTTGACCAGGTGTATGGCGCTATCGCGTATGGTTTTGACGCGGGCGACAATGGTTTGGGTAAACAGCCAGACGCCAATCAGCGAGCCGACTACGCCCGCAATCACGGCCATCAGCGTGATGCGTAAATTGCGCTTGCGTTCGTACACCACTTCTTTTTTGTCCTGGTTAACGATGGCGGATTCGCGCAAGCTCATGCGCTCAAGATGGGCACGCAGTTGATTTAAGGCATTGCCCTGTGAGCTGAATTTACCAATCAGTGCTTCATCAGCCTCTTCTTCACTGTGACTAGCCAGGGTCGCCAGGTCGTCCAGGTTTTTGGCGACCAATGGATGAATCACTTGCAACAGGTGTTGTTGCGAGCGGTCATCCAGGTTGTGTTCCAGTGAACTCAGTAAGTGTGGCATGCTTTGTCTGGCGCTTTCGTAGCCTGTCAGAAACTGGCGGTTACCTGTCAGCAGGAAATCACGCACGCCGGTGGAGGCTTCGAGCAACAGGGTTTGCAGGGTCTGGATATCCTGCTGGATTTGTAGCGCATTTTGCACGCGTCTTTCCAGCAGTGCGGCTTGTTGTTCGCTTTCAAAAATCAGGGCCAGTGAGGCCAGCAATACGGTCAAGGGTAGGGCATTAAGCACAATGCCTTTGGTGGTCAGCGATAAATCCTGCCACAAGCGGTCCATGCGGTGGGTGGCATTCGTCATGGCATGAAGTATGACTTTCATCTGTTATAACCCATCACTTTTGAATCCGGCCTCAACGGCTTTGACGGCGGCCTGCGTGCGGTCGTTCAGGTCCAGTTTGCTTAGAATACGTTCAATATGGATTTTGACGGTGCCCGGCGAGATGCCCAGTTTTTGCGCTAATGCGGCGTTGCTTGCGCCTGAAGGCAGCAGCGCGAAGACTTCGCGCTCACGGGGCGTGAGTTTTTGCAGGTAGCTATCATCAATGGCTGTGGCGGTTTGGCTGTGTCCTTGCAGTGCGAATCCAAGTAGGCCACAGACACTATGTAGTAATTGCAGGTTGCTGGGACTTAAGGGGTTGCCGGTGATTAGGCCGAGTAACCCCACAGCGCGTTGCTGGCAGGCGATGGGCAAGTGGTAGCAATGCATGGCAGGTGAAGTGTTTGCTTGCAGGGTCCACAGGCTGGGCACAAATTGCGCGTGTACTTCAAAGTGTATGGGTTCTTTCAGCCATTGTCCCAGCGCGCCCAACATGGGCACACGAGCGCCGACCGGAAAAGTTTTTCCACGTTGCGCCAGTATCTTCAATGCCCCGGCATGCTGCTGGCTAATCAGGCCATGTGCCGCGCCGAATTGCATGCACAACTCATCAAGCAGCCATTGTAGTAAGTCTTCAGACCAGCCATGCATGAACAATTTCTGTCCAAGCCGTTCAAACAATCTGTCGTGAGCCAGTTGTACCTGCGATTGTTTAAGCGCATTGCGTAAGGCAAACGCGCTTTCTGTGGGTGGGGGGCTGTCATTCGGCATATGCCGTTTAGTATATACCGAACTACCTATATCGGTAGATTTTTTGTTGCCAGACCACGGGCAAAATGCAAACCATCGTGAATGCATCAACATTCATACAAAACGAAACAACTGGTCTGAAAGACAATTAAAGGAGAAATAATATGCGTAAAGTAACTGCTATCGTTGCCGTGGTATTGGGTTTGAGTGTTGTGTTGCCAGTGCAGGCGGCTGACACTAATGTAGAGGCTGTGCAAAGAGCACATCAGGTACATTTCCTGGGTAAGCGTCCTTATCAACAAGTGGTTGCCAAGGCTGATGCCGAGCAAGCCTGGGTAGGGGCTACGCTGCGTGTGGAGCCAAACAATCAGCAGCAGGTATTAAAACTGCACAACCTGGGCAAGCGTGCTTTCTAGTCAGTGTTGCGTAAGGTTGTTGGCACATAATTACCTTACACCTACCCCAGGTGTATACACAAATAAATTATGTAGGAGCGATAAATGAGTAAATTATTATTGGCACTCTTGGTGACATTTGGTTTAATGGCTAATGTACACGCAGAGGAAACACTGGATCAGGACATGGGCGTAAAAGATTTGCATCATAAAAACTTTTTAGGTCAGCGTCCTTATGCCAAAACACCTGTAGCGAAACAAAACTCCGATGAAAAATGGGTAGGTGCGGGCATCGTGACTGACAAGCCGGAAAAAGGCTTCGATAAACATCAACAAATGCGTTTGAACTTTATTGGCAAACGTCCATATACCGGTAGCACCACAGCGGATTAATTCGCTGATACCGCTCTAACAATAACCCCGCATCATTGCGGGGTTTTGTGTGTCATAACGTCAATTATAAAAATTAACAATATAACAATAGTTTTGTTTGTGAAGGATATACACCATGTCAACCTCAGTGCAGGGGTCTAGCCCGCTAGACTTGTTCAAGCACATCAATCGAGACTTACCAGCCTCCATTGTCGTGTTTTTTGTGGCATTGCCACTTTGTTTAGGTATCGCGCTGGCGTCGGGTGCGCCGCTATTTTCGGGCGTGATTGCCGGGATTGTCGGTGGCATCGTTGTTGGCCTGGCCAGCGGCTCGCAACTGGGGGTCAGTGGCCCGGCAGCTGGCCTGGCTGTGATTGTGATGGCGGCCATTGGTAATCTGGGTTCTTATGAGGTTTTTCTGGCGGCGGTGGTGCTCGCTGGTGTATTCCAGTTTTTGCTGGGGCAGTTGAAAGCCGGTTTTATTGCCTACTTTGTGCCATCTTCAGTGATTACCGGCATGCTCACAGGCATAGGTTTGCTGATTATCCTCAAGCAGATTCCGCATGCATTTGGTTACGATGCGGACTACGAAGGCGATGAATCTTTTGATGCATTTGCCGGGCATGATACCTTCAGCGATATTTTGCAGGCATGGGACCTGTTAACCCCTGGCGCAGTCTTGATTGCGGCCGTGTCTTTCGCGATTCTGATCCTGTGGGATACGGTGCTGACCAAAAAACACCGGATTTTCCAACTGCTGCAAGGGCCAATTGTGGTGGTGCTGGTCGGTATCCTGCTCAACGTGGCCTTTATGCGCGGCTGGTTGAATTTCACCTTGAGTGACGACCAGATTGTGCGCTTGCCTGTAGCGAGCAGCTTGGGCGAGTTTGCCAGCTTCTTTACCCATCCTGATTTCAGCAAGATCACGCAGCCGCTGGTGATTAAAACTGCGTTGGTCATGGCCATTGTCGCCAGCCTGGAAACACTCCTTTGTGTCGAAGCGACTGACAAACTGGATACACACAAACGTGTGACGCCGACCAACAAAGAACTCAAGGCGCAAGGCTTGGGTAATATTGTCTCAGGGCTGATTGGTGGTTTGCCGATTACGCAGGTGATTGTGCGTAGTAGTGCCAACGTGACTTTTGGTGCGCAAACAAAATTGTCTGCAGTTTTGCATGGTTTCTGGCTGTTGCTGAGTGCAATTACCATTGCCAGCTTCCTCAACCTGATCCCTCTGGCCAGCTTGGCCACTATCCTGATTATGGTGGGTTACAAACTGGCTAAACCTAAACTGTTCAAACAAATGTACCAGTTGGGCTGGGAGCAGTTTGTGCCGTTTATCGTGACGATAGTCGCGATCGTGTTTACCGATCTGTTGACCGGCATCGGCCTGGGCCTTGTGATTGCGATCTTTTTCACCTTGCATCACAGCTACCGCAATTCGCACTACATCAAGCAAACGCGTTCTACCAAAGACGGCAAAGAGGTGTATGAGTTAGTGCTGGCGGAAGAGGTTTCCTTCTTTAACAAGGCCAGCATCCTGGAGGTATTGGAAGCCATTCCACCGAATAGCAAAGTGGTGATTGATTGCACCAATAGCAAATCAATTGCTTATGATGTGGTGGAGTTTATCCACGGCTACCAACAACACGCCAAGTTGAAAAATATTGATGTAGAAACCATTGATTTCAAACCACCCAAGCATATGCTGGGACATTAACCAAAAAGCATGGCGTATAAGCCATGCAAATAATTCATTAGTAGAGGATACACAATATGTACAAGCACCCATTACTCGACCGCGACAAAATGACTGCGCGTGAAGCACTGGATATCTTGATTGAAGGCAATCACCGGTTTATTACCGACCGTGAACAGGACAAGGATTTCAAAAGCCTGATTCAAATCACCAAGGATAAACAACATCCGTTCTCGTCTTTTTTGAGCTGCAGTGACTCACGTGCGCCTGTAGAGCTGTTGTTTGATCAGGCATTGGGTGATGTGTTCAGCGTGCGCCTGGCTGGTAATATTGCTTCAGACAAAGCCATCGGCAGCCTGGAGTTTGGCAGCAAGTACCTGGGTAGCAAGCTGATTGTGGTCATGGGCCATACTTCTTGCGGCGCAGTCAAAGCGGCATGTGATGACTTTAAAGATGGTCATATTGGCGAGATTATCAACCTGATCAAACCTTCTATCCGTCACGAAAAGACCATTACCGATCCGGCCCAGCGCAATTCAAAAAACAGTGATTTTGTAGAGAAGATTTGCGCGTTAAACGTGAAATACCAGATCGATACTATCATTCGTTGCAGTGACATTATTGATGATATGTTGCAAAGCAAGCAGATCGGTATTGTCGGCGCGGTCTACGATATCTCTACCGGTAAAGTGGACTTCCTGGAAGACACCTTTATTGGTTAATCAGCCATAGGCATGAAACAAAAAGCCGATGCATGCATCGGCTTTTTTATTGGGCTAACTGGCGGCAACAGGCTTAGTGATGGCCTTCTTTCGCAAGATTAATACTGTATTTTGGAATCTCTACCGTGACATCGGTGTCTTGCAAAATGGCCTGGCAAGATAAGCGCGATTGTGGTGTGAGTCCCCAAGCGCGGTCCAGCATGTCGTCTTCGTCTTCTTCAATCTCATTCAGGCTATTAAAGCCTTCGCGTACCACGACATGGCAGGTAGTACAGGCGCAGACGCCACCACAGGCGTTATCAATATCAATATCGTGCTTGAGCAGCGCGTCACAGATGGAGGTGCCTTTATCGGCTTCGATCACGGCCCCTTCAGGACAGATGTCAGCATGAGGCAATATGGTAATTTTTGGCATATTTTAGAGTTCCAGTGAATCCAGGTTTTTGCCGGCAAGGGCTTTTTGTACTGAGGCATCCATGCGCTTGGCGGCAAAGTCTTCTGTGGCATGGTTGAGTGCATCGCTCGCCTGTTTAACCGCATGGCTATCCGTGCCCTGGCATAAAGCCAGCAGGGCATCAATATGGGTTTGTATTTGTTGGCGTTCGTCTGCACTCAGCAATGTGTCACCATCTTCGGCCAGCGCGGCTTGAATCGCTTCAATCAGGCGTTGCGCATCGACCACGGCCTCGCGCAGCATACGCGCTGCTTTGTCGCTTTCGGCTGCACCAAATGAATCCTTCAGCATGCTGGTGATCTGGTCTTCGTTCAGGCCATAAGAGGGTTTCACCGTGATGTTGGCTTCCACACTATTGGTTTGTTCACGCGCACTGACGGATAACAAGCCATCGGCATCGACTTGAAACGTCACGCGAATACGGGCGGCCCCAGCTGCCATGGGTGGAATACCCCGCAGTTCAAAACGCGCCAATGAACGACAGTCACTGACCAGTTCACGCTCACCTTGCACGACATGAATCGCCATCGCGGTCTGACCGTCTTTATAGGTGGTAAAGTCCTGCGCGCGTGCAATCGGTAAGGTGGAATTGCGAGGAATCACTTTTTCTACCAATCCGCCCATTGTTTCCAGGCCGAGTGAAAGCGGCGTGATGTCCAGTAACAGTAATTCATCGCCACTGCGGTTACCGGCGAGCACGTTGGCTTGTATGGCTGCGCCAAGGGCGACGACCTTATCCGGGTCGAGGTTGGTCAGTGGTTCTTGCTCGAAGAATGCCTGCACCGCATGGCGGATGTGCGGCATACGTGTTGCGCCGCCGACCAGGACGACGCCTTTGATCTCGTCTATGCTTAATCCTGCATCGCGCATGGCTTTGCGCGTCGGGCTTAAGGTTTTAATCACCAGATGCTCGGTGAGCGCGACAAACTGGGCCACCGACAAGGTTTCATCGACCAGGGCGCCGTTACTCAGTTTGCAGACGATATTGGCTTCATGGTTATCGGTCAGCCATTCTTTGGCCTGCCGTGCCTTGGTCAGCAGCAGGCGGGTATCTTCTTCGCTGAGAGGTTTGAAGTCCTTGGTTTTGCTGCGTACCTGATCCAGCACCCAGCAAAAAATGCGATGGTCAAAGTCATCACCACCCAAGGCAGAGTCGCCGTTGGTGGCCAACACTTCAAATACGCCTTTGCTCAGGCGCAGGATGGAAATGTCAAAGGTGCCGCCACCCAGGTCATAAATGACGTAGACGCCTTCGGCGGCATTGTCCAGGCCGTAGGCGACCGCAGCAGCGGTGGGTTCATTGAGCAGGCGTAATACATGCAAGCCGGCGAGGCGTGCAGCGTCTTTGGTCGCCTGGCGTTGCGCGTCATCAAAATAAGCGGGCACGGTGATGACCGCGCCTGTGAGTTCGCCCCCCAATGCTTTTTCAGCACGGGCTTTCAGGGTTTTTAAAATCTCGGCAGAAATCTCGACCGGGCTTTTCAAACCCGCACGCGTTTTGATTTCGAGAATGCCTTGCGAACTGTCATTCTCCACAAAATGATAGGGAATATGCGCTCTGTCGGTGATGTCGTGCAAGGCGCGACCCATAAAGCGTTTGACCGAGACGATGGTATTCACCGGGTCAAGACTTTGTGCTGCCTGTGCTTCATGGCCGACAATGACGGCGTCTTGCAAGTAACGCACGACAGAAGGCAGCAGTGCGTGCCCATGTTCGTCATGCAACACGGTGCTCATGCCGCTGCGTACAGTGGCCACGAGGGAGTTGGTGGTGCCCAGATCAATGCCCACTGCCAATTTGTGTTGATGCGGGGCAGGGGATAATCCAGGTTCGGAAATCTGTAATAAGGCCATGAAACTCTAATCTTCCAACTGAGCGATCAGCTGATTCACATCTTCACTCACTTTATCAATAAATCGCAGCTTGCGTACCGTCAGGGCGGCCTGCGTCGGGGCGGCCACAATTTCATTGGCCACTTGCTGCTGCAAGGCCTTGGCTTGCGTGCGCATTTCTTTCAGTAACGCATCCAGCGCGGGGATGTCCTTGCCAAACCTGGCGTCATCCATGGCTTCACGCCACTCCATTTGCGCCATCAAAAAATCACCCGGCATGGCCGTGTTGTTTTCTTCATCGGTGGCAATACCTTGCAGTTGCAGCAGGTAGCGGGCGCGTGACGTCGGCTGTTTGAGCACCTGGTAAGCTTCGTTTACCAGCGTGGCCATTTGCATGGATTGCATGCGTTCGGCGGGTGACGCATTCACAAACTTATCCGGATGGACTTCTGCTTGTAACTTGCGGTACTGGGCATCCAGCACCGCCATGTCTAGCTCAAACTGTTGCGGTAGCTGAAAGAGGGCGAAGTAGTTTTGCATAGTCGATGGCTGTAAATACACGCATGCTGCATGTGTTTACAGCAAACGTTAAACGGTAAATGACTCGCCGCAGCCGCACTCGTCTTTCACATTCGGGTTGTTGAACTTAAAGCCTTCGTTCAAGCCTTCCTTGGTGAAATCGAGTTCAGTGCCGTCGATATATACCAGGCTTTTCGGGTCGACAATGACCTTGATGCCGTGGCTTTCAAATGCCACATCTTCCGCTTGCATTTCGTCCACAAATTCCAGCGTGTAGGCCATGCCTGAACAGCCCGTGGTTTTGACGCCCAGGCGTAAACCGAGGCCTTTGCCACGGTTAGCCAGAAACTTTTCCACGCGGTTGGCTGCGGTTTCAGTCAGGGTAATTGCCATATGCTTAACCTTGTTTGGATTTCAAGTCAGCAATCGCTGATTTGATTGCATCTTCTGCCAGCACGGAGCAGTGAATTTTCACTGGCGGCAATGCCAGCTCTTCAGCAATCGCAGAGTTCTTGATCTCTTGCGCCTGATCCAGTGTTTTGCCTTTTAACCATTCTGTCACCAGCGAGCTGGAAGCAATCGCAGAGCCGCAACCATAAGTCTTGAATTTGGCATCTTCAATTACGCCTGCATCATTCACCTTGATTTGCAACTTCATCACGTCACCACACGCAGGCGCGCCGACCATGCCGGTGCCCACATTCGGGTCATTTTTGTCCAGAGAACCCACGTTACGTGGATTTTCGTAGTGGTCCAATACTTTATCTGAGTAAGCCATGTTGTTGCTCCTATCAATTAAATCGCGATATTCGGAGGAGTATTCGCGTTTTAATTATAAAAAATATTTCTTTAGTGAATAAAAATTGCAGATTTCATTGTCTGGCAAGGCGGAGACATGCGCCGTTTAGTGTATCTAAACAAGCATGTCGACAACGCCGCCAGGCGATGAAAGAACAATTTTTAATGTTCCGCCCATTCTACTTTGGACAAATCAATCCCATCCTTGAACATCTCCCATAATGGGGACAGTTCACGCAATTTTCCAATTTTGCTCTTTAACAGGTCAATCGTGTAATCTACATCGGCTTCAGTAGTAAAGCGGCCAATGCTGAAACGGATCGAGCTGTGTGCCAATTCATCAGAGCGGCCCAGCGCGCGCAGTACATAGCTAGGCTCCAGGCTGGCAGAGGTACATGCGGAGCCGGAGGAGACAGCAATATCCTTGATCGCCATGATCAGTGACTCACCTTCAACGTAGTTAAAGCTGACGTTGAGGTTATGCGGCACGCGATGATCCAGGTCACCATTGACATAGGTTTCTTCAATCTGCAGCAAGCCGTTCAATAAACGGTCACGCAGGGTGCGGATACGTTCGTTTTCGCTGGCCATCTCTTCACGTGCAATGCGGAAAGCTTCGCCCATGCCCGCAATCTGGTGCGTCGCCAGCGTGCCTGAACGCATGCCGCGCTCATGACCACCGCCGTGCATTTGCGCTTCAATACGAATACGTGGTTTGCGGCGCACATACAAGGCACCGACGCCTTTAGGACCGTAGGTCTTGTGTGCGGAGAAGCTCATCAAGTCCACTGGCAATTTTTCCAGATCAATCGCGACCTTGCCGGTTGCCTGTGCCGCGTCAACGTGGAAAATAATATTATTGGCGCGGCATACATTGCCCAGCGCTTCAATATCCTGAATCACGCCGATTTCGTTATTGACCAGCATGATGGAGGCCAATACCGTGTCAGGGCGAATCGCGGCTTTGAATTTCTCAAGGTCAATCAGGCCGTCGGCTTCTGGTTGCAGGTAAGTCGCTTCGTAGCCCTCACGCTCCAGTTCACGCACGGTATCCAGCACCGCTTTGTGCTCGGTAGCGGCGGTGATGATGTGCTTGCCTTTGCTGCCAGCGTAAAAGTGCGCGGCACCTTTAATCGCCAGGTTGTTAGACTCGGTCGCGCCTGAGGTCCAGACGATTTCACGTGGATCGGCATTGACCAGTTTGGCCACTTCTTCACGCGCGTTTTCTACCGCGTGCTCTGCGGCCCAGCCATACGGGTGGCTACGCGAAGCAGGGTTACCAAAGTCTTCGGTCAGGTAAGGAATCATTTTTTGCGCAACACGGGGGTCTACCGGTGTGGTCGCAGAGTAATCCAGGTAAATCGGCTTTCTTTCAGACATGTCTCATGCTCTTTCAATTAAAGTCTCATGCCGCAACGGCATTTAATCCTTTCAGACGCTGCACCTGTTGCTGCAACGCTGCTAAAAACTGGGTGATTTCTTCACTGGTATTGCTATCGCTCAGGCTGACACGCACTGCACCGCGTGCCAGGTCTGGCGTGATGCCCATGGCCAGCAAAACATGGCTAGGCTCTGTACTGTCACTGGAGCAGGCTGAACCGCTAGCCACGGCAAAACCTGCTTTATCCAGGGCTGTGACCAATGTTTCGCCTTCAATATTCGCGATGGCAAAAAAGCTGGTGTTAGGCAGGCGCTTGGCCTGTGGCGCAAAAATTGTGGCGCCTAACTGGTTTAACCCCGCTTCGAGTTGCTCACGCAAACGCTGCACTGCCGTATGGCGCGTGTCCAGGGTTTCCATCGCTAACTGGCAAGCTTGAGCAAAACCAATCACGCCAGCGACATTTTCTGTGCCGCTACGAAGACCACGCTCCTGACCGCCACCATGCAGCAAGGGTGCAATGTCTACACGTTTATCAATAATCAATGCGCCGACGCCAATCGGCCCGCCAATTTTATGGCTGGAGATCGTCATCGCATTCACGCCCAGAGCGCTCATGTCGACGTGGATTTTGCCAAATGCCTGCACGGCATCAGTATGCAATAACGCACCATGTGCTTTTGCCAGTTGCGCCAACTCGGCTATCGGCTGTATGGCTCCGGTTTCATTGTTTGCCAACATGGCCGAGACTAAACCTGTGCGTGTGCTGAGGGTTTGCTCTGCCTGCGCCAAGTCAATCACGCCCTGACTGTCCACACCAATCGTGGCCACTTTCCAATCATGCCAGGCCAATGACTGTGCCGGGCGTGTCACGCACGGATGTTCAATGCCGCTGATCAGTAACTGTGACGGACTCAGGTTCGCCGTGATGCCTTTAATGGCAAAGTTATTGGCCTCTGTGCCGCCAGACGTAAACACGACTTGTGACGCCTGCACACCGACGCAAGCTGAAATCTGTTTCCTGGCCAGCTCTAGCGCTTCGCGTGCATTGCGGCCATACACATGGCGACTGGTCGGGTTGCCCGTTGGCTGGGTCAACCAGGGCAGCATTGCTTCCAGCACCTGCGGTTTTAACGCCGTGGTGCTGTTGTGATCCAGGAAGGCGGTTTTCGTTGTCATGGCCAAATATTAGGCGGCAATGGTTGCTTCAGAGCCACATTTTCTTGGTGCGAATACGACCGTACCTGCGCCTTTTTTGCGCTGCATATCAACCATGTCTGCCAAGCTCACGCCTGATAAGTAATCAAGAATTTTGCTGTTTAATGACGCCCACAGCTCATGCGTCATGCAGCGGCCTTCGTCGTGGCAGTTCTCATTGCCGCCACATTGGGTTGCGTCAATTTGTTCGTCTACCGCAGTAATAATGTCAGAGACAGAAATTTCGCTGTGTGCTTTGGCAATGCGGTAACCGCCGCCTGGCCCGCGTACGCTGGAAACCAGGCCTTGCTTGCGCAGGCGGCTGAATAATTGTTCAAGATAAGACAAGGAAATGCTTTGGCGTTCGCTAATGCCAGCCAGTGTGACTGGCTTGTCCGCTTCGTAAAGCGCAATGTCGAGCATCGCGGTGACAGCAAAACGTCCTTTGGTGGTTAATCGCATCTTGAGATGACCTTTTAAAACAGAGGTGAATTGTATAATAACCTACTGTTTTAGTCAATTATTATGCCCAAAAAGTTCAGGGCTTGATGTCGTGTTGCCAGAAGGTGGCTATTCGGGCTTTTTGGCAAAAGCCTCACCAACATTGGTATCGGTTTCAGTATCGCTCAGTTTGGCTAATTGTATTTTTAGTTCTGCGATCTCTGCCTCTTGCTTGTGGGCATGATCTAGCAGGCTGTTAATCGCTTTGATCATGGGGTCATTTTCATCGTTGCCAACCGCGTAGGCGCTGAAGCCCATTTTTTGCGCGGCATCCTGGCGTTGTTTGGCTTTTTCCTCTTCAAGAATACGCGCCGGGATTCCGACGGCTGTCGCGCCGTCTGGTACATCTTTGACCACCACCGCGTTCGAGCCAATCTTGGCATTTTTTCCAATGGTAATTGGCCCCAGCACTTTTGCACCCGCGCCGATGACGACGCCAGACTCCAAAGTCGGATGGCGTTTGCCCTTGTTCCAACTGGTACCGCCTAACGTCACGCCATGATACAGCGTGCAGTCATCGCCAATAATGGCTGTCTCCCCGACCACTACACCCATGCCGTGATCAATAAATACGCGACGGCCTATGGTGGCACCGGGATGAATTTCGATGCCGGTAATCCAGCGCCCAAAGTGGGAGAGGGCACGCCCCAGCCAATACAGACGATGACTCCATAACCAGTGGCTGAATCGATGCAGGATCAGGGCATGCACACCAGGGTAAGTGGTCAGAATCTCGAAATGGGTACGCGCCGCCGGATCGCGGTCAAACACAATCGAAATATCTTCTTTGAGGTGCTTAAACATGCGCGCATTATGCCATTAAGTTAGGCGCGCGTCTAAAGCTGGCACGGCTATTTACACTAAACGCGCAATTGCAAGCTTAGTATTTGCTGTGTTTTTTCGGGTTGACTGTCAGCGTCAAAATGCCACGCAATAAATTCACTTCTTCTTTCTCTAACCGGCTACGGCCATACAGGCGGCGCAGGCGTTCAAACAGCTTTTTAGGCGCGCGCGGGTTGATGTAGCCAATATGTTCCAGGACTTCGCGCATATGCTCGTAAAAACGCTCCAGGTCTTCCTGCGTGGCGAGCTCGGCTGGTTTTTCTTCGTAGTGTAGTTCCCCGGTCGTGATCGCCATACGTGTTTCATAACTCATGATTTGTACTGCTTGCGCCAGGTTGAGCGAAGTATACTCAGGGTTGGCCGGAATCGTCGCCAACACATGACAAAGATCAGCCTCGGCATTGCTCAGGCCGCTCATTTCTGTGCCAAATACCAATGCCACCTGGCTATGGCTGGCGACGGATTTTACTTCTTGTGCCGCTTCGCGCACCGTCATCACCTGCTGCGACAGCGAGCGTTCCTTGCCACTGACGCCAATCACAAACTGGCAATCGGCCAATGCCTCTTCCAGTGTTTCTGTCACCACGGCAGTTTCCAGTAAGTCAGCCGCATTTACCGCCAGCGAGTTTGCTTCGTTATCCGGAAAGTGCTTGGGGCGCACCAGGTAAAGGCGGCTTAAACCCATGGTTTTCATGGCGCGCGCCGTAGAACCGATGTTGCCAGGATGGCTGGTTTGGCATAAAACGACACGGATATTGGCAAAGATTGTAGATTCTGGAGTGGGTGACATGGGTAAATGTTGCCGTTATGTTTGTGGCTAAGCGTGTAAAAAGCTAAAATAGCATTTTATCAGTTGAATCAAGATCCCACAGCATGCATCCAATCCTGAATGTCGCCATTCGCGCCGCGCGTGAAGCAGGCAAAATCATCAACCGTGGCGCCATGGACATCGGCGCCTTAAAAGTCGAGCAAAAAGACACCAATGACTTTGTCAGCGAAATCGACCGCAATGCCGAGCAAGCCATTATCAATGTATTAAAAGAAGCTTACCCAAACCACGGCTTTTATGGCGAAGAAACGGGTAAGACCAATAGCGAATCCGACAATATCTGGATTATCGACCCGCTAGATGGTACGACTAACTTTTTGCATAACTTCCCGGCTTACTGTATTTCAATTGCCCTGCAAGAAAAAGGCGTGCTGACCCAGGCCGTGATTTACGACCCGGTGCGCAACGACCTGTTTACCGCCACCAGAGGCAGCGGTGCGTTTTTGAACAATCGCCGTATCCGCGTCACACAGCGCACCAAATTGCAAGAAGCGCTGCTTTCTACGGGGTTCCCATTCAAAGATTTCAGCTATCTGGATACCTATATCAATATCTTCCGCGATATGGCCAAGAAAACAGCTGGTTTACGCCGTCCTGGCTCCGCCGCGCTGGATCTCGCCTATGTAGCCGCCGGTTTCACTGACGGTTTCTTCGAGATTAACCTGTCGCCATGGGATATCGCTGCTGGTGCGTTGCTGGTACAAGAGGCCGGTGGTATTGTCGGTGACTTTGAAGGCAATGAAAGCTGGTTGCGTACCGGTAATATCGTAGCAGCTAACCCGAAAGTGTTTGGGCAAATGCTGCAAGTGATTGCACCGCACTTAACTGAGCGTATCAAGACACCGACATTGGTCGTGTAGTTTTTTGATTGGATGGATAAGTAGACCCGGATATAAATGTCCGGGTTTATTTTTTTGTGGGTGATGGGTTAGGAAGGTAATTCTTTGGGTTTGTTTAGGTGTTGTTGCTTTTCACCTTTTTCTTTGCTTACACAAAATGGATTTAGGACAGATCTATTTCGCCTTTTCGGCGAGTTACTTTTCTTTGCTTGTACAAAGAATAAGTAACTAAAAGAAAGTGCACCCCAGCTTCCGCTTGATTCCTGCGTTGCTCGTCAAAATAAGCGGTCACGAAAGTCCTAATTTGAGCAACGCAAGGGAGCCTTTAGGCCGTGATGGCTGGGTGTCGTCCTCTTTGGTTACTTTCTGGGGGACAAGCGCCAGAAAGTGACTCGCCGAGAGGCGAAAGAGAGTGCAGCTTAAAACTCACATCTCTAAATGTAAGAATAACTTTCTTCCATCATCGTCTTTCTATCAGCACGCTCGGCAAAAAACATGCTTTTGTTGTAAGATGCACTGGCTATTTATTCCAACCTCTCTAAATCAAAGTTTCCCTGCATGGCCTTCGAAAATCACACCCCCATGATGCGTCAATACCTGACGTTGAAAGCACAGTATCCCGATATGCTGCTGTTTTACCGCATGGGTGATTTTTACGAACTGTTTTTTGAGGATGCTGAAAAAGCGTCGCGTTTGCTTGGGATTACACTGACCCGCCGTGGTGCCAGCAATGGCGAGCCGATTAAGATGGCAGGTTTGCCTTACCATGCAGCCGAAGGGTATCTGGCCAAATTGGCGAAAATGGGCGAAGCGGTGGCCATTTGCGAGCAGGTGGGTGATCCGGCAACGTCTAAAGGGCCGGTAGCGCGTGAGGTGACGCGTATCCTCACCCCTGGCACCCTGACGGATGCGGCGCTGCTAGATGAGACACGTGATAACACGCTGCTGTGTGTGGCCAAAGGGGAAGGTTTACTGGGTTTGGCGCGGCTCAACCTGGCCTCTGGTGAGTTTGTGTTGAGTGAAATCGCGCCCGGACATTTGTCGCAAGAGCTGGAGCGTATTCATCCTGCCGAGCTGGTGATTGCAGAGGACCATAGTTCAGAGGTATTGCAACAGTCACGTTGCGCTAAAAAGCGCTTGGCGCCATGGCAGTTTGACCTGGATACCGCTAACCGCAGTTTGACGCAGCAATTCAATACGCATGACCTGGGTGGTTTTGGTTGTGCTGAAATGCCTGCGGCAGTGACGGCGGCGGGGGCTTTGCTGGAATATGTGAAGCATACCCAGCGCACGGCGTTGCCGCATATTGCCGGTTTACGTGTAGAGCAGAGCCATCATTACCTGCAACTGGACGCGGCGACACGCCGCAACCTGGAAATTGATACCACCATTCGTGGTGAAGCCACGCCGACGTTGTATTCATTGCTGAATTCAACACAAACGGCTATGGGCGCGCGATTGTTACGTCATTGGTTGCATCATCCTTTGCGCAACCAGCACCTCATCCAGCAGCGTCATTTGGCAGTGGCTGAGTTGCTGGGGCAGTTTCTGGATAGTGCATTGCAGCAGGCGCTGCATCCGATAGGCGATATTGAGCGCATGACGGCACGGGTCGCTCTGAAAACGGCCCGTCCGCGTGATTTGTCTGGTTTGCGTGATAGTTTGTTGCAATTGCCTGCGCTGGTTGCGACATTGCCAGGAGCTATGTCGCCTTTATTGCAAGGGTTGCTGGGGGAGTTGCAAGCGCCCTCTGATGCGTTGCAGTTGTTGGTGCAGGCGATTCAGGCGGAGCCTTCTGCGGTGTTGCGCGAAGGCGGAGTGATCGCCACTGGTTACGATGGCGAACTGGATGAGTTGCGTGCGATTCAGACCGATCATGGTGACTTCTTATTGCAATTTGAAGCTGCAGAAAAAGCCCGTACCGGTATTGCCAATCTCAAGGTTGAATATAACAGTGTGCATGGTTTTTATATTGAAATCAGCCGCTTGCAGGCCGAAAGTGCGCCACCGGAATATCGCCGCCGCCAAACACTAAAAAACGTTGAGCGTTTTATTACTCCTGAACTTAAAGCGTTTGAAGATAAGGTTCTGAGTGCTAATGAGCGTGCCTTGGCGCGCGAAAAAATGCTTTATGAGCAGGTGCTGGATGCACTGTTGCCGCACATTACCACGTTGCAACGTATCGCCACGGCGGTCGCCAGCCTGGATGTACTGGCCTGTTTTGCCGAGCGGGCACGGGCACTCAATTATGTGCAACCTGAATTTCGTGCCGAGATTGGCCTCGATATTCAGCACGGCCGCCACCCGGTGGTGGAAAGCATTGCCCAGCCTTATGTGGCGAATGACGTCACGCTCAATGCCTATCGGCAATTATTGCTGATTACTGGCCCGAACATGGGTGGTAAATCCACCTTTATGCGGCAGACAGCATTGATTGTATTGCTGGCTTACTGTGGCAGCTTTGTGCCTGCGCAACGTGCAGTCATTGGCGAGGTAGACCGCATCTTTACCCGAATTGGTGCTTCTGATGACCTGGCAGGTGGCCGCTCAACCTTTATGGTGGAGATGACGGAAACGGCTAATATTCTTAATAATGCCAGTGCCAATAGCCTGGTGTTGCTGGATGAAATTGGCCGCGGTACCAGTACGTTTGACGGCCTGAGCCTGGCCTGGGCCGTGGCGAAACAGTTGCTGGAGAAAAACAAATCGTTGACCTTGTTTGCCACACACTACTTTGAGCTGACTCGCATTGTCGATGAAGCCAAGCATGCCGCCAATGTGCATCTGGATGCGGTGGAGCATGGTCAGGGTATTGTGTTTTTGCATAAGGTAGAAGAGGGCGCCGCGACCATGAGTTACGGCATACAGGTGGCGCAGTTGGCCGGTATTCCTAAGTCTGTGGTGCAACTGGCCAAGCGCAAACTGCAACAACTGGAAAACCAAACCATTGCCGCGACACCACAAAATGATTTGTTTGCGGTCAGTCATGCGCCAGAGGGACCGCCTTTGCATCCCCTGGTCGCAGAGTTAGAGCGTATTCAACCGGATGACCTGACGCCCAAGCAGGCGTTAGAGTTACTGTATTCTTTAAAAAAACAATTGTGAGGATTTGACCATGCAAAAACCTGCGATCACGCAACAAGCCATTCATGAACTGTTAGCTAACCGCTGGAGCGGCCGTGCTTATGATGCAGACCAGTCGGTCAGCAAAGAACAAGTGGTTAGCCTGCTTGAAGCCGCCCGTTGGGCGCCATCCTGTTTTGGCGACCAGCCCTGGCGCTATGTTGTTTGCAACAAGGCCGATAACCTGGAAGCCTGGCAGGCAGCGTTTGATTGCCTTGTGCCTGGCAACCAAGGCTGGGCAGTTAACGCGCCGGTGTTGTTGTTGATTTGCGCAGATACTTTGTTTGGCCATAACGATAAACCGAATAAGTGGGCCGCCTACGATACAGGCGCCGCGACTGAAAACCTGTGTTTGCAAGCCACTGCACTGGGCCTGATGGCGCACCAAATGGGTGGATTCGATGCCGATAAAGCCAGGGCGGCTTTTAATGTGCCTGAGCGTTACCAGATCCTAGCGATGGTTACCGTAGGCTACCAGGCATCCGTAGACAGTTTATCGGGTGAAGTGAAGGAGCGCGAACTGGCTGCCCGTAGTCGCAAGCCACTGGAAGAGTTATTTTTTAATGGGGTCTGGCAAGGTCAATAATTCATCATAATTACCCATTCGGTATTGGCCCGTTTGGGTAGATAAGCCGTTGATCAATAAGATTGTTGTTGAGTTATTTAATCTGATGAATTACGATTGGCATAACTAAAAAATTAATTAAAATATGCCTGTTATACAGGCCCATTCTTTGAGGAGAGAGAAGATGTTGATGTCACGTTTTTTCAAAACACTGGTAGGTGCCGCCTTATTAGCAGGCGTTTCACTGGCAAATGCGGCGACTTATAGTTTTGTTGGTAGTTGGTCTGTTTATGATGATGCGGCACCAGAGTGGAATGATCCCGCTTACAGTGCTACAAAAGGCCCTTTAGCCTACACGGCACAAGAGGCAGCTGCCTTGTTATTTGGTGGTTCAGCTTCTGATTATGTGATTAGTTCTATTGATGACAATCCACTAAATATTGACTTTAAGGCTTGGTATGATGTGATTGGTTATAGTGGCGGTGCCGTATTTGCACAAGACTATAACAATAAATATAACGGACTGTATTATGGGCCAGTAGACTCTTTTGTTGTCGGTAGTATCAATTCTGCAGCTTCCGCTTTTATTAGAGATAACGGTATTTTTAATAAAAACTATGCATTCAGAATTACAGCGGTGCCAGAGCCAGAAACTTATGGTTTGTTGATGGCAGGTTTGGGTGCTATTGTCTTGGTACGTAGAAGAAAATACAACGCTTAATTTCAGGCGTTATCGCAAAAAAGCCGACCTTGTCGGCTTTTTTGTTTTCAAGATTTGGGACGAGTCACCGATGAAAATTTCTCTGGCATCAGGCTTCGTCTGTTAAAATATGAGTCATAAAAACAATTTTTTGGACTGGAGATAGTATGGCGGTTGTAACACTGACCAAAGCGAACTTTAAAGAAACCATCGAAAGCAATGCGTTCGTGATTGTCGACTTCTGGGCGCCATGGTGTGACCCTTGTGTCGCATTTACGCCAACTTTTGAGGCGGCTGCGGCCAAAAACCCGGACATCGTATTTGGTATGGTGAATACTGAAACTGATCCGGAAATTTCTGAGTATTTCGAAGTGAAACAGATTCCTGGATTGTTGGTCATTCGTGAGCGTGCAGGTATTCATGCGCAAGTCGGCGAGATTGGTGCACCGGCACTGGATGAGATTATCAAGTGGGCACGTGAGTTTGATATGACGCCAGTGCGTGAATATTACAAAGCGGAAGACGCTAAGCAATAGTCATTGATTATTGTGTTTAAAAAGCCATGCATTGCATGGCTTTTTGCTTTTTGAGTGTGTCAATTAGTGATGTAATGGGCGTTGCTTTTTGCCTTTTCGGCGAGTTACTTTCTTTAGCTTGCCCAAAGCGAAGACTATTCTATGATCGATCTATTTCGCCTCTCGGCGACCATTCTTTCTTATGCTTGTCCATAAGAAAGAAGGCAAAGAACAAGACACCCCAGCTTCCGCTTGATTCCTGTGCTACTCAGCTTGTCGGGCGTCAATCAAAAACTCGTCCTGACAAGCCACACAGAACGTGGCTTGTTGCGGGACTCAAACAGTTGCTTGCCGAAATCCCCCGCCAATCCTGCGTTGCTCGGCGCGGCAGATGGGGACCCCGAACACCAGGCGAACGCAACTGTTTTCAGACTTTAGTAAAAGAATCTGGTTTTTAACCATCCGAACTAAATCAATGCAAGTTAGATGAGACAAATCCCATCCCATCACGCTGAGTAGCGCAGGCGAAGTGGGGGGGGCTCTGCCATCGACTGTTCGAGTTCCGCGGTGGCTTGCGGGGTGTGCAAGCCGCTAGGGCGAGTTTCGATGGACGCCCATTTTGTTGAGCAACGCAAGGGAGCCGTCAGGCCGTGATGGCTGGGTGTCTTCCTCTTTGGTTACTTTCTGGGGGACAAGCACCAGAAAGTGACTCGCCGAAAGGCGAAATAGGATATTGCTATAGCAAGCATTGGCTAAAGGCCTCTTTCTTGATCACTTTTAATCTACTGGTACTTTCGCCCTTGCCACCACATTCCTCAATACAAAACTGGTATGTACGCCTGTAACACCTGCAATTTTGGTAATTTTATGCAGTAATAGATGCTGGTAATCATCCATGTCCTTTACAACCACTTTAAGCAAATAGTCTGATTGTTGACCGGTAATCAGCAGGCATTCAAGCACTTCTGGAATCTGCGTGATGCTGCTTTCAAAATTGGCAAACCGTTCTGGTGTGTGTTGATCCATGGAAATACCAATCAACGCCATTAAGCTCAACCCCAGCTTTTTGGCATCGACCAGTGCCTGATAGCCAAGTATCAGGCCTGCTTGTTCTAATGCTTTGACTCTCCTCAGGCATGGCGCAGGGGAGAGGCCGATACGGTCAGCGAGTTCCTGGTTGCTGATGTGTCCATCGGTTTGCAGAATGCTGAGTATGGCTTTGTCGAACCGGTCTAATTTCATATAAATTTCAACTTTAATTTTATATTGAAATAATATTACAAAAATAATTAATAAATTGAAATAATATTTTTTAAATTGGCTATTTGTGTGGAAATTAGCAATTTAATTTTTCGCCAAACCTCTATCATGTCTCCTGTCAAAAACAAAACCGATGGAGCGCAGCATGCAGACACAATCCGCCCAAAAATATCAGGCTTTTCCCCCTGTGAATCTCAAAGACCGCCAGTGGCCGAATGCAGTCATCAGCCAGCCTCCGATCTGGATGAGTACTGACCTGCGTGACGGTAACCAGTCGCTATTTGAGCCTATGGATGCGGAAAAGAAACTGCGTATGTTTAATATGCTGTGCCAGATGGGGTTCAAAGAAATTGAAGTGGCTTTTCCTTCGGCGTCACAAACGGATTTTAATTTTGTACGCAGCCTGATTGAGGAAAAGCGCATCCCGGATGATGTGACCATAGAAGTGCTGACGCAGGCGCGTGAGCACCTGATACGCCGGACCATGGAGTCGGTGCGTGGCGCACGGCGTGTCATTGTGCATATTTATAATGCGATCTCGCCTACGTTTAGAGAGGTCGTCTTTAATATGGGCAAGGCCGAGGTGAAAGCCATGGCCGTCGATTCGGTGAAGCTGGTCAAGGCACTGGCAGTCGACATGCCTGAAACCGAAATCATCATGCAATATAGCCCGGAAACGTTTACGGCCACTGAGCTTGAGTTTTCTAAAGAGGTGTGTGATGCCGTCACCGAGGCCTGGGAGGCGACGCCAACACGCAAGGTGATTATCAATTGCCCGGCGACGGTAGAGGTGGCGAGCCCCAATGTGTATGCAGACCAGATTGAGTGGATGCACCGCAACCTGGCGCGCCGCGATAGCGTCATTCTGAGCCTGCATCCGCATAATGACCGTGGTACGGCGGTAGCTGCGACCGAGCTGGGCATCATGGCGGGCGCTGACCGTGTCGAAGGTTGCCTGTTTGGGCATGGCGAGCGTACCGGGAACGTTGACCTGGTGACCGTGGCGCTTAATATGTACACGCAAGGCGTGCATCCGGGCCTCGATTTTTCTGATATTGATGCGATTGGCCGTACGGTTGAAGAATGTACGCAGATTGAGATACATCCGCGTCATCCGTATGCGGGAGATCTGGTCTTTACTGCTTTCTCTGGCTCACACCAGGATGCGATTAAAAAAGGCTTTGCGACACAGCAGGCAGATGCGCGCTGGAACGTGCCTTACCTGCCGATTGACCCTAAAGACCTGGGCCGCAATTATGATTCGATTATTCGTGTGAATAGCCAGTCTGGCAAAGGCGGCGTGGCCTACCTGATGGAAAACCATTACGGTATCGTCATGCCCAGACGCATGCAGGTGGAGTTTTCAGGCGTGGTACTGCAATACACGGATCAGCACGGCAGTGAAGTCGGGCCTGCCGAGCTGTGGCAGCTGTTTAATGCACAGTATGTGTCTGCCATTGTGCCTCTGCACTTTCAGGACTACCAGCTTGAAACGCATGCACAAGGACAGGCCATCCGCATGCATATTGCCGTCAATGGTGTACCGACCATCGCCAGCGGGCAGGGCAATGGGCCGGTAGATGCGGCAGTGCATGCGCTGCAGAATATTGGCATACAGGTACAAGTACGCAGTTTCGAAGAGCGCTCACTGGGTGCTAGCCCCTCTGCTGGCGAAGCGACTGCCTGTGCCTTTGTTGAAGTCGTCTGCCAGGGCAAAGTCTGTTATGGCGTGGGCATGGATACTAATATCGTGACTGCTTCTATTAAAGCGATTTTCAGCGGCATGAATCGTTGTGGTGTACAGCCCGCAGGGATGGCTAGAATAGCCTGATGTGATTGGCCGCCGCCTGTCGTCTTGACGATAGGCGGCGTATCTTTACCAGTGGCCGGTGGAGATGAGTCTATAGATGAAATAGGCGCCAACCAGCATCATGGCATAGACCGGCAGGTTGCTTGCTGAGCGCCGTTGCTGGTTGCTGATGTGGGTGATGTAGCGATGGAAGGCGAAGGCAGCCAGTAGCCCAACGGCAGTGAGTATCATGTTGAGCGTTGAAGCCATGACCCATTGCACCCAGTCAATCGGTCCCTGATCACTGCCAAATACATGCACGGCAATGCCGATAAAGCCGCACACCATCAAGCCCAGGGTAAATAATGCCTGCACGATTTGCCAGGGGCTGTCCGGGCGGATAGTGCGGTTTTTGCTGTAACGGTTTGGATCCATGCGCTACTCCTTTCAAGCAACATGCGCCTAAGCGCCATCGATTGCTTTCAAGCCCGCACAGAGGGCGCGGGTGTTAACTGTTACTGCTTATTGTAGCCGGATTATTTGGTAAATAACCGACCGGGTCTACCGGTTTGCCTTTTTGGCGAATCTCGAAATGCAGTACCGGTGATTTGTTATTGGCTTGGGCTGGCAAATTGGCCAGTTTTTCGCCAGAGGCCACAAACGCGCCTTCTTTCACTAAAGAATTCCCTTGATGGGCATACACTGAGAGCAGGTTGCTGTTGTGTTTGATGATGATCAGCTTGCCGTAGCCACGTACATCCATGCCGCTGTAAATGACTTTGCCAGCCCCTGCGGCATTAATCACCTGGCCTGCATTGCCAGTGATATTGAGGCCTTTGTTGGTTTGGGCGTCAAAGCCAGTGCTGACTTTGCCCGCTAATGGCCATTGCCATTGAATATCCGCATCGGTAATTGCTTCAAGGTCCGTTGCTGTTGCCGTCTTGCCAGTGTCAGCAGGTGCCTGCGCATTGCTTGCTGCTGCAGTCGTCGCGGGTTCCGCAGCGTTGTTAATGTCTGGGCGAACAATGGCTGAAGTCACGACTTCTGCATCATCTGGCGCATTGGCACTGTCATTGGCTTTGCTATTCGCCGTGCTGCTCGTTGCCTTGGCGTTCAGGCTGAGCACTTGGCCGACGTGAATTTCATACGGCGCCTGCAACTGGTTAACGTCGGCCAGCTTCATGAACGGGATGCCAAACTTACGGCCTATGCTGTACAGCGTGTCGCCTTTTTGCACCAGGTATTGATTAGCCCCCAGCGTTGCCGGCGTAGCCACTGGTTTATTACTCTCGGTACTGACCGGGCTACTGCTGACCGGCGCCCGTGGCATGGGTGAGTTAAGGGCGCAGGCGGCAAGTGTGCAGCTGGTGCCCCATACCGTGAGCAAAGTGCGGAATCTCATGATAAAGCCGTGCCTCCCAACAATGGAACAAATTTGACCGGCTCCAACGCAATTTGTTGTACGCCTTGTGCGCTACGCTCGATCAGATGTAAGACTTGTTCTGTGGTGCCGACCGGAATCACCATGCGGCCACCCACGGCCAGTTGTTCAACCAGCTCTTGCGGTACATGGCTGGCAGCGGCAGTGACCATAATGGCATCAAATGGTCCATAACTTTTCAAGCCAAGGCTGCCATCGGCATGGTCCAGTTTAACGTTGGTGCATTTTAAGGTGCGCAAATGGTTTCTGGCTTTCATCACCAGCGGGCGTATGCGTTCCAGTGAGTAAACCTCGGTGCTGACGCGTGACAATACCGACGTCTGGTAGCCGCAACCTGTGCCTATCTCCAGCACTTTATTGAGCTGTTTGCCATTGCGCAGGATTTGCGTCATTTTGGCCACAATATAAGGCTGTGAAATGGTCTGGCCGTAGCCAATCGGCAATGAAACATCTTCATAAGCGCGAATAGATAGCGCTTCATCGACAAAGATATGGCGCGGAATATCGGCCATAGCGGCGATCACTACTTCATCGCTAATCCCTTGTTCGCGCAGGCGGGTCAGCATGCGCTCACGGGTACGTGACGACGTCATGCCTATGCCGGTTTTATTGGATGTTCTTGGAATTGCCATAATACTTAATTCTTGGCTTGCAGCCATTGTTGCATGGCTGCGATTTGCGAATGCTTGGTCAGGTCTACCTGGATAGGGGAGATAGAAACATAGCCTTGTGCGACGGCATGAAAGTCAGTGCCTTCACCGCCATCATTGGGTTGTCCGGCGGCGCCTACCCAGTAAACCGTTTCACCACGCGGGGTTTGCAGCTTAATCACAGACTCAGCCTTGTGGCGTTTGCCTAGGCGCGTGATCTGACGACCCTTAATCTCTTGCAATGGCAGATCTGGCACGTTGATATTGAGCAGGGTAGGCTCGGTAAATTCGCTGTGGTTGTATTGCTTGACCAGGTCGACCACGATTTTGGCCGCCGTTTCAAAGTGGGCTGGCTGGTGCTGCGACATGGAGACGGCAAACGAAGGAATGCCTAGCAAGTAGCCTTCAGTGGCGGCAGCCACCGTACCTGAGTAAATGGTGTCATCACCCATGTTGGCACCATCATTGATGCCACTAATCACCATGTCCGGCATGTCTTGCATCAGGCCGGTGAGGGCAATGTGTACGCAGTCAGTAGGGGTGCCGTTGACATAGTAAAAACCGTTGGCGGCTTGTTTGACACTCAATGGGCGGTCTAGCGTCAGTGAGTTGCTGGCACCGCTACGGTTACGCTCAGGTGCCACCACCGTAATATCAGCGATTTTGCTTAGGTGGCTGGCAAGTGTGTTCAGGCCTGGTGCCAGGTAGCCATCGTCATTGGATAACAGAATTCTCATGCCCGATATTATATAAGGTTTACCAGGCTTGTCAGCGTCCGTGCACGAAAGAATTTATAGTGAAAATGGCACCTGCATTGATGCTGCTAAAGCGATCTCACGCAGGCTGGTAACTGCGGCCTGTGTATTTGGAATATGCAATCACGCTGGCAAAGAAAATCAGGCTGAGGATGACTTCTGCCACGGCCAGCCACCGCGCTACACCTGTCTCTGACCATGCCCTGACCGCGCCTTCGGTGAAGTAAAACAAAATCAGCATGCCTGACCATTGATAGGTATAACGTTTGCCGCGTAAAATGCCAAATAGCGGTAACAGTAAGGGCAGTGTTTTGAGAAACAGCAAACTACCGCCTGCGCGTAAAGGCGCCCAGAAAATCTCCCAACCCAGGCACAACACAATCAGGCCAAGTAGGCTGATACTGGCCGCGCTGCGGCTAACGGATAAAATGCGTGGAATCATGATCTACCTGCTTGTGCTAGGGCAACCAGTGCTTTACGCGCGTCCATCGCGTTTAATACCGTCTGTTCAAACTGAAAACGCAGCAGGCCTTGCGTTTCTTCGCCCTGATGATATTGCACATCAAAGCCTTCTGCATCCAGGCCGATCATTTCTGCATGGTCGGCTGTCACGCCATGCACATGCTGGCAATATTGCAGCAGGCTGTCTTTATGGTCTTCGTTCATATGGGAGACGATGCCGCCTTCCTGTGCCGCCAGCATGCTGTCAGCCAGGTCGTCATTGAGCGCATCGCCTTCAAACCAGCCCATGCGGCCAAAGCCCGCAATATAGCGTACTTGCTCAATCTTGATGCGGTAAAAATGAAAGTCATGCATATCAAAGTAACTGGCTGCTTGAGGCAGATAGCGTAAATAACGCGCACGCAAATCCTCATCCTGTTTGTCGCAATGAATCGCTTCGCCCATCAGGGTTAGCCGTGCATTAGCTTGTAAATCATCGGCACCAGAAAACACCAGCAAGGAGACTTTCGGGTTTTCCAGAATATTTTTGGTATGCTCAGCAATCGTGCTGATCAGGATTACCGGCTCAGCTTGCTGGTTGCAAACAAACGGCGCCACCGAGCCAAACGGAAAGCCGGGGTATTTCATCGAGTGCGTCGATAAAATGGCATGGCGGGTTGAAAACAAGAATTGGCGGGCTTCATGGGCGAGGGCAGCAGACATAGCGTACTTTTCCTGAAAAACGGTTATTGCAATTTGAGTGCAGTTTCGGCCAGGCGTTTCCCCAAGGCCATACACAATTTTTTTTCATCATCCGAAATCGGCTGGTCATCCAATGCGCCACCAATATGACTGGCGCCATAAGGTGTACCACCTGTTTTGGTAGTACCCAATTGGGGTTCTGAATAAGGCAAGCCTAACATCAGCATGCCGTGGTGTATCAGCGGAATCATCATGGTCATCAGCGTCATTTCGTTACCGCCATGCAGTGAGCCGCTGGAGGTGAATACCGCCGCTGGTTTACCAATCAGTGCCCCCTTGAGCCACAAGCCGGACGTGCCATCGAGAAAATATTTCATCGGCGCGGCCATATTACCAAAGCGGGTAGGGCTACCCAAGGCCAGTCCGGCACATGTTTCCAGGTCCTGCAAGGTGGCATACGGTGCGCCAGACGTTGGAATGTCTGACTCTGTGGCTTCACAGTTGGCTGACACTTTAGGCACGGTGCGTACACGCGCTGTCGCCCCGGAAACACTTTCCACGCCACGTGCAATTAATTGCGCCATCTCTTTGACGGCGCCGCCTTGTGAATAATAAAGAATCAGGATTTCGGTCATTGTTTAGAAAATATACGTGATTAGTCAAAGCTAAATCCATAAAACACATCCAGCGCGTTGTCTGAGCCGGTCCTAGTTTCGATGGAGATGCGCTTGGTCAGTTGATAGGTGAGTTTACCAACATTTAACAGGCCGACAATGCTTTTTTCATAGCCAACCACCAGGTTGCGGTTAATGCGTTTGCCGACGCTGACGGCGTAATTGGTCGGTCCGCTGCCGCGAACATCTATACTATCCAAGCCAACGGCTTGTGCAATTTTGGTTTGCAGTGAGACAGAATCGCCTTGGGAGAGCAAGGCGCCAGCGGCGACTGATAATAAAGCCATATCGCTACTGCCAACTTGTGACATGGGTTGTCCCAGTACCAGCAGTGAGATTTTATTCTCGTTGCTGGTATCAGGCGTAGAGACCAGTTTAAGCTGCGGCGTTTGTAGGCTGCCATTGATTTGAATCCCGACTTTGGTACTTTCCACTTGTCTTGTCGCCAGCACATCGAGGCCAATATTAGGCAGTTTGCCGCTGAATATCAGGCGACCGGTTTCGATATTGAGTGACTGGCCGTAGGCGATATAAGTGCCGGTGATTTCCAGTGTGCCTGCGGCGGTCAGCTCGTCCAGCAAGCCGTTGAGTTGCATATTGCCACTCAGTGCACCATTTAAGCCTTGGCCACGCAACATGAATTGTTCGGATTCCTTGAAAGGTAATACCAGTGGTTTGTCGCCAAAATCGAGTGCAAAGTTGTTAAACACCAGTTTTGAGGTTGGCTCGGGTTGACTGGCCTGCGGTGATTCAATCACGACATCTTCGTCCAGTTTGGGCTTATCCGCTTTCGGCAGTTCAAACAGGCCTTTATGTATCTTGAGTTTGCCGCCGAGCAAGGTTTGCCCACTGGTCATGCTGATGTTGGTATTGCCGCTCAGTTGTACCCAACGGTCTACCCGGGATAAGGCCTGTAACTTGTTGAATTGCATGGCGGCATCCAGTTGCCAGTGATCGTCTTTAAACACCAGTTGGCCGTTGCCATTGAGTTCGCCACTTTTGCCAGCAAAGTGTAGTTGGTCAATATTCACCTGATCGCCTGATAGGATGGCATGCAGGTTGCCTTGTTCCAGCCATAGGCCTTGCGATGGGACTTGTAAGGCCAGCGCCTGGCCTTGAATGCTGCCTTGTAATTGTGGCTGAGCGATCATGCCGCTAGCCTGGGCATCTATGGTTAATTGCCCGGCTGGCTGCATGTCTGGCATAAGCTTGGCTAGCCAGCCTAGTTGCGAAATGTTGGCCTTGAGTTGTGCCGAGATCGGGGCTGAGCGTTGAATCACGACGCCATTCTGCGTAGGTGTGACGACGGTGTTGCCAGCAAATTGCAGATCTATCGCAGTGTCTGCGCGTATGCTGCTTTGCACACTGACGCGATTGTTCTGCGCCTTGATATCTGCCAGTAGTGTCTGTATACCCAGCCCTTGCCAGCGTGCCTCGCTGTTGTCATAAGCTTGCCAGTCGCCCGAGGCGCGCTCAAGGTGCAGTGCGCCGTTCAGTTGTTCATCTAACGCTAGCTTCCATTGTGCCGAAACACGCAAATGGTCTGCAGGTAAGGCTTCTGAATGCTCGGGTACCAGCCATGCCATCACCGCTTGTAATGGGAACGCCTTGAGTGCGCCTTGGCTGCTGAACTGCACTTTTTCGGCTGCTTGTTGTGTGAGCGGGTCGGCGACCTTGGCCGGGCGGTAGTGCAGCTGATCGAGTTGCAGTTGGCCTGAGAGGGCATTGGCGACCAGGTTTTGCAGCTGGAAGCCTTGTTCATTTTGCCATTGCAGGCTGGCAGGTTGTGCCAGTTGAAAGACCTTGCCATTGGCATCTTGCAATTGCGTGAGTTGTGCTTGCCAGGTGTTTGCTTGCCAACTGCCCTCTAGCGCTAGTAACAGGTTGCGCTGCAATAACGGATCAGCATCATTCACTTTGAGCGCCAATTGGTGTTTTGCCAGCGTGCCTGTCAGGTTGAGTTCGGCGTCAATCGGGGGGCTATCGATGCCGCGCGCATTCTGCTGTGACAAACCACGTAACTTGACCCGGTTTTTGAGCGAGCCCTGTGACTGGTCAGTGGCCTGACCCTCTGCCTCAAAGCCTGCTAACGTTAAGCCTTGTGGTAACTGCAATTGCTGGCCAGAGAGTTGATAGGTGGTTGCAAAGCCGCTGGCAGACTGTTGCACCGTGCCAGTGCCTTTTACCTGGCCTGCAAAGCCTGGCATCAGTTGCGCCAGGTTGGCGAGCTCGGCTTGCCATGACAACGTGGTGACCTCCACGGTAGAGGTGTTTTTACCCGCTTGTATGGTCAGTTTGTTTTTATCCAGTTGCGCCAGCAAGTCCATATTCATTAGTTGTGTGCCTTGCAGGCTGGCACTGCCACGCACAATCAGCGGCTGCCCCTGCAAGCGGCTGTCTCCTGCGTCTATGGTTGCCAGCATCTGGCCTTGTTCGGTCAGGCTACCATCGGCGACAATTTTTAAATCCACCTTGCCAGCCAGTTGCGGATGGATATGCTTGGCTTGCAGCTGTTGTAGATGCAATAGTAAATGGCTGTTGCGTGTTTCATCCAGGCCAATACTGGCGCTGATTTGCAGCAGGTCTTCGGTCTGCCCGCTGGCTGGCACTATCGCAAATGGCCTGGCTTTTGGCTGGTAGTGATGGTTGGCGGCAATCTCCAGCCGGGTTAAATCACCATGTAGTTCGGTGCGCAGGTGATAAGGTAATTCGGTTTGTGGTTGTTGCATGTCCATCCAGCCATTAAGCGCGAAGGGCGCGGCATTTTGCATTTGAAAATGTGTGCTGACTTTGCCCCACGGGCTCAGCGCTTGTGCGATGCGGAATTGCAAGGCCTGATTGTCGGCATCAAGGTCAAACTGAATCTGTGTAATCTCTGAAGTGCTTGTGCCCTGGATAATAGTGAGCTGGTCAATCTGGCCGGAGAGCAAGTGAAACGGCAGCGGAATGTTGATACGCGCTGGTAGCGGTATTTTTGCCGCTGGAGGCGTTGGCGTAACCTCGGTCGTGGGTTTAAAACGCAAGGTGATTTGTTTGGCGCGAAACTGCGAGACGGTGAGCTCGCCTTTGGGCGTGACCGCCAGGCGCATATTTGAATCTATGCCTTCCACTTTGAGTGTTGCGTTACCGAGGTCGGTTTCAAATTCTTTTAAACTGGTCATCAGCAGTACATTTGCCGCCCACACCATTTGTGGCGTGATGATCAACGATAAACAAAGCACACCAGTGAGTGTGAGTTTGAGCAAGCGCTTGAATGTGTTTACGAGTGACATCAGAAATTCACGCCCAGGTTAAAGTGCAAACGGTATTCTTTGGTTTCTTCGCCATAGGCAACGTCCACGCCTACCGGGCCAATCGGGCTGCGCCAGCGTACCCCCAGGCCATAACCAAAGGCCGGGGCATAGTCTTTCCAGCTATTGGCGGCATGACCAAAATCGACAAATACGGCAGCGCCCCAGGATGAGGTCAGCCATTGCACAATTTCGCTGCTGCCAGTCAGTAGCACGCGGCCGCCAACAATCGCATCGGCTTCTTTAACGCCGAGTGACTGGAAAGCGTAACCGCGCACGGATTGGTCGCCACCCGCCCTGAATAAGTAAGTCGCAGGCACACTGCGCGCGCCGGTGACGGTGCCAACTTCAATGCGGCCCAGCCATTGCGTGGATTGTGTCAGTGGGTAAAAACCCTGTAACCTGGCTTGTGACTGCAGAAAGCGGCCGTCAGACAGCTTGTCCAGCGGTGCCAGTTGGAACTGGGTGTTTAGTATCCAGCCTTTGGTCGGTGCCAGCGGATGATCCAGTTTGCGCACATTCAGGCCATAGGCCAGTGTGGCCGCCTTGTTGAATTGCGACGATTCGCCGTCCACGGTTAAAAATTCATATAGCAGATTCGCGCCGACATATTGCTCGAAAATGCCAGGCTGACCCCAATAGCGGCGCACACCATTCTGCACGGCAGTGGTGATCTGACCTTCGAGGTCTGTGCGTGTCACGCTGTTTTGTATGCTGTCGCGGTAGCCTTTGTTATCGGTGAGAAAGGTGATGTTGGAGGTGACGGCTTGCAGCTTCTGTTCTAGCCGCAAGCTACTATCCCATAACAGGCCGCGGTCAAACAGGTTGCGGTCGGTGTAGTTAAATACGATACGGGCGCCAGTGTTGGTGCTGGCGCCTGCGCCAATGCGGAAGGTGTTCTGCTCCATTTCGTGCACAGTGACGTCTATGTCGGCACTGTGGTCGGGATTGAGTGCTTCCGTCCTGGCAACTACGTCCACCGAGCGAAATTTACCTGTGCTCATAAAGCTGTTTTGTAAGGTCAGTAAATCGGATTGACGATAGGGTGCACCAGTTTTCAGTGTGTTGAGCGGGCGCACCAGCGACTCTTTGTAGTGTTGTAGCCCATGTATGCGGACTTCGCCTATGCGTACCGCAGGCCCAGAATCCATGGCGAGGGTAATCAACACTTCTTGGGTCTGTGGATTGACCATGGCCTGCGAGGTAGTGATTTTGGCGTTTGGAAACTCTGCACGCAGCAAGGTGGCCAGTAACTCACGCTTGGCAGTACTCCAGGCTTGTTGGGTAAAGGTGCTGTTCACTGGCAGTGGCCAGCTTTTCTGCGCGGCTTCTAATGTAGATTGATGGCTGGGGTGCTGGATTTCGCCAGTGATCGAGACGTTAACCTGACTGACTTTGGCTTGCGGTGGCAGGCTGATATGAAATTCGGCCAGGTTGACGCTAGGTTGGACGGTGACGGTTTTGGTTTTAAAGTAACCTTCAGTGGCCACTAAGTCGGCAATTTCTTGCGGGGTTTTTTGTACTAATCGGCGCCACTCACTGTCGTTCATGCGCGGGTTTTGCATGGCTTCGTGGATGGTCAGGTGTTTTTGCAGCAGCTCACGCAGTGCTGAGGTATCTTCTGGTGGCGTATCGTTGGCGAGTGAAAAGCGTGTTTGGTAGCTGGTGCCTGGTTTGACCTCAAACCAGAGCGTGTCTTGAGCATAGCAGGTTGTTGACTGTGCTAGCAAAACAAGGGCCAGCAAAGTCAGCATGAGGTGCATTAACTGCTTGCACGTGGTGTTTGCCCAGAACAGGCAGCGAAACAAGATGTTTACTGCCTGTTCATAAGCGGGATGTTTTACATGATGAGCAAGAAAATCCCGGATCAAATCGACTTAGTCAACACTATTTAAATATGCTTCACCAATTGACTGGCCTTGCCGGTATAAGTTGCAGGCGTGAGGGCCAGCAGTGCTTGCTTGGCTTCGGCCGGTATTTGCAAGGTTTCGATAAACGCATGCAGTGATTGTTGGTTGATACCACCTTTGCCGCGCGTCAGTTCTTTGAGTTGCTCATAAGGGTTTTCAATGCCATACCGACGCATCACGGTCTGGATAGGCTCAGCCAATACTTCCCAGCTATTATCCAGGTCCTCTTGCAGGCGTTGCGGATTGACTTCCAGCTTGTTCAGGCCGCGCAGGCAGGAGTCGTAACCCAGCAAGGTATAGCCAAATGCCACGCCCATATTACGCAGTACGGTAGAGTCAGTCAGGTCCCGCTGCCAGCGGGAGATAGGCAATTTTTCTGCCAAGTGACGCAATACGGCGTTGGCCAGGCCCAGGTTGCCTTCAGAGTTTTCAAAGTCAATCGGGTTAACCTTGTGCGGCATGGTGGAAGAACCGATTTCACCGGCTTTGACTTTTTGCTTGAAATAGCCGACCGAGATATAGCCCCAGATGTCGCGGTTAAGGTCAATCAAGATGGTGTTGATGCGTGACAAAGTGTCATACATTTCAGCCATGTAATCGTGTGGCTCAATCTGGATGGTCATCGGGTTATAGGTCAGGCCCAGTGATTCGACAAAGCGTTTGGCAAAGCCTTCCCAGTCAAAGTCAGGGTAGGCAGACAAGTGCGCGTTAAAGTTACCGACGGCACCGTTGATTTTACCTAACACTTCATTAGCATGCAGTTGCTTGAATTGACGTTGCAGGCGGTAGACCACGTTAGCCAGTTCTTTGCCCATGGTAGATGGGCTGGCAGTCTGGCCATGTGTGCGTGACAGCATAGGCTGGTCAGCCAGCGCATGTGCCAGCTCGGTCAGGCGCGCAATCACTGCTTGCAGGTTAGGTTGCATCACCGCATCACGTGCAGATTTCAGCATCAAGGCATGTGACAGGTTATTAATGTCTTCCGAGGTGCAGGCAAAGTGAATAAATTCGCTGGCCTTTTTAATCTCAGGGTTACCGTCAAATTTTTCTTTCAGCCAGTATTCGAGTGCTTTCACGTCGTGATTAGTACGTGCCTCAATCGCTTTTACTTGAGTGGCGTCGGCTTCGCTAAAGGCCGTGATGGCGGCATCCAGCTCGGCGATAGTTTCTGGGCTGAACGGTGCAATTTCAGCCAACTCAGGTGCTGCGCTCAGTGCTTTTAACCATGCGACTTCTACCAGTGCCCGGTATTTGATCAACGCATATTCACTAAAGAAAGGGCGTAAAGGATCGAGTTTGGACTGGTAACGGCCATCCAGTGGAGACAGGGCGTTGAGCGTGGTGAGAGACGTCATGGGTAAAAAACTTATCGATTCAAAAGCCGATATTTTACCCAATCCAGCCACGCTTGTCTTTGTTGAATGTGTTTTGCCATTCACGGCAGCAATGTAAACGCGTGCTGAATTTGTCGATTAAAACCGCTTTGTTTGGTAAATTGTGCTTGATTTAGCCGTGACATAATCGCTCACTGGGAATGAATTTCACATGAGACGCCACGTATCGCCATTGATTGCTCGACTGCTGACAGGCTTATGCCTGGCACTGAGTCTGCTATGGACGCAGACGCTGGCGGATGACTATGTGCTGGCCATGCTGGAAAAAATTCGGCAACGCTATGGCGAAGAGGCTTACCAGAATGTCATGCGCATGAATGAGATGTTCGCCCAGGTGGCGGGTGCCAGCGAGATGACCAAGGTGCATATGGTGAATGACTTTACCAATCAGCACGTATTGTTTGTGGATGATATTACCCTGTGGGGCATGGAAGATTACTGGGCCAGTCCGCTGGAAACTTTTGGCAAAGGGGCGGGTGACTGTGAAGATTTTAGTATTGCCAAATATACCTTGCTGAAAAAGCTGGGCGTGTCGCAAGACAAGTTACGGCTGACTTATGTCAGGGCGCGCATGCCTAGCGGATCTATCCGTCCACATATGGTGTTGACTTACTATGCCACGCCAAACAGTGACCCACTGGTCCTCGATAACCTCAATTTTGAATTATTGCCCGCCTCTAAGCGCGGTGATTTGTCTCCTGTCTTCAGTTTTAATGATAAAGGCTTGTTCGTGGCGAATAACCCGAATATGCGCGCTGGATCCCCTTCCAATATCTCCAAATGGCGTGATGTGTTGACGCGTATGCGACAGGACGGATTGGAATGATTAAAAACCTGTTAGAAATGTGGTTATTATGGAGGCGGAATGCTAGGCTAGTGCGCAAAGCCGGCACGCACGGCGGGTTATGGCCGAATCCACCCCAGGAAAGTAAGAGGGCTTTCAAATGTCTTTGGTAAAACAGATACGAATTGCAATTTCTGTCATTATTTTAATGGTGGCGGCAGGATGCCTGTTCCTCGGTGTTTATGATGACCACCGCTATATGGCTGAGCAGTTGCAAAAAAAGAATAACGATAATGCCAACGGGCTGGCGATTACGCTTTCCAATATCCAGAAAGACAATGTCACGGTAGAGCTGATTATCAGCGCCCAGTTTGATATGGGGCACTATCGCCGCATTGCCATTATTTCGCCGGACAATAAGCTGATGATCGAGCGGGTGAACCGCCATCCACACTCCATCGCCCCGGCTTGGTTCCAGTCGGTGTTTTCCGTCAATATTCAGCCTGGCGTGGCCAATATCCAGTCCGGCTGGCAGCAATATGGCACCTTGGAGCTGGAGAGTGAGCCGTCTCTGGCTTATGACCAATTGTGGGAAACCTCACGTCATGCCGTGTTGTGGACATTGATTGTCGCCTTGCTCAGTTATGTCGTGTCCGGCTTCTGGCTGAAACGTATCCTGAAACCATTGGATGACGTGATTGCACAAGCCGAAGCCTTGGGCGAGCGCAAGTACATCACCATTGCAGAACCTGCCACAGAAGAGTTCCAGAAACTGGTGCGCACCATGAATACGCTGTCTGACCGCGTTAAATCCATGGTGACGGCAGAGTCTGAGCGCCTGAATACCTTTAACCAGCAAATCAATTACGATGAAGTGACCGGTTTGATGAACCAGTCACATTTCACCAATACTGCTTCGGTTGCCCTCAAAAATGATGGCTTTGTCGAAGGTGTGTTGATTTTGGTGCAACTGCGTAACTTGCCTGACATCGATAAGCAAATGGGCTACAGCGTGACCAACCAGTTGATTAAAAAGGTTGGTGATGCCGTGCAGCAGCAGATGGAACATTACCAGGACGTGGTGTGTGGTCGCCTGGCTGGTGGCGTGTTCGGTATTTTCAGCCGACAGCCACTGGATGATTTTGCTGTCACTACCGAGCTCAAGCTGGTGCTGGAAAAGCTGAACGCGGCACAGCAATTGTTGCAGTTCCAGTTTGTGGTCACACATACCAAAACTAAAAAAGGCGATGACTTTGTCGATATTCATCGTGTGATGCAGTTTATTCTCGACCTGGCTGAAGATCAGGCGGCGATTCCTATGCGGGTGATGAATGCCAATAGCATCGTCACTTCAAGGAAAAACTACCTCAATCAATGGAAAGAGCAGTTCTTGCAGGCGATTGAACAGAAGCAGATCAAGCTGGCCTGCTACCCGGTCATGCAGCGCGACCAGCAGCTGTATCACTACGAGTGCCCATTGCGTTTGCATATTGATGAAGGCGATCAATGGCTGGCTGCAGGTGCTTTTATTGATTGGGCCAGCCAGCTCGATATGATCAAAACACTGGACGGCCTGGCATTGGAATATGCTGTTGATATGCTGACGAAGAACAATGCCAGCCTCAGTGTGAACGTTTCTGCGGCAGCTATGCGCAGTGATGAATATAAAGATAAGTTGCAAGCATTAATCCTGACAGTGGCAACGCCAGCCCGGTTAAGCTTTGAAGTGGCGGAAGAAGCAGCATTCAGCGATTTTGTAAAATTTAAAGAGTTTGTGCACCTGGTGAAATCCCTGGGTTGCATGGTCGGCATGGAGCATGTCTCCACTCGCCTGGCACAATTGGGTGATTTACATGAACTGGGCATGGATTACATCAAGTTTGATGCGTCACTCATCCGTGACATTCACCTGCGTCCGCAACAACAGTCCCTCATGCGCGGTTTGTGCATGATGGTACGAACCATGGGTATTGTGCCGATTGCCGAAGGTGTGCAAGACCAGCAAGAGCTGGATAGCTTGAATGCAATCGGTATTGAAGCGGTGACCGGCCCCTTTGTGCAGGAAAATTTACAATTTGGTGCACTATAAAAGTGTCAATGAAAGTGTCAATTTTTGTAATTTCGGGGTGTTATGCCATATACTCATCGTTTTGACATGGCTTAACACCCCATACAATCAATAGTCGGTAAATCAGTCACTGATTTAACTCAGATAAGGATAATAATAAGTCATCTGCCATGGAAACGACGCCATACTTTAATAAGACCGCAAAAGACGCTCTGCTCGAGTGTCTTCTTTATATCTGTCGCCATAATCGACTGGCAACAACCCGCGATGCTTTAACTTCTGGCTTACCGCTGGAAGGGGGCAAGCTTAATCCTGAATTGTTTAAACGCTCAGCTGAACGTTTGCGGCTGGAAGTGACAGTGAAGCAGGGGGCGATTGCAACATTGCTGCAACCACAGGCCGATGTGACTTTGCTGCTGAATAATCACCGCGCCTGCCAACTGATCAAAATAGATGAAAGCCAGCATTTTGCCCAGGTGGTATTCCCAGATTTGTCGCCAGATGCCGTGACCATAAGTCTGGCTGACCTGGCGGCGGAATATACTGGTTATGCCTTGATCACCAAGCAAAACTTTATGTTTGATGCGCGGACTCCAGAAGTGGGGCGGGTCAAAGTCAGGCACTGGTTTTGGGGGACATTGGCAGAGAACAAGGGCATTTACCGCGATGTGATGGTTGCAGCCTTGCTGATCAATATTTTTGCCTTGGCCATGCCACTGTTTACCATGAATGTGTATGACCGCGTGGTGCCAAACAAGGCGGTAGAAACATTGTGGGTATTAGGCATTGGTGTTGCGCTGATTGTGCTGGGCGATTTATTGTTGCGCTCCATGCGTGCTTATTTCCTGGACTGGGCCAGTGCACGTATTGATGTAAAACTCAGTGCGCAAATCATGGAAAAAGTACTTGGCACCCGTTATGAAGCCAAGCCTAATTCTGTCGGCTCTTTTGCCTCTAACTTACGCTCGTTTGAAAGCGTGCGTGATTTTATTACCTCCGCCACCGTAGTGACGCTGATCGACTTGCCATTCGGCATTATTTTCCTGATCGTCATTGCCTGGATTAACCCTTATATGGTGTTGCCAGCATTGATTGGTGGCGCGATTGTATTGATTTACTCTCTCAGCGTGCAAACCAAGATGCATGACCTGTCAGAAACCATGTACCGGGCCAGCGCCCAGCGCAATGCCACGCTGATTGAAAGCCTGGTAGGCCTGGAAACTGTGAAGTCCATGGGCGTGGAAGGCCAGATGCAGGGCAAATGGGAAAAAAGCGCACTGTTTTTATCTGAAGTCGGCAGCAAGCTCAAACTATTGTCCTCTTCTATTACCAATGGTACCTATGCCTTGCAGCAAATTATTAGTGTTGCGATTGTGATTTTAGGCGTGTATTTAATCTCGAATGGGGATTTAACCATGGGGGGATTGATTGCCTGCTCGCAATTAACCAGCCGTGGCCTGGCACCTATTTCGCAAATCGCAGGTCTGTTTACGCAGTATCACACCGCGGCGACTTCATTGAAGTCATTGGATGAGGTGATGGGTAAACCGGTGGAGCGTAACAAAGGGGTTAATTTCCTATCCCGCCCAGCATTCAAGGGCGAAATCGAGTTTAAAAATGTTTCTTTTAAATATCCTGGCTCGGATGAGTTGGCCTTGAACCGGGTCTCTTTCAGGATTCGTCCAGGTGAGCACGTTGGCCTGATTGGCCGTATGGGCTCGGGTAAAACAACCATTAATAAACTGATTCTTGGTCTGTATCAGCCAACCGAAGGCGCGATCCTGATTGATGGCATTGATGCGCGGCAGATTGATCCGGCTGAATTGCGCCGCAGTATTGGCTATGTCCAGCAAGATAACCATTTGTTTTATGGCTCATTGCGTGAAAATATTACCTTGCGTCATCCCCACGCAGATGATCATTCAGTGTTGCAGGCTGCGCAGGTTGGCGGTATTGCAGATTTTGTGAATGCGCATCCCAAAGGCTTTGACCTGGAAGTGGGCGAGCGCGGGGATACCTTGTCTGGTGGCCAGCGCCAAGGTGTGGGCATTGCGCGGGCTTTTGTGACGCAACCACAAATTGTGTTGCTGGATGAGCCGACCAGTGCCATGGATCACTCTGGTGAGGAAACCGTTAAACGCAACATTGCCCAAGCCACAGCTGATAAAACCATGATTGTGATCAGTCACCGTAACGCTATGCTGGAACTGGCGGAACGCCTGATAGTGATTGATGCCGGTCAGGTGGTTGCCGATGGTAATAAAGAGGACGTCACTGCTGCGCTGCGCGCCGGCAAAGTAGGTAAGGCGAGATAACAATATGGCAAAAAAAATATTCGATCAATTAGGTGAAGTCACCAAGCCGGACAGTATCTGGGTGCGCCTAGGCAAGCCAGTGCATGCCCTGGTAGACAAAGTCATCAAAACCGAGACCGCTGAATCACGCACCTGGTCCGAGCAAGCACATGATGTGATGATAGAAGACACCATGTTGCATGCGAAACTGATTATGTACGGTATTTTGGGGATTTTGCTGGTGCTACTGGTCTGGGCCAGTGTCGCCAAGGTGGACGAAGTCACCCGGGGCGAAGGGCGTGTGATTCCGTCTCGCCAGATACAGGTTGTGCAGTCACTGGATGGCGGTATCGTGGTCGATATCATGGTGCAGTTGGGGGATACCGTAAAACGGGGTCAGCCTTTGATCAAGATTGATGAAACACGGGCTATTTCTTCATTAAAAGAAAATGAAAGCCAGTATTTATCCCTCAAAGCCAAAGAGGCGCGCCTGAAAGCGTTGGCCAATGGCGGCAGTTTTAATCCTCCCAGCGAAGTACAGCAAAAAACGCCTGATACTTACTTGCAAGAATTGCAATTGTTTAATGCCGCCAGGGATGAGCTCAACTCACAGATCAATATCGCCAGGGATCAGTTGTCACAGCGCGAGCGTGAACTGTCTGAGGTGCAGTTTAAGAAAGAAGTGGCGATTAAAACTTATGATTCCACCAGTAAAGAACTGGCGGCCAATCGTCCCTTATTAAATAGTGGCGCGGTATCAGAGATAGAGATCTTAAGGCTGGAACGTGATGCCAATCGTGCGAAAGGGGATATTGATCAGGCGTCGGCGCAGATGGGGCGTTTAACTGCAGCGATTTCTGAAGCCCGACGTAAAGTGTCAGAAGCACAACAGTCGTTCCTGAGCAAAATTCGTACGGACTTGAACGAAACCACCGCCAAAATTAATAGCCTGACGCAATCCAGTCTCGCACTGTCAGATAAAGTAAAACAATCTACTTTGACGTCACCCGTTAACGGTAAAGTCAGCAAGCTGTATTACAACACCGTAGGTGGCGTGATTCAGCCCGGCAAGGAAGTCATGGAGGTGGTGCCTTCTGATGATGCGCTGGTAATTGAAGCCAAAGTGCAAACCAAGGATATTGCGTTTATCCGCCCGCAGCAGCCTGCGGTGATTAAGTTGACTGCTTATGACTACACGATTTATGGCAGTTTGGATGGCGCAGTGGAAGATATTGCAGCAGATTCCACCATAGACGATAAAGGTAATGCATATTATGTCGTTAAGGTAAGAACAGACAAGAATAATCTGGGCGACCACTTGCCGATTATTCCCGGCATGGTGGCACAGGTTGATATTCTGACCGGGAAAAAAACAGTGCTGTCCTACTTATTAAAACCAGTGTTAAAAGCTAAATCTTACGCACTAACCGAGCGCTAATTACTATGAAGCATATATTTATCACTACCTTAAAACAGTCCATAGAGTCCTGGCTCAAGGCTTTTCCGCAATTGACGACGATTGCGGATGTTGTGTCGGCAGATGTTGCCGGGGCTTCCATCATCTGGGTACATGCACAAATTGAGCAAGGTAACCAGTGGCGCAAGCATGTGCAGCAGATATTAACCTTCTTGCCTTCTGCCAAGGTGATTGTGTTGTCGAACAACCCGGAGCAGGCCGAAGCCATGCAGGCGCTGGAATTAGGGGCGGTTGGCTATTTACACGCTTATGCCCATCAACACGTGCTGCAAGAGGTATACAGCGTTGTTTCACATGGCGGCGTCTGGTTAGGGCGGGATGTGCTCAAACATTTAATCACATTGACGACGCGAGGTAATCCGCAGCCTGATGCCACGGAAGAAATATTAGATGGTTTGACCAAGCGTGAACGTGAGGTCGCACTTGAGGCAGCCAGAGGCAATAGTAATAAAGAAATTGCACGTGCTTTATCTATTTCTGAACGCACCGTAAAAGCACATCTGACATCTGTGTTCGACACCTTGAAAGTACGAGATCGTTTACACCTGGCATTAGTCCTGCAAGGTAAATCTGCTCAGGGACACTTCTCCCACGATGAAAATGTGCAAAAAGATTCTTTGAATAAATTACATTTAAATTCATGATTGATTAATTATTTTAATTTATGTTTATTTTTGTAAATTAATGAATTTAATCAGATTTTTTCAAAAAAACTGCTGTCATAAAGATGAAATGTGTGACATTTTTCACTAAAAACCCATCTAAGTGACTACTCAGATGGGCTATTCACCCTTGTGCCGACACAATTCCGTGGTTATACTGATTCTGGATGAATCTTTATAACTTGTTAAGAGTCTGCACATGAAACTAAAAAAAATCGCCTCGGCACTATTAATGGGTGTATTTTCTTTCTCGTCTATCAGTTGGGCTGCCAGTCCTGAGACGTTAGAGAAAATTATCGAAAAGGCTGTCTCCGAAAACCCGGAGGTTCAAGCCAGCTTCCATGCTTATAAAGCTGCAGAGTTTGATGAGTCTGCTGCCAAAGGCCGATACCTGCCAAATTTGACGGTGGATCAAACGTTCCGTAATCAAGAGCGTTTGACGCCAAACGTCAATAATACATATACACCCAATCAGCAATCCACCTTGACTTTGCGTCAAATGATTTTTGATGGTTTGGCGACGCCTTCCGAAGTTGGCCGTCTTGATCATGTCGCGAAATCGCGCTTTTATGAGTTGCAAGGCCAAATGCAAGGTGTTGCACTGGATACGGCAACCGCTTATTTTGATTTGTTGCGTTATCGTCGTCTGGTGTCTTATGCGCAAGACAACTTTGTGGTGCACAAGCAGATTTTTGACAAGATCAAATCCCGTGTGGATGCTGGTGTAGGTAAGAAGGTTGATCTGGAGCAGGCAACTGGTCGTCTGGCCTTGGCTGAAGCAAACCTGCTGACAGAAACCACCAACTTGTATGATGTGTCTGCCCGTTTTCAACGTCTGGTGGGTGAGTTGCCACCTGAAAGCGTCAATGAAGTGATGTTGACCGGTGATGGCCTGGCTGGTAGTGCGGATCAGGTGTTGGATGCTGCTTACAAGCAAAACCCAAATATTTTGGCAGCGATTGAAAATATTATCGCGGTTGAAAAGTCTGTTTCCGGCAAAAAAGCGCCATTTATGCCACGCTTGGACCTGCAAGGCCGTAAAGTGATTGATGTGAATGATGCGAGCAAAAACAGCACATTGGCAGCAGACACTCTGGAAGTGACAGCCAGCTGGAACATCTTTAATGGTTTTACTGATAAATCCAACCTGGATTCTGCCGTAGAAACCTTAAATCGTTCACATGACTTGCGTGACAAAGCGTGTATCGATACGCGTCAGCTGGTGGCGATTGCTTACAACAACATCAAACAGTTGAACGAGCAAGTGGCTTATCGCAAACAACACCAAGACTCTATTGAAAATGCGCGTCTGGCCTATCGTAAGCAATATGATATCGGCCAACGCACCTTGCTGGACTTGTTGGATACAGAAAACGAATATTTCCAGTCCCGTCGTAACTTTACCAATGCGGAAATGGACCTCAGCACTGCTTACGCTAGAACTTATGCAGGTCAAGGCCTTTTGTTGAGCAAATTGGGTGTGACGCGTGCTGACGTGGGTGAGTATCCGCGTGAAGAGTACATGGATCGCGAGAATGTGTGTAAAGCGGTTGCGCCCACACAAGTGGTGCCTGACAAAGCTGCATTGTTAGCTAATGCCAAACCTTGGGAAGGTGAAGCCTTCAAACCAAAAACACAAGAAAAAGCGACGATGAAATTCACGCCGCGTATCTTGTTCCAGGCTAATAGCGCCATCATCTTGCCAGAGTCTTATGCCGATCTGGATATCGTATACGACGTTGTTAAAGAGTGGGGTAATGACAAGGTTGAAATCGCTGGTCATACTGACAAGCGTAATACCTCAAAAGAGAAGTACAACCTGGTCTTGTCAGAGAAGCGTGCAAAAGCGGTTGCTGACTACCTGGTTAAAAAAGGCATGGATGCCCAGCGCTTGGTGGTAAAAGGCTACGGTTTCTCACAACCGATTGCTGAAAATGATCCTGTGAGTGGTAATGATGCCAACCGTCGTGTTGAGGTCATTCGCTTCCAGTCGGTCGCTCAGTAATATTGATCTAAGCTCCTGCATGTTGGGAGTGTAAAAAAGCGGTGCCAATTTGGCACCGCTTTTTTTATATCTGCCGGCGCGTGTTGGCAAGCGTAATGGCCTTTCAGGCTGGCCAGGCATTGTACTTTAGTACAATAGATTTCTGTTTTGGATTGGCGTTTAATACGTCACTATCAGAATTGTCTCAATCTTAAGAGAGGGTAAACATGGCTACAGTAATCGGAACTGTTACAAATATTCAAGGGATGGCTATCGTTGTAGATGCAAGTGGCAATCGCCATATGTTGAAAGTGGGCGAAGTGCTGCATGCGGGTGATAAAGTCATCACTGCTTCTGGTGCTGCAGTGGCCGTGAAACTGGCCAATGGCGAGACCGTGAATTTTGCCGAAGCGCAAACAGTCAAGATTACTGATAACCTGGCTCAGGTGGATGTTTCTGATGTCACTGAAAATGCAGTAAATCAAACAGTGTTTGACGCGGTGTTGACCGCGTTAAATGAAGGCCGTGATATCACCGAGGTATTGGATAGTCCTGCTGCAGGCGAGGCTGGTAGTGATGGTAATGCCAGCTTTGTAAATTTGGACAGAATCCAGACCCAAACTGTCGGGGGTGCCAACTACGATGGTGGTACTGGCGCAGGTGGTGCGGCTACTGGCGGCAATATCGCTCCTAACTACGTGTATCTGACACCGGCAAGTGGTGCACCTGGTGTGGAGTTGATAGATGATATTGGTAATGACGGTTATTTAAACGCTGGTGAATTGAAAGGCTTGCCTACTACAGATGCTAGAGTCACTTTGCCTGCAGGTCTGGAGCCAGGCGATACTGTTAATCTTGTACACAATAGTGGCACGATCAGTCGTGTTTTGACTGACGCAGATATTGCTACAGGTTTCATCATCATTGCAGTGCCTGTCCCGCCTTCAGGAGATACTTTAACTGTCACAGCGAGTATTACTAATCAATCTGGTCAAACGTCTCCTTCTAGCTCTGATTCTGCAATTATTGACACCAACGTTCCGAATGGTGGAAACGCTCCTACCGTCGAAATTACTGAGGATGCTAATAATGACAACTTCATTAATCGTGCAGAATTGAACGGTGATATAGATGTAAAGGTGTCGTTCACGCCAAGTTTGGTTGATGTGGGTGATATCGTCGTCATTAGGTCTAATGACAGTACTGTTAAGCAAGTTGTTATCACCGCTACTGATAAATCAAATGGCTTCATTACAACGACTGTGCCAGCACAGCCTGATGGGGCGCTTGTTACGGTGACTTCAACCATCATTGATGCTGCAAAAAATGAATCAAAACCAGGTAGTGATTCTGCAACTATCGATTTGAGCGCACCAGATATCCCAACGTTTGTCGGTGTTGATGATGTTGGCCCAACTCAAGGGCTGATTGTTAATAACTCCACTATCGACGATAACAAGCCTGAGATTCGTGGTTCCAATGGCAACCCTGGCGACACCATCACGATCTACGATAATGGCACCAAGCTGGGTACTGCCCTTGTTCAGCCTGATGGTACGTGGACATTCACACCAACAACACCATTAGTTGATGGCTCACACAGCATTACAGTGACGGCGACCGATCCTGCTGGTAACACCAGCGATCCGTCCGCACCACTGAACTTTACGATTGATACCGTTCCACCAGCGCTGTTTATTAGCCTGGACGCGAACGTTGCAGGTGATGGCATTGTGAACGTCGCTGAATCTACAGCGGCTGCAATCCCAGTGACTGGTACCGTAAGTGGTCAGTTTAAAACTGGCGATATCGTCACAATCACTGTAAACGGTAAAGACTTTACTGGTGCTGTGACTGCTACAGGTACATTCTCAATTAATGTGCCAGGTGCCGATTTGGCCGCTGATGCGGACAAAACGATTGATGCGCGTGTTACGACATCAGACATCGCAGGTAATACCACGACAGCAACAGACACCCAGACTTACACAGTTAACTTGTTGCCACCAGCATTGGCGATTAGCCTGGATGCAAACGTTGCAGGTGACGGCATTGTAAACGCAGCAGAATCTACAGCTGCTGCAATCCCTGTGACTGGTACAGTCAGTGGTGATTTTAAAGTGGGTGATGTAGTCACTGTGACCGTCAACAACAAGGATTTTACTGGCACAGTACAAGCTGGAGGTAAGTTCTCGATTGATGTTCCTGGTGCAGATTTGGCTGCTGACTCTGACAGTACCGTATTTGCGAGCGTGACAACGACTAATGCTGCGGGTAATAATGCGACCGCAACCGATACACAGACCTACACTGTCAATGTATTGCCACCAGCACTGGCGATTAGCCTAGATGCAAACGTCGCAGGTGACGGTATTGTGAATGTGGCTGAATCTACAGCCGCTGCGATTCCAGTGACAGGTACAGTGAGCGGCCAGTTTAAAGCTGGCGACATTGTGACGATTACGATTAACGGTAAAGACTTTACTGGCGCAGTGGCGACAGACGGTACTTTCTCCATTAATGTGCCTGGTGCCGATTTGGCTGCTGATGCAGACAGCACAGTATTTGCGAGCGTGACGACAACAAACGCGGCAGGTAACAGTGCGACAGCAACAGATACGCAGACTTACACAGTCAATCTGTTGCCGCCAGCGCTGGCGATCAGCCTGGATGCAAACGTTGCGGGTGATGGCATTGTGAACGCGGCGGAATCTACTGCTGCTGCGATTGCAGTGACTGGTACAGTGAGTGGCCAGTTCAAAGTTGGTGATACCGTGACTCTGACGATCAACGACAAGAGCTTCACTGGTACGGTATTAGATGGTGGCAAGTTCTCTATCAATGTGCCAGGTGCTGATTTGGCAGCTGACGCTGATGCCACTATTTTTGCGAGCGTGACGACAACAAACGCTGCAGGTAACAGCGCAACAGCCACTGACACCCAAACTTATACTGTCAACACAGCACCGCCAGCAGTTGCCATTAGCCTGGATGCAAACGTTGCCGGTGATGGCATTGTGAACGCTGCTGAATCTACAGCCGCTGCGATTCCAGTGACAGGTACAGTGAGCGGCCAGTTTAAAACTGGCGATATTGTGACGGTGACGATTAATGGTAAAGACTTTACTGGCGCAGTGGCGACAGACGGTACTTTCTCCATTAATGTGCCTGGTGCCGATTTGGCTGCTGATGCAGACAGTACAGTATTCGCCAGCGTCACCACCACCAACGCTGCAGGTAATAGTGCGACAGCAACCGATACGCAAACATATACTGTGAACGTATCGCCACCAGCAGTTGCCATCAGCCTGGATGCAAACGTGGCTGGTGACGGTATTGTGAACGCTGCTGAATCTACGGCAGCAGCAATCCCAGTAACTGGTACCGTGAGTGGCCAGTTTAAAACTGGCGACATTGTGACGGTGACGATTAATGGTAAAGACTTTACTGGTGCAGTTGCGGCAAATGGTACTTTCTCTATTAATGTGCCTGGCGCAGATTTGGCAGCAGATCCTGACGCAACGGTATTCGCCAGCGTCACTACCACCAATGCTGCGGGCAATAGCGCAACAGCAACCGATACGCAAACATATACGGTGAATGTATTGCCACCAGCAGTTGCAATCAGCCTGGATGCGAACGTGGCAGGCGACGGCATTGTGAACGTGGCTGAGTCTACTGCGGCAGCAATTCCAGTGACTGGTACCGTGAGTGGCCAGTTTAAAACTGGTGACATTGTGACGATCACAGTCAATGGCAAAGATTTCACTGGCGCAGTTGCGACAGATGGTACTTTCTCGATCAATGTGCCAGGTGCTGATTTGGCTGCTGACTCAGACAGCACCGTATTTGCGAGCGTGACGACAACAAACGCGGCAGGTAACAGTGCGACAGCGACCGATACTCAAACCTATACAGTAAACCTGTTGCCGCCAGCACTGGCGATCAGCCTGGATGCAAACGTTGCGGGTGACGGCATCGTGAACGTCGCTGAGTCTACTGCTGCAGCGATTCCAGTGACTGGTACAGTCAGCGGTCAATTTAAAGTAGGTGATGTTGTTACTTTGACCATTAACAACAAAGAGTTCACCGGCACAGTGCAAACTGGCGGTAAGTTCTCAATTAATGTGCCTGGTGCAGACTTGGCAGCAGACTCTGACAGCACGATCTTTGCGAGCGTGACGACAACCAATGCTGCAGGTAACAGCGCAACAGCGACGGATACACAAGATTATAAACTGGCCGTAAATCCAAACCTGTTTGCAACGATTGCGCTTGATGCCAACTTTGCTGGCGACGGTATTATTAATATCGAAGAGGCTAAAGCGACATCAACTATTGCGGTGACTGGTACTGTTGGTGGTGACGCTAAAGCAGGTGATCCAGTCGTTGTGACCATCAATGGCAAAGATTACAACACAACTGCTATTACCCGCCCTGACGGTAAACTGGGCTTCAGCGTCAATGTGGCTGGTAACGAACTGGCTGCTGACCCAGACAAGACTATCGATGCAAAAGTGACTGTTAGTGACAATGCTGGCAATAGCCTGAGTCAGTCAACACAGTTGACCTATACCGTTGACCTGACACCGCCAGTGGCAACAATCGCGCTGGATGCTAACTTCGGTGGTGATGGCATCATCAACATTGAAGAAGCGAAAGCGACTTCAATTACGCCAGTGACTGGTACCGTTGGTGGTGACGCTAAAGTAGGTGATCCAGTGGTGGTGACCATCAATGGTAAAGACTACAACACGACAGTGATTACCCGTACTGATGGCAAGTTGGGCTTCAGCGTCAATGTAGCTGGTAACGAACTGGCAGCTGACCCAGACAAGACCATCGATGCGAAAGTGACTGTGACTGACAACGCTGGTAACACAGCGAGCCAGTCTACCCAGCTGACTTACAGCCTGGACCTGACACCGCCTAAAGCCGAGATCGCGCTGGATGCTAACTTCGGTGGTGATGGCATCATCAACATTGAAGAAGCGAAAGCGACTTCGATTACGCCAGTGACTGGTACCGTTGGTGGTGACGCTAAAGTAGGTGATCCAGTCGTTGTGACCATCAATGGTAAAGACTACAACACGACAGTGATTACCCGTACTGATGGCAAGTTGGGCTTCAGCGTCAATGTAGCTGGTAACGAACTGGCAGCTGACCCAGACAAGACCATCGATGCGAAAGTGACTGTGACTGACAACGCTGGTAACACAGCGAGCCAGTCTACCCAGCTGACTTACAGCCTGGACCTGACACCGCCTAAAGCCGAGATCGCGCTGGATGCTAACTTCGGTGGTGATGGCATCATCAACATTGAAGAAGCGAAAGCGACTTCGATTACGCCAGTGACTGGTACCGTTGGTGGTGACGCTAAAGTAGGTGATCCAGTCGTTGTGACCATCAATGGTAAAGACTACAACACGACAGTGATTACCCGTACTGATGGCAAGTTGGGCTTCAGCGTCAATGTAGCTGGTAACGAACTGGCTGCTGACCCAGACAAGACTATTGATGCGAAAGTGACAGTGACTGACAACGCTGGTAACACAGCGAGCCAAACCACTCAGTTGACATATAGCCTTGATTTGACCCCACCAGTGGCAACTATTGCCCTGGATGCTAACTTCGGCGGTGACGGTATTATCAATATCGCTGAATCTCAGCCAGGGGTGAATCAACCGGTGACAGGTACTGTCGGTGGTGAAGCCAAACTGGGTGATCCAGTGGTGGTGACCATCAACGGTAAAGATTACAACACGACTGTGATTACCCGCACTGATGGTAAGTTAGGCTTTGTCGTTAGTGTGCCTGGTTCCGAGTTGGTGGCTGATTCTGACAAAACTATCGATGCTAAAGTTTCGACCACAGACACCGCTGGTAACGTAGGTACTGCAACCACACAATTGAGCTATGTTGTGGACATTGTTGCGCCAAATAAACCAACTATCGATAACATCTACGATGACTTTGGTGCAGTGAAGGGCAACGTGGCAAATGGCGGTGTGGCTGATGATGCAACGCCAACATTAACCGGTAAAGCAGAGGCGGGTAGTACTGTCACTATCTATGATGGTGCGACTAAAGTAGGTACAGCTGTTGCTGATAAAGACGGCAAGTGGACATTTACGCCAACGACTGACATTACCAAAGGTTTGCACAACTACACTGTGACTGCCACTGACAATGCAGGCAACATCAGTGTGCCTAGCGACAATTATGCATACACACTCAATCAGTCACCAGTCTTTGTGACCTTGGATGCGTCTGCTTCAGTGTCTGAAGATGGTCTGCCAAACGGTTTGCTGGACTCTGGTCCTTCTAATGTGATCGCTAGCGGTTCCATGGGCATTTCTGATCCAAATGGCGACTTGAAGAGTGTAACCCTGACAGAGCCAACAACGACCTATACATCAGGTGGTACAACTATCACCTGGTCAGGCAATAACACCGGTACTTTGATTGGTTCTGCCAATGGTAAAGAAGTGATTCGTGTCACGATTGATAGCAAAGGTGACTATGCGGTGCAGTTGTCAGGCCCGATTGATCATCCAGTGGCTGGTCAGGAAGATACCTTGGCAATCAAGTTTGGTGTGAACGCCAACGATGCCGACAGCACGACTAAAGGCTCTATCACTGTTAATGTTTCAGATGATGCGCCAACAGCGACTAACCAGACGGTGACGGCTACCAACTCTGCCAACACCAACCTCATGATTACGCTGGATATTTCTGGCAGTATGACCACCACTGATGGTGTGAATAATCAGACCCGTTTGGCCAGTGCTATTCAGTCAATTAAGAACTTGCTGGATAAATATGACGACATGGGTGACGTGAAAGTCTCACTGGTGGTGTTTGCTGGTTTGGATCAAACCAAACAGTTAGGCAGCACCTGGTTGACTGTTGCTGAAGCCAAGGCATATCTGAACAACCTGTCAGCCAATGGTAATACCAACTACGACTCTGCCTTGAACACGGCCATGAATGCGTTCGAGACATCTGGTAAGTTAGATAATGCACAAAACGTGTCTTACTTCTTTACCGATGGTCAACCTAACCGTGGCGTGGGGGGGACGGGTAGCTTAACTGGTACAGAGTCCAGAAATAGCGATTCAGACGCGGGCATTCAGCAGGCTGAGGAAGCTAAATGGATTACCTTCCTGAATAACAACCACATTAAGTCTTATTCTATTGGTATCGGTTCTGGCGTTACTTCAAACACTGAATTGAACCCGATCGCTTATGATGGCCAAACAGGGACCAATACAGATGGCGTTCGCGTGACGTCCTTTAATCAGCTGGACTCAGTCCTGAATGAGACTGTAAGCAGCCCAATCACCGGTAGCTTGTTGTCTGGCGGTGGTTTTGGGGCCGATGGTGGTTATGTGAAGTCAATTGCAGTGGATGGCTCCACATATACCTTCAACTCCGCAAACGGCACAATCACTGTGTTAGGAACTAATAGAAGCACTTATGATTCTGGTAGCCATAAACTGGTAATCACGACAGCACAAGGCACTTTGTTGGTCGATATGGATGATGGGTCCTTCTCATTCACACCGAAAAACACCAGTGTTTCTGGCACCAGCTCGTTTAATTACACATTAAGCGACAATGATGGTGATACAAGCTCTGCAACATTGACTGTGAATGTGGCTAAACAAGTAACCTCTATCCCACAAGTGGCACCAGAAGTCAGCAATGGCATGGGCGCAGCTGGTCTGTTGACCTTGCCAGGCTTGTTGAATGTCGACTTGCTTAACTTCTCAAGCCGTCAGGCATTCACGGCAAGTGATGTGAATAACAACATCAGTTCTGTGACGATTGCCTATAACACCTTTATCGGTGTGACATTAGGCACGGCCTATCTGACTTATTCACAAGCGGTTGCGAATGAGTTGGGCCTGAATGTGAGCTACACGCAAAGCAGTGGTTTCCTCGGTTTGATCGGTGCTAATGGCAAAATGGTGATCACTGCTGCTGATGGTGGCACAGTGGATAACCTTGCGCTCAATGAGTTCTTGTCAACGGTTAAAACCAATGAGCAGGCCGTTGATTTGAGCCTGTTCCAGAACTTCAAGATCACCGCCGTGGACAGCACTGGCTTGCAGGACAGCGAATCAGCCTCTAACCTGATCAATATTGATTTGTTGAACAGCAACAAGGGTACGCCAATTATTGGCGGCGATAGCGCTGACAATACCGTGAATGGTACGTCTGGCAATGACATTATCTACGGCTATGCCGGTAACGATACCTTGAATGGTGGCGCTGGTAATGACATCCTGCGCGGTGGTGCTGGTAACGATAAGCTGAATGGCGGCGATGGCAACGACATCCTGATCGGTGGTAAAGGTAACGATACCCTGACTGGTGGCGCTGGCGTAGACGTGTTCAAGTGGGATCGTGGTGATGATGGTGTGGCCGGTACGCCAGCACGTGACACTATCACCGATTTCAACAAGAGCTCTGTCAGCCAGGGTGGCGATATCCTGGATGTGCGTGACTTGCTGCAAGGTGAGAACGCGGGCAACTTGGTGAACTACCTGCACTTTGAGAAATCCGGTAGTGATACCATTATCCATATCAGTTCTAATGGTGGTTTCGCAACGGATGCGCACAACGTGTCCGGTAGCTTTAGTAGTGGTAACACGACCCAGCAGATTGTGCTGAGTGGTGTGGACCTGACCACAGGTCAGACCTCTGATGCAGCGATTATCTCCAACTTGCTGTCACAGCAAAAACTGATTACTGATTAATTTATCGGTGTCTGTAAAAAAGCGACCTTCGGGTCGCTTTTTTATTTTCTAGCAGTGGTTAAGCAAAATGCTCACTGGCGTCAGTTTCATATTCCTGGGACCTGATTGGCTCGCATATCGTAATAAGAAGCGAAAAAACATTTGTTAACACATTTATGTTTTTAAGTTTAATGTTGGTAAAATAAGTTAACTAATGTTTTGTTTTGGTTCTCTTATATGCATTTGGCAGGCCTGGTTTTCAGCGTTAAAAAGTGGGTTTATTGTGTACGTACCATCCAGATTGTTATTGGTGTATTGCTATTGCTTGCCAGTGGCTATGTCGAGGCCATGTATTCCTTTCCGGCTGCACCAAGTGCGCCAATGCCGCCAGGATGTAGTGGCAGTGGAGGTGTATATACGTGTACTGGTTTCATTAATATTCAAGATCAGGTGCAGTTTCTTGATATTGGGAATGTTTCAATTACCGTCAATGGTGCTTTGAATATAGGCGCTTATCGCATTGGCAGTGCATCGCAATCAGCCAATGTCACGTTTTACAGCAATGGTACGGTCACATTGAACACTACAACCTTATACGCAACGATCAATGCAGGCATCAATGCGGTGACGGTATATGGCGCCTCATATATTCGTGGCAATCTGCTGATTTCAAATGGCTCAATCAATGCCGCTGGCACGATACAAGGGGATGTAATCAGTAGTGGTTTTGGCGCTATCTTTATGGCACAAGATGCCGTGGTCAATGGCAATATTGCTGGCAGAACCGGCCCGGTCACACTCTCGCGGGCGGTTGCAGTCAATGGCATGCTGAGCACGACGACAGGCAGCATCAATCTTGCTGGCTTTAACACGATTGCAAATGGGGTGAATTGTGCTGGTTGTTACATGTTTGTGAATGGCCAGAGCAACGCTTTATCAGGCAATGTCAGTGTCGGTAGCTTGGATGGGGGATCCTCACAAAATAGCACTTATTACGGCGCTATTAATGTGCAGGCGGGCTACCTCACATTAGGCAATGGCACGACCGTGCAAGGCGATGTAAGTGTCACCGCCACCGGCTTAATGCATGCGAGTATGACCATTTACCAGACCGTTGTTCAAGGCAGTGTTAATGTACGCTCCGATATTGATTCGGGTGTGTCTTTATATAGCGGCTCTACCATTAATGGCAGCGTGCAGGTGACGAATACCAATGCGCTGACAGCTTCAGTCAATAACAATGTGTATATTGATAGCCAATCAGTGATTAACAACTCGGTGACCGTGACCGGCGGTATTGATAACTACGGCAGGATTACCGGCTGCGCAAAAAGTAGCGCCAATAATATTTGGGCCATCAAGATGGAGTTTAACTCAAACACGGGCGGGGTTTGCTGTGCAAATAATGGCACATGCTCCCAAAGTTCTTGTGTGTTTAACCCATTCAACTATGTTGTGCGCAAATGTACTACGCCAGCCGCTAAATTTAACTGCATTGATCCCTCTGTGGCGAATCCGAATGCAGCCAATGGTCATTTATTCACACAGGTAGTAAACAGTGCGTTTAGTGCAGACGTGGTTGCGCTTGCGGCAGATAACAGTGTGAATACCGATTTCGTGGCTGTAGGGGAGGCCAGTAAAACGGTTGAAGTGAAATGGATTGATTGTGGTGACCCTGCAGTATTGATTAATCAAACCTGTGGCGGGACCCGGACAACGCTCTTGACGCAGAATGTAACTTTCAGCAGTAGTAACCTAGGGCGTAAGGGTGTTTCTACAACCATCACCAATGCTTATAAAAATCTGCGTTGCCAGGTGACAGACGCCAATGCTACCCAGCAGGTTTCGCTGTCTACGGATAACTTTGCCGTGCGGCCTGCTAGTTTTAACAGTATGAGCTCAGGCAATGCCAATGCGGACGTTGCCAATGGCGTCAGCACCAGCAACAGCCCGGTGATTAAAGCGGGTAGTGGCAAGTTCGATATGACCGTCACTACCGGCTTATCTAACTATAACGGCACGGCCAAAATTGATAATAATCTGATTGCCGCGCATCCCGGTGCACTGCGTACTGGCGCATTGTCTGGTACATTTGGCCAGGCGAGCAATGGCGCGAGTACCGGCGCTGACTTTATTTATGATGAAGTTGGATATTTTAAATTTAATGCACTGGGGATTTATGATGATACGTTTACCCAGGTTGATGCAACCTCAGATTGCACACCGGGCTTTGTTGCCAGCAATAATAAACAAGCCTGTGCTTTTGGCTATGCGCCGAGTACCAATGTCTATATGGGGCGCTTTGTGCCCGATCACCTCCAGGTAACCCTGCTTAACTCAACCAGCAATGCTTGCGGTACTTTTTCATATTTTGGCCAGGACAGCAGTACACTGCCAGCCATCACCACAACATTTACGTTGACGGCACAAAATGCAGGCAACGCCACCACCCGGAATTTTACGGGGACGTTTTCTGCTATTTTTGATCTGCTCAACGTCGATAATTATCATTTTTCACTCTCGCCTCAGGTGGGGGCGACGCTGGGGTTGAGTGCGGCTCCTTCGTCATTGAGTGGTAGCTGGGGTGCAGGCGTTGCCAACGTCACCGCTAAACAATCTATCAGTCGACCTCCTGCAGCTGTGACGCCGCAGAGCATGAGTGTCTATGCACAGCCGCAATACACAGAGGCGGGCGTGCTGGTCTCTTCGACACCAACGCTGCTGGCTTCGAATCTGGCTTATCGTTACGGTAAATTGACGCTGCATAATGCGCATGGCTCTGAACTTTTGCCCTTGCCCGTGCAATTGGAAGCGCAATATTGGAATGGCACAGCTTACGTGAGAAACCAGGCAGATAGCTGTACGCTCATCCCGTCTTTAAGTGTGGTGCTTAAAAATTACAAAGGTAATTTAACGGCCTGTGAAACAACCTTGTCGTCCAGTGCAAGCATGAGCCGCGGGTTATTAAACCTGAAACTCAGTGCACCTGGGGTTGCGCAAAATGGTATCCCGAATACGGGGAGCATGGATGTAGAGGTCAATCTGGGGGCTGCGGCAAACGCAGACCGGACTTGCATTACGCCATTAGAAGTGCCTGCGATCAGTGGTGTGTTACCCTGGTTCGGAGCCGTAGATCCTGTTGCGCGAGCAACATTCGGCATTTATAAAACACCTATCGTCTATATGCGCGAAAGTTTTTAAGCGCGGGTTGTGTACGCAGCCAATTGACTGCGTACACGTCGTGTTTAAACCATCAGCATATCCACAAACTGATTGACTGAAGTCGCTTCCAGTTTGGCCTGATCCTGGCATAAGGCCAGAATCTCAGCTTGTTTGCCTGCATCAAAACGGCGTGCCAAATTCACCTTGAATTTTTTCACCAGCTCCGGGATGCCTTCACCACGGCGGCGGCGGTGGCCAATCGGGTATTCCACGGCGATATTGCTGGATTGTGAGCCATCTTTAAAGAAAATCTGGATAGCGTTGGCAATTGAGCGTTTTTCCGGGTCAAGGTAGTCACGTGTGTATTCTGACTTCTCTACACAAGTCATTTTGTCACGCAGGGCATCAATGCGTGGATCGGCAGCAGCCTCATCTTCGTAGTCCAACGCCGTCAAACTGCCTTTGAGCAAGCCTACGGCAGCCATATATTGAATACAGTGGTCGCGGTCAGCAGGGTTATTCATGGGACCAGTTTTATCAATGATACGGATCGCCGACTCATGGGTGGTGATGACGATCTTGTCGATATTGGCAATATCGTCCAGTGATTGCAGGCGATTGCCGACTTCCTTGTTCAGCTGGAATGCAGATTCCACAGCCGTTTGCGCATGAAACTCGGCTGGGAAGGAGATTTTGAACAATACCTGCTCCATCACATAGCTGCCGTAAGGGCGCTGGAACTTGAAGGCATTGCCTTTAAATAGCACATCATAAAAGCCCCAGGTTTTTGCCGTTAAAGCGCTTGGATAGCCCATTTCACCTTGCAAGGTCATCCAGGCCAGGCGTACCGCGCGTGAGGTGGCATCGCCTGCTGCCCAGGACTTACGGGAACCGGTATTCGGACTATGGCGGTAGGTGCGCAAGCTTTGACCGTCTACAAAGGCGTTAGACACGGCATTGATGATGTCTTGTTTATTGCCGCCCAGTAATTTAGTGACCACTGCTGTGGAGGCAATCTTGACCAGAATCACGTGATCCAGGCCCACACGGTTAAAACTATTTTCTAATGCCAGAACGCCCTGAATTTCGTGCGCCTTGATCATCGCAGTCAGCACATCTTTCATGGTCAGTGGCGCCTTGCCTTCAGCCACGTGTTTGCGTGACATATAGTCGGCAGAAGCCAGGATGCCGCCCAGGTTGTCAGAAGGGTGGCCCCATTCTGCTGCCAGCCAGGTGTCATTAAAATCCAGCCAGCGGATCATGGCACCGATGTTAAAGGCTGCCAGGATCGGGTCCAGCTGGTAAGAGGTCCCTGGTACTTTGGCGCCATTCGGCACAACTGTCCCAGCAATGACTGGCCCCAGCAGTTTGGTACAGGCGGGGTAATCCAGCGCTTCGAAACCACAGCCCAAGGTATCCATCAGGCAGTTACGGGCGGTGTCATAAGCTTCGCTGGAGTTGATTTCAAAATCTGCCACGTAGTTGGCAATATCCACAATCACCTGGTCCGGGTCAGGGCGAACGTTAGAAATATGGGCTGACATGTTTGTTACCTTTATCAATAGGTTAAAAAGTAATTACTGTGTTCTTCAAAACTCATTCACGGCTGAATTTAGGCGTATCTCGCTCTTGATGTTTGCCATTGCAAAGCATGGAGTAACGAACAGGGTGTGTTTAAATTCAGTAGATTAGCGCTGTATGATTGGCACAAACGCTCTGTTATCCGGGCCGTTGTATTCCGCATTCGGACGAATAATTTTGTTATCTATCCGTTGCTCAATCGCATGAGCCACCCAGCCGGTGGTGCGTGAAATCACAAAGATCGGTGTGAACATGCCGGTCGGGATGCTCATCATGTGGTAACTGGAGGCACTGTACCAATCAAGGTTGGGGAACATTTTTTTCTCGTTCCACATGATTTCCTCAATGCGGGCCGAGATATCAAATAGCTGCATATTGCCGGCATCTTTACACAGCGATTGACTGACAGCTTTAATCGATTCATTACGCGGGTCGGCAATCGTGTATACCGGATGGCCAAAACCAATAATGATCTCTTTGCGCGCCATCCTGGCTTTGATATCCGCTTCAGCTTCATCCGGCGTCTGGTAGCGTTCGATAATCTCCATTGCTGCTTCATTGGCACCACCATGTTTGGGACCGCGCAGGGCTCCAATCGCGCCGGTGATGCAGGAGTACAGGTCAGACAAGGTACCCGCGATCACGCGTGAGGTGAAGGTTGAGGCGTTGAATTCGTGTTCTGCATACAATACCAGTGAGGTATTCATGGCCTTGATATGCAACTCAGACGGTTTTTTGCCATGCAGGATATGCAGGAAGTGGGCAGCAATCGAATCGTCATCGGTTTCTACATCGATGCGTACGCCACGGTGGCTAAAGTGATACCAGTAAATGAGGATGGAACCGAAACAGGCAATCAGGCGGTCACCTAATGCCTGTGCGCCAGCGGTATTGCGGTCAACGGCCTCCGGTTCTAGTGTCCCCAACATTGAACAACCCGTGCGCATTACATCCATGGGATGCGCATTGGCAGGAATCTGTTCCAGTACGGCTTTAAGTGCACTGGGCAGGCCGCGTAGCTTTTTGAGCTTTTGGTGATAAGCGGTGAGTTGCGGTTGGGTGGGCAACTCGCCGTATATCAGCAAATAAGCGACTTCTTCGAATGTGGCATGTTTAGCCAGTTCGATGATATCGTAACCACGGTAATGCAAGTCATTACCGCTATGGCCCACGGTACAAATAGCCGTGGTGCCTGCAGCCACACCCGCCAGTGCCACGCCTTTTTTGCGTTTAGGGGCTTCAGTCGCTGCAATAGTTGGATCAGTGGTGGTGTTCATAACTAACCTCCTTGTTTCTGGTCGCGTGTGTTGATTATTTATACAGCGCGTCTAGTTTCTGTTCAAAAGCGTGATAACCCAGGTGCTCATACAGGTCGGCACGCGTTTGCATCAGGTCCAATACATTCTTTTGTGTGCCATCCTGGCGCACGCCTTGATACACTTTAAGCGCAGCTTGATTCATGGCGCGGAAGGCTGATAACGGATACAGCACCATGCCTACGCCAGCGGTGGCCAGTTCGCTTACGCTAAACAACGGTGTAGAGCCGAATTCGGTGATGTTCGCCAGTACGGGCACTTTCACTGCATCAACAAACTGCTGGTACATGCCAAGTTCTGTCATGGCCTCCGGAAAAATCATGTCGGCGCCAGCTTCAACACAGGCACAGGCGCGATCAATAGCAGATTGCAATCCCTCTACGGCCAGCGCATCGGTGCGCGCCATGACGATAAAGTCATCATCTGGTTTGGCATCCACTGCGGCTTTGACGCGGTCTACCATTTCATCCAGGCTGACAATCGCTTTATTGGGGCGATGGCCGCAGCGTTTGGCACTGACCTGGTCTTCAATATGCACGGCGGCCGCACCTGCTTTGGCGACACTTTTAATCGTACGCGCAATATTGAATGCGCCACCAAAACCGGTATCGATATCGACCAGCAAGGGTGTATCTACTGCATCGGTAATGCGGCGCACATCGACCAGTACGTCTTCGAGGCCAGAAATACCTAGGTCAGGCAGGCCTAAAGAACCTGCTGCCACGCCACCACCGGACAAGTAAATGGCTTTAAACCCGGATTGTGTGGCCAGCATCGCGTGATAGGCATTGATGGCACCGATAATCTGTAATGGTTTTTCAGCGGCCAAGGCTGCGCGGAAACGACCGCCTGGCGTGTTGGATTGCGTCATATTTGTTTCCTGTTGATTGGCGGTTAAAAGAAAGCGTGTTCAGCGTCTTCCGGCATGGTGACACCAGTTTGCTTGGCTTTTTGCAATACTTCCCAGAAGTAACGATAAGTGGCGCGGTCATGCAGCTCTCCTGCGTACTGAATCGGGCCCCAATCGGCTGCTTGCGCTGCCAGCAAGATATTGGCGGCATCCGTCACTTCGTCATAGTTCGGTTTCATGGCATCGACAATGGCTTGAATCTGGGTCGGGTAGATGCTCCACATGCGCATAAAGCCAAACTCATTGCGTGCGCGTGAGGCGTCGCTATAAGTCACTTCAACGTTTTTCAGGTCTAGAGTGACATTGTGCGCAGGCACCACACCGTTGGCCAGTGCGGCTGAGACCACTTCAGTTTTGGCGCGTGCCAGCAAGCGGTGATCAAACTGGCCAGGGCTGCGCATGGCTGTTGCCGGGATGGCCCCGTGGTGCGCACTGACAAAATCCATGAGGCCAAAGTCCAGCACTTGCAACCAGGGCAGTTGTGCAATCTCGTGCACTTGTCTTAATGCACCGTGGGTTTCAATCAGGATATGCACCGGGATTACCCGGCGAATGCCATGTTGTTTGGCCACTTGCTGGATATAGGCGATCATTTCGCGTGCTTGTGCGATATCGGTACATTTGGGAATGGTGATATAGCTCAACACTTCACCTGCGCCAGCGACCAGGATGTCGATGTCTTGTTTCCAGTGCGGATGCGTGTAGTCGTGAATACGTGCCCCGGCCATTTTGTATTTGTTGGCTTCGGAATTCAGTATGCGGACGATCATTTCTGCATGTGCTTGTTCCTGACCACTGGCTGCGCCATCTTCGCAATCACAGGTGATATCAAATACCGGGCCTGCAGCATTAGGCGTAGCCGGGTCTTGGAGTGACAAGGCTTTCAGGATCAACTTTTCGCTACCGGCAAAATGTTCACACGCCGGAATGACCGGGAACGGTTTTTCACCGCCAAAAAGTGCCTGATTTGGATGAACAGCCATGTTTAGTTTCCTTTGCGTGGAATAAGAACGGTATAGTCGAGATCAAGCACCACGTGCGGGTGATAGCCCTGCGTGGTTTTGATGTTTTCCAGGGTGGCTGGCGGCATATTTTTGACACCGACCATGCGTAAGCGCAATGCGCCTAACTCAGGATGGGGCAGGGCCCATTTATCCAGTACCTTGGTCAGGCAATAAATGGTGTCACCCGAATAACTTGGATTGGCATGGGTGCCACCGTTAATGGCCAGGATGGCAATCGCGTTTTCCAGGCCTTCATAACTGAGGGCACGACAAGCCGAGATCACCACGCCGCCGTATACCAGGCACTGGCCCTGTGGTGTGCTTTTCATCAGGTGCGCATCAAAGTGCAGGCGCGCATTGTTCTGATATAAGTGCGTGGCCATGGTATGGTCACTTTCATTGATGGTCAGGCCAGAAGGGTGGCGCATGCATTCACCCACTTCGTAATCGTCCCACCAGTATTGACCAGCTGTGGCAGTGCCCAGGCTGTTATTTAGCTTGAAGTGGGCTGGCACAGCTAATGATTCAGGGCTGACAAACTCTGGTAGCTCAGGGATAACAGTGTCAGGCGCTGGCGCCTCCTGGTTTTTCTTGTGCACCATCACCCAGCGCACCCAGCTCAGCACCGGTTGTTGGTGCTGGTTGAGGGTGGTTGAACGTACCCAGACCACGCCACTTTTGCCGTTGGAGTTTTGTTTCAGGCCAATGACCTCGCTTGAGGTCGTCAGCGTGTCGCCCACATATACCGGTTGTATAAACCGTACATCTGCGTAGCCGAGGTTGGCGACGGCATTGACTGAAATATCGGGGACCGTCTTGCCAAAGGCAATATGAAATGCCAGCAGGTCATCAACCGGCATCTGCGGGTAACCTAGCGATTGCGCTAGCGGCGTGCTGCAATGTAAGGGGTTGCGTGCGCCTGTTAGCGCAATATACAGCGCCGTGTCACCTGTAGTGATGGTGCGCGGCGTGGCGTGCTGGATGGTCTCACCCAGTACAAAATGTTCGAAAAAACGTCCGGTGTTGATTTTTGTGCTCATTTTCAACTCCTTTATATGAACTCTTCTTCCAGCTCGGCAATGGCCTCTGCCAGTTGAATCAAGCGTTGTGCGGCTTTGATATGGTGGTGTTCGACCAGTTTGTCATTCACCACCACCGTGCCGCGCCCACCCTCGTTAGCTTCCTTAAGGGCTTTGATAATCAGCCGTGCATGCTCAACTTCTGCGCGTTGCGGCGTGTAGGCATCATTGCAGTAAGCAATTTGCGCCGGATGTACCAGCGATTTGCCATCCATACCTATGTCTCGGCCTATGCGACAGGCGTATTCAAATGAATGCATGTTCTTGAAATCTGACGTAATACCATCAATCACACCTTTGCCGTAAGCGCGGGCTGCCAATACCACCAATGATAATGAGGTCAGGATGGCGGAGCGCTCATGTGTCACTCGTGCGTGTAGTTGTGAAATCAGGTCTGAGGTTGCCATCACCATACAGATCACGCGGTCTGAGGCTGCGGCAATTTCCTTGGCATTTAGCACGGCCAATGGGCTTTCTATCATGACCATCATGGGTACATTTTTGCCGCCAGCTTCATCTAATAACTGCTGCGCCTGCAATACATCTTCACGCGACTCAATATTGGGGAACAGGATAGCATCAGCACCAATATTGGCCACTGCTTTAATGTCGTCATGGCCCCAGATGGAGTGCAAGTCATTGACGCGCACAACCACTTCTCTTTTGCCGTAGCCACCTTCTTTGACTGCATTGACCACATTGTGGCGAGACTGGATTTTGGCGTCGACCAGAATAGGGTCGCCCAGGTCAAGAATGACAGAGTCTGCCGCAAGCGTGCGTGCACGTTCCAGATAATGCTGATTGCAGCCGGGAACATATAGCATCGAGCGTCTGGGTCTGAGTGCATATGACATGGGGTTTCCTTTGTTGCGGAAAGAAATTAGATTCATTATTCATGAATAAAAAAACTGTGTCAACAAATATCTTATGTCTTATATAAGATATAAAATAGTGGACAATAAAAACACTCTGTGATATAAATTAAAAAACTTATTTCAGGTGCAATTAAATGGTGCCAATCATGAACGGAGTCGAATCTATGGATAAGCAGTTAGGGTCGCCAAGTTACAGGCCGCTGTATGACCAGATCAAAGTGCTGATTACGCAAAGTCTGATCGGAGGGGAGTGGCGTCCTGGAGATATGATTCCGAGTGAAATTGATCTCGCTCAGCGTTATAAGGTCAGTCAGGGCACGGTGCGCAAGGCGATTGATAGCCTGGCCACGGAGAATATCCTGATTCGCCGTCAAGGCAAGGGGACCTTTGTAGCAACGCATAACCAGGATGATGTCAGATTGCGCTTTTTGCGTTTAACGGCAGAAAGTGGGCAGAAAGAGCAGTTGCAAAACGAGTTTCTTTCCTGTGTAAAAAGCAAGGCTAGTGTGCATATCGGTAAGGTGCTGGAAATCAAAGCAGGCGCGACCACTATAGACGTCAAGCGCTTGCTGACGTTCTCGGGCCGCCCGCTGATTTATGACCATATTATTGTGCCTGCCGCACCTTTTAAAGGTTTGAACCGCGCCAAGGTGGAAGAAAGCAATGGCTCGATGTATAGCATGTATGAGTCGCAGTTTGGCGTGCGCATGATCCGAGCCGAAGAACGCATTAAAGCCGTGGCTGCCGATGCAGAGGTGGCTAAAGCGCTAGGCTTGAAAGAGGGCTATCCATTATTAAGTATAGAGCGCGTGTCGTTTACCTATGGCGATAAACCGATGGAGTGGCGTTTGGGTTTGTGTCTGACTGACGATCACCACTACATGAGCGAGTTGGAATAGGGCGACTTTTGAAAACGCATTTTCGCGTTGTTGGACTTCGCTTGCCGTACTGATTGTACTGTCTGCGCTCGTCCGCCTAGCCAAAATACATTTTGAAAAGTCTTGGTCGATGCAAAGACTGTCGCAATAAAGAAAGAGGTTAATGAATGGACGATTTAAAGCAACGCGCGCTGGATTACCACCAGTTTCCCAAACCAGGGAAGCTGAGCGTGGAGTCGTCCAAGCCTTGTGCTACGCAACAGGATTTATCGCTGGCTTATACGCCGGGTGTGGCTGAGCCAGTGCGTGAAATTGAGGCAGATCCGGCCAATGCCTATAAGTACACGAATAAGGGTAATCTGGTAGCAGTGATTACCGATGGCACTGCGGTGCTGGGTTTAGGCAATGTGGGGGCGCTGGCAGGCAAGCCAGTGATGGAAGGCAAGGGCGTGTTGTTCAAGCGCTTTGCGGATATTGACGTGTTTGATATTGAGGTCAATGCCGCGACGCCGGACGAGTTTATCCAGACTGTGGTGAATATTGCGCCGACGTTTGGCGGCATCAATCTTGAAGATATTGCCGCGCCGCACTGTTTTTATATTGAAAGTGAGTTAAAGAAACGCCTGGATATCCCGGTGTTTCATGACGATCAGCATGGCACGGCTGTGATTGTGGCGGCCGCTTTGTTGAATGCGCTTGATCTCCAAGGCAAAACGTTGCCCCGCGCCAAAATTGTGTTTTTAGGCGCGGGTGCAGCGGGTTGTTCCTGTGCCAAGCTGCTCAAGTTAATGGGCGCCACCAACATCACCATGGTCGATCGCAAAGGCGTGCTCGATCACAGTCGTGATGATTTACATGACAACAACCGCGAACTAGCCATTGCAGCAGGCGGCGTTCAAACGCTGGCGGATGCCATGCTAGGCGCCGATGTGTTTATTGGCGTCTCGGCAAAAAATGGATTGCCGGCCGAGCTGGTGAGCCGTATGGCGGCCAAGCCGGTGATTTTTGCCCTGGCCAATCCTGACCCTGAAATTTTACCCAGCCAAGTATTTGCCTTGCGCGATGACGTGATTATGGCCACCGGCCGCAGTGATTTCCCTAACCAGGTCAATAATGCCTTGTGTTTTCCTTATCTGTTCCGCGGCGCACTGGATGCCCAGGCAAAACAGATTACCGAGCAGATGAAAGTTGCCGCAGCACAGGCACTCAGCCAATTGGCGCGCGAGCCCGTGCCTGCGCAGGTGCTAGAGGCGTACCAGTTACAGTCATTATCGTTTGGTAAAGACTATATTATCCCTAAACCATTTGATCCACGTTTGATGGAATACGTGGCTGGCGCCGTTGCGCGTGCGGCCAATGCAGGCGAGTAAGAGCATTCAGCATGATTGTAACGAAGCAAAAAAAACAGCGGCCCAAGAATCTGGATTTATTCACGATCCGCTTGCCGGTGAATGCCGTGGTGTCGATTTTGCACCGCGCCAGTGGTGTGGTGCTGTTTCTGATCCAGCCGCTGTTGTTATGGACCTTGTATTTGTCCTTGTCCAGTGCGCAGGGCTACGCCACTGTGGCTAAGCAACTCGCGCAATGGCCGGTGAGGTTGTTGATTACTGCCTTGGCCTGTGCTTTCTTCCATCATTTTTATGCGGGCATCCGCCACCTGGCCATGGATGTGCACTGGATGACGACCTTGCAAAAAGCGCGTTTCTCCAGCCGCGTGGTGTTGTGGCTGGTCGCCGTCACCATGGTGTTTGTGATTTGGGCGATTTGGGTGAGAGGCTAGCATGCTGTTTGAGTTACTGACGGCCAAATACCCTGGCATGCGACGCTGGCTGACACAGCGCTTGTGTGCGCTGTCGATGGCGGTGGTGTTGCTGTTGTTGTGGTTGCGTGTGATGTGGTTATCACCACAGAATTTTAGTGAGTGGCAAGCCTTGTTTGCGCCACTGTGGTGGCGCCTGCTCACGCTATGGTTTTTTGCCTGCATGCTGCTACATGCCTGGTTAGGGGTGCGTGATGTATTGCGTGATTACGTACCGCATTTAGGCATCCGCAACGTGTTGCAATGGCTGGTGAATATTGCGGTATTTGGCAATGCGCTGGCAGTGATATGGATTTTATTTGGAATGGATTTTTAAGGTGAGTGGCATGACCAATACAGCCAATACGACCGGTGCAAGCAAACTTCAGCATCATCAGGTGGATGCCGTCATCATTGGCGGTGGCGGTGCAGGCCTGCGCGCAGCGCTGCAACTGGCTGAGTCGGGCGCCGATGTGGCCGTATTGTCCAAGGTGTTTCCAACCCGCTCACACACTGTGGCGGCGCAAGGTGGTATTGCGGCAGCCCTGGGCAATGTGTCTGACGATAACTGGTTGTGGCATATGTATGACACCATCAAGGGCTCGGACTACCTCGGCGACCAGGATGCCATTGAGTTTATGTGCCGCAATGCAGCCAAAGCCATTATTGAGCTGGAGCACTTTGGCATGCCGTTTGACCGTTTGGAAAACGGTCGCATTTTCCAGCGCCCATTTGGTGGCATGACGCGCAACTTTGGCGAAAAACCGATTTCACGCACCTGCGCTGTGGCTGACCGTACTGGTCATGCCATGTTGCACACGCTGTATCAGCGCAACGTGCAAGCCAATACCCAATTTCTGATCGAATGGTTTGCATTGGACCTGATTCGCGATGCGGACGGCGATGTGCTGGGGGTGATCGCCCTGGAAATTGAAACTGGCGATATTCATGTCATTCACGCCAAAGCCACCATGCTGGCGACGGGCGGCGGTGGACGTATTTTTCAGGCCAGTACTAATGCTTATATCAATACCGGCGATGGTCTGGGCATGGCCGCACGCGCTGGCTTGCCTTTGCAGGATATGGAGTTCTGGCAGTTTCACCCGACCGGTGTATTGAATGCAGGGGTGCTGATTACCGAAGGCGTGCGTGGTGAGGGCGGTTATTTAGTCAATAGCGAGGGAGAACGCTTTATGGAGCGTTATGCGCCCAGTGCCAAAGACCTGGCTAGCCGAGACGTGGTATCGCGCGCCATGGCGACTGAAATTAAAGAAGGCCGCGGCATCGGCAAACATAAAGATGCGGTATACCTGAAGCTGGACCATTTGGGCGAGGACATTATCAGCAAGCGCCTGCCTGGTATTCGTGAAATTGCCAAAACCTTTGCCGGGGTTGACCCGACGAATGACCCTATCCCGGTGGTGCCGACAGCGCATTACATGATGGGCGGCATTCCAACCAACCTCGATGGCCAGGTGGTGGTACACGATGGCCAGTCTGAACGCGTGGTCAATGGCTTGTATGCCGTGGGTGAGTGTGCCTGTGTGTCTGTGCATGGGGCCAATCGTTTAGGCTCGAATTCTTTGCTGGACCTGGTGGTGTTTGGCAAAGCAGCAGGCGACAAAATGGCAGCCGATATCGCCGCCAGCAAAGCCCATAAACCCTTACCTGCCAATGTCGCGGATGCCACGCTGGCACGTGTGAACCGGTTGGAGAGCGCTAGTGCTGGCGAAAAAGTAGCCGAAGTCGGCTTGGCCATGCGCCAAACCATGCAAAAACACTGTGGCGTATTCCGCTTTCCCGAGTTACTGGAAGAGGGCGTCAGTGCGATTCAGCAAGTTGCCCAGCAAGCACAGCACTTAAGAATTACCGACAAAAGCAAAGTCTTTAATACCGCGCGCGTTGAAGCGTTGGAATTGGATAACCTGATGCAAGTGGCACTGGCCACCATGCAAGCCGCGCATGCCCGTCAGGAGAGCCGTGGTGCCCATGCCCGCGAAGATTATCCTGAGCGTGATGACACGCACTGGCTCAGCCATTCACTATATTTTGCCCATGAGCAAAAGCTGGCCTACAAGCCCGTGCGCCTGCAACCATTGACGGTTGAACCATTTGAGTTGAAGAAAAGGGTGTATTGATATGCGTTTCTCTATCTACCGCTTTAACCCGGACGTAGACAAAAAGCCCTATATGCAGGATTACGACGTCACGCTGGAAGACAGTGACCAGATGCTGCTGGATGCCTTGATGCGCATTAAAGAGCTGGACGAGTCGCTCAGCATGCGTAAGTCCTGTCGTGAAGGCGTCTGCGGCAGTGATGCCATGAATATCAACGGTAAAAATGGCCTGGCCTGCATTACCAAACTCAGTGAGTTGCAAGAGCCTGTGGTGTTACGCCCTATGCCTGGCCTGCCAGTGATCCGTGACCTGGTTGTCGACATGACGCAGTTTTTTGACAACTATCACTCAGTGATGCCTTACCTGCAAAACCATGACACGCCGCCAGACACCGAGCGCCTGCAAAGCCCGGAAGACCGCGCTAAGCTGGATGGTTTATATGAATGTATTTTGTGCGGCGCCTGTACCACCTCTTGCCCGAGTTTCTGGTGGAATCCGGACAAGTTTGTCGGCCCAGCTGGCCTGATGCAGGCCTATCGCTTTATTGCCGACAGCCGTGACCAGGAACAGGATGCGCGCCTGGAAAACCTGGAAGATCCATATCGTTTGTATCGCTGCCACAACATTATGAACTGTACGGATGTGTGCCCGAAAAAGCTCAATCCGAATGCGGCGATTGCGGCGATTAAAGATCTCAAGATTGAAAAGGCCAAAGCGCATAACGAAGCCAAGTCTGGCAAAAATGGGCCTGGCAAGAAGATCTTTGGTATCAAGGTGTTATAGGAGCGACGTATGTTGAATGCTGAGATTTTACGGGAAGCAGAGCAGCGGCGCCTGGCATGGCGTTGCCGTCGCGGCATGCTGGAGCTCGATATTGTGTTACAGCGTTTTGTCAGCGAACACTTTAGTGGGCTGACCCTGGCTGAAATGGAACAATTGGATGCCTTGCTCGAGCTACCGGACAACGTGTTCTGGGATTTGATCCAGGGCCTGAATCCGCAACCTGCGGCAACACAGGCCGCTGCCATCCTTGAAAAATTAAGAGCAAGCCGGCCGACGGCAGAACAGGAAACCGCATGAGTCAGCATATGGGAGAAGAGCCAATTGCACTGGATGCCAGCGCATTGGGGGATTACTGGCCGGGCATACAGCTGTATTACCCGCCGGTGAAATATGCGCCCAGCCTGGGCATTTATGAAGATATGGAGCAGGCGGCTAATCGCATGGTCAAGCATGCGCATTTCACCAATGCCCATACGCTGATTTTTGACCTGGAAGACGGCTGTCGACAAAAAGAAATGAGCCGTACCTTGCTGCGCCAGGAGTTACCCAAGCTGCGCAAGGTGAATGAACGCGTGACCATTGCCATTCGTGCCAATTCTTTCCGTACTGATGAGTACGAAGAGGATATGAAACTGGTGCGCGACATGGGCGAGTATATCGACGTCGTCATGCTGGCCAAGGCCGGTGAGTCCTACGGTGCGGCTGAGGTGCGTGATCTGTCCAGCTTTTTGCTCAGTATCAATCCGCATATCACCATACAGCCGATTATCGAGCACCCGAAGTCGCTCAAAATCGCACCGGAATTGATGCAATACGATACCGTGAAACACGTGGTATTTGGGATTCATGACTTTTCCAAAGCGCTGGGCATACACATCACGCCCGAGCACTGGATTGAAGAGTTGTTTTATTTTATCAATCAATTGATTTTTGAAGCCAGGATCGCCGGTAAAGGCGTGATTGGCGGCGTGGAAACGCTTATTGGCAGCAACATCATGCCGGACAAATTCGTCGAGCCACATGATGTACGCCGTTGGCTGGATTTGCATGGCGATAATGAGTCACGCGTGGTGTACAAGCACGCCTGCCAGGAGGCTGCCATGGGGCTGACCGGCAAGCAGGTGATTCACCCCGGCCATATTCATTTGTGTAAAACCGCTTATACACCGTCGCCGACAGAAATTAACCAGAAAGTGGCTATTTTAAAAGCGGCGATTGAGGCGGATGCCTTGCTCGGTGGTGCGATCAAGTTCGATGGTGAAATGCTGGATCCGCCCATGTTTGGTAAAGCCTTGCAGACCTTGCTGCGTGCGCATGCCTTGCGTGCACTGAAAGTCAGCGATATGGAATTTGCATTGCATGTATTGCAGTTGATGCCAGCACAAGTAGTGCGACAAAACTGGCCCTACGGCATCCTGTTATAGATCAATGGCTGCGCGGGCGAATCACGGCGTTGCGCGGTACTCGAAATCCTCATGTACTTTAAGTACATTCCGGTTTCTGTGTTCCGTGCGCCTTGTGCTTCATCCCGCTCGCTCATTGATAGGGTGAGAGAAGTTTAAAAAAAGCATTTTCAAAAGAAATGCAAAATCAGCATCGCATAAACCATGCATGCACAGAGCGAATGGAAAGGTTTGAACATGACACAGTTAGCCCCTTATCCACAATGGCAATGGGAAATCCCTGAATTTTTCAATATCGGGGTGGCGTGTAGTGATCGCCATTTAGGCACGGCCAAAGCCGATGAAATCGCCATGATTGTGGAAGATGATACCTTTGGTACCAGCACCATCACTTTTGGCGAACTGGCTAGCCGTACCGACCGCTTTGCCCAGGTATTACGTGAGTTGGGTGTGGCGCCGGGTGACCGTGTCCTGATCCGTTTGCCTAATAGCCTGGATTATCCGACGGCCTTTTTGGGTACCATGAAGACGGGGGCGATTTCGGTGCCAACGTCTACGTTGCTCACCGCAGAAGAGGTGGCTTACCTGGCGAAAGATTCTGGTGCTGTCGTACTGGTGACCGATGCCGCTGCCTGGGCCGGGATGTCGGCCAAAATGCAGCAGAATATTTCACAAACCCCTAACCTCAGGCATGTCGTATTGACCCAATTGCAGGGCGAGCTGGTGGATTCGACGGTGTTTAATGTGTTGTCCCTGGAGGCCGCATTGACTGCCGTGCAAACCGTTGCCCCCGCTTATGCCACCCGTGGTGAAGATGCCGCCTACCTGGTCTATACCTCCGGTACGACCGGGTATCCCAAAGGTGTATTACATGCGCACCGCGCGTTGCTGGGGCGCCAAACGGCTGCCCAATACTGGTTTAACTACAGCGAAACTATGCAAGACCGCATCATGCATTCTGGCAAGTTTAACTGGACCTATGTGCTGGGCACTGGCCTCATGGATCCTTTATATCTGGGCAAAACAGTGATTGTGCATGAGGGTAAAAACGATGCGCAAAAATGGCTGGAGCTAATCGCCAAACATGGCGCCACTATTTTTATTGGTGTGCCAACGATTTACCGTCAACTGCTGCAAAAAACCAAGGCTACCCAAGCAGATATTCCCAGCGTGCGTCATTTTATGAGCGCCGGTGAGCATTTGTCCGACGAAGTGCTGACGCAATGGCGTGAACGATTTGGCTTGGATATTTATGAAGCCGTGGGCATGAGTGAGTTCTCATACTACTTGTCGCAAAGTGTGTTCCGGCCGATTCGTGCCGGTTCGGCAGGCTTCCCGCAACCGGGGCACGATATTGTCCTGCTTAACCCTGAGACGCGCGAACTCGTGGCCGAAGGCGAAGAGGGCATGATCTGTGTGCCGGACACTGACCCCGGCTTGTTTCTCAACTATTGGAACCTGCCGGAAGAAACCGCGAAATACAAACACGACGGCTATTTCTTTACCGGCGACTATGCCAAATACGATGCCGATGGTTATATCTGGTTCCTGGGCCGCAAGGATGACATTATCAAGAGTTTTGGTTACCGCGTGTCGCCGTACGAGATTGAGCGCGTGTATAAAGGCCACCCAGCTGTGGCAGATTGTGCGGCTGTGGGCGAAGAGCTTGAAAAAGATAAATTGCTGGTGGTGATTTATGTCATCCCCAAACCGGATGCCGAGATTGCGCCGGAAGAACTGATGGCGTTTGGCAAACAGCATCTGGCCGCTTACAAGGCGCCTAAAACTGTGTATCTGGCCAAAGAGTTTCCACGCACCAAAAATGGTAAAATCTTGCGTAAAGATGTAAGCCCCGCCATTGCCTATTTAAAAAGCAATGCCCGTTGAAAGATGCCGCGTTAAAGAACACACAATGGCCCTGATTAAAACCCAAGACTTTATCGAGAGTGTTGCTGATGCCTTGCAATACATCTCTTACTACCATCCGGAAGACTATATCCAGGCGTTGGCGGCTGCCTATGAAAAAGAAGCTTCTCCTGCCGCCAAGGATGCAATTGCCCAAATTCTGACCAATTCGCGTATGTGCGCAGAAGGCAAGCGCCCCTTGTGCCAGGATACCGGCATTGTGGTGGCCTTTATCAAGGTAGGCATGCAGGTGCATTTTGAAGGCGATATGACGCTGGAAGAGATGGTCAATGAAGGCGTACGCCGCGCTTACCTGCATCCAGACAATATGCTGCGAGCCTCTATTGTGAACGACCCGGCAGGGGCACGCAAAAATACGCGCGATAATACGCCAGCCATTACCCATGTTGAGATGGTGGCCGGGGATACCGTCGATATCCAGATCGCGGCTAAAGGTGGCGGCTCTGAGAATAAATCCAAACTGGCAATGCTGAATCCTAATGAAAGCATCGTCGACTGGGTGTTGGAAGTCGTACCAGAGATGGGCGCGGGCTGGTGCCCGCCCGGCATGCTGGGCATAGGTATAGGTGGTAGCGCGGAAAAAGCCATGCTGCTGGCCAAAGAGTCGCTGATGGCGCCGATTGATATTCAGGAGTTGCAGGCACGTGGCGCGCAAAATCGTATAGAAGAGCTGCGGCTGGAGCTGTATGAAAAGGTCAATCAGTTAGGCATAGGCGCGCAGGGACTGGGCGGTTTGACGACCGTGCTCGATGTGAAAGTTCTTGACTATCCCACTCACGCCGCCAGTTTGCCGGTGGCGATTATCCCTAACTGTGCGGCAACACGCCACGTGCACTTTACGCTGGATGGTTCCGGTGTGGCTGAACTGACGCCACCAAATCCTGATGTGTATCCTGATGTCCACTGGGCGCCCAGCCCACAAGCCAAACGTGTGAATCTGGAAACCGTGACGCGTGAAGAAACGCAGACCTGGAAAACCGGGGATACCTTGTTGCTCACTGGCAAGATATTGACGGGCCGTGATGCTGCGCACAAACGCATACAAACCATGCTGGCCAACGGTGAGTCCTTGCCAGTGGATTTCACCAACAAGTTTATTTACTACGTCGGCCCGGTAGATGCGGTGCGCGATGAGGCCGTTGGTCCAGCAGGCCCAACGACAGCAACGCGTATGGATAGCTATACCGATATGATGCTGAACACCGGCTTGTTAGGCTCGATCGGTAAAGCCGAACGCGGCGAAGAGGCGTTGGTCGAGATCGCCAAACACAAGTCAGTGTACCTGATGGCTGTTGGTGGCGCTGCTTACCTGGTCAGCAAGGCGATTAAAAAGTCGCGTGTGCTGGCCTTTGCAGAGTTAGGCATGGAGGCGATCTATGAGTTTGAGGTGGTCGATATGCCGGTGACGGTGGCGGTGAGCGCGGATGGTGAATCTGTGCACCAGACCGGCCCGGCACAGTGGAAGAAAACCATTGCCTTGCAAGCCGTTTAATCGCCGCCAGTAATGTGAGCGCAATCACTGAGACTGCGCACGAATTGGTGAAAGATACGTCATACTACTAAGCGTCAAAATGGAGTGAGTATGATAAAAATAAACACTGGGGTAATGGGTTTCGTGGCTGGTTTGGCCATGAGTCTGGGTTTGCCTGCGCATGCCGAGTCTGCGCTGGAATATTTTACGGATAGCACTGGCCGCTATAGCGGGCCCACGCTGGAAGATCAGGTCGCCTTGATGGATACCGACCACAACGGTTTTGCCGATGTGTTTGAAGTACGGGCCTACCTGGAAAAACAGCATGGTAAAGGCTACCAGAAAGAATTGCTGGATAAATGGGAATCGTCTGCCTACGGTAAGAGTTGCAGCACGCCATTTGCCAAAGAGTTATATGGAGACAGTACGCGCTAAGCGCACGTGACAGTGTTGTTTTGTTGCTGTGGGCGGCTGTCATTTTCATCAATTGCCGGAATGTTACAAGCAGTTAACATTCTGGTGAGTGGACTGGATTATAATCAAGCGAGAAGAGATCCTCGCGGCCAATCGCTAGTTTTTTAATCAGAAAACAGTACTGGCCCATTCCCCGACTTTGTTTTATTGATAGAGCCTACACATCATGTTACAAGCATACGATACCCACGTTAAAGAGCGCGCTGCGCAAAACCTGCCTCCTTTACCCCTCAATGCAGAACAAGTCGCTGCTTTGGTCGAATTGCTGAAAGCCCCGCCTGCGGGCCAGGAAGCCTTGCTGGTCGATTTGCTTGAAAATCGTATTCCGGCAGGCGTTGACCAGGCAGCGTATGTCAAAGCCGCATTTTTGGCAGACGTTGCCAACGCAAAAGCCAGCTCGCCATTGGTGAGTGCAGAACGGGCGGTTGAACTGCTGGGCACCATGCTAGGTGGCTACAATGTGCAGGCTTTGGTGGCCTTGCTGGATACGCCGATGGCAGCCCATGCGGTCAAAGCCTTGTCGACCACTATCCTGATGTTTGATGCTTTCCACGATGTGGATGCCAAGGTGAAAGCCGGTAACCCGCACGCCAAAACCTTGATGACGGCCTGGGCGAATGCCGAATGGTTTACCAGCAAGCCAGCACTGGCCGCAGAAATCAAAGTTGTTGTATTCAAGCTGGATGGCGAAACCAACACTGATGACCTGAGCCCGGCGCAAGATGCCTGGAGCCGCCCGGATATTCCATTGCACGCAAAAGCCATGCTGATCAACCGCATGACCGACGGTTTAAGCGTTATCGAAAGCCTCAAGCAAAAAGGCTTGCCATTGGCTTATGTCGGCGACGTGGTCGGTACCGGCTCTTCCCGTAAATCAGCGATTAACTCCGTGCAGTGGTGGATGGGCGACGATATTCCGTTTATCCCCAACAAACGGACGGGTGGCGTGGTCATCGGTAGCAAAATTGCCCCTATCTTTTTCAACACGGCGGAAGACTCTGGCGCCTTGCCATTGCAGTGCGACGTGTCCAAATTGAATACTGGCGACGTGATTGTGATCAAGCCGTTTGAAGGCAAGGTATTCAATGAAGCAGGCGAGTTGCTGTCTACGTTTGAAATGAACCCAGTCACCTTGCTAGACGAAGTACGCGCGGGTGGCCGTATTCCGCTAATTATCGGTCGTGGCCTGACGGCTAATGCGCGTAAGGCGTTAGGCTTGGGCGACACCGATACTTTTATCAAATCCGTTCCGGCCAAAGAGACTGGCAAGGGCTACACACTGGCACAAAAAATGGTCGGTCGCGCCTGTGGCCTGCCTGAAGGCTTGGGGGTGCGCCCTGGGACTTACTGCGAACCCAAAGCGACCACGGTTGGTTCACAGGATACGACTGGCGGCATGACGCGTGACGAGCTGAAAGAGTTGGCTTGCTTGGGCTTTAGTGCTGACTTGGTCATGCAGAGTTTCTGCCATACGGCGGCTTACCCGAAACCAGTCGACATCAAGCTGCAACATGAGCTGCCTGAGTTTATGTCCAGCCGCGGTGGCGTCAGTTTGCGCGCCGGTGACGGAGTGATTCACTCCTGGCTGAACCGCCTGATCTTGCCTGATACCGTAGGCACTGGTGGTGACTCACATACTCGTTTCCCGATCGGTATCAGTTTCCCGGCAGGTTCTGGCTTGGTGGCGTTTGCCGCAGCCACCGGTGCTATGCCGCTGGATATGCCGGAATCTGTCTTGGTGCGCTTTAAAGGTGAAATGCAGCCTGGCATCACCTTGCGTGATTTGGTCAATGCGATTCCTTATGCTGCGATCAAGGAAGGCACGCTGACCGTCGGCAAACAAGGCAAGAAAAACGTATTTAACGGCCGTGTACTTGAAATCGAAGGTTTGCCTGACTTGAAAGTTGAGCAAGCATTTGAACTGGCAGATGCCTCTGCCGAACGTTCAGCTAACGGTTGTACCGTGTTGCTGAATAAAGAGCCCGTCATTGAGTTCCTCAACTCTAACATCGTGCTGATGCAGAACATGATCGAAAATGGCTATGCCGATGCACGGACACTGGAACGCCGTATTGCCAGCATGAAAGCCTGGCTGGAAAAACCTGAGTTGCTGCAACCAGACACCGATGCCGAATATGCGCATGTGATCGAAATTGATCTCGCCGATATTAAAGAGCCACTGGTGGCTTGCCCGAATGACCCGGATGATATCAAGCCATTGTCTGAGGTAGTCGGTGACAAAATTGACGAAGTGTTTATTGGTAGCTGCATGACCAATATCGGTCATTACCGTGCCGCCGGTAAAGTGCTCGAAGGCGCCGGTGGTATTCCGACCCGTTTGTGGATTGCGCCGCCTACCCGTATGGATGAAGCACAACTGCGTGCAGAAGGCGTCTACTCTACCTTTGGCGTTGCTGGCGCGCGTACTGAAGTGCCAGGCTGCTCCTTGTGCATGGGTAATCAGGCACGTGTCGCAGACAAGGCCACCGTCTTCTCGACTTCTACGCGTAACTTTGATAACCGTATGGGTAAAGACGCACGTGTTTACCTGGGCTCTGCCGAGCTGGCGGCCGTATGTGCCAAGCTGGGCCGTATGCCAACCATGCAAGAGTACATGGATACCCTGGGTAGCAAGCTGACCAATACGGCTGAGATCTACAAGTATCTCAACTTTAACCAGATGACGCAGTACGCTGGCTCTTTGGAAAACGTGAAAAAAATTATTCCAATTAAAGAAACAGCCTAACGGTTGTTAATCACCTGAGTAAAGAGCAAAGGGGGCGTGTGCCCCCTTTGTTGTTTTTAGGACAGGACATATCCTTGCAACTGTAAAACCTGAGAGGCCTGCTCACCCCCACCTTCTGTTTTGATTATGATGTATTTGCTGACGTCAACGACTCGCTTTACCGGCACGTCAATACCACTGATTCATTCAATACATTTTCAATGTCAAAGGAGAAGTTCATGAAACCGTTCGAACAAGGCTTGGTTAACTATCAACAACGTTTGCTGTCACATGATTACGGTCAGGTATTTTGCCGTTTTGATGCAGAGCAACAGGCATTATGGAGTTATATACACCAACCACAGCGCATTCCCTGCATTAATCATGAGCTACTCATGAACTTACACGAGCACCATGCTGATATCCAGCGTAGTGGCGGTTATGTCCAGGCTGATGCCGACACCGTGTTGCCCATCCGTTATTCTGTCTTTGCATCCGCCACGCTAGGCTATTTCAATATGGGCGGTGATTTGCAAAAAATGGCTGCTGCGATCCGTCAGCAGGACAGGGCGCAATTGCAGGCCTATGCCAAGCTGAGTATTGATGTGGTAGCCCAGCGTGCATTCCGTTTTCAGCTGGATCACGTGACTAAAATCTCACTGTTGCAAGGCGAGGTGCTGGGTGCTGGCATCGAAGCTGCGATGACCAGTGACGTGCTGATTGCTGAAAAACAATCCGTATTCTGCTTTCCAGAGCTATTTTTTAACATGATTCCAGGCATGGGTGCTTACAGCTTTATTGCACGCAAAGCGGGGATTGCAGTGGCAGATAAAATGATTCTCGGTTGCGAGCGTTACACGGCTGAAGAGTGCCTGCAAATGGGGCTGATTGACATCGTGGTTGAAGAAGGGGAAGGCGAGCAGGCTGTGCAGGACTTCATCCATAAAAATAACAAACGCGCAGAAGGCTTTTTGTCGGCGCAGAAGGCCAAGGCGAGAATCAATCCTTTAACTTACGATGAGCTCAAGGATATTGTTGATGTGTGGGTGGAAAATGCCTTGCGGCTGACAGAGCGGGACTTGAAGGTGATGGATCGCTTTTATCGCGCCCAGTCACGCTTGTTCCCTAATGAAGCGCAGGTGAGTGACGTTGCGCCACAACAGCCGCTGGTATTGCCAATAGACCATCATATGGCAGTGAATCAGTAGTGTGTAGCAGCGCAGGTGCCCGGCTATTTATGAGAACGTTTGGAAGAGAGTTTGCTGCGATGTTGTTGCAGTTGCGTGCGCGTCTCTTCGTAGCAGTCTGCGACGGCCTGATAGAGGCCGGAAATAGTCTGGGCATCTTCCATGCTCAACCCCAGTAAATGGCGGCTGAGTTTGCTAAGTGGAATCAGGCCCATGTTGGCCGATTCACCAGCCAACTCATGCGCCAGTTTATGAACTTGCTCGAAGTTTAAATCAAGGCTTGCTTTACCCAGCGCGCGCAGCAAGACGTCGGTGGAGTCAATAAACTCTGTGATGAGTTTGTGCAGGAATGCTTCGCCGCCACCCAGTTTTAACAGGTGTGCCATGCGGTCATCATCCAGCAATGGTTCAACGGTTGGGCTGATGCTGGCGATTTTGGGGCCAGGCGTAGAGGCCGGTTTGGCAGCCCTCATCGGCGAATCAGGTGATCTTGAATCAATAAATGCGGGTGCCACAGGCGTGGCTGCTGCTGGCTCTGCGGTTGTGTTTTTAGGTTTTCTACGTCTGATAGGCGCCACTTGCGCGACCTGTTCAGTTTCAATCGTGCTGGCGATGGCTTCGATCAGGCTTTGGATTTGTCTTGAAACCACAGGCTTGGTCAATACTTGATACACACCGGCGCGTAAACAGCGGTCTTGCGTGGTTTTAGTCGCATCAGCCGTCAGAATCACGGTCCTGATCGGTTTGCTGCCAGGCAGGGCATTGTGGATGTTAAACACCTCAAGGCCGTTCATTTCCGGCATGTTGTAATCGAGGATCATCAAGTCGAACTGATGATGTTCCAATGCGTCCAGCGCGGCATCACCGTTGTCTACTGCTTTGACCACGCAGTGCATTCTTTGCAGGGTTTCGTTCAGGATCAAGCGGTTGACCACATTGTCATCCGCAATCAACACGCGAATTTTTTTACGGAATTTAGTGTGGCTGCTTAATGGCACCACATTTGACTGGCTATCCAGGTTGATTTCGTTGATCGCCTGCGGCGCAGGCGCAACTGCATGTAGCAACGGCAGGCTCACCACAAAGGTCGTGCCAACATTTTCCTGGCTGGTGACGCTTATTTTACCGCCCATGACTTCAACCAGCTGTTTGGCAATAGACGTGCCCAAACCGGTGCCACCATAGCGTCTGGTAATGCTACTGTCTGCCTGGGTGAAGCTATCAAAAATCAATGGCAGGGCGTCGCTTTTAATGCCGATACCGGTATCGCGAATACGGAAGCTGAGCTTGCTCATGTCGGCATGCCCCTGCATCACGCTAACCACAACATCAACCCCTCCGTGCTGGGTAAATTTAATGGCGTTGGCAATCAGGTTAGTTAACACCTGCTCGAGGTGATGCATGCTGCCCACGTAATGGCGTTCGACCAGCGGGTCAAGGTGAAATCTGAGCCATAACTGTTTGCGTTCGACCTCAATCTGGAACATCAATTGCAGGCGCTGGATCAGGTCCGGCAGGAAGAAGGTGATTTCTTCCAGCTCCACTTTGCCTTTTTCGATTTTGCTGATATCCAGTACGTCATTAATCAGCTTTTTCAGGCTGGAGGCAGAGGTGCCTACCATTTTAAGCAGTTCAGATTGTTTGCTATCCAGCTTGGTTTGGGCGATTAATTCACTGGCACCAATAATGCCGTTCAGCGGGGTGCGCATTTCATGGCTGATATTGGACAGGAAATTGGTTTTTGCCTCACTGGCTTGTCCTGCTTCCTTGGTGGCTTTTTCTAAGCTAACCAGCAGACGTAAGGCATGCGGCGGAATCAATAGCAAGGTCAGTAAAAAGCCATAAGCTAAATGCTGGTGCTGGTTCCAGTAGGGATTTAAATAGAGGGTCAGGCTAAAGCCAATCAGGCTGAAGACATAACAGCCTTTAAAAAACTTGGTGCCATAGCGCAAGCCATAGCCGATGATAAGCCAGAGGTAAATGCCAATAAACACGCCAGCCATTGAACCCGAAATCATCTGTTCAAGCGAGGTGGCGGTGATGTCCATGATCATCGCCGTCCACTGGCGCTTTTCATTTTTTTGCGGATTCTGCAGGATGTTGTATAACATCAGAAAGCCCAGGCACAGATAAATCAGGCAAAGTAATACGGGCTCAAAACTGCTGTGATTGACCAGAAGGTAGAGTGTGATAAAACTAACGAAAACAACACGGATAAGAGCCTGCTCAGTTTCATAACTGATAGACTTTATTTCTGTCACTTTCTGCTTTAACTGTCTAACTAAATCTCGCATGCTCAATCATGTTCAGGGTTATACGCTTACTCGGTACTGGCGCAGGAAAAATCTAATCTATATGGGGAATCTAACCTATATTGATAGTTAACGGACTTTTCTTAAGATAACTTAAATTTTAGCAGGCTCGATTTGATTATCAAAGGAAGTTTACTTTTGGCAACCCAAAATAATAGTATGGTTGACGGCATCTGTGATAAAAATGCCGATATTCTGACCTTTTTATCGATTTATCTGCATGACTAACCCTATTGAGACTGAACAGCCTTCCAGATTGTCGCGCTGGCTGGCGCGTAGCCGCATGGTGTTGCCGATTTCCTTTTTTATCGGCGGCTTTGTCTGGGATGCCATTACCATAGGCAAAAAAGTTGCGCTGTCCGACATGGCGATTTTTGCCGGGTATTTATTACTGGCCGCGTTACTGATGTACCAGTTGGCTGAGCCTTCCTCTTCGGTCAGGCGTATGGGCGAGCGTTTGTTAAGCTGGCAGTGGTTACAAAGTAAACTCTCACGCTGGACTGTACAGGACTGGCCCTACTGGATATTACAGTTTTTATTCGGCAGCCTGCTGAGCGCCTTGTTCATCCTTTATTTTAAAAGCTCCAGTTATGGCCTGGCGTGGGTCGTCACACTGGTCTTGGGTGTATTGCTGGTAGCCAATGAGTTTATGGAGGGCGAATATCGTCGCCTCAGTTTGTGCTGGAGCATGTTTGGTCTGTGCACGATTTTGTGGTGTAACTTTGCTTTTCCGTTTTTGTTTGGCAGCGTGCATGCTGCCTGGTTTTATTTGAGCACCGTGCTGGGCGCGACCGTGACTTATGTGCTGTATCAGCGCGCGCCGCATCATGCAGGCCGTATCTGGCCGGTGTGGGTGATTGCCGGTTTGCTGATGCTGGCTTACCGCGCAGACATGATTCCGCCTGTGCCATTGGTTAAACAGGCCGTGGTTGTCGCTTATGACCTGGAAAAGTCACCTGAAGGTTACTGGATGACCGTTGAGAAATCGCCCTGGTGGCAGTTCTGGCGTGTCGACAGCGATCATTTTTACCTGCAACCCGGGCAAAAGCTGGTGTGTTTTTCAGCGGTGTTTGCGCCGCAAGGCTTGCACACCAAGCTGCTGCATGACTGGCAGAAAAAAGTGAAGGGTGAGTGGGTGAGTGTCTCCATGCCTGGTTTTTCACTCACTGGCGGCCGCGACAGTGGCTACCGCGGATATACCTACAAAACCAACCTCACTGCGGGTGAGTGGCGTGTGCGTATCCAGACCGCTACCCGGCAAACGATTGCGGTCAACGCGTTTAGTGTGACCATCAATAATCAGTCTGATCCGCAGCGGCGCACGCGTATCCGCTACTAGTGACTAGTCAGCGTTGCTGGCCTTCACAAGCCGCTTGTGCGCCTGCATCCTGTGCCAAGGTGTTTGCTAGCCAGTGCAGATGTGGCTCTACAGACTGCCGCAGCGTCCATGGCGGGTTAATCACCCACATGCCGCTGCCATACATGCCAAAGCCATCCGCTGACGGTTGCTGTACATCTAGCGTCACATGCAGATAATCTGTATTCAGGCTGCGCAGCTTGTCTATCATTTGCTGTGGCTCAGGCCGTTGCAGGCGCGGATACCAGATCAGGTAAGTGCCGGTGGCAAAGCGTTTTAAACTGTCTTTAATACAGTCAACCACACGTGCATAGTCATCTTTCACCTCATAAGGCGGGTCTATCAACACGATGCCGCGCTTGGTAGGTGGCGGCAAGCAGGCTTTAATGCCTTCAAACCCATCTTTCTGCTGTATCGAGACTTGTCTTTTTTGCGCTGCAAACTGTTGTTCAAGCAGTGCACCGTCGGCTGGGTGCAGTTCAAATAAGCGTAATTTGTCGGCTGCGTTTAAAAACTGGCTGGCAATGCAAGGCGAGCCAGGATAAAGACTCGCGTCACCTTGGCCTGCATCTGCCACTGCCTGCAAATAACCCTCAAAAATTTCGGGCGGCTGGCCTTGTTGCAGGCGCTGGATACCATCCACATATTCCGCGGTTTTGTTGGCTATCGCGCTATCGAGACGATAAAGACCCGCGCCCGCGTGGGTGTCTATGACCCAGTAAGCTTTATCTTTCTGGTTAAAATAATCCAGCACCAGGCTGTAAATCCAGTGTTTCAAGACGTCGGCGTGGTTGCCAGCGTGAAAGGCGTGACGGTAACTTAGCATGCATATATTCTCAATAAGCCGCCATTATAAGCTACAAAGTTTGCGCGCTCTTGTGAAAACCGGGTAACTTGCATTAGCATGCAAGCATGAAACCTAGTCAAACACACACCGAACACACGCATGCGCACAATCATTCACATGAAGATTGCGCACACGATCACGCTACGCATGACCAGCACTCTCATGACGACCATAGCCATGATGACCATGCACATGGCAATCCTTTCTGGATCCCTTTCCTGGCCATTGCACTATTCACAGTTGTAGAGTTTGTCGGCGGCATCTGGACCCAGTCGCTGGCTTTGCTCAGTGACGCCTGGCATATGTTGTTTGACGTGCTGGCACTCGGCCTGGCCATGTGGGCCGCGCACAGGGCACGTACCGGTCACCCGGCGTCGCAGCAAACCGAGCTTCGCGTCTCCATGGTCAATGCTGTCTCCATGTTGCTGGTGACAGCAGGCATTGTCATCGAAGCCATCGAGCGCCTCAAACATCCAGTGTCAGTGGCTGGTGGCTATGTGAGTGTGATCGCGCTCGTGGGTTTGCTGGTTAACCTGTTTGTGGCCAAGCATATGCATCACCAGCACGAGCATCACGGCGGCGATGCCAGCTTGAATCACCGCGCCGCATTTTTGCATGTACTGGGTGATCTACTCGGGTCGGTGACTGCTGTCGCCGCTGGTGTGGTGATTTATTTCACTGGCTGGATGACCATAGACCCGATTTTGTCTATCCTGATTTCATTGCTGTTATTAGTGGTCACCCTCAACCTTATCCGCGACATCTATCGCGGTAAATCCGGCCATCACCACTAATTTATTTTTGATTCATTAAAGGAGCGTCAATATGCCTTACGTCAATGTCAAACTTGCAGGCTCTGTGACCAAAGAGCAAAAGAAACTGATTGCCAAGGAAATCACCGAAACCCTGCAAAAACACGCCCAGAAACCGGCGAATTACACCTACATTGTATTTGAAGAGGTGGAATACGAAGACTGGGCGATTGGTGGCGAGCTTTTAGGTTAGCTCAATCTTGATAAGCGAGCTTTTCAATTAAGTTGATAAATGATGCACACCATTGAAGACTTGAAGCAGGCAAATGCAGCGCTTGATGAGGTGGCCGAGCGATGGTCGGCTGCCTATTCTGTCAATTGCATTAATCCGTTGGATGCGGAAGCTAAGGCGGCGGCAGAGAAGGTTCGCCATATTGAAGAAGACCTTAAACGTCGCGGGCTTTTACCTTTCACAGCGCATGAACTGTTGGAAGAGAGTTTAGATCAGAGATATCCAGATGCGCAGAGCAGGGAAGTTGTCTTATACAACGGCAAAAGATATCGACGACGATTTTATCCATTGGCGTTAAGCAAATCTGGAAAGAGCGTTAAGCAATGGAGAAAGGAATGGGAACCACTAGATGATTAATTGATAGCTGTTTAACGGCTGACAGTTTCTTTCAAGCTTGATCATCTGACGGGAGTCACTTGAGCAAACATCTGGTGCTAAAATGCCGTCATGTTTGACCCCAAGCCCATCCTCAAAAACCTGCCTAATTTGCCTGGTGTTTACCGCATGCTGAATGCGGAAAATACCGTGATTTATGTTGGCAAGGCCAAAGACCTGAAAAAACGGGTTTCCAGCTACTTTAATAAAAACCTGGCCAGTCCGCGTACCAAAATGATGGTATCGCAGATTGCAAATATTGAGACCACGGTGACGCGCTCGGAAGCTGAGGCGTTGTTGCTGGAGAATAACCTGATTAAAGGCTTGATGCCGCGTTACAACGTGTTGTTCCGCGATGACAAGTCTTATCCCTATATCGCGTTGACTGGCGATGCGTATCCCAGATTGGCGTTCCATCGTGGGTCGCAGCGCAAGGGCAGCCAGTATTTCGGCCCTTTTCCGAGTTCGCCAGCGGTGCGCGAGAGCATACAGCTGCTACAAAAAGTATTCAAATTGCGTACCTGCGAAAACACCGTGTTTGCCAACCGTTCGCGGCCTTGTTTGCAATACCAGATTGCCCGTTGTACGGCGCCTTGCGTGAAGTTGATTTCCCAAGAGGATTACGCCGGTGATGTACGCCATGCCGCGATGTTTTTGTTAGGTAAGACCAGTGAGGTCATTGATTCTCTGGCGGATGGCATGAATGTGGCGGCTGAGGCGATGGAGTATGAGCAGGCGGCCATTTTGCGTGATCGTATCCAGGCGTTGCGTCAGGTGCAGGCCAAACAGTTTGTCAGTGACTTTAGTGTTAGCGATGCCGATGTGATTGCCTGCGCAGAAGTGCAGGGCCAGCATTGCATTAACCTGGTCATGATCCGTGGTGGCCGCCATTTGGGTGACAAGAGCTTTTTCCCTAAAAATAGCCAGGATGCAGAGTTAGCCGAAACGGTAGAAGCGTTTATCACCCAGTATTACCTGTCGCAAAATACGCCGCCATTGTTGGTGTGTGGCGCCGAGATTGATAAAACCGAATTTGAAGACATGCTGAGCGAGCAGTCCGGGCGCAAGATCCGTGTACTGACCAATGCCATCGGCGATAAAAAAGTCTGGCTGAAAATGGCGCAAACCAATGCCGAACTGGCCTTGCAGCAGCGCCAGGCGACCTCTGCTAGTCAACAGGCACGCTTGCTGTCATTACGCGAAGCACTCAAGCTGGCAGAGAATACCGAGCGCATTGAATGCTTTGATATTAGTCATACCATGGGCGAGGCCACGGTGGGCAGTTGCGTGGTGTTTGACCGTGGTGATATGCAGAATAGCGAATACCGACGTTATAACGTCACTGGCATCACGCCAGGCGATGATTATGCTGCCATGCGCGATGTATTGACGCGCCGCTATAAAAAAGTGGCCGCAGGCGAGGGCAAGCGGCCAGACCTGATTTTTATTGATGGTGGCAAAGGCCAGCTTGGCGTGGCGATTGAAGTGATGCAGGAGGTCGGCCTGGAGGATATTTTATTGGTCGGTATTGCCAAAGGGGAGGAGCGAAAACCTGGTCTGGAAACCATGATTTTCTCTGACACTGGTGAAATGCTGAACTTGCCTACCGATAATCCAGGCTTGCACTTGTTACAACAAATTCGTGATGAGGCGCACCGGTTTGCCATCACGGGGCATCGTGCAAAACGCGCCAAAGCCAGAATTACCTCTAGCCTGGAAGAGATTGAAGGCGTTGGCGCCAAGCGCCGCAAAGCCTTGCTGACGCGATTTGGTGGCCTGGATGGGATAAAAAGTGCTAGCATAGACGAGATTGCCCAAGTCGAAGGCATTAGCCTGGCCTTGGCTCAAACCATTTACGACCGCTTGCATTAATCGCGGGTAAATGGCCCTTGTATGCATCCATAGACGAATAAACATGTGGAATATCCCAAATATACTTACCTTGTTGCGCATCGGCATGATTCCGGTGTTTGTCGGTATCTTTTACCTGCCTGCCAATGCTGTCACCGCTGATGGCCTGCCAGCCCACTGGGTCAACTTAACCGCTGCCAGTGTGTTTATCCTGGCGGCATTCACAGATTGGCTGGATGGCTACTGGGCGCGCAAATATCACCAGATGTCCAAATTTGGCGCGTTTTTAGACCCTGTGGCCGACAAACTCATGGTCGCTGCGGCCTTGATTGTACTGGTTGAGTTAAATCGCGCAGGCGCGGTGGTGGCGTTGATTATCATCGGACGCGAAATTGCGATCAGCGCCTTGCGTGAATGGATGGCCAGCATAGGCAAAAGCGCCAACGTGGCTGTGGCCATGGTGGGCAAGGTCAAAACGGCTGCGCAAATGGTCGCAATTACCTTATTGCTCTGGTATGACCCTTTGTTTGGGTTAGATGTGCAATGGCTGGGGGAATGGCTGATCGTGATCGCCGCATTACTGACCTTGATTTCCATGGGTTACTACTTGCGCGCAGCTTGGCCGGCAATACGCGAAACCATCTAAAAAAGCAATCATAAAAAAGAAACATTATTTTCAAAATCGTCCTTGACACCGGTCTCAAAATCATTAAAATGCCAGCTTCTTTACGACACATGACGTAAGGAAATACGCGGGAATAGCTCAGTTGGTAGAGCGCAACCTTGCCAAGGTTGAGGTCGCGAGTTCGAGACTCGTTTCCCGCTCCAAATTTCGGGGAAAGCGCCGCTTTCCCTTTTTAACATAAGAAGTTTTTATGTTGTTGGTTCTGGCGCGATAGCAAAGCGGTTATGCCGCGGCCTGCAAAGCCGTTTAGGCCGGTTCGACTCCGGCTCGCGCCTCCAGTCTCATGTAGCAAATATGCGGGAATAGCTCAGTTGGTAGAGCGCAACCTTGCCAAGGTTGAGGTCGCGAGTTCGAGACTCGTTTCCCGCTCCAAATTTCTCTCAAGCACACATTCTGGATGCTACGCAAAGTAGCACAGAGTGTTAAAATAAAAAGCTTGTTGACCTGCCGCCCGGATGGTGAAACTGGTAGACACAAGGGACTTAAAATCCCTCGGCTTAACGGCTGTGCCGGTTCGATTCCGGCTCCGGGCACCAAAATAAAAAAACCAGCTGAAAAGCTGGTTTTTTATTTTTTCACTTTCAAACTACTCCTTCGAAGTCCAGCGCCTGTGATCAGAGATTTCTGACAGGATGGTGCGGTGCCGTCTGATGTATAGAGTAGTTCCATTCCTATACCCTTATCATCATTGAACAATGCTCACAAAGCAGGGCAACGAGATGACAATCAAACAACTCTGGATATTAAGTAAAGCCGCCTTTACCGCCTGGCGTGATGACCGTGCGCAAAGTATGGGCGCTGCTTTAGCGTACTACACTATGTTTTCCATTGCGCCGGTATTGCTGATTGTGATTTCCCTTGCCGGCATTATTTTTGGACAAGAAGCGGCACGTGGTGAAATTTATGCGCAATTGACCCATCTGGTAGGTGAGCAGGGCGCACTGGTGGTGCAAAATCTGCTAGAAAGCACCAACCAGCCAACCGAGGGGATTACTGCGACCACGATTGGTATTGTGTTGTTATTGGTAGGGGCAACCACTGTTTTTGGCGAATTGCAGACTGCGCTGGATAGTATCTGGAGGGCGCCGGTCAGGATAAGCAGCGGTGTGTGGAGTTTGATACGTGCCAGGTTGTTATCATTTGGCATGATTCTGGGAATTGGCTTTTTGCTGATGGTCTCGCTTGTTTTTAGCGCGGGCTTATCTGCGATCAATAAATGGTGGTCGCCTGTCTTTGCGGGATGGCTGGCCGTTGCTGGTGTGGTGAATGTTGTGTTTGGCTTTTTATTAACGACAGGCATGTTTGCGTTGATCTACAAAATCATGCCGCGTGTCAGTATTCGCTGGAGCGAGGTTTGGATTGGGGCCGCGATGACGGCCGCATTATTTACGGCGGGTAAATGGCTGATCGGTATTTATATTGGCAGAAGTGCGTTTGCCAGTGGCTATGGGCCTGCGGGCTCTTTGCTTGCGCTGTTAATCTGGATTTATTACTCCGCGCAGATATTCCTGATGGGCGCTGAATTTACTTGGGCGTATTCCCATCTGTTTGGCTCACGCAAGCAGCAAGATGCGCCACGGGATTTAGCGAAGGTATTATCAAATAATCAAACGGCGCATGAAGTTGGCGCCAGATAAGCGTTTACCACACCCAGAAGCCGCGACTCCAGGCGCGGGCTTCTTCGCTGCCTTCGGCATAGGGGTTTTCTGTGTGTTTCAAGCCTTCTGAAGAGGCTTGAAAGCCTTCGTCATAGCATTTTTGCATTAGGGCGTGATTGGTTGCGTCTGCCCGCTTAGCCGTGCTAAAGAACGAGAAGTATCCTTTGAGTAAATCTAAGTCCATGACGTGACCCCCTGATGTTTTGGATTGTTTTAATCATTATGTGCTGATTATGATCTCAATGGTTTTACCCTGCCAATAGCCCACTTAAGCCATGCGCTGCATCCTGCGGCGCGAATAAAACTTGTATGGTTTATCCTACATGCGGCTGGCATACTCGCCTAGCAAGTTAACCAAGTTTAGCAATGTGCCCCTAAAAATTACCTTGTCTGCGTCATTTCACGCATGGTCAACACTTTATAAAATTGTATAATGATCTGGTCGTGTGTGGCTGGTAGCACTTTTCAACCAGGGTTGATGTCAATCAACACATGCAAGAAAGCCATCTTTACACTGAGTCGATGATGTTTCGTCTCTCGTGTCGAGCAGGTATTACCATTGAAGTCAGGAAGTTGTGTGATTTACGTAGAGTTAAAGACGGTTATTCTTAAAAAACAATTGGAGTGGGGCAGAACCATTACCATCACTGAAATTGCAGATGCCAGCGGGATTAGCCGCATGACCTTGCATCGCATGTTAAAAGATCAATCCTATAATGCCAGCACCGATCACCTGAATAAGCTGTGCGCTTATTTGCAGTGTGATTTATATAGCCTGGTGCGTTGGGAGCCTGATATTGCCGTACCGCAGGAGCACGTAGCCTAAGAAACAATCTCCGCCGAAAAAACCTCCGCTATTGCCGGAGGTTTTTTATTGGGGTGAGGTTTACGGCATGCTTTCCTGATTCTTGAATAAATCTTTTTGCCAGTCTATTGTCACAAAAAAAACATGGATTGACTTGCGATGCCAGTATCTATGCGGGCTGGCAAGCAATACGTATGTTTCATACATTCAGTGAACAGTGAAGATAGCTGGTTTTTGCCGCTTTTTTTAAGCAATGCAAATGCGCGAGAGTTTTGAATAATAAGAGAAAATTTTTGGAATTCTCTATTTATGAAACTCTCGCCAGGCCATATGCAATCTACTGCCGTGAATACGCAGGATTGCAGCTATTGGATGCAAGCGCTGACCCAGGCCTGGAAACAGGGTGCCTGGGAGCAGTGTTTGACCCTGGCGCAGAAAATCACCCGTGAGTTTCCAGAAGAAGGCCTGGCCTGGAAGTTATTAGGCAGCCTTTATCAGCAACAAGAGGCATTGGTGCTTGCTGCCGATGCTTTTTTGCAAGCGAGCAAGCGTTTAAAGAAAGATGCCGAGGTGTTGTATAACCTGGCCAACGTGTATGCGCAATTGCAAGACACGACGCAGGCGATTAAATATTATCGGCAAACGCTTAAGCTTAATCCGGTGTTTAGCCAAGCCTATGCCAACTGGGCCAGTGTGCTCAAGCAAGCAGGGCAAGTAAAAGAGGCGGAAAAGCTACTGCGCCGGGGATTGAATATTCACCAGCAGGATGGCCGAGTCAATTTTGAACTGGCGACCTTGTTGCATGAGGCTGATAAACCCCTGGAGGCGATTCAATACTATCGCGAGGCGGTGGCAATTGAGCCTGACAATGCCGTGATTTTTTTCAATATGGCGTTGGCACTGGATCAACTTGGCAATACGACCGAAGCGATTGCTGCCTATCAGCAAACGATTGCGATTCAAAAAGACTATGTTGAGGCCTACAGCTACCTGGGTGCCTTATACCTGAAACATGGTGACGTGGAAGAAGCTGAGCAGTGGTTGCTAGCGGGCATGGCACTGAATCCAACCGAGTTATCACTGCTTAAAAATCTGGCCAAACTTTATCGCGTGACGCACCGCACCAGGGAGTACCAAGCCTATATTGATCAAATCATGCAGGCGCAAGAGGTGAGTGCGGAGACGCTGAATAACCTGGCCACCGAGATGCTGAATCAGCAGTTATACGGTGAGGCTGAGAATTATTGCCTGAAGGCGCTGGCGCTGGATCCGGACAATCCTTATGTGCTGGGCAATCTTGGCTTGATTGAAAATGCTAGGAACGCTTATGACAAAGCGTGTGTGTATTGTGAACAGGCATTAGCGCAGTTGCCTGAGTCAGAAAGTATCTTGAGCAATTACAGTATCAGTTTGCGCATGCTGGGCCGGTATACCGAAGCAATTGCCTGCCTGGAAAAAACACTGCGCATCAAGCCTGAGTTCATGCCTGGGTATATCAACCTGGCCAATGTTTATTTGGACATGGGGCAGATTGAAACGTCGATTGCAACTTTGAAACAAGCCTTGCAGATTGAGCCTACCCATATGATGGCGCTCAGAAACCTGCTGTTTGCCAATAGTTACAGCAATACCCTGCCTGCGGAAGAAAGCCTAGACTACGCCCACAGCTTAGGTGCCGCCATGATGCACGAAGTGACGCCGTACGACAGCTGGCATGTCCATGCGCAAGAGCAGCGTATTCGTATCGGCCTGGTATCGGCTGATTTGCGTAAACATCCGGTAGGCTATTTCCTGCACCAATGGTTGCAGGCATTTGATGCCAGCCGCCTGGAGATTTATGGTTACTCGACCGATGGCCGTGAAGATGCGTTTTCGCACGAGCTCAAAGATTTATGCAATCAGTGGCGCTCTCTGGCCGGGCTGACCGATGCGCAGGCCGCTAAACAGATTCGTGAAGATGGGATACATATCCTGCTGGATTTATCCGGCCTGTCTGGTGGCACGCGCCTGCCGATTTTCGCCCACAAACCCGCGCCTGTTCAGGCCACCTGGCTGGGGTATTGGGGCACCACGGGTTTACCGGTGATGGATTATGTCATCGCTGATCCGGTGAGTATTGATGCGCAGGTGGCGACCCAGTTCACCGAGCAAGTCGTGCACATGCCACATACGCGTATGTGCTTCACGGCGCCGCCGTTTGAGATTGCTGTGAATGACTTGCCCGCGTTAGCCAGTGGTGTGGTGACTTTTGGTTGTTTTCAAAACTACAGCAAGGTAAGCGATGACGTACTGTCTTGTTGGGGCGGGGTCTTGCAGGCCTTGCCAACGGCCAAACTGTTCTGGCAAAGCAAAGCCTTTAATGATGGCCTGGTGCGTGCAGAAGCGCTTGCTAGATTGCAGCAATATGGCATTTCTGCTGAGCGTTGCACTTTGCATGGCATGGTGCCCAGAGATGAATACCTGCGTAACCATCACCAGATTGATGTGATCCTGGATACTTTCCCTTTCACTGGCGGCACGACGACGTGTGAAGCCTTATGGATGGGCGTCCCAACGCTGACCTTGCTGGGCGACACATTGATTGCCCGCCAGGGTGCCAGCTTTATGCATTGCGTGGGTTTGGCTGGCTGGGTAGCCACCAGCCGTGAGGAATACGTGAGCAAAGCGATTGCCTTGACCAGTGATCTGGATACCCTGGCCATATTGCGTGCGCAACTGCGTGAACAAGTGTTGGTTTCGCCATTGATGAATGCCGAGCAGTTTGCCCGGGACTTTGAGCAATTACTATTCAAATTATGGCAACAGGCACTGTTGCAGCTGAAGCCACAACAATTACTGGCTGAATCGCCAGTACAGGACGCTTTTAGCAGTGAGCAACCAGTGTGGGTAGTCAGTGCCACTCGCATGACAGAAGAAGCTTTCTGGCGTGACTCAGCGCTTGGCCGTTCTCTCAAGCGCCATATGCAGCAGGACAAGCGCCTGATGCCAGTGGTGGCTTATGAAAATACACGCGGCTTGTCGCAAGTGTTTAACGAAGCGATTGCCGCTGCGCCGGACCAGGCATTGCTGGTATTGATCCACGACGATGTCTGGCTGGATGAAAACACCTTTGTGCAGACCATACTGCGCGGGCTGGATCACTATGATGTGATTGGTATTGCGGGCAATGCCCGTATACAGCCCGGTCAGCCTGGCTGGTGCTTTGTCGATTTGCAATTCACCTGGGACGATGCCAAATACTTGCGCGGCGCCGTCAGCCATAGTCAGCATGCCTTTGGCCCGGCCTCCAGTTATGGCGATGTGTCTGGCGAGTGCCAGCTTATGGATGGCGTATTCCTGGCCGCGCATAAACAAACCTTATTACAAAGCGGTGTGCGTTTTGATCAGCAGTTTGAGTTTCATTTTTATGACCTGGATTTTTGTCGCACGGCGACACGTGCCGGGTTGAAACTAGGCGTGTGGCCAGTGCGCATGACACATCAAAGCGGCGGCGCGTTTGGTAGTGCACGCTGGCGCGAAACCTATTTGAGTTACCACCAAAAATGGGAGGCAACGCCAGTAGCACAGACTACATCTCCAGCGATGCAGGCTGCCATGTCCGAGGTATTTGACCTGGCTTTGCACGCACAGCAGCAGGGTGACTTTGTAACCGCCACACAGCTTTACCAGGAGATTCTGGCGGTAGATGCCCAGCATGCACTTGCGACTCATAACTTGGGCCTGATTTACTGGCAGAACCAACAGCCAGCAGAGGCATTGCGCTTGCTGGCGCAGGCGTATGCGCTGGCCCCAGCACAGTGGCAGTTGTTAAGCAGCTACCTGACGGCACTTAAACACAGCGATGCAGCAGTTGAGCTGGAGCAGGTATTCACGCAAGCCATGAATAATGGCCAGCATACCCAGGCTTTACACGCGCTGATTCAGGACTGGCAGTTGCCAGTGCAAACGCTCGCTGCACAGCCGTCTGATCAAATACAGCAAGCCTTGCTGGCATTATTTGAACAACAGCAATATGCACAAATGGAAAGCGAATTGCACACGCTATTGCAGCAATATCCTGCCTGGCTGAGTGGCTGGAAGATGTTGTCTGACGTATTGATGATCCAGAAGAAAGATGCCCGCGTAGCGGCCGGTAAGGCGCTTGCGTTGAATCATCAAAGCGCCGAAGAGCATTGCTACTATGGGTTGGTGCTCAAGGCACAAAATGACCTCACGGCCGCGGCAGATGCCTTTGCCCAAGCCATACACCTGAAACCAGACTACGCCGCAGCGTATAACAATCTGGGGATTGTGCTCAAGGACCTGGGCGAGGTGGATGAAGCGATCAAGCAGTTTAAACAGGCGCTGATAATACAGCCGCAATATGCCGATTGCTTCAGCAATCTGCTGTTTTGTATGACGCATGCCGCCCACGTGGATAACGAGGCTTTGTTACAGGCGCATACCGCTTACGCCGCACTCTATGAGGCGCCGTTAAAAGCCAATTGGCAGCCGCACAGCAATACGCGTGATGCAGCACGTCCACTGCGTGTAGGCTTGGTGTCCGCCGATTTGCGTGCACATTCAGTGGCGCATTTCCTGTTGCCATTGTTGCCTGCGTTGGCGCAGGACAGCACATTGCAACTGTTTGCCTATGCCAATTACGCACTGGAGGACGAAGTCACTGCCGAGATGCGTCAGTATTTCAAACAATGGCGCATGGTTTCAAGCGTATCCGATGAAGCACTGGCAGAGACCATCAGGCAAGACCAGATTGATGTCCTGATCGATTTGTCCGGGCACACTTCCGGCAACCGCTTACTGACGTTTGCTAGAAAACCAGCACCTGTGCAGGCCAGTTGGTTAGGCTATTTGAATACCACAGGCCTGACATCTATAGATTATTACCTGGCTGACAGAGCGTTGTTGCCAGCCGGGCAGTTTGACCAGCAGTTTACCGAGCAACTGGTGCAATTACCGGTGAATGCGCCATTTGTGCCGCATCCACAGGCACCAGCCGTCAATGTCTTGCCTGCGCTCAGCAATGGTTATATCACTTTTGGCTGCTTTAACCGTCCCAACAAAATTACCCAGGCCACGGTGCAGCAATGGGCTGCAGTGATGCAGATTTTCTCAGACAGCCGTATGGTATTGGGTGGCATGGCAGAGGCAGGTGCCTGCGCGCATGTGCAGCAATGGTTTGCCGAGGCAGGCATTACTGCAGACCGTTTATCGTTTTATGCCCGTACCGATATGCTGAGTTATTTACAGCAATATCATTTAGTCGATATTTGCCTGGACACTTTCCCGTCTAATGGCGTGACCACCACCGCCCACGCTTTGTGGATGGGCGTGCCTACGCTATGTGTGGCCGGTGACCGCCTGGCCAGCCGTGGGGCCATGGCGTTGATGCAGCATCTTGGCTTGAATGACTATGCCGCAGCAAGCCCAGCGCACTATGTACAACAGGCTGGGCAGGTGTTGTCTGACCTGCAGGCACTGGCTGATTTACGCGCCACTATGCGCGCCCGTTTTACGCAGTCTCCGCTGGCACAAGCGGCACCCTTGGCGCAGGCTCTGTCACAGGCACTGCGGCAGATGTGGCAACGCTGGTGCCAGGGGCAGGCTGCGAGCAGTTTTGCTATTCCTTCTTTAACGCTGAAAGAACCTTCTGTTGCGCCGGGCGCGACTGAACCCTCTGATAAAGGTATCTCTATGAATACAACACTTAACCCACAAGCTAACACACTGCACGACTCGATTGCTGAAGTGTTTCAGCTGGCGCTGCAAATGCAGGAAAAAGGCGACTTGGCGCAGGCGATGAGCTTTTATCAGGAAATCTTGCGCATAGACGACAAGCACGCAGCAACGTATTTCCAGCTAGGCTTGTTGGCGCAGCAAGCGGGCAAGGCAGAGGAGGTCTTGCCGTTGCTGGAACAAGCTGTGATCCTGGCGCCGCAACAACCTGCCTACTGGCAGGCCTATATAGAAGTGCTGTCACTCACCGCGCCAAGAAATGAGGTGCTGGATGTCATCACGTTTGCCCGCCAGAATGGCCTGGCTGCCGCCGATGCCGATGCGCTGCAACACCAATACAGCCAGTCAGCGCCTGCCGCTGATGTGGTTCGCAAAGGGCCGTATATCTACCGTACTGAAGATAACTTCTACCAGCGCGCGCAGACTGAGGCGTTTGGTTACCAGGATGTTGGCAATGCCGAACAACGCCTGTATGACATGATCCGCCAGTCACGTGACAAAAGCGTATTCTCCAGCGAACTGGCGGCTAAAGCCACTGACTGGCCAAGCTACTACCACCTGACTTCGCAACGTGCCAATTTGCTGCGCCCGTTTGCGGACAAGATTGCTAACGGTAAGGTACTGGAGCTGGGCGCCGGTTGCGGCGCGATTACGCGCTTCCTTGGCGAGCTGGGCGGCGAAGTGGTGGCGCTGGAAGGCAGCCCGAACCGTGCGCGCGTGATTGGCCAGCGTTGTGCCGATCTCAACAATGTGACAATTTACTCTGACCTGATCCAATCGTTTGAAACTGACGAGAAATTTGATGTCGTGACCCTGATCGGCGTGCTTGAATATGCGCAGGTCTATGTGAAAGAAGCGGATCCTTTGCGTTTCTTGCTGCAAACCGCCAAGTCATTTCTCAAAGAGGATGGCATGCTGATTGTGGCCATTGAAAACCAGCTTGGCCTCAAGTATTTCTGCGGTGCGCCTGAAGACCATATGGGACAGGTCATGTATGGGATTAATGACTCCTATAGCACTACCAGCCCGATCACGTTCGGCCGTGTAGAGCTGGACGCCCTGATCCGTAGCGCCGGTTTTGAAACCACAGAACTCTATGTACCATTGCCTGACTACAAAACACCAGTCAGCGTGATTTACCCGGAAGGCTTTAACCAGGCGCATCGTGCAGCTGGCTGGGATGTTGGCGCCCTGGCAGCAGGCTCTGTGGTCCATGACAGACAATCGCCACGTCACCCAACATTCTCACTGGAAAACGCCTGGCAGGTGATTGCACGTAACAACCTGGTGGAAGATGTCGCTAACTCATTTATGTTCGTGGCTTATCCGAAACGCCAGTCTGGCAAACTGCATCCGGATGTCTTGGCAGCGCATTATGGCTGCCAGCGCCAGGCCGTGTTTAGCAAGGAAACCCAGTTTGTGCATGATGCACAAGGCTTGGCAACGCGTACACGTAATACCGGCGAAACAGCGCAATTGCTGCAAGCCGATTGGGAGCATGCGCCTTATCATGGCGGCCAGTTGTGGATGGACAAACTGACGCAGTTGATGAACCGTCCTGGCTGGCGTGTGGAAGACTTGGCGGCTTGGGCTGCACCTTGGTTGCAAGGTCTGGAAGCCGCCGCCCAGACTGGTGGCAAAACCTTGCCGGAATTTGCCGGGTATTCCACGTTGCTGCCTTCTCAGTATTTTGATGCGACGCCGACCAATTTTGTGATGGACAAAGCCGGGCAGGGCCATTTCTTTGACCTGGAATGGGACTTTGCGATTCCACTGCCAGTGGCTTTTGTGGCCCTGCGCGGCCTGTTCCTCACGCTGCACCGAGTGCGTAGTTGCGGTAAACCACACGCCAGCACGCCAACCAATATTGGCAGCCTGACGCTGGCTGTGCTGGAGCAGAATGGATACTATTACCGCGATGACCAGTTGCAAGCGTTGATCAGCGTGTTTAACCGCCTGCAAAACATGACGCAAGGCGTACCAGAGCATGTGGTGAATGGCCTCACAGCGGAGTTCACACGAGCGGAGTTACCAGTACGTCAGCTGTTTACGTAATACGGGACGTATGCATACAAAAGCATGCACAGCAATGTGCATGCTTTTTTGTTGTCTGTCAGAAATGACGGCCAATAAAAATCCGGCGACTATCACGTGGCCGGATTTTTAAGATGCCGTATGGCATTATTTAAAACTATTCCATGGCGAAAACTATTGAATGGCCTTAAAACATGGTTTCCATGCAGCGGCGGATATGCGGGATAGAGCCGACCGGGTTAGGCGTGTATTTGCTCAGTTTGGCCAGGGTTGCCAGTGCTTTATCGGCTTTTTGTTGCAGGCAATAAACTTCTGTCAGATTGCTGAGCGGGATGGCAGGATTCTCTTGCGCCAGTAATACGGCTTTTTCCAGCAGCAGTTCGGCATCCTCAAATTGCCCCTGGCTCACCAGCAGGGTGCCAAGGTCATTATAGGGCTCCCAGCAACTACTTTCTTGCTTGATCAGTTCCAGCATCATTTGCGTAGACAGTTTCATATCACCTTCTGCCGCCAGTTTTTCGGCCTGCTGATAGGTGGTCCGGTCTATGTCTACTTGTGCCTTGAGCGCTTGGGTCGGTAAGTGCGTGTGTCCAGCCAGGGCGGCAAGAATATTGTCTGCAATCAAGGTTGCACTTTGGCCCAGGTGGGCAAATTGATGCTGCTTGTTTTGCGTGATCTGCTGCTGGTATTCGGCGGCGTTCTCTAAGACGTGCTCTACCGTACGGCGCAAATCAGCTTTGACGGTTTTAATCACATAGTCATAAGGCACACTGGCTGGGCGTGGTGGGTTAGTATCTGGAATCAGCCAGTCGGTGACCGCAATGCCAGGCACATCCAGCAACAAGGCTTCTGTGAGCACACTGGATTCATCCGATACCATGACATCAGCCAGGCCCAGGCAATACATGATGCTGACTTCGCGGTCGATGACATAGACATTGTCGGCGCAGTTTCTATGCAGCGCATCCATTGCGTCGATATTGTTCAGCACCCAGCGGTATTTGTCTGACCAGGGCGCCTGTTTCAGCAACAGGTTGACCGGCAGGTCTTTCAGGGCTTGCACAAATTCATCCTGCTTGCCGTGGTTTTCCCAGGATGGTGCGTAGAGGATGGAGTGTTCGTATTTCAGGCCCAGTTGCTCACGCAACTTTTGTGCTTCCTGTTTAAAGGTTTCCTGATTGCGGTAAACCAGGTCGGCTTTGGGCCAGCCGAGGTCAAACACACCCAATTTAGGACGTGCCTGTTTAAAGTTGGTCTGTGTCTGCCAGCGCTCGACCCAGGCCGGGCCAGGCACAATGCCCATATCAAAGGCGGTCCATGGTTCATGATGCCAGAAGTGTGGCCAGATATCATGGCGCTGCGCCAGGTCGTGCAGCAGCACGACAGAAAAACCGGCATTCGGTTTGCAGGCGTGTTCACAATACACACCGACTTCGGCATATTGCCTGGAGTCTGTACTCCATTGAATGAGGTAGCCTCTGCTCGCAATTTCGTCGGCGACTGGCGCCAGGGCCTGGCGTTCGCAGTTGTCGGTATAAAAGAAAGTGAACACAGGCTGTGATGCTGGGGTATTCGTCATGATGGTTTATCCATGCAAGCGTTTAGAGAAAATGACACTAAAACGGTATTGGCTTTGTGCATAGTTAGGCACGCAGCTTTCAAATGCCTGCTGTGGTTTTTCCGGCAATTGCTGGCTAAACCACTCAGGGGTGTAATAGGTGTGGTGCAAGCCACGATATTTTTCTTCATATTCGGCAACAGTTAGCGCATCGCGGCGTGCGTGCTCGCAGGCTTCGCGGGTGGCTGCATGCGGAATATCGAGGATTGCTATGCCAACCTTGGCTTTTTTCCACATGGCCTGGAGCACTTCGGCGGCCATGGCTTCGTCAAAATAATGAAATACACTGTTGGCAATCACAAAGTCATATTCCTTGCTGGTGTCTAGCGATTGCGCAGGAATGGCCTGGAAATCACCATCAGGCATGGCCTGTTGCGCGGCTTCAATCAGTCCGGCGGCATAATCTAGGCCACCAACAGTTAAAGGATGCTGCTGGCGTAGGGCATACAAGAATGCCCCGGCGCCACAACCTACCTCAAAGACTGAGTCACCAGACTGCATCCCCAGCTTGTCACTGATGCGGCGCGTATATTCCTGCCAGTCGGCGAGGTCAATTTTGCCTGCACCGCTATCAAAGCCATCCAGGGCAATTAGCGTCTCCAATGTGATGGCATGCTGCGGTTGCAGGCTGCGCTTTTCCCAAATCTGTTGCCAGTGGTTACTCATGTGTTTGCTTCCATTTTTTGACTGACGGCTTTGAGCACGCGGGCACGCAACAAGGTGCTGCTGATGCCTTCTGTGCGCGGCAAAATATGTAATTTTTCGGCTGCAATCGGGTTGCTGTTATCGTGGCCGTGCACCAGCAGGTCAATCTTGTGTTGCTGTATAAAAGCTTCATCAAGCAGCCAGGGGCTAGGCACAACCTCGTCTACATCGCGCATGGCCAGTAACACTTCGGCACGGGCGGCGTAATCCAGCTCAGGCTCATAGCCTTTCTTGGCGCGAATTTCTTCGTCGGTGGTCAGTGCAACTACCACATGACCTAACTGTTTAGCCGCTTTTAACAGGCGCACATGACCATGATGGATTAAGGTCGCTGACATATCGACCATAATGCGTTTGGATGGCTGTGTCATGGCTGTAACTCCAGTAAATCGAGAATGGCGCCGCGTGCTGCACTGCCCAGGTGTGCTTCGCCCAGATGGCAGACGACGCTGCCACGGCTGATCCCGCGTGGCTGGTAGAGCACTGCGCGGCTATCCTGGCTGCTGACCGTGGCATCTACCCAGGTGCATAGCACGGGCTGGTAGTGCACGGGGTGTGTGGCATAAGTGCCAATCTTTTTCAGCATCTGGGCTTTGTTGATAAACACCGCTTCACGCAAGTCATCATGCTTGGGCAACACTTCATATAACGAGGCCATGGCATGGTAAGGGCCGGTCATGCGGCGTTCCAAATGTGTCGCCAGATTGAGGTAAAACGAGTCGACCTCGTGTTTTGGTAACTGGTTAAATGCAATAAATGAGGCGCCTGTGAGGCCAAACAGGCCTTTGCAGGAGCTATAGGCAATCACATCTGCCAGGCCATGATCTATTTCCAGGCCGATTGAAGCGGTTGCATCCAGCATAAGCTGGGCGCCGACACGGTCTGCCAATGCGCGCAAATCAGCAATTGGCAACAACAGGCCTGCACTGGTTTCGGTATAGCAGGCGACGACCCAGTCGAAACGGCCGCTGATATTGGCCAGTTGCTGCCAGTCGCAGACGGTGACCAGTGACACCTGGCCAGCTGTACGCTGAGCCAGTTGCGCAAAGCTGACTAATCGCTGGGCGTAATAGCCGCTGTCTATCACAAGTACCTTGCCATGCAAGAAGTTCAGGCTGGCGATTTCCAGCGCCAGGCTGGCGGAGCCTTGCAGGCGCGCGATCTGTGCGTGGCCAGTCATGTGCTTGAGGGCGGACAGCACCGCATGATCAACCTGATTGTAGTCGAGGTCACCACGCCCGAAGCACGGGCGCAGGCCTAGCAGGTTTTCTTCAAGCAAGCTGGCCGGGCCCGCAGTAAACAGCACTTTATGCTGGTTTTGGGCCGCGACGTGCGCGTGTATGGTGGTGGTTGCTTCAAGCATATTCCACCTCGGTTAAAAATTGCATAAAGTCCTGTTTGTTTTGGGCTGGTGTGCGGGTGGGTCGGCCCAGGTCGGCACGGGCACCTTTGCGGCACAGCACTTCAATCAGGCAGCTTTTGCCACTGCGCAGGACTTGTGGGATGAGTTGGTTTAGTTGTTCTGCGCCGGACACACTGTACACCTGCGTGTAGCCAGCCGCACTGGCAATGTCGGCCAATGCCAATTGCGCAGCGACGGTTGGTTGCCCACCCACGGAGTCATGCGCACCATTATTCAATACGATATGCAGCAAGTTGGCTTGCTGGGCGCTGATGGTCAGGCTACCCATGTGCATCAACATGGCGCCATCGCCGTCAATACAGACGACTTGCCGGTCTGGTTGTGCCAGCGCAATGCCACAGGCAATTTGCGAGGCATGGCCCATGCCGCCCACGGTGAGAAAGTCGCGGCCATGTCCGGCCTGTTGTGCTTTGCGCAGTTCAAACAACTCACGTGAGGCCATGCCGGTGGTCGCTACCACGGCAGCTTCTTGTGGCAAGGCTGACACAATTTGTCCAATCATGTGCTCACGGCTTTCGAGCACCGGCAATTTACCTGCCAGGGCAGAGGCGGGGGCTGCTGTTGTTTTGACTGGCTTATACGGCGCAAAGCTTTGTTTGCGCACCACCAGCGCTACAGGTCCCTGACGTGTCATCGCTTGCTGCAACAATGTTTGGATTTGCGCATGGGCGGTGTCTATGTCATCAGCCATCACCTGGTAAGGCAAGCCGAGCACGTCAAGTTGTGACAGAGTGATTTGGCCTTGTTTGACATGCTGTGGTTCATCATGGATTTGTGTGCCATCGGCAGCGAGTTCACCCCGCCAGCCGATAACCAATAACATAGGAATGCCATATACCTGTGGATCTGCCAGTGACGCAATCGGGTTGACCACATTGCCCAGGCCAGAGTTTTGCATATAGACCAGGCCAGGTTGTTGGGTGGCCAGGTAGTGGCCAATGGCCAAACCAATCGCGCCACCCTCATTGGCGGCAATCACATGTTGATCCTTTGCCAGCTTGTCTGAAAAGCAGGCGCATAATTCTTTAAGTAATGAGTCGGGCACCCCGGCAAAAAATTGCACTTGTTCGGTTTGCAATGCACTTAAAAAGTCTTCAGCATGAATCATCATGTGCTCCGCTTATTTAGTACCTGGAATCAGTTCCAGCACGTCGTTAATCGACATCAGGCTGGATTCGATTTCTGCTGTCCTGCCATTTTTGAGGATTTCCATGGCGGCATTCTGCATGGCAGGGTAAGCCGCACGCATCATGTGGTTGGCATAAATCACCAGGTTAAAGCCGTGTGCGGCCAGTTCTTCCTCTGTCACCTTGTTGTAGCTGGTTGGTACGCAGACTAAAGGAGTAGTCGGGAATTCTGATTTAAAGATTTTGGCAAACTCGAACACTTCGTCCGGGGCCTTCTGGCGGCTGTGGATCATGATGCCATCGACGCCAGCGCCGACATAGGCTTGTGCACGTTTGACGGCATCTGCAATGCCTTTTTCCAGGATCAGGCTTTCAATACGCGCAATCACCATAAAGTCATCGCTGACACGGGCAGCACGGCCAGCGGCAATTTTTTCGCAGAAGGGCTCAATCTCATCCTGCAATTGCGGCACTTCGTTGCCAAATAAGGAGTTCTTTTTTAAACCAATCTTGTCTTCAATAATGGTGGCGGAAATACCCAGGCGTTCCATGCTGCGCACATTGAGTTCAAAATGCTCCAGTTTGCCGCCGGTGTCGGCATCCATAATTAAAGGTTTGGTGGTGACATCAAAAATGTCATTAATATTAGATAGGCGACTGTTGATCTCAACCGCTTCAATATCTGGTTTGCCGCGGGCGGTAGAGTCGGTCAGTGAGCTAGACCAGAAGCCGTCGAACTGGCAGGTCTTGCCATTACGTTGTGCCGTCACATGCTCGGCAATCAGCGCCGAGATCGGGTTGTGTGCTTCAATAAAGCGTGAAATCGGTTTGACGGTCAGCAATCTTTTCAAAGTGCGGCGGCGGATATCCGGTGTGGTACCCAATGCCTGGATCTGGCCGAGCATTTCATTCGAAGATACGCCACGTGTATAAGGAATCTCAATCAGGTGGCCACCATATTCGGCCAATGCAGCACGCGCACGGTCACGGTAGGGCACCAATGGGCCTTCCAGCCAGTCGTCACCATGCACCATGATGTCTGGTTTGTATTTGAGCAGGTTGGGTGCGTAGTCCCATTCTTCCTGCGGCACCACATTCACCACGCCGCGGATATTGCTGACAATCTGTTTGCGCTGTTCGTAGGTGAGGTAGGGCAGGCGTTTGTGGTCGGCGACCGCCGCGTCGGATAACAGGCCGATGGTGACATCGCCATACTTTCTGGCTTGCTCAATAATATTGATATGGCCATGGTGCAGAATATCTACAGTCATACCTACATAAACGGATGCCATGCAAAACTCCTTCGTAGTCTTTTGAATACCTTTATATAAGGTATGCGAATTGGATAGCCTGATTATCGTTGGCAATGCCCAGGAATGATTTGCAGATAAACGCGGAAAACCGGCCTTATATCTTGTGTGATAGAGCGGTCATGAACGAGGCCTGAAAGCGGTGTGCTTTAAAAGCGGAATTAAGACTGATTCTCTATTTAGCTCGGTTAATGGTGAAGGCACATTCTTTTATAGAATAGATTGATGTAAACAATTTTGTGCCGTTCTTGATTAAAGGCTAAAGATTTTGGTGGAGGGGTCGTAAATAGTTTCAAGTGCATGATTGATCGAAAAAAGAAATTTGCAATAAGTATTAAAGAAATTTCGCAAGCGGTCGATAACACAACTAACAACGCTAGATAGCAAACATTAAGTGGTAAATAGCGATCAACGTTGAAAGTAACATGACGATTTGACACTTAACTGGATATACGACTCTAAAGGAGATTTAACATGGCTTCAGTAATTAACACCAACCTGGCTTCCTTGAACGCACAACGTAACTTGACCGCTTCACAAAGCAGCCTGAACACTTCCATTCAACGTTTGTCTTCTGGTCTGCGTATTAACAGCGCTAAAGATGACGCGGCTGGTATGGCGATTGCAACACGTATGGACTCACAAGTTCGCGGTATGGATGTTGCAACACGTAACGCTAACGACGCGATTTCTTTCCTGCAAACTGCAGAAGGTGGCTTGAGCAGCGCAACTGATGCCTTACAACGTATGCGTGAACTGGCTGTACAAGCAGCTAACGGTTCCTACAGCTCTGGTGACCGTGCAAACCTGGATACAGAATTCTCACAACTGAAGTCAGAACTGACTCGTTTGGGTACTGCAACCAAGTTTAACGGCCAGGCAGCATTCGGTGCTGGTTACAACTTCCAGATCGGTGCAGACAGCGGTGACACCATCAGCGTGGCTTCTGTATCAGCAGCTTCTCTGTCCGGTTCCCTGTCTTCAGCAGATGCAGCTTCAGATGCGATTACAGCGATTGACGCACAACTGACGACAGTGAACACCAGCCGTGCGACATTGGGTGCTTACCAAAACCGTTTTGCTTCAGTAGTAAGCAACCTGGGCGTAGCGTCTGAGAACATGTCTGCTGCCAAGTCACGTATCACTGATGCTGACTTCGCTTCAGAAACAGCCAAGATGACACGTGCACAGATTCTGCAACAAGCTGGTACTGCGATGCTGGCTCAAGCGAACCAGTTGCCTAACCAAGTGATGACATTGCTGAGAGGCTAATACATCATTCGGTAACGCTAAATCCACAGGCCTAGACCCTGTGGATTTGGCCTAGGTAAAAGGAGCAACATCATGAGTGATTCATTTGTTAGTGGTGTAGGCGGTAGTTTGCAGGGTGTACAGGCAGCCAGTAGTTTGAAACTGGTGAAATATGCTGAATCAGCTGCTGATAAAGCTGCTGCCGATGTGAATGACAAAGCCGCGATTAGCGGTGCAGTCAAAAAGTTAAATGAGTATGTAGCACCAGCGTTACAAACGATAGAGTTTTCTATCGATGATGACAGTGACCGTATCATTGTGAAAGTGGTGGATACCGAAACACAAAAGGTATTACGCCAGATTCCCAATGAAGAAGTCCTGGCCATCAGTAAAACGCTGGATAAATTACGCGGGCTGGTGGTACGACAGACAGCCTGATATTGCGTTTTAATTCGGTTGGGAGATTAAGAAATGGCATCGATTGTATCCTCTACTGGCGCATCTGGTCTGCCTATTGACTCTTTAGTCACAGCGCAGATGCAGGCGGAACAGCAACCCATTACCGATATTAAAACCAAAATATCGTCTTACAATACCAAGCTGTCAGCCTATAGCACGCTCAAGAGCGGGCTAAGTACGTTTCAAACGGCCGTCGACAAATTGGCCACCGCTGCTAAGTTTAATGCGCAATCGGTGACCGCGAGTGATGCGACCAGCATCAGCGCCACCGCCAACGGCACTGCGGTGCTTGGTAACTATAGTGTGTCAGTCACGCAACTGGCGACCTCACAAAAACTGGCATCGCCTGCTTACAGCAGCGCGACCGATATTGTAGGCACCGGCAAACTCACCATCTCTTTCGGTACTTACACTGCTGCCAATGGCGGCACGCCTGCCTCATTTACAGCGAATGCCGATAAGTCCGATATCACGATAGACATCACCAGCAGCAACAATACGCTGGCAGGTATCCGTGATGCGATCAATGCAAAAAATGCGTCTGTCTCGGCTTCTATTGTTAATGACGGTACCGGTAATCGCCTGGTGATTACGTCTAAAGATACCGGCGAGGTGAATAGCCTCAAAATATCGGTAGCCGATGATGATGGTAACAACACCGACACTGGCGGCTTGTCTGCGCTCGCCTATGATCCGCTGGCCAGTAGCAATAACATGACACAAATGACCGCAGCGAAGAATGCTTTGCTGACGGTCGATGGCATGAGTATCAGTAAGGCCAGTAATACGGTCTCTGATGTGATTCAGGGCGTCACTTTGACGCTGAAGACGGTCACCTCGGCCAGCAATACACTGAGTGTGGGGACAGACACGGATACCATTCAAAGCTCGGTACAAAGTTTTGTCGATGCTTATAACGCGCTGAATACCAGTATGCGTAACCTGACCAAGTTTGTGTCGGCGGGGTCGACCTCTAATGGTGCCTTGCTGGGCGATTCAACGGCGCGCAACATCATGGTCAAGTTAAAGTCGATGTTATCGGCTTCTTCGCCTACAGCGACCACTTATAAAACTCTGAGCGATATTGGCGTCAGCATGGGCTCGGATGGGTCGTTATCGCTGGATAGCACTAAATTACAAAAAGCCATTACCAACAACGTCGGTGACGTGGCCAAATTGTTCTCGCCGTCGGCGACCTCTACCGATCCGCAGGTGACTTTTCTCGGCAGCAAGGATGATACGGCCTCTGGGACCTATGCGGTGAATATCACGCAACTGGGCGGTAATGGTGTCAATGCGATTGGTACGATTAACGGCGTGACGGCCAATACCACTGGTTCTGTGCTTACTGGTGTGATCGGCAATGGCAGCTATGGACTGCAACTGAGCGTCACTGGGACTGCGACTGGCAGTCGTGGCACTGTGACCTTTAGCAAAGGCCTGGCAGGCGAGCTCAGCAGCTTGCTGGACGGCTGGTTAGATACCGATGGCGCATTGACAACAAAAACAGATGGTATTTCAAGTTCCATTAAAGATTTGAACAAAAAGGCCGATGATATAAGTGCCAAGCTGCCCGCCATTGAAGCACGTTACCGCGCCCAGTACGCAAAACTGGATGCACTGCTCAGTAGCTTACAGAGCACCAGCAGTAACCTGACTTCACAACTGGCCGCGATTAGCGCTAATAGTTAGTTGAAGCGGTAGATGTCTGTAGCGAGCGGCTGGCAAATTATCGTAAACCATACGCTTTAAAGCAGAATTCAGGAGTCAAAAATGTTCGGGATGAAAAAATTAGGTGTCAATGCTTATGCAAGCGTAGGGTTGGAAACCGGTGTGGTAGATGCCAGTCCATTGAAACTGATCGTCATGCTGTATGACGGTGCAATTTCAGCCTGCATTCATGCCCAGCAAGCGATGGCTCAGCACGATATTGCCAAAAAAGGCGAATACCTGACACAAGCAGTCACCATCGTCGATAGCGGCTTGCGTGCCTGCCTGGACAAGCGCGCGGGTGGCAACATCGCACAAAACCTTGACCAGCTTTATCAATACATGACACGTACGCTGATGGAAGCCAGCGTGCGTCAGGATGTCAAAAAAGTACAAGAAATTCAACATTTACTGATGGAATTAAAGAGCGCGTGGGAAACACTGGAAAAGTCAGCAATGGCGCGTCCAGTGCAAGCGGATATGTCTTTGGGCCAGATGGTCGCCCAGAAAACAAATGAATTGCAACAGATGGGGCAAGTTAACCGTTTGGCCACAGCCGGAGCCTAAGATGTCACAAGCACTGATTAATACGTACGAATCTGCCGCAAAACTGATGGAGCAGATGCTGATTGCGGCACGCAAGGATGCCTGGGAAAAAGTCACCGAGCTGGAGCAGTCTTATATGCTTAAACTCGAAGTGGTTAAAAGCCTGGAGCAAACCATGCGCCTCGAATCTCAGGCATTGACGCCAGAACTCAATGCACGCAAGCAGGCACTGGTTCAGAAGATTTTGGCCGATGATGGTGAAATCAGAAATTTGCTCTATCCGGTGATGCACCGCATCACCGACATGATCTTTGATGCGCAATTACATGCACGCATCCCCCCGGACGTGATATAGATGTTACCGATTCCGCAAGTTCTCTCACAACGTATTATCGCGAGTGAAACAGAGAGCTTGCGTGCAGTTTCTTCGATCATGCCGGTCGAAGGCACGCAGTCTGAAGCCCCGTTATGGGAGCGCATGCGGCCTGGCATGCAGTTCACTGGCCTGATCCTGCAAAAAGAAGCAGGGGGCGCCAAAGCCTCAGAACTGGCACAGTTCAAGGTTCAAATCCAACTTCCTAATCAAGCACCAGCAACGGTACAGATGCAGTTGCCTGCCCACCTGGCACAACAGCAAACCCTGCATATGCAGTTTATGGGCCTGGCGCAGCAAGGCGCAGGCAAAGATATCCTGCCGCAAGTAAAATGGGGTGTGCAACCTGGGAGTGGCCAGGCTAATGCTGGCACGGCACGCTTGGCTGAGACTGCCTTGCTGACGGATATGTCACAGTCTGATCATGGCGAGCATCTGCAAGACATGGTGAAAACAGCTGCTGGCCAAGCCAGCCTGGTTGAACTGAGCAGCCCGGCCAAGCATTTGCAACGCTGGCTCAGCTCTTCTGAGTTTCAGCAACAAACCACTGCTTTGCAAGCGCAAACAGTAGTGAGCCATAGCCCGCAAAAACCACAAGTACTGGCACAAGACCTGAAACATGCGCTGGATAGCTCTGGCCTGTTTTACGAGTCGCACCTGAAGGAGGCTGCACTAGGCAGCCGCCCCTGGCACCAGCTATTACAAGAGCCGCAAAACAAACCCGGTCTGGTGCCACCAGAGATGGTCGCGCAGCAGTTACAGGTGCTGGAACAGCAGCGCGTCGTGTGGCATGGCGAGGTTTGGCCAGGACAAACCATGCAATGGCAAGTGAACGAGCAGGAAACCTCGGCCCATTCGACAGAAGAACCTGTGCTGAACAGTTTACAGAGTGACCTGACCTTGCATTTGCCACGTCTGGGTGAGGTGTCAGTCAAGATCACCATGGTTAACGGCCGCTTTAGCGTGCGTGTTGAACCGGAAGATGCCAAGGCGTTGAAAGAGATGCAGTCTGGCCGTAGCCAGTTGGCCATGAGTTTGCAGTCTGCGGGATTGAAACTGGAGTCTTTGCAGATTAGCCAGGATGACACAGCGCAAGACAGGCGGCAGTATGCAGCAGGATAAACTGTATACGCAGTCTGCTGTCGCCCTGGCTTATGAGGCCGGTGACCTGGCGCCACGCGTGGTTGCCAAAGGCAATGGTTTACTGGCTGAGCGCATTATTGCGCTGGCGAAAGAACATGAGGTGTATGTGCATGAGTCACAGGCTTTATTAAGCCTGTTGATGCAAGTAGAGCTGGATGCCCATATTCCGCCACAGTTGTATCAGGCGATTGCCGAGATCCTGGCATGGTTATATCAATTAGAGCAGGGTGAAACGCGGGAACCGCCAGCTGTGTAGCCGGTCAATGCAGAATATGCCGCTTTAGACTTGCATGTTCATCATGTCTTGGTAAGCGGTGACCAGTTTATTGCGTACCTGCACCGTGGCCTGGAAGGCGATATTGGCTTTCTGGCCTGAAATCATGACATCAGACAAGCTGACATTGTCATTACCCATGGCGAAATCCTGCCCCAGCTTTTCTGATTGCAGTTGCATATTGTTGACCTGGTCCAGAGAGGCTTTCAATGCATCGCTAAAGCTGACCTGGCTGGTCGGGGCTGCTGCATTGGTTTTCTGCACTGGATTTGCGATGGCCGCGCTACCCAAACCTTCAGGTTTTTGAGCGGCTGCACGCAATTGTGCCAGCATGGACGAGATGCGTTGTGCATCAATACCGCCTGCGTTCATGGTGGGCTCCTTTCATCGTCATGGGCAGATTAAGCCCTTAATTGTCATGGTAGACACTTTAGCATTCTGTGCTACCGGGCGCTTTGTAAAATAGGCAACATTAATCCGTCTTATTTGCGCATTTGAAAATAAAGAGTCAGTGCATAATGTGATCCATGTGAATGTGTCCTTAAAGCGCATTCGAGTTCAAGAAGGTGTTTTTGAGTCAGCTAAGCCGAATCGGGGCAGGGCTCAGAAAACCTGCGGTAGTAAACATGGAGGTTCAGATGGCTGCTGATGCTGCCTTACTTACATCAACTGGTGAGTCCAACGGTACACCGAATATGTTTGGTCAACTCGGACAGAAGCTGCTATTGGTCGCAGGTATTGCGGCTGTGGTTGCCGTGATGGTGGTGTTCTGGCTGTGGAGCCAGAAGCCGGATTACCGTGTGTTGTTCTCTAACTTTGCCGACAAAGATGGTGGCGCCATTGTGGCCGAACTCGACAAGTTAAGTGTGCCTTACCAGTTTGCTGAAGGCGGCAATGCGATTTTGGTGCCTGCTGATCAGGTGCATCAGGTGCGTTTGAAGCTGGCCGCACAAGGTTTGCCTAAAGGTGGCAATATCGGCTTCGAATTACTGGAAAACCAGAAGTTTGGTGTGTCGCAGTTTGTGGAGCAAGTCAATTTTCAACGTGGCCTGGAAGGTGAGCTCGAACGCAGTATCCAGTCTATTTCAGCTGTGCAGGCTGCCCGTATCCATTTAGCCATTCCAAAGCCAAGCGTGTTCGTGCGCGAACAACAATATCCAACGGCTTCCGTGTTGTTAAACCTGCATAATGGCCGCCGCCTGGATGGCCAGCAAGTGGCTGCAGTCGTCCATCTGGTGGCCAGTAGCGTGCCTAATTTATCTGCCGATCATGTGACGGTTGTGGACCAGAACGGTAACTTATTGTCTGACAATGCCAACAAGACAAAACAAAACGGCCTGGATCCGGAACAAATGGCTTACGTGGAAAATATGCAGAACAGCATTGCCCGCCGCGTAGAGTCGATTATTACCCCTATCGTGGGTGCCAAGAACGTGCACGCTGAAACCAGCGCAGAGATTGACTTCTCGATGACCGAGCAAGCCAACGAGTCATACAAGCCCAATACCAAACCTGACGATATGGCGATCCGCAGCGCGCAAAGCCATGAGTCACAAAATGCCAGCGGCAGTAATGGTGCGGTGCCTGGTGCCTTGTCTAACCAGCCACCAGGTGAGTCTACTGCCCCGATTAATGCGCCGGGTGCGCAGGCGCCGGGCGCAGAAGGTGCTGCCCCAGCCGCGCCACCCGCACCGCCACAAAATACCCAAAAAGATAACACCACCAACTACGAGCTGGACAAAACAGTCAGCTACATCCAGCAAGCCAAAGGCGGCATCAAGCGCCTGCACGTAGCGGTGGTGGTGAATCATATCCCGGTGGTTGATAGCACAGGCAAAACGACTTACCGTGCCTTGAGCAATGCCGAGAAGCAGCAAGTGAGTGATCTCGCCATGCAGGCCATGGGCTTTAATAAAGAACGTGGTGATACGATTTCTGTAGTCAACACGCCGTTTATTGCCGAAGCGCAGGAAAAACTGGCTGAGCCACCATTGTGGAAAGACCCACTGGTGATTGAGTATGGTAAAGATGCGTTGCGCTTCCTGGCTGGTGTGATTGTGTTGATGATGGTTTACAAGAAACTGCTCAAACCCATGGCCAATAAACTGACAGGCGCCGACAAGAAGGAGCAGGCGCTGGCTGCCGGCGCTGCCGCCCTGACTGGTCCTGACGGGCTGCCTATTGCAGGCGCCGCAGGGGCAGAAGGTGATGATACTTTAGTGACCCTGAGTGGTGATGCGACAGCGTTACCAAGCGGCCTGGATCAGACCTTGCAGGCCGCAAAGCAAGTGGCAAAAGATAACCCACGTATGGTGGCTAATGTTGTGTCCAGCTGGACCTCCGCGGAGAAGTAGTGCATGAGTGACCAGGGATTAACCAGAAGTGCAATCTTGATGCTGGCGCTCGGCGAAGACGAGGCGGCTGAAGTGATGAAGCATTTGTCTCCGAAAGAGGTACAACGCTTGGGTATCGTCATGGCGTCGATGAAACCGGTGCCACGCGAAGAGGTCGAGCAGGTGCTGGAAAAATTCATGCTGGACTTTGCCAGCAGCAGTGATTTCGGCCTTGATTCAGACAGCTATATCCGCTCGGTGTTGATCAAAGCCTTTGGCGACGACAAAGCCTCCAACTTGCTGAACCGCATTCCACAGTCACAAGATGCGGCCGGCATAGAAAGCCTGAAGTGGATGGATGCCTTTAGCGTGGCGGACTTTATCAAGAACGAACATCCACAGATTATCGCCACCATTTTGTCTCACTTGGAAGCAGAACAGTCAGCAGAAATTTTGAGTCATTTTACCGAGCGTTTACGCCAGGACGTGATCTTGCGTATTGCCACGCTGGATAGTATCAAGCCGACGGCCTTGCGAGAGTTGAATGAAGGCATGCTGAAAATGCTGGCCGGTAATGACAACATTAAGCGGCAAGCGATTGGTGGTGTCAAAACCGCTGCCGAGATCATGAACTATATCAGTGGCGAACATGAGGCCAAACTGATGGATGGCCTTAAAAGCTACGATGACAATATGGCGCAGCAAATCATGGACCAGATGTTTGTGTTTGACAACATCATGGAGATCGATGACAGAGGTATTCAGGTGTTGTTGCGTGAAGTGCAGTCAGACATGCTGATCGTGGCCCTCAAAGGCACGTCCGATGAAATGAAAGAAAAATTCTTCCGCAATATGTCATCGCGTGCAGCTGACATGATGCGTGAAGACCTGGAAAGCCGTGGGCCGGTCAAGCTGTCAGAGGTTGAAGGCCAGCAGAAACAAATATTGCAAATTATCCGTCGCCTGTCAGATGAAGGCCAGATCATGCTGGCCGGTAAAGGCGACAGTGAGCAGTATCTATAAACAGATGATATAAGGAAAGTGCCTCATGGTAGCTTCTGCAATTCCAAAAGAACAAATGAGCGCTTATCAACGCTGGGAGATGGCCAGCTTTGATGATTCCATCTCCAGTGAGCGTGTTAAACGTGAACGCGAGCAGGCTGAGGAAAATGCACGTACGGTCAGCCAGATTCTGAAGCAGGTCAGACAAGAAGCTTATGAAGAGGGCTTTAAAACCGGTTATAGCGATGGCCTGATACAGGCACAATCGCAAGTAGCGGAAGAGCGTCAGCAGTTGGCGCACATGGCTGCCAGCTTCCAGCAGGCATTGGCCATGCAGGACGTCGACGTGGCCGAGTCTGTGTTGAGCCTGGCGCTGGACCTGGCAAAAGCCATGATGAAAACCAAATTGCAGGTGGATCCGCAAGCGGTGATTCCTGTGGTACTCGATGCCATGCATTACTTGCCTCAAGTCAAACAGCCTGCCAGGTTGATCGTGCATCATGAAGATGCCAAAGTACTGCGTGCCCATATTGGTGAGCAACTGAAAGAACAAGGCTGGCAACTGGTTGAGGATAGCCAGATTGAGCGTGGTGGCTGCCTGGTGGAAACCGCAGAAAACCAGATTGATGCCAGCAATGAAATGCGCTGGAAACGCCTGGTGCAAGGCTTGTCACGCGTGGATGACTGGCATAAACCTGTCGCTAGCAATGAATAATGTGTGCAGCCTATTGAGCAGCGATTGTGATTGATGCAAGCATGACAGACCCTAATAGCGCCGTAGATGCCAGCCCAGTGTTGGCAGAAGACTTGGTTAATGATGCGGGTGTGACGCCAACCGCAGATGCCAATGTCATGGCAGACCAGGCAGAAATTGCCGCGCCTGCCGAACAGGACTTGCCACCCAATGTGCATAACCAGCGTTGGCAAAGTTACCTCAAAGACTGTAGAGAACTGATTCATTTGGTTGAACCACTGGAAGTGGCTGGACGTATCGTCAAAGTCACCGGCCTGATCATGGTTGCAACCGGTATCAAAATGCCGATTGGCGGCGCCTGTTTTATTCCGCTGCAAGATGGCGGCCGCGTTGAAGCCGAAGTCGTCGGTTTTGATGGCGAAAACTTGCTGTTAATGCCACAGTCAGCCGTTGATGGTGTCGTGCCTGGCGCCAAAGTATTCAGTATGGAAGTCACCGAGACCTTGCCTAAACCGCAATTTGGTCGCCCGCCACGCCGTCGTGCACAAGACCGTGCACGTCATTTTCCGGTAGGCGATGGTTTGCTCGGCCGCGTGGTCGATGCTGCGGGTAATCCGCTGGATAACCTGGGCCCGATCTCCACTGAAGTCATGGCGCCGTTAAGTGGGCGTGTGATTAACCCGCTGATGCGCGCACCGATTGAAGATACGCTGGATGTAGGCGTACGCGCAATCAATGCCATGTTAACCGTTGGTCGCGGGCAACGCCTGGGGCTGTTTGCGGGTTCTGGTGTGGGTAAAAGCGTATTGCTGGGCATGATGGCGCGTTACACTACCGCCGATGTGATTGTGGTTGGCCTGATTGGTGAGCGGGGCCGCGAAGTACAAGAGTTTATTGAACAGATTTTAGGGCCAGAAGGCCTGGCACGCTCTGTCGTTGTGGCTGCCCCGGCAGACGTTTCGGCACTGATGCGTTTGCAAGGGGCCAATTACGCCACTGCGATTGCCGAGCGCTTTCGCCAGCAAGGCAAAAACGTATTGTTAATCATGGATTCACTGACACGCTATGCCATGGCGCAACGTGAAATCGCCTTGGCGATTGGTGAACCACCAGCGACCAAAGGCTACCCACCTTCAGTGTTTGCCAAATTACCCGCGCTGGTTGAGCGTACCGGTAACGGCGCCAGGGGCGAGGGCTCAATTACTGCTTTTTATACCGTGCTGACCGAGGGCGATGACCAGCAGGATCCGATTGCCGATTCTGCACGCGCCATTCTCGATGGTCATATTGTGCTTAACCGTACCTTGGCTGAGAGCGGGCATTATCCGGCGATTGATATTGAACAGTCGATCAGCCGCGCCATGCACAACATCACCAGTAAAGAGCACCAACAGGCAGCACGTTTACTCAAACAGTTATATTCGCGTTATTTGCGTAACCAGGACCTGATTGCCGTTGGTGCTTATCAGCCAGGCTCTGATCCTATGCTTGATATCGCAATTAAGAAACGTGACCAGATCAATGCATTTTTGCAGCAGGACATCGACGAAAGTGCCTATATGCAAGCCTGTTTGCAGCAATTGGCGCAAACTATTTCCTAGGCAATAGTGCGCGATGGCCAAACAGTCGACACAAACGCTGACACTGCTGATTCAACTGGCGACAGATGAGGTAGATGTTGCCATGCAAGAGCTGGCGCAAGCCATGCAGTTGCTTGAACAGGCACAACAGCAGCGCAGCATGCTGGAACAATACCAGCAGGAATATGAGCAGCAATGGCAACTGGCCTCTCAAAAAGGGCTCAAAGCCGATTTATACCGCAATTTTCAGGGCTTTTTCTCGCAATTGGAATTGGCGGTGCGCAGTCAAAATGCTCAAATCGAACAATGTCAGGCGAATGTCCTGCACAAACGACAGCTATTGCAGGAAAAACAGCGCAAGCAAAAATCCTTTGAGGTACTGATGACACGGGCGGAAACGATGCAAGCAAAAGCAGAGGGCAAGCGCGATCAGAAACTGATGGATGAGTTTGCAAGCCGTGCCAAACGCACGCGTCTGTAAAACAAATGTTGACCGGGAGAGTCATATGGCGTTTTTAAATTCCGCAACTCTATTGAATATGGGCGCAGATGCCGTGAAAACAGCATCTGCCAATCAGGTGTCGCAAGACGCACAGAACAATGGCTCTGATGAGTTTGCCCAGGCTTTGCGCAAGCAAATGCAGCAAAGCAGCAAGCCTGTCATACCTGTCGCCAATAAAACAATGGCTGACAAGGCCGACACCCCTAAACCTGAGTCAGCGCCAGCCACCTCGGCTGCAGAAAAAGCACCAGCGGCACAATCCAATACCGTCAAATCAGAAGACGGCTCACAAAAGACTGCGGCTGAGAGCAGCACCGAAAATACGAGTGCTGAAGCAGCAGCCAGCACCGAAGAGACTGCTGCGTCCGCAACGACCAGCAATACAAAAGACCCCGCGGCCGTGATTGAAACTGCGCAAGAGCGTAAAAAACGTTTATTGGCTGACCTGGCTGCAAATGATCAATTGCCGACGGGCATTTCGCCATGGATGCAAACCATGATTGCCATGCGCCCAACGACAGCACAAACCGATAGCTTGCCTAAAGCCGAGTTGAGTACCGATGGCGCTGCCGTGACGGTGGATAGCGAGCAACTGCCTGTCGTTGATAGCAATGCCCTGGCTTTGCCGCTGAGCTCTGAAGCAATGACCAAAACCACCGCTGTGCCGATGCCGACGACGTCCGCAGTCAACGCAGGCCAGGATGATCAGGCCGCCGATTTCAAACAGTTACTGGCTGGCAATGCGCAAGCCGATACTGGTAAAGAAGCCGCTGGTATTTCTGAAACCCAGGTCAATGCTCAATTGATGGCAGAGACGACAGGCGAGACCGGCCGTACAACGCAGGCGTTTAATGAAATGCGTGGTGCAGATGCACAAGCCGATATATTGAATTTACCGCAGCAGTCAGCGGCGCAGGTGTTGCCTAATAGTACATGGCTGAATGCGGCCGGTGTGGCACAAAGCAGCCCTGTGATGATGTCGCAAATTGCAGCGCCGTTTGGTAATGAGCGCTGGCAAACCGCCATGAACCAGCATGTGATGAATATGGTGGGCAGCGGCGATGACGTGGCCAGCCTGACCTTATCCCCGCCAGATTTGGGCCCGATTCAAGTAGTGTTGAAAGTGGATAACCAGTCTGTGAATACCAGCTTTATTACCGATAACCCATTGGTCCGTCAGGCATTGGAAGATGGTATGCAGGATTTGCGTGACCGCATGCAGTCACAAGGCTTGCAACTGGGCCAAACCTTTGTTGGTGATGGCCAGCAGGCACAACAGCATTTTGAGCAGCAGACTTCGCGTCAAGGTGGCCAGTCAGTGGGCACCGCAGGTGAAGCTGACGCAGTGGTTGCCCCGCAAGCGGTTAAAACCACGGTCGCACGTGGCCTGGTCGACACCTTTGTTTAAGCTGTGGGCAGGCAAGCTGCCTGCCTGTGGGTGTAAATTTCGATTAAACGCTGATTTAACCCTTTTATCCGCCAATCTCCAGCGCGCTGTTTTGCGCATAATGACACCATAAACACTCTAGGTTTAATGTAAGAAAGGTTTGTGTCATGGCTCAACAACCGGCAAAAGCAGAAGGCGCAGCAGACGCGGCGCCAAAATCCAAGAAAAAACTCATTGTCATATTGGCTGTGGTGCTGGCATTGGCTGCCGGTGGCGGCGCTGCTGCTTTCTTTTTACTGAAAAAGCCGGAGGCACAACAAGCCAAAGCCAAGCATGCAGAGAAGGCAGAAGGCCATGAAGAGGCAGCTGCTGAAGATGAAGCTGCTGAGGAAGAGGCACCTGAAGAGGAGGCTGGTGGTCATGCTGACCCTAAAACAGCCCTGACTTATGTGCAGTTTGAAACATTTACCGTGAATTTGTTGCCAGACCCTGATGACAAGTTCCTGCAACTGGATTTGACCGTAGAGGTGAAAGGCGCTGAGCTGGCAGAAAAAATGAAAGCACAGATGCCAGCCTTGCGTAACCGCGTGCTGTTATTGCTCACCAGCAAAAAAGCCTCCGATATTTCTACGCCGGAAGGCAAAGCACAACTGAGTGCAGAGTTGCTGGTTGAACTGAAAAAGCCGCTTGCTGCACACGGTAAGCCACTGAAAGTCACCCAGGTATTATTTACCTCGTTCGTGATTCAGTAATGTTATGAGCCCAGTTGTTTAAAGTGAGTCATCATGTCAGCTGACAAGTTTCTATCACAAGACGAAATTGATGCGCTACTCAAAGGTGTTGAGGGCGACGACGAAAGTGATGCGTCTGGCAAAGACGAGGCTGGCGTTCGTAATTACAACCTGGCCACGCAAGAGCGGATTGTGCGCGGCCGCATGGCCACGCTGGAAATGATTAATGAACGCTATGCGCGTTTACTGCGTGTTGAGCTGTTCAACTTCCTGCGGCGCACCGTTGAAGTCTCGGTCGGGCCGGTCAGGATTATCAAATATACCGATTTTATCCGTAACCTGGTGGTGCCTACCAACCTCAACCTGATTCACATAAGTCCTTTACGCGGCACCGGTGTGCTCGTGATAGATCCGACCTTGGTGTTTTTGGTGGTGGACAATATGTTTGGCGGCGATGGCCGCTTTCACACCCGCGTCGAAGGCCGTGATTTTACCGCGACCGAACAGCGCATTATCCAGCGCATCCTGGGCATCATGTTCGAATCGTATGAGAAGGCTTGGGCACCGGTATATCCGATCAAATTTGAGTACCTGCGTTCGGAAATGAATACGCAGTTTGCCAACATCGCCACGCCGAATGAGGTGGTGGTGGCCATTACCTTCAATATTGAGCTGGGCCCGAATAGTGGCGAAATGCATTTCTGCGTGCCGTATTCGATGGTTGAGCCGATCAAAGACCTGCTGACCTCTCCATTACAAGGTGAAAACCTGGGGGGCGATAAGCGTTGGGTTAAGTTGATGACGCAGCAAATTCAAGCCGCAGAAGTCGAGATAGTCGCTAACCTGGCCACGCGCAAACTGACGGTGGCAGATTTGCTGGAGCTCAAAGAGGGCGATGTGATCCCGATTAATATCAGTGACAGCATAGAAGGACAAATTGACAACATTCCGGTCATGGAGTGTCGTTATGGAGTATTTAACGGGCAGTACGCCCTCAAGGTTGAAAAGTTAATTCGCGCTGACGGTAGTCAGGAGCAATTGCAAGGAGAGTCATAATGGCTATGGATCCCGCCACGAACAGTGCAGATGATGATATGAATGCAGCGATGGCTGCCATGGGGGTATCTGACCCCGGTGATGTGCAGACGATTGCGGAAGATGACTGGGGAGCAGCCTTGGCTGAGCAAACCCAGGCGGAGTCTTCGGCGTTGCAGGAGCCAACCAGCAAGACGGCTGTATTTAACGAATTCAGTGCCAACAATAAACTGGAAGGCACCCAGAATGACATTGATTTCATCCTGGATATTCCGGTACAACTGACCGTTGAGCTAGGCCGCACCAAGATTTCGATCAAGAACCTGTTGCAACTGGCGCAGGGCTCTGTTGTTGAGCTGGACGGCATGGCGGGCGAGCCGATGGACGTGCTGGTGAATGGCTGCCTGATTGCCCAGGGTGAGGTGGTGGTGGTGAATGACAAATTTGGTATTCGCTTAACCGATATCATTACCCCGGCCGAGCGTATTCGCAAACTGAATCGTTAATGGCTTTTTTGAATTCCTTTTTGTTTAGATCGCCATGAAAATTATCAGTCAGTTGTTGATCGCCTTGTTTAGCAGCCTGGTTACCGGCGTGGCATGGGCGGTTGTGCCTGCCGCGACTGCCGCGGCAGCACCGAGTGCGAGTGATAGCCTGGGCCGTATGGTTTATGGCACGGTAATTGTCTTGCTGGTGATCGCGGCGATTGCCTGGTTGTTACGGCGTGTGATGCCTGGGCAAACCATGGCTCAACGTGGTGTGATCAAACAAGTAGGTGGTTTGCAGCTAAGCCCCAGGGAGCGTGTGGTGGTGCTTGAAGTGGCTGGCCGCTGGCTGGTGGTGGGCATCAATGCAGGCCAGATGACGGCCCTCGGCGAAGTCGCCCCACCTGCGACGGAATCCTCAGTGGAAGAGGGTGCAAGTGCTGCTCAATCCGCGTCTTCTGGTATTGATCCACAAGCTTCTTTTGCTGTCCGTTTGCAACAAGCCATGCAAGCGACGTTGCAGCAAACCGTCAAATCCCTCAAAAACAAGCCTTGAGTCGCTCATTTCCGGCCTTTGATTTAACCTGGCCGGGCGTACTATAGCCCTAACTTATTGATAGTCTTGTGTCTGCCGTGCGCAGTTGCAAGCAAGTTTCGGGTGCCATACACATGCGTGTTTTTTCAGTGTTAAAGTCTATATTGTCCTTGTTGCTGCCGGTCGGCTTGCTGCTTGGTTTCCCGCTATTGTCGTGCGCGGCTGGCGGACTACCGATTGGCACAGTGACCCCTGGGGCAGGCGGTGGCCAGGACTATACGCTGAGCCTGCAAACCCTGATTTTACTCACTTCGTTGACATTCATCCCGGCCGCGATGCTGATGATGACTGGCTTTACGCGTATCGTGATTGTGTTGTCTTTGCTGCGCCAGGCCTTGGGCACCCAGTCTGCGCCTTCTAACCAGGTATTGATTGGCCTGGCCTTGTTTATTACCTTTTTTGTCATGGGGCCGGTGTTCGACAAAATCTATACCGACGCCTACCAGCCTTTATCCGAAAGCAAAATAACCATGCAGGAAGCATTAGAGCGCGGCGTGTTGCCACTCAAAGGCTTTATGCTCAAACAAACCCGCGAGAATGACCTGGCCATGTTTGCCAATATGGCACACGTCGAGACCATTCAAACGCCTGAGGATGTACCGCTCAGAATACTGGTGCCTGCCTTTATGACCAGTGAGCTCAAAACAGCCTTCCAGATTGGCTTTGCCATCTATATCCCGTTTTTGATTATCGATATGGTGGTAGCCAGTATCTTGATGGCCATGGGCATGATGATGGTCTCACCAGCCATTGTGTCGCTGCCTTTCAAGCTTATGCTGTTTGTGCTGGTCGATGGCTGGCAGCTGATACTCGGCTCGTTGGCGCAAAGCTTTGTGATTTAACCTTTTGATTTAACACAGCATACTTTCATTTTCAGGAGTACATCATGAGTCCGGAACAGGTATTGACCATAGGCAGTGAAGCCATGCAAACCACATTGATGGTAGCAGCACCAGTGCTGGGGACTGCGCTGATGATAGGCTTGATCGTGAGTATTTTTCAAGCCGCCACGCAAATCAATGAGCAAACCTTGTCGTTTATCCCCAAGCTGGTGGGCGTCATGGCGGTGCTGTTATTGGCAGGCCACTGGATGCTGATGACCATGGTGGACTATATGCACCATATTTTCACCATGATCCCGCAATTGGTGAACTAAGCGGCTATTGGGTAACTAGGCAACAGACTGCATGCTGACCATCCATGCTTCGGATCTGCAATTGTGGATCGTCCAGCTATTGTGGCCGCTCACGCGCGTGCTAGGCTGCCTCACCGTCGTTCCGCTATTTAGCCATCCTTCTATTCCCAAACGCATCAAGCTGGCCATTGGCTTCGTCATTACGCTGGCGATTGTGCCTGCCATTCAGGTACCACCCATCGAAGTGTTGTCATGGCAAGGCTTGTTGTCATTGCTGGCCCAGTTCCTGATCGGCATCAGCATGGGCTTTGTTATGCGGCTCTTGTTTACCGCGGTCGAAATGGCTGGGTTTATGATGGGTATGAGCATGGGCCTAGGCTTTGCCAGCTTTTATGACCCACAGGCACATGGCCAAACCATTGCGGTTGGTCAATTTTTAACTATGCTGGCATTGCTGGTGTTTTTGAGCCTGGATGGTCATTTAATCGTGGTGGCCGTCATGCTGCAAAGCTTTGAAACCATGCCGATAGGCATGGAGCACTGGCAGCTGAATAGCCAGGCCATCGCCAGTCTGGGCGGGCATATTTTTTCACAAGGACTGTTGCTGTCATTGCCGGTGGTCGCCAGCCTGTTGATTACCAACATGGCCTTGGGGGTGTTAACCAAGGCGGCGCCACAATTCAATATTTTCGGTATCGGTTTCCCGATCACCATCTCTGTGGGCTTTTTAATGACGCTGTTAAGCCTGCCTTCTCTCGTCAGCCCCATCAGTCGTTGGTTGGTTGAGGCGCAACAACTGATGTTGCAAGTGCTGCACTAGTGGCGATTAAATGGTGATGCTTAAATCAGGCTGAATAGCGAGATATTCGAGGTGGCGACAAATGCTTTCTGCGCCGCTTGCAAGATCGTCGTTTTCTTGGAAATATCTGATAATGCCTGCGCATAATCCAGATCCTGCAGCGTTGAAATAGACGCATCATATTGCAGGTCCAGGCTATCCCCTGTGATGTTCAGGGTATCCAGCAAATTCAGGCTGCTGCCGATTTCTGAACGCGCATCCAATACCGAATTCAACGAACCTTTCATTTTGTCGATACTGGTTGCCAGGCCGGTATTAAATGCGTCTTGGGTGGTGCTGTCTGTGATCGGTGTTTTTAACAGCGCAATAATGTCCTGCAAATTAGTAAATACATTGTCGCCGTTGGCACCAAACACCTGGTCGCCGGTGAACGTGACTGGCAACTGGCTTTGCACATCAATTTGCAAGCTGGTGCGGGTTGAGTTGGCAACAAAGTCAAAGTTGCCATCAAACGGCACGGTAGACGAGGCATAGCCGGAATACATGTAGTTGCCCTGCGAGTCTTTTGTATTGGCCAGGCCCTTCAGCGTGTCCAGGCTACCTTGCAGTTCATTGGCCAGCTTGGCACGTTCTGCATCCGTATAAGCACCATTACCGGCAGCAATCAGGGTCGATTGGATGGACTGGATGGTGTCTGTCACGCTACTCAGGTTAGCCTCATAGGTTTGCAGCAGCGTTTCTGCAGTTTTACGCGTGCTGGTGTAATTCGCGTTCTGGTCTTTGGCCGTATTGAGCTCGAGTATGCGTGCCGCCGCCACCGGGTCGTCTGCTGGCGAGTTTACGCGCTTACCAGTCGCAGTTTGAATGCTCAGCTTGTTCAGGTCTGCTTGCAGATTCATTAACTGGTTGGTACCAGATTGATAGATGGTATTGGTACTGATTCTCATGATGGCCTATCCTTCAAAAACTTATTGACCCATTTGCAGTAAAACTTCAAACAGCTGGCTGGCGATTTGCATCATTTTGCCCGCCGCCTGGTAGGCTTGCTGATAACGCAGCAAATCAGTGGCTTCTTCGTCCAGGTTGACGCCTGACTCTGATTGCATGGCACTGGTTGCATTTTCCAGTGCAGTGGCATCGGCCTTGCTGGTAATACTGAGCTCATTGGTTTTAGTGCCGACGGCACTCACCATTTGTGCAAAGGCCTGTGCATAGGTTCTATTCGTGCTGCTGCCTGCCACACGCACGTTGGCACCGGTTTGCAAGGCCGCCAGTTTGAGGCCGTTTTCGTTATCATTAGGACCGGTAGAGGCTGAGCCTGCCAGTGCTAGTTTATCGACATTGGTAAACGCCAGTGACAGTTGACCCGCAGCATACTGCGTCGGCTTGATCAGGTAAGAATCGCCTTCTGTCGGTGTGCTGGTATTGACATCAATCTGCATGCCGTCGACGGTAGCAGGCAGCGAAGCGCCTTGCCACATGACAGATTTATCACTGAGGCGGGTAATGGTGTATTGACCACTGTTATATTTCACTGTGTAGTCGCTGCTGGTCAGCAGACTGGCATCAGTGATGGTGGCAGAGGCCGCTTTGGTCGGGTCTGTGTTGTAGGCGCTGCTGACCGCGGTCGGTCCACCGACATTAAACAGGTTGGTACCCAATACGCCATTTAAATCATAGCCCTGAGTTTGCTGGGCATTAAACTGACTGGCCAGGGTCACGGCCAACTGACCCACCTGGTTCTGCACCACGTCCAGCGTTTCACTCCTGAATTGCAAGACACCGCCAAGGGTGCCGCCAGACAAGGTATCCGTGCTCAGGATTTTAGGACTGGCCGGGTTGCCATAAGCTACTTCCATGCGGGTAGGGTCGGTATCACTGGCGCGTGTATATAAAGAGTACTGTTGCGTACCAACAACCAGTGGCATACCGCTACCGGCAAATACGTTGTAAGAACCGTCATCCTGCTTGATGACGGTGGTTTTGATTTGCTCACTGAGCTTGGCTACCAGCTGATCACGTTGGTCCATCAGGTCATTCGGCGTATTGCCTGTTGAGTTAATGGCCTTGCTGATGGTGTCATTCAAGTTGGCAATTTGTGAGGAGTAGCTGTTAATAGCATCTACACTGGCGGTAATTTGCGTATTAATGCTATCGCGCATCTGGTCCAACTGGGTGTTTACCGCATTAAAACGGTTCACCATGGATTGTGCGGAAGAGATCAATGTCTGACGCGTGGCCGTGTCACTTGGATTGGCGGCCGCCGCGCTCACGGCACTGAAAAAGCTCGTAATCACTGGGTTCAAACCGGCAGTGCTGTCGGACAGCAAGCTGTTGATCTGACTGATATTACTGTAATAGGCACCGCTGGCATTGGCAGTCGCCGTGGCATTCAGTACCTGTTTAGCCAGCGTCTCGTTGAACACGCGTTGTATGCCCACCACATTGGTACCCTGGCCGACATAGCCATAGCCAAAGTTCTGTGCTTGTGCAGCAGCTTGCACGACAGTTTGACGGTTGTAGCCCTCGGTTGACGCGTTGGCAATGTTGTGGCCAACGGTGGCAATGCCTATTTGCGCGGCATTGAGGGCGCTTTTACCAATGCTGAGTACATTTGACATGTGATTTCCTCATGTGTCAGCCCCCTGCAGAGAGTCAGACACGACTTTAAAGTGTGGTTAAGTAGCCTATCGGCAGTTTTTTTTGTTTCTTTAGGGTTGCGTCTGCTTAGCCTTGTAAATTCTTGATGACTTGCGTCAGTTTCTTGCCATATTGCGGGTCGGTGGCATAGCCTGCGCGTTGCAATGCATTGGCATACGCGCTGGCATCATGGGTGTTGCTCATGGCTTGCTGGTAGCGCGGATTCTGTGAAATCAGTTTGGCGTAATCCTTGAAGGCATCGCTATAGCTATCGTAGGCACGGAATTTTTCAACCCGGGTCTGTTTTACACCGTTGATGTATTCGGTTGTGGTGCTGCTGGCGACTTTGCCTTTCCAGTTAGCGTCAGCCTTGATGCCAAACAGGTTGTGGCTGTTCACACCATTGTCCGTTTTAATTTCATGTTTGCCCCAGCCGCTTTCGAGGGCGGCCTGGCCAATCATAAATTTAGCTGGAATGCCGGAAGTACTGCTGGCCGCTTGTGCATGCGGCAACATACTCTGGATAAATTGTTGTGTTTTACCTGCCACTTCACGCATGGCCGTGGCTAATGGGGCTTGCGGCAGGGTAAAGCTCTGGACGTTGGCCTGAGTTTCTTCCACGAGCGGTGGTAACTCGGGAATACCGCGTGCCCACGCAGTATCGGTGTTGCTATCGGAAGTACTGTCAGTGGCTTCCCACTGCTGGTAAGCTTCGCGGATTTTTTGTGCCGCTTGCGCCAGCACGGCTTTGCCATTGCTATTGCTTGTTAGTGGATTGGTTTGGCTGGTGTGGGGCAGGGCAGCGTTGCTATCGAGCTTACCTGTAGACTTGGTGTCTTTACTGCCATCGGTGGCATCGCTCGGTTTTTGGCTGAACTTGCTTAGTTGTCTGACCAGCACGTCCGTCAGCCCCATGCCTTTCTGGCTGAGGTTGGTGCTCAGTTGCTGGTCCAGCATGCCCATGAACATTTTGCCTTGTTCGCTATCGGTAATGCCATCTTGCGGCACGGTGTCACGCATGCTTTTCAGCATCATGTTCATCAACACCGCTTCAAACTGGCGTGCGACCGCCCGAATAGATTCGGGCGAATCAGTATTGCCGCGCTTCAGGCTATTGAGCGAGTTACCGTCAATGGCCAGGCTTTGCGTCGTAGGATCGATACGGGGTTGCATTGCCGTCTCTCGCTTAAATCACCTCAAGCTCGGCATTCAAGGCACCGGCAGCTTTCATGGCTTGCAAAATCGCCAGTAAGTCCTGTGGTGTGGTACCAATCGCGTTGAGCGCTTTGACTACATCAGACAAGTTTGCGCCGTTATTCAGCTTAAGTACTTTGCCTGGCTCTTTGTTAATGTTAATTTCTGACACGGCGGTGGAAATCGTCTGGCCATTGGAGAATGGGCCAGGCTGGCTGATCACCGGTGAAGTATTAATCACCACCGACAGGTTGCCGTGCGAGACTGCGCAGCTATCCAGTGTCACCGCTTTGTTCATGACCACAGAGCCGGTACGTGCATTAAGGATAATCTTGGCCGGGGTTGCCGCCAGGGCGACATTAATCGTTTCCAGGTTAGCCAGGAAAGAAACGCGGCTCATGCTTTCAGGTGGGCGCACCTGAATCACGCGGCCACTCTCGGCTTGCGCAGTCATCGGGCCAAATTTCTTGTTAATGGCTTCCACCACATTGTTAGCGGTCGAGAAGTCACTTTCTTTCAATTCGAGTTTCACTACATCCTGGTGCAGCAGGGTGTTTGGCAGGGCACGTTCAACCGTGGCGCCTTCAGAAATACGGCCTACGCTTAAGTGGTTGATCTGGGTCTGGCTGCCATTGGCTGCCGCGCCGACACCACCGACGACCAGGTTGCCCTGGCCCATGGCATAAATTTGACCGTCAGCGCCTTTTAATGGCGTCATCAGCAAGGTGCCGCCGCGCAGGCTCTTGGCGTTACCCATGGAGGATACTGTCACATCCAAGGTTTGGCCCGGTTGTGCGAAAGCGGGCAGGGAGCTGGTGACCATCACTGCAGCCACGTTTTTCAATTGCAGGTTGGTGCCAGGTGGTAAGGTAATACCCATCTGGTTCATCATGCTGATAATACTTTGCACAGTGAACGGGGTTTGCGTAGTCATGTCGCCTGTGCCATCCAGGCCAACGACCAAGCCGTAACCAATCAACTGGTTGGCGCGTACGCCCTGAATATTGCTGATATCCTTGATGCGCTCCGCTTGAGCGAAAGGCGTGGCCAGTAACAGGCCACATGCCAGCAGTCCATAGGCAACAGCGCGTTGGCCGCGCTGTACGGTGCGAAATAAGCTGTGTGTCAGTATGGGCATGATCAACTCTCCTACAATGGAATCATGCTAAGGAAAAAGCGCGAGAACATGGACAGCACTTCGGCGGCATCCATTTTGCTGTTGCTGCGGTATTCAATACGCGCATCAGCTACTTTGGTTGAGACCACTTCGTTGCCGATGGTAATCATGTCCGGGTTGACAATGCCTGAGAACCTGACGTATTCAGTGCCCTTGTCAAAGCCGATCTGTTTCTCGCCGCTGATCACCAGGTAGCCATTTGGCAGCACATCGGTCACGGTCGCTGTCACAGAGCCACTAAAGGTATTGCTGGCATCAGCCGCTGCTTTGTCTTTAAATGACAGGGCTGAGCTGGCGTTAAAGGCGGCTTTAGGCACATTGTGACCAAACAGGCCAGTCACAGAAGCGGCTGTTGAGCCATCTTTGGTTTGCTCGTTATCAGAAGCCTTGTTAGCGGTGGTATTTTCTGCAATGCGAACAGTGACGATATCGCCTACATAGCGTGGGCGGCGGTCTTCAAACAATGGGCGAAAGCCTGCACTGTTGAAAATGGCGCCTTCAGTGCGCGCATCCGGACGCGCCATCGCTACTCGCGGCGTGTCCGGTTTTTGCACAATGGTTGACGGCGTAATGGAGCAGCCGTTCAGTAATTGGGAAAACGCCAAGCAAAGTAGTAAGCTCATGATCGTTCTATTCATCATTTGAGTGATCCTCAAGCAGGGATTACATCTGCGACAGTTTTTGCAGCATCTGGTCCGAGGTTGTAATCGCCTTGCTGTTAATTTCATACGCACGCTGGGTTTGAATCATGCTCACCAGCTCTTCGACCACGTTAACGTTAGACGTTTCAACATAGCCTTGTGAAAGCAGACCCGCACCATTGGTGCCTGGTACATTGGTATTCGGGTTGCCTGATGCCGTGGTTTCTACATACAGGTTTTCACCTTTAGACTGCAAACCAGTTGGGTTGATAAACGTGGCTAACTGAATCTGGCCAATCTGGGTCGTGGCTGTTGAGTTAGGGGTGGTAATCGAGACCACACCATCTCTGCCAATGGATAAGCTTTGCGCATTGGCTGGAATCGTAATTGACGGTTGTACCGGAAAGCCGCTGGCAGTGACCAGTTGACCCTGGCTATCGACCTGGAATGAGCCGTCACGGGTATAAGCCGTGGTGCCATCTGGCAAGAGGATTTGGAAGAAGCCCTGGCCCTGAATAGCGACGTCTTTGTCGTTGCTGGTTTGTTGCAAGTTGCCTTGCGTGAAAATACGCTCGGTCGCCACCGGTTTTACACCGGTACCTAATTGCAAACCGCTGGGCAGCTGGCTTTGTTGCGAGCTTTGTGAGCCTACCTGGCGAATGTTCTGGTAGAGCAGGTCCTCAAACACTGCGCGTGATTTTTTAAAGCCGCTGGTGCTGACGTTGGCCAGGTTGTTTGAAATCACGTCCATCTGCATTTGTTGTGCATCCAGACCGGTTTTGGAAATCCATAATGAGCGTATCATCGTTCACTCCTTGGGCTTAAACCCGTTTTCATACTGCAATATTAGTGCAAGCCTTAGCCATTCATACTGAAGAGCTGATCGGCTTTTCCAGCGTTGTTTTGCGCGTTTTCCAGCATTTTCATTTGCATTTCAAACTGGCGCGCCAGGCTGATCATGTTCACCATGGTCTCGACCACGTTGACATTGCTGGTTTCCAAAGCGCCGCCAGCTACTTTTACGTTAGGGTCCAGTGGTGCGGCCTGGCCGTTGCTGGTCACAAACAGGCCATCATCTGCGCGCTTGAGCGAAGCTTCTGGCGGGTTCGCCAGTTTGATCCGGCCCAGAATGGTGGTCGCGCCTGGTGCAGTAAAGTCGTTGACGCTGGAAATCGTGCCATCGCCACCGATACTGACAATCACGTTAGGCGGAATGCTGATCGGGCCTGCATCGCCCATCACATTAAGGCCGGATTCGGTTTGCAACTGGCCGTTCTCATTAATCTTGAGTGAACCGTTGCGGGTATAGCCTTCTGAACCATCGGCACGTTGCACGGCAATCCAGCCCTGGCCTTGCACCGCGACATCCAGGTCGCGGCCCGTATGCTGGATACTGCCAGCCTTGTAGTCGGTGCCAACTGTGGCATCGACGACAAAGGCGCGCGTAGGCAAGCCATCGCCTAGAATCGGCACTGCACGGAAACTGTCCACCTGTGCTTTAAAGCCGGTCGTGGTGGCGTTAGCCAGGTTATGGGCAGTGGTCGCCTGTTGCTCCAAAATATGCTTGGCGCCAGTCATTGCAGTGTATATCAGACGATCCATAAAGCTGCCCCTATCAAGAAGTTAATCAAACCCTTATTAACGCAGGTTAACCAAAGTCTGCATGACCTGATCTTGCGTTTTAATGGTTTGCGCGTTGGCCTGGTAGATACGTTGTGCGGTAATCATGTTGACCAGTTCTGCGGTCAGGTCGACGTTTGAATCTTCTACTGCAGATGACTGCAGTACGCCCAGTGTGCTGCTGCCTGGCGCACCGATCAGTTCATCACCGGATTCGTAGGTGGATGCCCATTGGTTGCCGCCCAGTGATTGCAAACCATTCGGGTTGACAAAGTTAGCCAGGACGACGCGACCCAGGTCTTTGGATTGACCGTTGGTGTAGCGGCCTTGAATAATGCCATCATCACCAATGGTGAAGCTGGCGATACGGCCTGAAGAGTAACCATCCTGGCTCAGCTTGTTGACGCTGAACGATGAGCCGTATTGTGTGCTTTTCGAATAATCAAAGCTGATATTCATGGTGGCACCACCGGTGGTAGGTGTAAAACTGATCGGCGTGACGCTGGAGTTGGTTGAGTCATAGCCACCAGCATTAAATACCATGGATGGTGTAGGTGTAGGTGTCACATCGCTGCCATCTACCGTGGTGTAAACACTCCAGGTGTTCGCAGCAGTTTTCACATAGTAGTTTTGTACATTGTGCGAGTTACCCAGGTTGTCATAGACCGTGATCGCGGTGGAGTTGGTATAGCTGGTTGGGTCAGTCGAGCTGAATGGCGTCACTGTCTGGTCAATGTTGGCACTGGCGGAGTTGAGGTTCAAGGTGCCGGTGATTTTACTACTCGCCACTGGTTGCAGGTCGCTGGTATCGATCTGGATCTCTACCGGGCTGGAACCGTTCAGGTTGTCAGCGCTGTTACCCATCAGGCGTTTGCCATCACTGGTGACGATATAACCATTTTTATCCATCTGGAACTGGCCGTTACGGGTGTAAGTCACTGCGCCATTGTTACTCAGGCGGAAGAAGCCAGCACCGTTAATCGCCACGTCCAGGGTATTGTTGGTGGCGGTAATGTTGCCCTGGGTAAACTGTTGGGCCACATCTGAAATTTTGGTACCAATACCGATTTGTGTTGTACCGGCACCACTCAGGGACGCCGCGAATACATCAGAAAACTCTGCACGAGACTGTTTAAAGCCAACAGTGTTGGCGTTAGAAACGTTGTTGCCAATCACTTCCAGCGCTTTGGACGCTGCGTTTAAACCACTTAAGCCTTGTGAAAAAGCCATGTTATCTCTCCTTGATAAAGACTAAAATCTAAGTAGGAATTAGAAAATCTCTTGAATGTCTGCAATCGCCACCGACGTGTTGTTGCTTAAGTTCAGTTTCGCGCCACTGGTGCTGGTGGTCACGCTTTGTACCTGTGCCAGGCTGAGGGCGGTACTCTTCACTGTGGTATCGCCGGTTTTTGCCGTGATTTCATAGGTGTAGTCACCGCTTGGTGCGGTCGTGCCATCATCCATCTTGCCATCCCAGTTTAAGGCGTTCACACCAACATCTTGCTTGCCAAACGTGAGGGTACGTATGGTGGCACCCGAGCCGTTTTTAATGGCAACCGTCAAGCCGTCTGCACCATTCGGCACATTCACGCCGAAATAACCGCCGCTTTCGGTATGGGTTAGGGTTTTGCCTTCCACCAATACGTTGCGGCCTATCATGCTGGTGGCCTGGTAAGACTGGCCAAGCTGTACGCTGCCGATCAGGCTGCTCATGGTTTCATTCAGCTTGTTGATGCCAGTCACAGTGTTCAACTGCGCCATCTGGCTGGTCACCTGGGCGTTATCCATCGGGTTCAACGGGTCCTGGTTTTTCATCTGCGTCACCAGCAGGGTCATGAAACGGTCCTGTGTTTCATCGGTGGTGCTGGCACTGTTGCGAGTGTTCACTGAATTCAGTAAATCCTGTGACACCTGGTTGTTGGTATTAACGGTGGTCATGCTGAAGTCCTTTCTGCAGGTTATTGACCGATATTCAGTGTTTTAAGCAACATGGTTTTCGCCGCATTCATGGTTTCCACGTTGTTTTGATAAGCGCGAGACGCGGAAATCATGTTCACCATTTCTTCAGTCACATTGACATTCGGCATGGTGATGTAGCCATCGGCATTGGCCATCGGGTGCTTGGGGTCGTAGACCATTTTGCCGGGCTTGGTATCTTCAATCACACGCTCGACTTCGACCGTGCTGCTCTTATTCGCTGCGTCCTGCACCGCCTTGAACACGACTTGTTTAGACTGGTAGGGCTTGCCATCTGAACTCACCACGCTGTCGGCGTTGGCGAGGTTACTGGCCACGGTATTGAGGCGCATGGATTGCGCACTCATGGCTGAGCCGGAAATTTTGAATACGTTAAACAGAGACATGACAGACCTCCTTTAATTATTGCTGGCCGTTAATTGCGGACAACATTTTCTTAATCTGGCCGCCTATCATGGTCAGGCTGGCCTCGTAACGGATACCGTTATCGACATAAGCATTACGCTCCACATCCATGTCGACCGTGTTGCCATCGGCAGAGCCTTGCACCACGGAGCGGAACAGTGGGTCACTGGCGCCACTGACATAGCCGCTGCTGCCCGTGCCATTCATATGGCCCGCATTGGTTTGTTGCAATGCACCATTGGTGGTGGCTGTGCCAGCAGAGGCATTGGGTTGCAGTGCTGCCTTCATGGCAGACTGAAAGTCGATGTCACGCGCTTTATATTGCGGCGTATCTGCATTGGCAATATTCGATGCCAACAGCTCTTGACGTTGATTGCGCACGCGCAATGCCGTCTGATGGAAATTCAGTGCGGCGTCCAGTTTGTTTATCATCGTTTCATCCTTTCCTGGCTGTTTCTCAAGCCCTGTTCGAATCCTGTTGCTTTCGAACCTCTAAAGTTTTGCCATCTGCAGCCGTTAACCCGATTAAGCAGGTCTGCTTTCACACATGACTTTTACTAGCTATGCCTAGTGTACGCCGCGGCCTATGCAATGATTCTTCAATTAAACGGGGGAAATCCCCTTTAATTCCGGGATTAAACTTGCCCGTGATGCGTAGAATAGGGCACATGAAACAACTCCAGCCCCAGATTGTGATGATGCTTATTGTTAGCCTGTTATGGCTGATGAGTGGCTCTGCGCACGCGGCAGACCGCACTGTGATTGCGAATCAGCATGCAGCGGGCGCTGCCACGGCAGGCAATGACATGCACAGCCGCTTGTATCAGACGGCGATGCAATATGTGCAAAGCCAGACACAAGGCTATCCGGGCAAAGTCAATATCGAGATTCAGCCGCTGGACAGCCGTATCCGCATTGCTGAGTGTGCCTTGATGGAAGGATTTACCGTACAGGGCGCACGTTTGTGGGGTAAAACCCATATTGGTGTGCGTTGCCTGCAATCTGACACCAAGCCATGGACACTCTATGTACAGGCGGATGTGCAGGTGTGGGGAGAATATGCCGTCACTGGCTTGCCGGTCAGCCAGGGCTCACCAGTACAAACCACAGACGTGGTCATGCAGTCTGGGGATTTAAGTAAATTGCCAGCTGGCATTATTACCGATCTTTCTATGCTGGAGGGTAAACAGGCAGCATTGAATTTGCCACTGGGCACCGTGTTAAGACCTGAACTGCTTAAGTCTGTACCGGTGATTAAGCAAGGGCAAACTGTTCAATTAAATAGTCGTGGTGACGGCTTTGTCATCTCGGCTGATGGCACCGCCATGCAAACCGCGAATGTTGGTCAGGTGGTTGATGTGAAAGTCAGCAGCGGCCAGATTGTAAAAGGCGTTGCGCAGTCTTCCGGTAAGGTAGACGTGCGCTTTTAGTCAGATGGACAACCTTTTTAATTAAAAAATGTCTGAAAATTATAAACATGCGATAAAAAGTATATTAAGCACTAAAGTTCGCTTAAACTATGCCGATAGTACTGTTAACGAATGAGGGTTTTGACTTTGATAAGCCCTGACACAATTCAAAATCAGAAGAGGTACGGCATGAACATTTCAGATTCTATTAAAAAATTGGGTGTTGGCGTAGACAAGCCGACATTGGACAAAGGGTCTGCGAGCAAAGGTAGTGACAAAGCGGCAAATACGTCTAGCACTGCCTCTACAGACAATGTGACTTTATCTTCTGCCTCTGTGCAGTTGCAGTCATTAGAAGCCGGATTAGCGTCTGGTGAAGTCTTTGATACAAACAAGGTCGAAGAAATCAAAGCGGCGATTGCGCGCGGTGACTTCTCCGTTGATACGGCCAAAGTGGCAGATGGTTTGCTGCAAACCGTAAAAGATTTGATACAACCGAATAATAAAGGGTGACTATGATGGCGACTGCAACGCATTTATCTTCTTCTCCAGTAACGTTTGAAAAAGACGCCGCACTGGTTTCAGAACTTTTGAATGATTTGCAGTCTGAACAGTCCGCTTTGGTCAGCGCGGACCTGGATGTGATTGAGCGCATGGTAGATAAACGTGTTGAACTGCTACAAGCATTAGGTGCCGCCGCTAATTCACGTTATGACGCACTGGCCGCGGCCGGTTTTGAGCCAAATGAACAAGGCATGTCTGCCTGGTTGCAAACACAGTCTAGCCCATTGCTGGATTCCGCCTGGGTGACTTTCCAGCAACAACTGGTACAGGCCAAAGAACTGAATCGCCTGAATGGCATCCTGATCAACAAGAATTTCATACGTAACCAGGAAAAACTGGATGCATTGAACGGCAAGAGCTCTGCCCCGCAGTTTTATGGTAAGAATGGTCAAGCCCATAGAGCCAACGCCAGCCGCAGTGGTTTTTCAGTGTAAACACGCTTCATACGATTAAAAACACAACAGCCGAAGAGAATCTCTTCGGCTGTTGTGTTTTAAGGCTCTAGAAATGGCTTAAGCCAGGTTTTCCAACGCTTCCCAGCGCGCGAGTTTTTCCAGGATCAACAATTCAATGTCGTCCAGCCTGTCTTGCAACTGTTTGACCTGCTCAGGCGCCTGTTTATAAATATCACCTTGGGCAAACTGGGTCTGGATTTCGGCTTGCTCTTGTTCCAACTGCTCAATCTCTGCCGGCAACGCTTCCAGCTCACGCTGTTCTTTAAAGCTCAATGTTTTTCGGGGTGTGATCTTAGGTGCGGGTGTGTTTGCTACTGGCGCGGCCACAGATACTTTGGGCGTAGGCGCTGATTTGCTAATACTCGGTTTGCTGGCACGATCCTGGGTAAATCTTAACCAGTCATCGTAGCCACCACCAAATTCGGTTAGTTTGCCTTGCCCTTCAAAAGCAATCACTTGCGTGACGGTGTTTTCTAAAAACGCCCGATCATGGCTGACGAGGAAAAGGGTGCCTGAATAATCCTGTAATAGCGTCTCCAATAATTCCAGCGTATCAATATCTAGGTCATTGGTAGGTTCATCTAATACCAGGACATTGGCAGGGCGCGCAAACAGGCGCGCTAGCAGTAAACGGTTGCGTTCACCACCGGAAAGGGATTTCACTGGTGAGCGTGAGCGTTGTGGTGGAAACAGGAAGTCTTCCAGATAACTGATCACATGTTTACGTTCATTGCCGATTTCAACAAAGTCCGAACCAGGGCTAATGGTGTCGGCTAATGTGGCTTCTTCATCTAATTGCTCACGCATCTGGTCAAAATAAGCGACATTGATTTTTGTGCCGCGCTGAATCTCGCCACTATCTGCTTCAATGTCACCTAAGATCAGTTTCAATAACGTGGATTTCCCAATGCCGTTGGGCCCTAATAAACCGATTTTATCGCCACGCAAAATACGGGTACTGAAGCCTTTGATTAAGGTTTTGTCACCATAAGACTTATAGACCTGATCAAGCTCTGCCACCAGTTTCCCGCTACGTTCTCCAGCATCCAGGTTGAGTTTGACATCGCCCTGGCGCTCGCGTCTGGCTGCACGGTCTAAACGTAGCGCTTCCAGTCTTCTTACGCGTCCTTCATTACGTGTACGGCGTGCTTTAATGCCTTGGCGGATCCAGACTTCTTCCTGTGCCAGGAATTTGTCGAACTTGGCGGCATGGGTTTCTTCGACGGCGAGCAGCTCTTCTTTTTTAACTTGATATTGGGAAAAATTGCCTACAAAGTCTGTCAGATTGCCGCGGTCCAGCTCGGTAATACGTGTGGCCAGCTTGTCCAGAAAGCGACGGTCATGGGTAATGAACAACACACTGCCATTAAACCCTAGTAACAAATCTTCCAGCCACTCGATGGCTTCCAGGTCTAAATGGTTGGTTGGCTCATCCAATAGTAAAACTTCAGGCTCCGCAACAAGCGCCCGGCCAAGCGCTACGCGTTTACGCCAGCCACCAGAAAGTGTAGAGATCAGGACATCTGCATCCAGCTTTAAGCGGCTAAGCACAGTTTCGACACGTGATTGCGCTACCCATCCATTTTGCGCATCCATTTCATGCTGTAATGCCTGCATGCGCTCCATCAGCGCCTCAATATTGGCATCCGGCAGGCCCATGTCATGGGTCACTTGATGGTAGTCAATGATGGTTTGCTGCAAGCTGCCCAAGCCTTCTGCCACCGCTTCAAATACGGTGTGTGCCTTATCCAGCTCAGGCTCTTGTGGCACATAGACCACGCGTACATTTGGTGCCCGCCATACAGTGCCGTCATCCAGTTTGATGGTACCGGCAATGGCTTTCAGTAAACTGGATTTACCGGCACCATTGCGGCCAATCAAACCGACGCGCTCGCCTGGGTCTAACTGGAAAGAGGCTTGGGCAAGCAAGGCATGATGGCCAAATGCCAGGCTGGCATTATCAAGCGTAATATGAGGCATAAAGGGGGATGTGGCAGAGGTTGTTGAATCGATTCGATATTGTAAACGACATCAAACCATACACTACGCTTAATGCGTAAATAAAAGAATCACTCAGTGTATCTGCTGTGAAGGCGAGGGCAGGGTATCTAGCGATAACGCACCGCCGCGTAGGGAAACATCAGGTGCCGGGCGGGTATCAGGTTGATATTCTTCTACCCAGCGCTGCAAGTCTTGCTTGATTTGTGCTTCTTGCAAGTGTGGAATATTGCTTAACCAATCCAGCAGATTGGCCAACCAAAGCGCATCTGCACTGCGTGCTTGCGCAATGCGTAATTTTTCATGGCTGGTGGGCAAGGTACTTTCATCATCTGCTAGCAGTTCTTCATATAGTTTTTCACCCGGGCGCAAGCCGGTAAACTCTATGCGAATATCCTGCTCTTGCAGGCCTGATAATTTAATCATATCGCGTGCCAAGTCGATAATTCTGACCGGTGTGCCCATGTCCAGCACAAACACCTCGCCGCCATTACCCATGGTGGCTGCCTGCAACACTAATTGCGCCGCCTCGGGGATAGACATAAAGTAGCGTGTGATTTCTGGGTGGGTAATGGTAATCGGGCCGCCATGGGCAATCTGCTCACGGAACTTGGGAATCACACTACCGCTACTGCCCAATACGTTGCCAAAACGCACCGTGATAAAACGCGTGCGGCTATTCTCGCCATGCTGCAATCCCTGGCAAATCAGCTCCGCCAGCCGTTTGCTGGCACCCATCACATTGGTGGGGTTCACGGCTTTATCGGTTGAAACCAGCACAAACGTTGGGACACCCGCCGCCTGGCAAGCTGACGCAATCTGGTAGGTGCCATGGGCGTTATTCTGCAAGGCCTCCACCACATTAAAATGCTCCATCATCGGCACGTGCTTGTAAGCGCCAGCATGCAACACCACATCAGGTTGATGGCTTTGCAAAATACGCTGAATACGCGTCTGGTTTTTCACATCTGCCACCAGGTACACCAGCTCGGTATCCGTCACCCACTGGCTAAATTCCTGTTGCAGGGTATAAAGCGCATATTCAGAAATATCCAGGCAAATTAACTGCGTCGGGTGAAAGCTCAATATCTGGCGGCATAACTCAGAACCTATCGAGCCCGCAGCACCAGACACCAGCACCACTTTGTTCGCTAGCATACTGCTCAGACCATGCGTGTCTAACTGCACCACATCGCGCCCTAGCAAATCCTCCACATCAATCTTGCGAATCTGAGACAAACTGATGCGGCCACTGATCAGGTCCGACATCGCAGGCAAAGTTAACACCTCCATGCCCTCGACTTTACGCGCCGCTTCAACAGCCAGGCGACGCTTTTCATGACGACTCCCCGGCATCGCAATCATGCAATGCTGGCAACCATGCCGTGCCGCAATCTGCGCCATATCTTCCAACCCACCCTCGACCTTGGTGTGCATAATCTCGCGCCCAACCAGTTTGTTACTAGGGTCAACCATCGCCACGACACGCCACTCAGGGTTCTTGCTCAACTCTTTAATCAGGCTAAACGAAGCGTCTTCAACGCCAATCACAATCACAGGCTTGCCTTGCAAGGCAATGCCATTGAATAAACGACGTTCCTTCCATGCTCGGTAAATAAAACGGCTACCGCCCATGGCTAGTGTCAATAACATGGGGTGAAGAATAAGTACAGAACGTGGAATGATAATGGAGGGATGCACCAATAAGGCATATGATGCACTCAGTAGTGCTGCAAAACCAATTGCACGCATAATACGCTTCAAGTCAGGCAGGCTGGCAAATCGCCATACACCTTTGTACAGGCCAAATGTATAAAAAGAAATCGCGTGGAATATAAAAATGACAGGCAGGCTTTGCCAGATATAGTGCTTGAATTCAACAGGGATTTGAAAATTAAAACGCAACGAAAATGCCATCCACCATGCAGCTATGACAATAGTGGCGTCATGTATGAACGCTAATAAGGATAAGAGTCGGCCAGGAATTCTAAGCATATTGATTGCTGTGATGATCAATGAGTGATGTTATCACGTTTGATCACTTTGACAGCAGTCATGCAAACTATCCTAATATCCAACCATAACGATTTATGACTTAGATAGTAAGCGTCCAAAGCAACTTTTTGCGGGATCGGGATTTCATCGCGGCCATTAACTTGTGCCCAACCGGTGATGCCGGGTTGCAGAGTGTGTACGCGATGCGACGTTCGTAGCGTGATTAGATCGTCCTGGTTGAATAATGCAGGTCGCGGGCCTACTATAGACATGTCTCCTTTAAGTACGCTCCATAATTGCGGCAACTCATCCAGGCTGGTCTTGCGAATAAAGCTACCTACAGGTGTCAGGTAACTGCCGGATTGTGTCTGTTGCTGCATGAGGTGGGTAGCAAGCTGTGGAGTGCCTACCTGCATGGAGCGAAATTTAGGCATATTAAATAGCTTGTTATGTTTGCCTACTCTCTGGCTCCAGTAAAGTGCTGGTCCAGAGGAGGTCATTTTGACCAGCAATAGGGTCAAAATGATCAGCGGCAATAACAACAGTGATGCAGAGAGTGATAATACGATATCAAACAGGCGTTTCATGATTCTTGGTGTAGATGTTGTTGATAAAAAGTCAGCCACGCATGAGTGATGAGTCGACTGTCAAAGGAGTGTTGTACTCGCGCAAGCGCCTGCTGCCCTAGTGTTTGCCTTAAGGCAGTATCGTGGACCAGTACTTGCAGTTTCTCATGAATGTCTCCCACTTGTCTGGGTGCATGTAATAGGCCTGTATGTCCATCCACCAATGCGTCGGTGATGCCATAGATATTAGAGGCTAGGCTTGGTATGGCACAAGCAGCGGCTTCTATAATTACAACACCAAATCCCTCTCGATAACTTGGTAAGCAAAGGACGTCAGCAGCATTCATATAGTCGGCAGGCTGATTTGTTTCAGGCTGAATGTGCAATAGATGTCTTTTGTGCATGAGTTGTTGCGAAATTACTGACAGTAGTTTGTGTTCATCAGGACCCACAATCAGCAGATGTACATCCAATTGAGGCATCTGCGCATAAGCATTGACTAAGTCAAGAAGGCCTTTGTCACGATTCAAGCGACCAATAAATAGCAGTACTACGGCGCTCTTAGGAATTCCCAAGCGCTGCCTTATAGCATGTCTTTTATCTTTATCTGGGGAGAAACGTTTCAAATCAACGCCGGCAATTGATCCCTCATTGAATACGATTGCTTTACCTGCATCGATGATATTGTGTTGCAGTAGAAAGTTCTTTTCTGACTTACTGACAATGGTCAAATGTGTAGCTAGTTTAGCGACCAGCTTATCCAGCGTGATCAATAACCAGCGCATAAACCCGCGTTGAGTAATCCATACCTCTCCCTGAAAAGTATGCACCCGCATTGGTCGTCGTGTAAACCAGCCTGCTAGCATGGTCAATAAACCTGCCTTAGGCGTGACGGAATGCACTGCATCGTAGCGTTGGCTAGCAAATAGCCACATCAGTTTGAGTAGGCACAAAACGTCAAACAGTGGATGTATCTCGCGTCTGATAGCTATTGGAATTAGAGTGATATTCAGATCGAGATCAGCTAGCAGTTGCTTGTTTTGTGTATTAACTACCAGCGACACATCAAACTGTTTTGACAGCATATGTAGATGCTCACGCATAAACGCTTTGACGGCAAATTCAGCAGTTAAAACAAAACAGATCTTTTTCATACTAGCGATTGTTTCATCCATGTCTGCAACACTTTGATGTTTCTTGCAAAAAATACTGCAGTGGCTGGCAGTAAATGACAGGGGTTAGACTGCAGAAAGTAACGGCATTGTAGTTGATAGACAGCAAAGTAAGTGCCCCACAATTTGCGGATATTGACTCTGTCGCGGACTCGATAGTGCAGCAGAACCTCGTTTAGACAGGCAAACGTGCTCTGTGCATGGGTGCGCAGGAGCAACTCTTGGTCCTCACAAAAGTAGGGCGCCGGGGTAGCATAGCGGTATGTTCTGAACCAGCTGGTTTTTCCCATCCAGGTCGGATGTGGCATGTAGATGCTGCGCCATGGTTTATTGCATAGAGACGTGTGCTCCAATTCGTAAGGTAGGCTGCCATTAACCTGCCCTTGACCATCAATCGTGTTCACGCGGGTAGATAGTAGGTCTACATCCGGATGTTTTTGCAAATAGGCAACTTGCTTTTCAAAGCGGCGTGGTAAGGCGACATCGTCCTGATCCATACGGGCAAAAAATGTGCCTTGTGCCAGATCTATACATTCATTTAGTCGCGCGGCCAGACCGTAATTATTGCCATCATTGAACAAGTGTATTCTTGGGTCATCCAGTATCCCGATCTGCCGCAGGTTTGCGATGGCATGATCCGTCGAGCCGTCATCGATTATCAGTAACTCCCAATATGGATAACTTTGCTGGAGGAGAGATTTGATCGCTTCAGCAAGCAAAGGTCCGGCATTGTAAATTGGCATGCCTATGCTAATAAGAGGTGGTGTGTGTGTAGACATTTGCATGAAGAGTTCATTTTATAGGAACAGGTTATCTATAGTCATTGATAGGCCTTGCTCCAGTGACACAAGCGGCTCCCACCCTGTGTGGTGATTGAGTTTAGCGTAGTCAAGTACATTACATTTGACATCGAATGGTCTACTAGGTACGTATTCCACGTGAAGGGGGGCATGATGCTTTACTCGCAGTAACGTATTGATGTAGTTGATCAACTCCAAGTTGTTATAACCGATGCCGGTACCTATGTTATAGCACTCGTTGGCACGGCCAGCGGTGAGTGTGGACACGATTGCATTGGCAAGGTCAGTGATGTAAATGTAATCCCTCACTGAACCGTTGAGACCAAATATTTTGATTGCTTTGCCCAAGCGGGCAGACGCAATAGCTGTTGCGACAAAGCCCTGGCCCTTAAACGGGGTTTGACCTATACCATAGGCGTTGCCGGGACGGACCACCATATATTCGAGCCCGTGAGTGACACTATACAAGTTGGCGTAATTTTCTAGTGTCAATTTGGTTAGTCCATATGGTGAGATCGGATGTTTGGGATGTACCTCTGAAATAGGGATGTAACAAGCTTCGCCATAGACAGTGCCACCGGACGAGACTAGCAGCAGCCTCTTGCCCAGCTTTGCAGTTTCAAGAAACAATTGTACGGAAGGAGTCAAATTTTCTTGTAAGTCCGTTAGCGGATTTTCAAACGAAGTGTTAGGAACTGAGGCGTAAGCCAGATGTACTATTTCGTCATGTGCTGCTATCAGGGGGGAAATAAATGCCAGATCACCAAAGTTACCTTGATGATAGGCAATTGAGGCATCTAACAATGGGTTTTTATTGGGCGATCTGCTCACCACGGAGACGCTGCGTTGCGTTGCATGTAATGCTTGTGCCAGCGCGGCGCCAATAAAGCCATTGCCACCGATTAACAGTGTTTTTTTTAAGTGTGACTGCATGGTGTGACTATATTTTTATCCAGTTTTCCGGAATTAGGTCCTTTGATGAGCGGCCATTTACAAACCATTCTCGTGGAGAAATGACAATTTTTGCCTGATTTTCATTGAGCCAAGCCCCCCACCAGCTAAATGTGCTATTAGCAATAATATTGTGTTTGCATAGGCTCATTAGCTGCATGTCCACGTAATTCTGGTCGCCAGTGTTATGTGAAACAAAGCTGTGTATATCATAATCCGCAAAAGTTTCTTTGGCCCAAGCAATATCATCAGAAAAAATAAAATATCTAGGATTGCGGACGTTGGCGTTTATATGTGCCATCGCAGCGCGATAGTAGTCCATGTCGCATTGGTAATAAATCGATTGATTCACGGTTTGAGATACATAGTCTCCGCGACGTATATGAAGGCTCACTGCCACACTTTCGGCGATCTCATTTGCAAGGGCTTGGTTAGCTGGAGATTTCAAAGGTGGAAAATTAAAATCTGCGCGAATTTGATTAGCATAATTGGAAAAGTAACGCTCCGACTGCCAGTAGCCATCTAGATAGACATTATTTGGTAGTGCCGGAAATTGTTGCCAGTAATGCTCTGAAGGCTCGAAAATGATGGGCTGGCTCAGTTGGGGAGTATTCAGCTTTCTTAGAATTTTCTTACACATGGGATGTGTGCGAAAGCCAATTAAGTGTTTCATTGTGGCAGGCTCAATTGGCCGACATACAGCTGGAAATAGACGCATCAGCAATAGAGGGTGTAGGCTATACCCGTCGAAGTCTGCGGTATCGAGAAAAAGTCCGGTCTGATGCTGTAAGGCGAGTGCTTTGCCTGCAGCATATTGAAACATCTGATTGCCCAGACCGCCAATGACATTCGAAATAATCATAATTTATACGTTTAAATTCTTGTTTTCAAAAGTGCATGTACGTGATGATTGTTGCGAAAGAGGTAACTGCAGTAAATCATGAACAGCATCCCTTCAAGACAAAGAACCATGGTTGCATAGCCAATACTGGGTCTGAGTAATGGTTTTAAGACTAAATTGATGATAACCATGCATAGTGGCAATGCTATCAGGTATAAGTCTATATGAAACGCTATATGGTTGAACATGGATTTAAACATGGCTGCAAATAACAGTGCTCCTGAAGCAACGAGAAGCAGGGCAAGATAAATGACTGGCCAATCCATGATTGCGCTGATTAGGCTACTGGCCAAGACCAATCCCCCTCCCACTACATATGGAGTAATATTGTCACTCGTGTTTTTTGTTACTTGGGTAGCTTGTGAAAGTAGGGCTGAAATCACACGAAAGAATTCGAATATAAAAGCGAACGGTAGCAGCCAAGACATAGCTTGATAGGCTTGGTGTCCAGAAACTAGCGGTAATACTAAATCTGCGCCCATGATAAAGAGAGCAAGCAAAAAAAGGTAAATGGGTAATACCGCATTTACCAGATGACAAAAGGCCTTTGCAGGCATGTCCGATGCGCTTACAGACAGCGTCCGGTAAAAGTAGGGATAAATAAACTGGGTCATCAGTGCCTCAAAAACGGCCCAAATTTGTGATGCAAAAATATATGCAAAGGCAAATGTGCCTAGTATCTCGGCACCCCAAAACCACTCGATCACAAAGCGATAGCTCGTTGTGTAAAACCATAATAGCGCTGCGGAGACTGCCAATGGTGCACAATAATGACGCAGGATTTGTTTGTTCATAAAGGGTTGAGTTGGCTGTAGCTGCGGGCCTAAAATCTGACCTAAGGCGATCCATGCCAGCCCGCTTCCGATCACGCAGCCTATAATTGAACCTGCAAACCACATGCTGCCAGTGTCGTGAATTTTGCATAGTATGACTGCTGACATTAGCGTGCACAATGATGTGATGAACTCCAGACATACCGCTTGTAGTCGTTGTCCAAGCATGTTTAGCATTGGCACCAGTGTTGCGTTCCATGTACCGCTTAGAACTACCAGCCCCATCATCACGGACGTCCATACAATTGGCTCTTTAAATATTGTGCCATGTAGCCATGACCAGATAACCAAGCTGATAGTTGCTATCACCGAAACAGCCAGGATATAACCCTGATATGCTTTTAAATACGAGCGTAGCGTGTGCTGGTCAAACCACTCGTGGGTGTGGCGATTGACGTGCTGTCCAACCGGACTGATTAGAAATAGACCAAAAAAGGCTCTAAATCCTGTGAGTAGTGCAAACAGGCCAAACTCAGCAGGGCTTAGCATGGTAGTCGCTATCCTCAGGGTTGCGAATGCGATTACGACTTGTGCAGCCCGCCCCAAAGCCAATAAGAGAAAGTCACGTGAGATGTTCAAGGTCTTTTGTAACCGTATCGACAATTGTATTTACGAAGGTTGCAGAGGAAAATTCTTGTGCCTTCTCACTTTGAAGAAAATGTACAATATTTCTTTGGTACTCTATGTATTCCATCTCTGTGATTGTGTTTAGGAAAACATACATCTCTGCCGTGTCTTTGAATTGCTTGCGATTTATGAAGCAGTTCGCTGGAATGTACTGTGTAATATTTGATGCCCCCCAATACACCGGAACACAACCATAGAAGAAACTATCGAATATTTTTTCGGTAATGTAACCTGGTAAGTCAGCGACATTTTCATAGCAAATATTGAATTTTGTTGTTAATAAAGCGTCGCTTTTTCGGTTCAATTTACCCTTGTATATTTGCAGCTTTTTGAAAGGCCACACCGACTTGAGTTTTTTAAAAAAGACACGCAATATTTTTCCAGTAAGCCCATGACCAAGCATTGGTAGATCCCAATCGGTTCCATAAAGGTTTAGCGCATCTTTGGCATGTTTCTCAAACCATTTAATTGTTTTAATACGTTCCACGTAAAGATCACGTTTGTCTGTGCGAGCTAGCGATTTATTGCCCGCTATCAGGCAACAAAGTTGGTGCCTTTGCTGCCAGCCATCAATGTCTGGGATGCGTATTTGCTGGGGATAATTGATTTTTATGAACTGGTTGCCATCGACCAGATCGTCTCGCCAAGTGAATACCTTGTTATATTGTTGCCATAAAGTTGGCTTTGCATTGAGTGGTTTGATTAAGTGTGACTCAAGCATCAGAAGGTAACTGTTGATTGCATGAGTAGTTGGCCTGCAGTCAAGATGTAGTTCGAAGTCAGCATGAGCGAGATTAATGAACTTGTCGGCAGTATCTAGGCTGATCTTGTGAGTAGCAAAGGCCTCTTTGAGGCTGATCCAACTTTTAAATCCATCGTCCCTATTTAGCGGATTGTTTAGGTCAAAGATGGCGTTGTCGCTGAATCCTTGAATATCGATACTTCCTTTGTAATTTTGGTTGTCCATGTGGAGTGACTAATTTTGATATTTGAGCCTAACCCTTAGTGAAGTTTTCAAGCGGTAACGTTTTGGTGTTCTAGTTGTTTAAAGATAACTGCGGCCTGTTCTAGAGACTGCTCCCACCATTTTGATGCCAGTATTTGCTGTTGTTTTGCTTCGCTAAACCGATATCTCAAGATTCTTGCTGGTACTCCTGCAACGATGGCAAATGGTGGAACATCTCGGGTAACTACTGCGTTGGCAGCAATTACAGCACCTACACCGACTTTAACGCCTCTAAGGATGATGGCATCTACGCCAATCCAAACATCGCTTTCGATAAGGCACTCTTCACGTGTAAGCTCTTGCCAAGGGTCGGCATAAAATAATGATGAGGTTGAAATGCGATTCAAGTGGTGTTCGCCATGACCAATTGAAACATTGTTTGCGATGGAGCAAAATCGCCCAATAGTACTCCTGGTTATGAAGCTACTTTTTCCAATATAAGTATAACTTCCAATGCTTGAGCTTGCATCGATTACCACATCCTTCATGGTGCTGATAAACCATGCATGTTTAATTGCTTGCGGAGCAATCCAGCAGCTTCTGATGTTACATTTTCTGGACAGGTTCGCCCAAAGTGCAAATCCAGAATTGATTATGCCTCTGGCTAGATAGCGCATAATGTGTGAATCGCCTCGTCAATCTTATAATGATGGTTACCAATAAATAGGCCATGCTGATCGATATGTTCTGCATTTTTTAGTTGGCCATGCACTGTTGCATCGAAGTATTTGACGACTTCGTTTTTGGCAAAGTTACCTGCCACAATCGGTCTACACTCAAAGCCTAGCGTGTTTAATCGCTCAATTAGTGTTTTACGAGTCCATTGGCTGCCAGGGCGAATCACTAGGCTAAAACCAAACCAGCTGCTTTCTCCAATTTCTTTCTGTATCATGATGTCTGGATGGTCTGATAGTGTGGTTTGTAGCAGTTTTGCATTTTCCCTTCTGGCTTTAACCAGGCTTGGTAGTTTTTCAACCTGATACAGGCCGATGGCGCCAGAAAGCTCTAGGGGGCGCAGGTTGTAGCCTGGTAATACGAATCGGAATGACTCTTCAAATGGGTCATCGCTCTTTTCGCTGCAAACAAGATTATGTTTTGGCAGGTTACGTGTCCATCCATGTGCACGCAGTGAAAGCATGATTTGGTAAAGCTCTTCGTCGTCGGTGACGACCAAGCCACCTTCCATGGTAGAGATATGATGGCTGAAGAACGAACTATAAGTGCCCATTAGGCCAAAAGTGCCGGCTTGTTTGCCTTCGAAGGTTGCTCCCATGGATTCACAATTGTCTTCCAGCAACAGGATGTTTTTACCTTTTGTGATCTGTTGTATGCGCTTAAAGTCATTGGGGTTGCCCAGCAGGTTTACTGCCAGGATGGCGCGTGTGTTTTCAGTAATCGCCGATTCCAGCTGTTCCAGATCAAGGTTCAGTGTTTCCAGGTCGATATCGACAAATTTCAGTTTCAGGCCGTATTGGTATAAAGGGTAATAAGTGGTGCTCCAAGAGACCGCTGGCACGATCACTTCATCACCACGTTTCAGCTGGTAGGCTGGGTTTTGGCTATAGAACAGTGCAGCGATCATGATCAGATTGGCGGAGGAGCCGGAGTTGACCATAATGGCATACTTGCTGCCTGTGAATGCGGCAAACTGTTCTTCGAATGCTTTGACGTGGCTGCCCATGGTGAACATGCCAGAGTCGATCACGCGGTGCATGGCCGCGATTTCCTTCTCATCCCAAGTGGTGGTTGCGAGAGGGTATTTAAACGACATTATTGCTGTTCCTTCAGATAAAAGTGATAGGTGCTGGCGATACCTTGCTTGAGTGAGTGAGTAGGCTGCCAGCCCCAGGCCGTTTGCTTGTCGACATTGACCAGTTTGCGCGCCATGCCCACAGGCTTACTTAAGTCATGTACGAAGGTACCTTCATAGCCGATGACTTCGGCTGTTGCTTCATAGTATTCGTTGATTGTATAGTCATAGCCGAGGCCGACATTCATCAGCGCTGGCAATGAAGAAAATCGACCAATGGCGGAAACTATGAGCTGTGCCAAATCGCCGGCATACATGAATTCGCGTCTTGCCTCGCCTGTGCCCCATATTTCAACGGTTTTATCGCCATGCTGTTTGGCTAGGTGGATTTTGTGGATGATAGCTGGAATTAGGTGTGAATGTTTGGGATCAAACTTGTCGTACTTCCCATACAGGTTGCAGGGTATTAGCGTCTTGTAATTAAAATCCGGATTTTCCCGCTGAATGTATTCCCCCAAACGCGCCGTGACAATCTTGGCTAGTGCGTAACCCTCATTGGTCGGCTCCAACTCACCGGTTAGAATCATTTCTTCCGTTAGTGGTTCCTGATGGTTTCTGGGATACATACAGGAACTTCCCAGATTTAGCACTTGTTTTACACCGTTTTCCAGGCAGGCCATGAGCAGGTTGCGGCCCATGTCAAGGTTGTTGACCAGAAAGCTAACAGGTTCACGGATATTTGCCTGTATGCCGCCTACCATGCCGGCGGCATGTATGACTAACTCCGGTTTGAGCTCGGTAATCATTTGACGGGTTTGGGGATAGTCAAGCAGGTTCATCTGTTGACTTGTTGGTGCAAACCATTCGATGGATGTGTCGGCAAAGGCATCAATCAGATTTTTGCCAACTAGCCCGCTGCCGCCAGTAAGTAAAATACGCATGACTGATTTATTCGAAATAATTTTGCACCACGTAGCCGTGTTTTTTTACTAACTCGTCGCGTTCTGCAATACGTAAGTCCTCTCTCACCATTTCTGCGACCAGGTCTGCAAACGGAATTTTAGGAGTCCAGCCTAACTTTTCTCTGGCTTTAGAGGCATCACCCAATAGGGTCTCTACTTCAGTTGGGCGGAAGTAGCGAGGATCCACTTGGACGATACATTTTCCTTGCTGGTCATAGCCTTTTTCATCAATGCCCGCGCCTTGCCACTGAATGTTTATACCAAGTTCTGTGGCAGCCGCATCGACAAAGTCGCGCACACTGAATTGCACACCAGTAGCAATAACAAAATCTTCAGCGGCCTCCTGTTGTAGCATCAGCCACTGCATCTCGACATAATCCTTGGCGTGTCCCCAGTCACGTTTGGCATCCAAATTGCCTAGGTAGAGGGAGTCCTGCAAGCCGAGTTTTATACGAGCAAGAGCACGTGTGATTTTGCGTGTGACAAAGGTTTCGCCTCGGATAGGGCTTTCGTGGTTGAAGAGAATACCGTTACAGGCATAGATACCGTAAGCTTCACGATAGTTGACCGTGATCCAGTAGGCGTATAACTTGGCTACGGCATATGGGCTTCGTGGATAGAAGGGAGTGGTTTCCTTTTGCGGGGTTTCTTGTACCAGGCCATACAATTCGGAAGTCGACGCCTGATAAAACCTGGTTTTCTTGGTTAATCCCAGAATGCGAATTGCTTCTAGGATTCGCAATGCTCCGAGGGCATCTGAATTGGCTGTATATTCTGGCTCTTCAAATGAAACGGCGACATGGCTTTGAGCAGCTAGGTTGTAAATTTCATCTGGCTGAACTTTCTGGATGATACGGGTCAGGCTGGAGGAGTCTGTCATGTCTCCATGATGTAAGTAAAAAGGCTTGCCTTCTGCATGCGGGTCATGAAACAAGTGATCTACACGTGCTGTGTTAAATAATGATGAACGTCTTTTAATGCCATGGACAATATAGCCCTTGTTAAGCAGCAGTTCTGCCAGATAGGCGCCATCTTGACCAGTTACGCCCGTGATCAATGCAACTTTTTGTGTCATTTTAGCCAGTATGTAAGTCAGTAAATGTAGAATTATAGCATGAGGAAAAAGCAGTACCGGGCTGGACCTGTCAGTCATTTTTATGTGGGCTTGCTAGCCAGCATCGCCTTAATATTCGCCATCTTGCTCTTGCCATAGTCTTTGCTCAAGACCTGATCTGGCCCGTTAAACGGGTTGCCGAAGTGTTTGACGTCGTCTTTGGGCAGTTCGGCGATAAAGCGGCTGGGTTCACAGGCTTGCATTTCGCCAGCGCGTTTGCGTTTTTTACACCAGGTGATATTGAGTGATTTTTGCGCGCGCGTGATGCCTACGTACATGAGGCGGCGTTCTTCTTCGATTTGGTCGGCGTCGATTGAGTTGGTGTGCGGCAAGATGCCTTCTTCGCAGCCGATTAAGAAGACGTGGCCGTACTCCAGGCCTTTGGAAGCGTGCAGGGTGGAGAGTTTGACTGCATCGGGTTCGCTGTCTTCGCGGCCTTCGAGCATGGTGATGAGCGAAACCATTTGTGTGAGTTCGAGCAGGTTTTTGCCTTCGGACTCATTGCCGTATTCTGTGGAGCCTTCGCCTTTTTTGCTGAGCCAAGAGACAAATTCGATGACGTTGCCCCAGCGTGTTTCGGCTGCGCGCGCTTCTTCGCCGTCATACAAATAGGTTTCGTATTGAATGGCAGTTAGCAGGTCGTTGAGCACTTCGTTGGCAGGGTCTTTGACGGCGCGGCCTTGTAGCGTCTGGATGTAGCGGCAGAAGGTGAGCAGGTCTTCGAGCTGTTTGGCGCCGACGTCGTGCTGAAAACCACCTTCAAAGGCGGCAGCAAATAGCGACATTTTATGCGCGCTGGCGTATTCACCCAGACGCTCCAGCGTGGTATTGCCTATGCCTTTTTTGGGCGTGGTTGCAGCACGGATGAACGCAGGATCGTCATCTTCATTGGCGACCAGGCGCAGGTAGCTGATGATGTCCTTGATTTCGGTTTTGTCGAAAAACGAGGAGCCGCCAGAGATTGTGTAGGGGATTTTGTGGTTGCGCAAAAACTTTTCAATGATGCGCGCCTGGTGGTTGCTGCGGTAGAGAATCGCATAATCTTTGTAGGTGGTGCGATGCTCGAATTTGTGCGCCTGCAATTTCATGACCACGGTTTCGGCTTCGTGTTCTTCGCTTTGTGTGGCGGTGACATGTAATAGCTCGCCGGTGCCAAGTTCGCTCCACAGTTTTTTCTCAAACAATTTTGGGTTGTTGGCAATCACCTGGTTGGCTGCGCGCAAAATACGCACGGTGGAGCGGTAGTTTTGCTCCAGTTTAATCACCTTGAGTTTTGAAAAGTCTGTGGTGAGCTGGCGCAGGTTTTCTACGTCGGCGCCACGCCAGCCGTAAATCGCCTGGTCATCATCGCCTACGGCGGTAAATTGACCGCGCAGACCGGTGAGCTGCTTAATTAGCTTGTACTGGCAGGCGTTGGTGTCCTGGTATTCGTCAATCAGCAGGTAGTGCAGTTTACGTTGCCATTTATCCAGCATCTCGCTGTGCTGGTCAAAGAGTTCAACCGGGACCTTGATCAGGTCGTCAAAGTCCACTGCCTGGTAGGCACGCAGGGTTTGCTGGTAAAGCTGGTAAACACGGGCTGCGGCATGCGCCATTTCTTCATCCGCCAGCGCTTTTGCCTGGTCAGGGCTGACAAACGCGTTTTTCCAGCTGGAAATCTGCCATTGGGTTTTGCGCAGCAATTGCTTGTCTGTCGTGGCGAGAATGTCGCTCAGGATTTTAAAGCTGTCTGACGCATCTAGAATCGAGAATTGTGGCTTGTAGCCCAGTAGTGCCGCCTCCTGGCGCAGGATCTGCAGGCCCAGTGAGTGAAACGTGGTCACGGTCAGGCCTTTGCCACTTTTGCCTTCCAGCAGCGGCGTGACGCGCTCCTGCATTTCGCGCGCAGCCTTGTTGGTAAAGGTGATGGCGGCAATCTGGGTGCCTTTATAGCCCGCCTGGTTAATCAGGTAGGCAATTTTTTGCGTGATGACACGTGTTTTACCACTACCGGCACCGGCTAACACTAGTAGAGGGCCGTCAAGGTAGTGAATTGCTTCGCGCTGTGGGGGATTCAGTAGATGCTGCATGGGACTTCAGGGGTTTGTGCTAAACAACAAAAGCGGATTAGGAATTAGCCTGTATGGACTATTTAACCCCTTCATTTATATGGGTATAGTCGCTCAACCATAGTATTATGTTTTTCAGGTAAACAAACTTTGTCCGCCCCTGTGTTTGATCTCAACAGTGTCATTCTATCATCAATTGGACTTACCTTTACGCTGGTTCTGGTCTTGTTGATCTTTGGCGCCCATCAGCAACGCAGCCTGATTATGCATTGGGTACGCGGCCTGTTGGTCTTAGGCGCCGGGCTCTGTGTTTACTTTCTGTCGCAAACCTCTTTGATACTCGGCCCGCAAAGCGTTTACGTGGCCGCTTCAGTCACCATTATTGCGCTTGGCATCAGCCTGTTTGTGAACGGTATCCGCTTGTTCAGGGGCTACCGGGTGTATCGTTATTGGGCTTTGCTGGTGGTGACCACCTTGCTGGCCTGTAATGCGGTGATGCTGAATATGCACGCGCCAAGCCGGTGGGTATTGCTCAGCAACCTGTTGGTGTTGATGTGGGTGTTTGGTTACGGCAGTCGCAGCCTGGTCGGCCATGGCAAAGACTTTGTCGCGCACGTATTCTGGCTATGTTGCAGTCTGTTTGCGCTGGTCAGCTTGATGCTGGCTTTTTTAGCGGTGAAGGTGATCTTGAGTGAGCAGGAGAGTTTGCAGTCGTTTTCACAGTGGGGCATCCATGCTTATATGATGAGTGCTACCTTGCTGGTGATGACAATCGTCACCAGTTTGTTGCTGCTGGTGATGCATGTGCGTGCGCAGGCCGGACTGCAAGCCATCGCCACGCTGGATGGCCTCACTGGCGTCTTGAACCGTCGCGGCCTGCAAGAAGCCGCCACGCGTATGCAGGCAGTTTCGCAGCGCATACGCCTGCCGATGGGTATGCTGATTGTTGACCTGGACTACTTTAAAAAGGTCAATGATGTGTATGGACACCTGGTGGGGGACGTGGTGTTAAAAGCGTGCGCAGGCACCATACGTGCCGCTTTGCGTGGTGGCGATGTGATCGGCCGCTATGGCGGTGAAGAGTTTTGTATTTTAATGCCGAACACCGGCGAACATGAGGCAATGATCTTGGCGGAGCGTATCCGCCGTATTATTGAGGTGACACCGGTGAGTATTGCGGGCGTGGAAAGCATGAGCAGTGATACACAGGCCATCAAGTGTACGGTCAGTGTTGGCTCTGTCAGTTCCGAAACCGTCGGTTATGGCCTGGAAGGCTTGTTTGCGGGGGCGGACCAGAATCTTTACAAAGCCAAGCAGAATGGCCGTAACCGCATTGCCAGCAATATTGATCAGCTACTTAATCAACCACCCGAGGCAGGTAAGCCTGCCAAGCGGCATGCCAGTCTGATTGCCTAAGTATTTTCGTAAACGGTTATACGCTATCTGGCTCAGGCGTAGCCTGGTCTTCTTTTGCTTTTTTCGCTGCCGCAGCCTGTTCTGCGGCCAGCGCCAGCATCTCAGCCCGGCTTTGTGGCGATTCCAGGCTGACACGGCCAATGGCACCACTGCGGTAGTCGGTCAGCAAGGCCATGGCAGTGCGCTCCATATCCCATTCGCCATCATTACGTTTGTAAGTGCGGCGCTTGGCAATGGCTTGCAACAGGTCTATGCCATCCATGGTGGCAACATCCAGCTTCATCACCTCCAGTTTGTAGCGCGTATTCATCAACGCCGGGTACTGTTTTAATAGCAGGTTGCCCAGAAACTCGGCCACATCTTCATCAATCACGGCGTTACGGCCAATGGCGTGGCTGGCCGCCAGCAAGTAACCGTCAGATTCATGCTCGATTTTTGGCCACATCATGCCCGGCGTGTCGGTGATGTTCTGGCTATCATTTAAATCAAAGCGCTGCTGGCTTTTGGTCACAGCAGGTTCATCACCTACTTTGGCCGCGCGGCGGTTAAGCAGGGCGTTCATCAGGGTGGATTTGCCGACGTTGGGAATGCCCATGATCATCATGCGCAACGGTTTTAACGGCGTGCCACGATGTGACGCTAGTTGGCGGCACAAGCCCGGGATCTTTTTTGCATCGCCAGGCTTTTTACACGACAGCGCGACCGCCTTGGTATTAGGTTGTTTATTAAAGTAATTCAACCAGGCTTGGGTGACTTGCGGGTCAGCCAGGTCGGCTTTGTTGAGGATCTTGAGGTTAGGGCGCTGGCGAAAGTTGCGCATTTCCTCAATCATGGGGTTGTGGCTGGCGGCAGGTACGCGTGCGTCCAGCACTTCAATCACGACGTCGATATGCTCCAGTGTTTCCTCTGCCTTTTTGCGGGCAGAAGTCATGTGTCCCGGAAACCATTGTATCGCCATATTTTTGCTCCATCTTCAACTCAAAAAATACGGTATCAATGTCCCTTGCCGTACCCCGCATTGTTTTATGCCATGATGCTCTACAAAAGAGATTCAAAGACAGTTAAAACAATGAAGCGCTTATTTTAACATTTAAGCAGCCACTCCTTACAGGTTGCAGCGATCTCCTTGCTATTTCCAGCTATAGCCCAGCGTAAACAGTGCACGCGTATCGCCTTTTACACGGTCATCGACCGGGCGGCTGTCGTAGTTGTAGTCTAGTTGTGTAGACGCACTCAAGCCGAAAATAAACGGGAAGCGCAGGCCGGTTGAGCTGTAAACCAGGATTTGTGAGGGATCTCTAGGCGTGTATAACACTTCGTGACGATGAAAGGCCTGTACAAAGGAGTCAAACAGGTATTGGTTATAGTTCACCGCCCAACGCAATGCGGCATGGCTGTCGTCGCTCTCTTCGTAATAATCCTGCTTAATCAGTGACACACCGCCTTCCACAGACAGGTTAAGCTTTTCACCTTCAAAAATCTGGTAACCCGTACCCACACCGTAGGTGCTGCGTAGCTTGATATCCCTGAAACGGTCTTTTTCCTGAATGGTGTTGAGGTAGCTAAACCATTTTTTTGTGAAAAAGTGGTCATACTGGCCGCGCACGCGCGCGTTGTTTTGTGTTTGCTGGTCGTTATCCTCAGCCCAGTAGTAATAGCCTTGTACCGTATAACGATTATCCAGGCCGCGTAACACTGACTCGCCGTTAAATTGCATGTTGCGGTTGGTACTGTTGCCATTGTTAAACGCGCCGCCCAGGCTCAGGTTGCCGGTCCAGACATAGCCTTCACCGATCAGGTCGCGCGTCGGGTTGATGTAATGTATTTCGTCGAGCTCGGTATCGACCAGCGGCGTGCTGGTTTCTTCATCGAGGATGACCTGGCCTTCGTCTGAATGCACCAGTCGGCCATTGACGATGCTGCCATCCATCAGTTGCATCAACATCGGTTTGTCAGCATCTATGCTGTGAATGTCATTCCAGTTGATTTTCACTTCATCTGCGTAACTGGTTTTGACCGTGAGCTTGTTAGAGACTTTGACGCCTATGGTGCCGGTTATTTTGTCACCGTTTTTTAGCCATACCGTATCAGCAAAGGCTGCGTTGGTGAACAGTGAATAAATCGCCAGCACTGAAAAAGCAGGCTTTATTGTTCTGTGTAAATTAAAAAAAGCCATGCCGGCAGAATCATGTGACATACATACTCCCTGATACGATTGAACAACAGCGCTGGATGTAGCGAATTGAAACAGCGCGCATGTGCGTCGCTGCAGCAGTGATAACCGGCTTGATGGCCATTGTCTATCGACTGCTTATAGTCATGATTCCTGAACCATGCCGAGAGTTCCCGAATGTTGGCAGTCATGGCAACAGCAGCCATTGCTGTTAAACTTACAGCTTATATTTTAAAGCAGCATGACGCATGGTCAAAACTCAATTGCCTCCCGAAGTCAAATCCGGCCAATCCCTGCCGTTATTGCAGGCGCTCCATATTCTGACGCGCGACGGCAAACTCAATCAGGATAGCCGCCGTAAACTCAAGCAGGTCTACCACCTGGTTAATTTTATCGAGCCCCTGATGCAGACAGTGATGGATAAACAGTCGCAGCCAGTGCTGGTTGACCATGGGGCAGGCAAGTCTTATCTGGGATTTATTCTTTACGACCTGTTACTCAAGCAGCATGCTGGTGGACAGGTGATTGGTATTGAAAGCCGTGGTGAGTTGATAGATAAATCACGCCAACTGGCGCAAGAGTGCGGCTTTGACCGTATGCAGTTTGAGCATTTAACCGTGGCTGAGGCCATGCAGTCGCAGCAACTGCCTGAAACCGTAGATATTGTCACGGCCTTGCATGCCTGCAATACGGCGACAGATGATGCGATCCAGTTCGGTTTGCAAAAGCAGGCGCAATTTATGGTGCTGGTGCCTTGCTGCCAGGCAGAAGTGGCCGAGGTCATGCGTCAGCACAAGGCTGAAACGCTGGCCCAGACTTTTCTCAGTGAATTGTGGCGGCATCCTATCCATACGCGTGAGTTTGGCAGCCAGGTGACCAATGTGTTGCGCTGCCTGGAACTGGAAGCGCACGGCTACCAGGTGACGGTGACTGAGCTGGTGGGCTGGGAGCACTCAATGAAAAACGAGCTCATCATTGCCAAATATACTGGCCAGCGCAAACGCAGTGCACGCGAGCGCGGACAACAGTTGCTGGAACAACTGAATTTGACCAGCCTCTCCGCGCGCTTTAACTTTCAGTAAATAAGTCTCTCCGCATATAAAAAAACTTCTGACACTGGGGTGGCGTCAGAGGTGAATGGAGCGCATTAATGCCCCAGGGAAGAGACTTTAAAATATCCAGTTTAGAAGCGTTTGCCGACCCCTAAGCTGATTACCCAAGGGTTAATGTCCAGAGAGTCGATTTTTGCCCAGCGGTTGCCAGTGGTTGCACTCTTCATTTCAACGTCGGTATCCATCCAGACGTATTTCACATCCGCGTTCAATAACCAGCCATCTTTCAGGTTGATATCTACACCCGCTTGCAGGGCAGGTCCAAAGCTGCTGCGGTCAATTTTGATTTTCTCGCCTGCAGTCGCACCAGAAGTAAAACGCAGGTTACGGTCCAGCATAAACGTTGCATTCAAGCCTGCGCCTACATACGGGTCTATGGTCTGGTCTGGATTAAAGTGCCATTGCACGGTGAGTGTCGGTGGCAATGCATCAATACTACCCAAATGCTGGTTACCAACCACACCCGCGCTGTCACCGCTGATTTTGACATCATGTTTGCTACCCAGCGCCAGAATCAGCTCGGTTGCAATATTTTTAGTCCAGTAGTAACTAATATCCAATTCAGGGATGGTGTTGCTGTCGACTTTCAGGTCAGCACTAGGCGTCATCACATTGGCGCCTACCGCTTTGTTCACCGTACTGCCCAGGCGGCTGCTTTCATTGGGGCTGACATTGGTTGCACGCAGGCGTACAACCCAGTCACCTTGTTCGGCATAGGCGTTGGTGGCAGGCAACAAGGCGGCCAACATAAAACTGATTGCGGTTTTTTTCATTGTGATCACTCCATTAGGTGCATTGAATTTAGGGTCATTGTAGGTTTGCTCACCAAACCTGGTATTGACCCAAATCAACTCAGCACGGCTTTGTGCTGCGCATGTACACCTAAGGGGTGATGGGGATGCGGATAGCGCTGCGTGGCTATCCGCGAGGGAGTGCTCTGCTAAAACTAATAGTCGTTGCGCTGTTTCCAGGCGTCATCCAGCACTTTGGATTTTTGCTCAAAAATAGACTTTTGGGTTTCCAGGTCTTTTTCTGTCTGCACTTTGTCGGCTTGATATTGCTGTAACTTCGCTTGTTCCTGTGCAACCAGGGCTTCCTGGGATTTAATTTTTTGCTCAAGGTCACTGAGCTTGCTCATGGCATCTCCCACCGCATCCCGTGCTTTAGCCGCTTCGGCTTGCTCATTACTGATATTGCGGGCAAACACTGGCTGGCTCAGTGTGGCGATCAAGAGTAGAACAGAAAGGGCTTGTAAACGCATGCGAGACTCCATAAAAACGACATAACAACATTTCGGCACGATTATAAAGCCAAAATGCCTTCGGGCTTGATATTCGCTAGTTACTTGATATTGGCTGGTCACGATTAATTGCCGATGATGCGTGGTTAGTAAGCTGTCATGGCATTAGGTTCCTGCATCCATCAATATCAGCCACACGGCTTGAGTGTCAATTTGGTCGATGATTCAGCAGATTTATTGATCTACCTCAATATGTAATTTATTAATTAAGTTATTGTATTTAAAAATAAAAGTAATGTTTTTTGTAAGACAAATTCTGACATGTCTAACAGAAAAAATGGATATCAGCCAGCGTGATTTTGTGTCAAACGTGACGGCTATCCAGCTGGGAGAAGCAGAGGTTCAAGCAGTCTTTTAATTGCAAGCCATGCACATGTAAAACCATGGGCATGAGTGCAATGAGAGGCGGATTGACTCTCCATTATTAAATTAAATTGTCTCAATGACTCAGGGATAGAAAGCGATAGATGATGAAATTAAATTTGCCAGTCACTGCCACAGAAGTCCAGTTTGATGATGCCCAGTTTATGTTGACGAGAACAGATCTCAAGGGCGTGATTACCTATGCCAACAAGGATTTTATTCAAGTCAGCGGCTTTAGCGAAGCTGAGCTGGTTGGCAGCAGTCACAATATTGTACGCCACCCGGATATGCCCGCTGCCGCCTTTGCCGATATGTGGCGCAGCTTGAAAGCCGGTAAGCCATGGACAGGGCTGGTGAAAAACCGCACCAAGCATGGCGACTTTTATTGGGTGGTGGCGAATGCGACGCCGGTGACAGAAAACAACCAGGTGGTGGGCTACTTATCGGCGCGCCGAAAACCAACGCGCGCGCAAATTGAAGAGGCTTCTGCCGCCTATGCACTATTTAATGCCGGCAATGCCAAGGGCCTGGCGATTGTCGATGGAAAAGTGGTCAGCGTGTCCTGGGTGAATAAACTAAAAAATAGGCTGGGTGCGATTACCGTCAAGCAACGCTTGGTCGGCCTGGCGGCCACGGCTTTTGCATTGCTGGCGGCGCAAACCGGACTGGATGTGGCCAATCACGCACAATCGCTAGTCATGTCTTTTGCCGGGTTGGGCCTGGCCTTACCCGTGTTGCTCGCTTTGGCGATGATCATTGCACGCTCTGTTACCCAGCCACTGGCGCAAACGCTGAATGCGGTGAAAGAAATCACGACTGGCAACTACAGCACTTATATTGACGCACGCGGTAGCAATGAGCTCAGCGAGGTGCTGCAAGCGTTGAAGAAAATGCAGACCTTGCTGAGTGTGAACGAAAACGCGCTAAAAGAATCTGCGATAGAAACCCGCGAGCAAGCCGCATTGTTTGAAAATCAACTGGCGGCGATTAACCGTTCTACCGGTTCGATGGCGTTTGACCTGGAAGGCAATATCCTTGCCGTCAATGATATTTTCTTGTCTGTGCTGGGCTACACACGTGATGCGCTGGTCGGCATGCCGCATAGCCAACTGGTTGAGCCCGCATTTGTCAGCAGTGGCGATCACCAGGCGTTTTGGCAAAGGTTAACGCGCGGTGAGTCAATTGCTGGTGAGTGCTTGCGCATAGGCCAGCAGGGTCAGGAAATCTGGCTGGATGCAACCTACAACCCGATTTTAGATGCCGATGGCAAGCCCTATAAAGTGGTGCAGTATGCCACCGATATCACGGCGCAAAAACTCCGCAATGCCGATTTTGAAGGCCAAATTACAGCCATAGGTAAATCACAAGGCGTGATTGAGCTGGGACTGGATGGCACCGTGCTCAAGGTCAATCAAACTTACCTGCAGATGCTGGGGTATGCCGAGCATGAGCTGGTCGGGCAACATGTGAGCAAGGTGCTGGAACCTGCTTTTGCCGGTAGCGAGGCGTATGCGTCTTTGTGGAGCAAGCTTGTGCATGGCGGCTCTGATATGGGGCAATATAAACGCATTGCAAAAAATGGCGCAGAAGTCTGGATACAGGCCTCTTATAACCCGATTTATGATTTAAAAGGCAAGCCCTACAAGATTGTGAATTACACCATGGACATCACCGCATCCAAGTTGATTGCGGCGGACAATGCCGGTCAAATCTCTGGTATTCATAGAACACAAGGAGTGATTGCGTTTGAGCTTGATGGCACTATCACCTCGGCAAACGACTTGTTTTTGCAATTATCCGGCTACACCGAACAGGAAATTTTAGGTAAAAATCACAGCATGTTTGTGGAGTCTGCTTATCGCTCTAGCCATGATTACAAGGCGTTTTGGGAGGCTTTACGACGTGGTGAGGCGCAAGTTGGGCAAGTGAAGCGCATCCGCAAGGGCGGTGCTGTGATGTGGATGCAGGCCATTTATAACCCGATTCTGGACATGAATGGCAAACCCTTTAAAGTCGTGAAATATGCAACAGACATTACCGAACAGCATGAAAGTGCCCAGGCATTGGCCCGCGCAGTGCAAGAAACTAAAGCGATTATTGAGAGCGCCAAGGCTGGCGATTTAAGTCGCCGCGTATCGCTCGAGGGCAAAACAGGCGATATTGCTGCTTTGTGTGAAGGTGTGAATGCAATCATCGACAAGATGAGCGAAGTGATCTTACAAGTACGTGAAGCGACGGTGATGATTAATACGGCTGCGGATGAAATTTCCGTTGGCAACAATGACCTTTCCAGCCGCACCGAGCAACAGGCGTCAAGCCTGGAGGAAACGGCTGCCAGCATGGAAGAGTTGGCCGCGACGGTTAAACAGAATGCCGACAATGCCAAACAAGCCAGTCAGCTGGCAACTGCAGCTTCAGAAGTCGCAGTGAGAGGCGGTGGTGTGGTTGGTGAGGTTGTGACAACCATGAGCGCGATGAATGAAAGTGCGAAAAGGATTGAGGATATCACTTCGGTCATTGATGGTATCGCTTTCCAGACCAATATCCTGGCCCTGAACGCGGCCGTTGAAGCGGCCCGTGCTGGCGAGCAGGGTCGTGGCTTCTCGGTAGTGGCTGCCGAAGTCCGTCATTTGGCCCAACGCTCTGCCGAGGCAGCCAAGGAGATTAAAGTGCTGATTGATGACTCTGTCGCCCAAACTGCAAAAGGCAGCCAATTGGTGGAGGAGGCCGGAAAGACGATTCAAGAGGTAGTTGTTTCTGTGCAGCAGGTCACGGATATTATGAGTGAAATTGCTGCTGCTTCTGTTGAGCAAAGCACTGGTATTAACCAAGTGAATCAGGCCGTCATGACGATGGATGAGGTCACGCAGCAAAACGCTGCCTTGGTTGAAGAGGCTGCAGCGGCATCAGAGTCGCTGGTTGATCAGGCTGAAGGCCTGGTCCGTGCCGTAAGTGCCTTTCGGCTAGGGCATGAAAGCGGTGCTGACAAACGTTCCACCGTGAGCCATATCCATGCGCGCGCCAGTAAAGCACCTGTCAGTGTGAATGTGCAGCGCTCAGGAAAATTACGTACAGGCACGGATGATGGTGAGTGGGCACAGTTTTAGAGGGGGCCTTGTTGTTAGGCGATAAAAAACCGCCGGAATTCGGCGGTTTTTTATTCAATCTATCTGAATAGATAAGACTGATTATTTGTTCATGACGTACATTGTCACTTCAAAGCCAAAACGCATTTCAGTCGCAGCTGGTTTAGTCCACATGATAGTCTCCTTTGGTTGTTTGGTAGTACATCGTGCTTGATGTACTTGTATGACTGTCACTATACGCCAGTGTTTCAAAACCACCCTGAAGCGAATCCGTAAAAGTAGCTCATGATTTTACGTAGTTTGGATGCTCTTTTTCAGCTATTTATTCGCATTTTCAAACACAGGCATGTTGCCAAAGGATTCGGTCGTAAACTGTTTTTCTTTAAACAGGTAAGGGTAGGCATCATGCCGCAGCTGGGTGTGGAAGGCGGTGATGCGTTGTCTATGTGCCAGCAAGTCCGAGACATTGCTGTACGCGATGTTTTCCAGGCTGCGCTGTACCCATACTGCCGGTAAAAAATAGCTTAGCATGCTGCTTGACTGGTCGCGTTGCATCAGTGCCTGTTCGCGTGCCGCGACTTGTGGCGCTAGCTTCACATCGGCCATATGTTGAAATGCGTAATACCATTTCCAGTGAAAGCGGCCGGTGATTGGCGTGGTGTCTTGCCATTGCGGATACAGTGCATAAAACGGAGTCAGTGTGTCGGTTTTGGGTAAGTCCCAGGCGCCATGCACGGCCTGCCGGTGTTGCAAAGCAATCTGGCTGCCATCTTGTACCGGGTAGCGGTGGTGTAACCACAGCTGCGCCAGGTTAGGTAACACGATACAGGACAATAACCAGAGGCTGGTTAAAGCGAGTGCGTTCAAATTGGCATTCAGTGCGCGCGTCCGCAGGCTGAATGCTGCACATAGCCATGTCCACAACAGGGTATATAACAGCGTGATTACCAGCACCTGCAGCAGCGGGGGCAGCGAAAGGCCGTGTATGGCCGTAAATCCAATGACTGGTAGCGAGAACGTCAATGCAATCAACAGCCAGCGGGATACTACGCGTTGACACCAGAAAAGGGCTGGCTGAGCGGTCAGGCTTTGTAAAAACAGCAGCCGTTGCGCCTGGTGCTCACTGGCTTTGAGGTCATGCAGTAGTGCGATGCACAGCAGCGGCGCAAAAAACACTAACCAGAACGCATAATCGAATCCGCCCAGCATGACGTATTCAGGGTGGTGCGATTCGCCATCATAAAGCTGCCCCTGCAAGCCCAGCAGGCGTATGCGTTGCACATAAGGCGTCACCAGCCGATTGCCCAGTGCGATAAAACTCCATTCATCGGGGCTATGGTAAATATTGTGAAACACGTAATAGCCCACTTCACCTACATCCAGTGAATCATGCTGACTGTGCTGCTTAAGGTAATCCTGTTTGCGTATTATTTCTTCCTGCTTGGCGTGACTGATTTGTGTCTGGATATGGCTGATATTCTGCCAGCCATTAAACAGGCTAAAGCCTGTGAGTAACAGGTTTAGCAGCAGAAAAATCAGTATGCTGCGTTGCTTGAGTAATAAAATGAGTTCTTGTTTCATGTGCGTTTTGCAACCTTTATCAGCAGTACGCCCGGGATCAATATCCAGCCCAGTAAGACCAGCAGAGCTGCTTCAATACTGTCGCGGCTCACTAAAACTGGTGCCAGGATGATGGCAGGGCGCGGCGCTTTTTTCCAGAAGTCGGCAGACACGCGTGTATTGTGATCATCGTGCTGGTCGACTTTCAGGGTATGGATTTGATTCAGGTACTGAATCAATTGGTAGCGGCGGTTTTCCGACTGTCTGATAAACGCCTGGTGGTGTGCAAGGTCATTGCCACTGCTGGCCATTTGTACGTATTGCAATGCGAGGGCCGGTGTCAGCCATAACCAATGCCGGATGCTGGCATTTTGCCTGTTTAGCTGCGCATCATGCAGGGCTTGCTGTTCGCGATAAACAGCCGTGGTTAAGCGTTCGCCTTCCTGCATCAGCAAACCATGATAGTTAACTGGCAAATCTTCAACACTTGTGACCTGGTATTTTTTAAGGATACCTGCTTTAAACGCTGCAAAATGCGGATCGTCGGGGTTATGGCTGTCACCTAAAGCCTTCAGTTTGATTTCTGCGTGATGCTCAGCTTCGGTGCGTGGCTGTGTCGGGTAGGTCATCTGCGCCAGGTTGGCTAATCCGCGCGGGAAAATCATACAGACACATACCCAGCACAGCATCAGCATCAGCAAGGCGCCATGCAGTTGCCGACTGAACCATGAAACCGCAAGCACCAGCAGACACCAGCCCGCAATGTACATGGCCTGCGCCAATAGCATCAGTGATAAGCGTAACAAAACCTGGTCACTACCCCAGCTCCAGGCCAGTGTGAGTGAGGCTTGCAGGCAAAGCAGCGTGAAAAGTGGCAGAAATAGTGCCAGCCACTTTCCCGTTGCAATCGCCCAGGCAGGTATACCATTGCCGCGCATAAAAGCCAGAATGCCGGTCATTTTTTCCGCGGTGATGGTGGCGTAAGCAATCATGATCAAAAACAGCGGCATCCACCATTGCACAATCATGGCCGGTGTCATCAGCGGGAACCGGCCCAGGCTGGTCGCCTCAGTGGCCGGATTGAAATTGGCACTGTTCAACCTGTGCGCTTCCAGGTAAACCAGGTGCCCCGATTGATCGAGGATGCCAGGTTCAATGACGCTGAGTGGATGCAACGGCTTAGGCACAAAATCACCGAAATGGGAGACTCGATGCGGATGGCGGTCCGGTTGTGATTGCCAGTCTTGCTGGCTGCTTTGGGTGACTTCAGCCAGCGTATTGGCGTGGTCTTGCCAGTGGTGATGGGCAGCGAGGGCAGCGATTGCCCACAGCACGAGTAATACCAGCATCAGCAGGGCAGGGATACGCGCATGCCACAAGCGGCGCCATTCGTTGCTGGCAATTTTCCAGACAAGTGAAATCATGCCTGCCCCTGGTACAGTCGCTTGAGGCTCTCCAGCGTCAGCGATGACTGGTCTATGGTCACTGGCTGTAATTGTCCATTTGCCAGCATCAGCAGGCGATCTGAAAATGCCATCGCCGATAACACGTCATGTGTCACCACCAGTATGCCCATGCCGCGTGCTTTGCACTGCACAATCAACTGGTTCAACTCTTCGGTCGCCTGCGGATCCAGTCCTGAGTTTGGTTCATCCAGCAGTAGGAGTTTTGCCTGTTTTGCCAGTGCAAATGCCAGCATTACTTTTTGTTTCATGCCTTTGGAGTACTCACTGCAAGGCCGTTGCCAGGCATGCTCAGGCAACCCTGCCATGGTTAAACAGCTCGTGATATCCGCTGGCTGGCTGATCGCGCCCAGGCTCAGGAAATAACGGATATTTTCAATCGCAGACAGGTGGCCGTAGACCGCTGGTTGCTCAGGCACGTAAGCCAATTGCGACAGCGCCTGGTGGCGTGACTGCTCAAGGTTTACGCCTGCAATCTGAATCGTGCCGGTTTGATGCGCCGCAGTGTGCAAGCCGAGGATGCTTTTGAGCAGGGTAGATTTCCCTGCACCGTTGCTGCCCAAGACCGAGACGACTTCCCCCGCAGGTAAACTGAAATCAAGCTGTTTCAATATTTCACGCCCGGCAAAACGCAGGCTGAGTTGTTGGATGGATAATAATGCGGTCATTTGAAATCCACTGTTGCGGTGAGCATGAAGTTGCGACCAGCGCCGGGAGCAAAGTTGACGCCTGCGGGGTTGCCATTGGAGTTGAAGTCGTACACATACTCATAATATTTGTCGAAAATATTGTTGGCCAGCAAACTGACTCGTCCCCAATGGGTTTTGTAATCAATATTCGCGCTGGTCAGTGTGTAGGCGCCGTATTTGCCACCCAAGTTGCTTTCATTGATGTAATAAGCCCCTTGTCTGTCGATATGAATACGCGCAATCCAGTCGGAGTCAGGGGTGAATTGCAGACCCAGTGAAGCCGTGTGGTCAGGAATGCCGCGTATGCTATGCCTTTTAAACTCTGGGTTTTGCGGATTGGGCTCTTCAATTTTGGCATACACCTTAGAAACATTGCCCCAGAAGCTGAAGTAGTCATTCAATCTGTAATCAAAACTGGCATCCAGGCCTTGCCGGAGTGTCTCGCCTAAAGGGCGGCGAACATTATCAATATTGATGAACTCATGCTTGGCTTTCTGCTGCCAGTAGGAAATTCGTGTATTGAGCGCACTGTTCCAGCCACTTTTAAGGCCAATTTCCCAGCCATCATTCACAGCGACATCTATTGGGATTCTTGCGCCACTATTAGCATCGAACTGATTCAAGTTGATCCCCGTCGGCGTTTGGAAGCTGCGACCTGCATTGCCAAACAGGGTGTGCTGTGCGTTCAGATTGGCAAACGCATTGAATTTGGGTTGCACAATCGTCGGTGAGTCGTACAAGTCTGTATTGATTTGCCTGGCCGGAATCAGGTTTGTGCCAATGATGATAGGCGCATTCGCTGTTGCATCCAGCCGATCCGCGCGCAGGGCAAAGTTCCAGCGTAGCCATTCAAGCGGTGTATTTTCCAATTTGGCATAGATGCCTTGTGCGGTAAAGTCGTAATCCGCTTTGATACGAATGACATTGACACCTACCGCATTTATCCTTTGATTAAACTGGCTGACTTCCTGATGCTCAATATCATAGCCGGTCTCAACAGCCCATTGCGGATTGATTTTCCAGTTTAGTTTTGCAATCAGCCCTGTTGATGTTTGATCATCCAGCCTATGTTCGACATTCGGCGAACCCACAAAACGCACATCCCGTTCACGGTCAAAATTCTGCCAGTAAGTCTTCAGGCTCACATCCAGGTCATTATTGAAAAAGTAGTCATAATGCAGGCTCAGGTGTTTGAATTCCTTTTCCCCCCTGTCATTGAGTGCATTAGGCGCGACGCCGGTTGGATTGGCGCGGGCCTGTGCTTTGGGCATGTAGCCAGGGGCCTCTGGCGAGTTATATTTGCCGTATTTAGCACTCAGCGCCAGCGTAGATTGGTCAAAGTCCAATTGCCAGCGGCCGGATAACGCAATTTTTTCATTTTCGGTATGGTCGCGGAAGCCGTTGCCCTTGCGGTAGCCAATTGCATAGTTCTGGGTGAAATTGTCTTGCTTGTCACCAAAATAGCCCTGCATTTCACGGGTATTAAAGCTGCCATAACCGAATTGCAACTGCTTGCCAGCATCTTTCCGTGTTTCCACTTTGTAATTCCCGGCAGTCGCAAACAAACCTGTGCTGGCATCACTGGTGCCCTTAAAGACCTGAATGCTCTGAATGTTGGTCGGGAACAGATAATCCAGTTCACTCAAGCCGGAAAACAGGTTGGAAGGAATACCATCAACCAGCAATTTGGCATTGGGTGTCTCGCCGTCACCACTAAAGCCGCGAATGGAAATTTCTGTATTCACAATGCCCTGGCTGTAGCGTGACAGTACGACGCCAGGCGTTTTGTTAAAAAGTTCCAGCGTGTCGGTCACATGTTCGTATTCAAGTTCTTGCCTGGTAATGACATCTACCGAACCAGCCAGGCCTTTATCCACGGATGAGATTTGCGCCTGATTGCCGATGACGACTACGCTATCTAGCTCTACAGGGGTTTCATTATCCGTGAGTGTTTTTCGTTGTTTGCTAGCTTCATTTTCTTTCTCTTGTTCCCTGGCTTCTTCAGCGTAGCCAGGTGTCATAGGCAGCAATATCAGCGCCATTAAACTGGCAATGGTTTTTTTATGCATGATGCGTTTCTTCCCTGTGAGTATGCATGTATCCAGCCGGTGTGAACTGGATGTGTTTTTTACCGTTTAGATTATTTCATTTAGGTTGAGTATATCTGGCTTGTTTTGAAAAGCGTCCGCTTCACCTCGATAAAAAACACCCGATAGACAATGTGTCACTTTTGCTTTACCCCACCTCTCGTACATGATCGTTTGGCGATATACGACCAGGCGCTTTGATGTCTAGCCTGATTCAATTTCAAACGGTTGCTTCAATCTGCTCGTCTTGTATATTGGGTGCCCATGCCGGAAAGGGATCCGGCAATTGCCGCCACTGCTGTATGCCAAGCGCAATCTCTGCCTCGGTCAACAGGCAGGCATCAAATTGCCTGGTGAGCGCCGCTTTATCCATCCCCATGCCGATAACCACCAGTTCTTGCTGACGGTCACCATAAGGGGCCTGCATACGCGAGTGGATGTGTTGCAGGCTTTCTTCATCTTGTGGCCAGTATTCTTGCGGTGTTGCGCTCCACCACATGCCCGCCAGTTCGGTGCGGGTGACTGCGCCTGCTTGCGACCAGGTGGCGCAGAACTCTGGCCGTGAGGCGATCCAGTAACGGCCTTTGGAGCGGACGACACCGGGCCATTCTTTGTTGAACCATTGCCACAAACGTTGTGGGTGAAACGGTTTACGTGCCCGGTAAACAAAGCTGGAGATGCCGTATTCTTCACTTTCTGGCACATGCTCGCCACGTAGCTCTTGCAGCCAGCCTGGCGCTTCGGCCGCCTGATCAAAATCAAATAGTCCGGTATTGATGATGCGATTTAGCGGCACTTTGCCAAAGCTGCTATGGATAATCTGCGCGCGTGGATTGAGCGTTTTGAGGATGCCTTCCAGCCTGGAGACTTCTTCCAGGGTTAACAGGTCAGTTTTATTCAGCACTAACACGTCGCAAAACTCGATTTGTTCAACCAGCAGGTCAACCACCGTGCGTTCATCTTCTTCGCCCAGCGAGAGGCCGCGGTCGCCCAGCATATCTTGCGAGCCATAGTCTTTGAGAAAATTATAACCATCTACTACGGTGACCATGGTGTCCAATTGGGCAACATCTGCCAGCGAAACGCCGTCTTCGTCTGCAAAGGTAAAGGTTTCTGCAATGGGCAAGGGTTCGGAAATGCCGGTGGTTTCAATCAACAGGTAGTCAAAGCGGTTTTCTTTGGCCAGCCGTGTGATTTCAATCAGCAAGTCCTCGCGCAAGGTGCAGCAAATGCAGCCATTGCTCATCTCAACCAGTTTTTCTTCTTGACGCGACAAGGCTGCACCACCGTCACGCACCAGTTGTGCATCGATATTCACCTCGGACATATCGTTGACAATCACTGCGACACGCTTGCCTTCGCGGTTATTGAGGATATGGTTGAGTAGGGTGGTTTTACCCGCGCCTAAAAAGCCGGAAAGTACCGTGACTGGCAGTTTTTTCATAGGTCATCCTTTAGTGGTTAAATTGCCGTTCGCGGCGCTCATGCCGCTCTTGTGCTTCCAGGCACAACTTGGTGGTTGGCCTGGCTAATAGCCTGGCGAGACCGATTGGCTCCCCGGTGTCTTCGCAATAGCCATAACTGCCATCCTGGATGCGGCGCAAGGCTGATTGAATGGTTTTTAAATGCTTGCGCTCGCGGTCTCGTGTGCGCAGTTCCAAGCTGTGTGTTTCCTCTTGCGTGGCGCGATCGGCCGGGTCTGGTGTTTCTTGCTGATCTGAGAGATGTTCACTGGTCTGGCGCATATTGTCTTGCAAGGCTTGAAGCTGTGCCTCCAGTAACTGCCGAAAGAAGGCCAGTTGTGCTTCGTTCATATAAGCGTCTGCTGACATCGCTAATAATTGTGCGTGAGTAACCATTTAAGCAACTTTGTTGCAATGCAATAAAGTTGCATTTTAGTGGGTGTTGGTATTATTTGCAACTAAGTTGCAAAATTGTTGGGTAGTAATCGAGTAGTAAAAGAAAGTCGCGCGCCTATTTTAGGCCGACGCTTGTTGGCATTGTGGGCAGAGGCCCTTGAGGTTGATTTCGATGTGGGATATTTGGTAGGTGTCGAAAATGGCTTGCGGAATATGCGCAGCCAATTCATGAATGCAAAGGACTGTGCCACAGCGCTGGCATTGCAAATGAGCATGACCGTGATTGTTTAACAAACCGCTGCTTGTGCTGGCGTCTGTGGCTTTGTAACTGCGCTTAGGGGCATTCAGTTGAAATTTCCAGGCGCGGTCATCGGTGGATATTTTATGGATCAGGGCATGTTCCTGCAACCAGTCCAGCACCCGGTATACCGTCACCCGGTCAATTTCTTTGATGCCTTGCAACGCAGCCAGTATCTCAGTGTGACTCAGCGCATTGTGCGAGTTGAGCAGGGAGCTCAATACGGCCAAGCGCGCTTTGGTCGGGCGCAGGCCAGCATCAGTGATCAATTGTTCGGCAGTTTGCATGGCCAAAATTATGAACTACACGATAGCATCGAGCAACCGGCCTTTTGCCGCGCCCAGTCCGGGCGCTTTTGCGCAAAGGCGGCCATGCCAGCCTGCTCGGTATAGGGTTGGCGTAACACGTCCAATAACGTCAGCAAACGGCTGTTGTCACCTTGGGTCGCCAGGTCAATCGCTTCTTGCGCCAGGTAGTTACGCAGCACATAAATCGGGTTGGCCGCCGCCATGGTTTGCAAGCGCTGCTCAGGGGTTAATGCTGATTGTTGTAAACGTAGGCTGTAGTTTTGCAGCCAGGCCTGGATATCTGCGCCAAACTGTTGTTGTCCTTGTTCGGTGTAAAACGCGTCGGTCAGCGTTGCTAGTTGCGGATGTGCAATATCCAGTTTTGCTAATTGGGTGAAGAACAGTGTCTGGTCAACTTCAGCGCGTTGCATTAACTCAAAAATATGGTTAATCAGCTCTCCATCGCCATCTTGCCAGTGGTCGAATCCAAACTTGTCAGCCAGGCTGGAGGTCAGGGCGCGTATATAGGTCTGGTCATAAGTGGTCAAGCCATCCGCCAGGCCTTGCGTTTCCGGTAGCAGGGTGCCCAACGCTTCGGCCAGTCGCTCCAGGTTCCAGCGCGCGATATCCGGTTGGCGGCCAAAACAGTAGCGGCGGCCTTGCGCATCAGTCGTATTTGGCGTCCAGCCGGGGTCAAAGTTATCCACCCAGCCATATGGGCCATAATCAATGGTCAGGCCGAGAATGGACATATTGTCGGTATTCATCACACCATGCACAAAACCCACGCGCATCCAGTGCGCGATCATAATGGCTGTGCGCGAACACACTTCTTCAAACCATGCCTCAATCAGCTCGGCAGAAGGATCGTTAATGTCCAACGCCAGACCGGTGGTCGGCCACCAATCGGCAAAGTCACGGTCCAGCGTCAATCCGATCAGGCGTTTTAATAACGGTAATTCGTTGCGGCTGGCGAGGATTTCAAAATGACCAAAGCGCGTAAATGAAGGGGCGACGCGGCAGACAATCGCGCCAGGTTCCAGTTGTGGATTGCCGTTGTAAAACATATCCCGTACCACCTGGTTACCGGTAGTGACCAGGCTTAATGCGCGCGTGGTCGGCACGCCCAGGTGATGCATGGCTTCTGAGCATAAAAACTCGCGCAGGCTGGAGCGCAGCACTGCGCGGCCATCTGCCGAACGGGAGTAAGGGGTTTCGCCAGCGCCTTTGAGTTGCAGCTCAAAGCGTTTGCCGGCGTGGATGAGCTCACCCAGGTAAATGGCACGGCCATCGCCGAGTTGCCCGGCCCAGTGCCCAAACTGGTGCCCGCCGTAACGGGTGGCATAAGTGAACATGCCATCCAGGATGCCATTGCCACCCAGCGTCTGTATCAGATCGCGGTCCTGCATGTCCGCGGCTGAAAACCCCAAGAGTTCGGCGACTTCAGGGCTATAGGCCAGTAGTTGCGGGTTGTTGACCGGGGTCGGTTGTACGGGCGACCACAAACAGTCGCTGACTTGCCTGGTGTAATTTTCTGAGATCGGGTCGCCGGGAAGTTCGCGGGTAAAACGGTTGTCAAAGGTCAGGGGCTTCATCATGCTATTTTAGTCATTATCCTTGGCTAAAGTTCAGTGCTTGCCAAAAAACTGCGGTCTTCTCGGGTAAAATAGCGTTTTAATACGCTCAAGTGTGATTTCCACACGTTTAATTTCCCCACATGAATGTTTTTTACGAAGAAGACGGTGGCTTTAAAGTCGCTTCCATCATGTCTGAGGCCGATAGCAGCTTGCAAGTTGAAGCCAGCACTGGCAAACGCAGCAAAATTAAAGCGGCCAATGTATTGATGCGCTTTGACGGTAGCTTGTCCGGCTTTCTCGAAGCAGCACAGGCTGAGTCTGATACCCTGGATACCGACTTCTTGTGGGAGTGCTGTGGTGAGCCGGAGTTCGCTTTTGAGGATCTGGCACAAGAGTATTACGGCGGCAAACCGAGCCGTCAGCAGGCAGCTGCGATTGCGCTCAAACTGCACGCGGCGCCTATGTATTTTTACCGCAAGGGCAAAGGCCGCTATAAAGCCGCGCCGGAAGATACCCTGAAAGCCGCCCTGGCTGGCCTGGAAAAAAAACGCCAGCAAGCCGAGTTAATGGCGCAAATGGTGGCGCAACTCAAGGTGCAGTCTTTGCCAGAGAGCTTTGCTGCCAGGCTGGATGCATTGTTATATGCGCCTGATAAGAATAGCCTGGAGTGGAAGGCACTCGAGCAGGCTGCAGCCGAACTGAAACAATTGCCCGTGCAAGTGTTGCACGCAGCAGGCGCGATTCCTTCCGTGCATGATTATCACCTGAGGGCATTTTTGCGTGAGTATTTTGCCCACGGCACGGCGTTTCCCGCGTTTTCATTGGCGGATATGCCTGACGCATTGCCATTGTCAGCCGTACAGGCATTTAGTATTGATGACAGCACCACTACCGAAATTGATGATGCCTTATCCGTGACGGCCCTGGCCAATGGTAATACGCAGGTTGGTATTCATATTGCCGCACCGGCGTTGGGTGTGGCGCCACACGAGGCACTGGATAATGAGGTGATGAAGCGTTTGTCTACGGTGTATATGCCGGGGCATAAAATCACCATGTTGCCGGAAGTCGCGATCCGGCCATTTAGCCTGGATGCGGGTGAAACCAAGCCTGCCTTGTCGCTCTATCTGGAAGTGGCGCCTGATTTCAGCATCGTGCACCAGCATAGCTGCCTGGAGCGTGTGCAGATTGCCGAAAATTTGCGTCACGATACGCTAGAACCTTATTTCAATGAAACCACCTTGGCGCAAGATAGCGGACATCCGCTGTGGTCGTCACTGGTGTTTTTGTTTCATTTTGCCGAAAGCCTGGAAAAGGCCCGCGGCAAATATGACCCGACCCGGCCACAGCCGGTGGACTACAATTTTTATGTGACCGATGGCATCGTTGATATTGTGAATCGCCAGCGCGGTTCGCCAATGGATAAACTGGTGGCCGAGCTCATGATTGCTGCCAATAGCCAGTGGGGCTTGTTACTGGCCGAGCACGATGTGCCGGGGATCTACCGGGCGCAAAATGGCGGCAAGGTCTATATGACTACCAAAGCCGAAGGCCACCAGGGGCTGGGCGTTGCGCAATACGCCTGGTGTACCTCACCGTTGCGTCGGGCAGTCGACTTGATTAACCAGCGCCAGTTGATCAGCGTGTTGACGTTACAGCCACCGGTTTACGCGGCCAATGGTGATGAAATCGTCGGCCATATGCGCAACTTTGACCAGACTTATAATGCCTATAACGAGTTCCAGACCCGCATGGAGCGTTACTGGTGCCTGCAATACCTGATTCAGGAAAACATCACTGAGATAGAGGCCACGGTGTGGCGCGAAAACCTGGTGCGCCTGGAGCGCTTGCCTTATATGACCAAGGTACACAGTTTGCCTGCGACCAAGGCTGGCAGTAAAGTACGGCTGGCGATACAGAAAGTGGATACTTTACTCATGGAGCTTGAATGCAAGTTCCTGGGCGTGATTGAAGAGGTAAGCGCTGTTGGCGACGAAGAGACGCTGGCAGTTGCCGCGACCGAGGATGCCCAGCCTGACGTGACAGAGAGTGCATAATGTTTAAATTTAACCGTAAAATCCACAAAGCAGTGTCTGACTTTGAAATGGTGGAAGTCACCGAGACCGACGGTGTGCGTTCCATGCATCTGGGCTCGCCGACCATACAAAGCAGCATGAAGGTCAAAGACCCTTATGCACTGGTGCTAGCTTATTCATGGGGCGTATTGAGCAGCCTGTTATTCAAACCTGATAGCCGTCGATTAACACTGGTCGGTCTGGGTGGTGGCTCGATTGCCAAATACGTGTGGAAATACTGCCCGCAAATCCAGCAAACCGTCATTGAGCTCAATCCGCAGGTGATTCAGGTGGCGCGTAGTCATTTCTTCGTGCCGGATGATGACGAGCGTTTGCAGATTATTGAGGGCGATGGCATTGCTCATATCCAGCAGCATCCTGGCGCTTGTGATTGGCTGATGATGGATGCCTTTGGCAGCAATGGCTTGCCACCAGATTTTTGTACCCAGTCATTCTTTGATGACTGTGCAGACGCGCTAACGCCAGACGGCTTGTTTACCATTAACCTGTGGGGATCAGATAAAAAATTTGATATCTATATGCAGCGCATGGAACAAACCTTTGAGCAGCGCGTATTAATGATGCCGACGGGTAAACCTGGCAATATCATCGTATTTGGTTTTAAATCTGCGTTGGCCATGCCAGACCTGGCTACCTTGCGCAAACGCGCGCAAGAGGCCATGCAAACCCACAATATCAATTTTCTCGACCTGATAGACCGCCTGCAAGGCGCTAATCCTAACAACGGTAAGGAGTTCACCCTCGGTGGCTAATTTCATGAATCAATATTTCGCAACCTGCCCGCGCGGCCTGGAAGCTATCCTCGTCGACGAGCTCAAGCAGGGCGGGGCGCGTGACATTAAAGCCACCGAAGGCGGCGCCAGTTTTAGCGGTGAGCTGTCTGTGTGTTATCACGCCAACCTGCATTCACGCGTAGCGACGCGCATCCTAATGCAGGTCGGTCGCGGTAAATATCTTAAAGAGGATGACATTTACCAGGGCGCACTCAAAATCAACTGGCCAAACTGGTTTGATGTCAAACACAGCATGATGGTGAAAGTCACCGCCGTGCGCAGCCCTTTGAAAAGCCTGGAATTTATTACCCTGCGGGTCAAAGATGCGATCTGCGACCGCTTCCGCCAAAGTGTGGGTAGCCGTCCGAATATCGACACACGCGAGCCAGGCGTGCGTGTGCATGTTTACCTGACTGCTGACAGTTACCAATTATATGTAGATACCTCTGGCAATCCCTTATATCAGCGCGGCAACCGCAAAAACAGCATTGAAGCGCCACTGCGTGAAAACCTGGCGGCGGGTATTTTAAAACTCACTGGATGGCAACCTGGCCAGGCACTGCTGGACCCGATGTGTGGCAGCGGGACCTTCTTGCTGGAGGCTGTCATGATTGCGCTGAATATTGCGCCAGGCCTGAACCGCAATTTTGGTTTTGAAAAGCTCAAAAACTTTGAATCTGATACCTTCAAAAAAGTGCGTAATGCCGCGGCCAAAGCGGTGAAACCAGTGAGCTTCCAGAGTATTTACGGTTCAGACATGGATTTACGCGCCGTGCGCGTGACCAAGCAAAACCTGGAAATGGCGGGCTGGCTGGATGCAGTGCAATTGTCGCACTGGGAATTTACCAAGGTTGTACCGCCCGCAGAGAGCGGTGTGCTGGTTGCCAATCCTCCTTATGGTGTGCGCATCGGTGAGGACGACACGCTGGCTGAGTTGTACCCGGAAATGGCGGCGACGCTCAAGCAGAAGTTCTCCGGCTGGAATACTTACTTCCTCACCAATGATTTGCGTATGCCTAAACTCATGCGCTTAAGCCCAAGCAAGAAAACGCTGCTGTATAACGGACCCTTAGAGTGTCGTTTGTTTGAAATTAAAATGGTGGCAGGTAGCAATCGGCGTGAAAAACCCGAGGCACCGGCTGCTGACCATGCACAGGCAGATGATAGTCAGTAGTTCAGTCATTACGTTTAAGGATAGCCATGACAGATTCGATTGATGCATTGCGGGCGCGCGTGAATGCCTTTGTAGAGGAGCGGGACTGGGCACAGTTTCACTCTCCCAAGAACCTCTCCATGGCCATGATTGTAGAAGCCGCTGAAGTGGTTGAACATTTTCAATGGATGACAGAGTCCGACAGTCGCCAACTAGACGCTGAGACCAAAGACAAAGTCGGGCAGGAGTTGGCGGATACCTTTGTTTACCTGATGCGGATTGCTGAAGTGTGCGGTATTGATTTAATCGCCGCTGCCAATGCCAAGATTACGCTGAATGCGCAGAAGTATCCAGCCGATAAGTGCAAAGGTAGCAATGCAAAATACACTGAATATCAATAAATTATATTGATTAATTAAAGTTAATGATTAATTGAAGGGGTGTGTTTGTGACGATGCATATAAGCTCGCCGGTGACGGATTTGCTAGTCCAGCAGCAGATTCAATTTCAAGTGATTGAGATTCCTCTCAGTGAGGATAAGAAACCGATTCGCCAGTTAGAAGAATTACTGTCTGCGCAAGACTTGGATCCGCAATCTGTGGTGCGCAGTGTGGTGTTCAAAGGTGAAAGTAGTGGTTTCTGCCTGCTGGCAGTGGCCGGTGGCGGCCGTGCCGACTGGGCATTATTACGTGCCCAGCTCGGTGAGCGTAAATGCCGTATGGCGGAGTATGACGAAGTACCGGAAGCCACCGGCTATGTCGTCGGCGCGGTACCGCCGATTGCTTTGCCCGCAGGCCTCACGGTGTTAGTGGATGACAGTGTGGCCAGTTATGACACCGTGGTAATTGGCAGTGGTGTGCTCGGCTATGCCCTGGCACTGCGTTCCACAGATTTGCTGCAATGTCTCAGTGGCAAAACGCGCGGGCATTTTGTTAAAGCGGAATAGCCACACCACTCACACTAAAGTGTGCTGTCGTTTACGTCTGCAATCAGGCGTTCAAATTTGGCTTTATCACTGCCACGAATAATCCATTTCTTTAGGCCTTTGTTCCAGCTGGCCCCGGCTTCTTTAATCGCCTCTTTATGTTTATGCGTATTGCCGGTCAGTGCGTATGCTTTGCCGTGCGGCTCCAGCCCTAAGTGTTGGTCAGTGGCGGCGTGATCATGTGAGAGATCATGCTTAACTTCCTGACCAGAGCTTGAGGCCATGGTCGTTGCAGTCGCTGGCGGGGTGTTCACTGCGGCATCCTGAAATGATTTAAGCTCTATGAGTTTGGCGCGGATTTGCATGCAGACCGGATTGGTGGCTGCCAGCCAGTTTTTGTCATGGCGGTTGGCTTCATATTGGCCGGGCATAATGCCCATGAGGTCGGTGGGTAGCCGCAAGTCAGCAACATGGTCAGGGGTGATAAAGAAACAGCGTTCAACACCCAGGCGGCCGATAAACAGGCCTAATTCAAAAATCACATTGTCACGTACCACCGGGTTCTGCTGGCCACGCATAATGGTCAGGTCATCCGGGCTGAATACAAACACGCCAAAATCCGAGTTGCGTAGGGCATTGATTAAACTGTAAATCGTCGTGCCGGAAATTTGAAATACGCCATTGCTCCATACGGTACATTCGGCATCGCGGGTTAGATTGGCGTGTATTGCATTGGCGATGTCGAGACCTTCACGCGAAGAGCCTATAAAGATTTTTGGTTTCATCACAGCGTTCCTTCAATTGTTAGGATGTTATCATTTATTAACAATTGTATATGTGGCGTGCGTGGCTTGCCATAAAAATAATAAAGCCCGGCGAACCGGGCTTTATTGATGAAAACATGAATCGTTGATGATGCTGTTTAAAGACTCGTCTCTTAAGACTTAATTGCCAAGGATCGTGTTTAAAGAGTTATTTTTACTGCTCTCGACCATGACGGACGCTTTGCCTGGGCTTTCACTGATGGTGTTGACCCAGTCATCACTCATGCTTTCTAAGGCACTGCTAGATGATGCACCCATCAAGCCGGTCAAACCTGTGCTGTCATCATTTGTGTCATCGCCGTTGCCAAATATCAGCGATGCATTGCTTAACTGGTATTGACGTAATTGCTGCATTAAGCCTTTGGCCGTGTATGTTTCAGGTGCCGTGCCAGTGTTGCCTAGGGTGACCTGTGCGCTGGCTGACGCGTTAGGGCTGCTGTCATTGCTGGACTTTGTTTCTTTGGTGGTTGTACTGATGGCGTCGCCTGAGGTCGTTGCATTGGCTTCGGTATTGTAGGCTTTATTTAACAATGCCGAGACGTTGCTTTGAATGTTAGAAACTGACATGACCATGCCTCGTCAAAAAGAATAGGGATACATTACCGCTGATCTTGTTAACGGCATGAGTACAATAAACTTTAAAAAATCCCTTATTTCAGGGTTTAGGCCGTGACTCGTGGCTGGTTTTTCGTCAGATAGCGCGTCGTCCAGGGGCGATTTATGGTATGGTTTCAGCCTTGTTAGACATCACTCTTTTCTCTGGCACCACATGACTTCAGTCCGCTATTGCGTCAACGGTAAATTGGTCTCCGGCATTGCGCCAACCAATCGCGGCTTTGCTTATGGCGATGGCATTTTCCGCACCATGCGCCTGCTCGATGGTGAGTTGCAGGACTGGCCATTGCATTATCAAACGCTGGTTGCCGATTGCAGTAAAATTCAGATTGTGTGTCCTTCTGCCGAGTTGCTGATGCAGGAATTCAAGCACTTGATGGCCTCTGCTGACGACGAAGTGTTATCGCACGGCATTGTGAAAATCATGATTACACGAGGTGACGGTGCGCGTGGATATGCACCGCCTGCCATCTGCGAGCCGACAAGGGTGTTGATATACAGTGCATTGCCGGTATATGCCCCAGAAATCTATACCACAGGGGTCGCTTTATATACCTGCCAGACACGCTTGGCTTCGCAGCCCTTACTGGCGGGCATTAAACACATGAATCGCCTGGAAAATGTGCTGGCACGGGCAGAACTCAAAGATCCGCGCTTTTTCGATGGCGTGTTGCGTGATTACGATGACCAGGTGATTGAAGCTGTCAGCGGTAACCTGTTTATCAGCAAAGATGGTTTGGTGATGACGCCGGCACTGGATCATTGCGGTGTGGCGGGCGTGATGCGACAGAAAATCCTCGACTGGTATAAAACGCAGGGTCAGGCTGTGGTCTCGACAAATTTGTTTATGGAAAACTTGCTGGTCGCTGATGCGGTGGTGGTTGCCAATAGTGTTTATGGTGTATTGCAGGTGACGCAGATTGACGAGCAGGCAATCGCCACCAATGATTGGGCCAAAGAGTTAAGAGCGCATTTAAACTATGTTGTTCATTAAGCAGTGTGTGAAATACGGCATTGCCGCGCTGATACTGGGCGTTGTGGCATTGACGGTTTGGGTGGTGATTTTCATGATCAGGCCATTGCCGATGGCGTCAGAAACCATAGGCCTGCAGATTCCGGCCGGTGCTAGCGTGCGCGGCATTGCCGATCAACTGGTCGCCGCAGGCGTGCTGACTGAGCCGTATAGCTTTCTGTTGACGGTCAAACTGACGGGCAGTGGTGGTCAATTGCAGGCCGGTGATTATGCTTTGAATACACCATTGCAGGTGATGTCGCTCATCGACATCCTTAAACACGGCACGTTTGACCAATTTAAGCTGCAATTAATCGAAGGCAAGACCTTTGCCGACTTCAGGCAGAAGCTGGCACAAATGCCAGGCATTCGTCATGACACCCTGATGCTGTCGGACAGCGAATTGATGCAGCAAGTGAGTGGGCAAAGCATGCATCCTGAAGGCTGGTTTTTTCCGGATACTTATTTTCTTGATGCGCAGAGCAGTGATGCCGACTTGTACAAACGGGCTTACCAGAAAATGGCCCAGCATTTGTCAGCGGCCTGGGAGACGCGTGATGCTGGCTTGCCTTATCGCTCCATGTACGAGGCGCTGGTGATGGCCTCCATTGTTGAAAAAGAAACCGGGGTGGAAGAAGAGCGCCCGCAAATTGCTGGTGTGTTCATTAACCGCCTGCGTAAAGGCATGCGTTTGCAGACTGATCCTACCGTGATTTACGGCATGGGCACGCGTTACCAGGGCAATATCACCAAAAAAGACTTACTGACGGATACGCCTTACAACACGTATACGCGCAGTGGTTTACCGCCGACACCAATCGCCTTACCAGGGCTGGCATCTATCCAGGCGGCATTGCATCCGGCCAAAACCAACGCCCTTTATTTTGTGGCTAACGGCCAGGGCAGACATGTGTTTACCAGCTCGCTAGAGGCGCATAACCAGGCCGTGCGGGCTTACCAATTAAAGAAACACTAGCGCAATGATGTACATGGGGAAGGTTAAATAATGGCAGGCTTGTTTATTACGCTGGAAGGCATGGATGGTGCAGGCAAAAGCACGCATATTCCGACCATACTGCAAATGCTGGCCAGCCGTGGCCGCGAAGTGGTGTCTACACGTGAGCCTGGTGGCACGCTATTAGGCGAAGAGTTGCGCGAAATCCTGTTGCACAGAGAAATGCATGTGGAAACCGAGTCTTTGTTGATGTTTGCTGCGCGTGCCGAGCATCTGCAGCAAGTTATTCTGCCCGCATTGCAGCGCGATGCGATTGTGGTCTCAGACCGTTTCACTGATGCCTCTTATGCTTACCAGTGTGGCGCACGCGGCTTGCCTTTGCACAAGATGCAGCAATTGGAACAGTGGGTACAGGGTGATTTGCAGCCCGATGTCACCCTGTTGTTTGATGTGCCGGTTGAGGTGAGTTTGCAGCGCCTGGCCGGGGCACGGACGCCTGACAAGTTTGAAGCGCAAGGCGCTGAATTTTTTGCCAGGTTGCGCGCGCAATACCTGGCCAGGGCAGCTGAATTTCCGCAGCGGTTTCGCGTCATAGACTCACATCGCTCACTTGAAGAAGTAAAGAAGTCAGTTGAAGAAATCATTTCATCTTTATGATTAATAAGCTTTATCCCTGGCAAAATTCCTTGTTCTCGCATTGGATGCAAGCGGGGGAGACACGTCACCATGCGCTATTGCTGCATGGTAAAACCGGCATTGGTAAACTGGACTTTGCCCAGACCATGGCTGCCGCGTTGCTTTGCTTGCAGCCACAGCAGCAGGGGTTTGCCTGTGGGGAGTGCCAGTCTTGTCACTGGCTGGCGGAGGGCGCGCATCCAGATTTTAAGGAGATCACGCCAGAAGACGATGATGGTGCTGACACGGGCAAAAAGAAGACGCGCAAACGCCAGCAAATCCTTATCGACCAGATACGCGCCTTGCATGACTATCTGTCACTGACTTCCCACCGCGTCGATGGTATTCGTGTGGTGTTGATTCACCCACTGGAGGCGATGAATGTGGCTGCCTCCAATGCGTTACTAAAGCTCCTGGAAGAGCCGCCGCAGCGTACCCAGTTTTTACTGGTGTCGCACCAGCGCCAGGCCTTGTTGCCAACCATTTTAAGCCGTTGCATGCAGGTAGAAATGCCGGTACCCAGCCGCGAGCAGGGTTTGCAGTGGTTACAAACCCAGTCTGTGGCCAACCCGGAATGGGTCTGGCATTACAGCGGCGGTGCGCCAACCACCATACAGCAGGATGAGTTCGACTGGCATGCTTGGTACCAGCAATTCCGTCCGCACCTGGCAGGCGGGGCAAGCATAGACGTTGCCGCAGCGGTGCCAGTGCTGATCAAGCAGGGCATGGAGCAGGCGATACAGGTATTGCAAAAATGGTTGCTGGATGTCTGGTTATCCAGCCATCAGCAGCCATTGCGGTATCACCCGAGTGAGGCCGCCCCATTGCAGGCATTGGCGGGCGCGGTCAATATGTCGCGTTTACTGGCGTTTCAACAACAGCTAAATCGTTTTAGAATAACGGCACAGCATCCACTCAATCAGGAGTTACAGCTGGAGCAGTTATTATTGCAATATAAAAAAATGTTTGCTTAATGCCAGGTGGTTTGATGGCTAATCAGGTAAATATTCTGGAGCTTGGGCAATGACAGACACACTACCACCCGCCGCCGCAAAACCCGGTGTTTTGTCGCTGGCGATTCGCGAGAAAGCAGCCTTGTTCGCCGCTTATATGCCTTTTGTCAAAGGCGGCGGCTTGTTTATTCCGACCAGCAAGCCATTTAAAATGGGCGAAGAGATTTTTATGTTGCTGACCTTGCTTAATGACCCGAATAAGCTCAAGGTGGTGGGTAAAGTCATCTGGATTACGCCGCAGGCAGCGAATAACAAGCCACAAGGCATAGGCATCCAGTTTACCGACAAGGATGGTGGTGCGGAGGCGAAGAAACGCATTGAGACGATTCTTGGCGCTGCACTCAAATCCAGCCGCCCTTCGAATACGATATAGCGCTTATTTAACAGCTTTGAATGAGTTTTGGTTGAAAACATGTTAGTTGATTCGCATTGCCATCTTAATTTTTCAGAACTAGTCCAGAATATGGACCAGGTGCTTGAGAACATGCGCAGTCACCAGGTCGGGCATGCCTTGTGTGTGTCAGTCACGCTGGATAAGTTTCCCGAAGTGCTGGCGATTGCCGAGCAATACCCGAATATTTACGCCTCAGTCGGCGTGCATCCTGATTATGAAGATATTCAGGAGCCCACCGTAGATGGCCTGGTGAGTTTGGCTGATCATGGCCGCGTGGTTGCCATTGGCGAAACCGGCCTGGATTATTTCCGCCTCACTGGCGATCTGGAATGGCAGCGCGAGCGTTTTCGTACCCACATCCGCGCGGCGAAAGCGACCGGTAAGCCGCTGATTATCCATACCCGTAATGCCGCCGAAGATACCTTGCGTATCATGCAGGAAGAGGGCGCGGCTGAGGTGGGCGGGGTGATGCATTGCTTTACCGAAAGCTGGGAAGTGGCGCAGGCAGCAATCGCCATGGGCTTTTATATCTCTTTTTCTGGCATCGTTACTTTTAAAAATGCGCAAGCCTTAAAAGACGTGGCGCAAAAAGTGCCTTTGGATAAAATGCTGGTCGAGACCGACTCTCCCTACCTGGCGCCCATCCCTTTCCGTGGTAAAACCAACCAGCCAGCCTATGTACGCCATGTAGCCGAAGAGGTTGCGCGTTTGCGTGATGTGCCATTGCAGCAGGTGATAGACGCTACCACGGCCAACTTCTTCACTCTGTTCAAACACGCACAGTCATGCAATTAACCATTTTAGGCGTAGGCTCCAGCGCAGGCACGCCTGCCGTGGGTTGTACATGTGCCACGTGTAGTTCAACAGATGCCCGCAATAAACGCACGCGTTGCTCCAGCATGGTGACGCTAGATGATGGCCGCGTCATCCTGATTGATACTTCCCCGGATTTACGTCAGCAGGCCTTGCGGGAAAACATGCGCCGTGTCGATGCGGTGCTGTATACCCACACGCACGCGGACCATTTGCATGGCATTGACGATCTGCGAGCATTTTGCCAGATTAACCGTAGCCAGATTCAGCTATATAGCTACCCTGAGTCTATTGCACATATCCAGGAAAAGTTCGGCTACACCTTGCGCGATCCCATTCCGCAATATTGGGACTTACCCGTTTTGGCCGCCCATGTGGTCGAGGCACCATTTGAAGCAGCCGGACAATGGGTGACACCTATCCCTGTCATGCATGGCAAAATTCGTATTTATGCCTACCGTATTGGCAATCTGGTATACATGACAGACGTTTCTGAGATCCCGGAAAGCTCTTATGCCTTGTTGCAGGGCGTGGACGTATTGCTGATTGACTGTTTGCGCGAACAGCCGCATCCGACCCATATCAGCGTCGAGCAATCCCTGGCCTTGATTGCGCGTATCGGCGCCAAACGCAATGTCTTGATACACATGACACACGAGCTGGAATACCAAGCGTTACAGGCAAGGATGCCCGCCAATGTGCAAGTCGGTTATGACGGCATGCGCATTGATTTTTAATACGCGTTTGAATATGCAGACTGCCCACAGTCAACCGATATCAGTGATAAAGCGTTATACTCACATAAAAAATAATTTGCTATTTTGATTTTGGATAACAGGAATTAAACATGAAGTTATACGCAAGAATGTCCGCTGCGATGGTCGCCACCTCATTACTATTCGCAGCCACTGCCGCGTTTGCTGGCAAGACCTATGATGAAAACGAGTTTATCAGCGGTTTTAGCGGCAAGCCAAAAAAACTGGTCATCGAAAAGCTGGGCCAACCGTTTAAAAAGCAGCAGTCAGTCAAGCCAAGCAATGCCAATAACATGATAGGCAACATGGGCAAGCAGCAAGATAACTCCAAGCCGGTGCAGGTTGAAATGTGGTATTACAAAAACCTGGTGAGATACGATGACAAAAACACGTATAAAGAAACTGAAGTGACTTTTGTGAATGACCGTGTGATGAATATCGGTTTTTTCAATAACCGTTAATTGCGCCGTCATACTGAAAAAGCTGTGTAGTGATACACAGCTTTTTTTCTGTCTTCTTGCTGCTTGCCATCTCTGTGTATTTCCACAAAATCTGTGGATAACATGGTGGATTGCGTCTTGGTAAAGTCGGTAAGTACATGATTCAATGAGCCTTTGCTCAGATGTGCGTTTTTTGAACTTCGAGCAAGGGCGCGGTTCCAAGTGGGTGTTTTGCTTGTTTTGTCAACTCAGCGCACATATTTTTTTACTATTGCCGGGATGACTGGATTTTCTTCAGAGGTTAGATGTTTGCTTTAGATAGTCATGCAGCCAGGTTAGCTACCCGGCTGTCATTTTTTGTCGGCGGGTTTGGCCTTTCTTGCTGGGCGCCTTTAATTCCCTTTGTGCGTGCGCAGTTACAGTTGGATGCTGGCGTATTAGGCAGCTTGTTGTTATGCCTGGGCTTAGGCTCGGTCTTGGCCATGGTGGTAACGGGGGCGATCAGCGCCCGCTATGGTTGTAGGTCCATCATTGCACTCAGTGGCTTTTCACTGGCGGTCACGGTGCTGTTGTTGCCGCTTGCACAAAACACACTGCAACTTGCCGCGATTTTATTGTTATTTGGTGCTTCGCTGGGCTCGCTGGATGTTTCCATGAACCTGCATGCGGTTGAGGTTGAGAAAGCGTCTCAGCGTTCCCTCATGTCTGGTTTTCATGCCATGTTTAGTGTTGGTGGTTTTGCCGGGTCTGCCATCATGACCTTGATGCTGGCCATGCATATGAGCACTGCCAGCAGTGCGCTGATCGCTGCCATCTTGTTAGTCCTGTTGATGCTTGTGACCTGGCCACGCTTGGCACAGACCACCCAGGGCGAGCATGGGCAGTTTTTCTCAGTGCCCAGAGGTATCGTGCTCGTCCTGGCTTTATTAACCGGTATTGCCTTTTTAGTCGAAGGCGCCATGCTGGACTGGAGCGCCTTGCTGATCACTGAGTCAGGCCTGGTACCTACAGCGCAGGGCGGCCTGCCTTATATTGTGTTTTCTATTGCCATGTTGAGTGGCCGCTTTTGGGGGGGTGCACTCAGTCAGCGCCTGGGTGACCGTATATTGCTATTGTGGGGCGGTGCCATTGCTGTGTTCGGGATGGTGGTCGCCGTGTTTGCCCATACGCTGCCCATGGCATTGGGTGGTTTTGTGCTGATAGGCGCAGGCGCCGCCAACACGGCGCCTATCTTATTCAGGCTTGCCGGTGCACAAACCGAAATGCCAACCGGCCTGGCGGTCGCTGCCATTTCCACTGTCGGCTATTCAGGCGTGTTGCTCGGGCCTGCCCTCATCGGCTTTGTGGCGCAACAGCTTGGCTTGCCGAATGCATTTATCATGCTGGCCGTGTTGCTGTCACTGGTACCATTATGTGCCTGCCTGATTACCAGCAAAAAGCCAGGTTAATCACACGGTTAAGCCTGCTGCGTATGCTCGCCTGAGTGAAATATCAGGATCAGTGCAGGCAGTAACACCAGGTTGACGACCATGGCCGCCAGCAAACCACAAAAAACCACCACCGCCAGAGGGTGCTCAATTTCATAGCCAGACACCGGGCCTTTGAGAATAATCGGCAATAAGGCCATGGTGGTTGCCAGCGTGGTCATGCTGATGGCGCGGAAACGGTCTGATACGGCGTTGAGCAATACCTGAGGCGCCGATATGCCAGCTATCAGTCTGAGCTGCTGGTAGCGGGAGATCAGCAAAATACCGTTGCGTGCTGCAATGCCCATGACGGCGATTAAGCCTATCATGGCGCCTAAGGACATGACGCCACCAATCAACCAAATACCGACCAGCCCACCTGCGACGGCAATAGGTAGCACGGCGAACAGGATGGCCGTCAGGCGTAGCGAGTTGAGGCTCATCAGGATCAGTAAAAACACCACCAGTAATGCGAGCAGGGCGTAGATCACCAGGGTCAGGCTGGCCGTTTTCTGCTCGGTGTATTCGCCCATAAACTTGACATAATAACCGTCAGGCAGCGCTAGTTGCTTGACGCGCATTTCTACCAATTGCGCAACAATGCCGATATCCTTGCCAGCCACATTGGCGGCGATATCAATCTTTCTTGAGGCACCTTCGCGCTTGATTTCGTTTGGCGTCGGCTGTACATAGACATCGGCAACATCTGCTAACGCCATCACCGCACCACTAGCGCTTTGAATGACCATCTGCCGCAGTGCCTGTACGCTATCCTGTGCCGGCGTCTGGCTGATCAAGCGGACATTAAAGCGGGTCTGGCCGACATACACTTCGCCTTGCAATTGGCCTTGTGTCATCAAGGCCAGCGCCTGTTTGATGTCTGTTTCGGTGAGGCCATAATGGTCGGCAGCAGCGGCTTTCAAGCGGACATGAATGTGTGGAATCAAAACCTGCGATTCGACTTTGAGATCAACGAGTCCGTCAATATCGGCAATTGATAACCGGATGCGTTCGGCTTGTTCGCGTAGATGATCCAGGTCATTGCCGAACAGGCGGATGACGATACTGGCACTATTGCCAGACATGACTTCTTTGGTGCGTTCTTTCAAATAGGTTTGCACATCGGTAAAAATACCTGCGTAGCCAGCAATGGCCTGGTTGATTTTCTGCATGGTCGCGGCATAGTCCACGGTGGGCGAGATGCTCACCCATAGTTCACCAAAATTAGGGCCAACGACTTCATCAGCCACTTCGGCGCGGCCAATATGCGAACCCAGGTTGCGTACGCCATCTATCTGCATCAATGCATGGCTGGCACGCAGGGTCATCGCCTTCATCTGTGCTATAGAAGTGCCTGGGCGCTCAACAAAGTGCATGAGAAAGTCAGTTTCCTTAAACGCAGGCAAAAATTCAGTCCCCAAAAAGGGCAGGGTAGCCAACATGCCACACAAAAACAGGCAGGCGCTGGCGATGATGGTTCTGGGACTTTCCAGGCGGCGTTGCAGCCATTGTTGCAGGCGTGCTGGCATCGCGGGGGTGTGCTCAGATGGTTGGCTGCCATGATTGAGAAAACAATAAGCCAGTACCGGCGTCACAATCAGTGCGACCAGTAAAGAGGCTGAAATTGCCAGCAAATAGCCATAAGCCAGTGGTTTGAAGAAAGCACCTGCGATTCCTTGCAGGAAAAAAACCGGGATAAATACCGACATGACAATCAGCGTGGCATAAATGACCGAACCACGGACTTCATAGGAAGCTTGTGCAATGACCTTGATCAGCGATTTGGGTTGTGCCAGTTGCCGATTCAGCATGATGGCGCGCAAAATATTTTCCAGGTCGATAATGGAGTCATCAACGACCTCGCCCAAGGCAATCACCAGCCCAGCCAGCACCATGGTGTTGATGCTGACCTGTAGCCAGGTCAACAGCAGGATGGCAGTGACCAGCGACAGGGGAATCGCCACCAGGCTGATGATGGCTGCGCGTGGATGACGCAGGAATAAAAACAGGATGATTGCCACCAGGCCAATGCCTAATACCAGTGCCTGTTTCAGGTGATGCAGTGCCTGCTCAATAAATGTCGCTGGCCTGAAAATAGACGCATCTACGTGAATGCCATGCAAGGCAGGTTTTAGTTCGGCCAGCGCACGGTCTATGTGTTGGGTGACACTCAGTGTATTGGCGTCAGGATGTTTTTCTACAATCAGCAACAGGCCGTCACCCTGGTTAATCACGGCATCGCCAATCGGCAAAGCGTGACCCCAGGCCACGTCCGCCACCTGTTCCAGTTTAACCGGGATCCCAGCATTGGACCAGCCTACTGTCATGTGCAGATAGGCTTCTTTGTCCAGTGTGGGCCTGTCATAAGCGACGGCCAGCCGTTGCTGAGCAGTATCCAGATAGCCGCCGCTGTCAGGGCGAATCGCCGATATCAGGCGCTGGCTGACCTGGTTAGCAGTCAATTGGTGCTGTGCCAGCTTGACGGGGTCAAAGCGGACTTGCAACTCCTGGTCGCGCAACCCCCAAATGGCCACATTAGCAACGCCAGGGATAGCCATCAGGCGTGGGCGTATGGTCCACAGTGCTTGGGTACTGAGTTCGGCGACAGAATGCTGTTTGCTGCTTAAGCCTATTTTCAGTACGCGGGACATGGATGATAACGGCGGCAACATGACCGGAGGCTTGGCGCTGGCAGGCAATCGTTGCCCGGCCAGTAACAGTCTTTCCTGTACCGATTGACGGGCCTCGGCCAGCGGGGTGCCTTGTTCAAACAGCATCAGGACAGAGGATAAGCCGAGTACCGATTTTGAGCGCAAGGTTTTCATATGCGGAATGCCGTTCATGGCATGCTCAAGCGGGATAGAGACCAGTTGTTCGGTTTCTACACTGGAAAGGCCCGGGGCTTCGGTCTGGATTTCGACCTTGACTGGCGCAAACTCCGGAAATACATCCATCGGCGTCTCGGGGATGGTTTTATAGCCTGCCAGCATGAGCAGGGTTGCCAGTACCATCACCAGGTAGCGGGCCCTGATGGCGCGCATGGTCATTCTTTTCAACATATTAAATCCTGTTGTATTTAGTGGGTGTAGCCGGTTTCAACGGCAAACAGTTCCTGGGCGCCCTGGGTGACAACCTGCTTGCCGACCAGGCGTTGGTCAGAGAGGACGCATGCTTGCGCATTGGCGCGGGCGATAAATACCTGCTGGCGGCTAAAATGGGTGTCATCCAACTGCGAATACAACCAGGTATTGCCATAGATATCGACAACCGTGGCAGCGCAGGGCACGCTGGCTCGCGCTTGCTCCCCAGCGCGTTGTGGAATCTGGATGGTGAGCCGCTGCAAAGGAACGATGTCACCCTTGGCCTGCAAGGTATAAACCAGTTTGCGCGTGCCTGTCAGGGCATCGCCTTCCTGTGGGGCTGCAACGGGTTTCAGGGCGTAATCCGCCGAGATGCCTGGTACACCCGCCAGCCAGGCTTCGGCACCGAGATTGAGTTGGCCGACTTGTGCATGAGGTACATAGGCAGTGACCCACAAACGGCCCTGTTGCGCAATATCGACCAGCTTGGCACCAGCCACCATGAGCTGGCCCGGACTAAAGTAAAGGTTGCTGATCACACCATCGTTGGCGGCTTTAATGGTGTAGTTGCCTGCAGAGCCTTGTTCTACCGCTTGTTTTAACAAATCACGTTTTTGCATGGCGGTACGTGCATTGGTTTCTGCAATCGCTACATTCGCTTGTGCGTCATCCACGGCCCGTTGGCTGCCGACACGCTGTAGCCATAATTGTTTGGCACGGTTGAGCGTCAGCATATGCGCAGAAAGTTGTTTTTCTGCCGCCTGTAATTGTCCTTCTGCATCGGCCATGCTGGTAATCAGGCTTAACCTGGCTTCGGGCGTGACAACTGGCTGTATCGTAAACAGCGTTTGCCCGGCTTTGATCTGGCTGCCAACCTGCAATGGTTTGCCTGCGTTGAACACGACATAGCCACTCATGGGCATGCTGTAAGCAGCCAGGGCTTCTGGTGCCAGGCTGGTTTGTGCCGGAAAGCTGAGCGTGCTGGACTGGCGGGCAAGCGTGATGCGGCTGGTGGTCAGCCCCAGTTTTTTAATCGCTTCGGCGGGCAGGCTGACCTGGTTCAACTGGTTTTCAGAGATGCTCTTCTCCGCGGTGTTGGCCAAGCCAGATGCGAATAGCGCAGTCACTAATAACAAGGCACGTGCCTGGTGTCGGTTAAACAAGTGGTGGGTAATGTGCATGAGGAATCACTTTCTATAGGGAATCAGGGACGTGGCTGGGCATGACTGGTGCTGCGCATCAAGTCTGACCAGCTACTGACCAGGTCGGCTTTTAACTGCGCTTCACGCAGTTGCAGGCTGAGGTAGCGTTTGCTGCTTTCCAGGACGGTTAAGTAGGCAATATCGCCATCGTGATAGGCGCGTTCTGCATACTCTATGGTTTGCTGAGCGTTTGGTTGCAGTTGGCTGTGCAATTGCTGCCACTCTTGGCAATCGCGCTGGTATTTAAGGTGTGCCGTATTGATTTCCAGCGATGCTTTCATTTTGATGGCCTCCGCGTCATGCTGGGCTTTTTCAAACTCGGCATCCGCGCGCTGGCGTTGGCCCTGGTTTTGGTTAAACACTGGCAAGGTGGTCCTGATGGCGGGCGCCAGCACATGGCCATTGGTTTGACCACTGGTGGCATCTGCCACGACTGCCGTGCCCAACCAGTTGTATGCGTTAAGTTGTTGTTTGGCTTTGGCGGCCGCCATATTGGCTTTAGCTGCGAGGATATCCGGTCGGCTGCTGAGTGCTGTCGCTTTTAGTTGTGCAATGTCGACTGCGCTGCAGGCCGGAAGTAGTTGTGTGCTGAGGGAGAGTGTTTTTTCGCCCTCCATCCAGCCCAGCATATGCATTAACTGGGTGTGGGCCAGTTGCACATCGATGTCGGCCGCCTGTAAGTCCCTGGCAGCAAGCAGCGCCTCATTCTGTGATAACAAGGTTTCTTGCGCACTAATATCACCCAACTGTTCGCGGGTATGGGTCAGCTCGGCAATCGTCTGGTTAAGCTGCAAGGCCTGTTTCAGGCGGTCACGCTTCTCATTGGCAATCACGGCTTGTGCGTAGGCCAGGCGGGTATCGCGAATCAGGGTGAAGCCAGATTGCATCAACTGATACTGGGTCGACTGTGCCTGTGCTTGCATTTGCTTGACGCGGATCGGTCGTAGAAAAATGGCTTCAATTGGAAAGTCGATGGCATAGCGGTAAGGTTTGTTGGCCGCACTAAACGCATAAAATAAAGACGGATTGGCAATTTGATTAGCCTGTTGCACATCTGCGTTGGCCATATCAAGCTCACTTAGCTGTGACTTGAATGCAGGATTTTGCTTCAGTGCCAGCAACACCGCTTCATATTCAGATAAGGTCGTTGTATTGCTTGCCTGGTCTTGGCCGCGATTGGCTTGCAGCGTTGAGTCTGCGGCAACAATATTGTCGACGAGTTGTGCTGGCCGCAGCGTTTGTGGTGTTTGGCAGGCAGCCAGCAGCAATGCGATACTCATGCATCCTGCTTGCTTGAAATGATTGGGCATGGATAAATCCCTGTGAATGATGACAGGGTTGCATCATGCTCGTGTTTTCTTAAGGCAAACTTAAGCCGTTTTTTAAGAATACCTTAAGCTAGTATGGTTAGAATGACAGCATTCAAGTAAAAGGATAAGCCGTTGAAGTTATTGCTGGTAGAAGACGACCGCATGATTGCTGAAAGCCTGCAACAGGCCATGCGCGCGCATGCGATTTACTGGGCGCCAGATGCTTTGCAGGCAGAGGCGGCGCTGGCTGGTGAAACATTTGATGCCATGTTGCTTGACCTTGGCCTGCCTGGAAAGTCAGGCATGGCGTTGTTATCTGCGTTAAGAAAGGCAGGCAATGTGCTGCCTGTCATCATTATTACTGCAAGGGATGCTATTGAACACCGTATTCAAGGCCTGGATGCAGGCGCTGATGATTATGTATTAAAGCCTTTTTCTGTAGAGGAAATTGAAGCCCGGCTGCGCGCTATTTTCAGGCGCAAAGAAGAGCGCCATTCCAACCAGATACGGGTCAATGACGTGGTGCTGGATATCGCCAGTTATACTTTAAGCATGGGTGATATTAGCCAGCGACTGTCCAGTAAGACGTTTGCCATCATGCATACGCTGATGTCGCAGCCCGGCATGATTTTTTCAAAAACACAATTGGAAGAGCGGCTGTATGGCTGGGGTGGCGAAGTCGATAGTAATGCGGTGGAAGTGCATGTCCATACCATACGCAAAAAATTTGGCGCAGAGATTATTCAAACTGTCCGTGGCATAGGCTACGCATTTCCTGGCCCAAAATCATGATGCGTTCCATCCGGGCCGAGCTGGCCATTTACCTGTCGATTGCCATTGTTTGCATTATTGGCTTGCTGTCATTTTTATCCTACCAGTCAACAGCGGACGAATTGGGCGAGCTTTATGATGCCAATCTGCAGCATTTGGCCGAGACCATGATCGGTAGCGACCAGATTGCCAACCTCACAACACGCTATGATACAGCCAAAAATAATATTCCATCCAAGGTGCGTGGTGAGCAGGATTACCTGATTCAACTACAGCAGCAAGGCAAAGTGATTTACCAGTCGCACCAGCGTGCGTTTGACGTCAATACGTCACGGGACGGGCTATCAACACAATCGGTGAATCAAAAACGCTGGCAGGTATTTGTTGCCAAGCGAGGAGCTATCACTTGCGTTGTCGCACAAGACTTTAAACTCAGGCAACGTACCATCCGTGAAGTCGCCATTCACTTGATTCTGCCGCAATTACTGATTGTCCCGTTTCTGATTTTGGGGGCGCTGCTGGTCATCCGCAAAACGTTTAAACCCTTGTTGCAGCTGTCTTCTGAAATTGATGCACGGCGTGCAGACCAGTTGGAGCCATTGGCAATTGCCCAGCCCCCCGATGAATTGAAGCCGATTATTCAGGCCCTGAATCGCTGGATGCAAAGAGTCAGTGATGCCATTGCCATGCAAAAACGCTTTACCAGCGATGCAGCACACGAGCTGCGGACGCCGGTGACGGCCCTCAAGTTGCAAATCAGTGCCATGCAGCATGATGATCAGGCGGCACTAGCGCATAGTCTGCAACAGGCACAGGGCGGTGTTGCACGCATGGAGCGCCTGGTACACCAGTTATTGACCCTGGCGAAAGTGGATCCCGATGCCAGGCAGCAAGAGATGCAATCTTTTGCTTTAAATCCTTTGCTGATCAAGGTGTTAAATGATTTAAGTCCGCTCTATCGCAAGAAACAGCTTGATATTGGCTTCACGCGTGCCGATGAAGTGACGATGACTGGCCTGCCAGGCGAGATTGAAGTGCTGCTGAATAATATTATCGTCAATGCCATACATTACACGCCTGCACATGGGGTGATTAATCTGTCGCTCACAGCATTAACGGATGGACTGCGATTAGAAGTTGAAGACAGTGGCCCAGGAATAGTGCCTGATGCCCTGGAAAAAGTATTTGACCGCTTTTATCGTGCAGAGCAATCAGAGGTGACAGGCTCGGGCCTAGGCCTGGCAATCGTCAAGGAAATAGCTTTGAAGCATCAAGCTAGCGTTCGCCTTGAGAATAAACCATCCCAGAGCGGATTAATTGTCATTTTTGAATACAGGGTGCATTCATCACAGTAAGACATTAAGTCTCCTTTTGATTGATAAAAAATGTAAACATAAAGACAAACAAATGTTAATATTTGTATTGACGTTTGTTTTTATTTTTGTTTAGGAGAGTATTGATGATGAAGCATTCCCTGATGACCACCGCCGTTTTATTCGCCTTTAGCAGCGTTGCATCTGCTGCACCAGTGACTGTCAGCGCCGATGCCGCAGATGGATATGGCATGTATCTGGATTTAAGTGCCCATGTGGCGGCAACAACCAACTTCTTCCCTGTCGGTCCAGTGACGGTGGGTACGGCAACTGTTGGTATTAAAACGCCGGTCGCGCTCGGTGACATCAGTGTCGCAAGCGCGGGTACACCGATCCCAACGCAAACAAACTCAACGCTGAGCCTCGGCTTGAGCACAAGTGGGGCTGGTAATGGTGTGTTATCTAACTTGAACCCGATCTTGGCACTGCTGATGCCGACGCAAGCGGGATCAGCCACTTTTTCAGCTTCTGGGGCCTATCTTGAAAACTATCCTGCGCCTGGATCAAATAGCGCCATCGGCACTGGCAGTGTTGAGAATCTGGATCTTCATGTGTCTAGCGCGCTGGCGCTGAAAGCCGATTTAATCAGTTCAATATCCACAGTCACGGTGAATGAAAGCACGGGCTTGTTCACGGCAACTGGGGATAGCACGTTTACGGGTGCCAGTCTGAGCATTCTGGGACATTCGATTGACCTGGCAGCAGCAGCCTCGGGCGGCGTTGATTTGGATCTCGGGCCGCTGGGGCATGCTTCCATCTGGGCCAATGAAAGTAAATACTGGGCAGATGGCGTGGTAGCCAGCAATTGCAATGGCGCAACATTCAGTTGCGCAGTGCAAACCAATGCCTTAAGCATTACGCTGGATGATATTGGCATTAACTCACTGGGTCTGCTAGGCGTTGCTAACCTGTCAGCCACTACCGACTTGTGCATTACGGTTGGACATTCCTATGCATCACTGACGGTGACCCCGGTGCCAGAGGCGTCTGCATCTTTGATGATGATGCTCGGCCTGGGAGCGCTCATGGCACTTTCACGTCGCCGCATGTAGTTGACCTTGAGATTATAAAAAGCCCCCTAAATGCAGGGGGCTTTTTGTTTTACCAGCATGTAAAGCGAATACAAGTGGTTACCTGAAGCAGGTTCTTATTGCAGACCTAGCATGCTTCAATCAATCGTACTGCTCGCTTAGTGGTCGTGATTGCTTGGTGAGCATGAGCCACATGGAGGAGGTGGAGGTGTGCATGGACAAGGTTGCGGTGTACAACCACCATTGTAGCCACCGTGATAACCGCTTTGGTACCATGAAATAGGGCCGTAATTGAGGCCAGGCTGATTGAAGTAACTGAACACGCTGCCCATGATAAAAGGGCCGGTTGCGTAACCGGGGAAAAATTGTGAGCCGCCAGAAACGTTTTGTGTTTCAGCTTGAGAAAGTTGATTGATAGCCATAATTTACCTTTTTGAAAAATTAACATTGATTCAGCTTGCAGATGTATGCGACTACTTGCTGAACTGTCTTAAACGTCATTGCTACGCGCAGTTGAATCGCGTGTCTTTCTGACGTAATACACTTCTTTGTTGCATGGGTGAAGTGTTAATTAATGTTAATTATAAACTTAAATTAAAACAAGTTAATTTTAAGGGAGGGGGGTATAGTTGGTACTTAACGCACTGATTAGCGTGTCAAAATGGCTTAAGGAGGCGCTGCCATTAAATCAATCGTGTGTTTTTATAATCTGCACAGTGCCGTTTTATTACTTATTAAATTAGACGAACAAGCCTGCTTTGTGACATTGAAACCTGAATCCAGTGGCTGGCTATGCATTATTCTGCGATTTTATTTGGCTAGTGCTTATGTTGATGGTGTATATCAGGAAAGTGCGGATGGCTGTGGCTTAATGTTGTATGTTGATGCGGGTGTACATGAGGCTCAATCCCATCCCAATCGAAGTCATGTATATGCTGATGATGTTCGTCGTGAGTATGAATATGTTTATGTAGTAATGCTTCGTGATGATGCGCATGTGCATGATGTTCGGTTAAATGAAGCCATACACCAATCATCATGAAGCCTGTTGCCACCCAGAATAAAGCATCTGGTTGTTCATGTAATAACACAAAAGAGCAAATGACGCCCGCAAACGGGGCCACAGAAAAATATGCGCCAGTCCTTGCTGTGCCGATGTGGCGCAAGGAAATGACAAACAGTACCAGGCTGACCCCATAACCCATAAAGCCAATAGTGGCGGCACTTATGCCGATAGGTAAACCGGGGAACTTGTTACCAAGGCTGAGCGCGATCACTAAGTTCACAAAACCAGCTGCTAAGCCTTTGATACAGGCAATTTGTAACGCATCGTTGGCCGATATTTTGCGAGTGAGATTGTTATCAATTGCCCAGCAGGCACAAGCACCTGCAATCGCCAAGGCTCCCCATGGAAAAGCGGCATTCAGCTGTTTTGGCCACGATAACAGCAGGCTGCCAAGAACGATGCAAACCATCCCAATAAAGATACGTTTATCAAAATGCTCCTTGAATATGAACCAGGCGAACGCTGCTGTCAGTACGCTTTCAAGGTTGAGCAATAGTGAAGCCATGGAGGCTGGCGTTGATAGCAGTCCTTGCATGAGTAATGCTGGCCCAAGCATGCCTCCAGAGATGATAGCGCCTGCTAGCCAAGGCAAGTCAGATAACTGGATGGCGTTTTGTTCTTGATGACTGCGTTTGAACAGTCGAGTGATGCCGTACAGTATAAATAGACCAAACCCGCTGCCTGCGTACAATAAACCTGCAAGCATTTGTGGTGAAACGTCTCTGACTAGAAGCTTGGCAACAGGAGTTGCCAAGCCAAACAGAATGGCAGCTAATATGGCATAAATCGCATCAGGATGTATTTTTATGAGCATATTTACCAGTTAACGCAAGATTGGGGGCCTAGAGTCAGTCCATTCAGTGAATTTTACATGATGGAACTAAAGGTACTGGAGTGGCATTGTAGCCAAGAGTGTCAGAAAGAGAAATTTTCGTTAAATCAGGAATGAAGTGGAAAGGGTGTTAAACTTGCTTCATGTTGATTCAAAAAACAGCCAGGCAAAATCTTTTCGGTACACGTTTTTGTACACAAAAAATATCAGTTGCTTGGGAGTCTAATTTGGCGCAGCTTGTGAGCTGCTTGATGGTGCCCAGAAGAGGACTCGAACCTCCACGTCGTTAAACACTAGTACCTGAAACTAGCGCGTCTACCAATTTCGCCATCTGGGCTAAAGAAGCTGTGCATTTTAAAGGAAGAATAAATATTGTCAACCAGAAAAACGAAAAAATCCCTGCGTGCAAATGACCCGCAGGCCCAGCGTGAAGCTGAGTTATACCAAACACCATTGCCAAGTCGCGAGTTGGTGTTGCAGTTATTGTCAGATCAGGGTGTTCCCCTGAGTGCCGACCAGATTTATGTGTTGCTCGACATCAGCCATGATGAACGAGATATTTTTAACCGCAGGCTGGGGGCCATGGAACGTGATGGCCAACTCATGCGGAATCGCAAGGGCGCATTTTGCCTGCCAGATAAGATTCACTTGATTGCAGGCACCGTGTTTGGCCATACCGATGGTTATGGTTTTTTAGTCCCCGACGATAAAACCAAGAATCCAGAAGATATTTTCCTCGGCCCCAAGGAAATGACCATGGTTATGCATGGTGACCGTGCCATGGTGCGCCTGGCAGGTGTGGACCGTAAGGGCCGCCCAGAAGGCAAGCTGGTTGAGGTACTGGAGCGTGCCAACAAAACATTGGTCGGTCGCGTGATTCGGGCGCAAGGCGTGACGATTGTTGCCGCAGAGGATAAGCGCATCAGCCAGGATGTGTTGATTCCTTATCATTTGGATATGGATGCACAGGTCGGCCAGATCGTGACTGTTGAGTTGACGGAGTATCCCTCTTCGCATTCCAGCCCGATGGGCAAGATTGTAGAGATTTTGGGTAACTATGCTGATAGTGGCATGGAGATTGAGATTGCCTTGCGCAAGCATCATTTGCCGCACCAGTTTAATCCTGCAGCGGTCAAGCAGGCTGAGGACTTTCCCAGAACCGTGCAAGCTAAGGATTACAAAGGCCGCAAGGACCTGCGTGACCTGGCATTGATTACCATTGATGGTGAAACGGCGCGCGACTTTGATGATGCCGTGTTTGCTGAGCCGCAAGGCAAAGGCTGGCGTCTGGTGGTGGCGATTGCCGATGTGAGTTTTTATGTGCAGCCTGGCGATGCGCTGGATAAAGATGCTTACGACCGCGGCAACTCGGTGTATTTTCCTCGCCGCGTGATCCCTATGCTGCCAGAGGCGTTGTCTAATGGCCTGTGTTCACTGAACCCGGATGTTGAACGCTTGTGCATGGTGTGCGATATGCAGATCGATGGCCAGGGCGTGGTCAAGCAATACCAGTTCTATCCTTCTGTCATGCTGTCTAAGGCGCGCATGACCTATACCAAGGTCGCGGCCTTGTTGCAGGGCGAAGACCCTGCACTGGCAGAAGAATACGCCTGGCTGTTACCGCATGTGCAAAATTTAAACAGCTTGTTCAGATTGATGCTGACCCAGCGCGAAAAACGCGGTGCGGTGGAGTTTGAATCGACCGAAACCATGATGGTGTTTAATGATAATGGCAAGATCGACAAGATCGTGCCTGTAGTGCGCAATGACGCGCACAAGCTGATTGAGGAATGTATGTTGGCAGCTAACGTCTGTGCGGCCGACTTTTTGCTGAAAAATGAACAAACCTGTTTGTTCCGCATCCACGAAGGCCCGACACCTGAGAAACTGGAAGCCTTACGCTTGTTTATGGGCGAGTTTGGCTTTGGTGTAGGCGGCGGCGAGAATCCAAGTGCCAAAGACTATGCCAAACTCATGCAGCGTATCAAGACACGGCCAGATGCTCAGTTGTTGCAAACCGTGATGTTGCGCTCTATGCAGCAAGCGGTGTATAGCCCGGATAATGTCGGCCACTTTGGCCTGGCTTATGAGGCTTATACCCACTTTACCTCGCCGATTCGGCGTTACCCGGACTTGCTGGTGCATCGTGCCATCAAGGCTGTGGTAGAAGGCAAACGTTATCAAGCCAAAGACTGGCATCAACTGGGGGTGCATTGCTCGATGACCGAACGCCGTGCCGATGATGCCACGCGTGATGTGACCAACTGGCTGAAGTGTTTTTACATGCAGGATAAGGTTGGTGAGGTATTTAGCGGCACGGTGGCTGGTGTGACCAGCTTTGGTTTGTTTGTGGCGCTGGATGAGGTCTACGTTGAAGGCTTGTTACACGTGACTGACCTCGGCAATGACTATTTCATTCATGATAAGGCCCGCCACGAAATGGTGGGTGAGCGTACAGGTGTACGTTACCGCCTGGGTGATCGTTTAACCGTGAAAGTGGTGCGGGTTGATTTGGAGACTTCGCGTATCGACTTTACGCTGGTTGGCGCCGTAGAAGGCTCGGCAGAGGTGGAGGGTGGATTATCCGCTGATGACGAGAAGACGGCTGGTACAAGAGGCCGGTCTGCTAAAACGGCAGGATTGAATACGCCTGCTAAAGCAGCGCCAGCGGCTTGGGCCAAGCCTGCGACCATAAAAGCCAAACCTGCCAGTGCCGGTGCAAAATTACCGCGTAGCCAGGGCGATAAGCCCACGACAGGCAAAGCGACAGCAGGAAAATCACGCTCAGCCAAGGATAAAGGTCGCCACTCGGCACAAAAAAATAAAGGCAAACCCAAGGCAAAAGCACGATAATAGCGCCTGAGGTTAGTTTGTTATTTATTCGCGCAGTGCGTAGCAATATTAAAATGTTGCTGGGCCTGCGCGATTCGTGTTTTATCTTTTGCAGATGAGTTGGCAAAAGTCATTAAGAAAAATTAGGAGTCACTATGTCAGAAACCCGCATTCTGTTTGGTTTTCATGCGGTGTTGAGTCGCATGCGTCAGCATGGCAGCAGCATTCAGGAAATTATTATTGATCAAGACCGTGTCGATGCGCGTATGCGCGATTTACTCGACATGGCAAAGTCGCAAAATATTCGTGTTATTCAGGCCGAGCGTCATCGTCTGGACGGCTTTATTGGTGCGCATGGCCGCCATCAGGGCGTCATCGCCCGTGTGGTGGAAACGCCTATGCCGTACAAAGATATCCACGATGTGCTCGAGTCAGACCTCGATGAGCCACCATTTTTCCTGATTCTAGATGGCGTGCAGGACCCGCATAACCTGGGTGCCTGTTTGCGCGTGGCCGATGCCATGGGCGTACACGCGATTATTGCGCCTAAAGATCGTTCTGTTGGCCTCAATGGCACTGTGCGTAAAGTCGCCAGTGGTGCGGCAGAAACTGTGCCGTTTATCTCAGTCACCAATCTTGCCCGCACCATTCGCGAATTGAAAGAGGCTGGGGTATATATCGTCGGCACCACCATGGATGCCCCTGGCTCCTTGCATAACACCAAGCTGGAAGGCCCGATCGCACTCGTCATGGGTGCTGAAGGGGATGGGATGCGCCGTTTGACCCAGGAAACTTGTGATGCACTGATCACTATCCCGATGTTCGGTTCGGTACAAAGCCTGAACGTCAGTGTTGCCAGTGGTATTGCCTTATATGAGATTCGTCGTCAGCGTGTGTTGGCTGGCGGCAAAGCTTAATTTCCGGTCGTTGTGATGTTGACCTTGCGTGATTTGTGGCAGCAGCTACGTCTGCAATCCCGGCGCTTGTGGCTGGGGCAGTGGCTGGCGTTTATGGGCGCCGTTGTGGCGGTGCCTATTCCCTTGCTGATGCCCTTGCTGGTAGATGAAGTACTACTCCATCAGCCCGGCAAGCTCACGCAATTCATGACATGGCTGCTGCCGGCGGATTCGCTGGGGCCGATTGCCATCATTCTGCTGGTGACGCTGCTGACCATGAGCTTGCGTCTGGGTAGTGTGCTGCTGGGCGTCGCCACCACGCGTATTTTTGTCGGCCTGTCCAAGCAGGTGACGCTGGGCGTGCGGCAGACACTGTTAGACAAACTCTCCCGTATCCGCATGCAGGTTTATGAAAGCCTGGGCGCAGGCCAGATCACGGCACGCTTGCTGACGGATATTGAAACACTGGACAAGTTTCTCGGGGAAACCATTGCTAAAGTACTGGTGGCGGTCCTCAGTGTTATCGGTGTGGCCGTCGTTTTACTGTGGATGCACTGGCAACTGGCACTGATTATCCTGTTGTTGAACCCGTTTGTAATCGGGCTGACCATGGTGCTGGGTAAAAAGGTTAAAGTGTGGAAGCAGCGTGAAAATAGTGCCTTTGAAATGCTGTCACAATCTGTCACGGAAACGCTGGAAGTCATGCAGCAACTGCGTGCCAGCAACAGCGATAAACGTTTTCTGGATAAAGCCAAACAGGCTGCCGAAGCGGTGAGGGCTGCGGCGACGGCTTCCGGCTGGAAATCAGATGCTTTATCACGGTTATCGTTTGGCGTTTTTCTGTTTGGCTTTGAAATTTTTCGCGCAGTGGCAATGCTGATGGTGGTGTTTTCCAACCTGTCTGTTGGGCAGATGATCGCGGTGTTTGGTTATTTATGGTTCATGATGGGGCCTGTGCAAGAGTTGTTGTCAGTGCAAGTATCTTATTACGCCGCCAAAGCCGCGTTGGGCAGGATTAACCAGGTACTGGCCGCTGACGAAGAGCCGCATTATCCCGCACAGGTCAACGGATTTACCACACATAGCCCGGCGGCGATTCGTTTGCAGCAGGTCACGTTTGCCTATGGTGAAGGCAGCCCGATTCTAGAGGGTGTGAGTCTGGATATTGCACCGGGCGAACAGGTGGCGCTGGTGGGCGTATCGGGTGCAGGCAAATCCACCTTGGTGCAATTGCTGCTTGGTTTGTATGCACCCAGTCGTGGTCAGATTTTGTTCAACGGCCAGGCCATTGAACAATTGGGCTATGCACAAATCCGCGAGCATCTGGGCGTGGTGTTACAACAACCCATGCTGTTTAACGATAGCGTGCGGCAAAACCTGAGTCTGGACCAGTCTTATGCGGATAATGCTTTGTGGCAAGCGCTGGAGGTCGCGCAGTTAGCACAATTTGTCCGTGATTTGCCAGAAGGGTTGGACACCCAACTGGGGCGCAGCGGCGTACGCCTGTCTGGCGGCCAGCGTCAGCGGCTGGCGATTGCACGCATGATGCTCAAGCAACCGCAAATCGTGATTCTGGATGAAGCGACTTCGATGCTGGATACACACACTGAAGCTTTACTGCATCAAGCCATGCGCACATTCTTGCGTGGACGCACCACCATTATCATTGCCCATCGCTTATCGGCGGTGAAAGAGGCTGACCGTGTGCTGGTATTTGACGGTGGTCGCATTATCGAAGAAGGACAGCATGAGACGCTGGTACAACAGGCGGGTAGTGTGTATCAGCGGTTGTATGGGCAGCAGGGATAGGTGGTATTGATTAACTGGGGCAGTTCCTATGCAAACATTCGATAAAAATGACACTCAGTCCTGAAGCTTTAAAGCGTTCGCCAGCGAAATAATTGTCTTGTCTAGATCTGAGTTCGTGATCTTTGGTAAATCCTTGCTTAGGATTGAGTGAAGTCGCCAAAACTCTGTAATCGTTCCCAAATTTATGGCGAAGGACGACTGAACCTCATGTTCGACCAACTCTCGGCGAGCTTGAATCAGCAGCTTTGATAACAGTGGATAACGCGCGATTAGCACAGAGAAGTACGGATGGGCAACTAAGTCGCCGAGTTCCTTCAGGATTGCCTCTAATTCCCTCACATACATTTTCTTCGCCATTGTATCGTTCTTGATCAGCTTCGTATTTTGGTCGAAGGCGTTGACGACATTTAGAAAGTAGCGACGAACGAGTTCGAGCATCCGGAGTCTGCCTTGGCTGGACTCCCGACGGATCGCATAAACAGCTGTTACGTACGCAACCACAATCGACAGAATGATTGATGAGACGGGGATATAAATGTCTTTGATTGAGTCGTACATATAGCTCTTTTCGGCTTCCCATTTTTTAGTAGCCATCCCAATGATGGCGTGTAAACGAGCGGTGAGTTTTCCAACTGTATTGCAGCTTAGTCTGTTTTTAGACTCTGCGCCAAAGAAAACTGCTTAAAATATAATTTACTTGGGACGGAAGATGCCTAAACTACAGTTAGTTATATTGCGCTTGTATTTATGGCATGCGTGACACTTCGTGACCAGGTTTCGCAGTTTCACCAATCGCATTCAGCACATGCGTAATCTCCCCCGTCCCGCCTAGTGAAACGCTTGTGACGTGGCTAAAGTGAATGTTGGGGTTGATCGGAGCCTCAATCGCGCTATTGAGTTTGACTTCTGGGTTTTCGTTAAAGAAGCAATAGACTCCCATGCCGATGGCCGTATGATTTTTGACGTGATCGCCCACTTTGTAAGACGCAAAGCCATTGACACTACCATTCATCCAGCTTTGCTGATCAGGCACATCATAAGGTGCTTCGCTCTGGTAGAAATAGACCGCGCCATTGTCGCCGTTCCACACCGTCTGGTAATCATGGAAGTGCTCTACAAACAAGCCATACATCGTCACATCATCACCGTTGACGACGATACCGTGCTTGGTTTTATTGCTGGCCCAGCCAATACCGTTACCGTGATCGCCGCGCCATACCCACAAGTTGTCACCAATCACATGATTGCTGTTGATGATGACGCTGTGCGTGGCATTGCCAACGGCCGCGCCGCCTACCCTGAAAAATACATCATGTAAGGTCGTGGGGTTGTTGGCGTGACTGGCCGTGCCCTTGTGATCGCCTATTTGCAGCAAAACGTCAGAATTCTTTTCACCGGCGTCGAATAACACGCCGCCCAGTTTTACGCCGTCCACATCGGCAATCGACAGGGCAACATTACCCGCCACCGGTTTCAGCGTGGCGATGCCCAAGCCCAGGACGACGGTATTCGGCTGTGTGACTTGCAAAGGCTTGTTCAGCGTGTAAATGCCTGGTGTTAGCAGCAGGTGCTTGCCGCTGCTTAGCGCGGTGTTGATACTGTCTGCAGTATCAACCGCCGCTTTGGCAATATAAAACTGCGACAGCGGCAAAGTTTCACCTGCTACGTGTGCTTGTTGCCAGGAGATGCCTTGCGTGTCGGTATGCAAGGCAGGCACGAATACCTGGTAAGCCCCTGTGCTGTCTATGGTGAGAAAGGGTTTTTCACGCACAAGTGGCGTTTTCTCGACCACCGTGTAAGGCGGGGTAGGCCAGTGCTCACCATCTGGTGCATTTTTAACGCCCACAAACACCATATTCCAGTTGGCATTGGTCCAGCTGCCAACGGTTGAATTTCTGGTCAACCACTGTTGCTGCGTGCCTGAGTTGATTTGCTGATCAATCAGGCTGTCAGCAATAAAGCCGCCGCTGGACCAGCCACCATTATCGTCTAGCAACATATTGCCGCGTACATGAATACGGCGCAGGGGCGCAGCTTGTGACACCGCCCATTGCATGGTGCCATTGTCTGGGGTCACCGAAAGGTTTTCTACGCTGCGCCAGAAGTTTTGCGTGGCATCCTCTTCATGCCAGCGGGCTTCAACCTGGATGCCACCTTGTAGCATCACATCATCAGGAAACTGTCCCAAGCCCAGCAGTTGCGTATAAAAGCCGAGTTTGACTTTGTTGTGGTAGACGCCAGGCTTGAATAGGACGGCATAGCGTTCAGGGCCAAACTGGTTGGCTTCCTGCTGCTTGAACAGGCTGCCCAGTTTGTTTTGGATCGCGTCCGGCGACATGCCTGGATCCAGAATGATGACATTGGCACCAAAGTTAGGTGTCACCGGTTGCGCCTTTTTGGCATCGGTTGCCTGGCAGCCAAGTAACAAGAGGGCGGCAAATCCAGCGCCGAGCATTTTAAATGTTAAAGAGTCTGGCAAAAAAGAACGCATAAACAGGGAGCTTTCAATCGAAATCATTTCATACATGACCGCAACACGGCCTATGAAATTCCATTTTTTTCATTTTCTATACATTGCCGGGTGTGTGTGGCAATACGATGATATGCCATGGTCTAGCCCAAGTTCAGGGTGCTTAATGTGTCGCTGCGCACGCGGGCGAGTAAGCTGGCATCGTCAATCAGTGATTCACCAAAAGAAGGAATCAGCGCTTTCAGTGCGTCTTGCCATTCGCTGCTTTGCATACGGCTGGCAAAGCAGCGTTGCAACACATCCAGCATGGCTTTTACGCTAACCGAAGCACCAGGTGAAGCGCCAAGCAGGGCGGCTAAGCTGCCGTCGGCGCTGGCAACAATTTCGGTGCCAAATTCGAGCTTGCCCCAGTGTTGATGGCAGCGCTTGATAATTTGTACGCGTTGCCCGGCATGCGCTAACTGCCAGTCAGCACCATTTGCTTCAGGTAAAAACACGCGTAAGGATTCCATGCGCTGCTCGTGGTTCTGAAAGACTTCTTTAATCAGGTATTTGGTTAAGTCGAGATTGTGGCGGCCAACCCCGAGCAAGCTTTTGATATTTTTCAGTTTGACCGATTTGGCCAGGTCAAAGCGCGACCCTTGTTTAAGGAAGCGCGTGGTAAACCCGGCATAAGGGCCGAACAGCAATGCTGGCTGGCCTTGTATCATACGCGTGTCCAAGTGCGGCACGGACATCGGTGGCGCGCCGACAGCCGCCTGGCTGTAGACTTTTGCATGATGGGTGTTAATGAGTTTGGGATTGTTGCAAATCAGCCATTGGCCGCTGACCGGGAAGCCGCCATAGCCATGTGCTTCCGGAATGCCAGATTGTTGCAACAAAGGCAGTGCGCCGCCACCAGCACCTAAAAAGACAAATTTGGATTGATAGGTTTGTGTATGGCCTGAAGCTAAATGCTGGATATGCACTTGCCAGCTGCTTTGTTCGCGTTGCTGTTGTTGTTTGAGTTTGGTGACGCGCGATTGCGTTAGTAAGGTGAAGTTCGGGCGTGTTTTTAAATAGGCAACCAGTTGACGTGTCAGGGCGCCAAAATTCACATCCGAACCATGTGCGACACGGGTAGCAGACATTTTTTCGGCAGGCTGGCGACCGGCCATCATCAGCGGCATCCAGTCGCTTAATTGACTGGCCTGGTCGCTCCATTGCATCTCGGCAAATAGCGGGTGCGCTTGTAATGCCTCAAAGCGTTTGCGTAAAAATGCAGCATCACTTTCGCCCCAAACAGCACTTAAGTGCGGCACGCGCTGAATAAAATCAGCCGCATTTAATACGCCTTCTTTGACCAGGCTGGACCAGCATTGCAGGGAGACCTCGAATGCCGCGTTAATTTCAAGTGCACGACGAATCTGAATGTCGCCATGTTTATCTTTGGGGGTATAGTTGAGCTCACAATAACCGGCGTGACCGGTCCCGGCATTATTCAATGCATCTGAACTTTCGAGGGCAACATCATCGAGTTGCTCTACCATGCAAATATGCAGGGTTGGGTCGAGCCGATGTAGCAGAACTGCCAGCGTAGCGCTCATAATGCCGCCACCAACCAACAATACATCGAGATCAGTTGTTGCCATGGTTTGTGATTCCCCCGTGTTGAGGCGCCTGGATGTCAAACGCACAATCATAATGCCGCCGCGCATTATAATATAAATCGAAAAACACGCTGCATAGACGACATTGAATCGCCTGCAAAGCCGCTGCAATCGCGATTGCACGAACTTGTCAACAAAAGGCTTTTGCGGTAATCTCTGACATTCACCAGAAATGGTTTAAAACTAGAAAAAAACGAATCCTGACTTGAAGTTAGGGCAAACAGTTCGCAAGCCTCATTGTGTTTTGATGCGGGTGTTGTAATGCGGCAAGTTTCCCCTAAACGTGGCAAGTAGTCAGGCTCACTATGGAACACATGATTGGGGTGCGTATGAAAAATCCGCTGGAATCAGTTGTCGGGTCCGTCATTTCAGGGTTGCTGTTAACCCTGGCTCTGGTTTTTTTCCTTAAAAATTTCATTGTGGCAGGGGGCTGATCCATGGAACTGGTACCAGCATTCGCACGATGGATACATTTTCTGGCAGGCATTACCTGGGTCGGCCTGCTTTATTATTTTAACCTGGTACAAATGGCCGGCCTGAAGGCTGCCGCTGCGGATGGAACAGCCGCCGGGATTAATAAACATATTGCCCCACGCGCCTTGTTATGGTTTCGCTGGTCGGCTGTCGTGACTTGGCTGGCCGGTGCGGCTTTGCTGGGGCCGCATTTTGTTGATGCTTTTGTATTGCGTAACGGATTTGAGTTGATAGGTGTGGGTGCCTGGCTGGGTACGATTATGCTGTTTAATGTCTGGGTACTGATTTGGCCCAACCAGAAAAAGATTCTGGGTATGGTTGCCGCTGATGATGTGGCAAAAAATAAAGCGCGACGTGTGGCCATGCTGGCATCACGTACCAATTTGATGCTCTCCTTGCCCATGCTGTTCTTTATGGCCAATGGACTCAGTCATCGTGCAGTATTAGGTTTTTAGCGGGTTTAAGGCGTTTACGGCGGCTTAAGCCGCCGTTTTTGTTTTTTGAAAAAGGGTTTGAAATGCATTCGGAACACTTAATGAACACCTATGGTAGACAGCCTGTGACCTTTGTCAAAGGCGAGGGCGTCTGGCTGACAGACACTGCCGGTGATCGCTATCTGGATGCGCTGTCAGGCGTGGCAGTAAATGGTTTGGGCCATGCCCATCCAAAGTTTGTGGCTGCGCTCAATGCGCAAATTGCCAGGTTGATCCATGTCTCCAATATTTACCAGATCGCGGAGCAATCTGCGCTGGCCGATAAACTGGCTGAATTGTCCGGCATGGACCGCGTGTTTTTCTGTAACTCTGGTTGTGAAGCCAACGAGGCGGCCATCAAACTGGCACGGCTGTATGGCCACAACAAGGGTATAGACCACCCCGAAATCATTGTCATGGATCAAAGCTTTCACGGCAGGACCATGGCAACCTTGTCAGCAACGGGTAACCGCAAGGTACAGGCCGGTTTTGAGCCATTGGTGAGTGGTTTCCTGCGTGTACCGTTCGATGATATTGAAGCAGTGAAAACCATCGCTTCACATAAAAACAATGTGGTTGCCATCCTGGTCGAGCCCGTGCAAGGTGAAGGCGGCGTGCATATTCCGGCCAGCCTCAAGGCCTATTTGCAAGGCTTGCGCGAGATTTGTGATGCCAATGGCTGGTTGCTGATGCTGGACGAAGTGCAATCCGGCATTGCCAGAACCGGTAGCTGGTTTGCGTTCCAGCATACTGGCATCGTGCCGGATGTCATGACCCTGGCCAAGGGCCTGGGCTCAGGCGTGCCGATTGGCGCCTGTGTGGCGCGTGGCGTTGCGGCTGAAACCTTCACCCCAGGCAAGCATGGTTCTACTTTTGGCGGTAACCCGTTAGCGACAGCTGCTGGTTTGGCGACGCTGGATATTATTGCCGAAGAAAAACTGCGTGAAAATGCAGACACAGTCGGTAATTACATCCGCGAACAATTCACTGCGTCTCTCAAAGGCGAGGCTGGTGTTGTCAACATCCGCAATGCTGGCATGATGATAGGCATTGAGCTGGACAGGCCTTGTGCAGAGTTGGTCAAGCAGGCACTGGCGGCTAAATTGCTGATTAACGTGACTTCTGAAAAAGTCATTCGTTTGCTGCCATCTCTGGTGATGAACAAGCAAGAGGCGGATGAACTGGTCAGCAGACTGACGCCACTGATATTGAATTTTTTAAAGGCAAGCGCTTGATTTAACAGGCGCCCAACACACTATGAGTATTAAACACTTTTTGCAATTTAATGACCTGACGCGCGACGAGATTGAACATATCTTTGCGCGTGCCAAATGGATTAAATCGCAGTTTAAAGACTACAAACAATACTGGCCGCTGGTTGACCGCACATTGGTCATGATCTTTGAAAAAGCCAGCACGCGTACGCGCTTGTCATTCGAAGCCGGTATGCAGCAATTGGGCGGCTCAGCGATTTACCTCAATACGCGTGACTCGCAATTGGGTCGCGGTGAGCCGGTAGAAGATGCGGCACAAGTGATTTCACGCATGAGCGACATCGTTATGATTCGTACTTTTGAGCAAAGCATCATTGAACGCTTTGCACAAAACTCGCGCGTGCCCGTCGTCAATGGCCTGACCAATGAATACCACCCGTGCCAGATTCTGGCTGATATTTTTACTTTTATCGAGCATCGTGGGTCGATTCAAGGTAAAACCGTGGCCTGGATTGGTGACAGTAATAACGTCTGCAATACCTGGTTGCAAGCGGCAGAAGTACTCGATTTTAATGTACATGTCTCTACGCCGCCGGGCTATGAAGTTGAGCCTGAGCGCGCCAATTTGTATGGCACCTCGCACTTTGAGTCTTTTGCTGATCCGATGGAAGCGGCACGTGATGCAGATTTGGTGACCACTGACGTGTGGACATCGATGGGCTTTGAAGCCGAAAACGAAGAGCGTCGTAAAGATTTTGCTGACTGGCAAGTCGATGAAGACATGATGAAAGTGGCTAAGGCCGATGCGGTGTTTATGCATTGCCTGCCAGCGCACCGCGGCGAAGAAGTGTCTGCCGAAGTGATTGATGGCAAGCAAAGTGTGGTGTGGGATGAGGCGGAGAACCGCTTGCACACGCAGAAGGCACTCATGGAATATTTGTTGTTAGGAAAAGTGGCTTGATTTCACAAGCCAGATGAATTCAGTTTGGGATAATTAGATGAGCGATATTAAAAAAGCGGTATTGGCATATTCCGGCGGTCTGGATACCTCCGTGATTTTGAAATGGTTGCAAGATACCTATCAATGTGAAGTCGTGACGTTTACGGCTGACCTGGGCCAGGGCGAAGAGCTGGAGCCTGCACGTGAAAAAGCCAAGAAATTCGGCGTGAGCGAGATTTATATCGACGACTTGCGTGAAGAGTTTGTGCGTGACTTTGTGTTCCCGATGTTCCGTGCCAATACGGTCTACGAAGGCGAATACCTGCTGGGTACATCTATTGCACGCCCATTGATTGCCAAGCGCCTGATTGAAATTGCCAATGAAACCAAAGCCGATGCCATTTCGCATGGGGCGACCGGTAAAGGCAACGACCAGGTCCGTTTTGAGTTAGGTGCTTATGCACTCAACCCGAATATCCAGATTATTGCGCCATGGCGTGAGTGGGATTTGTTGTCCCGTGAGAAATTGCTGGCTTATGCCGAAAAACACGGCATTCCAGTCGAGATGAAACATAAGCAAGGTGGTAGCCCATACTCCATGGATGCCAACTTGTTGCATATCTCTTATGAAGGCCGTCACCTGGAAGATCCTTCCGCTGAAGCTGAAGAAGATATGTGGCGCTGGACTGTGTCACCGGAAAAGGCACCTGATGCTGCCGAGTACCTGGATATTGAGTTCAAAAATGGCGATATCGTGGCCTTGAATGGCAAAGCCATGAAGGCACACGAGATTCTGGCCGAATTAAACCGTATTGGCGGTAAGCATGGCGTGGGTCGTCTGGACCTGGTGGAAAACCGCTATGTGGGCATGAAGTCACGTGGTTGCTACGAAACGCCTGGCGGTACCATTATCCTCAAGGCACACCGTGCGATTGAAAGCATCACATTGGACCGCGAAGTGGCGCATTTGAAAGATGACTTGATGCCACGTTACGCCAGCCTGATCTACAACGGTTACTGGTGGAGCCCTGAGCGTGTTGCCTTGCAAACGCTGATCGACCATACACAGGCGACTGTGAATGGCTGGGTGCGCGTCAAGCTCTACAAAGGGAATGTGATTGTGGTGGGCCGTGACAGCAAGACAGACTCCTTGTTTGATTCAACCATTGCCACGTTTGAAGATGACAAAGGTGCTTACGACCAGCGCGATGCCGGCGGCTTTATCAAGTTGAATGCCTTGCGTATGCGTATTGCAGCGAACCTGCACAACCGTAAAAAATAATTTTTATGGCCAGTCGACGCGTCATTGCCTATGACTCCACGCTACGTGATGGCGCGCAAGCGCAGGGTGTCTCCTTTTCGGTAGAAGATAAGCTCAAGGTGGTCCAGCGTCTGGATCAGTTGGGCATAGGCTATATCGAGGCGGGAAACCCGGGTTCTAATCCTAAAGACCTGGAATTCTTTGCACGCGTCGGCGAGTTGCATTTGCAGCATGCCAAAATTATTGCATTTGGCAGCACGCGCCGTATTGGTATCTCGGCCGCCGAAGATAAAAACTTGCAGTCGCTGCTGTCTGCCAACACGCAAGCCGTGGCCATTTTTGGTAAGAGCTGGGACTACCAGGTCACCGATATCCTGCGCACCACCTTGCAGGAAAACCTGGCGATGATCAGCGACACCATTGCCTATTTAAAAGTGCAGGGCAAAGAGGTGGTGTTCGATGCCGAGCATTTTTATGACGGTTACAAGGCCAACGCGGACTACGCCATGCAGACGCTGCAAGCCGCGGTAGAGGCGGGTGCGGATGTGCTGGCTTTGTGTGATACAAACGGCGGCACTTTCCCGAACGAAGTGTTTGCGATCACAGAGACCGTGGTGAAGCGTTTCCCGTCTGTTCAAATCGGTATTCATTGCCATAACGATTGCGAAATGGCCGTAGCAAACTCAGTGGCCGCCGTGCAGGCAGGCGCAGTACAGGTGCAAGGCACCATCAATGGCATTGGTGAGCGTTGTGGCAATGCCAACCTGGTATCGATTATCCCGAATGTACAACTCAAACTCGGCTTGGAGTGTGTGTCACCGGCGCAATTGTCTGAGTTGACGGCGGCGGCGCGTTTTGTCAGTGAAGTGGCCAATGTGGCATTTAACGATAAAGCGCCGTATGTGGGTCATGATGCCTTTGCACACAAGGGCGGCATGCATATTGATGCGGTGAATAAAAACCCTAAATCTTACGAGCATATTAACCCCGGGACGGTCGGCAATGAGCGCCATATCCTGGTGTCTGAGGTGGCGGGGCGCGGCGCTATTTTGCGCAAATTGCAACAAATAGATCCTACTTTGACCAAAGAGTCTGACGCTGCAGTCAATATCCTGGAGCATCTCAAAGCGCTGGAGCACGAAGGCTACCAGTTTGAAAATGCCGAAAGCTCTTTTGATTTGCTGATGCAAAAATTGCTGGGCAAGTTTGAGCCTTTTTTCAGCTTGCAACATTACAAAGTGAATATTTACGAGCCTTCGGAAGATGGTTTGAACTCGTCTGTCAGCATCCATTTGAGCGTCAAAGGCAAGGATGCGGCAGCCACTGCGCAAGGTGATGGTCCGGTCAATGCCCTGGATAAAGCCATGCGTAAGGCGCTGGAGCCATTTTATCCGGCTATCAAGGACATCAAGCTGGTGGATTACAAAGTGCGCGTGCTGGACTCTAACCTGGCGACTGCGGCCAAGGTGAGGGTATTGATTGAGTCTACCGATCAGCAAACCACCTGGGCCACCATGGGCGTTTCTTCTGACATTATTCAGGCCTCATGGCTGGCGCTGAAAGATGCGATTGAATATAAACTGATCCGCGTTTAATCTGCGCGCCAGTTAAAATGCCACCGTTGACCACATAAACAGCACATTACCATTGCCCTTTGTGCCAGGCACATAGGTGGCGTTGACAATCACTTTATCGTATCCCATGGCTGCAATCGGCAGCAGCACAGGCAGCGGCTTGTAGTTGTAATCACTTCTGGCTGTGAACCCGGCCGTTAATCCCACGCCGGCATTTAAGCCATTGGCCTGGCCGACCAGATTTTTGACATGTCCATAACCGACAATGGGTTCCCAGTCGTCATGTGAGTCTTTAAATGCCATCACATAGTAACCATCCCAGTTGCTATCAGCATCGCGGTATGACTTGCCGATGCCCAGTCCCCATGGCCGCTCGTTAAAAGAGTCGATCTTCTCTTTCGAGTACATGCTTCTGTTGTGATAGGTCACCAGCGGGACATATAAGTCGGTTTGATCGGATTTTTGCCATACCTCAGTCAGATGGTTTTTAAGTTGTCCAAACCAGGTATTGGGTGTTTCCGTACTTGTTGGTGCTGTGCTTGTTGATTCTTTATTTTCCGACGCTGTCATGGCGGTTTCCGCATGCGCGTGTAAGCTGAGTGCGCCGATCAAGATAAGTGCATATATTTTCATAACGTTTCAGGTGATTTAGTGTTTCATTAACATTTTCTCACAAATTGGCCGTGCTGGTTGGTTGCAAAAGCACTAGTTTGAGTTGTTCTTGCTCTACGGGTTTAAGGGTCACTTGTTGAAAGTGAATCAATCCATCCACTGGATGTTGAAACTCACGTTGTCCACCTTGTCGTTCCAGTACATCGTGTTGTTTCCAGAATTGCGTAAACTCAACGCTGGCGGTACTTAATTCACTGACCAGTTGCTTGACCTCAGGTTCCTCTAACCTTGAGCGACAGTCTGCGCGGAACTCAGCCACCAGGCGGCGTGCGCGCATCTCCCAATTGACGACAAACTGCCGGGCTTGCGGACTGGCAAATACAAAGCGCAGCAGGTTAGGGCGCTGAGTTGCTGGCCAGGAGATGTCCAACAAGCCGGTAAATAAGGCTTGCGCTGGTTGGTTCCAGGCCAGCATATCCCAGGTGCGGCCCATGACATAGGCGGGAATCTGCATCTGCTCCAGCATGGCAACCAGTGTTTCCGGGGCCGTATCAACTTCGTTCTGATGTGCTTGTGGATCACGCCTATCGGCCATGTCGAACAAATAACTGCGTTCAGACTTGCTGAGTTTGAGCGCAGTAGCCAGCCTGTCCAGCGCTTCGGCCGACACATTGACGTCGCGTGCCTGCTCTATCCAGGTGTACCAGGTCGCACTGATGCTGGCCAGCTGTGCGACTTCTTCGCGGCGTAAACCTTGTGTGCGGCGACGTGAGCCAGAAGGGAATCCGAATTCTTCCGGGGTGCCACGCTGACGCATGGCTTGTAGAAATTCCGCCAGTTCCTGCCGTCTCGTATCCATTTGATTTGTTTATCCTATTAGTCTTAATACTAGTATAAACTATATTCTTGTAAGGGTATTAAAACTTAGGTATTCTGCGCGAGTTTTATCAATATTTGCGTGGTAAGAAAGGAACTGTCATGGCAGGCAAAACGCTGTACGACAAATTGTGGGAATCGCATGTGGTGCATGAAGAATCTGATGGCACCTGTTTGATTTATATCGACCGTCACCTGGTACACGAAGTCACCAGCCCGCAGGCGTTTGAAGGCTTGCGCATGGCTGGCCGCAAGCCATGGCGTAACTCCAGTATTGTGGCGAACCCTGACCACAATACGCCGACCAAAGATTGGGATAAAGGCATTGAAGACCCGATCTCGCGTCTGCAGGTGGAAACCCTGGACAATAACATCAAAGAGTTTGGCGCTTTGGTGTATTTCCCGTTTAAAAACAAAGACCAGGGCATTATCCACGTCATCGGGCCTGAAAATGGTACAACCTTGCCTGGCATGACCGTGGTCTGTGGCGATAGCCATACCTCTACGCATGGTGCTTTCGGTGCCCTGGCGCATGGTATTGGTACCTCAGAAGTCGAACACGTGTTGGCGACACAAACACTGGTGGCCAAGAAATCCAAAAGCATGCTGGTACGCGTCGATGGCCAGTTAGGTAAAGGCGTGACAGCGAAAGACGTCGCGCTGGCGATTATCGGCAAAATCGGGACTGCTGGTGGTACTGGCTATGCGATTGAGTTTGGTGGTGAAGTGATCCGTGGCTTGTCCATGGAAGGCCGTATGACGCTGTGTAACATGGCGATTGAAGCCGGTGCACGCGCAGGCCTAGTGGCGCCGGACGAAAAAACATCTGCTTACCTTGAAGGCCGCTTGCATGCGCCTAAAGGTGACAACTGGACCAAAGCCGTGGCTTACTGGAGCACACTGAAGTCTGAGGCTGATGCACAGTTTGATACCGTGGTGACCTTGAATGGTGCTGAGATTGCGCCACAAGTCACCTGGGGCACTTCACCAGAACAAGTGTTACCGATTGGCTCGACGGTGCCTGATCCAGCGCAAGAGGCTGATGCCACCAAGCGCACCAGTATCGAAAACGCCCTCAAGTATATGGGCCTGACTGCCAATACGCCGATTGACCAGATTCAGCTGGATAAGATTTTTATTGGCTCATGCACCAATTCACGTATTGAAGATTTGCGTGCTGCGGCCGGGGTTGCCAAAGGCAAAAAAGTCGCCAGCAATATCAAGCTGGCAATGGTGGTGCCAGGCTCTGGCCAGGTAAAACGCCAGGCCGAAGCCGAAGGCTTGGACAAGATTTTTATTGAGGCTGGTTTTGAATGGCGTGAGCCAGGCTGCTCCATGTGTTTGGCTATGAACTCAGACCGTTTGAGCCCAGGTGAGCGCTGCGCCTCTACCTCTAACCGTAACTTTGAAGGCCGTCAGGGCCCGGGTGGCCGTACGCACCTGGTGAGCCCGGAAATGGCTGCTGCCGCTGCGATTGCCGGTCACTTTGTGGACGTGCGTAGCGCGTAAGAGGAGAACACTATGAAAGCATTTACTACTTTAAATGGCCTGGTTTGCCCGCTTGACCGCGCTAACGTCGATACCGACGCCATTATTCCAAAGCAGTTTTTAAAGTCGATCAAGCGTTCCGGTTTTGGTCCTTACCTGTTTGATGAGTGGCGCTACACCAATTATGGTGAGCCAGGCATGGATTGCAGCACACGCCCATTGAATAAGGACTTTGTGCTCAACCAGCCGCGTTATCAAGGCGCGCAAGTGTTGCTGGCCCGTGACAATTTTGGCTGTGGCTCCTCCCGTGAACATGCACCTTGGGCGATTGAAGACCAAGGCTTCCGTGTGATCATTGCGCCTAGCTTTGCCGATATTTTCTTTAATAACTGCTACAAAAATGGCATCTTGCCGATTGTAGCCTCTTCTGAACAAGTGGATAGCCTGTTCAAAGAGTGCCTGGCCAATGAGGGCTATGCGCTGAATATAGATTTGGCCGCACAAACGGTGACTACACCTTCTGGCCAGTCATTCAGTTTTGAGATCACACCTACCCGTAAGCACAACCTGCTCAACGGCCTGGATGAGATCGGCCTGACTTTGCAGCATGCAGATAAGATCCATACTTTTGAAGAAAAGCACAAACAAAGCCAGCCCTGGTTATTTGCTTAATGGAACGTGTCCTCTCACATTAAAGAGGGCACATCAAAACATAAAAGGAATTTTTAAATGGCATTAAATATCGCTGTGTTGCCTGGTGATGGCATCGGCCCGGAAATTATTGCGCAAGCTTTGCGCGTGCTCGAAGTCTTGAAAAAAGAAGGTCTGGACATGACCTTTACTGAAGCGCCACTGGGCGGCCAGGCGTATGATCAATACGGTCATCCATATCCTGAGTTTACGCAGGACATCTGTCGCAAAGCTGATGCCGTATTATTAGGCGCAGTTGGCGGCCCGCAGTACGATACTCTGGATCGCCCTTTGCGTCCTGAGCGTGGCTTGCTGGCGATTCGTAAGGATTTGGGGTTGTTCGCTAACTTGCGTCCAGCCGTATTGTTCCCCGAGCTTGCAAATGCCTCAACCTTGAAACCAGAAGTGGTGGCAGGCCTGGATATCATGATCGTGCGTGAATTGACTGGTGACGTGTATTTTGGCCAGCCACGTGGCATGCGTACTAACGAGCAGGGCGTACGCGAAGGCTTTAATACCATGATTTACAGCGAGCCTGAAGTGCGTCGTATTGCGCATGTGGCATTTGAAATTGCCATGAAACGTGGCAAGAAGCTATGTTCCGTAGACAAGGCCAACGTGCTGGAAACCACCGAGTTCTGGAAAGAAATCGTCATTGATGTGGCGAAAGAGTATCCGGAAGTGGAACTGAGCCATATGTATGTCGACAATGCCGCCATGCAGTTGATCCGCAACCCAAAACAATTTGACGTGATGGTGACCGGTAACATCTTCGGCGACATCTTGTCTGATGAAGCTTCCATGTTGACCGGCTCTATCGGCATGCTGGCATCTGCCTCATTGAATGAAAGCAAAAAAGGCCTGTACGAGCCATCACACGGCTCTGCACCAGATATCGCTGGTAAAAATCTGGCGAACCCGATTGCGACCATCTTGTCGGCTGCCATGATGTTGCGTTACAGCTTTGATAACGAAGCAGCGGCAACCCGCATTGAAAACGCAGTCAAAAAGGTATTGGCTGCTGGCTACCGCACGGGTGACATCTATGAAGAGGGCACTAAGCGTGTATCCTGTTCCGAGATGGGTGACCAGATCGTCGCCGCCATGTAACACTAGCTGCGCGGGCGGATGACTGTGCATGCCGTCCGCTTGGTTTTAAGATATAGTCGTAACTATGATTGTAGTAACTGGAATTAATTAGGAATTTAAAATGGCGCAATTTGATAATGTCAGCGTAAAAAAGAAAGCCAACGTTTATTTCGATGGCAAATGTGTCAGCCACACCGTATTGTTCCCTAATGGTACGCGCTGTACCGTGGGCGTGATTTTCCCTAGCACTCTGACCTTTAACACCGGCTCACCTGAGCTGATGGAAATTAATGACGGTGTCTGCAAAGTACGTCAAAAAGACGAAGAGAACTGGACAACCTATAAGGGTGGTGAGAAATTCACGGTGCCTGGTAACTCCAGTTTTGACATTGAGGTTGTAGAAACAGTCGACTACGTCTGCCACTTCGAATAATGTGACTGCTCGGCAGGACCGCGTTGCAAGCGCTTGTCGTACTGAATGTACTGCCTGCGCGCTTACGCCTTGTCCTGCCGTCGCTTTTGAGGTCTAAAATATGCCAAGCTTTGATATTACATCTGAAGTCGATATGGTGAACTTGAAGAACTCGATTGATGCTGCCAGTAAGCAGATCACCAATCGTTATGACTTCAAGGGCACGTCGGCCAAAATTGATTTCAACGAAAAAGACAAAGTCATCACCCTGTTTGGTGATAACGATTTCCAGCTGGATCAGGTGAAAGATATTCTGTTGCCATCCATGGAAAAGAAAGAGCCCGAGTCTTCCAAACGTCTGGAACACAAGGATGTGCAGAAGGTCTCTGGTAATAAGGTGAAGCAGGATTTACGTGTGCAGGATGGCATTGATAGCGACCTAGCCAAAAAAATCACCAAGCTGATTAAAGATAGCGGTATGAAGGTACAGGCGACGATTCAGGGCGACACTGTGCGTGTGAATGGCGCCAAGCGCGATGTGCTGCAAGAGGCGATAGCGTTTGTGAAAAAAAGTATTACCGATTTTCCTTTAAAATTCGGTAATTTCAGAGATTAGTCATTGGGAGAACAAGATGGCGAAATGGGTGACATTAGTATTGACGGTGTTGGTGTTGGCAGGTTGCAACACCATTAATGGTATGGGTAAAGACATTGAACAAGCGGGTGAAGCTGTTCAGAAATCTTCCAAATAATCAATTTTAATGCCGGGTATACCGGCTGAAATATCGAGTCACTATGTTAAAAGTAGGGTTTGTAGGCTGGCGTGGCATGGTTGGGTCCGTGCTGATGCAGCGCATGATGCAGGAAAATGATTTTGCGGATATCGAGCCGCAGTTTTTCACCACCTCGCAAACAGGTGGCGCTGCACCTCAGGTGGGCAAGGATTCTCCTGCGCTGAAAGATGCCAAAAATATTGATGCATTGCGTCAGATGGATGTCATTGTCACCTGTCAGGGCGGTGACTACACCAGCGAAGTGTTTCCGCAATTGCGTGCAACAGGCTGGAACGGCCACTGGATTGATGCGGCCTCTACCTTGCGCATGGAGCAAGACTCCGTGATCATTTTGGATCCGGTGAACATGCATGTGATTAAGGACGCCTTGGCCAATGGCGGTAAAAACTGGATAGGCGGCAACTGTACCGTGTCATTGATGCTGATGGCGCTCAATGGTTTGTTTAAAGCCGACCTGGTGGAGTGGGCAACATCCATGACTTACCAGGCAGCTTCAGGTGCGGGTGCGCAGAACATGCGTGAGCTGATTAGCCAGATGGGCGTGATCAATGCTTCTGTCGCTGGTTTGTTGGCGGATCCGGCTTCTGCGATTTTGCAGATTGATAAAACCGTTGCGGATACCATCCGTAGCGATGATTTACCACAATCCAATTTTGGCGTGCCACTGGCTGGCAGCCTGATCCCATGGATTGATAAAGACCTGGGTAATGGCCAAAGCAAGGAAGAGTGGAAGGGCGGCGTTGAGACCAACAAGATTTTAGGCCGTGAAGCGAATCCGATCGTGATTGATGGACTGTGTGTGCGTATCGGCGCCATGCGCTGTCATTCACAGGCGCTGACCATCAAGCTGCGCAAGGATGTGCCTTTAGACGAAATCAACCAAATGTTGGCCGAAGCCAACGAGTGGGCCAAAGTGGTACCTAACGAGCGTGAAATCAGTATGCGTGAGCTCACACCGGCAGCGATTACCGGCACATTGACGACCCCGGTTGGTCGTTTGCGTAAGTTGGCCATGGGCGGTGAATACCTGTCGGCCTTTACTGTTGGTGACCAGTTGTTGTGGGGGGCCGCAGAGCCTTTGCGCCGTATGTTGAGAATTTTGGTCGAAGCTTAAGTATTTGATTAAATAGCGGCCCGTAAAGCCATGATTTATTAATGAAATCATGGTCTTTTCGGGCTTTTGCTTTTTATATAATCCTGTTTAATGGTTACTATAGCTTCAAAACGGTGTATTTATTGCTCACAAGCCGCCTGGGCGCGCTTGCGTGGCTGTCTGAATGATGCTATTTTGACAAACGCCATGAATGAATAAGGGTTAATCGGTGAGTAAATTTCAATTAAAAAAAATAGCCTTTGCCTTGAGTTTGAGTACTGCCCTTTCGGCGCATGCCGCTGGTTTGGGGGGCATGGTTTCAAGCTCAAAACTGGGGGAACCGCTCAATGCGGAAATTGAGTTGCTGGCGGTCACGCCAAGTGAGCTCAATAGCATCCAGGCAGCATTGGCGAGCGAGCAGGTCTATCAGGACCAGATGCTGGAAAAGCCTGCCTCTTATCCCTTTATCAAGATTGAAGTGGCTAATAACATCAAAGGTCAGCCCATCCTCAAGCTGACCAGCTCCCAGCCGATTACCGAAGCCTTTCTGGATATGCTGATTCAGGTCGATTGGCCGACTGGTCGACTGGTTAAAGAATACACCCTGTTGCTGGATCCGCCTGGGTTTAACTCTAATTATGTATCCGAGTCTGCTGGTTTGCCAGTCAATGGTCAGGCAGCGCCTGCGCCAAGTACACCTCCAGCAGCAGTGGTGCCCGAACCTAGCCAGGCTGTTGTACCAGAGGCCAGGAAGCCTGCATCACCCAGACCAGCGGCTGCAAAGCCTGCGACTAAACCAGCGGTTGCCGAAGAAACAAACGCAGAAAATGCATTGACCACTGAGCGTGGGGATACCCTTTATGCCATTGCCAGGCAAATGAAACCTGATAATGTCAGCGTTGAACAAATGCTTGCTGCACTCTACCAGACAAATCAGCAGGCGTTTGATGGTAAAAACATGAACCGCCTCAAGGTCGGCAAGATTATGCGTATGCCAGACCAGGCAACCCTGGATAGCATTAGCCGTCCACAGGCGAAAAGCCTGATCGCGGAACATGCGACCAACTGGCAAGCCTATAAAAATTCACTGGCTAAAGTCGTCCAGGAAAGCGCAGCCAGCCAAAGTGGTGGCAATACACAGCAATCCGCAGGCAAGATTGGTGCCGCAGGGGCGAAACCCTCGCCGCAAGCCAAGCCAGGGAAAGATGTATTGAAACTGTCGGCTGGTGATGAGAAGTCAACAACACAAGCTGATAAGTCAGCAGCCAAAACATCCGCAACCGCAGCGCAAGAAGATGCGACTGCCAAGGCAAATGCCATCAAAGAAGAACAGTCTCGTGCAGCCGCGCTTGAAAAACAAGTCGCGGACATGAAGAAGCTGATGGAAATGAAGAACAATGCGATGGCGCAGGCAGAGAAGAATGCTGCGCAAGCCGCTGCCGAGCCTAAAGCCGAAGCAAAAGTTGAGTCTGCGCCTGCAGTAGAAAAACCTGTTGAGGCTACTCCTGCTGAAGCCGCTAAGGTGCCGCCTGCACCAGTGGCTGCAGAGAAGCCTGCGGCAGAACCAGCCAAGCCGGTGGCACTTGTTGAAGAACCTGCCGCAGATGTGCCTGTGCAGCAGCCTTCCTTTATGCATGTGTTGTTTGAGCGCCTGAAAAATATCAGCCCGGTGTTGCCACTGGCGCTGATTGCTTTGCCGGTGCTGCTGTGTGTCTGGGCATTGATCCGTATCCGCCGCAAAAAACAGATTGATACGTTTGAAGATGCGATCGTGACCTCGCCAGCGACCGAAATGCAAAATAACACTGTGTTCGGTGATACGCAGGCCGCGGCTTCTGGCGACACCTCCTTTTTGACCGACTTCTCGCAGAGTGGTGTCGGTGGCATGATCGATTCGCATGATGTGGATCCGATTGCTGAGGCCGAGGTATACATGGCGTATGGTCGTGATGCCCAGGCTGAGGAAATCCTCAAAGATGCGATTCAAAAAGATCCTGAGCGCCAGGAACTCAAAGTGAAGTTGCTGGAAATTTATCAGACCACCGGTAATAAGGTTGCGTTTGAGTCGCTGGCTGGTGAGGTATATGCCAAAGCTGGTACGGCAGATGCGACCTGGTCAAAAGTCAGTGCCATGGGGCAAAAGCTGGATCCAGACAATACGCTTTACCAAGGCACGCCAGTCGCTGCCAATGAGATTGCGGCTGCAACCGAGTCAAGCGTATTGCCAGTGACAGAAACGCAGAATGAAGAGGATGCCTATCACTTTAACTTTGAGGCGCCGGCATTGGAGTTTGACGGTGCGTCTGAAGCGGTGGCAGCGGCGAGTAGTGAGCCAGTAGTGTCTACTGAAAGCTCAGTGCGTACCGCGACAGAAGAAATCACAATTGAATCCAGTGCGGACGTATCGCCTGTGATCAGCGATACTGATACATTGCAGATAGATACCCCAGTGGCGGAGTCAACGCTGCCAGAGGTGGGTGACGCCAGCCTTGCATTCTCCGCAGAGCCAGTGAGCGATGCGGATGTCTTGCGTTTTGAGGTGGAGCCAGCCTCTGTGGTAGAGCCCGATTCAGTGGAAGATCAGGGCAGTGATGCTTTAAATGGGGATGCTGATCTTGCATTGACACCTAAAGCATTAGATTTGCCATCGCTGAACCTGGATGAGGGCGCGCAAGGGGTAGATGTTGCCGGCAACAAGCCATTGTCAACAACGACCGGTGAGCAAACTTTATCCAGCGAGGATGCTGTGTTTGAGTCATTGCCTGAGTTGTCACTGGAGTTGGGTGGCCCGAATGATGCGATTGGTGAACAAGCGGCAGATGATGCGCTGGAAATCGAAGAAATCAGCCTGGGCTCTGCTGACAAGGCATTGAATGAAGCACCAGCCGTAGAAGCGGCGGCCGATAATGTTGCTTTCCCTGAAATCTCCCTGGATATGGCCGATAGTGCCTCAGTCAGTACCGAGGCGATAACAGATGAGCCGGAAGAGGTGAATACCAAGCTCGACCTGATTCAGGCCTATATCGACATGGAAGACCTGGTCGGTGCCAAGGAGTTGATTGATGAGGTCATCGCAGAAGGCGGTGAGCGTCAGCGGCAACGAGCCAGTGAATTATTGACAAAATTAGCATAAATCAAGGCCGGGTTCCCGGCCTTGTTCATTTCAACTGTCCCTCGTTGGCAGTGTAGCCTGATTTGGCGTAATGACAGACAGCCCTTATACTAGGCGCCATGAAAATTGCGATTGGCATTGAATATCACGGCGCCTATTTTCAAGGGTGGCAAAGTCAGCCAAATGCCGCAGGCGTACAGGATGCTATTGAGCATGCCATTAAGCAGGTGGGTGGCGAAACAGTTCGCTTGCATGCTGCTGGCCGTACGGATTCAGGCGTGCATGCATTGATGCAAGTGGCACATTTTGAAACTTCAGTTGTCAGACCATTGAGCGCCTGGGTGCGTGGCACCAATGCGCACCTGCCTGCCTGGGTGCGTATATTGTGGGCCACTGAAGTAGCTGCAGACTTTCATGCGCGGTTTAGTGCGCGTGCGCGTAGTTATCAATATGTGTTGCACAATCATGCTGTGGCGCCCGCCAGTCAACACGGGCGAGTAGGTTGGTACCATAGGCCACTGGATATCGCCTTAATGCAACAAGCCATGCCTGGCTTGATTGGCGAGCATGATTTCAGCGCTTTTCGTGCCAGTGAATGCCAGGCCAGTACGCCGATACGGACGATGCATCGCGCTGACATCGCGCAACATGGGCGATACATCATTTTCAGTTTCAAGGCCAACGCCTTTTTACAGCACCAGATTCGCAATATGGTGGGCGCCTTAGTGTATGTCGGTCAGGGCAAGTTAAGTCCGGCTGCATTTGCTGACTTGCTGCAATATAAAGACAGGCGCCTGTCACCGCCTACGTTTATGCCGGATGGGTTGTATTTTACCGGTGTAGAGTACGACGACAGCTGGCAATTGCCAGTGTGTGAGGCGCACTGGGGTTGAAGAGAGTAATTAATCATATGACAAGAACCAGGGTAAAAATTTGCGGGATCACCCGCCTGGAAGATGCATTGGCAGCGATTGCTGCAGGCGCGGATGCGTTGGGCTTTGTGTTTTATGCGCCTAGCCCGCGTGCGGTGACGGCGATGCAGGCGCAAGTAATCATGGCGGCACTGCCACCCTTTGTGAGTAAAGTCGGCCTGTTTGTGAATGCGTCAGCTGAAGACGTGCAACAAGTGATCGCGAGCACAGACCTGGATTGTCTACAGTTTCATGGAGATGAGTCAGCAGACTATTGCGCGCAATTTAATCTGCCATATTACAAAGCAATCCGCGTCAAACCAGGGGTAAATTTGGTACAATGCGAGCTTGATTTTGCGTCAGCTTCAGCCTTGCTGCTAGATACTTACTCTGAAAAAGCAGTGGGTGGGACCGGCGAGGCATTTGACTGGTCGCTGATCCCTGTTGGTTTGCAAAAGCCGGTGATATTGGCCGGTGGTTTGAATCCGGAAAATGTTGCACAGGCCGCGCATCAGGTACGTCCTTATGCGCTGGATGTGAGTGGCGGGGTAGAAGCACAAAAGGGGATTAAGTCCCCGCAAAAGATAGCTGCATTCATGCAGCAGGTGGTGCAGTGTGATGCTGCACGTCATGGGCGGTTAGAGTAACAAACGAGAGACGGAGTAACGCATGCAAATGTATGACATGCCAGATGAGCGCGGTCATTTTGGCCCTTTTGGTGGCGTTTTTGTCGCAGAAACCCTGGTGGAAGCCCTGGAAGAACTGCGGGTGATGTATGAGAAATATCGTCACGATCCTGAGTTCCTGGCTGAATTTGCTTATGACCTGAAGCACTTCGTTGGCCGCCCAAGCCCGATTTATCATGCTAAACGTCTGTCTGATAAAGTCGGTGGCGCACAAATTTATCTCAAGCGCGAAGATTTAAACCATACCGGCGCGCACAAAATCAATAACACGATTGGCCAGGCCTTACTGGCCAAGCGCATGGGTAAGCCACGCGTGATTGCGGAAACCGGTGCGGGGCAACATGGCGTAGCGACCGCGACGATTGCTGCCCGCCTGGGCCTGGAGTGCGTGGTCTATATGGGCGCTGAGGATGTCAAGCGTCAGGCACCAAATGTGTTCCGCATGAAACTGTTAGGTGCCACTGTGGTGCCCGTCGAAAGTGGCTCAAAAACCCTGAAAGACGCATTGAATGAAGCCATGCGTGACTGGGTGACCAATATCTCCAATACTTTCTACATTATCGGCACCGTGGCCGGTCCACATCCTTATCCAATGATGGTGCGCGATTTCCAGGCAGTGATTGGTATCGAAGCGAAAGATCAAATGCAGGAAATGATAGGGCGTCAGCCAGATGCCATCGTTGCCTGTGTCGGCGGCGGCTCCAATGCCATGGGCATTTTCTACCCATACATCGACGTTGAGGGTGTGCGCCTGATTGGGGTTGAGGCGGGCGGTCACGGCTTGAGCACTGGCCAGCATGCGGCCCCTTTAACCGCAAATAGCCCGATTGGCGTACTGCACGGCAACCGTACTTACCTGATGCAAGATGAAGATGGCAATATCATTGAAACGCACTCTATTTCTGCAGGCCTGGATTACCCAGGCGTGGGCCCTGAGCATGCCTGGTTAAAAGATATCAAGCGCGCCGAATATGTGGCGATCACGGATGAGGAAGCCATGACGGCTTTCCATAACCTGTGCCGTACTGAAGGCATTATCCCGGCGATGGAGTCCAGCCATGCCTTGGCGCATGCGGAAAAACTGGCTAAAACCATGTCTCCTGACCAAGTCGTGCTGGTGAATCTCTCTGGCCGTGGTGATAAAGATATTAACACCGTGGCACGGTTGGCGAATATTACTCTGTGACCTTGGCTAGCATGACTGCGCTTGTCGACTTTATACGCATAGTCATGCCTTGCAAATCCACTGTCATTATTTGAATTAATTAAAAAAGCATTCTTATGTCCCGCATTCAATCTGTATTCGCCACACTCAAGGCGCAAGGTAAAAAGGCACTGATTCCCTACATTACAGCCGGTGATCCGCATCCTGACCATACTGTGCCTTTGTTGCACGCCTTGGTAGAGGCCGGTGCCGACATGATTGAACTCGGTGTGCCGTTTTCTGACCCGATGGCGGATGGTCCGGTAATTCAGCGCGCCAGTGAGCGTGCGCTGGTACACAAAATGGGTCTGCGCAAAGTACTTGGCATGGTTAAAGAGTTTCGCGCCAGCAATCAAACAACGCCTATCGTCCTGATGGGCTATGCCAATCCGATTGAAGCCATGGGTAGCAGCCAGTTTGTTGCCTTGGCGAAAGAGGCTGGGGTCGATGGCGTGCTGACTGTGGATTATCCACCTGAAGAGTGCGAAAGCTTTAACCAGGAGTTGGCCAGCGCCGATATCGACAGTATTTTTCTGTTGTCCCCGACCACCGAGCCTTCACGTACCGAGTTGATCGTGAAGCAGGCAACAGGCTTCCTGTATTATGTGTCACTCAAAGGCGTGACAGGTGCGGCTAACCTGGATATTGTCGAGGTCAAAAAACGCGTGGCAGAGATACGTCAACAAACCAGCTTGCCGATTGGCGTTGGCTTTGGCGTGAAGGATGCAGCTACAGCGCGTGAAGTGGCGGCGATTGCGGATGCTGTTGTGGTCGGTAGCCGCATGGTGCTGGCGATTGAAAGCTCTGACGCCACTAACCTGATTGCCAATGTGCAGGCATTAACCAAAGAATTACGTACTGCGATTGACTCTGTATAGGACTGTTTATTCATGTCTTCAGAATATCGCAATATAAAAGCAGGAGAAACTATGAGCTGGTTAGACAAGATTCCACAAAAAATTAAACGGGCTGTTGGCTCAGTACAAAAGCGCAACGTGCCAGAAGGCCTGTGGCATAAATGTGATGCCTGCCAGACGGTACTTTACCGTACTGACCTGGATGCCAACCTGGAAGTGTGCCCACAGTGCGGCCACCATCACCGCCTTGGTGCGCGTGACCGCCTGAATGTGCTGCTGGATGCAGAAGGCCGCGTTGAAATTGGTGCCGATGTCACGCCAGTGGATGCATTGAAATTTAAAGACAGCAAATCTTACGCCGAGCGCATGAAATCTGCCCAGCGTGACGTCAAGGAAAAAGATGCGCTAATTGTGATGCGCGGCGCGATTGAAGGCGTGCCGGTCGTGGCGGCCGTGTTTGAATTCAAGTTTATGGGCGGTTCCATGGGCTCAGTGGTGGGCGAGCGCTTTGTACGTGGTGTACAAGACGCCATCCAGCACAAAGCTGCGTTTATCTGTATCTCTGCCAGCGGTGGTGCTCGTATGCAAGAGGGCTTGCTGTCATTGATGCAAATGGCTAAAACCAGTGCTGCGTTGACCAAACTGTCTGAAGCGGGCCTGCCATATGTCTCTGTGTTGACGGATCCGACCATGGGTGGGGTATCTGCCAGCTTTGCCATGCTGGGTGATGTGATTGTGGCTGAGCCAAATGCCTTGATCGGTTTTGCCGGTCCTCGCGTGATTGAGCAGACCGTACGCGAAACTTTGCCTGAAGGCTTCCAGCGTGCAGAGTTTCTGCTGACGCACGGTGCCATTGATATGATTATTGACCGTCGTGAAATGCGCGCCAAGCTGAGCCAGTTGTTGTCCAATTTCCTGCATATTACCAAAGCTGCCTGATGCCGCCTGTGATACCCGAGCTTCCCCAAACCGTTGAGGATTGGCTCGGCTACATTGAATCCCTGCACCCCAAATCCATCGAGATGGGCTTGGGCAGGGTGCAAACAGTGGCAGCACGTCTGCAGCTACAATTTCCGTTTACCGTGATCACCGTCGGCGGCACCAATGGCAAAGGGTCTACTTGTGCCATGCTGGAGCGTATCTACAGCACTGCCGGTTACCAGGTCGGATGTTACACATCTCCCCATTTGGTGCACTATCAGGAGCGTGTTCGCTTCAATGCCAATGTGATTACCGATGCCATGCTCTGTGACGCCTTTGCTGCCGTGGAGCAGGCGCGTGGTGATATCACGCTGACCTATTTTGAAATGGGCACGTTGGCGGCGTTGTGGGCATTTGAACAGCAACCGCTGGATGTCGTTATTCTCGAAGTTGGCTTGGGCGGCCGCCTGGATGCGGTGAATATTGTAGATGCCGATTGTGCCATCGTGACCAATGTCGATCTCGACCATATGGAGTTTCTTGGCGATACCCGCGAGTTAATCGGCCACGAAAAAGCCGGTATTTACCGCCAGCCACAGATTGCCATTTGCGGCGACGTGGCTCCGCCAGCCTCCTTGCTGGCCTATGCCGAATCACTGGGCGTCAAGTTAAACCGTTTTGGCGTGGACTACCAGATGGATGTTTCCGATGCGCAACACGCGCACTACCGGGATAGTCTGGGGCGGCTGGATATCGGCACCTTGCGCCTGTTCGGCCATTACCAGTGGAATAATGCCGCCAGCGTCATCTTTGCCGTACGTGCCTTACAGGCAACATTGCCAGTCACGGAAGATCAGCTATTGCAGGCATTAACCGGGACAGAAGTCACAGGCCGCTTTCAATATATACAGCAAGCGCCTGATCTGATACTGGACGTCGCGCATAACCCACATGCCGCACGTGCACTGCGCGATAATTTGCAACGCCTGAGTGCCGATGGTGGCCAGGTGGTTGCCGTCTTCTCCATGCTGTCTGATAAAGATATTGCCAGTGTGGTGGATATCCTGCACCCCGTGATTGATACCTGGCATATTGCCCCTATCCAGCATCCGCGAGCAGCAGAGCTTGATTATTTGCATACCTGTTTAAGCCAGAAAGTGCCGCAGACACATATTCACCTGCATGCAGATTTGCCAACCGCATTGCGGACAGCTTATAAAAAAGCAGCAAAAAATGATAAAATTATTGTGTTCGGCTCATTCTTCACTGTAGCTGCGATACTGGAATTAACGCCTGATCAATGGGCTGCGTAATTGCGCTCCTGGCGTATACATAGAACTGAGTGAGAACTTCAAAACATTATGGCGAGAGATGCTTTGACAGACAACGAACTGTTGCTCAAGAAAACGGCCCGCAGACGGTTGGTAGGTGCGATCACGCTGGTGGTGCTGATGTTAATCATATTGCCCTTCGTGCTCAAGGACAGAGTAGTCGAATCCAGCCACGATAACGTAGAAATTACAGTCGTCAACCGCCAGGCTAATCGCGAGCCTATTCTTGAATTGCCTGACGATGAAGTGGTGTTGGACAATGAGGCCGCCCCGGCTGCCAACACCCCAGAAACCAACGCCCAGGAAGTGCCTGAGGCTAACATTGAAGAGGCTACTGCTACTGCCCCCGCAGCCCCTGCCGCACCGCAAAAATTGGCCAAGGCAGAGCCAGCCAAACCTGTTATCGCACCAACCCCGGTGAAACCAGTTGAACCCAAAGTTGAACCCAAAGTTGAACCCAAAGTTGAACCCAAAGTTGAACCCAAAGTTGAACCCAAAGTTGCGGCAGCCAAGGCTGAGGCTAAAGAAGAGTCTGTTGCATCCGATAAAAAAACGGGTAAGTTCTTTGTGCAGTTTGGTGTGTTTTCTGACCCGAAGAACCTGGAAAACCTGCAAGGCAAGCTGAAGCAGGCTGGGTTTGAATCGGCCACTGAAAAAGTGGATGCGGCTGGCCAGAAATTACGCTTGCGCACACGTACTTATGCCACACGTAATGATGCCGCTGCCGCATTGAAAAAACTGGAAGCGGCCGGGTTTAGCGGTATTGTCGCCAGCAAGTCCTGATGTCGGCCATGACGTTTTTTGATTATCTGGTATTGGGCATTATCGGCTTTTCCATTTTGGTCGGGCTGATGCGTGGCGCCATTCGTGAGTTGTTTTCTGTGCTGGGCTGGGTGCTGGCTTTTTACCTGGCAAACCGCTTTAATGGCGAAGTCATCAGTTATATGCCTGAGCAGATACCTGGCGATGCAGTGAAAGCCATGGCAGCTTTTTTAGTGGTTTTTTTACTGGTACTGTTCGTGAGCACCTTGCTGGCCTTGTTGCTGACCACTTTAATCAAGGCAGTGGGCTTGGGTGGACTTAACCGGGTGTTGGGCGGTTTGGCCGGGATTGTGAAAGGGGTATTGGTAGTGTGTATCCTGGTGATGCTGGCTGCCATGACCGATTTACCCAAGGATCCGCGCTGGACGAACGCAACATTCAGTGCGCCAGTAGAAGCGTTGGTCTTGAAATTATTGCCGTGGATGCCATCTAGTATTGCAAGGCACGTGCATTTGGATCATCAGCGGGTAGATGAGTCTGCCATTTAATTTGTAATCAAGTGTTTGATAGGATGTCGCTATGTGTGGAATTATCGGTATTGTAGGCAAGAACCCGGTGAATCAGTTGTTGTATGACGGATTGCTGGTATTACAGCACCGTGGTCAGGATGCCGCTGGTATCGTCACTTGTGATGGCAACACTTTCCACATGCACAAAAACAATGGCCTGGTGAAAGATGTATTTCACACCCGCCATATGCGTAACCTGATCGGCAATGTGGGTATTGCCCATGTACGTTATCCGACCGCCGGCTCCTCCAGCGCGGCTGAAGCGCAGCCGTTCTACGTAAACTCACCATTTGGTATTGTGTTGGGCCATAACGGTAACTTGACCAATTCCGAGCAACTCAAGTCTGAAATGTTCAGGCAAGATTTACGTCACATCAATACCAACTCTGATTCTGAAGTGTTGTTGAACGTGTTGGCACATGAAATCGAAAGCACCTCTAAAAATGCCTTGCTTAACAGTGACATGGTGTTTGATGCCGTGGCTGGTGTGCACAGACGTTGTAAAGGTGCTTATGCCGTGGTGGCGATGATCGCCAACTTCGGTTTGCTGGCCTTCCGTGATCCACATGGTATTCGTCCTTTGGTGATCGGCAAGCAGGAGACTGACAAGGGCACCGAATATATTGTCGCCTCTGAAAGCGTGGCGCTGGATGTATTGGGCTTTACCATGTTGCGTGATGTGGAGCCTGGTGAAGCGGTATTTATCGATATGGACGGTAACCTGTTCAGCCGTCAATGTGCGACCAATCCAAAACTGACTTCCTGTATTTTTGAATACGTTTACCTGGCACGTCCTGACTCTGTGATTGACGGTGTATCGGTATACCAGACACGCCTGGATATGGGTACATTGCTGGCTGAAAAAATCAAGCGTGAATGGGCCGATAAACAGATTGATGTGGTGATTCCTATCCCGGACACCAGCCGTCCAAGTGCATTGCAGTTGGGTATTGCTTTGGGCCTGGATTACCGTGAAGGCTTTATCAAAAACCGTTATATCGGCCGTACTTTTATTATGCCTGGTCAGGCATTGCGTAAAAAATCCGTACGCCAGAAGCTGAACCCAATCGGCATTGAGTTCAAAGGCAAGAATGTGCTGCTGGTCGATGACTCGATTGTGCGTGGCACGACTTCGCAACAAATCGTGCAAATGGCCCGCGATGCCGGTGCGAACAAGGTTTACTTCGCTTCTGCGGCGCCACCGGTGCGTTACCCGAATGTGTATGGCATTGATATGCCTAGCCGTCATGAGTTGTTGGCGACCAATCGTACTGATGAGGAAATTTGTGCTGAAATTGGTGCTGATGCGCTGATTTACCAGGACCTGGATGCCTTGCGTGAAAGCATCACCAAGTCTAATCCGCACATGACTGAGTTTGACTGCAGCTGCTTTGATGGTAAATATGTCACTGGCGATATTGATGCGGCTTATTTGAACCGCATTGAGTCTGCGCGCAGTGATATGAATAAAAAGCAATTGCCGCCAAATTCGACCACGCAATTGGATTTAAACCTGTTATCTACAGACCTGGTAGGGGCCGATTAGAAGTTGACAGGCGCCGGCAAAAGGCGTTTAATGAAATTGCGCTGATTTGAGTGGCGAACTTTAAACGAAGCCAAACTCAGCTTGCGAGCGCATTATAAATACCGCTAAAGCGAGAGCCCCAAAGACCCGTTTTAGCGCAATGCTGAAACGGGTTTTTTATTGCCGTCCGTATCCCGGACAGAAGATTGAGGAAACATGAACGACCAATACCATTTGGAAACGCTGGCGGTGCGCGCTGGTACACTCACCACCGAGTTTGGTGAAAACTCTGAAGCCTTGTTTTTAAACTCCAGTTTTCGCTTTAATAGTGCGGCACAGGCGGCAGCGCGTTTTGGTGGCACCGAGCCAGGTAATATTTACTCGCGTTTTACCAATCCGACGGTCACCATGTTTCAGGATAAACTGGCTGCCTTGGAAGGGGCCGAGCAGTGCGTGGCGACTGCCAGTGGCATGTCTGCGATCCTGGCTTGCATTATGGGCATTTGCAGCGCAGGCGACCATATTGTGGCCTCCCGCAGCATTTTTGGCACCACCGTGCAGCTGTTTACCAATATTCTCAAACGCTGGGGGCTGGAAGTGACCCTGGTGTCACTCACCGATGTGGAGGCATGGAAAGCCGCTGCCAAGCCAAATACAAAATTATTTTTTGCAGAAACCCCTTCTAACCCACTGACTGAAGTGGGCGACATTGCCAGGCTGGCAGAAGTGGCGCATGCCGCAGGTGCCTACCTCGCGGTGGATAACTGCTTTTGTACACCGGCCTTGCAACAGCCACTTAAGTTGGGGGCGGATATTGTGATTCATTCTGCGACCAAGTATATCGATGGCCAGGGCAGAGTGCTGGGCGGTGCGGTGCTGGGTAGCAAAGCATTGATTGAGCCGGTCTATGGCTTCTTGCGTACGGCAGGTGTCACCATGAGCGCCTTTAATGCCTGGGTGTTCGTCAAGGGGCTGGAAACCTTGCAAGTGCGTATGGAGGCCCATGCCGCGCGTGCACTGGCATTGGCGCAGTGGCTGGAGCAGCAGCCTGGCGTTGAGCGCGTCTATTACCCGGGTTTACCGTCACATCCGCAATATGCGCTGGCACAAAAACAGCAGCGCTTGGGTGGCGGCATTGTCACCTTTGAGGTTAAACCAAAGGCGGGCCAAACGGCGCAAGAGGCGGCATGGGCGTTAATTGATGCCACGCGCCTGATTTCGATCACGGCCAACCTGGGTGATGCAAAATCTACCATCACGCATCCGGCAACGACCACGCATAGTCGCGTGAGCGCCGAAGCCAGGGTTGAGGCTGGCATTAAAGATAATCTGGTCAGGATTGCTGTTGGCCTGGAACATGTAGAGGACCTGAAGGCAGACTTGCAGCTGTTGACGCGCGCTTAATGCCGCATCGTTGACGGCAATCATCACTGCATGGGGAGCAATTTTGCTCCCCATTGTTTTTTCTGGCGGCTCATATGTTGGCGCTGTGTGGTTAATTGGCCTGGCAGCCGCGATTTGGCAAGCCAGATTACGCTAGATATGCTAAAATCGCGTGATAACTTTTAACTATAAATTGGGTCAAGAATGAGTCAGTCTCCAGATCAATTTGCTAAAGAAACCCTGCCTATCAGCTTAGAAGACGAGATGCGTCGCAGCTACCTCGATTACGCCATGAGCGTGATTGTGGGGCGTGCGCTTCCCGATGTGCGTGATGGTTTAAAGCCTGTGCACAGACGCGTACTGTTCGCCATGCACGAGCTGTCTAATGACTACAACAAGCCTTATAAAAAATCTGCCCGTATTGTCGGTGACGTGATCGGTAAGTACCATCCGCACGGCGATACCGCGGTGTATGACACGATTGTGCGTATGGCGCAGGACTTCTCATTGCGTTATATGCTGGTTGATGGCCAGGGTAACTTTGGTTCTGTGGATGGCGACAATGCGGCGGCGATGCGGTATACAGAAATCCGCATGTCCAAGATTGCACATGAATTGCTGGCGGATATCGAAAAAGAAACCGTTGATTTTGGCCCTAACTACGATGGCAGTGAGCAAGAACCGCTGATCATGCCAACGCGTATTCCTAACCTGCTGATTAACGGTAGCTCAGGCATCGCGGTGGGGATGGCGACTAACATTCCGCCACACAACCTCAATGAAGTGCTGAACGCCTGTTTTGCGCTGCTGAAAAACCCTGAAATCAGCGTCGATGAACTGATTGAGTTTATCCCGGCGCCAGACTTTCCGACCGCAGGCATTATTTATGGCACGGTAGGCGTCAAAGAGGGCTACCGCACTGGTCGTGGCCGTGTCGTGATGCGTGGCCGCACCCACTTTGAAGACCTGGAAAAAGGCGGCCGCCAGTCCATCATTATTGATGAGTTACCGTATCAGGTTAACAAGAAAACACTGATTGAAAAAATCGCTGAACTGGTTAACGAGAAGAAAATTGAAGGTATTTCTGACCTGCGTGACGAGTCTGACAAATCAGGCATGCGTGTGGTCATTGAACTCAAGCGCGGCGAAGTGCCAGAGGTCATTTTAAACAACCTCTACAAGCAGACGCAGCTGCAAGATACCTTCGGCATGAACATGGTGGCGCTGATGGATGGCCAGCCACGCTTGCTCAATCTGAAACAGATGCTGGAAGCCTTCTTGCGCCACCGCCGTGAAGTGGTGACACGCCGGACGGTGTTCGAACTGCGCAAGGCGCGTGACCGCGGCCATGTGCTGGAAGGCCTGGCTGTGGCGCTGGCGAACGTGGACGAGATGATTGCCATCATCAAAGCTGCGCCAACGCCGCCAGAAGCGAAAAAAGAATTGATGGCGCGTAGCTGGAACTCACCAGTGGTTGAGGAAATGCTTAAACGTGCGGCCATGGAAGCCTCACGTCCTGAAGGTTTGTCAGTGGACTTTGGCATGACGCCCAAAGGCTACAAGTTGTCTGATGTGCAGGCGCAGGAAATCCTGCAAATGCGCTTGCAACGCCTGACTGGCCTGGAACAGGACAAGATCGTCAATGAGTATAAAGAAGTGATGGATATCATTGCTGACTTGCTGGATATCCTGGCCAAGCCAGAGCGCGTGACCGCGATTATTGTCGAAGAGTTGAACGAAATCCAGAAACAGTTTGGTGATAAACGCCGTTCCGAAATTGAGCAAAACACGCAAGATTTGTCGCTAGAAGACCTGATTACACCGCAAGATGTAGTAGTGACGCTATCGCACACCGGCTATGTCAAATCACAGCCACTGGATGAATACCGCGCCCAGCGCCGTGGTGGCCGTGGCAAGCAGGCAGCAGCCACAAAAGAAGATGACTTCATCGACAAGATGTTTGTGGCGAATACGCATGATTACATCCTGTGCTTTAGCAGTCGCGGCCGTGTTTACTGGCTGAAAGTCTACGAAGTGCCACAAGGCAGCCGTGTCAGCCGTGGTAAACCGATTGTGAACCTGTTCCCGTTGGAAGAGGGCGAAAAAATCAACGCCATCTTGCCGGTGAAAGAGTTCGACGAAAATCACTACGTGTTTATGGCGACAGCCAAAGGCACCGTGAAGAAAACAGCACTGACTGAGTTCGCTAACCCACGTAAGTCCGGCATTATCGCGATTAACCTGGATGAAGGTGATTACCTGATTGGTGCCGAAGTGACCAATGGCCAGAACGACATTGTGCTGGTTTCCAATGGGGGTAAAGCGGTCTGGTTTACTGAGGATGATGTGCGCCCGATGGGCCGTGCAACGCGTGGTGTACGTGGCATGAAACTGGCCGCTAAACAGCAGGTGCTGTCCTTGCTGATTGCTGAAAATGACCAGCAGTCTGTCTTGGTCGCCACCGAGAACGGTTACGGCAAGCGTACGGTGCTGTCAGAGTTCCGTCATTCTGGCCGTGGTACCCAAGGCGTGAAAGCCATTGCCATCAGTGAACGTAACGGCTTGGCTGTGGCGGCAAGACTGGTGACGGCAGAAGACGAAATCATGCTGATTACCACGGGTGGCGTATTGATCCGTACCCGCGTCAAGGAAATCCGCGATATGGGCCGTGCCGCACAAGGTGTGACCCTGATTAACCTTGGTGAAGGTGAAAAGTTGTCAGGTCTGGAGAAAATCGTAGAGACCGACGATGATGGTGACGAGACTGAAGAATAAGTACAGCGAAGAATAAATACACGCATGAAACAGATTTTTAATTTTTCTGCCGGTCCGGCAGTGCTTCCCAAACCCGTGCTGGAGCGTGCGCAAGCTGAAATGCTAGACTGGCATGGCTCCGGTATGAGCGTGATGGAAATGTCCCATCGCGGCAAGGAGTTCACCAGCATTCTGGAAAAAACCGAAGCCGATTTGCGCAAACTGCTGGCTATTCCAGCCAATTACAAAGTGTTGTTCTTGCAGGGCGGGGCGATTGCCGAAAATGCCATCATCCCCATGAACCTGCTGAACGGCAAGTCTGCGGATTATGTGGTCACTGGCTCCTGGAGCAAGCGCAGCGTAGAAGACGCGAAAGCCTACGGCCAGATTAATGTCGTTGCCAGCGCAGAGACTGGTGGCTTTACCACCGTGCCCGCTTTTACCGACTGGAAACTGAACAAAGACGCGGCTTACGTGCACTATTGCACCAACGAAACCATCAACGGCGTTGAGTTTCTGGAGGTGCCAGACACGCATGGCGTGCCAATTGTGGCGGATATGTCGTCACATATTTTGTCGCGCCCAATCGATGTTTCAAAATATGGTGTGATTTATGGCGGCGCACAAAAAAATATCGGCCCGGCAGGCTTGTGCCTGGTGATTGTGCGTGAAGATTTGCTTGAACAGGCGTCAGCACTGACCCCGGCGGTATTCCATTGGAAAACCCAGGCCGATAACCAGAGTATGATTAACACGCCACCGACCTATAGCATTTATATTGCTGGCCTAGTGTTCGAGTGGTTGCTGGCACAAGGCGGCGTAGAGGCCATTGAGCAAATCAATATTGCCAAAGCCAATTTGTTATACAACTACCTGGATAAAACCGAGTTTTATAGCAATGACATTGAACCAGCTTACCGCTCACGTATGAATATCCCGTTCCGTTTGCGTGATGAAAGCCTCAATGACGCTTTTTTGAAGGCTGCTGATGCGCGTGGCTTGCTGCAATTAAAAGGCCATCGTTCCGTCGGTGGCATGCGTGCCAGTATTTACAACGCCATGCCGATTGAAGGCGTGCAGGCATTGGTCGAATTCATGCAGGAATTCGAAAAAATTCACTCATAAAACACTTTAAATATTACTTTTAAATGTCTGATTTATTAAAACAATTTAGAGATAAAATTGATGCGATTGATACGCAGGTGCTGACGCTCGTCAATGAGCGCGCAGCGCTTGCACGCGAGATCGGGCATTTGAAAGATGATGGTGTCATTTATCGCCCTGAGCGTGAAGCGCAGGTCATACGGCGCCTGCAGTCTGAAAACCAGGGTCCCTTGTCGCCTGAGGCGGTAAGTCATCTTTTCCGTGCGGTCATGTCCAATTGCCGCGCCCTTGAAAAAGAACTTTCCATTGCCTTCCTGGGCCCATTAGGCACTTACAGCGAAGAAGCCGCGCTCAAGCAGTTTGGCGAGGGCCGTCAGGCCGTTGTCTGTGCAAGCATTGATGAAGTATTCCGCACCGTAGAAGCTGGACAGGCCGACTACGGCGTGGTGCCGGTTGAAAACTCCACCGAGGGTGCTGTGGGCATTACTCTGGATTTGCTACTATCTAGCCCCTTGCAGGTAATCGGTGAAATCACTTTGCCTGTGCATCACTGCCTGTTATCTGCTCAGCAGGATATCCGCCAGATCAGCCATGTGTTTTCGCATGCGCAATCTTTGTCGCAATGTCATGAATGGTTAAACAAACACTTGCCGAATGCGGCACGTGAGGCGGTGACTAGCAATGCGCGTGCCGCACAGATGATTCATGAGTTAGTCGCCAGTGAAGGTACGTTTGCGGCGGCAATTGCCAGCAAGCGTGCGGCCGAACTGTTTGACTTGCATATCCTTGCTGAAAATATCGAGGATGACCCGAAAAATACCACCCGCTTCCTGGTGGTGGGCAATCACGGTGTTGCGCCTTCCGGTCAGGACAAAACCTCGCTGGTCATGAGTGCACACAACAAGCCTGGTGCCGTGTTGCAGTTGCTGGAGCCATTTTCACGCCATGGCGTCAGCATGACCAAGCTGGAGTCACGCCCGTCGCGTCAAAACTTGTGGAATTACGTGTTCTTTGTGGATATCGAAGGCCATCAGCAACAACCTGCCGTACAGGCCGCACTGAAAGATCTTGCTGAGCGCGCCACTTTACTCAAAGTGTTGGGCTCTTACCCAACCGCTATTATTTAAAGCATTCTATGTCGTCATCTGTCTCTTTAGCAGCGTTAGCTCCAGCCAATATTCGTGCCATTGCGCCATATCAAGGTGGCAAGCCTATCAGTGAATTAGCCCGTGAAATGGGCCTCAATGAAGCCGATATCGTTAAGCTGGCGTCTAATGAAAACCCCTTGGGCATGAGCCCTAAAGCACAAATGGCGCTGGAAGAGGCCATTTATGAGATTGCGCGTTATCCGGATGGCAACAGCTTTGCCTTGCGGGATGCCGTGAGCCACAAATATGGCGTGCAACCGGCACAAATTGTGTTTGGTAACGGCTCGAACGATATTCTGGAACTGGCAGCACGCGCTTTTCTGAGCGCAGGCGATGAAACAATTTATTCCCAGCATGCGTTTGCCGTGTATCCATTAGTGACGCAAGCCGTTGGCGCCAATGGCGTGGTAGTGCCTGCCGTGGACTTTGGCCATGACTTGCCTGGTTTTTTAAAAGCGATTACGCCTAAAACCAAATTGATTTTTGTGGCAAACCCGAATAATCCCACCGGCACACTGATTAGCAAAACTGATTTAAAAGCCTTTTTACAGCAGGTGCCCAAGCACATCCTGGTGGTGCTGGACGAGGCTTATGACGAGTATTTGTCTTCGGTTGACAAGTCAGAAGCCATCACATGGCTAGCCGAATTTGAAAACCTGATTATTTCACGCACTTTTTCCAAGGCTTATGGCTTGGCAGGCTTGCGTGTGGGTTTTGGCCTGATGCATGCCACGCTGGCTGACTTAATGAACCGTGTGCGCCAGCCATTCAATGTGAATAGCCTGGCACAGGTGGCCGCGACGGTCTCATTGCAAGATGAGGACTTTGTGGCACGCAGTTATGCTGCTAATCAAGCTGGCATGACGCAGATTACGCAGGGGCTGGAGCAACTAGGCCTGAGCTATATTCCGTCTTATGGCAACTTTGTCAGTTTTAAAGTGACCAACGCCAGTGCCGTCAATCAGGCTTTGCTCAAGCAAGGCGTGATCGTACGCCCGGTGGCCAATTATGAGATGCCGGATTATTTGCGCGTCAGTATTGGTTTGTTTAGCGAAAATGCACGCTTCCTCGAAGTGCTGGAAAAGATTTTGAAGTCATGACTGTATACGAAAAATTAGCCACTGATGATGTAAGGGTGCTGGAAATTAAACCGCTGGTAAAACCGGCGGAATTGTTGTCACGCCTGCAGGAAAGCACGGTTAGCACACAGAATATCCTGAAGACACGCACTGCGATTCACCATATTTTGCATCAGGGTGATGACCGCTTACTGGTGATTGTCGGACCATGCTCGATTCACGATACTGACGCTGGTATGGAATATGCCAAACGCTTGTTGGACGTGCGTACGCGGCTGGCCGGTGAGTTGCTGATTGTCATGCGTGTCTACTTCGAGAAACCACGCACCACCGTGGGCTGGAAGGGCTTGATCAACGACCCGCATCTGGATGGCACTTACGACATTAACCAAGGCCTGGAAAAAGCACGCCGCTTTTTGCTGGATGTGAACGAGATTGGCATGCCGGCGGCAACGGAGTTTCTGGATGTCGTATCACCACAGTACACGGCTGACCTGGTCAGTTGGGGCGCGATTGGCGCTCGCACGACGGAGTCACAGATTCACCGCGAACTGGCTTCTGGATTGTCCTGCCCAGTAGGCTTTAAAAACGGCACTGACGGTGGTGCCAAAGTGGCGATAGACGCGATTAAAACCGCAGCCAGCCCGCACCACTTCTTGTCGATGACCAAAGAAGGCGAATCAGCCATTTTTGCGACCAAAGGCAATGAAGACTGCCATGTGATCTTGCGTGGGGGTAAAGCCCCTAATTATGACGCGCAAAGCGTGGCCGCCGTGTGTGACCAGTTAGCCGATGCAGGCCTGGCGCCTGTGTTGATGGTCGATTGCAGTCACGGCAATAGTCAAAAGCAATACAAAAACCAGATTGCAGTGGTGGATGATGTGGCTGCGCAAGTGTCTGCTGGCGATGCGCGCATTATCGGCGTGATGCTGGAGTCGCACCTGAATGAAGGCCGCCAGGACCATTCACCAGGCTGTAGCCTGAATTATGGCCAGTCGATTACCGATGCCTGCCTGGGCTGGGATGACTCGGTGGCTGTACTGGAAACGCTGGCTGCGGCAGTCAAAGCACGCCGCGAAAAGCATGCTTTAGAAGAGTAATCTATCGTTTTAATCAAAGCCGCGCCAGTGAGCGCGGCTTTTTTATGGGTGTTATCTCACAAACAAGCATGCGCTCATGAAAATCATGAGCAGGGAATCATTGTCAGTTGTAGGCTGTTCATGCAACGCATGCGTATGATGCCAGTCTTACTTAACAGACATTGCAGGCCAGCGTTGCGGCAGGTTTGCGATGGATGCAGTAGTCACAAACAATTGTTGTATGATGAGGCTTGGTACTCTCTTGCAACCATGAATTAACAGAATTGAATAACGAGCGATTATGCATATACACGTATTAGGGGCTGGGGCAGGCGGTGGCTTTCCACAGTGGAACTGTAATTGTCCAAATTGTGACGGTCTGCGCAAAGGCACCATCAAGGCCAAACGCCGCACTCAGTCATCCATTTGTGTTTCCAGCAATGGCGTAGATTGGGTGTTGTTTAATGCATCTCCCGATGTGTTGCAGCAAATCCAGGAGTTTGCACCTCTGCAACCAGGCCGTGCCGTACGTGATAGCGGCATTCAAGGCATTGTGCTGATTGACGCGCAAATTGACCACACGACAGGCTTATTCATGTTGCGCGAAGGCCAGGTCAAGCGCGAGATTTACTGTACAAAAATGGTCTATGAAGACCTGACCACCGGTAACCAGATCCTGAATATCCTGGGTCATTATTGCGGTGTCAATCACCACGAAATCGCGATTGATGCCAACGATGTCAGCAATGCGCACAGTTTTGAAATCCCAGGCGTGCCTAATCTGCGCTTCACTGCGGTGGCATTAAAGAGTGCCGCACCGCCGTATTCTCCACACCGCAATGATCCGCATCCGGGTGACACCATAGGCGTGCTGATTGAAGAGATTTCCACCGGCAAGAAATGCTGGTACTCACCAGGCTTGGCAGAGATTGAGCCACATTTGCCACCACTGATGCATCAGGCTGATTGCATTATGGTGGACGGCACATTCTGGACCAATACTGAGATGCTGGATATGGGCTTAATGACCAAGACTGCGCGCAGTATCGGCCATAATCCACAATCTGGCCCGGGCGGCATGATAGAAGAGTTGGACAAGTTTGGTACGGATAAAGCAGTGCGTAAAGTGCTGATTCATATCAATAATACCAACCCGATTTTAAGGGAAGATTCCGCCGAGCGTGCGACTCTCAATGATCACAAGATCGAGGTGGCGTACGACGGCATGGACATCATTCTATAGGAGAGCAATATGAACGCAGTGACTCAGGCACAGTTGCCATGGACCCGCGAAGAATTCGAAGCAAAGCTTCGCGAGAAAGGGCAGGGGTACCATATCTATCATCCGTTTCACGTGATGATGTATGAGGGTAAGTTGACTAAAGAACAATTGCAATGCTGGGTCGCTAACCGTTTTTACTACCAGATCGCGATTCCGATGAAGGATGCGGCGATTTTATCCAATTGCCCGGACAAGGAAGTGCGTAAACAATGGATCGTGCGTATTACTGACCATGATGGCGTCGATGACCAGATTGGCGGTATTGAGGCCTGGATTAAGCTCGGTGAAGCCGTTGGCCTGACACGTGAACAAGTCACCAGCCTGGAGCTGGTGTCACCAGGCGTGCGTTTTGCGGTGGATGCCTATATCAATTTTGCCAAACAGCGCCCCTGGCAAGAGAGCGTTTGCTCCAGCCTGACCGAGTTGTTTGCGCCACACATCCATCAGCAACGTATCAGCTCCTGGCCGAGCATGTACCCCTGGGTGAAAGAAGAAGGCCTGATGTACTTTAAAAAACGCCTGACCGAAGCGCGCCGCGATGTCGAGCAAGGCTTAAGCGTTACGCTGGATTACTTCAGCACTTCACGTGACATGCAGATGAAGGCACTGGAAATTTTGCAATTTAAGCTGAATGTGCTGTGGGTGATTGCAGACGCCATCATGCTGGCTTCGACCGAGATTAAAACCGAAGGGCGTGATTATCTGCGTCAGCCGGTCATCAACATTGAAAATTAAATGACCGACAAGTCAGCGCATTAGAAAGTAGACATATGGAAAACAATATTCAACACGCGGACATTTACACGATTGCCTTACACCATCGCTTTCAATGGGAAGAGGCACAGCAAAGCTATGTCATCCTGTTTCCGGAAGGCATGGTCAAGTTGCATGGTGGCGCTGGCGAGATTCTCAAGCGCGTGGATGGCAAAGCGAGTGTTGGCGATATTGTGGCTGATTTGAAAACAACCTTTCCGGATGCCGAAGACATTGAGAGTGATATTTTAGGCATGTTTGACCTGGCTGTTGGTAAAGCCTGGTTGCGCAAGCTGAATTAATCCGCAAGGAGGGCGTCATGGCACAGTTAAATAATGGTGTAGCAGCAAGCGTCACGCAAAAGCAGCCTTTGTGGTTATTGGCTGAGGTGACCTATCGTTGCCCGCTGCATTGTGCGTTCTGTTATAACCCAACCGATTATGACAAGCACACCAAAAATGAATTAACGACCGAGCAATGGATTAGCGCCTTGCGTGACGCCCGTAAAATGGGCGCCATCCAGTTGGGCATTTCGGGCGGCGAGCCCCTGCTGCGTGATGACATTGAAGAAATTGTCGCCGAAGCACACAAGTTGGGTTATTACAGCAATTTGATCACCTCAGGTGTAGGCCTGACTGAAAAGCGTATCCAGGCGTTTAAAGAAGGCGGCCTGGATCACATCCAGCTTTCCATGCACGATGTGACTGAAGACATCAGCAACTTTATTACCAACACGCGTACCTTTGAGCTCAAGAAAAAAGTCGCCGCCATGATTAAATCGCATGGCTATCCTATGGTGCTGAATGTAGTGATACACCGCTACAACATTGACCAGGTCGGCAAGATACTGGAAATGGCGGAAGCCTTGGGCGCTGATTATGTTGAGCTGGCCAATACGCAGTATTACGGCTGGAGCCTGGTCAACCGTGATCAATTGATGCCTACGCGCGAGCAGTTAGATCGCGCAGAAGCGGCTACCAATGCGTTCAGGGAGCGCGTGGGCAATAAAATGAAGGTGTTCTTTGTGGTGCCGGATTATTTTGCTGACCGCCCGAAAAAATGTATGAATGGCTGGGGTGAAGTATTCATGATTGTGACTGCCAATGGCGATGTATTGCCATGTCATTCTGCCCGTGTGTTGCCAGGCATGACGTTCCCCAATGTACGCGAAAATGGCCTGGAATGGGCCTGGAAAGAGTCGCCCGCCTTTACTAAATACCGTGGCATGGAGTGGATGAAAGAGCCTTGCCGTAGCTGCGATGAAAAAGAGAATGATTTGGGCGGCTGCCGTTGCCAATCCTACTTGCTCAGTGGGGATGCTGAAATGGCGGATCCGGTATGTACCAAATCTCCAAACCGTCATTTGATTGATGAAGCCTTGGTCAATTCACAAAACCCCTTGGTCCGTGAGCAGCCCATCATTTTCAGAACGGACAAAAACTCCAAAAAATATGTCGAGGGTGACAAGGAAAGAATCGCGCAATTTCATGCCTTGCCTTAAGGCTGCTCATAGCGCAGGCATTGTGGCTTATAATCTTAAAGGTGCCTGAGGGCACCTTTGCTTTTTTACAAGGTTGTTCATGTTGATATCCCGTTCTTCTACCCTGGTGCTGGTCTTGGCTGGGCTGGCTGCATTAGCACCGTTTGCGATTGACACCTATCTGCCTGCTTTCCATGTGATGGCCGCTGAGTTTGGCACTGATGAACTGGCGATTCAGCAAAGCCTGACCTTGTATTTATTGCCCTATGCCGTGATGACCTTATGCCACGGCGCCATTTCAGATGCCATCGGGCGCATCACCACCATTAAATGGGGCCTGGCCATTTTCGCACTAGCGAGCCTGGGCTGTGCGTTTGCGCCGAATGTGCAGACGTTATGGTTATTCCGTGCGTTGCAAGGCGTGAGTGGCGGTGCAGGTAACACAGTGGCGCGCGCCATGGTGCGCGACCTGTTTTCCGGCGCGCAGGCGCAACGGGTGATGGCGACCGTGCAGCTGTTGTTCGGCATCGCGCCAGCCGTCGCGCCGATTTTAGGTGGCGTGTTACTAGGCATACACTGGCAAGCTATTTTTATTTTCTTATCGGTCTATGCCGCGATTGCACTATGGATGGCGGTGCGTTATCTGCCAGAAACGATGATGCCGGAAAAGCGTATTGTTTTTTCTGTGCAAGGAATCATCGCCACTTACGGCAGGATGCTTAAGCACAAGGTATTTCTAGGCCTGATCGCTTGCCTGGGCTTGAACTTTTCCGCATTTTTTATTTATGTGCTGGCCAGCCCGGTCTTTCTGGTCAAGCATTTGCATTTAAACAGCCAGCAGTTTGGTTACCTATTTATTCCCACGGTGACAGGCATGATGCTAGGCTCCTGGATCTCACGGCATACTGCGGGCAAAGTGGCACCCGCGCGCATTTTGTACTGGGCATTTGCCTGGATGGTATTGATTGCCAGTTGTAATGTGGGCTTGCAGTGGTGGGCTAGCTCCAACGTGCACAGCGCCTGGTGGCTGGCCATTATCCCAATTGCCTTGTTTAATGTGGGGATGGCCGCGGCCATGCCTGTGTTGTCGATTGCAGCGCTTGATTGCTATCCAGCATTACGCGGCACGGCCGCCTCAGCGCAGGCCTTTATGCAGATGCTATGCTCAACCTTGAGCTCGGCACTGATTGTGCCTTTGGTCTGGCATTCCACGCTAACATTAGCGGCTGCCATGCTGGCGATGACCTTGCTCAGTAGCCTGTTGTTATTGCTGGCGCGTCAGCCCAAACAGCCAGTGGTGATAAACACGCGCTAAGCGCAAGCGCTGAAATGTGGGGGATTTACCAATTTCATTACATGTTTGATCGACGGCCACCTGTTTTAATATGAAACTGTCAATGCCTGCTAAATAATCAGGCATTATTCAGAATCAATCAGGGGAGTGAATCATGGAAATGACCAGAGAAGAAGAAGCTCGCAAAGCTTACGTCAAATTGCTGACCGGACAGGGCGTGAGTGAGCGTGTGCTGGTACAACGCGAGTTCATTATTATTCGAGTCAGTGCTTTTCTGAAAGATATCCCTTGTGATGGCAGCCATTACCGACACGCCGTTGACCGTTTTATTGCCAGCATCGATCCAGCTGAAATCCCCAGCATTCTGCCGGTCATTCGCGAGTTTTTCTCATTCTGGGTGCGTGATATCAAAGCCATTGCGGCCATGAGCCAGGCCAAAGTATTCAATGGCAGTACGCCGGTGGCCATGGTGACGCAAGACGAATTATTCAAGCATTGGTATGACCTGGATAAAACAGCCATGAACAGTCATGAAACTCAGGTCATGGATGCTTTTGAGCAAGTCACTCTGGTGCGCGGCTTTGAGCCTGCGGTGTTTAAAGAACGCATGCGCATGGCTAAGTGCCTGTTGCTGTCTTTGCGCCACATTTCACACAAACAATCCCATAGCTATCGCCAGATGGTGGACAGAAACCTGCCATTGTTTAATGCGCTGGGTTCGCAGCACACCTTCCTCAGCGTCTCTCGTGAGTTTTATTATTTTTGGCGTGGCGACATGTTGAAGCCACAAACTGAACGCGTTCATACATCGCCAGCCCGTGAAATGGCAATGGCTGCCTAAGCAGCCATTGTGTCAATAACAAAACCTAGCCGCCAGCCTTAACGCTGGCGAATTTTTTGCAGGATCAAGGCAGACAACTCTTCAATGGAGCGGCTAGTCGAGTCTGCCCAGGGGATGCCTGCACTGCGCATCATGCCTTCAGCAATTTCAATTTCCTTGCGGCAGTTATCCAGTGAGGCATAAAAACTGTCCGGGCGGCGCTCATTACGTACAGAGTGCAAGCGCTCAGGCTTAATCGTCAGGCCAAAAATCTTATCGATATTTTTTTGCAAGGCGGCAGGTAAAGCGCCACGTTCAAAGTCTTCTGGAATCAACGGGTAGTTGGCTGCCTTGATGCCAAACTGCATGGCCAGGTAAATGCTGGTCGGCGTTTTGCCGCAGCGGGATACCCCGATTAGAATGACTTCCGCTTCATCGAGGCCGGTATTGGTCATGCCGTCATCATGGTTCAGCGTGAAATTAATCGCTTCCATACGCTCTGAATAGCTGTTACCCATGGCGCTATAAGCAATACTGGCGCCGGTGAGTGGCTCCTGGTTAAGCTCTGAGCCCAGCGGGTAAATAAAGCGGTGGAATAAATCAATAAAGTAGGCATTCGCCTGCTTGAGGTGGTTGCGGTGTTCGCCATTGCCGACGGACATAATCACAATCGGGCGAATACCATCCTGGTCTGCAATTTTCTGGATATGCTCGAAAGCTGCCTGAACCTTCTCGTCATTGTCGGTAAAGGGCAGGCGAGTGGTGGTGAATTTGGTATTCGGAAAGTGTTCCAGCAATTTGCTTAAGGCACCTGCCGTAATCCCCGTACCATCAGAAATAATAAACACAGAACGGTGATTCATACAGATGCCTCAAGTAATTGCTAATCAAGCCTAACGCTTATTTCTTTGTCAGACGCTGCCAGGTCGCGACCACAGTGTCAGGGTTCAGGGAAACAGACTGAATCCCTTCTGCGACCAGCCACTCGGCAAAGTCTTCATGGTCAGAAGGACCCTGACCACAAATACCAACGTATTTGCCTAAACGGTTACAGGTGTTGATTGCCATTTTCAGCAATACTTTCACCGCATCGTTACGCTCGTCAAAACCGTCAGCCAGGATACCTGAGTCGCGGTCCATCCCCAATGTCAGCTGTGTCAGGTCGTTAGAGCCGATAGAGAAACCATCGAAATACTCCAGGAACTGCTCAGCCAGCAGCGCGTTGGCCGGGATTTCACACATCATGATCAGACGCAGGCCATTTTCGCCGCGCTTGAGGCCGTTGGCAGCCATGATTTCAGTCACGGCACGTGCTTCTTCCAGCGTACGTACGAATGGAATCATCAATTCAACGTTGACCAGGCCTAGTTCATCACGCACTTTCTTCATGGCTTGGCATTCCATGGCAAAGCACTCTTTAAAGTCTTCTGCCATATAACGTGCCGCACCGCGAAAACCGATCATCGGGTTTTCTTCGTCTGGCTCGTAAATGTCACCGCCAACCAGTTTTTTATACTCGTTAGACTTGAAGTCTGAAGTACGTACAATCACTGGTTTTGGATAGAATGCTGCCGCAATGGTCGCGACACCTTCGGCCACTTTATCAATGTAGAACTGTTTCGGGCTGGCATAGCCGCGCGCACGGTTCTTGATGGTTGCTTGCATGGCTGCTGGCATGGCATCCACATTGAGGATGGCTTTCGGGTGTATGCCTACCATGTTGTTAATCACGAACTCCAGACGCGCCAGTCCAACACCATCGTTTGGTGTCTGGGCAAAGGTGAACGCCATGTCAGGGTTGCCCACGTTCATCATGATCTTGCAAGGTGGTTTTGCCAGTGCGCTGTTCGATTGTGTAGACACTTCGAAGTCCAATGCGCCGTGGTAAACAAAACCGGTTTCACCTTCAGCACAAGAAACGGTCACCATTTCGCCATCACGCAGCAGGTCAGTTGCATTCACAGAGCCGACAATCGCCGGGATACCCAGTTCACGCGCAATAATCGCCGCGTGGCAAGTACGGCCGCCACGGTTGGTCACCAGTGCGCTGGCACGTTTCATCACTGGCTCCCAGTTAGGGTCAGTCATGTCAGCCACCAGTACGTCACCTGGCTGTACTTCATGCATCTCTGCCGGATCCAGCACGATACGCACTGGGCCCACGCCTACTTTTTGTGTCACGGCACGGCCAGCCACCACAGGCACTGAAGAGTGCTTTTGCAGTTTGAACGTTTCGGTCACGTTTTTCGCCGCTTCTTGTGACTTCACAGTCTCAGGACGTGCTTGCAGGATGTATAGCTTGTTATCCAGGCCGTTTTTGCCCCATTCGATATCCATAGGGCAACCATAGTGTTGCTCAATGGTCATGGCATAACCAGCCAGCTCAAGAATATCGGCATCAGTCAGCGAGTAGCGGTTGCTTTCTGCCGCATCTACATCCACTGTGTGTGTAGATTTACCCGCTTGGGTGGCGTCAGAAAACACCATTTTGATCAATTTGGAGCCCATGGTGCGACGCACGATGGCTGGCTTACCTTGTGCCAACAATGGCTTGTGTACATAGAACTCATCCGGGTTCACGGCACCTTGCACCACAGTTTCACCCAGACCATAGGATGAAGTAATAAAGGCAACATCACGGTGACCAGATTCAGTATCAATGGTAAACATCACACCGGCACAGCCAATGTCTGAACGCACCATTTGTTGCACGCCTGCAGACAGGGCCACATCTGCGTGTACAAAACCTTTGTGTACACGGTAGGAGATTGCTCGGTCGTTATACAAAGAAGCAAATACTTCTTTAATCGCATGGTTAATGTTGTCCAGGCCATGGATGTTCAGGAAAGACTCTTGCTGGCCAGCGAAAGACGCATCTGGCAAGTCTTCTGCCGTGGCAGAAGAACGCACCGCAAAGGTGGTGCCTTGCGCTGATCGTTCAATCAGTTTGGCATAGTTTTCAGCAATGGCGGTCTGCAGTGCTGGTGGAAACTCGGCCTCCATGATCCACTGGCGGATCTGCGAACCAACGCGGGCCAGTTCCTGTGTATCGTCTGCGTTCAGCTTGTCCAGCAAGTCATTGATTTTGTTGTTTAATCCACCTTGCGCCAAAAACTCACGATAAGCATCCGCAGTGGTCGCAAAACCGGTAGGTACGCGTACGCCTTTGGCGGTGAGTTGAGAGATCATTTCGCCCAGAGAAGCGTTTTTGCCGCCTACAGACGGGACATCAGTGTTACGTAGATTCTCAAATGGAATAACATGACTTACCATATAAAACCCTTAATTATTTTAAAACTGGTGATAATCTATCGCGGAGTGCAACGGATTGAATTCGATAAATAGAGGCTGTCTACCGGACATCGTCTGATTACAGAATGACTTTTATATCGGGCATTATGCCAAAATCATGTTTTAATGTCACGTCGCCGTGAGGGTGGCATTTCATTTTTTTTAGCATCCCTATAATAAAACGCCATGAATGCAGTCATTCCCGCAGAGCGCACGGTCAGTGTCACCACTTACGGTCGCTTACATCTCGGTTTTTTTAACCTGAATCAGCAGACGCAGCGCCAGTTTGGCAGTGTCGGTGCTGCCATTGATGCATTTCAAACTTCTCTTAGCCTCAGCCCTGGTATTCAGTCGTCACCATTGGACCCTTGGGCTGCCGCCATTTTGCAACGGCATCTGGATGCACACCACCTTGCAATAGACCTGAATGTCAGCATACACCAGGCCATCCCACGTCATGGTGGCTTGGGATCAGGCACGCAAATGGCCTTGGCGCTGGGCGCGGCGGTGAATAGTTTACTCGGGCAACCAGTCGACGCCGCGCAGATTGCTGCCGTTCATCAGCGTGGGGCGCGCTCAGGCATAGGTATTGCGACCTTTGAGCATGGCGGACTGGTTGTCGATGGCGGACGCGGACCAAATACTGTAGTACCGCCCATGCTGGTGCACCAGGCGTTTCCTGCGGATTGGTACTTCTTACTGATCATTGATAATAGCCGTGATGGCTTGCACGGGCAGGGCGAGAAAACAGCCTTTAAAGAATTGGTACCACCCACGCTGGCGGCGACGCAGGCGATTCAGCAGCAACTGTTAAGTGAGGGGCTACCTGCCTTAATGGAGCAGGACTTTGCAGGATTCAGCGCGTTTTTAGGGGATTTGCAATCATATAATGCGGATTACTTTGGCCCCGCACAGGGCGGCGCCTATGCCAGCCAGGCGGTGGGCAATATTTTACGGTCGCTCAAACAGCAGGGGTATACCGGCATCGGCCAAACCTCATGGGGCCCGACCGGTTTTGTGCTGTTGCCATCGCGTGCGGAAGCGGTGGCCATGCAAATGCAATTGCTTGAAACGTATGCAGGAGAGCCTGCCTTGGGTTTCCTGGTGACCGCTGCCGTCAACCGGCCAGCCAGCATAACGATAGAAGATGTGGCAAATTAAAACTTTTTAAGATAATTTTGAAAAGTTATGATTTTCACGGTCTACTCTTTATTTTGAACTGGTCTGGAAATGTGTATATTGGCAGAAGGTATTGTTAACACACTGTTCCGGGGGGAAGAATGAAAAAAACCAGTATTATGCATTTGTTCACTGCAGCTAAAAACGCCAGTCCATTCGATGTGAATATGGCGTTTGATGCGGGCTATGAAAAAATCATCTCCTACACTGATGTCACCTTGAATGAAATTGTCGCGCTGACACAAGATGCGATCTTTTCACGTAGTCCTAGCGGTTTAAAACAGCAGGCCTTATTCTTTGGCGGCCGCGATATCCAGGTTGCGCTGGAAATGCAAAAACAGGCACGTAGTGCCATGTTCAAACCATTCGAGTGCCATACGTTCTCTGATCCTTCAGGTGCTTTTACCACCGCCGCGGCCATGCTGGCCAAAGTTGATTTTTACCTGCAAAAATCCGGGAGTGGCTTGGGCAAGGAAAAAGTAGCCATTTTTGGCGCCAGTGGTACGGTAGGCTCTACCGCCGCACTTATCGCCGCACGCCAGGGAGCGACGGTATTCATGGTTGCACACGCGGGTGTGGAAAGCATGCAGGCTTATGTGGATAAATTATCCTCCAGTTACGACGTTAGCTTGCAAGTGGTGGATGGTAGCAGCGAGGCTGCAAAAATTGCCGTATTGAATGAGGCAACGGTCGCCTTGTGCGCAACACCAGCAGGTATTCGCGTATTAGAAGTAGTGCAGTTTGCCAACTCCAAATCATTAAAAGTCGTTGCCGACGTCAACGCGGTACCTCCCTCCGGGATTGAAGGGGTGGATACCTTTTCTAATGGCGGCTTGATTGAAGGCACACAGGTGGCCGGATTTGGCGCCTTGGCGATTGGTCAACTGAAATATGTCACACAAAACAAATTGCTGGAGCAAATGCTGCAAAGCGAAAGCCCGATGCACATTGATTACCACCAGGCTTATGAGTATGCCTGTGCTCACGTAGAATAAGGTCATTCTTGCGGCTGGCCATTTTGTCTCATAGTGCGCGTATCTATAGCCAGATCGCGCAACAAGAGGGATGGCGTGTACTGGCCGTGGATGCATTTGCGGATAGCGATACAAGACAAGCCGCACAGGTGGTATATCGATGGCCAGGGCTGTGCGAGCAACATGCTGGCGATGCGTTGACAGCGTTATTTAACGTGCTGGACGCATATCAACCGGATGCCGTACTAGTGGGGTCTGGCTTTGAAGCCAATCAGGCTGCGTATGCCGCCTTGTTCGCACGCTACACGGTTGCTGGTAATACGCCTGACACTGTTGACCGTGTCAAACATCCGCAATGGTTAAAAGCTTGTTGTGATACGCAAGGCGTGCAATCACCGTTTATCGCTGAAAGCAAACCCGCAGCAGGGCGGTGGCTGTACAAGCAGGCAGGACAATGTGGCGGCAGTCATGTGCAAGATTGGCAGGCGGTGAGTCATGTAGATGCATCAGGCTACTGGCAAGCATTTCAGTCAGGGCAGGCGGTGGGGATATTATTTGCGGCACAAGGGCAGGCAGCGACACTGATTGGTGTGCATGCGCTCAAGCAACATGTGAACAGCTTTGCTTATGCCGGTGCAACGCGCTTACACGAGGCTACTTTGTATGCCGCTGCTAACGCACTGTTGCAGGCGTTAGTACCAGCGTTGGGCTTGGTGGGCATCAATAGTATTGATGCTATGTGGCATGAGGGCCGCTTGCATGTCATTGAGGTCAACCCAAGGTTGAGTGCCAGTATGCGTTTGTACAGGCATCTGCCATTGATACAAATGCATATGGCCAGTTGTCAGCATCAGGTCGTGCCGGTATTGCAACCGCAAACAATGCATGCGAGTCATTGCATTGCGTATGCGCGACAAGAGATTGATTTAAGCCAGTTCAGTTTACCTGACTGGCTGGAAGACCGGCCCAGCGGCGGCGTCATCGCTGCCGGGCAGCCCGTTTGCAGCCTCTATGCAGAAGGGCACTCAGACAGCGAAGTTCTACAGGCTTTGCAGGACAGAAAAACACGATTAGAAACATTATGGGGGACTTATGTCTGTGACAACATCGAATTCAACATCCATTAGCGTTCAACAATACAGCGCACCGTTGGTCGCGCATTTGATTGCCAACGCACCGGCCCTGGGCTGTGCGGTATCTACCCATGAAAGCGGCGCGACGATTGTCGACGCCGGTATTCAAGTGCCAGGTGGGTTAGAGGCGGGGCGTATTATTGCCGAAATCTGCATGGGCGGACTAGGGAGTGTCGCTTTGCAACAAGTGCCTCAGTTTGCCAATTGGCCACTGAGCGTTGTAGTGACGGCCAAACAGCCCGTGATCGCTTGCTTAGGTAGCCAGTATGCTGGTTGGGCGTTGTCACACGAGAAGTTTTTCTCGCTGGGTAGTGGCCCGGCACGCTCGATTGCGCAGCGCGAAGAGGTGTTTAAAGATATTCACTATAGCGACAAAGGCGAGCAAACCGTATTAGTGCTTGAAACCGATAAGGTGCCGCCGGTGCAAGTGATTGAAAAAGTGGCTAGAGATACCGGTTTGCCAGCCAATAAGCTGACCTTTATCCTGACACCGACACGCAGTGTGGCTGGCTCTTTGCAGGTGACTGCGCGCGTACTCGAAGTCGCGCTGCACAAATGCCATACCCTGCATTTTGACCTGGATGCGATTGTGGATGGTTATGGGGTTGCGCCAGTGCCTGCCCCATCCCCGGACTTTATTATCGGCATGGGCCGAACCAATGACGCCATCCTGTTTGGCGGGTTCGTGCAGTTATTCGTCAATGCTGACGATGCCGCAGCGGAGCAACTGGCACAACAATTACCTTCTTCATCCTCTAAAGACTATGGCCGCCCATTTGCTGAAGTGTTTAAAGCCGTGAACATGGACTTCTACCAGATTGATCCGATGTTATTCTCGCCAGCCAAAGTCAGCGTAACCAACCTTAAGTCCGGCAAGACATTCTTTGCTGGTAAGTTTAATGAAGAGCTTTTGAATCAGTCGTTTGGAAGTTAAACTTAAAGTCTTATAAAACCATTCTCACGCGGGAATCAATGCATGCCATGCACTGTTCCCGCGTGATTTCTTTAGAGCTGACATGAAGGTTGTTCCTATTTTTACCGACGAAGTCGCCCAAGCAGGCGGCTGGCACGGACAGTCATTGGCACAGGCATTTGCGCGGCGTGGCTGGCAAGCGCTGATGGTCTCCTTGGATAGTTGTTACGTCAGCATCGTCAATCAGTCGGTGCAAGTGCATATTCCTGGATTAACGCAAGCAGCGCCTATGGCGTTTGTACGTGGGGTCGCTGCCGGCACCACGCAGCAAATCATTACACGCATGAATCTGTTGCACACCTTGCAACGGCAAGGCATGACGATTTACAACCATGCCAGAGCCATTGAAACGACCGTGGATAAAGGCCTGACCAGCCAGTTGCTGGCAGAGCAGGGCGTCGCAACACCGACGACCTGGGTGTGCGAGCACAGGCACATCGCGCATGCGCTCATGCAACAGGCGCTGGATAATGGAAAAACACTGGTGATCAAGCCGCTATTTGGTTCGCAGGGCAAAGGTGTGCGCTTAATCGAGCAGCGCGCGCAATTTGCGCTACCGCAAGATATGTTTGTCGATGGCGTTTATTATCTGCAAGAGAAGATTGATTGCGGTGCCTACCAGCATGATTACCGGGTATTTGTGGTGCGTGGCGAACCGATTGCCGTGATGAAGCGGCAAGGGGATAGCTGGTTGCACAATGTGGCGCGTGGTGCGCGCTGCACGGCCTGTGATGAGGTCGATGTGGCGGACATTGGCGTCCAGGCTGCCAAGGCAATAGGGATTGATTATGCTGGCGTGGATGTGATGCGAGACCGCGATGGCAAACTGTGGGTGATAGAAGTAAACAGTATTCCGGCCTGGCGCGGCTTGCAAACAGTGACCAGCGTAGAAATTGCCGATGTGCTGGTTAATGATTTGTTGCTGCAGGCGGATGCAGTCGGGGCCTTGGTATGACGTCGATACTACAACAGGCCTACCAGCAAGCGTGCCTGGCAGAGCTGGAGGCATTAAAGCCCGGCAATGTACATATTTTTGCCGATGGTCATGGCATGCAGGTGCAGGACTTTATCAGCAGTGCCGAGGTGTCGGCGCCAGCCTTATGTGATGACACTGTATTGGGTGTGCGCAGCTTGGGCCAGCGCATTTTGCAAGCCTTGCAAGCCACCCACGCAAAAGTGGGATGTAATACCAATTTGGGGATCATCCTGCTTGCTGCGCCAGCCGTACAGGCCCGTTTACAATATTCCGGGTTAACACTGCAAGCAGGCTTGCAGCAAGTATTGCAACGAACAACGGTGGACGATGCAGCCCTGGTATATGAAGGTATCCGGCTGGTCAGCCCAGCGGGCATGGGCCAGCGCGATGAGCACGATGTGGCGCAGACACCCCAAATCACCTTGCTGGAGGCCATGCAGCTGGCCAGCGAGAACGACATGGTGGCGCGCCAGTATGTGGATGGCTATGCGCAGATTTTTTCAGCTGCCATACCGCTTTATCATAAACTGTGCGAGCGTTGGCAGCGGCCTGCCTGGGCGCTGACGGCGGTCTATCTATATTGGCTTTCTAGCGTGCCGGACAGCCATATTGCCCGCAAATATGGGTCGGAGACTGCCGCTGAGGTCCAACAACTTGCCGCCACGCATTATCAGGCTTTTCAGGCGCTAGATAATCCTAAACACTATATGCCTGACTTGCTGCAATGGGATGCGGCGCTCAAGCAGAATAAGCTCAATCCAGGTACCAGTGCTGATCTCACCGTGATCACTGCCATGCTCTCACAGCTAACAGCAAGCAAACCTGCCGGTTTCTCTTAAGTCCGGCGGCATAGCTGAGGTATACTGCATGGTTTTAATGCAAGTCTTATCAGGAGGATGCCATGACCGACCAAGTGCTCACAGAACAGGAACTGCAACAGCATTTAACTGAGTCTTTACCTCATTGGGTATTTGAAGACGGCTGGATACGCCGCAAATACAAAACCAATAGCTGGAAAGGCACACTGATGGTCGTAAATACCGTCGGCCACCTGGCTGAGGCTGCCTGGCACCATCCTGATTTAACCGTCTCTTATGCCTTTGTCATCGTCAAACTGTGCACGCACAGCGCCAAAGGCATCACCATGAAAGACATCGAACTCGCCCGTAAAATTGAAGAGGTCGTACAATGGCAGCCACAATTACAAGTCGGATCAGCCCTGGAAGGAACGCCGCAGAGTGATTTGCGCTTTAGCTACGTTAAATACGATTAATCCATTTGATGTCTGCTTGTTAATGTTTCACGTTGTATGACCGCCACCTATTTGCCGCCAGCCATCTTCTTAATGGGCCCCACCGCCAGCGGCAAAACAGCGGCCACCATTGCCCTGTGTGAGCGTTTTCCCGTCGACATCATCAGCGTCGATTCGGCACTGGTCTATCGCGATATGGATATCGGCACCGCCAAACCGGATGCCGACACATTACGCCAGGCGCCGCATCACTTAATAGACCTGATTTCACCGTTAGAACAGTATTCTGCCGCGCAATTTGCCAAAGACGCTTTGGCTCTGATGCATGCGGCGACGGCAAATGGTCGTATCCCGGTGTTGGTCGGTGGCACCATGCTGTATTTCAACGCCTTGCAGCACGGCCTCAGCGATTTGCCAGAGGCCGATGTAGCTATCCGCGCCCAGATTGAAGCTGAGGCAAATGCCTTAGGCTGGCCCGCGATGCATGCGCAACTAGCCAGCATCGACCCGACCGTTGCCGCAAAAATTCACACCACCGACTCCCAGCGCATAGAGCGCGCATTAGAGGTGTATCGTATCAGCGGCAAATCCATGAGCGCTTTACGCGCGCAATCGCAAAAAGTCTCATTGCCGTTCAATATTCTTAAACTTGCCTTGATGCCCAGTGACCGTAGCGTTTTACACCAACGAATTGCCGAACGTTTTCAACTCATGCTTAAACACGGCTTTGTGGATGAGGTCAAAAGGCTGTTGGTTGAATACCCACAACTCAATGCAGATAGCCCAAGTATGCGTTGTGTCGGTTATCGACAGGCTTTGCAACACCTCAGCGGTGAGATTGACTTACCCACCTTGGGTGAACATGGCGTCTATGCTACACGTCAGCTCGCCAAACGCCAGCTCACCTGGTTACGTGGTATGGGCGACGCGCAGGTGTTGGATTGCTTGCGTACAGGTTGGGTGGAGGACGCATTAACATCCATCGGCAAGCACACTTCTGCTATCTAAACGAGCCTCAAGACACTCTTTAACACAATCCACATCAGATACATCAAACTTTCATTTAGCGTATTTATTATCTAAACCCGTGATGCTCAAGCAAGTAGCCAGCTTGAGAACTTGTTCATGGGTTTTAAATAAATATGAATTGTGAGCGTGTCTTATGAAGGTGGCAATAGCCGGTACAGGATATGTCGGATTGTCATTGGCGCTATTGTTGGCGCAAACAAACGAAGTGGTTGCGCTGGACATCGTGCCAGAAAAAGTGGCGCTATTAAACCAGAAAAAATCACCGATTATTGATCAGGAAATCGAAGATTTTTTAACGAACAAACCTCTAAACTTCAAGGCAAGCACTGATAAAGCAGAAGCATATCAACATGCTGAGTTTGTGGTGATTGCGACGCCGACAGATTACGACGCTGAAACGAATCATTTCAACACACAATCTGTTGAAGCCGTAATAAGCGATGTGATAACCATCAATCCTGATGCGGTGATCGTGATTAAATCGACTGTTCCCGTCGGCTACACTGAAAAAATCCGTGCCAAGTTTAATTGTAACAATCTGATCTTCTCCCCTGAATTCTTACGTGAGGGGAAGGCGCTTTACGATAACTTATATCCATCACGCATCGTGGTTGGCGAGGTGTCTGAGCGGGCACAGAAGTTTGCCAACCTGCTGAAAGATAACAGCCTCAAGCCGGATACACCTATCCTGTTAACCAATAGCTCAGAGGCTGAGGCTATCAAGTTATTCGCCAATACCTTTCTAGCCATGCGTGTCGCTTATTTTAACGAGTTGGATACCTATGCCGAGACGCATGATTTGAATACGCGCCAGATTATTGAAGGTGTGTGTATGGACCCACGTATTGGTAACCACTACAACAACCCATCCTTTGGCTACGGCGGTTATTGCCTGCCTAAAGATACCAAGCAATTGTTGGCCAATTACTCGCAGGTCCCACAGAACCTCATCAATGCCATTGTAGATGCCAATACCACACGCAAGGATTTTGTTGCCATGAGCATTATTAAGCAGAATCCCAAGGTCGTCGGTATCTACCGACTGGCGATGAAAGCAGGTTCAGACAACTTCAGGGCATCGTCTATCCAAGGCATTATGAAGCGCATCAAGGCGCGTGGCATTGAGGTGGTGGTTTATGAGCCTGCACTCGAGGTGGAAGAGTTTTATCACTCGAGGGTGATGCGTGATTTAAACCACTTTAAGCAGGTGGCTGATGTCATTGTCGCCAACCGCAAAGCGAATGAGTTAGAGGATGTCATGTCTAAAGTCTACACCCGAGATCTATTTGGACTTGATTAAATAAAAATGCCCGCCATCATGAGGCGGGCATTGTTTAACGCTATGCGCTTATTGTTAGTAAGCGCCATCCTGTCCGACGATGGTTAACCAGGCTGTCTTAGCCACGATCAGCATGTCCAGACGTGGGCTCCAGTTGCGCAAATACTCCAGGTCGTAGTGCACACGCTGCTCCATCTTTTCCAGCGTGTCAGTTTCGCCACGGAAACCGTTGACCTGCGCCCAGCCGGTAATGCCAGGTTTCACCTTATGACGCACCATATAGCCTTTAATCAGCTTGCGGTATTCCTCGTTATGCGCAACAGCATGCGGGCGTGGGCCAACCACACTCATGCGGCCTTGCAACACGTTAATGAATTGAGGCAATTCGTCCAATGATGATTTACGTAAAAAAGCACCCAACGGCGTAATACGCTGGTCATTTTTAGTCGCTTGCGTCACGGTTGCACCGTCTTCAGTCACCGTCATTGAGCGGAACTTATAGACCAATATCTGTTGGCCATCCAAACCATAGCGGCGCTGCTTGAAAATGATCGGACCAGGGGAGGTGAGCTTGACACCCAATGCAACCCCGATCAGGATAGGTGAAATCAAGATCAGTACAAACAACGAAAATAAAATATCTGCCGTACGTTTGATGAGGCCATCCACACCAGTAAAGGGTGTTTCACACACCGATACCACCGGAATGCCATTGACGTCAGACACCCGCCCCTGGATCAGGTCGGTCACAAAAATATCCGGCACAAAGTAAATAGACGCCGTGGTGTCCTTCAAGTCATCCAGCAACCTCAATATGCGCGGGTGGCTAGACATCGGCAACGCGATATACATCGTATGAATCTGATGGCTCTTGCAATAGGCCGGAATATCCGTCAGTGCCCCTAAAATTTCAAACCCATGATCCTGCGGTACCCGATCTGGTGCACGATCCTCAAAGAAGCCCAATACAGACACGCGGCTATATTCATCTGCCTGCAGGTTGTTTGCCACAGCCAGACCTTGCTCATTCAAGCCGATAATGACTGCATTCTTGATCGGTCCCTGCAAGCTGATAAAGAAAGGAGATAGTTCCTTGAGGGCGGTTAAAGCCAGAATTTGTGCAATCGGCGTACCAATTAACCAGGTGTAAATAATCTCGGGCGTGTAAAGCGTAATGTAGCCTGTGATACGCGCAAAAACGAGCACCATGCCAGCCAGTAATATCCATTGAAAAATGACATCGCGCACCATTTTCCAAAATCCCAAGCGAATTTTTGCACCGCTTGGAAAGGTCACCGAAAACAGCAAAATTGAAGTGAAGAATATTGAGATAGGGATTCTATCTTCGAAATAAATAAAAATGCCCCACATAAAAAAGACTAATACGAGGGGCTCTACAATGGATTCGATGAAGTAAAGGGGGCTTCGAGGCCCCGACGATAATCCGGAGATGGTTCTAATTGGCGGCTTGATAGTTTTTTTCATATGTTTGGTTAAACCCTTACTCCATCTGAGTTTAACCAAATTAATGCGTAACATCAATCGGGGAGTGGAGGTTTGCAAACCAATTTAGTGTCATAAAACCATCTTGAAAGCTGGCGTATACTAAACGAGTGATTTAATAATTCTTACTTACATCTGCTAAAAAGTTAAATTTTGGTAGCATTGAATGTATGTTTACAGGTTAGAATGTAACTCAAACATCATAATTTGCTATTGCTGAAAACACATGTCATCCCGCAAGCAATCTCCCAGAGTAAAGATAAAACGACCAATGCGCTGTTGGCTAGCGCTGACATTGAGTGCTTTGCCATTATGTGCAATGGCGGATGAATTTGACACCTTGCAATTCAGTGCTTCAGTGAACAGGGCCTATGATGACAACTTGTTCAGAGTGAAAAATAACGGAACATCAGACCAAATCACCACGTCGACAGCAGGTGTTAAGCTGGATAAAACATATTCACTTCAAAGATTTATTGTAGATGTGTCGTATGTTGATTATAAGTATCAAACTAGTGATTTTTTAAACTTTGAAGCGCTCAACTACGATGCGAAGTGGCTGTGGTCTTTGACACCATCCTTGACTGGTACTTTGTCTACCAGCCGTAACAAGACATTAAATGGTTTTAGTGATTTTCGATCCTTTACGCAAAACATTAGAACAGCAGATATTAGCCAATTTAGAGCGGAATACTCACCTTATAAGGTCTGGACTTTAATCGGCGGCATTACTGAGACAGACTTCCAAAACAGCCAAACTTTTAATGCAGTGGCTCAATATAATGCGACTGCATTAGACTACGGCGCCCGCTATAACTTTGCTTCCGGTAGTAACTTAAGTCTTTTAGCACATAAGCGTAATGGTCAATTTCAGCGGCAAATCAATCAAGCAGCATTGTTTGATAATGGATTTACTGAAGATGAGTACGAATTGGACTTTGTTTTAAAGCCCACGGGGAAAAGCAATTTAAGTAGTAAGTTAGGATATCTCTCTCGTGAGTACGATAATTTCTCTGTTAGAGATTACGGCGTATGGATAGGCTATATCAACTATGACCTTCTGTTAACCGGAAAAATTAAAACAAGTTTTGGCTTAGCTCGTAATGCAGGCCCTTTTGAAACCAATTACAGTACTTACAGTTTGACTGACTCCGCAACGATTGGAGTAAGTTATTTATATTCAGACAAAATCACCTTCATGCTTAATGGTCGGGTAGCGCAGCGCGACTTCAAGCAAGCGGTAATTGCTGGTGCGGCTAAGAGAGACGATGACGAGCAAAGTTTGTCTGGCTCAGTTACCTGGAGGCCTATAAACAATATTGGACTAACCTTAAGCTCCATTAAGTCAAGAAGAACCTCAAGCGCAGCTTATAGCAATTTTGAATACGATGATCTTACGACCAGTGTGATGGTCGATTTGAAAATTTGATGTTATAGACTGGTAGCTTTTTTAGGTTGGAATGAGGACATGAATCAGGTAGGTTGTTTGCTTGTAGTCACACTTATGCTGACGGGATGCCATAACAGTCAAAGCATTGAAAGCACTCAGACTTTGGCAAGCGTTAATGGCGATGAGGTATCCATGCAACAGTTATATGCAGAGTTACCTAATACATCTGTGGCAGCGTTAGATATACAGGCTAAAAAGCAGATACTTTCCAGATTAATTGAGCGGCAATTGTTAATGCAAGAGGCTATCAAGCTGAATTTGGATCGAACACCTGAAGTCATACAAGCAATTGAGTCCTCTAAAGCACAGATATATGCACAAGCATATATCTCACAAAAAACTGCAAAATTAAACAATGTATCAGGCGAGGAAATCGCTGACTTTATCAAGCAACATCCGGAAAGATTTGAGCATCGTAAATTATTTAAAACAGTAGATGTTACTTTCACAAATGCCCCTGAATTACTTGATATCAAACGTATGGAGCATGAGATAACAAGCCTGGAAGCTTTGGAGGCTGAACTTGGATCCAAAAGTGTTATATATGAAATAAGTCGTAGTCAATTTTTAACCGACAGACTGCCAGTAAATATATTATCCAGAATCGGTCAGTTACAAAAAGGCGATTTGCTCTTTGTGCACAACGATAACGGTGTTATCGTAAAAGTCATTCAAAATGTAAACGAAATGCCAATGCCACCAAAAATGGCTGGGGCCATTGCAACAAAGTTGATTAGTCAGCAAAGAAAACAGGACTTCATTAAAGCTGAGGTTGAGCGCTTAAAGGGACTATCAACCATAGATATTTATGAAGACAAATTAGCATCGCAAACTCACTAACCAGTTTTTACTCCATTAATCTTACGAAAAAATTGCCGTAATACATAAATCTTTAAATTCACATTACGAAAAGAGTTCATCGCTTATGACCAAGTTTTTAAAGGCTTTCACAGCCGGACTGATGTTTATATTAAGTTCCTTAGCACATGCAGACTACACCCTAGGCGCAGGTGATTATGTCAGAGTAACCGTATATGGTGATAATGAGCTTATGCGTGAAACTCGGGTGTCAGAAGAGGGCATACTCACCATGCCATTGGTTGGTGAGGTGAAGGTTGGTGGGCTGACAACGATTGAGAGTGAAAAAAGAATTGCTGAGCAATTGAAACGTGGTGGTTTTATTGCAAACCCACAAGTTTCAGTGCTGGTGCTGGAGTTTATGAGCAAAACCGTCTCTGTTTTGGGAGGCGTATTAAAGCCAGGTCGTTATCCTGTCACCAGGCTAACAGATGTTAAAGACATTCTTGCTGAAGCGGGTGGATTAGTACCCGATGCATCGGAAATTATCACTGTTGTACGTGGTGATAAGCGCAGTGAGTATGATTTAAATGAAGTTATTGAGCGTCGCAACTTAAACGAGCAGGATGTTCGTTTAACTGGTGGTGAAACTGTGTATGTCAGCGTTCGTGATGTCGCGGTGACCGGACAAGTATTGCGTCCAGGTAAATATGGTATTCAAGGTGGCTCAAGAAGAATCAGTGACTTTGTTGCCCTGGCTGGAGGCTCTACAGAGGCCGCTGGCGAGACATTGTTTTTTACATCTACACGCTCAGGTACACCAACAACACAAGAAATCAATATTGATGAGTTATTCCGCGCCCCAGCCAGCGCTATCAATAAAGATTTACTGCCAGGCGATGTTATTTATGTGCCAAAAGCACCTCAAGTGTACGTCTACGGTGAGGTGCAACGTCCAGGTATGTTTAAAATTGACAAGAATATGACCGTGATGCAGGCGATTGCAAAAGCGGGTGGTTTGACTATTCGCGGTACGCAACGCTCTGTTAAATTACATAGAAAAAATGCTGAAGGTGCTGTTGTTAAGCAAGTTCCAGATTTAACAGCCGTTTTGCAAGATGAAGATGTACTGTTTATTGAAGAAAGCCTGTTGTAATTTAAAGGGAAGACCATGAATTTTTCTCAGTTAGTGCTGATTTTAAAAGCACGCTACAAGATGATTTTGCTTGTATCAATCATCACATTGCTGACAGCCAGTGTTGTCAGTCTGTTATTTCCCAAAAGTTACAAGGCAGCCACGACGGTTATCTTGAATTACAAAGGTGTTGACCCTGTGACGGGTATAGCAATGCCAGCTCAATTGATGCCAGGTTATATGGCGACACAGGTCGATATTATTCAAAGCAAAAACGTGACTTTGGATGTGATCAAACGTTTACACTTATCTGAAGTAAAATCACTACAAGAGCAGTTTGCACAAGCAACTCAGGGTAAGCAGGCTGATATTAATGAGTGGTTGGCAGATTTGCTACAGCAAAAGCTGTCTATCTTACCTTCTAAAGAAAGTAGCGTGATTAGTATTGGCTATAAGGGCGTAGATCCTGTATTTGCAGCAACCATGGCGAATGCTTTTGCTGAGTCTTATATCAATTTAAGCTTAAGACTTAAAATGGATCCGGCAATTAAAGCCTCACATTACTTATCTGAGCAAACCAAGGTATTGCGGGACAACTTACAACAAGCGCAAGACCGCTTGGGTGAGTATCAGCAGAAACATGGCTTGACGAGTGTGCAGGATGCATTTGACGTTGAAAGCTCTAAGTTAAGAGACCTTTCTTCACAGTATGGGTTGGTGCAATCCCAGTCTATTGATGCAAACTCACGCCGCAATGACGCTTCTAAAAATATGAGCGATTCTCCAGATGTTGTGCAGAACCCTGTGATTCAGAATTTGCGCATGAGCTTGGTCACTGCTGAGGCCAAACTTGCAGATACCGCGCAGCGCTATAGCAAAAATCATCCACTTTATATTTCAGCAGAAGCTGAAGTTAGTAAGCTTCGAAGCCAATTGAGCACGGAAATTGACCGTACGGTAGTGAGCTTAAGTAATAATGCAAATATCAACTCACAGCGCTTGGGTGATTTAAAGCAGCAATTGGAAAAACAAAAACAGAAAGTATTGGAGTTGAACAGATACAGATCTGATCTGGCAATTCTTGAGAAAGAAGTGCAGATTGCACAAAATGCATTAGAGGCAGTCAATGGGCGTTTCAGCCAAACTGCGTTGGAAGGTCAATCTAATCAAGGTGATATCTCTGTTCTTGAAGTTGCTGTACCTCCCATTGAGCCTAGCAATCCTAGCTTATGGCTAATTGCACCGTTCTCCTTGATCGTTGGCCTGTTTTTAGGCTGCTTGTTTGCTGCGCTAGCAGAGTTGCTGGATCGCCGTATCCGGGGTAAGGATGACATTCTGACCCTGGGTGAAATCCCTGTGTTTGAATACAGCATTAAATCAGTCTAAATTTGGCATGCCATTTAGAAAACAACTTATCAGGCAAAAAGTGAATTGGGTATGAATATTATTGAAACAGAGAACACCTCGCCATTAAAAACCATTTCTTCCAGTATTGGGCACCTGTTGCTTGATATGGGAAAAATTACTGAGAAAGATGCTGAGCGCATTTTGAAGTTTCAAAAAGAAAAGTCCATGCGTTTTGGTGAAGCGGCCTTAGCACTTGGCTTTGTTTCTATCGAAGATATTAATCAGGCGCTATCGTATCAATTTGATTATCCTTATATCACCCCTGATAAAGCCACATTTAATACCGGGCTAGTAGCTGCATTCGATCCATTCTCAAAACAAGTTGAGTCGTTGCGATCTTTACGTACGCAATTGATATTACGTTGGTTTGAACGCGGCTTTAAAACGCTTGCCGTGTCATCAGCAAAAGAAGCTGACGGCGCAAACTTATTGGCTGCTAATTTGGCTGTAGTGTTTTCTCAATTGGGCGAACGTACCTTGTTGATTGATGCAAACTTAAGGCAACCTAGTCAACACACTTTGTTTAGGCTGAACAATCATCATGGCTTATCCGATATTCTGGTTGGCAGGGCGTCCACTGATGTTGTAGTGAGGATTCCTTCCTTGTTGAACCTGAGTATTTTGAGTGCCGGAGCCACACCGCCTAACCCACAAGAGCTGTTAAATAAAGAAGCGATGGATGAGTTGTTGAAAGCGTTTGCTGAGCACTATGATGTGATTATTGTCGACACATCACCACTGCTACAATCTTCAGATGCGCAAATTGTGGCTAAAAAAATAGGCGGTGTACTGATTTCAACACAGCAAAACAAAACCACGCTCAAAGATACTCAAGAAGCATATGAGGCTTGCCGTAGCCTCGGTATCGACGTTCAAATTGCATTGAACACCAACGCATGACCACGCCTACCGTTGCCGTATCACCGGTGCCGAATCATAAATTGATCGGCTATCTGGCCATCTTACTGTCACTGCTGATCCTGTATGTGCCGGTATTCCATGACTTATTCGTCACTGTCTGGAATACCGATACCCAATCCCATGGGCCCATTGTGTTGGGGATAGGCATCTGGTTTTTCTATTTTAAAACCCGGCAAATCCTTGAAAAGCCACATAGCTTCAAACCTGCACCATTGTTGGGGTGGCCATTGATTGTGTTCGGTGGCTGTTTATACCTGATCGGCTACTCGCAAAGTGTTTACATCATCTCAATCCTGTCATTGGTATTTGTATTATGTGGCCTGATTTGTATTGTATTTGGCAGCAAAATTGCACTTAAATACTGGTTTGCGCTGTTCTTCTTTGTGTTCCTGATCCCATGGCCAGCCTCCGTGATTGATACATTGACGCAACCCATGAAAATTGCCGTTTCGTATGCCTCTGACCATTTGTTGTATGCGCTGGACTATCCGATTGCGCGTTCAGGCGTGATTTTGCAAATAGGTCAATACAAACTACTGGTAGCTGATGCCTGCGCTGGACTTAACTCGTTATTCACATTAGAGGCCATAGGCTTGTTGTATATTAATGTGATTAACCATCAGGCCTTTTGGCGTAATGTGCTGCTGGCGGTGTTAATTGTGCCAATTTCATTCACATCAAACGTACTGCGTGTATGTACGCTGGCATTGATTACATTCCACATGGGTGACGAAGCCGGGCAGGGCTTCTTGCATAACTTCTCCGGCATGGTACTTTTTCTAACTGCACTGATTTTGATTATTGTGATTGATTCATTGATTCAAAAGATTGCCGAAAAATTCAAACTTAAAAGCTTGCTTAGCCAGGATTAACCCCAGCCATGAAAGATTTGTTCCTGAAACTGCCTGATATCAATCTTAAAACCGGGGTACCTCTGTTGGTGTTGAGCGTGATATTTATGGTTCTGGCGACCAGCCTCAAACCACATCTACATTATGCAAGGACTGATAGCAATTTCGAGCAAACAATCCCTAGAGTGATCGGTGAGTGGGTAGAGGTTCAACAATCCACACCACAGGTTAGCGTAGTCAGTGATGAGCGTAGCCTTATTAGTCAGCTATACGATGACACCTTGATGCGTAGCTATGCTGATAAAAACGGTAATCAAATTATGGTTGCTTTGGCCTACGCTAAAGAGCAGCGCCAGGATGTCAAGATTCACCAACCGGATGTTTGCTATCCGGCACAAGGTTATCAAATGCAAAAAACAGAAACTGTTTCATTTGATGCCTTGCAACGCACCGCCCCAGTGATAGGTAAACGACAGCTATACTACGGCCAAAATCATCTTGAAGCGGTCAGCTACTGGATTCGCGTGGGCGATAGCACTTTAACCTCAGGCATACAAATGCGCTTAAAAATTATTAAAGATGGGCTTCTTGAACGGCGTCTGGATGACGGTATTTTGGTGCGTGTATCATCAGTGATCCCAGACGAGAGTAAACAGTCGGAAGCGTATGCTCTGCAAGAGCATTTTCTCAAGGAGTTTGTTGATACGATAGAAAAACAATCACCGGGGTTACTTGTTCCTACCCATTTAAAGCAATAACCCATGACGGCAGTTAAAAATGTAAAGTGGGTTGCAGTTGCTCAAGCTGCAAAAATTATATCTCAATTGGCCAATATTTTTGTATTAGCCAGGATACTACCCCCCTCCGATTATGGCGTGATGGCAATTGCAACTGTAGCATCCAACTTGGCGCTACTCATTCGAGATATGGGAACAGCATCAAACGTTATCCAAAAGTCAACGATTGACCATCCAACCATTAATGCTGTGTTTTGGCTCAATGTAGTGATGGGGTTAAGTATATGCATGTTGTTAGTCTTATTCGCACCATATTTAGGCTCTGTTTTCCGAAGTCATGAATTAACATTTGTATTATGGATCATTGCACCAACTTTTCTTATTTCCAGTAGCTCAGCGATTCATCAAGCGCTATTGGAACGAGAGTCAAAATTTAAACTCATCGCAGGTATTGAGGGATTTGGCGCACTACTTGCAATTACAGTTTCAATTACTGCGGCGTTGTTCGGATTTGGCGTTTATAGCTTAGCATTTCAAGTTCTTGTTCAAGCACTAAGTGTCACGTTGTTATTATGGTACTTCGCTTCTTGGATGCCAACATTCAACCCTCAGTTCTCTAAGCTCAAAGAACTCATGCATTTTTCTGCCAATATGGCGGGTTATCAAATGGTCAGCTTTGCCTTTAGAAATGCTGATGCAATTATTATTGGACGCTTCCTAAATAGTGCATTGCTCGGTGTTTACTCAATGGCATACAAGATTATGTTATTTCCAATCCAAAATATTTCCTGGATTACAACACGAGCAATTTTTCCATTGCTAAGTCGAGCTCAGGATAATATGGATGAGGTTCGACGATTATATTTAAGTGCGATCATGGGTGTTTCATTCTTAACCGCCCCTTTAATGATGCTATTGTTTGTGACTCGTGTAGATTTTATTCAACTCGCGTTAGGGGAAAAATGGAATTTAATTCCTGGACTTCTAACCTATATGACCGCGATTGGCTATTTACAAGCCATTAGCGGCACTACTGGACCAGTCTTTATGGCGTTGGGTAAAACATCATTTCTCTTTAAATTTGGAATTTTTGGTGCACTACTACATATCCTATTGTTTGTTTTTGGTGCTAAATTCGGCATTGTTGAGGTCGTTCAATGCTATTTACTTGCTTGTCTAATAGTCACATTACTCACATTTTACTTTGCCCATAAGACAATTAATTTATCACTTAAGGAAATGCTGCCATCGATAGGGTGGAGTTTGGTTTGTTCAATTTTCTCGGGACTGATATCGCTGCATTTAATGAGCATGTTAATTGAGTCTCCTACTTTAGTTAGATTCATAATTGTGACTTTGGTATTTTTATTGCTTTATTTGGCTATGATATTCAAATTAAGCCCAGACCATTTTAGGTTTGTCAAAAGGTAACTGTGTCTTATGCATACAAAAGCTTTGTATTACGTCTTTGCGGATATTTTCGTCCCTTTTTTTGTTAACTTGGCACACTTTCAGAAAGAGCTTTATGGATATCAACCATATCTGGTTTCATTTACCCCTAGAGAACGTGCAATCTTAAAAAAAAATGGGCAGCATTTTTCTCCAGCCTCTTTAGCTGAAATTGAAGAGCAACCAGAAACTACGATGAGCTTGGGAGATGCTGACGTAACTGATTTGTTTGCATTTATGCATACGAAACATAAGGGAAGTCTCGCAGAGTGGAAGAACAGGACTATTAAAATCGCGAATTACCTGGATGGTTTTATTTCAAAAAATGATATTAATTTGATTGTTGTATGGAATGGTCAAGACCATGTAGCAAGGGCGCTAACAGAGATTGCAAAACGTCGAGGAATCAAGACTATTTATATGGAAAATGGTTACTTCTCTAATACGCTGCAAGCTGACACACGTGGTGTTAATCTTAGTGCCTTAAATCGCGATTATAGTTTCTCTAAAATTAAAAATTTAGTAAGCGACACTTTGCTTTTGCCTTCAGTTAATGAAGCACCAGATTTGTTACCTATCCTACATTTAAATAAGTGGGATCAATTGTCTAACTTCCTTCACAGAGTCTTGGATAATAGTTTTTATGCAAAATATCCTGAATTAAGAGGATCAAGCTGGTTTAAAAAAAGAGCTTTAGATAAGGCTCGCAGATTAATCCCCTTAGATGTAGTCGAAATCCCGTCTACATTTGCTTTCATACCTTTACAGGTACATGACGACACACAAGTTTTGATTAATTCGCCTCTATTTAAAGATCCAAAGCAGTTTTTAAGGCATTGCTATCAGCAAATCAGGACCACCCTGGGGAAAGACTTTCCGATTATCGTGAAAGAGCATCCGGAAGATATGCTGCGCTACGATTACGAAGATATACGTCGTGAATTTCCCGATATTATTTGGCTAAGAAAGTTTGATATTGATTACCTGCTAGATCACGCAGCATTTACTCTTGTTATTAATTCTTCTGTTGGTTTACAAGCTATAGCAAGGCAGAAAGCTGTGATTGTATATGGTGACTCAATATATTCGCGCGATGAAATATGCTCATTTATTACTGATCTGTCTCATTCAAAACAAGCTATTTTTGACTCCATGCAGCCATTGACCCAAGAGCGGCAGGACAATATCAAAGTTTACTTACAATTTATCAATCAGCATTTCTTTTTCAAAGGAAGCTGGAAGAACTTTTCATCAGAAACCATGCAACTCTGCGCACGAAGAATTCATTATCTCGTAAACGCAACTTAATCATTACAAAGAGAAACTTTATGTTCACCATCAATAACATTACCTTAGACAATAATCAACCATTCGTTCTGTTTGGCGGCATTAATGTGCTTGAAGATTTGGATTCAACACTTGAAGCATGTAACCACTATGTCAATATCACTAAAAAGCTTGATATTCCTTTAGTGTTTAAAGCCTCTTTCGACAAGGCTAACCGTTCCTCTATTAAATCTTTCCGTGGCCCTGGGTTGGAAGAGGGCATGAAAATATTTCAGGCGGTTAAAAAAGAATTCAACGTGCCGGTGATTACTGATGTACATGAGCCATGGCAAGCCGCGCCAGTAGCTGAAGTATGTGACGTACTGCAGCTACCAGCTTTCCTGGCACGTCAAACTGATTTGGTGGTTGCATTAGCCAAAACCGGCAAACCAATCAACATCAAAAAACCACAGTTCCTGAGCCCACATCAGATGGTCAATATCGTCGACAAGTTTAAAGAGGGCGGTAACGAGAACGTGATTTTATGTGAGCGCGGCACGGCCTTTGGCTACGATAATCTGGTGGTCGACATGTTGGGCTTTGGTGTGATGAAAAAAGTGTGCCCGAATGTGCCGATTATTTTTGACGTGACGCATGCACTTCAGCAACGTGACTCATTAGGTGCTGCTTCTGGCGGTCGCCGTCAGCAAGTAGTTGATCTGGCATTATCAGGCATGGCAACCAAAATTGCTGGTTTATTCCTTGAGGCCCATCCTAATCCGAACGAAGCGAAATGCGATGGCCCAAGTGCGTTGCCAATTGCTTTGCTTGAAGAGTTCTTGTCTCAGGTGAAACAGATTGACCAGTTGGTTAAATCATTCCCAGTTTTGAATATCGATTAAGTAGCTACTTAGTATGCAACAGAAGATTATCATTGTCATACCGGCAAGGTATGCGTCTACACGTTTCCCGGCTAAACCGTTGGCAATGCTATTGGGTAAGCCTATGGTTCAGCATGTATATGAGCGCGCTAAGCAGGTGCAAGGTATTGCTGACGTTGTCGTGGCTACTGACGATGCTCGCATTCTTGAAGCTGTGGAGCAATTTGGCGGTAAAGCAATGATGACTTCTGAGCATCACCAATCAGGCACCGACCGTTTAATTGAGGTCATGAAAGCATACCCTGCAGATGCTTACATTAACGTTCAAGGTGATGAGCCCCTTATTCGCCCAGAGGATATTGCCTTGCTGGTGGCTCAGCTTGGCCTGCCTGAAACACAAGTGGCAACTTTATGTCATGCCATTCATGCTGAAGAGGCAAAAAATCCTAATTTTGTGAAAGTGGTTTTAAATCAGCACAAGCAAGCATTGTATTTTAGCCGCTCACCAATCCCATATCCGCGTAATGCAGAGCACGCCACTTATTACAAACATGTGGGTGTTTATGCTTATAAAAAACAGGTGCTTGAGCGTTTTTATGAGCTACCGTTCTCCGGCCTGGAAAATGCAGAGTCATTAGAGCAATTACGCTTGCTTGAAGCGGGCATCCCCATACAGGCATTAACGGTAGAGGAGACCGGCCCTGGGGTCGATACTCCCCAAGACCTCAAGACAGTGGAAGCAATGCTTACCGGGCAAAGTGTAGCCCTTCCAGAAAACCCATTGGCAAAAATCAAATTGGTGATTACCGATGTTGATGGGGTGCTCACTGACGGCGGGCTGTACTACACCCAGGATGGTGAGTTTATCAAACGCTTCCATGTACGTGATGGCCTAGGCATTCGCATGTTGATCGAATTAGGTGTTCAAGTAGCTGTGGTTTCTGGCCGCGATTCTGCCGTACTGAGAAAACGTATTGCAGACCTTGGCATTACACGCTTCAAGCTTGGCGTAAAGGACAAGTTCCAAGCGTGTAACGACCTTATGCAAGACTGCGGTGTCACCAAACACGAGACAGCAACATTGGGCGATGACTCGATAGATTTACCCGCCTTCAAGGCCTGTGGCGTCTGTTTTGCAGTAGGAGATGCTGCCGAGTATGTGAAACAGCATGCAACCCATGTATTGAAGTTAAGCGGTGGCCACGGTGCATTCAGGGAGGCCAGCGATGCAATATTGGTCGCCAAAGGGCTTTATGAGGTGCTTTCCACCACAGATGGTTATGCAAAGATCATGGACATGATGGTGCAATAACCCAAGCGTAATTTTCAACTTTAAAAGCCGATCGTTAGTATGAATAAATTATTACCTACAGCCGCCAGCGAGTCCTATATTCTGGAAATTGCCCAAACGGTCTTTAACACAGAGATCGAAAGCTTGCAGCAGATCGCCAGCGAACTGGATGCTGAGTTTGCCAAAGCAGTGCAATTGGTGCTGGAAAGCAGTGGTCGATTCATTATTATCGGCATGGGTAAGTCGGGCATTATTGGCAAAAAAATTGCAGCGACACTGGCCTCCACTGGTACGGCTTCTTTTTATGTGCACCCTGGTGAAGCATTTCATGGTGATTTGGGCATGATCCAGCCAGGTGATGTGACATTATTAATTTCTAATAGTGGCGAGACCGAAGAGCTCATTAGAATCATCCCGTTTTTAACTTGGCAAAAAAACAAAATGATTGCCCTCACCGGGAATCCACAATCTACGCTGGCACGTAATGCACATGCTGTTTTAAACATCGCGGTTGCGAAAGAGGCTTGCAATAACAACCTGGCCCCCACAAGCTCGACGACAGCGACACTCGTCATGGGCGATGCCTTGGCCGTCACCTTGTCGACCCTGAAACAATTTATGCCTGAAGACTTTGCCCGCTTTCACCCGGGTGGCAGCTTGGGCAGGAAGCTACTCACAAAAGTGCATGAAGTCATGCGCAGCAAAGATTTACCGATTTGCGGATCGGATGCCAGCTTTAGGGATGTTGTTTCTGTAATGAATCAAGGCCGGTTGGGTTTGGCAATTATTATTGATAATGATCAATTGCAGGGGATCATTACTGATGGTGACTTACGCAGGGCGCTCAACAACTTCGACAACCCAATTCTGCTAAAAGCCGCAGAATTCATGACAACATCACCTAAAACGATTAATCAGGATGAAATGTTTTCTGTTGCTGAGGAAATTATGCAAGTCCATAAAATCAACTCGATGGTAGTTTTAAACGAAAAACGAACCGTATGTGGAATATTACAAATCTATAATTTTTAATCTACATGAACTCTTTTACATCACCCAATCAACTCTTAGCATACCGACCATGGCTTGACGGTCTTAGGGCGGTTGCCATTATATTAGTCTTTTTAGAGCATACAAATAAATTCAAATCCTATCCCTTGGGACCAATTGGTGTTGGTTTATTTTTTGCGCTATCAGGTTATTTAATCTCTGGTCTATTGCTTAGCGAGCTTAATAAGAGCGGACAGATTAATCTACTTAGTTTTTATATGAAACGCTTGGGGCGCCTCATGCCAGGTCTTTTCCTCAGTGTTTTCGTTTGTTCTTTGATATTTATATTGCTACACATGAAGAGAGATGCCTTTAATGGTATTTTTGCGCTAACGTATACAACTAATTTTGCTGCAATTTATTACGGACATCATTTATCAGGTTTTGGTCATACTTGGTCGCTGGCTGTTGAAGAGCATTTTTACATTATCTGGCCTCTATTAATGGGCTATCTTTTCTCAAGATTTAAGCTGAAAGGGTTGTTAATAGGGTCATTAAGTGCTTCTTTATTCGTACTAGTTTGGCGATTTTTCTTAGACCAGATCGGTATCAATAAAATAGTGTTTTATTTGGGAACAATAGAGCGATTAGACGCAATTATGTATGGCTGCTTTGTAATGTTTTTGCTTCACGATGGCTGGAAACCTAAAATTGGTCACCTATTGATTGGTATTTTATTGATGGCGCTATATGCATTTAAGCAGGTACCCTTGCCCAATGTGCTTAACTCGACAGTAATCGGTATTAGCGGAGCACTAATTGTTTGCTCTATTGACTCTCGTGTGATCCCAATTGTAAATGATGTGCTGTCAAGCAAGATAATGGTTACATTAGGTTTATTATCTTATAGCTTATACCTTTGGCACTTGCCGATTTTTAAGATTGTTGACACATTTATTAGCCCATCTTGGATAAATATTCTAGTATCAATAGCTATTACTTCAATAGTTGCTTGTGTATCTTATTTCTATTTTGAAATGCCGTTAAGAGGCTATTTTAGAAGAAAATATAGTTAATGCTAAGCATGTTTAAAGGTTACAACTGTGACACAGACTCTAATGAGAAATAAGAATAAATATATACTCTTTTTGCTAGCGATACTTTCTGCCTTTTTTTTCGGCTTAGTATCTCTTGTTTTAGTCAATCTTGTTGGTGAAAAGTATGTATACCTAGTAAGTTTGCCATTGGCTTTCAGTCTTTGCATGTTTTTTATGCTAAACAGACAGCTATTTTTCTTGGTTGTTGTTTTAAGTCGAGCCTCATTAGACTCTGCATTTGACGCAATCAAGTTTGGTAGTTTTGGGCTCGGCGCTGTACTTAACGCATTAATAATATTAATTGCGATATTAACTGTACTGGAGAAACCAGTTAATTTAGATTTGAAGTCGAGAAAAATATTGCTTGCTTGGTCAATGTTTCTAGCTATATCGTTTATCTCGATTTTCTACGCCCCTTCATTATTAGCTAGCTCAAAAGTATTTCTGATTCTACTGTCATATGCTTCTATGTTTTATTTAGGGCTATCTTCAGTTAGAAATAAGGCTGACTTTGGCAAATGGATAAGCATTGTTGTTTACTCATCAATAATTCCTGTACTTTGGGGTATTTACTCCATCATATTTGGCACTAGTGGATTAAGATTCAATATTATTGAGGGCTTTCGCTTACAAAGTACATTTAATCATCCAAACTCGCTGTCATTTTATTTTGTTTTGATTATTAGTATTTGTTTTTACCTGTTCAAGACAAAACCAGAATATCTTAGCCCTAAAATTAGAACTCTAATTCCTTTGTACATAATTATTCTTCTTGGCTTGCTCATAATGACAAAGACAAGAGCGGCATGGGCTGCATGTTATTTGTTCTTCTTCTCATATGCCGTGCTTTACGAACGAAAATATCTTTTTATAGTTTTAACGGCTCCATTCGTTGCTCTACTAATTCCGGAGGTCCAAGAGCGTATGGTGGACCTGCAAAGTGGTAATGATTTTGGATCCACAGGTTATGAGCGTTTAAATTCGTATGCTTGGAGAAAGAAGTATTGGCTTGACGCTTTAACTTGGATGTCTAAAACACATTACTTAACTGGCTATGGGCTTCATAGTTTTCTAGATCACTCAACGCAATTCGGCATGGGGAACGCTTTTAATAAGCAAAAAATAGGGATCAATGCACATAGTGTTTATGTTTTATTAATTTTTGAATTAGGGTTTTTAGGGCTACTCGCATTTTTATACATTATTTACTCAAAGCTGAAAGCTCTTATTGGTCTTTATCAATATGAAAAACTATTAATATTTACAGTCATTGTTATTCTCGTAGAGTATTTATTTGAATGTTATTCAGACAACATGTTGGACTATTTAAATTTCGACTGGTATCTCTGGTTTGTTGTAGGCCTCACTCTTTCATATGTGAACCTGCGAAAATCAACAGCTTAAAGCTCATATATTGGACAAAAATTGATAGATAGAGACTTTATTGAAGATTTAAAAAGGTATCCTTCTAAACCCTTTTTAAAAGAACAGTCGATATGGGCCCTGGCTGTTTATCGCTGGGGAAGGAAAGTTCGTCGCTCTGAATCAATTATATTAAGAAGAGTATTGACTCCATTCTACTGGCTTGCATTTAGACTTACAGAAACAACGACTGGCGTTAGTCTTCCGCTTGAGGCAGAAATCGGCGCTGGATTAAGAATATGGCATTTTGGCAATATATTTATTAACTCGGGTGCGGTAATTGGAAAAAACTGCACACTTAGACAAGGTGTTACAGTAGGTAACAGGCATGACAATGGGCCACTCCCTATTGTTGGAGATAATGTAAATTTTGGTGCTTATGCACAGATACTAGGTGGCGTTAAAATAGGCAATAACGTAAATATTGCCGCCATGTCAGTTGTGCTTAGTGATGTTCCTGATAATGCTACGGTTGCAGGCATTCCTGCAAAAGTCTTGAAAATAAACGCTGAAGACGTTAAAAATGGCTAAAGTAGATAGATTGTACTTTATAGATACCTACAAAGGCATGCTGATTGCGCTTATGGTAATTGGGCACGCAGTCACTGAAGGTAGCTATATATTCCAGTTCATTTATAACTTTCATATGCCAGCCCTCGCTCTTTTGAGTGGCATGCTATTTAGCTCCAAAAACCTATCAACTCCATACTTTACTTTTATTACTCAAAGAGTGCGAAGACTTGTAATTCCAGCCATCATAATGGGAGGAATATGTGCTCTGCCATTTCTAGTAAAAGTAATTAGGAATCACGAGCTCATTCAAGAGTTTATGTTCAAGCTTGTAGGAACCATATCAGGTAACTCTTCGGTTCAATTTAATTTTAATTGTTCGCCGTTATGGTACTTATATGCTCTGTTTTTTGCGGAGGCATTTTTTTATTTTATTGTAAAGCTTAACAAGCTTATTGCTGGGCTTGTGTTTATTGCAATCATCATTTTTTATATCAATTTTAAACAAGCCGTTATCCCATATTATTTGAATGGAATATTTCTATCTGTTCAATTTATACCATGGCTATATATTGGAAGACTGATTGCTGTTTATTTAAAAGGAAATATAACCACCATAGCTCCGGTAGAGAGTAAAGCAATGTCCGTATTCATTATAGCAAGCCTCTTAATCGTAATAACTCCACTCTTAAATGAGTCAACAATTGTGATGGCTAGAGCTTATTACGGAGAGTTTGGATACGAAATTGTTGCTCATTTCTTACTAGCATTAATAGGTGCGTGGGTTGCAATGGCTATCGCACACCGCATCGGCGACAATAAACTATTCACATTTATTGGGTATCGTACTTTACCGTTTGTTGGCTTTAATTACCTAGTGCATGGATACACTAGCAGACTTGCTTTTAATCCCATCATTACTGGCTTGGTAGATATTTTTGTATTGTTAGTAATTGTGTATATGTTAGATAAAGTGCCATATGTATCTAGATTAATTAATGGATATCCTTTAAAAAACAAATGAAGTTTTTAATTACAGGTTGTAATGGGTTTATTGGATCAAAGCTTACAAAAAAACTATGTGAATCTGGCCATGAAGTAGTGGGTTTAGACACTCGTTCGGTTTTATGTGATCTTAATCAACTGTCCAATTTTAGTTTTCTAGAGTTGGATATTGAAGTTGATGAAATTCCAGACTTGGCCTTACTTAAAATTGATGGCGTAATTCATCTTGCTGTGTCCATGAGTCCAAAGTCAAGTGAGTCATTTGAGCGCTTGCTTTTGGGAACAAATCGCTTACTACAAGCTATGCAGGATGCAAAAACACCACGACTATTAGGGATGAGTAGCCTTTCCGTACTTGATTTTGAGAGCTTAGAGGCTGGTGGTTTAGTAGATGAAAACATCCGTCGATGTAATCAATATAGACGCATGGGTAAATATGCCGCACTAAAGTCCATGCAAGAGGCAGCCTTTATTTGCTACGCTAAAAACTATTGGGCAAGCGTAGTAATAACAAGGCCTGGGTTGGTTTATGAGAGTGAAAAACTAAATAATGCCTACGCTGGTATCGTTAAACAAAACAGTGCCATTATTATCAAAAATGGTGGACAGATTCCAGTTGTCGAAGTTAACTCCTTAATTGAAGGCCTTTTGGCAGCAGCTAATCAACCTCTAAAGTCAGCAAGTTACTTTTGTGTGAACTTTGTGGAGGATGATTTACCTAGCCAATCCGACTATATTGCACGGTTACGTGACTATAATCTCTTACCCCAAAAATATTTTTCTATTAATTGGCGTTTTTTTAATTTGTTTGTGCAACAGACGTATCGCTTATTTAAGCTCTTACAGCTCGAGCAACATTTGCCGAGTTTATTTATGCCTCAAGCATTCGCAACCCGACTAAAACCTTTCGTTTACTCCAATCAGGTGGCCAAAAGCCTACTAGGTTGGAAGCCTAATAAATTCAAGTAATTAAGAAAAGCTGATATGAGAATAGCTTATTTTACCAGCGCTTATCCTCGAGCCACTGATACGTTTATCCAGCGCGAGGTTTTACATTTAAGACATCAAGGACATGATGTTTTGACTTATGCATTACGCAAACCCGGCATAGATCACAATGTCAGTAATCTGGTTAAATCTGAGCGAGAAAATACACACTATCTTTTGCCGGCAAATCCGTTGGCGCTTATTGGATTAAATATCAGGTGGTTATTCACTCAACCTGGGAAGTATTTTAATGCACTCAATCTGGCATTAAGAACATCGCGTGCAGGTTTGAAAGGTTGGCTATTCCAGCTATTTTATTTTCAAGAAGCCTTATTGCTTGCACAGTCATTGCTTATTAATAAGATTTCTCATTTACATAATCACTTTGGCGATAGCAGTGGCACAGTGAGTATGCTTGCTGGAAAGTTAAGTGATATTCCATATAGCGTTACTATTCATGGCCCGCATATTTTCTTTGAGCCGCAAGAGTGGGCTTTACGTGAAAAAGTTAAACACTCGGCCTTTATTGTTTGCATCAGCCACTATTGCAAAAGCCAAGTGATGCTTTTCTCTGATCAGGCTGATTGGCATAAGTTAAAAATCGTACATTGTGGCGTAGATATTTCAGAATATGTGTTTGCGCCTAAAGCCAATCCTGGTGAGGATAAGCCCGTCAATATGCTATATGTTGGGCGCCTGGCAGGTGAGAAGGGCGTGCCGATTTTATTGCAAAGTTTGGTTGAACTAAAAAATCAAGGCTTGCAATTCCACTTAACCCTGTATGGTGATGGTGCTGACCGTAAACTGCTGGAGCAACTGGTATCTAGCCACGGTTTAAATGTATATGTCACCTTTGCTGGCTTTGCAGATCAACAAACGATCCGTAATGCTTTAACCAATAGTGATCTCTTCATTCTGCCAAGTTTTGCAGAAGGCGTTCCCGTATCTTTAATGGAGTCTATGGCAATCGGTGTGCCTGTGATTGGTACGTATGTTGGTGGCGTTGTTGAGCTCATCACACCAGAATACTCTGGCTTGGTCGTGTCGCCTTCAGATATTGATGGCTTAAGTACGGCAATTAAAAAATATATAAATGACGCTGAATTTAGATCCAGAGTCAGTCAAAATGCCCGTAAAAAAATTGAGCAAGACTTTAACTTACAAATTGAGCTGACAAAACTGGAAACACTGTTTACGGATGGTACAGCTCATGATTAATGCATTGAAAGACTGCCAACTCAGTGAGCTAGAGTCTTATCCAGTCTGCATTATTGGCGGTGGGGCAGCAGGAATTACGTTGGCAATTGCACTATCTCGTCAGGGTAAACGAGTATTATTGATTGAGGGCGGCGATTGGAAAGAGGTTCAAAATAATGATGCTTATACGGGCGAGGCGGTAAGCCCTCATGCAACCACGACTGAGTTTCGCTATCAGCGACTGGGCGGAACCACCCATTTATGGGGTGGCCGTTGTGTTCCGCTAGATAGTTACGACCTTAAGCAGCGCGACTACGTACCTAACAGCGGTTGGCCTTTAAAGGCTGATGAGTTGTTTCCTTATTATTCACAAGCTCTTGATTATTGTGATGCAGGGGAAAATGATTTCACTGTGAATGCATTGCGCAATCAAGCCGCTATGTTCGAAGATCTAAAACAGCTGGATGGTGAGATCAAAGAGCTCATCGAACGATATAGCTTGCCCACAGATTTCGCCAGAAAATTTGGGGCGGAACTTAAATCCTCTAAACACATTCTCGTATTGAAAGGGACACGCGTCACTTCAATGCATATGAATAAGTCAGGGGATAGCGTTGAATCAATTGAACTTAATAATGGCGAATCACGCTTGAATATGAAGGTCAACCAAGTAGTCATTGCTGGGGGCGGGATTGAGTCTACAAGATTGATGCTTGCAACTCGCAAGCATACACCGGCGTGGGAGCGATTTGACAGCAGCCTCGGTAAGTACTACGCATGTCATTATGATCTTATTTTTGGTTCATTACGTTTCAATCAAAACAAGCCTTACTTTGAGTTTGAAAAAACAATGGATGGTGTTTATGCACGCAGGAAGTTGCAATTTAATGAAGCATTCCTGGATCAGCACCACCTTTTAAACTCGACGTTTAGGTTACATTTCCCTGCTTATGCAGATCCCTCACATGGCAGTGGTGTGTTGTCGACAATCTATCTTGCCAAGTCTGTGCTGGCCAAAGAGTATCAAGCCATTTTGAATCATGGTGGGCAAGAGATTGCTGGCAATAGGCAATATTTTGCACATGTTTCTAATGTAGTGACCGATGCCCATTCTGTTGCCAAATTTGGAATGGACTGGATACTAAAGCGCCAGCTTGCCAAGCGTAAACTGCCATATACGCTTATTAATAACAAAAACGGCACTTATCCACTGGAGTTTAACAGTGAGCAAGTGCCAGATAAACACAATCAGATTAGCCTGCTTGATGCCGTTGACCGCTTTGGAATGCCCAGAATTAAAGTAGAGTGGCGAATGACTGATCAAGATATAGACTCGGGTATTAGATCATTTCAGCTATTAAAAAAACTATTAGAGAAAACAGATCACTGCCGATTAGAGTTTGATGCCAAGAAGCTAGAAGAGGGCGTCTCGTCAGCTTTGCCTGTAGGTGGGCATCATATTGGATCTACAAGAATGGGTACCTCTGACTCCAATAGCATTGTGAATAGCGATGGCCGAGTTCACGGGGTTGAAAACTTGTTTATTGCGAGTTCATCTGTGTTTACGACTAATGGCCATGCGAACCCTACGTTAACAATAGTTGCTTTAAGTTTGAAAATTGCAAACTACTTAAAATAGACTTTCAAAAAAACGGGAATACACATGTCTAAACATCGAAATACGCAGCCATCAAAAATTGATGAACTAGAAAGCATACGTGGACTTGCCGCATTAATGGTTGTGATGTCTCATGTGCCGGCTTGGTCATTGCAGCTTCACTCTTTTCCTATTTTCAGGAATGCCTACTTGATGGTCGATTTGTTTTTTGTTTTATCCGGATTTGTTATATGTAAGGCATACAGCTCAAGGGTTAACTCATTTATGGAGCTTGCAAAGTTTCAGTTTCTTCGATTTGGGCGTTTGTATCCTGTACATTTAACATTTTTATTAGTTTACCTAGGCATTGAGTGTTTGAAGTACGTTCTTCAAGTCAAGTTTAATATGCCCAGCCTTAACAAGCAGCCATTTTCAGAGAATAACGGATTCGCATTTTTAAAAGAGTTATTATTAATACAGGCTTTTTGGCCAAACCAACAAGCAATCGTTTTTAATGGCCCAGCATGGTCTATCAGCGCCGAGTTTTACACCTATCTTATTTTTGCATTCATTACACTTTTTGCCAAAACATTAAAGTTCTACTTTTTTGGCTTACTGTTTTTAGTAGGCTTTATTCTGTTATTGGTTTTAGATTTTAATGGGTATGACTTCATGATGCGTTGCATCACAGGCTTTTTCTTAGGTTGCCTAGTTGCACGTATGTATGAGCGCTACTCACTCCCCGCCTTAAATTACAACTACCTTAGTTATTTGCTATTAGGCACTATCTTTGTTTTTGCTTACTTTACGGATAGTAGAAACTCATTGAATGTCATAATGTTTCTATTAACAGCATTGTTGATTATCTCCATACTTAAAACTAATGAAGCCGGGAAGCAAACAATACTTTCAAACACACTTTTTGTTTGGTTAGGTAAGTTATCTTTTTCCTTATACATGTCTCATTCAGCAGTGCTCTGGTTCTACTCTCAAGCGGTGAGATTTGTGTTTAAACGCCCAGAAATAAAAGTTGAGAATCTTTTGACGCCTCAGTTTTCTAATATCGAGGGAATGTTCTTAGCTATCGGCTTTTTAGCCACGGCCTTATGCTGCGCATATTTGACATTTATTTTGATTGAAAATCCTTTTAGAAGGAAATCTAGACAATTTATTGGTTTAAAGGCTTAACCTTTAATCAAAGAAGGATTAACTATGAATCACGTAATTAAAAAGCAATCTAATCTAAAAGCTATAGTTTTAGTTCTTTTAATATCCATTGTTTTTATTAATTATGCGAATGCAGCGGAGTTGAATGATTCAAGTTTTGGCACATATTTAAAACCCTTCTCTGCGAACTCTTTGTGGAATTCAAAGCCCATCAATCCCAAGTTGTTAGATTTTGAAATTCCAACCTCTATTTATTATCCTGCTGTTCAGCAAGGTAAATATTCTACTGGTGTTTTTTTGGCGACCAATAGCGATACTGAAGTCACTGTAAATGGCTACCCGGAAAAAAGGGGGCTTTGGGATCCTGACTCTGAAGTATTCAAGCCCAATATTAAAATATTGCACTGGCCCAAAGACGTTCTGCCATCTCAAAGTGGTGATGGTCATGCTGATATTATTGATGAGGGGCTTGGCATTGTTCATTCATTCTGGCAATTAAAACTAATCGACAACAAATGGTATGCAACTCAATACGCATGGTCTCCTTTAGGTGGCAGTGGGTGGGCCGAGCCTGGTCACTATTTTCAAGGTGCAAGGGCCGCTGGAGTTCCAACATCAGCAGGCATTATACGACAGCATGAGTTTGACGATGGGAAACCAATTTTTGAGCATGCTTTAGCACTTTCGCTTGCTCATAATGCTTTAGCCTCTAATCCTAGCTATGTTTTTCCTGCGACATCGGCAGATACAAACGCTGCGACAACGAATAGTGGTCAAATTCCTGAGGGAGCTCTTTTAATGCTTCCATCTAACTTCAATATGACTCAATTAAAAAATCCAACCATAATAAAAATTGCTCAAACTTTAAAAACATACGGGGCTTATGTTGTAGATCGCAATACCGGTACTCCATTTGTTATTTATGTAGAAAATGGTTCAAAAGAACTTAAGCTAAAGAGGTCAAATTTACTATGGGATGGGCAGCTTGCCAACGAGCTTCACATTATTCGATCCAATTTACGGCAAGTAGTATCAACAGATGGCTGGGTGGATGGAAACGGTAATAGTTTCATGCCAGATAGAAATTTAAATTTACTTTCAATGCGAGGGCCATGGACATTAAGACAAGGCAATAAAGCTGGCGAGTTTGATACTTTGAAACAGGAAGTTGTTTTTGGTAAAACAACACAGGTGACTGTTCAGGAAAACTACTCTGGTAGATCCATGCAAATTATTAACTGGGCAAAGCCAATTACCGGGGAATCGTTCAAGCTATCTGCCTTTTCTAAAGGAGGTGCAACCCTAGCGTTTAAGATAGTTGATAAAACGCAAAAAAAAGTTGTCTTTCAATCGAAAGAACTCAAAAACGAAGAGTTTGAGACTTTTACCTGGCCCACTGATAACTTTTCAATCACATTGATAGTTTCCAGTGGCGTTGGCGATAGCTCTAGTATCAAGGCTGAATTAATCAAACAAAAGTAGCTATAGCTATTTAACATACTACGTGTAGTGACCTGCCCCATGCTGTACTGACATCATCAATAAGCCATACTGATGATTAGGCCGTGGGGCAGTACTGGTTATTATTTTACGCGCATTAAATTACCTCTTACACTTGAACCTTGACCAACGCCACTTGTGGCTAACAAGTTAAAGTACAAATCACCAGCTGGCCAATCAAATGTGACCGTTTGACCATTAGAAAGGTCATAGGTGTCTACTCTTGTTTTCCGCTCTTTATCATAAATAATCAACCTTAGCTTGGCGCCACCCGTTGTAATCGCTGTCAGCTTGAATTTTTCACTGGCGTTGGGTTTAGCCCATGTCACTTGGCTGATAAAACGGTTGGTAGGGTTGGACTGTACAATTGGTGCTGTGGTCGGGCCGAAAACCACCGCCTGTTTCCAAGTATCAAATTGTCCGATACTCGGGTGGTCTTTGTACCAGCCGTTACCCTTGTTTAGCCCCCATGGGCCACGCATAGATAAAATATTCAAATTTTTGTCTGGGATAAATGGGCTGCCATTTGCATTTATCCAATATTTAGCCGATGTGACCATGCGCAAAGACTGACGAATCAACTGCAACTCATTGACCGCTTTCATGTTATAGCCATTTTTATGCAAATTAAGCCCTGAGCCTATTTCAGCGTATATCACAAAGGGTGTCTCATAGTTTGCATCAACAACATAAGCACCAAACACTTTCAAGGTATTCACAATCTTGATTAACTCTGGCGTCTTAACCTTAGAAACGTCAAAGTCTGCTGGTAGCATTAATAATGCCCCTTCGGGAATCTGACCAGTATTAATCGCACTATGGGAGTCTGCCGAGGTTGCAGGGAACACATATCCAGGGGCTAAGCCTGTTTGAAACAGTGACATGGCAAGCGCATGCGGATAAATTGTGGCGTTACTTAAAAACTCGCTTTTACGAATAATCCCTGCGCAAGCACCGATACCCACAGCCCTGGCACCTTGGTAATAATGCGCTGGATCTCCCCAGCCAGAACCATTGATTGGTGACCATGAATATAGGTTTGCAGTCCAAACACCGTTTAACTTTTTAAGTTGCCAGAAAGAATGAATTACTCCGCTCGACACATCGTAAATATCTGCATGGCCATCGCCACCAGCTGCCGGCTCGACGTTATCTGGCCAATGTGGTATCACGATCTGCGGCAGGTACGTTTCTGAATCGGCATCTTTCAAGCCTTTAATGCCTGGAGTAGGTTTTACTGCCATCGGCCCACTTTTATCATCTGCAAAAAAACAGCCTGAAGAATAACCGACAGATTCGATTAAAGGGTTATATTTTGCAGTGGGAATCACGAAATTTGAAAAAGTCGGTGAGATGGGTCTGCTGTTCCATAAAGAGCTACTTGTAAATGGTTTTTCGTAGTATTGCGAAAGGCCCACTTGGTTCGATGCACTATTAGTGGACTGTGCTCGAGACCCTGGAAAATTCGGAGCAACTTCACTATTGGCGTGAAAACTGGATAATAAAAAGCCTGTGGCGAGGCAACTCTGGATAATAAAAGACACTTTAGTAGATGCTTTCATCACTTACTCCTGCAAGGAAAGGTTATGATTTAAATGATCAGCAAGTTGTAAAGTTGACGCAGTAACTTTAGGGAGCAGATCGATAGACCAATCTAAGACCTATTTCGTACGCTTTACAATGTTGATTGCACTGATATTTCTGGCCAGCAAAATACGCAGGTGTCGCGTATATATGCTGTCAAGAGCTGAAACACTTTCCAATACCACTTCTAACTCACCTGCATCATTCAAGCCTTGCGGCCGTTGTTTTGTTTAAGCAGAAAGACTATTGAGATAGCCAAAAGACCCGGTTAATTTTTTTACCCGATTTAGATTCACATCCCATCGCAAACCTTCAAAAAACAGTCAGAATTTGTCACAGTGTGGATATGGATTTTAAAAAAAGTGACCAATCTGGGTAATTTTGAGAGTGCCTAGACTTAAAATGCTTACTTTTTCAGGCTCAATATCGAGCTGGAATGTTTAAAGCAAAAAAGATACCATCGTTGATTAGATTGGCTGTGTTTAGTGACAGCTATGGGGCGCAGAGATATGTAAAGTCAGTCCTCAGAGATTGTTTTTATTGTATTCTTACATGACTACCTACTTTTATTATTGTAAGCAGTAGTCCTTGAGGTTGATTTTTCGTTATTTAAAAGTTTTAATAAGGCTTGTTGGGCCAGTAACCTCCTAGCCTAATTAATAACGTATGTGAATTAGGACTTTAATGCTATTCATCCAGATTATTTATAGCCTTTTAATTATTGTTTTTGCTATCCCGACCTTAGTTTTATTTATTCAAGTTTTTTTCGCTGCCTTTGCCTCTCGTAAAGCAAGAGTGAATGTAAATGATGCTATTACTGATCGCGTGACAGTTCTAATTCCCGCACATAATGAATCCAGTAACATTCTCCCAACACTAGCGTCTCTAAAAGCGCAGTCAACAAAAGTAGAGGTATTAGTAGTTGCGGACAACTGCGAAGATGACACGGCCCACATAGCCCGTGCAGCAGGCGCCACAGCGGTTGAGCGATTTGATCAGAGCCTACGTGGTAAAGGTTATGCGCTAGACTTTGGTGTGCGTCATTTAGCTAAAGAGGCAGCACCTGATTATGTGGTGATCGTTGATGCAGATTGTGTGCTGGAGTCTAATGCCATCACTGCACTGATCAACACGGCAAAACATGAGGCTCGCCCAGTGCAAGCCTGCTATTTAATGAGATCATCTGCTCAGTCATCCATAAAAACTAAAATAGCAGAGTTTGCATGGCTGCTTAAAAACTTTGTCCGGCCTTTGGGTTTTATGCAATTGAGGTTGCCGTGCCAATTGACAGGCTCGGGGATGGCTTTTTCATGGAGCCTCATCTCCAAGGTTAACTTTGCGAGCGGACACATTGTCGAGGATATGAAAATGGGGCTGGATTTTGCAGACATTGGATTTGCCCCAGTTTTTTGCCCAGCAGCACTTGTTTATAGTGACTTCCCTGTAAATGAAGAAGGGATAAAAACCCAGCGCACGCGCTGGGAGCATGGTCATTTAGGGATTATTATTAAGGATGTTCCTAGCGTACTACGGAAAGGCATTACGCATAAAAACCTCAATTTATTCGCAATGGGCATAGACTTAATCGTCCCTCCATTGTCTTTAATGGCCATCATGCTAATGTCTTTGTTGATGGGCGGTTTGGCGCTCACGCTTATTTCGAACGCCTTTGCATCACTATTGGTCAACGCTGTAGCAGTGTTTGCTATATTTGTCATATCTATTATGCTTTTCTGGCTTGCCTATGGTCGCAAAGCAATTAGCTTGGGGCAATTACTAAGTATCCCGTATTACATCCTGATGAAGCTGCCTATTTATGCGAAATTTATTTTTCATCGGCAATCAGAATGGGTCCGTTCAAAACGTGATGAGTAACTTTTGCCTTCGCCCCATAGGTAACATCAACTTAAGTTAAAGATATGATTAATAAAATAGAAATGTTTGGTATTACCATCCACAAGTTTTCGATGAAAGAGACAGTCGATGTGCTACAGGAATGGCTGCAATTCGGAGGCAACGACTGTAAATATGTTGTTACACCCAATGTAGACCATGTTGTGCAGTTGGAGAAAAATTCAGCATTCAAACAGGCTTATGCCCATGCCGCTATGGTTGTCGCAGATGGAAAACCAGTTGTGCTGGCGTCAAAACTGCTGGGTAAACCATTACCGGAAACCGTGCCTGGCAGTGACTTGGTGCCGAATATATTTACCCGTTTTCAACAAAACAATTTGCCACTCAGAATATACTTACTTGGCGCCATGCCTGGTGTAGGTGAAGTAGCTGCCGCGAATATCAAATCACAATGGCCAGTGGTTGAAGTGGTTGGTATATTGAGTCCGGACTTTGGTTTTGAGAAAGACAGTGATTATTGCGAGCGGATTTGCCAATCCGTGGCAAATGCCAAAGCAGATTTACTGGTCATCGGCCTGGGGGCGCCCAAGCAAGAAATCTGGGTGGATAAATATGCACATAAGCTGCCTGTCAAAGTCGCGTTGTGTGTTGGTGCCACCATTGATTTTCTGGCAGGCAACAAACCCAGGGCTCCGATGTGGATGCGCAAGTTTGGCCTGGAGTGGCTACATAGAATGTGTTCAGAGCCGAAACGCCTGGTAAAAAGATATTTAGTCGATGCAATTATTTTCCCCAAACTCTTCTTTAGGGAGTGGATGGCGCCTAGAAAATAATCTTGATGCCTATCAATAGTTTTAAATGAAAGCCGAATAAATGCGAGTGTTAGTCGTAGGCGGAGCAGGTTATATTGGCTCACATATGGTCAAAATGTTGCTGGGTGCCGGCCACGAGGTGATCACACTGGATAATCTGTCTAGCGGTCACCGTGATGCGGTGCTAGGTGGCACCTTTGTGGAAGGTGATTTGGCAGATCCAGCATGCCTGAGTCAAGTATTTAAGCAGCATCAGCCAGAATCGGTCATGCATTTTGCCTCTTATATTCAGGTTGGAGAATCTGTGCGCAAGCCAGACATCTACTACCGCAATAATGTGACCAATACGCTGAATTTGCTGGATGCCATGTTGCAGTTTGATGTGAGGAAATTCATTTTTTCATCCACCGCAGCGGTATTTGGTGAGCCTGATTACGTGCCGATTGATGAAGCCCATCCTAACCGCCCATTGAATCCTTATGGACGCTCAAAGTGGATGATTGAACAAGTGCTGGCCGACTATGACAAAGCGTTCGATTTACGCTCAGTCTGCTTGCGTTACTTTAATGCAGCAGGCGCTGACCCTGAAGGTCAACTGGGTGAACGCCACGATCCAGAAACGCATTTGATTCCATTGATCCTGCAGGCGGCCTCTGGTCGACGCGATAGTATTCAGGTCTTTGGTCGTGATTACGACACACCTGATGGCACCTGCATTCGCGACTATATTCATATTGTAGACCTGTGTTCTGCACATTTGGCAGCACTGGAATACTTGAATAAAGGCGGCGGTAGCGATCGCTTCAACCTTGGTAATGGCTCCGGATTTTCTGTACAGGAAGTCATTGATGCCGTACAAAAAGTATCAGGCAAACCGGTCACGGTGATTAACGGCCCAAGGCGTGAAGGGGATCCAGCCAGGCTGGTGGCCGATGCCAAACGTGCAAGAAATATACTGGCATGGCAGCCCCGCTTTACTGATCTGGAAACCATCGTTGCGCACGCATGGCAGTGGGAACGCAAGCAGTTAAATTAACGAATTCAAAATACAGGCATAAGGTTGATACAGATGAAAATTGTTCCAGTGATTCTTTCTGGTGGTTCCGGCACTCGTTTATGGCCTTTATCACGTGCAGTATTGCCTAAGCAGCTGTTGCCCTTGGTCACTGAAAATACCATGCTGCAAGAAACGCTGCTGAGGCTTTCCAGTTGGGCCGATGTGGAGTCGCCAATTGTGGTATGTGGCAATGATCATCGCTTTCTCGTCGCAGAGCAGTTGCGTTTGGTTGGCCTCAATCCAGAAGCCATTGTGCTGGAGCCTGTCGCGCGCAATACGGCACCTGCCATCGCAGCAGCGGCCATTGCCCTCAAGGATAAAGAGGTCTTGATGCTGGTATTACCAGCAGATCATGTGATTACCGATGTAGCGGCCTTTGAAGCTGCCGTACGTCGCGCCAGTGTGGCCGCAGAGCAGGGCAGGCTGGTGACGTTTGGCATTAAACCAACGCACCCTGAAACGGGTTATGGTTATATTCAATCGGGCAACACACTTGGTGATGCCGAGGGTTGCTTTGAAGTGGCGCGTTTTGTAGAGAAACCTGATGCAGCCACAGCACAGCAATACCTGGATGCCGGTAACTTTAACTGGAATAGCGGGATGTTTTTGTTTAAACCGGCGGTCTTCCTGGGCGAGTTGCAACAATATGCGCCTGCCATGGTGAGCGCTGTGTCCAAAGCGGTTGAACAAAGTTACAAAGACCTGGATTTTGTGCGCCTGCACGAAGCCTCATTTGCTGAGTCACCTTCAGATTCGATTGACTACGCGGTCATGGAAAAAACCAAACTGGCAGCGGTTGTCCCGGCAAGCATGGGCTGGAATGATGTTGGCTCTTGGACAGCATTAAAAGACGTGCAGCCAAATGACGAGGCGGGCAATGCTGCACGTGGCGATGTGTTTCTGAAAAACGTCAAAAACACATTGATACGCGCCGAGCATAGATTTGTCGCTGCCGTCGGCGTGGAAGATTTACTGATTGTAGAAACCGGTGATGCAGTGCTGGTGGCGCATCGGGACTGTGCACAGGATGTAAAAAACATTGTCGATCATCTCAAGGCCAGTGGTCGGACCGAGCATCAGGTGCATCCACGCGTTTATCGCCCATGGGGCTGGTATGAGGGCATTGATGTCGGTGAGCGCTTCCAGGTGAAGCGGATTATGGTCAAACCTGGTGAGAAACTGTCGCTGCAAATGCACCATCATCGCGCCGAGCACTGGGTGGTCGTGAGCGGGTCAGCCATGATTACCGTCGATGGTCAGACCAAGCTGTTTACCGAAAATGAATCGACCTACATCCCGATTGGCTCCACACATCGCTTGGAAAACCCAGGCAAATTACCATTGCATTTGATTGAAGTGCAATCTGGCAGCTATCTGGGCGAAGATGATATTGTCCGTTATGAAGATACCTATGGCCGCAACTAAGATGCAAGGTACTGATGTGTTACAAGCAGTGATGCAGCAAAGCGGTGTGGCCTTTGGCACCAGTGGTGCCAGAGGATTGGTGACTGCCATGACAGACGAGGTGTGTGCAGCTTACACGCAAGCGTTTATCCAGACACTCAAGCAGTCTTTTAACTTTAAGCAGGTGGCGATTGCCATTGACTTGCGTCCCAGCAGCCCAAGAATTGCCACCGCTTGTGTCGCGATGCTTGAGCAGCTAGGTCTGGAGGTTGTTTTTTGCGGGGCGATTCCCACTCCGGCGCTTGCCTTGTTTGCACAAACGCGCAATATACCTGGCATCATGGTGACCGGCAGCCATATTCCATTTGACCGTAATGGCCTCAAGTTCTACCGTCCTGACGGTGAAATCAGCAAGGCCGACGAAAGCGCCATGCTGGCATGTGAGTTGCAGCCATTTGCCGGAGTATCATCTGCTTTACCGGCAGAAGATCTCACAGCCAAAAATGCGTATATCCAGCGCTATAAAGACTTGCTGGGCGAGGGCACCCTCGCAGGCCAAACACTGGCAGTGTACCAACACTCCAGCGTTGGCCGTGATTTGATGCCACAATTACTGCGCGAATTAGGTGCCGAAGTCATTTGCCTGGCGCGCTCGGATACCTTTGTCCCGATTGATACCGAGGCAGTTTCTGCAGAGGATATGCAGAAGGGATTGGATTGGGCCAAGGAATATTCTGTAGACGCAATTATTTCAACCGATGGCGATGGTGACCGCCCTTTAATGAGCGATGAAAAAGGGCAGTGGTTACGTGGTGATATTGTGGGGTTGCTGACAGCACACGCACTCAATATCACGCATCTGGCGGTGCCTGTCAGTTGTAACACGGCCATCGAGACCAGTGGCGCATTTAAGCAAGTCACACGCACACGCATAGGTTCGCCTTATGTAATTGCTGGCATGGAAACGTTGCAAGAAAACGGCGCCAGCAGCGTGGCCGGTTTTGAAGCTAACGGTGGCTTCTTGTTAGGCTCAACCGTGCCGGCCTACCCAACATTGGCACCACTGCCAACCCGTGATGCAGTATTGCCTGTGGTCTGTCTGCTGGCACAATCAAAACGCCAAAACCAACCGCTTTCTGCGTTGGTAGCCTCATTGCCGCAACGGTATACGGCTAGTGATCGCCTGCAAAATTTTGCAACAGAAAAAAGTAAGGCCTTGCTTGAAAACTGGTCCAGTTCAGCACAACAAATGTTGCAAGCGCTGAATCTGGATGAAACGGTTTCCAGTGTTGACGCCACGGATGGCCTTAGAGTGACCTGTCAGTCAGGCAACATCGTTCATTTACGTCCATCAGGTAACGCGCCAGAACTCAGGTGTTATGTCGAAACTAACTCCGCAATATCGTCAAATCAACTTGTTGATGTGATTCTGAAACAGCTGGCTTGCCTCTAATCACTTACTATCGCATTTAAAATAAAAGAATCACGTCAGAAATATAGTCCCTACTGTCATATTTCTGACAAATTCTTTTGCTATGTTTTGTAAAGTCCCGGTACAATAAGTGCATTGAAATGGTGCATTACACGCAACACCTTTCAAAATGGTGGTGCAATTCAAACATATTCTAAAATTTCAAGCACCTGCCACCCATTGAAAATTAAATACAAATCAATGGGTTATAAAAAAACAAAGAACCTGGTCTATTTTTTGCTTATTAACAATCATAAAGTGATTGGTCAATTTGGGCTATATAAAAGTAGCTCTCGACATAATAAGATGACCACAATTCACTTTCCGAGGAGAAGTAGCATGTTTATGCAATGGCTAAAAAATGTATCAATTGTGACCGCATCTGTTGTTGCGTTCACTGGCAATGCGAATGCCACCAACGTCACTTTAAGCTATGGTGACACCCCTTTACTCGTCTCTGTAAATCGTGATGCAGGCGTCATCGGTGCGTTTAACTTCACGGATATTTATGACTTATTTATTGACCCCTCCTTAACATTCTCTCTTCCATTTACTTTCAAAACGACAGAGCTGGAAGAGCCTGCATACAACATCGTGGATGGAACCTTAACCTATGGTCTCTATGACTCCTCCAATACATTGCTGACTGGGCCATATCTCTTAGCAGCAGGTGAGTCTTACCAGTTAAGGGTTTCTGGCACTGCTGACGGATTTAGCGGTGGACAATATTTCTTAAGCACCAATGTGAGCACTCCAGTACCTGAGCCAGACTTGGCCTTGATCATGCTGGCGGGCCTGGGCATGATTAGCCTGGTGTCTGCGCGTAAATCACATTCTGCTTAAATTAAAAGGTTTTTTGTTTTTTAATTTAGAGGAGAGGATATGAAAGTATCTAATGTATTGGGATCTATGGCCTTAATTTCTGCCATCAGCTTCTCACATCAGGCGTTTGCGACGACAAACGTGACTGACTTGGGCGACTTGAATGCTGGCCCGGTGGTTGATCAATCCTTGTTGCAAATTGACGGTTTGTGGTTGCCAGATCTATACAAGTTTGATTTGAGCTCTGACTCCACGGTGACTGTGGACTTCAAAGCGCTTTTGGGTATTGGCATTGGTTCAACATTTAGCCTGTATGACTCCTCAAATCACTTTATTTCTTCATACAACATTCCATTACTAACATTTGGTGCAACAACGACCTTCACTTTTGCCAATCTGGCAGCCGGCGATGACTATGTATTCAAGTTCAATCCTGGTGCATTGAATGTGACTTTGAAAAACAAACTGACTTTCACTGCGTATGAAACCGTGCCAGTACCAGAACCAGAAAGCAATGCATTGATGCTGGTTGGTTTGGGTATCATTGGTTTGATCGCTCGCAGAAAATTTGCTTAATTTTTGCTTGCAACAAAAAAGCCGGTTTGCATTTGCAACCGGCTTTTTTGTTTTTAACACATGCCTTACTATAAGTAGTCTTTGATTCTTTGAGCGGCAGCGATGGTTCCTTCTGTCGACGCCACTAGCGCCATACGAATAAAACCCTTGCCGGGGTTTAGGCCATGCGCTTCACGCGCCAGGAAAGAGCCTGGCAATACCGTAATATTCAACTCCTGGTATAACTGCCTGGCAACAACGGTGTCGTCTTGTTGTGTGTTAATCCACAAATAAAATGCTGCATCCGGCAATTGCGTGTGTGGCCAGACGTGTTGCAACAAGGGCGTCACAGCGCTGAATTTTTCACTGTATAAAGCACGATTATGAATCACATGCGTCTCATCATTCCAGGCGACGACACTGGCTGCCTGCACGGCCGGGTTCATGGCGCAGCCATGGTAGGTACGATACAAGGCAAACTTTTCAACAATATCAGCATCGCCCGCTACAAAGCCCGAGCGCATGCCTGGTACGTTTGATCGCTTGGACAGCGAGCTGAACATGACGACACGGCTAAAGTCGCGCCCAAGCTGATGCGCAGCCTGCAAGGCACCTACAGGTGGGTTATTTTCATCAAAATAGATTTCTGAATAACACTCATCCGACGCAATGACAAACCCATATTGGTCAGACAGTTCAAACAGGGTTTTCCAAGCCTGGATATCCATGACCTTGCCGGATGGGTTACCCGGGCTGCATACAAACACTAGTTGTGTACGCTTGAGGATATCCACCGGCACTTGTGTCAGGTCCATGACAAAGTCGTTGTCTGGCGTGGTGTTGATAAAGTAGGGTTGCGCACCAGCCAAAAAGGCGGCACCTTCATAAATCTGGTAAAACGGATTAGGAGAAATCACGACTGGTTGCTGGGTAACACTGGTATCGACCACCGCTTGCGCAAATGCAAACAATGCTTCTCGACTGCCATTCACCGGCAGAATCGCTTTATCGATATTGAGTGCCGGTATGCTATAGCGACGTTGCAACCACTGATTAATCGCTTCACGCAGGGCAGGGATCCCGATTGTGGTAGGATAACTGGCCAATCCCCCCAGGTTGCTGGCGAGTGCGCCACTAATGATACTCGGTGTGGCGTGTTTAGGCTCACCAATCGACAGATTGACAGGGCTAAACGCCGGATTAGGCGTCAGGCCCTGAAACAGATCACGCAGGCGCTGAAAAGGATAAGGTTGGAGTAGGTTTAAATTTGGATTCATAGGTGTGTATTATAAGTGAGCCTGTCACATAAACAAAAAGCTTCCGGGCAAAAATATACAGCCTCAGCGGCATTGATCTATGGTGCGTTGTGCTGGGGTGTTATCTGGTATCCCTACCGCCTGCTCAACGATATTGGTCTGTCTGGCGTGCAATCCAGCTTGTTGAGCTATAGCCTGGCGTTGCTGATAGGTGGCATGCTGTTTTGGCGGCGATTCACATGCATCCTGCAAGTCCCGGCCTCTGCCTATTGGTTGAGCCTGATTGCAGGCTGGACCAACCTGGCCTATGTGCTGGCGATTATTGACGGTGAAGTCATGCGGGTGATGCTGCTATTTTACTTGTCGCCACTGTGGACCTTGTTACTGGCGAGAGTTTGGCTGCATGAGCCCTGGCATAAACCGCAACTACTGGCCATTGCATTATCGTTATTAGGCGCCGTTTTAATGCTAACCAACGGGCAATGGATGTGGCCCTGGCCGCAATCCACCTCGGACTGGCTGGCGCTCTCTGCCGGAATAGGTTTTTCTTTAACCAATGTCATGACCCGCTTTTCCACACATTTGACGATTGCAGCTAAAGGCATGCTGGTGTGGCTGGGCGTCTTTGGCTTATCCCTATTGGTATTATTCTGGCAATCTGGCATCGCTGGCCTTGCATTTATGACGGCATCACTCTTCACTTCACAAGTGGCAATCACGCTATTGGTGATTGCCTTATTGCTGGTTTCAGCGACCTTGCTAGTGCAATATGGCGTGACTAAAATTCCGGCGATTCAGGCATCCGTCTTGTTTATGACTGAGTTGATTGTTGCAGCGGTTGCAGCCTATTTCCTGGCGCACGAAACAATGTCAGCGATGGAAATGATAGGCGGCTGTTGCATTATTGCCGCAGGCATATTATCTGTCAGTGTCGGCGAGTCTGACTAAGCGCGAGACAGCAATTGCCGATAAGCCTGCTCCAGTTGCAGGCAGAATGTGTGCGGCTCAAACAGCACACCAGCCTGGCTTTTCACTTTAGACTTGAGCAATGCCAGTGCGCTTGCATCATGCGCCAAAGTGATAGCGCGCTGTTCAAGCGTCGCCCAGTCGGCACAAATGCATTCATCCAGCCCGATATGCTTGAGCAAACTGGCACTGACCCTGGCCGGGAACGTGTCGCCAGCCAGCGTGAGCAGGGGAATCCCTTGCCATAAAGCATCACTGGCGGTGGTATGCGCGTTATAAGGCGCAGTATCCAGCATCAGGTCGGCATGTTGCTGCCTGGCAATATGCTGCGCAATGTTGGTGCGTGGCGCAAACACCAATCGATCGGCAGTAATGCCAGCGGCTTGCGCCTGCTGTTGCAGATGCCGTGTGGCCCACTGGTTACATTGTAATAGCCACAAAACACTATCTGGCACTTGCTGCAGAATACGCATCCAGCCAGTAAACACATCCGGTGTGATTTTAAAACTCTGGTTCAAGCAACAAAACACGAAACCCTGTGCAGGTAAGCCATGCTGTTCGCGTGTACCAGCCTCAGCCATGGGGCGTTGTGCATTGTTTGCCTGATAGCATGGCAATACCACGGGCTGCTCGGCCAACTCCACGGCGTTCAAGGTGTTATCTACAATAATGGCATCAAATAATGGCCTGCCATTTACCAGGCCCATACTGCCGGGATAGCCCAGCCAATTAATGTGGGCGCGGGCAGGGCGGTAGGCGGCGACGCCGCTACGGCTATTTTGCGTATAGCCCGTTAAATCAACCAGGACATCTATCCCTATGCGCTGCATATGTGAAGCGACTGCAGCATCTGCCATGCTGGTGATATCTACCCAGTGATTGGCTGCGGCAAACAAGGCGAGACGCTCATCTGAGTGGTCGTCTTTGCTGTTGCTATATAAAAATACTTCAAACTGGTGTGAATCATGCGCAGCAATCACATCCGTGACTAAATAAGCCAGTGGGTGACGGCGGAAATCAGAAGACAGGTAGGCGACTTTGATGCGCTGCTGATTGACTGTTTGGCTAGCCTGTGGCGAAGCTGCCAGGGGCTGGATATGGCCATAATGCAACTGTGCCCAATTGCTTGCGCATGCCAGTTGCTCTGTCGCCGTGGTACCCGGCATCGCCAAAAACGCAAACGGCGGAATCTGCGCCTGGGGATTGTGCGTTAATGCAGCACGCACCTCGGCAATGGCAGTATCCAGCCCTTGCCAGTCTGCCATATGTTGTTTTTGATGAATCCAGTGCACTTTGGCATGTAGCAGGTGAGGATCCAGCTTGATCGCCTGTGCATACGCCGCTACGGCTAAATCCAGCTGGCCTTGTTCACGGTAAGCATTGCCCAGGTTGTTGTGACACTCGGCATCGTCAGGTGCCAGAGCCAGGGCATGCTTGTAATGTTGAATCGCCAGGGCATTGTCACCCAGCTTGCGCAGGCTATTCGCCAGGTTGAAATGTACATCGGCCTGTTGCACATCTTGTGCCAACGATTGCCTGAAATATTGCGCAGCGGCAGCCTCATTCCCGCGCAAACTGGCGACGTTGCCAAGTTGCATCAATATTTGCGGATGATCCGGCGCCCAACGTAGCGCCTGAAGAAATGCCTGTTCTGCATCCTCAGCTTGCTTAAGTACCAGGTAGTGTCGCCCCAGTTCATAATACAGCTCAGGATCTTGTGGCGTGCGCGCCAATTGCTGCTTTAACTGCTGAATGCTGTCATTCATGCTGATGCCTGATCATTGAATGGATTGAGCAATGATTTCCAACCCAGTTGCTTGAATAAATGACGCTGCGGATGCAAACCCGCCCAAAAACTGTCTTCTGTCAGTTGCGGCAACTGGGTGCCAAAATCGCTTAGCAAGCGCCTGGCCAGCATGGCGCCACAATAAGGCGCTGTCATCAGGCCTTTGCTGCCATGCGCGACATGCACATATAAACCTTGCGGCGCAGGTAATGCTGCAAAATCGCTAATAGGCGCCTCTTGTGCATTCAACGTTGCTGTCGGCAGCACAGGCCCGACATAAGGCAAATAGTCCGGTGAACCGCACCTGGACGATGCGCGCGCATAAGTCACGTCTGCGGCGCTGACATGATCAAAATGCGGACTTAACTTGCCCACCATGTCGAGGTTACTCAAGTTATCCTGCTCGCGCACCTCGGTGCTACAATCACCCGGGGCAAAAGTAGCCCCCATCGCATGTTGACCTTTAAACAAGGGCGTCAAATAACCATCGCCACATAACACGACCTTGAGGGCCTGCATAGATGGCTGCCCGGCAATCATGCCCATCTGGCCGCGCACCGGATTCAGCCACATGCCACTACCAGGCAATAGCTTGGCCGCGTCTGCCGCATTGCAGACAATCACAGCATCAAAGTAATCATTGATTGCGCCAGCCTGATGACTCAGCTGCCAACCTTGTTTTTGTAGAGACAATTGACGAATATCCTGCTGCAGATGCAGCGTAATATTGGCATGGTCCATCATTCGCGCACAGGCTGTGGCTGGATTCACCCAGGCACCCGCAGCAAAGTACAGGCAATCATGCGTCAGACTAACCCCAGCCTGCACGCTGGCCTGAGCCGCATCGAGTTGTTGCAACAAGCCTAATGCTGCATAGCGGCTGGCCACTTTTTGTACCCGCTTATGCTCGCGCGGGTTACTCCCCAGCTGTAACAAACCACAGACTTGAAAAGCCTCTTCACCCAAATTAAGGCTGGCATAATGCCGCACACTAAAACTATAGCTGCGCCATGCCAATTGATCATTTTGCGGTTTTTCGGCATTCAGCCTGGGGTAGAGCATGCCTCGGGGATTGCCAGAGGCGCCATTGGCAATCTGCGCGGCACGTTCAAACACATGCACCTCGCAGCCTAAACCGGCTAACTGCCAGGCGGTACTAGATCCAGCAATACCGGCCCCAATAATCGCCACTTTAGGCAATGCTGCAGCGGACTGTTCGGATAACGGCCATGCGCCGCATAACATTTCACGTTTTTTGCCAAATCCGCGTGTTTTTTCAACCTGAAAGCCAACCGCTTGCAAACCACGCTTGACCAGTCCCGCACTGGTAAACGTGGCAAATGTGGTCCCGGCATGGGCGCATCTGGCCATACATTCAAATAAATAAGGCTGCCACATTTGAGGGTTTTTCGCCGGGGCAAATCCATCCAGAAACCAGGCATCAGCCTGCAGTTGTAGCTGCGGTAATATCTGCTGACTATCGCCGATATGCAAGGTCAAACTGGCAGAAAATGCAGGTAGCTCCAGCTGATTAATGCCTGGTTGCAACAAATGATATTGCTGGCATAAAGCCTGGCTCATGGCAGCGAGCTCTGGGAAATGTGCATGCGCCATCTGCAGGTCTTGCAAGGTAAATGGCGCAATTTCAATACTGACAAAATGCAGATGGGCATTCGCCGGTGCGGTTTCCTGCCACAGTTGCAGGGCCGCCAAAAAGTTAAGGCCACTGCCAAAGCCGGTTTCAACAATCACAAAATGGCTGGGGCGGTCGGTCGGCAATTGCTGCCATCTGGCCTGTAACTGGTTGTGTTGCAGAAAGACATGACGTGTTTCAGCCAGCCCATGCTGTGGATGATCCGGGTTGACTGAGAAATAAACATCATCGAATTGTGTGGAGTAGGGCAGGCCATCCCGCCACTCCAATACTGCATGCGTGCTCATGGCCGCAAGTTTATCACGCACACAATAGCGTTACACGCGCTGCTTGATCCGGTAACCAGGTTTTGCCAGTAACAGATGCACATCACCCAGCGCACACTCGGCAAATCCGCCCTCACAATAACTTAAATAAAAATCCCACATGCGAATAAACACTTCGCTATAGCCCAATTTTCTCACTGCTTCTATATTGGCAAAAAAATTCTCCCGCCAGTGGCGCAAGGTAGTGGCGTAGTGCAGGCCGATATCCTGCAAATCCACTAATCGCAAATCGCTGCTACGGGTCATACTGGCCAGCATGGCAGTATTGGAGGGGATGTTAGAGCCCGGGAAAATATAGCGCTGGATAAAGTCTACCGAACGAATCGCACTGTCATAACGCTGGTCGGCAATGGTGATGGCCTGAATCAAAGCCACGCCATCAGGCTTTAGCAGTTGGCTGACCTTACTAAAATAAGTATCGTAATACTGGTGCCCGACAGCTTCTATCATCTCAATCGAAACCAGCTTGTCATACTGCCCTTGCAATTGCCGGTAATCTTGCTTGAGTAGCGTAATCTGCGCCTGTAAGCCCTCAGCGGCAATGTGTGCTTTTGCCAACACATATTGTTGCTCAGAAATGGTCGTGGTGGTGACTCTGCATCCATAGTGTTTGGCCGCATAAATAGCAAACCCGCCCCAGCCAGTGCCTATTTCAAGCACATGATCATGAGCGGTCAGTTGCAACTTGTCGCAAATGACCTGTAACTTACGTGCTGACGCTGCTTGCAGTGTCGTCGCCTCTGTATCAAAAATCGCCGACGAATACATCATGCTCGGATCCAGAAACAGCTTGAACAAATCGTTACCCAGGTCATAATGCGCCGCAATATTTTTTTGGCTTCCAGCTTCGCTATTACTATTCAGCCAATGAAAAAGCTTGAGTAGCGGTTTGCTCAGCCACTGATAGCCGCCTTCCAACGTATCAGTCACTGCTTGATTCAGCACCATCAAGCGAATGACATTGGTGAGTGAATCCGCCTGCCAGTAACCCAGCATATAAGCCTCACCGGCGCCAATACTGCCACCGAAGGCAATTTCACCATAAAAGCGTGAATCCAAAATGGTGATGGTTGCGACAGGTGCTTGTGTCGATGCTTGACCAAACACATATTTCTCAATGCCATCAATCACCGTGAGTTGGCCCACTTTCAAGCTGGCCAGACGTTTGAGCACTTGCGATTTGGCCAATGTGGCTACCCATCTGGCACGGCTTTTAGATTTGAGCGGTGCAGTCAGTGTATCCATGATGATGGGGGGCGAAGAAAGTTCAGACTTCATGGTCAGTCTCCAAAACGGGAATGCTGGTCAGGGTGTGAATAAAAAGGAGTTCTTTTAAGCCATAGGCGTAGTGCTTGCCAGTAGATCGCCACAATGACTTTCAGGGTCATCCATGGATAACTGAACAACAGCCTGTTCAACGTGCTGGCTTGCCAGGGCTGGCGTTGCAGTTTTAATGTGGCATAAAACATGGCCTGCGCTTGCTGCCAACTTTGCATATGGACACTGAGCGTCGCATCAGGCGGTGAAAACTGCCATTGATATTGAATATCCATAGGCATAAAAGGCGACACATGAAAGCTTTTTTGTAGTTCAAATAACAGTGACCGGTCTTGCTTCACATCATGCACATACGCAAATTGCGCTTTCCACGGTGTATTGGTGATATGACTGACAATTGCCTGTAATTCACCAGCCTGATCGTGGCAGTAATAAAAACTGACCGGGTTAAAGCAAATGCCCCAATAACGGCCATGGGTGAGCAAACCTATGCGCCCTAAAGGTCGTTGGCCGGTGTGTTGCTCTACCAGGTCACGCACACAAAGATCCAGTGGTTTGTCAGTGGCGCCTAAATAATCCTCACGTCTAAAGTAAGCTAAGTTCGGTTTAAGATATGACCATAATCGATTGTTTTCAAACAATAATGGCAACTCTTCCAAATCCAGGTAAAGCATGAATAAGCGGTATTTAAAGCCATGCAGCCTGGGCTGCAAACGCTGATGGCTGACCCATCCGGTGTAGATGGCGCTACGCGTTACTCGTTGAGGCATGCCTGGGGCAGTCATCGCATCGCCACCTTGAAGTGATCAATGGCAGCCAATGCACTGACAACGCCGTCTTCATGAAATCCGTTGCGCCAGTAGGCACCGGCGTAGCCTGTGCGGTTATGGCCGCTGATATCGGCATGTCTGGCCTGCGCACGCGCGCCTTGCAGAGTATAAAGCGGATGACGATAATGCAATTTTTTGATGATTTTGGCCGGATCAATCGCATCGGTATAGTTGAGTGTGACCAGTAAAGGCTCAGCGGATTGTATGCCTTGCAGAATATTCATATTGTAGGTGACTTGTACCTTGCCACTCGGGCTCGGCGTAACATGGTAATTCCAAGCCGCCCAGGCAAGCTTGCGCTTGGGCATCAAACGCGCATCGGTATGCAGATACACCGTATTATCCTGGTAAGGAATCGCGGCCAGGATGTCAGACTCGGCAGCAGTCGCCTCCACGCCCAGAATACGCAGGGCTTCATCGCTATGGCAGGCAAAAAACACATAGTCAAACGTGAGCGACTGGCCGTTTTTGGTGTTTAGCGTCACGCCTTGTGCATGCCGCTGCACTGATGCCACTGGACAATTGAGCTCGATGCGATCACGGTAACCAGCCGTTAGCTTTTGCAGATAGGCCGCAGAACCGCCAACGATGGTCCGCCATTGGGGCCGCTGGTCTATAGTGAGCATGCCATGGTGGTGAAAAAACCGCACAAAAAAGCGCGCAGGAAATTGCAGCATTTGCTCGGCATCGGTAGACCAGATAGCTGCACCCATAGGGATAATGTAATCGCGGATAAATTGCCGGGAATATCCATGCTGTTGCAAATATTCGCCGAGTGCAATTTCTGTCCCAGGAGCTAACAGGCTGAGAGACTGTTTGTTAAAGCGCAGGATATCGCGCACCATGCGGTAAAACGCCGGGGAGAGTAAATTTCGCCGCTGCGCAAACAGGCTGTTAAACGTGGTGCCATTGTACTCAAGACCGGTTAACTCGTTACGCACGCTGAAACTCATGCTGCTATCACGCCAGGCAACGCCGGCTTCACGCAGCAGGCGTTCAAATTGCGGGTAGGTTTTATCATTGAAAACAATAAAGCCGGTGTCTACTGCATGGGTTTCGCCGCCGACCTCTACCTGATGGGTATGCGTATGTCCGCCAATATAGTCATTGGCTTCAAACAGGGTAATCTGGTGCTGTTGATGCAAATGGTAGGCAAGGGTGTTACCAGCAATGCCGCCACCGATGATTGCGATATTCAACCCCATGGATTAAGGCCTTTCTACCGCACGTTGATCACGCACGTCGACCGGCACTTGCTTGAGGTTCCAGATGAGTCCCATGGCCTCCAGCACCTTTAAGCCATAGTAGGTGAAATCAATCTCCCACCAATAAAACCCCTGTTTGGCTGAGCCCGGAAAATGGTGGTGATTGTTATGCCAGCCTTCGCCCAGAGTGAAAATAGCGATCAGCAAATTGTTGCGGCTGTGGTCACGTGTGGCATAACGACGGCTGCCCCAGACATGGGCCAGCGAGTTGACGCAAAATGTGGCGTGATACAAAGCAATCGTAGACACGACAAATCCCCACACCAATAGCTGCCAGCCATTTGTCTGCAATCCAGGCGCATACTGACTGAGCAGCTCGCCCAGGCCAAACAAGCCAAATGCCAGCGCAATAGGGACCAGGCTATCAAAACGATCCAGCCAGCAGAGCTCTTTGAATCGAGTCAACTCACGGACACGATCCACCTGTGTTTTAAAGTTGGCATGACTTAAAAACCAGCCCAGGTGGCTCCATAAAAAGCCATGCTGGTGAGGGGAGTGTATATCTTGCGGCTGATCGGCATGTACATGGTGGCTGCGATGATGTGCCGCCCACCACAACGGGCCTCGCTGCACGGCCATCGCACCAATTAATGCAAACACGAATTGTGCAATCCGCGAAGTTTGAAAGGTTTTGTGCGCAAAATAACGATGATAAAACCCCGTCACGGCAAACATGCGCACCACATACATCAACAAAGCAAACATGACAGCAAATGGGCTCCAACCGACCCATAACAGAGCAAGCAAGGCAATATGCAGCGCGACAAAAGGCAATACCCGCCACCAGTCTATGCTCTCAGCATTGGCATATGCCGGGGGCTGGTATTGCTGATTATCCAGCCAGCCTATCAGCCGCCAGAGCAGGCCATGCGTTCTCTGTTGCATCGTGATACCTCTCTCCAAAGTCTCATGCGTATTATTGTTGGTTTATTTTGTATGGGAATCTTGCTGCGGAAAAACGCGCAATTTGCGCACGTCATAGCCCATCGCCTCAATCCTTGAAACCAGATTGGTGTAAGTTTCCTTGTCCAGGTGTGGCGTGCGCGACATCAGCCAGACATAGTCGCGCTTATTTCTGGCAATAATGGTGTGCTGGTAATCGTCACTCAGGTAGGCGATTAAATATTCCGACTTGAATGGCCATAAAAACTGCATCCGCCATTCAGCATTACCGCTATCAGGCACCACATAGCCTGTCGGATGATAGGTTTTAACTGGTCCGTCAAAGCTGCTTTGGCGAAAACTGAAGGTGGTCGCAATACTGCCATCCGCATTTTTTTCATATCGTTCATGCGGGTTGTATGGATCCTTTTCGATCAATGTAGGAATCGCTGCGATCACATACCAGTAACCCATAAAGCGATCCAGATCCACCTGGTGCACCGTTTTGATCGTCGGCAGGTTTTGACAGGCACTTAATCCCAATAGCGTCATGATACAAATCACTTTAACTAAAATATTCATCATATTGATTAAATGGGTTTATAAACAATTTTATATCCTTCTGGCGTGACCGATTCCAGTCCCACCCATTCTTGTTTCTGGTCATACCACAAGGTAATTTTCAGCTTGTCTTTTCCTTCAAACCTGCCTTGCAAATAATATTGGTGAGCACTGATAACTTGCCCTTTGACGGTAATATTTTTAAACCCCTGATCTGTCACCGTGATATCCAGATACTCTGCATTTTGCGGATTGAGCAAGCGCGTTTGCTTGAGAATTTCCGGATTCCAGTAAGCAAATGTCATCACGCAGCCAGGCAGGAATTGCTTACGGCTATTGTTCTCCACCACGAACTGCGCATCCTGCTGCTGACCTCTGACGTCGGTGCGCGCTTTATTTTCTTCGGTATGGGCGCTGAGTTTTTTCAGGCATGGACCTTGCCAGGTTTCATCGGCTTGGTGCTGGTAGCGATAAGCATTGATAAACAACACTTTCACTTTAAAGTCTGCCCGGCTTTGCAGTTGGTTTTGGTCTAAGCTAAAACGGTGTGTGCCGATCTGCTGTTGATCGAGCCAGACAGCAAATGACCATTCTTGTGCTTGCACCATCTGACTGCACAACACGCTATAGGCTAAGGCCAAGCTTAGCGTTATGCGTTTAATCATGGTCAGCCCGCTTGCTTTTTGGTAAACCGGGGATAAACGCATTGGTCGTTGCGACATATTCGCGGTAACCTGGCCTACGCCTGTGTATGGTCTGCTCCATCAAATACACACCACTGAATTTGAGCAGTAAAAAAGTCATTAAAACGGGCGAAAACCAAATAAAGACATTGCCATCCGTCGCGGCGAACAACGCGAAGCCCCACCAGATGAGGGCCTCACCAAAATAGTTGGGATGTCTGCTATATCGCCATAAACCATGATTCATCACGGCGGCATCATGCTCGGGCTGTGCTCGAAACTGCATGAGCTGCCAATCTGCAACCACCTCCCAGTAAAACCCGATTACAAATAAAGATAAACCTGCATAGTCCAGCCATTGCAGCGGTGTATGGCTGCTGACAGCGCTGTAGACAGGATAGGAAATCAACCAGCCCAATACTCCCTGGAAAGCAAAAATAATATAAACACTCTTAAAAACGAAAAAGGGCTCGTTGTTGATGCGTATCGTTTCGTAGCGATGGTCCTCTTTCCCCCAGTTGCGCCAGGTGAGAAAAATACTCAGACGCAACGCCCACAATGTCACTGCAGCTAATACCAGCGCGGCGCGCAGTGACAGGTCGCAAGTGAATATCGCTGTCACGTAAGCCGTGATCGCCATAAACAAACTCCACATACTATCGACATGGCTGTAGTGACGTGTAGCAAAACTCAGCAGCCATCCGCAGAGCGCGAACGTCAGGATAGCGATCAGGGCGTAGTAGTAAATCATGGCAGGGCGATACCCATATGTTGGTTAAAGCGGCGGCGTATCAACAGCATCAGTGGCAAGGCCACCGCCCATTCAATGGCGATCAAAACCAAGCTTAACGTGGAGTAGGGCAGTCGCACTGCACCCAGTTTTTCGGCAGCCAAATAGGCAACAGGACCAAAAATTGCACCCAAAACGGCTGCCATAAACAAGTGTTGTTGCATCCAGCGCATGCTGAGATTCAGTGTATTCGCAAACGCCATCCACAATGCCATCATCCAAAGGGGCAGCACGGCAACATGCGCTAGCGGCAATTGAGGATGAAACTTGATCCAGCCAGCCATCAGCATGGTTTGATCAAGAATGCAGCCTGTCGTGGCAGCAAGCAGGGTGGGCACAACTTGCTGCCAACCTTCGAGCCAGTGTAATTGAGCGGCTGAAATTAAAGCCACCAACAGTAGCACGAGCCCGCCAACAGTGGAGGTTGCGGATAACACACAGACCCACCATAACAACTGAAAGCCCAGAAAATTAAGGATCATCCACTTTTGCGTTGGCATATCTAGTGTTTTCTATTTTTTTGAAAACAGATAGTGGCTCACCCACCATGTCTGGCCTTGATTGAAACCAAACAGTTCGGCACATGCCATAAAGAAAATACGCCAGCGTTGACGCCAGAGTTCAGCGTCTGCCTTGCCATAAATCGACTCTAAAACAGAGGTCAGTTCAGCATGATGTTTATCCATATTGGCAAGCCATGCATTAGCCGTTTTTTGATAATGCGTGCCGTTCCAGCGCCACTTGTTCACAATTTTCAGGTCATCCTGGAAATACAGTGGCAGATCATCACTGGGCATCATGCCACCACTAAAAAAGTACTGACTCATCCAGTCATCATCTGCTTTCACATCAAATGGATAGACCGCGTCTTTGTGCACGAATATGTGCTTAAAAAACAAACCATCCGGTTTGAGCCAACGCGCCACGCGTGCATACAACGCCTGGTAATTGCGCATATGCTCGAACATCTCTACAGACACCACGCGGTCAAATGTTTGCGTAGTATCAAACACATTCATGTCTGCGGTAATGATATTGATATTCGACAGTCCCCGTGCATTGGCTTGCTGCAAGATATATTCGCGTTGCGAGGCTGAGTTAGAAACCCCGGTAATCTGCGCACTAGGATAATGACTGGCCATCCACAAGGTCAGCGAGCCCCAGCCACAACCCAGTTCTAATATATCTAATGGCCCACCCAGGCAGGCATGTGAACAGGTTTGCGCTAGCGCCAGTTGCTCGGCTTCATCGAGTGTTTGCGTATCATGCTGCCAAAAACAGCTGCTGTATTTACGGTTCATGCCCAGACAATACTGGTAAAACGACGACGGTATTTCATAGTGCTGCGCATTGGCTTTTTCAGGTAAGAGCGCAATGTCAGCCAAGCCCATTTGCTCAATAAACTGGATCAGCTTGCACTGCATGCTTTCGCAATCCCCAGCAGCGATATCCTGCAACCTGTCCTTGCACAACGACCTGATGCCGCGACGGATTAACGCATCAGATAACATTCCCTTCTCGGCCAGCTTGAGTCCAATAGGTGTTTTTTTAGATTTAGTTGTCATGCTTATTATTATTGTACGAATTAATTGATACTGTCTATGGCCATTTCAGGCTAGATTTAGTTTCGTGGTTTAAATTTTTTTGCATCGGCTAATCCACTTCGCAAGTCCACACTTTTAAGGTGTATACTAACCTGTATAGTTTATGGGCTTTTGATATGAACCTGGCACCTCACAAACAGATTACACGTTGCATTACTGCTACCATTTGCGGCCTCTTGCTGGCCTGCACACAAGCGACCAAGCCGCAGGCACAACACAATAACCAGGTGGATTGGCCAAGTTATGGTTTAAATATGGCATCGCAGCGTTTTTCAGCGCTGTCGCAGATCAACCAAAACAATGTATCCCAATTGCAACCAGCTTGGTCTGTCGAAACAGGCGTGAAGGCAACCTTTCAGGCCACGCCTATTGTGGTGAATGGCATCATGTATGTCAGCCTGCCGTTTAACCACGTATTAGCCCTGGATGCAGCCAGCGGCAAGCCATTATGGAAATACACACACGAACGCAAAGCAGATTGGCAAATGTGCTGTGGCCCAGCCAATCGCGGCGTCGCCGTGGCAGAAGGCAAGGTCTTTATTGGCACTGTGGATGCCAGGCTGATCGCACTGGATGCACAAAGCGGGCAAAAGCTGTGGGATATTGATGTAGCAGGCAACCAGGTGAATACCGAACACCAGGATGCTTTAAGTGGCTCGGATCCGAATAAAACACGTAAAGTCACTGGCGGCACCGGCGTGGGCATCGCTATGGCGCCGGTGGTATACCGGCATAAAGTCATTATTGGTATTACCGGTGTTGGTTACGGCCTGCATATCGACAACCCGCGCAGTGATGCGCCCTTGGGCGCGGTGATAGGCGTCACCGGGCGCTATGGCCGCCCAGGTTTTCTGGCGGCGTTTGATGTCAATGACGGTCACCAGGTATGGCAATTTGACACGATACCCAAGCAAGGCTGGGAAGGGCAGTTTGCAACAAAAACCGCTGACGATAATCAATTCGATCGAGATGTTGCTGCGGAGCAAGCCGCGCTGAAAGACTACCCGGACGCTGCGCGCTTTGGCGGCGGCTCAGCATGGAGCACACCAGCCATTGATACGGCCAGCCATACCCTCTATTTTGGGACAGGCAATCCGTCGCCGCAAATGAATGATGTTTCCAGGCCTGGCGACAACCTTTACACCGTTTCGCTGGTCGCCCTGGATACAGAAACCGGCAAATACAAATGGCATTACCAACAAGTACCACATGACTTATGGGGCTATGATTTGGCCAGCCCGCCAGTATTGTTTAATTACAACCTCCAGGGAAAAACCATTGCTGCAGTCGGCCAGGCGAGTAAAACGGGCTGGTTCTATATTCATGACCGTGCCAACGGGCAATTCCTGGCTAAGTCGGCACCCTTTGTACCACAACACAACCTATTCAAAAAACCGAGCGCAGAAGGCACGATTGTCTACCCGGGCATTCTTGGTGGTGCCAATTGGTCGCCAGTCAGCGTAGATGAACAGCAGCAAAAGGCTTATGTCGCGGCGATGCACAGCCCGATCAAATACAGCGTGCACGAAACTGAAGTCAGCGCAGGTGAAAAGCCAATCCGCTATGCTGCCAGCGAACCAACAGACGATGCGCGCTGGGGCTTACTCAGTGCAATTGACCTTAAATCCGGGCAGATTGCCTGGCAACACAAAACCAGCCAGCCTTTGGTAGGTGGTGTGCTGGCCACGGCGGGCGGTTTATTATTTTGCGGGGAGGGCGATGGAAAATTCGCCGCCTATGACAGTCAAACCGGGCAATCGTTATGGCAGTTTGCATCGGAGTATGGCGTCAATGCGCCACCGATTACATATCAAATCAATGGCGAACAATATATTGCGGTGGTCAGTGGCGGTAATTCGCTGTTTGGTTTCAAGCAAGGTGACCGTATTTTAACGTTTAAATTGCCGCCAAAGCATTAATCCCTTTTTAAAATACCAGCCAATTAAATTGACTGTCATGCATTTGTTTAATTGCTAAAAATGGCATTTTTATCTTGAAAAACAGATTGTTAGATTTACAGAATGTAGCGTAAACAGTTAGAATGGCTGCGATTTTGAAATTGCAGTTTTATGATTATAAAAATAAGCCGTGGAGTAGCCCGTTAGTACTATTGTGTATCTAACAGTTGTCACAAATAATGATTATAGTTTTTTAGTTAGTATTCATCCTTGGAGAAGTCATAATGTTTCAAACCTTGAAAAAAATGGCAATCGCTGGCGTATTCGGCATTGCATCTATGTCTGCAGCACAAGCGCAAGACTTTGGCGTTTATACCACCAGCCAAAGCCTGGATTTCGTTCGCCTGATCGCTGATGCAGATTTCACAAAAAATACTGGCGCTTTGAATACCAGAGGCCCATATTTTGAAGATATTTATGAAATCAACCTGACTCAGGTGTCTGATTTTTCATACAGCATCACAGAAATCACCACAGGCAACAATGCACAGTATGACGTAACATTCATGAACTATGGTTTTTATGATGCAAACGGCGAAGCCGTGACCACATTGACTAACCTGGCTGCTGGTACTTATTTCCTGACTGCCACAGGCAAACTGTCTGGTTCTTTGGGCGGTGACTTCAATGTCAGCTTTAACATCAATCCACTGACACCAGTACCAGAAGCGGATACATACGCTTTGATGCTGGCTGGTTTGGGTTTGATGGGTTTGGTTACTCGTCGTAAAACTAAATAAGCGCTCGCTTATTTAAGCAGTTTTAAAAGGGCTCTTTGAGCCCTTTTTGCTTTTCAAGCCTACCGCAACATAGACCTCATTGATGATTAACCAATCGGCCATTGAACCGGCGCATAGCTTCCCCTCATGCACCCATTTATTCCTCCCACCATCAACAACCAAATATTTACATATGTTATATTAATTAATGTAAAATGTTAACAAGTGTTGTGCATAGGTGAGGGAAGATATAACAAATCCATGAATCCACTTGCGCATGATCTTTATAGATGTCATTGATATTCAATAGATTTACTACTTGAGGAGAAGAGGTTATGCGCGCTAAATTTGGTTTGCTGGCAGCAGCAGTCTCACTGGCGCTTGTGTCTCAAGGCGCACAGGCGATGAGTTATGCAACAGCCACATTGGGGCCGGTGACGGTGACCCTGATTGATTTAAACCCGCTAGACAGCATTTTGCCCAGCATTAACTGGGGCAATAATACCTACTACGGCTACAGTAACTACACCTATGTCTATGCTTATGACACGGCCAATGGTAATTTCCCAACTAATGGTGCATTGGGCACCTATATTGGTTCAAACAACAGCTCAAGTACAAGCACTGCGCACAGTGCGGCCACATCAAGCATTAGCAGTGGTGGCGATGAAACCAATATTAATGGTATGAGCATGGCCTCTTATGGCTATGCTGACGGCACCACCGTGGCTGGCAACTATTGCTATTTTCAGGGCGGCTCTTACGCGCCTTATTACAACTACGATACGTTTACACTGGGCGCGTATACCGGCGTGGTGTTCAGCGCCAATGTGAGCGCCTCTGCCAGCACAACCGTAGGTTACCAGGATGGCTGGGGCAATGAAGCTGCCAGCGCCTCCTCAGTGCTGAATGTATGGGGGACGCAGCCATCAGGTAATTCAGGCTCACAAAGCAGTTATTCCAGCATCAGTGCTAATGCCAGTTACGACGCTGTGTGGAACAACCAAACACAAACCTATGACTATATCGGCCAGAATGATGACAAGACCGACGTATTGGGCGCCGCATATATCAACTACACAGGCAGCGATAAAGTCGGCTACCTGCAAGTCAACACTTATGTCAGTGGTATTAGCTATGTCGCCAGCGCCGTACCGGAATCCGACGCATACGCATTGCTGATGGCAGGCATGCTACTCATCAGCAGCATCGCACGCCGCAAATCCGAATAGTAGCAACGTCACCCTCTCGTGACTTTTAGGGCTCTTGTAGCCCTTTTTTTATTGCCGCGCCTGATTCATGCTTTGCCTTATCTCAGTCGATCTTAGCCGGAGAAGAGCAGATATCCCTGCGCAAGCGCTGCGACTATTTCCCAATATCCTATTACTCACATAATTTAATTGATACAAATAAAATACTTACGTGTTTTCTTAATTTAGTATTTAATAGCTCTACAGTGCGAGCACCGGAACTGATTGATCCTTGAAGTTAAAAACAAGAAGGAGTCATAATGTTGAACGGCAAGGTTTCATTGGTATGAGTTCGAAAAAGAAAGAGCTGTGGGCGCTGGAATCCGTCATTATTTATGGATTCATCAGTTTCTTTGTATTGCTCGTTTTGCTTGGTATTACCAGCATGGTCTACCTGCAGCGTTTCGCTGAAAATAACCGCTGGGTCAGCCATACTAACGAGGTCATTTCCAAGCTGGATAAAGGCCTGGTGCTATTCAATCAACTAGAAGTTTCACAACGCGGCTTCCTGCTCACGGCTGATGATAGCTCTATTACACGCCGCGACGCGGCACTGGCTGACTTACAAAAAGATGTCACCGAGCTTGCCGTACTGACCAAAGATAACTACTTCCAGCAGCAGCAAATTACCCAATTGAGGCAACTGATTGATAAGCGGATTATTTACTTTAATCACATTATCGAGATTGCGCGCACCACTTCGGCCGATAAACTAAAAGAGACTCTGCGTAAAGACTATATCCGCAGGGAAGACATGCTTGAGATTCGTGGTGTCTTTAGTGCAATGTCACTTGAAGAGCAGAACCTGCTCACTGACCGTACACAATCTGAACAGAGCCACGCCAAAGACCTGCTAACGCTGCTTGCGGTCATGTCTATTGCCATTTTAATTTTTTTCCCACTGCTGATCTGGCGTATTCAGCGGGACCTGCATATCCGCAAACAAGCCTCCACAGAGCAAAAACGACTCACGGATATCCTTGATGCTTCGCCTGACCTCATCGCCAACGCAAATCTGCAGGGAGATTTCTTTTACCTGAATAGCGGCGGGCGCAAGCTCCTGGGCATTGGTGAACAGGAAGAAATCACACCTCAGGCGATTTCGCACATACGGCCAGACTGGGCGACTGATTTAATCCATCATCAAGCAATCCCTGCTGCGTTAAGCAGTGGCGTCTGGAGTGGCGAGTCTGCTTATATTACCCGCGCCGGCATACAGATTCCTGTGTCACAAGTCATCGTGGCGCATCGGGATGTGGATGGAATGCCGTCACATTTATCGATGGTTGCACGCAATGTCAGCGACTTTAAACAGATTCAAGTCGACCTGACCAACGCAGCTATTTATGACCAAACCCATAGCGAGGTTTTAAGGTTATTCAATGCCAATGATGACCGCGCAACAATCTTGACCGGCATGCTGGACATTCTAGCCAACAACCATGCGCTGCCGGTCTCGGCCATTTATGGTTATGATGAATGGAGTGGCTGCTATCAGCTGGAGAGCACGCATGCGGCCCCGATCGATATCCTCAATGAGTTTAAATTGGGGCATGGCGTGATCGGGGAGGCCATTCAAAAGAACCAGACACTGATACTGGGCGATACCAACGAGTTACCATCACTGACCATTGAAGCCGGGCTGGTATCTATCAAGCCAGCTGGCATCATCATCTGCCCGGTGACCTACCAGGAAAAGCGCCTGGCCGTACTGGTGCTTGCAGCCACTCAAAGCCTTACCGAGCGCGACCAAACCTTTATCGAGCGCTTGGCTGCGCAGCTTGGTGTCGCGCTGCATAATATTCAGCAATATGGTGACCTCAAATTACTGGCCGAACAGTTGCACCTGCGTAGTGAAGAAATCGGCTCAAAAAACGAACAGCTACTCGAAGCAGACCGCATGAAATCTGAATTCCTGGCCACCATGTCGCATGAACTACGAACGCCACTCAATGCCATTATCGGCTTCTCCGAGATCCTGCGGGATGGCTTAACTGGGCCGTTAGCAGACAAGCAAAAAGAGTATATCAGCGATATTTTTGAAAGCGGGCAGCACCTGCTGTCATTGATTAATGATGTACTGGATTTGTCAAAAATAGAAGCAGGCCGCATGGAGCTTGAACCTGAAATCGCCGACGTTAAAGTGCTGCTGCAAAACAGCCTCTCTATTGTTAAGGAAAAAGCCACTACGCAACATATCAAACTGCAAGCGGACTTATCGGAAGACTTAGGCAATGCGTGGTTGGATGCACGAAAGGTGAAGCAGATTATTTATAATCTGCTGTCCAATGCCGTTAAATTTACGCCTGAAGGCGGGCAGATAACCTTGCAAGCCAGCTTGCTTGAGCGTGCCGCCGTACTTGAGCAGACCAAAGACATTCCGTCACACCAGATATCGCCCATAGGTAACGCGCAACACTTCATTCAGATTGCCATTACCGATACCGGGATAGGCATTGAGGCGCAGGACATTGAGCGTCTATTCCAACCCTTTGTTCAACTAGAAAGCACGCTTTCCCGGCGTTTTGAGGGCACAGGGCTAGGGCTGGCACTCGTGCGCAAGCTGGCAGAGCTGCATGGCGGCGCAGTCGCCGTCCGCAGCACGCCAGGGGAGGGCAGTACATTCACGGTCTGGCTGCAATATAAAGTCAATCTGCTGGCACCTGAAAATACCATTCATCAGGCTAAAGAGACCGCCGGTCAATTATTAAATAAAGAGTCACCGCATGTGCTGGTTCTGGAGGATGATGACCGTGCCGCCGACTTGATCAGGTTGCAACTGGAATCTGACCATTGCCGTGTGACGCGTGCAGCCACCGCCGAAATTGCCCTGGCTATTTTGGCCGATGGTGCGCCACCTGATTTAATTACGCTGGATATTTTGCTGCCAGGCATGGATGGCTGGGAATTTTTGACAAAGCTCAAGGCTAATCAGAAGCTGGCCCATATTCCGGTAGTGATCCTGTCTATTGTCGCGGACAGCAACCGAGGCCTATCACTCGGCGCAGCTCAGGTATTACAAAAACCCGTTTCTGCCGATGATTTACATACAGCGCTTGGCAAGCTGGGATTGACATCCCCAATCAACAATCAAGCCAGCGTGAAGGTATTGGTTGTCGACGATGACCCTAAAGCCGTAGAAATTATTTCGTCTTATCTTGAGCATGCCAGATACTCGGTGATGCGTGCTTATGGCGGCCATGAGGCCGCTCAAATTGCAAAACAACAGAAACCAGACCTAATCATCCTGGATTTAATGATGCCGGAAGTTAATGGCTTTGAGGTGGTCGAAGAGCTAAAACAGGACAAACGTACGGCAAAAATCCCTATCATTATCGTCACCTCAAAATTCCTGGCACCAGCAGAACACCACGTGCTTAAAGGCCATGTATTAGCCGTCCTCGAAAAATCTGAATTTAATCATGGCAACTTCTTAAGCGAAGTGCATCGCGCATTGGCTGGCCAGGCCAAGCAGCCGTAATATCAAGAAGAGAGGGTGGGCATGGCGAAAATACTCATCGTTGAAGACAATCCTAACAATATGAAACTGGCGCAACTGCTGCTTGAAAGCTCTGGACACGAGGTACTACAGGCCGTTAACGCGCTGGATGGCCTGGACATTGCACGTAGCCTGTTACCCGCAGTGATCCTCATGGATATTCAGCTTCCAGGCATGGATGGCCTGACCGCGACACGACTGCTTAAAGAAGATGCTCAAACCAGTCATATCAAAATCATCGCGCTCACGGCCTTTGCCATGAAGGGGGATGAAGAGAAAATGCGCCAGGCAGGGTGCGACAGCTATATCGCAAAACCTATCCGCTATAAAGAGTTTCTGCAAACAGTAGATGCCTTACTTTAAAGCAGACATCACCAGAAAATACGCTTGCAGGGGACCCATCACATGGATATGAAAGTCACGCGTAAAACCATTCTGATTGTCGATGATGAAGAAAACAATCGTGCCTTCCTGGAAGCCTTGCTCACCGCTGAAGGCTACGCCACACTGCAAGCCCACGATGGCAAAATGGCGCTCGAAATGACCTTAAGCCATCAACCAGACCTGATTCTGCTGGATGCCATGATGCCGGTATTGAACGGCTTCGAGCTGGCTGAACAATTAAAAAATAATGAAGCGACAAAAATCATTCCGATTATTATGCTCACGGCATTGATAGACCGCACGTCCAAAATGCGCGCCCTGCAATGTGGTGTTGAAGAGTTTGTCACCAAACCCATAGACAGGGCCGAGCTCTGGATCAGAGTGCGTAACTTGCTGCGACTAAAGGAATATAACGACTTCCTGACCGATTATAGCCATACACTGGAAATACAGGTAGAAGAGCGGACCGCGCAATTGCTCACCAGTTACTTTGACTCCATGTTCAGCATTATGCGTGCGGCAGAGTTCAGGGATAAAGAAACCGGCGAGCACATTCACCGCATCGCCTTTTACTGCAAAGAACTGGCAACAGATTTGGGCATGGACTCAAATTTTATTGATACGATATATCATGCCAGCCCGCTACATGATGTCGGCAAAATTGGTATCCCGGACCATATCTTACTCAAACCGGGCCCACACACAGATGAGGAGTGGGAAGTGATGAAAACCCACACTGTCTTGGGCAATAGTATTTTAGGGCACGGCAAAAGTACCTCACCATTTACCATCATGGGTGCAGAAATCGCCTTAAACCATCACGAGCGCTGGGATGGCACCGGCTATCCGAATGGTCTGCAACAAGAACAAATCCCATTATCAGCACGCATCATGATGATGAGCGATGTCTATGATGCGCTGCGTAGCAAACGCCCATACAAGCCAGCGTACTCACACGAGCATACGTTGCAAATTATCATGCAAGGCGACGGCCGTACGCAGCCTGAACACTTTGATCCATGCATACTCAATGCATTCAAAAAACTCGCCAATCGTTTCAGAGAGATCTTCGACGAACACTCAGACGGTGCAGATTAAGCATCTGTCAAATTCAGCATCTTGCGTTCTTGCCTGAACAGCTGGATGAATAGCCACAACATTAATTTAACTTCTCTGAACTCTGAGTAAGTTCGTGAACATATTTCAATTTAAAACAATCAGTTGAACTTCACGAAGTAATATTTACTTCGTGAATTCTTTTAAAAGAATAGAGCTAGAGGCCATTTGTTCATGAGTTGCTTTACCCATTCATACATGCTTTACATAATCTGCAGGTGCATATGATGAGGGTACTCCAATGTATCGGCTATAATTTTCAAGCTGTGCTCACACTCTTCTCTTGTAGTGGGGCCACCTAAGCAAATTCTGACGGCATCTGGTGGATTATTATCCGTGCAGAATGCGGAACTAGATACGACGCTAATACCATTAGATCTTAAATGAACAGCAAGTTCGGATGGGCTCCACCCTGTTGTATTGGGCACTGGAAGCCATATATGAAATCCTTCCGGGTGTGACATGAATTGCCACATATCTAATATGCGACTGGCCAAGCGGACACGAGTTGCCGACTCAGATCGAATAGCCTTCAGCATGTCATCAACAATGCCATTCTTGATCCAATTGGTAATTAATAGATTAGTGATGGGGCTAGACATTACAGATGTGGCTCTTAAAGAGCCTGCTAAACGTTGCGCCTGTCTTTGAGAAGGGGCTGCGACAAAGGCAGTTCTAAGTCCTGCACCAAAGCACTTGGAAAAGCCGCTGATATACCAGGTCACCTCTGGGGCGATGCTTGCGATAGTGTCCAATCTGTCAGTTGGTAGCATGCCATACGCGTCATCCTCAATAATTGGAACGTTAAAGCGGATCGCAACATCAGCAAGAGCTTCCCTCCGATGTTTGGTCATCGTCAATGTGCTTGGGTTTTGAATGGTGGGATTGCAATAGAAGCCTTTGATTCTCTTGGTTTTACAAGCTTCCTCAAAAGCAGAAACTACGGGCCCGTCTTTATCACTAGGAATGGATAACAGAGTGATGCCCAGTTGAGCTGCAATCGCCTTAATGCCCGGATAGACCAGGTCCTCGACACAGATGGTTTCCCCTGGTCTAGCTAAGTTGGTCATTAATGCTAGTAGTACCGAGTGTATGCCAGGGCACACCAGAACTTGCTCTGCGCCGCAGGTGGGAACGTATTGTTTCAACCATGAGGCGGCCACCTGTCTTTCTTCTGGAGTGCCTCCAAAGTCTTGGTATCTCAACAGGTCGTATAGGTCGGCATTTGAAACTATTCTTGCAGCATCTTCCTTGATCTTTTGTGCCACGGACATGGGTTCTGGTGGCATGTTCATGGTCATTGCAATGCTGCTGCCATCTCTTAGTTTAAATGCTGGAGGTTTACCTTTGATGAAGGTGCCTGAGCCGGCTTGAGAGTCTATGAGGCCACGGCGTTTAGCTTCACTGTAAGCTCTGGATATCGTTGTGTAATTTAAATCTAGAAATTGAGACAGCTCTCTTAGGGTAGGTAATTGATCCCGAGGACGTAATCTTTCGTTGCTTATATCCTCTTCTATCAAATCTGCCACAAGTAGATATGCAGGTTTGTTGCTATCTTTTAAGCGCTTTATCCAGTGTTGAATATTCGGGGCCATCTTTTATTTCCCTAGAAATCTAAAAAGCATGTATCGACTTTTATACTGCACTGGCACCATTTTGTGGCGACCAAACTTTCAATATTGCACCTAATTGAACCATGAAATCACTTCTAGCCGAGGAGCAATATTTCTTTCAATAAATCGATAAAAAAACTTAAAGTCCTATTAGCAATAATATATCAATATGATTGCATATTGATTGCTTTTTGTTAAAAAGTAAATGGCATGGCTGTTGCTGAACTGGGTTAGCGCATCTCCAGGTGCGTTTATCACTTAACTATTAACTCAGGGAATGTAGAGCCTATGAAAAAGAATGCAGTTTCAAAAACTAAACTAAAGTTAGTCCTTGCCCAGGCGATGCTCGGGATGGTTGCCAGTAATGCTCATGCTGGTGCCACTATTAGCTTTGGTGAAGATAAATTTCTCCATTTGGGCTTAGGCTTAAGAGCTGCTTACACTTCAGCTTCAGATGGTGCCGCAGATGGCAAATCTCGCTCCAATGATTTCGATGTATATAGTACTCGTATCTACACCAGTGCCCAGTTGAATAGGGTTATTAAAGGCACACTGAACCTTGAAGGCACACATGGTGCTGAAAGCACAACCGGCGGCTCTAAACTTGGTGAGAATTTTGAAATCTATGAGGCGATCGCGCAATTTGAGTTTGCACCCGAATTCAATCTTTGGGCTGGGCGCATGCTAACACCAAGCGATCGTTCCAACTTGGATGGACCATACTTTCTGTCCTCCTGGCTGTATCCAGGTGTTGTTGCTCAATATCCAAGCCAGCTGGCTGGCCGTGATACTGGTGTGACCGTGTGGGGTAAATTGATTGACCAGCATTTAATCTACTCAGTTGGATCCTTTGAGGGGCACAACAACTTCAAAGGCGCCTCCAGTGAAGATGATAATTTGCTCTATGCAGGGCGTGTGCAATATGACTTTTGGGGTGAGGGCATGACCCCAGCTTACTACACTGCCAGTACCTTCTATGGGAAGGATTACTTATCTATCGGCTTTGCATCTCAATATCAAAAGAATGGTGTGGGCAGTGCAAATTTAAAAGGCGATTACCTGGCATATAACGCAGATTTGCTTTGGGAAAAGGATGTTGGTTTCGGCTTTCTCGATGTAGAGGCGGGCATATATAAATTCGATACTGATGGGAGATCAGATGTATCAAAATCACTATTAACCTCTACTCCAAGCTTGACTGCAAACGTTGGTGGCATCAAGCAAGGCAAAGCCTATCTGTTTTCATCAGCCTTATTATTCCCTCAGCAGATTGGTTGGGGAAAGCTGCAACCTTACTTCAGATATCAAAAGTTTGATGCTGACTCAACAAAGGGTGATGGCGGCGCTCTGTCGGTCGACGTGCTCTCCAGTGAAACCAAGCAATACGATTACGGCGTGCACTACGTGATTGATGGTCACAATGCACGGTTAAGTGCCACTTACACTAAAAATGACTACTCAAACGCTAAAGACGAGAACAAGGTAACACTTGGCGTTCAGCTGCAGTTCTAATTTTAAAGATTCTCAAACCTCTCTCTTTGCCTGGCCTAACGTCGGGCTTTTTTTATTCAGGCGATCCAAACAAGTGCATCCAAAATGGTGCGCATTGAATCAATTTGGTGCGCATGGGCTTCCAGTTGGCGGGCGGTAAATAACCAACCAAATTTCCTAAAAAAATTACTGCCGATCAATACCAATTTATTTCATATTGATTGCAAATTGATTGCATTATTTAAATTAATTGATGGCATACCGATTGCTATTGTCACTGTGAAGAGAAAATGAGTTCTTTTCATTTTGAAAATCATTTATGGAGAAAAAAATGCCTGCAATCACAGCACCCAAACATCAAGACGGAGACTTTTTCGTTGATTTTGAAGAGAAGGTATTTGAAGACGTAAAAGCGGAGCCAGGTCAGAAGGCTTTGGTGACTTTCCACACAGTAGCGTTCGAAGGCTCCATCGGCTTTGTAAACATGCTGCAAGCAACTCGCCTGCAACGCAAAGGCTTTGAGACATCCATTCTACTCTACGGCCCAGGTGTAACTCTCGGTGTTCAACGCGGCTTTCCAAAGTTGGGTGATGAGGCATTTCCTGGCCACTTGAACTTCAATCGTCAGCTGACAAAGTTCATGGCTGAAGGTGGGAAGGTCTATGCATGCCGTTTTGCATTGCAAGCGCTGTACGGTCATGGTGAGCCTGCATTGATCGAAGGCATTCGCCCAATCAATCCTCTGGATGTTCTGGATTTGAAGCTGTTACACGTGCGTGACAACGCTGTGATTATCGACACCTGGACTGTGTAATTAAATCTAGGACTGTGTAATTAAATAAGGGATAGGTATCACGATGTCAGAAAAGCGAATTATTAAGGCGGCAGCAGTTCAGATTACTCCTGATTTTGAATCGGCTGATGGAACTGCGAAGAAGGTTTGTAGTGTCATTGATGAGGCAGGTGCCAAGGGGGTACAAATTATCGTCTTCCCTGAAACATTTCTCCCTTATTACCCATACTTCTCCTTCATTACTCCGCCAGTGCTTGCCGGTGCTGAGCATTTGAAGCTTTATGAGAAGAGTGTCGTGATACCTGGCCCGATTACCCAGGCAATTTCAGAGCGTGCCAGGACCAATCAAATGGTTGTCGTGTTAGGCGTCAATGAGCGTGACAACGGCAGCTTATACAACACTCAATTAATCTTCGATGCTAGCGGTGAAGTGCTGCTCAAGCGAAGAAAAATTACACCCACTTATCATGAGCGAATGATATGGGGGCAGGGCGATGCGGCTGGGCTGAAAGTCGTTGATACCAAAGTTGGTCGTGTCGGCGCACTTGCCTGCTGGGAGCATTACAACCCATTAGCTAGATATTCACTGATGACACAGCATGAAGAAATTCATTGTGCTCAATTCCCAGGCTCCATGGTTGGTCAAATTTTCGCCGATCAAATGGAAGTCACTATTCGCCACCACGCACTTGAATCTGGTTGCTTCGTGATCAATTCGACGGGCTGGCTGACAGATGATCAGATCAAATCAATTACGGATGACCCCAAAATGCAAAAAGCATTAAGAGGTGGCTGTAACACCGCAATTATTTCGCCAGAAGGGCAGCACTTAGCTGATCCATTAAGAGAAGGCGAGGGCATGGTGATTGCTGACTTGGATATGTCCTTAATCACTAAGCGAAAAAGAATGATGGACTCCGTCGGTCATTACTCACGACCGGAGCTGTTAAGCCTGGCGATTAATGACACGCCAACAAAAACAATATTTCCAATGAACGAGGGGCGACCACAAAACGAACAAATGCACATCGCAGAGGAGTTGAAAAATGAAGACAAGCTTGGCAGTTCAAACTAAACAGCAACTCATTACTGAATTGCAGTCCATTGGTCTGCGATTAGAACAACCAAACATTGGTGCCTCTAGCAGGCGAGGTGGCGCGGGTCCTTCTGATCATAAGGCGGTCACGATTGATGGTGTCACTGTCATGGTGCCGGTGCATACGAATACAGCATGGAATTCATCATTCAAGGCTGATATTCCGGATCAAGCAGGTGTAAGTAAGCTGTTGAAGGGGATTATACCCATCGCTGAGATTAGCTTTCCAAAGGCACCTAAGTTCTACGATCTGAAAACAGAGGACGGCATTCCTTACTCACATATTGCGACATTGCATAGCGCTGATGTGTTAGCGACAACTGTGCTTCAAACATGTGTGAGATACGAAAGTAAAAAGCAGTCATGCAAATTTTGTTCGATTGGCCAGTCGTTATCTGCTGGAAGAACGATTCCTTATAAAACGCCAAGTCAATTAGCGGAGGTTGCAAGTGCAGCCGTTCGCCTTGACGGTGTAAAACACATGATTTTAACAACAGGCACACCTGCAACGGATGACCGTGGGGCCAAAATTCTGTGTGAAAGTGTCGCAGCCATTAAAGCTGCAGTAGATCTGCCTGTTCAAGTTCAATGCGAACCACCAGAGGATCTTAATTGGTTTAATCGCATGAAAGATGTAGGCGTTGATTCAATTGGCCTGCATTTGGAGGCAGTGACCCAAGAAGTTAGAGAGAAAGTCATGCCCGGGAAAGCTCAAGTAAGCCTGGATAAGTATTTTGAAGCCTTCGAAGCCGCTGTTGCAGTATTTGGTCGAGGCCAGGTGAATACATACATCCTTGCCGGCCTGGGTGATAGCAAAGAGGCTATTTTGAGCATGTCAGAACAGTTGATCGACATCGGAGTTTATCCTTTCGTTGTGCCTTTTGTACCCATCACAGGAACCCCTCTCGAAGACCATCCGGCCCCAACGCCAGACTTTATGCGCTCGATTCTGGAACCTTTGGGTGGCATGCTCAAACGGGCAAAAATGACCTCTGAGGACATCAAAGCGGGTTGTGGTAAATGTGGCGCCTGTTCATCTCTGTCTACATATGAGGTGGAACATGCTTGATTCTTCTCTACAAGGCGACCATTCAAGTTTTGATTACCCAATTTATGCGGAATTTCCCAAATATCAGCCGGTTGAGTATCTGATCAAATGGGCAACCTCGGCATGGGAGATTGAGCAAGCAATGCAAATTCGTAAAGATGTTTTTTGCGAAGAGCAGGGCATCTTTGATGGCAATGATAAAGATGCGATTGATGAAAAAGCGCAAATTATCGTCGCCCTGTCATGTGAAGCTGGTCACCCAGATGCTGTAGTAGGCACGGTGCGTATCCATGAGGATGAGCCTGGCGTTTGGTACGGATCACGCCTTGCAGTTCATCAAAAGTTCAGGTCTCAAGGAAAGCTTGGCGCTTCGCTTATCAAGCTGGCTGTGAGTAGCGCGAACTGGGTCGGTTGCACGACCTTTTTAGCGCATGTTCAAAGTCAAAACGTACCCTTGTTCAGACGCTTGCATTGGGACATCTTACAGCAGGAGACGCTGCTCAACCGCTCGCATCACTTGATGCAAGCCCGGTTGGATAAGTATCCCGCCTTTAAAAAGCCAACTGAAGGCTTCGTGATTCAGGCCAGGAGTTGATCATGGCTCTCAATGAAATTGTGAAGTCACTGAAGGCAAGCAGGTTCTTCCAACATAAACACGATATTTCAGATGTGCTTGGTTATTTAAACAAGGTTGTACCTGTTAACTCAGCCCAGGACATTCTGATTGGCGACGATTGTGCCGCGATTCCTGATGGTGATGAATATCTCCTGTTTGCTATCGAAGGCCTCGTTGGCGAGTTTGTCCGGGAAATGCCAGAGTTTGCCGGTTACAGCGGAGTCATGGTGAATATCAGTGACATCTATGCCATGGGCGGGCGGCCATTAGCGGTGGTGAATGCTCTCTGGAGCGAGGGAGCCATCAATGCTAAAGCCATTGTCGAGGGTATGGCAAAAGCCTCAAAAGCTTATGGTGTTCCTATTGTCGGTGGGCACTCTAACGTCAGGTCTAATCAAGGCCAGTTAGCAGTATCCATTTTGGGCAAGGCCAAGAAATTATTATCAAGCTTTAATGCGCGCCCTGGCGACAAGCTTCTGATGGCTATCGATATGCGAGGCAAGTTTGAAAGCGCATATCCGTATTGGAATGCATCAACAAAGGCCTCTTCAGAAAGACTGAGGGGCGATCTCGAAATACTTCCAACGCTGGCGGAAGAGGGACTATGTGATGCCGCTAAAGATATCAGCATGGCTGGTGTCATAGGTACATCCATCATGCTGCTGGAGTGCTCAAAGGCTGGAGCCCATATAAACCTGGATGCATTACCAATTCCTGCAGACGTTCCTATGCTGCGTTGGTTATCTGCGTTCCCAAGCTTTGGTTTCATTTTGTCGGTCAGACCAGAGAACAGTGACGCCGTCATCAAGAAGTTCAAAGACAGATTCATTGCCTGCCAGGAAATTGGAAGTATCAACAATACGAAATTAGTCACTCTTGGCTATCAAGGCAATACAGAAACCCTCTGGGATTTGAATACTAATAATTTTATTTTGCCCTCTGTCAGTGCGGACTGACTGAGGCTTAAAGCTCGAAAAGGAGAACCTATGCCTAGCGTTTATTTTAATGTTGTCTGGCCAGATGAAAGCCGGTCCCAATGCTACTCACCTTCAACAGTGATCAAACAGTTCTTAGTTGAGGGCGAGTCTTATGAAGTTGACGTCTTCATGGAAAAAGTGAGAGAGGGACTGGCACAAGCGTCTGAAAAAGTCAGGGCTAAATATGGATACAGCTGCTCAGCTGCGGCAGATCAATTAAAAACCATTGAGGACTTGGTTGCGAAAGGCAACTTCCCTAAAGGATCAAAAATTCTCATCAGAAGAATTACTGAGAACGACCTTTAAACCAAGCCATTAATCATTACTGAGGAAAGAACATGAACAACACAATTCAATCGAATTTAACCTTCAACAAAAGCCATTTCTCTGTGATCGTGGTCGGCGGCGGCCAAGCTGGATTATCACTCAGCTACTATTTGCAGCAGACAAACACTGATCACCTGGTCATTGAAAAGCATACGGCAACTCATGCATGGCGCACACAACGCTGGGACACATTCTGTCTTGTGACACCTAACTGGCAATGTAACTTACCAGGCTACTCCTATAGTGGCGCCGATCCTCACGGCTTCATGGTTAAAGAGGAAATCATTGCCTTCCTGGATGGCTTCATTAAGCATGTGAACCCACCAATCAAAGAGGGCGTTGAGGTTAAACAAGTGAAATCTCTTCCTCAAGGCGGTTTTGCTGTGACAACGTCTGATGGTGAGTACACGGCTGACCAAGTAGTTGTGGCATCAGGTGGCTACCATGTGCCGATTATTCCAAGAATGGCGGAAAGAATTCCGGCAACCGTTAAACAAATTCACTCGGAGCAATATCGCAACCCGAGCATGCTACCTGAGGGGGCTGTTCTGGTTGTTGGCTCCGGTCAATCAGGTGCTCAAATCGCAGAGGACCTACATTTGGCCGGCCGTAAAGTGTTCCTGGCCGTTGGGGATGCTCCAAGATGCGCTCGCTTCTACAGGGGTAAAGATGTAGTGGATTGGTTGGCAGATATGAACTACTACGACTTACCAGTTGACCAGCATCCATTACGCGAAGGTGTGCGTGATAACACCAACCATTATGTAACTGGTCGCGATGGCGGTAGAGATATCGACTTGCGTAGATTTGCCAGCGAAGGCATGCAGTTATTTGGATTCCTGAATGACTTCAAAGATGGTGTATTTGAATTTAGCGGCAATTTGAGCGAGTTGTTAGATCAGGCCGATGCCGTCTATAACCGTATTAATCAGACAATTGATAAATACATTGCAGAAAATAATATTGATGCGCCAGCTTCCTCTAGCTATGCACCTGTATGGAAGCCTGAAAAGGAAAACTTAGAGTTAGACCTGGCTAACTCTGGTATTACAAGCATTGTCTGGTGCATTGGCTTCAGACCAGATTTTAGCTGGATCGATGCGCCTATATTTACTGGCCGTGGCTATCCATCCCATACACGTGGGATCACTCCACAAGCGGGGCTTTACTTCCTTGGATTGCCATGGCTCTACACTTGGGGGTCAGGCAGATTCTCAGGCATTGATCGTGATGCCAAATATATTTCCGAAGCGATTAGTTCAGCCAAATCAAAGATCGAAGCTAAGGAAGCTGCTTAAGGAGTATGAGTTTGCAAGAAGAAGTCTACATCGCTGGCATGCCTCAATTGTCTTATGAGGGGCTATCAGAGAACTGGTTGCTCAAAGAGTGTGGTCATCGCCATTGGTTGGGGTTGGCTGAGCTCAATAACCAAGAGTTACCTGAGTTCTTTGATCTATCTGGGAACAAAGCATATGCGGCGTTTACTGCGGTAAAGATTAAGTCTAAATCACTGGAGGGTATCGATGAGAATCAGTCCTTTTCGATACGCTCAGAGGTTGCCAGGGTTGGGCCAGCTAGATACCTGGGAGAGCATACTGTCACGTCCAGAAGCTTTCAATGTGCTCAGGTAACGATGCTCTCCACTTTCGTGTTCCGCCGTGAATTCAAGAACAATCAATCTGTCACAAGAGCGAGCTTTAAGGCAGAGCCTACGGAGTTTAATGGGGATCGTGAACAGCTGGATGAGTGGGTCGCCTTTGCAAAGATGGCTAGAAGCGGTAATTGGGTCGAGCATATGGGCATTAAGCGGTACTACACCGGAAAGAAACATGCCCTGACCTATACTCCTTGCCCACACTCAGATTTTAATGGAGCCAATTTCCTGTACTTCGCAAGCTTCCAAAACTATATCGATAAGGCTGAGTGGGAGTGGTTTAGAGGTGATGAGTTATGGGCCTTGGATTCTCGTGAGCTTTACTACTACGGCAACATCAATGTTGGTGACTCATTGACCATTACTTTAGGCTCAGTGGAGTTGTCGACGGATACACTACTGCATTGGTGTGAGGTCGTAAATAACCAGAACGTCAAAATTGCGGATGTCTTTACGATCAAGAGAAGGGCAAAACATGCAACCTAGCCTTATTCAAACCCCTGAGTCTGGGTTAAATATTGAAACCGGATTTAAGTATAAGCCCTTATATACAGCTGAGGACTTGCAGTGGATTACCCATCTGAATAGTAAACCAGGTGAGTTACCTTTTTTACGTGGTCCATACCCGACCATGTATACACAAAGGCCGTGGACAATAAGGCAGTATGCGGGATTTGGTGATGCCAAGACAACAAACCAGCTCTACCGTAATGCCGTAGGCAATGGGGCCAAAGGCCTTTCCGTTGCATTTGACCTGCCTACTCATAGAGGGTGGGACTCCGACAGCCCTCATGCAGCTGGAGACGTTGGCAAAGCAGGTGTTGCCATTGATAGCGTTGAAGATATGAAGGAGCTCCTTGCTGGGATACCACTGAATGACATCTCAGTTTCAATGACCATGAACGGTGCTGTATTGCCAATCATGGCGGCCTATATTGTTGCAGCAGATGAGCTTGGTTTTAATGTGGCGGACCTCAGCGGGACGATCCAAAACGATATTCTGAAAGAATTTATGGTAAGAAATACTTATATTTTCTCGCCAGAGATGTCACTCAGAATCGCTGCGGATATCGTTGAGTACAACGCCCAGAATATCCCCAGGTTCAACTCCATGTCTATTTCTGGATATCACTTTCAGGAAGCGGGTGCTGACCCTGTGCTTGAGCTTGCGTTAACCCTATCTAATGCAAAAACCTATATTGAGTATGCAATCAAGCAAGGCTGGGACATCAATAAATTCTGTGAGCATCTCACATTTTTCTTCTGCGTAGGTTCTGACTTTTACCTGGAAATTGCAAAACTGAGAGCGGCCAGATTGATATGGACCGAATTGCTTGAAAGCTATGGCGTAACCAGCAAAAAAGCAAAGGCACTCAGAATGCACTGCCAAACCTCGGGTTGGTCTTTGGTTGCAGGAGATCCATTGAATAATATTGCCCGTACGACAGCACAGGCCATGGCAGCGGCGTTTGGCGGTACTCAGTCTCTACATACCAACTCCTACGATGAAGCCTACTCATTGCCTACCGAACAATCATCAAAGGTGGCAAGGGACACTCAGCGAATTTTGCAGGAAGAAACTGGCATCTGCAATGTCATTGACCCATGGGCCGGATCCTACATGATGGAAAAAATTACGGCAGAAGTCATTGATGAAGTCAAAGCTGTTTTCAATCACATTGACTCTGCGGGCGGAATGTTAAAGGCCCTTGATGACAGCTTGATTCAGAAATTAATTCAGACACGTGCTGCAAAAACTCAGGCTAACCTTGACTCTGGAAAACAGAAAGTTGTTGGTGCGGATAATATTACGCACAAGACTGAGAGTCTTAATTTTGACTCAGATGTGATTCGTTTACAGCAAACAACTAAAATAAAGGCAATGAAGCTTTGTCGTGACGATATGAAAGTTCGACGCGCCCTTAAAAATCTCAGCAGAGTAGCTCAAAAAAGGCAGGGTAATTTGTTAAGTGCGACTATAGAGGCAATCAAATACCGAGCTACTATTCAAGAATGCACTGACGCTCTCACAAAAGCTTTTCCAAGGCATCAACAATTTCCTGTTTTGATTGAAGGCATCTATAAGGGTGAAATCGACGATCATCCTGAATGGATGACTGCTAAACAGGCAGTGAGCGATATTGCCGACCTTCTTAGTAGATCGCCTAGGGTGCTTGTAGCGAAAGTTGGTCAAGACGGGCATGATAGAGGAGCAAATGTCGTAACCTCTATTTTGTGTGATTCGGGTTGTGAGGTTAAACAACTTCCATTATTTATTCACATCGAAAACATCGTTTCTTATGCAAGTAATTTTGAGGCAGATATGATTGCCATTTCTTCTTTGGCGAATGCTCATAATGAACTAATCCCCCAATTAATGTACGAGCTAAGGTGTAAGAATATTGATATACCAGTAGTTTTAGGTGGCATTGTGCCTGTTGAGGATCATGAAGCCTTAAAAAGATACGGAGTGGCTTTTGTGATGGAACCCGGAGTGACGATTCAAAAAGCAATCCCTTCATTGATGAGTATTATTAAAAAAAGAAGTTTGAATAATTGGCCATGATTGTCAATTAGTAAGCCTAGACAGGTTCGAGGGTATTAAAGTCTAGTGATGCATCGATTTCTAATTAACTTGTTAACTTTCAGCATCATAAAGTCTTGTTGAAATGTTGGCATACTCTTGAGCGGAGACTTGTCCATCATTGTTTCCGTTTTTGTCCATTAAATTTAAAATGGACTGGGATAGCGGGCTGTTATTTTGTGCGGCTTGAGAGAGCGATTTTAGAATTTCACCGTGTGAGATAGTGTTGTCAGAGTTTGTGTCAAACGCTGAGATAATGTCTTGTTGATCTGTTTCTTTAACGCCAAGGCTGCTTAATAAAGCTGCAAAATCATCCTTTGAAATCTTTTTGTCTGTGACAATTGAATTGGAAAACTGTGCGGAGCTACCTGCAGCATTTGTTTTAGTTAATGGGGTATCGAATTCCTTCATCGATACCGCAATTCCTTTGTTTGTAAAATTGGCCAGGGCCTTGGCATCCTCACTAAGCGTTACTTTGGAGGATTCAGTGGCTTGAGGTGGTGGCGTATTAGCTTTATCTGAATCTTGCTTGCTCGCTAGTTTTTCAAAGACTCTGATGTTGTTACTAATACCATTGATTAATGACATTGCTATTCTCTCCATGTGGAATTTCAGAAACAATCCTAACTAATTAGAAGCTCAAGCTTTTTCCAGAGTAAAAGCCATCTTTATGCTTATTTCTACTCGAAAATTAAAAAAAACTAATTGACATTTGGATTTGGTGGTTCAATAATATAAAAAACCAACCGGTCATCTATTTTAAGTTATGCCACGCCCAGTCAATTTTGTTGTTAGAGAAAAGATTTTATCCGTAGGGCAAGAATTCGTTCAAGCTAATGGATTCAATGCATGTTCAGTCCAAGATATTGCGCAAGCAGCGAATATCCCTAAAGGGTCTTTTTACAGCTATTTTGAAAGCAAGGAGGCTTTTGCTGTTGAGATATTGCAGGCTTACTGGGTAGGAATTTTAGAGTCAGATCATTCGGTAAACGGTAGGGCCACAACCCTTATTGAGCATTTTGACTTATTGGCTAATTACCATGAGGAGAATCTGTTTGTTAAGGGGTGTTTATTAGGTAATCTCGCTTTGGAGTTAGGTGGAAACAACGCTGTTGTTAGAGATACTTTGTTAGAAATTTTCATTCAATGGAAAAAGCTACTTTTAACAAAGATCCAGGCTGAGTTTCCAAATAAAGCTGAAAATGAGCTAAATCAACTGGCCGACGTTTGCATATCAGGATTTGAGGGGGCGGTTATGCAAGCTAAGTTGCTAAAAAGTAATACCCCATTTTTAAGTTTTAAAAATATTTTTTTGAAACAAATTTTGAAGTAAATTTTTTTAAGCATTTAAATAGTTGACCAGTCGTCTTTTAAAGGAGATTAAGATGAAAGAAAGTAAGAGTATTTATGCCGATCCGACAAATCCAGTATTGCCAAAAAGCCAATTCGAACTTGATATTAATCGTGTTGCATTAGTCGTCGTCGATCCACAAAACGATTTTCTTACTCCGCAGGGGGTAAGTTGGCCTTTCGTCGGCGAATGCGTAACAGAGAACAATACAGTTTCAAATATCGAGTCACTGTTCAAGGCAGCAAAAAGATCTGAAATAACGGTAGCAGTGTCCCCTCATTTTTACTATCCGGTAGATCATCAGTGGGATTTTGGAGGGCCATTGGAGCATGTAATGCATGACATTGGCATGTTCGAAAGAAAGAGCCCATTAAGTTTGGAAGGTTTTGAGGGGTCGGGCGCAGATTTCCTGGAAATATATAAGCCTTACATTCTTGATGGAAAAACAATCATTGCTTCTCCACATAAGGTCTATGGGCCTGAAAGCAATGATCTTGCACTTCAGTTAAGAAAGAAAGGTGTAACACAAGTTTTGCTAGCGGGTATGGCGGCAAATTTGTGTATTGAATCACATTTGCGTGAGTTGGTAGAGCAAGGTTTTGAGGTTGCTGTCGTTAGAGATGCCACTGCTGCGCCAAGAGTGCCAGAAGGAGACGGATATTTGGCCGCGTTAATTAATTTTAGATTTATTGCACATGCGCTTTGGACTACTGACGAAACCGTCAATCAGTTAGCTAGTAAAACTAAATAGCTTATTAAGGGAGATGAGCATGGTGGAACGTGTCGTAGCATCTGAGGAAAGTAAGAAGGCAGTTGAGCTTTTAAAGGAGCAATATGGTGACTTAATTTTCTTTCAGTCATCAGGTTGTTGCGAGGGTAGTACTCCAATGTGTTACCCCAAAAACGAATATGCGATTGGCCCCAACGATATCCAGATTGGCTTTGTTGGAAGCGTTCCATATTTCATGTCCAAATCTCAGTATGAGTATATGAAACACACTCAGCTGATCCTTGAACTAGAGGTTGGGAATAACAATACTTTCTCATTGAATGCACCTGATGGACGCAGCTTTGTTACTAAGTCTAGATTATTTACTGACGAGGAGTGGAGCGCTTTGGTAGTAGCTTTGCCTGAGTTAGCTTAAGTCAGGATGGAGGCGGGGAAAATTATTTTCCCCAGCTTTCAACATGAGTATTCATTGGCATGCTGATGATCGGCGGGAAGAGCGTGAGACATTTAAAGCTAATTAAGATTGCTATTCCAACGGGTTTTGCCAGTTCAATTACTAGTGCACAATTCTTACTTTCCCATTTTGGTATTGAAAAGGTAACCTTGGGTACTTGGCTAAGTGGTTGGTTATTTTCATGGGTTATTTCAATCTTAGTCTCCTTGGCATTTTCTCAATTAATGTAGGGAAGTAAGGTTAAATATCATAATAGGTTAAGCAAGGTTGATCCATCTTTATTCGAAACAAATGGATACTCTGGAGCATTTCTTTCTCTTTTAGAAAATCATACTGTTTTAAAGGACTTGATAGAAAGAGAGGTATTTAAAAAATTTAAGAAGAAAGAAGTTTACGAAAGTAGGATTTCAATAAGAAGTTTGCAAAAAAAATTCTTGGATAAATGTAGGGAATTGGGGTTGGAAATAAAAAATGCCTATCCCTTTAATACTCATAAGTTAGCTTATAACGCACTTGCTGAATATGTTAATAAAATTCAACTAGAAAATCCAAGGTTAGCAATTGCAGCTAATCAATCGGAAGGTGCTTCAAAGACTTTTGTAACTTCAGATGGCAGTGACCGGCCGGTAACAGAAGCTTTTCAACGTGTAGAGTGCGATGCGCATCACATCGATGCAATGTTTTGCATTCTTATTCCTTCACAATTTGGGGAGTTAATACCCAAGATCTTAAAGAGACTATGGGTAATAATTATTGAAGAAGTAAAATCTCGAGCAATTTTAGGGTATTACCTTTCTCTGAGACGAGAGTGCAATTCAAGTGATGTCTTAGAGGCCATCAAATCAGCGCTGACCGAATGGCAGCCTAGGCAATTAATGATCCCAACATTGAAATACAACGATGGGGCTGGATTTCCTTCGGGTTATTCCTCAAAATATTGCGGTGTTTTATGGAAAGAATTCAGTACTGATCAGGCTCTAGCCAATATTTCAGATCGGGTTAAATCAAAATTAAGTCTCATTTCCTCAGGCTACACCGAACCTTTAGTTGTAAATCGACATAATCCCAATGACAGACCATTTATTGAGAGGTTTTTCAAAACCTTGGAAACAAATGGTTTTCATAGACTACCTAGTACCACAGGATCAGGGATAGATGATCCAAGTAAGAACAACCCTGAATCGACCCGGCTGCATTAGATACTTTTTAGCCTCATAATTGAGGTTAACAGGAGTATTAAATGAGCAATAAAAGATTCACTGAGGAATTCAAACAAGAAGCGGTCAAATTGATCAACGAACGGCAGTACTCTGTTGCAGAGGTTTCCTCCCGTCTGGGTGTTTCAACACATAGCCTGTACGCATGGCTAAAAGCCTACGGTCCCAATTCGGATGCTTACCAAGTGAAGGCAGCGGATCACGCAGAGATACTCCGCCTTCGCAAAGAACTTAAACGCGTCACCGAAGAGCGTGACATCTTAAAAAAGGCCGCCGCGTACTTTGCAAAAGTGTCGCAGTAAAGTACGCATTCATTCGCGAACATCATCGGCTGTACTCGATATACCGTATGTGTCACGTGATGAATGTACATCCCAGTGGGTTTTATGCATGGAAAAATGCGCCCCAATCCAATAGGCAGCGTGAAGATGAGCGGATGACTGGGCTGATCAAGCAATTCTGGCTAGAGAGTGGTGGCGTGTATGGCTATCGTAAGATCACGCAGGATTTGCGAGATGTCGGCGAGCGCTGCGGCAAACATCGCGTCTATCGATTGATGAAGCAGGAAGGCTTGCGCTCGCAGACTGGTTATCGGCGTCGACCAGGTGGCCGCTATAGCAGGCCATCTATTGCAGCCCCTAATCACGTTGCCCAGCAATTCGACGTCATGGAGCCTAATAAGATATGGGTCACAGATATTACCTATATCCGAACGCATGAAGGATGGTTGTATCTGGCGGTTGTCTTGGATTTATTCTCCCGACAAGTGATTGGCTGGTCTATGCAGCCGAGGATGGAGAGTGAACTCGCAATTAATGCACTTCTCATGGCTGTGTGGCGTAGGCAACCTGAACAAGAGGTTGTTATCCACTCCGATCAGGGTAGTCAATTCAATAGTTATGAGTGGCGTGACTTCCTGAAGACTCATCACTTATGTGCAAGTCAGAGTCGTCGTGGCAATTGTCATGATAACGCTGTGGCCGAAAGCTTCTTTCAACTATTGAAGCGTGAGCGCATAAGGCGAAAGATTTATTTGACACGCGAAGAGGCAAGGCGGGATGTCTTCGATTACATCGAAATGTTTTACAATCCAAAACGCCGACATGGCTATGCTGATCAACTCGCTCCCGCAGAGTTTGAACGGCGGTATTTCGAGAGGCTCGAAAATATCTAGGCTAGCCGGGTCGATTCAAAGTACCTGAATTCGATTCGGACGAAGAAGTGTTATGCACGACAACTCACTTATTGTCAGATATAAACAAACTGACAGAGTTTGCCAGTAATAATCAAACCGCCAAGGCCTATGTGATCAGTCCAGGATATTTGAATAAATCCAAAAGTTGGAAACTACAAATCCTGAAAAGCGTCTTACAGGCGAAATACAAAGTTAACGACGAGAGTGGTTGTATCTATCGTTTTGAAGTTGAAAATGGATGTGGTTTTGATCATGATCTGCAGGGGAAAAGGGAATTTTCGGAGGACTTAAATTTCAAGACAATTTTGAAGTTTGATTAACATTTTCATGTCAAAAGAATCTTTCCATCCAAACGACCAGATTAGTGTTACACCTTCTACACTCAAGCTTAATGAGCAACGTAAAGGCAAAGGTCCCGGCATGCTTACTCCAGAGGAAATTCAGCTGTTAAGGCAGAGCGCGAAGGAGATACAGGAAGTGTTGCTACAAGCTCGTCAAAAAACATCCCCAAAGGGGGATATCACTAGTTTTGTTGGGTCGCTTGCAGATAAAACAGATCATGTAGCCACTCTCGAAGAAATTGAAAGTGCTATTGCTGATGGATGGGCCCAGAAAGGGCATAAGAGCGACGAATAATCATGCTGAATGTTGCAATTTACCTAAGTGTTATTGGGACTATAGGTGCAATAGGGTTATCGATATTCGCTTATAAAATGCATAAATCCAAGAATTGTAAAGTCAAATCAGCAAAGCCTCTGAAACGACTATCTCTCGGAAAGAGTCTGGAAGTCCGTTAGGAGTCAAAACATGGACTTTAATCCCAAGTAGGGTTCTTAGCTGATACTGAATTGCGCCCAGGTCAAACAAGGTAGTGTTTCCAGTAGGTTCAACCAGAATGTCCAGGTCACTTGATTCGGTATCTTCGCCAGTCAAAACTGAACCAAACACCTTTGCGTTACAAGCATTATTCTGAACGACAATTTCTCTAATTGCCCGTCTATTCATTTCGAGAGCTTCCGACTGTTTCATAGACTTCCTCTATATGTTGGTATGATCATTTTCCGAAATTGAATCAAAGATTCGCTGTAGATTTTTTCATTCTTAGAATCAGCTCTTTCGCATATTCAGTTGAGTGGATATTCGTAAAGCCCATAATCAAACCTTGACCTTCAAAATATTGCGATCCCCAGTCTGATAGGGCTCGAATGCCGAAACCGGCTTCATTAAGGTGCCGAACCAAATATTTGTCATCGTTTATTTTATTCAGCCGAACAACTAAATGCATTCCTCCTGCTTGTAACTCAATACTAACATCCTCTCCATAAACCTCCATTAATGCCTGTACAAGGAACTGTCTTCGAAGTTTATATAAAGAACGCGTCTTCTTGAGATGTCTAGAAAAGTGGCCTTGCGTAATGAATTCAGCCACCGTTGCCTGAGTAACCCACGGACATCCATTTTGGAAAATCCTGCAAATTGTTTCAACGTGATTTACCTGTGACTCGGGCACTACGATATAAGCGAGTCGAAGAGAGGGTGAAATTACTTTGCTCATTGTCCCGCAAAAAATAACCCGGTCTTGTGAGTCCAGGCTTTTGAGGGCCGGGATAGGGCGCGAAGCATAGCGATATTCCCCGTCATAATCATCTTCAACTATCCAAGCGTGATTATTTGCGGCCCATTCAAGCAGTGCGAGCCTGCGCTCCAGGGAAAGCGTCATGCCTAACGGACTTTGATGAGAGGGCGTGACCACAGCCATTTTTGCTTCTGGAGCATTATCTACCCCTCTAGTGACTACGATGCCTTCCTGATCTACCGGCACATAAACGACATCGCCTCCAGCCGCTTGAATGAGTTTCAACGCTGCGGGATATCCCGGATCTTCCATCCACACTTTCTCTCCCGGATTTAAGAATGCCCGGCATATCAAATCAAGCGACCCTCGATAACCGTCGGTAATGATGATTTGCTCAGGCTTGCACGATATTCCACGCGAGACTTTGAGGTAAGAGGCCAATGCATAACGAAGTGACATTAAACCTAGTTGTGATGGGTATCCCATATCAGCTTCAGTAGCCGATCTAAGCACTTGAGAACCCAATTTCGCCCAGAGCTTACGGGGAAATGTATCTAAGGCAGGGAGGCCTAGGCTTAACGGAAGAGGGGTCGAGCTAAGGTGTCTTGATCGAGGATACGGATACGGAGTTGACTGTTCCACTATACGTATCGTCGGAAGATGCTCCTCTAGGAAGGGGGCTATCACAGTACCCGCCTGACCTTGAGACAAGAAGTAGCCTTCACCAATCAGCATTCCATATGCCGTTTCTATCGTGCCTCGAGCTAAATTGAGGTCTTCAGCCAAATTTCGTAATGAAGGCACCCTGTCTCCAGGCTTGAGTAATCCTTCGGAGATAGCTTCTCTGAAACGGAGGTAAATCTGCAAATAAATTGGCTGTTGGCTTTCTGAATTCAGCTCAATATGCATATCTGATTTTCGCATCATGGCCTACTTATTTAATCAAAACATGACCCTGTTAATTATGTCATTTAATCCTTAAAGTTCACACCATTGAGTATTAATAAGAAAGAGCGAACATGGCCAAAAAATTGAATTCTCCAGACATTGTTATCAAATTTGCGGAAAGCGACGAGGAGATTCTTGCTTGCTTCGAGGTGATGCGCGAGCTACGTCCTAATCTGACTAGCGCACAAAGTTTTTTGGACCAAGTACTCAGAATGCGTGAACGTGGTTATCAGCTTCTTACTGCACAAGAGAACGGAGTTCCAGTTGCGCTAGCCGGCTTCAGGGATAAAGAAATGATCATTCACGGCAATTTCATTTACGTGGACGACCTTGTGACCAGCAAAAGTCGACGAGGGCATAAGTTAGGCGAACGCCTACTGAAATATATATTTGAATTTGCCCGATCACAACATTACAACAAAGTGATCCTGGATACAGGTATCGGAAACTCACTTGCACAACGTTTTTACTACCGCATGGGCATGCTGGCCATGGGCATGCATTTTTCATATCAATTGGGAGATCAATAATGAAATCAATTTTGTTTATTCGCTGTAGCCCCAAAATTAAGGGATCTGACAGTGGGACATTCGGTCAGGAGTTAGTTAACCGTTTGGCTGACATTTTCGGGTTGTCAAAAATAGTCGAGCGGGATCTCAGTACATCTCCAATCCCGCATGTTTCTAGCCAGCACGCCTTAGCATCTGAGGTACCAGAAAACTTGCGAACACCTGAAGAGGTGGAAGCTCTGAAGTTATCAGAAACCCTTATTAAAGAAGTTGAGGCGAGCGATATCTTGGTGATTGCCACTCCCATGCACAATTTTACTGTTCCGTCTGTGCTCAAGGCTTGGATTGATCACGTCGTACGTGCTCACCGTACTATAAAGTTAACGCCCCAAGGCAAAGTAGGATTGATTGGCGACAAGAGAACTTACGTTGTAGTCGCTTCTGGAGGACATCACACAAGCAGACCTGCCTGGCAACCTGATTTTCTTACGCCTTACATGAAGGAAATTCTAAAAACTATAGGCATTACCAACGTCGAATTTATATACCTTGAATCGATGGGACATGGACCGGATGCTGCAGAATATGCCAGGTCATTGGCCAGGTCTCATGTATCCGAACTTTTGGCAGATTTAGGAGTGTGATTCCAAAACTGTACTCGGCTGTAATCAGTAACTTGGATCTAGAAATTCCCTGTTTCTATAGAAGTTATTTATTTAATTAATGGGCGCTATATGAATCTCAGAAACCTTTATTATTTCTTTCTTTTGTTATTTTCGATGGAGACATTCGGCGCTCAGACATTCCCAGAACATGTAATGCTTGAGACGGTGAATGGAGCGCAAATTGATGTGGACTCATACAAAGGGAATACCCCTGTATACATAAAGTTTTGGGCTACCTGGTGCAGGGATTGTATTAAGCAAATGCCTCACTTAGAGGCCACTCAGAAAAAGTACAAAGGGAAAATTAAAATCATCGCTGTTAACCTCGGTGTTAACGATGACAAAAAATCTGTTGCAGAAGTTATCAATAAGTTTAAATTATCGATGGATGTAGTCATCGATAAGGATGGTGAACTAGCACAGAAATTAAACCTGATTGGGACTCCCTATCATGTAGTGGTGAATAAATCTGGCCAGATTGCTTACAAAGGCTACATCGACACCAATCCTGTAGATGAAGCTTTGCAAAAGGTGTTGCTAGATAATCCTAAGCAAACTCCTCATCAGGCTGAGACCCACTCGGTAAATGCTGAGTCGAAACCAAACCAGCCAAGCGGACGGCAAGCAATCTTTTATTTCGCGACTTGGTGCGATTGGTATTTGAAATCTTCCAGGCCGAGCATGAGCCAGCAATGTGTTCAGTCCCAGAATCTAGTAAATGAGCTTCAAGCCAAAAACAAGGCGATCGCATGGAAAGGTGTCGCCACCAGACTCTGGACCAACGAGGAGGATATTCGCAAATATGCCCTCAGATTCAATGTTTCTTATCCTATCGAGATCGACACTACTAACCAGCAAATATTCGATTCTCAAATACGTAGATTTCCAACGTTAGTGCTTCTAGATAACGGAAAAGAAGTTTTTCGAACTAGTGACTTTGACGAAACAAAACTCTGTAAAGCCCGCATGGAATTTTGTAAGTAATGGAGGAAATTCGTAAGAAACAAGGGCACGAAAATCGTGCCCTTGTTTGAAGCTTCTGACGAAGATAACAATCGAAATTGCATCTTCTGGCTTAAATCAATATTCAGTTGCGGGTAATTTTTCTCAACCAGTTTTGGGGATCAATTTCACCCTCGTTTTTGAGGTCCATTCTGTTGAAAATGGTGGCGTGTAAAGCCATGAACTCCTGCCTGGAGACTTTGTTGTTTTTATCGATATCCATTGAACCCATAAGCTTCACCGATCCTAACTCTCGAACATAACCACCAGTGGCAAGACTTGGTTTGATGTCTTTAGTAGCACCAATCCATTCTTTTTCATCTAAGTGGCCGTCTTTGTTTTTATCAAGGATATCAAAGACTTTGTTGTAGTAATTGTTGAATTCTTCTTTCGTAACCATGCTGTTACCGTTTGCATCAAGCATTTCCATCATTTCTTTGGTTTGGAGCTCACGTTCGTAGCCTCCGGTATCCAAATCAGGTTGTGCGATAGCAACAGTGGATATTGAAGCAACCAAGGAGATCGCAGCTAGCGTCAGTTTTTTCGATTGAGACATAGTATTTCCTTTTAAATAATTGATGAGGAGGCTTCTTCAGGAAACTATAACTATTTTCCGTCAAGAGCCGAATTAAGGCTTCGGAGTGATGGAATGAATAAAATAAGATATTGATAATTAAGTAATTTGTAGTTTTCAATAACTTAAAACATCAGGATTAAGTTAATTTCGTAAACAAGTTATCCGCCGTTTTTAAAGGAGCGAATATGAAATACCAGTCCCAATTTTTACTCACGATCAATCACGAAATCATCTTAGCTATGTCCGTGTTCTGTATGGTCTCGATTTGGTTCTTATTCGTCTATAAATTCAGATCGGCAGTTTTAATGCCTTCAAATTTCACTCAGAATCCGTCCCATGTTTAATTACACCTCACCCTCACATATGGCCATGGATCGCTTACTGTCAGTACTTGACGTTGGCGTTGTCCACTTCACTATTTGCGATATTCGCGATGGCTGGGGAGCGCGTTTTGATGCGTGCAAAACAGCTACTCTCCACTATTGCGTAGACGGTATGGGCTCGCTGATAGTCCATAACGCGTTACCAATTCCACTTGATAGAAATACTTTTGTACTTCTACCACCTGATCTTCCTTACCGGATTGAAAGTGGCGCGCAAAAACAAGTACGAATTGAACATAGAGCGCGTATTTGCGGATCGGCAACAAACGAATCGGTTCCCATGTTGACTGTTGGAGATGGGCAACAAGGCATCATCACATCATGCGGCGAAATTCGAGTTGGTTTAACGGGTGGTCCTGATCTATTCACTTCATTGGGTGAACCCTTCGTGGTTCGTTTTGACACCAAAAACGGACTGCATGATCAGTTTGTAATGTTGATGGCCGAATCGGCAAGACCGAGTATGGGTTCGCGTGTTTTGACTGAAGCCTTACTAAAACAATGTTTAGTTCTGTCTTTACGACGCAGGATGGAGGATGGAGCATCCCCATTACCCTGGTTAACCGGTGTTACGGATCCAAGACTAAGTCGTGCATTACACGCCATCATTGAGCAGCCTGCAGTCGAATACACCGTGGATAACCTAGCCAGGATTGCAGGTATGAGTCGGTCTGCATTTGCTGCTGCGTTTCGCCGCGCTTTTGGTCAGTCACCCATGAACCTCGTCAAGTTACTCCGTCTCAGGCGAGCAAGTGACCTATTGGTCACCACTTCGCTTCCAGTAACAGAAGTCGCAAAGCGAGTTGGGTTTTCAAGCAGAAGTAATTTCTCCTTATCTTTTAGTGAAGTTTATGGCGTGGATCCAAGTGGTTTCCGTCGTAAGCATACGGTTGCCCCAACATGATGCCAGGGACTAGGCTGACAATGGACAGGAAACCTAAAGAAGTTTATTGCTAGCTCCTGCATTACCCGGGGATAGCTTAAATCCGATTGTTTGCGTTTAGGTAACTAAAGCTTACAAGCACTCTCCACCAGAGAGTTCTATAACAACGAAAGGAAATTAAAATGAAAATTAGTAAAAATGGATATCGGCTGCAAATCGCAGAAGAAAGTGCTGGGTCGCGAGCTTTTCTCGTGTATCTCAGATGGGCTTTGGTCTTGATTTTTCTTTGGTTTGGCGGAATGAAATTCACTGCATACGAGGCCAATGCTATTTCGCCATTTATCACCCACAGTCCTTTAATGAGCTGGTTAAATTCGTTGTTTGGAGTGACGGGTGCAAGTTATGTTATTGGCATACTTGAGCTTTCAACAGCAGTTGCATTAATTGCCGGTGCCTTCAATCCGCTCTTTTCAGCTCTGGGAGCAGCCATGTCAGCAGTGACTTATATCATCACTCTAACTTTCATGTTGACCACACCAGGTATCACAGAGGCTTCTGAGGGAGGGTTTCCTGCATTAGGTGCTATGCCAGGTCAGTTCTTACTCAAAGACAGCGTATTACTGGCTGCATCAATTTGTTTGTTTTTAGCTTCGGTTCAACGATATGGATCCAGTCCAAGAAATCATGAAAACATTGGTTAACTTGAATTGAGTTTCGGCTGATAGCTGCTGGGGAAAGCATGCGGTTCTAGACAAAAATGCGTTTTCCAGCGTAAAGTCGAGCAGCGAAGTGAGCTAGTAAATGAGTAACTGCAAGACGAGTTTGTATGGATATAACAGTAAGAACTTTTAAATTCATCTAAGGAGGCTTTATGGCACTGTTACAAAAATCAGATTTGGTTTACGAATATTCATGGAACGCGATCCCACCAGATGATCCCAGAGCTACCGGCAAGCCTGATAGCACGTTGCTTAATCGCAATGAAGGCTATGAAGTTTTAGCGTTCATAAACAACTTTGCAAAAAAACACTCTCTTGAAAAAAAGGAATCCGGCCTAAAAGTGGAACGGATGATCAAAGATAAGTTACCTGGCGATGTTAGAAGCCATGCTAATGTCACAAAATGGTTAGAAACTAATTGGGCATCCCATTAAACTGAACCATCTTTCCAGCTGGAAGCACTATGAATCCTTTATTCGGTGAAAAGAAGAACGACCTTATAGCTTCAGTCGGCAAATCAATCGTAGGTATTGTTCCCTTTGTGGGGCCATTACTTACAGAAATAGTTGATCACCTGGTCCCAAACCAAAGATTGGATCGACTAAGCTTATATGTGCAAGAACTTGAATTGCGCCTGTCGCAAGCCGAAGAAAAGGTGATAAGGGCCTCACTGGCGCAACCGGAAAATTTAGTGCTCGCCGAAGATGGATTCATAGCTGCATCCAGATCAATTACTCCTGAACGCACGGCATATATCGCATCAATTGTTGCGAAAGGGTTGGCCAATGAAGATATCGAGGCCGGCCGGCAGAGATATCTTCTTGGACTGCTATCAGAGCTCAATGACGAAGAAGTATTGTGGCTCCGTTTTTATTTGAATCCTACTATTGGCGGTGATGTAAAGTTTCGAGATAAACATGCCAATGTTTTTAAGCATGCCAGGGCTCATATCGGCGCTGAAGAAGCCGTAATGGACAAAAGTGCTATCCAAGACAGCTACAAAGAGCATCTTGAGCGTTTAGGGTTACTTAGATCTAATGTCAGATTGGATCGAGACACTGGGCTTCCAGAGTTTGACAAATTTACCGGTAGGCCCCGCACTAGTTATATGGCCATCACCCATCTCGGACGTATGTTGTTACGTGAGATCGATATGTTAGAAGAGGTTGCTGACTAAACAATAAAGCATAGCTAGCATTCGACTATCTCGTCCAAAAAACCTATTAAACAAAAGCCCCATTGGGGCTTTTTTCTTAAGGTCTTGCTGCTCACTTGGTTACTATATTGATCTAGGTTGGCCACATGCGAAAGACAGAATATTTTATCCAGACTTTTGTCTTGTTCACCTCCTATGCTCTGAAATTTCTTTATTGCAGGGCAGCAACAAATGTTTTTTTCCAAAAGTTAGCTTTCCAAAAAAGACGTGGATAAAGATATGGACGAATAAGAACATATTCGAGACCAAACAGAACTTGGATATCGCTAAGATGACTTCCACATCAATTACAAAATAGGAGAGATGAGATGCGTACTTCTTTGTTGATCACCAGTCTGGTAGCTTTTGCAATAACTGCTACAACTGCATTAGCGCAACCAGGGACAGACGATGGAAACCTTCCGGCAAGAAAACGTTACCTGCCGGAATACACTGACTCCGGGGAGTTAATTCTGCCAAAGAACTTCAACGAGTGGGTGTATGTAGGTTCTCCAATAACTCCAAACGGCCTTAATAATGGCAAAGCTGGTTTCCCTGAATATCACAATGTCTACATTGAACCAGGTTCGTACGAGATTTACAAAAAAACCGGCAAATTCCCAGAAGGAACAATCTTTTTCAAAGAGCTGCAACTTACTCTTCCAGGCCAGCATGCTGATGGCTCTCGCGATGAGCCTTCAGGTCGTGGCTATTTCCCTGGAAAACTCAATGGTGCGGATGTGACTGTTAAAGACTCCAAGCGATTTGCTGAAACGGGGGGGTGGGGATACTTCAACTTCAACCACAGCGAACCAAAAGCACCTACAGCAAAAGTCAAAGGTAAAGGCGAATGTGCATACTGCCATATTGCGAGTGCGAAAAAAGACGACGTATGGACGCAGTTCTATCCGTTGTTAGATAAGTAAGTTCCTTGCGAGCGCCTATCATCTAATGTAAAGAGAATAACACTATGAAAATTATCAATACCTTATGTTACACCCCATTACTCTTATCAATGATGGTGGGCGTTCCAGCTTTTGTATACGCTGAATCAGCTCCTGCCTATAAGGGGGCTGCTGCTGAAGTCGTTGACGGTAAGGGGAATATGCACGTTCCCAAGGAATACAGAACAGTGTATCAAATGCTTGGCACATGGGCGGTAGCTTCAGATCCTGAGCCGGGCAACAAGGAAATGCATGTAGTTTATGCCTCTCCTAAAACAATTTCTGCTTTTAGAAGGACAGGTCACTACCCTGATGGCACAGTACTGGTCAAAGAAGTATACAAATCTGCCAACAATAAAATGACGACAGGACTCGTCGGCAGTCCGGGAAATTTAGTAGGTTGGTTTGTCATGGTTAAAGACGATTTGCACCGCTTTCCTGATAACAAGCTCTGGGGAGATGGTTGGGGCTGGGCTTGGTTTGACGCTAAAGATCCAAAAAACACAACCTCTACCAACTACGTAACCGATTGCCAGGCATGCCATGTACCTGCAAAAAATTCTGACTGGGTTTACAGCTCAGGTTATCCAGTTCTAAAAAATAAATAGTGATGTGGGCCATTAAGATCTATGGCCCAGTTGTACTAAGGAGAGATGGGCCATGAAGGCGATCGTTGTAGACGACCAGGAAACTGGCTTGTCTGGTATGCAGCTAGTTGATCGACCTGTACCAGAAGCGGGGATTAACGAAGTAGTTGTGCAGGTTTTCGCTGCAGGGTTTGTTCGAGATGAAATGGAATGGCCTCCCACTTGGATAGATAGGAGAGGGCTGATCAGGAGTCCAACAATTCCTGGGCATGAATTAGCTGGAGTGGTGACATCTGTTGGCTATGGCACGACCGGACTATCGATCGGTCAACGCGTGTTCGGCCTTGCTGATTGGTATAGAGACGGTTCGCTCGCTGAGTATATCGCCATAGAAGCACGCAACCTTGCTCCACTTCCTGAAGATATTGAGTTTTCAGTGGGCGCAAGTCTACCTATTTCAGGCTTGACTGCATGGCAAGGTTTATTCCAGCACGGCCGTATTAAGGCGGGTCAACGCATTCTCGTTCACGGAGCTGCCGGCGCTGTAGGCACAATGGTTTCACAACTCGCTTTAGAAGCAGGGGCTCACGTTATTGGCACTGGACGTGCAGTTGATCGTATGAAAGCTCTTCACTATGGCTGTCACGAATTTATTGATTTGGATAACGAGATACTTGAAGGCATAGATGTTGTTGATCTGGTCTTTGATGTCATCGGCGGGGAAATAGGTGCGCGTTCAGCAAACTTGATTAGACCCGGGGGAGTGTTTGTCTCGGTAGTAGGCCCACAATCTTCACTCCCTCAAAACATTGAAGTAATTGATTTTGTTGTAGAGGCTGACCGCAGTCAGCTCGTTGAACTCGCTAATCGGATCCGCGATGGCCGGCTGCTGGCAAATATTGGAAGAGTGATCACATTAGAAAACGCAGCGGCAGATTTAAATATGCACCACCGCATCTCTGGGAAAACGATTATCCATATTCGGTGCTAGGAATGTAGGTGAATCACAAGTGTTTCAAATTTGGGTCAGGTTAGAACAGGCAATTAAAAAAATAAGCAAAATTTCCTGGGGATGTTCATCACTTCATAAACGGAAAGTATTTCTGGATTATTAAGCTAGATTCGCATACCCACATCCTTGTTCCTTAATTAACGCATTGGAGTTTCACTATGCAGTATCGTAAGTCGCAGAAAGCAATCAAGCAATTGACTGATGAACAGAGGCGAGTCACCCAAGAAGGCGGAACAGAAGCACCGTTTACTGGGATATACGACGATCATCACGAGCCTGGCATTTATGTTGATATCGTTTCAGGAGAGCCATTATTCATATCAACGGATAAATATGATTCCGGATGTGGCTGGCCAAGTTTCACAAGGCCAGTTGTTTCAGAAAATATCAATACTCTTCGTGATAACTCTCTCGGAATGATTCGGACTGAAGTGAGATCGACCCATGGAGACAGCCATCTCGGCCATGTTTTTCCTGACGGACCACCTGATCAAGGCGGACTTAGATATTGCATTAATTCAGCCTCGCTTCGTTTCATTCATCGCGACGACATGGAACGTGAAGGCTATAGGGAATTTATTAGTCAGATCAGAGAGGCATGACACATATGTATACGGTTCATTCTGAGGTTATTTGCATCGGGTCGTCCGATAAGTACTGAATAAAACGAAATAGATTATTCAGAAAAATGCATTGTCATGCTCGAACTCCATTCCCAAAAGAAAAGCAGTCTTGGCTCATCCCCGATACTTGAAGCGGTAGATTTAAGTTGTGTGAGGAATAATCGCCAACTCTTTAAGTCCCTTAGCTTCAAGCTTAGAGCAGGTGATATGTTGCATATTCGGGGTCATAACGGCAGTGGCAAGAGCAGCTTACTGCGTCTCCTAAATGGACTAAACCAACCAACATCCGGGCATGTATTACTGTTAGGCCGGCCACTCGCCGACCTTCGTAATACTCTGGCTTCGAGAATGATTTGGATTGGACATACCCCAGGAATTAAAGCAACTCTGACAGCTCGAGAAAACTTGGAATGGCTGCAGTCTCTGCATAATAGATCTGCGAGTTCGGAAATCCCCCTTGCATTAGAAAAGGTGGGCTTAAGAGACTTCGAAGACACCCCTTGCCATGCTCTGTCAGCCGGTCAACAACGTCGTGTAGCCCTGGCCCGTCTTTACTTATCAAATCCAGCATCTTTGTGGGTGTTGGACGAACCATTTACTTGTCTAGACGCTGAAGCCATATGGCAGCTGGAAGCGCATTTGGAAACACATTGCCGTAATGGTGGACTGGTTGTTTTGACTACCCATCACGAATTGAACACCAGACCACACGCTTATTCTGGACTTGACTTGAGGCAGTACGCATCTTGAATAACCTATTCATTACCTCATTCCTTTATGAGTTACGCGTGCTGTTTCGACAACCGTCTGAACTCGTTAATCCCTTAGCATTTTTCACCCTGGTTGGATCTTTATTTCCGTTAGCCCTAGGCACTCAACCAGACTTTTTAAGAGCTTCCGCACCGGGTCTGTTATGGGTTTCTGCGCTACTCGCAGTGCTGTTGTCACTTGAAGGATTATTCCGATCGGACTTTGATGATGGTTCGCTTGAGCAATGGATTGTGTCGCCGAACTCATTAGCAATTCTAAGCCTGGCAAAAGTATCGGCCAATTGGATTTGTACTGGCCTGTCATTAGTCGTGCTTGCTCCAGTCCTGGCTTTGATGCTGGGGCTTCCAGGTTACTGCCTTCCTGCATTGATGCTATCGCTTTTATTAGGAACGCCAATCCTAAGTCTAATCGGTGCTATCGGAGCCGCTCTAACTGTAGGGCTCAGAAGAGGAGGGGTATTGCTAGCGCTTTTGATACTTCCCCTATATGTACCCGTCTTGATTTTGGGTTGCGGAGCAGTTGAGGCCTCGTTACAAGGCCTCCCCATCACTGCACATATACTTTGGCTGGCATGCCTCACGGTATTGGCAATTACCCTGACACCGTTTGCCATTGGCGCCAGCCTTTCAATTAGCGTTACCGAGTGATTGAAAGGACATTGAAAATGAATTGGGTTTGGCTACATAAATGGGGATCCCCAAAATGGTTTTATGCCTTAAGCGGCAGATATTTGCCATGGCTGACCATTACTAGCGTGGTTTTGTTAACTGTCGGCATAGTATGGGGACTGTTTTTTGCACCTCCTGACTATCAACAAGGAAACAGTTTCCGCATCATCTACATCCATGTTCCAGCCGCCATATTGGCTCAGTCGATTTATGTCATGTTGGCGGTGGCTGGTGCGGTAGGCCTGATCTGGAAGATTAAACTTGCTGATATTGCCCTTCGCCAGGCTGCACCGATTGGCGTTTGGATGACCGTCATCGCACTAATGACTGGCTCTATATGGGGCAAACCCACGTGGGGCGCTTACTGGGTCTGGGATGCTCGTCTCACATCCATGCTTATTCTGTTATTTCTTTATCTGGGCGTAATTGCACTGGGGCAAGCAATTACGAATCGTGATAATTCAGCACGGGCTTGTGCGGTCCTGTCCTTGGTCGGCGTGGTCAACATTCCAATTATCAAATACTCGGTTGAATGGTGGAACACCTTGCATCAATCAGCCAGTTTCTCATTCACTCAAAAACCAGCAATGCCAACCCAGATGTGGTTTCCATTATTACTGACTGTAATAGGTTTTTATTGTTATTTCGGTGCGATGTTGTTCATGCGCATGCGACTTGAAGTGTTACAACGTGAAAACGGCAGCCAATGGTCTACAACTGAAATTGACAGACTCATAGGAGAGCATAAATGAGTTCCTTCATATCTAGTCTTGCTATGGGAGGTCATGGAGGTTATGTCTGGACTGCCTACGGACTATGCATTTTTTTAATGCTACTAAACGTAGTCTTAACCTTCATGGCACGCCGGCGCTATTTGGATCAGTTATCTAAACGCAGGCAAAGAGAAGCATCACGATGACTCCGATCCGTAAAAGAAGACTTGGCAAGATATTTCTACTAGTTTGCGGTGTAAGCACGGCCTTGGGTCTGGCACTCACAGCTCTTCAAGAGAATATCAACCTATTCTTCACGCCCAGCCAAATCATTGCTGGTGAGGTTCCCGAGGGGATTTTTATACGAGCCGGAGGGTTAGTGGAAAAAGGGTCATTGGTTCGCACTACAGACTCTCTTGAATTGCAATTCAGTATTACTGATGGCGATCGCAATATCCTCGTGAAGTACAAAGGCATCCTCCCGGATCTTTTCCGTGAAGGGCAGGGGGTCGTTGCACTGGGCAAACTTAACCAGGATAAGGTGCTTCAGGCCGATCAGATTTTGGCAAAGCATGATGAGAACTATATGCCACCTGAGGCTGCACATGCTTTGAAAGAAGCAAGCGCAGCTAATCAACTGACTAAACCGTTAGAGGATAATGGTAAATGATTCCAGAACTTGGTTTACTCTCCCTGATCCTGGCACTTTGCATAGCAGTCATGCAAGCCATCATTCCATTACTGGGCGCAGCTTATAAAGACCCACAGTGGATGGGGCTGGCCAAGTCTGCATCTTGGGGTCAACTCACTTTCATAACGTTTTCGTTCGCTTGTTTAGGCTATTCCTTGCTGACGGACGACTTTTCAGTAGCGTACGTTGCCCACAACTCCAACAGTTTGCTGCCCTGGTACTATAAGTTCAGCGCTATCTGGGCCGCACATGAAGGATCATTGCTCTTGTGGGTCTGGATTCTTTCATTTTGGATGACTGCCGTCTCTCTGAGCGGAAAGCAGTTGCCCGAAAGCATGCTTGCCCGAGTATTAGCTGTGATGAGTATGATCAGTATTGGTTTTTTATTATTACTGATCATTACCTCAAATCCATTCTCTCGCTTGCTTTTAAATACTCCCGTGGAAGGTCAGGATCTAAACCCTCTCTTGCAGCATATAGGCCTGATCTTCCATCCGCCTATCTTGTATACGGGATATGTTGGATTTTCAGTGGTATTTGCTTTTGCTATTGCCGCACTATTGGACGGTAGGCTGGATGGTGCATGGGCACGATGGTCGCGCCCATGGACGTTGACCGCTTGGGCATTCCTGGGCATGGGCATCACACTGGGCTCCTGGTGGGCTTATGCCGAGCTAGGGTGGGGAAGCTGGTGGTTTTGGGATCCAGTGGAAAATGCATCATTCATGCCCTGGTTAGTTGGTGCAGCTCTAATACATTCCCTGGTGGCAACGGAGAAGCGTGGCACGTTTAAAAGTTGGACCGTATTAATGGCTATAGCAACATTCTCGTTGAGTTTGCTGGGTACATTTCTGGTTCGATCCGGGGTACTGACCTCTGTGCATGCATTTGCCGCTGATCCAGCCAGGGGAGTATTCGTACTGACGTTTCTTCTCCTTGTGATTGGGGGTTCTTTAACTTTATTTGCTGTCCGGGCGCCAACACTCAAAAGCCATATTGGTTTCGGCTTGCTGTCGAGAGAGACACTACTCTTGGTCAACAATGTGTTACTAACAGTGGCAGCTGGAACTATCTTGCTGGGAACCCTTTATCCGCTAATTTTGGATGCCTTGATTGGGACTAAGCTTTCTGTAGGTCCTCCGTACTTCAACTTCATGTTTGTGCCCACTATGGCATTACTGATGATCGCTGTTGCGATAGGTGTCCTTACCAAGTGGAAAGACACTTCGTTTAATAAACTTAAGCATTTGCTTACCCCAATACTATTCATCAGTTTCTTTCTCGCAGCCGTAGTAGCAATGCTGCAGCAACGATTGAATCTGGCGGCAGTAAGCTGCGTGTTACTGGCAAGCATTGTTATCTTGGCAGGTGTACGGGACATCTTCGACAAAACACGACACAGAGGGCTACTTAAAGGTATAGCTGGACTTGGCAGGAGCTATTGGAGCATGCAACTAGCGCATTTGGGTTTTGTAGTCTGCGCAGTTGGTGCTGTACTCGCTACGATTGGTAGCTCGGAACGGGAAGCCCGGATGGTACCTGGTTCAGCCATTGAATTAGAAGGTTATTACTTTCAGTTTGAAGGAACCCGTCAATCTCAGGGCCCCAATTACATTTCTGATCTAGGGCTCGTCAAAGTTCTACGCGATGGTCAAGAGGTTGCCGTGCTTCATCCCGAAAAGCGTATATATCCAACCAGACAGTCCGTCATGACTGAAGCAGGAATTCAGGCCGGCTTTATTCGTGATTACTTTGTCGCGTTGGGAGAGCCTCTGGGTGGTGGCGCTTGGGCGGTAAGGGTGCAAATAAAACCGTTTGTACGCTGGATATGGTTTGGTGCACTTATGATGGCACTTGGAGGACTAATGGCCGCAAGCGATGGTCGCTATCGCATGCTAAGCCGCCTTCGCAGCTTTGGAAGTCGTGCATTTGGTACGCAATCATGAAGCGCTTATTACTTCTATTGCCCCTCGGGTTATTCCTTGTCTTGGCCGCGGTACTCTACCGAGGACTGTTTCTTGATCCATCTCGTTTGCCATCGCCCCTGATTGGCAAACCAGTTCCAAGCTTCTTGCTTTCCTCGACCAATGATTCTTCACTGAGCCTCACTCAAGATGACTTAAAAGGATCTCCAGCTCTAATCAATGTCTGGGGAACCTGGTGTCCTTCCTGCCGTGAAGAACATGCCGTACTAAACGCCTTAGCCAAACAGGGCGTGATCATCTACGGCATAAATTACAAAGATGACCGAGCAGATGCTCAACGTTGGCTAAAAAACTTACAAAACCCTTATCGACTAACCATTCACGATGCTGACGGCTCCTTGGGCTTGAATCTGGGTGTTTATGGTGCACCTGAGACTTTTTTAATAGATTCAAAAGGCATCATCAGAGATAAATATGTAGGTGCCATAGATATGCGTGTCTGGCATGAAAAGCTCGAACCTATCTACCATAAACTCGTAGCGGAGAATAAACAATGAGGCGATTATCTCTCGCATTTGTTTTAATGGCCAGCATGTATGGCTCAAATGGGTTAGCAAAAAGTTCTTCTCTGAACTCGGATGATATCTTGCTCCAGCGTTATCACGATCTCACACTGGTTCTCCGGTGCCCGAAATGCCAGAACCAAAACATAGCAGAATCTGGTTCACCCATCGCTGAGGACCTGCGATTTGAAATTAATCGCATGCTTAAAGCCGGTAAATCTAATGAGCAAATCATAGATTTCATGGTGGGTAGATATGGTGAATATGTTCTATACGATCCTAAGCTGTCATCTAAGACACTACCGCTTTATTTAGGTCCAGTTGTAATGATGTTATCGGGATGTCTTGCAGTGGCAGCCATTGTATCGGTGAGGCGACGAGACCGATTCAAAGGGGAGCGACTACTTTCCGAGGATGAGCAACTTCGCCTCATCAGCCTTTTAAATGATGCAGCGCAATCAAGTGAGAAGCAGTCATGAACACGTTCTGGTTTTATGCATGGAGTTTGTGCTTTGTTTCATTAGCATTCGTTTTAGTACCACTGATGCGCTGTTTTAAAAACAATCATCAAATAAACCGCACGGACGTCAATACCAAGCTCTATCTAGATCGACTTCATGAGCTGGAGGCTCTCTATAAAACTGGCCTTCTGACCTTAGAACAACTGGAAGCGGGGGAGTCTGAACTAGGACGCGAACTTTTACAGGACGCACATATTTCGGATTCGCCATCCATCGACTCTTTGGGGAGGCCGCTTCCGATTCTAGTGAGCCTGTCTTTGCCCTTCATTGCTGTTTTTCTATACACACAGTGGGGCGCCCAGGACCAAATTTTAGCAGCTCGAAATCAACAAACTCAGCCTCGACAGGGGATTGAGAAAACGATCGCTCATCTGGAAACTTTGCTGAAGGAAAACCCCGACTCCGGTGAGGGCTGGACACTATTAGGACGGGCATATATGCAAGATGAACGTCTGGATGATGCAGTACGCGCTTTCGAAAAGGCTGCTTCCATAGACGGAAGATCGCCAGAGTTGTTGGGGCGTCAAGCCCAGGCATTGTACTTCTCCGGCGGCAAACGTTGGACTCCCCAACTGCAATCAATGATTGAAGAGGCTTTAGCTAGTAATCCTCAAGAACTAATCAGCCTTAAATTAGCCGGCACTGCCGCATTTCAGGAAGGCCGTTTCGAAGATGCAGCAATGTATTGGGAACAACTGCTTGCTGCTTTACCTGAAGTAAATGCATCCCGTGCTTCAGTTGCTGCTGACATAAAAAAAGCTCATCAATTAGCAATTAAATAACTTTTTCGGGGGAATTAAAAACGCGTAAATCATGAATGTAAATCGATTTTCATTACAAAAAATCCAAACTCTCAACATGTTTTTTATTTTACTGGAGGCCAAATGAACCACGGAATCACCATGACTAACCCTGTCATCGAAACTTTGTTAAGTCGCAGCGCGGCAAAATACTATGACCCTGAAGCTACTTTGAGTGATGACCAAATCCGCCAATTAGTTGAAATTGGTACTTCAGCACCGACATCATTTCATCTTCAAAACTGGCGTTTTATCGCGGTACGGAGCCGGGAAGCTAAAGCTCGTTTGAGCCCTATCGCTTGGAGTCAACCTCCCATTATGGAAGCATCTGTAACCTTCATCATCTGTGGGCAGCTGGCAGACGCTAGCGTAATTCCTGCGCGCTTGGCTCCATTAGTTGAAATGGGAGTCATGCCGGCATCCATGGTACAAGAATGGGAAACCCCAGCTCGAGATCTCTACCAGAACTTCCCACAACGCCAAAGAGACGAGGCTGTTAGAACAGGAACCTTTGGTGCGGCAGCGATTATTTATGCAGCGCGCTCTATGAATCTGGGTTCGACTCCAATGATTGGGTTCGATGCGGACGCCGTACATCGTGAATTTAATCTTGCTCCCAACGAAGTGCCTGTAATGCTTCTTTCAATTGGTGCTGAGCGTTCAGGAAACTGGGCGCAAAAACCACGTCGTCCTGTAAAAGAAGTTTTGGACTTCATGTAAATATACTCCTAATGTCCAGTACTCAACTAATACCACGTGTGGATTCAAAATGATCACTCCGACGCACAACAAGGAAAATTATTGTGCGGCATTTGATCCTTTTGAGCCTTTTTTTGAGAATTTTCAGTCTCGAAAATACCTGTATGGACGCCTAAAGTAGAGGCTCTTGAACGGGAAATATTACTGACACATTTCCTGTTTACTGATCGAATGACTCATAACTGGAGATACTCATGACAAGAGCTACTGTTTTAACACCTGATCAAGTTCCTGCTCAATCTAAGCAGACACTAGACATGTTTACTAAAAATATTGGATTCACTCCAAGCATGATGACTATATTTGCGCAAAGTCCGATTGCTTTTAACGCCTGGGCTACGTTGCTCGGATCATTGAGCAAAGCCCTGGATGTAAAAACAAGAGACAGTATTGGTCTTGCTGTATCAGAAGTGAATGGATGCAACTATTGCCTTTCTGTGCACAGTTTTACTGCTCAACATATGGCTAAATTATCTCCAGAAGAAATCATACTGGCTAGAAAAGGTCATGCGAATGACCCTCAAAGAAATGCGGCAGTTCAGTTCGCTCGAAAAGTCGTAGAGAAACGTGGCCGGGTGAGTGATGAAGACTTCGAAGAAATCCGGGATGCAGGTTACACCGATGCAAATGTTATGGAAATTGTATCCCTGGTCGCCATGTATTCACTCACAAACTTCATCAACAATGTTTTCGATCCCGAGAAAGATTTTCCGCCTGTTGAAGTAGCTGGTTCAATTTAAACCAGGTCCTAAAACGACCTCTTTAGAAGTTTTAAAGAGGACACTCATGGACAGGAAGCAAGCTAACAGATTAAGGAAACTCAATGCAAAGAACAGCTTCACCCACGCTTGAACTAGTCCCGGCAGAATCGAAACCAACGCTTGATTTATTTACTAATCACTTAGGGTTCACGCCGAATATGTTGATGCTTTTCGCGCAGAGCCCGATTGCCTTTAACGCATGGTTTGGGCTTCGGACTGCTTTAAACAGAACGCTAGATATGAAAACTCGCGAGGCTATCAGTCTGATCGTGTCTGAAGTGAACGGATGCAACTATTGCCTTGCTGTCCACACCTATGCAGCCAATTTGGTCAAGATGCCGGCAGAAGAAATTATTTTGGCTCGAAAAGGCATGTCCAACGATCCGAAGCGGGATGCAGCGGTTAAATTTGCACGCAAAGTAATAGAACAACGTGGAATTGTTACTGACGCTGAATTCAAGGCAATACGCGAAGCAGATTTTTCAGAAGCAAACATTCTTGAAATTATCTCGTTGGTGGCAATGTTTTCACTAACCAATTTCTTTAACAATGTTTTCGATCCTGAAAAGGATTACCCACCGGTGCCGCCAGCGGGATCATTATGAATAGCAATAATACTGGAGATATACTTTGACTTTAGATCATCCTATTTTTACTCGCTGGCCGGCGAAATATCCTCACCTGCTACAACTCTTTTCGTTGCCTACACCCAACGGCGTGAAGGTCGGGATTATGCTGGAAGAAACTGGCCTCGAGTATGAGGCTCATCGAATCGACATTACTTCAAATGAAAGCCATGAGGCGGCTTTTCTTGCGCTCAATCCTAATGGCAAGATTCCCGCAATTTACGATCCAAATGTACCGAATGGAAAGCCGCTTGCATTGTTTGAGTCCGGTGCAATCCTTATCTACCTAGCAGAAAAGACAGGCCAATTTCTTTCTGCAGACCCTCATTTACGCTATGAAACTATTCAATGGTTAATGTGGCAAATGGGAGGAGTAGGGCCTATGTTTGGCCAGGTTGGGTTCTTTAACAAATTTGCCGGTAAGGACTTTGAAGATAAAAGACCGCTAAACCGGTATGTCACAGAATCAACCAAGCTATTAAAGGTTCTTGATGATCGACTAGACGGCCGTGATTGGGTCATGGGCGGCGATTTCACCATAGCAGATATTTCACTCTTAGGATGGGTCCGTAATTTGATCGGCTTTTACGAGGCGCGTGATCTTGTCCATTTCGACCAGTTCGTTCATGTTCAATCTTGGCTAAAAAGGGGTCTTAATCGCCCCGCAGTGCAACGAGGTCTGCTAGTGACGGCATGATCGAATTTAATTAACTCTCTTACCTATAAATATGTGATTAATGCTCAAAATGACCGACCTGCCTTCAATGTCTCAACATGACTGGCTGAGCCAGTTTTTAAAGATGCTTACAATTTCCGGCCTGTTAGAAGTCCGTTGCTCCTATGGAGCACCATGGGATATTACTTGGGCCAAGGCTTCAGCGTACGAGATTCCCTATCATATAGTTCTCTCAGGTAGGGCGATTATTGAAGATGATGAGTCCGGCACTACTCAAGAACTGAAAGCCGGGGATATTGTGCTTTTTCCACACGGTACAGCTCATAAACTTCACGATGGAAGTGGTGCCGTACCTGGGAAAAAGCAAATTTGAAAGGCGACAGGTGGGTGGACACTGAGTGAAAATGATAGCCAGGGCGAACGTTTGGACATGTTATGCGGGCGATTTTGTATTGAAGCACCCCATGACCGCTTGATACGTAATTATTTGCCTACCCGCCTCGTTGTGCACTCAGTAGGGCCCAGTGATGTCGGGGTTGAAACCGGCAATCGCTTGTTTAATCTTATCGAGTTAATGCGTATAGAGTCTAATGATGACAAACCCGGGGCCAGTGCCGCTCTAAACTCACTATCGTCAGTCTTGTTTACATTAACATTACGAGCCGCAAGTAAGTCAAAGGCCCCTCCGGCCGGGTTACTTGCTCTTGCAAGCCAGCCACGACTAGCTCCTGCCATATCAGCTATGTTTGAACATCCTGCCCGAGCGTGGAATATTTCTGACTTAGCAGAGTTGTGCAACATGTCCCGTGCTACGTTCATGAGAACCTTTAAAGAAAAGGTGGGGCATTCAGCCGGTGAATTACTACAAGATATTCGGATGAATTTGGCAGCTAACGAATTGAAAAAATCCTCGATGACTGTAGAAGCTGTGTCCGAATTAGTGGGCTATCAATCAGTGTCGGGATTTCGTAAAGTTTTTGCCCAGAGAATGGGCGTAACAGCTGGGCATTGGCGACGACTAGCACACAAAAACAGACAGAACTTTAAAGCTTAAATAGAGATTTTTTATTCTTATCGTATTATTTCAACTTTGTTTAAAGCTAACTTTGCCTTAGTCGATTTCCAGTTAATTAGCTTTTCTAAAGATGAAAGGATTTTTACTGTCATGGAATGAAAGGTCGATTCCATGACAGCTAAAGTTAAGTGAACCAAATGACAGATAGTGGTTTCACGATTCTAATTATCATTAAACATACTCAAACCTAATACGCTGCAAAATTAATAGTGAGTCTGTTTGCTCAACCAATTGCCTGGGTCAACTTCGCCTTCTTGTTTAATATCCATCCTATTGAAGATAACTTCATTGAATGACAAAAACTCCTGTAATGAGACCTTGCCATTAGCATCGGCATCCATTGCCCCCATCACTTTCATCGAACGTAATTCTCGAAGGTAACCTCCTGTAGCTTCGGCAATTACATGATCTTCTTTTTCACCAATCCATTCTTTTTCGTCCAAGTAATTATCTTTATTCTTATCCAGTCTGACGAAAAGCTTGGTGTAATACGTGTTGAATTCCATCTTCGAAACCATTTGATTGTTATTAGCATCTATCATCTCCATCATTTCCATAGTTTGGAGCTCTCTGGCGTAACCACCAGTATCTAAATCAGGTTGGGCAATAGAAACTGAAGAGATCAAGGGAAGCATAAAGATACCAACTACAGTCATTTTTTTTGTGTAAGACATCTGATTTCCTTTATAAGTAATTGATGAGAAGGTTTCTTCGATTAATCACAAATCATCTTACTCATGTCAGGGTTCTCTATGGTCTCGTTTTGGTTAATATTCGTCCAAATCTTTAAGTTTGGGAGTTTTACCGTGATGACGGTGAATTACTCTAAGATGAAGACGTGCAGGAATTAGCGCTTAAATAGGAATTAATACTAAAAAAGCTGTGCATCCAAGAGTGGTTCTAATTATTCTCATGCTATTCATGGAGGTCACTTCAGAGAAGCTCTGGTGTAACGGCAATGTATTATTGTTTTTAAGAAATACCAAATCTAGAACTAGCCAGCCTTTAACAACATCTGGTGATTTTCAAATGAACCGGTTGATTATTTCCAAAAGTCTATCGCACGCCCTTTCCAGATGTTTTAAAGGAGATGTGGATATGCCTAGTAATAAACCAGAATCTGCTGTTTCCCTAGAACTAAACCATCCAGACAATGGGGCAGGGGCCAAACCGAAAGCTAGACACTCCCGAACCATCGACACGTCATCAATCCCTTCGGGCAACCTCAATAAAGCAGCTAGACCTGCTGTATCTACCTGATGGATAGTGCGGGGTTTTAGATACTCCAGTAGTGCTTCTTGCTGCGTCTGATACAAACGTTTTGTTCGTCTGAGGTGCCTCAAATAATGGCCATCACGCATAAATTCAGCCATCGCTAATTGAACAGCCGGAATTGGAGGGGGTGCTAAACATGCAGTGACCTCAGTAAATCGTGCTTTTAGCGATAACGGCATGACAATAAACCCTAACCTTAATGTTGGAGTGATAGTCTTGCTAAATGAGCCAATATGAATGACACGGCCAGCTCGGTCTAAAGAAGCTAATGCAGGTGCTGCCCTAGACCTGAGCTGCAACTCGCTTAAATAATCGTCCTCGATTATCCACATGTCATTCCTAGTGGCATAGTCTAATAGCTCCAATCTTCTAGTCAGAGACATTGTCATACCGAGTGGAGCTTGTTGACCAGGCGTCACCACACAAATCTTGGCATCAGAGTGATGCTCTAATGCATAGGATAAATTAATACCTTCCTCGTCTACGGGTATAGGCGCGAGCGACAAACCTGCCAGATTCAGACCGTGCCTGGTCAAGATAAAACTCGGGTCTTCAACCCACACTTTATGACCTTGTGTTTCAAGCACATTCAAGGTGATCCCTAGTCCATTGCTAAACCCACCTGTGATCAAAATTTGAGAGGGACTGCATTCAATACCGCGAGCAATTCCGAGGTATGCCGCAATTTCTCGACGTAACTCTAATTCCCCCCTCGGGTCGGGATAGAGTGCGGCTTTGCTCAACTCGGCACGAATAGCATACGAATGAATTCGCGTGAATAACTTTGCGGGAAGTGTTTCCTGAGCCGGCACTCCCATTTGGAAGATGGCCGGACCTGCCATTAATGCCTGGTGCATATTCATGAATGAACCTGGTTCGGATTTTTCTTCTGCAGACTTGTATACCTTTGGTCGGTCGGCAACTCTTGTTCCTGTGGCTCGATCGGCGACAATAAGCTGATCATCACTCAACCTGTCATAAGCCTGTTTGACAGTTCCGCGGGAAATGCCAAGTTGAGCAGCCAAATCCAACCAGGAAGGAAGTCTGGCTCCAGGAATCAAGACTCCGCTTTGTATGGCTGCCGCAATTCCTTTTCTTATTTGCTCCACCAATGGTGTTTTCGCGGTGCGGTCAAGTTGAAGATCGAAAAATTTATCCATGATCTTGGTACATAAAAATTGTTTAGTTTAGGTACTTTAACTTGTATCACTAAACAATGAAAATTCATATTCTTATTCCTCATTTTGATTGGGTGTATCTATGCATTATAAGAATATTGCCAAGACAATTTTCGTTGCAACTATTATGAGTTTTGGGATATGTGCAACTGCTCATGAACCGGCTGAAAAAGTTATACCAAACTTCAACCAACCCATTACAAACATTCCTGGAAAGTCTCTGATAGCTGTTGAAGTCGAATATGGGCCGGGAGCGTCGTCACCGGCGCATAAGCATGCCAAGTCCGCGTTCATTTACGCCTACGTAGTATCAGGTGCAATTGAATCCCAAGTAAATGATGGTCCAAAGCGCATATACAAAGCGGGCGAGAGTTTCCATGAAACGCCTGGGGCCACACATTCAATTAGTCGAAATGCAAGCGCCACGAAACCGGCGAAGCTGCTAGCGGTGTTTGTTGTAGATTCTAACGACAAAGAACTCGTGGTCCCGGTTGAGAAATAATGAGTTCTCGTATTGATTACAACAATATTGCCCCAGTCGGCGTACAAGCACTGGGTGCTGTTTATGGTTATGTAATACAAAGTGAACTTCCAATCACACTCATAGAATTAGTATTTTTACGCGTATCACAAATAAATAATTGCGCGTATTGCCTGGACATGCACACGCGCGACCTGATGAAAAAGGGAGTGCCTATAGAAAAACTGGCTTTGGTACAAGCATGGCAAGAAGGAGGGGAGTTATTTAACGATAAAGAAAGAGCAGCTCTAGCTTGGGCAGAAACAGTCACTCTGGTTGCAGACACGGGTGTTCCAGATGAAAGCTTTCAAGCAGTTAGTGAAGTATTTAGTGAACGCGAGTTGGTTGACCTCACCATTGCTATTGGGCTTATGAATGCTTATAACCGCATGGCCATTAGTTTCAGGAGTATTCCATTAGCTGTTGCTAACAAACATAAATCAAAAGAATAAATCTCAGAGTATTAGAATCAGACAAAGGAAATTTGCATGAAGAAGTCAATTTTGGTTACTGGCGTTTCTAGGGGGATAGGACTGGCCAGTGCAAAATTATTAACTCAAACTGGCTGGAACGTCGTAGGTGTGGCTTTGAAGAGACCTGAAGAATTTGAAGGAGAATTTATTGAGTGTGATTTAGCTAACGACAAATCACTCTCAACAGTTTGTGAGCAATTATCGAGTCGCCAGGATATCTTGGGTATCGTGAATAACTTTGGTGTGGTGATCAACGAGCATTTTGGCCAAGACGGGCAAGAAGACTTTGAAAAACTACTATTTCTCAATCGCTGGCCTGCGATACAGCTAACTCAAGCTTTGCTTCCATCCATGAAATCTGCAGGCTTTGGGCGCATAATTAACATCAGCATCCAGGCAAATAAGGGCGCCATATTCCGAATGAGTTATGCAGTTTCAAACTCGACCTTGGAAAACACTACTAAATCCATGGCAGTCGAATTCGCCAATTTTGGGATTACTGCCAATATTGTTTCTCCAGGGCCCACTGAAACCGAATCTGTCGTTTCAAACAATCCGGAGAATTGTGAAATCACTTCCAGAATCATATCTAAAATCCCAATGAAAAGATTAGGCAAGGCTGACGAAATAGCTTCTGCAGTGGCCTATTTAGCCTCAGACCTTGCCAGTTTTATCACTGGTCAAATGATCAATGTAGATGGCGGAGTTTCAATTTGACTACTTCCTATCGCTACGGCACTGGCGTCCAGGCCTTCCATTGGCTGACTGTCATTCTAGTACTCACTGCTTATGTGGTGAGCGAAGGTGATGGGTATTCACTCTACTCTCCCGCCGCCGATGGGCTCCGCAGGATTCACGAGACATTAGGGCTATTCGTCTTTATCGTCGTCATGCTTCGACTGCTATGGGGATTGATCGACAAAACGCCTAAGAAACGGCCGATGCAGCGATGGATGGCTGTGGCTGCCAGTTTCGTCAAGTTAACACTTTATGCGCTCCTCCTCTCGATTCCAGCCACGGCGGTGCTCGGCACGTGGCTTGAGGGAATTCCCGTTACCCTTCTCGGATTGGACATCGACCCCCAATTTACGCGAGCGAAAGAGTCGGGACAGCTAATCATGAACATACACAGCATCCTCGCCAACGTCATCATCTGGGTTGCTGGAGCGCATGCAGCTGCAGCTCTCTTCCACCATTTCTATCTGCGTGATGAGGTCTTTCAGTCAATGATTCCTGGCAGATTAACTAATTTGACAGAAGCGGTGAGGCGTTCTACCACTAAATCCAATTCAGTTAGTTAGTACTGCTTTCATCTCGTCACCCGGCGTAGAGATCCCAAATTGGGTTAGAGTTGTCATCCTTGGCGTCATTGATCATGACGGCGCCGCACATCTGGCATTGAAACTGTGCTTGCGTCCCTCCCGTGTCACTGTTTGTGACGAGGGAGGGGGCAATACGCGGTTTGAGAGCTGAATGAGGCGCAACATGAGACGGCTGTCGGCGTAACTGATTACATGCATCGCAATTGGGCATAGACATTTAGACCAAGTTTTTAATAGTTTTCATATTCTAAAGGTATTGGACCGTATATTCGCTAATGGAGGGATCTTTACCTTGTGCACTTTTAATGAAAATTCCAACGGTAAATTACACGAACTATTGCAGTGCTTACCGCTGGTGAAGTTCCTTGTGTGAGAAGAGACTTATAAGCCAAAACAGGGGATTTCTGATGCAGGATATTGCATAAAATTTATGATTTCCGGCGCTTGCTTCAAACGCTTCTTAAGCAACTTATAAATATCTAGATCAAAAGTAAGTTCAAATCGGCATTGCCTTGCCTCATTCATCTGTATTTCATCCTCTACAGTAGTCAGATGACACCATTGCTCGAACACTTGAATTTGTGTCTTGCCTGATATCTTATCTACCTCTCGGATACCAATGCGCCCCTGATATGGCCATGACTCTAATCTCATGCCAATCAAGGCTTGTTTAAGGCGTAAATAATGGATTTCAGGCGACTCTTTTCCAGCACATACGCCGGAACACTTTTTCAATTGAAACGCAAAACAAGCTCCTTTGCCTGACTCAAGTCCTAGCAGGCGTGGACATAATCTATGTTCGATCGCTATTTGCCTCATTGTTTCGGCAGCAGCTTTTTTGGATTTGAACATGCCGTAAAGTAAATCAAAATTGCCAGGATCAAATTCATCAGCAGAAACATAACTTATCCATGGCGTCTGATTCAAAGTCTCAGCAAGCCTTATAAACTGCAGCTGGCGATTGCGTCTTAACATCCGGTTATAAACTGGCTGTCGTTCTTTTATGAGTCTAGATTCAAGCAATAAGGCACCGAGTTCACCGGCAGTTTCAATCCATTCAGTATGCTTCACTTCCTGTGCGATCTTCATTTCCTTTGAAGAAGTATGATCACTGTTAAAATGATTCATGACTCTTGAACGAAGCTTGATGCTTTTACCTATATAGATAGGTAGATCAGTTTCCCCAAAAAACAGATATACGCCGGGGCTGTCAGGTATTTTGTCCAGAATTCCTTTCTCAATGCCTATAGGTAAGCTAGGGCCTTTACTCTGGTGGTTGATTTCCTCAATGACCTTCAGGGATCCTAAGGCCAGCCGGGCTTTCTCCAGATACTCAAGTACCAGAATGACATCACCCATAGCTCTATGACGTGCATTAGTTGTTAATCCATGACGTCGCATAATGGCGTCTAAGCCATGGCCTCTGTGTTCCGGGAACAGTCTGCGTGAGAGCTTCACTGTGCAGAGTGTTTTAAGCATTAAGGTTGCGTTAATGCGTTGGTATTCGGCTTTCAAAAAGCCGTAGTCGAACCTAACATTGTGTGCGGCTAGAGGTACACCTTCAAGATATTGATATAGGGCAGGGGCGATATCCTCAAACGTTGGCGCATCTTTAACCATCTCATCAGTAATGCCTGTGAGATAAGTAATCGTGATAGGGATTGGTTTTCCAGGATTAATCAAGGATTGCCAGATATCGACAATCTCACCATTTTGTATACGTACTAAAGCAATCTCAGTGATGCGGTCGTAGAGGTGCGAACCACCAGTCGTCTCTATATCCAAGACGACCATGTCCGGCAACCACGCCAAGTCAGGTAAAACTATCCGATTGTTAAGCAACAAACCACTCCAGGACAAGAATCTTCGATCGCACGATGAGATGTAAATCAAAACTTAATAAATTTTTAAAACTGATTAATGTTACATTAAAAACTTATTATTGTTACAATAAAAACATGAAAGATGAGTTCAAAAAAAATGGTGGCAAAAGAGAAGGCTCCGGACGAAAGCCTGGCAGTGGTCCGTTCCGAGAAGATACTTCCGTCATTCGGGTGCCAAATAGCCAGAAGCCAGTAATCAGTGACTTTCTGGAGGCATACGCTAAGAAGCAACGTTTGGCTGAACTCAAGGACAATTTGGATAGTGTTGAAGAGTTTACTCAGATTTCAAAACAGCTTCACGCCGTGAGTTTGCCTCTGTTTCAATCCAAAGTGCCAGCTGGTGTGCCATCCCCTGCAGATAGTGATGTAGAGGAACATATGGACCCAAACAAATACCTCATAGGCAAGGAAGAAAGCACCTTCATCGTCACAATTCAGGGTGAGTCCATGATTGAGGCTGGTCTGTTACCAGGTGATAAGGCAATCGTGAGCAAAACTCACTCTGCATCGGTTGGTGATGTTGTGTTGGCCATGATAGATGGTGAATTCACGATCAAGACTTTGGCCAAACAGAAAAACGGCGCTCCATTATTGCTGCCGGCAAACTCATCTGGTAAATACCAGCCCATTCCCATCTTGAAACAAATGCAGTTTGAAATCACGGGTGTTGTGACTGGTTCATTCAGGAGATTCAAATGAGTGATGAGATTTCCCTAATCGCTAAACTTGAGCTTAGTCCTTCACGGGTTATCATCCCTTTCTACGAAGGTAAGGTGAATGCAGGTCAATCCAGGTTTGTATCGGCGGCTCAAGATTATGAAATGAAGGATCTTGATCTTGAGGAGTTTCTTATTCAAGATCCGCCAGCTACTTTCATCGTACAGGTCGCCAGGGATGCCGACTCGATGGTGGATGCTGGCATTCATCCAGAATGCAGGCTGATTGTGAATCGTGCCCTGGCTCCAAGGGCCAGATCATCTAACATCGTTGTAGCTGTTGTGAACGGCGAATTCCTTGTTAAGCGTTTATTTAAACGATTTAAATCCGTGCGCCTGTTATCTGAGAACAAGGCTAAAGCTTACCCACCCATAGACTTTACTGAGGATCAGGAATTGGAGATCTGGGGTGTAGTAAAGCATGCAATTATTTCATTCCCTTAAGCGAGTACTTAGACGGGTATTTGCGCTCGCAGATGTTAACTCCATGTATGCCTCCTGCGAGGAAGCATTCCGTCCAGACATCCGTGGCAAACCAGTTGTCGTCTTATCTAATAATGACGGCTGCGTCATTGCACAAAACAAGCTTGCTAAAGCCACCTTAGAAATCTATATGGCTAGACCTTGGTTTGAAATCAAGGAAGAAGCTGAGAAGCTTGGCACCATAGTGTTCTCATCTAACTACGAGCTGTACGCAAACATGAGCAATCGATTTGCAGCAGTGATGTCCAGATACTCACCACGCATGGAGAAGTATTCCATTGATGAGGTCTTTCTAGAAATGACCGGTATTCATGTCAATTACACCGATTATGGCCAGACCATCAGACAGGATGTGAAAGCCTCTACAGGCCTGCCTATCTGTGTGGGGTTTGGTTACAGCAAGACTTTATCAAAACTCGCTAATCATTGCGCCAAGAAGCAGGACCACTGGAATGGCGTATGTGACTTCACCTCCATGTCGGAAGATGAGATTGATGCCATCCTGGCAACATTACCAGTTGATAAAGTCTGGGGAGTAGGTAGTAGGCTTGCTGCCAGACTTAATAAGCTCGGTGTACATAGTGTGTTACGCCTTAAATACGCTGATCCGAAACGTATTCGTGATGAGTTCGGTGTGCTTCTGGAACGTACAGTAAGAGAGCTCAATGGTGAAGTCTGGATTGAGATGGAAGATGAGCTGCCTGAAGCCAAGCAGGTAATGAGCTCTCGTTCATTTGGCGTACGTGCCTCTACTATGGAAGACCTAAGCCAAGCAGTGGCTTTCCACGCCAGCATTGCAGCTGAACGAATGCGAGGTAAAGGTTTATATGCGAACGGTGTCTATGTCTTTGCCCAGAACAGTCCACATGACCAGGCAGAATATTACTCTGGCCAGTTATCAGTAGGCTTTCCAGCGGCAACGAACTCGACAACCAAAATCATTAAAACAGCATTATGGCTTTTAAAGAAAATCTACCGACCAGGTGTTTATTATCAAAAGTGCGGTGTAATGTTGCTGGATACTGTTTCAAGCTGTGGTTTGCAAAGCGATATGTTTGGTTTCACCGAAGGTGATCCAAAATCTGAAGCCTTGATGGATGTCATGGATCGTATCAAACAAAAGTACCCAAACAATCCAGTTAAGTCTGCCGCTGAAGGCAAAGTTCAGGCATGGAAGATGCAACGTAACTACCTCAGTCCCAATTACACTGGCAGTTGGAATGAACTATTGGAAGTGCGGTAATCTAAGCTCCATACTGTTTTGGCTGTCTTTCTAAGAGCAAAAGATAGCATCTTGAACAAAATCAGAATATGACGTTATAATCATTACTTATGTTAATTCAAACTCAACACACAAAGACTAAAAGCGCTATTTTGAACAGCGCAGGGACATATACGTCTTTAATGTCAGTCGTCGTGGTCGTCTTGACTTCGCCGATGAGTGAGCATTTGGAATAGTAAAAAAGAATTTATCCCAAAACCCCGTCGGCAAAACCGGCGGGGTTTTTTGCATCTTGCGACTCGCCGTTTTGAGCAGACTTCAAACGGAGACTTACAATGGCAATTTACACAGGCGCGCAAATCGCCATCAAGCTACTTGAACGGCAAGGTATCAAGATTATCTCAGGCATTCCAGGCGGGCCTATCCTACCGTTCTATGATGCCTTATCTAAATCCGATCAGATCACCCATATTCTGGCGAGACATGAGCAAGGCGCAGGTTTTATCGCACAAGGCATAGCGCGCTCTACTGGCTTACCAGCAGTTTGCGTTGCGTCTTCAGGACCAGGGGCTACCAATTTACTGACTGCCATCGCTGACGCCAAACTGGACTCAATCCCGTTAATTGCAATCACTGGCCAGGTTCCTCAGTCTATGATTGGTACGGATGCTTTTCAGGAAGTTGATACCTATGGCCTATCTCTACCCATCACAAAGCACAACTTTCTGATTAAGAGTGCTAAGGAATTACTTGACGTTATTCCACGTGCTTTTTCAATTGCCATGTCTGGCAGGCCGGGGCCTGTTTTAATCGACTTACCGAAAGATGTTCAAAATGAAATCTTGGACATCAGCGAATTTCCTGAGCCTGGACAAATTGAAGCTCAGCCAAGTCACTCATCCGAGAATAATTATGAGGAAGCTGCGTCACTAATTAACTCGGCAAAAAGACCTATCCTTTATCTTGGAGGAGGGGTAGTTCATGCCGACTCGGCCGATGCTGCCATTGCATTTGCCGAGAAATCATCAATCCCGACTGTAATGACCCTGATGGCACTCGGTACCTTACCGATGACACATAGTTTATCTCTTGGAATGCTGGGTATGCATGGCGCGCGCTATACCAATCTCGCGTTAGATGAGTGTGACCTGTTGATTGTTGTTGGAGCAAGGCTGGATGATAGAGCAACCGGAAAGATTGAGAAATTCTGTCCGAGGGCCAAGCTCATTCACGTAGATATCGATCCTTCGGAAATAGGAAAATTAAGAATGCCGCATTTACCGATAGTTGGCGATGCCGGTCATTTTTTGAAGTCGATTTTGCCAATGATAGAGCTGAATCAGCGACCACAATGGATTGAAAGGATCAATGAGCTTAAAACTATACATCCACTATCCAAGCCCGGGATTGATGATATTTCTACGCATTTTGGGCTGATAAATGCAGCGGCAAATTGCTTACCCAGTGATGCCATTATCGTTACGGATGTAGGGCAGCATCAGATGTGGGTTGCACAATCATATCCTTTGAACCGTTCTCGCCACTGGCTAACCTCTGGTGGGCTTGGCACCATGGGATTTGGATTACCTGCGGCTATCGGTGCCGCAGTAGCAAATCCTAAGAAAACCGTTGTATGTTTTACTGGTGATGGTTCAATCATGATGAATATTCAGGAATTAGCTACAGCTGCTGAATTGAACGTTAATATCAAAATCATTCTGATGAATAACCAATCACTAGGCATGGTTCATCAACAACAAGCTATGTTCTTTGATAAAAGGATTTTTGCGTCTAAATATCAAACTGCTTCGAAATTTATGATGATTGCAGAGGGATTCGGTATAGCGGCAGTTGATCTGGATACTTCCTCTAATCCGGAGCTAAGCTTAATGAAGGCATTGCAGGGCAGGGGACCCTGCTTAATCCACTCAAGCGTAGATATCCATCAACACGTTCTGCCTATCGTTCCGCCAGGAGCGTCGAATTTGGAGATGATTGGTAACTAAGCATTAGAGAGACTTACTGAACCTGAAGCTGATCAATATCCGCCTTTTTCTTTGAATGCCAGCTGGGTATGCATTTCGTAAGTAAATTTACGGAATGCATCTTCGGCTGCTTGTAAATTGTATTCGAACGCAGACTCGTCGAACGGTGCTTCACGACCTAGCAGCCTCCAGATTACCGTTTCGGCTAACTCAACATCTTCAGTGTATCTGAAACGGTGCGGATTCCAGGAGCTTGAAGTATCTTCTTCTGAGCCACATGGTTGAATTCGGATTTTGATCATGCCTGGATGATCGGGACTAGTCAGCAGATAAACATTAGCAGGTTTAACATCAAGAATAATTTCTTCTAATGGCTTGTTACCAATACCGCATACGGGGCAACCGCTTCCGTCAGCGACTTGGTTAGGAACCGTTCTCCATTCATGTCCTGCGGAGCATTTAAAATTAGCTTTTCCAAACTTGCTTCGAATATTGCTTAGTAGGGTAACGTTTCTTCCCTCTAATCGTTTTCTCATCCAGGTATTATTCGCAAGTACATAATCCGGCTCAGGCTCAGGAGGGCGAACGCCGGCGGATTTGGCTGCAGCAATCCCTTTTTCTACAGTGTGCCAATCTAGTTCTTCAACCTCAATCCGACCCCTATATGGAATAACACTAAGCCCAGTTGAAGCCCAGAAACAAACCTCAGCCCATTGCGTGTCTGCAACTTCATGATATTCCTTCAACACCCATAGTTGGCCGGACTCTTTGACTATGCGACCCGTGTATTGAGTGAAGTCTGAGTTATGTTCTTTGAGTCGTTTTTCAGGGTTGCGAGTGGTTATCCCTATCTTGTGCAGTTTAGGATTCGAAGGGTGAACCAAAACATAGATATAACCAGGTTTCATAGGGCTCTGCATTTGTGAGAAGATGCAGAAATATTATGCATAATTAAAGTGCCAGAACTCAATACCCCTTTTTAAATTCTCATTTAACCCAGATATTTATAGGGACTGTGATGAAAAGAATAGGCAATTCAAGGAGTTTATATATGGGATATCTTAGAAGATTAATAACCACTTTATCCATCGTTGCTTTTTCCCAACTTGCATATGGGGGAACGCTCAAACAACCAGTGGATGCTCCAGAATTTATGCAAATCTCAAATTGGATAAATTCCAAGCCATTGAAAATGAGTGAGCAACGTTCAAACGTGGTTTTGGTCGAGTTTTGGACCTATGAATGCATCAACTGCTTTCACGCCATGCCCTATACAAAAGAATGGTATAAAAAGTACAAGGATAAAGGTTTAGTGGTTGTGGGCGTGCATACCCCTGAATATCCCGAGGAATATGCTCCAGAAAATGTTGTTAAAGCGATTAACAAATTTGATATCCAGTTTCCAGTTGCGCAGGACAATCAATATGCCACCTGGAAGGCATATGGCAATCAATTCTGGCCAGCCCTGTATTTAATTGATAAGAAGGGGAAGATCGTTTACCGCCATTTCGGAGAGGGTAACTATCAGGAAACTGAGTCTGTAATTCGGAAACTTCTTGCTGAAAAAAGCTGATTTTTATCGGTATGATTCTTTTAAGCTGTTTTCCACATGTTCTGTGGATAAAGCGGTGGAATCAGTCTTGGTAATCGCAATAACTCCATGATTCAAATGATGATTAACGCACTGACTAACTTTTGAACTTCTTAATTTGACTGTATTGGAAAATAGTTTAGGAATGAACCAGGTGTATTAACAGAACTACAATTCAACAAATAGATTAAATACCTAAAATAACACTGTGCCAACTAACTTCAAATTCTCGAGCTATATTGATATTGGTTCAATACCAGGTCCTGCTAAATCTGTAGGTGCTCATGTTGCTGCAAAATTAGAATTGTTCAACTCTGATGAGAGAACGCTAACAGATGAACTTTGCGATATGCTCTGCATTTGGCTTGGTAAAGAAGGCAAGTTTTTAGATACCTCCCACGGATCGCAAAGCTTTAAATTTACCTTGGGTAAAACAACTGTATCCGAGGAAGCATTCAACGGTGCTGATTTAGAGCTCATAGTATCTAGTCCTTTGGGCGTAAAGAGATGTTTGATTCAAGCAAAAGTCTTTGATCCAAATACCCAAAAACTTCGTTGCGATAGCAAGACGGGCTGGGAAAACCTTCGTAATCAATTGTTATCAGCGAGAAATATTGTTGGTGAATTAGCTTTCTTACTCATTTATGTTCCTGGAGGTCTTTTAAATAAGAAAAGATATGGCTTTAACACTTATGAACAAGGAGCCGACTATGAGACCTCAAGTTCTATACCTTCTTATTACGGGGCAACTTTAATCCCTGTAGATAAGCTTCTAGATCCTGCGGGTAATTGGATTGACGGACAAAAAAAGGTATCCAAGTTACATTCAGGTCGATTCAAGCATGGGATCGCGTTTTGGCGGGTGTTAATTGAGCTTTTGATATGTCGACGTTCGACATGGAAAAATAATAAGGAAGCCAAGCTAACTGATCGAATGCACGCATCAAGGAAGCTGTCCTTGGGTGTAAGTGAAATAAGTGAAAAAGATTGGAAAACGATTCAATTGATCTCTGGGGAACTATTAACTCCTGAAGAGGAAGATGATGATAGTTTTGAGTAACCCTTTTATTAAGGCAAACTATTTGTCTTTATTCAGGATTTCGTAGGCGTGTGTCGAAGATAAAAGGGCGCTCAATATTAAAAGTTACCTGAGCAAAAGCTGGATGATTCGGATTTATTACCATATTGTATGATTCTGGCATGATAGCTGAGGGAACTTGAATACCTAGATATTTCCCCTCGGCAACGAATGAGTCTCCGATTGCCACTGAAGAAGTTGAGCTTGGCAATGCATCCCAATCAGCGGGCAAGTCTTCAACTCTGTATGTGTGATATAACTGAGGATCATCTGGCAACTCAACTGTTACTAACACCAGATCATTTATCAAAATATTGCTTGTATGAACAAGTTTTTCTAGCGAGCAAATTGCTGGTGTCATACCGACATATATCGCTGCGACTCCAATAGAATTCCAACGCCCCCCAAACATTCGCGCGCCAGTACCAATTCGATCAAGCGCGTACTGCTGCTTGGAAATCCGCCACGCCTGCATAATTAGACGGACCCGCCATAAGCAATGGCAGCAAGAACTTTCTTTATTTCATTCGCACCTATCTCGGTATCCAGCAATTGGAGAGGCGCACTTCCTAGAGCATGATTTTCAGTGAGAAGCCACTGTTTAGCTAGTGCTTCAGAGCCAAATACCGACTCAGCCTCTGATTCAATTAGCGCCACTCTAGCAAGTCTTTCAGCTTCATAAGGGCCTAATGCAATTTTATTTTTAATTTTTCTGGCTGCAGTAGCTGAGGCAACTCCAATGATTCTAAAAAAGTTTTGGTTTGGTATCTGAAAAAATTCGCTACCTCCCACTAACATTCGCGGATCCACTCCACCACGAATGATTGAAATTCTTTCGCTAGGATTAGCTCTCACTATGGCTTGATTAAAATTTTGGTAGGCAGACAGTGCGGATATGCCGGAACGTTTAGTGCGTACTCTCCCAACTGGCGCCGCTCTCGATGCTTTTTGTGCTTTCAGGCTCATACACTCCTCTTTGTACTACTCAAATGAGCATTAATTATAAATCAAATGATTAAATCTTACTCAAATAAGATGAAAATCTTACTGTTTAAAAATGAAGTTATCATCAGAAAATTACAATGGCTGTATCACGCATTCTGACCAAAAAAACATATCTTTTGAAAATAATGATAAAAAAATGCTTGATAGGCTTGAAATTCCTACACGGACCCCAAATATAGTAATTATGGCCTCCCAAAAACTCAATATCTTGTTTTTCCTAGGCTTAACATTTTCATTTATGTAAGGGGATATATATGTACTGTCAGCAACAGTTCAATGAGTATTACCAAGCAATTAAGATTAATGAAGAGAAAGCCAATTTAATAGAAAAACGCCGTATATTGATCGATGCCTTAAAATCCGGACTGCCAGAGGACATTCCGAATTGGACATATTTTAATCAAGGCAGTTACGCGATGTTCACGGGAGTGATGCCGTTGGATGGCAATTACGACATTGACGTGGGCCTCGTATTTGAGATGGATAGATCAAACTACACCCCCTTAGCAATCAAGAAAATTATCTGTAATACTTTAAACAAGGGAAATCGCTCAGTAGAGATCAAATATCCATGTGTCCGAGTTAACTACATGAAAGATGGCGAGGTAGATTTTCATGTGGATCTAGCGATTTATTGCAAAGAAGATGATCAATATTACATTGCCAAAGGTGATTTGAACTCAGAGGAAGATGATACTTTTTGGGAAATTGCAGCGCCTAGAGATTTGATTACCTGGGTACAGGACTGCTTTGAAGGTGATGATCGAAGCCAATTTAGGCGGGTGCTTTCATACATGAAGCGCTGGAGAAATTTGAAAATCGGCCATTCAAACTTACCTAGTATTGCATTAACCGTATTCGCAGGTGAGTACTTTGTTCCAAAGTTTGATGTTCTGAATGATAACAAGCCTCGTGACTTGCTAGCGCTCAAGGATTTAGCTACAACAATGAAGAACAAACTAGACTGGGGAATGTTCAATATTCAACTACCAGTAGCCCCTTATACAAATCTAGCTTCAAAATTAACTGACTTGCAAAAAGAAACACTAAAGGACAAGCTAGAACTTTTAATAACTGCTTTGGAAGACGCCGAGACAGAAACTGATACACACAAAGCTTGCTGCAAGCTCGCTAAACAACTTGGAGATGATTTCCCAATACCCGAGGCCGAATCGGCGAAACAAAACGCCCAAAGACCTGTTGTGGTAGCGGGAAGTTCGGCTTGAGCAGCCAAAATCCTTTAGAACCATCGATCCTCTTAGCCTTGGCTGCGGTCGAGGCTGAGAGCATTTCTGTCAAAGAATCTTCTTTTGAAACTCTGAAGGTCAATTTTGTTAAGAACACACTGCCGCTTGAGATGAGCATTGATGGCAGCTCCTTGATTGAATTACCTACGATTTCAATAACTGATCCCCAGTATTTTTGGGGTCACCCTCACATTTCTCCAACCGGTGTAATTTGTATATCAGATGATCAAGGCGTTGTATTTGATCCAGAGAACGTAAACACTCTTGTAAATTTTGTGATAACTCAGGCATTAGAGCTTATTGAAAGTTACAACTCCCATAGCGTTCAAGAACGACATATCCTTTTTGCAGACGAATTGCAGGATTACTTAGCTGTCTGGTTCCCTCAGTCAACGCTATGGATTAATGGGAAAATCGATCCCGCCCAAGCCCATTACGCAGAGATCCAAGAAATAAAAAAAACACATGCACTAATTTCAATTAACGGATCAGAGCCAAGTAAAAGTTCAAAACATCCCAACATTAAGATGGATTTTTTGGAGACTACGATCGACTTGGTACCTCCGATGAATAAAAAGCCTGACTCGTCCTGGTTAAATTCTCTAGTATTAAAGAATCCTAAGCTGAACCTGTCTCGCAAGAAAACTGGAGCGTTGATGTTAAGGGTCCAAAACGCTTATGGTTTCGCCAATTTAGCAATTACTTATGTACGTGATGCAAAAACAAATATCGCTGAAGTAAACTTCTATCCCACCAGGGAATTGGATCCAGACTATTATTCCCAACGCGGTGGGAGTGAACTTAGAAAGTCGAGAGTGGCTGTTGCTGGTGTTGGAGCTGTTGGATCAAGAGTTGCGGAATTTTTATGCATAGCCGGCATCACTGACTTAACTTTGATAGATTCAGATATTTTCAGCAGAGATAATCTATATCGCCATGTATTGGGCATGAACGATGCGGGCAAGGTCAAAGTAAAAGCGCTGACTGAGCATTTGAATTCCAGATTCTTAGGCTTGAACATTAAACCCATCAAAGACCCCGTCGAAAAATATCTTAGTGAGTTGATACCGGACATAGATTTCTTGGTTTTAACGACTGGTAATATCGTCTTGGAAAGGCTGATCATCAGCAGGGCAATGAGAGAGAAATGGCCTTTTAAGATTATCTCCGGATGGGTAGAGCCAGTTGGGCTTGGTGGACACTCCATATCGATGGCGACAAATGAAAAAGGTTGCCTAGAATGTTTATATATCATTGATGGAAGTCATCCAGGTAATGAAAGCAGATGCTCGTTTATCGAGCCTGATCAAAAAGTGACTAAGAATCTCAAGGGATGTAGCGGTTTTCTGCCTTATTCAGGATTAGATGCGATCAAAACAGCACAATTGATTGTTGATTTCGTTCTATTGAATAAAACAGGCTATGCGCGGTGGATTGGGCCAGATACCAGTGCTAATGAAAACGATATTAAAACATCTGATACTTATAAAAGCGCGATTGAAAAACAATCAAAAATGCTTTTCACAAGCCAAGAAATATATGAAAGCAACTGCCCATGCTGCAATACATAGGGGAGGGCAGAGTTTACTTTCAGTTAGCTAATGTAAGCGGCAATATTGACGTAAGCGTTATTGAACAGTTTAAAAAATACAAACAAACAAATTTCATGTCTAGAGAGGCTGGTGGTATCTTGCTAGGCTACCTGGATCTATATAGTAATGGTCTATTGATCGAAAAATGCACTGTTCCTTGCTTCGGGGATAAACGAACCAGATTTTCGTTTTACAGGAGTAACAAGCACCAGAAGAAAGCTGAAAAATGGTGGAGAGAAACTAATGAAAAGGGAGTCAGCTTAGGTATATGGCACACTCATCCTGAACCGAGGCCTACACCATCTTCGGTTGATTATGCTGATTTCAAACAGGTAATAGCTGCATCCGCCTTTAATTCCGGTTATCTACTTTCCATCATCATTGGTACGGAAGAATTCGGAGTGTGGATGGGTGACAAGAATAATAACATTCAATTAGTGGGGTACTTGCCGTTATGAGTATTAAATATGTATTCGATGAAATTTTAAAATTAATAAAATTCTTCAGACCTAGTTTTGCAGGGAAACTTATTACAGCAGGTGTTCTTCTTTTCCTGGGTGTATGGGGCTACAACGGAAATGTTATTTTCGAGCACGTGGGTGATATAAATCATCTCAAACTGGACTTCAGTACGTCAGAAATCCCAGAAATCATCTCATACCTCGTAACTTTCTTTGCATTTGCGATGATTCTTGCAGGTTGTTTCATAGGTGGCTTTGATTGGATTGCAACCCATAGAAGAAATACCCGGTTGAAGAACATAGTCATTGAACTGAGAGGGTTGGATGGTTCCGTAAATACTCCATTACAAGACAAAATTGCTGTTGCGTATCCTGGTCAAGTTGAAGAAGTTTTAATTGACATCAGGTCTCATGTAAGCGCGCAAACAAAACCAGAGCTGGAGAGAGCTCTGGAGAAAGTTAATAATGCTCGCTCTAGAGTAGAAACTGCCATTGCAGGAAAAGCTAGAGAAGATATAGTGATTCATGCTGGAATGATTGCACCTGTCCCTTTCCAATTTTTGCTTGGCGCTATACTTGATGATGAATTCATTCCCAATATTTGGGAGTATGAAAGGTTTCGGAAAGAGTGGCAGCCACTGGACAACAACGATGCAACACTGCAAATCGTTGATAACCTTGACCAGGTGAAACTCGGGAAAGCATCTGAAGTAGTTTTAGCCCTGTCAGCAACCTATCAGATTTCGGATGAGCCGCTGGCCAACACTTGGTCAAAGCTCAAAATTATTAGAATCACTGTCCCTGATGCTACACCTAGTACAATTTGGACTGAAAACGATCAAATATTAATTGTTGAAGCTTTTGTAGATGTAATGGCCAAACTTCACAATAGAGGAATCAAACGCGTACATTTGGCTCTGGCAGCATCTCCCTCTATCAGCTTAAGATTAGGAAGTCATTACGATCAACGTAATTTCCCTGAAATTGCTGTGTATCAATACAATCCAAATCAGAAACGGTATACATGGGGTGTGCATTTACCAATTGATGAGCACCATTCTTCAAAAGTCGGAAAGTTGGTAAACATTTAACTATTAATATTACTTTTTGGAGAGGTACATATGCCATTGACAGCATATTCAACCTTGTATGGTAAAGAGCTTGATGTTGAGCAGCTTCTATCTCATTTGAACGGTGACAAAGAGGTTAGAGATCTAACAAACCTTGCTGGAATCAATGATCATATACGTTCGTTTATAGCTGTCGATATTCAGTGCCCTGGTTGTTTTGTGACGGGAGCAGAGCTTGTCTCTGGTGCAGCTTCCAAAAAAACCGGGGCTTTAATAAGGCAGCCATATTTTAGATTTACGACACCTGGCCATGGAAAGTTTTGCGACTTTTCAAATTCAGAAACGATCAAAACCCCTGAAAACCTTATTGACTTTGGTAAAGCCAACAACAGTATTACTCGGCAAGTGAGAGTATTAGTATGTTCTGCGATTGAGCTTGGAATAATTAGCCAGGTCAAAATCCGAGACATGCGTGAATGGTTCTATAAAACTAAAGCTGGTTCATCATTCGAAGTCAACTTGGATGCGGATTTTCCAATAAGATTGCTTGCCTGGACTAGAGCCATACTTAAAGGAAGCTCAATTGGGACGCTTCCAGCATCAGTAGAGTTGAGCAAGGATATCGCTGCCGCTAAAGGCTTCGACTGGAAGCTCGAAGCTCATAGGCAATTATATTTACTCAACGCAGACCTATCTGAATGTATCCAAGGCCTAAAATTATGGCAATTACACGATCATGCAGAAAAAGTTAGCAGCATTATTAAAGTCCATCAAAAAACCGAAGTTTTCGATCCTACAGTTCTGAAAAACGAGTATCAACTTACAATCGAATTAACAAGATATCTTAATCATTATCTAAAATTCCCTCACAACCACCATTTTCCTGAATTGAGACATTCCCCCTTAGTCGCTTTCAGTGCGGTATTGTTGTATGTAAACGATTGGAATATCACGAATGCTTTGAAAGACTTTGCCAAGATATCTTTACATAAGGATCCTGATCTGACATTGGGAAATGTTATGGGATTAAACCCATTCCATGAGTATCAAGCCTGGCGTTTACTGAAGGAGCTACAAAGTTTGCCCGAAGAAATTCAGAACATTGAGGATGTCAGCCAAGTTTTAGATCAAATAGAAACTGGTCTGAAGACCTCATTCAGTTGACTTTCGCCAATGCAACTTACAATCAAACTCAGTATTTGGTAAATTGAGATCAATAATAAGGTAGTTCATATGGCGAGAAAAAAAACTACTCCACCAACGCAAATAGACACTCCAGAAGATCCTGCTGCGGCCAAACGAGACCTCATCCTGAAATACTGGTCAAACCACCATCTCAAAGAACCAGTGCCTATGTGTGATCTACCTTTGGATGTGATAGTCACAGTCATGGCTCTAATGTCCGTAGGCACTGAAACTGATAAGGACACAATAAAATCAGCGAACGACTATTATCAAGGACTGTATCCGGATCATGACAACTTTAAGGATTTTTTGATCAGCGCTTTCAATCACAATGCGATTATTGTTGATGTCGACAATAGCCGGATTCCAGACTTCACTGATGACGGGAAAAATTACTATATTTATAAAGTGAATTATCTGCCCAATATCACTTGGGGAACTGATATTCCTATTGAAACTGTCCGAAGTCCATCCAAATCCTTGGATCACATTCATTCATTATTCATGAAGGGTTGTTGGTATGAAGAATGGACAGATCAGTTGCTTTACTTGTGGGAGAAGATTGCTCTGGCCGAGTGTATTGAGTATGCAAACAATCGTGCTTCAAATTACAATTTCCATCAAGACTCAGTGAAACTGGATGAAATCTGTAAGTCGCTTTTGAAGACGTTTAGCGTTTCTAAGATACATTCGATGATATCGTCCGCATTTTATAATGCAGCTGCTTTTCAACAGACTGACGAATGCACTTCATACAGACATGCGTTAAACACCATACCTGGAAAAATAACCAGTATTGCATCTAAGTCACCTTCGCAGATTAAAGAATGGGATCGCATTAACCAATTACCTCGATCTGAATTTTCACTCACTTTATTTCATAAGATACTGGGATTCGAGCGGGATAATGGATTTTATGATTGTCCCGCTACAAACTATTCAGCCATCGCGCAGAGAAGACTTGATGAGTTTGTGGACCCACGAGGTGAATTGGAAACAAGTAAAATTTCACTTTCGTTATTGGCGCATTCCATAGCTGACAATATGGTCATGCTTCAATATAGGACCGATATAGGTTTGAATGAAGCAAGCTCTTTAGAGGTCAGGGCAAAGATTACAGCATTGATGGACCTCTGGATGCTGGTATCAGAGATTCCTATTAAAGACGTCCCGGCAATTGTTGAGGCCTTGGGTGCACTCTCACAGTCTTTCTCCGAACAGGGATTTGACTTTGTGCCAACTGGTTATCAATGGGAGTAAAGATTAGGGGGATATAACTCTTAAGTCATATCCCGATTGTCAGGAGGATATTCACCAATTGAGCTTATGGTTCAATTCAGTATCTTGATGCCGTTTATCGTCTTCAGAATGAAGGTAATTATTAGTTGTCGTAATGGACTCATGACCTAAATTATCTCTGACATGCCTGATGTCCATACTGCCTGAAGTCATATTTGACCCTGCAGTATGCCGCATCCAGTGTGCTGACGCAGCTTCTAACCTTGCAACTCTACCGGCATAATCTGATCCTCTAGCCCTTAATCGTTCTGCTGTATTTGCAAATATCTTCTTAAGTATGAGGTGAATAGCGCTTCTCGTCATAGCCTGCTGTCTACCTCCAATTGGCATTAGCAAGGGTGTTTCTTCGCCCTCCGCAGGTGTAATCTGCAATCCCATTTCTCTACGGTATCTGTAGAGCTCATCCATCAAAGATTTTGTTGCTGGCACAACTCTGGTTTTATCACCCTTACCGGTAATTTCTAACCAGTATCTAATTTCATTGTCCTTGTCTCTTCGCCCAAAGAACCCGCCCATAGTGTTCTCCGCGACCTCTGATATTCGAATTCCCGTCACGTAGAGTAACGAGATTAACCATCTGGCTCGATGGTAGTGCTCACGTTCCCGGTTAGTTTCTCTGGGCATGCTCTCAATAGAGATTTTCACCTCATTCCACAATTCTTCATCTAAAAACCTGGTTACACGTGGTTTGGCTTTTCGCTGCCTGTTTCTGGATAGTGATAACGGATTACCAGCTAAATAGCCGGCATTTACAAGCCAGGAAAACATGCCGTTCAAGATAACAAACGCCTGTCTTTGACTGGTAGGGGAGAGGGGACCTGCAAATGGCCGCCAGCGATCATCCTCTCTAGCAACTTTTCGATTCGGCATGATCCATTTATGTTCTGGCTGGGGGTTGGCCAAAAAATGTTGAAAAACTAACAGATCCTCATGGGTCAATGAAGACAACGGTTTACCTAATTCTGACACAGACCATATCAATAACCGCTCGGCTTCCTTTCTATAGCTATCAAATGTGGTCTTGGTATCTAAATACCTGGCGAGCCAAACCTTAATCGCCTCAATGTCGGTATTTGCTGCGATTTGTGGCCGGTTACCGACCGCACGATTTGCCCCTAGGCTGCCATCAAGCTGTGAGGAGAGGCTTAGATGCTCGATTGGGACAATTTTTAATAAATTTGATGTGGGAAAGTTTTGATTCAAGGTAAAAAAGGCTCATGACAGGTTGAACAATAAACCCGATTAATTATTTGACATTAGAATAATAATGTCAAATTTAAGTCACTAATAGTTAAATATTTAACGTAATACGTTGTATTATTTGATTTGTAAGAATGATTTTGGATCAAAACATGGCAAGCATTGACATTTTTGAAGGAAAATTAATTGAAGACGTTGAGAAATTGCGGGCTCAATTTCCTCAAACGAAAGAACTGTACCGAGAGGTATGCAGCCTGTTGTTCTTTAGATATGGGATTCAACCTACAGCAAATAAGCTTTATCAGCTGATCAGAAAAGGTACGATGGCTACGCCGGCACAGGCAGTCTCAAATTTTTGGATTGAACTTAGAGAAAAGAGTCGCGTGGCCATTGAGCATCCTGGTTTACCCGAAAATGTACGTGATGTCGCCGGAAATGCCTTTAGCGTTATTTGGAATGCAGCACTTGATGCAGCAAATCAAAATCTTGAATCAGTTAAAGCTGAAATGGATCAGCTACGAATCAAGTGTGAAAAGGAAGCGTCTGAAGCGGCCATCATCGTTAAGAAGTCCCTTGAAAATACAAATCAGCTAGCAGAAGAGATAAGAGGCCTGAAAAATGAGCTCCTAGAAGCCAATAAAAAGATACTGGTTGATACTCAGATATTAGCCAATCAAAACAAATCGCTCCTGGAGCTTAAAAATGACAATGAAAAATTGGAGGCTGATTTAAAAAACTCGCAGCAAGAGTTTTCGCATGAAGTTAACAAGATGCATGCGTCCCTGAGGCTTTCTGATGAACGTTACCGCAAACTAGAGGCAAAAACCCTGATGGAGTTAGATCGTGAGCGGCAGCGTGCAGCAAAAATTGAAGGTGATCTTAAACTAAACATAAAAGCAGCCTCTAAAGCACAAAGTTCATTCATCGCTCAGACGGCCAAGAGCCAAAAGCTAATCAATGCACTAAGAGAAAACATAGGGCTTCTGAAAGGTCAGTTAAAATCCCATCAAAAGAAAAACGCTGTATCAAAAGATAATGTTACCAGGTCTCCAAATTCAAAAGCTGATGTGCAAAGTGAGCGAAATCTATAAGATTCGAATCATTTTTGATCCTGCTCAAGTAATTCTTTTAGTCTATTTGAAAGTAAGCTGAACCTTTTAAATTGAAGAAAATGTGCCACATTAGTGCAGGAAACTTAGCTCTTAGAAGTAATGTGTGGCATGACGACATTTTTGAAGTAAGTCCGTAACATTAATGCGAAAACTTCAGACAATTATGAAGTAAATGTGTAACTTGAATGTAAAGAGCTATTGTTACTGATTTACTTCAACAGATGTTACACATTTACTTCCACGGACTCTGTTATTGCAAGGATTCTGTCAAACAGCTCAGTCTTAATTTTTCTTCTATTTAACATAATATACATTATGCGAATATTAATATGGATGATCAATTACATTGCCACAAATGCACATAACAATCATTTTTCAATAGCACCTTTCATGTCATTTACATTTACAAAACAAGTGTTAATATCCAAATGTAGTTTGTGCAAGGTTTTACGGGAGTGGCTATGCAAGATAGAAATCGCTTAAAGAAATTACATACGCAATACACCTTAATTTGGTGCCTTAAAATTGGTGAGTATTTGGGAACACTGTCACTCAAGGAGCTTACGCACCTGGTAAATGTCAAAACAGACACCCTCGATCGATGGCTATCGGGAAAACAAGCTGCACCAGAGATCAAATTGAATATCATTAAGAGACGGGCATTTGCACCCTATCGGATTGGCTACAGCCATCACGTACTAAGAAGCTACGCCAATGAAGTGGCACTGAATGCAGAGTTAGTTGAGACCAAGTATTTATGGAAAATGATGCTGTTTGATGAGATGACGACGCTCACCAAGCGCCGTTATTGCAAGCGCTTTAAAAAGGCACTGTTAGTGAACAGTAAAAAACAGGAAGCCGACAATCAAACAACTGAAATGCTTGAGGAATAAGCATTCATCACCGGACGGCACAGGCAATAAAAAACCACCCATTAAGGGTGGTTTTTTATTTTAAAAATTAAATAATCCATTAAAAACAATCAATTAAAGGATTAAATTAATCTATTACTATTATTGGTGGAGCTGGGGGGAATTGAACCCCCGTCCGCAAGCCCTCCACAGACAGTTCTACATACTTAGCTGTGTTGTTTATGTTTAACCAGGCACCCACCAACGAGCAAGCAGATGACTAGCGAGTTGCCTTAGATTTAATGCCTTACCAAGCAACCCGATAAGACACGATCCTCTCTAAATGACGCTGCTGCCGGTTACCCGGCCCGACCGAGAGGCTCTTCGGTGCAGCGTCCGGCTGGATTAAGCAGCCAGAGCGTAAGTTTCGTCGTTTGCGACTATACTTGTTCAGATGGATTTACGAGGGAACCTGAATCCTCGGTATGCCCTGCACTGCTTTGCAACCCACGTCGAAACCGGGTCAGCCCCAATGCAATTTTAGGATTATACGCCTGAAAAGCTGGTGAACCAAACTTCGAGCGCATTTATATGACATGGTACAATTCGTTTATGTTCAAAAAAATTGTGATTTTCGGGGTAGGTTTGATCGGGGGCTCAGTAGCACTTGCACTGAAAAAACAGCCCCACTCACCACAAATCACCGGCGTCGGTCGTTCTGGCCAGAGTTTACAAGAGGCGTTACAACTGGGCTTGATTGACATGGTAGAAACCGATGTCAGCAAGGCGCTACAAGGCGCTGACCTGGTATTAATTGCGACGCCAGTTGCTCAAACACCGGTGATTTTGCGTGCCATTTATCCTCATTTAAGTGATGCCACCGTCATTACAGATGCAGGCAGTACAAAATCAGATGTGATGGCGTATGCAAAGGCTGAGTTTGGCGATAAAGTCGGCCAGTTTGTCGGTGGACATCCGATTGCGGGGGCTGAAAAAAGTGGCCCGTCAGCGGCAATGGCAGATTTATATATCGGCAAAAATGTCATTCTGACACCCAATGCAGCCACGGATACTGACGCGCTCGCGAAAGTGACCACGCTGTGGCAACAATGTGGCGCCATCGTTTCGAGCATGACCGCGCAGGAACACGATAGTGTGTTTGCCGCAGTCAGCCATTTACCGCATTTATTGGCGTTCGCCCTGGTAGATGACTTAGCCAAACGCAACAATGCAGAATTACTGTTTAAATTTGCTGCCAGCGGTTTCCGTGATTTTACGCGCATTGCGGGAAGTCATCCTGAAATGTGGCGCGATATTGCACTGGCAAACAAAGACGCATTATTACGCGAACTGAACGCTTACCAGCAGGCGCTGAGCGAGATGACCAGCTTGCTGGCGCAAGGTAACGGCGATGCGCTACAAGCCCTGTTTGATCATGCCAGCCGTGCGCGCAACGACTGGGCCAAGTCTAAAATTCAATAACTAGTCTACATTATGGAACAACTGCATTTACCCGCTGCACACCAGGCTCAAGGCACCATCACGTTGCCAGGCTCTAAAAGCATTTCTAACCGTACTTTATTATTGGCAGCATTGGCTGATGGCGTGACTGTCATTCGCGATTTACTGGCCTCAGATGATACGGCACGCATGCTGGAAGCCTTAACGGCTTTAGGCGTTAAACTGGAAAATATCGGCGAAAATGCGTGGCAAGTCACCGGTTGTGGCGGCAATTTCCCCAACAAAAAAGCCGATTTATTTTTAGGCAATGCTGGCACGGCGTTCAGGCCACTCACGGCAGCCCTGGCTTTTTCTGGCGGTGACTATCACTTGCACGGCATTGCGCGCATGCACGAACGCCCGATCGGCGATCTGGTAGATGCCTTAAAGCAGGCCGGCGCCCAGGTGGACTACCTGGCCAACGAGGGCTACCCTCCCCTGCAGATCTCCCCTGCACAGCTGGATGTTAGCCAGCCGATTAAAATCCGCGGTGATGTCTCCAGCCAGTTTTTAACGGCCCTACTCATGGCGCTACCGTTAACCGGGCAAGCCGCCAGCATAGAAGTCGTCGGTGAACTGATTTCAAAACCTTATATTGAAATCACGCTTAACCTGATGCAGCGTTTTGGTATCACCGTGCAACGTGATGGCTGGGAGCGTTTTCATATTCCGGCAGCGGCGCGTTATCAATCTCCAGGCGAGATTTATGTGGAAGGCGATGCTTCAAGTGCCTCTTACTTTATTGCAGCAGGTATTTTGGCTGGCGATGTCACCGTTAACGGCGTTGGCGAGCAGAGTATCCAGGGCGACATCCGCTTTGCAGAAGCCGCCAACTTGATGGGCGGCCATATCAGTTATGGCGAAAACCATGTGCGCGCCCAAAAAACACAATCGCTGCAAGCAATAGACCTCGATTGCAATCATATTCCGGATGCCGCCATGACCTTGGGTGTAATGGCGATATTCGCCCAGGGCACAACCACATTACGCAATATTGCCAGCTGGCGCGTGAAAGAGACCGACCGCATTGCCGCCATGGCAACAGAGTTACGCAAAGTGGGTGCCACCGTTGTTGAAGGTGCTGACTACATTCAAGTCACGCCACCGGCACAACTGACGCCGAATGCAGTGATCGACACTTACGATGATCACCGCATGGCTATGTGTTTTTCACTGATCAGTCTGGCTGGCGTGCCAATTACCATTAATGATCCAAAGTGCGTGGGCAAAACGTTTCCAGAATACTTTAAGGTATTTGCCAGCATTGCGCGTTAAGCCGCTTAAGCGGCATAGGCCCACTCATGCTCATCTGGCTCTGCCGGTGTAGCAGCATGGCTATGCTGGTGACGCTGCCAGGCTCGTTCGTGAAAATAAAACACGACGGTATTGCAAGCGGGCTCCACCAGTGCCATGAGACCGCCCACTAACATGCTGCCAGTCAGCAGATAGGCAACGGTAAATGCAACGCTAAAATGCAGCATGGCGAATGAGGCGGTTTTAATCATGACAGGCTCCTTGAATACGATGGTTACATGTTACAAAAGTGCAAAATCAAAATCCAATTCATTGTTTAAAAGCATTTGATAAGTAAAATTTATGACGAACACAACCTTTCCGCACGTCATCGCCATTGATGGCCCCTCTGCTTCAGGTAAAGGCAGCGTCGCCGAGCGCGTGGCCAAATATTTCGGCTTCCACTACCTGGATTCCGGCGCCATTTACCGGCTGCTGGCGTATGCTGCCTATCAACAAAATGTTGCCTGGTCCGACGCCCGCACACTGGCTGAAATTGCAGCTAAGCTGGATATCAAGTTCGAGAACGGTGAAGCCTATTTGAATGGCGAACAAGTCAGCACTCATATCCGCACCGAGCAAATGGGCAAAGGTGCCTCTGAAGTGGCCGTGCATCCAGAAGTACGCACCGCCCTGCTGCAGACACAACGCAACTTCAGACAAACGCCGGGGCTGGTAGGGGATGGCCGCGACATAGGTTCGGTGATTTTTCCGGATGCCGGATTGAAAGTTTTCCTGACGGCCGCAGTCGAAACCCGCGCCAAACGCCGCTACGACCAGCTGATTAACCGTGGTGAAACAGCCGATTACGACCTGATTCTGGCAGATTTGCAACAGCGCGACCTGCGCGATAGCCAGCGTGCGGCCGCCCCTTTGAAACAATTGCCAGACGCCATTTTGCTTGATACAACAGACAAGAATATCGAGCAGGCCGTGAACATCATTATCGAAGCCTTTAAAAAAGCCAGCCAAACCGCATAAAAAACCGCTTAAGTCATTGAACTCAATAATTTTTTTGTGTATAGTTTTGGATTCGGATTGCTCAAGTCATGCTTGGGCAATATTTTTTAACCTTTTCCATTGCTTGCGCACTTGCGTAACAGTGGCTCGCTGAAGGATGTCTGTCTTTCATGCGAGTAAAAATTGGACAATTTTTTAATGGCTTCTATTTCTAATACATCCTCTTCCATGGAATCTTTTGCAGCCCTCTTCGAAGAAAGCCTGGCCCGCCAGGAAATGCGCGCAGGTGAAGTAATCACCGCCGAAGTAGTGTCTGTAGACAACGATTTCGTTATCGTGAACGCTGGCTTGAAATCCGAAAGCGTAATCAACGCTGGTGAATTCAAAAATGCTCAAGGCGAGCTGGAAGTTGCCGTTGGCGACTTCGTTAAAGTAGCGATCGAAAAACTGGAAGATGGTTTTGGTTCTACACAACTTTCTCGCGAAAAAGCGAAGAAAATGCAAGCATGGCTGGATCTGGAAGAAGCCATGAACGAAGGCCGCGTGGTCAAAGGTTTTGTCAGCAGCCGTGTTAAAGGCGGTCTGCGTGTTTCTGTCAGCGGCATCATGGCATTCTTGCCAGGTTCACTGGTAGACATCCGTCCGGTTAAAGACACGACTCCTTACGAAAACAAAGAGTGGGACTTCAAAGTCATCAAACTGGACCGTAAGCGTAACAACATCGTGGTTTCCCGCCGTGCAGTAATGGAAGACACTCTGGGTGCCGACCGTGAAGCACTGCTGGGCAGCCTGACCGAAGGTGCTGTCATCAAAGGTATCGTTAAAAACATCACCGACTACGGCGCGTTCGTGGATCTGGGTGGTATCGATGGCCTGTTGCACATCACTGACTTGGCATGGCGCCGTGTGAAGCACCCATCTGAAGTGCTGACTGTTGGTGAAGAAGTTGAAGCCAAGATCTTGAAATTCGACCAAGAGAAAAACCGTGTTTCTCTGGGCATCAAACAATTGGGCGACGACCCATGGGTGGCATTGAGCCGCCGTTACCCAGTAGGCACACGCCTGTTCGGTAAAGTATCTAACCTGACTGACTACGGCGCGTTTGTTGAAGTGGAACCAGGCATTGAAGGTTTGGTACACGTGTCTGAGATGGACTGGACTAACAAGAACATCCACCCAGGCAAAATCGCTCAATTGGGCGACGAAGTTGAAGTGATGATCCTTGAAATCGACGAAGACCGTCGTCGTTTGTCACTGGGCATGAAACAGTGCAAACCAAACCCATGGGATGATTTCGCTGCTACTCACGCTAAAGGCGACAAAGTATCTGGCCAAATCAAATCTATCACTGACTTCGGTGTGTTTATCGGCTTGCCAGGTGGCATCGATGGCTTGGTTCACTTGTCTGACCTGTCATGGACACAGTCTGGCGAAGAAGCAATCCGCAACTTCAAGAAAGGTGACGAGCTGCAAGCCGTTATCCTGGGCATTGACGTTGAGAAAGAGCGCATCTCTCTGGGTGTTAAACAGTTGACTGAAGATCCTAGCGGCAACAGCGCTCCGATTGGTGACGACAAATCTGGTAAACCAAAAGCCAAGAAAGCAAAAGCTGACGACGTGATGATCGACGAAGCTTCTGCTGGCACAACCAACTTGGGTGCTTTGTTGAAAGCCAAGCTGGACAGCAAAAAATAAGAAGGCTTTAGATCATGACAAGATCTGAACTGATAGACTTGCTTGCCCAGCGCTTTCCGCAATTAGTGCTGAAAGATGCCGAGTTATCCGTCAAAACCATCCTCGATGCGATGACGGAAAACCTGGCGACGGGCGAGCGTATCGAGATACGCGGTTTTGGCAGCTTTAGCCTCAACTACCGCCCGCCTCGTCTGGGACGTAACCCGAAAACTGGTACAAAAGTACAAGTTCCGGCCAAGTACGTGCCGCACTTTAAAGCGGGTAAAGAGCTGCGTGACCGCGTAGACGCTATCGAATCTTAATTTTTTGATTAAGTAGTAAGCAAAAACGGTATCTTCGGATACCGTTTTTTTTACCTGTGATCAACGCTATTCATAGCGCATCGACCACTGCTTGGGTAAAATAAAGCCTGACCTGAAAAGAGACCCCCTATGCTGGTTGAATTTGAATATTGGTGGCTATTGATTCTGCCGCTGTTTTTTACACTGGGCTGGATTGCCGCCCGCGTGGATATCAAGCAATTGATTGCAGAATCCACTTCACTGCCAGCCACCTATTTTAAAGGCCTCAATCTGTTGATTGCAGACCAGTATCACAAAGCGGTAGATGCGTTTAGCGAAGCGCTTTATCTGAACAAAGACTCCCTCGAACTGCATTTTGTGCTTGGTAGCCTGTTCCGCCGCACCGGTGAAACCGACCGCGCTATTCACCTGCATATGAATTTGCTCGAAAACTATGAACTGACCGAGCAGCAATCGACCTCGATCAAGGTCGAGCTCGCACAGGATTACTTTAAAGCCGGTTTGTATGACCGCGCTGAAGAGATCTTCAAGACCCTGCGTCATACACGCTATGAACAAGCAGCCTTGCGGCATTTGCTTGAAATCTATGTCAAAGAACGCGAATGGTCAGAAGCGATTGCCATTGCTACTGAGCTGGAACGCTCTTCCGGTATCTCTTACCGCAAAGAGGTCGCGCAATATTATTGCGAGCTGGCTGCCAATGCGATGATTCGCCAGGATTGGGCGCATGCCAAAACACAGCTGGAACAAGCGTTGGACGCTAATAAAAACTGTGTGCGAGCTAATGTGTTGCTAGGTGACATCGCCGCACAACAAGGCCACCATACAGATGCGATAGCCTTCTGGAAAAGGATTGAAATGCAGGCACCAGAACACTTGGGCCTGATTGCGCAAAAAATGCTCAAAAGCTACTCACTACTTTATGGTGAAAGCGACGCAGAATCCAACAAGGTAAGCAAAGGGCTCAGCGAAGGCCTGAACCAATTACATCAATACCTGGAAACCTATCAAATCAGCAGTATGATGTCCGTACTCTATGAAGCAACGTTGCAGGCAGAAGGCGCTGACAAAGCGGCCAAACTGGCACGTAATGAGCTGATTCGCAAACCCAGCCTGAAATCGCTGGACCAGCTATTGCAAGCACGCGCCATGCTCGATGACGAACAGCATGACCTGCAACTGATGCAACAGACCGTGCGTAACGCCATTGGTGACCGTGCTGCTTATTATTGTGACCAGTGCGGCTTCCGCGCCAAACAATATCACTGGCAATGTCCAGCCTGTAATGCCTGGGAATCACTCCCCCCTGAACCCACTGAGGCGACCATCAGAGATATCAAGCTACTCAAACGCAAGTAGTCTTTATTAACCAGAATATACGAATCACCTTTTATGACTGATAGCAAAATTATTATCGCCCTGGACTACGCAGATGCTGCATCTGCCACCGCCCTGGTTGACCGCCTGGATCCTACACTCTGCAAGCTCAAAGTCGGCAAAGAGTTATTTACTGCGGCTGGCCCAGCATTCGTAGAGTCGCTGGTCAAACGCGAATACGATGTTTTCCTCGATTTAAAATTCCACGATATTCCTAACACCGTCGCCAAAGCCTGTCAGGCGGCAGCTAACCTGGGTGTCTGGATGTTAAATGTCCATGCCAGTGGCGGTTTGCCCATGATGCAAGCGGCGCGAGAAGGCCTGGACAAAGCCTTTGGCAGCAATGCCCCCTTACTCATTGCCGTCACTGTATTAACCAGCATGGATGAAGCCACCTTGCATAGCCTGGGCATACAACGTTCTTTAAATGAACATGTGTTAGCACTGGCCACCATGACACAACAAGCTGGTTTGAATGGTGTGGTCTGCTCGGCACAAGAAGCGCAGATGCTTAAAGAGGCGTTAGGTGCTGCATTTTGCCTGGTAACGCCTGGCATTCGCCCACGCGACGCAAGCCAGGACGATCAAACCAGAATCGTCACACCAGAACAAGCATTAACGCTGGGCGCGCACTACCTGGTGATTGGGCGCCCTATTACACAAGCCGCTGACCCGCTTGTTGCGCTAAACGCAATTATTAAAAATATTTAATATAAACTAACAATATAACGCCGCAGGAGCATTTGCATCTGTAGTGCGTCAGTAAAATAAAAAACAGGCCACTTCAGCCTGTTTTTTTATTTTTGACCATACGGAGGATATATGAAGCAAACCATCTTGGCTTATTTAATGTATTTCATTCTGTTACCAGCCGCTTATGCCGTCGTCGATATCAATACCGCCAGCCAGGCCGAATTAGAAAGCCTGAATGGCATCGGACCGGCAAAAGCGCAGGCCATCATTGAATATCGCAAAAAGAGCGGCGGTTTTAAATCTGTGGATGAACTCGATCAGGTGCCGGGCATTGGTCAGGCAACATTAGCTAACCTGAAAAAAGATGTCAGCATTAGCGGTAAAAAGCCACCATCTGCAGAAGCGATCAAAGTAGATAAAAAGAAATAGCAATATTGCAGCTTAAATCGTAAAAACAAAAAAGCACCCAATGGGTGCTTTTTATATTTGGCGGAGAGAGAGGGACACCCAGTAAACCACCACTTAACCCGTTGAAGCGCCTATTATAGCGGGTTTCAGAGGGTTTGTGTAAGGTAAAAACGTAAGGTAAAATCCTTGCGTATTATTACTCTCTGCCATAAAAATGCCTAATCACTTAGAACCAGCTAGAAACAATTGGGATGCAGTCCTTACAGTCCCCAAAGAACTAAGAGGGAAGTATGGTCTACCTAAACTTCGCTTTAGGAAGTCTACAGGGACAACTGATAAACGTCTGGCTTGCAAGATAGCTTCTCAGTATGTTGCAGGTTGGCAAATCCAAATTGAGCAAGCTAAAGGCGCAGACACCTCTGTTCTAAGCGATGCTATGCAATTTAGAGCGGATAGGGAAAACGCCAGGGATGCCGAGCATAGACGTGTGCTAGAAGAAGTCCTTATCACTCACGTTGAGGGGATTGAGAAAGCTCAAGGGCTGGAGAAGGCCAAAGAGTTCTATGCCGTAGCCCAGTCCAAGCAGACACCCTCCTCCACTTACTTCACCCAGTGGAAGACATACGCCGAGGCTAACCTTAAGGCGAAGACAGCAGACCAATGGGGACGAGATATACAGGAATTCATTAACCAATTTCCCACACTGGATACTGTCAGCACGCGCACTGTGAGGCTGTGGCTGGATAAATTGGAGTCCAAGGGTAAAGGCTTAGGCAGATACCTTAGCGCCTGCCGTAACTACTGGAAATTCATACAGCCATATGAGGAGTCGATTGCGGAGGTAGAACCATTCCGAGATGCCCTGTCTCATAAGCGACGCAAGAAGAACAAGGGGGACGCTAAAGACGCTTGGACGAGAGAGGAAGTATTGATGCTATGGACTGAAGCCACCCGCAAAGGCAAGCAAGAGCTTGTAGACCTCATCTCCTTGGCGGCATACACAGGTGCCAGGATTGAAGAGATATGCAGCCTAAAGGTGGAGGATGTAACACATGACGCCTTCAACATTACCGACGCTAAGACTAAAGCAGGTATTAGAGCCATCCCTATTCACAGCAAGATTGAGTCAGTAGTTAAGCGTCTCAAAGAAAACTCAACCGATGGCTACTTGTTGTCTGGCCTGACCTTTAACAAATATGGTGATAGGTCTAATGCCATAGGTAAACGATTCGGTACGTTCAAGACTGGCTTGGGCTTTGCCAAGGATAAATCCACTCACAGCTTCCGCCATTCCCTAATCACCTTCTTAGACGATGCTGGAGTACAGCTAACGCACATCCAAGACATTGTCGGCCATGAGAAGGCAGGCACCACTGGGAAGGTGTACAACAAGCCTGCCCCTGTGAGTGTGCTTAAGGTGGACATTGAGAAATTGGTTTACCCATTGCCTGAGCTTCTATAAGAGTCCCTGAGCCGCAGCAGGTGGCAATGATTAAGGCAGAGGACAGCCGAAGCGGCCCCCTGCTACTGCTCACCTTTAGCGATGACTATTAGGTGTTCGGTGCGTCGGCACCCAAGTACTATTCGGCTTAGATGTCGGAGGTAACTTAGTGTTATCCGGCACAGTCGTATAGTTTGGCTTCAACCCTCCACGAGGGCCTTGTTCCTGAAAGATACCGCCGTTTTTTCCGGTGTTAGAACCCGGTGTCTTACCAATTGCCATGATGAGTCTCCTTGTAAATGGCATTGATTCAGCAGCAAGACCCAAGTCAGACACGATTGCCAAGTGAAACTAAATAAGCTATCGTAGAAGACCTTTTGTTCCGCAAGAACTGGGACAGACACCGCTGAATATAAAGTGTCTGTAAAGCCGTCTTTGGGTTGCACCCCTCTGGCGGCTTTTCTTTTTCGGCTTAGCACCTGCCTTGCCTGAGTGCTAATTTAGCTCTATATAGTTTCCGAGTCAAAGAATAAACACAAAATGTTGCGGTTGACATGGTTATTATTTTGTGTTCTTGAAATTATAGAATAACCATATTTGACCAGATATATACAAAATGGCACATAAATAACCAGCATTTCAATTTAAAAAAATTATCATTACCAGAAGGCCGATATAAAAATAAAATGAAAAAATTTCACAGCAAATTTGTGTGAGGTTATTAATAGATTAAGGCCTGAGCCAACTTCCCCCTGGCCGCCCTTCGTCCTGTAGCCGCAGCAATCCCTTTTCAAATTCATACGTTTAATTGTGTTCTTTCCGGCGGCTGGATGTCCTCACCTTCAGTCACACTTAGAACCACCCGCGCAGGACAGCCAGTCAATTCCCCCATCCTAGTGCAGCAGCAGGCAGCCCTGTCCACTTAGGGTACACCTCAACTGGACGTCAGGCAGCGTATTCAATTGTGTCTATTTAGGGTTGTTATTTAAATTACTGGACAATTCAATCCAAAGGTCTTAGACTCTATCCTGACAGTGCAATAAGGAGACCTAACAATGACAACCACGCACAAAGGCCAGCTAGTCGGCTACATCCGTGTATCTACACTAGACCAGAATACCAGCAGGCAGGAGGAGCAGCTTGCAGGCTTCCAGCTTGATGAGACATTCATCGACAAGGCCAGCGGTAAGGACACAGCTAGGCCACAGCTTCAAGCAGCGCTTAAGCATTGCCGTAAGGGAGACAAGCTTATAGTCCACTCCATGGACAGGCTAGCGCGTAACCTTGATGACCTCAGAGCGATTGTCAAAGGACTGACTGATGAAGGTGTAGCTGTCCAGTTCGTTAAGGAAAGCATGACCTTCACGGGGGAAGACTCTCCGATGGCTCAGCTTATGCTGTCTGTCATGGGTGCTTTTGCTGAGTTTGAGCGTACACTCATTAAAGAGCGGCAGCGCGAAGGGATTGCTATAGCCAAGACTAAGGGTGTCTACACAGGACGCAAGCCAGCCCTCATGGATGACCAGATAAGTGCGTTAGTGGCTAAGGACAAAGCGAACGGACACAAGCAGCGTTCAGCACTGGCTAAGGAGTTTGGGTTATCTCGGGAGACCCTTTACAAATACCTGAAGTCTGCTGGCGCACCAGCACAGGAGATACAAGCATGAAGTATTACAAAAAGCATATTCCTGAGAAATGGCAAGTATTCGCGTATGAGGCGGACGGGTCTCAAGATTCATTTATAAGTAGTGAGATGATTGCAATAACGCAAGAGGAGGCCTCGGAAATTGCCGATAGTGAGCCTAAAGACGAGCTTGTAGTTGATATTCTAAGGTCTGGTTCTACTCAGAGAAATTGGACTTGGCCTCCTAAAGCATATCAAGAGGCTATCGGACAAATTGTCGTTTCATCATCTAGCATTGAGGTCTTAGTCAGAACTGTTATCTGGCATGTTGCGGGATTAGATAGCATCACAGGCCGGGCATTCACAGGTAAAGCGCGGATTAATGAATTGGTCGAAACGCTTAAATCTTTAATAGAACACAAATCCCCACATCTGAATGACCGCATGGCAGGGATTGGTACAAGAATTAATGAAGCTTTCAAAAGGCGCGCAATGTATGTTCATCAGGTGTGGACAGTTCAAGAGGGTGCCCCAGCGGTTGGCAAACTATTCATTGAACGCTACGAACGGTTGGAGAAAATAACGCCGGTTTCACTAACTGAAATGTACAATCTGTCTGACGAAATGCAACAAATCCAAAGCGACTTGATGGTCGCAATCTTATACCCATTGTTGCCCACTTCCAGCTAGCATGGTGTCGGAGCTTAAGAACCCAGCGAAGTCTCTGGCATATCAGGATTCAATAGATAAGACTAAAAAATGCTTAGGCTTGCGCGGCAGCACTACCTGAGGTGCGGGTCATGGCCATCCATTAGCTATCCCCTGACAGCTAAAGTCTGCTAATCTCCAGCCGTCATAAATGAATAGTGACATAGACAATCAACAAGAATAACGAGAGCAACTATGCAGAAGTATCTAGGGAAAATATTATTCATAGTCATCACCGCCACAATACTCTACGTCGTAAGGGTTTCTTTCGTGGAGCGAGTAGCAGACAAGCAGGTCAAAACAGTTGAGCAGATGCAAGCAAGGCACCAAGCCACGATGGAGCAACGCCTTGAAGAGCAAAAGGAAGCGCAGGAGCAAAGGCGATTAGACGAACCTGCGCAAGTCTTAGTAAGAGCTAAGGACGTTAGAGCGTGTATGGCAGACCTAGGCACTGATACGCTCAACAATGAGGTTATTGAGTGTACTAAAGACCACTACATCACGGCTAAGCGGAGGGATGTGGAGAGGTGATAGACATGTCTAAATCAGTATCTAGTCTTTGCCTTATGTTGCTCTTTGTCTGCTTCAATACAGCTCAAGCAGAGATTGTAATTCCCACCAAACCCGAAGACTTTACCAGAGACATCTACAATAGACTTTCATGTGGCGGTTACGCAATCATGGAATATGAGCGTGGAACTATTGACCGAAGGATAGATATTTATATTGAAGACACATCAAAATATGTTTGCTCAATTGGTACATATTCAACACCGTATGGCACGTGCCCACCGCCACACTGGTTCTCTGCCGAGTGTGATAAATATTACTCTGCATACACTACAATTTTGCATGAACGTTTCCTCTTAGAGTTTCCAAATATAAAATGGCCTCCTCACCCGCCACCCCCACTGCCTTAGAGAACTCCTGCCAACTGGCAAAGTTAGGACTCTTGAACTGGCGGCTCATTGCCGAGGGTTAAGTGACGCTCAGGAACGACCTACAGCCTCCTATCCAGCCCGAGCTGAGGCTTACCTTTCGCTAGTGCCAAGCGTTGCCACAGCGTGTACTATGCGCACTGAGAATAATAACTGCGATTCGGATAGTGGGATAAGCCATGACATTACAAGTTATTCAAAACATCAACCTGGTATCTCTGTTAGATAGCTCCATTAGCCTGACCATGGCCTTTATATGCGGCTCGGTGATTGGCTTTGAGCGTCAGTTCAGACAACGTACAGCGGGACTGAGGACTAACGTGCTGGTAGCAGTTGGAGCTGCCATCTTTGTCGATATGGGGAACCGTCTCACAGGCAATGAGGGAGCAGTCCATATTGTTGCGTATGTGGTGTCTGGTATTGGCTTCTTAGGTGCTGGTGTCATTATGCGTGAAGAAGGTAATGTGCGCGGCCTAAACACTGCTGCAACCCTTTGGGGGTCTGCTGCTGTCGGAGCTTGTGCTGGAGCTGACTTAATCCTTGAGGCTGTGCTGGGGACTATCTTCGTCTTAGCAACCAATACGGTGCTCAGACCCATTGTGAATGGGATTAACAGGAAGCCGATTGACACCATGCGTGTTGAAGCGACTAACACGTTCTATGTCATTGCACTCAAAGCGAACCAGAAGGACGCCTTGGCATTGCTAGAAAGCACCCTAGAAGCTGGCAACTTCCCTGTACAGCAATTACAAATGCATGTGTTTGGTGCTGATAGCATCGAGATTGAGGCAACACTCTTAGCCAACTCCGTTGAGACCGACTCACTCAATCAAGTTGTAGACACCCTTCTAGCCTCCCCTTTTATCTCCCAGGCATTCTGGAGTCCAAATATAAAAGAGTAGTTACTGAAGAGAAAGAGCGCTGCATCCAATCCTAAATGCGGAATTTTCCGCGTTTAACTGGCATACCTACCGCAACAGCCTGAGGCTGCTTAACTGGCACTAGAGACGACGGCCGACGCAACTCTTCAAGCGCATCTTTCAGGACAGACGCAGAGGAATGAAGGAACAGACCAGCAATGAGTGTACCTACCGCAATATCAGGCCAACGAGAAGTCAGCCAATAACTAGCACCTGCTGCAATCAATACTCCAACATTTGCTATCAGGTCATTGCGAGAGCATAACCAGGTCGAACTCATGTTTAAGTTGTCGCTTCGGTGTCTATAAAGCATGCCAAAGCAAACAAGGTTAGCAAACAGAGCAAGCACACCTATCGCCCCCATGAGTTCAGCATTAGGCACAACTGGATTTAAGACCTTATAGCCAGCCTCCAGCAATACGCCAACACCAAAGGCCAGCATGAATACGCCTTTAATCACAGCAGCTAAAGCCTGCCAGCGGAGTGACTTAGCCAAGACAAACAGGCTGAAGCCGTAGACAATTGCATCACCTAGCATGTCCAGGGAGTCAGCCAGCAGTGACGTTGAGTGAGCAACTATGCCGGAATATGCCTCAACGACAAACATCACAGCATTGATGACTAGGACAGCCCAAAGCACTCGGCCATGAGATTCCCTTAAAGCCGTTACTTCACATCCTTTGTCTTCGCAGCAGCTTGCCATTAGTGAACCTTGAACATAGTCGGTACGAGTTGATTATACGCCCAGCAACTACCTACAGAGCGTTATCTGGTGAATGCTGAGGCACTAACATTGGCTACAGGTATGAGCTCGGAACTGCTAGGAGATTTAACCCTCTTTGGTTGGTTTTACAATGCTAGTTTCGATGTCAACGGGACGGTCAAAAACATCATCTCCAAACCTATTATAGTCATGAAGAAAAGCCTGAAACTGTTTAGACTTTACGGTTTTTTCTGGATTTGCTCTGATATGTTTGTCGAAGCTATCTAGATGCTTTTGTGGAATAGTCCTATGCAGCTCTGTCATTTGGTTAGCTTTATCATAGAGGTACCCCTGAAATCCAGCAGGCAAAATGTACTGCCTAGGTGAAATCTGACCTGATTTAAGCGCAACTCTGCTGGAGCGCATATCTTTAATATTCGCGACATCAAGTACACCCAGCAGAATGAATGAAGGCAGCTTTGTATAAATGAATTTCGACTTGTTATTCCCAATAATATCCATAGCTATGGCTCTTAATAAATAACGATTCATGCTCGGCGGCATATCCGTCATGCTTGTTTTATGGATTGCTTCTAATGGTATTAGGTGTTGTTCGTATTGAAGTAAATTATCAGCCTCTCCCAATAGATACGCTCTTAAATGCTTTTCGGCTGCATCTTTAAGGGCTACTTCTGACTCATCTTTAGGGCGTGGATTCTGGCTTCGGATATAAGTAAGACATCTCCAGCTCATTGAGGCACAGAATTTGGACAGCCAACTGTCATAGTTAAGCTTTGGAATATTCTTCTCTACATGAGGATAGAAGACCTTGTTAGCAAACTCTCTTTCCCAATTAGAAAATAACTGTTCTCAATCTTCACAAAGCCAATACTCTTTTGCCGTGTCTTGGGCGCGTTTATCCATCTGAGTATTCATCCGCAGGTAGCCAGTTATGGATGTATTCTTAAGCCACTTACCAACGAATCTTGGAATGATATGGCTTTCTTTCAAGACCTTATGTTCACTACATAGCTTGCATACACCCTTCATTGCCCCATCCTCCCCAAAGACATGTATTCAAAGCGATTATGCCCCCAAAGCGCCCCTCAGAATCGATCCCCAGCGCGTTATTTTGGGTCGACCTAGGCAGGCCCATACTGCTCTAGTCCGTTAGGCTTATTTGAATTCTGCTGTATGTCACAAAAATAACATTTAATCCTAAAGAGTTTTGTACAAAAAAATTAATATTGAGAGAGATATGTTTAATCGTTTCACCAGTTGCAGTATGGGTAAGGCTGTTATAAGTGGACTTATCGCGTTGAATAGCCTGTGTGCTCAGGCCACGCTCACCTCTTATAGCTCAAACGGTGTTGACTTGGTTTATAGCTCAGTCAGCGATGTGACTTGGACTAAAGATGGCAATTTACTTGGCAGCATGATTGCAAGCCAAGGATTCGATACTGTGGTGAATGCGATTATTGCCTCAAGCCCTACTATAACGAACACTCCAAATGGGTATATTAGTTACAACGACCACAGCTTCTACAGGTTGAATAGCATTTACACCGTCACTGAATCCGATTTCGTTGACCCCACTGGCCTTACTACGTGGTGGGGAGCAATGGCTTTTGCAAACTATTTAAACAGCATAAATTATGGCGGTAGCTCCCAGTGGAGGTTACCAACCGCAGCATATATCGGAAATGATGCATATAACACGAATACTAATGGCGTTATAGAGGGCGATGAATTAACTGAATTGTTTTATCACGAACTAAAAGGCGAGCCCTATTACAGCGTACCTGACACGATTACCTTTGACAATGAAACAGCAATATTTTGGACGGGTACTGAATTGGCAGCAGATGTCCTACCTTTTGGTAGATACCAAGCCTGGGCATTCATAAATTTATATGGATTTCAATTTGATAAATTCAAAGATGCTTCATCGCACGCTTGGGTAGTTAGCTCTGGGCAAATAGCGGCTGTGCCTGAACCTGACAGCTTAGTGATGCTTTTGGCTGGTTTTGGCTTGTTAGGTATAGCTATACGTCGTCATAAGTAAAAAAGTTGGTTGGCGCTTTCTCGGCGCATGTACGGCTTATAAAGGTGTCATATTTGAGAACTAATATGACTAAATTATTGTTAATCGCTAACGGAATTTCTAAATGAATAAAATAATACTAAGCCTTGTCTTGCTGCTCTCATTCCAATCCGTTAGTGCTCGTACTATCGATACGACACCTTACGCTCTTTCAACTGTGACCCCATTTGGTCAACCTGAAACGGCAACATATGGGCAAACGATATCAATGAAAGGGGAAGATGGAATACTTAACTCCTTTTCATTTTATCTAAGCCCTTTGGATGAAAACATTAAAGCCTATGTTTACGAGTGGGATGGCTTAAAGGCTACAGGCTCTGCTGTATTCGAAAGCTCTGTAATCAACATTGGAGATAATTTTACTGGGTTTAAGGAGGTTACTTTTAACCCAAATGTCTTCTTGGATGGAATGCTGAGGTATGTATTATTTCTGTCCACATCAGGATTACATGATAGTACCGCCAATACTAATACTTGGCAGTTATCAGTAGGAGGTTATGATGACGGGTATTTTGTCTATACCGACTCGGGCAATGACTTCTCAAAAATCACCTCTACCGACTGGAGCCACAGAGGAGGCTTTTCGACTGGCGTTTTAGCATTTAAAGCTGAAATCTCAGCCGTCCCTGAACCTGAGCCCCTCACCTTGAGCATTGCTGGACTAGCTCTCTTGGGGATGAAGTTAAGACATCGCAAACAGTAGCAGGCCCCTCAGAATCGACCTCCAGCGCGTTATTTTGGGTTGACCTAGGCTTCGGTATTGGCTGGATTTTGAAGCGTTTTTAGGACTGCTTTAAGAGATACACATTTGTTATTAAAAACAATGAGTTACTATTTCCCCACACTAGTGGTAACAGAACACTCCTAAAAGATTAGCTTTAGACAATTCAATTCCCCCCTGTAGTGGTAGAGCAACACCAATACATTCCTTAAGCTATTTCAGGATTACCCCACTAGTGGTAAAGACATGCTCAAACTCACTCTTTAGCTGGCTGAAGTTAGTTCCCCGCCCTAGTGGAGAGGAAACACTCAAGCTCTATCTTAAAGTGTTTATCTTTAATTCCCCCCACTAGTGGTAGAGCAACACTAAAGCTAATTCTAAACGCTACTTACAACTCCCCCTAGTGGTAAGGAAACACTCTAAGCGTTCCTTTAAGTATCTTCCTAGTTCTAGTTAGGAGTGAGCCTTAAACAATGGTTAGACATTATCTCAATGTGTCATTACCGATAACCATCGTTTCATTAGTAATACCAATCTAAGTAACACCCTCCAGCCTAACCCTAGGCTAATCATCTTTAATTAATCACCATCTTTCTGTCGTACCTTTCTTGATTGCTTCTATAGCTAGCCCTTATTGATGGCTGGTGATGAGGCTATGGGAGAAGGGACAGTCAGGAGAGGTACAACATAAGGAAGTAATCAATATGAGTATTAACCAAGTCCGTGATGGACGTTCATTAACTATCAGCCATTCCAATGTCACCTTTAAGCATTTGCTTAGGTTTGGTCTGAGTGTAGCTTCAGCTAAGCGAGCCATGCGTGTGAGACGTGTCTTGCCATACATGGAGGATGCAACTATCCCGTGCATTGACGCTAGAAAGCTGTGGTCTAAGCTTGGGAAGCCCCATAAACGATTTACCGATTGGGCTAGCTATCACCTTAAAGGATATATAGACAACCCAAATCTAAATGCGGAAATTTCCGTATTTGAAGACTCTAGCAAAGCAGGTAAGCCGACGAAGGATTACATCCTAAGCAGGAACATTGCTGCTCATTTGGCGATGCAAGCAAACACTGAGCAAGGCTGGGAGGTGCGCTCTTACTTCCTAGACATGGAGCGCATTGTCTTTAAGCTTGCTGAGTTCAACTTTAGCCGAGCTTCAGTGCCAGTGCGGTTAGACAAGCGCCTGTATGTTGCATCATGCATACGATTCGGCATAGCTAACTCTGTGCAGTATTCGAGCAAGCATCTGAACAATCTCTGTGAGGTCTTAACTGGCCTTACTGCTGGACAAGTTCGCACAAAGTACAAGAAAACCATTCGAGACATCCTTGAGGGCTTTCCTGAGTATCTGGACTTATACAATGATGCCCACGCCTTCGCGGTATCGCTGTATGAATGTAACATTCCATGGAGAAAGATTAAGCCTCTACTGAAGAAGCGTTACAGCCTCAAGATTGACCTTAAGAAACTCCAAGCCATGCAGTAGAAACGATAATAGGTAGTGAAAGCTGACCCTTAAAGGGACTCTCTCGCTACCTATTTTGTTAATAACCTTATGCTTTAGTCGGGTATTAATGTCTGTATCTATGTATGCTTCGTAGATTAAGCCAAAGGATGAGCTTAGTATTCACCTATAACTCGTAACCTTTCGGATGCTTCAGTCACTTTCGCTTCTAATGACGCTAGCGTTTTAAACCATAATGGCTCACTTAAACCATCAGCCTCCAGGGGAGGACACCATTCCTTATGTAACCAGAAAAGGCGTGGGACGCTTCGACTAAGATTGCTTAAGTCATCCTGAACAAACCCTTCTACCAAAAGCCTATTAGCTTCTAAAGCGGCCTCTTGGAGGGTCTCAATACTATCCACATATTGCTTACTTTCCTGAAGGGCAGGAATAAGCAAATTAATAAAGCCTATGAGGCTTCTCAACTGCTCGACTCGTTGCTTTTCAGAAAAGTAATGCATAGCCTCAAGTATACATTAGCAGAGGATGACCTTAAGCTTCCCTCCAAGCAACACATTAAGCGCCCCACCCTCTCTCCATGTCTCGAATAAGCCAGAGGACTCTACTGTCTCGAAAGCGATACGGTGAGCGAAAGGTGTTGTCAGTTTGTTAAGAGTTGAAGCTAAGCGCTGCATGTTTATTCCTTATATATGTTGTCGTAAAAATACATCAACGAGCTAAGAAACATCACGCAAAACGTAAGGTAAAAGCGTAAGGTAAAAAGAAAAAGCCTGCACTCTGTAACATATTGATTAGTAACAGAAAACAGGCTTCACTTTACTGCTGGCGGAGAGAGAGGGATTCGAACCCTCGATAGAGTTGCCCCTATGCCACCTTTCCAGGGTGGTGACTTAAACCGCTCATCCATCTCTCCGAAAGAAGGCGCGATTATAGCCCATAAAACTCTTTGCCGCCAAACAATTTAATGGATTTTTTTCAGGCGCGCATCGGTCAAAACAGGCCATAAAAACGCACTCTATAACACCACTCAGCACTCTTATAAATCATCAAAAAGTTATCTAAAAAGGCTTGCTTTTGTCAGCATGAAGGTTTAATGTTTAGCACACAAACAGTCGCCTAAGCCTTGTAAAATAAGGTGTTAAGGCATGTTTATCGCGATAGCTAATTGCGATTTGATGCAAGCGGTTTGGAGAGCAGTTCTGCTATAACATTAATAGAAAAAGTACAGGAGTAACTATGAGTTTGGATCTTCTTAAGGCGATGGGCGTCAAAGTCCCATACAAAGCCAAGTATGACAACTTTATCGGTGGCAAATGGGTTGCGCCGGTGAAAGGTGAATATTTTGATGTGATTTCACCCATTACCGGTAAACCATATACCCAGGCTGCACGCTCCAGCGCTGAAGATGTCGAGCTGGCATTAGACGCGGCACATGCGGCGGCAGACAAATGGGGCAAAACTTCAGTCGTTGAACGTTCTAACCTCTTGCTGAAAATTGCTGACCGCATTGAGCAAAACCTTGAACTGATTGCCACTGCAGAAACCGTGGACAATGGCAAGCCGATTCGTGAAACGCTGAATGCTGACATCCCGTTAGCCGCTGACCACTTCCGCTACTTTGCCGGTGCTTTGCGCGCGCAAGAAGGTAGCATCAGTGAGCTGGATGAAAACACCGTGGCTTATCACTTCCATGAACCGCTGGGCGTCGTTGGCCAGATTATTCCATGGAACTTCCCTATTCTGATGGCAGCCTGGAAACTGGCGCCAGCGGTAGCAGCAGGTAACGTAGTGGTGATGAAACCTGCAGAGTTTACCCCGATCAGCTTGTTGATTTTGATGGAAGTGATTGCAGATTTGCTGCCACCTGGTGTTATTAACGTGGTGAATGGCTTTGGCCGTGAAGTCGGCGCGCCGTTGTCTACCAGCAAACGTATCGCCAAAATCGCCTTTACCGGCTCAACCGCCACTGGCCGTTATATTGCCCAGGCGGCTGCCAACAACCTGATTCCTGCGACGCTGGAGTTGGGTGGCAAATCGCCTAACGTTTTCTTTGAAGACATCATGGCCGCTGACGATGACTTTTTGGATAAAGCTGTTGAAGGCCTGGTGCTGTTTGCCTTTAACCAGGGCGAGGTCTGTACCTGCCCTTCCCGTGCATTGATCCAGGAATCCATTTACGACAAGTTTATGGAGCGTGTATTGCCACGCGTGGCCGCAATCAAGCAAGGCAACCCGCTGGATCCAAACACCATGATAGGCGCACAAGCCTCTCAGGACCAGGTGAACAAGATTCTGTCGTACATGGATATCGGCCGCCAGGAAGGCGCGCAGCAACTGTGTGGTGGCGAGCGCAATATTCTGGGCGGTGATTTGGCAGAAGGTTATTACATCAAGCCAACGCTGTTCAAAGGCCATAATAAAATGCGTATCTTCCAGGAAGAGATTTTTGGACCGGTCTTGGCTGTGACGACGTTTAAAGACGAAGCGGAAGCCTTGAGCATTGCTAACGACACCATCTTCGGCCTGGGCTCAGGCGTATGGACACGTGACGGCAGCCGTGCGTATCGCATGGGTCGTGGCATCAAGGCTGGCCGTGTCTGGACCAACTGTTACCACGCCTACCCTGCACACGCCGCATTTGGTGGTTACAAAGAGTCTGGTATTGGCCGTGAAACCCACAAAATGATGTTAGATCACTACCAGCAAACGAAAAACATGCTGGTCAGCTACAGCCCGAAAAAATTGGGATTCTTCTAATTTCCGGGTAAACGCCAGGCAAGTATGAAGGCTTAAAAAAGGAGCGAATTTTTCGCTCCTTTTTTTATCTATAATGTCATGATGGCAAGATCAACGGGGAGAGATAAATGACTGAGCGCGTTTCTGCAACACCAGCGGCCGTTGCACTGATTGAACAACTGACGGCACAACATGGCCCTATCGTTTTTTTCCAGTCTGGTGGCTGTTGCGAAGGCAGTGGCCCCATGTGTCTGCCAGCCGCAGAATTCAGGCCTAGCCCGGCAGACGTGAAGCTGGGTGATTTACCTGGCGGCGCCATTTTTTACATGAGCGACAGCCACTTCAGCTTTATGCACAGCACGCATACCATACTGGATGCGATGCCTGGTTCCAGCGGTTCATTCTCACTGGATTGTGGCAGTGGCATGGCGTTTATTACACGTGGCCGTTTATATTCAGATGAAGAGTTGACGCAGTTGCAGCCTGAGCAACGCATAGGCTTGCAGTAAATAAAAAAGGCATCCAAGGATGCCTTTTTTGATAAGCCGATACAACATTAGAAGCCTAGGCTTTCCAGCAAATCATCGACCTGTTCCTGGTTAGCCACCACATCCACCGTATTATGCGGATCAATTTGTGGGCCGTTCAATAAAGAATCATCGTCTTTTTTCACTGGTGGGGCAAAATCAACCAGCACTTGCACCAGTTGTCTTTCCAGGTCTTGCGCCAGCGTGGTGACTTTCTTAATCACCTGACCAGTCAGGTCCTGGAAGTCTTGCGCCATCATGATATCCATCAGCAACGACTTCGTGGTGGTGGTATGTTCGTTGGCCAATGCCAAATAAGCCAATGTTTCCTGCACCACGGCATCATATTCTGACTTCAGTGAGGCACGTTGCATCACCTCTTCCCAGCGCTGTTTTAATGCACCGGCACGGTCTGCCAATTCAGATTGCAGCGGCGTGGCCTGATCTGTCGCATTTAACACACGCTCTGCAGCCTGCTCTGTCATTTTAGCGACATAGCTCAAACGGTCACGTGCATCAGGGATTTCCTGGGCGACCTGTTCAAGCACTTTGTCATAGCCCAAGCCACTCAAGCTGTCATGCAGCGAGCGTGTCATGTGACCAATCCGGCTGATCATTTCTTCTTGTTGATTTCCATTCAGGTCTTGCATGATGGTGGCAGCAATGTCCACGACAAGATTATCCTGATTAGGATTGACAGCTTCGGTCATGGTTACACCTCGCCTTTTTCCAATTTTTCAAAGATTTTGGATAATTTCTCTTCCAGGGTGGCTGCCGTAAATGGTTTCACGACATAACCATTTGCTTTCGCCTGTGCCGCTGCGATGATGTTTTCTTTCTTCGCTTCGGCGGTCACCATCAGTACTGGCAATTTAGAGAGCTTGTTATCTGCACGGATATTCTGCAACATGGTTAAACCATCCATGTTCGGCATATTCCAGTCCGAGACCACAAACTCAAAGTCACCATTACGCAGCTTGTTCAATGCATCCGCGCCATCTTCGGCCTCTTCCACATTGTTATAACCCAACTCCTTGAGCAGGTTACGTACGATTCTACGCATGGTGGAAAAGTCGTCCACTACCAGAAATTTTGTATTAGGGTTGCCCATTTGTTACTCCACTATCATTAGTTACCTATCCCGTAGCATTGATTATCTGACAAATGACACGCAATGCTATTGTCAATAAAACCGGGATTTGTCTGTTTGTTCACCACTACGTTACACACGCAGGGCACGTTCACTATTAGTAGCTAAATAATGTAGCACCATTCGCGGCAGGTCTTTCAGATGCCCCACCTCATGGACGCCACCATGCGCGACTGCCTCGCGCGGCATGCCATACACTACGCAGCTTTCTTCATTTTGTGAAAAATTATAGGCACCAGCATTCTTCATGCGCAGCATCCCTGCAGCGCCATCCTTGCCCATGCCAGTCAGGATAATACCCACTGCGTTTTTACCCGCATTGATGGCTGCAGAATCAAACAATACATCGACTGAAGGTTTATGTCTATTGACCGGCTCGCTGTCTGACAGCTTGGTCACATAGTTCGCACCGCTTCTGGCCAGCAACAAATGTTTGTCACCAGGGGCGATATACGCATGGCCTGGCAAGACACGCTCACCATCCACCGCTTCTTTCACCGCAATTTTGCACAAACTGTTCAGGCGCTCGGCAAAAGACTTGGTAAATCCGGCTGGCATATGCTGGGTAATCAGGATTCCCGGGCAATCTGATGGCATTTGCATCAATACTGCTTTAATCGCCTCGGTGCCACCTGTAGAGGCACCGATAATCAATAGCTTTTCACTACTGATCAGCGGATTGCGGATCGCATTTTGTTGCACCTGCGTATTCGAGGCCTTGGCAATACTTTGCAAAGTACTGACTTTAGCCCTGGAGGCGGTGCGGATTTTGTCTGTGATTTCGTCCGCATACTGTTGCATGCCTTGTGCAATGCCCATTTTAGGCTTGGTCACAAAGTCTGTCGCGCCGAGTTCCAGCGCACGCAGTGTAATTTCAGAGCCCTTTTCAGTCAGCGTAGACACCATCAACACTGGCATCGGGCGCAAGCGCATGAGTTTTTCCAGAAAATCCAACCCATCCATGCGTGGCATTTCCACGTCCAGGGTCAATACATCCGGGTTCAATTGCTTGATCATTTCTCTAGCCACCAGGGGATCCGGCGCGGTACCGACCACTTCCAGATCCTTGGTGTCATTGATAATCTCGCTCAGCAGACTGCGGATCAGTGCCGAATCATCTATCACGAGCACTTTTGTTTTCATGGCATGCCCTCTTTTTAATTATTATTAAAACAAATCGATATCGCCACCCACATCGTTGGTCCGCAGCTTGCTGGAGTAAGCCTGTTCGCGCTTGACCAAGGTGTAGTTGTTCAGTTGTTTCAGTTTTTTAACCAGCACTTTGCCCGTTTTGGGAAAAAAGTAGACTTTACGCGGATAGATATCCAGCAAGTCTTCGCCAGTCACTTTAATACCTTCTTCTTTGAGGTATTTTTTAACGAAAGCCGCGTTGCGGTCACCCACGTTATTGGTGGTAAAACTGCGCAACACATTGCCGCCGCCAAAAATCTTCGCTTCCAGGTTTTCTCGTTTGGCGCCATTACGCAGCAACTGGTTAATCAATACTTCCATGGCATAGGTGCCATAGCGCATAGATTCAGAAACCGGGCTGTCTTTATCCGCACTGCCACCTTCCGGTAGCATGAAGTGGTTCATGCCGCCAATGCCGGTACGGCTGTCGCGGATACAGGCAGACACACACGAACCGAGCACAGTGACAATCAGCATGTCCTTATCGGTGTAGTAATACTCCCCTGGTGAGATTTTGGCGGCGTTTGTGTTAAACGTCCTGTCAAAATACAGGGTGGTTGAAATTTCTTCTTGCATGACACTCATGTCGATTTCCGATGCGTAAACAGGCTGGAACGTGCCGCGCCACTGGTTTTTAATTTATAGACGGTTTTTCCTAACAGTTGCAGGTGATCGGAAACATATAAAAAGTTTTCCGAATGTCCGGCCAGCAACAAGCTGTCTTCATGCATTAAGGTGACAAATTTATCAATAATCTTGCCTTGTGTCGGCTTGTCAAAATAAATCATGACGTTGCGACAAAAGATCACGTCAAAGCCGTCGTGAAATGGCCATTGTGTATCCAGCAAGTTGAGCTGATGGAAATGAATCAACTCGCGTACCGCCTTCTTCACACGCACCAGTCCATCGTGCTTGCCAGTGCCTCTTTCAAAAAACTTGCGTACTCTGGCATCTTCCATTTTTTTGATGCGATCCAGAGGATAAACCCCTGCTGCGGCCGTTGCCAGCACATTGGTATCAATATCAGTAGCAATAATTTCAACCGGCGGCTTGAGTGTATTAAAGGCCTCGCATGCGGTGATGGCAATCGAATAAGGCTCTTCCCCGGTCGATGCCGCTGAACACCAGATGCGTATCGGTTTGGCAGGCTTGCGTGCGGCAAGCTTGCTCAAATGTTCCGCTAATATCGGGAAGTGATGCTCTTCCCGAAAGAATGAGGTCAGATTCGTGGTCAGTGCATTGGTAAATGCCTGCCACTCATCTGCATTGTTATGGTTCTCCAACGTGTCCAGATACTGCTTGAAGCTGAGCATATCCAATGCGCGTAACCGCCGACCAATACGGCTATACACCATATCGGTCTTTGCATCGGATAATGAAATGCCTGCATGGCGATAAATCAGGCTTTTAATTCTGACGAAATCATCGCGCGTAAACAAAAACTCGCGCTCTTCCTGTTCTTGTTTTTTCAATGCACTCACTTCGTTATCCTATGCAAATCCGTTGGGTGAACATTGGCTAAAAATTAAGCCTTTGTTGTATCAATACGATCTTTCATTTGTGCAATTGCCAATTCAACTTGCTTGTCTTCACGTGCTTTGGTTTCAGCACTGGTGCGTGCAAACTGGCTACGCTCTTTCATTTGAGAGATTGCCAATGCAGCAGCCTGGTCATCAGCACGGCGGTTTTGTGCTTCTGGGGTTTGTGCTGCAAATGGATGCAAGGCTTCTTTGTACTGTTTCACCACATCAGCGGCTTTAGGCTCGCGGGCAATCGCGGCTTTAATCGCAATTTTCGTTGCGCGGTAGTTCCAGTCCTGGATACGGTCATCCATGTCTGCTTTGCTGTCGATAAACACGCCAACGCAGATAAATACGTCATCAGCCTCTTCCAGTGGGATCGTGCCATCAGCGACACAGTCCATCACAGCCATGGCCACGCCACGTTGCGCTGGGCCAAACATCTGTGTTGCCTGACGACCATCTTTAATCGTCACTTTGTTAAACATTACAGTGTTTGGTTTTACCATCATGTTTGGCGCTGCAATCGCCAATAAACCGTTTACCCCTTGTTTTTGGTCGGTGAGCGTACGACAAAATGCGTCTTCTGCAGCGCTACCGCGTGGGCCCATAATTAAGTCAATGTGCGCCACATTTTTTAAATCCAAGCCACCCTCTGGGCGATCTTCGATAACCAAACCTTCACCAATTAACACTCGATCAATCACAGCCATTTTTTTAACTCCTGATAAAAGTACTACTTATTAAAGGGCGATTGCGACCACCCTAACCGTTGCTGACCTGGCGATAAGCATCGCCCCAGCCTGCATTTCCTGCTTTGTGGCCGGGCGTTGTTGCATGCCCATCCACGATAAACACACCGACAGCGGTTGCCAGTTCATTGGCATGATCCATCAATGACTCAGCCGCTGCTGCTGCCTCTTCTACCAAGGCGGTATTCTGTTGCGTCACATCGTCCATGCGGATCACGGCATCATTGACCAGGGCAATGCCTGCACTCTGTTCGTTAGAGGCGGAGGCAATTTCACCGATAATGACACTGACGCGTTTTACTGAATCCACAATCTCATGCATGGTGTTACCGGCTTCTTCAACCTGGCGACTACCTTCTGCTGTCTTGTTTACGGAATCATTAATCAACTCTTTAATTTCACGTGCGGCCACGGATGAACGTTGCGCCAGGCTACCCACTTCGTTGGCCACTACCGCAAAACCACGGCCCTGCTCGCCGGCACGTGCCGCCTCAACGGCCGCATTCAGCGCCAGGATATTGGTCTGGAAAGCGATGCTATCGATGACAGAAATAATGTCTTCAATCTTGCGTGCGCTTTCGTTGATATCACTCATGGTGCTCACCACGGCATTGACCACTTCACCGCCTTTAACGGCGACTTCTGATGCCTGCGCAGCCAAGTGATTGGCCTGTTTGGCGTTGTCAGCATTCTGTTTCACGGTCGAAGCCAGTTCATCCATGCTGGACGCTGTTTTTTCAAGGTTAGCGGCCTGGTCTTCGGTACGGCGGCTGAGGTCGGCATTGCCTTGGGCAATTTCCTTGGCGGCAATATTGATGGACTCGGCAGCCGCTTTCACGGTCAGCACCGGCTCAACAATCATATCCAGCGTCTGGTTCATGCCCTCAACAATCTTGCGATAGTCGCCAGGGTGTTGTGTGGCATTGGCGCGCACCGTCACACGGCCTTCACGGGCCGCTTCTGCCAGCATTTGTGCATCTGCATTCAATGCTTTCAAATTGCTGCGTACTTGCTCAATGGTTTGATTAATTTGGGCTTTTTGGCCAGGGAAACGCTCTAATGGTGCGTCAAAGTCACCATCGCCAAACGCCTGCACACAGGCCATGGCTTTCTGGTTCAATTCAATGTGCCCGGCCACAATCTGGTTGATGCTGGCAGCGAGCACTGAGAACTGGCCTTTAAACATATCTGCACGCAAGGTCATGTCAATATTGCCTTTTTCATGCTCGGCATTGACCCAATTCACAGAGTCGACAATGCCTTTCAGGTTACCGCGAATGCGGTCTACGCTCTTGTTCATGGCGGCTTTTTGACCAGGCATCGCTTCCAGTTGCACTGTCAGGTCGCCACGGCCAATGTTGTCCATCACCGCAATAAACTTCTCGGTATCACTGACATAAGCCGTCACCATGTGGTTCACGCCTTCTGCCACCGCTTTAAAGTCACCATCAAACTGGCTAATATCCAGCAAGGCATCAATCTCCCCTTGTGCATGTGCCGCAGAGACCTGTGCCATATCAGAAATCAGTGTTTTGACGTTATTCTTCAAGCTGTCAAAGCTGACATTCAAAGCATTTAAATCGCCTGGCAAGGTTTCCAGCTGGGCGCTAAAATCACCGTGCCCCAGCAACTGCATGGACTGACTGGTTTTGTGCAGGATATCGGCATGCATATTGAGCATGCGATTAATATCCTGCGCCATATTGCAATACTCGCCACTAAATTTGTCGACATCAATAATGGCCTTGATGTTGCCTTTGGCGTGCTCAGCCACGACATGCGTCATTTGCTGATCTAATGTGCGTAAAGTTGCTTTGGCCTGGTTTAAGGCATGAATCACATTATCATCACTGTTGGCATCTGACTCTGAGCTGCTATTAAAGTCACCACTGGCAATGCCTTTGGCCGCCGCCAGCGCTTCATAAGTTTCACCACCCACATTACGTCTGATCGACGTAATCAATAACGAACCCACTGCCACAGTGAACAGCATCAGGCCAATATTCAGGCCATAGTTAATCCACTCATTCTGGTTAATCAACACTGGCGTTTGCTGCTCAATGCGTAAGGCACCATTACTCGCCAGTTTGACGACATTGTCAACCGCCAGTCTATGCTTTTGATAAGCAGCCTGCAATCTTTCCAGGGCCTGATCAATTTGCTTTTTATCACCACTGCGGATAGCGGGAATAACCTCGTTGTCACGCACGTTGAAAAACTGATTGCCACTCTCAAACAAAGGGCCTATCACACTGCTTTTCAAAGCGGATTCCGGCAATTGTGTTTGCCAGTAGGCATGACGCTCCTCAAATGACTTTTTCAGTGTGTTGCCTTTATCCACCAGTGCCTGCACAGACTGGTTGTTCAAAGACACCATTTCAAGCACGGTGAGCCAGGATTCGATCAAATATTCAGGCGGCGGCAATACATCCGCAATTAAATCCTTGTGATTGATGATTTGCTGATAATGCGCACCATGAATCGCCAACTCGCGATCGCCTAAATTATCCAGGTAACTGGTCGTGACAATGCCTGCACCCAGCACAGCCAGCATTAAGCCCAACTGTGACTTGAGTTTCATGTGAGAAAATTTTCCCGCCAATGTACTCAACGTCAATGTATTTAACGATGATGAGGACATGTTTGCCGCTCCTTAATTGATTCCAAATCCCGGTTACTGGCCTGTTTATCTTGTTTGTTGGCCTATGTTGGTGATTATTCAACATACAAGCCCGAATTGAATTGCCTGTAAAAAGGGGAATCTCGGCTCTTTTGCTGTAATTGCAACCCTAAAGAAATTCAAATGCGCATGTTGGCCAGAGTGGCTTGTGACAAGGGCTGGCAACTGGCTGCGTCATGAGCAGCCATAAAAAAACCGGCTGCATCAGCAGCCGGTTTTTTGTTTTACATCCTGTTAAAACTCTTCCCAATCACTATCATCGGTGCCAGTTTTGGCCGATATCTTGGGCGCGGGTGCTGCGTGCGGTTTGGGTGCCGCCACAGGTCGCCCGGACGATGCGCTGCTGAAACTGCTGGACACTGAGGGTGGTGACGCAGGCGCAGAATGGCTTGCTTTAAAACCACTGGACTGGCTGCTGTGGCCGAACCCACCGCCTACACGTCCCTCAAGCTTGAACTGACTAACAGCATCCGCCAGCTGGTTGGCCTGATCCACCAGGGATTCAGCCGCAGCTGCAGCCTCTTCCACCAAGGCCGCATTCTGTTGCGTGGTTTCGTCCATGCTGGTCACTGCCTGGTTCACCTGGTCAATACCAGTAGTCTGCTCTGTAGAAGCAGCAGAGATCTCACTGATGATGTCTGCCACACGTTGCACTGAAGAAACCACTTCGTCCATGGTGTTACCAGCGTTCTCTACCAGCTTGGTGCCTTCTGTGGTTTTATTCACAGA
>NZ_JADKYT010000003.1 GCF_015354445.1 Methylophilus sp. QUAN
TTTTTAAAGAACATCAGCTTTTCGCTGTTTTCGTTACCGTTATTTCGTAACGAGGTGCGCATTATACAGAGGTTTTTCGTTCGGTCAAGCATCAAATTCATTTAACTTTAAAACGACTTTTTTGCTTGGTTGCGGGAACAGGATTTGAACCTGTGACCTTCGGGTTATGAGCCCGACGAGCTGCCAGACTGCTCCATCCCGCGTCCGAATCGACTAGTAAAACTTGTGTTGCGTCGAGAGGTGAGACTATAGCAAAGTTTCAAAAACAGTGTCAACAGTTATTTGCTAATTTCATGCATATTGTAGAGTGCGGCGTATTTGCCGCCAGCCTGCATGAGTTGCTCGTGCTGTCCCTCTTCCACGATTTGACCTTGATCCATCACAATAATTCGACTGGCATGTTGTATGGTCGTTAAGCGGTGGGCGATCATGATGGTGGTTTTGCCCTGCATGAGCTGGTTTAAAGCCGCCTGCACTTTGTGCTCGGATTCGTTGTCCAGTGCTGAGGTCGCTTCGTCCAGAATTAATATAGGTGCATTTTTGAGCATCGCACGCGCAATCGAGAGCCGCTGCCGCTGGCCGCCTGACAGGCGCAGGCCGCGGTCACCAATATGGGTATCCAATTGTTGCGGCAGCTTTTCGATAAACTCCCAGGCATACGCTGCCTTGGCCGCAGCAATCACCGCCTCTTTCGTGACTCCACGCAAACTACCGTAAGCAATATTGTTATATATCGTGTCGTTAAACAGCACAGTGTCCTGACTGACCAGTGCAAATTGTTGCCGCAAATGTGGCAATGGCAGTTGCTGAATGTCGATACCATTGATCGTGATCTTGCCTTGCTGTATTTCGTGGAAGCGCGGCAACAGATTGACCAGCGTGGATTTCCCCCCGCCCGACATGCCCACCAGCGCAATACTTTCCCCCGCCAGGATCGTCAGATTGAGTTGCTTCAATGCCGCATGTTGCCCATAAGGATATTTAAAAGCCACATTCTGCAATTGAATCTCTTTAATGGGCGCCCCCAATAGCAACTGCCCCTGATTGCTTTCTGCCGGGGTATCCAGCACGGCAAATACACTCTGGCAGGCGGTCACCGCAATTTGTACATCTTCGTTGACAGAAGCAATGGCTTTCACCGGGCCAATCAACATCAGCAAGGCACCGATAAAGGCGGCGAACTCGCCGGCGGTGAACTCGCCGGCGGCATAATAAATGACCGTCCCCAACGCAATCGCTGCCAACACTTCGACAAACATACTATTCAAGCCGGAAATGCGCCCCAGCCTCACCATCATCTGTCGATTTGTTGCGGAAATATTACTGAAGCGCTGATATTCATAGGCTTGGCCATTAAATACCTTGACCACACGCTGGCCGCTAGCGGCTTCTTCAATGACTTGCGTCATATCAGTCATACTGGCTTGCACCTGCTTGCCGGAGTTGCGCAGCTTGGGCGTCATTTTCTTCAGGTAGCGGGTAATCAGCGGCGCCAGCATTAAAAACACCATGGTCAGCTTCCAGTCCAGGTACAACATATAAGCCACGATGCCGAGTATGGTCAGACTATCGCGGATGGAGGAAATAATGACTTTGGTGACCGCACTATATAGTTGCTCACAATCAAAGGTCATTTTGGTAGTGATGTTGGCGATGGCATGCTGATCAAAAAAACTGGCGGGCAGCGTGAGCATATGGCCAAACACATGATTGCGTACATCTTCAATCACTCGCCGCCCGACGATACGCATCAGGTAATTGGAACCAAACCCGGCCAGCGCCCGCACAAATAACAGGCCACACAGCATGGCAGCCAGATAAATGCGTGAATTATTTTCTGCGTGACCGGCAAAGCCTTCATCTGTCACATGCTTGATCGTACTCAAAAAGCCAGTATTACTGGCGGAGAGCACCACCAGGCACACCAAGGCCATGGCAAATGTCAGCCAATAAGGCTTGATATAGGCCATCAGCCTGGCTAATTGTGTGTAAGCGCTCTGCGTATGATTCATGAGGATTATTTATACCTGTTGTAGCTTTACATAGATGCTGGCCATGCACTTATTTGCCTGTTTGAAGCAGCAATGTGTGCAATCTATCCACCACTTCTTGCACGGTGATGCCAGAAATACTCTGTTGCGGATCCTGGATAAAATACGCCTGCGTGGACCACGGCAAGTAGCGCCCAGGGGAGCCTGGCCCGAACAGGGTGAAGGTAGGCAGCCCAGCGGCAGCAGCCATATGGCCTAGGCCAGAATCATTGCCCAGATACACATGGCATTGTTTAAGCAGTGCGTAGGATTGCGGCAGGCTCAAACGACCACACGCATCGTAGACCGGCAGGGTAGCCTGCGCAGTAAAGTGCTTTGCCAGTGAGCGATCAGCCGCACTGCCCAGCAAAACGATGCCATCAATGTGCGCAGCCAAGGCATTGGCGACGGCCACATAACGTTCAACTGGCCAGATTTTTCCGGCAAAATTTGCCCCGGGCCCAATCGCCAGCCAGCGCCCTGGTGTTGAAAACTGCGCGGCCACGGTTTGCTGATCTTGCTCGCTGGCCCATAACTGCACAGGCGACGTGCGACAGCCAACCAAGCCGTGTATGGCTGCCAGGTGTTTTTCTGCCGAATGTACATGCAAGGTATTTTGATTGGATAACTTTTTGAATTTCTGCTTTCCGCGTAGCAAATACAGCAGAAAGTCGGTGCGTAAATCCACAATGACGTCGTAATTCGTTTGCCTTAACGCAGCAATCAGTTGCCAATAGCCTTTCCAGCCGCTCTTTTTGTCCCGTTTAAACAGTCGGCCCATATAAGGGCATGGTTCAAACAAGGCTGATGAGCGGACATCACAGACCAGATCTATCCGCGCATCAGGATATTGGGCATGCAAGGAAGCCAGTACTGGCGTAGTCATGATGGCATCGCCTATATTCGAGAGTGTCACAACAAGGATGCGTGCGCAGGTCATAAAGGGACGTCCAACATCATGCAACCGGCAAACCGATGGCGTTAAGCGCTGACATGAGCTGCTGACGCAAACGGGTTTCTGAAAAATGCATTTGATACCAACCATGCGCAGCCTGCCCCTGGTCACGTGCACAACGCGACCACTGCACCACAGCCTCGGCCAGCGCAACCGGATTAGCGGCTTCAATTTGCCACAACCCTCGCGGCCTGTCATGGCTTAACTCAACCGGATAAGCCGCGCTTGCACGAGTAATCACCGGTTTTGCACAAGCCAGTGCTTGGAATACTTTATTGGGAATCACTTGTGCAGCTTTCTCCGAATCCCCAAACACGCCCAGCACAATATCCGCTTGCGCGATGCGGTGTGGCAGTTGCGTATAAGGAATACCCGCCTCAAACCGCACATTCGCCATGCCCACCGCCTGTTGTTGTGCACCGGCCTTTTCTGGCCCATCTCCCAGCAACACCCATTGAATATGGGACTGGCCAGCGGTCATTTTGGCGGCATTGATCACGGTTGCGACCCCATGCAAGGCAATAAAGCTGCCATAAAACAATACTTCAATCGCCGCCGGGCACGGCTCAACTTCCACCGGGGTAAACAAGGGCTGCTCAGCGCCTACATAAACACAAGCCGTTTTTGCCGGTGACAACATGAAGCGCTGCGTAAACATGTGCTGTTGTGGCTCGGTATCCAGCAATACCATATCCACCGCTTGCAGCCACTGTAACTCGCGGCGCAATAGTTGTTGGGCCTGCCTGCTATCAACCGCAAACTTCCGCCGCTCATACACCTGCTTTTGCCAGGCGCTAATTAGAGGGTCAAACAACACAGGAATATTTTTCTTGCGCGCCCATCGCGTGGCAGCTGCCACATCGCGATGCCGGAAACAGGGCACCCACACTAGGTCTGCGCGCAGGCCTTTTAACTGTGCCTCAATATCGGCCAGGGCACTGATGCGCGGTGAAAAATCAATCAGCTCATAGCCCATAGATTGCAGCAATTGCCGACAAATCCGGTTGCGCGAATAATTGCGGTCTGACCGCCCCCACCAAATCACCTTAGGCATGCCTGGCCTCAGCCAAATAAGGTAGGATGCGTTGCGGGGTGAGTTGTTGCATACAGCTATGATGGCTGCACTGCTTGGCATAACAGTTCTTGCACGGGAGGTCCAGTTGCACGGCCTGCACCTGCTGGCCTGGTGGTTTCACCCGCAAGGGATTGGTCGGGCCACAGATCACCGTCATGGGCGTGTGCGTCGCCGCGGCCAGATGCGCGGTCCCTGTATCATTAGCCATAATCGCGCTGGCATGCGCGCAGATGACGGGGACTTCAAGCAAACGGGTCTGCCCGCATAAGTTCACCACTTGTTGCGGATATGGGCTGGCAATTGCCAGGCACTCTTCCGCCTCATCACGTCCGCCAAGCAAAACCACGCGTTGGCCCTGCTGCAGATAATACTCAACTAAGGCGCCATAATTGGCAGCCCCCCAACGCTTGGTCAGGCCACTGGCATGGCTACCACACAAAAAAACCACAAACGATTTGGATTGCAAACCATGTTGCGACAACAACTGCTCGGCAGCCGTCACTGAAGATGGCGCAATATGTAACTTGGGACCATGCGTGTGCAAAGGAATACCGGCCGCCAGCAAGGTTTGCTGCATGATTTGGAAGCTGTGTGCCTGTGGCAGGCGCTGCGGCTGACGAATGGTGTAAGGGAAACGCGGGTGATTACCCAATAACCAAATTGGAGCCTTGCCCATCAAACGGAGCATCGCCAGCAAACCACGGCTTTTATCGTTGGTTTGCAGGTCAATAATCAAATCGTATTGCATAGAAACTACTTCTGCCAGCCACTGTTTGTAAGCGCGCCAGCGGCCTGGCGTTTGCTGCAAGTTCACGCACCACACCCGCTGAAACCTGGGATCATCCGCAAATAGTGATTGCCAGGCTGGCATGGTGTTCAAATGCAATTCGGCCTGTGGAAAAGCCTGACGGATATCCTCCATGATGGCGGTACTGATGACGATATCTCCCATACCGCCCCACTTCATAATGAGGACGCGCCTAATGGCCGGGTCGCGTGGCAAGTCGCGCACGACGGTGTGATCCAGCGTAGCGCTCAAACAATCAGCATCCTGGTATGACATCAACCTAGGTTGGATGGTCATCTTGGCTCCGCTCCAAGCTGGCAATAAACGCGCAAGCCAGTAACAGTAATACCGGAAACCACCACGGCACCAGCATTGGCTGTGTGGTATTGACCGGGAAGTAAAGCACCATCAACGGCAAGGCGTAAGGCCAGGCCTGAGATTGATCAGCGACTGTTGCCTGCCTGAACCAGCGTACACATAACACCACAATCGCCACCAACCCCAAACCGCCAACCAGTCCGGTTTCTGCCAGCCATTCGACATAAATATTATGGCTATGGGTAGGATTGTGGGCAAAAGGATCATCGGCCCGGCTGGTGTATTGTGCATAGGCACGCTTGTAGTTATTGCTGCCTATGCCGGTGATCGGTTCGGCTTGCCACATACGCAATCCGGTTTCCCACAAGTTCAGGCGATAACTGAGTGCATGATTCACCCGCTCAAAAGCGGATTGCTCAGCGGCAGCGATGGCCTGTGTATTCTGCAGTTTATATTTGGCTAACTGTGGATTTAGAAAGCTAGAACACAGAGTTACGACCAGTGGCACTGCCAAGACAAGCAGCCAGACTTTCCAGCTAGGCTGGCTACGCCATAGCCCCAGTAGCAACATCAGAAGATAAATATAGACATAACCACGTGCACCAGACAGCGCCACCACCACCCCGGCGCCCAGCAGCATTGCCCAGGCCAGCCAACCATATTTAGGCTGCCAGTGATAAAAAATAAGGGGTAACACAGCCAACATCAGGATGCCTTGGTGCAAATCGCTGAACATGCCGGTAATCCGGCCCTCAGGCGTTTTGGGCATGCCCAGCACATCCACCCCAAACAGGTATTGAATAGCACTATCCATTATCCACAGGGCAATGACCCAACTCAGCCAGCGCGCAAGTAATGGCCTAACCGTAGCCTGCTGCAATAGCATAATCAGGGCAAGTCCTGCCAGATACATCAGGCTAAACCAGGCAATAGCCGCTAATGTGGCTTTGACATCAAACGCATGCAGTAATGATAGCCACATAGGCAGCCATAACAGCAAAAAAACCGCTGTCCAGCGGCACACTGCGCGATGCTTGCGTAAATCTGAGAACCTCGCCAGCAACAATCCCGCACCAACAATAGCCAGTAACAAAGTAGGCAACCTCGCACCCCCAGAAAAAGGGCTCCAGGCGATGATCATCACAGCCAGCAATAAGCAAATGTGTGCTAAAGCCTGCGGTATGCCGAGGGGCTTATCCTGATGTAAAGACGCAATGGCATGCATGATTAATTCCCCTGCCCGGCATCGGCCATCACATCATGATAGACCGCCAGTGTTTTCTGCTGCATCACCGGCAATGAAAACTGTGTGTTTGGCAACACGGTAGGGGGGTGTGCCAACCAGTTCAGTGTCAGCATGGCGACTTCGGCCACATTGCCCACCGGCACTGCCCCTTCCGGCAATAGCGCGGCCAACTGCTCAGCCACACCTCCATGCTGGTAACCAATCACCGGCACGCCCAAACTCAATGCTTCCACTGTCGTCCGTCCAAAGGCTTCCGGCTCGGTAGATAAGGAGTAAACGATCTTGGATATGGCCATAATCTGTTTTACATCGCGGCGGTGGCCGGTCAGCGTGACGCACTCGGACAATCCGGCTACGTGTATCTTCTGCTGCAAACCAGTGGCAAAGGCCTGCTTGTCAGCGGCCACCTCGCCCACCAGCAAAGCGTGTACATCCTGATGCTGCTGGCAAACAATGCGCAACATGTCTATAAAATCTGCACCGCCTTTCCAGCGTGAGACCCTGGCAGGCAACACCAACAAGCGCTTGCCGCGTGTCTGCGGATATTCGGCAAACCACGCCTGTTGCCAGTTCACATCTGGCGCATAGCCAGGGGAGTACTGGGCGGTATCCACCCCGCGGTAAATCAGCTGCAATTTGCGCACATCTGCCTGATACTCGCGCTGTGCATAGGCCTGTATTGTTTTAGAAATGACGATAACCCGCTCACCACAAGTCATGATGCGGCTATACCAGCCAGGCCGGTAATAGCCATGTACCGTCGTCACCATGCGTGGTCGCTGCTCAGGAGGCAGGCCTTTCCAGGCCAGATATACTACCCAGGCCGGAAAGCGCGAACGCACATGCACAATGTCCACTTGCTCACGCCGCCATAGCGCCCGCAATTTAGGAATCAATCCTAATGTCAGCAACGACTTGCGGCCAATGGGAAAGGTGAAATGGGTACTGCCTGCCGCCTCTAGCTCAGCCACCATACGGCCACCCGCCGACATCACCAGCGAGCGGTGCCCTTGCGCAACCAGATGCGCTGCGACCTCCAGCGTGCCCCGCTCTACCCCGCCCGATTGCAAGGCAGGTAATACCTGTAAAACTGTCAGTCTACGCAAAACAGAACTTCAACCACTAGGTTAATCGTGATACCAGGCGACGCCTTGTAGAAGGTCGATGGAAATAAGCCAGCAAGGCATCGCTGCAACGGCTGGCCTCATTAAAGCCAATCACTGGCCGCATATATTGACGATACAAACCATAAGGGTCATACCTGGTCACCAGTTGACGATCTATTAATTTTTCCATGCCCCGACTGACGCGGCTCTTGCCTTTGGCTGAGAGGTTAATCAGCCCCACCGCGACTTGTGCCGTGAGCGCTTCATACACCATAGAAACAGAATCCTCGGTCACCCAGGCCGTAGACACGCGTGACAAGGTAGTTTGCACCCAGTCTTTATCGGTGTCGGCAATCGGGATAATAGTCAGGTTAGTTAACCTCACACGCTGCATGGCAGACACAAAGCTGGCTGGCGTGCGTCTGGAAGTGGTCAGGATGTAATTGACTTCAGTATGCTTGCGCACTAAGTCATAGACTTGCGCAACCACACCCAATTCATCCCAGTGAAAATGCTTGCTGGGCCCACCTATCATGATCAAAACGTCACTACTCTCTTTGGCGGCAGTACTGGGCTGAATATGATTAATGACACCGCGCGTCTCGATAAAACTGGAGAAACCACGGTATTGGTCGTGCTCAGGAATCAAACAAACATCAAACATTTCGGCAGGCAGGCTAGGCTGCATCATGCACACCGTTTGCCCACCATAAGCACGTTTGGCGGCCAGCATATGTCCGTGCGTGGCATGACCCGCGCCAATAATCATATCCGGTTTGGATAAGTGTTTGCCAGCTGGCCACACACCCGCAGCCAGGTATAACCAGCCTGCGCCACCACGGCCCACTGGCACATCGACCACTTGAACCAACATGCGTTGCTGCATGGCATTGACCAGACCAAGAGACTGATGCTCATGACCGGGTTTGCCGTCTAACAGACGCCAAACCACTAGCGCATTGCTTGAAGCCGGGGAATTGTTTGAGCGATTTTGACTAATCATGGGCATCACCTGCATATGCCGTGCAGGTTAAATGCCTATGATGACAAAATCATTAAAGTAAAAAGAAAGAATTATGTCGACACACCCGCGCCGACGCGCGGGTGCAATGTAGAAGCTGATGAGAGTCGGCTACTTGGCAGCACCAAATACCTTTTTGAGCAGATTACTGGCCTGGCCCATCGGGTCCTGGCGAATGGCAGCTTCTTCTTTGGCAATCATCAGGTATACACCATCCAGTGCTTTCTGCGTCACATACTGGTTAATATTGGCATCCTCTTTTTTAATCACGCCAAACTTGCTGCCCATCTCGGCATATTTATTATAAGTGTCTGCCAGTTGCACATTGGCCGTGGCTTTTTGCACGATAGGCAGGAACTTGGCCGCCATATCGGTAGAAGTCGTTTTCTTGAAATATTGCGTGGCGGCATCTTGCGGACCGGTGAGAATATTTTTGGCATCGGTCACACTCATTTGCTTAACCGAATTCACCAATAACGTTTTGGCCTCAGGCACGGCCTGTTCAGCGGCGCGGTTCATTTTTAAGATCAACTCATCGGCCTGGCTGCCCATGCCCACCATGCGCATGCCTTTTTCAATTTTCTTCAAAGAATCCGGCAACGGGATTTTGACCTCTTTATTGCCCATAAAACCATCGGTCGTGCCCAACAGGCCAACGGCTTTACTCACGCCCTGGTTAAGCGCTTGCTTGAGGCCGTCGCTGGTTTCCTGTTCGCTCAAGTTACTGACTGCGCTACTATTACCACCACTGCTACTGGACGAGCTACCACCGACTTTTTCAACAATATCGCCCAAGCCCTTGAGGTCCAACGCCTGTGCATCTGTGATTAATAAACCGGCCAACAATACCCATGCTGTGTTTTTCATGATAACGCTCTTTAACAAGTTAAATGCAGTGTACCCATAAAGCACAAAGCAAGTCCAGATGGACTTGCTTTGTTGACGCTGTCAGATAAAAAATCAGGCTTTAAATGGTGAAACCTGCCAGATACGTTGTGCGTAATCAGCAATCGTGCGGTCACTGGAGAATTTTGCCATGCGCGCCACATTTAAAATCGCCATGCGTGACCAAGCCTCTTCATCCTGATACAAGGCAGCCACTTTTTCCTGTGTGGTGACATAGGCAGCATAATCCGCCAGCAACAGGTATTGGTCACCCTTATGCAACAAGGTGTCGACGATGGCCTGGTAACGGCTAGGCTCTTCTACCGAGAAAAAGCCGTTACCTATCATGTCTATGACTTGTTTCAGCTCGCTGTTGCCATGGTAATAATCCCACGGGTTATAGTTGCTGGCTTTGAGTTGCGCGACTTCAGGCGTGGTCAGGCCAAAAATAAAGATATTCTCGTCGCCAACCTCTTCCTTGATCTCCACATTAGCACCATCCAGCGTGCCTATGGTCAACGCGCCATTCAACGCCATTTTCATATTACCGGTGCCGCTGGCCTCGGTGCCTGCGGTTGAAATCTGCTCAGACAAATCCGCCCCCGGGAAGAGGATTTCTGCCGCACTGACTTCATAGTTGGGGTAGAACACCACCTTCAACTTGTCATTCACGGCCGGGTCATTATTGATCATGGTCGCTACATCGTTAATGAGGCGGATAATCTGCTTGGCCAGCCAATAGCCTGGCGCAGCCTTACCGGCAAAAATGACCACACGCGGCGTGTGCTGGCTCACTTGTCCGCTACGGATACGGTTATACAAAGTAATGACGTGCAAGACATTTAATAACTGCCGCTTGTATTCGTGGATGCGTTTAATTTGCACATCAAACAAAGCATTGGTATTAATGGCGATGCCTGTTTTTTGCAGGATTTTGTCGGCCAGGCGTTGCTTGTTGGCTTTTTTAACCTCACGGAACGCTTTTCTGAACGCAGCATTATCAGCAAGCGGCTCAACCTTTTTGATCAAACTCAGGTCTTTCTGAAAACCAGCGCCAATATGCTTGGTTAACAATTCCGTCAGCAAAGGATTGGCCTGGTTTAACCAGCGACGCGGTGTAATACCATTGGTCACATTGGTAAACTTGCCCGGGTAGATTTTATTAAAATCAGCAAACAAGGTGGTTTTCAATAACTCACTATGCAGCTCGGCCACGCCGTTGACGGTATGGCTACCGACAATCGCCAGGTGCGCCATACGCACGCGACGGCCATGCGTTTCATCAATAATAGAAACGCGTTGCAACAAGGCAGTATCGCCAGGAAAATGCTGGTTAACCATCTGCAAGAACTGATGGTTTATTTCGTAAATGATTTCCAGGTGACGTGGCAATAACTGCGCGAATAAATCGACCGACCAGGTTTCTAGTGCCTCGGGCATCAGCGTGTGGTTAGTATAAGCAAACATTTTGGTGATCAACTTCCAGGCTTTGTCCCATGGCAAGTGATAGTGATCTACCAGTTGATGCATCATTTCCGCAACCGCAATCGCCGGATGCGTATCGTTTAACTGGATCGCCACTTTTTCCGGCAAGGTATTCCAGTCAGCGTTGTAGTTGGTGAAGCGGTGCAGAATATCCTGCGTTGAGGCAGAGACAAAGAAGTATTGTTGCTTCAGGCGCAATGCCTTGCCAGACTCAGAAGTATCGTTGGGATACAGCACTTGTGAAATGGTCTCGGCGCTATGGCGGCCTTCAACCGACTTCTCGTAATTACCTTCATTAAAGTGTGCCAGGTCAAACTCGTTCGTCGCCTTGGCCGACCATAACCGCAGATTGTTCACGGTTTGCGTGCCATAGCCAGGCACCGGCACATCATACGGCATGGCCACCACGGTTTCGTGGTCTACCCAGTGATGCTCAATGCCATGTTCGGTATGCACATGCAACACGCGGCCATAAAACTTCACCTCACAGGTATGCTCAGGGCGCTGTACTTCCCAAATGTTCTGGTAGCGCAACCAGTTGTCCGGGTTTTCTTTCTGCTGGCCGTTCTCAATCGTTTGTCTGAACATGCCATAGTCATAACGAATGCCATAGCCGGTCGCCGGAATATCCATAGTCGCCATTGAGTCGACAAAGCACGCGGCCAGTCTGCCCAGGCCACCGTTACCTAAAGCAGCATCCGGCTCCAGCTCGGCCACACCTTCGAGCTTTTGGCCAATCTCCTGCAAGCCCTCGCTTAGTTCCGGTGCAATGCCCAAATTAAGTGCGGCGTTAGACAGCATGCGGCCAATCAAAAACTCCAGTGAAAGGTAATACACGCGTTTGGTATTAGCATCACGGTAAGCATCGCGCGTATTCACCCAGCGGCTCATCAAGTGGTCACGCACGGTAAAGGCCGCAGTCTGGTACCAGTCGCGTGTCGTCGCCCATGAGTTGGACTTGCCTAATGAAAAAGTGAGATGGTTACGTAATGCTTGTGGGATAGGTAATTGTTCGAGTACGAATTCGTCAGCCGCTTGGGCACTGTCAGGTTGTTGAGCGTTTTTACGTGTTTTTTTCACATTGGCAGTCATACATCTTCCCCTGGGGTGTTGATCACAAATTTGCTTTAAGTGAGTCAAAAGCAAAAAGCAAGCCTACAACAAGAATGTGTCAGACATAAAAAAGGCCACAAAATTCATGTTGTGGCCTTTGATTATAACGCCCGAAAGCGGCGTCAATAAAAAAGTTTTACAGTTTCCAGGTATAGGCAATGCCCAGTGCATCCTGATACATCTTCAAATTAGCCTCACCACCACCAAAGGCAGCAGGAATCGAACCACTTCCATCCACTTTGTTTTCAAACGCATGCGTATAAGAGAATGACAGTTCAGATTGCGGGCTTAATACCCAAGTCGCGCCAAGTGATACGTGATCTTTCACCACTCCTGGCGCCAGGATATTGAGCAAGGTATCGCCACGGCGGATAGGCTGGTCGACATGGTTAAACCCTGCACGCAAGGTCAAGCTTGGGCTATATTGATACAAAGCACCAATCTTATACACCTTGGCGTCCTGCCAGTTAAAACCGGCACCATTGTCATTACCCAGGCCATTAAACAAATTCGTCAGCGAAGCATTACCCACCGCATCCACTTCACTATAGTTAATGCGCTGAAAGTCTGCCGCCAGCGTCAACGCCGGGGTCGCTTTCACTGCGATCCCCACGCCATAGGTAGATGGAATATCAAAGTCACCCTGTTCGGCAAACAGGCCTTTGTATTTATCAAACTTACTCATATAAGTACGGCTCTGGTAAGTCGCACCCAAAGTCACGGTATCGGTGATTTCACCCAACCAGCCAATATGCACGCCTGCCCCATATGAATTGTCATGCCCGTTATTGGTCACCCGCCCTGGTGCGGCGCTAAAGCTTGCATTATCAAAACCTTGCAAGCCTTTGGCCTCAAAGCGCTGATAAGCCAGATTTAATGACGCACCGATAATATGTTTTTCAGACACTTTCCAGGTAGCCGTTGGTGCCACAAATACCTGGATCAAGTCTACCCCGGCACGGCCCTGGCTTTGGAACAGTGGAATACCGTTTTTGTAATCCGTATTCATACCACCATTGCCATACACGCTCACACCCAGCGTCACGTCGTCAGAATATTGCTTGTTGTAGCCAAACTCAGGGATCAAGAAATTCTGCGTATCATTGCCTTTGTAAGTGCCATTGGCGCCCGGTGAAGGGCTGCCTTCCAGCTCAGACTCACGTACTGGCCTGAACCAGGTCACCCCTGCATCAATACGGTCACCAACTTTCCCCAGACCCGCCGGGTTAGCTGCAGCAGCCAGTGCATCCTGCGGCAAGGCAATACCTACACCCGCCACGCCCTGTGAACGCACGCCATAACCATGCGCAAAATAGCCGTCGGTTGCCCAAGCACTACCAAATGAAAACGAAACCAATAATGGAATCACTGCGGCCACACTGCGTATCATGACATTCACCTCTGTTTATACGGTTCTCGCCATGTACTCTAGCAAAGCCATTTAATATCAATAAATAATAAATATAAATATATTTATAACTTTTAGATATAAAAAATAAAGCCCGCCAAGGCGGGCTTTATCAAAGCTCATAACAAAACTACAAAATCAGGCTGTTCATGCGTTTGACAAAACTGGCCGGATCTTCCAGTTGCCCGCCCTCAGCTAACAAGGCCTGGTCAAACAACACATGCGCGTAGTCGGCAAATTTGGTGTCGTCAGCTTCGGCCTTGAGTTTTTCAACCAGCCTGTGACCAGGGTTAATCTCGAGGATAGGTTTGCTGTCTGGCGCTTTCTGGCCTGCAGCCTTCAGGATACGCGCCAAATTACCGGACAAATCATGCTCGCCAGCCACCAGACACGCTGGTGAGTCGGTCAGGCGATGCGTCACTTTGACTTCTTTGACACTCTCGCCCAGCGCGGTTTTAATGCGCTCAACTAAATCCTTAGCCTGCTCTTCAACCTGCTTTTGTGCTTCTTTGTCGGCTTCGTCTTCCAGTTTGCCCAAATCCAAATCGCCTTTGGCAATCGACTGCAGTTTCTTGCCTTCAAACTCGGTCAAGCCGCCCAGCAACCATTCATCTACCTTGTCCGACATCAGCAACACTTCAATGCCTTTTTTACGGAAGATTTCCAGGTGCGGTGAGTTTTTGGCGGCAGCAAACGTATCGGCCGTGATGTAGTAAATCGCTTCCTGCTCGGGTTTCATGCGCTCAATATAGGCCTTGAGCGACACCTCTTGTGCTTCAGTATCCGCATGGGTAGAAGCAAAGCGCAATAAACCAGCAATCTTGTCCTTATTGGCAAAATCTTCGCCCGGACCTTCTTTGAGCACGCGGCCAAACTCGCCCCAGAACTTGGCGTAATCTTCCGGTTTGTTTTCAGCCACATCTTCCAGCAAGCTCAATACTTTTTTCACTGAGCCATTTTTAATCGCTTCCACGTCGCGGCTGTCCTGCAAAATTTCACGCGACACGTTCAACGGCAAATCGGCTGAGTCAATCACGCCGCGCACAAAGCGCAGGTATTGCGGCATCAGCTTTTCCGCGTCTTCAAGGATAAATACGCGCTTCACATATAACTTGATGCCCTGACGGCGATCGCGGTCGTATAAATCAAACGGTGCCTTGCCCGGTACATATAGCAATGAAATATATTCCTGCTTGCCCTCTACGCGGCTATGCGTATACGCCAGCGGGTTTTCGTAATCATGCGAAACGTGTTTGTAAAACTCGTTGTACTCTTCTTCAGTGATGTCGCTTTTGCTGCGTGCCCACAACGCTGAGGCCTTGTTGATGGTTTCGTCTTCATTGGTGGTCACCATCTGGCCGCCTTCGCCGTTCTCGCCATCTTTCCATTCGGATTTCTTCATGACAATTGGCAAAGTAATATGGTCAGAATACTTGCGGATGATGGTTTTCAGTTTCCAGTCGTTGAGGAACTCATCTTCACCTTCGCGCAGATGCAAAATGACCTCAGTACCACGACCAGCTTTTTCAGTGGTTTCAATGGTGAAATCACCTTCACCGCCAGATTCCCATTTAATGGCTTCGGTTTCACCGGCACGGCGCGTAATCAGCGTCACTTTGTCGGCAATGATAAAGCTGGAGTAAAAACCCACGCCAAACTGGCCAATCAGGTTGGCATCTTTGGCTTGATCACCGGTCAGGTTCTGGAAGAACTCTTTGGTACCGGATTTGGCAATGGTGCCGATGTTGTTAATCACCTCTTCGCGGCGCATGCCGATACCGTTATCGGCAATGGTCAGCGTACGTGCGTCTTTATCAAACGTGATGTTGATCTTTAACTCGCTGTCGTTTTCATACAGGCTGCCGTTAGAGATAGCCTCAAAACGCAACTTGTCAGCCGCGTCCGATGCGTTGGAAATCAGCTCGCGCAACACGATCTCTTTGTTGCTATAGAGCGAGTGAATCATCAATTGTAGTAATTGTTTGACCTCGGCTTGAAAGCCCATGGTCTGTTTAAATTGCGATTCTGCTGTCGCTGTCGTCATGACAATTTCTCCAAAAACGGGTTGAACACAAAAATTTACGTTTAGATGGGGAAATAAAAACCGTTTTTCAAGAGGGGGATTTGAAGAGATTGCTTGAATGCAGCCTAACCTGTGATTAAAGCATACCGCCATTGCGTGCATAGAGACCACAACGCACGCCATTGGCTGCTTGTTCACCCATTCAAACTGGTCGATTCAGCACACTTTTTGCTAGCTATTTGTTAAAGCAGCATTCTTTGTTCAGATGTCAGGTTAGGAGAGTAGGTATGAATCTCTTTCACACGCTAATCGAGCAAATGCAGGTCATGAAACTGCCACTGTATGCAGTCACACTGACCGCCGTCCCGCGCGCAGATACACCTTTGCTACTCATGCTGCACTGGCATGGCTTCCGCAAACAGCCCACACCCGCCCTGCCCATGCTCAAACCCATCCTACAGCCCGTGCCCGGCTCAGCCTTGCAGATCAATGACCGCTGGCGGCAGCCAGAAGTGGTCGAAGAAGCCATACTCGACGCCGCCTGGCAATTAGGTGCTTGGGACGTGCAACGCGAAGAACACCGCGCCTGCACCTATGTCGGCGCCAGTGAACATGAAGCCCTCGCCTGCAAACAGGCGTTTGGCAAGTATGACGAAGAACTCGAAAGTGAACTACTGGTCAGTGAAGCGCCGGACCGTGACGAAATGTTGCAACTGGGTGCCAAAGTTGGGTATATCCGCTGGCAGTTTAGGCCAGTAAATGGCGGTGTCTGGCAATCGACGGCAGAGGATGACACCCTGCTAGAAGATGGTCGGCGTATCCCGCCCTGCCCGATTCGGCCATTGGCACTAAAAGGGGGCAAATTAACTAAGACGGCGTTTAGGTTGGGGCAGATTAATCGGATTATTTTGTTGAAATAGGTTTGATGACCAGATTGGAATGCTGGCGATTTTAGGAAACATTTCTTTTCGCCCTTTCGGCGAGTGACTTTTCTTTGCTTGCACAAAGAATAAGTAACCAAAAGAAATGCACCCCAGCTTCCGCTTGTTTCCTGCGTTGCTCGTCAAAATAAGCGGTCACGAAACTCAACCTGGTAGCTCACACAGAACGTGAGCTACTGCGGGATTCGAACAGTCGCTCCCTTCACCTTATTTTGCCTGCGCTACTCGGCGCGGCAGATGGGGACCCCGAACACCATGCGACTGCAACCATTCGCGAATTGAAGAAAAAGAATCTGGTTTTGGAACCGTCCAAACTTCTACTATGTGAGTTTGGCGAGAATAATCCCATCCCATCACGCTGAGTAGCGGAGACAAAATAAGAGTAGAGGGAGCGACTGTCTGAGCTCCGCAACAAGCCACGAAGTGTGTGGCTTGTCAGGGCGAGTTTCGTGACCGGCTTATTTTGTTGAGCAACGCAAGGGAGCCGCAGGCCGTGATGGCTGGGTGCCCTCCTCTTTGGTTACTTTCTGGGGGCAAGCACCAGAAAGTGACTCGCCAACAAGGCGAAAAAATACGACTAATAAAGAACCACCCGCTATGGCGTCCACCTCACCCCAATCGACAACCACTGTGTCTGACTATTGCCATTCACCTGCTGCCCGACCGTGCCATCAATCTGAAACACCTCCGGCACCAGCGAGTAACGCAAGCCCACTTGGTAGAAAGGATTTTGCGTATGGTCACCAAACACTTCAGCCACGCCTTTGAAGTTTCCACCCAATTTAAACTCGGAGCCGACACCCATATTGACCTTGTTGCGATCTTCCTGCCGGTCGCGCAGCATGCCAACGTTGACATGCACAATCACATCGTCATCACGCAGCGAGAAAGAAACCGGCACATAAAAATAGGTATTCCCCAACTGGTTGGGCCCAGGCTGAATATCCGGATGCATGACGCGCCCGGCGGCAAAGCCTATGCCCCAGCCATTGGTTTCCAGCGGTTTAAACAGGGTTTTAAACTGGGCGACCCAGTCTTCGGTGTGATAGTTGTCATCGCTGTTACGATAGCTACCGCCGCCCAGGGTAATTTCAAAATTCTCGCCGAGGTTGCATGCAGGCAGTGCCCATAGTTCATGACCGCCCTGATAACTGCGCATCCAGCTTTCCAACTGGCAGCCATGGGCATTGGTCAAACGGGCATCATCCGTGACCAATGGGCGTGCAGCATTGGCATTGTGGGCAATGCAAAGTAAGCATACGAGGTAAAATAAGTGACGCATAAATAGTATCTTAGAGTTTTTTGATGTTATTTTTTTGACATGACGATTTGATGAAATCAAGCCTGCCTATGCGGTTTCATTTTCATATTAGTTTCACTGGCCTCTGCCAACATAACGATTTATACTGTTTGCAGCATTTGTCTGGGGAGGCAAGCATGGCGACTATTGAGGTGACTGAAACCAGTCCGAACTCGTTTTCTGTCACGGTACATGGGTCGCACATCACTACGCATCAAGTCAGTGTCAAACCTGATTATGCGGATCCGTTGCTCGATGCCAAGCACAACGTTGCCGAATTGGTGGCGGCTTCTTTCCAGTTTTTGCTCGACCGCGAGTCCAATACCAGTATTTTGAGAAGCTTTGATTTAAGCGTGATTGAACGCTACTTTCCAGAATACCCCAAGGCCATTAACCGCTACCTTAAGTAACCTACCCGTATTATCGCATGCTAAATATTACTCATGACACCCAACTCGCTGCCGTAGATTTGGGTTCCAACAGTTTTCGCCTCGAAATCGGGCGCGTTGTGGACGGCCAGATTCTACGTGTCGACTATTTAAAAGAAGCTGTGCGACAAGGCGGCGACCTGGATGAAGAACGCAACCTGAAACCGCAGGCGTTTGAGCGCGGCCTGAAATGCCTGGCCCGTTTTGGCGAGCGCCTGAAAGGGTTTGCACCTGAGCATGTACGCGCGGTTGCCACGCAAACCTTGCGTGAAGCCGCCAACAGCGACGAGTTTATCAAGCAGGCACAAAAAGTACTCGGCTACCCAATTGAGATTATCTCCGGCGTGGAAGAAGCGCGCCTGATTTACCAGGGCGTGAGCCGCATGCTGCCGCAATCAGACGAAAAACGCCTGGTAGTGGATATCGGCGGGCGCTCTACCGAATTTATCCTCGGCCAGCATTTCAAGGCCAATGTTACGGAGTCGTTACGCTTAGGCTCTGTTGGCTGGTCACAAAAATATTTTGCCGATGGCCAGTTCAGTGAGCGCAACTTTGAGCGCGCCGAAATTGCCGCCGAGTCCATTATCGACATGATTGCCAACCGCTACGTCGGCCAGTCCGAAGTGGCCTATGGCGCCTCTGGCACCGTGGGTGCCGTCGCTGATGTATTGGCGGGTGCCGGTTTTGCTACAGACCGCATCGAACGGGCACAACTGGAATGGCTGAAGCAAATTTTAATTAAGGCCAAATCTGCTGACCGCCTGAATATGGAAGGCCTTAAGGACGACAGGCGTGCCGTGATTGGTGGCGGGCTGGCGGTATTGACCGCGGTGTTTGACACCCTGAAACTGGACACACTGATGGTGGCGAACGGCGCCTTACGTCATGGCGTGCTATATGACATGCTGAGCTCTGACCATGCGACCGAAGATTTACGCACGGCATCGATTGCGCGGCTGTGTAAACGCTTTGGCGTCGAAATGGACCACGCCAACAATGTGAGCAAGCTGGCCTTGTATTTTTATGACGCCATGCAGGCTTGCGATAGCCAAAAACCACTGTTGCACTGGGCTGCATTGTGTCATGAAATCGGCTGGGCCATTTCGCACACCGACTGCAATAAACACGGCGCCTACATCCTGGACAACACAGAACTGATGGGTTTTGCACAAAGTGAGTTGCATACCATCAGCCTGCTGGTACTTGGCCATCAGGGTAAATTACGCAAACTGGCCGCCGACTTTGACAACCAGGACCTGGTCTGCCAGTTGATGGCCTTGCGGTTAGCAGTGATTTTCTGCCATTCGCGCCGCCTGCCAGCGCTCAAACACTTGCAACTGGAGCGTCATAAACAGCAATTTATCCTGGCACTGTCGTCACAATGGGCCAGCCAGCACCCGCAAACCCATTACCTGCTGGAAGAGGAATGCCTGTTATGGCAAAAACTGGGCTGGCAGCTAGAGATCAGGCATAGCTAAATAAAATAGTTAAATAAAAAACGGGCATGTATGCCCGTTTTTTATTGTGTTGATGACAACTCAGTCTTTTTTCTTCTTGTCGCGTTTTTCGTCTTCTTCACGCAGCTTGACCACTTTATCGCGCCACTCCTGCAATTGCTCATCTTCAATCTCAAGCTGCAAGGCCAGTGCTTCTTCCTGGCTTAGTTTTTCCTTGATAAAACGCTTAGGCAATTTACCACCCATGCGTGACAGAATGCGTTCAGCCTCATCAGCGCTCAATTGTTTTACTTTATCCAGATACACCGGATTTACCTTGTCTTTCATAGCACTCCCTTTGATTCCCTGTTTGTCACAGGCTCGCTTTAACTGTTTTGCAGAATCCAGTCGGTGACCGGATTCCACTGCGCAATGTCGACCTCTTTCAAGCTGTTCGACAATTCAAAAATACTTAAGCCTTCCTCCGCTGCCGTCACATAAATTTGTGATGAACGCAGCATGGAAAGCACGGCAAAGCCTGATTCATCCATAAATGCTAGCAGGCGCTCTGCTGAGCGCGTGCGAGGCATCACACGCATGCCCACCAGGCCAACAAATGTCTTGTGCTTGCGCACGGCTTTTTCTTCAGCCAGCAGCTCCAAAAAGTCTTGCGTGGCCCCAATATCAAATGCAGATGGCGCAATAGGCACCAACACCAGGTCAGCCTCGGTCACCGCATCAGAAATCTTTTTGTCCCGCAGCCCGCCCGGCGAGTCAGTAATCACCCAATCTGCTTTCTGCAAGGCAGATTTACCAAGGTCTTCGGCATTAAACACGGTGGCAACATGCGATGGGCGGCGCGCCAGCCAGTCAGCTGAAGACTGCTGGCGGTCAATATCTTCCAGCACGATTTTGTGCCCCAGTTGCGCCAGATAGCCAGCAAGATTGGTGGCCAGAGTGGTTTTGCCGCAGCCTCCTTTGGTATTTGCCACCAATACCCTGCGCATCTCATACTCCCTGATTAAAGGTGCTGCATTTTGTCATGAAAAACAGCCTCTATAACACCACAAAAATATGAAATATTTATGACAATTGACGTCAGCAAAAAACGGTATAAACTGTTTTCACAATATCAATTCAGGAGAACCACATGGCCAGCAAACCAGTCGCCAAACCCTTGAGCACCAATAAACCAGCCACAGCAAAAACTAGCAACCCAGCCAAGCCAGTCGCAACCAAACCGGTTGCTGCCACGCCTGCCAGCGCGAAACCTGTTGCTGCAAAGCCCTCTACTGTAAAACCAGCCACGGCCAAACCTGCCATTAAGCCGATTGCCAAAGCCGTTGCAAAAACAGCGGCCGCTACGAAAAAAGTGGCTCCTGCCAGCTCAGCCATTAAAGTGGTGAACAAAACAGCGACAACGACTGAAAAGGACAAACCCAAAACCAGCAAGGTAAAAATGGAGCGCGATAGCTTCACCATGCCAAAAGAAGAGTATGCGCAAATCGCTACCTTGAAAAAACGCCTCGAAGGCCTGGCCAAACCAGCCAAGAAGAGCGAACTGTTGAGGGCAGGCTTGAAGCTGCTATCAGCAATGGATGACGCCTCTTTGAAAGCAGCGATGGCGGCCGTGCCAACGATTAAAACCGGCAGACCAAAGAAATAAGCCTGCATGCACCTGACTTAAAATAGCCAGGTCATAGCCACCGCTTACTCAATCAAATCGGGGCTTTGCACACTATATAATTTATAGGGTGGCCCCGATTTTGGTAGCCGCAACCACCACACGGCACCTTTCTTAATACTGATCTGCCCGTCTGGCATGCCCAGGCTTTGCGCTGCCAGTTCCCCTATCCAGGGCTGGTGGCCGACCAGCATCACAGTCTCAAACGGACTTTGCGCCAGCAACTGCAATAAAGGCTCCAATGGCCTTTCGGGCGCCAGCCGACTATCCTCCTGCCAATCATCGCCCCAATAAGCCACGGTTTCACGCGTACGCACCGCAGGGCTCACCAGCACATACGTCTGTTTTGGCAGATACTTCTTGAGCCAGCTCGCCATTTGCTTGGCCTGTTTATGCCCTTTTTTGGTCAGCGCGCGCTCAAGGTCAGAGGCGCCGTGCAATAACACTTCGGCTTCGGCATGACGCCATAAAATCAAATTTTTCACTGACATCGCGCGGCACTACATGGAATGATATTGTTGCAATAACAGGTTCTGGCAAGACAGCGGCTCGGCATCCTGCGCCAATTGTGCCACAGGCACATACTGGCCTTTTTCTGCCAATTGCCAGGCATCCTTGTTGTCTTGCAGGTAAAGCTGCAGGCTTTCCTGGTAAATGCGGCTTTGCATGGCCGGGTCTTTAATAGGCCAGGCGAGCTCAACCCGCCGCATCATATTGCGGCTCATCCAGTCAGCGCTGGATAGCCACATCTGCACTTGCCCATCCAGCTCAAAATAAAACACGCGTGAATGCTCCAGCAAGCGACCGACGATAGAACGCACGCGGATCCGACCTTTGACTGCGGGTGAGTCGACCGGCAAGATGCAGGCACCGCGCACAATCAAGTCAATCTCCACGCCTGCGCTGGCAGCCTTCATCAAAGCGGCCACCAACGGCACATCTGTCAGGGCGTTCATTTTGGCAATCACCCTGGCTGGTTTGCCCTGTTTCGCCAGGCGCTGGGCCTTCTCCAGCTGCTTGATCATGCTGTTTTGCAGGGTAAATGGTGCCACCAGCAAATGTTTCAGGGCCGGAATCGGCAACTCGCTGGTCAGGTGGCGGAACACCGTTTCCATTTCGCGCGTCAGGTTGGCATCCGCAGTCAGCATGCTCCAGTCTGTGTATAAACGCGTGGTTTTCGGATTGTAGTTACCGGTAGAAAGGTGGCCGTAACGGTGAATCACTTTGCCTTCGCGACGCATAATCAGCAACATTTTTGCGTGCGTTTTCAAGCCCACAACACCATATACCACTTGCGCGCCGACTGACTCCAAGGCCTCCGCCCAGTTAATGTTTGCCTCTTCGTCAAAGCGCGCTTTGAGCTCCACCACCACCAGCACTTCTTTGCCACGACGCACGGCCTCTTGCAGCAAGCGCAACATGCGTGGATCCGCACCGGTACGGTAAATCGTCATACGGATAGCAAGCACCTGATCGTCTTTGACCGCTTCTTCCAGTAATTGGATGACCACCTCAAAACTCTCGTAAGGCTGGTGAATCAGCAGGTCTTTTTCACGCATTTGTGCCAGCAAGGAGGTATTACGTTTGATATGTCGTGGCCAGTGCGGTTGGAAAGGCACAAACTTGAGGTGGTCGCCCTTGGCCATGTCTGGCAACTGGATCAAACGCCCCAGGTTTACCGGCCCGTTAACGCGATAAAGCGCGAGCGGCGGCAGGTTAAACTGCTTAAGCAGAAACTCGGCCAGCGTGTCATCACATTCCTGTGTGACCTCCAGGCGCACGGCTTCACCATATTGACGATGCGCCAGCTCTTCACGCAAGGCCGTACGCAAGTTGATCACATCATCCTCATCTACCTCAAGGTCACTATTACGCGTGACGCGGAACTGGGAGAAATGCAGGATGCTGGCGCCCTGGAACAGCACTTCCAGATTGGCGCGGATAATACTGGTCAAGGATACAAAGCATTGTTCGCCTTTGCTGATGGACGGCGGCAACTGCACCAGCCGCGGCACCACACGCGGCACACGTACAATCGCAATTTTCTCTTCGTCATCAACAGCAATGCGCACAATAAAATTGAGAGACTTATTGGCAACTTGCGGGAACGGATGCGATGGATCCAGCGAGACTGGCATTAAAAACGGCAGCACTTCACGCTTGAAGTAATTAGACACCCAAGTGGTTTGCTCTGGTGTACGCACACCACCAGAGACCAGGTGCACGCTTTCTTTCGCCAGCGCTGGCATCAGCGCATCATTAAACAACTGGTATTGTTGCGCCACCAGCGCCTGTGCCATGGTAGCCACTTGTTCACAGGTCGTGGCTGACACTGGCCCGCTGGTCACACCTTGCTGATACGCCTCCATCTGCAAGGGCATGCGCACCTCAAAGAACTCATCAAGATTGTTAGAGACGATACATAAAAAACGTAAACGCTCGAGTAGGGGATAGTCCTCTCGCTGCGCTAAAGACAGTACACGGGCATTAAAACTGAGAATGCTAAGGTCTCTGTCAAGCAGAGCAGGCGTGGTATTTTTCATGGCGATTATTGTATCGACTCAACCTGTGTCAAATGTGACAGTTTTATGAAATTAAACAAACGTGTTATTACAAATACGCCAATTGCTGCAACCGTTGCTCAGCAAGTGTGCCAAGCGCTACCCGCTCATCTGTAGTCATCTTGGCAATATGTTTGACCATGAGCCGCGTACGTGGATTGCTCGCCAGCCAAGCCTCATGTTTGATTAAAAACGCCCAATACAACGTCGTCAACGGACAGGCACGCTCCCCTGTTTTTTGCTTGGGGTCGTATTTGCAACCCGCACAATAATTGCTCATGCGCTGAATATAAGCGCCACTCGCCACATACGGCTTGCTGGTAAAACGGCCACCATTGGCAAACAAAGCCATGCCTACCACATTCGGCAACTCGACCCACTCGACGGCATCCACATACACCGCCAAAAACCAGTCAGAGACCTGCTGTGGCGACAGTTGCGCCAGGGTCGAGAATAGCCCAATGACCATCAGCCGCTGAATATGGTGGGCATAGCCCGTTTGCAAGGTTTGACTGATGCACTGCGACAAACATTGCATCTGCGTCTCACCAGTCCAAAACCAGCCTGGCAAATCCCGCGTATGCTGAAAATAATTGGCTGACTTTAGCCCCGGCATCTCCAGCCAATAAACCCCACGCACAAACTCGCGCCACCCCAATATCTGGCGAATAAAGCCTTCAACACTGCCCAATGGCGCCTGACCGCTCACATAGGCTTGCTCGGCAGCGGCAATCACTTCGCGCGGATTGAGCAATTTAAGGTTAAGCGCTGAGGCCAGCAGTGAATGCCATAAATATGGCGTGTTTTGCCACATGGCGTCTTGATATGGGCCAAATTGAGGTAATTTCTCGGTGATAAAGTGCGTAAGCAAGGTGAGTGCTTGCTCACGCGTGACTGGCCAGGCAAAAGCCTCCAGTTGGCCCGGGTGATCTGCAAAACGCGCCTTGACCAGCGCGAATACTTCCAGGGTGATTGCATCTGGTGTAAACCCCGGCGCTGGCACCAGCGCTTGCGGGCCTTGCCTGCCTAGTGGTTGCCGATTGTCATGGTCGTAATTCCAGTCACCGCCCGCAGGCGCATCGCCAGCCATTAAAATATTGTATTTTTTACGCATGCCGCGATAAAAAAACTCCATGCGCAAAGAAGTATTTTTTTCGCCATACTTCGCGGCCCAGCGTTTGAACTGGTCTATGCTGCACATAAAATGCGTGTCTTGCAGCACTTGTAAGGGCGTTGCATGTTGCTTAGCCACAGCCTGCAGGCTTTGCCAGACACGCCAATCACCGGGTTCACATACTTTGATTGCCTGTGGTTGATGCTGCTGCAACATGCGCTGCCAAATCGCAGGCAAATCCGGGTAGTCATGCGACGCGAGGCTAAAATAAGTGAGCGGGAATTGTTGGGCGCGCAACTGGTGGGCGAAGTGACGCATGGCAGATAAAAATAGTGTAATGCGCTGCCGGTGCGACCACACATGCTGAGACTCGTGAGCGACCTCTGCCATGACGATATGATCTTGCATGGGGTCAAACCCCTGTAATGCAGGGTTATCCAGCGTCAGCTGGTCGCCAAGAATAATGACAAGGTTTCTCATTTGACGTGTTTTGATGGCGTGCGGCGACAACGTTCAGAACAATATTTGACTTGATCCCAATTGTTAGCCCATGCTTTACGCCAAGTCATGGGTCTGCCGCATTGCTGGCAAAGCTTGGTGGGTAGATGGCTTTTATTCCCTTTATAGTTGCCAGTCATGCCTCAAACACGGGGACCGCTCGCGATGACTCACGCACAGCTGTTTTTTGCTGGTAGCAACGGCTGGCAATCTTGCAGATATCGACAAAATCTTCAGCAACCAGCGCGGCACGGCCCAATAAGCCACCATCTATATCTGGCATGCTGAGTAAACTGTAGGCATTTTTAGGCGCCATACTGCCGCCATAGACAATACGAATCTGCTCGGCAAACTCGCGGTCGCGCTCAGCAATCATCATACGGATAAACGCGTGCATGCGCTGTGCCTGCTCAGGCGTGGCATGCTCGCCGGTGCCAATCGCCCACACAGGCTCATAGGCAATGACCATATTGAATTTTTTGGCTAGCGCGAAGGCTTCATCATCCAGGCCATACACTACATTCAGCATCTGGTTGCGCACGATCAGTTCGGCCATATTGCCATCGCGCTCATCCTGGGTCTCACCGACACAAAAAATAGGCGTCAGCCCGGCATGCAAAGCATTGAGCAGGCGCTTGGTAGCGACCTGGTTACTTTCTAGTTTGAGGGCACGGCGTTCAGAATGGCCGATAATGGTATAGGTGCAGCCAAACTCGGCCACCATTTTGGCGGAAATACAGGAGGTAAACGCACCCTCTGTGAACTGGCTGACATTTTGCGCGCCCCAGGCAATCGTGGAGTCTTGCAGCAAGTCTTGCGCCTGATACAAGTACACATAAGGCAAGCAGACGGCAGTGGCTACGCCATCGAGGTCGTGCAACTCTTGCTTGAGCCTGTTCAGCAAGCCTTGATTTTCAAGCAAGCCGCCGTGCAGCTTCCAGTTACCAATGACTAGTTTTTCTCGCATGATGGGATTCCTTTGCTCATGCCCCCTCGATTTATAATTGCTTTTTTAGGCTGTTTATCTCATGTTGCTAATAGATAGCTGCCATTTTTTCCAGCGAAATTACTTTTATCTTACTCGCTTGTCCGGCACTACCAAAGGCCTCAAAGCGTTCTTTACACAAATGCTGTGCTGCCGTGGTTGCTTCTTTGAAATATTTGCGTGGATCGAACTCCTCAGGATGCTCAACCATATAGGCACGAATCGCCGCCGTCATCGCCAGGCGAATATCAGTATCAATATTAACCTTACGCACGCCATTTTTAATGCCTTCTACAATCTGTGACACCGGCACGCCATAGGTTTCCTTGATATTGCCGCCATAATGCCGAATTTGCTCCAGCAGGGATTGCGGCACACTGGATGAACCGTGCATGACCAGATGCGTGTTAGGGATTTTGGCATGGATTTCGCGAATACGTTCAATCGAAAGCGTATCGTCTGAAGGTGGCCGTGTGAATTTATACGCGCCATGACTGGTCCCAATGGCAATCGCCAGTGCATCGACCTTGGTCGCCTCGACAAACGCAGCGGCCTCATCCGGGTCAGTCAATAATTGTGACTCATCCAGCTTGCCTTCTGCGCCTACGCCATCTTCTTCGCCTGCCATACCGGTTTCCAGTGAGCCCAGCACGCCCAGTTCACCCTCAACCGACACGCCAACTGCATGCGCGAACTCGACGACACGACGTGTCACCTCAACGTTATATTCATAACTCGCAGGCGTTTTTCCATCTTCCCGCAGCGAGCCATCCATCATCACGCTGGAGAACCCACTGCGAATCGCCATCTGGCAGACCTTGGGTGACGCGCCATGATCCTGATGCATGCAAATGGGAATATGCGGATATTGTTCAATCGCCGCTTCAACCATTTTGCGCAAAAAAGACTCCCCGGCATAACCACGTGCGCCTGCTGAGGCTTGCAAAATCACCGGACTGTCGACTTCGTCGGCAGCCTTCATAATGGAGAGAATCTGCTCCATATTGTTGATATTAAACGCAGGCAGGCCATAGCTGTGTTCTGCGGCGTGGTCGAGTAATTGCCTGAGCGAAATCAATGCCATGTCATACTCCTTTATTATTTTGAAACTTGCTGATGATAATCACGCAAGCGCTGGATTTCCTGTTTAGCGCCTAACAAGACCGGCACACGCTGATGACATGCCGTCGGCTGAATCGCCAGCACATCCTCCAGCCCGTCTATACTTGCCCCACCGGCCTGCGTCACCAGCAAACTCATGGGGTTAGCCTCATATAATAATCTCAAGCGACCTGCCTTGACTGGCTGCTTGCTATCGCGCGGATACAGAAACACGCCGCCACGCGTCAGGATACGATGTACATCCATCACCATACTGGCGCACCAGCGCATATTAAAATCGCGCCCACGCGGGCCTTCGCTGCCTTGCAGGCATTCAACAATATAGCGCTGAACGGCAGGTTGCCAATAGCGCTGATTACTGGCATTAATGGCAAACTCAGACGTTTCCTCGCTCATCTGCACGGTTTGTTGCGTTAATACAAATGATTGAGTCGTTTGGTCCAGCGTAAATACATCCGTGCCCTGGCCAATGCTGAGCACCAGCAAGGTAGCAGGACCATACATGATATAAGCCGCGGCACGCTGGTCCTGCCCCGGTTGCAAAAAGGCCTGATCACCCAGCGTAGCCACGCCGAGATTAGGAATCACCGAGAAAATACTACCGACGACCCCGTTAATCGCCAGGTTGGAAGACCCATCCAGAGGATCCATGCTGACCAGGAATGGTGCATCCAGCGTCTCGAACAATACCGGCGCATCCACCTCTTCTGACAACACACCCGCCACCACCGCCGAAGCCCGCAAATGAGCCACAGCCACCTCGTGACTGCGAATGTCCAGTTGCATCTGCGTTTCGCCCTGCACATTGGTACTGGTCATTTTTTCAGTGACGCCTTCCAATGCACCCTGCTTGATCAGGGCAGCAATTTCAATCCCCGCCTCGGCAATATGCCAGACCAGCACATTCAAGGCATGGTTGATAGAAACCTTCTTTAAAAACACATCCAATTGCATGGCAATCACCTTTAATGGATTAAGCGTACTTGGGCCATATGACACTGTAACGGATAGCACCGTCGCTTGAAGTCATGATGACAAGCTGAAAACCAGCGCATTTAAAAGTTAAGTCTGGATGGTTTCCGCGCGGTTAATGCACGAAAACATGCAATGTTTATGCCTGGCTTTTTAAAATAGACGCCACCATGCCCACATTGTTCAACCTGATTGGCCGATGGCGTGCCGCGAGCACTGAATAGACTTAAGTGCGTTAAAGCGCAATCAATTGCTGAATCGCTTGTTGTGCCGCGACAAACCCGGCACTGGCCGTCACGCAGATACTGGAGCCATAGCCCGCACAGTTGAGGCCAGTCAGCCCTGCCGACGACGTTTCACAAGCCTCTTCAGGCCGCTCTACCGGCTCATCCGAATACACGGCCACAATGCCAAATTTGGCTGATTTTTTATGATCCGATGCTTTAGGGAATCCATGGTCTCGTCGCAACTGGTTGCGGACCTTGGCCAGCATGCGATCTCCCTGTACATGTGCCAGGTCAGCCAGGCGTATGCGCGTCGCATCCAGCTTGCCGCCTGCACTGCCCACCATAATCAACGCCAATTGCTGCTGTTTGCAATAAGCTGCCAAGGCAATTTTGGCCTTGGTGTCATCCATGCAATCCACCACCACATCCGGTCGTTCGGCCAACATCGAGGCAAGATTTTCGGGGGTTACAAAATCCTCAATCTCAACCACCTCACAAAGCGGATTAATCGCAGCAATCCGCTCGCGCATGGCAGTCACCTTGGCCTTGCCCAACGTATCTTCCAGCGCATGAATCTGGCGATTCATATTCGACTCGGCAATATTATCTAAATCGACCAGGGTTAACTTGCCAACCGCATTACGCGCCAGCGCTTCAACCGCCCACGAGCCGACACCACCAATACCAATCACCAGCACATGCGCTTGCTGCAAACGGGCCACCCCTTGCTCGCCATACAAACGGCGTACGCCACTAAAGCGGCGCTGAATATCCACTAACTGATCTGCGGTCATGCTGTTTGGGTCGTTTCCAGCACGACATAGGCCAGTGCCAGATTTTTTTCATCACTGATGCTGATATGCGATTGGTAAATATGATGCTGTTTGAGAAAAGCTTGCAGTGTCGATGACAGCTGTAACAAAGGACGCCCTAGCGCATCATGGGTGACAGCAATATTCTGAAAGCTGACATCACCGCGGATGCCGGTACCAATAGCCTTGGCAAACGCTTCTTTTGCGGCAAAGCGTTTGGCCAGAAAACGGGCTTTGAGTTTGCTGGCTTCATAATCTGCCCATTCACTGCTAGCCAGAATCCGTTTGGCAAAGCTATCACCGAACTGATCCAGTGAGGCCTCGATCCGTTCAACTTCGACAATATCTGTGCCTATGCCGTAAATCATTGATGTTCTCCACAATGATTGTGTAATTGCATCATTTAGGTGAAAACTCTTTCATCAGCGCCTTCATCTCACGCACGGCGCTATCCCAGCCTACAAACAAAGCATGCGCTACAATGGCGTGACCAATATTGAGTTCCTCAAAGCCTGGCAGACGCGCAATATGGTGCACATTGTGATAATGCAAACCATGTCCGGCATTGACGACCAGACCCGCCGCTTTCGCATGCTTGAGTGCAGCGTCAATTTTTTCCAGTTCATCCAACTGATCTTTTTCTGTTTCAGCATCGGCAAAAGTCCCCGTATGCAGTTCAATCACCGGCGCCCCCATTTTTGCCGCTGCATCAATCTGCGCCAAATCTGGCGCGATAAACAGTGACACGCGTATGCCTTGGTCAGACAGTTTCTTCACCGCATGCTCTACTTTGGCGTAGTGTGTGAGCACATCCAAACCACCCTCAGTTGTACGCTCTTCGCGGCGCTCAGGCACCAGGCAGACGTCCTGCGGGTTCACCTGAATCGCAATATCAATCATCTCACTGGTGACAGCGCACTCGAGGTTCATTTTGGTTTGCAGCAAGGGCCGTAAAGCAAAAATATCTGCATCCTGCATATGGCGACGGTCTTCGCGCAAATGCAAGGTAATACTGTCTGCACCAGACTGCTCAGCGCGCAGTGCGGCCTGCACCACGCTGGGATATTTAGTGCCACGCGCCTGACGAATGGTTGCGACGTGATCAATATTAACGCCTAGTTTTAACATAGCTCTCTTTGTAATTGGGTGAATGACGATATTTTAACTGTTGATGATGGTAAACCAAATTAATCGCGCGAAAAATAGAAAGATATTCCTGTTTAGACTTAAAGGCTTCCAGACAAACAGACATGCCTCTCCCAAATCCATGTTTGTTTACCAGTTGCTTGAAAGTATCTTCGCGTTTAAAGGTGGATATTCTTTCCCCTCTTGGCGAGTCACTTTCTGGTGCTTGTCCCTCAGAAAGTAACCAAAGAAGAGGGCATCCAGCCATCACGGCCTGCGGCTCCCTTGCGTTGCTCAACAAAATAAGCCGGTCACGAAACTCAACCTGGCAGCTCACACAAAACGTGAGCTGCTGCGGGATTCGAACAGTCGCTCCCTCTACTCTTATTTTGTCTCCGCTACTCAGCGTGATGGGATGGGACTTATCTCGCCAAACTCATATAGTTGAAGTTCGGAAGGTTTGAAAACCAGATTCGTTTATTTAAATTATCAAACGTTGCGCTCACTTGGGTTTCGGGGTCCCCATCTGCCGCGCCGAGCAACGCAGGGTTGACGGGAGTCTTCGGCCATCGGCTGTCCGAGTTCCGCAACAAGCCACGTTCTGTGTGGCTTGTCAGGGCGAGTTTCGATGGACGCCCGGCAATTCGAGTAGCGCAGGATACAAGCGGAAGCTGGGGTGCATTTCTTTTGGTTACTTATTCTTTGTGCAAGCAAAGAAAAGTAACTCGCCTAAAGGCGAAAAGAAACGCTCAGACAATTAAACGCCTTTAAAACCCCTGCAAATCCACCAATAACTGCCTAGTATGCAACGGCTTCTCACCCAAATAATGCTGCAACAAATAGCGCATCAATTGCTTGCTTTGTGACTGCGTCGTCACATTCGAGTAGTTACCCCGCGCCATTTCCAGCAGCGTTGCACCTTGTATCAACAAACCATTGCGGGTTGCCGATGGCGAGCAGGCGCCATAATCCGCTTCAAAACGATAGGTTTCATCCGCATGGATAATTTCACCGTTTTCGTCATGTGTGAGCGGGACGGCATAGCCTAGCTCTTGCAACATTTTGAGTTCAAACCGACGCAGAATTTCGGCGAGCTGACCACTCCCTACATCCTGTTGCAAGGTCGAGAGTAATTGTATGGTTTGTGCGTAATATTCGAATAGTTGCGCATGAGCGTCATCGCGTGGCAGCAAGCGCAGCAGTAACTCGTTCATGTAAAAGCCGCACATGAGCGCATCACCGCGCAGCAGCGTAAGGCCGGTCATCCATTCTAATTCATGCAGGGTTTTGAGTTCGTTTTTACCTGACCAGGTGCCAGCCAGTTGCTGAAAAGATTGCAACATGCCGCGCATGGCAGAAAGTGGCCGCCGTGCACCTTTGGCCACAGCGGCAATGCGCCCGAGGTCGCGGCTGAACATTTCAACCACGAGACTGGTTTCTTTAAAAGGATAGGTGTGGAGAATGAAAACCGGTTGCTGCGATTGCTTGTGGCTACCGGAATCGGGGGATTTTACTGCCATAAAATGCCAGTAGTGAATCTGCTATTAGAAGCCCAGACTTTTCAGTGCACGCGCATCGTCTGCCCAGCCGCCTTTTACCTTGACCCATGTTTCCAGGTAGACTTTGGAGCCGAACAGCTTTTCCATGTCCTGGCGGGCTTCGGTGGAAATTTGCTTGAGCTTTTCGCCACCTTTGCCAATGATCATCGGCTTCTGGCTATCTTTGTCGACAATAATGGCGGCAAAAATACGGCGCAGGTTTTTAACCGTTTCAAACTTCTCGATCTCTACCGTCACAGAGTATGGCACTTCGTCACCCAGCAGACGGAAGACTTTTTCACGCACCAGCTCGGCGGCCAGGAAGCGTTCATTCTTGTCGGTCAATTCATCTTCAGCATAGATGGCAGGCTGTTGCGGCAAGTGCTCGCGCACGGCTGACAGCAACTCATCGAGGTATAAACTCTTTTTGGCGCTAACCGGGACAATGCCGGCAAAGTCAAACAGCAGGTCAAAGTCCTGAATTAAAGGCAGCAAATTACCTTTGTCGCCCATCAAGTCAGCCTTATTCACGACCAGTAATACCGGTTTATTTTTAGGCAGCAGTTTGAGGACGATTTCATCTGCTTCACCCAATTTCATCGGCTCAATCACAAACAGCACTACATCTACTTCAGTGAGTACCTGAGTGACGGTTTTGTTGAGCGTTTTATTCAGCGCGTTGATATGTTTTTGCTGGAAGCCAGGCGTATCCACAAACAAAAACTGCGTATCGTCTGTGGTATGAATGCCCAGCAGCCGATGGCGCGTGGTCTGCGCCTTGCGTGAGGTGATCGCCAGCTTCATGCCTAAAATATGATTTAGCAGTGTGGATTTACCGACATTGGGGCGACCCACAATGGCAACGGTACCACAACGAAAATCGTCTGTAGCGGGGGTAATTTCTTCTGTCATGATTGAATCTCGTCCATGGCCAATTTGGCCGCTTGTTGCTCCGCCACACGGCGACTGGTGCCCACGCCAGTGGTGGTCAGCTTGAGCTTTTTAATAAAACACTGCACGGTGAAGGTTTGCGCATGCGCCTCACCTTCAATAGAAACGACCTGATACTCCGGCAGATCCATTTTCTTGCTTTGCAGATATTCTTGTAATTGTGATTTGGCGTCTTTGTCGATCGCTTTGGGGTCTATGGTTTGCAGCTTGTCGCGATACAACAATGCTACCACTTGTTGGGCAGCGTCAAAACCGCCATCCAGGTAGACCGCGCCGACAATCGCTTCCAGCGCATCAGCCAGAATAGAAGGACGGCGCCAACCAGCGCTTTTGAGTTCGCCCTCCCCTAGCTTCAGTGCGTCACCCAAGTGCAGGTCGGTCGCAATTTCAGCCAGACTGGCTTCACGCACCAGCTTGGCGCGCAAACGGCTTAAATCGCCTTCTGGCAAATGCGGAAACAAATTAAACAGCTGGTGCGCAATAATAAAGTTGAGCACGCTATCACCTAAAAACTCCAGGCGCTCGTTATTCGTGGCAGAAAAACTGCGGTGGGTAAGCGCTTGTTGCAGTAAGGCAGGCTGCGTAAAGCTATAACTAATTCTGGTTTGTAGTACCGGGAGTGCGTTCATTTAAATACGATCAAGCCAGCCATTAAGGCTTGCTGGCGGCATCAAAGTCGATCAACAACGTCATGGTGTCTGTCAGTGGGATTTTTTTCTGGTAGCGCATGGCCACCGTACCGCCACTGATGTCCAAATCACGGCCAGTCACCTCACGGATGCTGTCGACTTGCATCTGATGATCAAACGCAGTGCGCATATCACTGTCGCTTTGCAGCAAAGGATCATGTGCAATACGATTCACGGTCGCCTGGATGGAATAGTACTCCATATAAGATGGCAATGCCTTCAAGGCGACGGTGCCCAGGATGCCAAACGCCGTTAATACCAGCAAAAAGCCGATCAAGCCGATACCGTGTTGGTGAGCGCTCTTTGAGTCATTCATTATACGATCCCTCAAGAAGATGTCTGTTTCCACACGGTTCACCGTGCACTTAACCAATACTTTGCCCGATACGGCGCCATTGGTCAAAGTTAAACCAGATAAAGAATGCGCGGCCAACCAGGTGCTTTTCTGCGACAAAGCCCCAGACACGACTGTCTGAACTGTTATCACGGTTGTCGCCCATGGCAAAGTACTCACCTTCTGGCACGATGATGGTTTCCCCTTGCATCAGGCGGTCACCCGCGCTGCCAGGGCTATACTGGTTCATGATGTCATGAATCAATACATCGTGTTTCACGTCGCCCAATTGCTCGCTCAAGCGGGATGCAGTCACATCCACGGCGCGCGCATTACCGCTTTCGTCATTCACATTCAGTGCATATTGATACGGCTGCACAAAATCCAGGTTGATGACTTTACCGTTAATAGTTAACTGCTTGTCTTTATATTGAATCTTGTCGCCTGGCAGGCCAATGACGCGCTTGATATAGTCAATCGAGGTGTCGGGCGGATAATGAAACACGAATACATCGCCACGCTTAGGCAGGCTCACCGGGTAAAACACATTATTGAGGATAGGCACGCGCAAACCATAAGTGAATTTATTCACCAGGATGTAATCGCCTGCCAGCAGGGTTGGCATCATGGAACCGGAAGGAATCTTGAATGGCTCGACCACAAAAGAACGCACCATGAATACCAGCAAGATAACAGGGAAAAAGCTTTTACTGTATTCCACATACCATGGGTCGGCAACATCGCCCAAGGCACCTGCCTGGCGTTGTTTGCGCAAGACTAGAATATCGAGCAGCCAGATCACGCCTGAGACCAGCAAAATCACCAACATAAAGATTGCAAAATACATGCTTGTTTCCTGAGTAAGCTATTGCACTAAAAGTGACTATTTATCTTCTACACGCAAGATGGCAAGGAAGGCCTCTTGTGGAATTTCCACGTTACCCACCTGCTTCATACGCTTTTTACCTTCTTTTTGTTTTTCCAGCAACTTGCGCTTACGCGTAATATCACCGCCATAACATTTGGCAATCACGTTTTTACGCATGGCCTTCACTGTTTCACGCGCAATAATGTTGGCACCAATCGACGCCTGAATCGCGATATCAAACATCTGGCGCGGAATCAATTCGCGCATTTTAGACACCAGTTCACGGCCGCGATACAGGCTATTGGCGCGGTGCACAATCAGGCTCAATGCATCGACACGCTCGCCGTTGACCATAATATCCAGCTTGACCAGGTCCGCAGCACGGAACTCAAGAAACTCGTAGTCCATGGAGGCATAGCCACGTGACACTGACTTCAGCTTATCAAAGAAATCCAGCACCACCTCATTCAACGGCATCTCGTAGCTCAACATGACCTGGCGGCCCATGTATTGCATATTGCGCTGGATACCACGCTTGTTATTACACAAGGTCATCACCGGTCCCACATAGTCTTGTGGCATCAGCAAGTTCACCACAATCATGGGCTCACGAATTTCTTCCACCCGCGAAGGCTCAGGCAAACGTGACGGGTTCTCTATTTGTACTACTTCACCACTTCTAAGTAACAGCTCATAAATCACTGTAGGCGCAGTGGTGATCAAATCCATGTCGTACTCGCGCTCCAGGCGCTCCTGTACGATCTCCATATGCAGCAAACCCAAAAAGCCGCAGCGGAAGCCAAAACCCAGCGCAGTCGAGTTTTCCGGCTCAAACTGCAAGCTGGAGTCATTCAACCTCAGCTTTTCCAGTGCAGTACGCAAGGATTCGAACTGGTTGGACTCCACCGGATACAAACCCGCAAACACTTGTGGCTTCACTTCTTTAAAGCCAGGCAGTGGCTCAGCAGCAGGTTTACCTGCCAGCGTTACCGTATCACCCACTTTAGCCGCTGCCAGCTCTTTAATACCGGCAATCACAAAACCCACTTCACCCGCGCTTAATTGCGTACGCTGTAGTGATTTAGGTGTAAACACACCGACTTGCTCACACAAGTATTCAGCACCCGTCGCCATCAAGCGGATTTTTTCTTTGGCTTTTAGAGCACCATCCACCACACGCACCAGCATCACTACGCCCACATAGTTATCAAACCAGGCGTCAATCACCAGGGCTTTCAACGGCGCATCAATATCACCGACTGGCGGTGGTACCTTGGCAACCACCTCTTCCAGCACATCGCGCACGCCTTCACCAGTTTTGGCGGAACAACGTACGGCGTCAGTCGCATCCACACCGATGACGTCTTCAATTTCTTGCGAAACGCGCGCTGGGTCGGCAGATGGCAAATCAATCTTGTTGAGGACAGGCGTCACTTCGACACCCAGGTCAATCGCGGTGTAGCAGTTGGCCACACTTTGCGCTTCCACCCCTTGCGAGGCATCCACTACCAGCAAAGCCCCTTCACAAGCAGACAGCGAGCGGCTCACTTCGTAGCTAAAGTCGACGTGACCGGGGGTATCAATCAGGTTGAGCTGATAAATTTCACCGTTATTGGCCTTGTATTGCAGGGCCGCCGTTTGTGCCTTGATGGTGATGCCGCGCTCACGCTCGATATCCATGCTGTCCAGCACTTGTGCTTCCATTTCACGGTCGGCCAAACCACCGCACAATTGAATAATGCGGTCTGCCAGTGTCGATTTGCCGTGGTCAATGTGAGCAATAATCGAAAAATTACGAATATTTTTCATGTTCAGTTATGCGTTATTTACAAGCAAGAAAGGCGCTTGAAGCGCCTTTCAAATGGGGTGCATTTTACAACAAATGCATGAATATCAGTGATTTATTTTCCGTCCAAGCCCAGGCAGGCAACGTTAATCTCGACCTTTAAAAAAACAAAAAGACAGGCTGACCTGTCTTTTTGTAACATCAAAACAGCCCTTACTTGATTTTAATCGGCACGTACAAGGTATTTTCACCTCGTTGTACCAGCACGGCCACGGTTTTACCTGCAGCCACGGCATTGATCTGTTTGTTAAATGCATCCACGCTTTGGCTTTCATTGTTATTCAAACCAAGAATGACATCACCACGGCGAATACCGGCTTGTGCCGCCGCACCGCTACTTTCAATCACCAGCAGGCCATTTTTGCCATTTAGCTTCTTCTTCTGCAACGCAGTCAGCTCGCGCAACGTCAGGCCAATTTTATTTGCCTCAGGCTTGACCGGCTCTTTACTGGATGCAACCACTTCTGGTTGCTCGCTAGGCATTTCGCCCACCCCCAATTGCAGCGTTTTGTTGGCACCTTTGCGCACAATCTCCACGGGCACCACTTTGCCTGGCTTGGTGGTCGCCACCACACGCGGCAAATCACTTGAAGTCGTAATTGGCTTGCCATCAAACTTGAGAATAATATCGCCCGCTTCCAAGCCGCCCTTGTCTGCCGGGCTGTTTTTCTCAATGCCTGCGATCAAAGCACCGCTGGTTTGCTTGAGACCAAACGAATCAGCCAGGTCTTTGGTCACTTCCTGGATACCGATACCTAACCAGCCACGCGCAATGCGGCCAGTCGCCTTGAGCTGATTGGAAATATCAATCGCAACATCAATCGGGATACTGAAAGACAAGCCCATGGAACCGCCACTCTTACTGTAAATCTGCGAGTTCACGCCCACCACTTCGCCACGCAGGTTAAACAACGGGCCACCTGAGTTACCCGGGTTAATCGCCACATCGGTTTGAATAAATGGTACATAGTTTTCTTGCGGCAGCGCACGACCCTTGGCACTGACAATACCGGCGGTCATGGTGTTTTCAAGGCCAAAAGGCGAGCCAATCGCTGCCACCCACTCACCGACCTTCAATGCGTTCGGATCGCCAACAGTCACCTTGGGCAAGCCAGTCGCTTCAATCTTGATCAAAGCGACGTCGGTACGCTTATCTGCACCAATGATTTTTGCCTTGAATTCACGCTTGTCATACAGCTTGACCAACACTTCATCTGCTTCATTCACCACATGTGCGTTAGTGAGAATGTAACCATCGGCACTGATAATAAAACCAGAACCCAATGACTGCGTTTTATAGTCCTGACCACCGTCCTGGCCTTGCCCACCAGGCATGCCGGGGATACCAAAGCGACGCAGAAACTCTTGCAGATTTTCGTCATTTGGCATGCCAGGAAAGCCAATATTGCCACCATGCACCACAGAGGTAATGCTGATATTGACCACCGCAGGCCCTTGCTTTTCTGCCAGCTCAGTGAAGTCCGGCAAATCCTTGGCCTCTACGGCCACCACTGGCATAGCGATGGTGATTGCACATGCCAACATCACGCCAGAAATCCATTGTTTCATCATGATTATCCTACCATTTAATGATTAAAAAAATCGTTTACGCCATCCTGCTAAATGCAGCACGGGAATATTGATACTTGAAAGCGTCACCATCATTACATGGCGACGTTGTAGAGAAATACAAGTTGCGGAGAGATTGGATGCGCACCATATCATTGAACTGGCTGAATGATTGTTCACCAGGATGAAAATTATTTTTTAAATGTCACCTGCTGTGCGATTTGTTCAACCGTTTGCGCAGGCACTTCGCCCACCACGACCAACTGGTAACCATTCAATACATGCGCATAGACATTGGTTGACCCCATGGTTTTCTTACCAACGCGGGGCTGCATGCCCTTCGCCATGGGCTCCACAAACAGCGATACGGACGCCAGGCCATCAGAGAAAATCAACTGTTGCACCGGCGCAGTCCTGCCGGGTACTCTCAACTGGATTTGATCGACTTTTTTGTAGCCCGTGGGCAAATTTGCCACCACTAGATTATCCACGGTATGCGTCAAATCAGTGGTGTCATCCATGACATATGGTTTGGTCGCATCGATCTTGGGCTGAAACCAGTCCAGGTCTTTGGTGTGCAGCATGGCCACCTGGTTAAAACCTATCTGCTCCAGCGTATGGCCTTGCATATCAAGCATGCTCATTTTGAGCAACAAACCATATTCGGCATCCGACCAGATGCGATACTGATAACGCAGATTATCATTCGGCACCATATCGATGACTTGCGCCAGCCGCCCGGCAATGCGCTCCTGGCCGACAAATTTCAGCTTGTAATTTTGCTTGAGGGGGTATAACTGTGTGGGCAACATGGCCGGAAACAGATTCTGGCCACGCCGTTTCTCGATCACGACTTTGTCATTTTTGGCATTGAAGATGACGATATCATCGCCTTCACTGAAGACCTCGCGCGGCCTGCCATCCAGCACCACATTGCGGGTAAACTCGCGCCCACCTTCATAAATATGGGTAATCTGCACCGAGCGTATCATCGCCCCATTGTGATACACAAACAGGCCCTGGTAATTCAATTCACGGGCAGCAGAAGCGGTTTTCTGCATGGTTGCCCAGAGGTCCTCTTCGGCAAATGCTGGCAGGCTGATCGCAGCCAGACACAAGACAGGCAGAAGTGCCCGCAGGAAATCATTCTTAGGTGACATACAGTAACGACAGTAAGGTTATTCGCCAGCGTTGTAAGCTACATTGTGCATGTAATAAGTGGCACTATTGGGCGCATAATTATGATGCGCGACGACATACTGGTCGGTGTCGTTATCCGCAATTTGTGTTGGTGCACCAACCTCAGGCTGATTGAGCACGAACATGCCGACAAAGAAAGCGGCAGCCACAGAAGCGGCAATTGACCAGCTATATTTACTGAAACGCGGGCGGATATGGGTCACTTTGTCAGAGACAGTCACGGCTTGCGGCACCAGCATGGTTGGCTCGTCATCCAGCTGCGCCATAATGCGGCTGGTCATATCAGATTCCACCCAACACTCTTCACGAAGCACATCACGAATCACATGATAGTCACGCCAGGCCTGGGCAACCTCGCCCGTAGATTTGGCTGCGAGAAAAATATGTTCGCAGCGTTCAACATCGACTTCACCGTCGACCAATGCAGATAATTGCTGCTTCATAATAACCCCAAGTCAATCAATGTTTTTATGTTAGCATTTAACAAAAAATTTGTCATAACACCTACACACCCGCTACCGTTTTGTAGCAAATATCGCGCGATTACCAACGTTTATGCTGAGGCGTATCCAACAATGGTCTCAGCTTTGCTGCAATCGTTTCGCGCGCCCTAAAAATACGTGAACGTACGGTACCAATCGGACACTGCATCACGTTTGCAATGTCTTCATAACTCAAGCCTTCCAACTCGCGCAAAGTAATTGCGGTGCGTAACTCTTCAGGCAATGCGGCAATCGCATCGTTCACCGTTTGCGCAATTTCTTTTGTCATCAGCGAGGTCTCAGGCGTTTCCATCGTACGCATATCATCGCCTTCATCGAAGTTTTCTACATCTTCGATTTCCACATCCTGCATCACCTGTGGCTTGCGCCCCAAAGACACCAGATAATTTTTGGCCGTGTTAATACCAATGCGGTATAACCAGGTATAGAACGCGCTATCGCCCCTAAAACTGTGCAATGCACGATAAGCCTTGATAAAAGACTCCTGCACCACATCTTCAACTTCGGCCTGGTCACGAATCATGCGCGACAACAGGCGTCCAAGCTTACGGTGGTATTTTTCTACCAACAATCCAAAGGCGCGTTTATCGCCTTGCTGAGCGCGCTCAACCAGCATTTGGTCAAACTCTTTATTCTCTTGCTGTTTGGCGTTCGCCGCCTGAACAGTCATATCGCGATGACTCCCTTGGGTAATTTTATGATTGGGAGTAGTATACGCTTTTGTGTTATTTTCGACGAACCCGGTGCGCGTTAACGCCTCTAAATTTGCTGTGTGTAACATCGCCTCATCCCTTATTTTTGCCTGCCACTGCAACACGCAATACAGACAATTATGTGACCCTGCATTCCCTTCAAAGTTCCATTGATCTCAAAACAATATGAATAAAGTGTTTGATGTCCTGATTATTGGCAGCGGGCTGGCGGGTCAATCGCTGGCGTTACGCTTGGCCGATCAACACCGGGTATGCATCTTAAGCAAGCGCGAACTCACCTTGAGTGCCAGCAACTGGGCACAAGGTGGCATTGCTGCGGTACACAACAGCGAAGACTCCATAGAAGCACACATTAAAGACACCCTGGATGCAGGCGCCGGACTGTGTGACAGCGAAGTGACCCGCATGGTGGTGACCAATGGCCGCGCCAGTATTGAGTGGTTACTAGAGCAAGGCGTAAATTTCACCCGTGAAGCCGACGATGACCGCTTGCACCTGACGCGCGAAGGTGGCCACAGCCACCGACGCGTGGTGCATGTCGCTGACGCGACGGGTCAGGCAGTACAAACCACGCTGACAGATCGCGTGCGCGAACATCCAAACATCACCATCCTTGAACACCATATCGCGGTTGACCTCATCACCACGCACAAACTGTTCAAACAAACCGCCAGCGATGGCCCCAACCGCTGCCTAGGCGCCTACGTGCTCAACAACCAGACCGGCAAAGTGATCACACTGTCTGCACAATATACCGTCACAGCGACAGGCGGCGCGGGCAAAGTTTACTTGTATACCACCAACCCGGACATCAGCACCGGTGACGGCATCGCCATGGCCTGGCGCGCAGGCTGTCGGGTGGCAAATATGGAGTTCGTGCAATTTCACCCGACCTGCCTCTACCACCCGCATGCCAAATCGTTTTTGATCTCAGAAGTATTGCGTGGTGAAGGCGGCTTATTGCTGTTGCCTGATGGCACGCGCTTTATGCCGTGGCATGACGAACGCGCTGAACTGGCGCCACGTGATGTCGTCGCGCGCGCGATTGACTTTGAAATGAAAAAGCGCGGCCTGGATTGCGTTTACCTGGATATCAGCCACAAACCAGCCGAATTTATTCAATCGCATTTCCCCAATATTTATCAACGTTGCCTGCAATTGGGCATTGATATCACCAAGCAACCAATTCCCGTGGTCCCTGCCGCGCACTACACCTGTGGCGGCGTGATGACTGACATGCATGGCCGCACCGACATTGATTGCCTGTATGCAATTGGTGAAACGGCGTGCACCGGCCTGCACGGGGCGAACCGCCTGGCGAGCAACTCATTACTGGAATGCCTGGCCTTTAGTCAAAGCTGCGCACTGGACATAGAAGCGCAAGGCTTGCAGCCAACCATTTCATTGCCTGACTGGGATGAAAGCCGCGTCACCGATGCCGACGAAGAGGTTTTGATTACCCACACCTGGGATGAGCTACGCCGCTTTATGTGGAACTACGTTGGCATTGTGCGCACCACCAAGCGCCTGAGCCGCGCCCTGCATCGCATCCACATGCTCAGGGACGAAGTGGGTGAGTTTTACAGCAATTTTAAAGTCAGCCACGACCTCATCGAACTGCGTAACTTGCTACAAGTGGCCGAGCTGATTGTGCGATGTGCCATTGACCGCCATGAAAGTCGCGGTTTGCATTTCAGCAAAGACTACCCTGACTTGTTGCCAGAGGCGATTCCCAGCGTACTGACGCCAGACAACTACACCAGCTTGCTGGATTAGCGTGCCATGATAAAAACCTGGCTGCCAATTGGCCTGCTGCTGGCAAGCGCTTATGTCCATGCAGCGCCTGCGCTGGTCAACGTCATTGATGGTGACACAGTTATCATTCGTGACAACAGCCTCACCTACCACTTACGCCTGCTGGATATAGACGCCCCCGAGCGGCAACAGGCCTTCGGCATCCAGTCCAGGCGTAGCCTGAAACAACTCTGCGAACACGCAAACATCGCCGTCCACCTGCAAGGCCGTGATATGTATGGCAGGACACTGGGGCATTTGCATTGCAACAACACTGACGCCAGCCAAGCACAAATTGCGCTAGGCATGGCCTGGTTTAACGCACGTTATTCAAAACGTTTTGAGCTGGATGCGCTACAACACCAGGCGCAGCAACAGGGCCTAGGCCTATGGCAAGATGCCCAGCCCATGCCGCCCTGGCAATGGCGAAAACTTTATGGTCAATATTATCGTCGGCAAGAATGACACATGCCGACAATATCCTTTAGAATACTGTTTTACCAAAGAACTTTAGGACTTTAGACATGCAAGTAGCGATGAACACCGTGGTCACCATGACCTATAAACTGCAAAATAGCGATGGCGACACCTTGGAAGAAAGCAAGGATCCGGTTGCCTATCTGCATGGCGGTTATGACAATATTTTCCCGAAAGTGGAAGAAGCCATGCACGGCAAAAACGTGGGTGACGTGGTGGAAGTGAGCCTGGATCCGGAAGATGCTTTTGGTGAATACGACGATGCCTTGGTGCAAATCGAACCAGCCAGCGCATTCCCAAGCAAAGACCTGAAAGTGGGTATGCAGTTTGAAGGTGAAGACGAGACTGGCGACGTGATTTTGTACACCATCACTGACATTGCAGATGGCAAAGTCGTGGTTGACGGCAACCATCCATGGGCTGGTCAACGCCTGCTGTTTACTGCAACTATCGCCAGCGTACGCTCAGCGAACCAGGAAGAAATTTCTCACCAGCACGTGCATGGTGCCGGTGGTCATCACCACTAACTTTTCGCGTTAGTTATAAACACAGCATTACTGAGCGAGCGGGATGAAGTACCAGGCGCACGGCACGCAGAAACCGGAATGTACTCGAAGTACATGAGGATTTCGAGTACCGTGCAACGCCGTGATTCGCCCGCGCAGCCACTAATCAACAACCTGGCGCAAGACTCCTTGCGCCAGCGTTAACACCTCATCGGCGACCTCCGCCACTTCATCCCCCACATGGCTGACGTACAGCGTTGGCAAACCAAACGTTGCAATCACCTGCTTGATATAAGGTAAGACTTGTTGTTTGAGCTGATCATCCAGGCCACTCAATGGCTCGTCCATCAACAGTACCGACGGCTGGCGCAACAAAGCACGCCCGATGGCCACCCGCTGTTTTTCACCGCCAGACAACTGGCTGGGCTTGCGTTTAAGCAAGGGCTGGATAGCGAGTACATCCACCACCTCGGGTAACACGATCCGGGCCATGCCTGCGGGCATGCCATAGCGTAAATTCTGCTCTACGCTCATATGCGGAAACAAGCGGCCATCCTGGAACACCAAGCCCACCGGGCGTTGCCATGGCGGTAATTGAATCGCCTGTTTATGATCGAACCAGAGATGATCACCACTGCGGATCACGCCGGAAGACGGCATCAACAACCCAGCAATACTATGCAGTAAAGTGGTTTTTCCTGAACCTGATGCGCCCATGATTCCCAGGCATTGACCTGGCGCCAGCGCGAAGCTTGCCTGCAGGTTAAATGCAGTGCTTGCCGCATAAGGCTGCTGTATCTGGATATCCACCGTAAACATCAGCGCTGACTCCTGAGTAGACGGCGCTCCAGCCACTGGCTTGCCAGCAAAGCGAATACAGAGACCAGCACACTCAATATCACCAGTCGCAGGGCGGCAGCATCCCCTTCGGGTGACTGGGTAAGGCTATAAATCGCCAATGGCAAGGTACGGGTTTCACCTTCGAGGTTACCCGCAAAGGTAATCGTGGCACCAAATTCACCCAGACTACGGCTAAATGCCAGAATACCGCCAGTGAGTACACCGTGATAAGAAAGCGGCAGGGTAATTGAAAAAAATGTCTTGATGGGTGTGGCACCCAACGTCTGCGCGGCCTGCTCCAATAAAGGATTTACCTGCATCAGCGCCTGGCGAATAGCACGCACCATCAGCGGAAATGCCATCACGGCAGAGGCAATTACCGCCCCCCACCAGTGGAAGGTCAGCTGTATGTGAAACTGCTCATACAGCCAGCTGCCAATCCAGCCGCGCCGTCCCAGCAATACCAGTAACATATAGCCCAGCACCACCGGCGGCAAGACCATGGGAAGATGCACCAGCGCATCCACAACAGCATGTCCCCAGAACTGCTTTCTGGCCAGCAGCCAGGCCATGGCGATGGCTGGCAACAACAACACCAGCACACAGCAGGCAGCCACTTTCAGTGACAACAGCACGATGTCGATTTCAACAGGAGACAACGACCACATAACAGTCACAAACAGCTTGCAGATTAATCGTTGAACAAGGGTTTAAAACCGTAAGAGAGTAACAGTTTTTTAGCTTCGGCAGATTGCAGGTAGTGGTAAAAAGCATTGGTTTCTGCTGTCGCCTGTGGCAACAATGCCATCGGGTAAATAATCGGCACATGACTGCTTTCAGCAAACTCCCCAGCCACTTTAACCTTGCTGGACGATTGCGCATCGCTGGCATAGACAATGCCCACATCGCATTCATCACGCTCAACCAGGCTCAGGGTTGCTCGCACGTCCTGTGTGCTCACCAGGCGGGTTTTCAGCTTGTCCCACCAGCCCAGAGCGGTCAGTGACTGTTTGGCATAAATTCCCACCGGCACCGACAAGGTATCACCCGTGCACCAATAGCCCGGAGCTTGCTGGTTCACATCTACATTGGCATCAGCCTTGATCGTTAACGGTTTGTTTTGCGGCGTAATCATCACCAGGCGGTTACCCAGCCATGGTTTGATCGTTGAGATCTGCACCAATTGCTTATCCTTCAGGTATTGCATCCACTTTTCGTCTGCGGAAATAAACAGGTCACCTGGTGCGCCCTGCTCCAGCTGTTTGGCCAACGTGCCCGAGCCTCCATAGACAGGCACGACCTGCACACCGGTTTGCTGGCCATATTGCTTGACCAGCACGTTCATCACATCGGTCAAACTTGCCGCAGCAAATACCTTGATTTTCTTGTCTTCCGCCTGCGCCAATACGCTGATCAGGCACAACCCCAGCCACACCCACTTTTTCATTACGATCACCCAGTTATCAATTCATCATACATATGCGATGCTACCATCGTTATACCCACATATGCATTACGATAATTAAAAAAATCAGTCTTTCTTCAAATGCTGTGTAATTAAATGCAATTCGTCCGCAGCCGCTTGCGCTGACTTTTGCAGAATCTGCTGATAAGCCCCTATCAGTGCCTGGCCAAACTCGGTCACTTGCGCGCCACCGCCATGAGAACCACCCGCTGAACTCACCACCACCGCCTGGTCAAAACAGCGGTTCATCATGTCTACCAACTCCCAGGCACGGCGATAAGACATGCGCATCTGTTTGGCGGCCGCGGAGATTGAACCATGCTGCGCAATATGTTGCAAAAGCTCGATCTTGCCCGGCCCGAGCGCAGTGTTGCCTTCGTGGTTGATTCTGATTTTAAGTAGCGACGCTTGCATAATCTATCTTACTCCAGCGGGATTTCTGTTTGCGCAAACGCTTCAAAAGGCGGCAATTCCGCCAGCGAACGCAAGTTCAAGTCATCCAAAAAATGTTTGGTGGTTGCATACAACGAAGGCCTGCCCGGCACTTCACGTTGCCCGACCACATCTATCCAGTCACGTTCCTGCAGTTGGCGGATCACATTGGGATTCACGGCCACGCCACGAATCTGCTCAATATCACCGCGTGTGACGGGTTGCCTGTAGGCAATAATCGCCAGCGTTTCCATCACCGCCCGCGAATATTTTGGCTGACGCTCAGGGTTCAAGCGCGACAAATATTCGCCGTACTCCGCTTTGGCCTGAAAGCGGTAACCACTGGCCACCTGCACCAGATCCAGCGTTTTCTCTACCCAGTCCGCTTTCAGTTCATCCAGCAACATGCGCAAGGTCGCACGCTCCATGCGACCAGCAAATAACTTGAGCAAGTCGTCTAGCGCCAATGGTTGCGGCGATGTCAGCAATGCAGCCTCCAGAATACGCTTCATCTCTTCTATGCTGTCAGGTTCACGCATGCAATCGCCTTCTAGCCTGTACTATTGGCTTGCACATAAATAGTGCCAAACGCTTCTTGCTGCGTGATACGCACCAGGCCCTCTTTGGCCAGCTCCAGCATGGCCAGGAAATTGACCACCAACTTAGGTACACCCTCGGTTTCAAGGTCGAATAACTCATCAAACCGCAGCACCTGCACGCTACTTAACCTGCGCAATAGCAAGCTCATATGCTCACGCACAGAAAGCTCGGCACGCCCCAGCTTGTGGTGCTGATTCAACTTGGCGCGTTTGAGCACATTGCGCCAGGCTTCCACCAGATCGTCCAGGCTCACTTCCGGCGGCTTCACCAGGCTGATCTGCTGGTAATACGCTGCCGCCACATCAATCTCTTCACCCACTTTGGGCATCGCATCCAGCCGCTGTGCCGCCAGTTTGATCGCCTCGTACTCCATCAAGCGCCTGACCAGTTCCGCGCGCGGGTCCTCTTCCTCTTCCACCTCAGCCGGTTTGGGTAACAACATGCGCGACTTGATCTCAATCAGCATGGCAGACATCAATAAATATTCTGCTGCCAGCTCGAGGTTGACCGCTTTCATCTTATCCACATACGCCATGTACTGCACCGTCAGGTCAGCCATGGGAATATCCAGGATATCCAGATTGTGCTTGCGGATCAGGTATAGCAACAAATCCAGCGGGCCTTCAAAGGTCTCCAGGTAGACTTCCAGCGCGTCCGGTGGAATATACAAATCCTGCGGCAGCGCCGACAGCGGCTCGCCTTTAATTTTGACAGGACTGTGAGTGGTAAACTCCATGCAAGGATTGTAACGATTTGCCGCTTGGGGTTAAAGGTTATTCTGCATAAGGATTCACAAAGCCCAGCTTTTGCATGACGGCGACTTCCATCGCTTCCATCAAATCGGCCTGCGCATCCACCTCATGGTCATAACCGTGCAGATGCAGTACGCCATGCACGGTCATGTGGGCATAATGGGCAAGCAGCGGCTTGCCCTGCTCCATTGCCTCTCTGGCAACGACGGGCGCGCAAATCACAATATCGCCCATCAGCATAGGCTCTTCAGTAAGCGGGAAAGTCAGCACATTAGTGGCATAATCCCGACCGCGGTATGCGGCGTTTAACTGCCGCCCTTCTGCCTCATCCACGATCCGGATAGTCAGACTGGTATCCACCCGCAGTGCGGTACGCACCCAGCGCTTAAATTGCGCAGCCGCAGGAATATCCGCTGCGTCCGAGGCCAGTTGTAAGGAAAAATCTAATGCGGGCATAAGGTCAAGTTTTCTGTAGAATATCCGTCATTATAGAAAGAAAACCCGCAAAGGAAACGGTGTGATGACAAATCGCCCCAAGCTGGTGGTTGCCAACCGCAAAATGCACGGCAACTTGCCAGACAACCAGCAATTCATGCAAAGCCTGTTGCAACAGACACGGCATCACCGCGCCCGTTATGCGGTATGCCCGCCACACCCTTATTTGTACCAAGCCCAGCAAGTGCTGCAAAACAGCCATATTAGCTGGGGCGGACAAAACATGAGCCGCTATGAAAAAGGGGCTTACACAGGCTCAGTATCACCGCTCATGCTGAAGGAGTTTGGCTGCACCTATGTGATTATTGGCCATTCTGAGCGTAGGCAGCGCGGTCATGATAGCGATGAAACCTGTGGTGAGCGCTTTGAGGCTGCCTTAAAAGCCGGGCTAACGCCTATTTTGTGCATAGGTGAAACACTGGATGAATACGAACAGGGCGAAACTGACCTGGTAGTGGTACGGCAACTAAACCCGGTGATTGCCCATGTGGGTATCCATGCCTTATCAAAAGGGGTGATTGCCTATGAACCGGTATGGGCCATCGGTACTGGCAAGGCCGCCACACCGCAACATGCACAGGCTATTCTGTCTTTTATTCGCGGCCATATTGAATTGCTGGATGCACAGGCAGCGGAAGAGATTTCCTTGTTATATGGCGGCAGCATGAACCCTGGTAATGCTGCGCAATTACTCAGCATGCCAGATGTCGATGGCGGATTGATTGGCGGAGCGGCATTGGTCGCAGAAGACTTTATCCGTATTTGCCAGATTGCAAATGAGTTAACCCCACTCAAAAGCGCTGCCTGACAGGCCACCATTTTTAGCTGTGATTGCAGCACAAATAAAAAAGCCGACTTTCGTCGGCTTTTCTACATCTAAGCAAGCTTGGATTTTAAGTGAATCTTTTAAGTAAACCAGATCTAATTAAAACCAGATTACTCAAGTCTGAATTACTTAGCTTCTTCAGCTGGAGCAGCTTCAGCAGGTGCAGCTTCAGCAGGTGCAGCTTCAGCAGGAGCAGCTTCAGCAGGAGCGGCTTCAGCAGCAGGTGCCTCAGCTGGAGCTTCAGCAGCTGGAGCTTCAGCAGCAGGTGCCTCAGCAGCAGGCGCTTCTTCAGCTGGTTTTTCACCACAAGCAGTCAAAGCCAAAGCCAACAATGCAGCCAACAATGCAGAACGTGTCATCTTTATTTCCTTAGTATGTATGAGCAAAAAATTATGTACGGTCAATCCCCTAAACGCAGAACCAGCCGAGTGAAAAAATTGTATCAGTAATTTATTAAAAAAAGAACGTAAATCCAGTGAAAAACAAAGGATTTTTTTGTGCAAGAACAACATCCCTGTGTTTTTTTCACAAAAATCCAGCCTAAATCATTTGTTACCAATGCAATTAAGCCGCATTTTCTGCCAAATGTACATAACCTGACAGGTACATGTCATGCAGCCACGGCAACAGGCAAGTAACCGCCGGGGCCTGGCACAAAGTGACGGCCAACTGACGCTGATTGGCCAATACATTGAGCAAGGACGCGCCCTCGACAGGCGCAGCAACCGCCTCACCATTGATAAAATATTGCCCTTGCCAATGCAGCATCTGCGTTTGCAAGTCCATCACTACCCCATGCTGTGCCACTCGCTGCGTAAACTTGTCCAGGCTAAGTTTACGATTAGGCGAAAAAACCACATATGCCTTGGGCTCAGAAAAATACTTGGCCAAAAAAGGCCCTAATTGTTCAGTTTGCCACGGTAAACGGCGCAACATGGCGGCCACATTGCCAACCATGTCAGCATCTACCGCGGCGGCATCTGCCACTGGCTGCAATTGAGGGTCACGATATAACTCGTCCGGCAGGCTATCCTGGCGGCATGCCTCGAGAAACTCTACCGCCAGTTCCCGGGCAGCTGGCGCGCGGAAGCCTATCGAATACGTCATGCAATCATCATCTTCGGCGATCCCCCAGTGCGCTACATTGGGCGGCAGGTAAAGCATGTCACCGGGCTCCAGCACCCACTCCTGCTCACTCACAAAATGCGACAGGATGCGTAAGGGTGCATCAGGAATCAAGCGTAAGTCGGTTTGCTGGCTGATGCGCCAGCGACGCTTGCCCGCGCCTTGCAGCAAGAACACATCATAACTATCAATATGCGGCCCGACGCCACCGCCGGTAGGCGCGTAACTAACCATGACGTCATCCAGCCTGGCCGTCGGGATAAAGTTAAACTGGGACAGCAAGGCTTGTGCTTCCGGCAGGAGATGGTTCATGCCCTGCACCAGCAGCGTCCAATGCTGCGCTGGCAATGCCGTAAAATCATCGTCTTCAAACGGTCCTTGTCTGACTTTCCAGCCATCCCCGTGCTGTGCCCGATCAGGATCAAACTGTATCAACCTGGCAGGCACGTCGCTATCGCAGGCAATCCCGGCTAATTCTGCAGGATCAAGCAGGCCCTGGAAGCCCGGCATTGCGCCACGAATCAACAATGGTTTTTTTTGCCAGTATTCCGCCATAAACTCGGCGGGGGTTAAGCCATTAAGTAAGGTCAGTGCTTGTTGCATGATTCAATTTATCTAAAAGGGAGAAAAGGCGCCGTGGTAATACTTTGCGTCAGGCGCGAAATAAAGCGTTGCGATTTTTCAGCCAGGGTCAGCGCCAGTAAATCGGTGCGGGCAATCAACTTGCTAAACTCGCGCTCAAAACTGAGATTTTGCACCTCACCGGGCTGGCTGTTGGTGAGCAGCAATAAGTCGCCTTGCGCATTTCTGGCATTGGTCAGCTTCCATACTGCAATTTCAATATTCCTGGCCGCATTATACAAACTTTGCGGCTCTATGCTGTCGGTGAGGAAAAAAGCTGATTTATTACCATGGGCGCGGAACAGCATGGACTGGATGCCAACCACCAGCGCCAACACGCGGTCTCCACTATATTGCGCATTGAGTGCGAGTTTAATCGCCGCGGTGTCTTGCGCGCCACTCAGCGCATCAAACCGCCAGTGATGCACACCTGTTTGCTCAAACACATAGCTGGCAATTTGCTCTGGCGACCCCAGCCCTGATTTTTGTGCTTCGGCCGGGTTGCGCTTGTACATTTTGAGCATGAGCAAGCGCAAGGTGCTGACATTTTCACTATATTCAATATCGGCCAGGCGATCGAGGTCAGTCTTGGCCAGTTGATGCAAGGTATTGCGGTCTTGCCGCACAGGCACCGGCCGCCCGTTAGGCGAATCCACATAGCCGCCATCCGGCGTCGTGCTGCATCCGGCCAGCAGTAAAATGATCACCCACCAGCCGGGACACCTCATGCAGGCAATACCCGCTGGGCTGGAAACACAATCTGGAAGCGACTACCTTGCCCTGGCTCACTTTCAACCTGCAAGCTGGCCTGATGATGATGCAAAATATGCTTGACGATGGACAAACCCAAGCCGGTGCCGCCGGTGTCACGGCTGCGGCCGCTGTCGACACGGTAAAAGCGTTCAGTTAACCGCGGCAAATGATGTGACTCGATACCAATGCCGGTATCTTGCACGCTGAATACAGCATCTTCACCGCGCATTTGCCAGTAAATATCAATACGGCCTTGCGCCGGTGTGTAGCGTACCGCGTTGCTGGTCAGGTTACTCAGGGCACTCAATAGTTCATTGTAGCTGCCACGAATATTGACCCCGGTTTCCATATGCAGCGTCACTGTATGCTGGCCCTGGCTCAGCGCCTGCGCATCTTTCTGCAACTGCTGCAGCATGGCAGGCATGGCAATATCGGTTTCATCTTTAAGCGTGACGTTATTTTCCAGGCGCGACAAGGTCAACAAGTCTTCAATAATGCGGCGCATACGTGTCGTTTGTGACTGCATCATGTCGAAATAAGGCTGGATATCCGGTGAGACCTCACCTTGCATGTCGCTAATGGTTTCGAGGAAGCCGCCAATGACCGTCAGCGGCGTGCGCAACTCATGCGACACATTGGCTATAAAATCGCGGCGCATGACTTCGGTTTTTTCAATGGCCGACACATCGCGGCAGATCAGCAAACGCTGTTTGCTGGCAAACGGAATAATCTGTAACTCCAGCGTCACGTCCGGGCTACGCCAGGACTTGAGTTTCAGCGGCTCGCTGTAATCCTCTGCCTGCAAATAGGTGACAAACTCGGCTTGCCGCAGCAAGTAATAAATCGGCTGATTTTCATCATGATGCCGCTTTAAGCCTAAGCGTTGAATCGCGGGTTCGTTAAACCATTCAATTTCGTTACGGTTGTTGAGCACCACCACGCCATCCGGCAATGCACTGGTGGCATGACGCAGCCGTTCCAGCGTGCTGCTCAGTTGGCTTTGGCTGCGCGAATGACGGCGCATTTCATGATAGAGATTGGCAAAGATGTCTTCCCAGATGCCTTTGCCGTTCGGCATAAAATTAAGGCTGGGTTTAAGTGCCCACTGATACAGGCGGTGTATCCAGTAAATATGCGCAGCCAGATAGGCCAATGCACCGACTGTAAATAATAGCCATGCTGTTTCCGCACCGCAGAACCAGCCAACCATCAGGCAGCAAAATGCCCAAAACAGCAGGCTCCAGAACGCTTTCCAACGAATATCTTGCACAAGCCATTCTCAACACATCAATGTCGGCGATTATACGACACATCTGCGCGCAGGCAATGACAGGATGATGACAGCAGCCCAGAGGCCCGCAAACCAGTTACTCAGCCATGACCGGAGCACTTCTGGCATAGGGCTTGGCCAGCGGCTCGCCGACAAATACACCTTGCATCGGCCATTTGACGCTCTTCCAATAGGCCTCAATCAAGGTTTCACCTGACAGGTAATGCGCAATCACAATTTGCGGATTGGGAAATTTTTGCCAGTAATTACAGGGCTCGGAAACCGTGCCATAACTGCCGGTGACGCCAGCATCCAGCCAGCGTGACGCTGGCATCTGGCCGTTATAACTCGCCAACACGCCACCCGCAGAAGTCAGGTGATCGGCAATCGCGCCCGGCAAGTAGGTATTGGTCAGCATGAAATCCACCTGCTTCTGCCCGGTAAAATAAAACATCACCGAGCCCTGGTTTTCAATCGACTCCTGGGGCAAGGTATGCAGGGTGAGTTTCTTGGATTTAATGGTCATGCCATCTTGCGGGAAAAATGGCTCACGCGGTTTGGAGCGCGCAACATCGCGCGTTTTGAGGAAGTAACCATCGGCGTCATTTAAGCTAAACTCACTCAGCACACCACGGTCAATCAAGGCCTTGGCGGCCTCTACGCTGCTAATCGGCAGCAACATGGACAAGCGGATATGATGATCTGCCCATGGCCGCAATGACAGGCTATTAAAGTAAGGGCTATCACGGCCGGGGTCACAGGTTTTGCGGCACTGATTTAAATCCAGCCCCAAGGTCAGCGCACTGGTGATGCTGTTGCACTGCACGGCAAACGGCGTGCGCCACACCAGCAACAATACTTGCTGATTGCCCAGCTTGGCATCTAGCTGCGCTTTTAACGACTCAAACTCCGGCACGGTCAACGCATCCTTGGCATGCCTGGGCAGCTCCACGCCAATCAGGTTTTCTGCAGGCACTTGCCTCGCTTGTAAATAATACCGGGCAATTTCTTCACTCTGCGCATCATTGACGTTGTAAACCACTGCGACATCTTCTGGCTTTAATAAAGAAGGCCTGAGCGGAATTCTTTTACTGACATCAACAGCGCCCGCCATCGCCTGTGTGACCAGCAACATGCAACACAACCCAATCCAGACTCGCACCTGACTCAAACGATGACTAACACCCATCCACTCAACACTCCGTTGCAATTGCAAAAATACCACCCTGGCAAACAAACCAGCGTAAAATTCAATCATATCCCAGATTCAATGGATTCAAGAAAACGAGGCAAATAATGACGACACAAACGATTTTAATCACAGGTGCCAACCGTGGCATTGGGCTAGAATACGTCAAACAATATGCTGAAAGCGGTCAACAGGTATATGCCACCGTGCGCGACCCGGCCAAGGCGACCGCGTTGCAGCAATTGGCGGCCAAACACACGAACATCCAGGTATTGGCGCTGGACGTAAGCGATGTGAGTGCCATTCGTGATCTGGCTGGGCAATTATCGGCAGTCACCATCGATATTTTAATCAGTAACGCTGGCACCTACCCTGATAGTGCCTTCGGTAAAACCGACCCACAAGCCTGGCTGCACGCGTTCCAGGTCAATACGCTGACCACTTACTATCTTGCAGAAGCCTTTTTACCGCAACTACGCCGCGCCAACCAGGCGAAACTGATCGCCATGACCAGCAAAATGGGCAGCATAGAAGACAATGGCAGCGGAGGGGAATATATTTACCGTAGCAGCAAAACTGCTTTGAATATGGTGGTGAAAAGCCTGGCGCTAGACCTGCGCGAATTCAATATTCAGGTAGCAGCTTTGCACCCGGGCTGGGTGCGTACGGATATGGGTGGGCCGAATGGATTGATTGATGCGGAAACCAGTGTGCGTGGGTTACGGCAGGTGATTGAAGGCTTAAACAGTGCGCAATCGGGTGAGTTTATTGCTTATGATGGGAAAAGGATTCCTTGGTGATTGGTGGTGAGTGGCAACTCGTAGGATTGCCTTTCGCCTGTAGGCGAGTTACTTTTCTTTGCTTGCACAAAGAATAAGTAACCAAAAGAAATGCACCCCAGCTTCCGCTTGTTCCCTGCGTTGCTCGTCAAAATAAGCGGTCACGAAACTCAACCTAGTAGCTCACACACAACGTGAGCTACTGCGGGATTCGGACAGTCGCTCCCTTTCTCCTTATTTTGCCTGCGCTACTCGGCGCGGCAGATGGGGCCCGAAAGAGGCACCGTTAGAGCGCTTAAGTGGCATCTGGATACTTAATCTTATCGGCGTTCATCTGTGTTTATCGGCGGTCAACTAGCCTTGTAAGGACTACGCTCTTCAAGCTCATCGACATAGTCCTGCATGGTGCTGGCTTCGCGAACCAAAAAGCGTGCCACGCTCTGGTGAAAATCGGGGTGACTTAGCCAGTGATAGGAGCAGGTCGTATACGGGGTGAAACCGCGTGCCAGTTTGTGTACGCCTTGCGCACCACCTTCAAAATAGCGGATGCCGTGGCTGATGCAGAACTGTTGCGGCTGGTAGTAACACAACTCGAAATGCAGGCACGAAATATCACGCAGGCTGCCCCAGTAACGGCCATACAAGGTGTCTTCACCCCAAATACAGACACTAGCAGCGACATCTTCACCCTCTTGCGCGGCAATAAACAGCCTGAACTGTTCAGGCATGTCACGGCTGATTTGCTCAAAAAATGCCAATGATAAATAAGGGCTGCTGCCATGCCGGTGATAGGTATTGCAATAACATTGATAAAACAACGCTAGTTCTGCCGGGCTGACGTCATGCCCGCTCAGTACGCGGCAATGCACTCCTTGCTGGGCGACCTTGTTGCGCTCCTGACGTATTTTTTTACGCTTGTCGCGGCTAAGCACGGCTAAAAACGCCTCCCAATCGGCGTAACCAGGATTCTCCCAGCGAAACTGCACGCCATGCCGACGCAAGCCATCTGCTTCGGCGCATGCACGCGCCGAAGTGGCATCCGGGAACAACACATGCAGCCCGGACCAGGCCTGCGCCTGACAGACGTCACGCATTTGCGACAACATCGCCGTTGCCAAAACCTGCGGCTCAGCGCAATCAGGGTGAATTAACAGCCGGGGCCCTGTGACCGGCGAAAAAGGAATCGCTGAAATCAGTTTGGGGTAGTACTGGCCGCCCGCCTGTTCATAAGCATCGGCCCACGACCAGTCAAACACATATTCGCCATAGGAGTGGGTTTTAATATAACAAGGCGCTACAGCAAGCAGTTGCTCGCCATTAAACACTGCTAAATGATAGGGAATCCAGCCCGTTTGATGATCCACGGCTGCCGACAACTCGAATGCCCGCAAAAACCGGTAATCCAGCATAGGGTGAGATCCAGCCAATGCCTGCCAGGCCACGGCGGGGATATCCTTTAAGCCGCGATACCAGACAAACGATAATTGGCTGATATCCATATGGCGTTAAGCACCGATGAGACGCAGATGAGAAAAAAGACACGCCGGGGCTGAGGTTGGCATGTAGATAGACATAGAACAGCGGCTTAGCTATTGTTAGCTAGGGCGTTTGCGTATGACCGAAACGTCTTTGCCGGTGGAGTTCACCGTACTGTTGGCAGGAATCACTGCAGAAGGGGATTTAGATTTATTTTTGGATTTATCCGTGTCTGAATCCGACACAATAGCTTGCTGTGCCTGAGTTTTCGCCTCAGCTTCGCGTTGCCGCTCCACCATCTGCGCATAAGCATTCTCCAGCTCATCCAGGGTGATGACACCATTGCCATCAAGATCAACATAAGAGAAATGTCGCGCGACCTGCGGCAAACAGAGGGTGGCTTCTTCGCGATCCAGCGAGTCATCGTTGTCGCGGTTACACTCATTAAATCGCTGGGAAATACTGTCGTGCATCACCTTGCGCTTTTGCAGCATGAGTTGGTGATCAGGGTCGGTGTTACGGGCATAATCAGACAGTGCCTTGCGTAAACGCGCACGGTCTTCAGGACTGAAATTATGTTCCAGGGTTTTGGAGAGGCCCGCATCATCATTATCGATCATGCGATTATCCGTCAGCCGAATAGGTAACTTAAGGTCGGCAGACACAGGCGATGCCAGCAACATGGTCGTTGTTAGCAAAAAAACCTCTTTCAAATGTTTGTTCGCTTTACACATCCACATCCAAACGTAATACCTTCATTCTTGTTTCACTAATTCTTGCTTCACTTAAAGCTTTTTGAAACACAAGCTTTTGAAAAACACTCTTTTTCAAGTAGAACCAAGCACGATTAACATGACAGATATTGCCTGACTTTAAAATCAGGCTGCCTAACATAACGCAACTCTGGTCGCGGCATCAACTGATTTAACAAAAAATAGCGATTCTTTCATCGCCATGACTGTCAATTTCAGGCAGTCATCTTGCAACAGGATTGTAAATGCAATATTTCATCCCCCGCGCTATTTGTAACCAAGTTGTAACTACCCCACTTCATGCAAGATACGGCTTGGAGTATAATGATGAAGATAAGTTTTATGGCTGAGCCGTTTTAGCATTTGATGTCAGGTCATCCTGATCACGGCCAGACGCGTTAACAAAACGCACGCTTCTGTGTAAAAAGGTACGTATGGCAGAACAGTTAAAAAAAATATTGATGGTTGATGATGATTTGCGTATGCGCGAACTTTTACAGCGCTACCTGACTGAACAGGGATTCAATATCAAATCCGTGTCCGATGGCAAAGAGCTGGATAAAGCCATGTCTGCCGAAAGCTTTGACCTGCTGATTCTAGACCTGATGTTGCCTGGCGAAGATGGCCTGGCCATTTGCCGCCGCCTGCGCGGCGCCAACCACATGACGCCGATTATCATGCTGACCGCACGTGGCGATGAAGTGGACCGCATTGTTGGCCTGGAAATGGGGGCTGACGACTACCTGCCCAAACCATTTAATCCACGCGAATTACTGGCCAGGATCAATGCCGTATTGCGTCGCCATGAAATCACCCCTAAACAGGCGGTTGAAGAAAAAAGTGCTGCGTTTCAGTTTGGTGAATTTGTGTTTGACATCAACACACGTAGCCTGACCAAAAACGGCGCGCCGATCACCATTACCAGTGGCGAATTCACGTTATTAAAAGTATTTACCGAGCATCCGCGCCAGCCACTGTCGCGTGACCGTCTGATGCAACTGGCACGCGGCCGCGAACTGGATGTATTCGACCGCAGTATTGATGTGCAAGTATCGCGCTTGCGCCGCATTATCGAGCCAGATCCGGCACATCCACGCTACCTGCAAACCATGTGGGGCTTTGGTTATGTGTTTATTCCAGATGGCGAAGCGCCGCAATAAGCGACCTGCCTAAGCCTCATTCACGTGCGCTTACTGCCTCGCCGACTATTGTCCCGCATCATGTTACTGATTGCCATTTTGTTGGCCGTCAGTATCTATGCCTCGCTCAAAATCTTTGATTATTTTGACCGCGAACCACGCGCAACAGCGGCCGCCTTACAGGCAGTCACCATCGTCAACTACACCCGCGCCTCGCTGATTGCCTCGCATGAAAATCGCCGCCTGGCCTTACTATCAGAACTGTCCGGACGCGAAGGCGTACGCGTCTATGCGGCCGACTTCCTCGAAGACATTGAGCCGCTGCCGCTAGACCCGTTTATCAACCTGGTCGCACAAAAAATCCGCGAACGCCTGGGTGAAGAAACCATTATCACCGTCAATCATTACGACATTCCCGGCCTCTGGATCAGCTTTAATGTTGGCCAGGATGACTTTTGGGTGGTGATTCCCAAAATCCAGGTTGACCGCCCTTTCCCTTGGCACTGGCTGGGCTGGGCCGCCGTGGTAGGCTTGCTGTCACTGGTCGGCGCCTACCTGCTGACTGCGCGTATTAACCGTCCACTGACCATGCTGGTGCATGCAGCCGAGCGTTTGCGCAATGGCGAACCAGCGCCCAAACTGCCGGAAGACAGCGTGGAAGAGTTGCGTGAAGTGACGCATACTTTTAACGAAATGGCCGAATCACTGGCGCGACTGGATGCAGAGCGCACCTTATTATTGGCGGGGGTGTCGCATGATATCCGTACGCCTTTGGCACGCTTGCGGCTGGCGGTAGAAATGTTGCCGCCTGATGCTGACTATATGAAACACGGCATGATTGAAGATATTTCCGACATGGACAATATCATTCACCAGTTCCTGGATTTTGTGCGAGGCGTGGAAGGTGAACCCACCCGCATGATGGACATCAACGACTTGTTACATGCGCTGGCTGAGCGTCAACGCCGCGCAGGACGTGAGTTAAAAGTATCCCTGGGGCCTAAATATTTTATTCCTATCCGGCCGCTGGCCATGCAGCGCCTGCTCGACAACCTGGTCGGCAACGCCTACAACTATGGTAAAGGCAAGGTGGAAGTGCGCAGCCAGGTCATGGCAGACAAGATCGTGATCAGCGTACTCGACAACGGCCCCGGCATTCCACCAGAACATGCAGAACGTTTGCTGCGCCCGTTTGAACGCATGGATAGCGCGCGCAACAAATATGAAGGTGGCAGCGGCTTGGGGCTCGCCATTTGCAACCGCATTGCTACCCTGCATGGCGGCCAGCTGGCGCTACTTAACCGTAGCGAAGGCGGCCTGGAAGCCAGATTATCACTCCCTATCCTACCTAACGCCTGATTTATTCGCCGTCTGGCGTAAACCAGTTCAGGCGTGAGCGTAGCTGCACGACTTCACCAATAATGGTCAGACTGGGTGGCTTCAACCCGGCCGCGGCCACATCGGCTGCCAGGTTTTTCAAGGTAGACTCCACCACACGTTGCTTTTGCGTGGTGCCCTGTTGAATCACCGCTGCAGGCATCTCAGGTGACACGCCTTGCGCTATCAATTTGGCACAAATTTGCTCCAGCCCCACCAGGCCCATGTAAATCACGACTGTTTGCCTCGGGCGCGCCATGGCCTGCCAATCCAGGTCTATGGTGCCGTCTTTGAGATGGCCAGTAATAAACAAACAGGCTTGCGCATAATCGCGGTGCGTCAGCGGGATGCCCGCATAGCTTGAAACTCCGTTTGCCGCCGTGATGCCAGGCACCACCTGGAAGGGGACGCCATGCTGCATCAGGGTTTCAATCTCTTCGCCGCCGCGACCAAAAATAAACGGGTCGCCGCCCTTGAGGCGCAACACACGCTTGCCTTCTAGCGCCAGCCTGGCCAGCAATTGGTTAATTTCCTCTTGCGGCAAGGTATGCTGGTCGCGTGATTTACCCACATAAATCAGCTCCGCATCACGGCGCACCAACTCCATCACCTCTTTACTGACCAGCTTGTCATAGACACAGACATCACATTGCTGCATCAGGCGTAACGCGCGGAACGTCAGCAAGTCAGGATCTCCTGGGCCGCCGCCCACCAGATACACTTCGCCGCGTGTGGGCGCATCTTCGCTTTGGCTTAATAACTCACAGAGCAACTCACGCGCTGCCTGCTCCTGGCCAGACAACACACGCTCAACCAAGGGACCGTTGAGCACATCCTCCCAAAAACGGCGGCGCGCAGGCATATTGCTGAATTTGGCTTTCACCTGCTCGCGAAACTCACCCGCAATCGCCGCAATCCGTCCATAGGCCGCAGGCAACATGGTTTCAATCTTGCTGCGGATATGCCGCGCCAATACCGGCGCATTCCCTTCACTAGAAACAGCAATCACCACCGGGCTGCGGTCTATGATAGAACCCATGGTAAACGTGCATAATGCCGGTGCATCGACCACATTGACCGGGATATTCAAGCGTTTGGCGGCAACAGACACCGCTTCATTGACGGATTCATCATCAGTCGCCGCAATCACCAAACAGGCACTAGTCAGTTGCTCAGGCTGAAACTCAGTCTCCACATAATCAATCTCGCCCTGCTCAAACAACACGCGCAATTCATCACACAAAACAGGTGAAATCACCGTGACCTGACCTTGCGCTTTGCGCAGCATCAGCACCTTGCGTGTCGCCACATCACCGCCGCCAATGACGATACACAGGCGTTGCGCAATATTGAAAAAAATCGGTAAGGCTTGCATGAAACAACGCTCAAATGAAAGATGTCTATTTTACCGCAGTCGCCAAGCGCGCTGGGGTTTCATCTACAAATACGCTAAAATACTGTTTTTGTGAGAAATTTAGCGTGCAATGAAGCAGGACAGCGGTAAAAAAATATTCATCAAGTCGTTTGGTTGCCAGATGAACGAATACGATGCCTCACGCATGGTGGACTTGATGCGTGAGCACGACGGCATGACCCAGACCGACAACATGGAAGAAGCCGATGTCATCCTGCTCAACACCTGCTCGGTACGCGAAAAAGCCGAAGAAAAAGTATTCAGCCACCTCGGCCGCATGATTCCGCTTAAGGAAAAAAACCCCAACCTGGTGATTGGTGTCGGCGGCTGCGTCGCCAGCCAGGAAGGCGACGCCATTATCAAACGCGCGCCTTATGTGGACGTGGTATTCGGCCCACAAACCCTGCACCGCCTGCCAGACCTGATTAAAGCCAAACAGACCGAAAACAAGCCGCAAGTCGACATCACCTTCCCCGAGATTGAAAAATTTGACCACTTGCCGCCACCACGCATCGAAGGCGCGACTGCATTCTTGAGCATTATGGAAGGCTGCAGCAAGTATTGCAGCTTTTGTGTGGTGCCTTACACCCGCGGCGAGGAGTTCTCGCGCCCGTTTGAAGACATCCTGACCGAAGCCATCCAACTGGCCGAACAAGGCGTCAAGGAAATCACACTGCTGGGACAAAACGTCAACGCTTACCGCGTACAGTATCAAGGCATAGAGGCCGACCTCGCCATGCTGATTGAAACCGTGGCTGAGATTCCGCAAATCGAGCGCATCCGCTATACCACCAGCCACCCCAACGAGATGAACGAACGCCTGATTGCCTGCCATGCCAATGTGCCCAAACTGGCTAATCAATTACATTTACCAGTACAAGCTGGTAGCGACCGCATTTTGATGGCGATGAAACGCAACTACACGGCGCTGCAATACAAAGGCCTGATCCGCAAGCTCAAAGCGGCCAACCCGCAACTGACGATTACCAGCGACATCATCGTCGGCTTCCCTGGCGAAACAGAAAAAGACTTCCAGGCGACGCTCAAGCTGATGCGCGATGTGGGCTTTGATTATAGCTTTAGCTTTTTGTATAGCCCGCGCCCGGGTACGCCAGCCAGTTACCTGCCTGACGAAACGCCGCAAGCCGACAAAGCCGCCTGGCTCAAGCAACTGCAAACCGAAAACGAAACCAACGGTGACGCCATCAGCCGTGCCATGTTAGGCACGGTGCAACGCGTGCTCATTGATGGCCCGTCATGGAAAGATCCTAACCTGCTGGCAGGTAAAACTGACAATGGCCGTGTTGTAGATATCGCCGCCGATGCGCGCTTTATCCACCAGATGGTGCAAGTCAAAATCACCGACGTCTACAACCCCAAACGCCTAGTTGGCGAAATTGTGAATTAAGCATGGAAATTACGTTAAGCCCTGAAGACAACCTGATGCTGGCCAACTTATGTGGCCCGCTGGACGAGAACATCCGCCAGTTAGCGAACGGCCTGGACATTGACATCAACCGTCGTGGCAGCACGTTTTACCTGAGCGGCACACAAACCAATATGCGCTTGGCCGCGCAAATGCTGGAAAACTTTTACGCACGCTCCAAAAAACCGATAGACCTGGAAGACATTCAACTGGGCCTGGTAGAAATCGACAAACTCAAACCAGAAGAAGTCAGCTCCAGTGCCATGCCCACGCTGATGACCCGCCGTGGCGACCTGCATGGCCGCACCCCGCGCCAGGTCAGCTATTTGCAACAGATACAGGATCACGACATCACGTTTGGCATTGGTCCTGCCGGTACCGGTAAAACCTACCTGGCCGTCGCTAGCGCGGTGGATGCTATGACACGTGACCGTGTAAAACGTATCGTGTTGGTTCGTCCTGCCGTAGAAGCGGGCGAACGCCTGGGCTTTCTGCCAGGTGACTTGAACCAGAAAGTCGACCCTTACCTGCGTCCACTATACGATGCGCTGTATGACTTGGCCGGTTATGACACCGTGAACAAGATGTTTGAACGTGGCGCCATTGAAGTCGCCCCGCTTGCCTATATGCGTGGCCGTACGCTCAACCAAAGCTTTATTATTCTGGATGAAGCGCAGAACACCACTCCAGAGCAAATGAAGATGTTCCTCACCCGTATTGGCTTTGGTACCAAAGCCGTCATTACAGGTGACGTCACGCAGATTGACTTGCAGCGTCATCAGAAAAGCGGCTTGGTAGAAGCGCAGAAGATTCTCAAGGATGTGAAGGGCATTGCCTTTACTCAGTTTATGTCGCAAGACGTAGTGAGGCATCCGCTAGTGCAGAAGATCATTAATGCTTACGAGAAGTTTGAACAGAGTACACAGAAAACTGACTAAACACTTCTGATATTTAAGTGTTGTGCATTTTAGCATCAGATTGTTTCGCCTCTCGGCGAGTCACTTTCTGGTGCTTGTCCCCCAGAAAGTAACCAAAGAGGACGACACCCAGCCATCACGGCCTAAAGGCTCCCTTGCGTTGCTCAAATTAGGGCTTTCGTCCGTTGCTTTGCCGGACTTAGGCATAAGCCGGTCACGAAACTCAACCTGGCAGCTCACACCCCCCCGTGAACCGCTGCGGGATTCGGACAGTCGCTCCCTCTACTCTTATTTTGTCTCCGCTACTCAGCGTGATGAATGGGATTTATCTCGCCAAACTCACATTGGCGAAGTTTGGACGGTTCAAAAACCAGATTCGTTTATTAAAACCACCAACCATTGCGCTCACTTGGTGTTCTGGGTCCCCATCTGCCGCGCCGAGCAACGCAGGGTTGGCGGGAGTTTTCGGCCATCGGCTGTCCGAGTTCCGCAACAAGCCACGTTCTGTGTGGCTTGTCAGGGCGAGTTTCGATGGACGCCCGCCAAGCCGAGTAGCGCAAGGAAAAAGCGGAAGCTGGGGTGCACTTTCTTTTGGTTACTTGTTCTTTGTGCAAGCAAAGAAAAGTAACTCGCCGAAAAAGGCGAAAAACGATGTCACCCAAGCCCACTCAGCAGAATGACTTTCTTAAGCAATGTCCACTCAGCCGATACTGACTATGTCGACTCAATATATGTTGGAAACTTCCGCATAATCTGCACAAACAACGCACTTTCCAGCCAACCGTTTAACCAAGCACGCAATTGCGGATAAGCACTACCAGCAAACCACTCAGCATCCACCGCCGCAAACTGGCGGATAAACGGAAAAATCGCCACATCCGCTACACTGGCAGAATCACTCAACAAAAAACGATGTTGCTGCAAGACTGTTTCCAGCGCTTGCAAGAACTGCTCGCCTTGCTGGCGGTAAAACAATTGCTGTTGTTCCGGATAACGCTCTGGATATTTATAGCGGTCGAGGGCTTTTTTAAAATCACCATCATTGATACTAATGAAGTGATTAACGGCTTCACGGTCAGCATGTAACCAGCCTTGCGGATCATGCTGCGCTAATGCCCACTGCATAATATCCAGACTTTGCTCTAGCACCGTGTCATCTGGCAGTTGCAAGACTGGCACCGTGCCTTTGGGGGAGATTTGCAATAAATGTGCAGGCTTGTCGCGCAATGACACTTCACGCACTTCAAACTGAACTTGCGCTGCCCATAGGGCCATACGGGCACGCATGGCATATGGGCAACGGCGGTAGGAGTAAAGAATAGGCAATGCCATTAGAGCAGTGCTTTGCGGCAATCCTTGATGAGTTGTGGCCCTTTATAAATCAGGCCACTGTAGAGCTGCACCAGGCTGGCACCTGCGGCTATTTTTTCTTTGGCATCGTCGCCATTTAAAATGCCACCTACACCAATAATAGGCAAACTGCCTTGCAGTGACGCCGCCAGGGTTTGAATCACGCGTGTAGAGCCTGCTTTCACTGGCGCGCCAGATAAGCCACCCGTCTCTTCTGCATTTTTTAAACCTGCCACAGCATCACGTGCCAGCGTGGTGTTGGTGGCGATAACGCCATCCAGGCGGTGTTGCATGAGTAGCTCAGCAATTTCCTGTACTTGCTCTGTGGTCAAATCTGGTGCAATTTTGAGGGCGACAGGTACATATTTGCCATGCACTTGCGACAGGATTTTTTGTTCGGATTTAAGCGTAGCCAGCAATTGGCCTAGCGCATCTTTTTCTTGCAAGGCGCGCAGGTTTTTGGTGTTGGGTGAAGAGATATTCACGGTGATATAGCTGGCATGGCTATACACTTTGCGCATGCAGGTCAGGTAATCCTCAGCCGCCCTGTCGTTAGGCGTGTCAAAGTTCTTACCAATATTGATACCAAGGATGCCTTTAAACTTGCTGGCTTTTACGTTCTGGATGAGCTGATCCACACCCAGGTTATTAAAGCCAAAGCGGTTAATAATGGCCTGAGCCTCAGGCAAACGGAACAAGCGCGGCTTGGGGTTGCCGGGTTGCGCGCGCGGCGTGACCGTGCCGACCTCAATAAACCCGAAGCCTAGCGCTGCCATACCATCAATCACGGCGGCATTTTTGTCCAGGCCTGCGGCCAGGCCTACCGGGTTAGGAAAAGTCAGTCCCATCACTTGAGTAGGCTGATCGGGTAAACGGCCTGCAGCCAGTGTTAACAACCCGAGTTTTTCAGCGCGCTTGAGCGATTGCAAGGTAAGGTCATGTGCCTGTTCTGCATCCAGTTGAAATAGCAGCGGTTTAAGCAGCGGGTAAATATTCATACGTCACTTTTCCTGAATCTTTTTTTAATGCGTGGCAATGGTCGCTTATTTCAGCGCTTGTTGCCTGCATCACTTTTGCGTTACATCAAAAACCATGTTGATCATAGGGTTCAAAATATTCCTCAGATGCATTGCTTGCCAGATAACTAGCTTACAGGAGGAAACCCCATGAAAATTTTGATTGATTTGTTATCTACTGACTATGGTTTGATGAGTTTTATCGTGATTGCCATTATCTTTGTGGTCATGACCTGGGCAGGCATTTATGTCTACCTCAAGGCACGCCAGCAATAAGTAGCTGACACGGCTCGACCACTAACACAAACCCCGCTTGCGCGGGGTTTGTGTTGTTTACAGCAGCACTTTTTCAATGCCGCCGTTATTGGCTTTCTGGATATAATTTTCCATCCAGTTTTCACCCAGCACATGCTTGGCCATTTCCACCACAATGTAGTCGGCTTCAATACCAGTGTCATCACCGTAGCGTGACAAGCCTTGCAGGCAGCTTGGGCAAGAAGTCAGGATTTTGACTGGCTGCTCAGGAGCACCCACGGTCAAGCCCATTTTTTCCATGCCTTTTTCCAGCTCTTCCTGCTTGCGGAATTTGACCTGGGTCGCAATATCAGGACGTGCCGCGGCGAAGGTGCCAGACTCACCGCAGCAACGGTCATTCAGCGCCACGTCAGTGCCCATGAGCTTGTTAGTGACTTCCATCGGCTTGTAGGTCTTCATCGGCGAATGACAAGGGTCATGATACATATACCGTGTACCCGTCACGCCTTGCAGGCGCATGTCTTTTTCCATCAGGTATTCGTGGATATCGAGCAAGCGGCAGCCCGGGAAAATCTTCTCGAACTCGTATTTCTGCAACTGATCCATACAAGTCCCGCAAGACACAATCACAGTCTTGATATCCAGGTAATTCAGCGTATTGGCGACACGATGAAACAGCACGCGGTTATCCGCCGTAATCTCTTGGCCTTTGTCGTGATTGCCAGAGGCTGTTTGCGGGTAACCGCAGCACAGGTAGCCAGGTGGCAATACGGTGATCGCGCCTACTTCGTACAGCATGGCTTGCGTGGCCAAGCCGACGTTAGAGAACAAGCGCTCGGAACCGCAGCCTGGGAAGTAGAACACGGCTTCCGAATCCTCGGTCACTTTTTGCGGATTCCGGATGACCGGAATCATGGTGTCGTCTTCCACGCCCAGCATGGCGCGCGAGGTCTTGGACTGCATCTTCTTCGGCATCGGGCGATTAATAAAGTGAATCACCTGCGCCTTGATTTCAGGCTTGCCTACGGTCGCTGGCGGCGCTTTTTTATCCTTGAGCAGGCCAAATTTCTTGGCCAGGCTATTGGCAATATTAATCGCTTTATAGCCCATGCCTATCATGGTACCGCGCAGCAATTTAATGGTGGCCGGATCCTTGGCGTTCAGGTACAGCATGCCTGCTGCCGTGCCAGGGTTAAATTTCTTTTTACCTTGCTCGCGCAGGAAGTTACGCATCTTGACTGACACGTCACCGAAGTCGATATTGACCGGGCACGGCTTTTCGCAACGGTGGCAGACCGTACAATGGTCAGCCACGTCGTTAAACTCATCAAAATGCTTGAGTGAAATACCGCGACGCGTCTGCTCTTCATACAAGAAGGCTTCAATCAGCAACGAAGTACCCAGAATCTTGTTACGTGGCGAGTACAGCAAGTTGGCGCGTGGCACATGCGTAGAGCATACTGGCTTACACTTGCCGCAACGCAAGCAGTCAGAAATATCATCGGCAATCTCGCCAATGGCAGACTGCTCCATGATGATGGACTCTTGCTCCAGCAAACCAAAGCTAGGCGTATAGGCGTTTTCCAGCCCGGAACCCATTAACAATTTGCCTTTGTTAAAGTGGCCTTTCGGGTCTACCTTGTTTTTGTAAGCGGCAAAGGTATCAATGGTGGCCTGGTCCAGGAACTCCATTTTGGTGATACCAATACCGTGTTCGCCGGAAATCACACCATTAAGGCCTCGTGCCAAGTCCATCACACGTGCCACGGCGGCGTGTGCGTCCTGCATCATGCCGTAGTCATCGGAGTTGACCGGGATATTGGTGTGCACGTTACCGTCACCAGCGTGCATATGCAGCGCAATAAACACGCGGCTTTTCAATACGGTTTTCTGGATTTCGTCCAGTTTATCCAGGATTTTCTGGTATTCGCGGCCAGCAAAAATATCCGCCATCGGGCGCTTGAGCTCACGCTTCCAGGACACGCGCAGATCATACGACTGCACGGCACGGAACACGTTGTCATATTGCGAAAACGCTTTACCAAGCTCGCCCAGTACGGCCACAGGTTCATCCAGCGTATTCAACAGCAAACGCCATTTGGCACGCACGTCGCGCAATAATTGCAGCGCAATATTCTGCTTGGATTTCACACCTTCAGGGTCGGCGTTACCGTCTTCGTCCGGCTGCAATGGCAGGTCGCCAGACACAAACGCTTCCAGTTCATCGACCAGGCGCAATTTATTTTGAATCGACAATTCAATATTGATGCGCTCAATGCCGTCTGAATACTCACCCAGGCGTGGCAATGGAATCACCACGTCTTCGTTAATTTTAAAGGCGTTGGTGTGACGCGCGATCGCCGCTGTGCGTGAACGGTCTAACCAGAATTTTTTACGCGCCTCAGCCGAGACGGCAATAAAGCCTTCACCGTTACGGGCGTTACACATACGCACCACGGCAGACGCCACTTCACCAACAGCGTTTTCGTCATCAGAAGCGATATCGCACAACAACACCATTTTAGGGCGTTGCTGACGCGCAGCCTTGGTCGCGTAACCCACAGCCTTCACATAGCGCTCGTCCATGTGCTCCAGGCCAGCCATGATCACAGCTGGGTCTTGTTTGGCGGTCGCATCCAGGTAGTCTTTGATTTCAACAATGGCAGGCACCGCGTGCGATACATTGCCGAAAAATTCCAGCGCAATGGTACGCACGTGCTTGGGCATGCGGTGCAGAATAAAGGTCGCAGACGTAATCAGGCCGTCACAACCTTCTTTTTGCACGCCAGGCAAACCAGACAAAAACTTGTCGGTCACGTCTTTACCCAGGCCAACCTTACGGAAGCTAGGACCAGGAATTTCGAGAATCTCTGGCTCGGACAGCAGGTTCTTGAAGTCGATGTCGTAGCGGCTGATTTTAAAGCGCGCCATGTCGATGTCGTGAATCTTGCCCAGGTTATGGTCCAGGCGCTCCACTTCCAGCCATGTGGCGTCAGGCGTCACCATGCGCCATGAGGCGAGGTTATCCAGCGCGGTGCCCCACAGCACGGCTTTTTTACCACCGGCGTTCATGGCAACGTTACCGCCAATACAGCAGGCATCCGCAGAGGTTGGGTCGCAGGCAAATTCCAATCCGGCCGCAGTGGCTGCGTCCATGGCACGGCGTGTCACCACCCCGGCACCACACTCAATGGTGGCTACCTGGCGTGAGACACCCGGCAAGGTGCGCATTTGCACACCGGTGTGCTGATCCAGTTTTTCGGTATTGATGACGGCAGACAAAGGTGTCAACGGCACGGCACCACCGGTATAACCAGTACCGCCACCGCGCGGGATAATGGTTAACCCTAATTCGATACACGCACGTACCAGGTAAGAAATTTCGGCTTCTGTATCCGGGTTAATCACCACAAAGGGATACTCGACACGCCAGTCGGTCGCGTCGGTCACATGTGAGACGCGTGCCAGACCATCAAACTGCACATTATCTTTGCGCGTAAACTTGGTCAGTTTGGCCATGGCTTTTTTGCGCAAATCGGCGGTTTGCTTGAAGTCATCCGCAAATTTTTCTACCGCTTTGGTAGCTGCAGTCACCAGCTTCTGCACTTTGTCATTACCGCTACTGCGTTCATCAATCGCAGAAATTCGGTGATACAAGGCCTCGATCAGGGCTTTGCGGCGCTTGGGATTCTCCAGCAAGTCATCTTGCAGGTAGGGGTTGCGGGAAACCACCCACAGATCGCCCAGCACCTCAAACAGCATGCGTGCACTACGTCCCGTTTTACGCTCAGCGCGCAAGGCATTCAAAATGCCCCAAATTTCTTCACCCAGAAACCGAATGACAATTTCGCGGTCTGAGAAGGAAGTATAGTTGTACGGAATTTCGCGTAAACGCGTGAGAGGAGTAGAATTGTGCTTTAACAAATCTGCGTTAACAGGTGCGTTCATTGATAATTTATCAAAAACAAAAGCTAATTATACCACGCCACATTCGGCACAAACACGGTACAACGGCTAGGGTTTTTGAGTAATCAGGTTTTAAGATGTCTACATTCAAATCCAAATGTAAAAAATGGGTAGTACCACTGGTCGCATTAGCCTTGTTTGCGGGCCTGGCAGTTGCGGTGATGCAAAAGCCACAAGCCCCGGAAGTCACATTCACCACGTTAACTGGTGAAAAAATCAGCATGCAGTCACTACGTGGCAAAACCGTACTGGTCAACTTCTGGGCCACGGACTGCCCTGGCTGCATCAAGGAAATGCCAGAGTTGATCGACACTTACCAGCAATACAAAGACAAAAACCTGGTCGTCATTGCCGTCGCCATGCCTTACGATCCACCCGCCCAGGTTGCCAATTACACTAAAGAAAAAGCCCTGCCTTTTAACGTCATGCACGATGGTTACGGCGAAATGGTGAAGGCCTTTGGCGATGTCAACCTCACCCCAACGACCTTTATTTTTGACGCCCAGGGCAACCGCGTACAAAAAACCATAGGCGAACTCAACTTCCCCGAGCTGCGTAAACTACTCGACCAGAAAGCCAGCTAAATGTTGTGGGTGAAAGCGTTTCATCTCATTTTTGTCACCAGTTGGTTTGCCGGGCTGTTTTACCTGCCGCGCATTTACGTCAACCTGGCGATGGAGCAAGATCCGCAAGCTCAGGCACGCCTGCTGCTAATGGCACACAAACTCTACCGGTTTATGCAGCCACTGATGTTGCTAGCCTTGGCATTTGGGATTTGGTTATGGTTAGGTTACGGTTTCAAGGGCGGCTGGCTGCATGCAAAGCTGACCCTGGTGGCGTTACTGATAGGCTACCACCATGCCTGTGGCAGCCTGTTGAAAAAATTCAGCGCCCAGCAAAACCGCCGCGGCCATGCCTGGTTCCGCTGGTTTAACGAAGTCCCGGTACTGATCCTGATTGCCGTCGTCATCCTGGTCGTGACCAAACCGTTCTAAGCACATGCTGGACGCATTGCTGCAATCCGAATGGCTAATCCGCATGCTGGACAAATCCGGCAAGCGGGCCGTACACAGGTTACTGGCAGTATTCAGCATTCTCGACGACCTGCTGTCCAGCCCGATAGCGCAACCGCTACCTGACACGACAGCAACCCTCAATCCGCCAGACAGACTACAACATTACCTGAGCACCCAGGCACAACTGGCAGGAGCAAGGCTGCCGGACATGCTGGCCAATCAGTTGTATTTCATGGCACTCAGCGCCTGCCAGGAAAAGCTGCTACATCCACAATCCAGCGCACTGCAGCACGCCAGGCAAGCCGCGCAGGCACTGGTGGACGTACAAACCAGGCGCGAGATCAACTGGCTAGCTATCCGCAATTATGGCGTGGTGATGGCGACATTATTTTTTGGCCTCATGGGTGGATATTACTGGCATATGCAGGTCACCCCTACGCCTGTATTACAGGCAAAGTCACCGGAATACCCACCGACTGCACATCCGCTATCTCACGAAGCCAGCCCATCCGAAACTGCCGCCATTTACAGCCGCCTGGAAACCATGAAACACGGCGATTGCCGCCTGCTGGAAGCCATTCAACTGCCAGAACGACTGAAAAGTATCTATATCGAAAACATCATCAACGGCCATGTCACCACCAATCGCGACGAACAAGTACTCGTCAACCAGTTGCTCGACCAGGTGAAATGCAATTACACGCCCAAGCTGATGGTGAACTCCAAATAAAAAAGCCGTCGCAATCACGACGGCTTGATGAGCACTACTTAATTACTGGAACAATGTTTTCAGCTGGTTCAAACCACCATCATAAACGCCCTTGATGGCATCAGAGGCAGCCTTTTCATCGGCCGGTGCTTTAGGCAAGAAATGGCTTTCCCACACCACCACAGACTTGCCATCGCCATTGCTATGCACGCTCACAGTAGAGGCGTACTCATTCACCGGCAACACGCCATCAGTGATTTTGTATGAATAGCTTTTGGCTTTGGCGTTATAGGCGGTCAATGTTTCGTTGATTCTTCCGCCATCTTTCAAGGTTAATACACGCTTGGCACCGGCATTGTTGTTTTTACCGGAGACAATCTCGGTTTTGGCCACTGCCGGATGCCAGGCACCCAAATCGCCAAAGTCAGCGACTTTTTTCCAGACCACATCCACCGGCTGATTCAACTCAACCGACTTGACCACAAATAACGGCTCCGCCGCAAATACGCTGCCAGCAGTTGCCAAGAATGTTGCTAATACCAATGATTGTAGTTGACGCATGATGTTCTCCTGTTGTGATTGATTGACCATAAAACTATACTATACGGTATAGTATATTTAACATGATAATAAAAACTAAATCAATAGGATTTATTCCTTGCACCTTGGCTTACCTCTATACAAGGCGGTATAGAGTGCTATAATCAAAGCATGAATACTTTAAAGCAAAAGATTCTTCAGGTTTCCACTGACCTGTTTCAGACGCGTGGTATCAATTCCACCGGCGTGGACACGATTGTGGCCGTAGCCGGCACCACCAAAATGACGCTTTACAAGTATTTTGAAACCAAAGAAGAACTGATTCTGGCAGTGTTGCAGCAAAGCCATCAGGACTTTCAAAACTGGATGAATGAAAAACTGGGTGGCCTCGGCGGCAGCCCGAATGAAAAAATCCAGAAACTGTTTGAATTCATTGAAGAATGGGTGACTTCGCCCTCCTTCACCGGCATCGCCTTCATTAAGGCCTCAGCAGAATTCCCCAACGAAGAAAACCGTATTCACCAGCTGTCTTCACAGCAATCGCGCGAGTTCCGCCAATTTATTACCAAGCTGGCGCAAGACGCCAATATTAAAGATGCCGAAGGCCTGGCGCTGCAATTGTCCATCCTGTTTGAAGGTGCGGTGCAGGCCGAGCAAATCAAACGTGGCTCAGGCGCCATCAAATCGGCTAAAAAAGCCGCCAAAACCTTAATCGACATTGCCATCAAGCAATCCTGAGCCTCATCAGGCTTTCAGCACTTGCCAGCAGCCAGCCTGGCGGCAATAATAGCCTCACTTTCAATTAAAGACTTTAAGCGTTCATGAACATTCTAATTTGCGGCTCACTGGCCTACGACACCATCATGGTGTTTCCTGACCAATTTAAAAACCATATTCTGGCAGACAAAATCCATAAACTCAGCGTAGCCTTTTTGGTGCCGGAGATGCGCCGTGAATTTGGCGGCACCGCAGGCAATATTGGTTATAACCTGCAATTGCTGGAAGGCCAGCCACATATCATGGCCACCGTGGGCGATGACTTTGCCCCTTATCAGGCCTGGTTGGAGCAAAATAATATTGATCCACGGCATATCACCACCGTGGCAGGCACTTACACCGCACAGGCGTTTATCACGACCGATATGGATGACAACCAGATCACCGCCTTTCACCCAGGCGCCATGCAGCATGCGCACGCCAACAGCGTGAATGATGCGCGGGATATCAAACTGGCGATCATTGCGCCCGATGGCCGTGATGCCATGTTCCAGCACGCCAAAGAGTGCCATGATGCGGGCATTCCGTTTATGTTTGACCCTGGCCAGGGCTTGCCGATGTTTAATGGCGAAGAACTGCTGCACTTTATTGAAATGGCCGACTACCTGGCGGTGAACGATTACGAGTCCCAAGTCATCCAAGACAAAACAGGACTATCATTAGAGCAACTGGCGGCTAAAGTCAAAGCGCTGATCGTGACGCTGGGTAGCGAAGGTTCACATATTTATGCCGATGGTCAACGCCATGATATTCCGTGCGTTAAAGCAGAGGCCTTGGTGGACCCGACTGGCTGTGGCGATGCTTACCGTGCCGGCTTGCTATATGGCATTGTACGTGGTTGGGACTGGAAAGCCTGTGGCCGCCTGGCATCGACCATGGGGGCGATCAAGATTGCCAGCCGCGGCGGCCAGAACCACCAGCCAAGCCGGGCAGAAATTGAAAACATTTATAGCCATGCACTGGTGCAGGATGCGCTCAAAGAAGACCCATCCCTGCGCCAGAGTGCCAGCTAAACAATACATAGATATAAGTGATTGACGTTAAATAGTGAAGTGATGTGTGTAAATACTAGGAGAGAAAAATGACAACACGCGTATTAAAATGGATGGCTGTCGCAGTAATCACCGGGGTATTGGCGGCGTGCGCTAGCTCAAACTCTGGCAATGTGTATTCACGAGACGAAGCGCGTAAAGCACAAACAGTCAAAACCGGCGTGGTGGAAAGCGTGCGCTCCGTGAAACTGGAAGGCACCAAGTCACCTGTCGGGACCATTGCCGGTGGCGCCATTGGCGGTATCGCGGGTAGCTCGGTCGGCGGCGGCAAAGGCAGTGCGATTGCTGCCGTGATTGGCGCAGTGGCCGGTGGCCTGGCAGGCTCTGCCGCAGAAGAAGTGGCGACACGTAAAAACGCTTACGAAATCACAGTCAAGCTGGATGGCGGTGGTTTAGTCGCCATTGTGCAAGAGGCTGACGAGCAATTTAACGCAGGTGACCGTGTGCGTATTGTTGAAAACGGCGGCACTTCACGCGTATCGCACTAAGCACATAAATAGTTTCATTTAAAAGAGCGGCCATGGGTCGCTCTTTTTTATTTAGTGCATGCAGTTTATTAGTCACTGGCGGCGTCACACAACTGTCACACCAACGTCACCAATCGTTCATGTGACACTCCTAATATCTCGCTAAACCTCAACCAAGGAGTTGCGTGATGTTAGAACGCCATCTGCAAGAACACGGCACATACCAGACCGAGATTCAATCGCCAGCCAGCACCGCCCGTAAGCCAGCTTCAACCCTGAGCGTGGCACTGGCCACCAGCGCAGAAGAGATCATGGAAGCACAACGCCTGCGCTACCAGGTGTTTGCCGAAGAAATGGGCGCACAAATCAAAGGCCAGCAAGGGCTGGATGTCGATGGTTTTGATGCCTTTTGCGACCATTTGCTGGTACGCGACGATGCGACCCAGCAAGTGGTTGGCACTTACCGCATATTGAACCCGATGCAAGCCATGCTGGCAGGGGGTTACTACTCCGCTGGTGAGTTTGATTTAAGTCGCTTGGCCCCCCTGGCTGATCGTACGGTGGAAGTTGGCCGCGCTTGCGTACACGCAGACTACCGTAGCGGCGGCACCATCACCATGCTATGGGCAGGCCTGGCAAAATACATGATGGCGCGCCAGTATGAGTATATGATCGGCTGCGCCAGCATCTCCATGCACGACGGTGGCCATACGGCAGCGTCATTGTTTAACAACTTGCGTGACGACTATTTATCGCCTGCAGAATACCGCGTGTTCCCACACAATCCATTGCCGATTGACGCCCTGGATCAATCCCTGACCGTCACTTGCCCGCCACTGGTCAAAGGCTACTTGCGACTGGGTGCTTATATTTGCGGCGAACCGGCCTGGGACCCGGCTTTTAATACGGCAGATATGCTGGTATTGTTACCCCTGTCTCGAATGAATCCCAGATATGCTGCGCATTTCTTGAAATAACTTGCCACAAACTTCAATGATCGTTCGCGGGTGGCGCATCACCCGCATCACACTGCATGTCCTGACAGGTGTTACCTTAGCCGCCATTGTGCTACCGGTATGCAATCGCTGGATGCGGCTCGGCCTGATTCAATGGTGGTGCAAGCGCCTGCTGCACTGTTTTAACCTGCGCGTGACCACCAGCGGCGAATTACCCGATATCCGCACCCACGGCGTGTTGTTTGTGGCCAACCATATTTCCTGGTCAGACATCCATGCCATCAACAGCATCATCCCGGTGCGCTTTGTCGCCAAGCTGGAGATCAGAAACTGGCCGATCTTTGGTTACCTGGTCAGAAAGTCCGGCACCATTTTCATCAATCGTACACGTAACCGCGATGCGGCGCGCGTGGTGAATATTTGCAGCCATGCGCTCAAATTGAATGACAATTTATGCGTGTTCCCGGAAGGCACTACCACCGAGGGCCTGAGTGTACTGCCGTTTAAAAGCAGCCTGATTCAGGCGGCTATCGAGGCCAACACTAAAATCATCCCGGTGGCGATTCACTATCCGCTGCCTGATGGCCAACCGAACCTGGACGCAGCTTACGCTGGCGACACCTCGATCATCGAATCGATGAACGCCTACCTGAAAATGCAGCAACCGGCGGTGCACTTGCATTTTGGTACGCCGATTGCGGCCAGCGGACAATCACGACAACAGCTGGCTCAGCAAGCCCATGCGCAGATTACCGCAACATTATTTGGTTAAATGGCCGGCGCCCTAGCGCAGCCATTGCACCAGCATCCCCACCACTGCATACGCCGCGATCACGGCAATCACATTCAGTTTAAAGCGCGCTAACGCCAACCATGCCACAACGGCCAGGCCGATGGCTAGCCAGTCTATGCCAGGGAACCATGTGCTCTGCAAAAACACATGGTAAGCAAAAAACAGGGCCAGATTTAAAATCACACCGACCACGGCAGCAGTAATCGCGCTCAATGGGGCCGTGAGACGTACATTGTCACGTGTATTTTCAATCAGCGGCGCACCGCTAAAAATAAATACAAAACTGGGCAAAAAGGTGAAAAAAGTCACCACCGTCGCCGCTAAAAAGCCCGCCAGCAATGGCCCATCTGCTGCCAGCGCCTGGTTGAGCCAACCGCCAACAAAACCGACAAAGGTCACCACCATAATCAATGGGCCTGGCGTGGTTTCGCCCAGGGCCAGACCATCCATCATCTGCGCCGGGCTGAGCCAATGGTAATGATCGACCGCACCCTGATATACATAAGGCAAGACGGCATAGGCGCCGCCAAAAGTCAGCAAGGCCGCTTTGCTGAAAAACCAGCCCATTTGCGTCAACGCCCCCTGCCAGCCGAAGTGCCACCACAAGCCAGCCATCACCAATAGCCAGAGTACCACCCCCGTGACTGCAATGCGCACCATGCCCAGCCAGCTAAAACGCGCATGTGCCGGTGTAGGCGTATCATCATCAATCAGGGCACGGCCAAAATGCTGTGTGGCCGCACCATGCCCGCCCACGGTAAAGAGCGTTGGCGCCAGGCGCGCACCGATCAAGCCCAGGCCTGCAGCAGTCAATACGATCAGAGGAAACGGCAATTTGAACAGGAAAATCGCCACGAATGCCAAGGCAGAAATCGCCCACATGACGCGATTTTTTAGCGCGCGCGTGCCAATGCGATAAGCCGCAAACAGCACAATCGCTACCACCGCCGGTTTTATGCCGTATAAAGCGCCCGCCACCGTCGGTACGTGACCATAAGCCATATAGACCCAGGCCAGCAACACCAGCATAAAAAACGAAGGCAAGACAAACAACACCCCGGCGATCACGCCGCCCCAGGTGCGATGCATCAGCCAGCCGATATAGGTGGCCAGTTGCTGTGCCTCTGGTCCAGGCAACACCATGCAGTAATTAAGTGCATGTAAAAAACGTTTTTCCGAGATCCAGCGTTTTTGCTCCACCAGGTCGTGATGCATGATGGCAATTTGCCCGGCCGGGCCGCCAAAGCTAATCAACCCGAGTTTAAGCCAATACCAGAAAGCTTGCCTGAGCGACACTGGCGCAGGCGGCGTGTGTGTATCGGTGGGAGATGTCATATCAGAAGAAGAATGTGCGTGCATAAGGCCTCATTTCATAGGGGTATGCTCACGACTAAGCATGACCCAAGATTTGAGCAGTCCTTGGACGCAAGGCGTCTTGAAGCGGGGAGGCTGCTGAATCCCCAGTGCGCATCATAGCATATATACCGCACCCACAATGGTAGCCGACGCAGTCATAAGGCCTGTCAGCGCACATAGGCATCCACACCTGTTTTTAAAATGAGTAGTGAGACCACCAGCATAAAGACCCGACGCACCAATCCGGCGCCATGTTTGAGCGCCAGAGACGTTCCCAGCACGCTGCCCGCAATATTCGCCGCGGCCATCACCAGCCCCACCTGCCACCATACATGGCCCGTCGCCGCCAGCATCAGCAGTGCGGCAAAATTCGTGGTCGCGTTCAATACTTTGGCCGAGGCAGAAGCGTGTAAAAAGTCCTGCCCCAAGCAGCGCACCAGCAGAAAAATAAAAAAACTGCCCGTACCCGGTCCAAAAAAACCGTCATACCAGCCAATCAATGCGCCAATTACCAGTGCCAGCCACAAACGTGTTTTGGCGCTGTGTTGTGTCCTGCCATGTTGCAAGCCAAATTGGGGATATTTGAACGTATAAACCAACACCAGCAGCAATACCCAGGGCAACAGCTTGCGCAAGAACTGCGAATCCATCCAGGTCAGCGTCCACGCCCCCAGGCCAGACCCGGCAAACGCGAGCAGCGCCGCTGGGGCCAGCCAGCCCCACTCCAACTGTACACGACGACCATAACGCCAGGCGGCGACCGTGGTACCAAACACGCTGGAACATTTATTCGTGCCCAGTAATAATGATGGCGACGAGGCAGGATAAGTCGATAACAGTGCGGGCACCGACAGCAGGCCACCACCGCCGACCATCGCATCCATGACCCCGGCCACGAATGCTGCCACCACCACTAACCACACTTCCATCACAGGCGCACCAACTACTCGCCAACCGTGCCTGCTGGCCGGTCGCGCGGATCTAAGGGCACTTGGGTAAATGCACCTGTTTCCAGCGTATAAGCCGTCAACTGTCGCCCCCATAAACAACCTGTATCCAGGGCAACAACGCCCTCGCCTTGATACAAACCAAGGGCTGACCAATGTCCAAACAGAATGGTTTGGCTGGCTTGTGCAGATTGCCGTGCAGCCACTTTGAACCAGGGCTGATAGCCTGCCGGAATATCCTGCACCTCGCCTTTAAAGGCAAACTCCATTGCACCGTCATTATCCAGCAAGCGCATGCGCGTCAGGCCATTGGTAATCGCGCGCAAGCGATCAATGCCGGTCAAACGATTATCCCAGGCAGCCGGGTGGTTGCCATACATCTGCTGCAAAAAGTTTAAATAATCTGCTGACCGCAACACAGCCTCGACCTCGGCCGCCAGCGCCCTGGCCTCTGGCAAGGTCCATTGCGGATAGAGCCCGGCGTGCAGCATGGCAAAATCGTCTTCCAGCACCATCATCGGCTGTTGGCGTAACCAGCCGAGCAACGCTGCACCATCGTCGGCAGAGAACAATGCCGTCAGCGTATCAAAGCGATGCGGTGGCCGGATATGATGTGCCACGGCAATCGCGTGCAGGTCATGGTTACCCAGCACCAGCCGCACATGCTCGCGGTGCGTGTATACCCAACGCAGCACATCCAGAGAGCCGGTACCGCGATTAATCAAATCCCCCACCAGCCACAGGCTGTCACGGCCAGGCTGAAAGTCCACCTGCGCCAGTAAATGCATCAGGGAGTGGTAACAACCCTGGATATCACCAATTGCGTATCTCGCCATGGATTCTACTTTGCCAGAAAAACGAATTCACCAATAAAAAAGCCGCTTGAATCAAGCGGCTTCTCACATTCACAGCAATTACTTCTTCAAGCTGGCAGGATCAAACTTTGCACCAGCCTGATTTGCCATATAAGCCACGGCATCTGCCACTTCATGGTCGCTCAGGTCAGCCGCACCGCCGCGTGGAGGCATGCTGCGGATACCTTCTGTGGCGTGTTTCACCAAAGTTTCATAGCCTTGTGCAATACGTGGACCCCAGTCACCGGCGTTACCGATTTTTGGTGCACCCAGTGCGCCTACACCGTGACAGGCGACACAAGTGCCTTTCACAATCTCTTCACCACTTTTCTCAACGTGGGCACCCGCGGCTTCGGCCACTTCAATGGTCGCCACCGGTTTGATGTTTGCCACGACTTTTTGCTCGACTGCGTCAGTTTCTTCTTTGGAAGGTGCTGCTTTTTCACTGCCAAACACGCCAAACAGGTAAGCCAGTAACGAAACCAGCAAAGTAAAACCAACAATGGCACCTGGAATCGCAATAATTAACTCTTTAATGCTTGAACCTTGTTTGTAATCCGACATATCCGTATCCCGTTGCGTTAGAAAAAATATCCCCGCGATTATAACGCAGAACGACTACGCAGCAAACGCGCATACGGGCTTTTCCATGCGCCAAAAGCAAACAGCCGGGCATGTTGCCATGCCCGGCTGTTTATTGACAGAATGACCGATTATTTCTGACGGCGGCGCATCGCAGCCATCGCCACCAGGCCCAAGCCCAGCATCGCTGCAGAACCTGGCTCAGGTACCGCACTGATACGGAACAAGGAAGTCGTGTTGGAACCTTCGTTGGCAAATGCCAGGAAGATAGCGCCGTCTTTTTCAAATGCAACCAGGCCTTCTGGCGCCAGATCGCCATCAGACACGATCATGTCGATAAAGCTGACCTTAGTCGGGTCGGTAACATCAAACAGCGCAATCGCACCTTTCAGGGTTCTTTCCAGACCCACCGCCGCAATGGTACGGCCACCCAGCGTGAACAAATCTACACCTTCTGGCTCCACACCTTTGTCACGGCTACGGCCATCATCGTAAATGCCACGTGCAAACGCTTCTTTATCAAGGATGTCGCCACTGTCGTACACCAGGTTGCCATCGGCATCACGGATGCTGAAAGAGCGTGCGCCTGCTGCGTACAGATCGTCTGGAGATGAGTCTGTATTCGACACACGGATATTAGCCAATTCGCCAGTCGCGCCCAGTGAGCTTGCTGCAGAGCGGTCACCGTCATCTTCACGGAAATCGCCTTCGTTTGCCGTCACCAGGTAAGTCTTGCCAGCCACGTCGTAGGTCGCGATACCGTCAGGCATGTACAAGCCCTTTACGTTAGCGCTGATAAAATTAACGCTGCCATTATTGAGCGGGTCTATCGTGTTACCTGGCAAGCTGAAATCTTTCACGCCCAGGCCCACCACTTTTGTGAAAGAGTTTGTGTTCAGGTCCAGAATACCAATCGCGTTGGCTTCTTGCAGGGTGACATAGGCTTTGCTGCCATCGGCACTGACTGCAATATATTCCGGCTCGAAATCCATGCCGGTATTGGTACGTATATGGCTGCCAGAAGTTGGCACACCAGCCAAAGTGGCCGTCGCAGCCACAGTGCGGCTGGTCACATCAATAATCGTGACGCTACCGACCGGGTCATTGGCAGATGCGCCATACACGCGTGGTACGCTGTTGCCGATACGTGAACCATAGACATTTGGCGTGCCTTCGTTGGCGACCAGGATTTTGCTGCCATCTGGGGTGAATGTCAGCATGTCTGGCAATGCACCCACGGTAAATGTGTTGGTGCCTGCGGCCAGGCTTCTGCTGGAAGTGTCATACAACTGCACGATACCTGCATTGGTACGTGTATTGTTTTCAATGGCAAATGCAGCCATGCCATTGCGGATGCTCACGCTGTTGATACTGCCATAAGCACTGGTATCAATGCGTTGCAGCAAACTACCAGTGTTCGCATCCAATACGTCCACCCCTTTTACGCCCGCCACCCACAAAGTGTTGGTAGTCGCATCAAAGGCTGGGATTTCAGACAAATAGCCACTACCGCTGTGGGCAAATGTCCACTCTTTGCTAATCTGGTACGTTGTTGCCGCTTGTGCCATGCTCATGCTACCGAACAGCAAGCCCATCATTAAAGTCATTTTTTTCATGTGTTTACCCTCTCCTCAAAACTCCAGAGAGCATAGTCACCCAACATGACAAATCCTTGACGCTGGCATGTCAGAAACATGGCAGCGGACTACGTACTACAGTCTGGCATACGCGTAATTTTGCGGATAAACCACTTTCTCGCGCGCATCGGTCCAGATAATGTCGCAATTGTCATCATCCATATGCACCATGCGGCCATTGCGGTCGACACAATACTCGCCGCACACAATGCGGTCTTCAATCGCATAGCCCTGGGCAATACGCGTGTAATCAAACAAAATCGAGCGAATCACCGTGCTGTCGCGCTGGATATGGCAACCGGAGTTAATCCAGGTCGGGCCGACAATCCGGGTATTTTTATCAATGCGCGAGCCTGAGCCGATATACACCGGCCCCTCAATCTGCGTGTGCTCCCAATCAATATGCACATTCAGCCCCACCCACACACCAGGTTTGACCTGCTTGCCCGGAATCGGCATGGACGGGAAAAAACCCTGCATCATTTGCTGCATCACCAGCCAATAATCGCTCACCACGCCAATATCAATCCAGTTAAACGGATGCTGGATCGCGTAAAACGGCAGGCCGCGCTGCACCAACAAAGGAAACAAATCCGAGCCAATATCAAATTCGCTGCCGGAAGGAATCAGGTCTAATACTTCAGGTTCGAAAATATAAATCCCGGTACTCGCCCAGTTGGAGCGCGCCTCTAACTGACTAGGCTTCTCCTGAAAAGAAATGATACGGCCTTCATTATTAGTCACCACCACGCCATAGCCAGACACCTTATCCATAGGCACCTGCATGGTCACCAGGCTTGCCAGCGCCCCCTTCTCCTTGTGCTCTTTCACCGCACGCGTAATGTCGAGGTCAATAATCGCATCACCGCACAACACAATCGTCGTGTCGTCAAAAAAGCCGCTAAAGTCCTGAATCTTGCGCATGCCACCTGCGGAGCCCACCGCATGCGGCACAATCTTGCCATCGACAATATCGCCCTCAAACGAATAGCCAATATTCACGCCAAAGCGATGACCATCTTCAAAGTAATCCTGAATTTTCTGGTGCAGGTAACTCACATTCACCATGATATCGGCCACGCCATGCATGGCCAGATGCTCAATCAAATACGCCATCACCGGCTTACCCAACACCGGGATCATCGGCTTAGGCAATTCATAAGTCAGCGGCCGGACACGTGTGCCTTTACCCGCGGCCAAAATCATGGCTTTCATAGTGCAATACCCTTAAATAACTTAACGTTTACTGGCTAAGCATAGCCACGCACTATGACAACATTATTTCAGCAGCGTAGCTGCCAGGTGGACAAGAAGAGAAAATAGCCCGCAGGTGCGCCAAGCCAGCGCGACTTATTTGCTATAATGGCAGGATTGCGCCCGTAGCTCAGCTGGATAGAGTATTGGTTTCCGAAGCCAAGGGTCGTGGGTTCGACTCCCGCCGGGCGCACCAGTCAGAAAAGCAAAGCCAAGATAGTTGTCACTAGAGTGATGACTTGGCCGTAAAGGCCACTTTATGCTTCCATTTCAGGACGGACATTTTATGGTTCCGTCTCATTGGGCTGCGCAAAATATGTATATCATTTGAGTCGTAACGCATTTAACACTAAAGTAAAGGCAGGTGAAGGTTGTCGCCTACTTGGATAGTACAAATGGTATCCACCAAAAGTCGGACACCAATCCTCCAAAACCTTCACTAATTTACCTTCCCGTAACGGTTCTTCTATCTCATCTTCTGGAAGCAGGACTATCCCCAAACCCGCAATAGCAGCGTCAATTTGAGGGTAAACCGTATTAAATATTAGTTGACCATTAACCCGCACATTCAATTGCTGACTATCTTTGACAAAATCCCACACATATAAACCACCAGATGTCTCCATTCGCTGATTGATACAGTTATGGGTAGTCAATTCTTGAGGGCTTTTCGGAGGAGGATGTTTAGCAAAATAGCTAGGTGATGCCGCAACTACAAATCGAAGTGCGGGGCCAATCGGAATCGCAATCATATCCTTGTCTAAAGTAGCGCCAAGCCGAACACCTGCATCAAAACGTTCGCTCACAATATTTACTAAACCTAGATCGACATCAAACTCAATATTGATATCAGGATACTCTTCGAGTAAAGGGGCTAGTTTTGGTAATAGAATTGAGCGTAGCGAAGTTTCACCACAAGTGATCCGCACAGTACCTGCGGGTTTGTCACGTAATGCAGTCAAAGCATCCAGTTCAGTTTGAATATCATCAAATCTATATCCGATAGCATCAACCAAACGCTGCCCCGCTTCAGTAGTAGATACCCCTCTAGTTGTCCTTGTTAGAAGTCGGATATCTAACCTCTCTTCCAAACCTCGCATTGTCTGGCTAAGAGCAGATTGAGTAACGCCCAATTTGGCAGCTGCCTTAGTAAAACTCTTTTCTCTGGCAACCGTAACAAATGCCAGCAAATCATTCAAATTGCGCTTCATTGCCTCAAACAACCCCAATCATTTATTAGATTTTCTAATAAGCCATTTAAGCATTCATTATCTACCAATATAACTGAGATGTCTTCAGAATTGCATCTCAATCAATTTAGCCATTAATACAATCCAAATTTATGTCAGTGCCTGTTAGCAATTCAAAGAACTCTCCAAATGAGTCTCAAGGACAAGTGAACTCAGTTAATTATTGGGGTGGTGTATTTGCGATGAGTATGTGTGCCTTTGCGCTCGTAGCAGCCGAATTTATGCCTTTGAGTTTGCTAACGCCAATTGCATCGGACTTTCGAGTGACTGAAGGATTAGCTGGTCAAGCCATTTCTATCTCAGGAGTCTTTGCATTAGTGACAAGTCTTCTGGTTTCTTCTGCGGCTGGGAACATCAACAGAAAAACCCTCCTTCTAGGAATGACCGCAATGATGGCAATCTCAGGTGTCATTATTGGCTTCGCCCCTAATTATCCGATCTATATGCTTGGCCGCATTTTTATTGGAATTTCTATAGGTGGCTTCTGGACAATGTCTGCCGCAACAGCGATTAGGTTAGTAGATAAACATAAAGTCCCCAAAGCACTGGCAATTTTGAATGGTGGAAACGCACTAGCTACTGTTGTAGCCGCACCAATTGGAAGTTACTTAGGTGATCTTGTCGGATGGAGAGTGGCATTTCTTTGCTTGGTACCTACAGCTGTTATTGCATTCATTTGGCAGCTAGTCAGCTTGCCTAGCATGCAGGCAGTGCAAACAACAACAAATAAAAATGCATTTCTTCTACTCAAGCAACCGGCTATCGCATACGGGTTGATTGGCGCAAGTTTCTTCTTCATGGGTCAGTTCACTCTTTTTACGTATTTAAGACCCTTCCTCGAAACAGTCACGCATGTGCATGATCATCAGCTTTCTTACATCTTGCTGTTGATTGGAAGCATGGGATTTGTAGGCACGATCATTATTGGCTCGTTCTTAAGTCGTGGCTTTTATAAAACTCTAATTTCAATCCCACTGATCATGGCTTTAGTAGCAATGCTATTGATTGTGTTTGGAAATAGCTTATCCATGGCAATGGCGCTATTAGCGATTTGGGGATTGGTAGCAACAGCTGCGCCCGTTGGTTGGTGGACATGGGTGGCTAATACAATGCCCGCCGATGCTGAGGCCGGCGGCGGATTACTGGTCGCAATTGTGCAATTAGCAATTGGTTCTGGCTCTTTTCTGGGTGGAGTCATGTACGACTATAAAGGATTTGAATCCACCTTTTTATTGAGCATTGCAATGTTGGCTATCGCCGCATTTATGACACTACAAACATCTCGTCTTAACAAACTTCATCAGTCAACACACCAAAGGAATCATTTATGAAAACACTCCTAAGAAACAGTTTATTGCAGACAACGCTAATAGCCAGCATGGCCATCGCAATGAGCTCTCAAACAGCCTTAGCCAATTTATCACTTCCGTTGAAAGGAGATAAAAACGTGAAGTTAACTCAAAAATGGGATAAAACATTTCCGCAAAGTAGCTTAGTCGAGCACCAGAAAGTAACTTTTAAAAACAGATTTGGCATTACTTTGGTTGCTGATGTTTATGTGCCCAAAAAGCGCAGCTCTGGCAAGTTACAAGCTATCGCCATTAGCGGCCCATTCGGAGCGGTTAAGGAGCAATCATCGGGTGTCTATGCGCAAGAGCTGGCAGAACGTGGGTTCTTAACCATTGCTTTTGATCCTTCTTACACCGGTGAAAGTAGCGGTGAGCCAAGGAATATTGCTTCCCCAGACATCAATACTGAAGATGTCATGGCTGCTGTTGATTACCTGGGCTTATTGGACCTAGTAGATCGCAATAAAATTGGATTGCTTGGTGTTTGTGGTTGGGGCGGTCTAAACCTGAGTGCAGCGGCAGTTGATAAGCGTATTAAGGCTGTTGCAACGACCGTGATGTACGATATGTCCCGTATTTTGAGTCAAGGTTTTAACGACAGCTATACACCTGAACAGCGTACCAAGTTATTAGAGAATCTAAGTTACCAGCGCTGGGTAGACGCAGAAAATGGTAAACCAGCTTACGGTAGCCATGCCCCTAGTTTTGATAAAGCTGGCAATGTGGTTCGTGATGTGCGCACACTACCTGAAGTTTTACCTGAAAATGCTCACCCGATTACGGCAGAGTTCTTCGATTACTACAGAACAAAACGGGGATTCCATCAACGCTCGCCCAATTCAGCTGGCGCATGGTCAGTCACTACACCGATCTCGTTTATGAACTTTCCTCAGCTCACTTATATTAAAGAAATATCGCCACGACCAGTATTGATTGTCACAGGTGAAGTAGCTCATTCCAGATACTTCGCTGAGACCGCTTATAAAGAAGCCTCTGAACCAAAAGAGTTGGTAATTGTGCCAGGTGCTAATCATGTTGATTTGTATGACAAACAAAGCGGTAAGATTCCGTTCGACAAGTTGGAAGCATTTTTCAAAAGCAATCTGAAATAAATGTATCAATGCAGGGGGAGGCTTTCTGATGCCTCCCAAATAGTACTGTCTCACGGCCAAGTCATGCCTCCATTTCTGGACGGACATTTTATGGTTCCGTCCCATTGCCATTTTATGGTTCCACTTTCGTCACACGGCCATTTTATTGTTCCGATCTTGAAGGAGTTACAAAATAAAATGTGGAATAAAACTGTTAAAACGGCCAGTTTATGGTTACCTTCGAGGTTGGAGGACTTACCTAAGTACAATAGTGATTACTAGCTTGGCTTTTTTGTGTCCAGAACGGAAAGTTAGGTCAGTCTGTAGGTTTTCCTTTGAATAGCTATCACAGTCATCCAATCATCGCCGTTTATGGCCTTAGACCTAAGCCAATGTAGCCAGCATTGCTTCAAAATCAAGTCTTAGCATTAATGACCATGGTGAGGTTTTAGCACCCGTTTTTATGGGATGAAAAAACAGAATATCGGATCTATTGTGCGCTTCAACAAATGATCTTCCTTCGCTAATGGCTTTTTTAGCCTCCGGCGTAAGATCATGAGCAGGCTTGCCCACACGCTCCACATCAGGATGTGTGATATAAGACCCCGCATTTGAAATCAGGGCATATGAGCCAATCCCGTAAGGTTTAAGCTGACTTAAATCTTCCTGAAATTTATTAAGCGCGAAATCAATCGCCGATACCCCGATAAACTTGCCTGCAGACATAATCACCACGACCATCGTAGCCACTTGTACGGCCTGGCCGTTACTTAACACATACTCAAAAGGCTCTGTCATCAAATTCTTGCCCAGTCGCCTTGGTTGGTCATACCAATGATTCATCCCGGACGCTTCATAGGCTTCTAATTTGTCACCTACCATTGCGCCACTAGCGCGATTCCAATAAGGAATAAAGCGGCCTGTCTCATCATGCCCTTCTTTGTTGATATATTCGTTATCCAACCCATCGAAGGCATTTGGCTCAAAACAACAGGCGTAACCTAGCACATCAACATCGGCTTTTAGATTCGCCATCAAGAGCGCATTCACTACATCACGCTTTGGCCTAATGCGGGACGCTCTCATTCCTTCAATCAGATTTTTAATGCCTGACAGACTGGTTTCCAGCTGCATAAAACGCATTTCAATCTGCATTGCTTGCGCCGCCACAACAAAAGAAGCGCTTTTTAACAGTGAGTCTTTCTCTGCACGCAACACTTCAAGGCTGGCTTTCACCGAGTCATTTTTAATCGAGGAAACAATACGACTGATTTCAGTCGCTGCTTTGGATGATTGCTCAGCCATCACGCGCACTTCGCCTGCAACAACGGCAAATCCAAGACCGGCCTCGCCTGCCCTTGCAGACTCGATGGTTGCATTCATTGAAATGAGTGTTGTTTGTTTAGCAACCTGCTTAATAATGTCAGCGACTTTGCCGATTTCATTTGAACTGACCTCTAGGCCTTTGACGAGATTTTTGACCAGCTCAATCGTCTGGCCTGTGCTCGAATCATTTAATTGGATACTCAATTACTTTACCTCTCATTCAACCCAAAGTGAGTTACCCCCATGAAGGGGAGTAAATAAGAAAGGGGGCTGGTGCCCCCTTTAGCTCTTACAAACAATCCATGGTAATGGACCGCAGAGCTTATTATTTCGCCCTTATGAGGCTAAATGACTCGTAAAGTACACAATCACTCCAGCAACAATCAACGCAACGTAAGGAAGTACACCTGCGGTCGTTTTCTGATCACCGTCCAAAAGCATGTCTTCTTGCATTTCCTTAGGTAACACCCCTTTATCCACGATGTAATGTCTCCAGATAAAGATCGGGAATACCAGTCCTGCCATCACCAAACCGCTCATTAATGTACCGGCACCCCAGATGTTGGCGCCCAGCCCCATGAGGGTGACGTTAACAAAAGCCAGGAAAGTACCTAATACGATCAAAATGGTCGGCGCTTTGTAAGGGCGCTCCCAATTAGGTCTATCCATACGGTGAATCCAGCCCGCGTTCAGGTTCAGGAAGTTGAAAATGACGTAACTGACATTGGCGGCAGCAAGCAAGAACATATAATCAGACATCATCAGCAAGACGAAGTTGAAGATCATGTTGGCCCACATGGCGCTTGTTGGTGCGCCATGCTCGTTCACTTTGGACAGGAACTTTGGTAGCAAGCCATCTGCGGAACCTTGATACAAGGTGCGTGAAGCACCAGACATGGTGGTCATGATTGAAAGCAGCAATGCCAGGATCAGCATCACCACAACCAGATTGGCAATAAACGCGGTATTACCTAGAATACCAGACAGGGCTTTTGCAACGCCCATACCGCTATAAATATCAGGCGCCAGCATGCCGTCATACACAGCGGCACTGGTCACATTACCAGCTGCATCGGTGACTGCTGGTGTAATCAGTTGCCCCAAGCCCAAATGGCCCTGGAATGCCAATGGCACCAATGTGAACACGCCCACACAGAGCAAGCCAGAATAGAAAATGGCCTTGAAAGTATCAGTTTCAGGATTTTTAAATTCGCGGGTGTAACAAACGGCTGTTTCAAAACCGTAGGTTGACCAGGCAGCGATGAACAGGCCACCTGCCATCAACACCCAACCATCAAGATTCCACAGCCCGTCAATGACGTTGCCTACACTATCGTAAGCCAATGGGGATAATGGGAAAAAATGCTCAGAAGGCATATCCCCTGTGATCAGCGGCACAAGCCCGATCATGATCAGCGGGATCAAAGCTGCAACGCCCAAAATCATGGTAGTTCTGGCGGAACGCAGAATGCCGCCATTCTGGATGAAGTAGACCAGTAACAGTAAGGCGGAGCCAATGACAAAAGTGGCATTGATACGTAGCGTCAGTCCCTCTTTCAACATGCCCAAATCCAGGAGTGTCAGCTGCCAGGTATTGATGGCGGCATCGGGGGCAAACATTGCCGTGAGAATATACCCTGCCGCCAACCCTGAACCGATTGAAAGTACCGGCGTCCAGGCGACCCAGTTACACCAGATTGAAAGCGGTGCGACAAACTTGCTGTAACGAATCCAGGCAACAGCGCCATACACGGATGCACCACCCGTTTTGTGTGGAAACAAGCCGGCAATTTCTGCATAGGTAAATGCCTGAATAAAGCCAAAACCAATGGAAATCATCCATACCAGCCAGGCTGGTTTACCCACCGTGGCCGCAATGGCTCCCATTGAAAACAACACTAAAGCGGGCACCCCGCTGGCAACCCAAAATGCACCAGTCCAGCTAATTGTGCGATGTAGCGAGGCATTTCCAGCCACTACATCGTTGCTGACATCTGCGGTGATTGCATCTGTCACTTCTACCGTTTTTTGCACACAAACCTCCCTTGAATTGAATCTGCCTAACCCCACCCAATAATCGCGGTTGCTCCATCAGTTTTTATAGGCGACCCATCATTTAAAAATTAATAAATAGCGCTTCACGATACTGATTCATGGAAATAAACAATTTCCGTTTATCGCATCGCCGTCAATCATAGCGACGTGAAAAGTGACTTTCTATTACCACTTAGGCTTACCTCATAAGTGGTAGCTGGTAGCTAATTAACAGTAGGTAAACTGCGAATCAAAACGGCGGAATAGATCAATTGACTGATTGGAAGGACTGGGGCTTAAATCAATTAAAGCGGTTTTTTCAGGTTGAGTGTCATCGCAAAACACCTATCTGGCACAGGCTTGAAATTGAGATTGTGCTTTCGCGATGAATGGTGACTCGGGTGATGTTCTACTGGTGGCTTGCAAAGAAAAGCTAGGGACGTAAGGGTTCAGAAGCGATATTAACGATAGATGACAATCAGGCGTTAGCTCGTATAAAAATCAAAGGCATCAGCTGCCGAGGTGGCCGTTGAATGCACCTATTGATCAAATCATGACAAAACGCCTAATGTCTTCAAACGCCCTAAACCACCTTTTTAGTGTGTGCCCATACGGCAGCTTCTAAGCGGCTGGTTAATTTAAGCTTACTGAGCAGATGCTTGATATGCACTTTGACAGTGGTGTCGCTGATACCCAAGTGCCTTGCGATGGTTTTGTTATTGAGGCCTTTTGCCAGGCACTCCAGAATCTCCCGCTCACGCTCGGTGAGGGAAACATCATCGTCTTGCTTGTTCAAGGTCGGATTCACCAGCGCATTCTTCAGAATATCTGTCAGGCTTTCATGCAACACCGTGATGCCGGACATGGCTTTTTTCAAGCTTGCACACAAGTCCTCAGGCTCCATATCTTTCAATAAGTAGCCATCGGCGCCAGCACGTAAAGCTTCCAGCAGATCATCCTCAGCATCAGAAACCGTCAACACAATACATTTCGTATCAAGTTTGGCTTCTTTGATCCGCGTCAGTGTTTCTATGCCATTCATGACCTTCATATTCAGGTCAATTAAAGCCAGCCCAGGTTTTAGCTGCTCGACCAGAGACAGCCCCTGTAACCCGGAGGCAGCCTCCCCAATCACATCGAACTCGGGATCCGAGGAAATCATCTGCATGACGCCTTTACGGAATAATGCGTGATCATCAATAATTACGACTGTCGTTGCCATTTTCTAACCCCATCTTTATTGTTTTATACCCTCATTTTTTGGTCGGAACACTAATCTCACCCGTGTTCCGCCTAATCGGCGAGGGATCACCTCAATTTCACCACCCAGACAATGGGCGCGTTCGGTCATAATCGCCAGCCCATAATGGTGTGGCTTAGACTCATCAAACGCGGGACCAATCCCGTCATCATCCACCATGACAATCACTTCGCCCGTGGACTGCAGTACTAACGACACTTTGACTTTCTCAGCGCCTGAGTGCCGCACAATGTTCGACAATGCCTCCCGGATAACGTGCAGCAAATGAAACTCTTCATTCACAGTCAGCCGGCAATCTTGCAATCGGTTATCCAGCGCAATCGAGAGATTAGAACGGCTGGAAAACTCGCTAATGGTTTCCTCCAATACGTGATCCAGACCTCGCACATCCATTTGCACCCGGAATGTCGTTAATAACTCCCGCAATTCTTTGTAGGCATTATCCAACCCTTCACGGATATCATTTGCAATTTCCGCGGCGTCTGAACTCACCCCCTCCTGATTGAAGATGCTCTGCAACCGTGCAAGCTGAAACTTCATATAAGACAACGACTGGGCGAGGGAATCATGTAACTCCCGCGCAATCACTGCGCGCTCCTCAAGCAAAGCCACACGCCTTCCCTCCTGCTCACGGGCCTGAAACCCCATGGCCATCGCCACCATCTGCGAAGTGACTTCAATCAGCTGGATTTCCATGTCCTCAAAATAGTGGTTGGCATCGGTCTCGATGAGCAGAATACCTAGCCAGCCATTGGAGCTTGGCAATGGCACTGTCGTGTATTGAATGCACTCCCCCTGGATAAGCTTGGTCTCATGCGTCACTTCAAACATTTGCAGATCTTGATCAAACATACTTTTATCGAAAGATAGCGGCGTATACCCCGAAAAAAGGGCCCGATGTGAAGAAAAGCGTGAGCCGATATCACTGAACATTAAGGCGACGTTCTTCGCATCCAATGTTTTTTCCATCGAATAAAGCACCTTTTTCAGGGTGATTTCATTCAAGTCAGAATTTGCGATCAACCTCGCCAACTTAAGCAGGAAGTCTTGAGATAACAGTGTTTTTCGCGCTTTCTCAGTACTGATCTTATTGGTCCAGTTGCTCTCCGCCTGATAGCCCTCAATGCGGGCCGACATTTCTGCGGTGAGTTTCTCCAACTTTTCTAACTCATCGCCATAATGAAAATCTTTGCCCTCATTGATTAGATCACTCGGGATCAGCTCATAGATGCGTCCCAAACGGGTAATCAGGATACGCCAGGCAGTGAGCATGATGCATGCACCAATACAAATAGCCAGAAAGACGCAAGCCAATTGCATGATTTGAACGACTGCCTGCTTGGCTTCTACATCGTCTTTTGACGCCTCAATAAACTCATCATAAGCCTCAACAATCAGTTTGCCTTTCAGCAGCGTCTGCTCTTTAGAAGCGCCATACAAGCAACACTTAACAAACGCTTGGTGCAAGTGGCTGAGCTTTTCATAGGCAGCGGCCAAGCGGGTATCACTCTGCTTCCTACTCCAGGCATACGTTGCATCATCAAAATTACTGATACTCAGGGAAATTTTGTAGGGTTCTGCGCCAACTTGAGTGGCAGAAGTCTCCAACTTATAGAGCTCTTGCTTCCATAACATTTGCTCGTTATAGGCTTGGGTGATCGTTGCCAAATGATTGGGGACATAATCAAATAAAAATAACGAGGTCGCCTGCATCAGCACGACGACAATCATCAATGAAGCAACGAGCACATGCATGCTGGCATATAGCTTGTGGCTATTGACATACCTCTTTAATTTTCTAAAAAACACTAAAATATTTCGCATATCACAAGCAGATTTTCTTATACTGATATTTTGATGTAACTAGGCAGCAGCATATGAGCATCTTTATATTTTCAACGATGATTATCAGTATTATTTACCTAATCGTCCTGGGTGCATGGCACAGCATTGAAGGTCCTTTTTTAGCACACTTGGCTATTCTGGTGACAATTGCCATCGCGATCTTTTCAGCAGCGCTGGTTTTTATTGTTCAACCCCTGTTTACCAAAGCCAGCACCAATAAAAAAAGTGAGTCTACACAACAACTTTCCTGGTTAAGAGAAACCTCCAACGCCTTGTCTTCCCCCGCTGTGCTGCTGGATGGCCTGATTGTGAAATTTGCCAATACGCCCTTCCTGCGCACACTCGGTTTGGTCGGCCTCGAAGACCAGATCAAGGGCATGCCGTTCACCAACATCATTCATCCCGCTGACCACCAGATCTTTGCTGAACTCAATGCGGAGGCAGCCACCGGAAAGACCAAAAATGAATCCACCAATATTCGCCTGATTTCACTCGATGGCTCAGCTATTCCTTCCAATGTCAGCCTCACCAAGATGCGTGAAGACAGGGATGCAAACCTCACTTTATTCCAATTTACACCGCTTTCTGCAGAACATACACTCAGCAGCCACTTTGACCCTCAATTTAACTATCATTTCATCATCGACAAACTCGAGCAGATTGTTTTCCAGCTCAACTTTGAAGGCAAAATTGTCTTTTTAAACCCCGCCTGGGAAAGCTTTCTTGAGTACACGATCAAGGACAGCCTCAATAAAACCATTTCTGACTTTGCGCACCCTGAAGACAAGCTCATGGTGGAGTCCAGACTTGAATCCGTTGCCTACGGCAGAAAGCCAAGTTTCACCATCGACTTGCGTTTAATCTCCCTTCAGGGAGAGTCCAACTGGTTCCGTTTGAGAGCCAGATCCTCTTCAAATATCTCTGGCGAAAGAACCAGCGTTGTCGGCACCATTACCAATATTCAAGACATCAAGGATGCTGAAGCACAACACTCGGCAAACCGTCGTGCCGCCAATGCCCTGCTCAGCCATATCCCGGGGATGATTTATCGTTGCAGACATGACAGATCATGGACCTTCGAATATGTCAGCGAGGGCTGTATTGACATCACAGGCTACGATTCACTGGATTTACTGCACGACCCTAGTCTTACCTATAACCTGATTATCCACCCGACGGATAGAGCGGCGGTTTGGAAGTTGATTAATCAGCAAATCGCCGAAGATGAAACCTTCAATATTGTCTACAGGATTATTACCCGCAAGGGCGAAACAAAACTGGTGCAAGAAGTTGGGCGTGGCGTATTTTCAAGCACCGGCGAGCTGTTGGCACTGGAAGGATTCATCACCGCGGTGCCTGACAAACAACACCACGTTTCCACACTATCCTGACCATACAACGTCCTTGTACAAAGACCAGGCCTGATCGACACGAAGACCTGCCTACTGGATCTGCGGCCAGCTAAAGCCGCACGATCTCCCTTGCAAACCCACCACACGTGGCAGCTAACCTAATTTAAGCTAATCACTAGCACACTAGCCCTTAGCTTAAGTCATGCTCGCGTTCGTGTAACCATCAAAGCTAAACGTGCCGGAGGGATTCGGGAGGCAATGAATATTGCCTCCCTGGCAAGCCCATTCTCGTTTGTACTGTCACTTGAGAGAGGTAAAGTACAGTGAACTTGTGCTTTTATTTTCAGGCTTAAGCAGGCGGGGGACAATTCCCACTTAGGATTACTCCCTTAGGAGTATTTACATGCAGAACGTAAGATGGGCCTGACTATTTTTAAAAGCAAGACCGCTTAGAAAGACGATGAATCTACAGAACATCCGTCAGCGACATGTGACGGATGCCTGAGATGCTGGAGTTACCTGGCGGATGACAACGGCACGGGAGCAGCCTATTGATGTCTTGCCAAGCGCAACGCTAGAAGCTGCGTTTGGCGAGTGCGTGCAATTTGAGGGCTTTTTGCGACTGGAGATCGTTCCCCCTGAAGGTCGCATCTTGCCATGCCGTGTCTGCTGCAGCACTCGTACGTTTGGGCTGTTGATAAGGCCGCTTACTCAAGTTCTGCATCTGCGTGGAATACATCGCAGATTTCACATAGACAGCATCAGCAGCATTTGTAGATTGCATCCCACCCAAAACCATGATTGATGTTGCGATAAAAACATGTACTTTCATCATTTTTTTCCTATGTCGTTGATATGGCGTGACGAACACCCGTCTTGTCATTTATTCCGGATGTGACCCGTACGCCAATACTTCGCCATCATCAAACTGTGCAAGCCAGTCAATCACATAGCGGTGATAACTCGTCATCCCCTTGTATTCAATCAAGTCTGGATGCAGGTCTTTTTGCACGCGGTGCAGACGCTTAGCCCATCGTGGATAGGTAGTGATATCTTTCAGGCTCATGAGGTAACACCTCACGCCAAATACAATCGCATTGCTACGCGGCAACCTGAACAGGCTTTGCAACTCAACGCGCAGGTTCACCAGGTCACCGACCGTCTCGTTATTGACCTTATTGCGGTCTATCGCCCATAGCGGGTAATTCTCTGGAGAAGTATCCAGCCGTGGATTCACGGTCATGGTCCAGTTCAGTCTACGCACGGGATTCCCCACTTGCAGATTCAGCAGGTATTTCAGGGCTCTATCCAACACGCCCAGCTCAGTCACCTTGGGCACTGGGCCATGCCATTCCTGCCATGACATGCCGGTATTAAATGCCAATGACCAGTCCGCCTGACTGGTTACAATGCCAGCATCCGAATACAGGGTGCCATCCCGCTGATCCAGCAAGACAAAATCACCTTGCATTTGACGCCCCATATATTCGAATGGCTCTGAGGGCAGCGTGCTGGCATCACCAAAAGTGAAGGTATCCATGATGTCTAAAGGGCGATTTTCCCAGGTCCAGACGTTGCCATTTTTGGTGAGCGTGAAATACTCAGGATAATCATTGGCCATGGAGGTCATCGCGAGTTCGAGAAAGTCCCACTGCGCATCCATCATGTGCGGCAAGGCACTGTAACGGCCAGGGTCTTGTTCCAGTGTGATGATCTTGTCCAGGCACTCGGACACATAATGCTCATCCACATCAAATGTGAACTCATACACGGATCCCTGCGCACCTTTGGTATGTGGCTCGATATTGACCGAATACATATAATGATCTTCGGCAAAAGGGAAAGGGAAACGCTTGATGGCTCCAGGGGAGTTTTTGTAACTATAGTCATCCCGGAATGACTCATCATTGAAATTTAATTGCATGTTTATCGCCTTAATTCGAATAAGAAATGAATGGTGTGCAGGGCTTATAAATCCAATACCAAGCGTTTACCTTTGGTACGCGAAACGCATGGCATGATGCTTCTACAGGACACTTTTTCCGAGTCAGACAAATAGTGATCATGATGCTCGATACCACCATCCGTTTCGAGGACAGTGAGTTCACAGCGGCCACAAACGCCCCCGCGGCAGAGCGAATCCGCTTTGACACCCGCCGCTTCAATCGCCTCCAGCATACTCATTTCCGCGGGCACCTGAATTTCGATATCAGACTTGGCCAGTTGCACCTTGAACGGTTCGCCTACAGGCGGCGAGGAGAATTCTTCGTTATGAATATTGTTCTCAGGCCAACCCAGGTTTCTGGCAGTCTCCAACACAGCAACCACCATGGGAGACGGACCACACACATAGACATGAGAGCCCAGTGGCTGCTGGCTTAACAGCGCATTCAGGTCAATACGCTCGCCTTGACTGTCGGCATAGCAATGCAAGTGGCCCTCACACATTTCTTCCAGTTCATTGACAAAAGCGGCCTGCTCATAAGCGCGAAATGCGTAATGCAGTTCATAGTCTGCACCTACCCTTTTGAGGTCTTCTATTTGAGACATGAAGGGGGTAATGCCGATGCCACCTGCGATCAGGATATGCTTATGCGCCAACTTGGACAGTGAAAAAAGGTTCACCGGGTGTGTGATCTTCAGGCGCATGCCGACATGCACATGCTCGTGCATAAACAAGGAGCCGCCACGTGAGCTTTCCTGGCGCCGCACAGAAATATGATAAGCCTGGGTATCTGTAGGTGACCCCATCAGGGAATAGGGATTCCTGTATGTTCTCCCCTCTGCATCCATCGTCACCACGATATGGCTGCCACCTGAGAATGAGGGCAGCTCAGAACCATCTTCATGCACCAGGGTAAAGTGCTTAATTAACGGTGTCACGGCCTCAATGGCAGCGACTTTTACATTGATTGTACTCATGGATAAATCTCCTCAATCGCAGGTAACTCCCCTGGAGACTCTGCATCAACCATCAAGCCCATATATGCGCCCAGATTTCTTGAAAAATGGTCACGCACAAACAGCATGCGCTCACAGCCACAGCAGGCAGTAATATTGGTTGTGACATACTTGGAAATGGTTTTGCAGTGCACACAGTACACACTGCGGGCCAGGGTATCGGCCTGCTCTTTCATGATTTCCATTTCCTGAATACCAAACGGTTTAGCCGCCGCGACCACATCCCAGATAAACCCTTCTGAACCGGCCACATAGATTCGCAAGCCCATTTGCGCATCGCGCAGTTCAAGCTGAAACTGCGTCAACAAGGCGTCGTCAAATTTATGTATATGCAGACCTTCGGGCACAACCATCTTTAAGGTGTCTGAATAATCGGCTTCCATCTGCCCATATTTTCCATACAGTACTTTGACCGGTTGTGTCGGGTGCATTTGCTGAAACAACTTGAGAACTGCCATACCGCCTATGCCAGTGGCAAGCACCAGATGTGAAGTCGCCTTCTCATGCCACTTCAAAGATGTATAGACAGGTTTACTTTTAATCCAATACCCACGTTCCATATTTATCTCTTCAATTAACCATACGCTGAGCACCGCGCCAGAGCCAACCATCGTGAATGTGGCATCTGAGATATCCGCAGCACCTTTGCAGCAAGACTAAAGCAAGCAGGTGTTGGCGAAAATTATCTTGAAGTTGTACTCCCAAAGGGGTAGCCATTTTTGAAGGATTGATGGCAAAAAAGAAGGGCACTTAGTATGTGCCCCTGTGAAGGATGGTTGAACGATCCCTGCCGTATGAAATGCAGTCTAAATGCAAACCAATGCTGACGAAAAAGCATTGTGACACGTCAAGAGTAAGCTCATTGTGCCCACTTGCAAATGATCATGAGGTTGTACTTCCAAAGAAGTATTTCCTCATGATGCAGATAAAAAAAGGGCACTAAAAAGTGCCCCAAAGTCAGACCACTCAAAAAAAATTACTATGCTGCAAGCTGGGCTTTCAGTTCTTCCTCTATGTCAAAAATATCAGCCACAATGCCATATTTGGCGATGGTAAAGATTGAAGCACCCGGGTCGGTATTCACCGCAATAATCGTAGGGACATGCTTCATGCCAGCCATATGCTGGATGGAACCTGAAATGCCCATAGCGACGTAAAGCTTGCATGACCCAACCACCTTGCCTGATTGACCCACCTGCCTGGATTTAGGTAACCAGCCAGCATCCGCAATCGGGCGTGAGCAGCAAAGGGTTGCGCCTGCTTCGTCTGCCAACTCGCGGAATTGCTCCACGTTCGTTTCTTCGCCAATCCCGCGGCCAATCGACATGATGAAATCAACGGTGGTGATATCAATATCATTACCGCCGCCGACTTCTACGTAGTCTTTGTTTTGACTACGTGACTGCACAGACGGTGCATCCATATGAGACACGGCTGGACTACCTGCCCCATCCAATGGCTTGAATACGCTAGGGCGGATCGTCAGTACCACGGTTGACTTACCTGGGAAATCAACTTCAACGTTAACCTTCTGGTTGTAGCCACCACGGGTGGCAACAAGTTCATCCCCTTGATACTCCACAATATACACATCCGTGGCAAATCCATAACCGGCCTTACTTGCCAAAGAGGAGGCATAGCCCAGTGAATCCACGGAGTGCGGCAGCAATACGACAGCCGGATTGTGAGCCGCAATCAATGCCGAGACGGAAGCTTCAAACACATCTGGATCGAAATCAGCCGATGGCCCTTTGACAACCACAAGCTCATCTACCCCATTGACCGATAATGCAGGTACAAAAGCGTCTGCCTGGCTACCAATCACGGCCACCAAGACTTTGTCATCGGCACTTTTCTTCAGGCCATTTGCGGCGCCGATCAACTCCAATGAGACGGGACGTAAATCGTTACGGCGATGTTCTGCAATCACCAATATTTTACTCATGACTATGCTCCTTTGAATTCATTAATGATTTGAATGATTTTTGCCGCCTGCTCAGAAATAGTGCCTTCAATCATGGTGGCACGGCCTTTTTCCGGGATGTACATGCGACGTACGCGTGACATGGATTGGGCAGCACCGACATCATTTGCAGAGAGTCCAATGTCAGCCAGGGAGACTTCCTCAATCGGCTTGGTCGCGGCTTGCTTGATCCCGCGCAGCGACGCATAGCGCGGCTTGTTAATGCCAAGCTGGATGGTCAGCACGGCCGGGCAATTGATTTCAACTTCTTGCAGCATGCCGCCTTCAAGTTCACGACGGATGACGGCTTTGTTGTCACCTGGCTTGTATTGCAAGTCGGCGACCACTGCCGCATGTGGCCAATTCAGATAAGAAGCGACTGAAATACCGGTAGAGGCATACGCCTGGTCAGAAGACTGCACACCGGCAAACACCATATCCGGCGCTTCTTTCTTGATCACTTCAGTCAAAATGCGGCCAACCACGATGGCGTCAGAACCCTCTGCAGCGCCATCCCAGACTCTGACCGCGCGGTCCGCTCCCTTGGCCAGGCACTTGCGCAGGCTTTCATCTACACGATCCGGACCCACAGACACTACGACCACCTCAACCTCGGTATCGCTAGACTCTTTGATCTTCATCGCCTCCTCTAGTGAGAAGTCATCCCACTCATTCAGGTCATACATCATGAAATCTTCATCGACGTCCAAACCGTCGTCTCGAATTTCAAAGTCTTCTTCCAGTGCTGCGGTCTGTTTTACTGCCACTAATATCTTCATACCTTCGTCTCCTTCATTACTTCGTTACTAGAAATGTATCGGGCATTTTCAGGCAGATATTTGCTGCCCACCGATATACCGAAAACCTGACCTGGAAGTCTGGATCATCCCGCAGACTCCACTTGTCCTGTGCTTGCAAATGAGGGTTGTGTACGAGCAACACGCGGTGCAAGTAGTAAGGGTCCTCAAGTAAGGGCAGCAAGGTATTGCGTGCCGCTGACTTGTTTAAAATCACCCCCCTCCTTACATCTGCTTCATTTGAACTGACCAACTCCTTCAAAATACTTTGTGGCGTATTAGGGTTGTTTGCCACGCCACTTAATACATCCACATCCTTGTCATCCGCCAGCTTCATCAGGATTCTTTGTGATGCATTCGCCTGATAAGCCACCCCAGAACGTACCCAGGCATTTTTGTCCTCCGCGAGCATATTGAGCAAATGCACCGTACTCATTGAGTTACGTGCTACGGCCCGCCTGACATCTGCGACTGCATCCACAGCAAGCCGGTACAACACATCCAGTGATGTGGTCGGGCTGCGCGCAATTCTCTGCCTGACCCAGATGTCATCATCTCTGGACAAGGCCTCAATGTGCTCTTCCGACAAATCAACACGCGAAGCCACTTCACGCCTGACCAGCTCACTTTTATCCTTAATCAAGTGACGAAAGAGGGCGACTGGCGTTAAGGCGTTAGCCGCAACGCCCGCCCTCACGCCTGCATCCTCACAGGCTGCATAACGTTGCAGGCTCTCCTTGCTCACCCGACGGTTCCTGGCCAGCACGCGCATCATCAATACCTCTTCACTTGCCGCAGCTTTCGCAATCAACCAAGCCAGACAATTGGCATGTCCAAGGATGGCCGCCTGCGTATAGACATCCGATGCATCAAATATCCTTGTCAGCAACTCGGCAGAGGCCGATGCGTTCTGGGCAATATTCTTGTGGATGGCCACTGCGATATCACTCCCAGAGGCACGCTCCGACAACTCCGCCAGCACCTTGGCATTCGCTGCGGGGTTTTTACTCAACGCTAACAAGCATTCACTATCGTTGGCGTGGAGTGCGATCCTTCTTAAAACCTCCGTCCCACTGTTTAAATGTTGCGCGATGAGCTTGGTGAGTCCGGCCTTGTCCTTGCTGCGCGCCTCTTCGTACAGGCCGGATAGCACGCTGGATGACGTTCCAGGGTTTTTATCCAGCCGGAGTTCAATCGCCTCATCGTGAACGCCTGCTAATGCGGTGAGTACCGATGCCGGTGTATGCTCCCAGCGGGCAATGGCTAACGCCGTTCGCCTTGTGCCGCAAATCAGCGCTTCTAATTCGAGCTTTGTGATCCCTGTTGCCAGCTCATGCACAGCAGCGGCAACATAGGGGTCTCTCGATTTAATCGCTAACTGCACCAGCGCATCAGCACTCCCAAACATCATGCATCTCACTCTGAGGTTGAAATAACCTCGGCCACACCGGTGATGTCGACAACGTCGTACTCAATACACTCATCAATCAGCTCAATCAGCTCTCGCACCACGAACTGACCTTCAAAGCCTGATGTTTTAAGGGCATCCTCGAACATCGTCAGATCTTTAGGGCATGACACGATGAACACGTCCAGGCCCTCAATTTGTCCAGCTTCACGCATACGGTTTGCTGAGGGTTTCTCAATACCTACCGGATCCGGAATCCAGATACGGCCGCCGCCAGCACCACAACAGAATGAGTTATCGCGGTTACGGCCCATCTCCACCAGTTCGCAGCCCAACAGCTTGATCACATCGCGAGGCGCGTCATAGCCTTTGTTATAGCGGCCTAAGTGGCATGGATCGTGGAAAGTCACACGGTAATCGAGCTTTTTCTTCAGTGTGATCTGACCAGATTCAATCAACTGTTTCACCAAGGTGGTGTAGTGATTGATTTCAAACTCACCGCCAAAGTCCGGATACTCGTTACGGATGGTGTTGAACGAGTGCGGGTCAGTGGTGACAATCGACTTGAAATCACATGACTGCAGCGTGCCGATGTTCGAAGTCGCCAGGTGTTCGTACAAACCTTCTTCACCCACACGGCGGATGTCGTTGCCTGCATTCATTTCGGCTTCAAACAACAAACCAAAGTTGATACCGGCTTTATTCAACAGTTTTGCAAATGATCTTGTGACTTTCTGGTTACGTGGATCAAATGACGCATAGTCACCCACAAACCAGAGAATATCGACAGGCTCAGCCCTGGCATCCTTGATTTCAAATGGCAGGTCTTTGGCCCAGGCTGCGCGCTTGCGCTTTGACTCACCAAAAGAGTTGCCTGTTTTATGAATGGTTTGCAATGTTTTCTCGAGGATAGGCTCCATCTCGCCTGCTTCCACCAAGTTGCGACGCATTTGCACGATGATAGGCACATGCTCAACGGCAACAGGGCAAATCTCGACACACGCCAGACAAGTACGGCAAGACCACAGGGTTTCCTGCATGACCTGGCCTGGAGATTTACCATGAATATCCAGCTCAGCCTCTGCCGGCAGTTCTTTGGCATTCAGCGTCTTGTTCGCGAACTCACGCAGAGACAGAATCACGTCACGTGGTGACAGTGGTGCCCCTACGGCATTGGCAGGACACGCCTCCTGACAGCGACCGCACTTGGTACAAGCATCCAGATGCAACAGGTTTTTCCAGGTTAAATCAGTAATGGTTTTATAACCGGCATTCGCCTGCTCAACCGGAATGATGGGCAATCGTCTGCCCACCAGCGGGCTCTTGAACATCAGAGAGGCAGCGGCGGTGAAGATGTGCTTGATTTTGGTGTAGGGAATACACGCAATAAACGTCAGTGACAGCAAGCCATGGAACCACCACAGGTATGGGCGGAATGCGCCCGCACCTTCTGCAGTCATGCCCAGCCCTGCCATCAGATGCGCAAGGATGGCACCTACCGGTGACCAGAAACGATGATCCCAGACCGAAGGGGTTTCACTGAGCCAGACCAGACGTGTCGCTTCCAGAATAAAGCCAGTGACACCAATCAGGATGAATGACCACAGGAAAGCCCAGTCTTCGCGACGGTAGCCGCTACGATCATAGTCCGGATCGCCGACTTGCCTGTCCACACGCTTGTAATCAAGCTTGGGCAAATGCATCCACTTACGGCGATACATCATGTAAAGCAGACCCGCGATCACGCCGAAACCGGCGACATCCAGCACTAAAGAAAACAGTAGGTAAAAGTTACCGTACCAGAATCTCACACCGAATAACGGCTCAAGAATATCGTACTCCAACGTAATGGTGGCAGTACCGATGAAGAGTAAAACAAAACCAAAGAAAATCAGGCCATGCGCACGGCCCGCTTTTTTGTCACGACGTACCAAAGTACGATGTGAAGCCATGGTCTTAACCATGTCCCAAAAGCGTTTGAAGATTTGGTTCCAAGATTCATCTGGCTTACCGCGGCGATATTTACGCACCTGTACATAACAGCCGTGAATAAAGATCGCAATCGCAAGATAACCAAATGCATAGAATAGATAGATTGCCTTCGGGTCAAAGTCCTGGAAGAGTATTCGAGTGATTTGTGTAGGATCTGTCATTGTTATCACCTGTTTCTGAATGAATGAGTTCCATTAGCCCATGGGCAACGTGTAACTTGTATGTCGGGATTAATGCGTTGAAGCAAGGTCGGCGAGCTTGTGCTGCCGACCTTACACTCATCAGGCGTTAAACTTTGTACTCAATTTTGAAATTACCACCTGGCATATGCGGCGTGCCCCATGCGATGGTTTCACGCTTGTATGGGATGGCAATTTGTGGGTTTGCTTCTTCAATTTCACGGGCCACGCGGTGACCCGTAAATGTTGCATCAGCAATCAAACGAGGCGCTTCAGCATCACCAATCAGGTAGATACCTTTAATATCGTTCTCAGCCCACTCAGATTCACGGGCTTTTAGCTCATTCCAAAGCGTGCACTCTGAATGACGGCCTGTCACCAGCACCAGGGAATCAAACTCAATCCAACGATGCGAGGTATTGGCATCACGAGGAGAAACGCCTGGGCCACGGTAAGTACGCTTGGAACCATCACCCCAGATGTTGTAAATTTCCATACGACCCGGTTCGATGCGTGAGCAGAAGTGATCGCCCAGCTCCTCAACATGCAGCTCGTGCAAACGACGCATCATGTTTGGATATTCCAGCGTGAAGTGCATGTAGTTAGCCAGGTGCACGCCAGACACAATGGTTACTTCGTGACCGGCTGTCGCCAGCTTCTCAGCCAGGCTAGGCGCCATGAAATAAGTATCCGCATTCAGGATCACCACACGCTTACCAATTTTCTTCTTGCCTTCCATGACTTGCTCTGGTGTCAGTTGATCTGGCAAGGAAGCATCTGCCCCGGGAATTGGGTCATGCGTCAGGCAGTTGGTACCATCGGTATTCCAGCGCGCACCGGTAGCGATGATGACTTTGTCAGCACCATATTGCAGCACGTCGTCAGCCGTCATTGGTTTTTGACCCAATGCCAATTGGCTTTCTTTGTTCTTCTTCAGCAACTTGGTGATTTGTGTTTCACGATAGTCACGGTGATAGCTCCACTCACCCAAACCTGGCAGCGCTGCTACCTGGTTCAAGTGACCACCGATTTTCTCTGCGGTATCGGTCAAGTGCACGGTATAGCCACTTTCCATCAACACGCGGGCGGCTTCAGAACCGGATGGACCAGCACCCACGATCAATACAGAATCCTTGTTCTTGGTTTGACGGAATTTCTCTGGATGCCAACCACGACGGTACTCTTCACCTGCTGTCGCATTCTGCGTACAAATCATTGGAGGACCACCGATTTCCCAGCGGGAAATACACACGTTACAACCGATACACACACGGATATCGTCATAACGACCCTGCTCAACCTTTTGTGGCAAGAACGGATCAGCAATCGAAGGGCGTGCGCAACCAATAATGTCGGCATAACCTTTGGTGACGATTTCGATCATTTTCTCAGGATCGGTATAGCGACCAACACCCAATACAGGCTTTTTGGAAACCTGCTTGACCAGCTTGACCCAAGGGATGGTATGACCTTGTTGGTAGAAACGTGAAGGTCCTGCATCTTCACCCCACTCAGCGATATCGCCAATCGTGATGTCCCACATATCGACCAGTGAGTCAGCCATTTCAACAAATTTCTGGCCATCCACTTCAGCTTCGATTTGACCTGGGCCATACACAGTATCCACGCCAAAGCGTGTCGCAATGGCACAATCCGAACCCACGGCATGCTTCACTTTTTCCAGGGTTTCCAGCCAGAAACGCGCACGGTTCTCCAATGAGCCGCCGTATTTATCAGTACGTTTGTTGTAGTAAGGATTCAAGAATTGCAGTGGCAGATAAGAGTGCGCACCGTATACGTAGACAATGTCAAAACCAGCATCGCGTGAGCGCTTAGCTGCATCAACGTAGAACTGCTGTACCTGAGCGATATCGCTCAAATCCATCTCTTTACAGTAGGACAGCGTTTCGAACTCTGAAGCATATTGGCTAGGGCCACGTGGGGTCGCGCGTGACTCCATGTTAGGTGCGTGTGCACCGCCGTACCATAACTCGACCCCGGCCAATGCCCCGTACTTGTGCACTTCGTCGGTCATGGCTTTCAGGTTACGTACATCACCTTCGTCCCAGATACGTGCAGACAAACGGTGCGTATCATCTGACTCAGGGTTGATGGAGCAATATTCAGTGTTTAGAGCAGCCCAACCACCTTCAGCTTTAACCGAACGGTGTGCAGATTGAAAGCCAGGCTTATCGGATCCAGCACCGATACAATGCGGTACTTGGTAAAAGCGATTGCGTAATGTTTTGGGTCCAATTTGTATTGGCTCAAACAAAATGTCATGTTTAGGATCGCGTGCCATTTTATAAGTGTCTCCTTGAAATTTATGGGATCAAACTATGTGTCATTTTCATAGTGATACCCAGGAGAGACAATTACACTCATGGCTTACTACTTAGGTGTTACTCAGTAGCGCTTGACTTTTAAGCATGCAATGCTGGTGAAAATATTGCTTTAAACTTTGCGCATCAGAGGGGTTAAAGTTGGTCGGTATACCAGACCACAAGAATGGCAACGGCAATGGTGACGTAAGGCAGGTGCTCGAAGAATTTTGTATATCTTGGCCGATTCACTTGTACCTGCATGTCGCTTAGCAACTGCGTCGGGAATACGCCTTTATCTTCAAAATAATGGCGGTAAATGAATAAGGGCACGATGAGAGAAGAAAAGAAGAGCCCAGTCCTTAACGTGCCCTCGCCCCAAATTTCCGTACCCATCCCCATGATGGCCAAATTGAGGTAGCCAAGCAGCACGCCTGCGCCCATCAAGATATTTGGTGTTTTATAAGGCCGCTCCCAATGCGGCCTGTCCATGCGATGGATCCAGCCGGCATTCAACACCAGAAAATGATAGATGATATACGCCACGTTGGAAGCCGCTAGCACAAACACATAATCCGACATCATGAGCAGGATGAGGTTATAGGAAAGGTCTGTCCACATCGCCCTGGTCGGAGAACCATTCTCATTGACCACAGATAAATACTTGGGCAACAAACCATCCACTGAGGCTTGGTAAAGTGTTCTGGCCGAACCTGACATGGTGGTCATAATCGCCAGCAGCAAGGTGATGATGAGCATCACCACCATGATATTGGCGATGATTGCGCCGCCACCGACAATGGAAGCCAGCGCACTGGCCACCCCATTCCCCTTATAAATATTGGCAGCGAGCATGCCGTCGTACATGGCCGGTGACTTCACTTCCCCTGCATCCCCGATCACAGCAGGCACCACCAACTCCCCTAGCCCCAAGTGACTTTGAAACGCGATTGGCACCAAGGTAAACACGGCCATACAGAGCAATGCGGAATAAACAATCGCCTTGAAGGTATCCGCCTTGGGATCCTTAAACTCACGCGTGTAGCACAATGCCGTTTCAAATCCATAAGTGGACCATGCTGCTACAAATAATCCGCCCGCCATCAGCTTCCAGCCATCCAGATTCCAGTCGCCATCAATGACATTGCCGTCCATGTCGTATGCTAATGGCGTGAGCGGAAAGAAATGTTCGCTGGCCAGGTCGCCAGTGACAAAAGGCACCAGTCCAATCAACAACAATGGGATGAGCGCCACCAACCCCAACACCATGGTGGTGCTGACTGAGCGTAAAATACCACCGTGCTGCACGGCGAACACCAGCAATAGAAAGGTGGCACCCAGAATGAAGGTTGCATTGATCCTCAGGCTGAGGCCCGCCTTGATCGTACTTAAATCCAGCAACGTGATTTGCCAGGTATTGATCAGCGAGTTTGCATCAAACAGGATGCTTAAAGAGTAGCCTGCGGCTAAACCTGAGCCAATCGCCAGTACCGGCGACCAGGCGGCCCAGTTACACCATACATTCAACGTAGCAATAAACTTGCTGTAGCGTATCCAGGCAACCGCACTATGGATGGACAACCCGCCAGACTTATGTGGGAACAGCCCGGCAATCTCCGCATAAGTAAAAGCCTGGATAAAACCAAAGCTAATCGAGACCATCCACACCAGCCAGGCCGGTTTACCGACGGTTGCCGCGACAGCGCCTAGGGTGAATAAGACCAGCCCCGGCACCCCGCTTGCAATCCAAAAGGCGCCCTTCCAGCCAATGCCTCTATGCAAACCAGTTTGGGCTGCAGGTGCCTGACTGGGGAGATCAGCCGCAACGGAATGATCAGAAGAGGATAAAGTCACTGTGGGTGGCCCAATAGGCGATGCTGGCGTAATCCATGCATTCAGAACCGTCTGCGTTTTTGGTTAATTTAGCGGATGAACAAATTCAAATCATACCGCTTTCTGCCAACTGTCCCTAGTCACGAAATCGGTGACGCTTAAACCAAAACCAGACATGCTTGGTATTTTGCGCGGTTCAGCCATTAAGCGCATATTCAAAACTCCCAAATCTCTAAGTATTTGTGCACCAATCCCATAATCTTTGAGCGTATGCTGGTTGTTTGATGGATAAGCTGCTGAGTGAATTGCATTGATAACATCTCCATTTTTCTCTTCACGCCTTAACATCACAATCACCCCTTCGCCGACCTGACTGATTTTGCGCATCGCATCAGGCAAGCTCCAGCTATGGTGCTTGCTACTCGCGTCCAATACGTCCAGCACAGACAAGGGCTCATGCACTCTGACTAATATACTTTTCTCTTTATTCATCGTGCCTTTCACCAAGGCCAAATGCAGTTCATTCGCCAATGACTCTTGATACGCAATCAGCTGAAAGGGTCCATAAGGGGTTTCAATGAGCCGCTCGGCGACACGCGATACCAGGCATTCTGTTTGGCTTCTGTAACTAATCAAGTCTGCGATCGTGCCAACCTTCAGGTCAAATTGCGCCGCAAACTCCAAAAGATCGGGTAAACGTGCCATTTCGCCATTATCTTTGAGGATTTCACAAATCACGGCAGAGGGGTCCAGATTTGCCAGCCTGGCGATGTCACATCCAGCTTCAGTATGACCTGCGCGTACCAACACCCCTCCACTCTCGGCAATGAGTGGGAAGACATGCCCGGGGCTCACAATATCCAATGGTTTTGCATGTGCCTGTACAGCGGTTTTAATCGTGTGCGCCCTGTCAGCCGCTGAAATACCCGTGGAAACCCCTGCTGCGGCCTCAATAGAGGCCGTGAAGTTAGTGCCCATTTTTGTGCCATTACGGGACACCATCGGGCTGAGGTTGAGTTGTCGCCCACGTTCAGGTGAAATCGTTAAGCAAATCAAACCACGCCCATGCTTAGACATGAAGTTAATCGCCGCCGGAGTCACATGCTCAGCCGCCATCACCAAGTCGCCTTCATTTTCCCTATCTTCATCATCCAGCAGGACAACCATGCGACCGGCCCGGATCTCTTCGATAATCTCAGTAATGGGACTAATGAGCTTTCTGGTTTTTTTATAAGTGACAGAGGCCTTGACTGATGTAGTCTGGTTTAACAAGGCACTTTCTACCGGAATATTCATGATTGCCCTCCTACAGGTCCTGGCTCGTAATACAGGCGTACGCCGAATGATTGTGAATAGACTCAAAGTTTTCACACTCAACAACAAAACTCTTGATACGGGCTTCCTTGTAAAAGGCCGTGGCAATATCCCGCACCATGTCTTCGACAAACTTAGGGTTGTCGTAGGCGAACTCCGTCACATATTTCTCGTCAGGTCGTTTTAACAACCCATACAGTTCAGAAGACGCCTGCATTTCTACTAAACGGATGACATCTTCAACCCACATCAATGTATTGAAAGACACCGTCACCGTCACATGGGAGCGTTGATTGTGCGCACCATAGGCAGATATCTTTTTTGAACATGGACACAGGCTGGTCACCGGAATGACGATGCGTACCTTTAAATCGTGCCCGGCTTCCGAAATCTCACCGAGAAAAGTCACTTCATAGTCCAGCAGGCTTTTGACACCTGACACTGGCGCCGCCTTGTTGACGAAATAGGGAAACGCCATTTCAATGTAGCCGGACTTCGCTTCAAGCTTGAGCGCTGTTTCATGTAACAGCAGGTAAAAATTTTCAAGCGAGATTTCGTGCTCATGATGATTGAGAATCTCGACAAACCTGGACATGTGCGTCCCTTTAAGGTGCTGCGGCAATTGCACATACATATTCAGCAGTGCAATCGTGCCTTGCGTGTCACCAGATTTATCCTTGACCTTAATCGGGTGACGAATCGCCTTAATGCCTACCTTATTGATGGCCAATTGGCGACCATCAGCAAGGTTTTGAACATCTTCTATGGGCAATGGCAGTGGTGAATTCAAGATAATGCTCTTTTCTCAATCAAGTGATTGTCAGTGACGAGGTCTTTATTGCTTTGATATCCATTCCTGTACACCCCCAAAAAAATGGGGAGGCCAACTGGCATTAGCCTCCCCTCTTAGTGCAAGTTCAACTCGGATGTGAGGGGAAATCAGCTTGTTTCTGAACTTGAGATTGAATTTTCAAACTTGTGCGCAAGCATGACAATTGCCATTAAGGATTACTCCGTAAGGATTACTTAGATCTTGATTGCCAGAATCGATTAGGCAGGATAGAAAGAGAGGGCAGAAACGAAACATTCCACGTAATAGGCCATTACGTGGAATGCGGATCAGGAGGTGAAACTTGAAGCGTTATTACAGAGGCGCACGTTGGCCAGTGAAGAAGCCAACTGCTTTATCTGGTGTGCTGAAAGTCACATTGCTGCCTGCTGGGAAATACAATACATCACCCACGGTTGCAGTCACTTTTTGACCGGTGTCATCAGAAATGATGAAAGTGCCTGCTACTACGATTTTCATTTCTTCGTAATCATATGAGTAGCTTAATTCATTACCGGCATGCAGGTGGAAGAAACCAGCACAGATGGTTTTGTCTTTATCTTGAGACACGAATGTATCACCCAGGAACGCTGGTACATTCGGCACATTCATTGAAGGCTGGTCATCTTTAATAGCCTGTTTTTTAAATTGAAACGGTTTACTCATTACAGTTCTCCTTTGGGGTTACTTGAAAAGTGTTTGTATTAAATCGTTTTCAAAATGAACCGACAATTACACCTAAGGGGTACTCTCAAAGAAGCATAAGCAAGCACGCGCTGTTGAATCGAATAGGATGGCTTTGACCGGCACGTAAATAGAGAGCAAGGATGGACGGCATGGCCTGAGTCAAGCCAGCCAGACGAAAAAAGGCCTCCTGCTGATGAGAAAAAGCGCAGGAGGCCAGGGAAAAATCGTATGAATGAAGATTGCGTTAGCGCTTAGAACGTATGCTTTATGTAGCCATAGAACCTGCTTTTATCAAGGTCGTCACCCGACGCATCGACATACCAGCCTTTTTTGGTAATAGAGTGGATGTAGCTAATACCGGCATTCCACCCCTTCGAGCCGGCAAATTCGAATGCGCGACTAATCCCGACTGACATATCCGTGTAGTTGCCAACGCTGTAATTTTCAACCACCTGATGTCCGATGTGAATATTATAGTTGGTATCCGTGGTGGGGACTTTGCCGGTGTAATTGACATCAATGTAGTTTGTTCCTCTTGAGCTACCATGCCCGACAGGCTTTCCTCGGTAGGTGGTTGTGCCAAGAGAATTGGTGTTATAGCCGAACCAGTCCGTCAATGCCTGGTAGTACTTCACATTCAAGCCTTTATAGTCGACCTTTAGAATCATCTCGACCACGTCGGAATTTTCACCGGTGAACGTATAGCCTTGGGGATAGGTAAAATTGAAAATCTCGCCAGTAATCGCAAGGTCTTCTGTAATGGCCTTTCTATACCCAACATAATAATCCGTTTCATAGGTGTTGCCGTAAACCGCATCTCTATGCACAGTCCCGTAACCAAACCCGGCATAAAATCCACTGTCATGCGAATAATCGATGCTCGCATAAAACTGACCGTGTTTTGCGAATGACAAGCCCCTGAACAAGTAATCGCTATACGCGCCCGCCGTCATCGACCAGTGGTGCGGCGAACTCTTTGCCCCACTTTGCTCTTCGTTATCGCGCTGCACGGCCTCTTCAGCCAGTGCTACCGAACTTCCTCCAAATGCCAGGAAGAAGCTACAGACTATGATTCCTTTACTCTTTTCCATGTACTCCCTTTCAAATCGCATATCATATTTTTAATAATTACTTATTACTGACCGATGCCTAAAAGGTGAGGCTATTCGCCAAGATTGATTATTTGAACTACGTTGAATACTTTTATTTTTTGAACTTGTACTCACTTCATCTTTTATTGAATATCCTCAACAACGCCTGATCGCCATCAGCAAATAAATAGTGCAATGATGCAATTCAACAATAGCGAGGTTATTTTTTTAAATATAGAAAGAACTGGCATGCAGTTGCATTTAGAGCTACCGCGATGACTGTGATGCCACTTTTTACTACCACCTGCCGGTTTTTACCATTCCCACTAAGTCTTAATACCTTTGAAGTATTGCCGGGGTGTATTTTTCGAGATAAGTTAACCCTCCTACATAGATCAAGACACCGGATATCAAAACACTGAGCGTCCTGATAAAAACAAAAAGAGCTAACCAGCTGAATTCATGAGAGAAATCAGCGAACAAAAGCTCATGCATATGACGGGTGTTGTCAATTAGGAGCAAAAACATGGGGAATTGTGACTTTTTAGAACGAACTGACATCATTGCCAGTACAGACTTTCATTTGATTAAGCGTGAGTCTTCCGATGTCATTGAGCAAGCAGAAGCTTTACCCTTTTGGTCGCAGGATTACACGCAGCTTGGAAAGGGCGGATTCTCAGGCTCCATCAAGAGCATTCATCACAGCGGTATCCAGATTTTTAGCGAGAAGATGAACCGCGCGGTCGACCAAATTGCCAGCGCGCCTAAAGATTGCCTGGTCATAGGATTGCCCACCATCGTTGAGGGTGACTCAACCTGGGGACTGCTACCTGTGAAACCCCTCTCTTTAATCACACTAGGGAAAAATACCGAGTTGTATTTCAGAACTTCTGCCAACTCTGAAATCATTGCAGCGGTGATTCCCATCAGCAGGATGCAAGCCTTCGCAAAGAAAATTGAATGGTCAGGATTTGAAGAGGCCGTCAGCACCATCAAACCTGTAGAAATGCTACACAACGAAGCCTCCGGTCGCCTGTTAAAAACACTCACATACGGGCTTCACTCTGTTTACGAGGACTCAAATAAAGCGCACCGGAATGAAAGCTGGGAAAACTATGAAGAGGATTTACTCGCCTCATCTATGCATGCTCTCATGCTGGCCAGCAAAAATGCTCATCCATTCTATTTTGATCACAAGATTCCAAGATATATCGTCAACCGGGTCAGGCATCTCACTCTATCGAGAGACGGCTTCCCGTTAAGCATTGACGAGATATGCGACCATTTGCGCATTCGGCGTAGAACGTTGAACTCAGCATTTGCACGCGCATTAGGCATTACACCATTAACCTATATGCGGAATCTCAAACTCCATAAAGTACGCATGGATTTAATCACTTACCCCAGTGAAAAAGCCAGCATTTGCGAAGCGGCCTCAAGATGGGGCTTTGTCCATATGAGCCTTTTCTCAAAGTACTATAAAGAACTGTTTGGAGAGTACCCAACTGAAACACTGCAGCGAGTGAGGACAAAAGAATAAGTGTCATCACTGTTAAGCACGCGCCGAGAATTAGCGGTGAAGATCATCCTGCCATCAAAGGATGGTCAACTGAGGATGACCATTGCTCACTTTCATCCGTTCCGGCGCACCATCAGCAACTTATCCACCCCTAATACGCGCGTGCCGCATGAACAGAAAATCTGCTTGGTGTTTCCATATGTCGTGGCGTGATTGATTTCGGCTTTAAGAACGCATCAATCGCAGCCGCTAAACGTTCAGGCTCATCATATGGCAGCCCATGCCCGACATCAGGAATGAGTTTGTATTGCAGGTCTGGGTTAAGTGCATGCAACTCACGGGCGGTTTCGGCAGAGACGATGCCTTCGCTGCCCAGTACCAATAAAGTAGGGACGTAAATATTGCGTACCAATTCATCAAATTCCGGGTGCGGCGGAATCAGCACATCGAAAGCACGCGGATTGGTGCGGAACCTGGCTTGTACAATATGTTCCAGCATCTCAGATGAACGATAGCGATATTTGGCTTTGGCTTCTTTAAATAACTCTGATTTACTGGAGCGCAATATCTGGCGGTGCTGTTTCACTGCCTCACGTTCATCCAATTGGCCCTGCCACTCAGGGCTGATGAATGTCGGGTCTGCCAGCACGATGCCTTCAATCGCAAAGCCTAAGCGGCTGGCAACCATGGCGGCGGTCATGCCGCCCATTGAGTGGCCGAGCAGGTAAGGCGATTGAATGTCTAGCGTTCTGATCAGTTCGATCACGTCATTGGCGTGGTCTTGATAGGTGTATCCATGCAGAGGGGCACTTGACTGACCATGGCCGCGCGCATCCGGCATGATAATGTCAAAGTGGTCTTCAAGCTCACGTGCCAATTGTGACCAGCACGCGCCACTGGCGGTGAGATCATGCAGCGCAATCAAGGTGGGCTTGTTGCCGCCTGTTCTTAAATAGTGAATATTGATGCCGTTTGCCCGGCACACGGCATTCGTCCAGTTGGCTGAAATAATGTTTTTACGTGTCATGATTAAAACTTTCTGAAAGATCCGGTGACAACACCCCAGATGGCGAACTGCATGCGGCCCTGGATGAGAATGGGTTCATATTTACCTGAGGAGTTGGCCGGCAATAACTTGGGATCACCGTTCTTCTGCTTGGCTAAGGTCTTGATCGTGAACTCACCATCAATCATTGCCAGCACGATGTCACCTATCGAGGCCTGCTTTCTTTTATTCACAATAGCCTTATCGCCGGGGAGCAAGCCCGCTTCGATCATCGACTCCCCCTGGATCGTGACAAAAAAGGTATTTGTCGGGTCATCAATCAGGTAGCCATTGGGGTCCATCCGCGACTCTTCATCGCTATCTGCCGGGGATGGCAACCCAGCGGGCACCTTGGACTGATACAGTGGCAGGCTTAAGTTATCCAGCTCTTCACATAGCTGTGTAAACTCCGCGACACTATCCAGCTGGCCTTCCAGTTGTTGAAGGCGCTGCTTCTTCGCATACGCCTCCAGAAAATTGGCGATGACCGGCTTTTGGCTGTCAGGCACACGAATGACACTGGTATTTTCCTTATAGGTACCCGTCCCAAGCTTGCGTCCTGAACCAGGCCGTTTGCCACCATTTTTTTTGTCTTCACTGTCCATGGATTTTATTGTAACAACAATCAGTTTTTATTGTAACAAAAATCAGATTATTTTATGTAAATAGTCTGACATCAGGCGAGAACGGCAAATCAAGACTGCAAAAAAATCAATGCACTCACAGCCAGACTCCTTTAAATAGTGGCCTAGTTGTGAGGTTTTAATATTATTAAAAACTGAAAATCGTGTACCCGTCATGTGATAACTGGGCGATGCTTGGCAGTCCGGAGGTTCCTGGCACACTGTTATCAGTGACCAGATGAAAGCCGTTTAGCTCCGCATCCTCACGCGCACCGAATACATCTGCACATCCGCATGAAACACCGACGACCACATCGGAGACTGCCGCGTAAAGTTGATATAGCGGATGACCAACTTTGGTGACATGGCTGACCCAACGCGTACCCGTACCTTGAAAATAAATAGCGACTTCTATGTTTTTCTGCTTGAAGTCGTAGGCGGCGGCCAGGCCATTAAATGCGCGGCCTAGTGCGTCTTCGCCGCCGTGTGTTGGGTCTGAAAAAATAATGATGGCTGCTTTCATGTGGTTCTCCTTTGATCAGGTAATGTCGTGATTGACACCAGAATTTTAGGAGTGGAAAGCAACTGGAAAAACGACTCAGCGAGAAATGGATTGTTTCGCTGAGCGTAATATCATTTGGGATTTAAAGTTGGCTGACGACGTAAATACTCCACCATCTCATCTATAAAACGACGGACTTTAGAAGAACCTAATTTGTCTTCCCGGTGCACCACATGCACCGGCCATGGCGCTTCTTCAAATGGCTCAAGGATCAGGCGCAAGGCATCACGATCTACCTCGTTCCATACTTGATATGACAGCAGGCGCGCGATGCCTAGTCCACCTGTTGCAGCAGCTAAAGCCGCATCATTGCTGGTGACAGTCAGGCGCGGATCCATCCTGACCAATAAAGGCTCGCCATCGGATTGAAAGCGCCATTCGGTATGCGGTGAAACGGCACTTGAGGCGATAATGGCATGCTTGGCCAGGTCAGCGGGCAATTGCGGCGTACCAAATTTTTCGAGATAAGCTGGCGATGCGCATAGCACGCGTCTGACCTGCCCTACTTTAATGGCCCGCAACCCGGAGTCAGGCAAGTGCCCGATACGGATGGCCACATCCATGCCTTCATCGACCAGATTGGTCACGCGGTCGACTAAATGCGCAATCATTTTTACCTGCGGATAACGTTGCATGTAATCAATCATGCAAGGCATGACAAACAGACGCCCGAACATCACCGGCGCGGTGATGGAAAGCGTGCCGCGTGGTGTGGTGTTACTGTCTGCGACCGCTTCATTGGCCTCTGCAATACTGGCCAAAATGGCCCGCACATTGTCGTAATACTGGCGGCCCGCATCGGTGAAGCGCACATTACGCGTCGTTCTTTGTAATAACCTGGCGCCAAGTTGTTCTTCCAGCGCCACAATCGCACGCGTCACTGCAGCCGGAGAAATATCCAGTTTGCGTGAAGCAGCCGCAAACCCACCCTCCTCGGCAACACTCGCAAACACTCTCATTAAGTGAAACTGGTCGATGGTCTTTCTCCCATTACGTTCTCCGGGCGAAATAATGTATTGCGGCTAGCCCTGATTCTCTCATTCACATTATTGACTAAAATTTGCCCATGCGTAAACAAAGCCAGGAGAAAATCATGACGACACATTTGGTTGCAGATTTAGTATCACCCAGCGATATCGTGTTCACCCCGGCGGTGAAAGCCAGACAAGAAGAAAATGGCTCAAGAGCAGGTTATGCGAAATTCGAGAGCACACGTGGCTGGGAGTCTCGCGTGACGCCTGTGCTTGCCGAGTTTATTGCTGAGCAATCCAGCATGTATATGGCGACTGCCAATGCCCAGGGGCAACCTTATATGCAGCATCGCGGCGGCCCGCGTGGTTTTTTACATGTGCTCGACGAACAAACACTGGCCTTTGCGGATTATGCCGGTAACAAGCAATACATCACCGCAGGCAATCTGGATGAAAACCCGAAAGCACAGCTATTTTTGATGGATTATGCCAATGCGCAACGCATCAAAATCTGGGGAGAAGCCAAGGTGGTGACTGGCGACCATGACTTGGCGGCCCGCGTCTCTTCGCCGGATTACCCGGCCAGGGCGGAGCGTGTGATTGTGTTTACGATCAAGGCCTGGGATGCGAATTGTCCTAAACATATCCCCAAGCTTTTAAAAGTAGAGGATGTCATGCCCGCGATTCAGGCGCGTGATCAAAAGATTGCCGCCTTGGAGGCACGACTGAAAGAGTTAGAGCAGAAACTCTCGGGGTGATAAGTGTCCGTTTTGCATCGGCCTGTGCTTCATGATTGAATGGCTGCGGAAAACGCAGCCATTCAACAATCTCAAATAGTGCCTAGCTGGCATCGCCTCTTAAAGCAATCGCCACATTCAAAGCTGTGAGCACGTTTTCTGCATCCAGACTGCTTTCACTGACTAGTGCCTGGTGCTCACCTGCTGGCGTGTGGATGACGATTGAATATCTGGGAGTGGCCAGGAACCATAGCACACCTCCATAAATAATGGAGAAGATACCAACGAGCGGCAGGCTGCCGCTACCAAACAACAGCGCCAGGCCACCGAATAGACAGACGCGGGCGAAGCCGAGTTGGGGCTTGAGGATTCTGCGCTCTATGGTGGTCACGCTTTTAATGGCGATGGTTTTACCGTTAACAATAAAGCGACTGTTACTGACGCTTACGCCTTGATGGCTGAAATAGATTGCTTCTTCCATAGCGCATCTCCATTGTTATCGAGGAATAAAATTTTAACACTAAAATGTCAATAATTAACTATTGATAACAATTAAGTGAGGATTTTTGGTGACGAGTAACCGCTATACTGACCTTGAATAAGGTGCAAACCCTGTGTTGGCACAGACATAAAGGATACCGATATGCATCAAAAAACGTTTCTGGCAAAAGATGGCCAGACTTACACCCTAAATCTCAACGAAACAGGCGAGGAAATTGTTGTCTTACTCAATCGCGAGCAGGTTGGTGTGATTGATTTTCAGTTTAGCAAGGGCATACAAGGTGCCGAGAGCTACCTGATCACCGTGCTGGACCTGGAAAAGTGTAAACGCAAAGGCATAGGCGAGGCGTCACTCAGGTTTCATCAAGCCGTTTTCCGCCGTCCGTTAAGGGCCAATGGCGACATTCGGGAAGGCAGGCAATCGCAAGAAAGCCAGCTAACAAAAGAAGGCAGCGGCTTTATTGGCCATATGCGCGCCAAAGGTGTGATCGAACTGATCGATTTTCACGGCGCCTTCAGTGAAGACGAGTAGCAAGTACCGCCTCACTCAATAAGTGGCGGTGACATCGGCGGAAAATCCGTATGCGTGACGTGAGATGTCCCTCGCACATGCGCAGCGCCACTCACCGCAGATACGCCTCGATTAATCAACGCCGCATCCAGCGCCCGAATGACCTGCTCAATATAGCGGCTATTGTTATCTTTCAGTACCTTATGCTCGCCCGTGGCAGTCTTTATCACCACAACATAGCTCGTTTTGACAAATAGCCAAGTCATCGCACCAAGCGCAATTAAACAACCGCCCACGACAAATAGCGCGCCTTCGGTCAGCAGAAATAATAATCCGATAGAGAGAATGAAAACCGCCAGACTTCGCGGCGGCTCAACCACACCCAGCTGCACTGAAATAATGTCACGTATGTTGTATATATAGCCGCTGGCGATAAAGCGGCTGTCGCTGATGATGACACCACCATCACTGAAAAATACTTTTCTATCCATGGTTTGCTCCTTTAGAGCTATCTAGACGGGGGCGAGTCAGGGATAAAAGAGCAGCAATCACGAAGACACCCACGCACACTACGTGTTACGTTGTGAATCTATACGACTACAAACGCATGCCACTGAAGTAAAAGCGCTACTAGGGAAGCACGAGAAAGAGGCTTAAAACGACAACTAAAAACAATGACTTAAGTGAGAAGACCTCAAACAACCACAAAGAGGAGAAGGTAAAGGGGGGTTCCGAGAGGGTTTGGATTAACTATACGCCCATGCAGGACGCCATGTATATTATTTTCATACGTTAAGATCACTGGCAGTGGCAAGTCGAACCTGCCTCAATAACGACCTACACCGTTTCAACCATAAACACGCCATTTTTGCCGTTTTTCTTGGCTGTGTACATGGCTTTGTCCGCTTGCCGGATCAATTCGGTCGGTTGCGTCTCTTGAGAATGCTCACTGGTGTAATAGGCGATACCGATACTGACGGTGATATTTAAGGTCACCTGGTTAAAATGAAACGGCTCAGAAATCGCACGCAGCACTTTTTCTGCAATCCTGCTCGCGTCAGCGACCTGGCCCACCCCCTCCAGCACAATGATGAACTCATCACCGGCATAGCGGGCCACCGTGTCAGACTGGCGCGTGGACTTGTCTATCCTGTTGGCCACTTCGCGCAACAGCATGTCGCCCACATTGTGGCCATAGGTATCATTGACTGCTTTAAAGCCATCCAGGTCAACAAATAAAATAGACAGCGTGGTTTGATTAGCTTTAGCGCGCTGCACGGCAATAGGCAGAATTTCTTCCAACTTGCGCCGGTTCGGCAGGCCGGTTAATGGGTCATTGCGAGCCTCATTTTTGAGCAAGCTTTCGAGTTGTTTTCTATCGGTAATATCGCGCAAAAACGAGGTGAACAGGACTTGCTCATTGATCTCCAGCACGTTCACTTGCAGCTCAATCGGGATACGTACGCCATCCTTCCTGATCGCCTCCAGTTCGATGCGCTTGCCCATCATGTCAGATTTCTTTTCCAGCGCGAACCGCCGCATGCCTGCACGATGCGCCTGCTGCAACTCATTCGGGATAATCAGTTTATCCAGCTTGCGGCCGATCGCCTCTTCATCGCCCCAACCGAAAATATGCTCAGCCTGCTTATTCCAGGCTTTGACAATCCCGTCAGCATCCATGCATACATAAGCATCGTTGGCATTATCCAAAATGGTGCGCAGCTCTAGCTCTGCGTTTTGCAACAACTGCTCCGAGGCCGTTTTTTCCTGATAGGCTGCCAGCATGGCCTTGTTTGCCTGCTTGAGCTCTTCGGTACGCTGGCTCACTTTATCCTCCAGCGTTTTACGCAGCAATGTCAGCGCGATTTCTGTCTCTTTGGCGCTTTGAATATCTCTGACAATCGCCACAAAGTAATCCAACCCACCAGTAGCGGTGAGCTGCTTGGTCACGGTCAGCTCCACCCAAACCACGGTGCCATCTTGTTTAATATATCTTTTTTCGAGCTGATAACAATCTAACTTGCCAGCGACTAATTGATCCAGCAGGTTTAAATCAGTGTTTAAATCCTCAGGTAAGGTAATATCCTGAAACGTCAGCGTCAATAAATCCGCCCTGGAATAACCAACAATGCGGCACAACTCCTCGTTCACTTCTAGCCAGCTGCCGTTTGGCTTGACCATGGCAATGCCGATGGCCGCATTTTCAAACAGGGTTTTAAACTTGCTTTCGGAGGTTTGAATCGACTGCTTGGCTTCCAGCATACGCTCACGGAACTGCAGCTCCCTTGTGGCAAGATGCGCCAGGTCATTCAGTGCCGCTAACTCTCTTTCAGTGAGTTTCTTGGGCTTTTCATCAATGACACAGAGCGTGCCTAGTGCATAACCTTCCAGGCTTTTGATCGGGATGCCCGCATAAAAACGGATATTGGGCGCATTCAATACCAGCGGATTATTGGCAAAGCGTTCATCAGTCAGCGCATTCTCTACAATCAGCTGCTCACCGCTTTCAACGGCATGCGTGCAAAAAGAAATGTCGCGCGCGGTTTCTGATACCTCAACCCCATGCTTGGATTTAAACCATTGCCGATGTTCATCCACCAATGAAATCAGAGAGATCGGCGTCTCAAGAATCGTTGAGGCAACGCGGGTAATAGTGTCGAAGAAATCTTCAGGCTCAGAGTCGAGTAACCCTAACGCGTAGAGTTTTTCCAATCGTCGCTGTTCATCATTCAACATTTTTGCGCTCACATCTTGTTCGGTATTCAATACCTGAAATAACGTCACAGAAACGAAAAAATTAACGCTTCTTAGCTAAAAGTCATGGTTTATTGACTGAAAAACAGACTCGCGTCCGCCACAGGCATAAAAAAACGGGGCAAAAGCCCCGTCAGAATGGAGATCAACCATTTTCTTATAAAGAAGTAATCCACTGCACCACTTCTTTGAATTCGTCATCGCTCAACTTGCCCGCGTTAGGTGGCATAGGCAACACACCCCAATTACCACGGCCGCCAGTTTTAATTTTTTCGATTAATGTGGCCTGTACATCCTGGCCTTTATATTTGGCAGCCACGTCTTTAAATGCCGGACCAACCTTGCGGCTATCGACGTTGTGACAAGCCAGGCAACCGCCTTTGTCGGCCAGTGCTGTGCCATCAGCCCAGGCGGCTTGTGAGGTCAAACCCAGCGCGGCAATAAACAGCAAGCTGGTAAGGCCAGGCATGGCTAACCATGCATATTTTGATTGAGTGTTCATCATGAAATCCAGTGTATTTGGTAAGAGAATTCTAATGGTCAATACCGATGTCTGATGGCAAAAATCGGCATCACCTACCAGCATTGTCATGCGCCTGAAACAAGCTGTTAGTCACTGCTGACGACGGGGATCCCTTTAAAGGCACTTGTTTTTTTAAAACTCAGGTTCATGGCGAGTGCGCCGGTGGAACACTGGTCCAGGCAAGCCCCGCAGCGGGTACAATCACCATGCGTGACATACGTTGCTTTTTTAGAAACCACTGGCGCCAGCACATGCGGCTCAGGGCAGACTTTGATGCATTCGGCACAGCCGTGGCAGGCGCCTGCCTGTGTGGCTTTGACGCGTAAACGGCCTACCCGGCCCAGCTCGGAGTAAAACGCACCTACCGGGCAAATATGGCTGCACCAGCCACGGCGCGTGACAAAAATATCGAACAGGAAAATACTGGCCAACACGGTGGCACCGGCGACGGAACCCCACATCAGTTCGCGCTGGAACAAGGTAATCGGGTTAATCGTCTCCCAGGCCAGGGTGCCGGAAAGCAGCGACAGCAGTAGCGATAACACCAAAATCGCCACCCGCAGGTTCTTCGACAAGGTGTAATTGCTTTTGATATTGAGCTTTTGCCGCAGCCAATAAGAAAGGTCAGTCACCAGGTTAATCGGGCACACCCAACTGCAATAAATACGGCCACCCAACAACAGGTAAAACACGGCCACAATGACCACACCAATCAGGGCAGCTTTGCCCAACGGCGCCCCGGCAAACAACGATTGTAGCCAGATATAAGGGTCAGTGAGGCCAATGCCGAACCAGACACTGGAAGACAAATTACCTTGCGCAAAATAACCGCCCGCAGCTAACTCAACGGCAAAGGCGGCAATAATCAGCAACTGCACGATACGCCGGCTGAATAGCCAGCGATTGCGATAGAGCACGGCTTGCAGGCGTCGCATAGGTTTACCAGCGTCCTACCGATTGCGCGCCTTCAACGCCTAAACCTAACTCACGTGGCAGCACGCGTATGGCCGCTTCCGAGAGCACACAGTGTTTTTCACAGGTGCCGCAGCCGGTGCATTTGCTGCTATCGACGGTGGGAATCTGCAATACGCCGCGTTCATTTTTAATCGACTTGAGCGAAATCGCCTCACCAATAATCGGGCAGACGCGCACACAAATACTGCAAGTGAGGCCTTTGTAATTGAGACAGGTCTCATGCCCGACCAATACCGCCACGCCCATATCGGCTTTTTTAATATCGGTCAGTAATGGGCTCAATGCCCCTGTCGGGCAGGCACGTGCGCACGGGATATCCGGACACATGCGGCAAGGGTCCCTGCGGCCAACAAAATAAGGCGTGCCGGTCGGTGCCGGATCACTCCAGCTGGCCAGGTGCAAAATATCATAGGGACAGGCTTCTACGCACAAGCCACAGCGGATACAGGCGGCATTAAACTCCGGCTCAGGCAAGGCGCCTGGCGGCCTGAGTACGCTGGCGGCACGCGCCGGACGTGAATCGAGCACCGCTTTACCAAACATGGTAATGACGGTCGCCGCGCCTAACTGGCGGAAAATTTTGCGAAAAACTTTACGCCGTTCAGGCTCGGCGATTTCTGCTGCTACAAATGTTTTGTCGGCCATATAGAACCTCCTGACGGGTGAGCCTGGGTGAATCAGACTTGGAAACAGAAGAGGACACGTTCACAGCATTTACCAGCAAATTGGCGCGAATAATCGGATGTATCCAGCATTGCAGCACAAACTCGCCTTTGGCATCGGCGGGCACTTGCCAATGGACAGTGGTGCCCGGGGTTTGCACCCCCAGATTCACCATGGTGCCGTCCGGGTAAGTCACATAAATGCTGTGCGAAATATCCGAACGGTTGCGGATGGTGATGGTGTCGCCCGGTTGCGGCTCAAAATCCACAGGCGCAAACTCATGGTCAGACAGCGTCATGCGATGACTATGCGCAGGATCACCAGCAGACTGTTTCAACGGCGCGTGACTCGCCGCGCTACAGCTGGCGAGATACAGTGCCAGCAACACCAGCAAGGCATACAGGCCTATCCAGGCGGACAGTTTGCGCGATGCGCTCATTAATCCAGGCAAAAACGTTTTCATCTACCCACCACCCTCACGACCATTCAACGATTGCTATTCAGGCATCACTGGTGCCTGCACCTTCAGGGCACCACCGTCCAGACTTTGGATAAAAGCGATCAGGTCACTTTCTTCCAAGTCTGACAGTTCAAACTTTTGCATATCCTTGGAAAGGCTCTCGCGCTGGATGGCCTCACTTTTGTAATGCTTGATCACGGTTTTCAGGCCACGGATGGAGCCATCATGCATATAAGGCCCTTCAATCGACAGGTCGCGCAAAGAGGGGGTTTTAAACGCATGCTGCATCAAGGTCACTTGTGCAGGTACTTTGGCGCCCCGGCCTAGATCTTTGCTCGGCAGGCCAATGTCATGAAAGCTATCGTCGGTAAACCGCCATGAACTATGGCAAGCCACACAATTGGCTTTATTTTTATCGTTAAACACAGCAAAGCCACGTTTGGCGGATTCGCTGATGGCCTCTTCGTCGCCTGCTACCCAGCGGTCAAACGGGGCAATATTGGACACCAGCGTACGCTGGAAACTGGCCAGGGCCTGCGTGATCCGCTGCTGGCTAATACTGTCATCGCCAAAGGCCTGGGTAAACAAGGGGCGATAGCCCTGAATTTGCTGTAAACGACTCACCAGACTGGCGAGGTCAAAATTCATTTCGTGTGCGGTGGTGATTGGCAACACGGCCTGTGCTTCAAGGGTGCTGGCGCGGCCATCCCACATGAGTGCACTCAACCATGCACTGTTTAATACTGTCGGCGTGCGACGGGCATTGCTGACGCCTTCTGCCTGCAATGGCAACGTGCGGCCATCACTCCAGCGCTGGTCTGGGGAGTGACAAGTGGCACAAGCCATCCCGCCTGACCTTGAAAGGCGCTGGTCGAAAAACAGGGTTTTTCCCAGCGTGGCTTTTTCCACGGTCAGGGGGTTAGACAGGGGTGATGGAATACTGTCTGGCCGCTTGAATTTTTCCCTCGGAGGAAGATTTGCGGACCAGGCAGTATTCGCCACCATCAGCGTGCTTACGATTAGAACCCAATTTCTAAACAAGATTAAGCTTCTAAACCACATACTGATTTTTCTTTGACAACAAGCGCTAGCTTGCTTTACCCACAATCGGTGAAATGGTGCAGTGATACGTCATGGCATCATTGTCAGCACCAAAGCACCAGACGATATCGTTGTTGAACTCAGGGCGGTACACCGGCAATTCACCTTGTGTATTCACGCAGTTACAACGGCCGCAAGTTTGCTTACCACAGCAGTCACGGTAGGCAATCAGGTAAGTCTGCTGATCACCCGGGTTGTAACAACTGGCCACCCATGAGCTTGGTGACAGACTGCTGCCTGGTGGGCAAGACGTCAAAGTACCGCCGCAGCAGTCACACAGGTTGCCGTCGATCGTACAATGGCGCCAGTAGTCACAAGCCTTGGGGTCTTTGTCCTGCGGCTTGAAGCCACTTCTGGTCAGGTTACCCGTGGTAGCTGCCTGCACTTCACCACCCAGGCGTGAGCGGCGGTCTACCGGCAACAATGGTAACAAGGCAGAACCGACCAGGAAGCCACCCAGGCGGCCGATAAAGCCACGGCGGCCGGTTTTGCTGGCGGTGGTCCGTGCCAGCTTCTCAATTTTTGAGTCAAACCCAGTTTCTTTTTTCATTTCGTTTACTCTCTCCGTAATCAAGACGTGAACCAGCGCTTAATGCACTTTGTTCGCGGTCACTTGTTTAAATTTAGGGGCAGTGTTTTCATCCTTGAGGTAGTTCTGCAAGGTTGAGTGGCCATGACGGATAGTCTCAAACAGGCTTTCTACATGCTCACGGGTATTGCACAGGCCTTTAGCCAGGATTTTGCCGTCCTGATCCAGCAACACGCCGTAAGGTACTTTTGATACTTGGTAGCGCATGCCAATCTCGGCAGAAACCACATACAACTCACCATCCAACGGGTGATCCTTGAGGAACTGGCGATGCTCAGCCTGGGTACCGTCACTGATCAGAATCACGTCAGTCTCTTCAATCGCTGCCACTGAGCGAATGATAGGCAACAGTTTCTGGCAGATCGGGCAGGATGGGCCGGTAAACATCAGCAAGCTTGGGCGGCCCGGGGTGATGGAGCGGCCGACCAGCACTGGCTCGCCGTCGAAGGTGTTCACGTTGAAAATCGGTGAACGTTCGCCGACATCCGGACCGTGGTCTATCATCATGGCGCCCAGCGGTGCTGAACGTTCATGTAACAAGCCAATTTGACGGATCACGCCCAGCATTAATGCTGCCAATGCCAAAAATGCTCCCCACAACAGCACATTTGATGCAATCAAGATTCCACTAGTCATTTGAATTTCCTTTATAGATTTCTAATTTATGTTTGGTCGCTGGAAAGCCAACCATCAGGTCTGCCGCCATGTAAATCAGTGACAGCATGACGGCCGAAGCCAATGCAGTCAGGGCTGATTCGATGCTAATGCCAGATATCTCCAACGGCACTGCAGCGACATACAAGCTCATTCCAGCCAGGGCCAAGGCTCTCAGCACGTGAAACATACCGATACGGCTCATGCTGGTCGGGCGGCGCACACAACCACAATCAATGTGGGTGCGGCCACGGCCGACATTCACCGCAATGGCGAAAGAGAACAGCATGAACAGCCCGGCAGCCACACAGGCGGCCGTGGTGCGTAGTGAAGGCACCAGCAAGGCGATTGCGCATCCCAGTTCCACCCATGGCAATAACTTGGCAAAAGGTGCAACCAGAAAATTAGGCAAAAGCTTGTAGTTGGCCACTACGCCCAGGAACTCATCCTGACTGCGGAGCTTGGGAATTGCTGCTGCTGCGAGAATCAGCGCCACAAACAATGACGCGAATATCGCAACGGTAGGATCATTCACCATCGAGTCCATATCGATCTCACTTATCCGCAATGAAAATCATGGAAGGTGCACGGCCCAGTTCATCAATACTGGATAAGGCCTTGCCGCTCACAGCATCAAAAGTGAACAGTGTTTTCGCTTCTTCAGACACCGCGTACAAGTACGGCTTTTCATCCTGGCTCACAGCGATAGAGTTGATTTCATGCTTCAACTCGATACGACGCAGGCGTTTGCCGGAGGTCGCGTCAACCACAAACACATAGCGGCTAGGCAATTTGTGCGTCCATTTTTCGCGTTGGTCTGCCAGCAAATACAGCTCATTACGTGCTTTGTGGTAAGTTAGGGTTTGCCAGCCACCTGGACGCCATTTGTCCGCTTTTTCCTTGTCGGTAAACACTTCAATTGGTTTGAGGAACTCGGCACCGGTCTCAGATAATTTCGCCTGAAAAATCTTGCCTTCGTACGTCGGCCAGGCCAGGTGGTTATTTGAGTTTGAGTAGTACGGGTTATTCAGCAGATACTCTTTTTCAGTATGGAATACCTTGGTTGGCTTCTGCTTGGTATTGCCCTTGTTGTCATAGGTGAACTGCATCAAAGAACCATCACGACAGTGCATGAAGAAGTTCTGGTTTGCCGTTGGAAAAATATGGTAGCAATCCGGCACATTCATGATTTTCACGAAGGCTTTTTTCTCCAGGTCCACCAGACCGACACCAGGTGAAGGTGAGAACTGCTGGAACAGCAAGTGCTTGTCATCAACACTCAAACCAGCCGTACGCTCGAACACACCGGTCAGGAAGCGGCCTTCTGGAATATCGATATCGGCAATCGGCTCATGCGTTCTGGTATCAATTAACTCCAGATAATCATCACGCTTGCCACGGGCCACGCGGGAATACATGGTATTGGCGATGGCTAAAAACTTGCCATCTGACGCCACCATAACGTTAGGCAATTTACCGGCATCGGTCATGCCGAGCAGCTTGCTGGATTTGCCATCTATTGAATAAACAGTAGATGTCATATGGAAGTTACCTGGATCCATCACGTAAACACGTTTGGAATCGCTAGGTGGTGCCACTGCGATAGATGTTTCATCCTGCAACTTGGCAGTGATCTCTGAACCGAGCTGGTTTGGCGTTGCATCCGCCATGGCCAGGCTGCTGGATAGCATGAGTGCTGCCAAAACCAGCCCCCCCGCCAAGCCTGTCGGCTTAGCTTGACGAATCATCGATGGATGATCGAATGTTGTCATAAATCCTCCTAATATTTTTAAATGGATAGAACTTGCTATTGCGTCTGGTGTTGCTACCGGCTTACAGCATCACCAGCATTAAAGCTGCTGAAGCGATCGCCAATAACAGGAAACCATCAACTTCAACTGCACTTTCCTGCCAACGGGCCAACCAGGCTTGAACCGACTGATCCTTAACAGGTAAGAAGTTAACTGCCACTGGCAAGCAGCGACCGATATTGAATACGGCGATCACGGCAATGCCCGCCTTGACACCACCACTGAGCAAAGCCACGCCAGTCACGATGTACAGCATCGGCGTTTGCACATAAGTCAGGTAGTTCATGCCCAGCGAGAAGCCATACAGCAGGCCAATCACAGAGGAACGGAAGCGGAAGCGTGCATCATGTGGTACTTGCGCACGGCGTTGCGGATAAGGCATCTTCAAAAAGCCAAACTGGTGCAAACCGTAACCAATCGCCAGCACTGCCAGGCCGATCACCGAGTACTGCAATGGCACTTCGGCAAACAGCAGCCAGCTGACACCACCCAGCGCGCCACCGAGCACCACAGCACCGATGGCATAGCCCACGGCATGCGTGAAAAAGGTAGGCGCCCAACGGGCAACCGAGCCGAATGAGTAGCGGCCTGCCGGTCTCAATAAACTTAAACTTGAATAACCGCAAGGAGACCAGGTAGACAGCAAGCCGCCGACAAAAGCCAGCAACACAAACAAGCCAGTGAGTGCCATCTCCACCGACATCGCGCTATGCATGACGCGACCGGCAAACACACCGGCGGCAATCGCGGTGAGCATCATGATGAAGCGCGTACCGGTCGATTGTGATTTTGAAAAATGATACGCATCAGGGACACAGGTCTCAGCTGCGTAAGTTTGGGACGCATGACTGATGGCAGCAGTCCCTATGTTCATACTCATATTTCCTCCTTTGGCCTGCTGGCCTAAGCTTTGTTTTGAATGAAGCATGAATATAGCGGCCTTGATTCACGGGCTTTAGCAAAAATCGGCATATCCCTTTTGGGAGCGTTTTATGAAGGCCAAGTCATGCCAGTTTTTACTATTGAGAAAAAAGCCCCTTCTTTGTGAAGGACATGTTGGAGATATCTGGAAGGGGCTATAAACCGGGAACAGCTGGCCCGGCGAGCCAGCTAGCAGGCGAAAAATCCGCGACTACATATTCAGGCGGATATAGCCAAAGAACTTGTTTTGAGCGGTTTTATAGCCATCTGCAGCTGTGTACCAGTCATCGTTGGCATCAATCGCCACATAACTGACCCCTGCGTTCCAGCCTTTCACACTACCAATGGAGAAGTCTTTATTGAGGCCAACCGAGTAATCGGTGTAATTGCCGATGTAATAGTTTTTAACCACCTGGTGGCCAACATGAAACACACAGTTGATGCCGGTATTGGCTAATGGTGTGGTGTAACTCGCCTCGACATAGTGACTGCCTTTGGAGCCGCCCTCGCCCATCTCGTGATTGCCTATCATGGCGTGCCCCATAGACACCGTATTGACACCAAACCAGTCTGTCAGTGAATGTGAGTATTTAAGATTGAACTGATGGTAATCGACAGCGATATTGGCTTCTGCCACATGCGGATGCTGGCCAACATAGTGCCGGTTTTGCGGGTAGTAATACTCAATAAAGCCGGCCGTCACTGTGGCATCATTAGCAAACGTTTTTTTAAAGCCGCCATACAGATCGATCTCGTAGGTGTTGCCATAAATCGCATCTTTATTGACATTGGTATAACCCAGCCCCAGGAACCAGCCACTATCATGTGAATAATCCACGGCCGCCTGAAACGCGCCACGGCCACGGCCATACGAAATGCCTCTGAACAAATAATCGCTATAAATGCCCACATTGCCATTGAGATGATGCGGGGATGCAGCTGACTCAGCCGGCCTCCCTTTATCCAGGCTGATCCCCTCTTCTGCGTGCGCCGGACTGGCCAGCAGGGTAAATAACAACCATGCGCCAAGCTGGCGCTTTCTTTCCTTGTGCATAGATTTCCTCTCTCATCGCTCTTTAATTTTTTAGTGTTGATGCATCAACCGGGCTAGAAAGAAAGGCAGGGAAATTCAGACATAAAACCGCATGTCATGACTGGTGTTTTGCAACATTGTTTGTCATGATGCAAACACCGTGGTCACCCATGGTTACCCCCTGCCTAGCACTAGCGGCTAGTTGATTCGTTTCAATTTGAAGCGATGTGACAATAGCGACGATGCAGAAAGCGATGTAGCAAGAATTGGCAAAGCTGCGAAAAAATGCAGAAAAAGCCTGCGTGTTTTGCCGTTTATTGCTATCCATCTGGACATTTCCGCTCTAAAGTGGCACTTACAGGCAGTTTTTCTGTCATAAAAAATAATAAAACCGGGTGTTTAAGGCCTAAAAAGCAATAAAAATAATAAAAAACAATGAATTTAGTCCGAATATTTATATAAATGGACTTTCATGGATATCCCCACCGCACTCTCTAAAGCGGTGAATATCAGGAGCGATTAAAATGGGGTTTAGAGAAACAATACTGGGGCTGGACCAGCTGGTCAGCCCTGACTTTCACTTGGTGAAACGCAACACCGGCGATGTGCTGGAACAGGCAGATGCTTTGCCGTTTTGGTCACAGGACTATACGCAGTTGAGTAAAGGTGTTTTTTCAGGGGCCGTAAACAGTGTGAGCTGTAACGGCATCCAAATCTTCACTGAAACCATGAACCGGGCCGTGGACCAGATTGCCAGTGCACCGCAAGACTCTTATGTCATCGGGCTCACCACGGTGGTTGAAGGCGAAGCCAGTTGGGGATTGTTGCCGGTGCGGGTCAACTCGCTGATTACCCTGGATAAAAATGCCGAGCTGTATTTCAGGACATCGACCATTTCAGAAATTACCGTGGCGGTCATCCCGGCCAAACGACTCGAAGCCTATGCAGAGAAGATAGACTGGATGAACTTCAGCCAGGTGATGGGGACGATCAAACCGGTAGAGTTACTGCCAGCGAATGTCGCCAGGCTATTACTCAGCGCACTGCAATATGGCTTGCAATTTGGCGCCGAGCAGGAGCAACAGCTGGATAACCGGCAAAAATGGGAAAGCTTTGAAGAAGACCTGATGTCGGCCTGTTTGCATGCACTGTTCCACGCCAGTGAAAATACGCATCCGCACTTTGATCACCGCATTCCGCGTTATATTGTGAATCGCGTCAGGAGCTCAACCTTAACCAACCCGAGCTTTCCGCTCACCATTGAAGAGCTGTGCAAGGCTTTAAAAGTCAGCCGTAGAACCCTGAACCATGCGTTTATCCGGGTGCTGGGAATCACCCCCGTCACCTATATGCGCAATGTGCGACTGCAACGCATCCGCATCGAATTGCTCAATGCTTCAAAAGATGTTTCCAGCATCGCCCACGTCGCCAGCAAGTGGGGCTTCTGGCATATGAGCCTGTTTTCGCGCTATTACCGTGAACTGTTTGGGGAATGCCCGATAGACACCCTGCAAAGAGCAAGAGGCCTGAAGTAGGCCTCTTTTTTACACTGCCCATCACTCTTAATGGTTCGGCAGCATCGCCATTTCTGCACGATTGCGACGGTAAATCAATACACGCGCCACCAGCAAACCCAGCTCATATAACAACCACAGCGGAATTGCCAGCATGCATTGCGAAATGATATCGGGCGGGGTAAAAATAGCCCCCACGACAAATGCGCCGACAATCACATAACCGCGGCTTTCTTTCAAAGTCTGTAATTCGACCAGTCCCATGTAGGCAATCGCCACGACGATAATCGGTGTTTGAAAAGACACCCCAAATGCCAGCGTGATGGAGATGAGAAAATCCAGGTAATTCCCAATTTCCGTCATCACCGCCACCCCTGCTGGCGCGCTGCCGATAATAAATTTGAACACTACCGGGATCACCACATAAAAGGCAAAACAGGCGCCCAACATAAATAGCGACAAACTGGCCAATACGCCCAGCACGCTCATGAACTTTTCTTTTGGATACAGCCCTGGCTGCACAAATTTCCACAGTTGGTACAAAGTGTGCGGCAGGCTCAATACAAACGCCACATACAAGGCAATCTTCAGCGGAATCATGAACGGAGACGTGACAGAAGTGGCAATCATCCTGCCCCCTGCTGGCAACTGGCTCAGCAAAGGCGCCACAAAAAACTGATGCAACTCATTGGCGAATGGCACGGTCATGCATGCGGCCAGCAACAGGCCAAGCAAGATGCGGATAAAACGCGTGCGTAACTCGTAAAAATGGCTGAGGGTATCGGTGTGTCCCATCTTGGTTTTACTTTAAAGCGACTGGCTCGGCAACTGGCACCGGTGGTGCCGGTTTGGTGGCAGCTGGCGGCAGCACCATATCCTCAATTTCTGTATGCACATCAATCAAGGTAGATTGCATAGACAGCAACTTCTGCTGCGCATCAGCCGTGGCTTTCTTCATGGTATCCAGCGCCACCTGACGGTCAATATCCTGCTTCACGCCAGAGATATAGCGTTGCACACGGCCATACAGCAAGCCATAAGTCCTGGCCAGCTTCGGCAGTTTGTCGGGGCCGATCACAATCAACGCCACCACGACGATGACGATAATTTCAGAAAACCCGACCTCAAACATGCTTGGATTGATCCTCGATGGCAGCGGGTTGCTCGTTCATGGCTTCTTTAAAGCTTTTCACCGCGCCACCCACATCGCCCCCCAGGTTACGCAACCGCTTGGTGCCAAACACCATGGTCACGACGGCCAACACAATGACCCAATGCCAAATACTAAAACTGCCCATGTCAAATCCCCTGTTATGTGTTCATAGATGGTTGCTGCAATCATCCGCCATAACAAGCGCTTGAGTTAGTAAAAATTGGCATAACCTTCACCCGCGCTTCTGTCTGGCGCATAAATCCACGCCTCAAAAGAACAAAGCCCTCATGACAAACATCATGAGGGCTTTAAACAACCTATTGCCGGTGCTAGGCGACTGCGCGCAAATTGCTTGCGCCGGATTTTCCACGTACCAGCGGCAACACTTCTTCGCCGACGCGGTATGCTTCTTCCAGATGTGGCGTGCTGGCCAGGATAAAGGCATCCGTACCCAGTTGCACCAACTCATCCAACCTGGCCGCAACGTTTTCATAGCTACCGACAATACCCAGGGTCTGACCACCGCGCAACAAGCTGAAACCGGTCCAGATATTAGGCGATAGGATAAAGTCCTTATAGCTGTTAATGGTTTGCGGTCGCAGGCCGCGCTGACGGTTGGCACCGACAGAATCGCCAGCGTTTTGTGCTATATAGCGGTCCAGTATCTCTTTCGGAATATTTTCAAAGCCGCGGCTGACTTCACGCCATGCTTCTTCCTCGGTTGGACGCGCGACGATATCGACACGAATGGAGCACTTGATCTTGCGGCCCAGATGATCAGTTCGCTCTTTGACACGGGCAAATTTTTCTTTGATTAAATCCAACGGTTCCAGCCATGACAAATAGTAATCCGCATGTTTAGAGGCCGACGCCAGCGCTGCATCAGAAGAGCCGGAGAAGTAAATCTCTGGGTACTCTTCTTTAGATAACGGGTCAGGCAGGCCTGCATCTTCAACCTGGTAAAACTGTCCATTGTAAGAGAATGGACCACCTGCCCAGATACCTTTAAGTACATCCAAAAACTCAGTGGTGCGGCCATAACGGTCATCATGTTTCACCGGGTCACCCCACCACAATTGGGACGGGCCACCGCCACCGGTAATGACGTTATACAGCGCACGGCCGCCGGTGGCACGTTGCAAACTGGCCGTCATGCGCGCGGCTACCACCGGGTTGAGGAAGCCTGGCTGGAACGGGATCATGAAACGGAAGTTTTTAGTTTCACGCGCCAGGAAAGCAGAAATCACCCAAGGCTCATCTGTGTTAGGGAAAGAAGGAATCAAACCACCCTGAAAGCCGGAAATTTCAGCGGCACGCGCGATCTCGGCCAGATAGTCGATATAGGTAAAACCATCGTCCCCGCCGCCTCCCAACCCACTCAGGGTTTTATTGTCGTTGCCAGGAAACCAGTCGCCACGAAACGGATCTCTTGCCCGATGTGAACCGGGTTCGCCATGCGTAGGTATTCTCCAAAAAACATCTATGCTCATTCTTTTCTCCTTATCAATACTTAAGCAGCTTGCTTGTGCGCAGGATTGGTTAACTGGCGTACCAGTGGTAACACATGGGTACCGACACGGTAAGCCTCTTCAAAATGCGGCACTGCTGCCAGCACAAATTGCGTCACGCCCACATGCGCGTAAGCGGCCAATGCAGCAGCCACTTCATCGTAACTACCAATCAACGAAGCCTTGGCGCCTGTATGCTGCTCAGCAAACCCAGGCCATAACAATGCGGAATCATCGGCAGGAATCGTTGCGCCCGTTTGGGTTAAAAACCGCGTGGCATCTTCTAACGCCTCTTCGCGTGTTTCACGCGCCAGCACATCAATGCGCAACGAAAACGCAACTGCGCGGCCTTGTGCCAGCTTATGATAGGCGGCGATTTGCTGCGCAATCGCTTCATGACTCGCCGCATCCAAGACATGCACATCTGCGTGCTTGGCAGACAATTCAAGCTGTTCTGCACTGTTGCCGCCTAAATAAATGCTGGGCACTTCACGGTCTGATAATGGCCCTTGAAAACCACCATCTTGCACCTCAAAAAAACGGCCCACAAAATTGAATGGGAACGTCGTCAGCACCCCTTTGGCCACTGTAATAAACTCGTCAATGCGCGCCAGAATATCGGCTTTAGGCACAAAGTCGCCCAATTGCTTACGCGTATGTTCGTCGCTGCTACCTTCGGTGATATGCCAGGCAAAACGGCCACCGGTATACCGCTGGAAACTCACGGCATTTTTGGCGGCATAGACAGCTGAGCCGCGTGAGGCATCAAACTGGGTGAGTAATTTCAGGCGTTGCGTACTGCGTCCCACATAGCCAGCCACAATCCATGGCTCTTCACCATCAGGGTTATCGGGAATAAACACGCCCTGAAAACCGGCGAGATCCGCCGCTTTGGTCACTTGGTGGATGTAATCGAAATAGCTGAAGGCATTGCGGCGCGGGTCAGTGATCCCATTGCCGAACACAGGATAGTGTGGATCCGAGGCTTCACCACGACGCTGTTTGGTGGCATTGCCATAGCGCGCATCCCCAGATGTGGGTAGTTGCCAATAAAATTGATTCGCCATAAGTGTCTCCTTTGTTTCGCAGGCTCTGCGCCTGCCTATTGCAAATAGGTCTCTACAAAGGGTTATTGGCATGTTCCGTGCCAACTGCCAGCGCACAGTTAAAAATGAGCAAAAACTGCTCTATCTCCTTGAATATGAATTAAATTTAGTCTTAATGAGCAGAGTCCACCAACGCTAGACCTTCGTCAAACGAAACAGCATTGTTGGTAAAGCAACACCTTGCATGTCGCAAGTGTTGTTATACCAACTTGGAGACGCTCCCAGCAAAAGCGACCGCAAACTCCTTACGCACTTGCGGCTCAAGCACACCAACAATCACCTCAACCCCTGCCGCCCTGAGAACGCCAACGCCCGCACCGGCATGACGCGGATCCGGATCAAGCGTGGCGATCACCACACGCTTGATGCCGCTGGACGCCAGCACTTGTGCAGACGATGGCGTTTTGCCATGCAATACACATGGTTCCTGGGTCATATAGACAGTGACCTCAGACAAATCACCTGTAAATCTGGCAAGCGCCATGACTTCCGCATGCGATTTGCCGGGTGGCTGGGTATAGCCGCTGGCGACCACCCTGCCCTCTTTCACCAGTATGCAACCAACAGGCGAGGCGGGGCTGCAGGCAGGCCATGCCTGACGGCCTACCCGCAAGGCATGGTGCATAAAATATTCGCAGAATGAGGACACAACAATGATGCTCCCGTGAAATGATTATTCAGCGAAGCTAAACTTGCCTTCAGCAATAAACCTTTCGACAGGTTTTCTCGGTGTAGGTTGTTCGCGCTCATGAAAGTCTTCTGGCAACACAGATTTATCCGCTTGTTTACCCACCGCAATGAGGATTTCTACCTGGTAACCTTCTGGCACGCCTAATACTTCTGGCGCGGCGTCACGGTTAAAGCCACCAATTGCCCGTGTGCGCCAGCCCAGTTGATAGGCCTGAAAAGCCAGGCTTGCCCAGGCTGCGCCTGCATCTAAAGAATGATTTTTTAACGGGGATGGTACTGTTTCGCCCGGCCGCACATGTGTTTTTTTAGATACCAGCGCAATCAGCACAGCCGCACGATTGACCCAGCGCTGATTGTTTTCGTTGAGTAATGCAAACAAATCCCCCCAATGTGCCGAGCCATTTTTGGCATAAATAAAACGCCATGGCTGGGAATTATTGGCTGAAGGTGCCCAGCGCGCGGCTTCAAACAGGCTGAGCAAGCTGGCGTCATCAATCGCCTCACCTGTGTAGGCACGCGGTGACCAGCGGTCGATAAAGATTGAATCCACTGGATGTGGCGCATGTCGATTAGATAGTTGTGTCATATGACTCTCCGGATGTCATCTCAAAATAGGTCAAATTGCATCACTCGCGTATCCCATGAAAATGTCGTGTAATCATCATCAAACTTATTCATCTGAAACCAGTTCTCTGTTTTTGGGTTGACTCACGAGATGCACTTTCAATAAAAAATCGGAGCCAAGTGACCTTGCCCCGACTGACAGAGAATGAAATCAAGCCGCTTTTTGCTTGAGCAGGTCAGCAATAAAACGACCTGAATACTGCTTGGCTTTTTCTACCAGGCCGGTGCGCTTCCACTGCACCTCAAGTGCGCCTGGGGTGTACTCTTTGGCACCACCAATTTGCTCGGCCAGTGACTGGAAGCGGGCAGCTTCTTCAATCAGCAGAACCAATTGCGAAGTACCGATAATGCCTTTGCCCCAGATATTGGCGCCGCCGTTGGATTCCAGCAAAGCAGGTGGTGGTGCCAGCTCAGGATGTTGATCCAGGCGCTCGGAAATAATCGATAACACGCTGCGTGTACGGTCGAGATGATTAGGAATCTCACGCGCCAGCAAATAACGCTGGGCAGCCACATACAGAATGGGGAAATTGATTTGCGCCAGTGACCACGCCGCCAGGTAAGGCGTATGTGCGTGAATCACAGTGTCGGCATCAATGCGCGACTCGTGCAGGATATGATCTTTCTTTTCAGAGAACGTATCAATACTCACGACCGGATCACGCGAACGCTCCCATGGCCATGGAAAGCGGATATTCAGCAACTTATCCTGGCCAGGAATTTTGTGCGTGATATGGTAAGTCCAGGTCGCCGACAAGGTGCCGGTTTCTTTCAGAAAGTTGAACGAATGCAAAGCGTCAGCTTTGGCCTGTTCTACATATTTAATTAAATCTGCTTCTGTGACGATGTCGCTCATGGTGAAGTCTCCTGTTTAATGATGATTTGATCTGCTCGGCCGCAAACAACAGGACTCACCGCAAACAACATGCCAACTGCATGCTCGTCTATCAGACGCATGGTGACATACCCATATCTGCATGATTTTTAATACCTATTGGTACCTGGAATCATTCAGCATCCGCCAGGCAAACAGCATCAACAACAACATCACACTGCTTAGAGGGCAACACAACATACCCTCTTTTGTTGCTCACGCAACAAATATCCACACCAAAGGCTGGCATGTCGCTTGCTCAAGCAAAACATCGCCTGTTTCCATCTCTAACTAAGGACTTTTATCATGTCAGCATTACCAGAAGCTTCGCTCAAGCAACTCTTTACTGCCGCTCATAGCGAACATTTCTTCAACAATACACCGGTGACTGATGACATCATCCAGCAGTTATACGACCTGGTGAAATTGGGGCCTACCGGCTTCAACGCGCAACCGGCCAGATACCTCTTTATCCGTAGCCGTGAGCAGAAAGAAAAACTCGCACCACACCTCGCTTCTTCAAATCGTGAGAAGACGCTGGCAGCACCGCTGAACTTGGTTGTGGCGTATGACTCACACTTTCATCATCAACTGACCGAGCAGTTCCCGGCCTATGATGCACGCAGCTTCTTTGAAAAATCGCCAGATTGGATTACGCCCACTGCCACATTAAATGCTTCATTGCAGGCGGGCTACCTGATTATCGCCGCCAGGGCTTTGGGACTCTCTGTCGGCCCTATGTCCGGATTCAACGCCGCAAGCGTTGATCACACATTCTTTCCAGATGGCCAGTACAAGTCCTTCTTGTTGTTGAATATAGGGTTTATTGACGCGCCTACCAACCAGAAACGTGGCCCACGATTAGCCTTTGAAAAAGCCGTTCACATTATTTAAAAGTGTTTGCAAAGCAACATTCCACCGCACAACTGTTTGGATGGGATGTTGCTGACAAAACAATTCACACCACTCCCCCCACGCCTCAAAAAATTATTTTTTTATAAAAATCATAGTGTTAAAAACATAAAAAGTGATTGGCACGATTCATGCCCCTGAGCTTTCAACACTTTTGTTAAGTGCACCATCTCAACTCAAGGGAACATTATGAAAAGAACCAGTGACTCCATCGGCGCGCAACAGCCGAGCAATATATGGAAACAACGAACGGTCAAAGCTGCCGTATTAAGCGCTTTTGCCGGTTCATTGGCATTGAACCCCGCCTGGGCGGCCGAAGAAGCAAAAGTCGTTGAAAGCCAGGAAGCACAAACCTCAGAAACGGCCGAGAACAACGATAGCAGCAAAAAAACCGAAGAAACCCAGGCGCAAGAATCTTCACTGGGCAGTGTGACCGTGACCGCCAACAGACGTAAGGAAAACGCGCAAAAGATCGCCACACCGATTACGGTACTCAAAGGCAAAGACCTGCTTGACCAAGGCGTTGGCCGCTCAGCACAGGAAGTATTCAACTATGTCCCTAACGCCACAGCGGTAGGCCAGCAACATGGCCGTCCACGCTGGTGGATCCGTGGCGTAGGTGCAGGCCAGCAGCAATTAGACTTGGCTAGCCCCATTGGCTTTTACCTGGACGAAGTCTATATCAGTAACGCATCTGCCACCGGTTTCCCGCTGTTTGACCTCGAACGTGTAGAGGTATTGCGCGGCCCACAAGGGACCAAATATGGCAAAAACACCACGGGCGGTGCCGTGAATATTATTTCGCAAAAGCCATCATTGAAAGAAGGAAAAAATGATGACTATATCAAAGCAGACTACGGCACATTTAACGACAAAGTGCTGCAGGGTGGTTTCAACATTCCGCTGATTGAAGACCGTCTGGGCGCACGTATTTCGGTCTATCAAGAAGACATTGATGGCCGCTTTAACAATATTTTCAACGGCACCAAGGACGGTGGCCTGCAAGACGGTGCGATTCGCGGCCAATTATTGGGCAAGATTTCTGATGATGCAGAAGCCTTGCTGAATGTGCACTACCGCAAATACAAAACGGATGGCACCATTATCAACACCAAAAGCTATGCTGCCAATGGCGTATTACGCAATGGTTACGCGCCAAGTACGGGTTATAACGATGTCAGCACCAATGCCGATAACTGGAGCAACACCTCGCAAACCGGCGCCAGCCTGAACTTCAAATGGAATGTAGGCAGGTTAGCACTCACTTCCATTACCGGGTTTGAAGGCTTTAAAAATGAAACGCTTACCGATAACGACAACACGCCATTAGAGCTCTCCCGTCAACACGTAGACAGCGAAACACGCCAGGTATCCCAAGAATTCCGCATCACCTCACCACGTGAAGACCAATGGAACTGGTTGGCTGGCGTACACTTATTTAGAGAAAACATTGATAGCGCCACACAAACGGGCAAGTTGCCAGCCTCACAAGTCGCGAACTCCAGTGTTTCAGGCTCTAACGCCTCAGTGACCTACAATGCTTCTGACCTCAAACATGAAACAACCAGCTTCTCTATCTTTGGTAATACCACCTATAACTGGACAGAGGATTTTGCAACCTCGGCTGGTTTAAGCTGGAGCCGGGAACGCAAAGAATATGAGTTAAGCCGCGTAGGGACAGGCAATACCGGCGTGAATGGGAGCTATGGCAACCTGGCGCAGTGGTGGAACACATTTACACCATCCACCACCCCAGGCCTGGGCTATACACCGTCGGGGACCTTGGCATCTGGCACATTCAGTACCAGCGACTCTGCCACCTGGGACCGCTGGAGTTACGACTTCACCCCGGAGCTCAAGTTATCTCCAACAGACCGGGTATTCTTTAAGTATGCGCATGGCATCAAATCGGGTGGTTTTAACACAGCAGCAACCAACCTGGCCGCCGTTAACCAAGTCAAGCCTGAGCAACTGGACTCCTACGAGTTAGGCTATAAATCTGAATGGCTGGCAGGTCGTCTTAACTTTAATGCCACAGCGTTCTACTATGACTATCAGGACATTCAGGTTAACGTGGTGGGCTTTAACGTACTGGCAAGCTCAACCGTCTCCTATCTGCAAAACGTAGATAAAGCCAAGAGCTACGGCCTGGAGTTGGAAGTGCAAGCCCTGCCCACTAATGACTGGTTTGTCAGCGGTAGCTTAGGTTTATTGAGCACCAAGTTTGAAGATGCCCAAATCCTGAATAATGGCGGTAATTTTGATGGCAACCGCCTGGTACGCGCACCTAACGTCACTGCCAACTTGCTGACTAACTACACATTCCACGTCGATAACGGTGCAAAAGTTGTTGTGGGGGGGGATGCGCGCTTCCTGTCCAAGCAATACTACTTTGTGACACCTCAGGGCGTAGACAGCAATGGCGTATACCGCTCCGGACTTGAGCAAGGTGCCTTCACCATTGTGAATGCGCGGATTTCGTATGTCACACCAGGCAATAAATATACTGTGACGGCTTACGCCAATAACCTGTTCGACAAACATTATCTGCAACATTCAACCCCATCATACAGCGCCGGACAGGGTGTGTTTGGTGACAACATCTACCAGGGTGCGGTCAGAACTGTAGGTGTGTCTTTCGCAGCCGCGTTCTAACGCTTTTAAATACCTTTGTCAGCGCCAGAACACCTCGTGTGTTCTGGCGTTTTTGATTGAGTTTCTACAAAGGAGGGCTAGTTGAAGTCCTACATTCATACTGAAGAAAACGGGTTGCAGCCACCATCGTCGCGCGCCCCCTCGTTTCAATTAAAACAACCCTTGCTACGCTGCCTGGCTTTGTACGCCTACATGCCGTGGCAATTCAGCTTCACCGCCATGCTGTTTATCCTGGTCAATGCGGGCATGGCATGGCAACTCTGGCTGGTCGGCCAGATTGTGCAGTCCATCCATCTCGGCGAATTCGTCACGCGCAATGCCCAGGGCCTGCTGGACTTTTCCCATGCCCGTCACTGGCTGACGTTATTGATTGGTGTGGCGGTTGGCCGCGCGGTCTTACAATATGTGGGCGGCGTGATGTCACTGATCATTGGCCAGGAGTTGCTCTACATTCTGCGTGAACGCATTTTGTACCAGGTGCAACGGTTAGACCTGGCCTATCACTGGCAACATGGCATCGGTGAAATCGTCACGCGCACCACGCGGGATGCGGACAAGGTGCGCGATGCCCTGATTAACTTCTGGCGACAGGTATTCGAAGCTAGCATCTGGGTGCTGATCTCTGTGACTGTCCTCAGTGTTTATCACCCATTGATCGGCCTGGGCACACTATTACTGGTGGTGGCTGGCATGTGGTTGTTCGTCAAGCACACCAACACCCTTGTCATTCTCGACCGCGAAGTCGGCAATGCCTACGACCAGGTCAATCAGGAGCTCAGTGAGGGCGTCAATGGCATCCGTGTGATTAAGGCGTTCGGGCTGGAATCTCCCCGTACCCAACACTTTGCCAGCCTGGTCGATACTTTTGTCACCCATGCGCATACCGCACTGGCATTTGCCGCCAAAAGAATTCCTTTACCGCAGATTGTGATTGGCTTTAGCCAGGTGTGGATCCTGGCGTTTGGCGCATACCTGGTCAGCCAAGGGGCTTTGAATATTGGTCAATTGGTGGCTGCCTTGCTGATCGCCAATGCCCTGGTGTTCCGCGTCGAAGGCATAGGCCGCGTGATGCAGGTGTTTGCTGACGCCCGCTCATCGGCCACCCGCATTTGGGAGCTGCTGGATGAAGAACCACATATTCTGCCTGGCCCGCACACACTGGCGACGCAGGCGCTAGGCTTCCGTTTAACCAATGTCACCACGCAGGCACCTAACAGCGACCAGGCAATATTGCATCATTGCAGCCTGGAGGTCAGCCCGGGCGAAACCGTGGCCATTGTCGGCGCCACCGGTGCCGGTAAAAGCTCACTGGCCGGATTATTGCCGCGACTGCTGGATGCCAAGCACGGCAGTGTAGAGGTCGGCTCGGCCTGGGCAGGTTGGCATAACGTGAAAACCTTACAACTGCAACAGCTGCGTAAATCTGTGCATGTCGTGCCGCAAGAGAGTTTCTTGTTCTCTGACACGCTGGCGGCCAACTTACGCCTGGCTAAACCGGATGCGACCGATGAAGAGTTGTTGCAAGCGTTGCATCTGGCCGCTGCCGATGAGGTGCTGGAAAAACTCAGCGATGGCCTGCACACCAAAATCGGTGACCGTGGCATCACACTGTCTGGCGGTCAACGCCAGCGCATCAGCCTGGCACGCGCCTTTTTATCGGCGCCATCAATACTGGTCCTGGATGACTCAACCAGCGCACTGGATGCGATTACCGAGCGCAAAGTGCTAGACAACATCCGCAACCTGCGCCACAGCACAGGCAAAAATATCACCGTGCTGATTATTGCCAGCAAGCTATCGACTATTTTACTGGCAGATCGTGTCGCCATGCTGGCAGAAGGACGCATTATCGCCGAAGGTACACATGAAGACCTGATACAAACACATGTCGCTTACCGCGACTTAGTTGGAGTGCAACATGGCTGAAAAATTAAGACAAGAGCGTGCCCTCAATGACATTGAACTGGAACAGGCGCTGGCAAAAAAAAGCCTGGACCGCAATATGTTCTGGCGCCTGCTGCCATTACTGAAACAGGTTTCAGGTAAAGTCACCGCCGTGATTTTGCTCGAGGCCTTGCTGGTAGGCGTGATTTTTATCCGTCCCTGGTTTTTACGCGAGGTGATTGACCACGGTTTCATTCAATCGGCGCAAGGCATCGTCCTCAATACACCATTGCTAGTGTGGATGAGCATAGGCATGGGCCTCAGCTGGATCGTGCGTTTTGGCGTTTCCGGCTTGTCGCAATACCTGTCCGGCAGCGCGGCTGTGCATATTCTTAACAGCTTGCGTGTGCAGGTGTTCGCACACTTGCAACAGTTGAGCATGCGCTACTTCGACCAGACCAAAGCCGGGCGCATTATCTCGCGGGCTGATCGTGATATTGACGCACTGGAACCGCTACTGATTCAAGGGCCGCCAGAGTTGTTATCAGCGTTGTTGCGCTTTATCGTCGCCAGCGTCGCCTTGTGGGTGATTTCACCTAAGTTGCTATTGGCCCTGGCCAGCATTGTGCCCGTGCTGTTTGCCGCCACCTGGTTATTCAAGCGTATTTCGGAAAAAAACTGGGCCAAAGTGGCCGAAGCCAGGGCGCGCTTCACGGCCCATCTGGTAGAAACCGTGTCTGGCGTACGCATTATCAAGCAAACCGTGATTGAGGATGATAACGCCACCCGCTACCGCGCGTTGTTGCACGACTTCAATACCATTTTGATCAAAGGCAACCTTAAGTCCAGCTGGTTTTTACCGCTGACACAAGTGCTGAGCACCGTGGGCATGGCGTTTCTGCTGGCCACCGGCAGCCTGGGCATTGTCGAACACGAGATGACGGTTGGCCAAATTGCACAGAGCCTGTTTTACATACAACTGTTTCTAGGCCCATTACAAGAATTGAATGACCTGTTTGAACGTTATTCTACGGGCGCATCTTCAGCGCAACGTATTTTTCTGTTGCTGGATACCGAGCCGGAAATTGTCGATCCGGCAACTCCACAACTACCTGCAGCACGTGGCCATGTTGCTTTTAACCATGTGCATTTCAAATACAACCCGCAAGCCTCTCACTACGTGATCCAGGACCTGAGCCTGGAAATCCCGGCCGGACAGGTGCTGGCCATTGTCGGCCCGACCGGCCATGGTAAGAGCACCATCGTGCAACTGCTGACGCGCTTTTATGAAGTGAATGCAGGCGAAGTGCTAGTCGATGGCGTGAATGTCAAAGACTACGAACAAACCAGCCTGCGGCGTAAAGTCGGCCTGGTATTACAGGACAATGTGCTGTTCAGCGGCACCGTGCTGGAGAATTTACGCCTGGCCGCGCCCGAGGCCAGTGATGCGGAACTGATACACGCGGTGAAAGAGCTAGGCGCTGACGAGATTCTGGAACGCCTGCCACAAAGCTATGCCACGCAAGTCGGGCCATTGGGTGCATTCCTCAGTCATGGCCAGCGGCAACTGGTGTGCATAGTCAGGGCCTACCTGGCCAACCCGGCCATCCTGGTGCTGGACGAAGCCACGTCAGCCGTCGACCTGCAAACAGAACGCAAAATCCAGACTGCTTTCAGGCGCTTATGCGAGGGCCGCACGGCCATCATCATCGCGCACCGTTTATCAACCATCCGTGATGCCGATGCCATCGCCGTGATTCGCGATGGACAGGTGGTAGAAAAAGGTTCGCATGGCCAGCTGATTGCACTGGACGGTCATTATTCAGGACTATACAAAGCCTACCAACAAGCCTCAGAGGCCACCCTGGCCGCTTGATGCTGTCAAACCAACAGTTAGCCGGGAGCGGATGTTGCACTGGCAACAAAATGCCCGCTCCCGCGCAACACAAAAACAACTATCCCATTGATTATTAATAGAATTACCTGCTGGCACGCTTCCTGCAATTAAGTGAGTTCCCAAGTCGTATTCACTCACAATCAGGAGACAAGCATGTCCGCAGATAACAAAATTGATAGCATTTGGTACACCCGCTGCCCGGTGCCCACCCCACTTGGCCTCGCCGCACGCGAAGGCTGGATCAGCAGCGAATTTGTGCAAGATGGCATCGCCATCAATACCTTGCAGGAAACCCAGGATCCAGAGTTGCTGGAGTCACACTACGACCACCGCTTGCCGCACTCTTTCCGCCAGGGCGGCAATGTACCAGCCATCTGGGCCAAAGCCAGAGGCACAGATACTAAAGTCATCGGCCTCAACTGGGTAGACGAAGCACAACTGATCGTCACGTTGCCAAACTCCGGTATTAGCAAACCAGAAGACCTCAAAGGCAAACGTATCGCCTTGCCTAAAAATGACATCAGCATCGACCACCAGCGCGCCAGCGCTTTGCGTGGCATTGTCGTGACGCTGGAAGTCGCCGGTTTGACGCCAAAAGACGTAGAGCTGGTCGATATTGCCGTGCCAAAACAAGCGCCAACAATAGGCTGGTCATCTGGCACACGCGTGGCTTACGCGCCAGAATATGAAGCCTTAAAAAGTGGCGAAGTCGATGCCATCTATGTCAAAGGCGCGCGCGGCTACGAAAGCGTAGACAAGCATGGTGTGACCATCATTTACGATGTGCGTAACCATCCGGACCCGAAAGTCAGAGCCAACAACAGCGCCCCACGCCCGATCACAGTGGATGCCGCCTTGTTGCGCGACCGTCCTGACCTGGTCGTCCGCTTTTTGAGCCGTGTAGTTGATGTGGCTGAATGGGCTGCCAAACACGAAGCCGACACCGTAGCTTATATCGCCAAAGAGTCAGGCTCTACCGATGAATGGGTACGCAAGGCTTATGGCAATGATGTACACCTGCACCAAGGTACCAACCTGGATGCTGAAGCGATTGCTGCACTGGAAGGCTATAAAAACTTCCTGCTGGAGTGGGGCTTCCTCAAGGGTGACTTCGATGTTAACGCCTGGGTCGACCCGGCACCATTGGCAGAAGTGTTCCGCCTGAAGAAAAAAGCCGCTTAATTCATTCGCGCATATCAGCAGGTATTTCCGGTAGGAAATACCTGTGAACAACATAGAACACTATCTGTCCATCCTAGTACAACGAGCAGATTGGGCAGCTCACCGTGCCCACTGTCATTAGGACTGCGTGCTGCTGCTCAGGCCAGTCCCAACCACCGAACAATCATATGAAGCAAAAGGAGTTTTATCATGACACTCAGACTAGGTGACATTGCCCCCGACTTTACCCAACAGTCTAGCCAAGGCCCAATTTCTTTCCACGAATGGCTAGGCGATAGCTGGGCCATCCTGTTTTCACATCCGGCAGACTACACGCCCGTGTGCACCACTGAGCTCGGTGCCACCGCCAAACTGGCCAGTGAATTTAAAAAACGTAATGTGAAAGCCATTGCGTTATCAGTAGACCCAGTTGAATCACATCATGGCTGGATCAAAGACATTAATGAAACACAATCGACAGACGTCCAGTTCCCCATCCTCGCTGATGCTGACCGTAAAGTCTCGACCTTGTATGACCTGATCCACCCCAACGCCAGCACCACGGCCACCGTACGCTCAGTATTCATTATTGACCCGCACAAAAAAATCCGCCTGACGCTGACCTACCCGGCTAGTACCGGGCGTAATTTTAATGAGTTGCTACGTGTGATTGATTCATTGCAGCTGACTGAATACCACAGCGTCGCCACCCCGGCCAACTGGGAAGACGGCCAGGATGTGGTGATTTTGCCTTCAATCACCGACCCGGTCGTGCTTGAAACCAAATTCCCCAAAGGCTACAAAACCGTCAAGCCTTATCTGCGCCTCACGCCGCAACCCAATAAGTAATAAATCATTGCGCAAGGGTATAAACCCTAGCGCGAATAAAAAACGGCCCGAGGATCAATCCCGGGCCGTGATCAAGACACTACACTGGGTATTATTATTCTTCGATCCTAAAGCCAACTTTAAGCGTGACCTGAAAATGCGCGACTTTGCCATCGGTTATGTGGCCCCGTGTTTCTACGACCTCAAACCAGTTCAGGTGGTGCAGCGTTTTTGCTGCACGTTCGATGGCATTTTTAATGGCATCATCACTGCTGATGGGTGAAGACCCAACCAGCTCAACAACTTTATAAATATGCTCTGACATGATTTTTATCCTTTATGTGGTTGAAGGATTTGCTTAACTGCCATTTGATTATACTGCTTGCCAGACACGGCCGGGGGCACTCTGGTTGGGATTACCTTCAATGCGGATCAGCTTGGCCGGGCCATCGCGTCGTGGTGAGTGAATTTCGTTTTCGTTGTAGACGCGGACATTGCCAGGCTTGAGTTCAATAGAATCCCGCAGTTTGACGGTGCCGGGCTTGCCGCCAGGTTCGGCTGGCTCAATCACATCCCATCCATCCATGGTGGTGACCCCTGCGACCTGGCCATAAATCGCCCAGGAGACACCGTGGTCATGCGGTTGCGTTCTTCTGGCCTCTTTAAACACGTGGCCCAAAATTGCAAAGCCTAAGTCCGTGTCTTCATACAACACACGCCGCTGTGGCTGGGTATCATCCAGATATTCACTGGCAAACGCCTGGTCAGAGACCACGTCTTGCAGATAGACACGTACACGCTCACGTCCGGCTGGACCGTTATCTTCCAGCAAAAAAGTGCGTACCTGCTGCGCGACAGAATCAATGGTAAAAGCCATGCTTGCTCCTGAAAAAGAAAGATGGCACGTGCAAGACACGCGCCATCATTGTGTTAAGCAGCCAGTTTGCCACCCTGTTCGTTAGCCAACAGTTGTTGTAACGCCTGCTGTGCATCGGCCAGCGGTCTGGTGTCTATCCAGGCATCAAAATCAAAGTCGCGGTCCAGAATGCCATAGGTGAGCAGGAAATTTTTCTGCTGACGGAACAGCTCGATGCGCTCTGCGGACAAATCAGGCGCCAGCGACAGATGGAAGCCATTACGGTAAGCGGCAGCTACGCCCTCAGCGGTGCCACCAGTTTCGCTTTGCAGGATTTCATGCACACCGGCCAGGTTGGTTTTGGCCCACTCTGCCGCGCGCAAGGTTTGCGTTAAAAAGCGCACGACATAATCGTAGTGATTTTCCAACAGGTAGCGGTGGACAGTAATCGGGCGTGGCGTACCGTTATTCACGCGGAAACGCTTTTCCGGCAAGGCATCGAGATCAATGCCCACCAGCAGACCCTGGTCACGGGCACCATCCTGTGCCGCAGCACCTTTCACGTACACCGCATCTACTTTGCCTTCAAGCAAGGCATTAAAACTGGACTGCCAGCCGCCATAACGACGGCCAGACGCGGTCACTTCGTTTTGACCGACCTCGACCAGCTGGATGTCATCCAGTGTCAGGCCAACGGAATCCAGTGCGCCTTTATAACCATGCAGGCTGCTATGACGTGTGATGGTCCGGCCGCGCTTGTTCTCAATCACATCTTTGGGGTTATACGCAGGCAACCCCAGGCGCTTGCCCTTGAGGTCTTCCGGGCGGCGGATATTGGAATCCGGGCGCACAATAATGGATTGTGATTCTTCGATCCAGGTCAAGCCGATTAAACGGGTTTCAGCGCCCTGCGCCTTGGCCGGGATGGCAAACAGGTTACCGCCTTCGCGGATCAGGGTTTGCAGGCCATGATCGTAATGGTGATGCCTGAAATCAGCGCTGTCGTCGTCCTGCAATGCACGCAGGCGAATATTGTCTGAAGAAAACTCCTCTTGCAACCAGCCCAGTTTGAATGCAATGCCAGAAGCCGTTGGCACGCCTCCTTGGCCGTTACCGGCACAACGCGTGAACCAAAGCGTATTGTCAGGAAGTTGTTGTTGGTGACTCATAAATACATTCCTTTAGTAAATAAAATGATTTTCATGGCGGGTCAAATGCATGACATTTGCCGCCAGCCTTTAGCACATGATGACCTCTGCCAACATACACAAGACTCGCCTGGGAACACCATTCTTGCAGTACATCTCCCATTCATCCCTGTGCTTGTTCAGCAGTTCGTGTAGTCTTCTGCACAAAATATGCCAAATGCAAAGAAAATTAAATACCCAATAAAATTCAATGAGTTACATTCAATCACCAACACTGATAACAAGAGGGGTGTGTGCTATTGAACAGTCGTCTGATTTAATTTCAACAGTGACATGCTCTGATCAAAGCTGCTCACCCGCCTCATAGGCGTGATACAACTCGGCATATTTACCCTGCTGCTGGATCAGTTGCGCATGCGGACCGAGTTCAGCCAATTCACCGTGATATATCACGGCAATCAGGTCAGCATCGCGGATGGTGGCCAGGCGGTGGGCAATAATAATGGCAGTACGGCCTTCGCATAAACGCCGCAACGCGTGCTGGATACGTCGTTCGGTTTGTATGTCGACGGCCGACGTGGCTTCATCGAGAATCAGGATAGTGGGATTGGCCAGATAGGCACGTAGCAAACACACCAGTTGGCGCTGGCCATGACTGAGATGTGAGCCTAATGCGCCAACTTCGGTATGGTATCCGTGCGGCAGGCGGCTGATCAGGTCATCAATGCCCAACTCGGCCGCGGCTTGTTCAAAGTCAGCCAAGGTAGCTTCAGGTTTTGCCAGGTGCAGGTTATCTATAATGCTACCGCTGAACAGCACGTTATCTTGCAGCACCACGCCTACATGCTGGCGCAGGTTGCGCTGGCTCAGCTGGCGAATATCGACCTGGTCGATGAGCACTTGCCCTTGCTGCACATCATAAAAGCGCGTCAATAACTGGATGAGGGTGCTTTTGCCATGACCAGTGGGGCCAACAATGGCCAGCACCTGCCCAGCCGGGACCGTTAAATTGAGATGCTTGATAACAGGTTTGGACTGGTCTGGTAAATAAGAAAAACTCACGTCTTTAAACGCTACCTCGCCCTGAATCGTCGGCAAGGCAATGGCATCTACGTGGTCTACAATTTCCGGCTTGGTATCCAGCAATAGAAACACGCGCTGTGCCGAGGCAACCCCATTGGTATAGCGCTCAACCAGGTCACCCAATTCTTGCAACGGCCCCAAAAACATATAGACATAAAACAGGCTGGCGGCAAATTGGCCCAGAGTGAGATGGCCCAGCGTGACCTCTTCACCACCGGCAACTAACAGCAGCATCAGGCCCAGTATCGTCAGCACGCCCGTGAAGTGTGTGAACCAGCCCGAAGCAATATTGCTGCGGACCAGTGAATGAATAAAGGCATTGACCAGCGCGCGGTAGCGCTGCAAGTTGCTCTCTTCCTGCACGGTTTGTTTGATAATGCGCACGCCTGCCACGGTCTCGACCAGGTGCGCGGTAAAACGGGTACGGTTTTCAGCCACACGCGCAAAATGCTGGCTGGATAATTTCCGGAATAGCGTGCTGGAAAGGATGAGCAAGGGAATCACCAGCGCCAGGTGATAAAACAGCGTCGGCGACACCCACAACAATATGCCAGCGGCCATGACGAACCTGAGCAAGGCAGAAAATATCTCCGGCGGTCCTTGAATCAACAGTGGTTCCAGGGCATCAATATCCCGATCGACCCTGGAAATGATGCGGCCAGACTTGGTACGGTCAAAGTAAGCCACGCTTAGTTGCTGTACGTGACTAAATAGGTCTATGCGCAACTGGTTCAAAATGCGGATAGCCGCCGTGCCGGAAAAATATTGTGACAAGCCTGCCAGCACAAAACGTGCGGCCCACATACCGGCAAGGCCAAGCATGGCGACATTAATCACCTGCCAGTTCAAGCCAACCACGGCACCACGGTCAGCCGCAGACTGTGACTCATACAGCAACCCAAAATCAATGGCCTGCTGAATAAAATAAGGGCGCAAGAACACAAAGCAAACCAGGGCCAGCTCGAGCAGCATGGCACTCACAATATACTTGCGCACCGGCTTGAGTAGCGGCAGCAGGCGCCAGAACATATTGCGGTTCAGTTGCTGCTTGGCCAGGGTTTCTTCGAGTTCGATATCAGACAGGACCTTGATATTCGGGTTACGTTCAGCGGCCATCATCCAACCCCATCAGTGCACGATAACGTGCATTATTTTTCACCAGCGCCTGGTGTGTATCCGCAGCGATAATGCTGCCACCTGCCAGGAATAACACTTTATCTGCCAGCAAAATGGTAGACAACTTGCTGGCAATCACCAGTACCGTCGTTGCACGCCCTTGTGTTTTCAGGGCGCGGATATTGTTTAATACATTGCGCTCAGTCACCGCATCCAGCGCACTGGTGGCGTCATCCAGCACCAGGATACGCGGCTGCCCGAGCAAGGCGCGCGCCAGGCAGACACGTTGCCGCTGACCACCAGACAAAGTCACACCACGGTCACCAATGCGGGTTTCCAGGCCGTCACTCAAACTCAGCAGTAGCTCTGACGCACTCGCCATTTGCAGCGCCCATTCCAGGTCTTCGTCAGTAGCTGACGGCGCCGCCAGCCGCATATTGGCCGCCAGCGTATCGGAGAACAAAAAGGCCTCCTGCGGTACGGTATGTACCTGTTTGCGCAATTCGGCCAGTTGCAGGTCTTTGACGTCCAGCCATTGGCCATCACTTCCCGCAATTTCGACCCGGCCATGGCTGACTTCTGCCAGTCTGGGCACCAGACCGGCCAGCGTACTTTTTCCCGATCCGGTGGTGCCCACCAGCGCCACAATTTCACCGGCTTCGATATCAAATGTGCAATCACTGAGTACCGGATTACCGCCTTCTGGCGGCAACACCGATACCTGTTTAAAGTGTAGTGATAATGGCCCGGCCGGTAAGGCCTGCGTGCCGGATGTGATATCTGGTTCAGCATCCAGCAGGTCCCAGATGCGGGCCGCCGAAGAGCGCGCATCGGCGAACACCTGCATGACCCGCCCCACACCTTCTACCCGAAACACCAGGGTATTCACCATGAGTAAAGCAGCAATCAACTGACCAAGATTGAGCGCGTGCGTATAAACCAGGTGGCAGCCAAACCCCAGCACCCAGACTTGCCCTAGCGCGACCACAAATTGCGGCAAGGGAATACGTGAGGTATAGAACGACAGGGCGGCAAACGCCTGTGTCATGAAGCCCTGCACCTGTTGCTCAAAACGTTTGATACGGCTGGCTTCCAGCGCAAAAGCTTTAATCACGCGTACGCCATTGACGCCTTCGGTCAGGTCCTGGTTCACGGCATCGTAGGCCTCGCCCACTGCCCGATCGAGTTTAACCAGGTGTTCGGTTTGCAACAGCAAAATACCAAACCCAATCAGGCACAACAGCAGCGGCACCAGGCCCAGCCAGAAGTCATACCAGAATAAAAAGCCCATGGCGGCGCTGACCACCAAGGCCGTATCTACCACCTGGCGCCAGAAGCTGATGAGCGCATCTCGCAACTTGTCAGAGTCGCGCGTGGTGCGCGTCACCAGTTCGCCTGCGCCATGTTGCCAGTGATAGCTTTGATCCAGTCGCTGCACCTGAATCAGGATACGCTCGCGCAAATGGCCAATCAGATTCTGCTGGATAATCAGCGATAACCAGCCAACAAAATACAAAATCGCGGCACGTGCCAGCGCAATGCCGACAATCACCAATAGCCAGTGCCAGGCCACCTCACTATTCAAAGCGCCAGTAACCGTGCGCACAATGGCTTTGCCATGCTGCACCTCATCAATGGCCCGCGCAATCAGGCCTTGCTGTAATGCCAGCAGCACATTGGCCGCTGCAAACAGCCCGGTACAGAGCCAGAACCTGACCGGGGTTCGGCTATACAGCAGCAGACAGCGGATCAGCGGGTAATGGTGGCGATTAAAGGCAAAAAATGCAGGCCAGGGTGGCTGGCCTGACTGCGGTAATACAGGTTTGTTTTCAAGAGAGTGTTCAGTCAAAGGATTCAACTTCTATCTATAAATCTTGATCTTTGCGTACAGCATCACGCTGCGATTTCTGCGCCAAGATCTATCTATTGAGTGCGGCGATGGCTTATGGTGATGGTTGCGGATGGCGCTAGCCGACCTGACGCCATTTGAACAGGTGATTACTCGCCAGCTTAATCAGCAGAGACATCCCATAACCGAGTACGCCAATCACAAAAGTCACAATAATCAGGACATCCATCCGGGAAGCTTCCTGTGCGTTCATCATTAAATTGCCCAGCCCGGCACCAGCGGTAAACAATAACTCGCTACCGATGGTGGATAACCAGGCAAACGCCAGTGCCAGTGAAAAGCCGGTGAATACCTGCGGCAAGGCAGCGGGCAAGGTGATGCGGCGATAGATCTGCCAGCGGCTCAAGCGATACACCTGGCCGACTTCATTAAAACGGCGGTCAACTTGCAACATGCCTTCAAAAGTTGATAACACCACCGGGTAAAACGCCGACAGGCTGACCACAATCAATTTTGAGGTATCGCCATTGCCAAACCATAATGCGAACAATGGCACCAGGCCCAGCAAAGGCACCTGGCGGATCGCATGGTAAATCGGCGTAATCAGGATATTGGCTGTGCGCGATACAGCCACCAGTGAACCCACCAGGAACCCCGCACTTGCACCCAGCAACAGGCCAGTGAGCGCACGCTGCACGCTGGCCTGTACATTCACTAGCAACTCGCCACTGCGGCTGAGCTCGACCACGCCTGCCCAGATCTGCCCCAACGAAGCAAAGGCATACGCATGATTGGCATCCAGGCGCGACATCGCATCCCAGGCCAGAATCACCAATATCGGCAATACCCAGCCACGCCAGTCGGGGATCCATTTATAAAAAGAATTTTGCATACGGATATCTATCTATTCACTTGCGGTTGATTGCGGGCTTAGGCTTTCACGGCAGCCTGCCAGGGAATCAGGCGGATCTCGGCCCACTTAAAGAGTTTGTCTATGCTAAATCCGACCAGGCCGGTGATGACGACGCCGACCATGACCACGTCCAGGCGGAACATTTCGCGGCCCAACTGCATCATTTGGCCGATGCCGCTATCAGCCGCCAGCAGCTCTGCCGCGACCAGGATGGTCCATGAGCGCGAAAAAGCGATCCTGAGCCCGGTGAATACCGGCGGCGTAATGGCCGGGATAATCAGCTTGCGATACAGCGTGGTTTTAGGCAGGTGATAAATGCGCGCCACCTCGAAATAATTTTTCGAGACACCTTTGGTCGCATCATAGGCGGCCAGCGCCACGGTCAGAAAAGCGGCTTTGGTGACAATAATGACCTTGAAAATCTCATCCACACCCAGCAACAAGATCAGGATAGGAATCAAGGCAATGGTAGGCACCTGACGCAGGCCCTGAAACAAGGGCAAGGCAAACGCTTCCACACGTGGCGAGATCGCCATCCAGATACCAAACAGCACACCGGTGAGTGCACCGAGGCCAAAACCAGTGAGCAGGCGGAAAAAGCTGGCTTTGAGGTGTAAGGCCAGCTCGCCATTCGCGGTGAGCTCTTCCAACGTTGCCACAACGGCACCCGGCGAGACTAGTACGTCGTCAGAGTACCAGCCTGCCGCAGCTACCCACCACCAGACCACCAGCAGCAAGAACGGCGAAATCAGGAAAGGGAAAAATTGTTTCCAGTCACGTGTCATACACTTACACCCCTAGCCTCTTCACTACTCGCCTTGCGTCAGCACAGCCACGCGCGTAATGCCGGCGCGCTCAATCGCCGCCATCACCTTGGCCACTTTGCCGTAGTTCACGGCTTCATCTGAACTCAAGTGCAAGGTCACATCAGGGTTGCTATCGTGCAAACGTTTCAGTTCTGGCTCTATCGTTTCCAGTGGATATTCCTGGCGGTCGATAAACAGCTTGCCAGCAGCATCTACCGACACCGTCACCGGTTTTTTCTGCTCGGGTGCTTTGGTGGCAGCTGTTTTAGGCAAGTTGACCTGAATGGCATTGTTCATCAATGGCGCGGTGACAATAAACGCCACCAGCAAGACCAGCATGACATCAACCAGGGGCGTAACGTTGATCTCACTCAAGACGTCATCATCAGCATTTGTAGAAATAGCCATTATGCAGTGGCTCCTTTCAGGTTACGCACCACACCAGCGGTGCCAGTGGCAACGAACTCGCCTGGTTTGGTCGCATCTGTGGCTTTTCTAAAGGTCACGCGGCGGGAGACTTTGATCAGGTCTTCGGCAAAATCGTCCAGGTTGTTGCTGCTGGTTTTTAAACGGCGCAGGAAGAAGTTATACGCCAGCACCGCAGGAACCGCGACAGCAATACCAATCGCTGTGGCCACCAGGGCCTCACCGATCGGCCCAGCCACCACTTCCAGGCTGGCAGTGCCTAGTTTGCTGATATCCGTCAGCGCATGCATGATGCCCCATACTGTGCCCAACAGGCCGACGAACGGTGCGGTACTGCCGATACTGGCCAGCACCACCAGGCCTGCTTCACGCAAAACTTTTTCTTTCTGGATTTGTTGACGCAAGGCGCGCTCCAGCACCTCCTGGCGGTCACCACTATGACGCAAATCATCTGCCGCTTCGGCATCCAGGTCTTTCAAGGTTTCAAAGCCAACTTGAGCCACACGGTATGCCGGGCCACTATGGCCTTCAAGCGTAGACGCTTCCTGCAAACTTTTCGCACCCCAGAACGCGGCCCTGAATTTAACGTTTTGCTTGCGGATCAGCCAGACCTGGAACGACTTGGCCAAAATAATGGTCCAGGTCACGCCTGAGGCCACCAGCAAAGTAATCAATACACCAAGCACCACTGGGGATGCACTTTGATAAGTTTCTAAACTAAACATACACTTTCCTTTTCAAAATAAAAAATTACTGCAGCTTGAACTCAACCGGGAATATGGCCCAACCTTCAACCGGGGTATTCCCACGTTTTGCCGGGGTAAATGCCCAGCGTTTCGCTGCAGCAACCGCAGCATCATCCAGTATGCCGTGGCCACTGGACTTCTTGACTTTGACCTCACCTGGCTTACCATTCGGCAAGACTTTTACCCGCAACACCACCGTGCCTTCCAGGCCTTGATCAGCAGCAAAGTCCGGATACTCTGGAGAGGGATTATTTAAGTGACCAACACCGCCTTTGGCCTCAACCAATGGCTCCTCTTTAATGACGGGCGGCTGCGGTGCCGGTTCTGGCGTGGGCTCAGCCACCACCGGGCCGCTGGTTTTCGCCGCCGTGGTGTTTTCTTGCACCACAATATCGCTAGGCGCAATATGCTGATCAGCAGGGGCGGTTCTTAATGCCGCAGGCTTGGCGGCCTGTGGCGGTGGGTTCGCGCGCTGCACCTTGGGTGGCGGCGGTGGCGGTGGCTTTGGCGGCTCGATGACTGGCGGCGGAATCACCTCAGGCTTAATAAACTCGACAATCACTTCGGTTTTCTTCGGCTTGACGATACTGGGCTGATGCAAGGCATTGATAAACCCCGTCAGCCCGATAATATGCGCCAGCACCACCACAGCAATCAGTGCCAGCAATTTGTTGCGTGGAATGATCTGATCGACACGATTCCATTGACTGACGACACGCTCAGATAACTTGTCAAAGTCCTCACTGGTCGCAACCAACCGCCTGGCCTTGCTTTTATCTGACAGGGAATCCCAAATCGTGGAATGCTGCGCGGGCGTTTTTAGTGCCGTTGTTGACATACAAACTCCTAAATACTCTAACTAATCTCGATGAAGTCACTTAAGACATCATCTTTAATATGCTGAAACTCGGCTGAAGTACGGTGCCGTGGCCTAGGCAAATCGACGTCGACGACACGCTTGATACGTCCGGGATTCGCTTCCATCACTACCACACGATCACCCAGAAACACCGCTTCTTCCACGTCGTGCGTAACCAGGATGGACGTCGTGCCTTCGGTTTCCCACAGACGCTGCAACTCTTGCTGCATCTTCAGGCGGGTCAGGGCATCCAGTGCGCCAAACGGTTCATCCAGCAACAGCAAGCGCGGTTTAAGCACCAAGGCCCTGGCGATGGCGACACGCTGTGACATACCGCCGGAAATCTGGTGTGGGTAAGCCTGGGCAAACCCACTCAAACCAACCAGCTCAATCTGGTGTTTGACGCGTGCATCAATCTCCTGCTGCGTCAACCCGGACGATTCCAAGGCCAGCGCTACATTCTGCTCAACGGTCAGCCATGGAAACAATCGATGCTCTTGAAACACCAGCCCTCTATCGAGCGAGGTGCCAGACACTTGTTCACCTAGCCAGACGATGTTGCCGTCGTAGCTGCTATCCAGACCGGCAATCAGTCTGAGCAAGGTGGACTTGCCGCAACCACTGCTACCGACAATCGAAATAAACTCGCCTTTGCTGACGGCCAGCGAAAAGTCAGACAACACCGTCAGCGCTTTACCGTTGAGTTGGAAAGTTTTGGAGACGCCCTCTACCGCCAGCACAGCGGAGGCAGTTGCCAGTGACAGATGCTGCCCCCCACGCAGGCCCGATGATCTGACCGAGGTCAGGCCGTCTCCTGGATGATCAGCGTGTGCTTCGTTAATCACACTTAAAGCAGTTTTGGGGCGACTCATGTTTTATCCTGTACAAATAACTAGGTATCTATAGGCAATCGCTGTGCCAAGTTGAAAATTAATATTTATCATTTAATAATCATATGGTTATGAATAAAATGGCGAATACCCCATATTGAGCAATGTTGTATATCCATCATTTGATTGATGCCTGCTGCTGGCATAGCAACAGACATAAAAAAACAGATGGCGGGAGACCATCTGTTATCAGGGATTGCCGGGAGGCAATGAGGGTTATTATTGTGAAGCGACGCGGGCAGGTGCCCAGAACGTTTCCAGGTTGAGCTCTTTCAAGGCTTTGTCGACAAAGCTGGAATTGAGCAGCTGCTGAATATCAATATCGTTGCGAATCAGGCCGGACTCACGTGCATAAGACGCGGCACGCTTGTAATGATCTACCAGCGCCTGGTCATATAGCGGTGACCAACGATCACGCCAGCTCACACTATCGTCCTCATAATCACGCCTGACCACACTCTCGGGCTGCACCAGGCTGGCATACTCTTTGAGATAGGTTTCTTTGTGTGCCTCTTGCGCGGCCCAATGGTTGGCTTTAATAAACGAGGTCACGATGGCCTGGGTGAGTTCAGGATGCTCTTTGACAAAGTCATTGCGTGCCCACAAACCACCCATCAGTTTCCAGTCTGGTGGTGCATTCTTGGTTGACCAGATAATCTTACCCACGCCTTTATCCACCAGGTTATAAGCATCGCTTAACGAATAGAAGGCATCCACTGAGCCGCTTGCCAGTGCCGCAGCACCCACTTGCGGATTTACATTGACGATTTTGAAATCGGTCAGCTTGAAGCCATTTTTTTGCACCAGGTTGGCAAATGGGATCTCCCATGGACGGCCTCTATGCAAGGCAATGCGCTTGCCTTTGAGGTCGGCAATGCTTTTCGCCGTTGAGTTGGCGGGCACCACAAGATAAGAGTTACCGCTACGCCCCCACGGTGACACCAGTTGCACGCGCGGTTTGGAGCCGTTCAAAATAATCGGCGGCAAATCGCCATAAGCAGCAAAGTCTATGCTTTTGTTGGCAAAGGCTTCATTAACAATCGGCCCAACCATGGCGGTGGCCGCTGGCACCCACTCCAGCTTGACGCCGCGTTTGGCCAAGGCCTCTTCGAGACCGGTTTCACTGGCCAGCTCGGTGCTGCCCAGGTAATGCGTTTTGCCATTGAGGTTATAGGCCACGGTGGCAATCCGAACCACTTTCGGGTCGGTTTCAGCATGCACCATGGGCGCAGCCAGCGCCGCCACGGTCAACACTGATAATACATATCGTAAAAATCTCATACTACTTACTCCTTGTTTATTCTTAAGCTTGGCGAACCAGGCTTTAGGCAACCGCAGCATATTGATGCAATTGTTGCTCGGCATCCCGCAATGGCCTGAAATCAATCCAGTCATCCAGGTCAAAATCTTTGTCCAACAGGCCGTGCACCAGCATGAAGTTCTTTTGCTGGTGGAACAGCGCTACACGTTCCGGGGACAAATCAGGGGCCAGTTGCAGATGGAAGTTTCCCCCATACGCCGTCGCCACGCCATCTTCGCCAGAGCGGGTTTCGGATTCCAGAATCTCGCGCACACCTTTGAGGTTACTTTTGGCCCAGTCTGCCGCACGCAAGGTCTGGTAAAGGAAACGCACCACCAGGTCATAATGATTGTCCAGCAATGACTGATGCACGGTAATCGGCCGTGGCGTGCCATTATTGACGCGGCTCGACAACTCGGGATAACTGTCGAGGTCTATGCCCACGACCGCACCAACGCGCTTGGCGGCATCGACCGCAGACGCGCCTTTCACATACACTGCATCGACTTTGCCTTCGATGAGCGCATCCAGACCAGACCACAACTCGCCCAGATTATTACTGTTATCACGACCATTGCGGTTACCACGACCAGACGGCACCTCTACCAGACTGACATCATCCAGCGTCAAGCCAGCAATGTTCAGCGCGCCTTTATACCCATGCAAACTCATGCCTCGCGCGATACTGCTACCACGCACATGGCTGGCAATCGGGTGCTCGATAAACGCCGGCAACGCCAGGCGCAAGCCCTTCAACTGCTCAGGCTGGGTGATGCCGCTATCCGGCCGCACCAGAATCGCCTGCCACTCGTCAATCCAGGTCAGGCCAATGAGTTTGGTCGGCGCACCCTGGGCTTTGGCGGCCAGTGCCAGCAAGTTACCCCCTTCGCGGATCAATGAAGGTAATTCATGATCATAATGATGCTTGGACAGCTCTTTCGGCGCCTCCTGCAAGGTGGCGATGTTGATGTTGTCCCGCGCGAACTCTTCATTGAGCCAGCCCAATTTATAGGCCAGACCAGTGGCGGTCGGCACCGGGCAACGCGTGAACCAGAGTTGGTCGATAGTGTGTGCTGTGGTCACTTGAACGCTCCTGTAATTACAAGTCAGATGGTCGCAACAAGCCTTCTTCTTTGGCTTGCTCATAAAGCTTGGCCATCTTCCATTGCTGCTTCAACACCCCTGGACCATACTCGCGTGAACCACCCAGCGCTTCTGCCAGGGTTTGCAACTTGGCGCCTTCTTCCAGCAACAAAATAAACTCGGCCAATTTACGCAGGCCCTCTTTACCCCACACCGTCGAGCCACCGTTGGCTTCCAAAATCGCGATGTTATGCGGATTAATCGCTATCTGATCAAGGATGAAATCCACCTCCTGCTGACGGCGGTCAATATAAATCGGGATTTCTTTAATCAGGTTAAAGCGCTGTACCGGCACATAGCGGATAGGCAGGGTGCGATGCGTTTGTGCCCAGGCACCCAGATAGGTGGAGTGTATGTGTGAAATAGTGGTCACTTCGGGACGCACCTGGAACAACTTGGTGTAGCGGCCAGCGCCTGCGCCACTGCCCTTACCAGAATAAACGGTGCCATCAAACCCCACTACGGTGGCTTCAATGGCCTTGCCTTTGTTAAACGGGCCGGGATCATTCACGATGATCAATTTGTCCTGGCCTGGCACGCGGTGTACAAACCCCACGGTGCCATTGGCGGTGATGGTGTCCGTCTCACGGAACACGTCAAATGCCAGTTTGGCTTCTGCCACAGTCTCGCTCACGTAACGTTCCAGATCCAGTTCGGTATTAATAGTCACGACAGTCATTGTCAGTCCTTTCAAAATACATGTGAAAACAACACGGACTATTTTGCAAAGACTGTGCCACCTGCAACATTGAAAATTTACCTATAAAAATCATCATGTTAATAAAATCACAATCATCAAACGCCTGTTGCCCAGGCAACAAGTGTTGCGATTAACACAGCAAAATGTTGAATTCCCATCCCTCACCAAGGCCGCCACCAATATAACCAATATGAATATTGTTATAATTTATAGAACTTTGACTTATTAATGATCAATGTAATATAGTGACTCGCCTGTTAAATAAGGAGTCAATGATGAGCGCACAACGATGGGATATCCGTGATTCGTACACCGAACGTACCGATCATGTGATCACACACCCGAATCCGTCTGCCGTCAGCTTGTCCGTGCGGGCAAGTGCACTGGTGTTCAGCGATCCCAAGTCACAAAATTTGCTGTCCTTAATCGAAAGAATTGCGTCCAGCAATGCAACCGCGCTGATTATTGGCGAAACCGGGACCGGCAAGGAACTGATTGCCCGCCACATTCACTCACTGAGCAACCGTAGAAACGGCCCGTTTCAGGCGATTAATTGCGGCGCCTTCTCCGAAACACTGGTAGAAAGCGAGTTGTTTGGCTATGAAAAAGGCGCATTTACCGGCGCCAACACGTCCAAAGTGGGCTGGTTTGAAACCGCCAATGGTGGCACGCTGTTCCTGGATGAAATTGGTGATTTACCGCAGTCTACCCAAGTAAAATTATTGCGCGTGCTGCAAGAACGCGAAGTGGTACGTGTAGGCGCCAGAAAGCCGATTCCGATTGATGTGCGCCTGATTGCGGCGACCAACGTTAACCTCGAAGAAGCGGTGAAAGCCGGGCGTTTCCGCGAAGATTTGTACTACCGCATTAAAGTCGTCCCGGTAGAACTGCTACCCCTGCGCGAACGCCGTGGTGACATTTTGCCGCTAGTTGAGCACTTTTTAAATGTATATCGCAACAAATTAAATACATCTAGCCACACATTAGCACCAGAAACCACTTCGTTGCTCATGGACTATCCGTGGCCAGGCAACATCCGCGAACTGGAGAATGTGATCCACCGCGCAGTCTTGGTGAGTACCTCCAACACGCTGTACCCGAAAGACCTGAACCTGCCCAAGATCAGCTTTAACCGGCCAGAATTGACGACTGAGGATGACAGCGGCATCACAGCACCGATTCCCAGCCGCATCAGTTACGAACGCCAAAGCGCGTTGTACAAGCTGGAGAGCGTGCTGGAGGAATTGTTTGAGCAGGCACCAGAAAATCTGTACGAACTGATCAATGGCACCACGGTAAGCAAGGCTTACGAGCACAGCAAAAACAACCAGGTACACACCGCCAAACTGCTAGGCATCAGTCGCAATATCCTGCGCGCCAGGTTAAAAGAGCTTAACCTGATCGCATAAAAAAAGAGGGGTTTGATACCCCTCTTTTTTTATGCAGAACGCACTCAAACAGCCTGCATTAAGCCACTAGCGTCTCTGGCAGATGCTGCTTGATGAGCACCGCAGCCTGCGCCAATGCCTGCTCAATACGCTGTTCAATCACGGCGCTATCCAGTTGATAGTTGGTAAACTCAGCATCCCTGGCATAAATCGTGGTCGGGATGGTATAAATACCAAAAAAGCTGGCCAGACTTCTCAAGTGCGACTCCAGTACCAGCGCATGGTGATCGCTGCCACCAGTGGCAACGAGGATCGCCACTTTACCCGTGAGTTTTTTCGGGTCTATCAGGTCGAAAAAGTGTTTGAGCAGGCCAGTATAAGAAGCTTTATACACTGGCGTACCAATGACGATAATATCGGCCTGGTGCAATTTGTCATAGGCTTGCGTCAACGCTGGCGGAAATTGGTTGAACGACACAGTAGGCCCTAAGTCGGCGGCCAGTTTAGAGATATCGATCACCTCACCCGGGCTATGAAACTTCTGACTGGCTTTGGCCACGGCAGCTTCTACCAGTGACAGCGTTCTGGAAGGAGCGGTGATATTCCCGGAGACTCCAACAATTCTTGGCATTTTGATTTCCTGATTAAACAATGTCCTTGTTTAACAGCAAATTAAATGCCAGATTTAAATCATTTAAAATCAATCACATGCAAAACAGATGCTGCCTAATCAACAATCAAATCCCCTCAAATGTTGGGAATGCAACACATCAGACCTGCGCGACCCTGGCGACTAGGTTTTAATTTTGCGCGTGGGGCGCGCAGGTGTCATGTGTTCAGCGTACATATTAATCAGGCTACGCTGGCCACTACCGTCACCACACGACTGAAAATGAATCAGGTAGCGTTTGCCGATCTTGATAAACTGGTGCGCGGCCTGAATTTCTTCCAGCGACAACACCGGGTTCTCGCCGACGTTGGTCGCAATATCGAGCTTACGCCCCAGCCAGTCAACGCCAATTTTCTCCGGCGTCATGCCACTCTCGCTGTAAGCCACGGTTTTCACGGTCGCCACCGTGACTTGCTGTTGGCAATCAGGTAACACTTCATCCATGCTGACAAGCGCAACGACTGCCGGTTTGGCCGCTGTTTTGCTGCCGGGTAACGGTGCATGTATCACTTTAGCACTGTCACTGGCGGCCAACACCAACGCTGGCAACAGACATGGCAGCATCATGAGCAAGCAAGCCAGGCGAACACTGGCGGGGATGGTGGTCGAACGCATGGCACGCTCCCTTCATTGAGGATGCTTTTTATTTAAATAGGCAGATGACATCTGCCAATATAGCGCATTTGGTAAACAGGCGAAGAGGATTAACCTTTGTAAAACGCGACCCCGTAGGCAAATTCTGACCAGCAATTTAGCAAAGCACCGATAGGACTAGCCTGCCCGGCCTTTTAAGATGCCAACATCCTCCCTGTCTAAAACGAAAGGTCAGACCTATGCTTTATTATGCATTGCTGTTTCTTGTGATCTCTTTTGTGGCTGGTTTACTGGGTTTCAGGGGCATTGAGTCTGGTGCCGCCACGATCTCTAAAGTATTCTTCTTTATTTTCCTGCTGCTGGCGATTGGTATTGCCCTGGCTGCAGCGTTGGGTATCAGCCTGTTTGCATAACAGCTGATCCAAATCACGCGCCCTGACCATTGTCATGGCGCGTTTTAGCTTTACGCTCATGCGCAATCGCGGCGATAATACTTCATGGTTTCAGTCAGCCGCCCCGCACACACTCCTATTGCCAACGATCCTCAGGCGCTCGCCGCATGGATTGCGTCTTTACCGTCCCGTTTTACCCCCCATGAATTAGCGCAGATTCGCCAGGCCGGTGAGCTGGCTGCCACGCTGTATCGTGAAAAATGCGCCATGAACAGCAGCCCCTTGCTGCAACATGCGTTGGAAACTGCCGCCATCCTGACTGAGATGAATATGGATGCAGATAGCCTGGTGGCTGCGATCTTACAGGCAATGCCTGACTGCTTAAGCGATTGGTCAGTTGAGTTGTCCAGCCAGTTCGGTCCAACGGTGGTGAGCTTGGTCGAGGGCATCGCCCGTATGTCACAGATCCAGGCCTTGAGCGAGGTCGATAGCGCACAGCATGACCGTGCACAACAGCTGGAAGCCCTGCGCAAAATGCTGCTGGCCATGGTGCAGGATATCCGCGTGGTCCTGATCAAGCTGGCAGAACGCACGCAATTACTGCGACACCTCTCTGGGGCCAGCCCCGAGGTACAGGCGCAGGTGGCTCGCGAAAACCAGAGTATTTTTGCCCCTCTGGCCAACAGGCTGGGCGTGTGGCAATTGAAATGGGAGCTGGAAGATTTATCGTTGCGCTACCTGGAGCCACAGCTCTATAAAGAAGTGGCGAAGATGCTAGACGAGCGGCGTGTTGACCGCGAACAATACATTGCAGACGTGGTCGCCCAACTGCAACACGAACTCACGCTGGCGGGCGTCAAGGCGGAAGTCAGCGGTCGGCCCAAGCATATCTCCAGCATCGTCAAAAAAATGAAGAGTAAGCATTTGCAGTTTAACCAGCTGTATGACGTGCGTGCCGTGCGCATCATGGTAGACGATATCAAGGACTGCTATACCGCACTCGGCCTGGTGCATCACCTGTGGCAGCCGATTCCGGGTGAGTTTGACGACTATATCGCGCGCCCGAAAAGCAACAATTACCGTTCATTGCATACGGCAGTGAGTGGCCCGCGCGGCCTGGCGCTGGAGGTGCAAATCCGCACCTTTGAAATGCACCAGCATTCGGAGCTAGGCGTGGCAGCGCACTGGCGCTATAAAGAAGGCGCCAAGTCAGATGCCAGGTTTGATGAAAAAATTGCCTGGTTGCGCCAGATTCTTTCCTGGAAAGACGACGTGGCCGACCACGGCGATTTGCTGGAACAATTTAATAGCGAACTGTTCCAGGACAAGGTGTATGTGCTGACGCCACAAGGCAAGGTGATTGATTTGCCGCACGGTGCTACGCCGATTGATTTTGCCTATGCCTTGCATACCGACCTCGGGCATAGAACCAAGGGCGCCAAAATCAATGGTCAAATCGTGCCGTTACACACGCGGCTGGAGAACGGGCAACGGGTGGAGATTCTCACCGCCAAACAGGGCGCCCCCAGCCGCGACTGGCTGAATGCATCATTGGGTTTTTTGCAAAGTCCGAGTGCGCGCGCCAAGGTCAGGCACTGGTTTAAATACCAGCACTTTGACGAAAATGTCGCCCAGGGCCGCGCCAAGCTGGATAAAGAACTGCATAGAGCCGGGGCAGGCAGCCTGCCACTGGAACGTATCGCGCAAAAATTGCAATTCCAGAAGCTGGAAGATTGTCTGGCAGCGATTGGGCGCGGTGACATTAGCGAGCACCAGATTGCCATTACCATCCAGGGCGAAATCGCCCCTGCCGAACCGGCACCCGCACCGCCACTGGTCAAACGCCCAACCGCTTCGCAGGTCAACCATGCAGGCGTCACCATTGAAGGCATAGGCAATGTGCAAACCACCATGGCCAGATGCTGCAAACCGGTGTCGCCAGAGCCCATCGTCGGCTACCTGACACGCAACCACAGCGTCACCATCCACCGCCAGGCCTGCACCTTTATTAGCCGCCTGGCCGAGATACGCCAGAATCGCTTGCTGGCCGCACAATGGGGCAACAGCCAATCAGGGTTATCAGAAGTGGATATTGTGCTGGAAGCCAATGACAGGCAGGGCTTGCTACGCGATATCAGCGAACTGTTTGCGCGTGAAAAAATCAATACTACCAAGGCCAATACGCTGAGTCGCAACCATGTGGCCCTGATGCAATTTACGGTAGAACTCACCGACATTGACCAGTTGCAGCACTTGCTGCTGCGCTTACAACAGGTGCCAGGTGTGATCTCGGCACAACGAAAAACCTGAAAGAGGCCATATGTCTTATCTTGACGACCCACGTGTGTATTTTGCTGCCGAACGCACCTTGCTGGCCTGGCAACGCTCAGCAATTGCCTTGATGGGGCTGGGCTTTGTGATTGAGCGCTTTGGCCTGTTTATGCAACTGGTGGCACACGATCACCCGCTGCCACATGCACAAAGCGCGTTATCGCTGTATATCGGGGTCGGTTTTATTCTCATTGGCGCCTGTACCGCCATATTGTCTGCGGGTCAGTTCCTGGTATTTTGCCAGTCGCTGAATCCACAGGAAAAACCGCGCGGCCATGTGTTGTGGTTACCGCCTGCGGTCAATCTGTTTCTGGCCGTCACTGCGGTGGCCTTAAGCGGCTGGCTGATACTCACGCGCTAATAATACGCCCCGCCCCCTTACTTGGGTGCATCTGCGCCTGCGGCAATATTCACCAGCACACCATCCGTCACGCCATCTGGCGGATTCTCAATCACCTGGTCCTGGCTGGTCAGGCCAGACTGCACTTCCAGCGTTTTGCCGAGGTCTCGGGCAATGGTAATCGTCTTTAATACCACTTTGTGATCCTGGCCAACGGTGGCGACCTTCAGCCCGTTCTGGTCAAAAATCAGCGCACTGGCCGGAATACTTAAGCGGCCAGCGGCATTATTCAATGCCAGGTTCACGTTCGCAAAGCCGCCTGGCAGGAAACGGCCAGCCGCATTATCCACCAGCAATTGCACCAATGTCGTTCCAGACGACGCATTGATAGCGCCCGAGGTCGATTGTATGGTGGCCTCAAACACGGCATCCGGCGAATCTGGCACCGTAAACTGCGCTTTGCCGCCTGGCTTGATCTGGCTGACATAGTTTTGCGGCACATTGATGTATAAACGCAGTTTGCGGGTATTGGACACTTCAAACAATGGCTGTGCCGTCGTACCGCTATTGCCCGCATTAATCAAGGCCCCGGTATCGGTATTACGCGCAGTCACCGAGCCATCAAAAGGCGCCAGAATTTTAGCGAAGCTCTTGAGCGCAAGCAGGCGGTTCACATTGGCTTCAGCTGCTTTCACGATCGCCTGCTTGCTTTGGTAGTCGCCGACCTTTTCATCCACTTCCTGCCGTGCAATGGATTGCGTTTTCAGCATATCCTGCCAGCGCTTGGCCGTGGTTTCCGCCAGCGCAACATTGGCCTGGGCACTAGCCAGGTCGGCTTTGGCCTGCAATAGCTCCTGGTCCAGGTCCGGCGTTTCGATTTCGGCCAGCAGTTGTCCACTTTTGACACTACCACCAATATCAACCTTCCAGTTCTTCAGATACCCGCTGACCCGCGCATAAATAGGCGCGCGTGCATACGCTTCAAAGCGGCCAGGCAGGTTCAGGCTGCCGGCTTCTGCGCCATGGTCAGGCTGGCTGACACTCACGGTCGCCACGGCCTGCTTGTCTGTCCAGGCCTTGAGTTTTTCGTGGTTACCCGCGCGACTGGTCACACCAATCACCACAATCCCAATCGCAGCCAGGGCCAACAGCAGGCCACCCAGTTTAAGTCCACGGGAAGTCCCCGTCGTCGCATTACGCATGTACATCTCCGCTAGAAACACTGACAGGGCGCGGGTAGTGCTTTTTGTGGATGGTGTTAAACACCACCGGCACAAACAGCAGCGTGGCCACCGTCGCAAATAATAGACCGCCAATCACGGCACGGCCCAATGGGGCGTTCTGCTCGCCGCCTTCGCCCAGGCCCAAGGCCATCGGCGTCATGCCGATCACCATTGCGAGTGCTGTCATTAACACCGGGCGGAAGCGCACAAACCCTGCATCAATCGCTGCCGCAGTGGCATCTTGCAGCTCGGCCAGGCGTTCACGGGCAAAGCTGATCACTAGCACACTGTTGGCCGTCGCCACGCCCATACACATAATGGCGCCAGTCAGGGCGGGCACCGATAAGGGGGTGTAGGTCACAAACAGCATCCAGACGATGCCTGCCAATGCTGCAGGCAAGGCAGAGATAATCACAAACGGGTCACTCCAGGATTGCAGGTTGACTACAATCAGCAGGTAAATCAGCACAATCGCCCCCAGCAAGCCAAAAAACAGGCCGGTGAATGCATGGTCCATGGTATAGGCCTGGCCCAGCATGACCACAGTCGCCGCCTTGGGCACCTGGTCTTTGGTCTCTTCCAGTATCTTGCGGATATCGGCCGCCACGGCACCGAGATCGCGGTCCTGCGTACTGGCATGTACTTGCACCATCGGCTGGATATCGTACTGGCTCACCACGGCATTGCCGACACTGCGTTTAAAGGTGGCAATCCCGCCCAGGGTCTGCAACGGGCCGTCACTACCGCTGATCGGCAAATTGGCCAGTGCATTCAGGCTATCCAGTTGATATTGTGGCGTTTGCAGCACGATAGGATAAGTGACGCCATTGGCCGGGTTGAGCCAGTAGGTGGGTGAAACCTGCGAGCTACCGGCCATATTAATCACCATGCTATTGGTCACATCGCGCGTACTGATGCCGATTTCCTGCGCGCGGGTCTTATCAATGGCGATATCAAATGACGGACGGCTGCGTGACTGCTGGATACGTGCATCGACCACGCCAGGCACCTGACGCACCTTGGCCAGTAGCTGGTTGGCATAAGTAAAATCGTCAGCCAGTTTGCCACCACGAATCTGGATATCAATTGGTGCAGGCGAACCAAAGTTCAGGATCTGGCTGACAATATCGGCAGGCGGAAACGAAAAAGTGGTATCCGGAAACTGCTTGGGCAACACTTCGCGTAGGATGCGGACATAATCGGCCGTCGGCGCGTGATGTGCTTTAAGTGCAATCTGGATATCGCCATCATGTGCACCTGTTAACCCAGTATTGTTATAGGTCATATTGATACTGCTGATCGGCATGCCGATATTGTCGACAATGGTCAGGATTTCATCTGCTGGAATGACCTTTTTAATCGCCGCCTGGATATTGGCAAAGCGGTTGGCCGTGTCTTCAATCCGCGTCCCCACCGGTACGCGTGCATGCATGAGGATTTGCCCGCTATCAACACTGGGGAAGAAGTTGCTGCCCAGCATGGGCAGCAATAAAAACGACAGCATGACCACCGCCATAAAACCAACCATAAACAAACGGCTATGGTCGACAGCCAATATCAGGATAGCTTTATAGCCATGACGGATGCGCTCAAACCGGGCTTCAAACCATTGCTGAAAACGTACCAGCGGGTTACGGCTGACGGCTCTGTGTTCTTCGTGCAGATGCGGTTTAAGCAGGTAATTTGCCATGGTCGGCACCAGCGTACGCGACAAGATAAATGAGCTAACCATGGCAAACATCACCGCTTCAGCCATGGGCACAAACAGGTAGCGCGACACGCCTTCGAGGAAAAACATAGGCACAAACACGATACAGATACACAACAGCGACACAAACGCGGGCGTGACGATTTGAGCTGCGCCATCGAGGATAGACTGTTCGACCGGCTTGCCCTGCTCCAGGTGCCAGTTGATGTTTTCGATGGTGACTGTTGCCTCATCCACCAGCAGGCCTACCGCCAGTGCCAGGCCACCCAGGGTCATGATATTCAGCGTTTCGCCGATGGCGGACAAGCCAATGATCGCCCCCAGGATAGACAGCGGAATGGAGGTCGCAATAATCAGCGATGAACGCCAGCTGCCCAAAAACAGCAAGATCATGAGACTGGTTAAAATCGCCGCCAGCACACCTTCAAACACCACGCCATCAATCGCGGCACGCACAAAAATAGACTGGTCATTGATCGGTGTGGCAACCAGCGTCTCTGGCAAGCCGGGTTTGATTTCCTCCAGTTTAGCTTTGATACCGTCAACAATGGCCAGCGTCGAAATCGCGCCATTCTTAAGGATGGTCATCAGCACCGAGCGGTTACCATCCACATGCACGATGTTGGTTTGCGGCGGGTTACCGTCACGCACCTGGCCGATATCACGCATATACACGGTGGCGCCATTGACCACTTTCACTGGGATATTAGCCAGGTCTTCAATTGCCGCGGCGGCATTATTGAGGTTTAAGGTGTATTCAATGCTGCCGATTTTTTGCGTACCAATCGGCACCACCATATTATGAGCAGCCAGCGCATTCGAAATATCCTGCGCAGACAGGCCGCGTGCCTGCAACGCAGCCGGGTTCAGGTCGATCTGGATTTGGCGACTCTTGCCACCATAAGGGAAAGGCACGCCCGCCCCCGGCACGGTCACCAGGCGGATACGCACGGCGTTCAGGCCGAGGTCAGCCAGGTTTTGCTCGGTCAGGCCTTTGCCAGACAGGGCAATCTGTAAAATCGGCACCGTAGATGCGTTGTAATTCAGGATCAGCGGTGGCGTGGTGCCGGTTGGCATTTGCCGCGTCACCGTTTGCGAAATCGCCGATACCTGCGCATTGGCCGTCGCGATATTCACCCCGGCGTGAAAAAAGATTTTAACGATGGCGAAGCCGTTGTAAGAGTTGGCCTCGATATGCTCAATATCATTGACGGTGGTCGTCAGCGTGCGCTGGTAAAGCGTCGTGATGCGGCCTGCCATATCATCCGGCGGCAAGCCGGTATATTGCCAGGCAACTGCCACCACCGGGATACGGATTTCGGGAAAAATATCGACCGGGCTGCGCATGGCAGACAAGGTGCCAAAAATTAAAATCAGCAAAGCCATCACCACAAAGGTATAAGGCCGTTTGAGCGCAATGCCCACCACGTTAAACATGTAACACTTTCTCCACCTCTGTGGTGCTTACCTCAAACCCGGCATCGCGCCAGGCATCAATGCCGCCACTCAATGGACGGATATTGCGATAACCGCGGTTAATCAGTTTTTTGGCCACCTTGGCCGCCGTCACTTCATTCGGGCATGAGCAGTACAACACCACGGGCGCATCTTCGTCGATATCCAGCACCAGCTGGTCCACTTCGTCCAATGTGACAAACTGTGCGCCTGGAATCCAGCCATCATCCACCAGGTGTTTGGCACGCGTATCCAGGATGACGGGCGCAACGCCCTGGCTCAACATGTCATTTAATTCCTGCACGCTGATACGCGCCATGCGCAGGCTCTTGATAAACCGCTGCCTGTCCCACCACTTAGAGGCGATGAATGCAGCCAGTAACACCAGTACCAGCAAGGTGCCCCACTTACCCATTTCAACCAGAGTGAGCATCAACTCATCAATCGCCGAACTGAACAAATTACCCAGCCATAGCGCAGAACCTGCCCATAACAATGCACCCAGGCCATCCATGAGCGCAAACAGCCAGTAGCGTGTGCCCGACGAACCGGCCAGTGCACTGGAAATTGAGGCAAAGCCGGGAATGAATTTACAGACCAGCAAGGCAGGCGGGCCAAATTTCAGGTACAAGGCCTCCGTTTGCCGCACACAGGTATCCGGGGATAAAGAGATTTTGCACAACTTGCCCATCACGCGTTTGCCATATTTGCGACCGGCGCGATACCAGATGGAATCTGCCACCAGCGCAGCACCCACGGCCACCAGCAGCATGGCTGCCCACGAATACTGGCCATTACCGATCAGCACACCTGCCAGCAACAAGGTCGGGTAGGCCGGTAAAGGCAAGCCCATTTGCTCGAGGAACACACTGGCAAACACGATCAGCAATCCATATTGCTGTATCAACTCAAGAACGGTATTCATAAAGGATGATTAATTCGCGACAAACATTATAAAAACAACACTACATACCCAAAGCGGCCAGCATGGCAAAGGCCATAAATAATACAAAATGCGTCATGCCTTCAATGGCATTGGTTTCACCATCATGCAAATTGATGGTCGCGACAATCAGTGTCAGGAACGTCATCACCATCTGCGTCGGCGACAAACCGACAATCAGCGGCCGGTCTTCGATCAGGGCAATGGCCTCAATCACCGGCACAGTCAGGATCACGGTCGACAAGGTGGCCCCAAGTGAAATATTCACCACGGTTTGCATGCGGTCATTCACCGCCGCCTTCAACGCCGTGAGTACTTCCGGGCTGGCGGCAATGATGGCCACCACAATGGCAGCCACAATCGGTGGCACACCGCTGCCGGTTAAACCGGCATCCATATGCATGCTCATCTCCTCAGACAGGAAACCGATGGTAATGATGCCGGCCAACATGTAAAGAATGGAAAATCTGACATCTGCGCTCATCGCGCCAGCCGACTGCCCGGTTTGTGCCTGATGTTGGTCGCGGTAACTGAAATAGTTACGATGCCGCCCGGTTTGCATTTTCAGGAACAATGCATAAAACACACTCATGGTGACGATGGTAAACATCGAATACAAGCGCCAGTGTTCGGGCGGCAAAAAAGCAGGCAGTGCCATGGAGATGCCCAGTGCCGTCATGATCATCACGATATAGGTATTGCCGGAGTTGACGTTGTACTCCACCTCACCATATTTGATGCCACCGACAATCGCACACAAGCCGAGGATACCGTTGATATCCAGCATCACCGCCGAATAAATCGCATCCCGGGCCAGCGTAGTCGACGAGGTATGGCTGAGCATCATGACAATAATCACCACTTCAATGATGACCGCGCTGATGGTCAGGATCATGGTGCCATAAGGCTCTTTGAGCCGTTCGGCCACATACTCCACCTGGAACGACAGCTGGAAAGCCAGGTTGATAATCAGCAGCACAAACAGGATGGAAATGGTCAGCGATTCGGGCTGGCCGATATGCATGACTTTGTCAGCTTGCGCCAATGCCAGGTAGGCGACGATGGAAATAATCAGGGACAGCAGCCCCGCGGGCGGTTTTTCGGTAAGCATGCGCTTAGATTGTGATCAATGAATAACCATCTTAACAGAGACTGTCGGGTTCTGTTGCATGTGGCCCTGCTTATCCATGCCTGATTACCACCGAACATGTCATCCCGGCGACCAGTGGCATGGCTGCCGGAATCTGGTCGAGGTGGATACGCACCGGGATGCGCTGTGCCAGTCGCACCCAGTTAAAGGTCGGGTTCACATTGGCCAGCAAACGGATGTCGGTCGGGTTATCACGGTCGGTAATGCCGTGGGCAATGCTTTCGACATGACCTTTGAGCGTGGCGTGGCTGCCCAGCAACTGCACTTCGGCCGCGTCACCCACCTGGATCATATTTAATTTATGTTCCTCAAAATAGCCATAGACCCAGAATGAATGCTGGTCAATCACCGCCAGCTTGGCCGCACCTACCTGGGCAAAATCACCCGGGCGCACCAGCAGGTTAGACACCCAGCCATCCACTGGCGACCGCACCACGGTGCGCTCGAGGTCGAGTTTGATTTTCTCCACCTGGGCCACGGCGGCCTCATATTCAGCTTTGGCGGCCATGGCACCCAAATCGGTATCTTCACGGTTTTCGCGTGAAATCACTTCATCATCCAGATGCGCACGGCGGGCAGATTGCTGTTTCTTCATCTCCCACAGGGACTTTCTCTGCTGGGTCAATGCAGTCGCCTCCGCCAATGCATGCTGATAATGCATGGTGTCTATGCGGAACAGCACGTCGCCTTTGTGTACATACTGGTTATCACGCACCGGCACTGCGGTCACCAGTCCGGCCACATCCGGCGCAATATTCACCACATCAGCCCGCACGCGGCCATCTCGTGTCCATGGGTAGTCGGTATAGCGCACCCACAACTTGTATGCCAATAACCCGGCCGCCACCGCGATTGCCAGCGTAATCCCGACACGCAGGATACCTTTTGTTGCCTTAAACCAGATACGTTGCGTTTGCATGATTCAACCTTTCAATACACCATTAAACCAAACACGGAAAACAAGCCAAAAAACAAGGAAACCCTTAACAAGGCCGGATACCACACCAAGTCGTAAATCCCCCAGGCAGCCAATGCTTTATCAATCAGCCAGATCGCGGCAGCGGCAAGCAAAAACGCCACAAACAAGGTGGGCACATGGGCATCCAGAAAAGCAAACTCACGCGGAATCCATTCATGCATCATGTGTCAGCTCCGGTTGACGTTGAAGCAAGGTCCTGCAGCAGCTCTGCCGCGATGACCAGCCTGATAAAATGCAATTGCGTGGTGAGCTTTCGCGCTTGTGAAGATAGGAGTGCATCGGCATACTCCCCGCCTTGTAACCAGGCCAGAAAATGATCCAACCATTGCAACACTGCCTGCTGCTGCGCCAACCCTGGCTGCTTGTAATAACTGGCGACCAACGTCAACGTGCGTTGCACTAATTGGTAAGGCTGTGCCGATAGCCCCCTGGCAACCGCACGCAACGCCAACACGGCATGTCCTACCTCTAGCGCAGCACACAAGGCCTCGACGACACGCACACTTTCAGCCTCTTGTGGACGATGCACACTGCCGGAACGCTGGATCAAGTCGCGTGTGCGCATTTCAAAAAGGGGCGCTGTCATGCTTGTATGCAGACAGGCATCGACCACTAATTTGCGTAATTGGGTAAACACACGGGCCTTGGCCCAGGGACTCGCCGCATAATCCGTCAGGCTGAACATGATGCCGGACACCACCAGTGCCACCATGAGTGCAATAGAGTCGTTAAAATATTTGACTGGGTTATCGCCCAGCGCCTGGTTGAATCCCACCATCAAAAAGTAAGCAATGCCCAACCCTGCGCCCACCAGGGTGGTGGCTGGCCGTGCACTTAGCCAGGCGGTGAGCAAAACTGCAGGCGTAATCACGATACAGAGCATGACATAATCATGTGCCGCGGTGAGCCAGAATACATTGCTGATGTACACCAGCACGATGCCCAGCAACACCCCTACTGAGAATTGACGGATAGTGGCCATTGGCGCCGGACTAGCCGCAAACAAGGTGCTTGTAATCACCCCCAGCGTCATGGCCAGGATACCGGAGGGCCAGTCTATGGTCATCCAGATGGCCGCCAGGATCAGCAAGGTGAGTGCGCCACGGGTCGCAGCAATCGACACCGGCAACCAGTCAATGTGCATATGCAACTGCTCAGCGGTGAATTCACGGCTCGCCACCTTGCGTGCACGTGGCTGTGCCACTAACAAAGCATAAGTCTCCAGGTAGGCAGTCAACTCTTTTGCCAGGCGCGACAGCAATTCACCACCGGTTTCCACCTCTAGCTGATTGACCTCCGGATGCATCATCAAGTGTTGTAACTGCACCGCCAAGTGCGCATCAAAATCATGTTGAAACGCTGCGACAGCTTGCTGCACCCGGGTGATGGCTTCAGCATGACTAGCAGGCTGCCCGTCTATGAGCACCGCGGCAGATAAGGGCTGCATCAAGACCTGCAAAGCGTCTGCTTCCTTTGACGCCACACGGGTTTGTAAACGCTGGATCAGCCGCTGCAAGACGACATAGGTCGTAGAAACTGCCATAAACTGCACATTGAGCCGGTTGATGGTTGCACTGTGTACCCGCGCATCATCCGTTTCAAACTGCGCAGACGAACGAAATGCCTCCAACTGATAAATATCTTGCATGAACTTTAAAAACGGCTGATTGAGCCCAGCAGGTGCGCCGGTGCCCAGTAATACGCTGAAATCGCGAAACTTGCTGCGCACGACTGCCTGAATGTTCTCCCACAGGCGTTGCGGCAGCACCAGCTCACTGACCAAGGTCGCACTTAATAAACCGACGCCAATTTCAGACATGCGGGTTGAGGCGATTTGGAAGGTATGCCAAGGCGTCAGTGTCGCAGGCAAGCCGACAATACACAAAGTATAGCCAGCCAAGACAAATCCATAAGACTGGAAGTTACGATATACCAGCGAGCCTGCCGTACACATGCCTATCCAGAGCGCTGCCGCAATAAAAAATGGAAAGCGGTCTTGCGCAAACCAGGCCACCAGCAACATGGAAAACAAAATCCCGATCACGGTACCGATCAGACGGTAATAACTTTTGGTGATCACCATGCCGGAGCGGAAATGCATGACGATCACCACCGTCAGCAAGGCCGTTGCCGGTTGATCCATCTCCATTTTCAAGGCCACCCACAGCGCCAGGAAAGCGGCCAGCAGGTATTTGAACAAATAGCCGATCAGCGGAAAGTCCTGACGGTACCAGTCGGCGGCAGCCTGTTGCAGGCATACGGCTGCCATTCGCACGCCTTGCTCGAGCGCGGTCAAGCCAGCTAGCAATCGTTGTATCCCGCGATTAATCTGTTGCGTGTTCAGCATCAATCACCCCTCCACCCAGCGCCAGCATCAATGCCGCATAGGCTTCCAGCCGCACCGCCTCCTGTTCCACCAGAACGCTTTTTTGTTGCAATACCAATGCGTTGGTTTGCAGGCTTTCCACCAGGTTGCTTAACCCGGCGCGATGATTCTTCACCGCTAACCTGTGCGCCTGTTCGGTTTTTGCCAGTGCCTGCTGCGTATTGTCAGTTTCGGTCGCCACCGTATTCAAGATGGAAAGCTGATTTGAAATGCTTTCCAGTGCCTTGAGTATGGTGGCGTTGTAATCCTCTACCGCCATGTCATACAGCGCCGTTTCTGCCGACAGGTTAGCCCGGCGCTTACCGCCATCAAAAATAGGCAAGGACATGGCCGGGCCTAAATTGCCGACTAAACCGGCACTGGAAAACAGGCCGGAAAATGCCAGCGCCTGAAAACCGATGTAGCCCAACAAATTGATATTTGGGTAAAACGCTGCCTTGGCACTTTGAATATGTTTTTGCGACGCTTCAACCCGCCATCTGGCAGCGACAATATCCGGGCGGCGGCCAACCAGGTTGGCAGGCAAATGATCAGGCAAACCGATACTGGCGGACAAACGCAATGTTGGGCGCTGTAGACTGTCACCCGCACCCGGCCCTTCACCACTGAGTGCTGCAATCTGATTTTTTAATAATGTCAGGTGCAACTCAATTTGCACCAACTTGTTTTGTGCCGCAGGCAATTGCGCCTCCAGGCGGCTCAGGTTTAATTGCGTATTCAGCCCGGCAGCCAGCGCTTTTTTAGCAATGGCAATCTCATGGCGCACATCGTCCAGTTCCTCTTCTGCCAGGTCGCGCCATTGATATTCTGCCGCCAGCCGGATGTAGCTTTTCACCATGGCCGCCGTCAACTCAATCTTCACCTGCTGCATTTCAGCTTCACTGACATGGGTCTCATCCAGCGCCGCCAGCCAGGCTGACTTCTGTTGCTTCCATAAATCCAGGTTGTAAGACATGTCTACCGTCGCCTGGTTGTTCCAGTTAAAGCGGCCCGCCCACGGCTTGGGGATAAAACTCAACTCGGTAAAACGTTCACGTGACGAGCTCACTTTGCCGCCAACATTCGGCAAGGTCGTCGCATGTGCCTGCTCAGCCATGGCGATGGTCAAGGCGATGCGCGCTGTGGCTTTTTTCAGGTCAGGATGATCATGCAGGCTTTTCTCCACCAGGCGATCCAACTGTGTATCCTGATACGCCTGCCACCAGTGCTCAGTCGGCCAGGCAATGGCGGAGGCATCCTCTATCGCCTTGCCCAGTGCCAGTTTATCTTGCACCAGCGGCTGCGACGCGGGGATGATACCTTTGGAACTGATGCAGCCATTTAATAGCAGAGCCAATAACCAGACACCCCAGCGAGACACTCTCAGGGGTTGGCGCGGCAATATGGCAATGATAGTCAATGGCATAAACATAAAGTATGGTTATTGATAGTATGGAATCAAACTAAATAACTAAAAAATTTTACTGGATCAACTTACTTGATTAAATCGACCCGACTGGCCAACGTGGCGAGATCGGCAATCAAGGTATTTCTTTCCGGCTTGCCCAACACATTCATAAACTGCGTGACGCATTGCACATATACTGGCATCACTTCGTCCAGTTTCTGCTGTCCGGCCACCGATAAGCGGATAAGGAATTTGCGTCTGTCATTGGTATCCATAAAACGTGACACCAGCCCTTCGCGCTCCAGGCCGTCAATAAAGCCAGTCATTGTCGCCTTGGTCACACCGGCCTTGTCAGCCAGCTCTGAAGGGGAAGAGGTCAAGTCGTCCTGGCGCATAAGCAATACCAGCACCCACCAGCGACCTTGTAACAACCCATGTTGGGCTAGCAACGCATCGAGCGCAGACGAAATATCCGACGCTGCACGCAAGATACTGACAAAGTCAGAAATGGCCGAGATGTCTGTGCCGGGATAACGCGTCACAAACTTTTCCAGGCTTTTGGAGGTAGGTAATTCTTTAAGCAGCAACATAATACGGATCAATATAGTATGGAATCAAACTAAATGCAAGTAAAAAATATACTTTGCCAAGAAAATGATCAGGTCATTGATATGATTTTTCTGGTTTAATGAAGCGTATCTTCAGCTTCTTCAACGCCTGGCATCCTATTCATCTGTGAACCTGACAAATTCCCCCATCCCGCAGAAAGCCGTCCGTTTTCTGTTTTTGTATATCACGCGCCGCCCCTGGTTGTTTGGCTCAGTGTTCCTGATCATCATCGGCGCCGCCAGTGCAGCAGTTGGTGTGCAATATGCCATGAAGCTGCTGGTGGATGCCATGGACAGTTCGGTACGAGCCACCGCCCATGTCTGGGCACCTTTATTCCTTTTCCTGGGATTGATCACCGTCGAGAACCTGTTGTGGCGTTTGGGTGGCTGGCAAGGTTCCCGCGCCATCGTCGCCAGCGGAGTCGATATCCGGCTAGACCTGTTCGAGCATCTGACAGGCCATTCGATGCGCTACTTCAACCAGCACTTTTCAGGTGCACTGGGCAACCGCATCACGTCTACCGCTGCGGCTACCGGTGAGATATTTGCCACCATGTTCTGGCGTATCTTACCGCCGATCACCGATTTTCTCGGTGCCATTCTTGTACTGACGACCATACGCTGGCAAATGAGTTTGGGCTTGCTGTTTTCAGTGTTGTTTGTCGCTGGCCTGCTCATCCTCTTCGGCATCCGCGGCCGCAGGATACATGACAATTACGCCAGGCGATCCTCCGACGCCAGCGGCAAAATGATCGACGTAGTGGGTAATGTGTGGACAGTGAAAGCGTTTTCCGCCCGCTATCGCGAAAAACACAGGCTATCGCGCGAATTGAACAGGGAAGCCAAAGCGCACAGGCGCAGCTGGATGTATGTAGAACTGGCGCGTGTGATCCATGACATGTGCCTGGTCGTGACCGGTGCCGGCATGCTGGTCTGGGCCATATTACTCTGGCGCGCCGGCAGCATCAGTACCGGCGACGTGGTCATCGTCAGTACCCTCACCTTCAGGATATTGCATGGCTCACGGGACCTTGCTCTTGCCTTGGTCGGCACTGCCCAACAATTCGGCATCATCAATGAAACACTCAAAGTGATTGCGCAGCCACACTCGGTCAAAGACCCGGATGCATCCTCGCAACTGACAGTTGAGCGCGGCAATATCCTGTTTGACAATGTGTCTTATAGCTATCCGGATGGCCACAAGGTATTTGATCAGCTGTCATTTGAGATCAAAGCTGGTGAGAGAGTCGGCCTGGTGGGGGCTTCCGGTGCCGGGAAGTCGACCTTGATCAGCCTGATTCAGCGCCTGGATGATATTCAGGGCGGTCAGATCTTGATTGACGGCCAGCGTATCGACCAGGTCTCACAAGACAGTTTACGGGCAAACATCTCCGTCGTCCCGCAAGACATTGCCCTGTTCCACCGCTCGGTGTTCGAAAATATCCGCTACGGCCGCCCAGAAGCCTCTAACGAAGAAGTGTATAGCGCGGCACGCGATGCCTATTGTGACGCCTTCATTCGCGGCTTGCCCAAAGGCTATCGCACGATTGTGGGTGAAAAAGGCATCCGCCTGTCTGGTGGACAAAGGCAACGTCTGGGCATCGCCAGGGCTTTTGTCAAAGACGCGCCCATCTTGATATTGGATGAAGCCACGTCTGCGCTGGACTCCAAGTCTGAAAAAGAAATCCAGTCAGCGTTAGCCTCGCTGATGCAAGGGCGGACCGTGTTGGCCATCGCGCACCGGCTTTCTACACTGGCCTCATTCGATAGAATCATCGTGCTGAAAAATGGGGTGATTATTGAAGATGGCCCGCCAGACGTGTTGCGCGCGAATGGCGGCCCATTTGCTGAGGCATGGCAACTACAGGCTAACAGTCTTGACCCGCAGGCAACCGATAAATTGGCAACCACAGATCCTAGCTGAAAATAAGCTGTGGCCTCCATAAAAAAGCCCTGCTCAACCGAACAGGGCTTTTGCTAAGCGTTTGCTTAAGCTTTCATTGAGTTGATATCAATCACAAAGCGGTATTTCACATCACTCTTGAGCATGCGCTCGTAAGCATCATTAATGTAGTTAGCATCGATCATTTCTACATCGCTGACGATATTATGCTTGCCACAGAAATCGAGCATTTCCTGGGTTTCGGCGATGCCACCGATCAGTGAACCGGCGACATGGCGGCGCTTGGTAATCAGGTTGGCGCCATGCACTTCGACCGGATCCAGCGGGCCGACCAGCACGATGGTTTTATCGCGCTTGAGCAGGCCGATGTAAGGATTGAGGTCATGTGCGACTGGCACGGTATCAATAATCAGGTCAAAACTGGCAGCATGCTTGGCCATGTCATCGGCGTCTTTTGAAATCAGCACCTCATGCGCACCCAAGCGGGTCGCGTCCGCGGCTTTACTGGCAGAGGTGGTAATCATCACCACATGCGCACCCATGGCGGCAGCCAGTTTAACACCCATATGGCCCAAGCCACCGAGACCGATAATACCGACTTTTTGGCCGGGTTGTACATTCCAGTGCTTGAGCGGCGAGTACAAGGTAATGCCCGCACACAATAATGGCGCCACGGCTTTGGTATCCAGGTTTTCCGGCACGCTGACAACAAAGTTTTCATCGACGGTAATACGCTCGGCATAGCCACCAAAGGTCAGGCCACCATGCTTGGTGTCTTTGGCATTGTAGGTAAATACCGAGCTATCACAATATTGCTCTTCACCGGCATGACATTCTTCGCAGTGGCGGCAGGAGTCGACCATACAGCCGACCCCAACCAGTTGCCCCAGCTTGAATTTGGTGACATGACTGCCGATACTTTTCACACGGCCGACAATTTCGTGGCCAGGCACCATGGGATACAGGGAACCACCACCCCATTCGTTACGCGCCTGGTGAATATCCGAGTGGCAAATACCACAGTACTCGATATCAATCAGGACGTCGTGTGGCCCCGCTTCGCGGCGATCAATACTCATGGGTGCGACCGGTGAGGTCGCATTTTGTACACCATAGGCGGCAGTTTTCATAGCATCTCCATCATCTATTGTTACGTGTTAAGCAATGGCAAAACAACGCCACCGTATTGCCAAACAGTCTAAACATGATCACCCAAAAGTGCTTGCCTGCTTTTATCAAATGCTTGCCTAATCCTCTGCGATGTCGGCATATTTAACGCAAGAAAAAGTGATTTCATTGTCACAATGACCGTTTTACTGTTGAACAGTCACATACTGGTCAACCACCTGATTGGCGACAAATTCGCCAGGTGACGTGATCAACGCACTGCGCACGGCACTCACCTCCTCCATCGGGCTTTTACCAAACATGCGCTTGAACTCACGGCTGAACTGCGAGGCACTCTCGTAGCCGACTTTGGTTGCAGCCAAGGTTGCATTAATACCGTCTTGCACCATCAGCAAGCGGGCCTTATGCAAGCGTGTCTTTTTCAAATATTGAATCGGCGAGGTAGCCGTCACATCCCTGAATGCAGCATGAAAAGACGGCACGCTCATGGCAGACACTGCCGCCAGCGTATCGACATTGAGTTCATTGGCATATTCGGCGTGAATCAAGCGTAGCGCTTTGCTGATTTTGCCCATATTGTTGTGCGTGCTATGTGCAGCCAGGATCGCCGACGCCTGCGAAGACTGCAGGATGCGGTAATGAATCTCGCGGATAATCGACTGCCCAAGCACAGAAGCCTCAACTTTGGATTGCAAACACTCCAGCAATCGCACCACGGCATTCGACAGTTGCTTATCCAATGGCGTGGAGCTGATGCCGCTTTTACCGTTGATATTCATGGGCGCATCATGTGCCACACTTAATAACAGTTCAGAAACCATGGACAGGTTGATGCGGATGGAAATCGCCAGCAAGGGCTCTTCTGCCGAGGCGATAGTTTCACTTTCAAATGGCAATGGCACCGACAGGATCAAGAACTGCTGCGGGTTATATTGATAAACCTCGCCACCCAGGTAGCCCACTTTGCGGCCCTGGCATACAAAGACAATGCTGGGCTCATAAAACACCGGGCTACGTGGAATGGCCCGGTTCCAGCGCATGAGTTTGACGCCATCCAGCGCGGTGAGGGTAAACCCCTCCGTCGGCGTCAGTGCTGAAAGCAGCGCAATCGTGCGGTCTTTGTCGTGCGCATGCCAGCATTCGTTATTATTCATAATATGAGTGCGAATAAAATAATTAGGCATTTATATTACTCCTAATTAGCAATAACCATCACTACCGTCATAGAATTAGGCAATCATTTCATATTTTTTAACTTTTCACGACGGACGCAACTGCTTACACTGGGCTTATTGCAATTGGATTGATTGCAATACTTTTGGAGAAAGGGATACCAATGAAAAAGAATCCACTGATCACAGGCCTGGTCAGCGCCATGTTCGCCACACTGGCCACCTCTGCCTGGGCAGATATTAACGATGTACGCGCAAACCTGAGCAAGCTGCATGTGCCAGAAGGCTTTCATGTTGAAGTGTATGCAGAAGTACCCGGTGCCCGCCAAATGGCGTTAGGTACCAACGGCAATGTGTACGTCGGCACGCGCGGCAGCAAAGTATACGCCGTGGTTGATAAAAACAAAGACCATAAAGCCGACCAGGTCGTCACCATTCTGGATGACCTGAACGTAGGCAATGGCGTGGCCATGGTGGATGGCCATTTATATGTCGCTGAGCAACATCGCATCACGCGGTATGCCGCCCCCGATTTCGATTTAACTCTGCCGTTCAAGGCCATGCGTGAAATCATTTACGACAAGCTGCCAGACAAGGCACACCACGGCTGGCGCTACCTGGCAGCAGGCCCGGACAACAAGTTATATGTCACCTTGGGAGCACCATGCAATATTTGTGACCCGGTCGGCATTGAAGCCTCGATTATTCGCATGAATGCCGATGGCAGCCAGGTAGAAACCTTTGCCAAAGGTGTGCGTAACTCGGTAGGCATGGACTTTCAGCCAGGCACTAACACCCTGTTTTTCACTGACAATGGTGTCGACCTGTTAGGCGCCGATGTGCCACATGACGAACTGAATGCAGCGCCTAAAGCCGGTTTGCATTTTGGCTTTCCTTACTACGCCGGTGGCGATGCGCGTGACCCGAACTGGAAAAACAAAACACCACCAGCTGACGTGACCAAACCAGTCGCCGAATTCCAGGCACACAGCGCCAACCTGGGCTTTAAGTTTTATACTGGCAAACAGTTTCCGGCCGAATATCAGGGCAATGCCGTGATTGCGCAACATGGTTCCTGGAACCGTAAAGTACCGGTCGGCTACCAGTTGGTACGCGTGACGTTTGACGCGCAGCACCAGGTCAAGGAAACCAAGCCATTTATCGACGGCTGGCTGAGCGCTGAAGGTGAAGTCTGGGGCCGCCCGAATGATGTGCTGCAATTACCGGATGGCTCTTTACTAGTATCGGATGACTACAATGGTGTGATTTATCGTGTCAGCTATGATGGCAAAACACACAGCGTAGCAACAACTGGCGCAGCAGCATCCACTGCCAGCGAAGCCAATACCTTGAGTGGTTTCGTCATGCCGGAATCTGTCTTTGCCACTCCGCAAGGCGTGACTTACATTTCTGAAATTGGCGAATTTGGCAAACTGGGCGATGGCAAAATCACACGCATTGCCGCTGACGGTACACGTACCACCTTGGCCGATGGCCTGAATGACCCCAAGGGCCTTGATCTGTTTGATGGCCAGTTGTATGTCGCCGATATGGACCGCGTGGTACGCATTGATGCCAATAGTGGTGCACAAACCGTGATTGCTGGCGCCAGCGCTTTCCCGCAAAAACCAGTGTTTTTAAATGACATTGAAATCGACGGCCTGGGCAATGTGTATGTCTCTGACAGTGGCGATGATCATGGCAATGGCGCAGGCATTTTCAAGATTGCGCCAGATGGCAAACTGACGCAGGTGCTTAAAGCCAAAGCAGGCATCAAGCGCCCGAATGGTTTACTGATGGATGGCCCGGATCGTTTACTGGTGGCTGATTTTGGCACCGGCAAATTGTTCAGCGTGCAAATCGGCGGCAAGAAATCCAATGTTACATTGCTGAACCAGGGTTTTGGCGGCGCAGACGGCCTGGTGCGGGATGCCAATGGCTTGCTGTATGTCAGTGATTGGGCAGGTGGTAACGTCTGGCAACTGACTGAACCTAAAGCGACACCGCAACGCATTATCCAGGGCTACCAGTCTGCCGCAGATATCAGCCTGTCGGCAGATGGCAAATCACTGTTGATTCCTGACATGAAAGCGGGCACTTTACATATCGTGCCTATACATTAATAACGTCATATTCATCGCAACAATCGCCCGGTACTTCACCGGGCTTTTTTATTTCCAAAACCATTTTGCTCTGTGTCACAATGACAGCACAGGTTCGCCTGCGGGCGGCCTCAAACTCGAATAATGCTTACTTTTTGTTTGGAGACTTTCATGAATAAACTGCTGATTACATTGTTGCTGTCCTGTATCTGTATCTCTGCCAATGCGGGCCCGCAGCAGGAAAAAATGAAAACCTGTAATGCCGATGCGAAAACCAAAGCGCTGGCAGGCGAGGAGCGCAAAGCCTTTATGAAAGAATGTTTATCTGCAGATGGCGCCAGCGCTGGCTTGACTGCACAGCAAAACAAAATGAAAACCTGTAATGCCGATGCAAAAACCAAAGCGCTCGCAGGTGATGAACGTAAAGCGTTTATGAAATCCTGCTTGTCAGCCAAATAATTTCAGCAACACACCTCAGCCATCGCCTGTTGTCCTGCAACAGGCGATTTTTTATTATTTTTTTAAATCCACTCTAAAGTTTCTTTATATTCGTCCGTTAATTGAGATAGCCCTTGTTGTAGCCGCTAAAACTGGCGTACAAATACAAGGCCTCAATTGTGCTCCAATACTGGGACAGAATGGTATGAATACCACTATTAAAAGACTGGCTGGCAAACTGATCCCCGCCGTTTCGGCGCTAATGCACCAGACTGCGGTAGCCGTGCCAGTCCATGCGGCATCCACGCACAACAGCTCGTTTAACCACATGATGGTAACCACCAGCATCACGGCATTCTCTATCGTGTGCGTATTACTGCTGTATCAATTCTGGCGTTTCTACCAACGCGCGCAGCGCAGGGAAGCCGATATTCGCCAGCAACTCTGGCGGCAGGCCAATTATGATTACCTGACGCAACTGCCTAACCGCTACCTGCTGCAAAAATGCCTGGAAGAAGCGATTATTGATTGCCAGCAATCGCAGCAACAATTGGGCTTATTACTGATAGACCTGGATGGGTTTAAGGATGTGAATGATATTGCCGGTCATGCGGTGGGGGATCGCTTATTGCAAAATGCGGCGTTGCGCATACAGTCATGCGCACGCAGTGGCAACACCACAGCCAAGCTGGGCGGGGACGAGTTTGTGGTGGTCATCCCCAAGCTACGGGATATTCAGGTGCTGCACGAGATTGGTGCCAAGATTGTAGACACCATACGCTCCCCATTCTACATTGAAGACAACCAATACTTTGTCACTGCTAGCATTGGCATTGCCGTGTTCCCCGACCACAGCAGGTCCGGCGAAGAGTTAATGATGTTCGCCGATCAGGCGCTCTATGCCGCCAAACGTGCCGGCAAAAATCAATATCAGTTTTTCACGCAAACCATGCAGCGGGAAATACGCGACCGCATTTCGCTCACGCATGACTTGCGCTCAGCGGTCGCCAATGGTGAGCTACATTTGGTTTACCAACCCATTTACCGCCTGAGCGACTTGTGCCTGATTAAAGCGGAAGCGTTAATCCGCTGGCAACACCCGACACGCGGTGCCATCCCGCCCGATGTGTTTATTCCGCTGGCAGAAGAATCCGGTGTGATTATCGAAATTGGCAAATGGATTTTTGATGAGGTGCTTCATGACTTATCCGCAATTGACCTGTTACGTCTGCAAGGTACACAAATTAGCCTCAATATTTCACCAGTCCAATTTGCGCATCCGCAGCACCTGATGGCTTTTATCAAGCGCCTGCAACGCTCCAACATCCCGTGTGAACGCTTCTGCTTCGAGATCACAGAGGGCCTATTGCTCGAGCCCTCCAAAGTCACGCAAGATACTCTAAAAAATGTGAAGCAGGCAGGCATCAAACTCTCGATAGACGACTTTGGCACAGGCTACTCTGCGCTCGGTTACCTCAAAAAATACCAGATCGACTACGTCAAAATTGATAAGTCATTTATTAAAAATCTGGAGGTCGATAATTATGACTTTATTCTTTGCCGGTCCATCATTCAGATGGCACATGAATTGAATATCAAACTGATTGCAGAGGGTGTGGAGAATGCCCGTCAGGAGAGCATCCTCAGGGTAATCAACTGCGACTTCATCCAGGGCTTTTTACACGGCAAACCTGCGCTGTTCAGCTCACTGCTAGAGCAGGTGTATCAGCAGACTGCCCACCAACGCGTACATAGCCTGATAAGCAGTGAAACCAAACACTAGGGTAGAAAAAAGGTAGCGCATTTGCGCTACCTGGCTCCCACTATTCAGCAGCCCACGACTCAACTACACCAGGTAATGATCCAGCAGCAAGGCGGCGAAGATCAGGCTCAAGTAAAGAATAGAATATTTAAAGGTGGTTTTGGCCAGCGCATCTGAGTAGTGTCGATACAAACTGACCACATAATACATAAACACAAGATTCAGCACAGCTGCTGATGCCAGGTATAGCCAGCCACTCATGCCCAGTCCATAAGGCATCATGGAGACAACCACCAGAATCACGGTATACAGCACAATATGCAGCAAGGTGAACTGTTCGCCATGTGTGACCGGCAACATCGGCATGCCGACTTTGGCGTATTCTTCGCGGCGGTATAAGGCCAGCGCCCAGAAGTGGGGCGGCGTCCAGGCGAAAATAATCAGGAACATTACCAGGGATTCTGGCGACACGGTATTGTTCACAGCAGCCCAGCCCAGGATAGGCGGCATGGCACCGGAGGCCCCGCCAATGACGATATTCATCGGCGTGGCAGGTTTGAGAAACACGGTATAAATCACGGCATAGCCGACAAAAGTGCCCAAAGTGAGCCACATCGTCAGCGGGTTAACCCAGTAATAGAGAATGCTTAAGCCTATGCCGCCGAGTACGCTGGCAAACAGCAGTGTTTCCATCTGCGACAGTTGACCAGTTGGCAAGGGGCGCGCGCGGGTACGCGCCATCATGGCATCAATCTTATGCTCGATGAGGCAGTTAAACGCCGCCGCCGCCCCCGATGCAAAGGCAATCCCCACCGTCGCGGCCAGCAATACCGAGAGCGGCACCATGCCTGGCGTCGCCATCAACATACCGATAATGGCAGTAAACACGATCAATGCCGTCACGCGCGGCTTGCATAGCGCATAAAAACTGCGCATCCCCATGCTGGCTGAGGCCAACTGTGTCATCCATGCTGCTTGCATACTGTTCCCCTATTTTTTATATGACATTTCATGATGTATTCAACAATCTGGCATTGATGGCTACCAGCCATACGCCCAATAATGCGGCTCCTGCGTTATGCAGCACCGCCAGCACCAACGGCAGTTGCAACAGCAGGTTACCAACCCCAATCGCCACCTGACACAGTACAATCGCCAGCAGCCCCCAAGCCAGGCGACGTGAAACAGGTCGTTGCAGCAAAAATCTCACGCTCACCAGCATCCAGCCCAGCACCACGAACGCACCCAAACGATGTATCCATTGAATGGCTGTCAGCGCATTCAGGTGCAACTGTCCGCCATCGCGGCTTTCCCCCAAAGCACGCGTGAGGTGAAATGCCTCACCGACATCCATGTCCGGCCACCACAAGCCATGACAGGTCGGAAAATCCGTACAGGCCAGGGCCGCATAGTTACTACTGGTCCAGCCACCCAATAACACCTGTGCAATCCAGACTAACAGCGCAACACGTAGCCACCATTGCTGGCTGCCTGGTAACGCAACGTCCTGCTTGCTGCCATGACGAAAGGCAATCCAGCTAAGCAAGGCTAAAGTCGTCATGCCACCCAGCAAATGCAAAGTCACGATCACTGGCTTTAATAACAAGGTCACCGTCCACATCCCCAGCAAGGCTTGCAGAACGATCAACACCACCAAACCGGCAGATAACTGCCAGGATGTTGTAATGGTATGCCGTTGACGATACGCCAACACGGCCAAAGCCACCACCATCAAGCCTAAACTGCCTGCTAGGTAGCGATGTGCCATTTCCTTCCAGGCTTTGGCATGCACAACGGGCTTGTCGGGATAAGCCTGCTGCGCCGACAGGATCGCTGACTCACTCTGTGGCACCGTCAAAGCCCCATAACAACCTGGCCAATCCGGGCAACCCAAACCAGCATCTGAGAGCCGCACATATGATCCCAGCACCACCACACAAAAAGCCACAATAGCAGCCAATACACTTAACGCTTTAAACATGTACTAACCTGCCCATGAAGCCTTTAACAATTTCACCAGATCCTTGCGGATCCACTTAGCCTCCATCTCGGGACCATACTGCATCATGACATTGCCCAGCGGATCAATAAAATACACGCGTTGTGCATCCAGTGTATTCTGGCCGCCGCCACTCAACATACTGCCAAGCATGGCCACTTGTTCAGCCTGGCCATTAATAATCAGCAAATCCGGATAGCGGGCGCGAATCGCCGTGGTATCTGCTTGTTGTGTAATCAATACACGCTGCACACGTATCATGTCTTTGTATAACGAGACATAAATCTGCCTCATGTCGTACAAACGCTGTATGCAAGGCGCATCACACTCACGCGCAATCAGCGCGATATTCCATTTATCCTGCCAGAATGCTGGCAATGCCTGCTGCTGGTCACTCACCCAATGGGTTGTGTGGGCAATGGAAACGGGCGGTTGAATTAATTGACCATAGCTCTTGCCAGTAGGACGCCAGTCAAACTTGATCATCGCCACCACCACTAATAGCGGCACGGTGAAAAAAATTGCCAGCAACAAAAAAATCATGCGCCCTTTACGCTGCTGCACAGGATCCAGCACCACTAAAGGATTCGTTTCTTCATGGGTCATATTCAAGCCCGTTTCTCCACCATTTGAGTCAATCCAATCACCAGGCTTGCCACCGCAAAACCAAACCACTGGTAAGCATAACTAAGGTGCTTCTCCACTTGCCCGGCAGGCACATCCCAATGCCGCACATAACCCTCAGCAACCGCCGGGGCGAGTTTGAGGATTACATCCGGAAAAACATAAGGCACATGCTGACGCAAGTAAGCAAAGTCGAGTACGGGTTGTACAGACTGCCAGGTCTGGCCAGGCTTATCCAGCCTGAAGCCAACTTTCGTTTGCTGCCAGAACAAGCCCTTAATCACTTGCTCAGCTTGCGTGGTGGAAATTTTGGGTGTTTGTTGATGATCAGCAAACCCGGCTATCCAGCCACGGTTCACCCAGATCACATGCTGTTGGTCACTGAGCAAGAAAGGCGTGATGACATGAAATCCGGCTTGGCCTTGCTCCACCTGATTATCAAGAAAAAAAGCATATTGAGGCAGGTAATGCCCTTTGAATGCAACTGTCTGCAAATGCAAAGTATCGACTTTAGCCTGGGAATCCAAGTCTTGCGCTTGCGGCCAAACCGCATCGCCATGATGCGTTAATGCGCGGGTAATTTCCTGCTTTTGTTCTGCCTTGTGCCATTGCCACAAACCAAGCCGGACACAACCCCAGATTGCGACTACCATGACACACACCACCAGCCAGCGCACACGAACGACATAATTTCCCAAGGGTATTTGCATTTTCCAGCTTACAGCCCATAATGTGAGCAACTTAACGCGAGATCACATCATGTTCATTAAAATTGTCACCATTTTGATACTGACTGTCATTGTGGGCAGCCTGTTTTCCGCCTTGCTGTTTTTGCTCAAAGACAAGAGTGGTTCCGATCGCACCGTGAAAGCCCTGACCATGCGTATCGGCTTATCCATTTTCCTGTTTCTGGCTTTGATTCTCGCAGCGCATTTCGGCTACATAGGCCATACACTTTAACAATATTACGCTTGCTAAAAAGGGCGCCCAGTGCGCCCTTTTTGATTCATCAGAGCATGTAAACAAAGATATACAGGCCCAACCACACGACATCCACAAAGTGCCAGTACCAGGCCACACCTTCAAAACCAAAGTGATGCTCAGGCGTAAAGTGGCCTTTAATACTGCGCAACCAAATCACAATCAACATCAGGGTACCAATCGTCACGTGGAAACCGTGAAAACCGGTGAGCATAAAGAAAGTTGCGCCATAAGCCCCTGATTTCAGCGTCAGGCCCATTTCTGTATAAGCATGGTGATACTCAGCGGCCTGGCAGCACAGGAAAGTCACACCAAGTGCAATGGTCAAGAACAGGCCAATAATCAACTGCTTGCGATTATTCTTGATCAACCCCCAATGCGCCCAAGTAATGGTTGCGCCAGAACTCAACAGCAACAAGGTATTGATCAGCGGCAAACCACTCCAGGTCATGGGGTGAAATGATGCGTCTGGCTTGTAGGTTTCACCCAGTACGACACCGCCTGGACCTTGAGATGGCCAGGTGCTTAAAAAGTCTTTATACGGTGTAATATCCGGTGCGTAAGAAGCCAGGTCAGGTACCGACAGCACGCGCATGTAGAACAGCGCGCCAAAGAAAGCTGCAAAAAAAGCCACCTCTGAACAGATAAACACGATCATGCCGATGCGGAAAGATTTATCTTCCCATTTTTTATATTGGCCGGTAATACTTTCGGTGACCACGGTACTCAACCACTTGAACATCATGGTGAGGATAATCGCCAGGCCCAAGTACATCATGTATTTGCCCGGGGTTGCGAGGTAAGACAGTGCCGGATTCTTGAAGGAGCCATCCAGGCGCGTATCCGAACCGGTAACATTAAAAACAAAACCACTGGCCATAGACAGCAAGCCGACGGAAATCAGCGCCGGATAAATACTGCCATGCGGGACAAAATAGTGATTTTCTGAATGACTAGCCATGCATTAACTCCCTATCCTTTAACTTAGTGCTCATAATTATTGTTTACTGACTTGCCGGAAAAAACGAATACGACAAGGTCATTTCTTGTACATCTTTTGGCAATTCTGCACTGACAAAAAACCGCAGTGGCAGCGCCTTTACTTCCCCAGGTTTGAGTGTCTGCCTGACAAAACAAAAACACTCAATCTTCTTTAAATGTGCCGACGCTTTGCCTGGCGTCACGCTTGGAATTGCCTGCCCGGCGACTTCCACATTGGTAATGTTTTTTGCTTCAAACATCACCGTCGTCACCTGGCCTGGATGCACCACCACACTGCTTTGCTTGGGGTAAAAGTTCCAGCCCAACCCTGGCATCACAGAAGACACAAACTGCACAGTGACTTCGCGCTTCAAGTCGACGACCGCCTTGGCCGCACTTTCTGCCGTATTTTTTGTCTTGCCATTCAAGCCAGTGACCGAACAAATCACGTCATACAACGGCACCAGCGCAAAAGCAAACAGCAATGCACCCGCAATAATCCAGACCAACTTCAACGCCAATTTTTTATTGGCTGCTGCTTGCGCTTGTTCTAATGCCATAACCGTTGCAAGCGCCGCTTACTTCCAAATCGTAAACATCGAAATCAGGTACCAGATGATAGCCACGGCGGCCAACAGCCAGGCAATCTTCCTATTATTTGACCGCTTGGGATCACTCAAAATACATCCACCTTTAACACAAAGCCAATCAATCAAAGACTGATTGGCTTTCAACATATAGTTACTTGACGACAGGCTGCTCGGTAAAACTGTGGTAAGGCGGAGGTGAAGGCAAGGTCCACTCTAAGCCCTGCGCACCTTCCCACACTTTATCAGTGGCCTTTTTGCCGCCTTTGACACAGCTGATAATGATGTACACGAACAGCAGTTGTGACAGCCCCAGCACAAACGCGCCTACCGTAGAAATCATGTTGAACTCGGCAAACTGCAATGCATAGTCAGGAATACGACGCGGCATACCAGCCAGCCCAACAAAGAACTGAGGAATAAAGGTCACGTTGAATGAAATGGCGGTTAACCAGAAGTGTGTTTTACCTAACTTCTCGTTATACATATGGCCGGTCATTTTTGGCAGCCAGTAGTACACGCCCGCCATAATGCCCATGATGCCACCCGCAAACAGGGTGTAGTGGAAGTGCGCCACGACGAAATAACTGTTGTGGTATTGCGCATCCGCAGCCACGTCAGCCAGTACCAGACCAGTCAAGCCACCGATGCCGAACAGAATAATCCAGCCGACAGTAAACAACATTGGTGTTTCAAAGCTCATGGAGCCTTTCCACATCGTGCGGATCCAGCAGTAGAACAACACGGCCAATGGCAGTGAGATCGCCATGGTGCTATACATAAAGTACAGCAAGGCTGGCACAGGCATACCCGCAGTAAAGAAGTGGTGCGCCCAGACGACGACAGCCAAAGCACCAATCGCCCACAGTGAATAGACTTGCGCTTTATAGCCATACATTGGTTTGCGGCTGAATGTTTGCAGAATCTGAGGAATGAAACCCCACACTGGCAGCAACAGAATATAGACCTCTGGGTGACCAAAGAACCAGAACAAATGCTGGAACATGATCGGGTCGCCGCCACCAGCTGCGTCAAAGAAGTGGGTACCAAAGTGACGATCAGTCAACAACATGGTCACCGCACCGGCCAGTACTGGAATAGTCGCAATCAGCAAGAAGGCTGTAATCAACCAGCCCCAGGCGAACATCGGCATTTTCATTAAAGTCATGCCAGGTGCGCGCATGTTGTAAATCGTCACAATGATGTTGATAGAGCCTAATACTGACGAAATACCCAGCAAGTGCACAGCAAAAATAGCGAAGTCGACGCCAATCCCGCCTTGCACGGACAACGGTGGGTAAAAGGTCCAGCCAGTCGCCAACGCGCCGTCACCGACACCAAACAAGGCCAGCGTGAATGGCAGTGTGAGCAAAATAGCTGACGGTGGCAGAATCCAGAAGCCCCAGTTATTCAAACGCGGCAAAGCCATATCAGGCGCACCGATCTGCAAAGGCAACATCCAGTTGGCAAACCCCGTTGCTGCAGGCATTAATGCCGCAAAAATCATGATCAGCGCATGTACACCAATCAACTGGTTAAAAAACTCCGGGTTCATTAATTGCAAACCTGGTTTGAACAGTTCGGCACGAATGCCCAAAATCATCGAACCGCCGACCAAAAACATCACCAGTGAAAACGTTAAATACATGGTGCCGATGTCTTTATGGTTAGTCGTCGTTAACCAACGCATAATCCCGGTCGGATGGTCGTCGTGATGCTCATCATGATGTGCTACGGTTGTAGTACTCATAGTGCTCTCCTAAAATCGCTCAAATATTATTCGCGTGCAGCTTTAACTTGCGCTGGCTGCACCAGTGCATCCACAGCTGCCGTATTACCCAGCGCATTGCGCTCGTAGGTAATCACCGCAGCAATTTCCGTATCGTTCAATGTGGCCTTCCAGGCAGGCATCACGCCTTTACCATTCAGCACACGATCCAGATGACTGTCTTTTTGATATTTGCCATCTGCGCCAAAAATCGGGCCAGTGGCGATTTTGCTGCCGGTGAGTGCCGGAAAAGCCGGAGGCAACCCTGCACCCGTTACCTGATGGCACACAGCACAGTTTTTCTCGTAGACCACTTTACCCTGAGCAAGCAACTCATCCTTGGTCATTTCTTTGACATCATTCGCGGCTTTTTGCTCATCTTGTTTTTTGTTCGCCCATTGCGCGAATTCTTCTTTAGACACTGCATTCACCACCACTGGCATATAGCCGTGACCTTTACCGCACAGCTCTTTACATTGGCCACGATACACGCCCGCCTTTTCAACCTGTACCCAGGTTTCACGGATAAAACCAGGCACAGCCACACGTGAGGAGCCAAACTGCGGCACCCACCAGTTGTGTAACACGTCAGAAGCTGTCATCAGAATGCGTACTTTTTCGCCGACAGGCAGTACCAGCGGGTTATCAACCTCTAACAGGTAATGTTCACCTTTATCGGCTTCGTTATGCATTTGGTCATTGCTCGTGGCCAGGTTGCTGACGAACTTGATGCCCTTGGCATCGCCATCCAGGTATTCATATTGCCAGCGCCACTGTGAACCGGTGATCTTGATCACCATGGTCGACTGGTCACGTGTATCCTCCATCATCACCACGCTGTGGTAAGCCGGGATGCCCATGATGACAAAGTCGATCAGCAGCAAAATCGCAAATGGAATCAGCGTCCAGAAAATTTCAACCGCAGTTGAAGGCGCCTTATCGGCTACAGGTTTGTAGCCCTTGCTGTGACGGTGAGTCACAATGGAGTAAATCATGATTGCCAGCACTGCCACAAAAATGACGGCAGTAATCAGCATAAATTTGTTATGTACGTGGAGGGTATCCAAAGCCATCGGCGTAACCGGCTCCGGAAAATTCCAGGTGAAATCAGCACGTGCACTTAAAGACAAGAACAATGCAACCGCACCAACCCCGAGTTTCTTCATCCCTTGCATCTAATCGCTCCAAAATCCAGTTATTTAGTTTTTAGAAGTACCCGCTTGAGATGAGATGCCACTTGTTCGCGTTGCGCGTTATCCATGGTATCTCGACCAAACTCAACTTCTTGATCATGGGACCCAATCCACAGTGACGTCTTACCGTTCTCACCTTCCCTGAGCGTTATCCGGGTCCAATAGCATTGAAAGCGAACGTGTTTTATTTTTCCCAGCACACTTTGTTCGATCTCAACATGATTCTCAACGAAGGTGATTTTTTCGTAATCACCGCTGTGACGTAACACCACCACAAACGCCAGAACCACCAACACCAATTCCAGGCCAGCAAATGGCAACACCATCCAGGCACCCACATGCAAAAAACCCATGGCAATCAGCCCTGAAAACACCCCCAAACTCAGCAACAACTTGAACACACTCTCTGTAGAAGCAGATGCATTCGGCTTGGTGATGCATTGTGTTTCGCAAATAGATAACATGCTTGCCAACCCAGAATTTAGCCTGTAGCAACTAAATTACGTTTAGTTACAAATTTGTTACATGTTGTAAATTAGCACAAGACAACCAGAGTGACAAGACAAAAAATCGGGATTGATCCTGTCATCAATGTAAATTTATGGTGACCAGAAGTTAAAGAACAAACACTGGTTTGCATCAGCAAATGCGGCCGTGCGCAACGGCATCGGCCCATCAATGCAGCCCAATCAAGTGATTTCGCCGCGCACAAACCATGTCAAAAAAGATGAAAAACAGACTTCTGCCAGCGCAGATTTTTTGTGGTAGATTTTAAAAAAGCCATCAGAATGACCTGCGATATGTCACTCGTAAGTATGAAATTTAGATGGTATGCTAGTTCTAAAAGTGTTTGTGTTGATCGATGTAAAAATGCAGTAGTGACGATTGGCCCCGCATAAAAAGTGCACAACTCACGTGCCCAAATAAGCTAATCAAACTACTGGCAAGTAATTGATAGTGGCCGTAATTTAACCGGGGGCAACCACATGAGCATTCACAATTTACCCGCAACAAAAGTCAGCGCCGACGATGACATATCGATTCGCCACGTCAACGCCAACATCATCCTCGACTGGTTACACGCAGGCGTGACTGACATCCACCTCGGCGGCCGCGCCAGCCTGTTTTACGGCATTATTTTCGCGGCCACTGGCGTCATCATTCATGCAGTGTTTGCTGAAAATTACTGGTTATTGGCCGGGTCAACCACCGGCTTCTTTTTGCTTGGCCCCTTTTTGGCGATGGGCCTGTACGACCTCAGCCGACGCCTGGAATCCGGTGAGCCACCCGCCTTACGCCCGACGCTAACAGCCTGGATGCCCAACCTGCTTAACGTGATGCTATTCACTGTGTTACTGGTGTTTGTGTTTCTAGCCTGGGCACGCCTGTCCATGAGCATCTTTGCGCATTACTTTAGCGGTGCATTGCCAACCTTTGCTGACGTAGTCATCAACGTATTCACGTTTAAACAGCCTACATTTCTATTCGTCTATTTTTCTGCTGGCGCCGTGTTTGCCGCGTTTATTTTCAGCATCAGCGTCATCGCCATGCCCCTCATGCTAGACCGCAACGCCAGCGCCTGGACCGCCGCCATCACCAGCCTGCGCACCTGCGCCCACAATCCGGTGCCTATGCTGCTATGGGCATTTTGTATTGTCGTCCTCGTGGGATTTGGCCTGGCAACCAACTTTCTAGGTCTGATTTTGACCATGCCAGTGGTTGGACATGCTAGTTGGCATGTATATCGAGATCTTATCGCTATTAAGAATTAGCTCTCGCCTAGTAACAGGCAGCTCAAACGCAACCGCGGAACCACATGAAACAAGGCCCAGATGAAAGTCTAGGCCTTTGAATTCTTTACACTTTGAGTCTTTTCCGCATTGTCTTTAGAGCACTACAATTGCTCTAACAATACTCTTCTCAACACATTCACTTTACTGGATAACAGCCTTAGCTTTTAAACGAGCCTGAGCCCTCGCACACTTCTTAATTAGTTCGATAGCTGCCGTAGCTTGCTCTCCTTCGATCAACTCTCTTTTAATCACATCCGTCAGCAACAGATTCTTTAAGAAATCATCCTCAATTTTTGAAGTCGGACTTAATTTCTTGAGTTCTTTTTTGATGGTTAATAGCACAGCCTCTGTAGTCAGCAATGCGCCAATTGAATATTTGCTTGTCGCTTGCTGTTGTTGATAGAAGGCAGTCATGCTGGACTGAGTAAATCCTTCGCGGCTTAGGTTACCAAAGCACTCAATTAGCTGTGTATTTTTTGCTGTGGTTTGAAGAAGATCAACTTCAAAGATTAATGATTTATCAATCGGCTTATCAAAGTGAATTTTGTAAAACTGCCAGACAGCACCATTGGTTAATACCACCCACTCAATACCGTGGTTCGCTCCGTAATCAATAGCTTGTTTAACATGGTTTTCTTTTAGATCAATATTGATAGCTTTGACTTCAACTAAAAACCTAACATCATCCCCAACCTTAACAGCCAAATCAACATAGGTACCGCGTATTGCAAACTCAGTTGTAATTTCCAGATATTTTTTATAACCAAGCAGCTCAGCAAGCATGTCAGCAAGGATCACGACGGTATCTGATTCGCTGATGTCGCGATTTTTGGCATCCGCCAGGATAGTTTGGTAACGCTTCAGGTTTAGTGTTAAACGCTCAACTACTTTCTTTGGTAGTGCCATACATCTCCCCTTGCTGAAACTAATTATGAATAGTGAGTCCTGCCTTTTTTAAATACCTTATGTCACAAGTGAACAGATACCGGCTATTTAACGGGTATCTAGAAAGCTACTATAAGTTGTTTAGTGGCAGTGATAACCGCCGGTTTTCCTGTCGTGGTGACAACCGTTCTTGTCGGTACCTCCCGAGTGAGCGTAGCAATCTATAGAAGAAATAAAAATGACAGCTAACAAAAGATATCGCATTCGCCTCCCCCTCCAACCTGAATAAAATTATTTTTCTAATAAAACATATTGATTTTCATGTAGCTTACTTTGCAAATACAAGTTTATCAATACTGATAGAAGAGGGTAAGTTTTGTTACCGCCTAAGCGCTCCCTGTAAATCTGGGAGGCATAAAGCGACGGTATGATATGGAAAAAGGCCTAGATTTTCATCTAAGCCTTTAGAATTTATTCTGTTTTGAGTCTTTTCGGTACTATTTAAAGTACTTTTTGGTGCCGGGAGCCGGAATCGAACCGGCACGCCTTGCGGCGCTGGATTTTGAGTCCAGTGCGTCTACCAGTTCCGCCATCCCGGCATGGGATATAATGTTGGACATCTCAAAGACAGCTATTATAACCATAATTTTGATTTATGAAAACTCTAGATTTCGATTTTTATCTTCCCGCACACTTAATTGCACAACATCCTCTACCCAACCGTTCAGAAAGTCGCCTGCTGGAAGTCAATGCGATAGAGCAAACTATACAGGACAGTTATTTCCGCCAGATTGCCGACCACTTTGAGGCGGGCGATGTGTTAGTGCTCAATGACACCAAAGTCATCAAAGCCAGACTGTTTGGGCAAAAAGCCACCGGCGGCCAGATTGAGGTGATGATAGACCGCGTACTGTCTGAACAAGAGGCTTATGCGCAAATCAAGTCTTCACGATCGCCCAAAGCGGGCAGTTTGTTGCATTTGTCGGGCGACTATCAGGCTGAGGTGTTAGGCAGGCAGGCCGATATGTTTCATATCCGCCTGCTGGGCAATGAGTCATGGTATGACTTTCTGGAACAATATGGCCAGTTGCCATTGCCGCCTTACATTGAGCACAAGGCGGATGCCGCAGATGACACCCGTTACCAAACCGTGTTTGCCAAGCATGCGGGGGCGGTGGCGGCACCGACAGCTGGACTGCACTTTGATGAAGCCTTGTTACAGGCGCTCATCAACAAAGGCGTGCATGTGCGCTACGTGACGCTGCATGTGGGCGCGGGTACTTTCCAGCCAGTGAAAGTCGACAATATTGCCGAGCATCATATGCATAGCGAGGTTTATCATTTGCCTGAGGAAACGATTAGTACGATTCTCAACGCACGCGCCAATGGCAAACGCGTTACGGCAGTCGGCACTACTTCGCTACGCACACTGGAGAGTGCGGCGCATGTGGGTAAGCTATTTGCACATCATGGTGACACCAATATTTTTATTACGCCTGGGTTTGAGTTCAAGCTGGTGGATAGATTAATCACTAACTTTCACCTGCCGAAAAGCACTTTGATGATGCTGGTATCCGCATTTGGCGGCTATGATTTGATGCGCAAGGCTTATGCGCATGCGATTGACCAGTCTTATCGCTTTTTCAGTTATGGTGATGCCATGCTGATTACGCGCGTGCCGTCAGCAAAATCTTAAACTTGCACGTTAAAATAGAGTCTATCAATCACCAATAAAAACAGGATGACGGAGATATGCAATTCCCCCAAAAAACGTTGAGCGCACTGGCACTCTCTTGCCTGACGCTCACCGCCCATGCTGAGATTCTGCCTGAGGCAGAAGTCGGCGTAAAAATCCCGTTGGTCAAAAAGCCAACCACACGTCCAATGTCAGTGGCCTACCTGCCCAGCAATCAACACTATTACATTGCCGATGGTGGCCTGGCCCCGATGGGCAGTGAGTTCGAGGCGCCAATTTCAAAGTCTGAGGTGCATGCGTTTACGGCAGACGGCAGCTATGTCAACTCGGCAAAACCTGGCTATGACAATCGCTCTCTGTACTACAACCCGAATTCCGGCAAGCTGGAAACCATTACCTATAATATTTCCAGCGCGGTAGGTTTTTCACCCAACACTGGCATTTATAGCCTGGATGTTGGCGACAAAGGCGAGTTATTAGGCACCTCGGGCGATGTGGCGCAGTTTAACCCTGCCTTTGGCGATGCGGGCACCATGCCCAGCTACGACCCGGCCAGCAAGCATTATTATGCCAAGCAGGACAGAGGCAACCTGGTATTTGTCGTCGATGCCAAGCAACGTGAAAAACTGCAGGAAATCAAACTCGATTTCGCCAAAGCCCAAGTGGCGCACGACGATGTCAGTGATCATTACATTGCCTTTACAGGCGTGGCTGGCAATGAGCTAGCCTTGCTGGATGTCGATCACAAAGCCGTATTGATTTTTGACTTGAATGGTCAGTTTGTCGGCAGAAGTGCGCTGCCTGCCACCATGAAGTTACGTTCACAAAATCACTTCAACGGCTTGGGCTATACCAACGGCATGATGTTTATCTACCACGAGCCAGAAGGTGAGTTTGGCACCTACTATGGCTTTAAAGTGGTCAAATAGGTTTGAACGACAATAATAAAAAACCGCGCCTAGGCGCGGTTTTTTATTATCTGTTTTATTCGGTTATTGACTGGCAACATTCAGCTTGGGTGTATCTAAAGCAGGTGCATAATGCCAGTGATTACGCCAGGCACCCACCACCAGATTCGGATATTCAGGTTTGCCAAGGCTGCCGTTATAACGTCCCAGCGCGCGGTAATAATCACCACGTTCAATGTCCAGATAATGCCGCAATATCGTACAGCCATAGCGCAGATTTAAGCGCATATCAAACAGGTTATGTTCGTTGGTGCCTATCGACTTCACCCAGAATGGCATCACCTGCATATAACCGCGGGCGCCCACACTGGACACCGCATATTTTTTAAAGCCGCTTTCGACTTGAATCAGGCCTAATACCAACTGCGGATCCAAACCGGCACGCGTGGCCTCATAATGGACCGACTTGAGGAAGTCTTCGCGGTATTGTGCGTCGGGGATACGCTTGGTCAGGCGCGCAGACATTTCTTGCAACCAGAGTTGCGCCGCTTGCTCGGAGTCAAACAATAAGCGCGGCGCGGCCAGGTCGCTGACAGACTTTTGCATCAGCGCCTTGACGCTATTGGCCAGTGGCACCTCTTGCTGATTGCCAGCCATGGTCGGGGCTGACCATGCACACAGGCCAATCAGCACACACACAAAAGAGAAAAAGAATACTTTTTTCATCCCGTCCATTCTAAGCAATATGCACGCGCCAGAAGCGCAAAACAGAGGGATGAACGCCCTCTAATTACTGACCAAGTTTGTCACGCAAAAACACCACGCATTCAGACACTGGCAAGTTTTGTGCCTCCGCGTCAGTACGGCCTTTGTATTCTACTTTGCCTTCAGCCAAACCACGGTCACCAATCACCACACGGTGCGGAATACCCATGAGATCGCTTTCGGCAAACATCACACCCGGACGCTCGCCACGATCATCCAGCAACACATCCACGCCTGCTTGCTGCAATTGAGCGTAAAGGTCAAACGCCGCCTGTTTCACGGCCTCGCTCTTATCGAGGCCAATCGGGCAAATCACCACGGCAAATGGCGCCATGCTCAGTGGGAAAACAATGCCTTTTTCGTCATTGCCCTGCTCAATCGCCGCGCCCACAATACGTGACACGCCGATGCCATAACAGCCCATTTCCATCACTTGCGTCTGACCATTTTCGTCCAGATACGTCGCCTGCATGGCTTCGGAATATTTGGTGCGCAACTGGAAAATATGGCCCACTTCAATCCCGCGGCACAAATCCAAGGTGCCTTTTCCGTCCGGGCTGGCATCACCAGTCACCACGTTGCGGATATCAGCCACCACGGCTGGCTCTGGCAAGTCGCGGCCAAAATTGACACCTGCCAGATGGAATTTAGGCTTATTGGCGCCACAAACAAAGTCACTCATTAGGGCAACGGTTCTATCTGCCACCACGCGCACGTTGGCGTTGACGCCGACCGGGCCAATAAAGCCAGGTGGGCAGCTCAGGTTAGCGCGAATTTCTTCTTCGGTCGCCAGGCGGAAATCGTTCACGCCATCAATCTTGCCAAATTTCACTTCATTCAGTTGATGGTCGCCACGCAACAGGGCCAGCGTAAATACGTCATCCACCATCAGCGCAACAGATTTAACGGTTTTGCTCACAGGCACATCCAGCAACTTGGCGACGTCTTCGCAGCTCGTTTGCTTAGGCGTATCGACCTCGCGCATACTTTCGCTGGCGGCTGCCCTGCTACCGGTAGCAACCGCCTCGGCCAACTCGACGTTGGCAGCGTAGTCAGACTGCTCGCAATACGCCAGCGCATCCTCACCGCTGTCTGCCAGCACGTGAAACTCTTGTGAACCATCGCCACCAATCGCGCCAGAGTCGGCCTTCACTGCACGGAACTTCAAGCCTAGGCGCGTAAATACATTGCTGTAAGCCGTGTGCATGCTGTTGTAAGTATTTGCCAGACAGTCTGCACTGGTATGGAAAGAGTAGGCATCTTTCATCAAAAACTCGCGCGCGCGCATCACACCAAAACGTGGGCGGATTTCGTCGCGGAACTTGGTCTGGATCTGGTAGAAATTCAACGGCAACTGCTTGTAGCTGCTGATTTCCTTGCGCGCGATGTCAGTAATCACTTCTTCGTGGGTTGGGCCAAAGCAGAAATCACGCTCATGACGGTCCTGGATTTTCAGCATTTGTGGACCAAACACCGCCCAGCGACCGGTTTCTTCCCACAACTCTTTTGGCTGTACCGCTGGCATCAACAGCTCTAATGCGCCAGCCTTATTCATCTCATCACGCACAATATTTTCAACCTTGCGCAATACACGCAAACCCAACGGCATCCAGCTATACAAGCCACTGCCAAGCTTTTTGATCAACCCGGCACGCACCATGAGTTTATGACTGATGAGTTCAGCGTCCGATGGAGCTTCTTTCTGGGTGGCGATGAAAAATTGTGAGGCGCGCATAAGAATAACTTTTAATTAAAATCCAAAAGCGGGATTTTAGCCTTATTCGCTGACGGCGTCACTCGCGCCTAGTCCGTGGCGAGCTCTTTTTGCTGTGGACGTTGCAGGATAGGACTGTCGGTAGGGATATACCCCTCTTTCCAGGTCGCCATGGGTAAGATGGTGGCCGGAAAGCCGTTATCGTAGAACCAGCTATCGACGGCGTATTCGGCCTTGGTGGCTTGTTCACGGATGGCGGCCGTACTATGTGGCCAGCCGGTAAAAAAGAACTTACGGGTGCGGGTATCCAGAATCTCGTGAAAGCGGATCAAACCGGCCTGTTGCATCAGGCGCATATAGGTCGTGCTATTGATGGCTTCGTCGTTGCAGTCTTGCTGATGCAGGTAGTCACTATTGTTGAAGGTGCCCGCGCGGTCAGCGGCAGTGCCGATCTTGGTGCCCACCATGTCTTCGAGCGCACCGATTGCCTTTGAAATCGCCTCACGCTCTGCCTCTGCATTGGCTGGCAGCGGCGAGAATATCTGCACGACATTGTCCCACTCTGCCTCAGTCAGTTGCAAGATGTCGGACTGTACACAGCCTCCGCCCTGGCAAATCTCAAATGCAGTCAGCACAGGCTTGGTGTGGTAAATACGGTAGATATCATTCAGGTCAGCGTGTGCTGGCGTGCCCACAAACAGGCACACAAACAAGAAGCTGAGTACACGCGCGCTAGAGAATGAGGACGCGGTTGGAGAGTTCGTTACGAGGCACGGCCTCGGGCGGAAAATGTGTTGCCAGTTGCTCGCCAATCGCTTGTATGCCATGCACCACACCTGCTTCAAACTGCCCACTTCTGAACATCCCTTCCATGTGCTGGCAGATTTGTTGCCAGCCTGCGTCTCCGACGTGCCGGTGTATGCCACGGTCGGCCACGATTTCAACATCGTGGTCAGCTAGCAGCAGGTAAATCAACACGCCATTATTATGCTCGGTATCCCAGATATTGAAATGACCAAACAAATTGATCGCGCGTTGCCGCGGTTTCAAGCCTCGAAGGATAGCATACGCAGGTAAGCCAGATTCAATCACGACGCGAATTTCACCTGCGTGGTGACGCTCACTTTGCGCAATCGCTTGCTCTATGTGGCCGAGTGCCTGGTGAGAGAACAACGCGTCCACATGCCTTAGATGACTCCAGGCATGCTTTAACCAGCGTTTTAAAGGATGTGTCGGTTTCATAATATGTGTTACCAATCCCCGGAGGCACCGCCGCCGCCAAAGTCACCACCACCGCCACTGAAGATATCCGGGCCGCGGCTGCCGCCGGAATAGCCGCCCAAACCACCGGGATAACCGCCGTAGCCTGAACCGCCCCCGCGCCCGCCCATGGCCAGCGTGAACACAAAGGCCGCCAAGCCGATCAGCCCCATAATCAAGGCTGTCGCGCCTAACCAGCCCGCCAAGCCACCCAACAAACCGCCGGTCACCAGGCTACCAGGAAAATCGCCCAGCATGCCCTTAAAGATGGCACCGCCAATAATCGCCGCAAACATTAAAATAGGCAGCATGCTCATCCAGTCATCCGCATGCGCCTGACGCGCTTGTTTGGTGGGGGCTGGCAACTGCTCGCCTTGAATCAATTTAATCAAGGTATCTGTCGCCAGATTCAAACCCTGGTAAAACTGGCCTTGTTTAAACGCGGGCGTCATTTGCTCACTGATAATACGCTTGGCAATGGCATCGGGGATCGCGCCTTCCAACCCGTAACCCACTTCGATGCGCATTTTCCTGTCGTTTTTAGCGACGATAATAATGACGCCATCATCCTCTTTGTCACGGCCGACTTTCCAGGCGTCGGCCAACCGGATACCAAACTGTGCGATTTCTTCTGGCTGGGTAGTGGGCAACAACAATACGGCCACTTGCGAGCCAGCCTGTTGCGAAAACTGGCTGAGCTTTTGGTTGAGCGCCGCCTGCTCCTCAGCAGACAAGGTCTGCGTCAAATCCGTCACCGCAGTTTGCAGTGGTGGAATATCGACCAGGCCATCGGCTGCCTGGCTGGATGCAATGCCAAACAGCAAGCACCCGGCAAGCAATAAAGATTTCCAGCGAACAGCCATGGTTAGCGATTACTTGCTATCACCAAAATCCACTTTAGGCGCAGATGAAATCGCTTTTTCGTTTTCAACCGAGAATGAAGGCTTAGGCTGGTAACCAAACATCATGGCAGTTAAATTATTGGGGAAACTACGCACCGCCACGTTGTATTGTTTGACTGACTCAATATAACGGTTACGTGCCACAGTCACACGGTTTTCAGTACCTTCGAGCTGCGCCTGCAAATCGCGGAAGCTGGCATCGGCCTTGAGGTTAGGGTAGTTTTCAGATACAACCATCAAACGTGACAAGGCGCTGGTCAACTGGCCTTGTGCCGCCTGAAACTTGGCAAATGCATCCGGGTCATTGAGCAACTCAGGCGTCACTTGCATGCTGCCCACTTTGGCACGCGCCTCGGTCACTTCGGTCAGCACTTTTTCTTCGTGGCTGGCATAGCCTTTCACTGTAGACACCAGGTTAGGCACCAAATCTGCACGGCGCTGATACTGGTTTAACACTTCAGACCAGTTGGCCTTGGTTTCTTCATCCAGACTTTGAAACTGGTTATAGCCGCAGCCAGAAAGGCTTAAAGTCGCTACCAGCAACAACATGTTTAATAATCGACGCATGTCAGACTCCAGTCAAAAAACATTAAATTCAAACAAAAACCTTATTCACCTGCTAGATGCGGGCTAGGCCAGATTTCTTCAAGCCGCCACTTCCGCATATTTCGCCAGCAACAAACACAGATCCTGCCAGACTTCCCGCTTTAACAAAGAATTTTCCAGCATAGCCTGCGGGTGATGGGTAACCACCACCTGCCTATCGCCATCAGTGAGTATTTTGCCGCGAACGGCAGCGATTTCAAGATGATCTGCCGCCAAAAACCGGTTAGCCGCATCCAGCCCAAACAGCACACAAAAACGGCTGTCTACCTGCGCCGAGACTAATTGTTGCTGATACAGCGTCACCACTTCCAGTGGCAGTTGCAAGGCACGCAAAATATTTTGCAGCAACTGCTGGCTCTGCGCATCCTCGGTCTGCGAGCAATAAAGCAGCCATGGCGTTTGCACCAGCAGCTCGACGGCGACTTCAGGCGGCTCATTCACCTCTGGCAAAGGCGCCTGTGGCGCCTGTTCAAATTCAATAGAGACTGGCACTTCCAGCTCAACCACTTCAGGCGTCACAGCCTCGACAACCGGCTCAGCAACCACCTCTACAGCGACCTCAGCCACCAACGGAGTCGCCACTGCTTCAACAACAGTTGCCGCCTGCAAGCTTGTAGGCGCAGGTACGCGCGCACGCCAAACTGGCAGCAACTCTAATTCACGCAACATATCTTCGCGGTTAAGACTCACCTGGCACTCCCGTTCACAAGGCCAACCCCATTAAGACGGCATCTTCACGACCGCTGTTGGTTGGATAATAATTGCGGCGAATACCCATCTCACAAAATCCCATGGACTCATATAAGGCAATTGCTTTGGTATTGCTGATGCGCACCTCGAGGAACATATTGGCCGCCTGATGGCGTTGTGAAACCGTGATCATATGCGCCAGCAAGATACGCCCCAGGCCCTGCCCCTGAAACGGCTTGGCCACACTGACATTCAGCAGGTGCGCTTCGTCCAGTACCATCATCACCAGGCCGTAACCCACAATCTCCCCGGCAATCTCCATCACCCAGGCGCTGTAGCCTGCATTCAGCGAATCGTTGAAATTCCCCAGCGTCCAGGGGTGACTGTAAATCGTCGGTTCAATGCGGCTAATCGCGGCCAGATCGTCATAAGACATCGGGCGGAATGTCACGTGATGTTGGGGCAAGGCGCTCATATCGCTTACAGCGTTTGTCCTTGCGCACGCTCGGCCGCAGTCAACGCCACACGGTTACGCACATACAATGGAGCAGCTTGCTGCGCAGCTTGCGTCTGTCCTGCAGCAACCAAAGGCTGAGCCAACGCCAACATGACGCTGGCCATAGGCATCACCTCGGGTAAGACACTGACAAGCTGCCCGGCATACTTTTCAGACAATGCCTGCTCAAAGACGCGCCAACCAGATCCTGCACCTACCCAGCCTGCGCCCTCAACCACAGGGACATCGTGCGGCTTGCACACTACAGGCGGCAATACCTCCAGCCAGCCATTCGCCTGCCGAACAAGTGCGGCGTGATAAACCTCGCCCATACGCGCATCCAGGCAAACCAGCACTTTCTCCGCCTGCGATGCCTGCCAGGCAGTCTCGGCCACCGCCTGCACTGAGCTAATGCCCACCACGGGTAAGTTAGCGCCAAAGGCCAAACCCTGCGCCACCCCCACGGCGACGCGCACCCCGGTAAAAGCGCCCGGGCCAGTACCATAAACGAGACCATCCAACGCAGACAACTTCACACCCGCGGCAGCCAGCAGGCGCTGGATTTCCGGCAAGATGCGCTGTGACGCCGCCGGGCCGGTGACTTCATCAAACGTGCTGAGCCCGGCCTCGGTTTGCAAGGCAAGCGATAGAGTTTCGGTGGAAGATTCGAGTGCGAGTAATTTCATCATAGAGGGCGCCAAGCCGCTATTTTGCCATAAGGAAGGCCCCTCATGCAGCGATTACTTGCGATCTCCCAACCTTGAACCAACACCCCCACCGTGATAATATTAATAATAATCAATCTCATTATCAAATTGATTGTTATTATTTAAAAAATATTCTATGGAGAGGTTCATGTATCGTCACTTATTCGCCACACTGGCATTTATCGCAACCATGGGGTTCACCGGGCAAGCTGCCGCGCTGACCACCCCTTACACAGAAACATTCATCGACGGTCTTTCCGGCTGGACCACTGGTGCCAACCCTAACCAGATCGTCGCAAGCGGCGGTGCTGATGGTGGCTCCTACCTGAGCACCACTGCCAGCCCAACCGCCAGCGCATTTGGCGCAGTCTCCGTACTGTTCCGTTGCGAGAGCGCAGCATGCAGCGATGGCGCCTTTCAGGGAGACTGGCGCGATGATTTGGTCTTAAGCTGGTATTTCCGTCACGATGCCGATATCGCACTGCAAGCCTATGCCCGCATTGCCGCCCCAAGCAACAACCCTGGCGCGAGCGCCATCGTCTCCACCTGGGTACAACCAAACACCTGGACACGCATTGACCTGGTCATTGATCCATCCAACCCGGCATTCACCAGCTTCTCAGGCCAATCATTTGATGCGGTATTTGATGAGGTAGGTCGCGTTCAGCTTGGCATCAGCCTGCCAGCGGGCTTTAGTGGCAGCAACCTGCATTTTGACCTGGACTCAGTGAGTATTTCTACCGTACCAGAGCCAGAGTCTTATGCATTGATGGCAGCAGGCTTATTGTTGATGGGTGTTGTGAGCCGTCGTAAGCAAAAATAATCATTAGCGCGACTTGAAAAGGCGTTGCAACAGCGAATATGCTGCTGTGACGCCTTTTTGTTTATTGAGGTGTGAGTAAGGTTATTGTTTGAATGTGACGCTAGTGGTTTGTCGCGATTCGTTTCGCCTCTCGGCGAGTCACTTTCTGGTGCTTGTCCCCCAGAAAGTAACCAAAGAGGAAGACACCCAGCCATCACGGCCTAAAGGCTCCCTTGCGTTGCTCAACAAAATAAGCCGGTCACGAAACTCGCCCTGACAAGCCACACACTTCGTGGCTTGTTGCGGAGCTCAGACAGTCGCTCCCTCTTCTCTTATTTTGTCTCCGCTACTCAGCGTGATGGGATGGGATTTATCTCACCAAACTCACATTGTGAAAATCTGAACGGTTCAAAAAAACAGATTCGTTTCTTAAAATCACTAACCGTTGCGCTCACTTGGTGTTCGGGGTCCCCATCTGCCGCGCCGAGCAACGCAGGATTGACGGGAGTTTTCGGCCATCGGCTGCCCGAGTTCCGCAACAAGCCACGTTCTGTGTGGCTTGTCAGGGCGAGTTTCGATGGACGCCCGGCAATTCGAGTAGCACAGGAAACAAGCGGAAGTTGGGGTGCACTTTCTTTTGGTTACTTGTTCTTTGTGCAAGCAAAGAAAAGTAACTCGCCTAAAGGGCGAAAAGCAAACTCTATCAATGTTGCCAAAAATAAAAAATCAGAAGAATGACCTTCTCAGTCAATCCAATCAACCAACGCTAGTAACTATGCTTAGCCTCAGGAAAGCTCCCCGCCTTCACTGCCTGCACATAATCTACCACCGCCTGCTGCACATTCCCCGCCTGCTGCAAGAAATTTTGCGCGAACCTTGGTGCTTTGTAGTCTTGTGGGGCTTTATCTGCCGGACCAGTATATATTCCCAATAGATCCTGCAACACCAGCACCTGGCCACTACAGCCAGCGCCTGCACCTATGCCTATCGTTGGTACACCAATACGCTGTGTGATATGCGCAGCCACCGCCGCAGGTACCATCTCGAACAGCACCATATCCACCCCGGCCTGCACCATAGCCTGTGCATCGGCCAGCATAATTTGCACACTTTCTTCAGTCTTGCCCTGAATTTTATAGCCACCCAGTTTTTCAACTGACTGCGGCGTAAATCCCAGATGCGCGCAGACAGGCACACCGTTTTCAACCAGGTATTGTGCTGTAGCAACCATGTCGCCACCGCCTTCGATCTTGACGATATGCGCACCTGCCGCGATTAATGTCTGCGCATTAGTGAGTGCCGTGGTTTTATCATGTTCATAACTGCCTGCCGGCATGTCACTCATGATCACGGTGGCTGGCGCGCCTTTAGCCACCAGACGGGTGTGGTAAATCATGTCTTGCATGGTGACGTCCAGCGTATTGGCAGCGCCTTGTACAACCATGCCCAGTGAGTCGCCCACCAACAGCACGTCTACACCAGCCAATGCCAGCAATTTGGCAAAGGTGGCGTCATAGCAAGTGAGCATGGCAATTTTCTCGCCCGCACCTGCTTTTGTGAGAAGGGTATTCAGCATCTGTTTCCGCCATCAACCTGTCAACACGGGCCGATGATGGTGGCCCACACCGCCAGGTTGAATTAAAAGTTGGGGTTAAAGTATTCGCGGCTGCTCTTAATCTGGCCAATACGCTCGATCAGCAAGTTAAAGGCTTCCGGGTCTTTAATAATATTGAGCTTTTCGTTATTCACGATCAGCAACGGTGAGGCATCGTAGCCGTGAAAAAATTCACTATAAGCTTCAGCCAGGCGGGCAATATACTCACGCGGCATATCTTGCTCGTAGCTGATATTGCGCTCTTCAATGCGGTCCATCAGCGCATCGACCGGCGTTTGCAAATACACCACCAGATCTGGCTTGGGCGCCTTGAGTTGCAAGTGCTGGTAGATCTGGTGATAGAGCGAATACTCTTCGTCATCGAGGTTGAGGCGCGCGAACAGTGGGTCTTTTTCGAGAAAGAAATCAGACACGGTGGGCTGGCCAAACATATCGCGCTGTGCCATATCTTCAATCTGGCGCGAACGCTGGAACAAAAAGAATAACTGCGTAGGTAGGGCGTAACGCTGCGCATCCTGGTAAAAGCGGGTCAAAAACGGATTGGCTTCAGCTTTTTCAGACAGCAATTCGACTGAAAACTTGTCGGCCAGCATGCGCGCCAATGTGGTTTTGCCACTACCAATCGGCCCTTCAATCACAACATAAGGAAAACGGGTAAACATGGTGGTTGCTCGTTCAGCGGATTTAATTCGGATTCAGTTTGCGCACGTCATCGTGCGGGTGTTCTGTTGTCCATTCTACAACAGTCTGTCCTTGTGGCAGCACAAAGTCGGGCACAATTTCAGCCAGTGGCAAAATGACAAAGCCACGCTCATGCATGCGTGGATGCGGCAATTTGAGCAGTTCGGTATCAAGCTGTATGCCGTCATAATCCAGCAAGTCGAGGTCCAGAATACGTGGCGCATTAGGAAACGGGCGCTCGCGACCAAAGGTCTGCTCAATATCAAGCAACAACTGCATCAATTGCGGCGCCGGCATCTCGGTCGCTACCTGCACCACGGCATTGATAAAGTCTGGCTGGTTGTCATATCCCACTGGCGCTGTCGCGTACAGGCTGGAGGCTTTTATCAAGCTTAAGCCAGGCGTGCTGGCCAATACCGCAATGGCTTTGCTGACCTGCGTTTCCGGTTGCTGCAAGTTGCTGCCCAGTGCAATCAGGGCAGTCGCCATCAAGCAGACTCCCCGCCCACAGGCTTTTTCTTGCGCGGTTTGCGGCGACGTTTTTTCGGCCCGCTTTCCGGCAGCAACATTTCTGTACGCTCATCGGTGCCTGCATCGGCAAAGCGTGTCCACCAGTCGCCCAGCTCTTGCGGCAATTCGCCAGAAGCGCAACGCAACAAGAGGAAGTCATAACCTGCGCGGTATTTCGGGTTGGTGAGCAATGCATAAGGACGCTTGCCAGAACGCTGTTCAAAGCGCGGTTGCATCACCCAGATTTCCTTCATAGTCGCGGTATAGCGATTGTGAATCGCCATTTTTTCGGCCTGCTTATCGATCACTTCATTCATCGCCTCATGCAAGGCCGGAATGATATGCTCGCCACGCTTCTGGTTTTCTTGCCAAGCCTGCAACACCTCATGCCACAGCAAGGTTGCGAACAAGAAGCTCGGGTTGGAAGACTTACCGGACAAAATACGCTCATCGGTATTTTTCAGCGCCAGCATGACAAATTTCTCACCCAGCGGCTGTTCCAGCACCACGTCCAACAACGGCAGCAAACCGTGATGCAACTGCTGAGCGCGCAGGGCATTGATGCTCTCAATCGCATGACCAGACAAGAACAGCTTGAGCATCTCATCAAACAAGCGGCTAGGCGGCACATCTTCGAGCAGGTCAGCCAGTTTGCGTATCGGTGCTTCTGTAGAGCGCTCCAGCTTCAGACCCAATTTGGCCGACAAACGTACCGCGCGCAACATGCGCACCGGATCTTCCTGGTAACGCGTGACGGGATCGCCAATCATGCGCAAGGTTTTGGCGCGGATATCGGCGACGCCATGATGAAAGTCCAGCACTTCCTGGCGTTTGGGGTCGTAATAGAGCGCATTGGCAGTGAAGTCACGACGTACCGAGTCTTCCTCAATACTGCCGAACACGTTGTCGCGGATGATGCGGCCACTGTCGTTGGTCTCAGCATCGCCATCACTCAGGTGATGGCCGCGAAAGGTCGAAACTTCTATCGTCTCATGTCCCCACAGCACATGCACCAGCCTAAAGCGGCGGCCAATAATGCGCGAGCGTCTAAACACCTTGTGCACCTGCTCAGGCGTGGCATTGGTCGCCACGTCGAAGTCCTTGGGCGGATGATTGAGCAACAAATCTCGCACCGCGCCGCCGACAATATAGGCCTGAAAACCGGCCTTCTGCAGTTGGTCGCAGGTCTTGAGTGCCGCCTGGCTAATATGCTTCTGGTTGATCTTATGTTTGCCCACCGGGATGATTTGTGCCGCGGGCAGTTGGGTGTGGGTATTCGCGCTGGCACGACGACGGAATACTTTTTGCAGTAATTGTTTAATCATTCGTTTTTTGCATTTCGAGCGCCAGCCTGGGCTGCGCTACAGTTTATGTTGGTTATTCCACAATACGTCCGGCACACCTGCCTGCCGGTTAAGCGTGCGACAGAGGACAAACAGTAAATCAGACAAGCGGTTCAGGTATTGCAACGACACAGGTGTTACCGGCGATTGCACATGCAAGGCATGCAACACCCGCTCGGCGCGACGGCAAACCGTACGCGCCAAATGACAGACGGAGGCTGCGCGGCTGCCACCCGGTAAAATAAATTCTTTTAACGGGCTAAGGTCTTCATTCCAGGCATCCAGCGTCAGCTCTAAAAACGTCACTCGCCCGGCCTGGATAAAATGATGTCCCGGCATACATAACTCACCACCTAGGTCGAACAAATCATGCTGAATCGCCAGCACACTGTCACGCACATCCTCTGCAACATCCTCAACCAGCAACATGCCGAGCACCGCATTCAGCTCATCGACATCGCCCATGGCCTCCACACGCAAGTCAGATTTTGCCACGCGTGAGCCATCGCCCAACCCGGTGGTACCGCTATCGCCAGTACGCGTGTAAATCTTGCTCAGCCTGTTGGCCATGCCTGACACCTGTCTAAAATCCGATATAATCCGGTCATTATAAATCATACCGTGCCATTTCGATGTGCTCAGCGATTGCAGTCAGTGCCCCAGTCGGGGTGATGGATTCCGGGGTCGGCGGCCTCAGCGTGCTCAAGCACCTCACAAGCCAACTTCCACACGAGCATTTCATCTACTTTGCTGATAGTGCACACGCCCCCTACGGCAACAAAACCGCCACAGAAATCCAGCAACGCTGCGAAATTGTCGCCAACACCCTGATCGCCCAAGGCGCCAAAGCCCTGGTCGTCGCCTGCAACACCGCCACGGCCGCCGCCATCGGCAGCATGCGCCAACACTACACCCTGCCGATTATCGGCATGGAGCCCGCCGTTAAGCCCGCGGCAGCCGCCAGCAAAAACGGCATCATCGGTGTACTCGCCACCACTGGCACCTTGCAAAGTGCCCAATTCGCCGCCTTGCTTGAGCATTATGGCCAGAACGTGCAAGTCGTCACCCAAGCTTGTGTTGGATTAGTGGAATGCATAGAACAAGGCCAATTGGATGCACCGCAGACACAAGCCTTGTTAAAACAATATTGCCAACCACTCATGGCGGCCGGTGCGGATACCATCGTGCTCGGCTGCACGCACTACCCGTTTGTGAGTCAATACATTCAACAAATAGTTGGGCCTGATGTCACCTTGATCGATACCGGCGCTGCCGTGGCCAAGCGCTTGCAACAGGTGTTAGAGCAAAGACAAATGCTCAATGCAGCAACGGAAGCTGGCGATTATGTGTTTTTAACAAGTGGAACGGAAGAGACACAACGGGTGATGCTGCAATTGTGGAGTCAAACTGCTTAGTTCAACTCAAGTTAAAGTGTAATAGAAAGAGATTCTGTTGAATTTGCATGCTTTGGCGAGCTTCAGCTAGCATTTTCTTTCGCCTTGTTGGCGAGTCACTTTCTGGTGCTTGCCCCCCAGAAAGTAACCAAAGAGGAAGACACCCAGCCATCACGGCCTGCGGCTACCTTGCGTTGCTCAAATTAGGACTTTCGTCCGTTGCTTTGCCGGACTTAGGCATAAGCGGTCACGAAACTCAACCTGGCAGCTCACAAACCCCGTGAGCTGCTGCGGGATTCGGTCAGTCGCTCCCTCTACTCTTATTTTGTCTCCACTACTCAGCGTGATGGAATGGGATTGATCTCACCAAACTCACATTGTAGAAATCTCAACGGTTGGAAATCAGATTAATTTGTTCAGTCCGACCATAGTGGCGCTCACTGGTTTTCGGGGTCCCCATCTGCCGCGCCGAGCAACGCAGGGTTGACGGGAGTTCTCGGCCATCGGCTGTCCGAGTTCCGCAACAAGCCACGAAGTGTGTGGCTTGTCAGGGCGAGTTTCGATGGACGCCCGGCAAGCCGAGTAGCGCAGGAATCAAGCGGAAGCTGGGGTGCACTTTCTTTTGGTTACTTGTTCTTTGTGCAAGCAAAGAAAAGTAACTCGCCAAAAAGGCGAAACAAAATACCAAATCAACCGGTCAATGCCCCCCCCCCTAAAGAATAATTTTTTACAAAACATCCAATAAAGCCAGAACGCTGTTCCACGCGACAATCAATCCAACAAACACAGGCTATTCAACCATCCAAAGAATCATTTTTTCAAACCTGCCCAATTCACGCGCAAAACCCATAAACAAAAAACCCACGCAATGCGTGGGTTTTTTCTACTTAATGGTGATGCACCTGCGTCCCGGGCTTCAACTTATATTTAGCCCCACAATACGGACAAGACACCTGCCCCGTTTTCGCCACATCCAGAAACACCCTTGGATGTGCATCCCACAAAGGCGTATCTTTGGTCGGGCAATGCAATGGCAAGTCTTTGCCGTCTACTTCAAACTCTTTGACATCAGACATTCAAACTCTCCAGCAAACAGGCAGTTGCCAATCAGTTAAACCAAAGTCAGCCAATGTGCGTACTTGGCATTTTTGCCTTTCACCACATCGAAATACAGGCTTTGCAGTTTTTCGGTGATCGGACCACGCGTGCCAGCACCAATCGCACGGTTGTCCAGTTCACGGATAGGCGTCACTTCAGCCGCAGTACCAGTGAAGAAGGCTTCATCAGCGCTGTAGACTTCATCACGGGTAATGCGTTTCTCGATCACTTCCAGGCCCAGCTCTACTTTCGCCAGGTGGATGATGGTGTCGCGGGTGATGCCTTCCAGCGCGGAGGTCAGGTCTGGCGTATACAGTTTGCCATTACGGATGATGAAAATGTTTTCACCGGAACCTTCAGCGACGAAACCGTCTACGTCCAGCAACAGGGCTTCCTGGTAACCATCTTGTGCGGCTTCCTGGTGCGCCAGGATGCTATTCATGTAGTTGCCGTTGGCCTTGGCCTTACACATGGTGATGTTCACGTGGTGACGTGCAAATGAAGACGTCTTCACCCGGATACCTTTGGTAATCGCTTCTTCACCCATGTACGCACCCCAGCTCCAGGCACCGACGATGACGTGCGTGGACAAGGTTTTGGCGGAGATACCCATGGCTTCTGCACCGTAAAACGCCATTGGGCGCAGGTAGGCAGATTCCAAGTTGTTTTCACGCACCGCAGCTTTTTGCGCTTCGGAGATCGTCTCTTTATCAAACGGCATTTTCATGCCCAGGATATGCGCACTGCGGAACAAGCGGTCAGTGTGCTCTTTGAGGCGGAAAATCGCGGTGCCCTTGTCGGTTTTGTAGGCACGCACCCCTTCAAACACGCCCATGCCGTAGTGCAGGGTGTGGGTTAATACATGGGTGGTGGCGTCACGCCAGTTGACCATTTTGCCGTCGTACCAGATAACGCCGTCACGGTCTGCCATCGAACTCGGTATTGCCATTTAAACTCGCCTTTAATCCGTCAGTCATCAAAAACCAGTATTGTAAACTAATCTGCGCCCTTTTCGCCTATGCTAGAATCCATTTCAATGATGATTTACAAGGATTTTTTGCATGTCTGTGCGTTTTAAGTGGGTTTATCTGGCATTCATCCTACTGACCAGCCTGTTGGTCGCTTGCCAGCAGGGCAGTTCCGCCAGCTTTATCGGCACCGATTTAACCGGCACCCAGTTTGGCAAACCGTTGTCACTGACTGACCACACCGGCAAGTTACGCAGCATGGAAGACTTTAAAGGCAAGGTCGTCGTGCTGTTTTTTGGCTACACGCATTGCCCGGACGTGTGCCCGACCACCATGAGTGACCTCAAGCAAACCATGAAACTGCTGGGCGACAAAGCCAATGACGTGCAAGTATTGTTTGTGACGGTAGATCCTGAACGCGATACGCAAGAAGTGCTGGCGCAGTTTGTACCGGGCTTTGACCCGCGCTTTATTGGCTTGCGTGGCACCGAGGCCGAGGTCGCGGCCAACCTGAGTGAATACAAAGTGTATGCCGCCAAAGTCAGCGAGCCAGGCAAATCTGGCTACACCATGGACCATAGCGCGGGACTATATGTATTTGATAAAACCGGCGCACCGCGCATTTACCTGGGATACGGCGAAAAACCGGAGAATATTGCCCATGATTTGCAGCTGTTGCTGTAAGCCTTGAATGCTGTCAGGAATCTATCCCACCAAGCACATCAAGAACGATTTTCATTTAGATTTTTATTTAAAATATTATTTAAAATCAAATAGTTACGTCAATATTTTTAATTGCATCATTTCTGTTTTCCTGTATGATGGCTGCATCAAAAATGCAAACAGGAGCCGGAAATGAAAGGCGATAAAAAAATTATAGACATTTTGAATGACTTGCTGGCGGGCGAATTATCCGCCACCGACCAATACCTCATTCACGGTGAAATGTATGCTGACATGGGGCTCAGCGTGATCTCAGAGCGCATTCTGCATGAATCCTTACATGAACGCGAACATGCTCGTGCACTGATCCAGCGCATCCTGTTCCTCGAAGGCAAACCCAACCTGGCCAAGCGCGATGCGCTCAACATTGGCAAAGACGTGAAGTCCATGCTGGAGTCTGACCTGGCACTGGAATATACCGTGGTCAAACACCTGAAAAAAGCCATCGAAGCCTGTGAACAAGCGCAAGACTTTGTCAGCCGCGAAATGCTGCTGGTGCAGCTGGATGACACCGAAATGGATCATGCTTACTGGCTGGAAAAACAACTCAGCCTGATCAAACTGGTCGGCATGGAAAACTATTGCCAAAGCCAAATGAATAACAGCCCGGCGGCAGGATAAGGAGTTCGCATGAAAGGCGATAAACAAATCATCGTCACCTTGAACAAGGTGCTTAAAAACCAGCTGACCTCGATTAACCAGTATTTTTTGCATGCGCGCATGTTTAAAAAATGGGGCCTGGAAAAACTCAACGATTACCAATACAAACAATCCATCCGCGTGATGAAAGAAGCCGATGAAGTGATTGAGCGCATCCTGTTTCTGGATGGTCTGCCCAACTTGCAAAATCTGGGCAAGCTGCTGATTGGCGAAGACGTGGTGGAATGCCTGCAAGGCGACCTCAGCTTTGAAAAAGAAGTGCAGCACCCGCAGCTGGTTGAAGCGATTGCTGAAGCAGAGAAACTGCAAGACTACGTGACGCGCGATTTGCTGACCGAGTTGCTGGAAGCCTGCGAAGAAGCCGTCGACTGGCTGGAAACCCAGCAACGCCTGATCACAGATGTGACCTTGCCAAATTATCTGCAATCACAGATTGAGTCCGACTAACCCCCGGCCTGTATATAAGCTGTTGAATTAAGCCGCGAAAGCGGCTTTTTTCTTGGCTGTCAGGAACCAATTTAACCTTGACAAACTCTCAATAAATGATAATAATTATCATTAGTAATCTTAGAGAGGCAATATGTACGTTTGCGTGTGTAATGCAGTAACTGAGCGTCAAGTTCACCAGGCGGTGAGAAATGGTGCAAAAACCGTGAAGCATTTGAAAGAACAATTAGGCGTTGGAGCGGAATGCGGCAAATGTGCCAGCTGCGCAAAGGCCTGCCTGAAAGAAGCGCACGCAGAACAGCATCCCGGCCTGGTTAAAAAACTGATTCAGTTAACACCCGTACAATTAGGCGCTGCCTGATTCATCCAGTTTAAAAAAAGGGGCGATCAGCCCCTTTTTTATTTCACCAAACATGCTTTGCTGCTAGCCGCATTGCCTACTACAATCTGCGCTTGTCCATCATTCCCTCATAGGCATGGCAAACCCCTCAAACACCAAATTAGACTGGCGCACATTAGTTCTATTATTGCTACCGCCGCTGTTCTGGGCCGGTAACTTTATCGCCGGGCGCGCTGTCAGCGCCGATGTCCCGCCAGTGGCGTTATCACTAATCCGCTGGGGGCTTGCCACACTCTGCCTGCTACCGTTTGCACTCAAGCCTTTTTTACGTGATCGTACCCACTACCTGGCTTATCGCTGGCATGTGCTGGGCACAGCGATTACTGGCGTTGCCACCTTTAATTTGCTGGTATATTGGGGCTTGCATACGACCAGCACGACCAATGGCATTATCCTCAATTCATTCATTCCATTCCTGGTGGCAATTTTTGGCTTTCTGCTTTATCGGCAACATTTGCCGGGCAATCAATTACTCGGGCTACTGGTCTCACTCGCTGGCGTACTCACCGTTGTCTCTCACGGCGATTTGCAGGTACTACTCACACTGGCCTTTGCACCCGGCGACGTGATTATCTTTTTAGCCATGATTTGCTGGGCACTATTCACTTTGTGGCTGAAACAGATTCCTGCCACGATAGACCGCAGCGGACTGATGCTCTGCCAGGTGCTCATCGCTTTAGCATTGCTGCTACCGCTCTATGCCTGGGAAAGCCAAACCACCACTGCCCATATCGAACACGCGCAGACCATATGGACGCTGCTATATATCGGCATTTTCCCGTCGGTGATTGCCTTTCTGGCCTATGCAAAGGCGGTCAGTCTGGTGGGCTCGGTACGGGCCAGTGTCTTTATTCATGCCATGCCGATTTTTGGCTCGCTGCTTTCCAGCCTGTTGTTAAAAGAGCCTTTTCATGCCTATCAACTAGCGGGCATGCTGACCATCTTTTGCGGTATCTGGCTAGCAAACAGGCAGGTAAACACATCCCCCACCAAACTTTAAACATTTAAAAAGGTCTGTTTTTATAGACCAGCTTTGACAGCCTATTTACCCACAAGGAGAAATGAAATGTCGATCACGCTTAATCCGGCACTCGACCTGGTTTTGGAAAGAGAAGTCGATGTCTCCCCGGCTGAAATCTGGCAGGCATGGACAACCCCTGAGCATCTTAAGGCCTGGTTCTGTCCACGCCCCTGGAAAACGGTAGACTGCGAAATCGACCTGCGGCCAGGCGGGGCGTTCCGCACCACGATGCAGTCGCCAGAAGGGCAGAGTTTCCCTAACAGCGGCTGCTACCTCGAAGTGATTCCCAACCAGAAACTGACTTGGACCAACGCCCTTGAAGCCGACTTCAGGCCGGTAAAAATCCCCGAGCAAACGCCTGGACATGAATGTGCCGAACTGATGATGACGGCCAGCATCGTGTTGACACCCTCGGCTCGCGGGACTTTATATACAGCGTACGCCTTGCATGCAGATGCCGCGTCTAAACAACGTCACGAAGCCATGGGATTTCAGGAGGGTTGGGGAATCGTACTCGACCAGCTAGTAGCCGAAATCAAAAAAGCCAGGTAAACGGCAATACACTCAGGCCATACGATGCAATATTGGCGACAGCGCTTTTAAATCCTTCTCGGCCTGCACATAGCGTGGGAACAAGCTGGCCTGTACGGCATAAAACCTGGCCGAATGGTTCATTTCTTTCAAATGTGCCATTTCGTGGCAAACCACATATTGAATGACATGGGGCGGCGCTTGAATCAAGCGCCAGTTCAAGCGGATTTGCTTGCGGCTGTTACAACTGCCCCAGCGCGACCTGGCATTGGAAAGACCGACGGCGCTGACTTTCTCGCCCATTTGCGCGGCGATGAGCTCTACCCGGCGCGTGAAGTCTGGCAGCGCTTGCTGCGCATACCATTGCAGTACTTTGCGGGCGACAAAGGCTGGCTGGTCGATCTGCGGCGACCTGACCAGCAACTGGTTGCCTTGTAGCGTCACTGCTTTATTGGTGGCATGGTGTTGTAGCGTCAACACGATATCCTGCCCCATAAACAACAGCGGCTCGCCATCCTGCCATTGCATGGGCGCGACCTGATTGGCTTCACGCAAGGCCAGCTTTTGCTGTATCCAGCCGGATTTTTCTAACAGGACTTGCTGCAGCTGCGTGGCTGAAATACGTTTGGGGGCGTGCACTACCAGGCCATTGGCAGTGATTTTAAGGCCGATGGTTCTGCGTGCGCGCAGGTCGAGCAGGTATTGGATGCTTTGCCCATTGGGCAATTGCAAGCGTTGCTCAATCACAGGTTTAACATCTCGGCTTCAATCCAGTCTTCAACCTGTTTATTGACCGCATCTGGCTTGAGGCCTTTGGTATCAATTGGCTGGCCGATGACCACCTGGATCACACCTGGATATTTAAGGATGGAATTTTTGCGCCAGAAGCGCCCGGCATTATGTGCGACTGGCACCACGGTGGTTTCGCTATGCGATGCCAGCCAGGCGCCACCGATATGATATTTACCACGATGACCAGGTGCTGTACGCGTACCTTCCGGGAAAATCACCACACTCAAGCCTTGCCGCAAACGGTCTTTGCCATTGTTGACCAGTTTTTTCAATGCCTCGCGGCCAGCACTGCGGTCAATGGGGATCGCATCCAGCGCCCAGAATGCCCAGCCCAGAAAAGGGATCATCAGCAACTCTTTTTTCATCACCCAGATTTGCGGCGGAAAAATGCACTGCAAGCCGATGGTCTCCCAGGCAGACTGGTGTTTGGACAGAATAATATGCGCGCTGGCAGGAATATGCTCACGCCCGGTGACGGCATAACGCAAATTGCACGTCACCTTGAGCCACCACAACACGCTATATGCCCAGCCACTGACCCAACGCGAACGCGTCACTGCCGGTAATGGCCTCAGCACAATCGCCAGTAAAGAAAAAGGAATCGTCAGTGCTACCAACCCCACATAAAACAGCAAGGCGCGCGCATACAACACGGCTTTTTGCATTATCTGTCACCTGCAATAATGTCTTGAACAGCCGCCGCCAGATCGGCAACGACGATAGTACTCTCGGGGACATCAGCCAGGTTATAGGTTTCTTCACCCTTACCCGTGCGCACCAGATAGGGCTGACAACCGGCTTTGGCAAACGCCTGCAAATCACGCAATGCATCGCCCACGCCAGGCACCTGGGTCAGCTCGACATTAAAACGGCGGCTGATCTCCTCCAGCATACCGGTATTGGGCTTGCGGCAATCACAATGGTCATCGGCGGCATGCGGGCAGTAAAACACGGCATCAATGCGGCCGCCCACTTGCGCCAGCGCTTTATGCATTTTGTCGTGAATGGCATTCAGCGTGGCCATATCGAAATAGCCACGCGCAATGCCGGATTGATTGGTCGCCACGGCTACGCGATAACCATGCTGATTGAGCCGCGCAATCGCTTCCAGGCTGCCAGGAATCGGAATCCACTCGTTGGGATTCTTGATAAAGGTCGCGCTGTCGCGGTTAATCACGCCGTCACGGTCGAGAATGACTAATTTCATGCATAAACTCCTGACGGCAAGAGATTAACTGGCCAACTTGGACAAGTCAGCGACACGATTCATGGCCTGATGCAAGGTCGCCAGCAAGCCTAGGCGGTTGGCCTTGAGTGCTGGATCATCTGCATTCACCATCACGGCATCAAAGAATGTATCGACTGGGGCCTTCAACACCGCCAGCGCTTGCAAAGAACCCGTGTAATCACCGGTTTCAAACAGCTGATCCGCTTTAGGCTTGGCCGCTGCCAGCGCCTGATGCAAGGCTTGTTCAGCAGGCTCTTGCAATAACTCGGCCTTCACCTCGGCTTTCACGTCACCTTCTACCTTTTTCAGGATATTAGACACACGCTTGTTGGCAGCCGCCAGCGCAGGCGCCTCGGCCAAATTGGCAAAGGCCTGCACTGCGCTTAAACGGCGTGGCACTTCGGCTAACTGATTCGGTGACAATGACAATACCGCATCCACCTCTTGCGCACTCGCGCCCTGGTCACGCAGGTTCACGGCCAAGCGGTCAAAACAGAAGGCTTTGATAGCTTCAGCCACTTCTTGGCTACCATTAAACACACTCAGGGTTTGTGCAATCAACTGGTCAAAAGCTAATGGCAAATCGGTTTCCATCAGCATGCGCAAAATGCCCAGTGCCTGCCTACGCAAGGCAAACGGATCCTTGTCACCGGTCGGTTTTTCACCGATGCTGAACAGGCCAACCAGCGTTTCCAGTTTATCGGCCAAGGCCACCACCACACCGACCTGGCTACGCGGCAATTCGTCACCGGCAAAGCGTGGACGGTAATGGTCTTCAATCGCATAGGCCACGTCATCGGCCAAACCCTCATGCTGGGCGTAGTAACGGCCCATAATGCCCTGCAACTCAGGGAACTCACCGACCATATCGGTCAGCAAGTCAATCTTGGACAAACGGGCGGCTTGCGCCACTTTGGCGACAAAACCGTCACCACCAATCTGCTGGGCCATGGCAGACGCAATCGCCACCACGCGCTCATTGCGCTCACCTTGCGAACCGAGCTTGTTGTGGTACACCACCTTACCCAGGCCTGGCAAACGGCTTTCCAGTGTTTTTTTACGGTCCTGGTCAAAGAAGAACTTGGCATCCGCCAGGCGCGGACGTACCACGCGCTCGTTGCCACCGATGACCTTGCTGGCATTAGCGGGATTGATGTTAGAGACGATTAAAAACTTATTCGTCAGCTTGCCGCTCGCATCCAGCAACGGGAAATATTTCTGGTTGGCCTTCATGGTCAGGATCAGACACTCTTGCGGCACAGCCAGGAACTCTTCTTCAAACTGGCCCAGCAACACGTTAGGACGTTCCACCAGAGCAGTCACTTCATCCAGCAACGCCTCATCTTCAATTGGCTTCAGGCCTTGCTTGTCAGCAGCGGCTTGCAGTTGTTTCACAATCTCGGCACGACGCGCATCAAACCCGGCAATCACCGCACCTTCATCGGTCAATTGCTGCGCATAAGTGTCAGCAGAAGTGAGGGTAACGACTGGCTGCTTGGCCTCAAAGCGGTGACCCTGGGTCGTATTACCCGCAGACAAGCCCAGCACAGACACAGGCACAACGACATCACCATGCAATGCCACTAGGCCATGCGCCGGACGCACAAAGTTCACACTCTGCCAGCCATCATTAATCTGGTAAGTCATCACTTTGGGAATAGGCAATTTGGCCAGCGTCTCATCCAGCGCTTTTTGCAGACCTTCATGCAAGATAGCCCCGGCTTGTGTCGCATACAGGAACAACACATCCGCCTTGCCATCATTTTCTGTGCGCAGCTTGGAGACGGCACTTTCATCCTCGCCCAAGGCCTGCAGTTTTTTCAGCAAGGCGGGCGTGGCGTTGCCATTGGCATCCAGGCCAACCGTGGCTGGCATCAGTTTTTGTGCGACTTGTTTATCGGCCGCTTTTGCCGACACCTGCGTAATATGCGCAGCCAGGCGACGCGGTGAAGCAAAGGTAGTCACCGCGCTGCCATCCACCAACAGGCCTGAAGCTTTCAGGCTGTCAGCCAGCACACCACTGAAAGACTCACCCAGTTTTTTTAATACTTTGGGTGGCAGTTCTTCTACAAATAATTCAACTAACAGGTTGCGGGTACTCATGCGGCGGCTTTCTTGTTTTGTTCGGCTTGTTCGCTCTCAATTTTGGCGATGACTTCATCAGCCCAGGCTTTAGGCGCCATCGGGAAGCCCAGGCGGGCACGGCTATCCAGGTAACTGGCGGCCACAGCGCGGGCCAGGTTACGGATACGGCCGATGTATGCGGCACGCTCAGTGACGGAAATAGCACCACGCGCATCCAACAAGTTAAAGGTGTGCGCCGCTTTCAATACTTGTTCATAAGCAGGTAAAGCGAGTTTCACTTCCATCAGGTGCTTGGCCTGTTTTTCATAAGCATTAAAAGCGGTGAACAGGAAGTCAGCATCCGAGTGCTCAAAGTTATAGGTCGATTGCTCAACCTCATTCTGGTGGAACACATCACCGTATTTGACGCCAGGCGAATACTCCAGGTCATAAACGTTTTCCACACCTTGCAGATACATGGCCAAACGCTCCAGGCCATAAGTGATCTCACCAGTAATCGGCTTACAGTTAATGCCGCCGACTTGCTGGAAGTAGGTAAACTGCGTCACTTCCATGCCATTGAGCCAGACTTCCCAGCCCAGGCCCCAGGCGCCCAGTGTCGGATTTTCCCAGTCATCTTCCACAAAGCGGATGTCGTTCTCTTGCAGATTAAAGCCCAGCGCTTCGAGTGAGCCCAGGTAGAGCTCGAGGATATTGGCCGGGGCTGGTTTCAGCACTACCTGATATTGGTAGTAATGTTGCAAACGGTTAGGGTTCTCCCCATAGCGGCCATCTTTCGGGCGGCGGCTGGGTTGCACATAGGCAGCTTTCCAGGGCTCAGGGCCCAATGCGCGTAAAAAAGTCGCGGTGTGGCTGGTGCCTGCGCCGACTTCCATATCGTAAGGTTGCAACAAAGTGCAGCCTTGTTTGTCCCAGTATTCCTGAAGCTTTAAAATAATTTGTTGAAAGGTCAGCACCATCGCGCCTGATCCGTTTGATTGTAAAACGAATATTTTACCTGATTCAGACTAGGTTAAGAAATCGCATTGCTGACCCGTTATAAGAGTTAGATGGTTTTTTTACGGTTTTTTGCGATTGTGGCATCACATAAAATTTGGTAGATTGAGCACATGAAATCCTACCGCACATGGGTATTGTTGCTGACGTTATGGTTTGCCTTGCTGCAAACCATTGCGCCGCTGATGCACGCCCATGCGGCAGGCGATACGGCGGCTGACGATGGCCCGCACATGCACATGGTGGATATTCCTGCACTGCATGATCAGGCCGAAACTTCCAAACACCCGTTTCACTGGCATATGCACTCAGATAAATCGCATGGTCAAATTATAGGTTTGGGCCAGGCCATCAGTGAAAGTAATACCTTATTGTCATTGATTGATGCGCTTGCGAGCCTTTGGCTGCCCGCACTGATACCTGCCCTCCTGTTATTGTCCTTAGTGCTAGCGCTGCCACGTCGCCAATTTGAACGACAGCAACACGACAGCGTCCTTCATCCGTCCCCGCTTAGCCGCCATAACCCTCGCGCGCCCCCTCACGCCTGAACAAACACCTAACGCATCGGTTGGCAATCGCCATCCGTTTGCCTGTTTTGTTCAGGAGAATCTATGTTTCATCTATCTCGGGGAGTGCTTCACTCCCGGTTAATCGCATGCGGCATATGGCTGATGATGAGCCATGCCATGGCCGAAAGCATGGCCAACCTGGCCAGCGATCACGAAGACACGGTTGCAGCCAATCCGCGCTTGAGCCTGCATGAGGTCTTGCAGCAGGTTGTCGCGATTCACCCACAGCAATCCTTGCTGGCCGCGCATCAGCAGATGGTGCAGGCGCGCCGCACCATGGCCAACAGCTGGTTGCCGCAAGCACCGTCAGTCGGCTTCTCGCATCAAAACGATGCCTTGATGAGCAACCGTGACGAGCGTGAATGGCAAGCGCAAGTACAAATCCCGATCTGGTTACCCGGCCAGCGCCAGGCGCGCAGCCAGGTCGCCAGCCTGGCCGATGACAGCCTGTCACAAGACCGAGCGGGCTTGCAGCAACTGGCCGCAGACCTGCTACGCAATGCGGTCTGGGATATCGCCATGCGCCACAGCGACGTCGACCTGGCTGATGCCCGCCGCAACACCATGCGCAGCCTGACCGAAGATGTACAAAAACGCTTTAAGGCTGGCGAAGTAGCCAAGCTGGAGGTGATGCAGGTAGACCAGGAAACCCTGCAAGCCGAACGTCTGCGCGTGACTGCCCATGCCGAGCTCATGCATGCGCAATTCCGCTACCAGCAACTCACTGGACTAAACGAAATTCCGGCAAAACTGGAAGAGTCACTATCGACCCGTGAAGACTACGCCGACTCGCCTTACTGGCAGGCCGCGCAAGCCAAGGTCAAGCTGGCAGAAGGCCAACGCGACCTGACCATGATAGAGCAGCGGCAAAACCCGCAGCTCACACTCAGCACGCGTACCATCCAGGGCGGCTTTGATTACGCCTACAACTCCAGCATGGGCGTAGCGATCAATATTCCGCTACAAAGCGAAGTGCAACGCGCCCCCCTGTTGGCCAATGCCGAGCAGAACATCGGCGATGCGCGCACCCAGCTGGAAACTTTGCGCCGCCAGTTGGAAAACAACCTGCACGAAGCCGAGCATAACCTGCATGTCAGCCGCCAGGAACTCACCCTGATTCAACAGCAACAAGCCATCGCCAGCGAAAACGCAGCCCTGGCGCGCAAAGCCTATCGTTTGGGCGAACTCGATCTCAACCAATTATTACGCCTGCAATTACTGGCCTTTGAAGCTGAACGCAGCTTAAGCAGCCAGCAGCTACAAGTGCAATGGAACATTGCCAAATACAACCAGGCCGTAGGAGTCCTGCCATGAAAAGAATTCTGTTTTTAATCAGCTCAATTTGCCTGTCGTTGCACACCTCGGCAGCTACCCTATTACCGCTCTCACCCGCACAACTCAAACAGATGCAAGTGCAATGGGGCCATTTGCAAGCCCAGCAAGAGGGCCTATCCGCCAGTTATCCGGCAGAAGTGGTGTTACCGCCGACACAAACCCGCATCGTCACCGCGCCACAGGGTGGCTTGATTACGCGACTCATCGTCAGCGTGGGGGATAGCGTCAAACAAGGCCAGGTCATCGGCCAACTCAGCAGCCCGGATTTAGTGGCCTTGCAAAGCAACTATTTGCAAAGTGACACCCAGGCCAGGCTGCACGAGCAGGCGCTCAAACGCGATCAGGAATTGTTTAAAGATGGCATTATTGCCCAGCGCCGCATGCAGGAAACACAAAGCGCTTATGAAACCAGCCAGGCACTGATGCACGAGCGCAAACAGACCTTGAAACTGGCGGGCATGAGTGACGGCCAAATCCAGCAACTGGCGCAAAAGCGCAGCATGCAAAATGGCATGGCGATTATCGCGCCTATCAGCGGGCAGATTATGGAGCAGCAACAGCAGGTAGGCGCACGCGTGGATATGGCGATGCCGATCTATACCATCAGCAACCCGACACCCTTATGGCTGATGATACAAGTACCCATCGCGCAAGCCCAGCAATTGCGCCCCGGTGCCGCAGTGCGCCTGCCTAAGCACAACTTGACGGCCAAGGTTGACACCGTATTACGGCAGTTGAATAAAAACAACCAGACGACCCAAGTGCGGGCCACGATCAGTCAGGGCGCAGAACAGCTCTCCGCGGGGCAAGTGGTCGATGTGGCGCTGGTGGAACAAACCACACAAGGCAGTTTTGCCGTGCCCAGAAGCGCAGTGGCCAGACAAGGCGAGCAAGCAGTGATCTTTGTGCAGCAGGCCAAGGGCATAGCGGTGACACCAGTGAAGGTCATGCTGGAACAAGACCAGCAGTTAACCGTACAAGCCGATTTACGTGGCAACGAGACCATCGCCGTGCAAGGCGTGGCCGCGCTGAAAGGCCACTGGCTTGGCCTGGGTGGGGAGTAGATCATGCTCAATTGGCTCATAGAAACCTCGCTCAAGCAAAGGTTGCTCATCTGCGTCTTTGCCATCGGCTTGCTATTCGCTGGCTGGACCGCGTATCAAACCATCCCGATTGATGCGTTCCCGGACGTCTCTTCCACGCAGGTCAAAATCATCATCAAATCGCCCGGCATGACACCGGAAGAAGTCGAGGCGAGGATTACCGCGCCGATTGAAGTCGAGATGCTGGGTATCCCCAAGCAAACCAGTTTGCGCGCGGTGGCCAAATACGCACTGACCGACATCACTATCGACTTTGAGGACGGCACCGATATTTACTGGGCGCGCCAGCAGGTCACAGAGCGCCTCAACAATGCCTGGCCCAATTTGCCCGCCCAAGTCTCCGGCGGTATCGCGCCCATGACCACCCCGCTGGGTGAGATGTTTATGTTTACCATTGAATCAGACACGCTGAGCCTGCAGGAAAAACGCTCCCTGCTCGACTGGGTGATTCGTCCGCGTTTGCGTACTGTGCCTGGTGTCGCTGACGTCAACGCGCTGGGCGGCTTGGTCCGCAGCTTTGAAATCGTGCCCGACAATGCCAAATTGCAGGCGCGTGGCATTGCGCTTAGTGAGTTGCAGCTAGCGATCAGCGACAATAACCACAACGATGGTGCGGGTCGCCTGCAAGATGGCGAAGAGTCCTTGCTGGTGCGGGCCGAAGGCGCCTTCAAGACGCTGGATGATGTGCGTAACACCGTACTAAAAGGTCACCCAGGTAGCCCAGTACGCATAGGCGATGTGGCAGAAGTACGCATCGGTGCCTTGACGCGCTATGGCGCCGTTAGCCGTAATGGCAAAGGCGAAGCCGTCGAAGGCCTGGTGTTGGGATTGCGTGGGGCCAACGCCCGGCAAGTGGTAGAAGGCGTACGTGCCAAACTGGCGGAAATCGCCCCCGCATTGCCTAAAGGGGTCAAAATTGAAGTGTTTTACGACCGCGGCAACCTGGTAGAACAGGCCGTACACACGGTGAATAAAGCGTTGATGGAAGCCGTCGTGCTGGTGCTGGTGTTGCTGGTATTGTTTTTGGGTAACCTGCGTGCCGCACTTACCGTCGCCTGCGCGCTGCCACTATCCATGCTGGCAACGTTCTGGCTGATGCAGCGCTACGGTATGTCAGCTAACCTGATGTCATTAGGCGGCCTGGCGATTGCCATCGGCATGCTGGTCGACTCTGCCGTGGTGGTGGTCGAAAACATCGTCGACCATCTGGCGCATGCGCAAAAAACGCCTGAGCAAAACAAAGTTAGTATTATCCTAGCCGCCATGCGTGAGGTCAGCGTGCCGGTCAGTGCAGGCATCGTGATTATTATTACGGTGTTTTTACCCCTGCTCACCTTGCAAGGGCTGGAGGGCAAACTGTTTGCCCCAGTCGCGCTTAGCATCATGTTTGCGCTCGGTTCCTCGTTGCTGCTCTCACTGACCATCATCCCAGTGCTGGCATCGTTCCTGATCCAGGACCATGCCGCTGAAGACCCATGGCTAATCCGCCACCTCAATCGCTGGTACGCCCGCAGCCTGCGCACCACCATGCAACACAAACGCCCGGTGCTGCTAGTGGCCGCCATCCTGCTGGCGCTGACCGTGGTCATCTATCCACTGATAGGCAAAACCTTTATGCCCACCATGGACGAAGGCGATGTCATTATCGGCACCGAAAAACTGCCTTCGATTTCATTAGCACAAAGTGTTGCCACCGATAGCCACCTGCAACAAACCCTGCTGCAACAAGTGCCGGAAATCCAGGGCGTTTATTCCAGAGCTGGCTCGGACGAACTTGGCCTGGATCCCATGGGCATTAACCAGACCGACAACTTCCTGCTACTTAAACCGCGCGCGCAATGGCAAGTTGCCGATAAAGCAGCACTGATCGAAAAACTGCGCCACGTCATGCAAAGCGTGCCTGGCTTGGATTACAACTTCACGCAACCGATTGAAATGCGCGTCAACGAAATGATCCTCGGCGTACGCGGAGATTTAGCCCTGAAGATTTTTGGCACCGACCTCAAAGTGCTTGACCAGAAAGCGCAGCAAATCATCAAAGTACTAGAGTCTATCCCTGGCAACCAGGATGTCTACACCCCGCAAAACAGTGGTGTGCAATACCTGCAAATAAAAATAGACCGCGTGGCCGCAGGCAGGTTGGGACTCAGCGTGTCTGATATCAACGCCCTGCTGCAAAGCCAGCTCGAAGGCAAACTGCTGGGCATCGTGCTCGAAGGCAACCGCCGCACGCCGATACTGCTGCGTGGCAGCCAGGTGGTACGTGAGTCCGCTTCAGACTTCAGCCAGCTCATGCTCGCACTGCCACAAGGCGGCACTGTGCCACTGTCCAGCGTTGCGAATGTTGTGCGTGAAGAAGGTCCGGTCAAAATCGACCGTGAACGTGGCAACCGCATGGTCGTCGTCACCGCCAACGTCAAAGATCGCGACCTGGTGAGCTTTGTCGAAGAAGCCAAACAGAAAGTCACACAACAAATCAAACTTCCCGAAGGCTACTGGCTGGTATGGGGCGGCCAGTTCGAGAACCAACAACGCGCCGCGGCACGTCTCAGCATCGTTATCCCGATCGCGATTGTGCTGATCGCACTGCTGCTATTCATGACTTTTGGTTCATTCCCCAAAGCGCTGCTCGTACTCGCGAATATTCCGTTCGCCATGATAGGTGGTGTGTTTGCCTTGTGGCTCTCGGGTGAATACCTGTCAGTGCCCGCCTCCGTGGGCTTTATTGCTTTGCTAGGCATTGCTGTGCTTAATGGTGTGGTCATGGTGAGCCACTTCCAGCATCTGGCAGAGCAAGGCATGGCTGCGAGCCATATCGCTTATGAAGGCGCCAAACGCCGATTACGGCCAGTGCTGATGACCGCCAGTATTACCGCGTTTGGCCTGATTCCACTATTGTTTGCAACAGGACCGGGGGCGGAGATTCAACGGCCATTGGCGATTGTGGTGATTGGCGGGTTGATTACAGCAACGTTTTTGACGTTGTTTGTATTGCCGATTTTGTATCAGCATTTTTTTGGTAAAGAGAGAGTGGATTAAATGAGAAATTAATTCTTTGGAGCTTTAGAATGGAGCGTTAAACAAACACCTTTTTCGCCTGTTGGCGAGTCACTTTCTGGTGCTTGTCCCCCAGAAAGTAACCAAAGAGGAAGACACCCAGCCATCACGGCCTACGGCTCCCTTACGTTGCTCAACAAAATAAGCCGGTCACGAAACTCATCCTAGCGGGCTGCAAACTACGCAGCCCACCGCGGGATTCGGACAGTCGCTCCCTCTTCTCTTATTTTGTCTCCGCGACTCAGCGTGATGGAATGGGATTGATCTCGCCAAACTCACAGCGTAACAATTTGAACGGTTGGATAGTCCAACCATCGTGGCGCTCACTGGTTTTCGGGCCCCCATCTGCCGCGCCGAGCAACGCAGGGTTGACGGGAGTCTTCGGCAAGCAACTGTTTGAGCTCCGTAGGAGCGAGTTTTTGATTGCCGCCCGTCAAGCCGAGTAGCACAGGAAATAAGCGGAAGCTGGGGTGCATTTCTTTTGGTTACTTGTTCTTTGTGCAAGCAAAGAAAAGTAACTCGCCAATAAGGCGAAAAGAAACCTTCCCTACACGAACAAACCTAACAATTACCGTCTAAACCCAATCCACAACAAGCCACCAATACTCAACACCAGAAACGCCCAGTTCCCCCAAAAAACATAAGGCGTCTGCCCACGATAACTCTGCGCTTCACCAGTCAAAATTACTGCCTTATCATGTGCGGCATGCTGCAGTACCTGGCCATTTTTATCGATAATCGCCGTCGCCCCGGTATTAGTACTGCGCAACACCATACGCCCTGTTTCTATCGCACGCACCTGACTAAATTGCATATGCTGGTCCGCCGCAAACGATTGTCCGTACCAGGCATCGTTGCTGATATTCACCAGTAACTCGGCTTGTGGCAGTTGCTGGGCAATCTCTTCGCCAAACACGTCTTCGTAGCAAATATTGACGCCGACTTTTTGTCCGGCGATCAGCAGTGGTTGTTTGGAGGTGCCGCGGGATAAATCACTCAGCGGCATATGCAGCCAGTCGCGATAGATCCAGCCAAACACGCTTTTGAGCGGAATAAACTCGCCGAATGGCACCAGGTGGCTTTTGGAATAGGATTGCGTCACTGACGCCCCTAGGCTGATGGCACTATTAAAGTATTCACCTTGCTTGCTCTCAACCACCCCGACCAGCAAATCGCCTTGCTGTTTTTGGGCGTGTTGTTTCAGCGCATCAAGGTACACAGGAGCAAGCTGTTCAAGCAATACAGGTAAAGCGGTTTCCGGCAGGACGATTAACTGCGCGTTGGCTTGCTGCACCATGTCAAAATATTGGCGCAAGGTTTGTTCGGCATGCTCGGGCGACCATTTGATGGTTTGGCTAATATTGCCTTGCAGCATAGCAACGCTGACTGGCTTGCCCGTAGGCTGTGTCCACGGCACTTGCGTGAATAGACTGCCGCCGACGAGTAACAGAGCCAGGATGCCCGCTGGGCGTAAACGCTGAGCAGATGTCATCGCACTGACCAAACAGGCCGCAAACAACATCACCAGCGCAGAGACACCATAGACACCCAGCACGGGTAAGAACCCTGCCAATGGGCTGTCTGGCGCCTGACTATAACCCAGCGTTAACCAGGGGAAACCGGTAAAAATCCAGCTGCGTACCCAGTCTGACAAGGCCCACAATAACGGCGCAGCCCATAACAAATGGCCCAGCCGCTTGGCCAGATAGCCTGCGGCTGCCGGGAACAGGGCCATAAACGCACACAGGCACAAAGTGCAGAATCCGGCGAACCACCAGGGCATGCCGCCAAAGGTATGCAGACTAATATAAATCCAGTAGATGCCAAACCCATACAGGCCGAGACCAAAGGCCAGCCCCAGTTTAAAGACTTGTGCAGGTGTGGCCGCCTGTTGCCACAAGCAAAGTAACGCTGCCAATGTTAGCCAGGGCAGCCAGAACAAACCATAGGGCGCAAAACCAAATACGCTAAGCGCGCCTATCAATAGTGCCACTATAGCGCGTTGCCACATGGGGGCATGGCTTGCCCAAGCGTGAACAAAACTCAATGCGACCCTTTCACGATGCGCCTTTAACAGCTTGTATATCCGCCATGGTCAGCCAGGCAGAAAAGTCGGCCGACTGCATGACTTGCCATTCAATCATCCTGGCGATGGCAATCGGGTCACGCGGATCAATGACTTGTGTCGGGCGTGCCGGATGGCACATCAGGACGGGGGGCAGGTCTTTTTCAGGGATGTCCAGTTGCTTGAGCTGTCTGGCCCAGTGTAACCAACGCGCCTGATAGGCTGCGGCATCCCCCTGGAAATCATATACGCCCAACAATATGGGTGACACCCGGAACCCTGCCGCTGCGGCAAGTTGCTTCAGCTTTTCTGCCCCTAGCCAATGGATTATTCGGGCCTTGAGGCCACTGCCTACCGGGGGGCTGGATATGCGCAACCATGGCCGCTTGGCCGGGGCCAAGTGGCTGTATCGATGTTGCAAAATGGTGAGCAGTGCCTCGCGGATGATGGGCAGCTGATGGACGTGTAAATGGCCATCAATATAATCCGGCGGCGTATGCAACGCATCTTCAAACGCATCTAGCTGTTGCTTGATATTGGCCATCACCTTTTGCGTGCTAAGCAAGCCAGTCAAGCTACGTAACACCAGCACTGGGTGAGAAACTCGCATGCTGCGCGAAAACTGGGTAAAGTCGAGGTGCAGGCCAAGGTCCGCCTTGGTGCGCAGTTGCGGGGTGAGCTGCCGGGCACTCTCCGGCCAGCGGGGGCTGAGCGTCATGCAAGAGGTGGCAGTCAATATGCCACGCTCAATCAGCGTCAAAATGGCAGCATCAATCGCGGCTGACTGGGCATAGTCATCTGCACAAATAATCACCTTAGCCATGTAACACCTTAATCATGCTGAAAAGCCCAGAAGCGGCTCAGCAGCCAGGTGCTGATTGCGATCAACACCATCACCACGCCAAGCGCAAACCAGAATGGCAACGGCGTGTAAGTCAGAGCCAGCCACAACAAGGCCTGGTTGCCAAAAAAACCGAGCAAAGCCACTGCCAGAAACTTGAAAAATGCGGCAAGATGGCTTGCCTGTGTGCCACGAAACGACCAGCGGCGATGCCCAACATAGCTCACCGGGAAGGCGCATAAAAAACCTAGCCAATTGGCCTCGGCAGGCTGCCAGCCCCAGGCGTGCATCAGCAATGCCACGATGTAATGTACGCCAGCCGCCAACGCACCCACACTGACAAACCCTAATACCGAGGCGCGCATATATGCCTCAAGGCTGATCGCTGGCTGCAGCTGGAGCAACCACTTCAGCCACAATATAAGGTGGACGACCTTTGACTTCGTCATAGACACGGGCGAGGTACTCGCCCAGCACACCAATAAATAACAACTGCACGCCAGCAAAAAACATCATGCTGGCCACCACGGTTGGCCAACCAGGGACAGACTCATGGAAGAATAAGGCATCTACGACCACCACGGCGCCATAGGCAAATGCCAATAAGGCCAATGTTGCACCCGTTAAGCTGGCCAGTCGCAAAGGCAAGACCGAGAAACTGGTAATGCCCGTCCACGCCAGAGCAATCAATTTGAGTTTTGAATAGGCACTCTCGCCGTGTAAACGTGGCAAGGGCGTATAAGGAATGCCAATCGACTTGTAGCCGACCCAGGCATAAATACCCTTCATAAAACGGTTACGCTCAGGCAGTGCACATAATGCATCCACCACCGCGCGGTTCATCAGGCGGAAATCGCCTGCATCACGCGGGATTTCCACGTGGGTACTGGCGCTCATCATGCGGTAAAACAGGCGCGAACCCCATAACTTGAAGGAGGACTCTTGCTCACGGTCCTGGCGTACGGCATACACCATGTCGTAGCCTTCACGCCATTTTTCCAGCATGGTGAACATGAGCTCTGAAGCATGCTGACCATCTGCATCCATGCAAATCACCACATCGCCTTTGGCATAACTTAGGCCGGCGCTGATGGCGTTTTCCTTGCCAAAGTTACGCGAAAACCTGACCAGGGTCACATGACAATCCTCGACCAGTGACTGTACAACCTGTGAAGTCTGGTCCCGACTGCCATCATCAACAACGACGATGTCCCAATGCGGTGACATCTGCTGCAATACACTGCGAATATTTTGCAGTGTATGCGCAATGTTTTTTTCTTCATTGTAAGCAGGCACCATCACCGTGATATGCGGTTGGGCGGTGAGGCGGTGAGATTCAACTGTTGTCATGGCAATCAGATTAGCAGGTTCGATGCGGTTATTGTAGCGGATTGCTACTAGTTTTTGGCCGGAGTGGCCAGGCGGTCAGCCCCTTGTAACTGGCGACGGTCTTTAATCACTGCCAGCCACATGCCCTGCCGCTGTACACCACCGATGAGCTTGCCCTTCATTACTTCGTGGCAATGCATATTAGTGGTAGACAAGAAAAAGTCGGCCTCTTCCCAACGACGGGTGACACTAAAACGGCCATCGAGGTAAGGTTCGATTTGTGGCGTATCAACACAGGCCGCCACCCAGTAAGGTTTGGTGCGCGCAGGCAAATGCATCTCGGTGAGCTGATCAGTCGCCACACGTAAAGCGCTGGACCAGTAATCGCCCTCCCATTTAAATTGGGCCTGGGCTTGATCGCCTGCCAGACGGTTAAGTCTGGCGTATTGGTACGGATGCAATTGCACAATATCGACCAAAGTCACCAGCATCAGGCCGCCAATCACGCCAGCCCAAATGGCCTGATAGGCCACTTTTGCATGCAGATCACTGTGCGCCAACGCCTGCAATACGGCCACGATAGCCCAGGCGGAGAAGATCGCTAACAATGGCAATAAAAAGGTAAAGTGACGCACGCCGTTATACAAAGCAGGCCGGTCATCCATCACAAAGACGAGTGGAAACAAGATACCCACCAACAGGGTGTACATAACTATGCGTGTAGACTGATCAGCCAAGCGCAAAGATTGTCTGCCAGCAAACCACAGCAAAGGCAGGCTGAAGATGCCTAACAAAGCCGCCTCAGGCAATTTAACCGCCAGATACTGAAACAGATAACTGCGTGGCACTTCGCTAATGTTGTAGACCACACCATTGGCAATAGTCTGCATATTAAAGTCAAAATGCGAGAAGGACTTGGCGGCTTCCAGCAAATTGTCCGGCTCAATCACACTCCACGGCCAGCACATGGCCATGAATACGAATGCCAGCACCGCCGCAGGCAGCAAAACAACCACCATACGCAGCAAGCGCGACCAGATCGGTGTGCGTTGATACTTGTGGTCAAGCAAGACCCGTATAAGCACCAGCAACACCAGGTAGATCACGGCAAAGGCACCACCCACGCGCAAGCCTAACGCACCACCGACTGCGAACCCAAGCAGCACAATGGCTTTACCACTGACATTTTCCATATCACGCACCACCAGCGCCGTGGCATAGAGCGCCCACAACATGCACGTGGCGAAAGGCACGTCTTTGGTATGCGTAAACATGGTGCCAGACCATGACACGGTGAGGAACAGCAACGTCATCGCCAGCAATGCCAGTCGCTCGCCGCCCAGTAAATGCGCAAACCTGGACACGCCGTAAAAACCCAGCAAACCAAACAAGGCCGAGAGCAAATGGCGGATATCCCAGATCATGATCGGGATATAGGGGTCCAGCGCAGCGGCAATAATGTCAAACAGGCCGCCATACAGATAGAGATTCCTGTAGTGGAACGCGTCCTGGTCTTTAAAACCGGACTGATACCAGTCGAGCAGCATCTGGCCATAAGTATGCTGCACATACTCGTCGTTGCTGATGCCGTGCTGGCGGAAAGTGAGGGCTACCCAAATGATTAATGCCAGCCAAAAGAAACGTATCAACCAGCGATACGTAGCAGCTGAGCAAGCTTGGGTAAAAAGGTGTTTCATGGGTTATTTAATCGTGAAAAATCAACACGCGCAAGCGTATCACGACACCCTGCCTGAGGATAGAGCGCGACGCCTGTCACGCTCAAATAAATCTTGGCCAGGCGAAAGCGGCTTAATTGCCAGGATCAGTATGCACTGAGAAGCGATAGCCGGAACCACGCACGGTCTGGATCATTTCCTCATGCTTGGAAGCTACCAGTGCATTGCGCAGGCGGCGAATATGCACATCGACCGTACGGTCTTCAACAAACACGCGGTCACCCCACACTTTATCCAGCAGCTGTGTACGGCTATGTACGCGCTCAGGATTGGTCATAAAGAAGTGCAGCAATTTAAACTCGGTCGGGCCGAGTGGAATATGCACATTATGACCAGTCACGCGGTGTGTGGTCGGGTCCAGGTGCAAACCGGCGATCTCAATTGGATCATCGGTCATTTGTGGTGCGCGTCTGCGCAACACGGCTTTGATACGCGCATTCAACTCACGCGGGCTGAATGGCTTGGTTACATAATCATCTGCACCCACTTCCAGGCCGCGCACTTTATCAAACTCGTCGCCACGTGCAGTCAGCATGATAATCGGTACTTCTTTGGTCAGGCTGTCAGATTTCAGACGGCGGGCAAACTCAATACCACTCATGCCTGGCAACATCCAGTCCAGCAAGATCAGGTCTGGCATGGTTTCACGTAACAACATTTGTGCATGTTCAACGCTGGTGGCACGGATAGCATGATGCCCCGCCTGCTTGATATTTAACGCCAGCAATTCCTGAATCGCCGGTTCGTCTTCTACCACCAAAATATTCGCTGCTGCCATGACGCTCCCTTTAAGCAATATGAGATCAAAGTATTGATTGAATGCTCGCCAGTTTATGAATGAATTATGACATTTTAATGACAACATCACATAAATTTAATTTTGCTGTTATTGCCTTTTAGGCCAAATTGTAACAAGATGTAACGGCAAAAAATAAAGGGGTTTTTAATCTTGCTTAATCTTTCCAAAGAACACATCACCGCTGGCAGCCATTTCAATCGCTGGCTGGTACCACCGGCAGCACTGGCAGTACATCTCTCTATCGGCATGGCTTATGGCTTCAGCGTATTCTGGAAACCGCTGGGCAATGCGCTCACTGGGCCAGATGGCAAACCAGTGGCAGCCTGCGCCGCGGGGGCAAGCACCTTTGCAGATAAACTGGCAGGCACCGCCAAAGCGCTGACCGCTACCGACTGCAACTGGACCCAATTTGACCTGGGCTGGATGTATACCTTGTTTTTCGTCCTACTGGGCTGCTCTGCGGCCGTCTGGGGCGGCTGGCTGGAGCGTGCAGGGCCACGCAAAGCAGGCCTGGTTGCCATGCTTTGCTGGTGTGGTGGCTTGCTCATTTCCGCCCTCGGCGTCTATCAACACCAGCTATGGATGATGTGGCTGGGCAGCGGCGTCATTGGCGGCATCGGCTTGGGGCTGGGCTATATTTCACCGGTATCCACCCTGATCAAATGGTTTCCTGATCGCCGCGGCATGGCCACAGGCCTGGCCATTATGGGCTTTGGCGGCGGCGCCATGATAGGCTCGCCACTGGCCACCAAACTCATGAGCATATTCGCGACGCCCACCGCCCCCGGCGTGTGGCAGACCTTCGTCGTACTGGCCGTGATTTATGCAGTGTTCATGACCTGTGGCTCACTGGGTTACCGCGTGCCGGCCGCCAACTGGAAGCCTGCTGGCTGGACACCGCCAGATACCCAGCACAACCGCCTGGTCGCCACCCGCCACGTGCACCTGAAAAACGCGCACAAAACGCCACAATTCTGGTTATTGTGGCTGATCCTGTGCATGAATGTGTCTGCTGCCATCGGCATTATCGGTGCCGCAGCGCCTATGTTGCAGGAAACGTTTGGCGGGGTACTGATCGGCCAGCCAACGCTTGGTTTTGCCGACATCAAGGCAGATGAAGCGCTGACCGCCGCAGCCGCAGCGGTGGGCGCCGGTTTTGTCGGGCTGATTTCACTGTTTAATATTTTCGGCCGCATCGGCTGGGCCACTTCGTCAGACAAACTGGGCCGCCAAACGACCTATTTCATCTTTTTTGTACTCGGCATCATGATGTATGTCTGCGGCACATACGCAGCCAACCATCATCAACTGGCCTTGTTCCTGCTGGTGTTCTGCATCATCGCCTCCATGTATGGCGGCGGCTTTGCCACCATTCCGGCTTATCTGGCTGACTTGTTCGGTACGCAGTTTGTAGGCGCCATCCATGGCCGCTTGCTCACCGCCTGGTCAACAGCAGGCATCCTGGGCCCGGTCATCGTCAACTACATGCACGATGTACGGCTGGAAGCCAATGTGCCTTATGCCGATATTTATGCGCCGATATTTATGACGCTGGCAGCCTTGCTCGGTGTCGGCTTTGTTGCCAACCTGCTGGTGAGGCCAGTGGCTGACAAATACTTTATGTCAGACAGTGAATTGGCGTTAGAGCAAAGTGGTGGCAAAAAAACCGGCCAGCAGGCCGCGAATATCAAGCAGGACGACCAGAAAACGCCTGATATCCTGGTCAAACTGGCATGGCTGGCAGTGCTGATTCCCATCAGCTATGGCATCTGGATGACGGTACAAAAAGCCTGGTCACTATTCGCATAATCCGTAACGTAGCCGTTTGGGTTAAAATAGCGCTTTATGTTTTAACCCACGGACGCACAAGTGAACAAAATTGCTCAAAACCTGGACGGTAACGGTAAAAAAATCGGTATCGTCCTCTCCCGTTTTAATGAAAACATTGGCGCAGGCTTGCTGCAGGCCTGCGAACAAGAACTGCTCAAACTGGGCGTCAACGCTGAAGATATCACCCTCGCTACCGTGCCTGGTGCGCTGGAAACCCCGCTGGTGCTGTTGCACATGGCCATGACTGAAAAGTATGATGCCTTGATCGCGCTGGGCGCCATTATCCGCGGTGAGACCTACCACTTCGAAGTGGTTTCCAATGAATCTGCACGTGGCATTTCAGAAGTGCAACGCGATACAGGCGTGCCAGTTGCCAATGCAATCCTCACCACAGAGAACGATGAGCAAGCTGAAGTACGCGTAGCGGTAAAAGGCGCTGAAGCTGCCCAAGCTGCCATTGAAATGGCGAATTTAGTGAGCGCACTATGAGTGAAGATAAAGCAGCGGTGAATCAGGAAAAAGCAGCGCCAGCCAAAAGCAAAGGCAGCAAAAACCGCCGCAAATCACGCGAACTGGCGCTGAAAGCGCTGTACCGCAACCGCATGAATGCGGGCGATGTGAAGCAACTGCGCCTGGACAGCCTGGACGACCCGGATTACTTCAAGGCCGATGAAACCTATTTCAAGCAATTGCTGACTGGCGTGCTTGATCACACGACAGATATTGATGCCATGATCGGCCAATTTATTGACCGTCAACTGGAAGAACTGAGCCCGATCGAGCATGCCATCTTGCGCATTTCCGGCTACGAGCTGATGTTTGATGTGAGTATTCCTTACCGTGTGGCGATCAACGAAGGCGTTGAATTGGCTAAGGCCTATGGCGGCATTGATGGCCACAAATACATCAACGGTGTATTGGATAAAATCGCAGCCCAGGTCAGACCGCACGAATTTAAGCGCTAGACGCCTAACCGTAGTGACCAGATATAAAAAAGCCCTGCATGCAGGGCTTTTTTATTGCACAGCGCATGAGCACGGGCTGTTTGTTATGCAGAATAGACGTGGTACCCATTGCGCCCAGCCCCTTTGGCTTCATACATGGCGATATCGGCCTGCTTCATCCACTCAGTCACCGTCACCTGCGTCCCTGCAGCACAAACAGCCAGCCCAATACTGACGCCAATATGAATACTGCGTTCATTTACTTGCACTGGCAATACAAAGCTATTGAGGATTTTTTGCGCCACATGTTCCGCATCGTCACGCTGCGTGAGCTCCGGCAACAGCATCACAAATTCGTCACCGCCCAGCCTGGACACCGTATCACTTTGCCGCAAACAGCCCTGCAGACGCGTGGAGACCTCTTTTAAAATCACGTCACCAACATCGTGGCCGAGCGTATCGTTAATCTGCTTGAAATGGTCAATATCCAAAAACAGTAACGCAGCGGATTGCGTCGCATGTGGCAAGCGCGCATGCACCTGATGCAGCCTGCTGAGCAGCATACGGCGGTTGGGTAAACCAGTCAACGCGTCAAAATACGCCTCTTGTGTGACTTCATCATACTGGTGTTTACGCGCCGTAATATCTTCGATCTGGGCAATAAAATATTGTGGCGCATGCTCTTCATCCCGGAAAATAGATACCGACAACTGCACCCACACCACGGCCTTATCACGGCGGATATAACGCTTCTCCATTTGATAGGCATTTATTTTGCCATCCAGCAGCTGCTGCACATACTCCAGGTCTTTGGCCAGATCATCAGCATGTGTGATCTCCTGGAATGTCGTCGCCACCAAGGCATCGTTGCTATAGCCCACGATGTTGCACAAGGCCTGGTTGACCTTGGTGAAACGTCCTTCCAGCGAGACAATCGCCATGCCAATCGGCGCAAACTCCATAATCTCACGGAAGCTTTTTTCACTTGCCCGCAACGCAGACTCTGTTTTTTTACGATTGCTGATATCATCAAATACGACCACTGCACCGCAAACCTGTTGATCACGGATAATTGGCACTGAGGTCACATCAATATGGATAGGCTGGCCATCCCGGCGCCACAGCACCTCATCCGAGGTTTTCACCGCCTGCCCGCTGTTCATCACATTACATAGCAAACACTCATGCTCAGCATAATGTGAGTGATCAACCTTCTTGTAATGGAACAGGGCATGTGCACTTTTTCCTATCAAATCGCGCTTGCGCCAATCCAGCAAACGCAATGCCTCGGGATTGATAAACGTGATGACACCCGACATATCCGTCACATAAATGCCTTCACCCAGGGTATCGGTAATCTCCTGGAACCTGGCAGCACTTTCCTTGAGCGCCAGCGTCTTTTCATTCACCTGTGCGACCACTCTCGCCGTATAGCCCGTTCCCATGAGCAAAATGGCGCCGACCAGGCCGGTACAAAAGATACCCACCGCCAGCATACTCCAGCTTTGCCAGCCCCTATGCTCGGCGTAATAACGGGCAGAGGGAGAGAGGTCCAGCCGGTAATGCTTATCACCAAACCTGAACTCACGACTAAAGACAATATCAGACGCTTGATCTGTCATTGCGACATAGATTTCCGCCTGGCTTTCTTTCTCGACCAGACGCACATTGAGCAAGGGCTGTGTTCGAGCAAATATGGCACCAAAAAAGTCTTTGGATATCAGTACGGTTTGCACGACACCATCATAACGGTGCCCATGCACCGGATACATCAGCAACAATCCCATCTGGCGACCAGAACTCAAATAAAGCTTGATGGGTGACGTGACCGCGGCCTTGTTTTGTTTAAATGCCTGCAATAGCGTAATTTTACGGTTATCCATGGAAGCCAAATCAAACCCTATCGTGCGTTGGGTTTGCGCGTTTGCAGGCTCAATATAGGTTAATGGAAAGTAATAGGAGCGGTCTTTTACAGCTTGCCATTGATTATTTTCGCCAGGCTGTTTGATATAAAAACCAGGGAATTCTGATTGCATCTCTGCAATAAAACTGTCGCGACGCGCGTGGCTAATTTTAGGTACCCATTCCAGCGCGTAAATCATCGGATATTTGTCCAGCGTCACTTTCACAAAATTGTGAAAGTCCTCCTGGCTCACATCTGACTGCTGATAGGTAAACAAGGCACTGATTTGTGCCAGAACGGCCTCTTGTGATTCCAGCCGAACACGCAACTGCTCGGACAATTGGCTGGCCAGGCTATCAAACTCGGTCAGCGACTCTTTACGCTCCCATTTACTGGCAGTGACAAAAGCGGCCACTAGCAAGGAAAACAGCAACAACATAGGCACAGCGACGGTTTGCAGCCGCTTTTTCCATAAGGCACGCGGCTGGCCCAGCATCACCAGTGTCAAAGGCAGCATGACAATCAGGCCGAGAAAATCGCCCACCCACCATGACACCCAGCTTGCCAATACACTGTGCTGATCAATCAAACCGAGTGCGAGTAACCCGGCCACAGAAACGCTGGCGCTCACCAGGCACAGCAAAGGCGCCGATACCAGGAAACGAACGACATCAGCAGGAGCATCCAATGTGGTAGGAAAAGCAATATTACGCCGCAGCCAGGCGCCGCCTAACCGGGCTTGCAAAGACGAAGCTACAGCAATCAGCAGTGCAACCACAAGGCCAAGCTGGCTGAAATGATGATGGGTACTGTAATCCACCCAGAGATTGAGTATCAACGAACCAGCAAAAATGGCAGGGATGATGCGCTTACCAAGCAGATAGCTAACCGCAATGGCAATCCCGGCAGGCGGGAAGATGGCCGATGCGTAACCAGGCGGCACCGCCAGCATCAGGCCAAGCTTGCCGGTAATGATATAAATCACCACCAAGGCCAAGCTAAAACGAATGCTTTTGCTGTAAGTAGGGAGTCCTGGCAACATCAATAAAAATATTCAAACAGGATGCACATGCGTCATCAAACAGTAGAAAAATCTACTTTGACGTCAATCTTACCAGCGATGCTCGCGCACGCATGACAAGAACTAAACCGATAAATAGCCGTTATTTCCAGACTACGTGCGCAACGCCGATGTCAGCGCGGTAGTAACGATAAAGTCTGTAACTGCAAGCCCTGCGTATCCCAGCGTGCACACACCGCCTGGTCATGCCAGTCACCCAGCACCATGCGTTCGCACTGGTGGCCATCCACAACGAATGGATGACGGCCAGGCCGGTGAGTGTGTCCATGCAACAGCACATCCGGGTAATCATATGCACGCAACAGGGCGACCACGGCCTCCGCGTTGACATCCATAATATCCATGGTTTGTACGGCTTTATTCTGCGCGCTGGTGCTGCGTGCCTGCGCGGCAAACGCCAGCCTAGCGGCCAGCGGCTGGCTAAGAAAAGCCTGTTGCCATTGTGGGCTGCGCACTTGTGCCCGAAACTGCTGGTAGGCAACATCGTCCGTGCATAACGCATCGCCATGGCTCAACAAGACGCGTTGACCGCCCAGCTCAAGCAACGTGGGGTCAGGCAGCAATTGCAACCCGCAGGCTTGCGCAAAGCCCTCACCGATTAAAAAGTCGCGATTTCCATGCATAAAGTACAGACGCACGCCTTGTGCCGACAAGGCACGTAGCGCCTGCACGATAGGCAAAAACTCGGCGCCATGTTGCGGGTCGTCGAGAATATCGTCACCCACCCACACCTCAACAAAATCGCCCAAGATATAGAGCGCTTCAGCCTTCGCGACTTCGGTATGCAGCCAATGCAAAAAAGCCTGCGTTACCGCAGGCCTTTGCGCACATAAGTGCAGATCAGAAATGATCCATGTGGTCATGCCTTAGGCAACCACAACGGCTTTTTCAATGATCACTGGTTCCACTGGCACATCCTGGTGACCAGCGCGATTGGTCGTTGGCACTGCTTTGATTTTATCAACGATGTCCATGCCTTCAACCACTTTACCAAATACACAGTAGCCCCAGCCCTGAGTCGTTGGTGCAGAGAAGTTGAGGAAATCGTTATCTTTCACATTGATAAAGAATTGTGCAGAAGCAGAGTCAGGCACCATGGTACGAGCCATGGCCAAGGTGTATTTGTCGTTAGACAAGCCATTGTCAGCCTCGTTTTTGATGGTGGCGTCGGTCGCTTTTTGCTTCATATTGGTGTCAAAACCGCCACCTTGAATCATGAAGTCGTTAATCACGCGATGAAAAATCACGCCATCATAAAACCCTTTTTCAACGTAGCTCAAAAAGTTAGCCACGGTAATCGGGGCTTTTTCTGCGTTGAGTTCAATCGTAATATCGCCAAAATTGGTAGTCAGTTTGACCAAAATATTCTCCGTTTATTGAGGATGATGATAGTTATTTGCTAACCATTACTTGCTAGTCACTATCGTTGCACGTTTAATGATGACCGTACGAATCGGCACATCTGAAAAGCCGCGTTGGTTGCCAGTAGGCAAATTGCTGATTTTAAACACCACGTCCATGCCAGACACCACTTTACCAAACACGCAGTAACCGATTCTGTCTGGTTCCGGGCTGCTGTAATCCAGAAACTGGTTGTCGGCAACATTGACAAAAAATTGCGCAGTGGCTGAGTTAGGATCTTGCGTACGCGCCATGGCGATGGTGCCGGTCTGATTGACAAGGCCATTACCAGCTTCATTGATAACCGGTGCACGCGTTGGCTTTTCTGTCAGCTCGCGATCAAAGCCACCGCCCTGAATCATGAAACGGCCAATCACGCGATGAAAAATGGTATTGGTATAAAAACCATCTTTCACATACTGCAAAAAGTTTTCCACCGTTTTAGGCGCTTTGTCCGCATATACCTCGACGGCAAAATTACCCTGATTGGTTTCAAACAGCACTTGCGTTGCCGCATTGGCCATACCCACAGCAGCCAACAGGCAACCCCCTAACATCCAAGACAACACTCGCATCACGCTGATCCTTCGTACAAAATTTTCCATTCACCGTTTTCCTGCACCCAGTATTGTCGTTTTTTCATGACATTACGTAATGCAGCGCTCACATATTCCTGCTCAAAGTCTACGACCACCATGTTGCGCTTGGAGTTCGGATAAGTGAACATGCTCACTTCAGACAGGTTGACGCTCACCTTGGGCTTGGACGCCTGAATCTGGCGCTTGTAGCTAGACCATCTGGACAAGTCGCCTTCAGAATAAAAGAAGTCGCTGGTGTAATGAGACAGGTAAGCATCGGTCTTTTGCGCGGCCCAGTCTTTGCGCCATTGCTCAATCGCTGATTTCAGCGCTGCTTTGTCACGGTCCTGATGACGCACAGAATCTGGATTCACCCACTGAAAGTTAACACCAATCACGACTGGCGTATTGCCTGCCTGCAACACTTCCTGCAAAGCTTTCATGTCCGGGTTAGACAGCACCACACAACCATCACTGGCACGTGGCGGACGACTGTAGGTATCCCTGGGTGTGCCATGAATCCAGATGCCGGAACCGGTTTTGCGCTCGTAGCTGTCAATCTCATTTGGATAATTCAGCGGATAGGCGGCATCGCCATACAAATCCGGCAACGGGCGATTGAGTTTGCGCGAGGCAAAATAGACACCGATAGGCGTACGTTTGTCACCCTGGTCTTTTTTACCAATACCATTTTTACCGATGGTGACATAGTAGTCGGCGATATAACGCAATACATTGCCCTCACCTTTTTCATACACATACAGGCGGGAACGCGCAGTATCCACAAACAAGACGTGGCTTTGCTTTTCAGATAATTCAACCAGCATATTCGGCTGGGTCAGGCCGCGGTTACGGTCAAAGTAATTGCGGATACGGATTTCCGCTTCTTCTTTGAAGTCCTGGATACGGGTGACATCTGCCGTATTAGCATCACCAAAATTGTTTAAGATCCTGGCTTTGGCAGAGAGTAAATCACCGTGAATCAGGTGCGCGAGGGCAAAGTTGGGAGAGATCGTCAGCAACTGGTCCACATAATCCAGCGCCTGTTGCAAACGGCCTTCTTTAATCGATTGCAGAGTTTGCACCAGCATGCGTTCAACCGCATTGGTGTTTTTGTTTTGGACGAACAAACGCGCAGTTAACGCTTCATGGTTAACCGCGGTTGCATTCCAAGGCAATAACGCAGCACTGACAAACGCAATATAGCAGTACTTTCTTAAACTCCTCATACCGATATTATACATTTGTTTAATTAAAATCTTGCGCGCTTAACCAGCCAAATTCGCCCCTTATTTAGCGATTTTAAAGGCGCGCCGTCGAACAGCGCATGCTTTAAATTTAGCTTAAAACAACTTTAGAACTTACCGACGCGCTCTTGCTGAATCAACCAGCGACCGCCCTCTTTCACCAGATTCAGTGTTTTGTTCGAGTTTGCATCCAGGCCAGTGGCTTTATACGCCTGACGGAAGGTCACTTTGGCGGCGCTATCGCTCTCGATTTTGACTGACAAGTTGCTCAGCTTGACCGAAATCTTGCTTGGGCGACTCACGCGATCACGACGGGTCGATTCCCACTGTTTGCGTGACTCACCACCAGGGGTTTTAAAATCTTTGGCGTAGCTATCCAGATACTTGTCTACATTTTGCGCTGCCCAGGCATCCGCCCACGCATTCACAGCATCCAGCACCACACGCTCCTGGTGATCGGTCGATGGCTTTGCTTCCACAGGTTTGGATTCAACCACAGATGGTTTCTTGGTCTCGGCGACCACAGGCGGCGTGACCGTTGGCGGTGTCGATGGCTGCGCTGCTGAAGGTGGCGCAGCAGGCGGATTCACCGGCGCTGTATTGGCTGGCGGCGTGACTGCAGGCGCTGCTGCTGGCGGCACAGTCGTTGCAGTGCGCGCCACAGAGCGCTTACCGCCAAACAAATCAGTAATCATAGCCAGCTTGCTTTGCGCACGACTATTGGAGGTGTCGAGCTTCAGCGCCTTATCATAGGCTTCTGATGCCAGACGCGCATAAATATCGCCCAGGTTCTCATGCGCAGTGGCGTAGCTTGGATGCGTTTTGATCGCAGATTCCAGTGCCTTTCTGGCTTTATCATACTGACCCTGATCCGCGTACAACACAGCCAGGTTGTTATAAGGCTCAGGCAAGTTAGGGTATTTTTCTGTCAGTTCGGTAAATGACTTGATCGCATCATCACGCTTACCCAGCTCTACCAAAATCACGCCGCGCATAAACATGGCCTCAGCGTTTTTAGGGTTGGCAGACAAGTAAGTATTTACACGCTCCAGCGCGGCAGCCTGATTCCCCTGTTCGGACAACTGGTTAATTTCACGCAGCTCCACATTGGTTTGGCCCGCCAAAACAGAATGAGACAAGGTGACCTGACTTAAAAGGACACCCAACACCAGCAAAGATTTTTTTAATGTTGCGTTCATGAGTTTATTACCTGAGCAATCGTTGATTTTTAGCAGTATGTTATACTTGGATTGTACAAGAGACAGTGCGTATTTAGGTGATTATTACGCGATGATTCAGCACCATTTTGTGTCCTGCGTGGTTTACCTGACTATAAACAATCAAGCAATGGCAGCCCTCGCCGACGCAAAAATAACAAGCACCACACGTGTTAACATAAATTAAACACTACAATATTTCTGCTAATTTTATCACGCATTAATCCTTTTTACATTTCGTTAGCATGTTAAAACTACACAACACCCTTTCCCGCAGCAAGCAAGTCTTCCAGCCCATCACAGAAAAAACCGTCAGCATGTACGTCTGCGGCATGACCGTATATGACTTTTGCCATCTGGGCCACGCTCGTGTCATGGTGGTGTTTGACATGGTGGCACGCTGGTTTCGCGCCAGCGGCTACAAGGTGACTTATGTACGCAACATCACCGATATTGACGACAAAATCATCAAACGCGCCAACGAAAACAACGAAAGCATCCAAAGCCTGACGCAACGTTTCATTACTGCAATGGACGAAGATTCAGCCAAACTCGGTATTATCCGCCCTGACCTGGAGCCACGCGCCACCGAGCACGTGCAAGGCATGCTGGACATGATCAGCCAGCTCATAGAAAAAGGCTTTGCCTACCAGGCCAGCAATGGCGATGTGTTTTACAAAGTGCGCAGCTTCAACGACTACGGCAAACTGTCCGGCAAATCACTCGAAGACCTGCGCGCAGGTGAGCGTGTCGATGTCGACACTTTCAAGCAAGACCCGCTAGACTTTGTATTATGGAAATCCGTAAAACCGGGCGAACCCTACTGGGAATCCCCCTGGGGCAATGGCCGCCCAGGCTGGCATATTGAATGCTCAGTCATGAGCGCGGCACACCTTGGTGCACACTTTGATATCCATGGCGGTGGCCAGGACTTGCAGTTCCCACACCACGAAAACGAAATCGCCCAGTCTGAAGCCACCCATGATTGCACCATGGCCAACTACTGGCTGCATAATGGCTTTATCCGTGTCGATGACGAAAAAATGTCCAAGTCACTGGGCAACTTCTTCACCATTCGCGAAGTGCTGGAAAAATACGACCCGGAAGTGGTGCGCTTCTTCATTCTGCGCGCACATTACCGCAGCCCGCTCAACTACTCCGACAAACACCTGGACGACGCCAAAGCCTCTTTGACACGTTTATATACCGCATTGCGTGGCATAGACGTTGCCGACAGCGCCATAGACTGGGATCAGCCACAGGCCGCCAAATTCAAGTCAGCCATGGATGACGACTTCAATACACCAGAAGCCATCGCCGTCTTATTTGAACTCGCCAACGACTTAAACAAAGACAAATCCGCCGCCACTGCCGCATTATTGAAACAATTGGCTGCGATTATCGGACTGTTGCAACGTGACCCTGAAAGCTTTATGCAAGGCGAAAGCGACGGCGCGTTCGACGTCGAAGGTTTAATTGCAGCACGTATCGCTGCCAAAACAGCCAAAAATTACGCTGAAGCTGACCGTATCCGTAAAGAGCTGGCCGATGCAGGCATCGTATTGGAAGACTCTGCGCAAGGTACTACTTGGCGCCGTGCATAATTGAAAGGCCTCAATATGCGCTTTCCAAAACACATAGCGTTATTGCTCATCGCACTGACAACCACAATCAATGCTGAAGAAATAAGTTATCAGCACTCGATTGCGATGGACATTCCGGCGTTTTTAGAAAAAGTCGATACGTTACATGTCATGACGCATACAAGTAAATTCAGCATTTTTCCTGTATCGCGCCACAACGCGGCATATATTACGACACCCCAGGTCCCAGGCGCGGACCCCATCTCATCATTGGTTGGGGCGCTGATTGCAACCAGCATCATCAACAGTCAAAACTCAAAAGAAAACGACGCAACAGCCAGGTTTACTGCAGAGCTCAGCGCGATACTGCAAACAATAGACATTAGTCAGGAGTTTAGTTTAGCGTTAAAACGCACGTTATCGGAACGACTGACAAATGCGCAATTCGAGTTTGAAAGTGTAGAGTCCAGAAATACACTCAATCAGGCAGGATTACTTGTCAGAATCAAACAAAACTACATCTTAACCTTCGAAAACCGCATCTACTTTGATAGCAAACTTCAATCGCTTTGCTTTGAAACCAGCCCCCGCTTATGGATCAAAGATAAAGTCAATCCATTCTATTTATCCGAGATCAAATACATCTCTCATCAGGTCATCAGCCAGGACAAAAGCCTGTTAAAAATAAGTTGGACGCAAAACGATGGTGAACGCCTGAAGCAATCCATCAGAGATGGCGTACAAGCATCTGTGGACATGTTCACCCAAGACTTTCTGGACAAGACTTGGAAAACCGGGCCGGAATCAATTGCCAGAGAAGTGTCTTTTATTGACACGCATTCCGGTAAAACAACCAAAAACAATTTATTTCCGTTGGTAGAAACATCCGACCGGATTGCTGGCCGGATGTTTGCACACAATGCCGCTCAACTCATTTCGATCCCTAAATCACAAATCATTAGCCAAGCAGCGCCTTAATTACTTCAAATTACCGCCAAAAAAGGCGTTACCAAGACTATCAATCCCTCGATCCACATTGGTACTTACCGCAGTAGTGACATTCTGAAAGCCTGGTGCCTGATCCCAAGGCTCAGAAATAGGCATATTGCTCACATCATCCACGTACCACTTGAGTTCGTTTGTATTTAAATCAACCAAAAAACCCTTGTACTTAAAATCAGCCATTGGGGCACCGGTAGGCATGAATCCATAATAGTTTCTAATCGTGCCAACCCGTTCGACGGCCAACAGCAACACATAATCAACATCATTCGATTTCAAGCTACGGAAGTCGTACTCCGCATATTGAACAGTCTCAGATTTACCGGAAAACTTTTGCATCTTTTGCAAATCGATTGCCTGATCAATCTTTTTAACCTGAAATCCTCTAGCCTGCAATTGCACCACAAATTCGCTATCCATTGCTTGCACCTTGGACGTATCAAGCTTTTCCAGATGCGTCACCAGCGACTTTGCGTTACCACGATTAATCGCTATATCCAGTAAACCCATATTACCCGTCATAAATGCATCCGGTTTTGGTACTGTTGTTTTCGCCAGTCCAATCACCGGTTTACGGTTCTCCCAGAAATGATTATCCAAAGCAACGGGCTTTTGTACTGTCGCACACCCGACAAGCCCAAGCATCAATACTATCGAAACTACTCTTCTCATTTTTCTTCCATTTTTATTAAGATTAATCGACCGTCAAAACTTGCTTACCTGTTAAATTTTAACAATTAAAGGTTACCACAGCACTAGCAATAATTTAAAACCGTGCTGCCTATATGTGTGCCTATCCTCTCAACTGAAAACGTTTTCCGTCACAATTCTCTTGTAAAATATCAAGCTGCTTAAAAACCAAATCCATGTGAGAAATCGAATGCCCGTCAAACTGTCTGCCCCTGCTGCCGAAACGTTATTGCCCGTCAAAGGCGTACAACTGGGTTTTGCCCAGGCGCATATTCGCAAACCCAACCGCAAAGATGTGCTGGTCATCACCGTGCCTGAGGGCAGCAGCGTCTCTGGCGTATTTACGCTTAACCGCTTTTGCGCAGCGCCGGTCACAGTATGTAAAGAGCATTTGCAGCATAACAAAGGCATCCGCGCCCTGCTGGTGAACACCGGCTGCGCAAACGCGGGCACCGGCCAGCAAGGCCTGGATGACGCACGCGCCAGCTGTATCGGCGTCGCACAGGCATTGAATATCAGCCCCGAGCAAGTATTACCATTCTCAACCGGCGTCATCCTGGAAACCTTGCCCATGGACAGACTGCTGACAGGCATCGCCCCGGCTGTCGACAACTTGCAAGAAGACAACTGGCTGAATGCTGCCGAAGCGATCATGACCACCGACATTGTCGCCAAAGGCACGTCGCGCACGCTGACGATTGATGGCAAACAAGTCACCATCACGGGCATCAGCAAAGGCTCAGGTATGATTCACCCCAATATGGCCACCATGCTGGGTTATATAGCCACTGATGCCGCCATCAGCCAGGCCGCGCTCGACAGCATCATCCAGCACGCCGTGAATAAATCATTTAACTGCATCACGGTCGATGGCGATACCAGCACCAACGACAGCCTGATCTTAATGGCCACCGGCCAGGCAGGCAACTCGACGATTGACGAACAAAGTGCAGACTTTGCCACCTTGCGCGACGCCTTAACCGATGTTGCCACCGAGCTGGCTCAAGCCATCGTGCGCGACGGTGAAGGTGCTACCAAATTCATGACCATTCAGGTTGAAGCCGGCAAAGATGCAGAAGAGTGCCGCAAAGTGGCTTACGCGATCGCCCACTCGCCCCTGATTAAAACCGCCTTTTTCGCCTCAGACCCAAACCTGGGCCGCATCTTGGCCGCGATTGGCTATGCCGGCATTGATGACCTGAACGTGAATACTATGCAGCTGTATCTTGGCGATGTATTGGTCGCTGAAAAAGGTGGTCGGGCAGCGAGCTATGTCGAAGAACAAGGCGCAGCCGTGATGAAGGAAAGCGATATTCTGGTGCGCGTGGTGTTGAATCGTGGCGATGCTGATGCCACGGTGTGGACCTGCGACTTTTCTTATGATTATGTGAAGATTAATGCGGATTACAGATCGTAATACGCAGAGATGAACATGTTTTGAGTTCATCAAATGTACGAAGAAGCCACCTTAACGCTTAGTCAGTTTTGGTGGCTTTTTTATTTCGCCTTGATGGCGAGTTACTTTTTTTGCTTGCCCCAAAAAAGTAACCAAAAAGAGGGCACCCAGCCATCACGGCCTGCGGCTCCCTTGCGTTGCTCAACAAAATAAGCCGGTCACGAAACTCGCCCTAGCAGCTTGCACACGACGCAAGCTGCCGCGGTGCTCAAACAGTCGCTCCCTCTACTCTTATTTTGTCTCCGCTACTCAGCGTGATGGAATGGGATTTGTCTCATCTAACTTGCATTGATTTAGTTCGGACGGTTCAACAACCAGACTCTTTTATTAATTCGGCCAAACGATGGCGCTCGTAGGTTTTCGGGGTCCCCATCTGCCGCGCCGAGCAACGCAGGGTTGGCGGGAGTTCTCGGCCATCGGCTGTCCGAGCTCCGCAACAAGCCACGTTCTGTGTGGCTTGTCAGGGCGAGTTTCGATGGACGCCCGGTAAACCGAGTAGCGCAAGGAACAAGCGGAAGCTGGGGTGCATTTCTTTTGGTTACTTATTCTTTGGGCAAGCAAAGAAAAGTAACTCGCCGAAAAGGCGAAACAATATGCCTCACCAAAGCACAAACCTAAGAATGACCTTATTATCAATCATCCCCGACAACCCTACCCCTCCCCTGCTTCACCACCCCGCGTTGCATCTTCCCCGCTACCCGCCGTTTCTTTGACGCCAGCGTCGGCCGTGTCGCATACCGCACCGCATGCACGTGGCTAGCCGCACGTACAATCTCATGCAAACGCGCAATCGCATCCCGTTTATTGGCCTCTTGCGTACGGTATTGCTGGGCTTTGATCACCAGCACACCTTCCGCCGTGATGCGTTGGTCTTTGCTATGCAACAACCTTGCTTTAATCACTTCACTCAGGCTAGAGCTGTGAATATCAAAGCGCAGATGAATGGCTGAAGAGACTTTATTGACGTTTTGACCACCCGCCCCTTGTGCACGTATGGCGCTGAGTGTGTACTCGTGGGCGGCAATCGTGATCATGCTTGCAGGGCGTTATTGATGTAAGTAAAAAAGTCATCCACTTCTTGCTGCACGCGGGTGCGCCTGAAGGGTGGCAGGCTTTGCCAGATACGGCGCCCGTAAGGTTTATCGACCAGGCGTGGATCGCAAATCATCAGCACACCGAAATCCTGCTCATCGCGAATCAGGCGCCCGGCACCTTGCTTGAGCGTGATCACGGCATAAGGCAATTGATAGTCCATAAAAGCATTTTTGCCTTCGGCGTTCATTTTTTCGATGCGCGCAGAAAGCACCGGGTCGTCTGGCGGCGCAAATGGCAACTTGTCGATAATGACGCATGACAAGGCTTCACCACGCACATCCACACCTTCCCAGAAACTTTGCGAGCCGACCAGCACGGCGTTGCCGTGGGCGCGGAATCTATCCAGCAATTCGGTGCGGTTACTCTCGCCTTGCATAAGCAGCGGATAGTCCATGCCTTGCTCTTCAAACGCCTGTTTAAGCAGCGCATGCACTTCGCGCATGGCTTTGAGCGAGGTGCATAACACAAAGGCACGACCGCGGCTGGCTTGCAATACTGGCAAACTCATGGCCGCTACTGCCGCCGTGTACGCGCTGCTGTTGGGCTCAGGCATGCCGGAGGGCACGTAGAGCAAGGCCTGCTGGCCATAATCAAACGGACTTTGCCAATGTTTGGTCTGTGCTGCCAGCAAGCCCATCTGGCCTTGGTAGTGGGTAAAATCACTTTTCACCGCCAGCGTGGCCGAGGTAAAAATCCAGGCGCGCGGCTGCGCATTGAGTTGTTTGCCAAAGCCATCGGCAACACTGAGCGGCGTGGCATGCAACTGCACACTTTGGCTGAATACCTCTACCCAGCGCACCAGGTTGGCGTGATTGCCTTTTAACCAGGCCTCCAGCAACGCCAGCAAGGCTTCGCCACGCTGCCAGCATTTTTCCAGCAAGGGGTCCCGGCCGGCTTGTGTTTCGAGCACAGCGGTCAGGGCGCCCAAGGTTTCCAGCAGGTGTTGGTAGGCAGAATCAAAATTTTTTAATGCCTGCGCCTTTTGCACCGGCATACGTGACCCTTCAAACTGGAAAACCAACCTGAAATCACGGCAGGCTTTCTCCAGCGGCGGCACGGCCTCACCCAGCGGCACGCAATCTTTGGCCAGCGTCAGGTAAGCCATCTGGCTATCGCGTGCCAGGTCCATCAATTGTGAGGTAGAAATATCTTCGCCAAAAAACAGCCCGGCCACTTCCGGCAGTTGGTGCGCTTCGTCAAACACCACGGTATTGGCACTCGGCAACAGCTCGGCCACGCCTTCGTCGCGCAACATGACGTCAGCAAAAAACAAGTGGTGGTTGACCACCACCACATCGGCGGCCAGCGCCTGTTTGCGCGCCTCCATAACAAAACACTGCTTGTAAAACTGGCAGTCCTGGCCCACGCAGTTATCACGCGTGGAGGTCACTTGCTGCCACACAGTGGCTTGCTCTGGCACCTCGACCAGTTCGGCTTTATCGCCTGTCTGGCTGTGTTCGGCAAAGGTTTGCAAAATAGGGATATATTGCGCATCTTCACGCGATTGAAAGCGGCCTTCCTGGCTGGCACGTTGCAAATGATAGTGGCAGATATAGTTGGCACGCCCCTTGAGCATGGCCACAGAGACTGGCACTTTTAACGCTGCCCGTATCGCAGGCAGGTCGCGCTGGTAGAGCTGGTCTTGCAGCGTTTTGGTGCCGGTAGAAATAATTACCTTACCGCCAGACAATAAGGCAGGCACCAGGTAAGCATAGGTTTTACCGGTGCCGGTGCCCGCCTCAGCCACTAATTGCTGTTGCTGTTCGATGGCTTCTGCAATCGCCTGTGCCATTTCCTGCTGTTGCGGACGGCTACGGAAATCAGGCATGGCCTGCGCTAAAGACCCATTCTCTGAAAATGCGGAACTGACTTGCTGCTGTAAAGACATACATTAATTATCCCACGAGCCACCATAAATCAGGCAGGCATTTTTCAAGAAATGCGTGGGCTCATGGCGGCAGAAACGGATTAAAAAAGCCCAAAAAACTTGCGCATGTTGTTAAAGTATGGCAAGGTTTAGGCCGTAGTCACTTCTGTGTCATCAAAAAACCTTTTCTCCAAGCCCTTGATTGTGATGAATAAATCGTTTATCCGGCTGGCTGCTTTACTGGTCAGCGCGTTGTTATGCCAATGCAAAAGCGTCGCCGCACCCGGCGATGATACGCGCTGGAAAAACGCCTACAGTTACTCACAAGAGCAAGTAATGGAAAGCCAGTCTGGCATTGCTGGCTCCTGGTCAGAAAAAGTAGAAGAAATCATGATTCGCGCCTTGAGCCTTACTGGGGTCGACTATAAATACGGCGGCCGCAGCCCGGAAACCGGCTTTGATTGCAGCGGCTTTGTACAATACGTGTTTAAACACGCCGCCCAAATTTCGCTGCCACCTTCTGCGCGCACCATTAGCGAAATGGGCAACACGGTTAAACGTGAAGAGTTGCAGCCCGGCGACCTGGTATTTTTTAACACTCTGAAATCTGCGTTTTCGCATGTGGGCATTTACGTCGGCAACAATCAGTTTATCCACGCCCCCAGGGCAGGCGCTAAAGTCCGCATCGAAAACATGGACGAACGCTACTGGAGCACACGCTACAACGGCGCCAAACGGCTGGAAGTCGAAGCGTCAAAATAACCGCCTTACTCCCCTGCGCCTTTGACTGGCGTATCACTATGACCCAGAGAGCGTTCCGGATCAATCAGGTCACGAATCAATTGCTTTAACTCTTTGGACTCAGGAAACCTCCCTGCTTCTTTACGTGAAAAAATCACAGCACCATCGCAACGCACTTCCAGGATACCGCCGGTGCCCGGCACCAGATTGACCGACTTTAAATCGCCATCAAATGTGGTCAATAACTCCTGCGCGAGCCAGGCGGCGCGCAACAACCAACGGCACTGTGTACAAAATTCAATTTCTACGATAGGCTTTTGCATATTTCACTCTAAACATTTATTTGCGTGAAGAGTATAGTCAATTTTATTGAAATAGCGGAAAATGAACTTAACAGCGTTCTGTCCACTCTCTGCAAACAGGCTGTCATCAACAGATGCAACTTGACTCTTATTAAAGTAATATTCTTCGCTTAAATTGATCACACAAGGCATGGTATGCGTTCCAAATTAGAAAAATTCAGCTTGCTGGGTGCAGGCGTGTTTGTAGGTATCCTGGTGAGCATCAACATTTCCGCCTGGGCAGACAGAACCTCCGTGTCGCAACTGCCCATAGACGAACTGCGCGTGTTTGCCGAAGTGTTCGCTAAAGTCAAATCTGACTACGTTGAGCCGGTTGAAGACAAAAAACTGATTAACGAAGCCTTGTCTGGCATGCTGCAAGGCCTGGATCCACACTCTACCTTTATGGACGCCGACGCTTACAAAGAGCTGCAGGCTGGCACGCAAGGTGAGTTTGGCGGCCTGGGCATTGAAGTTGCGATGGAAGACGGCCTGGTCAAAGTGGTCACCCCGATTGAAGATAGCCCAGCCTACAAAGCGGGCCTTAAATCTGGCGACCTGATCATGAAACTGGACGACACCCAGGTGCGCGGCCTGACCTTGAATGATGCAGTAAAACGCATGCGTGGCACACCAGACACCAAAATCGTATTGACGGTGATTCGCAAAGGTGAGGACAAACCTCTCACATTCACACTGACCCGCGCCATTATCAAATCACAAAGCGTGAAAAATAAATGGATTGAGCAGGATTACGGCTATGTGCGTATCACCCAGTTCCAGGAACGCACGGGTGAAGACCTGGCCAAAGCCCTGAAATCGCTGCTGGCTGAAAACAAAAAACCACTCAAGGGTTTGGTACTGGACCTGCGTAACAACCCAGGTGGCTTGCTGGATGCGGCTGTAGGCGTATCTGCCGCATTTTTACCAAAAGATGATCTGGTCGTTTACACAGAAGGCCGTGTGGTGGATTCAAAAATGCGCTTGAATGCAACACCAATGGACTACGCACGCCGCGGCAAATCAGACTACCTGAAAGACCTGCCTGAAGAGTTCAAGTCTGTGCCTATCGTGGTACTGATCAACGCGGGCTCCGCTTCAGCATCCGAGATTGTGGCCGGTGCATTGCAAGACCACAAACGCGCGACAATCATGGGCATCCAGAGCTTTGGTAAAGGCTCAGTACAAACCATCTTGCCTATGAACAATGGCAGTGCGATCAAGCTGACTACCGCGCGTTACTTTACGCCCAATGGCCGCTCAATCCAGGCCAAAGGCATCGTGCCGGATGTGACCGTAGATGACGGCTCTGACCCAAGCCTGAGCTTGCATGAAGCCGACCTGAAACGTCACCTGTCCAACCCGACCGATGCCAAAGGCAATGTAGACAGCAAAGCAGCGGATGAAGCAAAAGCACGTGCTGCGGCTGAAAAACTGAAAGAAGAGAAGCATGCTGAAACGCGCGGCCCGATTGAGCCTGCCAGCAAAGATGACTTCCAGTTTACGCAAGCCATGAACTTGCTTAAAGGCCTGCCAGTGCAAAAAGCACAAGAACCGGCTAAAGTAAGTACCGCCAAGCCATAACACCGCCCCGGTTTGCGCAGCCGACCAGCTGCCGCCGGGATACACATGGAGCGAATGATGTTGACACTACCGCCACTAAGCCTGGACAAAGCCATACACGTGCTGGATATGGGCTTGCGCACAGTGTTTAGCCCGGCGATTGCCAGCCGCCCCTACCCTGCTGCTGGCACGCTCGGTGACGCCAAGCTTAGCGATGACACACAACATAGTGAAGCCACACTGACCGACAGCGAGCGCAAACATGCTGCCGCCCTCATGCGCATCAATCATGTGGGCGAAGTCTGTGCGCAGGCCTTGTATAGCGGGCAGGCATTAGTGTCGCGCGACCCTGCCAATGTAGAGGCGCTCAAACAGGCCTCGCGTGAAGAAGTAGACCATCTGGCCTGGTGCGAACAGCGCATTCACGAACTCGGCGGCCGCAAAAGCCTGTTGAACCCACTGTGGTTTGGTGCCAGCTTTGGTTTAGGTGTCACCGCAGGCTTGCTGGGCGACAAATGGAACCTGGGATTTTTGGCAGAAACCGAACACCAGGTTGCTGCGCACTTGCATAGCCACTTGCAAGAATTGCCTGCGCAAGACCATGCTTCGCGTGCCATTGTGTCGCAGATGAAAATAGACGAGGAACATCACGCAGAGACGGCCGAACACCTGGGTGGCGCAGCACTGCCTGCCCCAGTAAAACTGGCGATGCGACTGGCCTCAAAAGTGATGACGCGTACAGCGTATCGCTTGTAAGATTTGTAGTAACCTAGAGTCAACCATGCAAAAATTTAGTGACAACCTTCTCGCACTGGACAATGCCGATCACGTGAAACGCATTGAACTGTATGATGAAAACAATCAGCCTGTGGGCGTGCTTGAAAACAAGCCAGGCACCCAAGGCTCTATCAAGGTATATCATCACCTGTTTAAAGTATTTGGTGAGATTAATACCGATGCGGCGGTAGAAGGCTTAGCCCTTTATGCTGAACATACCGAGGATGCCGAAGACCATCCGGGTAAACACCCTAATATTGACCGCTTGCTGAATGTACTGGATAAAGAGCAAACGCTTTCAATCAAATTAATTACTGAGTAAGCTAACCTCAGTGATAAAAAAAGCCTCCATAAACTGGAGGCTTTTTCTTTTCTTGCGATTCAACCACATCACTCACTCTGCAAATGGCGGCTGATCGGCGGATGATAAATAAACTCCAGCAAATGGCCTACGCTGTCCAGGCAATAAAATCCGCGCGAGCCATCGCGATGACTTTTCGGCGCTTCGGTAATGCGCACACCATGGGCGACCATGTGCGTATACCAGTCATCCACGGCCTGTGCATCGGTGAGCACAAAACCGATATGATCCAGCCGCTGCAACGGATCTGCTTTGTAATCCACGCGATGCAGGGCAAATACATCCCCATGATTGGTTAAATACACATTATCCGGATCAGGCTGCCACTCAATATGCATACCAACTATCCGCGTATAAAAATCAATCGCAGCCTCAAGCTCTTTGATAAACAACGCCACATGGCGGATGCCGACCATGCCTTTAGGAGTGCTCATGTGACTCCGTTACTCAAAGCTTGGTGCTTTGATTTCATAGCCGTGCGTAATCTCGCACGCCTTTTGCAGCATGATGCTGGCAGAGCAATACTTCTCGGCAGATAGTTTCACTGCACGCTCCACCTGTGACTCATTCAAGCCTTCACCGGTCACCACAAAATGCACGTGAATTTTGGTGAACACCTTAGGCACCGTGTCAGCACGCTCGGCACTGATTTCGGCTACACAATCGACAATCGGCTGACGGGACTTTTTCAATATGGTCACCACATCAAACGAAGTACACGCGCCCATGCCGATCAGCAGCATTTCCATTGGGCGCATGCCAATATTGCGGCCACCGTTTTCTGGCGCGCCGTCTAATACAACAGCGTGACCCGTTTCGGATTCACCGACAAAACTGACACCATCTATCCATTTCACTTGGACTTGCATTATGACTTTCCAATCATTGAGTGTTTATCTATCGCCAACATTCTCTACTTGGAGGTAATGCACCATAGAGACAAGCCACACAAAGTATTGCTGCCCACCAAGTTGTGCGATAAACAGAATTATTTTTATTTCACGCCTAGTAGTTCAACATCAAATACCAAGGCCGCATTCGGTGGAATCACGCCACCTGCACCACGTGCGCCATAACCCATATCAGAAGGAATAATCAGCGTACGCTTGCCGCCGACTTTCATGCCTTGCACACCGACATCCCAGCCCTCGATGACCTGACTGCCACCTAAAAAGAAATTGAATGGCGAATTACGATCCAGGCTGCTATCGAACTTTTGGCCTTTGTGGTCTTGTTTGCTGGCGTCATACAGCCAGCCGGTGTAATGCACGGTGACGTTAAAGCCGACTTCCGCTTCACGGCCAGTGCCGACCACCGTATCAATTTTTTGTAATTCAGTCACATTGGCAGACATTTGTGCAGATTCCTTCGTATTTGACGAGTTAGATTGCGCTTGGCAACCTGTCATGGCCAGCAGCAATACGCTGAGGCCGATTAGTTTGATTGCAGATTTCACTTGTTTACTCCCAGAAAACGACCATTATTTTACGCGTTTTTAACGTCAAATTATCAGACACAGGCTAACGGCCTTCAATCAATTGTTTAAGCAAGGCATCCTGCACCGCGCGCACTGCGGAAGCACGTGCGTGATTGGCAATCACCACCAGCACATAACGTTTACCAGCCATATCCTGCACATAACCTGCAATGCTGCTCACACCTTCCAGCGAGCCGGTTTTGAGGTAAGCCATGCCTTTGCTACTCCCCTCGGCCAAGCGCTTTTTAGTGGTGCCATCCAGACCCAGTATGGGCATGGAGGCCATAAGTACCGGCATCACCGGGCGCTGGTAGGCTGTGACGAGCAATTGTGCCAAATGTTCCGCGCTCACGCGCTCTATGCGAGACAAACCGGAACCGTTTTCGAGTACCAATTCAGGGAACTGCAATCCACGTTGACGCAGCACCTGTTTAAGCGCCAGCACCGCACCCGCTTCATCGGCAGGGCTAAATCCAGCCTCCAGCGCGATCGTCAACAGCAGTTGGCGCGCCATCACATTGTTGCTCCACTTGTTGATATCGCGCACCACGCTATCCAAAGGTGGAGATAACCAGGTCGTCACCAGCGTATTGGCGTCCGTCGCTGGCGCCAGCACTAACTGGCCGTTGAACTGCCCACCCAATTGCGCCCACAATTTTTTAAAGCTGAAAAATACATATTGCGTGTCGCTAAGCACGCTTAACTCCAGGTAGCGCTCATCGCACTGGTCAGGCAAGGTACCGCTAAACGCCACCGTCACGCCATCCGCTTGCGGCGTGATGCTGTAATGCAAGTCGCCACGCCAATCGTTACACGCCCCTTTGCGCGTCTGCATGGTATTAATCACACGGATTTGCGGCAACTCGAATTCTTGCGAGATTTGCACTGCGGGCTTATTGCCTGCATTTGCCACAGAAAAACGGAAACTGGTGTTGCGGCCATTGAGCAACAAGGCGCTCGGATTAGCGTTATAGGCACGCCAGGGCTCGTCGTCCAGCACGGGCCGCTGGCTGACTTCTGGCGCATACACGGACAAGTCCAGAATGAGATTGCCTTTGACCTGACGGATGCCTTGCTGCTGCACTTGTTGCAACAGGCGCCAAAACTCAGTGATATTCAATGCGGGGTCGCCATAGCCCTTGATGATTAAATCACCATCGAGCACGCCCTGATTCAGTGTGCCATTGCGATAAACCTCTGTTTTCCAGCGGTAAGCGGGCGTGAGTGCTTCAAGTGCTGCATATGTGGTGACCAGCTTCATCACGCTGGCCGGATTCATGGCTTTGGCGGCATTATGGCTGATGATAGGCCCGCCGCCATCCACAGGCTGCACCACGACTGCCACGCTATCAGCAGGCAATTGTGCTTTGTTTAACGCCTCTTGCAAGTTGGTTGGTAACACAGCGTGGGCCACGGTCACCCAGCAACCACACAATATCAGCAGCCAGCGCATTACAAGCTCTCCACGATGGCGGCTCGCGTTGTTTGTACCAGATGCGCAATATCGGCTGCGGTCAGGCAATAGGGCGGCATCCAGTACACCGTGTTGCCTATCGGCCTTAACAGCAAGCCATGCTTCAAGGCAGCGGCATAGCAGTCACGGGCAAATTGCTGGTTCTGGGTATCCACTTCAAATGCAGTAATCATGCCGCGTTGCCGCACATGCCCCAGCGGTAAATCATATCCTGTGGCCGCCGACCATAATTGCTGCGCAGTGTGCTGGTTATCACCAAGTACATCACGCGTTTCAAACAGTTTCAAGGTTGCCAATGCGGCGGCACACGCCAAGGGATTACCGGTGTAGCTGTGACTATGCAAAAAACCTTTAACCGTCTGATCATGGTAAAACGCCTGGTAGACGTCATCTGTCGTCAACACCACCGACAACGGCAAGTAACCGCCAGTAATGCCTTTGGATAAACAGATAAAATCAGCAATATCACTGACTTTACCGCCAGCCTGCTCACAGGCGAACAAGGTGCCCGTACGTCCAAAGCCCACGGCGATTTCATCCGCAATGACATGCACCTGGTAGCGGCTACACACCTCACGCGCACGACTTAGATAGACCGGGTGATACATGCCCATACCTGCTGCACCCTGCACCAGCGGCTCGATAATAAACGCAGCCAGCTCAGCGTGATGTTGAGCCACATAGTGCTCAAGCGCTTCTGCACAACGTAACGCGTAAGCTTCTTCCGACTCACCATGCGTAGCCAAACGGCTATCCGGACTAGGCATTTGCGCCGATTGCAGAATCAGCGGTGCATAAGTGTCTTTAAAAATCGCCACATCGGTGACACTGAGGGCACCCAGCGTTTCACCGTGATAACTGTTTTGCAGGCTGATAAATTTAGTTTTTTGCGGCTGCCCGATATTGCGCCAGTAATGAAAACTCATCTTGAGCGCGATCTCGGTTGCACTCGCACCGTCTGAGCCATAAAACGCGTGGCCCAGGCCAGTTAATGCAGACAATTTTTCTGATAACGTAACCACAGGCTCATGCGTAAATCCGGCCAGCATCACATGCTCCAACTGGTCGAGTTGCGCTTTGATCGCATCTTTAATCGCCGGCTGGTTATGCCCAAACAGATTCACCCACCAGCTACTCACCGCATCCAGATAAGCTTTGCCTTCGCTATCGAACAGCCATGCACCTTCGCCGCGGGCGATAGGCACCAGCGGGTAACGTTCGTGGTGTTTCATTTGCGTGCAAGGATGCCAGACGGCTTGCAGGGAGCGAGACAGAAGAAATTGATTTGATAAAGGCTGGCTATTATTTTTCAAGAGCTTTGAGTTCCATGACTTGAGCGGCAGTAGGTAACACCATGTGCATGCGACTAATGGTAATCATTTTCCCGCTGGTGTTTGATCGCAAGAATGAGTACTTTATGTTCCAGCCTGTCGTAATGGTAGCTGGCCACATATCCAGTCCTTCCGTGAGAAATCACTAGCTCTCTCAATGCAAGTCCGACTAAGCGACCGGCCAACGGGTGGTCTGCAAGCATTGCTATCGCACTTTTGATAATTTCAAATACGTCCAAGGCCGCTTCTGGATCTTTTTCAAACAGAAAAAGACTTAATCTGAGAAGGTCACTTTGTGACTCTAACGAGTATTCAAGTGTGGCTTTAGCAACCATTATTTCTTATCTCTTACCGGGATAAGCGCTGGCAGTGGTTCACCCTTGAGCTTTGCATAGATGTAAGCATGCACATCCTCTGCAGCGTAAGAAATACCAGTTTCTTTGTAATGTTTGAGCGAAGCTTCTGCACGCGCCAAAAATGCTTGATCTTCTTCGATGCGCTGAGCCTCCGTCGCGATCGCATCCACCATGAATGCATGCGCACTTTTGCCACTCGCTTCTGCAAGTTTCGCCACGCGCTCTTTAAGTTCTTCCGAAAGCTTTAAACTGGTTGTAGCCATTGCAAGGCCTTTCACATACAAAAGTGTTACCAAGGTAACACCTCAACCTTTACCTGTCAAACGCCGCTTTGTGATATAGTTCGCATCTTATTGATTTATATGCATAATCCATGCAAAAAACCCGCAAACATCTCGAACTGCTCGCCCCGGCCAAAAATGCCGATTATGGCATTGAAGCCATTAATCACGGCGCCGATGCGGTGTATATTGGCGGCCCGGCCTTTGGCGCACGTGCCAAGGCGCCGAATACAGTGCAGGACATTGCGCGCCTGGTACAGCATGCGCATAAATTTCATGCTGAAGTGTTTGTCGCACTCAACACTATTTTTCACGATAACGAGCTCGAGGGCGTACGCCAGTTGGTGCATCAATTGTATGACAGCGGCGTCGATGCCCTGATCGTACAGGACATGGGTTTGCTGGAACTGGATTTACCGCCTATCCAGCTACACGCCAGTACACAAACCGATATCCGCACCGTTGAAAAAGCGCAGTTTTTAGACCAGGTGGGCTTTAGCCAGATCGTACTGGCGCGCGAGCTGGATATTGCCACGGTGCGAAAAATTGCCGATGCCACGACGGCTAACCTGGAGTATTTTATCCATGGTGCCTTGTGTGTCGCCTTCAGTGGCCAATGCTTTATCAGCCATGCGCATACTGGCCGCAGCGCCAACCGTGGCGAGTGCTCGCAAGAATGCCGCTTGCCTTATACGCTGGAAGACCAGAAAGGCCGCATTATCGGCAAAGACAAACATTATCTGTCGATGAAAGATAATGACCAGAGTGCCAATTTGCGTGCGCTGATCGCTGCGGGTGTGAGCAGCTTTAAAATTGAAGGCCGCTACAAAGACCTGCCGTATGTGAAAAACGCCACGGCACATTACCGCCAATTGCTGGATGAGATTCTGCAAGACATGCCGCAATACAGTAAATCTTCCGCCGGGCATGCCACTTACACTTTTACGCCGCAGCCAGAAAAAACCTTTAACCGCAGTGCAACCGACTACTTTGCCAATGGCCGTCAGGCAGATATCGGCGCATTTGATACCCCCAAGTTTTCGGGTGAAGAGTTGGGCAAAGTACGCAAGGTGGGCAAAGACTTTATCGATGTTGCCACTGACGTTGAATTACACAATGGCGATGGCGTGTGCTTTTTTGATGTGCACAAAGAGTTGGTGGGCTTACGCGTCAATACTGTTCAAGCACTGGATAAATATACCCAACGGCTGTTCCCCAATGAAATGCCTGCCGACATCCGCAACAACACGCTGCTCTATCGCAACCGTGACCATGCCTTTATGCGCTTGCTGGAAAAAGACTCCGCCACACGCAAAATCGCGGTGGATGCCGTTCTTTATGAAACCCGTGACGGTTTTGCACTGACAGTTACCGACGAGCAAGGGTTTATTGCCACCGCGCAAGTAGCGGCCGAAAAACAGCCCGCCAACGATACCCAAAAGGCTGAAGCCTCCCTGCGGGAAAATCTGGCCAAACTGGGCAATACGGATTTTGTGGCAACAGAAATCAGCCTGGAGCTGACCCAATGCTGGTTTTTACCAGCGTCCGTGGTCAATCAATTGCGTCGTGATGCGGTAGAGCAACTGATCGACATCAGGACGCTCGCCTACGAGCGCCCGCCATTGCGAGCCGCTGCCGAACCACCGGCCATTTATCCGCAAGACTCCTTAAGTTACCTGGCCAACGTCTACAACCAGAAAGCACGCGACTTTTACCACAAGCATGGCGTCAAATTGATCGCCAGCGCTTATGAAGCCAATGAAACACTGGATGAAGTGCCGGTGATGATCACCAAGCATTGCCTGCGCTTTAGCCACGGCCTGTGCCCGAAAGAGGCCAAAGGCGTGATTGGCGTACAAGGCACGGTGACCGCTGAGCCGATGACACTGATTAGCGGCAATGACCGGTATACGCTCAAATTTGACTGCAAACCGTGCGAAATGCACGTCATGGGCAAAGTGCGCAAACACATTTTGCAGATTGCGCCACCGCAACCGATTACGTTTTTTGATAAACGTCCGGCATAAAACCAATCGGCCCTGGCAAATTGCCAAGGCCGCTTTTTTCAGGCAAGCTGCAAGCACATCCACCCTGCTTATCGCTCATGACTGAATACGCCTACCTGCTCAAAGTGGCGATCGCCTTAATCGCCATCGTCAACCCCATCGGTTGCCTGCCTATTTTTATCAGTGCCACCAGCGGCTGGAGCAAAGCAGAACGTGCCAAAACTGCACGCACGGTCGCCATGACGGTGATGATTGTATTGTGTGTCTCAGCCTTTATCGGCGACCTGATTCTCGACTTTTTCGGCATTACCATTCCGTCATTTCAGGTCGGCGGCGGTATCCTGCTGCTGCTGATTTCAATCTCCATGATGCATGGCAAACAAGGCGGCACGCGCCAAACTGCCGAAGAAGCGCAGGATATGGCCGAGCGCGAGGTGATTGCGATTGTGCCGCTTAGCATTCCCTTACTGGCTGGCCCAGGTGCGATTTCCAGCATGATACTCACTGCGCAGCAGCACCCGGGATTCTGGGGCCATTTAAGCCTGATTATCCCAGTAGCACTGATTGCGCTATTTATTTGGGGCTTGTTGCAACTCGCCGACGGCATTACGCACTACCTGGGCACAATAGGCATCAACATCGTCACCCGCCTGATGGGTATTATCCTGGCCGCCATGTCGGTGGAGTTTATCGCGCATGGCTTAGCAGGGTTATTTCCACAATTAATAGGTCAACAATAATTATGACTTTAGAAGAAACGCAGCTTTTTAATGACTTAATTAAAGTAGGCCTTCCAATTATGGGCACTCTATTGGGGGGGCTCATTGGAGCAACTTCAACCTTTATGATTACAAAGCTCAATCACTCTAATGAGCGTATTAGGGAAATAACTCAAAAACGCTTAGACCTTGTGCTACAAATAGCTAATGATGTTACAGAGTTTGAACATCTGATAAGTACATACGCAACAGCTATAAGTAATCATTTACAAGGACTCGCATCTATCGACATGGAGGATGCTCGAAAAGCAGTCATTAATCGCAACCAACCTCTCAGACGAGCCAGAATGAACCTTAAACTCTTGAATTTAAAAGAAGCAGAGAATTATTTAGAGGAGTATGTTGAGTTGACACGAGAAGTGATAAGCAAAGGGCCGAACTTAAAAGTATCAAGAGCATCCGAACTGACTAAAACTATAACGAAAGGCCCTATTCAGTTCTACTCTTCTCTTGCATCAGAGTTCCCCAAGGGATAATTGGAAGATAAAATCATAATTTCTAAAACGCTCCCCCAATCAATCACTTAGCGGTAAAATAGCGCTTTTAACGAAACCTGCGCATTTTGAATTCCACTGTTTCAAATCCATCGAAATCCTCCCAGCAATGGAAGCCTAACGTGACCGTAGCGGCTATCATTGAGCAGGATGGCAAGTTTTTATTGGTTGAAGAAACCACGGACCGCGGCAATCGCTTTAACCAGCCTGCCGGGCATCTGGAAGAAAACGAGTCCATTATCGAGGCGGCAATCCGCGAAACGCTGGAAGAAACCGCTTACGATTTCACGCCAGAGGCGCTGGTAGGCATTTACCACTGGCAGCATCCGCTCAATGGCATCACTTATTTGCGCTTTGCTTTTACCGGCAAACTGGGCACGCATTACCCTGAGCAGGCATTAGATGATGGCATCATTCGTACGGTATGGAAAACCGAAGCCGAGATCGCGGCTGAAGGCGAGTTGATGCGCAGTCCGCAAGTATTGTTGTGCGTGCAGGATTACCTGGCAGGCAAGCGTTATTCTTTAGACATTTTGAAGCATTTGGGCCAAGCACTATGAGTAAGCCACATGTCATCGTCGGGTTGTCCGGCGGTGTTGATTCTTCCGTCACTGCCTTGTTGCTGAAACAACAAGGTTATCAAGTCACCGGTTTGTTTATGAAAAACTGGGAAGACGATGATAATGATGAATATTGTTCTTCACGCCAGGACTTAATCGACGCCGTTTCTGCGGCCGATAGAATCGGTATCGACATTGAAACCGTGAATTTTAGCGCCGAGTATAAAGAGCGAGTGTTCGCTAACTTTTTACAGGAATACCAGGCTGGCCGTACGCCTAACCCGGATATTTTGTGTAACGCCGAAATCAAGTTTAAAGCGTTTTTGGACCACGCCATGGGCATGGGTGCTGACCTGATTGCCACTGGCCATTATGCGCAAGTACGTGAAAACCCGATTCAGCCAGGCAATTTCCAGTTACTTAAGGCCGATGACGGTAGCAAAGACCAGAGCTATTTTTTGTCACGCCTGAACCAGGCACAGCTGTCAAAAACATTGTTCCCGCTGGGCAAATACCTCAAGCGCGAAGTGCGTGAAATTGCACGTGAACACGGCCTGGCCAATGCCGAGAAAAAGGATTCAACCGGCATTTGCTTTATTGGCGAGCGCCCGTTCCAGGAGTTTTTGCAACGTTATCTGCCACGCCATCCTGGCGTGATGCGCACGCCGGAAGGCAAAGTAGTCGGTGAACATGAAGGCCTGATGTACTACACCATCGGTCAGCGCCAGGGCCTGAAAATCGGCGGTAGCCGTGAGAGCAATGGCGAGCCATGGTTTGTCGCCGCCAAACATATGGCGGATAACGAGCTGATTGTGGTGCAAGGTCATGATCACCCATTGTTACAAAGCGATGGCTTAAAAGCCGGCCAGTTACACTGGATCAGCGGTGAAGAACCTCAAACTAACTGGGTATATGCCGCCAAAACGCGTTACCGCCAACCAGATGCACCTTGTGAAGTGGATGCGGTGAATGCTGAGGAAGCCACCATCCGTTTTGGCCAACATCAATGGGCGATCACCCCCGGCCAGAGCGTGGTGGTATATGAAAGCAATGTCTGCCTGGGTGGCGGTATTATCACCGGCGCGATTTAACCCACTTTTAAGGCATGGTTATTGCTTCTGCTTGCATAATATAATGACAACACGCCGCCAAGTGACGAGGAATGACACCGTATGGCCTACGTATTAAAAAATAATGAAGGTGTAATTATTGCTGCCAGCCCGCATACGCAGATTGCTGCAGACTGGGTAGCCATTGAAAACACGGATACTGAATATCTGTGCTTTTTAGATGATGAACTGAAAAAACACCATACTTTCCGTGAAAGCGACATTCAACTGGCACGGGTGCTCGAAGACCTGATCGGTATTTTGATTGATCGCAGCGTGATCAGTTATACCGACTTCCCAAGCCCAGCCCAAAAACGCCTGAACGAACGACAAACCTTGCGTCACAAAAACAACCTGCACCTGCTGGGTGAGGATGACGTGACACCGCTCTAACTATCCCTTGTCACCCCCTGATGGACGCACGACTGCTGCTTTGCCGCCTGCCGCGTCCTCGCCTCATATATACCAAGCATTTGCGCCTGCCCAGCCAGTGACGTAATCCGTCTACCGGTTTCTCCATTCAACACCTACCGAGTCATACACACGGCATATATCCTTCCATCCCATCCACAATCGCAATTGACAATCATTCTCATTATCAAATAGCATATTACCTCACTAATACATATAACCATGAGGAGAGGATGAGATGATGCGTTTAACCCGCACATTGCCTGCACGACTACACATTTTAGCGCCACCACTGGCTATGCCGCCTGAAAGCATACCATTCAGCAGCGAACACACAGGGGCCGCCCATGATGCACAGACTTAAACACGTGTGTTACGCCACACTACTCGCCTGTACGTTGCCTGGTAACGCCTGGGCGGGTTACTACCCCATGTATGCCAGTTGGGATCAGCCCAATGGCCAGGGCTCAGACATCACGCTGACTTACAGCTTTAGTAACCTGTTTAACGGTGATGTAGTAGATGCTCATGGGCAGCCATTCTCGGTAGACGTCATGCGCAGTGCTTTTGAACAAGCCTTTAGCGACTATGCGACTGTGCTGCCAATTCACTTTATAGAAGTCGCTGACACTGGTCCGCTCCCGGAAACCGGTGAGTATGACCCAACAGGCCTGGCAGATATCCGCATTGGTGTCGTGCCCGCTATAGACGATGCCAACGCCTACGCTTACTTTCCGCAAGAGACGACAACCAGCGGCCTGGCAGGGGATGTGGTATTTAACGGTGAGCGTTTCGGGTTGGGCTGGACGCCCATATTTTTCTACGCAGTCGCACAACACGAGCTGGGGCATTCACTAGGGTTGGGACATTACATCAACGACGAAGCGCCCACCGAAACGACGTTTGCTAACGCCACTTACAACGGCCCGATTTTACCCCTGAACAGCCTGACTATCTCCGCCCTGCAAGCGGTCTACGGTGCGGGTAGCGGATCGGTGACGCCATTGTCTGCCGTCCCAGAACCTGTCAGCAGCGCCTTATGGCTCGCTGGCTTATCCCTGTGTTTTGTTAGCAGAGAAAGAAAATACAAATGAAGCGATTACACCATGCATTAGTGCTGGCTGGGCTCATACTCACGCAGCCAGCACAGGCATTAACCATTGAGTTTGACTACACTTATGACACCAAAGGCTTTTTTACCGATCTGCTAACGGGCGCGCCCGTCATTGAACGCCGAGCAATACTGACACAGGCAGCTTCGTTCTATAGTGGATTCACTGATAGCCTCAGCGCCATTACGCCACAGGCCGGTGACCAATGGTCAGTGCAAATCACACACCCAAGTTTGGGCGGTGGTGCCATCACACTCAGCAATCTCGAGATTGCTGCCGACACCCTGCGTATTTATGTGGGCGGCTCAAACTCGGCACCAGGCGTGCTCGGGTTTGCTGATAGCGGATACAACCTCATCGCCAGCGGCTCAGAGGCGTTTATTGATGCGGTTGCTACCAGAGGGCAAGAAAATGCCGTCGGGGCAGCCGCGACCGACTATGGCGTTTGGGGTGGCATGATCTGGTTCAATGCTAACAACAGTTGGTACTTTGGTAGCGATGCAGCGGGGCTGATGCCCGGAACGCCGGATTTTCTGACCACAGCGACCCACGAAATCGGCCATATTCTTGGCTTTGGCTCGGCAGACTCTTGGTGGGCACAGACTGACAATGGCTACTTCACTGGCACAAACGCTGTCGCGGCTTATGGTGAGGCCATTCCACTGGATCGTTTCGGCGCCCATTGGGCCACAGGTACCATGAGTACGGTGGATGGTGCGCCACAAGCCACCATGATGGACCCCAGCACCCCTGCAGGAAGCCGCGAATTACCTACGCTACTCGATTATGCAGCGTTTGCTGATATTGGTTGGCAAGTCACGGCAACCGCCGTGCCAGAGCCTGGCAGCTATGCCATGTTGACGGCAGGGTTCGCACTCATCACCTTAAGCGCCAGCCGCAGACGGGCACTCTAAGCACTGATCGTTACAAACAAAACGCCCCGATACCTTCGGGGCGTTTTGTTTACAAGCTAGATTAGAAGCGCTATCAATAAGTTAACTCGACCAAAAACTTCACATTTCTCCCTGGCCCATACATGCCTAACCCTCCCATCGTACCATCCAGGCGATACAATTCATTTTTAAGGTTTTCACCAATCAGACGAAATGTTAACTGCTCATTCACCTTATAGCGAGCGCCTGCATTCCATAGTTCATAGCCATCCTGGACGCCAAATACATAAGCACTGGTTGGCGTCCCGTCGCCACTAATTAGGATATTACGATCAGAAACCTTACGATAGGTTAGGTTTACATCCAGACTCTTAGTCAACTCGGTACCGAGATTAATATTTAAAGCATTACCAGGTGCGGTATACAAAGGCACACCCACAAGTCCGGTAAATATTTCACCGTTAATTCTTGAATAGCCGCTACGTAGGTACCAGCTTCGGTATTGCATAAAACTCTCTACCTCCACCCCATTTCTGCGCTCCCAACCATTTTGGGTAATGCGTCCAGACTCCTCACGTAGTGAGGATAATAACTGTGAGGTGTAGATGTGATAAAAATTCAACTTGCCAGAAAACCATACATCACTACCCAACAAGTGCGGATTCTGATAGCTAATGCCTGCTTCCGTAGACTCTGACAATTGTGGTTGATAAAGGTCACCACAAATACGTGATGCAGGATAAATATTAGGTACAAAGGGAGGACGGCAGCGGCCAAACGCTCCTTGTGTAAAATACTCATCAATCAATGGTGGCCGAAAACCCTGCCCATAATTGGTGTAAAGCGTCAGTTTCTCCGGATTATTTTTGGCCAGCACATCATATGACAATCCTAAACTCCAGGTTTCTTCCTTGAGTTTGATTTTGCTTGCTTGCTTATAAGGGGCTAATAAAGCAAGCGTTCCACCTGCAGCCTCCACCTCATAGCGATCTTGCCGATAGCCCGGAATCACCGTGAACTGACCAAGCTCAAATGTAGGCTGTATATAAATCGCATTAAATGACTTACTACCTGGTGGCGCCGATGCATTGAATCCATTGGTAGGATTAAAGTATGGGTTGTCATAAAGACGAGTCACATCACGCTCACTAGAGTTATATTGATAACCGGTAAGCAGTGAAAAATTAAAGAACCCCTTTTCCGTAAAAACTGCCTGATTACTAATATCTACGGTACGGGTTTTATATTGATAAGTATCTCTGGCATCACCGCGGCATCTGGTCACATCTGAAGGATTGGGGGTGTAGACAGTACCGCTACATCCGGCTGGCGCATTAGGATTAATCACAGGTGACAGGCCTGGCGGCGCCAGATCCTCAAGATTGGTGTGACCAGCGCCGACCGTAGCTTTCAAATTAACCCATGGATGCTCGGGATTATATTTCACCGTTTCAGACCACGTCAGGTCATCAATGGAACGAATAACGTAGCCAAAAAAACCAGGCGTCGCAGAGTTAGCATCGTACTGCTGCAAGCCGATGTCATCGAATTTAACAACAGAGGTCACAAACTCCAGATCTTCAGTTGGAAATACACTTACTTTCAATAAATGAGAAATGGACTCAATGGCAGAATTCTCCAGCTTACTGCCATCACCCAAAGTAATGTTATTTGCTTGACGGTTAGAATAGTTATAAAGAATATCCACACGCTCGTCCGGGCGCGCATATAACAAATAAGAGCGTGAATACTCATCACTGTTATTGCCATAGCCAAACTTGACCTTGCCGCCATACTTCTGGCCAGGTTTTAAAAAGTCTTCTGCATTTTTAGTCGTTGCATTGATAGTGCCCCCCAGTGAACCGGAACCGCTGGTGATTTGTGGGCCGCGTTGCACTTCTATGCTTTTAAGCAATTCAGGCTCGATAAACGTGCCTCCCATGCGATACTTCTCAAAGCCCTTCGGTACGCCATCCACTTTCACCATCACATCTTCATTATCAGCATAGCCACGAATGCTAAATGTCATGCCACTAGGGCGTGGACCACCAGAAATAGACACTCCTGGGACAGACCTCACCGCATCAAAAATATTGCTGGGTTGCGCTCTCTGTAACTGCTCGCTGGTAATCGTAGTGATTGGCAATGTACGGTTAATACCGGTGTCTGGTGTTTTGATCTTGGTATCAGTCACCGAAACCTCAGGCAAAGTATCAACGTCGTCTGAATCCGCCTTTTTCGCAGCTTTACTTACGGGAGCAGAGACTGCTTCACTCACGGCCTCATTAACAGTTTGGGCGTCGGCATACGCCAGCTGCAAGCATGCAATCATCACCAACCAGCAGACGGCTATACTGCCGACCGATCTGAGCATTGCATTCTTCTTTTTAATATGTTGTAACCAGGAGTCGTCAGAGCTTGCCATCATGAAGCACTCTTTTATTCATTCATAGGATAGAAACAAAGGGGCTATTTAGCCCCTTTGTCATGGTCGCACTAACGGGGAATTAGGCTTTGTTGCGGCGTGCTGCAAAAGCCATCAAACCCAAGCCCAATGCCATCATGCTGAAGGCTTCTGGCTCTGGAACTGGTGTGACTGTTGGCACAGAAACAGCCGCCAAAGCCAACTGATCCAAGCTCATGCTGGATGAAGTGGAAGTGAATTTGAATGTGTACAGGCTAGCCGCGCTGACGCTAGTCCATTTCCAGTACAACTCTTGCTCTGCTGTCGCGCCGCCCATCACAGTGCCTTGGTCTTCATTGAACTGCAGTACTGAAGTCGCTGAAAGACCGTTCAATGTCGCAGTCGTGTTCGCCAAGGTACCCAGCGTACCAATACGCAGGTACACATCGAACAGGCCACTGGTGGAGCCACTCAACGTCGCAGTAAATGATGTAGCGCCAGAGAAGCTGTAAATATTACCGCCACCAGTTACAAATGAACCGCCACTGGTTTCCACCACTGAAGCTGTCGTGCCAGCCGTCACAGCAACATCAGGTGAACTGTCGCTAGTACCGTTAAAAATATTCCACTCAGCGTAGCTGGTTGGTGTCGCTGTACCCCATGGATTCGTTGAATTCCAAACTGCTTGTGTCGCAAATGCAGAGCTGCTGAACGCCATGCCTAAAGTAAGTGCTAATACTGAAACTTTCATGATTTTAAATCTCCTCAACAAGCGCTTGTTCCCCTTCCTCTCGAAGGCCATTGCGCTACCTCTAAAATAAGTCTCACGGACCCACACCGTTGAGTATTTCAATCTCCATGCTGTCAACGCATGGTTAAAAACTGAAATTGAGAGAATAAATTTATTTTTCTATGGCGGTTGCCGTTTCAAAATCGACCACAAAGCGGTATTGCTTGCCACAGTCGATAATGACTTCTTTTTGTCCGCGTTTTAACAAGCGGATATCCACCTTGATACTGCCAAAACCATCATGCGCAATCAGCTCATCAAGTAATTCGAGCAATCTCTTTTTGACGGGGGCATTCATTGCTTGCATAGAATTTATTCATCATTTGTTTTGTTTGTTCCTAAATGATAACAATTATCATTTGCTTTATCAATAAAAAATAGGCAAAACGCATGCGTAAAGAATAGTTAATGGCAGAAATCGCTATTTCAGAGAAAAAACAAAACAGAACAATAGCTTGGATGAATACAGGCATGCCTTGCGCATACCGTCGGCATAAGGGCGGAGAGAGAAAAGTAAGCAGAATACCCGCATGCATGCGCGAGATTCTGCAAAAACCGCAAATTAGGGTTGCGGCATGGTTTGTTTAAAGCTGGGGCGCTTGACTAACACACCATAGTGTTTGGCCAGGTTAGGAAACTTCTCCTGCCAGTATTTGCCTTCCCACTGAACGCTTTTAAAACGTAAATCCAGGTAGCCCAGCGCAGTGCCCAGCGCAATATCGGCCAAGCTGAAGGTTTCGTTCACACACCACTTTTTCTTCAGCAAATCATCATCCAGTGTGGTCAATCCGGCGGTCACTTTGGCAAATTGCTTTTCAATCCAGGCCGCAGATTGCTGCGCTTCCGGTTTGCGCTGCTCCAACATCGTCGCCACCGCGGCATCACAGACGCCATCGGCCAATGCTTCCCAGCGGCGTACTTTAATTTTCGCAGAGTGATCTTGCGGAATCAGGTGCGCCACCGGCGTACGGTGATCCAGGTACTCAACAATCACCCGCGAGTCATACAAAGCATCACCATCATCGAGCACCAGCACAGGCACTTTGCCTAATGGGTTATGCTGGCTCACCGGACAGTCTGGTGCCGACAGCACCACCTCAGTCAGCGTTAAATCAACATGTTTTTCAATGGCCACAATACGCACCTTGCGTGCATAAGGACTGTTTACCGTATATAAAAGCTGCATAGTGTGATGTGAGCCAAAAGGTTAGATACTTTTCCCGAAAAAATACCCCATGACAAAAAGCGCATATCCAAACATCGCGTGTCTTGGGGTAGTTTTATTATAATAGCTTTTGGCATGGGCTTAGAATGGTCACATGCATAATTTTTAACCTTGCTGGCAACCTAATGACCACATCTGCACTTTACCAACACTTACCCGCTTATTTGAACGCCGCCATCATCAGCCAACAGGTAAGCCTGGCCTTGTCAGAAGACATGGGCAACGGCGATCTGACCGCGGCCTTGATTCCGGCAGGCACACAAGCCAGCGCCACCATCATCAGCCGCGAAGCCGCCGTGATTTGTGGTTGCGCCTGGTTCGCCCAATGCTTTGCGCAACTGGATGCGGACATACAACTGGAATGGCTGGTCAAAGATGGTGACCAGGTGACGCCTAACCAGCCACTGGTCCATATTCAAGGCGATGCGCGCGCCATGCTCAGCGCCGAGCGCCCGGCACTCAACTTTCTGCAAACCCTGTCTGCCGTGGCAACGCATACCCGCCGCTATGTCGATGCGATTTCCGGCTTGCCAACACAGATTCTCGATACCCGCAAAACCCTGCCAGGGCTGCGTCTGGCACAAAAATATGCCGTACTCACCGGCGGTGGCACCAACCAGAGGCTCGCTTTATACGACGGCATCCTGATTAAGGAAAACCATATTGCGGCCGCAGGCTCTATCGCCGCAGTACTCACTGCCGCTTTTGCCTTAAAGCAGACGAATAATATCCAGATTGAAGTGGAAAACCTGGATGAACTGCAACAAGCATTAAGTGCCGGCGCGACCAGTATTTTGCTGGACAACTTTACGCTGGAAGACCTGCGGGAAGCGGTAGTGATTAACCAGAAACGCGCCTTGCTGGAAGCCTCAGGCAATGTCGATTTAACCACTGTGCGGGCGATTGCAGAAACTGGGGTGGATAGGATTTCGATTGGCGCGCTGACTAAAAATATACAGGCAGTGGATTTGAGTATGCGGATTCAGATGAAGCTATAGATCAGCTTAAAAGTAATTCATTGAGCAGAAACTCCTTTTCGCCTCTCGGCGAGTCACTTTCTGGTGCTTGCCCCTCAGAAAGTAACCAAAGAAGAGGGCACCCAGCCATCACGGCCTTCGGCTCCCTTGCGTTGCTCAACAAAGTGGGCGCCCATCGAAACTCGCCCTAGCGGCTTGCAAACCCCGCAAGCCACCGCGGAACTCGAACAGCCGATGGTCGACCACCCCCACTTTGTCTCCGCTACTCAGCGTGATGAATGGGATTTATCTCAATTTAAGCAACAGTGTAGAAACTGGAACGGTTAAAAAAACACATTCTTTTTTCTTCCATTCGCTAACAGTGGCAGTCGCATGGTGTTCGGGGTCCCCATCTGCCGCGCCGAGCAACGCAGGGTTGACGGGAGTCTTCGGCAAGCAACTGTTTGAGCTCCAAAGGAGCGAGTTTTTGATTGCCGCCCGACAAGCCGAGTAGCACAAGGAAAAAGCGGAAGCTGGGGTGCACTTTCTTTTGGTTACTTATTCTTTGGGCAAGCAAAGAAAAGTAACTCGCCGAAAGGGCGAAAAGCAACATCACAAAAACAACCCTCTTTTGCAATCCCGCCCTCTATAAAACACTCAATAAAACACACATACAGTGACCATTCCTGCCACTTTTCCATGGCATGATTCTTGCACCATATGCTGGTACTCCTGCCCAGATATGACATGAATAGCCCAATCCCATTTTCACTGCCGAAAACCCTAGAAAGCCTGCGTCTAGGCGATTTGCTACGCATGCTGGTTTCCGATGGCCGCATCGAAAAAGCATGGGCAGAAAAACTGCATCAGGACCGCAAGCGCGACAGCTCGAAAATCCACCCGATTGTGATTGTGGCCGAACAGAAATGGACCGACCAGCGTCAGCCGTCACAATTGCTGACGGTGGACAGCCTGAGCCGTTATGTGGCGGAAAAGGCGGATGTGCCTTATTACCAGATTGACCCACTGAAACTTGATTTCAGCGCGGCGGCGCAAATCGTGTCACAGGCCTATGCCGAACGCTTGCGCATCATGCCGATCACGATCAAGGATGGCATCGCCTCGATTGCGACGGCCGATCCGTTTCACCAGGAGTGGCTGCATGACCTGGAGCGTTTGCTCAAGCTAAAAATTCAAGTGGTGATGGTCAACCCGCTGGATTTACAGCGCTACCTGCCTGAGGTCTATCAGCTGTCTGCCGCGATTCAATCGGCCAATGCGGCTAAGGCCGGGCAGATTGTAGGCGTACAAAATTTTGAACAGTTGATTGAGCTGGGTAAAGACCGCCAGCTCGATGCAAATGAACAGCATGTGGTGAACATTGTTGACTGGCTGTTTAAATATGCGTTTGAACAACGTGCCAGCGATATTCACCTCGAACCACGCCGCAATATGGGCTTGATGCGCTTCCGTATTGATGGAGTGTTACACCAGGTTTACCAGTTGCCCAGCAATATCATGAACGCCATTACCAGCCGCATTAAGCTGCTGGGTCGTATGGATATGGTAGAAAAGCGTCGTCCGCAGGATGGCCGCGTCAAAACCGTGGGCACAGACGGCAAGGAAATCGAGTTACGATTATCGACCATGCCAACCGCATTTGGCGAGAAGCTGGTGATGCGGATTTTCAAGCCGGATATTCTGGTGCAGGACTTTCAGCTACTGGGCTTCTCCAAACGCCAGAGCGAACAGTGGGCGCAATGGACGCATCAACCGAATGGCATTATTTTGGTCACCGGGCCTACCGGCTCGGGCAAAACCACCACTTTGTACACCACGCTCAAGCAACTGGCGACAGATGAGGTGAATGTGTGCACGGTAGAAGACCCGATTGAAATGATAGAACCTGCGTTTAACCAGATGCAGGTAACGCAGAATATCGGCCTAGGTTTTGCCGAAGGCATACGCACGCTGATGCGGCAAGACCCGGACATTATCATGGTTGGCGAGATTCGCGATCAGGAAACCGCGGATATGGCCATTCAGGCTGCATTGACGGGCCACCTGGTGCTGTCTACCTTGCATACCAATGATGCGCCTTCCGCCGTCACGCGCTTGCTTGACCTGGGCGTGCCTGCTTACCTGATCCACTCCAGTTTGCTCGGCATTATGGCGCAGCGCCTGGTGCGTACGCTATGCCCGCATTGCAAAACCGAGGCAGAGATTTCAGACGATGAATGGGCCAGCGTCACGCACCCGTTCAAGGCCAAGAAACCGGCCAAAGTCATGCAAGCTGTCGGCTGCCAGGAATGCCGCCAGACTGGTTATCGAGGGCGCACAGGCATTTATGAAATGCTGACCTTGACGCCCGCCTTGCGCAAGCTGATTACCCCGGAAACCGATTTGCTGCAGTTACGCCAGACCGCGACTAAGGCTGGCATGCAACCCTTGATGCTTAATGGCGCAGAAAAGATTGCCGCGGGACTGACCACCGTGGCAGAAGTGTTAAAAGTCGCCCCGCCGATTGAAATGGACTAGCCATCACGCGTTGCGTTTTTGCAAAGCCTATTGATAACGCAGCGCCTCAATCGGGTTTAACCTGGCTGCTTTTCTGGCTGGATAAAAACCAAAGAAGACGCCGATACTGGCGGCCACACTAAAAGCAATCAACACAGAAGCACTGGAAACAATCACCTCCGCCTGCGTAAACACACTCACCAGCACCGCCCCCGTCACGCCGATGACAATGCCGATCAGGCAACCGACAATGGAGATCATGATCGCCTCCAGCAAAAACTGCATGAGGATATCGCGTTCACGCGCACCGATCGCCATACGGATACCGATTTCGCGTGTACGTTCCGTCACCGACACCAGCATGATATTCATAATGCCGATGCCTCCCACCAACAACGAGACTGAGGCAATCGCCCCTAGCAGCAAGGACATGGTACGCGCAGTTTCGGCCGCCGAGTTGGCAATCGCCGTCAGGTTACGCACCGAAAAATCACTGTCAGCGCCTTCGCGAATATTGTGGCGCTGGTTGAGCAGGCTATTCAACGCATCCTCCACCATGCTCATAACGTTATCAGACTCAGCTTGCACCATAATCTGCCGCACGGTGCCCGGCAGCTGGTTACCAAACAGTTTGCGCTGCGCGGTGGTGAGCGGCACAATGATGGTGTCATCCTGGTCACGTCCATCCAGTGTTTGCCCTTTGCTATCCAGCACGCCCAGCACCACAAACGGCCGCTGGTTGATACGGATAGTTTTGCCGATAGGGTCCACGTCATCCTCCTCACCAAACAGGTTTTGGACTACCGTTTTACCTAGCAGCGCCACGCGGGTGGCAGAACGGGTATCCGAAGTGGAGAACGGATAACCAGCCGACAATCCCCAGCCACGGATATCCATATACTCTGCTGTCGTGCCAATAATATCGGTATTCCAGTTATTGCTGGCATAGACCACTTGCCCCTTACCCATGGTCACCGGCGCGACGCCCACTACGCCATACAGCTCCCCAATAGCATTCGCATCACGCACATTAAGTGAAGGCGCGTTACCAGTCGCGGTGCGCGCGCCACCCATCCGTGGCGGCCCTGAAAGCACGACAAATAAATGGCTACCCATGGCACTGATTGAGCGTTTGACTGAAGCCTCAGCCCCCTGGCCGATGGCCATCATCAGCACTACTGCACCTACACCGATCACCATGCCTAACATGGTCAGGAAGGTACGCAAACGGTTAGCGCCCATGGCATGCCAGGCTTCGCCTAACATGGCGCTAAACATGGTCATGTCCTATGACAGTTGATGCAACAGCGCCAGTGTCCTGCACAATACGCCCATCCAGGAATCTCACCTGCCGCTTGGCGTGCTCGGCAATATCAGTTTCATGCGTCACCAGCACAATGGTGATGCCTTCCTGGTTCAAGCCATCAAAAATAGCCATAATCTCTTCACTGGTGGTGCTGTCCAGGTTACCGGTGGGTTCATCTGCCAGAATCAAGCGTGGCTGATTCACTAGCGCCCGGGCGATAGCGACACGCTGTTGCTGGCCGCCGGAAATCTGGTTTGGGTGGGAATGCATATGCTTGCTCAAGCCCACCTTTTCCAGCAATAGGCTGGCACGGGCATGACGCGCTTCTTTACTGACCCCGGCATAGACCAATGGCAAAGCCACGTTATCCAGCAAGCTGGCGCGTGCCAACAGGTTAAAGCCCTGGAACACAAAGCCTATGGTCTGGTTACGCACTTTAGCCACCTGGTCCGCCGCCATGGTGGCCACGGCGTAACCATCCAGCACATAATTGCCAGCGGTAGGCATATCCAGGCAGCCCAGAATATTCATAAAGGTCGATTTTCCCGAACCGGAAGGGCCCATGATGGCGACATAATCGCCAGCCAGCACCTGTAAATTGACATCCTTTAATACCGGAAAATCCCCTGCGGCCGTTTGATAGGCCTTGTACAGATGGTTCACCTCAATGACAGACTGTTGCATGCGTTTAGAACATTCTCGGGCCGCGCGGGCCGTTATTGTTGCCCTGCCCTTTATTAGGCGCATTGTCGCTTTGCAACTCGCTCACAATGACTTTATCGCCCGCCGCCAAACCATCGCCTGAGACCACGGTGGAACGGCCATCTGTAATCCCGGTATGCACGCGTACCATGACTGGCTTCCCAGCCTTGAGTACATAAATCTTGCCCATGACACTGCTGGCAGCAGTGCCTTGGCCTTCACCTTTCGCGCCATGCTTGCGCCAGCCACGCTTACCTTCCCCGCCACCGGCTTCTGGTTTTGATCTATCAGGTGTTGCAGCGTTGTCCAGCTTGGGTTTATAGCGCAAGGCAGCATTGGGGACGAGCAAGGCATGCCGGGCTCTATCCACAATAATATTGACGTAGGCTGTCATGCCCGGCAGCAGTGTTAAATCCTGGTTATCGACGGACACCACCACGTTATAGGTCACCACATTCGAGGTGTTGGTCGAGTTTAAACGTAGCTGCTTTACTACCCCTTCAAAACTGCGGTCCGGGAAGGCATCCACATTAAAATTCACTTTCTGCCCTTCTTTGATTTTGCCGATATCCGCTTCGGCAAAACTGGTATCTATCTGCATCTTGGACAGGTCTTGCGCAATCTGGATCAGGGTTGGCGTCTGAAAACTGGCAGCCACCGTCTGGCCCACGTCGACCACCCGGTTAACCACCACGCCCGACACCGGCGAACGAATAATACTGAAATTAAGGTTAGTCACATCACGCGCCAATAAGCCACGTGCCGTTTCCAGTTGCGCCTTGGCTGACTTTAATACCTGTACGGCCGTATCCAGCTCCTGTTTAGAGACATACTCCTGCGCATACAACTGGCGCATGCGTTTTTCATTGGCAATCGCGAGCTCTACCGCCGCCTCGTTGTTCCTGACACTGCCTTGTGATTGTGCAATCTGCGCGTTAAACAAGCGGCTGTCCAGCTCCAGCAACACCTGGTCTTTTTTAACCACATCATTAAAGTCAACATACATTTTGCGCACAATGCCCGATACCTGGGTACCGACACTAATCAGGCTGACCGGATTCAGTGTGCCATTTGCCGATACGGTTTGCTCAACATGCCCTTGTGTCACCTCATCCAGCCGGTACAAGTCTTCCGGCTTGGGTTGATGGGTGTGCTTGTAGTACCAATACGCCGCGGCGGCGATCGCCACTAACAGCAACAACACCAGTATGTTTTTGATGCGCTTCATGAATGTGTGTCCATTTATTTTATTGACCAGGCGTTTTCACACCGGGCAAATTATCAAGAGGTGCCTGGGCACCAGGTAATGATTGAATCATGGCATGGTCGAGCACGCCTATCGCTTGCGCCAACGTCGCGCGCGAGATATTAGCGTTAAGCCCCGCCTGGATGTTTTGCTGGCGGGCCACGGCCAAGGCACTTTGTGCATTCAAGGTGTCGATGATATTGCCAACGCCAGAGGTATAACGGCCGAAAGCCACCCGGTAAGATTGCTCCGCACTTTCAAGCAAAACCTTGCTGGCAGTGACTGACTGCAAGGCCGTGCGCAGGTTCTGATAAGCACTCCACACATCCAGTGAAATCTGCAAACGCAGACGGTCACGCTGGGCGAGGCGTAAATCAGCCGTGGCCTCTGCCGCACGGATACGGTAGGTAGGCGCATAACCGGCAAACAAGGGGATGGAAACCGTGACGCCCAATGTGGTAGCGCTGTTGGCGGCATATTGTGAGCCATCCTGCAGGTTATTGGAGACGCCCATGCTAATGGTCGGTTTGCTGGCCGCTTTACTGGCAGCAATGCCGGCCTCGGCGGCGCGCACCTGTGCCTCACTGGCCAGCAAGTCTGGGCGGCGCTGCCCTGCCTGTTCAATTAATGTGCTTACATCGTCCAAAATGCCTGGTGGCACATCAGTACTGCTGCTCGCCAGCCTCACGCTACGGTTAGCCGGCCAACCCATCAGATTCACCAGGTTACCGTAGGCCACACGCAATGTGCCTTCGATGGTAATACGTTGCAAGGTCAGTTGCGCATACGCGGTGTGTGCCTGCAACTTGTCTGCCGGGGTTGCCACGCCCGCCTGATAGCGTGCATTGGCAGCCTTGAAACTCTCTTCTGCCGCACGCTCAGCCTGCTGGGCCGCCGTGAGTGCTGCCATATTGGCTTGCACCTGGTAATAGGCAATGATGGTATTCAGCAACACCGCTTGCACGGTACTGCTTTGCGTCGCACCCGCTGCCAACAGCAGCTGGCGCGCACTCTCGACATTGGCCTTGCGGTTACCGAAGTCATATAACAGGTAACTCGCGACCAGGCTATTGGAAAGATTGAGGTTAGGGTTGCCACGCGTGGCCGACTCAGGATTGAGCACACCCATATTGCTGGAGACTGTATCGGTCACGCTGGGTAAATAGGCAGACTTGGCCACGCCTAGTTGCGCAGCTTGCACACGCGCACTGGCCCACATTTCACTGGTTTGCGGGTTATGGCATAAACTGATCTCTGCTACCTCTGCCAGCGTCAATGCTTGTTGCCAGTCCACTTCGCCGCAACCAGATGCACTCCCCCAATACGCGCCCGGGACCTTAGGCAGGATTTGTACTTGCGTGTCTAAAGGATCACCATCGTTGTAAAACAGCGACTCTTGCGCCTGCAAGCAAGCAGGGGGGAACAGCATGAGGATCCATAACAATATGCGCATGTCATTCCGCATTTAATCAACCAGACAGCACAATAAAACCAAGGTCATACACATCATTCCAATCAGCAGATGTGCCATCTTAAATGAACCCTGCGTGAGACTAAAGAGAGCGATACATTTTGATACTTTTAAGCGCGGAAAAAGTAGATAAGACGCAGGAGGAAAATAGGGTTAAATGCCAGCGACTGCCAGCATTCAGTGTGACTTGCTTTTTATTGGCGCCGAACGCCCATGTATCATTTGTGCTAACAAATGCTGGCCAGATAGCCGCGACACCACAACCACCGCCAGCACATGTACCGCCATCAGGCCAAGCAAGCTCAGGCTTAGGGCAGCATGTAGATCCACTGGCCAATCCTCACCCCAAAGGGCATCCGTGCGACTCAACCAGCCAGTCAGCGCCAGCGCGGCAATCAACAACCAGATCAGGTACACAGCCCACTGGCCGAACGGATTATGGCCACGATGCGCGGTGATATGACCCTGCCGCAATTCGGCAATATGTGTGCGCAATGCACGCCAGCCGGGCAGGTAGAAACGCGCACTACTGACTTTGCTCAGACAGCCCAGCAAAATACGCACAACCACCATGGTGATTACCGCATAACCGACTGCACGATGCAGCCAGTCGGTTTCATACCAGACATAACTCATAAGCCACAGCGAAATCACCCCTGCCGCTACCAGCCAATGGCTCAGCCGCACCCACCACGGCCACAGCATCTCAGCGCGTGTTTGCATCCGCGTGACTAGTCTTTCAGGCCAATGGCTTTCACGATGGCCAGCGTTTTCATGTCGAAATAAATCTCGACCTTTTTGCCTTCTTTGCTACGGCCATAAATCTCATAACAATTACCGTCAATTTTAAACTTCTTGATCGTATAGCCTTCTGCTTCCATCGCTTCTTTCAGCGTGTCCTCTGAAGCCCACTCCTCTTTAGGGTAGGACTTGCAATCAGCCGCAGCAAACGCTGCCTGAGAGCCCAACAGACCCATGGTCAATAAGAGTGAAAAACCAATTTTTTTCATGTTTGCTTCCTTTCTGTTACGCATACAATTCGACCTGGCGAATCTCGGCAAGATTCGAGACACCTGTCAGTGCCATGGTCATTTCCAATTCATCGCGCAGGGTGCGGATGACTTTGGCCACCCCCATCGCGCCTTCTGCCGCCAAGCCCCAGATGTAAGGGCGGCCGATACATACGGCATCAGCCCCCATGGCCAGTGCTTTAAAGACATCCTGCCCGGAGCGGATGCCGCTATCGACCAGGATTTTACATTGTCCACCCACCGCTGCCACGATATCCGGCAACACAGCGGCGGCTGACGGCGTACTATCGAGCACACGCCCACCGTGATTAGAGACAACGATACCCTCACAGCCCAGCGCCACCGCCTGTTTAGCATCATCCACATGCATCAGGCCTTTAATCAGCAGCGGAATCTTGACCTGCTGCCGTAGCCAGGCCACATCGTCCCAGGTTGGTGCCTGCGTCATCCAGCCATCAAATACCTGGCTCTGGCCAGGTTGCAAGGCTTGCATCGCCAGCGGCTGGGCTAAATTCACCGCAGAAATACCTGCGGGTAAGTCGATCAACGCCTGCTTGACCGGTGCATCGACGGTAAACACGATAGCGCTGACACCCGCTGCCAGCGCTTTTTGCAACAACACCGCTGTGCGAGCACGGTCACCCTGCCAATAGAGCTGGAACCATAACGCTTGCTGCGCCTGTTTCACAATGTCACCAACGGGCTGGCTGGCGAGGCTACTCACCATCATCTGCCCTTGCTGGGCATTACAAGCCACTGCGGTGCCGATTTCACCATCGGCATGAAACAGTTTCTGGTAAGCCACTGGCGCCAACATGATGGGGTGCGCCCATTGCTCAGCGAATAAAGTGCATTGTGTGTTGGGGGTTTGCAAAGCCTGCAATGGGCGCGGTATCAGTTTTAGTGCCTGCCACCCAGCGTCATTGGCTTGCAATTGCGTACCATTACCTGCATCAGATTGCAGGTAATGCCAGATATTGGCCGGCAGTTTGGCTTGCGCCTGCTGCGCAAAATAAGGTAACAACGGTAAGGCTTGCATGCTTAGAGCGCCCACTGGCGTAACAGGTTATGGTAGATACCAGTCAACTGAACCACCTCAGGCGTTTCCCCATGCTGCTGGCGCAACCTGACCAACGCCATATCCATATCAAACAACATGCGTCTGTGTGCAGCATCGCGCACCATACTCTGGATAAACATAAAACTGGCCAGACGTTCGCCACGCGTGACAGGCGTCACTGCATGCACTGAGCTGGAAGGATAGATAACAATAGAGCCCGCTTTGAGCTTGATGCGCTGGTCGCCGAACACATCCTGCACCACCAGCTCACCACCCTCATATTCGTCAGGATCATTAAAAAACAAAGTGGCAGACACATCTGCCCGCACACGCGCACTACCATCCGGCATGCTGCGCATGGCACTATCGACATGGAAGCCGTAATGATTGGTTGCCCCGACATAGCGATTCACAAACGGTGGCAAAATCTTATCCGGCAAGGCTGCCGAAAAAAATAAAGGATCGCGATGCAATGCCTGCAACACGATCCCTCGAATGTTTGCCAGCAACGGATCCTGTTCGGCCAGTTGCTGGTTATTTTTGACTTGTGCTGCCTGCGCCCCGGCGGTATTGCGACCATCTACCCATTGCGCCTGTTTCAGCAGGCCTCGGATGGTAGTTAGTTCCTCTTTCAGCAATACATCCGGTAACGTCAGCAGCAAATCAACTCCTAGAATTTATACTCAGTGGTAATGATCGCCTGGCGACCATTACCAGGAGTCACCAAACCACCATTGTCATACACTGCGTCATAATACACTTTGTTGAGCAAGTTTTTGACATTCAAGCGTACCGCCCATTTAGGCTGTTCGTAAGTTGCCATCAAATCGACGCGCGCATAACCTGGTGCTTTGTTAGGATCAAAAACACCAGTTTGAAACACACCGCCATTCGCTTCCGTTTGTCCCCGCGCGGTGCCTCTGGCTGCAGAGGGAACATAAGCATAACGCTCCCCCTTTGCCTCAACTCCGCCACCAATCTTCCAAGCATCAGTCAGCGCATAAGTTGTCCACAAATTGAAAGTACCGATCGGTGTATTCCTTGCGCGCTCACCTTCGAATCTAGTGTCAGCAGTAGTCAAGACATTACCCACATAGTTTTGCGCAACATTGATAATTCGCGCATCCAGTAAAGCAAACCCAGCAAACATATCCCAACGATCGGTAATTTTGCCTGTCACCTCAAACTCAACACCATTGGTACGGCGACGCTTGGTTAAGATAGATGCAGTCGACTCCAGATCAGTATTTCGTTCCCAATCTTTAGTTGTCGTGAATACGGCTGTACGCACAGCCAAGTCACCATCCATAAACAACCATTTAGAACCTAACTCCAATGTACGTGCTCGCTCGGCAGGCAAAGGCTGTACGGTTAGTTGATACAAATCCGCTGTTGGACTGAAAGAGTCACTGAAAGTCAGGTAGTAATGACGATCAGCATTTGGCTGCCATGACAAGCCAGTACGGTAGCTATTCTCGCCATAGCTTAGCTTGGTGTTTGTTGCAGAGGAATAATTTGCATGCATTTCGTCACGACGAATACCTGCCAACACAGTCCAATGAGGAATAAACTCAATACTATCTTGAACGTAAACAGCATAATTATCCGCATCAAACCTATTGGGTGCCGCTGTGATATTGGCAAAGTTACCACGGAAAGCAACCCCATTAGGATTCGCAAGAATAGCATTGGTTAATGTATCTCCCGTTTGTGTATAGATGGCACCAGTGACTGGGTCATAAGGCTGCAACGTGCTTCTATATGAGTTTTCTTTCAAATACTCAACACCTGTCAGAACAGAATGCTTCATACCTGCCAAGTCAAATTTAGTACTAAAGTCAGATTGCAAATTGACAGTCTCATAGTCCATCACCCTCGTCACGTTACCACCAACTCGATCATTCACCAGTGGTAGCGCATCAGCAGGCGTTTTAGCCCAATAGCTGCGTTTGTATCTTGCATGACGCAATTGCGTTCTTAATTGCGTATCATCATCAAACTTGTGGGTGAAAATACCAGTAGTGATACGTGTATCGCTATCATCGAAGTTATTACTACTACCCCAGAAAGTGCGATCTGAACGCCCATTTGTACCATTGCTCAAAGGGCGCTTGTTTAAGAAACGGATACCAAAATCTGGCACATCGCGCGTTTGTGTGTAGATATGATTCAGGAAAAATTCATTTTCCGTACCAATACCGGCACCAAAGCTAATCGCAATGCCTTGTCGATCAAACTCTGGTCTATCCCCTGTCGTTGGGTTCTTGCGATAGGTTTCATCATGCCGATCCATGACATTGACACGAATTGCCGCTGTCTCTGTCAGCTGTTTATTAAAATCCCCTGTGAGCTGATGATAATCATAATTACCAACGCTGCCCGTAACGGTATTCTTATCACGTAATTCAGCCATCTTGCTGACTTGGTTAATCACACCACCCGCCTGGCCGCGACCAAACAACATCGCTGCGGAACCACGCAATACATCCACCTGCTCCAGATTAAATGTTTCGCGGTTATACTGCGCCGTATCACGCATGTTATCCAGATAAATATCACCAAAGGTATAAAAACCACGCAGGTTGAAGTTATCACCTGCACGACCACCCTCAGCGGCGTTGACAGACAAACCAACCACATTACGCAAGGCTTCGCGCAATGATCCCACTTGCTGATCATGCAGCAACTCCCTGGTCAATGTCGTCACGGCCTGTGGTACATCTTGCGGATCCTGATAGGTTTTACCTACGCGGGTTTTTGTTGCTTGGTAGCCTTTATTAGGCGCATCTTGAATACGTTGCGACTTGACCTTTACCTCGGTCATCGTTTGCGCAGCATCTGCCTTTTTTTCTTCATCAGCCGCCATTGCAACTGCTGGTAGCGCCATCATCAGCGCCAATGTCATGGTTTTTTTGTTAAAGCCGGATGGCATAATCTTTCCCTAATTCACTCTTGTGTTATTTGGATTGCTGGCTACTGGAAACAATAGTCGTTGGCTTGCAAATTGCTTAATCGCTAATGATAACAATTCTCATTTTTGAAAGCAATTAAAGATAGCTTGCTAGTATATTGATATACATAGAAATAGTCTGCTAATTAGCAGACTATTGAGGGAAGTGATTAACGAGCCAACCGCTTTGATCTATGCGCCCCAATGAACGACTCCCGCACAATGACCTTTGAAACTTGCCTGGCTTTTCGCTTCTTCCACCAGAGATAAATACCTGTTACTGACAACATCGCGACCACCAGCCCCATCACAGAGATCAGCACCCTACCCGGCACGCCAAGAATACGGCCAGAGTGCAATGGAAACTGCGCTTGTACGATGACATCCCCCACCGTGCCTTCCCATGGAATACGCTTACCTACAAAATGTCCGTCCACACCATCGTAATACAATCGTTTATGCCCCGCGCCAGCAACGCCATGGTCCGCCTCAGGATAATAAAAATCGACATTAAACAGCTGGAAAGCCGCGCTGTATGAAATGCGTCCCACAGGCTCTTGCCAATGTTGAACTCGCGCCTCCTCTACAGCCAATGCCAATATCTGTTCATAACTCACTATTGGTGGCAATTGCTGTGCAACGGGTAAGCGCGGACGCAAATCAGAAGGCGTTGGCGTCAACGTAAAAGCAGACCTCATCACCGGCATAAAGACTTCCCGCCGCAGGTTCAGCGCCAAGGCTGAAAATGCCAGAATAATCAGCAATATCCATGTCCACAAGCCAAATGCCCTATGCAAGTCAAAGTAACGTTTGTGTGTACTGCTGTTCCAGCGCATTTTCCAGGCTGGCCACCAGCGCTGCCAGAATGTTGCTTGATGAGGATGACGTTGTGCTTTGTGCAGTTTGGTCTTGGGTTTATTGGCAGACTTGGGCAAAGTGAGGTAAAAGCCCACAAAACTATCAATGAGCCAGATGATCGCCACTCCACCCAATAACCAGATACCCCAGCGGTCTATGCCCCACATTTCGGGCAAGTGCAGGCTGTAGTGCAATTTATACAGGAAAGAGACAGCATTGGTACGATCCACAGGCCACACCGCACCCCATTCACGCTTACCCAACTCTTCACCAGTCACCGGGTCGAGAAACACCTGGTTAAAGGTGACAGGCTCAAGGCCATTAGGAGGGTTAGGTAAAGGCCTGACACCGATCGCTAAGGTATGCCCTGGTTCAACCGTTAGCGGAATGGAGCTGACTTGCACTTGCGGATAGCGCTCGGCTACCTGTTTTGCAAGCACCAATGTTGATTGATGCAAGCCTTGCGACTCGCTATGCATCCAGGCAGGATTCAGCCACTCGTCTAACTCATGATCCCAGGAAATCACTGCACCGGTCAGGCCGGTGAGCAATAAGAATAAGGCGCTTGCCAGGCCTAGCCAGCGATGAATCAATAACAAAGACGAACGCAAATCACGTTACCTCACACTAGAAATCAAGTTGTGCACTAATCGTCACAGTGCGTGGAGCGCCTAATACCAAATACCCAGAATTAGAGGTAGTACCAGCATAACCACCTGCGGAAGCCCAATAATCTCGGTCTGTTACGTTATCAATACGACTGCGTACAGTCAATAAATGCCCTTTAATTTCGGTTGCATATCTCGCTCCGATATCTAACCGAGTCCAGCCTGGAGCACGTTGCGTATTATCACTATCGACATATACATGACCAGTAGCAATCACGCGCGCATCAAAAGTTAAACCTGGCACCATAAATGCATCCCACTCCATCCCCAGATTAGCTTGTCGATCCGGCACACCGATAGTTTGCTTACCTTCAGAAGCAGTATCACCAGTGTTTTTCTGCTTAGCATCCAACCAGGTAATCCCGCCTAGCACACGCAGGCTTGGTAAAATTTGACCATAAGTCATCAACTCAACCCCTTGATGCTCCTCTTTACCTTGTGAGGTAAATACATCCGCCGCATTGACAAATCCACGTGGCTTCTCAGTTGTAAAGTAAGCGGTAGTCACGCGAACCTTACCAAAGTCAAACTTAGCACCCACTTCTTTTTGTTTGGATACATAGGGAGCAAGCGTCTGCCCAGGGTTTGAGATTGGCTGAGACACTGTTGATGCCGGTGCAGTCGCGCCTTGCGATAAACCTTCAATATAATTGGCATACAGGGAGATACCGTCCCAAGGTTTTACCACGGCACCCAATACCGGACTTAACTTGCTCTTATCATAAGCATCATCAAACACGCCATCGTAGGTATAAGTTGTACCGACTATTTGCTGATGTCTCACCCCCAACGTCAGCAATAGCTGATTGTCCAGCATAGACACTGTGTCACCCAGTGCAACACTTCGCAATATCGTTCTGCCTGTCGTCTTTGGATTATTGAGCACACCGCCTGAACCAGCAGTTGCAGTAAAGGCCGGCAGTGAGGCGTAAACTGGCGAATATAAATTAGTACTGACTGAAGTGCCACTAAAATCAAATGTATAAGCTGCTTTTTTCTCAAAGTGATATAAGTTCGCATTCAGAACCACATCGTGCCCAATCGAACCTGTTTCAAATTTGCCCTTGACGCCTACTTCACCAGTTCTCACAGAGTCTTCTCTGGTATTGTCAAATCGATACAGGCTACCTGCACCTGTTGCAGCATTACTAACCGTCAAGTTAGCCAGAGAGTTGGCTTCATGTGATTCACGGAATCCGCCAGCAAAATAAGCAGTCACTTTTCCGGTCAAATCATACTCACCACGCAAGCTCCCGAATGTGTCTCTCTCATTAGAATATGACCATGGCTGTGCCCAGTTCGTATCACTTTTGGGGGCACGAGGTACATTTATACCTGACGCCAGAGAAACATTGGTGCGCGTTTGCTTTAAGTGGTTATCCTGATAACCAATATCACCAGACAAGCGTAATTTTTCACCGCGCCAATCTAACGCCAGTGAAACCAGATCCACATCAGCATGTTCTTTATTAACCGCTGTACCGCCATCACGCTTGGAGACATTCAGTCGAACACCAGCACGATCATCTGGCCCAAAGCGCCTGGCCACATCGGCAGAAATTAACTGCTGGTTACCAGAACTCCAGCCAGCATTCACCACACTTAGTGGCTCATTTGGCGCACGCTTTGGCAATAATGAAATAGAACCACCGATGCCATCGCCATTAGGGCTGGCGCCATTTAAGAATGCAGAGGCACCACGCAACACTTCTACACGCTCAAACAGCTCTGCTGCAATATATTGCCTAGGTAGCAATCCATATAAGCCGTTATAAGCAACGCTATCTGAATACAATTGAAAACCACGAATAAAATAAGATTCCTGGAAGTTACCAAATCCACGTGCCACACGCACAGACGGATCGTTCAATAACACGTCACCCACGCTTTTAGCTTGCTGGTTTTGAATGAGCTCATTGGTGTAAGCATTGATTGAAAAAGGCGTATCCATTGCATCCTGGTTGCCCATCACACCAACACGGCCGCCTTTGGCCACCTGGCCACCAGCATATGGCTTCATCAGCCCTTTGGCATTGGCATCTGCCGACGCTTTTACCTTTACCTCTTCCAACGTGTCTACTTCAGACTCTTCAGCAGAAGCATCCATAAAAACCATTGCATATATGACTGCAATCAGGATTTTTTTATAAGCATTCATCAAGACAACCTCAAAAAGTTAACAGCCAAGCACTGGAGCTTGCTTGGTTGTTAGTATGAATTCAGCGTTAGCAGGTACAGCTGACAGAAAAGACCGCATTCTGGTAGCCCACCTTCACCAAACAATGCGGATTACTGGAAAAACTTATCGACTAGCCATCAACCTAATCGTTAATGATAACAATTCTCATTTTTAAAATCAACAACTTATCGAAGTCATTGATTGATCTCAATGGAAAAACAACGCCCTACCAATTGGCAGGGCGTTGTTGGGCTTTAGAGAGATGCCGCCACTTAAAGCAGCAGTGACAACTCACATTAATACTTCCACGTGAGCGTAGCCATCGCACTGGCGGGCGCAGCGTAATAGGCTTGACCAGCACTGGCGTATCTTAAACTAGACAGGTATTTTTCGTTGGTCACGTTATACAGGTTGACGGCCGCATCCCAGTGGTTGTCGATTTTATAATTAGCCATCAGATTCAGCGTTGCATAGCTATCTTGCTTATACCGGACGACTGCGGCACTAGGCAGTGTAATATCCACGTGGGTATCACTTTGCCAATTAACGCTTGCGCCCACTTTGAGGTTTTCAACAAATGGGACTTTATAAACTGTCGTCAAATGGACAAGATGCCTAGGCACAAATGGGTTTACATTTTGATTATTATCACCTTTCACACTCATCAAACGCGTGTAACCGGCATTAACACTTAATCCATCCATTACCTCACCAGAGACGTCAAACTCATAGCCTTTGGTCGTCGCCTTAATGCCTTCATAAGTGTTTATTATGCTCCCATTAAAAGACGCTGTTCCAATTGACTGCGCCTGATTCTCTTGCTCGGTTCTAAACAACGCAAACGAGCTATTCAACTTTTTGTTAAACCACTCACTTTTAACACCCGCCTCATAGTTTTTGCCTTCTAATGGGGCGAGTGTTTTCAAGCTGGCACCCCGCTCGACTTGTGGCTTGTAGATACCTGCATAACTCGCGTACAGAGAATGCTCATCGCTCAAGTCGTAAACAGTACCCACGTAAGGTGTGAATTTATTATTCTCTTTTGCTATCTGGTCAACGTCATAAGCAACACCCTTTAACTCGTAACTCAGCAAACTGCCGCCCACGGTTATCTTCAAGGCATCTATTGGATTCAGCTTAGCCGCTGTATAAATATTGGTAATGGTATTCTGGTAATCTGAGCTTTTACTTTTATCACCAAACGTTGGCATTGGAAACTCGCCTAGATCATCAAAGCTGCTAATAAAAGTGCTGCCAAGCGTACTGCCTGTGCGCGAGTACTCCTTCATATACGATCTACTCCAGGTCGCCCCCACCACCAACTCATGCTTACGGCCAGCCAGTTCAAAGGGTCCATTGGCATAAATATCAGCAACGTGGTCTTTGGTTGCAAAGCTGTAAATGTAAGGATAGCTCTTATAGGTACCCAAACCCGTAGTGCGGTCCTCGTAACCATCAACATAGTTATAGCGACCTTCAGATGCGGTATCTTTGTGGGTTAACTGCGCTTTGACTTTCCAGTCATTATTAAAATAATGGGTCAACTCAACAAAGCTGACATGCGTGCCTACTCTCATATAGGCCCAATCAGTAGCTGGAGAATCAGAGACTTTATAATGACGCTTGGTACCATCAGAATACAGCAATGGCAAGCTACCAAAGTTATTGCCGCTGGAATCATTTTTCTGATAAGTGTGGCCAATGGCGAGATTGGTGCTCTCGCTTAAATCTGCTTCAATCACACCATACGCCACATTTCTTTCCGTACTGTAGCGGTCAAGATAAGAGTTTCTATTTTGATTCGCCACAACCAAACGCCCACGTACACTCCCATCCCCGTTCAAGGCGCCAGAGACATCGGCATCCAGGCGGCGATTATCCCAAGAACCTAAGGAGGCCGTGGCTTTTGCCTGGAAGTCTCTTGTTGGTCGTTTGCGAATAAAATTGATGGTGGCAGAAGGGTTACCCGTACCAGCGACTAAACCATTGGCACCACGTAACACTTCGATGCGATCATAGACTGCCATATCCAAATCGCCATAATTTGTTCCACTAAAACTAATCGGTGAATTCAGACCATCTATTTGAAAACTGGTAATGTTTAAACCACGTGCAGTATATTCAGTACGGTCTGTTTCAAACTGTTCGACTTTAATACCCGTTGCGTAAGACAGTGCATCATTCACACTGAGCACACGAAAATCATCCAGCAGTTCACGGGTAATGACTGAGATAGATTGTGGCGTCTCGCGGATGCTGGTGTTTAAACGCGTAGCACTTGAAGTAGAGTTTACCGTGTAAGACTTGGTTTTTTCTGAGGGTCGATCTTTCTCTACCTGGGAGGTAACCTTCACCTCCGGCAGAGACTCTACCTCTTCTTTGTGCCCAGACTCTTCGGCACTTGCCAGATAAGGAATAGCCAGCATTAGCGCGGCTACCAGGCTACGATGACGGAATGAATATTGTAATTGTGGACTGTGCACGAGACTCCCCTGTGAGTTAATTGCTGGCTACAGGAGAAAAACTCGTTGGCTTGCACTAAAGCCTCAAATGATAACAATTCTCATTAAAAACATCAAGGGGACAAGATAGGCGAGAGTCATGCGCCCATGTAAAACCGTGCTAACACTCAGCCACAACCTTCCGTTGCAGGCTAGGTGCGACAATCATTTCGCCCTCTTCGGTCACGGCACAGGCCAGGTTAACGTCATACAAGGCCTCTAGCAATGGCAAAGTGACATGTGGGGTTTGATAGTCACCTACCATAGCGCCATGCTTGATAAATATCAAACGCTCAAAGCCTTGCAAGGCCTGATTAATATCATGCAAGATGGCCAGGATGGCGTGTCCACGTTTGGCGGCAAACGTATAAATCGCTTCCATCAAACTGAACTGCAAGCCGGGATCCAGCGCGGCCAACGGTTCATCTACCAGCAACAAACCCTGCTCTACGTCCCATAGCTGTGCAAACACGCGCGCCATTTGTACGCGTGCTTTTTCACCGCCTGACAACGTGTCAAACCGGCGACCCAGTAGATGCGCGGCGCAGGCCTGCTCGGCCGCTTGCTGCACAATGGAGGCCAGCGATGGATCATGCATGCGCGACACACGGCCCAATCCAATGACCAAGTCTACGGGCAACCCGAATGCGACCTCATGCGACTGCGGCAAGATGGCACGACGGCGGCTTAAATCTGCCAGCGACCAGCCTTGGAGTGGTTGCTGGCAAAAGCCTGCGTGGCCACTCGCCGGGCTTAACTCACGCGCAAGCAGTTTAAGCAAGGTCGACTTGCCCGCCCCGCTGGGGCCCAATACGGCCACACGCTCTCCGGGCTGAATGGCAAATGAAAAAGGGCCGAACGTACGTTGACCGAGTTTCACGGTGACACGGTCGAGTGACAACATACTGTGACTTTGTACGGTATGGATCATGTTAGCCTCCTTTTCTGACACTGGTGAGCAGCACAAGAAAGAAAGGCGCGCCTAGCAGGGCAGTAAAGATGCCCACGGGGATTTCTGCCGGGATAGCCACGGTTCGGGCGGTAGTATCCGCCACCAGCAGAATGATGGCACCCACCAGCATGGCCAGTGGTGCCATGCGGCGTTGGTCAGGCCCGACCACCAATCGCACGATATGCGGTGCAACCAGGCCGATAAACCCGATGACACCACACCAGGCGACCGCAAAACCAGATAACAGCGCGACCAGGATAATTACGCGACGGCGCAAATGCCGTACATTAATACCGACGTGCGCAGCGGCGGCTTCGCCCAGCGCCAACGCATTCATGGCACTGACCAGCCGCCGTACATACCAGATGGCCGCCAGCAGCAGCACCGACAACGTTCCCACCAATGGCCAACTGCCGCCCGCCAGGGAGCCTAGCGTCCAAAAGGTCAGGCTGCGTAATTGTTCGTCTGTGGCCAGGTAAGTACACAAGCCGATAATGGCTGCAGCTAATGCATTCAAGGCAATACCCGTCAACAACAGGCCAGCGATAGAATCTGCCGTGAGCCAGCGCGCGACCGTATCCAGCAGCAAACACACACCCACAGCACCCGCAAACGCCGTCAGCGGTAGCACCCAAAAACGCCAGGCAATTGGGATATCAATGCCGCTGCCCGCGAGCACCACAATGGTCAAGGCGGCGGCACAGGCAGCGCCACTGGTAACACCCAACAGACCAGGATCAGCCAGCGGGTTACGAAACAGGCCTTGCGTTAATGCGCCAGACAAGCCAAGCACTGCACCCACCAAAGCCGCAAACAAGATGCGCGGCAAACGCAGGCTCCACAGCACATAGGCACCACTGGTGAGCGGCTCTTCGTGACGCCACAACACGCGCCAGTCATCCGCCGTGACCGGCACTGCCCCCGCCCAGGCCGCCACCCAAAAACAGAGCAGCAACACCAACCATAAAAACCAGACCGGCCTGTTGAGCAGGCCGGTGGTGAAACGCGAAGTCAAGGATATCGCTCCTGCCACCGCACTCATGTACTCATCACCTTCAGCAATGCGTTATCCAGCGCAATCAGTGCTTGCGGCATACGCGGACCAAAGCCCAGCATAAACATCGCCTCCAGCGAGGCCACGCGACGCTTTTGTCCCGCAGGTGTTTGCGCCACGCCCGGCAGTTTCAATACGCCATCAATCCCGCCGACAATGCTCAAGCCCTGGTCAGTAAACAACACCACATCCGGCTGGGCCGCAATAACTGCCTCGGGCGTCAATGGCTTGAAGCCATCGAATCCCTGCACAGCATTTTGTGCACCCACATAATGCAGCATGGCTTCGGCGCTGCTGCCCTTGCCGCCAACCATGACCTGGCCCGGGCTATGCGAAAGGATAAAGAGCACACGTGGCGCAGGCGATTTGCGGGCCAGGATAGGCTCACGTGCACGCTGCCAGTCAGCTTTCATTTTTTCGACCAGTTGTGCTGCCTGTGTTGGGCGGTCAATCAAGATGCCCAGTCGAGCAACGCGATCCAGCACGCCTTCAAATTTATCATTCGCGGCCAAAATAGTGACCGGCACACCCGCCGCACTAATCTGGCGCAGCACCGCAGGCGGCCCGGCATCCTCAGTCGCAATCACGTGATTAGGCGCCAATGCCAGAATGCCCTCGCTGGATAAAGTGCGTGCATAGCCCACACTCGGCAGCTTGGTTGCCGCCTCTGGATACAGCGAGGTGGTATCTACCCCCGCCAGCTCCTGACTAGCTCCCAAGGCATAAATAATCTCCGTCAGCGCACCACCGATACTGACAATACGGCGTGCAGATTTTTTATCAGCCGCCCACAGGGTTTGCGGCAAGCAAACACTGGCAGCCAGCGCTCCTGCCTGCAACAAGAAGGTGCGGCGAGCGGCTGTGGTTGCCAGATCGTCTTGGGACATATTTAAAAATGACATATTTAACTCAGACATAACGCATTATCATTGAGCAGATCTTCAACCAATGTCCGCCATGTAGCAAGCTCTGGTTTGCCAGGTTTGCGCTCACCAAAAAACATCGCAATCACTTCGCCATGCTGGTCAAACAACTCGAGTGAAGTCACCAAGCCATCGACGGTTGGCTTACGCACAATCCATGCACTGGCAATATGGTCTTCACGCAAATGCAGGTTAAAACCGGGATCCAGCACATTGAGCCACGGGCCCATCACCGCAATCTTTTTTACCAGGCCAGAGTGAATCTGGATCATGCCCGGATTACCGACAAAAATCATGATGGCGACGTTGTCACTGGCAGCCGTTTCCAGCAATTGACGGGCACCGGCGGGATTGATTTGCTGCACAAAACGCTCTTCGCCCAGGCGCATGCTCTGCAGGCGTGACACACCAAACTTTTTTAACAAGGCAAAAAAATCATGCGTATCCTGCAACGCTGCCCAGGCCGCCTGAAAACCATCGACATCAATACTGTCATCAGGTTGCTCGGCAACTGGCGTGGCGACTGGCAGGGGCACCAATCCAGGCTGTTGGTCTGCATCTGCAAACTGCGCCACAAAAGTCTCATAGGCTGCCACATGGCTTTGCGGTTTGATAAACACCTTATGAATAGCGGTGCCGCTGGCATCAAAAAACTGCAAACTCTGTTGAATACCGTTTTCGCCAGTTTCTGACACGGCAAAGCCATGCGCCCATTGACTATAAAACGCGCGCAAATCAATTTCTGCCCCCAGCACCAGCCCCACGTGATTGCTATCACTCACATTGGTATAAACGCCAGTTTTTTCATGCACACACGAAAGATTACGCGTTAAAGCCATCACCTCGCCCAATGGCTCCAGCGATTTGATCAACGTTGGCCACACAGGCTGCAGGCGGGTCGCGCGCATCATGGGCTCCTCATGTCCGGCACCCACGTGCGCAGCAATCAGCTCGCCTTCAGAAATCTGCAGCTTTTCTGCAATATCGCGATGACGCGCCTTGCCCGACTGGCGCTCCATGACAAATTGCTGACGGATAAACGCACTCGTGTGACTCATGACGGCATCTCTCAGGCTTAAGCCAATTCGTCCAGTTTTTGCTGGCTGGCCTGGTCTGGCGCAGCATGGCCTTGATCATTCCGGTGTGTAATTTGCAGCAAATCCTGGCCATTCAAATGGTAGGCCTTAGCAAAGCCAGCCACATAACTGCCATGCGTTGGCGTCAATTCCACCATATGAAAATCGGTCAGTTTGCCAATCGCATCCATGAACTTGCCAAACTTGCCATAGAACAAGGCCATCACTTCATCAAACTTGGCGGTATTTCTGGCCACTTCCTGCGTGTCACACTTGAACACCAGGCGTTTTCTGGCAAACAGGTGACCAGCGTCTTTTTCGCTCTCGATAAACATGGCTGAACAACGGCCAGTTTCACGCAGATTAGCGCAATGCGTCGCCAACTCACTCACGTAGACATAAAACTTGTTATCGCGCTCAACAAACGCGGCATAACTCGCCTCGGGAATGCCCTGGGCATTGGTCGTCGCCAACTGCACAGATTTAAACAAGCCTTTAAAAGCAATGGCTTGTTCGCCCACGGATTGCAACTTTTCGTTCTCGTTCATGCAACTTCTCCTATTGTTCATGAAGCAATACACTGCGTATTGTTTTTATTCACACAGCGTTTGCTGACACTGCGACAGACCATCACAGAAATTAATGATATTCTATATGATAATCATTATTATTTACAATAATGATTTAATGCTCCCCAACAGCAGGCTCAAGCAGGTCTTTATGAAAAATCAGGGCGTCATGGCAGCTCTTGCGCAAAAGCAGCCGCCAGCAATTTAACGACGTGTGATGAGTGGCTGTAGCCAATAGAAAAAGATAGCGACCAGCACAGGGATGCCAATGGCGGCATTCGCCAGCCACTCACGCGCATCGTCATACACGAGGGCAAAAATCAGCCCGGCCAGTGAAATCACGGCGATCAGCAAGGGCCAGAAAAAAATTTGGGAGAGTTGTTTATTAGGCATAAATAAGTGCGTCACCATATTGCTCAACCTCCACAGAAAAACTGCGTTTCATAGGCTTCACTCGTTTGATCAGTGTCGCTTTAGCAGGCTTTGCTTTTTAATAAGCCTCGCTTAGCGTAATTCTTGAACGAATATCCGGCACATACTGATGTCGCTTTTTCCACCACAGCATCAAACCGGTCCACAATACAATAATCGTGATCACATCCAGCACCGCCCATAACCATTTCAAAGTGGTGCCACCATAATCCCCAAAATGCAGTGGCTGCGAAATCAGCAAGGCCACCAGGTACCACGGCAAGTCACGGCTATCGGTCAAGGTTGCCGTACGTGCATCGACCAGCACAGGTTTAAACAGGCGCTTGGTGATTGGTGAATCGCCACGCATAAAAATACCGTAATGATGCGGACTGGCATAGGCCGTGCCGGGGAAGGCAATAAAGCCCAATTGCATGTCGGGTTCGGTTTGTTGCGCAACCTGTACAGAGGCCTGTAATGAGGCAAATTTTTCCGGCGGCGGCAGATTTTTGTAAGGCGCAATCATTTGCGACATCTGGTCAAACTGCCAATATTTCACCAATAAATCTGACCAGGCATTTATCACCCCCGTCGCAGCGACCACCAGCGCCCAGCTTAAGGTCACAATACCGAGGAAGTTATGGATATCCAGCCGCTTGAGTTTTTTGCCACGCTGACGGCGAATTTCACCAAATGCCAGCTTGCGCATAAACGGCGCATACAGCACCACACCCGACACAATCGCGATCACCAGCAAAAAGCCCATCAAGCCCAGAAACAGCATGCCCGGCAAGCCTGCGAACAAGTCGACATGCAACTTGAACATGACATACATAAAGCCCTCTTCTACCGGTGGCTCACCCAACACTTGTGCCGTGCGTGCGTCCAGCACCACTTGCCTGAACCCGCTCTCGGCATCCACCGTTTTAGCCATGCTAATGACCCATTGCAGCGGCTCGTCCTCTTCACGGTACATATACAAAGGCACCATGCCAGGTTGCTTGCTTTTGGCCGCTGCCAGCAAGGCATCCATACTAGCCAGCGGCCCCTGGTGCGCAATCTGCGGCGTCTCAACATGATTGCCTAACCAGTCACCAATCTCATGGTGAAAGATCAATGGCAGGCCGGTCAGGCATAGCAATAACATAAACACCGTGCAGACCAGGCTGGACCATTTATGCACCCACGCCCAGGTACGGATAGAGGACTGCGTCAACATAGAAATACTCAGTTTGCTGACTTATGGTTGTGGCTGGCTGACAAAGCCTACTTTTTTCATGCCAGCGGTTTGCGCCTTGGCCAACACTTCAGCCAACACCTGGTAACGTGTGTTTTTATCAGCGCGTATCTGCAATTCCGGCTGTTGTTGCTTGGCCGCTTCATCTGTCATACGTGCAGATAAATCAGCAACGGACACTTCGCTGTCATTCCAGAAAATCTTGCCATCCACATCGACCGCGAGGTCGATCACTCCCGGCTTTTCTTCCAGCGGCTGCGAAGTCGCTTGTGGCAAATCAATCTTCACTGCATGTGTCAGCAATGGCGCAGTAATAATGAAAATTACCAGCAACACCAGCATCACATCCACCAACGGCGTGGTGTTGATTTCACTCATGGGCTGAGTGTGCTCACCTGCGCTAAATGGATTTTGCCCCATCATACATTGCCACCTTTATTGGCTACCTTGGCATGCAATTCGGTAACATTAGCTGGTTTTGCTGTGCTTTTAATCACCAATGGCGCACCGGTTGTCAGCAATGTATGCAAATCTTGCGCAAAGCTTTCCAGTTCAGCCATGATGCCGCGGTTGGCCTTGATAAAAGCGTTATAAGCCAGCACCGCAGGAATCGCCACGGCCAGACCAATCGCCGTCATAATCAAGGCTTCACCCACCGGGCCAGCCACTTTATCAATGGTGGCTACACCGGATTGGCCAATGGCTGTCAGCGCGTGGTAAATCCCCCACACCGTACCGAACAAACCAACAAATGGTGCCACACTACCCACAGAAGCCAGCACGGACAAACCACTTTCTAACGCTGCCTGCTCTTGTGACAAGGTACGGCGCAATTGGCGTGCAATAAACTCATCCTGGCTGCAAGCTGCGCCCAATGACTGGCTAGCGTATTGCTGGTGATGCTGGGTAGATTCAGCGGCGGTCACTGCCAGGCGAAATGCCGGGGACTGCAGTTGCGGCTCTTGCAGCGCTTCCTGCAAAGTCGCTTTACGCCAGAACTGGCGCACATAGGCAGACACGTCACGCTTGCGCTTGAATACCTGCCAGGTTTTGACCAGAATGAAATACCAGCTCAGCACTGACATCGTCAGTAAAATCAGCGCCACCAAAACCGACACCACACCGCCTTCGGTGATAAAAGCCAAACCACTTGTTGATTGCATCAAAAATTCCCTTTCACTTGAAACTTAACTTAACTCTTGAAACTTGCTTATTCTTGCGTCAGCGAGAATGACAACGGTACATTTACGTAGGCACTGACTGTCTTGTCACCTTTGCGTCCGGGCACGAAACGCCATTGTGTGACCGCATTAACAGCCGCCTTGTCCAAACGTTCAAAACCACTACTACTAACAACATCCACCGACTCTGGACGCCCGTCAGGAGACACGAGTACCTTCATCAATACTTTACCCTCCTCACCAGCTCGCTTTGACAGTCGCGGATACTCAGGTGCTGGATTATGCAAGTAAGCCACGCCAAATTTTGGCGGCTCTTCTTTTTCTACAACCTCCTGCTTGGGAGGTGCAGAAACAACCGGCGCCGGTTTGCTCGGTGCCGCTGCCACAGGTGTCTCCAGCGGTGGCGCAGAAGGTTGCGTACTGGCCTCAAAGCGCGGCTGGTCTGGCGTGGTTTCCACAATACGCTCCACCACAGGCGCCGGGCGCTCTATCGGCTTCACTGGCGTTTCTTTAGGCTTCACCACGGGCTTCACAACCGGCTGCTGCTTGATAATAGGTACCACTTCTGGCGCAGGCGCTTCTTCTTTTTTGGCCGGCAACGTAATCAGGGAAACTGTCATCGGCTCCGGCTTAGGCTCAATGATGACAGGCTCTTGATGCATGACCAGCCAGGCAATGACTGCCGCATGCAAGGCGACCACCAGCAACATACCCAAGCCATGCCAGTCCTGGCGCTTATCGCGTTGCAGCCAATCCTCGGTCGCCAGCACGGACCAGCGGAAAATACCTGCCAGCTCACCCAACTGGCGGCGATGCAGGCTCAACTCAGGCAATTGGGGCGCTGACGCACGTGCGGGCTTTAACGACAACCCCTGCAAAGACTCACGCTGCACCATTCGCATACTCCTCAATCAAAACCACAAAAGGCAACCCCAGGTTGCCAGTATTACATACACAGTTCACGCAAAACCTCTACTAATCTTGTTGCACCAGTGCTTGTTGTGCCTGCGATGACACCGCCAGCGCATGACACTTGGTCAACAGTAATTTATTCTGCTTGGTACGGGTCAACTGATAAGTATCACCACCATGCACAATGGCCAATACACCGGCCTCGCCCAGCAATTGACTCGCCTCAATGGTCGGCACACGATGCGATGAAACACTGGCCGCATTTTGCGCTTTACCTAATGATGATTGCAAGCGATTGGTCATGCATTCACATCCAAATTAAAAAAAGGCCGACTTATATGCAAAAGCATCGCGGCATAGGATTTCAAGGAACACCCTTACCAGGGGTAATTTGGCGCATGAATAATCACGCCTAATTTGAGCAATGACATGTTGGGGTTAGGAGCATTGCTCAAATGCTTTACCAACAGCCCTGATGCATCAGGACCGCCAGTGAAATTAAACGCGGTTAGAGTAATACTCAACCACTTGCTGCACATCAATCGGGAACGGCACATCTTCAATAGACGGCAAATGACCGATTTTTGCGCTTGCAGACGCTGCTTCTACCGACAACCACTCAGGAATCGTCAAGCTAGGCGTTGCCATGGCATCGACCACCATTGGGATCTTGCGGCTCTTTTCTTTCACCGTCACCACATCACCCACTTGCAAACGAATGGACGCAATGTTGGCTGATTTACCGTTGAGCAGCACGTGGCCATGGTTCACCAGTTGACGCGCAGCAATGCCTGTAGGCGCAAAACCCGCACGAAACACCACGTTATCCAAGCGGCGCTCCAGCAAAGACATCAATTTTTCACCAGTTGGCTCGCTGCCTTTACGCGCTTCCAAGATCAGGCGACGCATCTGCTTTTCGCTCACACCATAGTTAAAACGAATCTTCTGCTTTTCAACCAACTTGACTGCAAAGTCAGAACGGCGGCGGCGTGACGCCTGCTGCCCATGCTGACCTGGTGGATTAGGGCGATTTTCAATCGACTTACGTGACAACCCGGGCAGCTCTACGCCCAATGCACGCATAATCTTCAGTCTGGGTCCTGTGGTTCTTGCCATGAATCTATAGCCTTTCTTGATTTATCTTTTATTACTATCTTTTAAATTTACCGTCAGCCGCTTGTTACTGCAGCGTAGCTGGCTGCGCCACAAAATCAGTCACCGCCTGCTGCATCGCAAACTCCTGATGCGCCTGCAGCAAGGCTTGCCAATCCTGCAACAACTGCTTGGCTGCGGATTGAATCAACCCGCTTTCCGCATACTCAGGCGCTGTCAGCGTCTGCGCCAGGCTACAACCCAACAAAGCCAGGTCCTCAGAAGGATTCACCGCATAGCGCGTGGCCACACAACTCAGTGAAACCAATACCGCACTGGCAGTAGGCAAATCCGGATCAAACAAATGACTGGCTGGCGCTGCGTAATCAACTTGCATTGCAATGACTTTCATTTAATCGTTTATGCAAATGATAATGTTTCTCATTTATAATGTCAACTACTGTTTGTAATCACCAGCAACGCCCCTCCTGCTATTAGGCATACACCCAACATCCTGGAGATAACAACCCGCCCGATTGATCGACAATCTTGACCAAATTAGTAAAGCAAGCTAATGTATAGGGTTCAACAATTATTAGCCGAAAAATCAAGGTTTTATGGACGCTTCAGCCCACTCCGCGACAGACACCCACGCCAAATCCATGACAGGTGCGGACATCGTTGTCTCCTGCCTGAATGAGGAAAAAGTCAAATTCGTCTTTGGCTATCCAGGTGGTGCGGTCTTGCACATTTACGACGCACTCTACAAACAGAATGGCTTCAAGCACATTCTGGTGCGCCACGAACAGGCAGCCGTACACGCGGCAGATGCTTATTCACGTGCAACAGGAGATGTAGGCGTCGCCTTGGTCACCAGCGGCCCAGGTGCCACCAATGCGGTAACGGGTATTGCCACGGCTTATATGGACTCCATCCCTATGGTGGTCATCAGTGGTCAGGTACCCGTACCGGCCATTGGCATGGATGCATTCCAGGAAGTCGACATGGTTGGCGTGACTCGCCCCTGTGTAAAACACAACTTTCTGGTCAAGCATGTCAAAGACATTGCGCCTACCATCAAGAAGGCATTTTTCATCGCCAAAACAGGCCGTCCAGGTCCGGTCGTGGTCGATATTCCTAAAGATATCACGGCGCACGTGGCAGACTTCATCTACCCGAAAACGGTAGAGATGCGCTCTTACAACCCAATTTTGAAAGGCCACAGCGGCCAGATCAAAAAAGCAGTCAAGTTACTGCTAGGTGCCAAACGTCCGATGATTTACACCGGCGGCGGCCTGGTATTGGGTAATGGCGCAGCCGAGCTGGTGAAACTGGCCAAGGCGCTTAATTTCCCAGTCACCAACACGCTGATGGGGCTGGGCGGTTATCCCGCCACAGACCGGCAGTTTGTCGGCATGCTGGGCATGCACGGCACCTATGAAGCCAACATGGCCATGCAGCACTGTGACGTGTTGCTGGCGGTAGGCGCGCGCTTTGACGACCGTGTGATTGGCAACCCAAAACACTTCTCCGGCCAGAAACGTACCATTATTCATATCGACGTTGATCCTTCCAGCATCTCCAAGCGCGTGAAGGTTGATGTGCCAATTGTGGGCGATGTGCAGTCCGTATTAGCTGACATGAATGAAATCCTGTCACAGGAAGAAAACCAGACCACAGATACCGCTGACTGGTGGACACAGATTAACGAATGGCGTGGCATCCAGTCACTGGATTACGCCTATTCAGACACGGTGATCAAGCCACAATACGTGGTACAAAAACTGTGGGAAGTCACCAAAGGCGAAGCCTATGTGACGTCTGACGTCGGCCAGCACCAGATGTGGGCTGCGCAATACTACAAATTTGACAAACCACGTCGCTGGATCAACTCCGGCGGCCTGGGCACCATGGGTGTGGGCTTGCCCTACGCCATGGGCTGTCAGTTTGCAGATAAAAATGCGCAAGTAGCCTGTATCACCGGCGAAGGCAGCATCCAGATGAACATCCAGGAGCTGTCCACCTGTGCGCAATATGGCTTGCCGATCAAGGTCATTCTGCTCAATAACCGTTACCTGGGCATGGTGCGCCAGTGGCAAGAGTTCTTCTACGAGAACCGCTACTCCGAGTCTTACATGGACAGCCTGCCCGACTTCGTCAAACTTGCCGAGTCTTATGGTCACGTTGGTATGAACATTACCAACCCTGCCGATGTAGAAGGCGCGCTCAAAGAAGCATTTGATAAAAAAGACAAGTTTGTGTTTATGAACTTCTTAACCGACCAAGCTGAAAACGTCTTCCCTATGGTTGAAAACGGCAAGGGCCTATCCGAAATGGTATTGAGCCCACGCACGGCCAGCCGCCTGAAAGGGGAAGAATAATGCGTCATATTATTTCACTGCTGATGGAAAACGAAGCAGGCGCCCTGTCACGCGTGGCAGGCCTGTTTTCCGCACGCGGTTACAACATTGAATCACTCACGGTCGCGGTCACCGAAGACCCGACACTGTCACGCATGACTATTGTGACGACAGGCTCCGATGATGTGATTGAACAAATTATCAAGCAACTCAACAAGTTGATTGACGTGGTCAAAGTGCTGGACCTCAACGATGGCAAGCACATTGAGCGCGAACTGATGCTGGTCAAGGTCAAAGCCACCGGCGTCCATAAAGACGAAATGAAGCGTATGTGCGACATTTTCCGCGGCCGTATTATCGATGTGGCCGACAATAGTTACACCATTGAGCTTACCGGCTCTTGCAGCAAACTGGATGCGTTTATTGAAGCCATAGACCGCAGCGCGATTCTGGAAACCGTGCGTACCGGCGCGTCCGGCATTGGTCGTGGCGACCGCATCCTCAAAGTTTAATCGACAGTATTTTCAAACTATACCTAAGCATTTGTATTGAAAGGCAAAAGCAGACATGAACGTTTATTACGACAAAGACGCCGACTTAAGCATCATTAAAGGCAAAAAAGTGACTATCGTGGGCTACGGTTCACAAGGCCATGCACACGCAGCTAACCTGCGTGACAGCGGCGTGAACGTCACCATCGGTTTGCGTAAAGGCGGCGGCTCATGGGCTAAAGCTGAAGGCGCTGGCCACACCACTCTGGAAATCGCAGCAGCAGTTAAAGATGCTGACGTAGTGATGGTATTGCTGCCAGATGAAACCATGGCAGAAATCTTCCATGCTGAAATCGCTCCTAACCTGAAAAAAGGCGCTGCACTGGCATTCGCCCACGGTTTCAACATCCATTACAACCAAATCGTGCCACGTGCTGATCTGGACGTGATCATGATCGCACCAAAAGGCCCAGGCCACACCGTGCGCTCCGAGTACCTCAAAGGTGGCGGCGTACCTTCACTGATCGCTGTTTACCAAAACGTGTCTGGCAAAGCGAAAGACATCGCATTGTCATACGCTGCAGCTAACGGCGGCACCAAAGGTGGCGTGATTGAAACTGACTTCCGTGAAGAAACAGAAACTGACTTGTTCGGCGAACAAGCTGTGTTGTGTGGTGGTGCGGTTGAGCTGGTTAAAGCTGGTTTCGAAACCTTGGTTGAAGCTGGTTATGCACCAGAAATGGCCTACTTCGAGTGCTTGCACGAGCTGAAACTGATCGTTGACCTGATGTACGAAGGCGGTATCGCCAACATGAACTACTCCATTTCCAACAACGCGGAATATGGTGAGTACGTGACTGGTCCACAAGTGATCAACAGCCAATCTAAAGATGCAATGCGTCAGTGCCTGGCTAACATCCAGAACGGTAACTACGCTAAACAGTTCATCCTGGAAGGCCGCACTAACTATCCAGAAATGACTGCACGTCGTCGTTTGAACGCTGCTCACCCAATCGAGCAAGTGGGTAACAAACTGCGCGCCATGATGCCTTGGATCGCGAAAAACAAACTGGTTGATCAATCCAAAAACTAATTTTTGGAATTTAACCAAGCTGACCGCTGTTTAATTAAACAACGGTAGGCAAAAAGCACAGGCTGATATATCGCCTGTGCTTTTTTATTTGTAAAATCACAAACAAATATATGATAAAAATAAGTTTCTGCAACACACTGGAACTGCTTAAAAAGGGATAGAAGTGAAACTCGCCATTCTGCTGCAATACATCGCCCCCAAACAATTACTGACTGCCGCCGCTGGCAAGCTGGCACACTGGCAAGCTGGACGCCTGACCACGGCGTTTATCGGCTGGTTTGTCAACAAATACCACGTCAATATGGAAGAAGCGCTCAATGGCGATATTGGCAGCTACGCAACGTTCAATCTATTCTTCACCCGCCCACTCAAACCAGGTGCCAGACCACTAGCAAATAATGCTTTTGTCTGCCCGGTAGATGGCGCTATCAGCCAGTTTGGCAACATTGAAAACGGCCAGATTTTCCAGGCCAAAGGGCATCATTACACAGCGCAGACACTCGTCGGCGGCGATGCGACACTGGCGGCTAATTTCGATAGCGGCAGTTTTGCCTGCCTGTATTTAAGCCCGAAAGACTATCACCGCATTCATATGCCATGCGAAGGCAAACTATTGAGCATGACTTATGTGCCAGGGGATTTATTCTCAGTGAATCCGCTCACAGCCGCCAACGTGCCCGGCCTGTTTGCGCGTAATGAGCGCGTGGTGTGTACGTTTGAATCTGCCCAGCATGGCAAGTTTGTATTGGTGCTGGTCGGCGCCACCATTGTTGGCAGCATGGCCACGGTTTGGCACGATGCCAAAGACCGCATCATCAACCCGCCACGCCCTGGCAAAGTGGTGCAATGGGATTACAGTGACCGCAACATCACCTTAAAACAAGGCGAGGAAATGGGCCGTTTCCTGCTCGGTTCTACGGTCGTGATGCTGTTTGAAAAAGACGTACTCGCGTTCAATGATAGCTGGCATGCAGGCAAACCAATTCGCCTGGGTGAAGCGATGGGAAGTTAGCTGGCTACGAGTTAAACACCGCTCAACAGAAAATCCATTGCAGCAATAATCTCAAGCCTCGCATCAGCGAGGCTTTCTATTTCCTCACCGAGTTCACGTTTGGCGATACCAGCCAGCTGAGGAGTCATCATCAGGTACTGGCCACCCCGCACCGTCAATACCGGCGTTAATCTACCCATCGCATGATAGCCAACCTTGGTAGCCAGTGTTAATGGCACCACAACACAGGTTTGCAATATGTCCAATAAATCATTCTGCACATTCAATAAATATGGGAATTGATCGCGCGTAGCAGCATTATGATTGGCATAGACACTAAACTGCGCCATTAAAACGCCCTCAAAGAGTCGCCAAATAAACCATTCGCCTCAACTTGTTGGTTGTATAACTCAATGGCATGCTTGTTTTTTTCAAGCCAGGCTTGTTGCTTTTTTTCGACAACCAACGCGGAAAGTGTTTCTTCAAAAGCCGCAGAAAGATTGATATCCAGCTCACGCGCCTGACGCAACAGATCACTGTTCACGCTCAGGTTAGTGGCACGTTTTGGCGCTTGCGGATTGAATAACATGACTTTCCCCACCATCATTGATGCGCACAATATATGCGCATCAATGATGCATGTCAATCTCATACCCCCACCAAAAAGCCTTAGCCGTTCAAACTCTTACTCACCACCTCAAACACATCGCCAGACAGGTTAGGCGTCACCAGGGCAAAGACTCAGGGGTAGAGTAAAAAAGAATCTCACCTTTACTCTGACCCCATCGATTCAATACATTCAGCATCTATTTGCCAAATAGCTTTTTCAACCAACTCACTTTAGGTTCTTCACTCACAGGATGCGTGGTTGGGCCATCTGGTCTCAGCAAATCGCCAGGGTAGTGTTCATGGCCCAAGCACAAACTGTCATCCAATCCAAAGGCTTTCACAGCGGCTACGGCTTCGATGCACCAGCGGCCAAAGTAGCCACCTTTTTCCAGCGGGTATTTGCCCGGATCTCCGTAGACGTACCACCACAGTTCTTGATTACCTTTGCGCTCTAATTCGGCATACCAGTGGGTTACAAAGTCGCGTAATAGCTCTGCTTGCTGGGTTTGAGGTAAGCCTTTATCGTTTGCTTCAACCGCTTTTAGCAAACGGGCATAGGGTTTCTTGTGAAGCAGTTTTGTTCCTAATTTACGGTTTGGCTGGCGATAGGCAATCACTCGGTCAAGTAACACATCTTCGCCTTCACCACCGATCAACGCCAGCAGACGTTGCCATTGGTCATCGGGGATTTCCAACGCAAGTGCCAAACCGACCAACCAGAAACACCAGTTGTAGTGGTTGATCCAGCTTAGTTCAAATATCCATGAGCGAGGATCGGTGTGTCCGCGCGTATCTTTGATCGGAACAGGGGCTGTCACCAGATGCCGGTGACCCCAACCCTCGCCGGGCTTGAGATTGGCATTGAGTTCAGCGGCTAGTTTATTGGAGAGTTCCCATGCGTCGAGCAAACCTACAAATGGTTGGGCAAGATCACGGATGACATCGCCGCGGGAGTAACGGCGGAGTATGTATCTAAAAATGGTGCTTTTTGCAGTATCAAATGTAAATTGAGGGTCGTAGGCAGGATTTTTACTAGGCTGTCTAATCAGTTCCCATTTTTTGGGGATCTGATTTTCACCATAAGAAACCCCCTCATCCCAATATTTTTGGTCACCCATCGGCGCACGGATCATGGCTGACCACCTGCTTTGCCGACTGTTAAAATTTTAGAAATGTCATCGGTCACTTTTTTAACATTACCCGCACCATCGAGTACCTGTAATTTGGTGCTTCCATCTGGCAAAGTACGAACAACCCATGTTTCCGTTCTGTCGGCTTTGATAGAGGCCAGAATTGAATCAGCTTCTTTTTCAGACCCCACCGCCTTCTCAATCCGCCCATTACCCGTAATCCAGCTAAGCGAGCCCTGTTTACCATCGTTAGTACTTCCCAACGCAGACTTATCAAACTTATATTCAATCACCACATAATCCACATCAGGTCGGTTTACTTTGTAAAGATCATCAATCCCATTGCTGCCAGTTTCTGCCCATCAGGGATAATCTGGTTTACGGTGTTTTCACCAAACAGCTCACCCATCACACGTTTCTGGTCATTCGTCAGCGATTTCATGTCCAGGATCGGGTTGCCAATGATATCAAATTTGCCGCCAGATTTAAGCAATGCTTGTTCTGCGACACTATCAAGCTGTTTTGATACATGTTTAGCAACATCATCGAGCTTGCTACTCACTGCCTCTGTGACTTTACTACCCGCGGTTGTACCGGCCTTGGCTGTCGCACTGGCACCTGTGATGGCTAAAGCTACACGTATGGCAAATTCGGCTTTTTGTAATCCGGCAACATCTGACCCATAAATAGCATTGAGCTTTTGGCTCAAGTCGGCATTGAGCGCAACGGCTGCACCTTCCCCTAGGGCATTACCTGTTTCTTTAAAACTGTCTATTACTATTTGCGGTGAGTTTGTCACCACATTCCAGACACCATTTAGCACAGCCATTGTCGCCTGACCAGGGTTGGCTTTGGCATAGCTGGTAATGTCGGCAGCCGTTTTAAGGCTGTTTAAGCCGATATCTTTAAACTCTTTAGCCAAGCCTGAGCTTAGGTCACGAGTAATGCCTGACTGCGCAAAGTTCTGATAAAACTTGGGGTCTGCACTGTCAACAAACATTTCCGGGCGTAACAGTTGATTGGTAGGGGCTGTAAATAGTGTTTGCTGCTCACCTAGTTCATTAGTAAATGTTTGCTTGGAGCTACTCAAGAATGCTTGTGCAGCAGTATTATCACCATCACTGAGTTGTGCACGCCAAATAAGATCAACATCTTTTAAAGCTTGCTGTGTCAGTTCACTCATGGCTTGTGTTTCTGAAATGCCACGTTGTTGGGCGTATTTCTTGGCATTAGCCTTAATCCAGTCTTCTTCAACCGGGTGCAACTGCCTATTATTCGTATCCACGACCAAAGCAGTACCAGCGCCACCTGTTCCACCTACACTCGCACCTAAGCAACCACTTATTCAGTATTAAATCCGCCTAACTCTAAAGAAAACTCTGCTAGCGCTTGCTCAAACACTGGATATGATTGAATATCTGTTTCAAATAACCAGTAACTAAGCTGCAGTTCTCTGGACTCATTAATAGTTCCATTTTTAGCGTCTAAAATGGCGGCAACCAGTGGCTGGTAAGCAGACAGTCTCTTAATATCATTTGATATCTTCGAGTATTCAATAAATGCTTTTTCGAGGGCTATAGCCTTTTCTTTGAGCGATTGCTTATTCATTACTTGGCTCCTTTTATTTCACCAATTTTTGTTGGAGCAGTCCAAAGCTCGCGGTCAGGTACGATTACTTGCTGTGCACCGCCTGCGGCTGAATACTCACCTTGTTGAATAGATGCACCACTTTAGGCGTTACAACCCATCTTCCATTTCGTTGGCAAACTCTGCAGCAGCCTCGCAAAGATCAAGATAAGCTAATAAATTATTATCCCCTCTGAAAAATATCCAGCCGTATTCAAATTTCGTAGGTTTAGAAACCTGACCAGCATCAACTGCATCAAGAAAAGTTGCTATTCGCTCATAGGCTTCTTTTACATCACTATCAGCACTAGCGTACTTTCCAAGTAAAAGGCGTAATGCACACGCTTTAGCTTGTAACTTTTGTACATTCATCACTTAACTCCTGTAGTGCGCAAACTAAATGGATTCACAGCTATAGGCGTTGTCCATTGATTTCTATTGGGCACAATCACCTGTTGCGCTCCTCCCGTCATACTAGTCGTGCCTTGACTGGTTTCTGCAACACTTGATACAAACACATTGGCCGTGATACCAGGTTTAGGCGTTATGGCATAAAAGTCTAAGCCATTTTTTTGAATGTTGGTCGCTTGGCTAGCTGGTAACCCCAGTACTTGACTGGCTTGCTCTGGTGTCATTGTCGCAATTGCTCTTGCCTGCTCGGGACTCATCCAATAACCGGTAAAAGCGCTTGGTGATTGGCCAGCTGGCATTACTTTAACTAACACACTGCCTTGCGTTGCAATTGCTGGGTTAGGTAGCATCAATCCAGACTCAATATAATCCTTTGTGAGCTTTTCCACGATACCTTGTGGCATATTAGGATTCCCTGCCTGAATTTCTTTAATAAGTGCTTGCACCTGCGGCGTTGCCATCACTTCTGTGCGCTGTTATTGCTATTAAAGGTGGTGCTTTCTACCTGGATATCATTGCCTGCATTGAGGGTGAGTGCTTGTTGTGCACTGATGCTGCCTTGATTTAAATGTTGTTTAGAGCTAGTTCGGTTCAACTTTTAACTACATATATCTGCTTCGCATATTCCACAGCCCGATCAATCATCTCTTTTGTAATATATGGTACAAATCCCAGCCTATCTCCTTGTTCAAAAGACTGCTGATATTTCAGCAAAGTATCTACGTTCCCATGACAAGCCAGAGCGGCAAGATGCAAAAAGGGTCTGCTCCCAGCAGAATCTGTAGGTAACGCTCTATACTTTTTGAGCCCTTCCTCAATATCAGCCGCATATGCCCAATCGACTAAAGCAGGAATGAAGTTAATGATATCTTCTGCCACAATGGATTCTTTTTGAATCTTTATCGCGTTTGGGTCAAATATATTTGTAACAATTGGATACCCTCCTTTATCTGTTGGATCTATGATCGAAAGTGTATGATTAAACTCTTCAGTTGTAACCGAGTGTATACAACTAAAAGTTTCCACCATTGAGATGTAGGTCTTATCAACATAGGTTTTTTTCAAAGTAGGGATAATATCCAAAATTCGATCTTTCAAAGGCAAGATAAGAATTAAATCACCTGCTTCGTCCCTCCTTGACAACCAGCCCTGAGCTTTGAATAGCTCGCGCACCTCTTTCATTTTTATCATTTAGTTCTTCCCGTAAAATTCCTAACTTCAATTGGTATGCCATCTGGGTAGTTTTGCTCTTTTAATGGTATAGGCCTCAAACCTAATCTTCTTGCTACTTCTCCTACAGGGATAGAGTCCCCATTTGCAATTTGGGGGTAAATTTCAGTTTGTCGGATACTTAGATCTGCACTACCAGTTTTAACCTCAATCAGCTTTATTTTTCCATCTTGCGACACCGCAAAAATATCTGGCCTTGTTCTACCATTACCAGCCGCCGATCTAAAGCTGACCTCTCTATTGCTAACATCGTAACCTTGAGATCTCAGTTCAGACTTAACATCTGCCACTTTTTCATCGTGATAAGCTTTATTCTCTTGTACAGAAAGCAGAATCTGGTCTTTAATACTCTGCTGCTCGCCTGCGGGATATATCTTAACAAAGTCATCCAGCCATTTGTTGACATCCTCTGCCGGGTAGCCAATCAACACCTTGTCCACCCAGCTTGCCATTTCTTCAGGGTTGCCGAACGGCGGTAAGCCATATTCCTTCTTGGCTTCAATCGGCGTAATCATGGGCGGCGTCACAATAGGCGTAATCGGCTTACCCTCAGGATGGTTGCTTGCCACATCAATACCCATCGCGACCGCCACAGTGGCCACAGACTTGATGCCAAGCTCAGCCGCTTTTTGGCGGCATACCGGATTAGTCGCACAATATCTCACCGCAGCTGCTGTACCAGCAATAGCGCCATCTATTGCAACCTCAACCGCGGGAATTGCCAGAAATAAGGCATTGTTTTCAGTTTCTATCTGTGACGCGATTTGCGCAGTTGCGGCATCGCCGCCCAGCGTCGCGGTGGTGCCAGTGATAATGGTGTTGAGCAGTCTGGCCCTGGCTTCTTTTTCGGCAGGTGTCAGGTTTATGGCGGTTTTGCCCTCAACACCATCCAGTAACGTATTTATCACGACACCTGCACTTGATGCCAACGCAGCAGTTCCGCAATCACTCCCAGCCGCGCTAGCTCCGCCACACGCCAAAATGGCGTGTAAGGCGGTATGCGCAGCACTACCTTCTCCACCAAGCGCGTCTGCCATGTTCTTGATCTGCTGTGCGCCTAGCGATTGCAGACTAAAGAGAGTGGCGTTTTGCAACAGGTTACTGGTGGTGCCGGTCACATTGCCGCTCAAAGCCCCAGTGATTGCAGTAAGCGCAATCCGTCCAGTGCTACCTACATCCCATATCTGGTTGTCTTGTAACACTTTCACTGATTGTTCTATCACTGCAAGATTACGCGTGCCCTCAGGCTTTTTCAGCTCCGCTTCCAGCTTGGTTTGTGCCTCTGTGCTTTCTTTCACACGATTAGCGAGGAAGGTGCTGGATTCATTGGTGAAGGCGTGCACAATCTCGAAAGCAGCGCTGATCTCCTTGCGTTTTTCTGCATCGAAGATCGGCGTCACAGTCGCTGCCGTACTATTACCCTGCCTATCTACCGCACTCCCTTGGTCATCAACATGGACATCCCGATTGAGGGTGGCAATGGTTGTTGTTGCGTCCTTGCCTGTTTTGCTTTGCTGTACAACATTGTCTTGAATCGTGACACTGCCGCCACTGATAGCACTGACAGTGGTAGAACTGGCATCATCACTGGCTTTCATGGCAACCGGAACAGTGGCAGAGAATCCACCCAGACTAGGCAGTGTGGTGCCGGGCACGCGGTCTCCACCAGAAGATGCTTGCCCTTGCTGGTTCTTGCCTACACTGCCATAACCAGCCCCCAAGCTCGTAGAACTAGCCTTGTATTCCGCCTTGTTCTCAATATTGCTGGTAGTAAGTGTGTTGGTGGTGAGGCTGTTCTTGTTGTCCTGAATCGCTTTGTCAGTACTCGCGATTACTGCGCCCTTGAGGTCTGTGTCGCCATTCACATTGACCTGAAAGCCGCCATCCCCGGCGTAAATACCAGACTGCTCATTGACACTGGCGTAATCGCTGTTGATTTTTGAATTGCTGGCAGACACCGAGCCACCAGATGCGCCTGCGCAGAATGGTGGGACGCATATGCCTGCACTGATGCCAGCACTGCTTTGTTTGCTTTTATAGGCGCTGGTGTCTTGCAAGCTCTCTACATTGAGATTGCCCTGGCCAGAAGTCCCTACATCGGCAACCACCTGCTTGCCCCTGACTTGTGCGCCAATCAGGCTGGTATCGGTGCCGCTTTGCAATGTAGCCTTATTGCCTGCTTCTACCTGCGTTTCAGTCCAGGTGGTGTCGCTACCATCAGTTTTTCCTTTGTTACCAGAAACACCAGCTTGTAAAGTAAAGCCATTTTGTGATCCACCAACACTGAAACCTATGCCTACGCTGGCGCTACTGCCTTTGTTTTTGCTATTGAGGGTGTCGGTGTTTTTTGCGGCAAGCAGGTTGACCTGATCATCTGCTTTGAGAGTAGCGTTTTCTCCGGCCTTGATCTGGCTGCCAATCACGGTGATGTCAGATTGTTCACCAGCGCCAGTTGCAGTGATGCTGATGTTTTGACCAGCAGTAACCTGGCTGCCTTGTGCTGTAGTTGTGGTCTGGGTAGAGGTGCTACTACTCTTTGAGGTGCCTATAGAAAGGCTGATATTCACTCCCCCGGCTTGTTGTGCAGCGTTGGTACCAGAGCTTGCCATGCCTGATTTCACCGCATCATAGGCATTCTTGCCAGACAGGGCTGCCGTGCCTGCCGCGAGCGCTTGCATGCGGCTATCACTGGTGTTGCTGGCGGCCTCTTTCATCTGGTTAACGGTTTGGATCGCATTGATCACCGGGTTGGAGATACTTAACGAAATGCCGCTTTGTTTGTACTTGGTCTCGGTGGTTTGTTTTGAGCTGTTTGCTGCCGATGTGATATCTACCTTTTGGGCGGTGATATCAATATCGCCTTGCGGGGCGATCACATCACTGGCGGTTTGGGTGTAGGTCTTGCCTGCTTCAATGACTACATCGCCCTCAACACTACCGACTGTGCTGGCTGTTTGCGTGGTGGAGGTGCTATCTACATTCTGGTTTAGCTTGCTCTTGCTATAACCGATACTGGTGCCGCTGGCACCAAAACCACTCTTCTTGACCTCTTTGCTATGGGTTTCGCTTTGCGTATTGGTGGCCGAGGTGATGGCAATATCACCATCGGCTTGTAAAGTGGTGCCGCTGGTGGAGACGATATTGCTGCCCTGGACTGCAATATTGCCTTGCCCGCTACCATTCGCTTGCAGAATGACCTTCTCACCACTGATATTACTGCCAATCGCCGTTTCATCATGCTCGGTATCCCGCCGCTGGGTTTTACTGCTGCTCATAAAACCAGACTTGCTGGTTTTGCGGTATTGGTCGCTATCCAGGGTGGCTTTACCGGCTTTGATATCGATCTCACTGGCTTGTGCGCTGATGCTGCCTTGCTCGCTGGTGATATTAGCAGCACGCATTTCCAGTTTATTGCCTGCTTGCAGTTGCATATCACCTGCAGTGTTGATCTGGGTACCGACTTCTTCAGTGGTGCTGCGTTTGATGTAGTTTTTGGCCGCCCCGGCACTGGTGCTTAAGCCTGTATTTTGTGTGGTGAGGTCTATATTGTTGCCAGCCGTGAGTGCGGTGACGCCGTTTGTGCTGTTGTTGGTGATTTGTGCGGCATCGAGCTTGATATTGCCGCCTGCCATGGCAACGAGCACGCCGTTGGCGCTGTCAGTGACATAAAGGCCAGCCACGCGGTCTATGCCGGTACGCTCAGAATAACCGAGTGTTCCGCGTTGCAACCCGGTTTGTGCACTGTTATTGCTATTAAAGGTGGTGCTTTCTACCTGGATATCATTGCCTGCATTGAGGGTGAGTGCTTGTTGCGCGCGGATACTGCCGCCCTGGTTCAGGATGTCTTGTTGCGCCTTGAGGCTGACGGTTTTACCCGTGATTTGACCTAGCAGGTTTTGAATATTATCGGCCTGGATTGACAGGGCTTGCTGCCCGGACAAGGTACCGCTATTAATGAGGATATTTTGCCCAGACTGCGCAGTATTGAGGTTGATATTAAGGGTTTGGCCGGAAATCAGGCTACCGGTATTGCTTAAGTCACCGGCAGTTAAGCGTGTATACACTTGCGGCACCAGCGCTTGCGTGGTGCTGCCATCTGGCAGCGTGACGGTTTTTGTGACCAACCAGACGATATCACTGGTGAGTTGTGCCACTTGTGCCTCGCTCAAGGCGACACCTGGCAACAGTTGATGTGCGGTGGCAAAGGTGATGCCATTAGTCATTAATGCCTGGTATTGTGTCTGGTCGTTGCTGTAACCAGACAAAAAGCGCCTGCCGGTGAGCTGGTTAATCTGTTCGCGTACCAGCTTTTGCTCGTAAAACCCATCGCCCAGGCGCTTGGTTTGATAGGCGGGGTCGTAACTGAGTTGGCTCAGCATATAATCAGAACTTAACCATTGGCCGACATTCGCAAAGCGGGGGCTGGTTTCAATCAGGTAATCAGCACCGGGGTCTGTCTGGCGATATAAACTGGTGAGGGTGTTTAAGCGCACTTCGTCCGGTCGTTGGTTGCCCAGGGTATTGGTATTCAGGCTTGCTACCTGGCCATTGCTGGTGGTGACCGTATTGGCCAGGTATTGTGTGGTTGGCAACGGCGTGGTGGTCACCGCAGGGGCAGGCTGATAGGGATAACTGTCAATATCGTAATCAAAACCACCACCGCTGCCATCATAGTCATAGTAGTACGCGGTACCACGATAGGTCGTGGTGGTGTCGCCCGTGGTATTGAGGTTATTCAAACTGCCGCCGCTGTGTGTTAAATCGCCACCCGCAATGATACGACTATCACTGTTAGTGACATTACCCAGCAGGGTCAGGTTGCCGCCAGCGATGATTCCGGCGGGTTGGCTAGAAACAACGCGTGTCTCAAAAGTAGTCCCGTGGTAAATATAGCGCCAGTATTCGCGAAAATTAAACGGTAAGTTGTAAGTACTGCCATAACGCCAGGAGATATTTTCGTTGCCAATTTGCCACAACGGATAATCCTGGCTGTTATACAAACCACCTTGGCCTCGGGGAGTAAACTGGTCATAACTGACGGTGCCCGTCTCCACAGATTCCGTCGTCACTCCTGCATTCAAGTTCTGGATAGAGGCCATATTGAGTTGCATATTGCCATCGGCTTCTATGGTGGCATCGCTATTCACCAGACTATCACCCTGGCCTGTTGCGCCATGCTGTGCATCCAGTTCGCGACCGATAGACAGTTCGCCCAGACTGAAAATCATGCTGCCGGACTGATTGACCAAGGCCTCAGACACGCCAAGTTCAAGACGCTCACGGGCAGCGATGGTGGCAGCATCACTGACACCGTTCACGGTTTGCGCCAGGTTATTTAAGCGGCGAGCTTGAATCGCCACATGGTCACCAAAGATTTGGCCCGTACCCTGATTAGTCAAGGTATCTGCTTGAATAAACGTATTGCTGCCATCAATCAAACCCGTGTTCATCAAGGTATCGATGATCGTCAATTCGGTATCCGCACCGCTTAACTCACCGCTATTGTTTAATCGATCAGCCTGAATCAGCAGCGTGTTTCCTGCCAGGATGCTGGTCTGATTCACAATGGCGCCAAGGGAAGATAATGACAGATCGCCATCGGCCTGCATCAAGCCTGTGGTTTGCAGGTAGTCTTGCTGCAAGTTGGCGGTGAGGTTGCCGCCAGCAATCACCCGGCCATCACCAGATAATTGATTAGCAGTCATATTCATATCCTGCCCGGCAGCCAATAAGGCGTTGGCATTGCTGATGTGGTTGGCATTCACGGTCAATGACGTAGCTGCAATGATTTTATTCTGGTTGTTTAAATCACCAGTATCAATGTGCATGTCAGCACCAGACAACACCTCGCCAGTGTTTTGCAGGCTGCTACTCTTCAGCGCCATATTGCCTTGCGCCACGAGGCTATTGTGGTTGCTTAACTGCCCGTTGATATTCATACTCAACTCACCTGTGGTAGCAGCGATCACGCCCTGGTTATTTACCCCCAAACCCAATTCAGTGCCTATCAGGTGTATCTTGCCTGCATACATCCCGCCCAGCGCGGCGACATCCAGCGCCACCTGTGGCACAGGCTCATTGCGGGCAGCAACAGGCGTCAGGGTGCCGATATCGCCATTGCTGGCGACATTCACCTGCTGTGTGCCGAGTACAACATTCAAGGTTTTGGCCCACACCCCTGCATTAGCCACCACGGCGCGGCTGATGATATCGGTGTAGTCCATCGCGCTGGTATCCATGCCTGTACCAAGAAACTGGATCACACCACCGGTGACGCGGTATGCGCTTAAATCGCCACCAGTAAACACCGGGGTGCCCGTGGTCAATGTGGCACGCCAGGCATTAATAAATCCACAACCATTGCAGCTAATACCTGCCGGGTTAGCCACAATGACTTGCGCACGGCTACCGGCGACTTCAATAAACCCATTCAGCAGGCTGGGCTGCGTAGAATTCACCTCGTTCAAAATCGTGCGCGCCGTGCCTGTCGCCAGATTTGGGTTGCCCTGCACCCAGCCACCTAGCTGGGTCTGTACATTGGTGCGGCTATTGTTGAGAATCACACCATTTTGCATCACGTCAAACTGTTGATAGGTATTGTGCGAGAGCCCATGACTATCGGGTGTTTGGATATTAACCAATGGCACGCCGTTCGCGGCGTTGGTCAGAAAGGGCTGCTGTGATGCCGGTGCGCCTGGATCAGCGACAATATCAGCTTGTGCGGTCACGAACGCCATGCTGCCAAACGCTAGCAAGGCCCACTGTGCCGTACGTGTCAGCGCGAATGCTTGCTGAGGAAGCGCACCCTTTGACGCGCTGCGCTTTTGGCTGCTTTTAAGTTTGCCTCTTGTGCTGACGACTTCGGCCACCACCATCCACATACCACGCAACTGGTTAAAAACAATACGATACATGTGTGTGTTCATTGCAATCTCACTTTGCCTTGCTTGTGATTGTTAGCAGCTAAAAGCTGACATTCAGGTTAAATCCGGTCACGCTGCCATCGGCCTGCATGCCCTCTGGCACATGCAGTGGCTGCCCCCAGAACAGGTCGTAATTGAGTTGAGCGGCCTTGACGGCAATATTGCCGCGCAGGCCGAGCACGGCACCGGCCAGTTGCTTGCCCGGCAAATAGCGTGTGGATTGCCCGCCCACTTCACCGTAATCGACGCCTAGATAAACGGCGTGGCTGCTACTGGCAAATGGCACCAACAACTCGTTGCGCAAAAACCAGCCGTGGTCACCGAGCAACAATTGCTCGCCATTAAAACCGCGCACGGTATAGCGGTTACCCAGGCTGAAACGGTCTTGCGGCGTGAGCGGGGTGAGGTTACTTTGCGCCCTGAGATTGGCACCGTATTGCAAGGCTTGAGCGCCCCACGGCATGTGTAATTGAAAAGGGGCTCTGAAATTTATATCGGCCAACCATAACCGCATGCGCGAAGTGCCCTCACCAAACGCCTGTTCTGGTGCCGCCAGACTGTGATAAGCCCCAGTGCCCCTGCGGTAAGCCAGGCGATAATCAAGCACTGCAGGTCCTAAATACCAGCTTTGATCCAGCCCATATTCAAAACCAGCCACACGGCGGTGCTGCGCCTCAATTTCGGTCTCGTTAATGTAGTTGCTAGAGCTGCGTAAAAAGGTTTTGACCGAGAGCGAGGTCTTATTAAACGCATTACGAAAAATCAGCCGTGCCAACTTGGCCTCAACGCTTTCGCTATCACCGCTAAAAATATAGCTTTGGTTGATGCCTGCCACTTGCTGGTAAAAATGGCTATTAGAAGCGGTCACGCCCAACATCCAGTAATCCCAGGGGATGGAGTAACTGACTGTAGTGCTTTCATTACCACGGCGACCGTCCTGCCCGCCACCCAGGTCCTGGTTATGGCTCACATACAGTAAATCATTCAGCGTGGTCACACTATCCAGCGACACGGTCACGCCGCCCTGGTAGCGGCCGGTAGAACGCGTGCCGCCATCGTCTGCACTCAATGTCACCCGTGCTGGAAACTGCCGCTGGTACTGGATCACCACATCGCTTAACCCAGGCGTAGAAGCATCTTCTGCGGCGGCGGGCTCAATGCGGATATCCGCGTCAGCCGTTGGCACGCGTTTGAGATTCTCGAGCGCCTGCTCAATATCACGCAGATTCAACAAGTCGCCCGCTTGCATGGGTAAGGCATTCCATAACGACACATGCGGATTAGCATCTGCCGCCAGCCTGATCTGATGAATACGGCCGGGGATCACCGTTAACACTAGGTGGCCGCCACTCAAATCCTGCGGCCCGACCAACACGCGCGTAGTGACGTAGCCACGCGCGATAATGCGATTTTGCACGCGCGCCAATAAAGCATTAATGCCCTCGACACCCAAGCATCGCCCGAGTAAAGGCTTGCCTTTTTCGCCGGCTTTAAGCGTTGCATCAAGCGCAAACTGAAAAGCTGCCACAATCGTTTGATCGGTTGAGCTTAAACTGACTTCCTGAATCGCAAAACAAGGTAACTCTTCAATGGGCATGACCTCAGAAGGCTGCATCGCCGATTTTTGCAATTGGGAAGTCGCCTCGCGCGTATCCACATGCGGCTGTTGCTGTTGTTGCTGTTGTTGCAACTGCCGTTCGCGCTCTAATTGACGCTGGTATTGCTGCGCATTCTCATTCGGCAGATTCAACGGCTCTGCAGCACTAGACACGTCTGCATAGGTAGCAAGTAGCAAAAGCAAGCCAATTGAGTATCCCGGAAAACTTAATGTTGAAAAATGGGGCAAGACCTTAGATAACCGCTGCCTTGCTGAGGAGAATAACTCACGCATACCAAAGTTAATATTCGTTAAAACAACAAATATTAACATTAGATAATATCAATAACCAATATTAACAACAGAAAAATAGAATTGGTCACGCGCCTGCGCCGTACCAAAACAAAAGGGAGGCGTCCGCCTCCCTTTTTAAATACCTCGCAGCGGTTAACCGTTCAAGCTCTTACTGACTACTTCAAACACATCGCCAGACAGGTTAGGCGTCGCCAGAATCGCTTCCAGCGCCGCTTTCATCTGCGCTTGTAACGCAGGTGTATAACGCTTCCACTCGCGCAATGGCGTCACCATGCGTGCGGCAATCTGTGGGTTAATCGTGTTGAGCTCGATAATCGCATCACGCAAAAAAGCATAGCCTTTACCGCTTGGGTCGTGGAATTTGACCGGGTTATTAATTGCGAACGCGGTATACAGCGAGCGCACGCGGTTTGGGTTCTTGATATTGAAATCCGGATGCTTGCGCAACATGGCCAGGTCATCAAAAATCGCATCGCGATTCGCCAGCGCTTGCAGCGAGAACCACTTATCGACCACCAGCGGATAGTTTTCAAATGCCTGGTAGAAGTCAGCAAACACTTCTGCGCGTTGCGGCTGGGTACTATCGGCCAGGCAAGCCAGCGCGGCGACCCTGTCGGTCATATTATCTGCCGCATCATAATGCGCTTTTGCACGTGCAGCGCAACCCGTGCCATTAGTGACAGTGAGGATTTCCAGCACCGCATTTTGCAACGCACGGCGGCCCATCGCCTCTGGCGTGACCGAGAATGTGCCCGGATTGCTATTCGCGTCGTACAGCGCCGCTAATGCATCTTTATGGGCACGTTTAATCTGCGTCAGGATGCTGGTGCGCGCCGCATCAATCGCTGCCGGGTCTATGACGGGCAGATACTGCCCGATCACGCCTATCATCGGCAAACTCAGGGCCCGCGCCAGCAGCGCTTTATCACCCTGCCCGCTCAAGCCTTGCGCAATCAATGTCCCTACATCTGCAATAAACTGGCTGATATCCGCTTGTGGGTCTGCCATCACGCGCTGAATGGTACGCAATGCCAGTGTCTGGCCCGCCTCCCATTTGTTAAAACCGTCAGTGTCATGCACTTGCAGCAAGCGCAGATCATCATCACTTAAATCCGTTTCCAGCTTCACTGGCGCAGAGAAGCCACGCAAAATGGAAGGTACAGGTTTACCCGGCAAATCGACAAACGTGAATGATTGCTCGCGCGCAGTGACTTCCAGCACGCGGGTCGGCAGAATCTCTTTGCCTTGTGCGTCCAGCAAACCAATTGCCACTGGAATATGCAGTGGTTGCTTATCGGTTTGTCCAGGCGTATCAGCTTGTGATTGCTTGAAAGTCAGCGTATAGCTTTGCTTTGCTGCATCGTACTGACTGCTGACTTGCAAGGTCGGCGTGCCCGCCTGTTTATACCAGCGGAAAAATTGCGACAAATCACGGCCAGAGGCATCCGCCATACATTGCACAAAATCATCACAAGTCACAGCGTGACCGTCATAACGGTCAAAATACAAATCGGTGGCTTTGCGGAACGTCTCCGCGCCCAGCAAGGTATGCTGCATGCGGATGAGTTCGGCGCCTTTTTCATAAATGGTTTTGGTGTAAAAGTTGCTGATCTCAATAAACTGGTCAGGCTGTACCGAGTGTGCCAGCGGACTGCCATCTTCAGCAAACTGCAAGCGACGCAAACCGTTCACATCGTCGATACGCTGCACCGCACGCGAGTTCAGGTCCGAGCTGAACTCCTGGTCACGGAACACGGTAAAGCCTTCTTTCAGCGACAGCTGGAACCAGTCACGGCAAGTCACGCGGTTACCGGTCCAGTTGTGAAAATACTCGTGACCAATCACGCCTTCCACACTCATAAAATCGCTGTCGGTCGCGGTTTCCTGATGCGCCAGCACCAGCGCCGTATTGAAAATATTGAGCGAGGTGTTTTCCATCGCGCCCATATTAAAATCGCTCACCGCGACGATATTGAACAAGTCGAGCTGATACTCGCGGCCATACACTTCCTCATCCCACTTCATCGACTTTTTCAGTGATTCCATCGCATGGTCGCACTGCTTTTCATCACCAGCCCGCACATAAATATGCAAATCCACTTTGCGGCCAGACATGGTCGTAAACGTATCCGCCACACGCTGCAAATCGCCCGCCACCAGCGCAAACAAATAACAAGGTTTAGGGAAAGGATCATGCCAGACGCGGAAATGACGGCCATCCGGCAAAGCGCCCTCTTCCTGCAAATTACCGTTAGACAGCAACACTGGATACAACTTGGCATCTGCCTCAATGCGCACGGTGAACACACTCAGCACATCAGGGCGATCCTGATAGTACGTAATCCGCCTGAAGCCTTCCGCCTCGCACTGCGTGCAATAGTTACCCTGTGATTGATACAACCCCTCCAGCGCCGTATTCGCTGCCGGGTCAATCTCACTGACGATGGTTAACGTGAATTCATTGCCTAGATTCGTTATCGTCATTTGCCCATCAGCCACGGTGTAAGCATCAAATGGCTGACCATTCAAAGTAACAGAAATGATTTTCTGATCTTCACCATCCAGCACCAGATCATTCGACACACCCGCCGGATTTTTCACATATTTCACTTCAGAGGTGACAATGGTTTTACCCGGCAACAGGTTAAAACTCAAATTTACCTGCACAGCGTGATAAGGCGCAGGTGTGTAGTCCTTGAGGTAGATGGTTTTTGGTGCAACGGCGTTTTCGGTTCGCATTTGGATAACCTGAGAATAGGAAATATAAGGGATTATATTTGAGAGTTGGCTCAGGCCAATTGGTTTAATGCAATTGCATGCAAATGTTGCTACGAATTATCATGAATCGGGCAGCAGCTGCCCAGTTTGGCTAGGCCACGCTGCTATTTGCTAATTTCAATCTCATCCACAATACCGTCATTCACGACAAACTCAGACACTGGCTGGCCGCTCTTATACAGTAATGCCGCATTGGCTTCAGTTGCTGGCACAGTGATGCGGGAGTTATTGATCATAAAAACGGTAAAGTACTTATTCGCATTTTTGTCGAAATGCTCCCATACCGAAAATACATCTTCCAGATACAGTCCAACAATACTCAAGCCATCCAGCGTTAAATCAGTTTTATTCAGATTGTTCATTACATTCACTTCAGAAACTTGATTTGGCGACAGCAAAACTGCGCCTATCTTAGCTACGGGAAATATCCTTAGTTCGGGTGTGTGAAACCGCTTTTAATATACCTATACCGGTGAGTATCACTGAAGCAATCACAATGTACAAATGCGGCACACCCGCCTCAACCAGCGCCCATGCAATCCCGCCAATCAGAATAGCGAACCCGATAAGATACAGAACGAACGATGACATACAGCCTCCTCATCTAATTTAAATTTTTAGTAGTTAAATGATAATTTCTGAGAAAGATAGCGGTATCAGACAGTTACTGAAAACAGTGTAGGAATAGTGGAAATACATTTAAGCTTCAATTGATGTGTGGCACCAAATTAACATGCTCGCGTTTGGCCATTGCGATAAGCGACAACGTTTTCGACCAGAAGATATATGCCTATAATTAAAACATTATTCGCTATTAGCGAATAATGTTTGACACAAGAAGTTTAAATATGCTTTAATCATTTCGTGGTTAAAAGAGCAAAACCGCTTCGTTGTACTGGCTGAGGAATCAGCTGTGGAGCCTAGGCTCTAACGTGTATCCCGCTCATGTACTGACCAAGTAACATTCCAAGTTACGAACGTAGTCTGACTCGATGCAGGCACGTCTGAAAAACGGTTTCAGACGTGCATTTGGATAAGAGGTTAAAACTTGATGCTAGCTCTTCAAGGTTATGTAAGCGGATCGTTTGCATGGTGCAAACGAGATAACCAAGGAGAATTGCCATGTGCAGTCCTAAACCCACAAAGCGTCAAGGGTTGGCTAGCAAGGTTAAATCGTGGTTTCGAAGGCCGATTATTTTTAGGATTGCTGTATTTGCCCTAAACATATTCAATCTGGTTCTGAAAATCTACGATCACTTTGCGGGCTAACACCCTCTTATTTTTAACGGTGAAATCATGCTGAACAGAGCACTTAAATTACTCAGAACATATCATCAATACAGCCAAACAGATTTGGCTAAAAAACTTGATATTTCCAACTCCTACCTTTGCGAAATTGAAAAGGGTGAAAAGACTCCTGGTATTGATTTGCTTACAAAGTATTCAATTACCTTCAAGATGCCTGTTTCTTCGATAATGCTGTTTTCTGAGCAACTTGGAAACTCATCATCGACTCAAAAGTTAAGAATCGCGGCTGCAGATAAAATTCTGCGGTTACTTGAATGGATTAATGAGAAAGAAACATTAGAAGAGAATGCGTAAGCAATATTCAATCGATCAATCTCCTCTTTACGCAATTCGCGGCAAAAAGCAGCTTGAATCAGTATTGCATATTCATCTCAATAGACTGGATAAATTACTTAAACCAGAATCCTATCGCACTTTCACTAATGAAAAAAACAGAGAAATCCAACACCCTATCGGCTGGTTAGAAGAGGTACATAAAAGAATAGCGAGATACTTCTCAAGAATAATCACACCAGATTATGTTTACTCTCGAAAGGGGCGCTCATATGTGGAAAATGCGTATGAGCATAGAGGATATCATCCCTTAGTCAAAACAGACATCTCGGGATTTTATCCAAACACTTCAGCTCATAAAGTCAAAGAGATGTTTGTTAGAGAGTTTAAGTGCGCAAACGATATAGCGATGATACTTGCGAATATCTGCTGCTTTCAGCAAAAGTTTCTACCTACCGGCAGCTCGATTAGCGGCTATGTAGCATTCTTCGCGAATAAACCCCTCTTCGATAATGTAAATGATCTCGCAAAGAAAACAGGCTGCACGTTCACTCTGTACGTGGATGATCTAACTATTTCAGGCACAAATGCATCAAGAGAACTCATCAATAGAGTTACAAGACTGATCAATCGCCATGGCTATAAATATAGTAAAAAGAAAACTATTACTTATACCAAATCAGCAACTAAGATTGTTACTGGCGTAGCGGTACACTGCAATCAATGCAAAGTGCCGAATGAGAGACTACTCAGCATTACGGAGGCGCGAAAAGCAATCGCCACCTCAGTACCTTCAGAGCATAGGTCCGCTCTAATTAAGTCCCTAAAAGGCAAGCTGCAGTTTTCCCAGCAAATTAAAAAAGTGAATGATGGTGTCGACTGCAATACCCCCTTAAGATATTCATAATCAACTCATTACGAAAACAGAGATAGTCATAAAGCTATTTCTAAGCTACGAACGGATTTAGTCGGATTATTAAGCCTTTTTCACAAATTCCGACTTCAACTTCATCGCCCCAAACCCATCAATCTTGCAGTCGATGTCATGGTCACCATCGACCAGGCGGATGTTTTTTACTTTAGTACCCACTTTCACCACTGACGAAGAGCCTTTGACCTTCAGGTCTTTGATTACGGTAATGGTATCGCCATCTTGCAGCACATTACCGTTGGCATCACGCACGACTTTTACTTCTTCTGAATCTGCCGCTGCGACCTTGCTCCATTCATTTGCACATTCTGGGCAGATGTAGTTATCACCGTCTTCATAGGTATATTCAGATTGGCATTGCGGGCAGGCTGGTAATGTAGACATACGGACTTTCTTGGTGCAAACAATAAAACCATATATTTTACAGGGTTATTATTGAATACCCTAGTTCGCTTGTCGCGCAAAGAGATTTCGCAATATCAGATATAAAAAAAACCGCCTCATTGGGCGGCATTTAAACCTGATCGTAAATGCTTGAACGGTGACCGACCTTAATCACCAACACCACCAACCTATCGTCGTGAATCTCATAGACAATGCGGTAGAGCCCTTGCCTGACACGGTAGCAATCATGCCCCGTGAGTTTGATGCAGCCATCTGCACGAGGATCTTCTGCCAAGGTATTAATACGGCTGAGTATACGTGCCACATCCGGCTTGGGGATGGCACGCAGGTCTTTGGCAACCGAGGCTTTAAAACTAATACTATATTTTGCCATCTTGCTTTAAAGCATTGAGCATCGCTTCGTAGCTTATCTCCGGCTCGTTCGCGCGCTGATTGATGGCATCCAAATCCTCTTGGTCTTCACGCATTAACAGTCTCACAGCTTCATCTACCAGTTCAGAAAGTGAGCTGTGATTGGTGGCTGCTTTTAAGCGCAAAGCTTGATGAATAGCTGGGTCAAAATAGACGGTTGAACGTTTGGACAATTCGGCCATTTGAGTTCTCCTGTGAATGAATTTTCAGACATTATAGCATCATAACGTTATAACGCCATTTAGGCGTGAACGTAAAAAAACCGCTTCACTAGGAAGCGGTTTTTTATAGCGACTGCTCTAAATTACAGAACAGATTTCACTGTGTTCACAACATTTTAGCTCCGGCATAACCTAAAGGTTAGCCTTCACTGAAACTTCGTCAACAATTACAGTACGGACTTAACTGTGTTGACTACGTTTTCAACTGTGAAGCCGAAGTGTTTGAACAGTGCGCCGCCTGGTGCGGATTCGCCGAAGGTATCGATACCAACAACTGCACCTTCAATACCTACATACTTACGCCAGAAGTCTGGGTGAGCAGCTTCAACAGCCACGCGTTTAACGCCTGGAGTCAATACGCTGTCTTTGTAAGCTTGGTCTTGACGGTCGAATACGTTAGTGGATGGCATGGAGACCACACGCACTTTAGTACCAGCAGCGTTCAATTCAGCAGCCGCTTGAATGGCCAGATCCAACTCGGAACCGTTAGCGATGATGATGACATCAGCTTTACCAGCAACGTCAGAGAATACATAGCCACCCTTGCGGATCAGGTCGAAGTCTTTAGCGTCGTGCTTGATGCCTGGCACAGCTTGACGGCTCAATACCAAGCTGGTTGGGCCTTCAGTACGCTCTACTGCAGCAACCCATGCAACGGTTGTTTCTGTAGAGTCAGCTGGGCGCCATACATCCATACGAGGAATCATACGCAAACCAGAAGTATTTTCTACTGGTTGGTGTGTAGGACCATCTTCGCCTTGACCGATAGAGTCATGGGTCAATACGTAAACCACACGTTGATGCATCAACGCAGACATACGCATGCCGTTTTTCATGTAGTCAGAGAACATGTGGAAAGTACCGCCGTATGGCAACAAGCCACCGTGCAATGCCATACCGTTCATGATGGCAGACATACCGAACTCACGTACACCGTAAGAGATGTAGTTGCCAGGCTCTTTACCACTCACGTGTTTGAAGTCTTTAGATGCTGTCAGGTTAGAACCTGTCAAGTCAGCTGAACCGCCCAGGAATTCTGGCAAGATTGGAGCCAAAGCAGTAATTGCTTTTTGTGAAGCTTGACGAGTAGCCAATTTCTCAGCTTTTTCGTTAGTTTCAGCAATGATTGCGTCAGTCAATGCTTTCCAGTTAGCTGGCAATTCACCTGCCATACGGCGTTTGAACTCAGCAGCTTCAGCTGGGAATGCAGCTGCGTAAGCAGCAAATTTAGCGTCCCAAGCAGATTCGCGCTCAGCACCTTTAGCTTTTTGATCCCAGCCAGCGTATACGTCAGCAGGAATAACAAACGGCTCGTGTGGCCAGCCGATTTCAGCACGTGTTGCAGCAACTTCTGCGTCGCCCAGTGCGGAACCGTGGCAGTCGTGTGAACCGGATTTGTTTGGTGAACCTTTACCGATGATTGTTTTACAGCAGATCAGTGATGGTTTGTCAGTCACTGATTTAGCTTCGTCGATTGCTTTTTGAATCGCAGCCTGGTCGTGACCATCTACTGAAACAACGTGCCAGCCGTATGCTTTGAAGCGGCCTACGGTGTCGTCTGTGTACCAGCCTTCGATGTGGCCGTCGATAGAAATACCGTTGTCATCCCAGAAAGCAACCAGTTTGCCCAGGCCCCAAGTACCAGCCAGTGCACATGCTTCGTGAGAAACGCCTTCCATCATACAACCGTCGCCCAGGAACACGTATGTGTAGTGGTCAACGATGTTGTGGCCTGGCTTGTTGAATTGGTCAGCCAGCAGTTTTTCTGCCATGGCGAAACCAACGCCGTTAGCAATACCTTGGCCCAATGGACCTGTAGTGGTTTCAATGCCTGGTGCGTAGCCGTACTCAGGGTGGCCAGCACAGCGGGAGTGCAATTGACGGAAAGTCTTGATATCTTCAATACCTAAATCGTAACCGGTCAGGTGCAGCAAGGAGTAGATCAACATAGAGCCATGGCCGTTGGACAATACGAAACGGTCACGGTTAGCCCATTGTGGGTTAGTTGGGTTGTGGCTCAGATTGTGGTTCCACAATACTTCAGCAATTTCAGCCATGCCCATAGGTGCGCCTGGGTGGCCGGAGTTTGCTTTTTGTACAGCGTCCATGCTCAGAGCACGGATGGCGTTGCACAAGTCGACACGAGTTGCCATTGTTTTCTCCCTAGAGTGAAAGTGAGCGGTCTTACACAAAAAGCTGCAAAACCTTGATTGAATTCTTTAAAAAGCCCGGAAAACCTGCCTTTTACGGAAAGGCTAGATTATTCACTAGAACCCGTTTTTCTTCAAGCGTTAATCACCTTTTTCTCATGATGGTTTTGCTATGGCTGACCTATGAAAAAGGTCATTCTACTGCCTGCAAGGGTAGCTTTCAGTGAGGGTTTCCCCTACCATGACAAAACATTGATAGCAAAGGAAGTAATGATGTCTGACGAACGAATTATCATGCGTGTAGGTGAAGCACTGGTCGCTGGCGGCCCACCCGGCACGGCCGCAGAACCCGAAGTCGCCATTGGCGAAATGAATGGCCCTATGGGCACGGCATTTGCCAACCTGCTGGGTGACCAGGTCAAAGGCCACACCCGTGTGCTGGCGATTATGAATACCGACATTATGGTGCGCCCGGCGACCTTGATGGTGAGCAAAGTGACGGTGAAAGACCCACGTTATACCAATATCTTGATGGGCACCGTGCAAGGCGCGATTGCCAACGGTGTGCTGGATGCGGTGCGTAGCGGTGATATCCCGAAAGAAAAAGCCAATGACCTGGGCATTATCGTCTCCGTGTGGCTAAGCCCGGCGATTCTGGAACAGGAAAAAATCGACCACAAAGCCCTGTTTGATATTCACCGCGAAGCGACTTTCAAGGCGATCCAGAAAGCCTTGCGCAATGAGCCTAGCATTGATTGGTTACTGGAAAACCAGGAAAAAATCGTGCATAAGTATTACCAGATGGGCTTAGATGGAAAGATCTAAAAGCACGGCAAGATTTAAATAATAAAAAAGGATGCTGGGCATCCTTTTTTATTGAGCTCACTTTAGCGCTTTAACGCGGTGATCACCGCTTCAATCGCTTTGCAATTGCCACGCGCATCATCAAACGTCAGCAAAGGCGCTTTGCCATAAAGCACGCAATCACTAAAGTGTTCAATCTCTAAATTAAAGTGATTGGCTTTAGGCAACACGATAGTTTCTGATTTACCACCGGCCTCCCAGCTAATCACCGGGTCATCACCTGGGTACGCCCACATATTGTGGCACTTGATCCAACCCTTATCGCCAATGATTTCATACTCAGCTTTGCGGCCACGCTCGAAGCTGACGTCAAAGTTGCCAAAACGCGCACGACCTTGCGCATCCGGCCCAAAATCGAGCACGCCACTGGCCACCACATCAGCACCATGTTCATTCAGTTTGCCATAAGCCACCACATGTTGCGGTTCGGCAGGCACATTGTCTTTGCCAAAACACCAGCGCAAAGCGTGTATCGCATAAGGCCCAATATCCCACATCGCTCCGCCACCGTTTGCCATATCACGGTTGATACGGTACATACGCGACGGCGCCATCAGGAATGAAAAACTGGCGCGGCAGGACAGCACATCGCCGATCAGGCCGGAGGCCACCAGCTCGACCACTTTGGCATGCTGCGGATGAAAGCGGTACATAAAGCCCTCCATCACCGTCAGGCCTTTGGCTTTGGCCGCAGATTCAATGGTATCGATATCGGCCAGATTGGTGGTCATCGGTTTTTCAATCAGCACATGTTTGCCCGCCTGAATCGCCTTCAGCGCCCATTCGGCATGCTCCTCGTTGGCCATCGGGCAGTACACGGCCTCCACATTGCTGTCCGCCAGCAGGCTATCCATGTCGTCATAGCAAGTGACGCCACCCAGGTTGGGTGCATATTTATCCAGCGTGGCCTTGGCTGCCCCGGCACGGCGGCTGGCGATGGCCACCAATTGCGAGTTACTGGCCTCTACGATGGCGGGTAACAAACGTTCATTGACCCGCGCAGCACCGAGAATGCCCCACTTGAGTTGTTTTTGCATGCGAACTACCTTTCCTGCGTGACGCTAAAGAACGTCATTCTAACGCCAGTTGGTGAATGATGCTGCCTTTACATGCTAGGCAGCCTGACTCAGGCTTTCCGGGCCGAACACTTCGCGGTGGATGTATTGCGGTGGAATCCCTAATGCCAGTAAGGCTTGCCACTGCTCTATCATGAATGGCAGCGGGCCACACAGGTAATATTGTGCATTCAGGTCAGCATTGAATGCCCACTCGTTCACACGCATGCGGCCCTGATGCACCAGGCGCTCTGTTGCAAAACCGGGTTTCTCTTCAATATATAAACCCAAGTGCAGTGATGACATTTGCTCGCAACTGGCAATCAGTTCATCCAGGTGTGGCACATGCTGCATGGTGCGCGCTGCATGCAAAAACCACACCTCGCGCTTAGCCTGCGCTTGCTGTAGTGTTTTCAACATGGACAGCATAGGCGTTATGCCCACGCCTGCTGAGATCAGCACCAGTGGTGTGCTGGCTTGCAAAGCTGGCGTAAATTCGCCATAAGGATGGCTGATCAGTAACTGTCCGCCAACCTTGGCGTATTGATGCAACCAATTGGACACCGTGCCTTGCGGTGTTGGCATATCCCCAGCCTCGCGTTTGACGCTAATGCGGTAAGTGTCTTTTTGCTCGGCATCTGACAGGCTGTATTGACGGATCTGGCGCGCACCATCCGGCAGGGTGACGGCGACACTAACATATTGCCCGGCCTTGAACGCAGGCAATGCATGATCTTCTGCCGCCAGCACAATCGACAGGATACCTTCTGCGGCGGGCGTTAACTCTGTGATACGCGCCGCTATCCATTGGTCTGCGGCATAACCGGTGCTTTGATATAAGCGGGCTTCTGCGGCGATAAACTCCCCTGCCAGCAACCAGTAGGCCTCATCCCAGGCGGCAATCAGTGGGGGCGTGGCCGCGTCACCCAACACTTCAGCAATCGCGCCCAGCAAATGGCGACCCACAATCGGGTAATGCGCTGGCTTGATGCCTACCGCAGCATGCTTATGCACGATACGCTCAATCACCGGTTGCAGTGCCGCTGCATTATCAATATTGGCAGCATAGGCGAACACGGCAGCAGCCAGTGACTGCTGCTGGCTACCATTGGCCTGGTTGCCCATATTAAACAGGTTTTTCAACTCAGGATGCGCGTTAAACATATTGCTGTAAAACGTGGTGGTAATGGCCACGCCATGCGCCTGCAATACGGGGACACTGGCCTGGATATACGGACGGGCACTACTGGATAACATAAACACTCCTTTTAAATAGCATCTAAAATGCAACTTTTAACATCAAAAAATAGCCTGCTTTCACAGGCCGCACCCCACTTAGGCCGCGTGGGTTTTATGCATGGAAATAATTTTTTCCCTGGTGTTGTGATTGACGATATCGAACAACCGGTGCTGGTTCATATGCGCATAAAACGACTCCAGCCCGGCTTGCAAAGCCCCTTTGAGCAGGCAGTCGCCATGAAATCGGCACATCGGTTTTTCGCAATTAATCAGCTCAGTCGTATTCTCAAGCTCGCGCAAAATATCACCTATACGCAACTGCAGTGACTCCGGATTCAACTCCAAGCCACCATTGCGACCACGTGTTGCCTTGATCCAACCCAGTTTGTTCAGGCGCGTAATCACTTTAATCAAATGGTTGCGCGGCAGATCAAACGTGCTGGCGATCTCGTCTATGGTCACTTGCTGGTCAAAGCGCGACTGTGACAAATACATCAAGACGCGCAAACCAATATCGGTAAATTTGTTTAGCTGCATGATGTGCATTCTAATATATGTTTCATTTACAATGCAACTTTAAATTGCTATGCTGAGATCTATTATCAGATTGACAGGAGTTTCCCTATGCAGCCGCTGATTCAAATCTCTCCGCCCAGCCGCAAACTACCCACGCAAGGCTTTGCTTTATTCAACCTCGGTTTCCGGCCTTTCTTCCTGCTGGCGGCCACCTTTGCGACACTGTCTATGGCGGTTTGGATGGCGCGTTATTTTCAATATAACGCACAATCTTCCACAACTATTTCAGCCTCACAATGGCATGCCCATGAAATGCTGTATGGCTTTGCTTTTGCCGTAATTGCGGGATTTCTGCTCACCGCAGTGAAAAACTGGACCGGCATACCAACCCTGCATGGCCGCCCGCTACTAGGTCTTGTTGCCTGCTGGGTCATTGCCCGCGGTGTAATGTTGATTGCCCCAGACTATGTATTATTGGCCGCGATCTTCGACCTGCTATTTAATGGCTGGCTGATTGCCGCTGTCGCGCAGCCAATCATCAAAGTTAAACAGTGGCGACAACTCGGCGTGCTGTCAAAAGTGGTACTTCTCACCATGGGCAATGTGGCGTTTTACACCCAGGCGCTGGGCTGGACAAGCCATGGCGCACACGCGGCGCTATGGATAGGCCTGTTGCTTAATGTGAGCCTGATTATGGTGATCAGCCGCCGCATCTTGCCGATGTTTATCGAACGTGGCGTCAAAGAAGAAGTTGCTCTGAAAAACAGCGCCTGGATAGACCGTTTGCTGATGGTGTGCCTGGCAGCCTTGCTGATCAACATCCTGACCGTTAATGCCGGAATACTGAATGCAGTGTTAGGGCTCACTATCACTTTGAGTGCTGGTTTCAGATTATGGCGCTGGCATACGCCCGGTATCTGGCAAGTGCCTTTATTATGGAGCTTCTACTGTGGACTGTGGCTGATTAACCTCGGTTTTCTACTCTATACGCTGAGTTTCCTCGCAGGCAGTGTCCCCGTCATTTTAGCGATTCACTGCTGGGCCATTGGCGGCATCGGCGTGATTACACTGGCTATGATGGCACGCGTCTCATTAGGTCACACCGGCCGCAATATCCACACCCCACCGCGCAGCGTGGTCTGGATATTTGGCCTGGTCATTGTCGCCACCCTGAGCAGGGTGCTCCTGCCCATCGTACTACCAGAGTTTTATCGCCTATCGGTGATGCTAGCCGCCAGCAGCTGGATCGCCGCATTCACGCTATTTGCTATCGTCTATTGGCCGATACTCAGTCAACCACGCATTGATGGCACACCGGGTTAAGCGTTACTCTTTCCACTTAATCGAACAACCGATACTTGCGATCTGTTCCTGTGGCCCTCTCCCGGTTTCGGCCACCAGCCTCATGGCATTAAACAGGTCGCGCGTACTTTCAGGCGCGGTTTCCTTGCGGCTTTCATCAAAACGGCCACGGTATTGCAGCTCGAAGTTTTTATTAAAGCCGAAGAAATCAGGCGTACAGACCGCACCATAAGCTTGCGCCACAGTTTGCCGCTCATCCCACAAATAAGGGAAAGGAAACTGCATCTCGGTGGCAATTTTTTGCATGTTTTCAAAGCTATCTTCAGGATATTCGAAGTCATCGTTACTCGAAATAGCCACGGTATTGATGCCCAAGGCTTGCAGCTCGCGCACATCAGCAATCAGCCGCGGCAATATGGCTTTAACATACGGGCAATGATTGCAGATAAACATCACCAACAAGCCGTTTGAGCCCATGCTATCGCTGATGCTGACCGCCTTTTTATCAGTGCTAAACAGATTAAACAGAGGGGCTTTCCAACCAAAATCACATACGGGTGGGCTAATACTTGCCATCAGAATACTCCTGCCATTAAATTCAAAGCATTATGGTACGTGATTAAGGCGCCGAGGTGAATCTTGTGGACAGCGCGCCCGCATCGCCATGCGCACCACGCTAGCGCCATAAATAGTGGCATTTTGGTTACAATGCCAATCATGAGTAATTTACGATTTCATAGCCCGATCGCATTAACTGTCGGCCAGCAAGCCCCGTTGAGTGAAAACGCCATGGCGCATGCAGTGAGGGTGATGCGGCTCAAGGTGGGCGATACACTGACCCTGTTTTGTGGCGATGGCTTTGACTACCAGTGCGCACTCACCAGCATAGAGAAAAAGTCCGCCCAGGTTGAAGTACTCAGCCACGTGCAAGTCAGCAACGAATCACCACTTGCGATTCGATTGCTGCAAGGGATTTCCAGCGGTGACCGTATGGATTACACCATCCAGAAAGCAGTCGAACTCGGCGTGACCGAGATTTACCCGCTCAGTACTGAGCGCTGCGTGACCAAACTCAGCGGCGACCGTGCCGAAAAACGCACTGAACATTGGCAAGGCGTCGCCATTGCCGCCTGTGAACAAAGCGGCCGCGCGGTGGTGCCCACCGTGCATGCACCACTCTCGCTGGCGCAATGGCTCAGCCAGCACGCCACGCCAGACACATTAAACTTATTGCTGAACCCGGTTGGCGCCAAACGGCTAGCTGCTTTGAGCAAACCAGCGAGCGCCATTCAACTGCTGATAGGCCCTGAAGGCGGCCTAAGCCCGGCTGAAATCGAACTCGCCACACAACACCACTTCCAATCCATCGTCCTCGGCCCCAGAATTTTACGTACCGAAACCGCCGCGCTCACCGCCATCGCCAGCATGCAGTCGCTGTGGGGCGATTTTTAACTTCGCTAGCCAACTAAAGGAGTTACCAGATGGAAACCCGTCCACCATTACCGCCATTCACACTGGAAACCGCGATACAGAAAGTGCGCCTGGCGGAAGACGCTTGGAACAGCCGCGACCCGGACCGCGTGATCCAGGTGTATACCGAAGACACCATTTGGCGTAACCGCGCCGAGTTTCCAGTTGGCCGCCAAGCAGTGCATGGATTTCTATCACGCAAATGGGCGCGCGAGCTGGATTACCGACTGATCAAGGAAATTTGGGCTTTTCTGGATAATAAAATTGCCGTGCGTTTTGCCTACGAATGGCACGATGACTCTGGCCAGTGGTATCGCAGTTATGGCAATGAAAACTGGCTGTTTAATGAGGCCGGACTCATGATGCAACGTCACGCCAGCATCAATGACTTGCCCATCAAGGCAGAAGACCGGAAATTTTTCTGGCCGCTGGGCAGGCGTCCGGATGACCATGCCGGGCTGACCGAATTGGGGTTGTAACCACACATGCTAGCAGTGATGTTACAAATGGCGCTGATGATCGCCGCCGGCATGCTGTGGCAGCGATTGGCGCCTGACCATATGTCTGCACTTGCGCACCGCCGCGCGCTGACGGACCTGGTGTTTTACATATTGCTGCCTGCATTGGTACTGGATATCTTATGGCAGGCGCCGTTTGACGCCAGCACACTCAGCATTGCGCTCACCGCGCTCAGCCGCCTCACAGTGGCGGCCTTGTGCATGTGGCTGACGCTGCAATTGTTGCAACGCGTCATGACTGTTTCGCGCGCGCAACAAGGTGCATTAATGCTGGCTGCCACGTTCCCCAATGCGACGTACTTGGGCCTGCCAGTGACCAGCGAGGTCCTCGGTGACTGGACGCATGAAATTGTGCTGAAATTTGACCTGTTTGCCTGTACGCCGGTATTGCTGACGCTAGGCATGCTGATGGCGCAGACCTATGACCAGTCCGAACACAAGTCACACCCGGTCAGGGAGTTGATGCGCGTGCCGCCGCTATGGGCATTGCTGCTGGCAACTGTGTTGAACGTTGGCCATATACCGCAACCTGTCATGATCAGCCATGCGCTGCACACGCTGGCAGGCGGCGTAGTGCCCTTGATGCTGATTGCCCTCGGCATGAGCATCCGCTGGGACACCTTTAAACTCAAACTGATTCCCTTATTGCTGCCTGTGTGCGTGATCGGTTTGCTGATTGCACCATTGGCGGCGCAACATGTCGCCATCGCGTTAGGCCTGCATGGCGACCAGCTCACTGCTTGTATACTGCTCGCCGCCATGCCTACCATGGTGTTTGGCATTGTCATTTGCGAACGCTACCGGCTGGACGGCGCCTTGTACGCCGCAGCCGTGTTCATGAGCACCCTGCTCAGCATCGGCAGCCTGTCACTCTGGTTTGTCATCTTACAGCCATAAATTCAATATTATTTCGCGTATTAACACATGAAATCACGCATTTCGTGTGAATTTTTATGATGCATGCTGTCATACGTCATATGACGAGTTGTCAGCGGCGACGTCTGTTTTTAAGATGCTGCTAAACCGTCACTCTTTCGCTTTGTGTTATTTGGGATTATCAGAAGATCATGCCGAAAACCACGACCAATCAATATATACCTCCACAACCCACGCCTCCCGAGACGCTAGTCAGCCTGCTCGCTGAAACCGGCGTCACCATCAATGGCAATGCGCCTTGGGATATCCAGGTGTATGAAGAAAGCGTTTACCGCGACGTGTTGACCAAGGGTACGCTGGGGCTGGGCCAGGCATTTATTGAAGGCCGCTGGGACTGCAAACGGCTGGATGAGTTTTTTCACCGTGTGATGCGCGCCGACATTGATGAAAAAATGGGCGGCATGGCCAAGCTGAAACTGCTGGGCGAAGTCATCCGTCACACGCTGTTTAACCTGCAGGCGCCGCATCGCGCCTACCAGGTGGCACAACAACATTACGACATTGGTAACGACGTGTTTGAAGCCATGCTGGACAGCAGCATGAGCTACTCCTGCGCCTACTGGCAACATGCCAACACGCTGGAAGAAGCACAATTCAACAAGCTGGACATGATATGCCGCAAGCTGGATTTGCAGCCAGGTGACAACGTTCTGGAAATCGGCTGCGGCTGGGGCGGCCTGGCCAAACATATGGCACAACACTATGGTGCACAGGTGGTCGGCATTACCGTCTCGGTCGAACAACAAGCCTTCGCCCGGGCGCGCTGTGCGGGGTTGCCTGTCGATATCCAGCTCAAAGACTATCGTGAATTGCATGGCCAGTTCGACAAAATCGTGTCTGTGGGCATGTTTGAGCATGTCGGCCCCAAAAACTACGAGACTTATTTTGCCACCGCACACCGCCTGCTCAAAGATAACGGCTTGTTTTTACTACACACCATAGGCAACCACAAAACTGCGCTACACACCGATGCCTGGATTGATCGCTACATATTCCCGAATGGCAAGCTGCCTTCAGTCAGCGAAATCAGCAAAGGCATTGAACAAAAGTTTTTAATTGAAGACTGGCACAACTTTGGCCATGATTACGACCGCACCCTGATGGCATGGTGGGATAAATTCAATCGCGCCTGGCCAGAATTACAGTTTAAGTATGATGAAAGTTTTTACCGGATGTGGAAATACTACCTGATGTGTTGTGCAGGCTATTTCCGCTCCCGGCAAGGACAACTCTGGCAACTGGTATTGAGCAAGCGGGAGAGCACCCGTATTTACCGCTCAATGCGCCCGGCGCCAGCAAGTTGATGTAAACGTAGTCCTCTCTGTCCTTCCTTATTGACGGCGCAAGCCGTCATTTTTTTATGATCAAACATCTCCTCCCTTGCAGATAAATTTGCAATAAAAACCATATTTAATTATTATTTTGCAAAATAAATGCGAAAAATCATATTATGATCGGTTCAAACATTAGAGATTTGCGCAAATCGCAAAATCTAACTTTACAGCAATTAGCTTCTCGCATGGGGACTGACGCCAGTAATTTGTCGCGCATTGAGCGCGGAGAGGTGGGCATTTCCGAGACCCTGCTGCGCGCCGCCGCCCAAGCACTGAGCACCACGCCAGGACGCTTATATGATGCCAACCTGACACCGATCTCGCTCACGAATACACCACCAGCGATCCTCTCCAGCGCCAACAGCAAAGACTTTGTGCACTGGTTCCGCTCCGCAGCGCCGTATATCCATGCCTTTGGTGGCAGCACGTTTGTCATTGCGTTTGGCGGCGAAGTTGTGAGCGAGCAACAATTTGTCGCACTTTCGCACGACCTCAACCTGCTCGCCAGCCTGGAAGTAAGGCTGGTGCTGGTCCACGGCGCCCGTCCGCAAATTGAACAGCGCCTCAAACGCGACAACCTGACGCCCAAATTGCACAATGGCCTGCGGATTACCGACGATGCCGCCATGGAGGCCGTAAAAGAGGCCAACGGTGCCATCCGCGTTGAAATTGAATCCCTGCTCTCGATGGGCATTGCCAACTCGCCCATGGCAGGCAGCGATATCCGCGTCGCCAGCGGCAACTTTGTTACCGCCAAACCACTAGGCGTGCGCGATGGCGTCGATCTACAACATACGGGAGAAGTGCGCAAGATTGACGCTATTGGCATACAGAAGCGGTTAGATGACGGCGAATTGGTGCTTTTATCCCCAATGGGCTACTCCCCCACTGGTGAAACCTTCAACTTAACCCTGGAAGACGTGGCCGTGAGTGCGGCAAGTGCGCTGGATGCGGAAAAACTGATCTTCCTGATGGACTCAGAAGGTGTGCATAACCTGCGCGGCGAACTGTTACGTGAAATGACTTCGGCCAAAGCCAAAAACCTGCTGCGCAATGTGCAGGAGAGCGATGTGCCTATTCATTATTCGGAAGACGTCAATTACTACCTGCCTGCGGCCGTGCGTGCCTGCGAGCATGGCGTGACCAGGACACACCTGATCTCGCGCCATATCGATGGCGCCATTATTCAGGAGCTGTTTACGCGACAAGGTATAGGCACCATGATTACCGAGCTACCGCTGGAAACCATGCGCCAGGCTAATATTGATGATGTCGGCGGTATCCTGATGCTGATTGAGCCATTAGAGAACGAAGGCATCCTGGTGCGGCGCGGGCGCGAACGCATCGAGATGGAAATTAATTATTTCTATGTGATGGAACACGATAACCGCGTCATTGGTTGTGCTGCGCTGTATCCGTTTGCCCAGGAAAAAATGGTGGAATTTGCCTGCCTGGCGATAGACCCGACCTATCGTGGCGGTGGCCGGGGCGATAAATTGTTTAACTATTGCCAGGAGCAAGCCAGCCAAAAAGGCTTTAAAAGGCTATTTTGCCTGACCACGCGCACTGAGCACTGGTTCCTGGAGCGCGGCTTTACCGAGCAAAATGTCGACCAATTACCGCACGAAAAACAAAAACTCTATAATTTTCAAAGAAAATCCAAAGTTTTCATCAAATCGTTATGAGTTTTTAGCTAAAATTCTGCCTGTACCCGATTGACTGCAATCGCCTGATGATTGAATGAAAGTTTGACCTATGCAAACCTCGACCTCCAGCCAAAAAGCACAAACCCTGTCTGAAGCGCTACCGTATATCAAACGCTTTTTTGATAAAACCATTGTCATTAAATACGGCGGCAATGCCATGACTGACGAGCGCCTGAAAGAGTGCTTCGCACAAGACGTGGTGTTACTCAAACTGGTGGGCATGAACCCGGTGGTGGTGCATGGCGGCGGCCCGCAAATTAATGAAATGCTGGATAAGCTAGGCAAGAAAGGCGAGTTCATCCAGGGCATGCGCGTGACTGATGAAGAAACCATGGACGTAGTGGAAATGGTACTCGGCGGCCAGGTGAACAAAGAGATTGTGAACCTGATTAACCGCCATGGCGGCAAAGCCGTGGGCCTGACCGGGCAAGATGGTAACTTTATCCATGCGCACAAACTGCTGATGGAAGACCTCAAAGACCCAAGCAAGATGATTGATGTTGGCCAGGTGGGTGAGATTACCGCGATTGATCCGAGCATCATCAACTTTTTGGACAGCGGCGATTTTATTCCGGTCGTGGCGCCCATTGGCGTCGGCCGCGACAGCGAAACGTATAACATCAATGCCGACGTGGTGGCCGGTAAACTGGCAGAAATCCTCAATGCCGAAAAACTGATTCTGCTCACCAACACGCCTGGCGTGCTGGATAAAAGCGGCCAACTTTTAACCGGCCTGACACCCAAGCAAATTGACGACCTGGTGGAAGATGGCACTTTAAGTGGTGGCATGTTGCCAAAAATCAGCTCGGCTTTAGATGCTGCGCGTAGTGGCGTGAAGTCTGTGCATATTATTGATGGCCGCGTTGAGCACGCCTTGTTGCTGGAAGTGCTCACCGACGAAGGCGTGGGTACTTTAATCAAAGCCAAATAAGTAAGCAGTTACTTTCTTTTATTATCATGTCGCGCAGGGTGTGGATTTTCGATCTCGATGACACCCTGCACAATGCCTCCGCACATATCTTCCCGGTCATGAATCAAGCCATGACGCGTTACATCATGCAGTCGCTGGATATGGAAGAAGCGGCAGCGCACCAGCTACGCCAGCATTACTGGCGCATTTATGGCGCAACACTGAAAGGCCTGATGCGGCACCACGGTGTGAACCCGCATCATTTTCTGGCCGAGACCCATGCCTTTTTGACAGATGACATGGTGCAAACCACTAAGCAATTACGACAACTGCTGCAGCGCCTGCCCGGGCGAAAATGTATTTTCACCAACGCCCCGCGTGCCTACGCCATGCGCGTACTCAACGTGCTAGGCATTGCCGATTGTTTTTCACTGGTTTTCAGCGTCGAATCCAGCCGCTTTCATGCCAAACCCAGCGTGCGCGGTTTTCAATTGCTGTTGCGGCAACTGCAATGCCGGGCAGCCGATTGCACGATGTTTGAGGACAGCCTGCCCGCCTTGATGACCGCTAAACGCTTAGGCATGCGCACCGTGTGGATCAGCCGCCGCCTGCACAAGCCAAACTTTGTGCAATATAGGTTATCGCATGTGTTGGCACTCACTCACAGTCCGTTAAAAAAAGCAGCGCATGCATTTCCGTGCTGAGCGAATGCGGTTAAAATAGCCGTCAAAATAACAACACTCACTTGGGTTCGGTTCTGGAAATCACAATGGCAACCATCAATAAAGAAGCACGCGCAAACCGCAAACAACAAATTTTGGAAACCCTGGCAGGCATGCTGCAAACACCGCGTGGTGAAAAAATCACCACCGCCGCGCTGGCAGCCAAACTGGATGTTTCAGAAGCAGCCTTATACCGTCACTTTGCCAACAAGGCCAAAATGTTTGAAGGCCTGATTGAGTTTATTGAAGGCGCGCTGTTTGGCGTCATGAATAAAATCACCACCGACGAAACCGACGGCCTCAAGCAGGTACAACTGATGCTGCAAACTATGCTCAAGTTTGCCGAGCGCAACCCGGGCATGTCACGCGTGCTGATAGGTGATGCACTGGTCAACGAAGACGAAGCCCTGCAAGCACGCATTAACCAGTTACTGGACCGCCTGGAAGCCAGCCTGAAACAATCATTGCGTATTGCCGAAGCACAAGGCAATAAAATCACCGACGCGGGCATCGCCGCCAACACAATGATCAGCTTCGTGCTTGGTCGCTGGCATGCATTTGCCAAAAGCGGCTTTAAACGCAAACCTAGCGACAACCTTGAACAGCATGTCACACAACTGATTACCGGCTGTTTGCAATAAAAAAGATGTAGAAAGTTTTAATCGATGGAAACCACCGTTTTTGGCATGAATGAAGCCCAGCTCACCGAGTTTGGCATGAGCTGGGGCCTTGCCGGGCTGATCCTGTTCATTGTATTTATTGTCGGCAACCTGGCCTGGAAATCAAAAGCAGGCAAAACCGGGACATTCGCGCTGTTTCTCGCCCTCACCTTAGGCATGGTGGGTTTTCTGGCCAAACTCGCCATTCAGCATTACCTGAATATCCACTAATTCCAGCCCGCACGGCCAGCGCTACAAATAGCCGTGCCACCCAAAATATCCCGTATGTGCATACCCATGTTGCACATACGGTTAACGCTTTATTACGTTTATGACACCCATGGGCTATTGCGGTGCCTGCCGCAGTCCGCTACCCTAAGTCATACATAGTGATAAATACTTGCCTGATATGGACAATTCCCCTCCCAACGACAGTGATGTCTACAAAACTTTGCTGGAGTCGACCAAGGCCATCCCGTGGAAGATTGACTGGGCGTCCAAGCAATTTGCCTACATCGGCCCGCAAATCGAACCCCTGCTAGGCTGGTCGCCAGAAAGCTGGCACTCGGTGGAAGACTGGGTTAACCGCATCCATGAAGAAGACCGTGAACGCGTGTTCAATTTTTGCGTACAACAATCGCTACAAGGGCTGGACCATGAGGCGGACTATCGTGCACTGGCGGCAGATGGCAGCTTTGTCTGGATCCGAGACGTCGTGCACGTGATGCGCACGCCGACTGGTGAACCTGAAGCATTGATAGGCTTTATGTTCGACATCAGCGAACGTAAAAAAACCGAAGAGCAATTGCTGATCATGCAAAAGCAACTGGAAGAGCTTTCTTACAAAGATGGCTTGACCGGCGTGGCCAACCGCCGCATGTTCGACACCGTGCTGGAACGGGAATGGCTGGAAGCCAGGCAACATCAGCACCCGCTGTCACTGATCATGATTGATATTGACTATTTCAAGCAATTTAATGACTTTTACGGGCATTTGCAGGGCGATGAAATACTCAAGCAAGTGGCGAAGACACTGGCGCAGGCCGGGGTGCGGACCAAAGACTTTTTTGCCCGCTTTGGCGGTGAAGAGTTTGCGCTGATTTTGCCAGAGACCAACGAAGTATCGGTCAGCAAAATTGCCGAGCGCTGCCGCAACCTGATCTTCAAGGAGCAAATTCCGCATGCCAAGTCTGAAGTCAGCCAGATACTGACTATCAGTGTCGGCGCTGGCAGTATCACACCTAGCCAGACGGACGACCTCAAAACCTTTGTTGAATCGGTAGATGCGCTGATGTATCAGGCCAAACGCAATGGCCGCAACCGTATCGTGGTGAACGGCGCCTGAAACTAGCGCGATTAACGCAGTATCGCCTGTATGGCGTGGATACGCGCCTCGGCCACGGCCTGTTTGATGTGCGCCGGTGAGCCGCATTGTTTGGCAATGGCCCCGGCATCCACCGTGAGTGCCGCCTGCAATGCCATGGCTAAATGTTCCGCATCGGCCAACGGGCAATCCTCCAGCCCTAAACGGCCGCGGCTGTCACATTCACAAGCCAGTAAAAAATCTTCGAAGCGCATACGCTGACGGAATGCATCCAGCTCTTCCAAAAACTGTAATAAGGTGCTGGCCTTCATCTGCCGGGCCGCGTGCAATTTTCCATGATATTTGGCCACCACCAGCGCCAGGTCCTTGCAATCATTGGGCACACGTAGGCGGGCCACCACTTCACGAATCAAATCCACGCTGCGCAATTCATGGCCGATATGTCGCGGTAAGACGTCAGCAGGCGTTGTGCCCTTACCTAAATCATGGGTCAAGGCAGCGAACCTGACCGGCAAGCTATAGCCTTGTTTGGCCGAGTAATCAATCACCATCATAACGTGAATACCGGTATCGACTTCAGGGTGGTAAGTGACAGTTTGCGGCACGCCCCACAGGCGATCCAGCTCAGGCAAGATGACTTTTAATGCGCCACACTCGCGTAGCATTTCAAACATGCGGCTGGGTTGCTTTTCCATCAGACCCTTGGCAATTTCCTGCCAAACACGCTCAGCCACCAGTGCGTCGACCTCTCCGGCAGCCACCATCTGCCGCATCAGCAACATCGTTTCCGGTGCCACGGTAAACTCGGTAAAACGCGCCAGGAAGCGTGCAGCGCGCAGGATACGCACCGGATCTTCACTAAAAGCATCCGTCACATGTCTAAGCAGTTTTTTCTGGATATCTAACTGGCCGTGAAAAGGATCGATCAGGCTGCCATCATCGGCTTCTGCAATGGCATTGATGGTGAAATCACGGCGGGCAAGATCTTCTTGCAGGGTCACTTCTGGCGACGCATAAACACTAAAGCCTTTGTAGCCTTTGCCTGTTTTGCGCTCGGTGCGCGCCAGCGCATGCTCTTGCTGGGTATCTGGATGCAGGAATACCGGAAAGTCTTTGCCAACCGCACGGTAGCCCGCCGCCAGCATCTGCTCGGGCGTGGCGCCAACCACGACATAATCCCTATCCTTGACCGGCAGGCCAAGCAGGCGATCGCGGACCGCGCCTCCTACCTGATAGATCTGCATGGCGGAATACTCACAGCCAGGCATTAACGCCTGGCGTTGATGACGCGACCTGCGGCAGCACGAAACTGGTCGTAAGCACCACGTGGATTGTTTTTGACCAGATAGCCAGAAATGACGGCAAACATATCGGTTGGCACCACACCCAGCTCATTGGCCATGGGTTGCTGACAGACATTATCGACCTGCATGGATTTGACGTTGTCACGCGAGAGGAGCTTGATCGGCAACAACTGCATAAAGCTGCCTTGCAACAAGGACATATTGAGGCTGAGGCCCATGATAGGACGTTGCACATGGATGGTTTTCATCACTGCTTCCATGATTTGCTGCAAGGTCATGATGGCTGGGCCGCCTAGCTCATAGGTCCTGCCATAGGTAGCAGGCTCATTCACGGCATTGACCATGGCTGCGGCAACATCCTCTACCCAGATGGGCTGAAATTTGGCTTGCGGCATCGCCAGCGCCAAGACTGGGATCCATTGAATCAGTTTGGCAAATAGGTTAATAAAGCGGTCGCGCGTACCAAAAATGACCGATGGCCTGAAAATGGTGACATGCAGTTTTTTGCTGAACGCCATGACAGCCTGATCACCCGCCGCTTTTGTGCGCAGGTATTCGCTAGGGGCATTGGCCGAGGCTTGCAAGGCACTCATATGCAACAGGCGCGGAATAGCCAACTGTTCGCATAACTGTGCCACCTGGCGCGGAAACTGATGATGCATTTGTTCAAAGGTGTTGGTGCGTGTCTGATGCAAAATGCCCACCAGGTTAATCACGGCATCACTCCCTTGCAGGTGAGTTTTCAAAGCCGCTTCGTCATGAACATCACACTCGACCACTTGCACATTCGGCAACAAAATCAGGTGCTTGGCCTGCTCGCGGCGGCGCGTCAGCACTTTCACCTGATACCCGGCCTGGTCCAGCCTGGCAACCACACTACTGCCTACAAAACCGCTACCACCTAATACAGTCACTGTCTTCATCATGCTTTATTCCTGAGTACGTCTTGCGTTGAACCGTATTGTACCGAAAAACGGCGACGACACTTCAATCTTGCTTAAACCAAGAGTTTACTCTTGCTCTGAAATGCTGATTGTCGTCGTGACATTCTCGGCATCTGCTGTGCTGCGGGCCGGGATCGTGCCGAGGCGCTTTTTAAGCGTCAACATAGGCAAACCCAGCCTGGGCGCGTACATATGCGCATTGGCCAATACTTTTTTCACATAATTGCGCGTTTCGCTAAATGGGATGGTTTCGGCATAAATAGCCCCTTCCAGCGGCGCATTGGCGGCCCAGCGTCTGGCGCGACTAGGGCCAGCATTATAGGCCGCAGTCGCCATCACTTCCTGGCCGTTAAACGTATCCAGGGTGTAGCGCATGTAATAGGTGCCCAGGTTCACGTTGGTATCAATATCATGCAGCATGCCATCATGATAGCCATTCAGCCCCAGTTTTTTTGCGATCCACTTGGCCGTGGCAGGCATCACCTGCATCAAGCCACCCGCACCTACCGACGACTTGGCATAATGCATAAAGCGGCTTTCCTGGCGAATAATGCCATATACCCATGCCTCATCAATTGCGCGGCTACGTGAGGCTTTTTGCAAATAATCCCGATAGGGTGTCGGGTAACGTAATTCAAAATTGTGCGTGCGGCTGGTTTTATCTGCCGCCAGCACCGCCAGGTCATACCAACCCTTGAGTAAGGCATATTGTGCGGCGACGATGCGGGTCGAATCATCCAGCGCTTCCAGCAGATACATCCACTCCAGTCGCGCTTCGTAGCGGGCCTCCACATCAAACAAGGCTTCCATGCGTTTCACTGCCGGTTGTTTGGCAAACTGGCGCACCTCATCATCACCCGGCTGGTAAGTCGCCATGGGCTCACCGGCTACCGGGCCTAAATCTTCTGCCGCCAGCCAGCCGTAGAAATGACGTTCCTGCGAGAGTTTCGCCAGAATCTGGTTCGCCTCGGCCACCTGGCCTTTGGCGATGAGTGCCCGTGCCTTCCAGTAACGCCAGGCGGACTCTTCCGCCAATGCCGCAGGCATCTCGTTAATCACTTTAAGCACCTGATGCCAGTCTTGCTGACGCAAGGCACTGCGTGCATACCACTCCCATTGCTCGCTGCTCAACAAGGCAGTGTTGACCTTAGCAAAGCCCTGCATGGCTTCCGGTTCATGTTTGCGTGCTGCCTCCAGGGCCATATAAGCTTGCACCAGTTGCTTTTCATCGTTATCGAGAAAGCCGCTGTATTTCTGGTAGCTGGTTTTGGCCACGGCCAGGTCTGCCTTGGCTTGCCGGTGTATCGCATACATATACAGCGCACGGCCATAGCCTGAACGCTCCTGTATGCTGCCCCTTTTCAAGGCCAGTGCCGGGTTCTGGGCCACATCGTCAATCTGCCTGGACAGGCTGTTATCGGTTTTGCTGCTACGCTTGGCCAGCACTTTTGCCAGGCCGGTTTTATTGCTGAACAAGGCATCACGATACAAAGTCAGCAGCAGCTTTTCATCCAGCACACCGACTTGCTGCAAGGCTTCCATCATGCCCTGGCAATCAGCGGGCAAATCCTTGCCAGCCAGCAATAATTTCTTGCCATCCTCATAGGCATTAGGGTCATCCAGCGCAATGCCTGCCTGCACCTGGTAACACTGGTTACCCGTATCATTGATGCTGTAATACATGGGCATTTGCGCCCGCATTTCAACAAACTGATCCCAGAACTGCACACGACCCAGTCGTTTGAGCCATAACTCGCGTACGCGCTGCGACAACAGGGACTCGTTGTTTTCCTGCAAGAACGCCTGTACCTGATAGTAAGACAATTGATCCATGGTCAGGATCATTTGCCAGTATTGCAGGTAAGGGAGTAACGGTGAACGGCGCTGCTTTAAAGTTTCGGTCGCCTCGGCCAATTGCGGCAGGTTACGCGTCTGGTAGGCCTGCTTGGCCTGCAGATACACTTCAGCATCTCCCGCAAAGGCCAACGTGGACGTGCCTAGCAGACAGGCAGCAAAAAAGAGGAGGGAAAGGAATCTAGTCTTCATGCGTCAACAATCACGTGCATCACGTGATGACAATCAAATTCTGGCCAAGTGACTCAGAAAGAAAAACAGCAACAGCAGCAGTAATACAATAAAGCCACCACGCCAGACCGTTTTCAGCCAGCGCCAGTAACGTGCTTGCCCGGTTTGCCAGCCTAATAGCACCAACACCAGGGTGCTAATCACCAACACGGTAAATAAAATGCGTATCCACCACATATTAATCTGCCTGGCGCATTATGCGGGCAACAAAGGGGCGGGACTAAAGTAGTCGCGCTGTTTAAGAAAGCCTACCGGTGCCTGCGCATCGTTATCAAACGTGCAATATTCCCAAGCGCTTTCATCTGCCAGCAAGGCGCGCAACAACTGGTTATTCAGCGCATGGCCAGATTTAAAGGCCGTAAACTGGCCAATAATCGGGTAGCCCAGAATATACAGGTCGCCAATCGCATCCAGTACCTTGTGTTTGGCAAACTCATCGTCATAGCGCAAGCCACCGCCATTGAGGACTTTATACTCATCCAGCACAATCGCATTATCCAGGCTGCCACCTTTCGCTAAACCATTCGCGCGCAGGTATTCCACCTCGTGCATAAAACCAAACGTGCGGGCACGGCTGATTTCGTCGACGTAACTCTGGCTATCGTAATCAATGGTCACGGTTTTGCCGGAGAACTCAAACACAGGGTGTGCAAAATCAATGGTAAATTCGGCTTTAAAGCCATGGTGCGGCGTAAATTTTGCCCATTTATCGCCATCAATCACTTCTACCGGTTTAAGGATGCGCACAAACTTCTTGGGCACTTCCAGTTCTTGCAGACCAGCAGTCTGCAGCAAATAGATAAACGGCCCTGAACTGCCATCCATGATGGGCACTTCAGCGGCCGTCAGTTCTATCAGCACATTATCTACCCCCAAACCGGCGAGGGCAGACATCAAATGCTCCACGGTAGCAACGCGCGCACCTGAAAACTCTAGGGCGGAGCTCAGGCGAGTGTCATTCACTGCCGTCGGGGCGACCCGCATGGCAGGCGTATCGGGCAAATCGACACGCTGGAACACCACTCCGTGATCAGCGGGCGCAGGTTTGAGCGTCAGCGTGACTTTCTCACCGCTGTGCAGCCCAACGCCCGTGGCGCTGATCGATTGTTTAAGCGTGCGTTGCTTTAACATGGTTTTCTCTGTGTTAATGAATCACTATTATTATAAGCCAATCCGTTACCAGCCATTTAATCGCATGGCAAGATTGCACCAGCCTTTGCTGGTCAGGCAATCCAACCTTAACGATTAATCAGCCTGTTTACGCAAAAACGCTGGAATATCATATTCTTCAATCCCGGAGTTTTTCATGGCTTCAACCTGGGCACGACGGCTGTTGCTGGTGAATACGGCTGGCTCATCTTCTTCAACTGCACTGAAGATAGGCTGGTTAGTCGTACCATCACGCAATGTCGTCATGACCTTCAATTCAGGCTTGGCCTGACGCTTGCCCAGTGAACCGTTCAAACCGGTAGCCACCATGGTCACACGCAGATTGTCGCCCATGCTTTCGTCCATCACATTACCCACAATCACCGTCGCATCTTCTGCGGTGAACTCTTTAATGGTGTTCATCACATCATAGTATTCACGCATTTTGAAGCTGCCGCTGGCGCTGATGTTGACCAAGACACCACGTGCATTCGCCAGGTTGACGTCTTCCAGTAACGGGCTGGCCACCGCTTGTTCAGCCGCGATACGTGCACGGTTAGGGCCGCTAGCTTCAGCAGAACCCATCATCGCCATGCCCATTTCAGACATCACGGTGCGTACGTCAGCAAAGTCCACGTTGACCATACCTGGACAATTGATGATTTCAGCAATGCCAGAAACGGCGTTATGCAATACGTCGTTGGCAGCACGGTAAGCTTCTACCACGGTCACATCTTCGCCCAACACGTCCATCAACTTTTCGTTAGGGATAACGATAAGAGAGTCGACATACTGTGAAAGTTCTTCCAGGCCTTCTTGCGCCACTTTGGCACGCTTGCCTTCAAATGCAAAAGGCTTGGTCACCACAGCCACAGTCAGGATACCCATTTCACGCGCCACTTCGGCAATAATCGGTGCCGCACCGGTACCAGTACCACCACCCATACCCGCTGTAATAAACAACATGTCCGCACCATCAATGGTTTCTGCAATGCTGTCGCGGTCTTCCAATGCAGCTTCGCGGCCGATTTCCGGCTTGGCGCCAGCGCCCAGACCTTTGGTGATATCAGAACCAATTTGCAGCACGACTTTGGCATGGCTCTTCTTCAGTGCCTGCATGTCGGTGTTGGCGCAAATAAACTCAACGCCAGTCACGCTCTTGGTCATCATGTGCTCAACGGCGTTACCACCGCAACCACCGACACCAATTACCTTGATTACGGCGCCGTCATTCTCTTTGTCAAAAATCTCAATCATACTAACCCTCCATTGCCTATTATTTGAGTGCTTGGTTTGCCCCGCACACTCGCCCTAAAACAGTTTAAAAAACGACTAAAAATTACCGGTAAACCAACTCTTCATGCGTTCCAGCAATCTGCCTACTGACCCAGACTGCAAGTTACCCACCATTTGTTTTTCTACCTGTTGCTTGGCCATCAGCAACAAGCCTATGCCGGTGGCATAACGTGGATTGCCCACTACTTCGGACAATCCTTCCACACCCCTGGGCACGCCCAAGCGTACCGGGGTATGGAAAATTTCTTCACCCAACTCAACCATGCCGCGCATCTGTGCCGCGCCGCCAGTAATGACGATGCCGGAGGCAATCATGGACTCCATGCCGCTGCGGCGCAGCTCTTGCTGCACGAATTCATAAATCTCTTCCACGCGGTCTTCAATCACCTCGGTCAAGGCCTGGCAAGACAGCTGGCGTGGTTCACGGCCATCTACCGCAGGCACTTCCACCACTTCACGCGGATCCGCCAGCTGGCGCAATGCACAGCCATGCTTGACCTTGATTTCTTCTGCTGACTGTGTCGGCGTACGCAAAGCCACCGCGATATCATTAGTAATCTGGTCACCGGCAATCGGAATCACGGCCGTATGCCGAATGGCGCCATTCTTGAACACAGCCAAATCAGTCGTCCCGCCACCAATATCCACCAGGCACACACCCAGTTCTTTTTCATCATCAGTGAGCACAGACTCACTCGACGCTAACGGCTGTAAAATGAGGTCACTCACTTCGAGCCCGCAGCGCTTGATGCACTTGACGATGTTCTGTGCCGCCGCAATGGCGCCAGTGACAATATGCACACGCACTTCGAGGCGGATGCCGCTCATGCCCAGTGGCTCGCGTACATCTTCCTGGCCGTCGATAATGAATTCCTGGGTCAGGATATGCAGAATCTGCTGGTCCGCAGGCAGGGCAATCGCGCGGGCGGTTTCCACCACGCGGTCGATATCCATCTGCGACACTTCGCTCTCTTTAATCTTCACCATGCCATGTGAATTCAGGCTCTTGATATGGCTGCCAGCAATGCCTGAATACACGGTATTAATTTTGCAATCCGCCATCAGCTCGACCTCTTCAATCGCGCGCTGAATCGCCTGCATGGTGGAGTCAATATTCACCACCACGCCTTTTTTCAAGCCACGGGAAGCATGCTGGCCGACACCAATCACCTTCAATGTGCCTTCCGGCAATATTTCAGCCGCAATCGCAACAATCTTCGAGGTGCCGATATCCAGCCCCACGATTAAATTTTTATCTTCTCTGACTCTACTCATGTCTCTTCCTTGACCTTTTTTCTGGCAGTCTTATTCTTAGGCGCTACCGCGCGTTCTCAGGCACCACCGCGCGGCATGCGTAAGGCAAAGCCGTTGGGGTAGCGCAAATCGGCATAACGCCAGTCACTTTCCGCGATACTTGCCTGCTGGCGATACGCCGCCACAAACTGTTGTAATCGCTGCTTGGCCGCTTCGCGACCCAGCATCATTTGTCGACCATCCACGGTCTTGATTTCCCAGGCACGGCGTGAGGACAAACTCAACTGCTGGATCTGCAGGGGGGTATCCGTCAGCATCTGGGCAAAACTGGCATAGCCTTGTGCCACTTCTTTGATCGCATCGCCTGGGCCGTAAAAAGTCGGTAATTGTTCATCAGACGCGGCCTGGAACAACTCGCCATGACGGTTGACCAGCGCCACGCCACCCCAGCGGCCCAAGGCCTGATGTTCTTCAATCTGCACGACAATGGTGTCCGGCCATTGGCGACGCACACTCACCTTGCGTGCCCAGGGCAATTTTTCAAATGCGGCGCGTGTGCGCTGCAAATCCAGTGTGTAGAAGTTACCTTTGAGGTACTTGCTGACGATCAACTGAATCTGCTCATGATTCACATGATCCAGATTGCCTTCGACCTGCACCTGCTTGACCGGGAAGATAGGCAAATGCAGCACCACAAACAACATGGCGTACAGCAGCATCACCACTGCCAGTGAAAACAGCAGGTTGGCGATCCAGTTCAGCAATGTTGGTCTATCCCACATCGTCGCAGTCGTCCTCTTTACACGTCACGCAACGTTTGTTGCAAAATACGTATGACCAGCGCATCAAAGTCCATGCCGGCCGCTTTGGCGGCCATCGGCACCAGGCTATGGTCGGTCATACCCGGGCTAGTATTCACTTCCAGGAAGTAGTGTTTACCGGCTTCATCCATCAGAAAGTCAACGCGGCCCCAGCCACGGCAACCCAGTACGTTAAAAGCCTGCAAGGCTTCGGCCTGGATTTGCTTTTCCTGCGCGGCAGACAGGCCGCTCGGGCAGCGATACTCGGTGTCATCACGCAAGTACTTGGCTTCGTAATCGTAATATTCATTTTTAGGCACAATGCGCACGATAGGCAATGCAGTCTCACCCAGGATGCCGACGGTATACTCCCCACCGCCGACAAACTGCTCGGCAATCACCAGTGGGTCTGACTGTTTGGCCAGGCTATAAGCCGCCATTAAATCGCCCGCCTGCTTGACCTTACTCACCCCAATGCTGGAGCCTTCGTTCGCCGGTTTTACAAACAGCGGCAAGCCAAGCGCAGTGACCACATTTTCTGCATGCGTACTGTCATCCATCAGCACATAGTTAGGCGTGGTGACACCAGCAGCTGTCCACAACAATTTGGTACGCCATTTATCCATGCCCAGCGCAGAAGCCATGACGCCGCTGCCGGTGTAAGGAATATCCATCAGCTCCAACGCACCTTGAATCGTGCCGTCTTCACCGTAGCGGCCATGCAAGGCGATAAAGGCGCGGTCAAACGCTTTCAAGGCAGACAGGTCCTGGCTGGCCGGATCAAACGCATGCGCATCCACGCCCTGACGTTGCAATGCCGCCAAGACAGCAGAACCACTTTTGAGCGACACTTCACGCTCGCCAGAACGGCCGCCAAACAGTACCGCGACCTTGCCAAATGACTGTTGACTCACACTCATACTTTTAAAACACCTTCCCCAATCACTTTCACTTCCTGTATCAACGCGATCCCTTGCTGTTCAAGCACCGTGGTTTTGACGTGCTCAATCAAGGTTTCAATGTCAGCCGCTGTCGCCTGACCCAAATTCACAATAAAGTTGGCATGCTTTTCAGACACCTGCGCCCCACCAATGGTGGTGCCTTTGAGTCCTGACGCTTCTATCAACCTGGCAGCAAAATCACCCTCAGGATTCCTGAAGGTTGACCCTGCGCTCGGCATATTCAGTGGCTGGCTCGCCAGGCGTTTTGCCAGCAACTGCTTGATCTGTTCGGCAGACGCCTTACCATCGCCTGCGGGTACCGCAAACCAGCTGCCCAGAAACCACTCGTCTGCCGCCGGATGCACCACATGGCGATAAGTAGGCTGGTATTCGGCCTTTGCACGCACTTGCACCACCCCGGCACGGTTAATGGTTTTCACCTCATCCACCCACTGCCAGGTTTCGCCACCATAACAACCAGCATTCATCGCCAGCGCACCACCCACCGTGCCTGGAATACCCGCCATAAACTCGGCACCCGCCTTATTATGGCTGGCAGCAAAACGGGCCAATTTGGCGCAAGTCACACCAGCATCGGCGTACACACGCTCACCCTGCATCTCCAGTGCTTGCAGCGCCTGGTGCATGACCACGACGGTGCCGCGCACACCGCCATCACGCACCAGCAAGTTGCTACCCAGACCAATAAAGGTCAGTGGTTCGCTGGCGGGCAACTGCTGCAAAAACTGCTGCAAATGTTCTACGCTATCAGCCAGCACCAGGCGATCGGCCGGTCCACCCACGCGCCAGCTGGTATAGCGGGCCAATGGCTCGTTATTCAGCACTTGCAGGCCAGCCGCTTTTAATCCTGAGGCGCTCATACGCTAGCCAACTCCCTGGTTTTCGCTGCAACGCTACCAATATTGCCAGCGCCCATCACCACCACCACATCACCCGGTTGTACACTTTCCAGGATGGTGGCTGGCAGCTCATCTGTGGTTTCCACAAAGCGTGGCTCGACCTTGCCATTCACCCGAATCGCACGAATCAGGCTACGCGTATCTGCCGCCACAATCGGCGCTTCTCCTGCCGAGTACACTTCTGTCAGCAACAAGGCGTCGACGGTGGACAACACTTTGACGAAATCTTCAAAGCAGTCACGCGTGCGCGTATAGCGGTGCGGCTGGAACGCCAGCACCAGGCGACGGTCTGGGAAAGCCCCACGCGCAGCCGCAATCACCGCCTGCATCTCAATCGGGTGATGACCGTAGTCATCCACCAGGGTAAAGTGACCGCCATTGGCCGGGATTTCGCCGTAGCGCTCAAAACGGCGACCAACACCGCGGAACTCTGCCAGCGCTTTCAGGATGGCGGCATCCGGCACATTCAACTCAGTGGCAATCGCAATCGCTGCCAGCGCATTCAGCACATAATGATGACCAGGCAAGTTCAGCGTCACTTCGTTGCGCACGGTGATGCCGTTTTTACGCACCAGCGTGAAATGCATCTTGCCGTTATCGGCCACAATATTCTCGGCGCGAATTGCAGCCTCTTCATGTGTGCCGTAAGTGGTGACCGGACGGGTCACGCGCGGCAGGATTTCACGCACATTGGCATCATCAATACACAACACCGCCATGCCCCAGAACGGGATCTGCTGCAAAAATTCGACGAACGCGGTTTTGAGCTTTTCAAAACTGTGTTCATAGGTATCCATATGGTCTTGATCGATATTGGTCACCACCGCCATGATCGGTGTCAGGTGCAAGAAGGACGCATCCGATTCGTCAGCTTCCACCACAATCCACTCGCCGGTGCCCAGACGTGCATTGGCGCTGGCGGCTTCCAGTTTGCCGCCGATGACAAAGGTCGGGTCCATATCTGCTTCGGCCAGAATGCTGGCAATCAGGCTGGTGGTGGTGGTTTTGCCATGTGTACCCGCCACGGCAATGCCCTGCTTGAAACGCATCAGCTCGGCCAGCATCACCGCCCGTGGAATCACGGGCACTTTGCGCGCACGCGCAGCAATGATTTCCGGGTTTTCTTCGTTAATGGCACTGGAGACCACCACCACGTCGGCGTCATTCAGATGCTCGGTGGCGTGGCCTTGAAACACGGTGGCACCAAAACCTTGCAAACGCTTGGTGGTGGCATTGCTGGCCAGGTCAGACCCACTGACTTCAAAATCCAGGTTCAGCAACACCTCAGCAATGCCGCTCATGCCTGAGCCGCCGATGCCGATAAAGTGAATTTTTTTAACTTTATGTTTCATACTAAACCTGGTTTCCGTTAGTCTTCTTTGCCGCCAGTTGCTGGCAAACCTCTGCAACCACTGTAGTGGCTTGCGGCCTCGCCAGCGCACGTGCTTTTTGCGCCATAGACAAACAAGCTGGCCTATCCAGTGTTTGCAAAATCGCCGCCAATTGAGCGACATCCATATCACGCTGCTGTATCAACAACGCCGCACCTGCCTGCTGCAGGTAAGCCGCATTCGTCGTCTGATGGTCATCCACTGCAAACGGGAACGGCACTAAAATACTGGCAGCGCCCACGTTAGCCAATTCAGCCACCGTCAAGGCACCAGAACGGCAAATCACCAAATCAGCCCAGGCATACACTTCTGCCATATCGTGAATAAAGGCACGGCAATCTGCGGCTACACCGGCATCGGCATAGGCTTTTTTCAGCGCTTCAAACTGTTTTTCACCGGCCTGGTGAATGATCTGCGGACGCGCATTGGCAGATAACTGGGCAAAGGCCTGTGGCAACAAGGTATTCAAGGCGACCGCACCCAGGCTGCCGCCCACCACTAACACGCGCAACACGCCATGATGGTCGGCAAAACGTTGCTCCGGTGTGGGCAAGGTCGTAATGCCTTCACGCACCGGATTACCGACCATCTCGCCTTTTGCGCCCAAAGCACCAGGGAAACCGGTTAATACACGGCTAGCGATCTTGGCCAGCACTTTATTGGTCAGGCCAGCAATGGAGTTTTGCTCGTGTATCACCAGCGGCACACCTGCCAGTTTGGCCATCACACCACCCGGGAACGCCGCAAAGCCGCCCATGCCCAACACCACATCCGGCTGATGTTGACGGATCGCCTGCCTGGCTTGTGCAAAGGCACGCACCAGCTTCACCGGCAAAGTCAGCCAGCCTAGCAGGCCTTTGCCACGTACACCGCGCATGGTCATCATGGCTTTGTCATAAGGTTTGTCGGCAATCAGGCGGTTTTCCATACCGCCTTCAGTGGCCAGCCAGACAATTTTCCAGCCTTGCGCCTGCAGCGCGTCGGCCACAGCCATGGCTGGGTAAACGTGACCACCCGTGCCGCCCGCCATCACCATCAATGTGTATGAACGGCTCATCAGTTCAAGCCTTTCTGCAAGCGACGGTTCTCAAAATCGATACGCAGCAGCACCGACAGCGCAATGCAATTCGCCAGGATGCCGCTACCACCGTAAGACAGCAATGGCAGGGTCAGCCCTTTGGTCGGTAACAGGCCCATATTCACACCCATATTGATAAAGCCTTGCACGCCCATCCACACACCAATGCCTTGCGCCAGCAAGGCAGAGTAATAACGTTCGTTAGCCACCGCTTCTTTGGCGATACTGAAGGCACGGATCACCAGCCAGGCAAACAGCAACACCACCACCAGCACGCCGACATAGCCCAGCTCTTCTGCCACCACTGCCAGCAGGAAGTCGGTATGCGCCTCTGGCAAGTACAATAATTTTTCCACGCTGCCACCCAGGCCAACACCCCAGAACTCGCCACGGCCAAATGCGATCAGCGCATGCGACAACTGGTAACCGGTATCAAACGGGTCATCAAACGGATTCAGAAAGCCTTTCATACGTTCAAGACGATATGGCTCCATCACCACCAGGCCGATCACGGCCAATGGCAAGGCGCCCAGTAGGCCCAGGAAGATTTTCAGGTCTACACCACCCAGCCACATAATGGCAAACGCAATAGACGCCGTCACGGCAAAGGCGCCAAAATCTGGCTCGCGCAACAAGAGCACACCCACAAACGCCATCACGCCCAGCATGGGCAAGAATCCTTTTTGAAAACTGTGCATATTGCTGGCTTTGCGCACCACATAATCGGAGGCGTACATGGCAATAAATAACTTCATAAGCTCTGAAGGTTGCAGGTTCATCACCAGCAGAGAAATCCAGCGGCGGCTACCGTTCACCACTTTGCCGATGCCTGGAATCAGCACCATGATGAGCAGCACAATGCCCATAATGAACAGGTAAGGCGACATTTTCTGCCACCAGGCCATGGGGATCTGGAACACAATCACGGCTGCCACCAGGCCGACCACGATATACAGAGCCTGACGCACCAGGAAATAGGTGCTGTTATGGCCAAACATCTTGCTCGAATCGGCATAGGCAATCGAGGCGGAATACACCATGACCATGCCAAATGCCAGCAAGGACAACACCACCCACAACAACGACACATCGTAGTTGGGGGAGTTGTAACGCTCGCGGTTCATCATTAACGGCCCAAGCATGCGGCCTCCATGGCTTTGACAGCCTCGACAAACACCTGCGCCCTGTGTTCGTAATTACGGAACATATCAAAGCTGGCGCACGCCGGTGACAACAGGACGGCATCGCCTTCTTCAGCCAGCGTTTTGGCAATATGGACGGCAGCAGTTAAATCGACTGCATCGACCACCGGCAATTGCAGGTTATGCAAGACTTGCTGGATTTTGGGGGCATCGCGGCCGATGAGCACCACGGCCCTGGCATGATGCAAAATCGCTTCACGCAAAGGTGTAAAATCCTGGCCCTTGCCGTCACCACCGGCAATCAATACCACTTTTTGCGGCTTGCCCTGCTTGAGCATGCCACTGATAGCCGCGCAGGTCGCGCCTACATTGGTGCCTTTGGAGTCATCGTAGAAATCCACATCGTCGATATTGGCCACCCACTCCACGCGGTGTGGCAAGCCAGCAAACGCCTGCACCGTATGCAGGATAGAGACTTTGTCGATACCGATGGCTTGCGTCAGCGCAATGGCTGCCAGCGCGTTGGCGATATTGTGTTTGCCGCGAATCTGCAAGCTGTCAGCTTCAATGTAATGACGGTTGCCCGCGCATAACCAGCCCGCGTCGTTGAGGCCGTAATCATTAATGGACGGTGCCGGATTCACTCCAAACGACACCTGTGGCAACTGACCTGCCAGGGCCGCACTGGCAGGGTCATCACGATTGACCACGGCAATGCGTGCGTGCTGGTAAATGCGCGCCTTGGCTTGCGCGTAGCCTTCCATGCCGTCGTAGCGATCCATATGATCTTCAGACAGATTCAGGACAGTGGCTGCATCCACTTGCAATTGATGCAGGGCTTCTAATTGGAAACTGGATAATTCCAGCACATAGACATCAGGCGCGGTCATCTGCAAGGTATCCAGCACCGGCAAACCGATATTGCCCGCCACAATGGTGTTCAACCCGGCCTGTTTGCAGATTTCACCCACCAGCGAGGTCACGGTCGTTTTACCATTGGAACCCGTAATCGCAATCACTTTGGCATAAGGGGCGCGAAAGCGTGCAAACAGCTCTACATCGCCGACCACCGCTTTGCCTTCCGACATGAGTTGCGCGATGACCGGCTCGTTTAATGAGACGCCAGGGCTTGCCACAATTAAATCCATGCCAGCTAACAATGCATGGTTAAACGGACCCAGGTGGCACTCCACCTCAGGAAACTCTGCATGCAATCGATCTTGCCCGGCCGGGTGCAGGCGTGAGTCGAACATCACGACGTCTGCGCCCATATGTCGCAGCCAGCGCAAGGCTGAGAAGCCGGTATCACCCAGTCCCAGTACCGCAATCCGCTGTTGTTCAAACTGTTTTTTCATGTTCACGCCCGACGATTGTTCCGTGCCTTATCGCAATTTCAGGGTAGATAAACCGACCAGCACCAGCATCATGGTGATAATCCAGAAACGCACCACGACCTGTGTCTCTTTCCAGCCTTTTTGCTCATAGTGATGATGCAAAGGCGCCATGAGGAAAATACGTTTACCGGTCCCGGTCATCTTTTTGGTGTATTTGAAATAAAGGACTTGTGCGGCCACCGAGAAGGTTTCCACCACAAACACGCCGCCCATGATGAACAACACGATTTCCTGGCGCACAATCACCGCCACCACACCCAGTGCAGCCCCCAGCGCCAACGCGCCAACATCGCCCATAAACACTTCTGCCGGATAAGCGTTAAACCACAGGAAACCCAAGCCAGCACCGGCCATCGCCGCACAAAACACCATCAACTCACTGGCACCGGCGACATATGGAATGCCCAGGTATTTAGAAAACACCGCATGCCCGGCCACATAAGAGAAAATCGCCAGCGCACTGCCTACCATCACTGTAGGCAAAGTCGCCAGGCCATCCAGGCCGTCAGTCAGGTTGACGGCATTGCTGCTACCTACAATCACCAGGTAGGTCAACACAATGAAACCCACCGCGCCCAGCGGGAATACCAGGTGCTTAAAGAAAGGTACGATCAACGTCGTTTCAACCGGTGTGGTCGACGTGGCATATAAAAACCCTGCTACCCCCAGGCCAACCAGGCTTTGCCAGAAATATTTAGCTTTGGCAGACAGGCCTTTAGGGTTTTTGTAGACCACTTTGCGGTAATCATCGACCCAGCCCACCGCGCCGAAACCCAGTGTCGTAATCAGCACTACCCAGATAAAGCGGTTATGCAGGTTGCCCCACAACAAGGTTGAAATTGAAATCGCCACCAGGATCAGGGCGCCGCCCATGGTTGGCGTCCCAGCCTTGACCAGATGTGTTTGCGGACCATCATCACGCACCGCCTGGCCAACTTTGTATTCAGTCAGCTTGCGGATCATGGCTGGCCCGACCAGGAACGAAATAGCCAGCGCTGTCAGCGTCGCCAGTACGGCACGGAACGTGATGTAATTGAATACATGAAATCCGTGTACATCTGATGCCAGCCATTTGGTCAGTTCTAATAACATATGCTTCCCTATTTCCCCACTAATTCAGTGGTTTGCGATTCCACCAACGATTCCACTAGCGCATTCACCACGCGCTCCATTTGCATAAAGCGCGAGCCTTTGACCAATACCACGTCATTCGCCGTTGTTTCAGCCTGCAAAGCGGCCACCAAAGCCTCCAACGAAGCAAAATGCTGCGCCTGTGCACCAAACGCCTGTACCGCCGCCGGCGTGAAATTACCCAGGGCATACAGCTTGCCGATACCATGTTCTTTGGCATAACGGCCGATTTGCATATGCATGGCCTCAGCATCTGCGCCCAGCTCACCCATATCCCCCATCACAAACACCGTGTTTGTACCGGCATGCTTCAGTACATCCAGCGCGGCCTTCATGGAGTCAGGGTTGGCGTTATACGTGTCATCAATCACTTTGGCGCCGTTGGCCGCTTGCTTCACCTGCAAGCGCCCTTTAACCCCGGCGAAACCTTGCAGTCCCTGGGCAACGTCGGCCAGGCTAGCCCCTGCGGCTAAACTCGCAGCAGCCGCCGCCAAGGCATTCATGATGTTGTGCACACCTGGCACGGACAGCGTTAACGTCACAGCCTCGCCCTGATAATGCAATTTGAAGCTGGATGCATCGCCCAGCACTTCACCGCGAACATCAGCGGCCGGATGCATGCCAAATGTCAGCACCTGCCGACCAGCGTTCAACCCGCGCCAGTAGTCGGCAAACTCACTGTCGGCATTGATGACGGCGATGCCATCCTGGCTCAGTCCGGCAAAGATTTCGCCTTTGGCTTTAGCAATATTTTCGCGCGAACCCAGTTCACCAATATGCGCCGTGCCAGCGTTATTAATCACCGCCACATTGGGGCGTGCAAGGCGGGTCAGGTAATCAATCTCGCCCAGGTGATTCATGCCCATCTCGATCACGGCGCAGCGATGTGTTGCTTGCAAACGCAGCAATGTCAGCGGCATGCCAATATCGTTGTTAAAGTTACCGGCCGTGGCTAACACCTTGTCAGCGCCACCGACATGCGCCTGCATGATGGCCGCGATCATTTCCTTGGTGGTGGTCTTGCCATTGCTACCAGTCACGGCAATCAGCGGCAAAGCCAGCTGTTGGCGCCACCAGCTAGCCAATTGACCCAAGGCCAGGCGCGTATCTTTCACCAGTACGGTCGGCAAGCTACTCGTGACCGATTTACTCACCAGCGCCGCTACGGCGCCTTGATTGGCCACTTGCGGCAGGAAGTCATGACCGTCAAACTTTTCACCCGGTAACGCCACGAATAGCTGACCTGGCAGCACACGGCGGCTATCGGTATCTACCGAAGTCACAGTCACCTCTGCGCCCTGCTGCAAAGTGCCTTGTAAAACGTCAGCGATGGTTTTCAGCGCGATCATGCCTGTGCCTTCCGATTCGAAGCATCTTGATTCAATGCGCTCTTTTTCAAAGCGTTTTGTACCCAATCGGCATCACTGAATGGATAGCGTATGCCCTGAATCTCCTGATAATCCTCATGGCCTTTACCTGCCACCAGCACCACATCGCCCTTGCCGGCCTGACTCACAGCCAGCGCAATCGCCTTGGCGCGGTCTGTTTCCACCGTCGCCTCACGGGCCATGCCTTCAGCAATCGCCGCGATAATGGCGTAAGGGTTTTCACTGCGTGGATTGTCATTGGTGATGATGACGCTATCGGCCAACTCGTCAGCAATACGGCCCATTTCGCTACGCTTGCCACTGTCGCGGTCACCACCACAGCCAAAGACACACGCCAGTTTGCCGCGTGCCTGGGTACGCAGGGTATGCAAGGCCTTCTCCAGCGCATCTGGCGTATGTGCGTAATCCACCACCACCAGCGGCAAGTCTCCGCCGCCAAACATCTGCATGCGCCCGGCCACCGGCACCAGGCCAGACACGGCTTGCAGGGCAGCAGGTAGCGCCACTTCGTTCACCAGCAGGCAAGTCAACACGGCCAGGGCGTTATAGACGTTGAACTGCCCCAGGGCATGTAACTGAATATCGCCAGTGCCTTGCGCTGTGCGCACCTGAATTTCAAAACCGGTAGCATGCATGGTCACAGCCGTTGCACACACATCAGCCTGCGCATGCAAGCCATAGCTCAATACTTTTTTACCTTGCTTGCGCAAATCTTCAATCAGCGCCAGGCCAAACAGATCATCTGCATTGACGACTGCCGCTGACAGGGTTTGCCAGTCAAACAGTTTGCGTTTGGCCGCCTGGTAGGCTTCCATGGTCAGGTGGTAATCAAGATGGTCGCGCGTGATGTTGGTCAGCACAGCAACATCAAAAGCCACGCCATTGACACGGCCTTGATCCAGGCCATGGGAAGACACTTCCATGGCCACCATGCGTACGTCATCCAGCACAAATGTCGCCAGCATTTTTTGCAGTTCTACCGGGCCAGGCGTGGTGTTTTGTGTCGCTTGCAAATCTTCCAGCGCGCCATTACCTAATGTGCCGATGACAGCAGATTTTTGCTGCAAAAAGCGATACGCCTGCGCCAGCCAATGCGTCACCGTGGTTTTTCCGTTGGTGCCAGTGACACCCACGCACCACATCTGCTCGGATGGGTCTTTGTAAAACTGGCTGGCGATATGGCCGACCTGGGACTTGAGGTCAGCAATGGCGATGTTATGCACCTGCCATTCAGGCTTCCAGTCAAAACCCTGGCTATCCCAGATCACCGTATTGGCACCTTTGGCAATTGCATCTTCAATATAATCGCGACCATCGCTGTGCTGGCCCGGATAGGCCAGAAACAAGCCATGCTTTTCCACCTGGCGGCTGTCTGCAGTAATGCCGTGCACTGGCGCTGGAATAATGTATTTACTCACATCGCCTCCTTCACTTCAGCCGCATCAGCAGGGGTGGTCGCTGGAATGGCATTACCATCTTGTGGAATCACCAGCATACGCAGCACATCATTCATCACTGCGCTAAAGACCGGCGCAGCCACGCTGCCACCGTAGTATTCACCATTGCTAGGCTCATCAATCATCACCGCCATAATCAGGCGTGGATTAGAGGCAGGCACCATGCCAACAAAAGAACCGACGTATTTGTCATGCTCGTAACCATGATCGCCCAGCTTGTGCGCAGTGCCTGTTTTGCCCGCGACACGATAGCCGGTGACCTGTGCTTTCAAAGCGGTACCGCCTGGCTGCACGACCAGTTCCAGCATGTCTTTGACTGAATTAGCCACTTTGGCAGAAAACACCTGGCGACCAACTGGTGGTTCAGACAACTTGGTCAGCGTGACAGGGAGTAACTCGCCTTCATTGGCAAATACGGTGTAGGCGCGTGCCAATTGCAACAAAGTCACGCTAATGCCGTGACCGTAGGACATCGTCGCCTGCTCAATCGGGCGCCAGGTTTTGTAATCACGCACCTTGCCAGAGGCTTCACCAGGGAAACCAATTTTGGTGGCTGAGCCAAACCCCAGTTGCACATAGGTGTTCCATAGTTGCTCGCGGTTTAAATCGAGCGCCATCTTGGCCGAGCCAACGTTGGAGGATTTCTGGATTACTTGCGACACAGTGAGCACCTGGTTCGGGTGTGCGTCATGAATGGTGGCCGTGCCTATACGCAAGTAGCCCGGTGCGGTCTGGATTTTGGTATCAGGTTGGTAAGGGCCAAACTCCATGGCGGCGGCCGCAGTCACCGGTTTCATGGTCGAGCCCGGTTCAAAAATATTCACAATCGCCGAGTTGCGCAATTTGCTGGCCACATTGACCGGATTATTGGGGTTATAAGTCGGGATATTCACCAGCGCCAGCACTTCACCGGTTTTGGCATCCAGCACCACAGCCGCCGCCGCTTTGGCCTTGTGTTTTTCAACCGCACGTGACAATTCACGGTGCACCACATATTGCACGGTACGGTCTATGCTCAGCACCAGATCCTGGCCATCGTGCGGTAACTTCACGGCCACAAGGTCTTCCACCACATGGCCTTTGCGGTCACGCACAAAGTCACGCTTGCCCGCGCTGCCGGACAATACGTTGTTACGGTAAAGCTCCATGCCTTCAACACCGGTGTCATCCACGCCAGTGAAACCGACGATATGCGCCGTCACTTCTGCCGCCGGGTAGAAGCGTTTGTATTCCTTTTGACTGAATACGCCGGGCACTTTCATCGCCATCACCTGTTTTGCCACATCGGGCGCCACTCTCCGTTTGATATACACAAATTCTTTTTTCTTTTTTTGCAGCTTTTGCTGCAATTCCTTGGCTGGCATTTCCAGCAACTTGGACATTTGCTTTAACTGCGCAGCCGTCACCTGCACGTCAGTCGGGTTCGCCCAGACTGACTCCACCGGCAAACTGATCGCCAATGGCTTGAAATTACGGTCATAAATCTTGCCGCGATGCGGCATCAACACCACTTTGCGCCGCGAAAATGCTTCACCCTTTTTAATCAGGTAATCTTTATGCAAGGTTTGCAGGTAAAACCCGCGCCCCAGCAGCAAGACAAAACTCAACAGCAGCAACACCAGTAGCGTTCTTCTGCGCCAGGCCGGCAATTTCACCAGCTTGTGTTGACTCTCTTTAAGCAGCATGACCATTCACTCGCAATGACTCCGGTTATGGCGCAGGCGGCACATCAACCATAATCACTTGTGTTTGCTGCATGCTCGGGCTATGCATATGCAAGCGCGTGGTGGCAAAGTCTTCCAGCCGCGAATGCATGGCCCAGGTGCTTTGCTCGATCTGCAACTGGTCATATTCCGTCATATATTGCTTGGTCAACACTTCTTGCCTGTCCAGCTCAAAATACAATTTGCGCGCCTTGTATTGCGCCGTCACCACGCCCAGGGCCATGGCAATCGTCAACGCAAACAAAATCAAATTCAGCCGGACCATGAAACAACCTATTGCACCTGCGTGCGTTCAGCCACACGCAACACCGCACTGCGTGAACGTACATTAGCCGCCACTTCGGCCTTACCAGGCTTGATAGCTTTACCCACTGCCAGCAAGCGCGGCTGCGGCAAGTCCTTAGCGCGCACCGGCAACCCGGCAGGCAGGTTATCCCTGTCCACTTCCGACTGGATAAAGCGCTTGACGATGCGGTCTTCCAGCGAATGGAAGCTGATCACCGCCAACCGACCTTGCGGACGCAACAACTGCAAACAATCTGGCAACACTAGCGAGAGTTCCTCAAGCTCTTGATTGACGAAAATCCGTAAAGCTTGAAATGTGCGCGTTGCAGGGTTCTGGCCCGGCTCATTCTTGGGGATGGCGCCTGCCACGATCTTGGCAAGTTGCCCTGTAGTGGTGATGGCATGCCCATCTTCGCGCTCTTTAACAATCGCCCTTGCAACCTGCTTAGCAAACCGTTCTTCACCATAATCCCTAATCACCTCAGCCAATTGTTTTTCAGACATCGTCGCCAACCACTCTGCGGCGGTTTTGCCCCGACTTTGATCCATGCGCATATCCAGCGGCCCGTCAAAACGGAAACTGAAACCGCGCACACCCTCATCAATTTGCGGTGACGAAATACCCAGATCGAGCAAAATCCCGTCTACCGCCTGCACGCCCAGCTCAGCCAACACTGTTGCCATGGCCGAAAAATGCGCATGCACCATCGTAAAACGCGCATCGGCAATCGTTTGCCCATGCGCCACTGCCGCCAGATCGCGATCCAAGCCGATCAGACGCCCTTTGCTACCCAATTTGGAAAGAATAAGACGGCTGTGCCCACCACGCCCGAAGGTGCCATCGACATACACACCATCGGCCTGCACATTCAGCGCATCCACCGCTTCATGCAACAACACGGTGATATGACTGGCGGCGACTGGTGACACTGACGTTTCCGTCAAGGACGCGGGCGCTGACTTCGCGCCCCGCGTCATAGCGAGAATCCTTCTAGCTCTTGCGGTATCTGCAACTGGTCGGTCGCCATCAGGCTTTCCAGTTGCTGATCCCATGCGGCAACATCCCACAACTCAAAATGACTGCCTTGCCCGACCATCATCACATCTTTGTCGAGCTTAGCGAATTTGCGCAGTACGGCATTCACCAGCAAACGGCCCGCTGAGTCCAGATGCATCACATCTGCCTGGCCAACGATCATGCGCTGAATACCACTGGTTTGAGGATTAAAACTGGACAAACTGGTCAGCTTAGTTTCAATCGGCTCCCAAGCTGCTTGTGGGTACAAAATCAGGCAGCGGTGCGGATGAGCCGTGAGCACGACCTCGCCCTGCCCGCCAGCCGTCAGGGCGTCGCGATGCTTGGCCGGCACACTGAGCCGTCCTTTAGCATCCAAACTTAACTGTACCGCCCCGCGAAACATCAATATTGACCTTTATCCATTCATTTTGTTTAAAAGCGGGATAAATTTCCCACAATTCAACACAAAATTACCCTTTTGCACACTATAGATAAAAAAAAAGTGCTTGGCAAGCACTTTGGGAGAAAAAATCCCTTTTAAAGACAACGACTTAGAGCATTTTAACAAAGCAATTCAAATCAATATATTGGCGCAATAAACACATAAAGTTGTTTAATAAAAATAGCTATCTCATTGAAAATATTGAATAATTAAAAAATGTTATTTTTTGATGATTCTTTGTGCAAAAAATAGGTCAACCTCAGCATCCCCTCACGCTTAATAGACTATTGCGATGCAGCTTTCTCCACGATTGAAATTCCTGATCATAGGCACCGTGATTTTGCTGGCCATGGAATGGCGTACCTGGTGGCTCTACCTGAGTCCACCGCCAGACTTTAGCCATGGGCAAGTGGTGCTCTACGCCACCGACTGGTGCCCGTATTGCGAAAAAACACGGGCGCTGCTGGCAGCCAAAGGTATCCCATATCAGGAAATGAATATCGAAACCTCGGCAGAAGCACGCAGCCAATACCAACGGCTGGCCGCGAACGGTGTGCCAGTATTACTGGTGGCAGGGGATGTGGTGCGAGGTTATCAGCAGAAAAAAATGGAAACTTTACTGGATCACTGGCAACGACAAGCAGCCAGCCCTGCTAAATAGCGGGTGAACATCACAGACAGGCCGTCATCATGAGCGCCCGCGATCGTCAGGCCGTCACAGCTGACTGGCGCGACCGTTTATTTTCGTACATGCGCTCATCCGCCAACTGCATGAGTTCGGTGATGTTCTCAGCCTCATAGTAATAGGCAGACCCTGCGCTGGCACCAGAAAACTCAAACCCCTCCAGGCGCACGCTTTCAATTGCTTTTTGCAGTGCCTGCTCAACCACCCGCACCTCGCCTTTGTGTGCCAACACGGCAAACTCATCCCCTCCCAGTCGGTATAAGACGAGATGGCTACCCAAATAGTGCTGATAGTGTTTTGCGAAACTCACTAGCAACGCGTCACCACGCGCATGACCATAATGATCGTTGTAAAACTTGAGTCCATCCAGATCAATAAAGGTCATACTGCCATGCATGGGCATCTGTTCCAGCGCTTTGACAAAAGCATAGCGATTCGGCAGGCTGGTTAAGGCATCCGAATTTGCCACCTTCTCTGTCATGCCCAGCGCCTCCAGGGCTTCTTCTTTTTCTTTACGCAATTGGGAGAACTGAAAGGAAAGCACCAATGCCAGCAACACCACCTCAATAGCAACACTCAGCAGCCCCAGATGTTCGATATACAAATCAAATTGCTCATGCAGCTTGCTGAGGCTAATGGTAATAATGCCACAGACAAAAAACAGGCTAATCGCGATGAAATAGCGTTTTGCCGTTGCATTTTTACGTTGGCTGAGCCTGATTGCCGCTGCCAGTCCGAAACATAAAAACAGTCCAACCTCATAGCGGCAAAGCTGCAATGCCCAATTGGGGTAGGCGATTGCCAGCAACAGAAACACCCCCATTACCACCAGAATGACCACGCCGGTGTAATAAAGTCGCCGGTGCTGATAACGATTGATTTCCAGCAGATGTATCACAAACAACATGTAAGCCATGCTGGACACTAGCACAGGCATCGACACCCAATAGATGGCGTGCAAATTGAACAGGTCCGAGAGGACAAGCAGCGCCGCACTGTTGTAAATAAAATTACCGGCAATAAAAATTGCATACATGGCTTCCACGCTACGATTACGACTCGTCGCGAGCACCGCATAATAGATTCCCAGCCCACAAAAGATGCCCAGGGCAAACAGCGTCAGCGCATTACCACGCTTGATCGCTTGCATATACCCTGCCTGGTCTTGCAGATAAGGCTCAGGAATTGCCAGGTAATTGGTAGAGATCACTTGTGTGGCCAGGACGTATTTGCCTGGCGCCAAACTGACACTGCGGCCATGCCGCAAGAAAAAAGGATTCTCTATTTGATGACCAATGCCACCCTCGAGGCTTGCCACTTCACGCCCTTGCTGGTCATACAGCTGATGCCGGAAATATTCTATCGTACTGGTATTTTTGAAATCAAAAACGTACGCCTGCTGTTTATTGACTTCAAAAGAGGCAACATAAAGATAATGACCGCCTGTCAGGCTGACAGCGTCAACGTGAGAGTATTTTTTATGCAGCGGATCAGCAAGAAATTGATGGTGACTTTGCGCGCCGCCATACGGGCGTACAAGAGACCAATCACCCTCTATAGATTGGGGAGAGGCCTGCGCCAAGCCAGCGGACAGCACAGCGATTATGACCGCCATTAACACCCGGCCCAAGGTACTCAACATATAAAATCACCGCTTATTTAGCCATTCATACGCATGAACTATACAAGAAAGTGACTCCATCGCCCAGTTTAACGAATCGCACTCCCACCAATCTGGGACCTCACAAGTTTTTACGGCGGCATGCGCAGCCTGATTCAAGCTTGGGAAGAAGCCTCGTAAAGCCGTTGTGAAGCGAGAGAAAGTAAAGCCAACCGGTAAGCCGGGTTCTGTATCCACTTGCGTGGCGACAGTCATTCATCTAGGCGTGCAATTGCTCACACGCTCAAGCTATCTACCCGCTGGCAGCGCGAGCCACGCCTTATTACTTGCGTAAAGTGCCAGCCTATTTGATATTGCTGCAGATGGAGGTTACCGCGTTTCACCCGTTTCGACGCAAGTTCGCAACAAGTTGCTCACTGGTCGAACCGACTCGTCTCTGTGGCCCTATTCCTCACCTTATACTGTTACCAGCTTTCAGCGTACGGCCGTTAGCCGTCATCCCGCTCTGTGCAGCCCGGACTTTCCTCCCCCTGTTTACACAGGCGGCGACTGTCTGGTTGGCTTCAATGCCATTTTACCACGCCGACCGTAACACCCTATAATGTGCAACGTCTTTATTGATTGACCCACCATGACCACACAAGAAAAACCTGGCCAATTAGACCCTTCCTGGCAAGCCGTGCTTGGCGCAGAATTTGACAAGCCCTACATGCAGTCGCTCAAAGCCTTTCTGCAACAGGAAAAAAGCGCAGGCAAAACCATTTTTCCGCCAGGCCACCTGATCTTTAATGCGTTTAATCACACCCCTTTCGACAAAGTGCGCGTGGTCATTATCGGCCAAGACCCTTACCACGGCCCCGGACAGGCGCATGGCTTGAGTTTCTCAGTGCAGGCTGGCGTGGCATTGCCACCGTCATTGATGAATATTTTTAAAGAGATTCAATCGGACTTAAACATCCGCATGAGTGGCAGCGGTGATTTAACGCCCTGGGCGGACCAAGGCGTATTACTCCTCAACGCCACCCTGACCGTGCAAATGGCAAATGCAGGCTCGCACCAGAACCGCGGCTGGGAAACCTTCACCGACGCCGCCATTGCCGCGCTCAACGCGCAACGCGAAGGATTGGTGTTTGTGCTGTGGGGAAGTTATGCGCAAAAAAAAGGGGCCGTGATCGACCCCAATAAACATCTTGTTCTTAAATCCGTACACCCGTCGCCATTGTCGGCGCACCGTGGTTTTTTTGGCACTCGCCAGTTTTCCCAGATGAATGACTACCTGGCTTCACGTGGGCAGGCGCCCATTCGCTGGCAGCTTTAATTAAGGTTTAACCACCAAGGCGTTTTTGACCGACTTCACGCCATCCACACTGGTGGCAATCTTCTCAGCGCGCGCCTTTTGTTCGGCACTATCGACAAAACCGCTCAGAATCACCGTATTGTCTTTGGTTTCCACACTGATTTTGAAACTGCTGAGATTCTTCTCCACCAGGTATTTGGATTTGATTTTGGCAGTGATGGCACTATCCGCCGCTGCCTGTTTATTTTCCGCACCATCCACCTTGGATTTATAAGCGGCAAACTCGTCTTGATCCAGACTACCATTATGGTTTTTGTCCGCCCTGGAAAAGGCATTTTTGATGTCTTTATCTTTAGTCGCTTCCTTTTTGGACAGCTTGCCATTGCCATCACTATCAAGCGCTTTAAACGCTTGTGCATACGGCGCCTGCTCACCACGCATCTCATCAATCGTGACCGCAAAAGCCTGAGTATTTAACATGACACCGAATACTGCAACCAACCATGTGTTGTTCATCGCTTATTCTCCAATGTTTTAAAGTGTTACACCAACTTCCATGCAATCGTTTGCCCGGCGCGCAATGGCACCAGCACATCATCGGCAAACGGAATGCTTTCCGGCACCAGCCAGCCTTCTTTGCGCAAGGTCACTGTATCAGTGTTGCGCGGCAAACCATAAAAGTCTGCGCCATAGAAACTGGCAAAGCCTTCCAGTTTATCCAGCGCACCTGCCTCCTCAAAGGCCTCAGCATACAATTCAATCGCCGCGTGGGCGGTATACATGCCCGCGCAACCACAGCTGGCTTCTTTGGCCGATTTAGGATGCGGCGCACTGTCTGTGCCCAGGAAAAACTTGCTTGATCCGGAAATCGCCGCTTTCACCAAGGCCTCACGATGTGTTTCTCGCTTGAGTACGGGCAAACAATAATGATGTGGGCGGATACCGCCAGTAAACATGGCATTACGGTTCATCAGCAAATGGTGTGCGGTAATGGTTGCGGCCAGATTGGCCGGGCCGGCGGCCACAAACTCAGCCGCATCTTGAGTAGTGATATGTTCAAACACCACTTTAAGGCCAGGAAAATCTTTTAACAGCGGCTGCAAATGACGTTCGATAAACACTTTCTCACGGTCAAACACATCCACATCTCCATCGGTCACTTCACCGTGAATCAGCAAAGGCATGCCTTGTTTTTCCATCTCGGCCAATGCAGCAGCACATTTATGCAAACTGGTGACGCCAGAGTCGCTGTTCGTGGTCGCGCCAGCGGGATACAACTTCACCGCCTGCACCACACCACTTGCGCGGGCCGCCGCTATTTCTTGCGCGGGCGTATTGTCGGTTAAATACAACGTCATCAACGGCTCAAAGCTGAGCCCGGCAGGCAAGGCCTGCTTGATACGTTGGTAATACGCCAGCGCTAGTTCGGCGGTGGTCACCGGTGGCCGTAAATTCGGCATGACGATTGCGCGCGCAAATTGCTTGGCGGTGTCCGGCAACACCGACTGCAGACCTGCACCATCTCTGAGGTGCAAATGCCAGTCGTCAGGACGGGTCAGGGTGATTTCAGTAGTCATACGCTATTACCTTTTAATCTTGGCTTGCCGCTTTAAGCGCAAGCGCTGCTTCATATAATTCGTTTTTCTTCTGGCCTGTAATATCGGTTGCCAGCGCCACCGCCTGCTTGAGTGGCAACTCCTGCAATAGACGCTGCAATATCCTTAATGTCTCTTCATCCAGGCCATCGGGTTTTGCCTGCAGATCCGGATGTACCAGCACCACAAACTCGCCGCGCTGCTGATTGGTATCTGCATTTAACCAGTCTACCGCGTCTGTCAATAGGCAGGTATGGATGGTTTCAAAGGTTTTGGTCAGCTCGCGCGCCAGCGTCAATTGCCGTGCGCCACCCAACACATCATGTAAATCTTGCACGCACTCGACAATGCGGTGCGGCGCTTCGTAAAACACCAGCGTAGACGGAATCACTTTCAGCAATTGCAAGCGCTTGCGGCGCTGCGAGCCACTGGCTGGCAAAAAGCCTTCAAAATAAAAACCAGACTGGGCAATGCCTGCCGCCGACAATGCCGTAATCACCGCACTCACACCCGGCACCGGCACCACCTTAACGCCTGCCTGCCGAACAGCCTGCACCACCACGGCACCTGGATCGCTCACTGCTGGCGTACCGGCGTCAGTAATTAGTGCGATGGAGTCGCCCGCCAGCAAACGTTTAATCAAGCCTTGCGCAGACTGCTGTTCGTTATGCTCATGCACGGCCAGCAAAGGCTTGCTGATGCCAAAATGGCGCAACAAACCGACACTATGGCGGGTATCTTCAGCCGCAATCGCATCAACCTGTTGCAAAGTTGCCAATGCGCGCTGGGTGATATCGCCCAGATTGCCAATAGGAGTCGCCACTACATACAATGTACCAGTTTCATTCATACTGTTATTTTAAGACATCGTACCGGTTTCGCTAAGCACTAAAGTAGACGACAAAAGCAGACAGACCATGAAACTCAACCCAAACAACCAGGGACTGGCCGCAGAAAAAGCTGCTGCGCTGTTTTTACAGCAACAAGGATTGTCCCTGCTGGCGCAAAACTATAGTTGTCGCTATGGCGAAATTGACTTGATTATGCGCGAAGGCCAGACACTGGTGTTTATTGAAGTACGCTTGCGCAGCCACCACGGCTTCACCAGTGCCGCAGACAGCATAGACCAGCGCAAGCAGCAAAAACTTATCCGCGCCGCCCAGTATTACCTGCAACACCACGACCTCAATTGCCCCTGCCGCTTCGATGCCATCCTGTTCGACAACACACATTACCAGTCACCCAACTGGATTCGTAATGCAATCGACACATAAAAAGCGTAGAATTTTATTTATCATCTGCTGTCACACCCAACATCTTTAGTTTTTCTCGTAGATCAAGGAAGTTTCATGACTCAACACATTTTCACCAGAAAAGTCTCGGCTATTGCTTTGTTATTAATCAGCACCCAATTGAGTGGCTGCTTTCCAGCAGTGGTGGGCGGCGCAGCCGCTGGTGGCGCGATGGCAGCAGATCGCCGCACTTCAGGCATTTATGTCGAAGATGAAAATATCGAACTGAAAACACTGAAACGCTTGTCTCAATATATGGATAAGGCCTCACACATCAATGTCACCAGCTACAACCGTATTGTGCTGCTGTCTGGCGAAGTACCCAACGCAGGCCAGCTGACACAAGCAGAAACGCTAACGCGTGAAATCTCCAATGTACGTAATATCCACAACGGGTTGACGGTAGGTCCCGCTTCATCGATTGGCGACCGCAGCAATGACACCTATTTAACCACCAAAGTAAAAGCACGCTTTGTCAGCGAAAACCTGTTCCCGGCCAACGTGGTAAAAGTCGTCACCGAAGCGAGCGTGGTTTACCTGATGGGGATCGTCTCTGAAAAAGAAGCCAATGACGCGGTGGAAATCGCCAGAACCACAGAAGGCGTGACTAAAGTCGTCAAGGTTTTCGAATACACCAACTAAATTATTAACTTCGTTCTCAAGGAATTTGAATGGAAAATCAGGAAATCATTATTCAGGGCATTACATTGGCTGGAAAGCCTTTTCGCCCCAGCGACTGGGTGGACCGTATGTGCAGCACCTACGCCACGTTTGGCGATGACAAAAAGTTGCGCTACTCGCCCTACCTGAAGCCAAAGCTGGTGAACAACGTGCGCAGCCTGTCTGTGGACATGAAGTTGAAAGACGTGAATCCGGCCGGTTTTGAGCAACTGATTCAATTCGCCAAAGAGAACCAGCTCAGCGTGATCAATCCAGCTGGCGAAGCGGTCACCATTTAGTTTTAAACCTTATTTAGGCGCAGACGCGGCCTCCTTAAGCTGGTTTTCCAACCATTGCCTGCTTAAGGCGCCGCGTTTCACTTTATAAAGCGAGCCATCCGGCGCATAAATATAAGTCGTCGGTAGCACCTCCGGAGCGGGTATGGCAATTTTTTGCGCCTCCCCCAGCACAATCGGATAAGAAATCAGCATATCGTCAGCATACTTTTTCACGCTTTGTACGGATTCGTATTGCACAGCCACCCCTAGTACCACCACACCCGCTTTGGCATGCGCATCATAAAAAGTCACCAGTTCAGGCATTTCCTCCAGGCAAGGCGGACACCATGGCGCCCAGTAATTCACTACCACCCAACGCCCCGAATACTGTGACAACTGATGTACATGACCTGCCATATCACGCATAGTCCAGCCTGCTACTGGCGCCGCTGCCCAGGCCGTGCTCGTCAACAACCAGGCCACAACGACAATGAACAGTCTTGACCACAGGCCAGACCACTTGTTTTTAGTCAAAATACGCCCCATATTGAATAACGTAGAAGGAAAAACTTGATTATGCTGGAAAACTGTTGCTATACTAGTTGTTATCTCGTTTGGTAATTTCATCTTTCAGCAAATTACTAATTCAAACAATTTTTAGCCACACTTTCAAAAAATTTCTGTTTAAATCCATCTTCGATTTGATTTAAATTCTCCACCATTCTTACGAGGCAATAATGAGCGACAATATTACCCATTTAAGCGACGCCAGCTTTGAACAAGAAGTATTGCAGTCCACGATTCCGGTACTGGTTGATTACTGGGCTGAATGGTGCGGTCCTTGTAAAATGATCGCCCCGATTCTGGACGACATCAGTAAAGAATATGCTGGCCGCCTGAAAGTGGCTAAACTGAATATTGACGATAACCAGAATACACCGCCAAAATACGGCATTCGTGGCATTCCAACCCTGATGTTGTTTAAAAACGGCAATGTAGAAGCGACCAAAGTCGGTGCATTGTCCAAGTCTCAACTCAGCGCGTTTATCGACAGCAACATTTAATCTACTTACCCGGCTTCCAGTCTGCGAAGCCGGGTTTTCTTTTCAATCTCTCCGGCGTTTCTCAGTCTAGCGAGTTACTCATGCACTTATCCGACCTTAAACATCTCCCCGTGACCGAACTGGTCGACATGGCCATTGCCAATGACATTGAAAATGCCAGCCGCATGCGCAAGCAAGATCTTATCTTTGCGATCCTGAAAAACAAGGCTAAAAAAGGCGACAGCATTTTTGGTGACGGCACGCTGGAAGTATTGCCAGACGGGTTCGGCTTTTTGCGCTCCCCAGATACGTCATACCTGGCTGGCCCGGACGACATTTATGTGTCGCCGTCGCAAATCCGCCGCTTCAACCTGCATACGGGTGACAGTATTCAAGGTGAAATCCGCACGCCTAAAGATGGCGAGCGCTACTTTGCCCTGGTGAAAGTGGATAGCGTCAACAACGAAGCGCCTGAGAACACCAAGCACAAGATTCTGTTTGAAAATCTGACACCGCTGTTTCCAACAGTACCACTGACCCTGGAACGTGAAATCCGCGGCGAAGAAAACATTACCAGCCGCGTCATCGACATGATTGCGCCGATTGGTAAAGGTCAGCGCGCACTGCTGGTGGCCAGCCCGAAAAGTGGTAAAACCGTCATGCTGCAGAATATTGCGCATGCGATTACCGCCAATCACCCTGACTGTATCATGATCGTACTGCTGATTGACGAGCGTCCGGAAGAAGTGACAGAAATGACGCGTTCTGTACGCGGCGAAGTCGTGGCATCCACCTTTGACGAACCAGCGACCCGCCACGTGCAAGTGGCCGAGATGGTACTGGAAAAAGCCAAACGCCTGGTAGAACACAAGAAAGACGTGGTGATCCTGCTGGATTCGATTACGCGTCTGGCACGTGCTTACAACACGGTAATCCCTTCATCAGGCAAGGTGTTGACTGGTGGTGTGGACGCTAACGCCCTGCAAAAACCCAAGCGTTTCTTTGGTGCCGCCCGCAACGTGGAAGAAGGCGGTTCACTCACGATTATCGCAACAGCGCTGGTGGATACCGGCTCGCGTATGGATGACGTGATTTACGAAGAATTTAAAGGTACCGGCAACATGGAAATCCATCTGGATAGACGTATGGCCGAGAAACGTACCTACCCAGCCATCAACGTCAACAAATCTGGCACTCGCCGCGAAGAGCTGCTGCTGGACAAAGACGTGCTGCAAAAAATCTGGGTATTGCGCAAATTGCTCTACCCGATGGACGACCTCGAGGCGATGGAGTTCTTGCTCGACAAGATCAAGGCGACCAAGAGCAACAACGACTTCTTCGACAGCATGCGTCGCGGCTAATACTGTCCTGGACGCAATTATTTATCGCCCAGCTATTGATAAATCAATAAAAATCATAGATAATCGCGCGTTTACTGCAACTGCTTAAAGATTAGAGAGAAAGCATGAAAGCTGATATTCACCCAAATTACCCGGAAATCAACGTCACATGTAGCTGTGGCAACAAATTCCAAACCCGTTCAACCACAGGCAAAGACCTGAACATTGAAGTATGTTCACAATGCCACCCGTTCTACACTGGCAAACAGAAGATCGTGGATACTGCTGGTCGCGTTGAGAAATTCCGCCAAAAATACGGCATGTAATTTCGGCGAATATGGTCCAGAAAGGCAGCATGGCTGCCTTTTTTGTTTTTATAGCTAGGCATTTCAGGGGTAATATCACACTCTAAGAATGCGTTTATCCAGCGACCCACAACCCACCCATGCAGTTTTACATTGATCACGACTGGCAAGAAAACATGGCCACTCCGCGCGCCAAGGTCGGCGAGCGCGCCAAAACACATCTGCTGATTTTGCTATGCGCCATCTGGCTATGCGTCGGATTGATCGGTCACTCGCCATGGAAGCCATTTGAATCGCAATCTGCCAGCATCATTCAAAACCTGATCGAGCACCCATTCCTGTCTGCTGCCAGCTGGACACATGGCAACTGGATTGCCCCGGTCTCAGCCGGACATCCCTTACTGGAAACACCGCCTTTGTTTTACTGGGCCGCCACCGGTTTTGCCCATTTACTCTCACCTTTGCTGCCAACGCATGATGCCGCCAGGCTCAGCGTAGGCCTCTGGATGCTGGTCACCCTGATCATGACCGGGCTCAGTGGTCGTGAATTATGGAATCTGGGCGTAGGCCGTCAAACCAATTTTATTTTTATCGGCTGCCTGGGGCTGGTCGTCAGTGCCCACACCATGATGCCAGCTGTCGCTGCACTCAGCGGCATCACCATGGCCTTTTACGCGCTGGCACTGGTGATGCGCAAACCGATACGCGCCATGTGGTTGCTATGCACAGGCCTATTAATCGCCTTTCTGGCAGGCGGGGTCGTCCCTGCACTCACCATTATATTGTCTGTGCTTGGCCTGCTACTCGTGCCCGCCATTCGTCAGCACAAACCCACCTACCGGGCCATGCTGGCTGGCACCTTACTGGCCATGCCCGGTATCTGGTTATGGTGCTGGCTATGCCAGCAATGGGCGCCTGGCCTGTGGCACGCCTGGTGGCAATCGCAATGGCAATTCCAACTGCCGGGCAATCATGGCTACTTCTTAAGGACGCTGGCCTGGTATGCCTGGCCAGCTTTACCGTTTGCCATGTGGGGCGTTTGGCGCTTCAGGCAATCAGTGCTCAGCACCTACCGCTTTCAATTAGGTCTGATTTTCTTCGGCATTGCTTTTATCTTAATCGGCTTCATGAGTGACCGCAGCGAGGTCAGCGCACTGCCGCTGCTGGTGCCATTAACCGTACTGGCTGCGGGCAGCATAGAAACACTGAAACGCGGCGCCGCCGGTGCTTTAAACTGGTTCGGCCTGATTTTATTTGGAATTTTGATTGCCATCGCCTGGCTAGGCTGGTGGGCCATGCTCAACGGCTCGCCAGTGAAGCTTTATCAGCGCCTGAGTTACTTGTCAGGACTGGAAACCATCAGCTTCAGCCTGCTCTATGGTGCAATTGCTGTAGCGGTGACACTCATTTGGCTATCCATCGTGTTGCGCGCCAAACATTCCAACCGCTCCAGCGCCACCAACTGGGCCATCGGCATGACTTGCGCCTGGACGGTATTCATGAGTTTGTGGCTGCCAATGATAGAAGCCGCACGCACCTACCAGCCGCTGTTTGAAGACCTACGCAAACACTTGCCAGCGCATTACAACTGCATCCACGCACAAAATATCGGCGCGTCACAAGAGGACTTGCTGCACTATCATGCGGGCATACACCTGTATGCGGTCATACCTCCAAGAAACCAGGAGCAAGCCAAGTCTACGCAATGTGATTTGTACCTGATTGAAGACCAGCCAGGTAAGCGCCATGTATTACCAGGGGATGAATGGCGAGTGATTTGGGAAGGTGAGCAAACCCGCCAGAACCGGGAATCCTTCAGGTTATTGCAACGCCATTAAAAGCGCTGATGGGATGTCGGCAGCGCTGTTTAGTCTGGCGCCCATCATCCGATGGGCACATGCTGAAAAGGTTTATGCCTGTACGTGTTGCTGAATGGCCGCGATCACCCGCGGATGCAGGCCCTGCCCTTGATGTTGCTGCACATGCGCAACCAGTGAGTTAATCATGACTGAATTCCAGAATTTCTTCAGGTGGCTGGCAATCTCCAGCTTTGCCTCTTCCACATCAGGATTCGCCTCGAAAAAATCGCCAATCTGGTTGGCCATTTTAATTAGTTTTTCCACTTCCATAGGCTTACACTCTTTCTAGCAAGACTCACGTGCGTCAGTTTCTGACAGGGCGCCGCTATACACCACGCACTGCCCGATTTTGGCAAAACCAACCAACAAAAATCCATATTCCTGCGCCAGGTTGACAGCCAGTGCAGTGGGCGCAGACAGGGCAATCAGTGTCCGCCCGCCACACATCGCCACTTTCTGTACCATTTCGTAGCTGGCCCGGCTGGTGGTCAACACCCAGTGCTGGGCCCAGAATGTCGAAAAATCATATCCCTGGCGCAACAAACTACCGACCAGTTTATCCAGTGCATTGTGCCTGCCAACATCTTCGCGCACGCACACCACCTGCCCTTGCGCATCTGCAATCGCACTGGCGTGGGTAGCGCCTGTCAGTTGCTGCAATGGTTGCTGTGATTTCAAGCCAGTCAGCGCTGCATCAATGGCCGACGATGACACCGTCACCAACGGGCTGGTGGCTGATTTGGGCTGCTTAAATACTTGCTGCAAACTCTCGGCACCACACAACCCACATCCAGTACGGCCAGTTAAATTGCGGCGCTGCGCCTTCAGCAACGCAAACTGTTCTGTGGCCAATTCAATATGCAACTCTATGCCTTGTAATTGTCCGTTCGCATGAAATAAGGCTTTGGCATCTACGCCGTAAATCTGGCGACGATGCGTGATAATGCCCTCAGTAAACGAAAAACCATAGGCAAAATCCTCAAGGTCAGCCGGTGTCGCCAGCATGACCACATGCGAAATGCCGTTATATACGAGCGCAATCGGCACCTCTTCTGCCACGGCATCCGGCAAGGCGGACGACTGCCCCTCGCGCCAACGGGTCACATGCAGTGTACTGACAGCCTGTTCGGCAGCGATCGACTGCCATTCGCTGCTGGCTGGCAGCGGGCAATCCTTCACATCCATTTCAACGTTCATCAAGCTCAACTGCCATCAAGAAACAACCGTATTCGGATCCATTCCCGACAATTCAACTTGGGTGTCACTAAATGCACGGTAATGTTGCTGCCAATCCGACAGCTGATTGACTTTAGACACTTGTACTGCCGTCACCTTGTATTCCGGGCAATTGGTTGCCCAGTCTGAGTTGTCGGTGGTAATCACATTCGCGCCAGACTCTGGATGATGGAAGGTGGTATAGACCACGCCCGGCTGCACACGCTCGGTAATTTTGGCACGCAATACGGTTTGACCTGCGCGGCTGCTAATCCCAACCCAATCGCCCTCTGCAATGCCACGGTCTTCAGCATCGTGCGGATGGATTTCAATCACATCCTCATGGTGCCAGGCCACGTTTTGGGTACGACGTGTTTGCGCCCCCACGTTGTATTGCGACAGGATACGGCCAGTCGTCAGGATCAGCGGATACTTCAGGTTCACGCGCTCCGTGGTCGGCACATATTGGGTAATAAAGAACTTACCCTTACCGCGCACAAATTCATCGACGTGCATGGTCGGCGTGCCTGTCGGTGCTTCATCATTACATGGCCATTGGATACTGCCCAGTTCATCGAGTTTTTTGAAGCTGACACCGGTAAAGGTCGGCGTCAGCGCAGCAATCTCGTCCATGATTTCGCTGGCATGCACATAATGCATAGGGTAGCCAAGAGCGGCTGAGAATTTAGCTGTAATCTCCCAGTCTTCCATACCGGCTTCATGCTGACCATGGTCTCTGAGACCATTCTTAGGCGTCATCACTTTACGTACGGGTGAAATCCGGCGTTCGGCATTGGTAAAGGTGCCATTTTTCTCAAGGAAAGAAGCGCCAGGGAAGAACACATGGGCAAACTTGGCTGTTTCGTTGAGGAACAAGTCCTGCACAATCACACATTCCATACTCTCAAGCGCATGCGTCACGTGCTGGGTATCTGGATCTGACTGGGCAATATCTTCACCCACACAATACACGGCTTTAAAACTGCCTTCAGCCGCCAGGTCCAGCATATTAGGAATACGCAAACCAGGGTCAGCACTTAGTTTCACACCCCAGGCCTGCTCAAACTGCGCACGCGTTGCGTCATCAGACACATGACGGTAGCCTGGGAACTCATGCGGCATGGAGCCCATATCACAAGAACCTTGCACGTTGTTTTGACCGCGTAACGGGTTAACACCCACGCCTTCGCGGCCAATGTTGGCCGTCGCCATGGCAAGGTTGGCAATCCCCATCACGGTGGTAGAGCCCTGGCTGTGCTCAGTGACGCCCAAACCGTAGTAAATCGCCGCGTTCCCGCCGGTGGCATACAAGCGTGCAGCTTCGCGTACCGTTTGCGCTGGCACACCCAACTCTTTTTCCAGTGCTTCAGGGGAGTTTTCTGGCTTGGCGACAAAGTCACGCCAGGCGACAAAAGAATCCCATTCACAACGCGTTTTGACAAAGTCTTCCTGCACCAACCCTTCAGTCACAATCACATGGGCAATGGCAGAGATCATGGCCACATTGGTGCCAGGACGCAACTTCAAATGGTAATCCGCACGCACATGCGCTGAATTAGACACCAGGTCAATTTCACGCGGGTCGACCACAATCAGCTTGGCGCCTTCACGCAGACGGCGTTTCATGAGAGAGCCAAAGACAGGGTGACCATCGGTAGGGTTTGCCCCCATCACGAAAATGACGTCAGACTTCATCACAGAATCAAACGTTTGCGTACCTGCAGATTCCCCCAAGGTTTGCTTCAAGCCATAACCGGTCGGGCTATGGCAAACACGGGCGCAGGTATCTACGTTGTTAGTGCCAAACACCGCACGAATCAGCTTTTGTGTGACATACACTTCTTCATTGGTACAGCGGCTGGAGGTAATGCCGCCCACTGACTCTTTGCCATATTTGGCTTGAATGCGCTGGATTTCACTGGCGGCGTAATTAATCGCCTCGTCCCAGCCCACTTTTTGCCAAGGGTCATGAATGCTTTTACGGATCATAGGCGTGGTAATCCTGTCAGCATGGGTGGCATAGCCCCAGGCAAAGCGACCTTTGACACAACTATGCCCATGGTTGGCGCCACCTTCTTTGGTGGGCGTCATGCGCACGACCTGCTCACCTTTCATTTCTGCATCAAAACTGCAACCCACGCCACAATAAGCGCACGTAGTCGTGATTTTGTGCTCCGGCGTACCGGCGTCAATCACGGTTTTTTCCATCAAGGTCGCGGTCGGGCAGGCTTGCACACAGGCACCGCAAGACACACACTCAGACTCAAGGAAATCTTTGCCCCCGGCAGAGACTTTGCTGTCAAAGCCACGGCCCTGAATCGTGAGGGCGAATGTGCCTTGGGTTTCTTCACAGGCGCGTACACAGCGCGAGCACACAATACATTTAGACGCATCAAAAGTGAAATAGGGATTGGATTCGTCTTTCGCCTGGCCGAGGTGGTTTTCACCGTCGTAACCATAACGTACTTCGCGAAGCCCCACCGCGCCCGCCATGTCTTGCAGCTCGCAATCACCGTTAGCAGCACAGGTCAGGCAATCCAGCGGGTGGTCTGAAATATAGAGCTCCATCACGCCACGGCGCACATCGGCCAGTTTAGGCGTTTGTGTTTTGACCTTGAGCCCTGGCGCCACAGGTGTAGTACAAGAAGCCGGATAGCCACGGCGGCCTTCAATCTCGACCAGACACAAACGGCAGGAGCCGAACGGTTCCAATGAGTCAGTCGCACACAGTTTGGGCACGGTCACGCCGCCCAGTTGCGCGGCATGCATGATAGACGTCCCGTCAGGCACAGTCACGTCTACGCCGTCTATGTTCAGCGTCACCATGGTGGTGCTGTCAGACTTGGGCGTGCCGTAATCGGTATCCGCATTGTACTTAGGGGCTTGCGGCTGTGCAGAGGTATATTTGATGTCATCCATAACGTCATCCTTTGCTGCCCTTAGGCAGCAGCTTCTTTATTACTTAGACCAAAATCTTCAGGGAAATGATTCAAGGCACTGAGCACCGGGTAAGGCGTCATGCCGCCCAGTGCACACAAAGAACCATTGAGCATGGTGTCGGACAAATCGCGCAGCAACTGCACATTTTGCGGGTGATTTTTACCCAGCACAATCTTGTCCATGACTTCTACGCCGCGCGTGGAACCAATGCGGCACGGCGTACATTTGCCGCAACTTTCAACGGCACAAAACTCAAAGGCATAGCGCGCCATCTTGGCCATGTCTACCGTGTCATCAAATGCCACAATACCGCCATGGCCGAGTACGGCCCAAATCTTGGTGAATGCTTCGTAGTCCAGCGGCGTATCAAACTGGCTCTCGGGTAGATAAGCCCCTAATGGGCCACCGACTTGTACGGCACGGATAGGCCGACCCGACGCAGCGCCTCCGCCATAGTCATACAGTAACTCACGCAAGGTCGCACCAAAAGCCAGCTCGACCAATCCGGTCTGTTTTAAATTGCCTGCCAGCTGGATAGGCAAGGTACCACGCGAACGGCCCATGCCGTAATCGGCATAATATTGCGCGCCCTTGTCCAGAATAATCGGCACCGTGGCCAGTGAAATCACATTGTTGACAATGGTCGGCTTACCAAACAAACCTTCAATCGCAGGCAATGGTGGTTTAAACCTGACTAGGCCACGCTTGCCTTCCAGGCTTTCCAGCAAGGAGGTTTCTTCGCCACAGACATAAGCGCCAGCAGCACGGCGCACTTCGAGATGGAAAGTATGGCCCGAGCCCTGGATATTTTCGCCCAGGTAGCCCGCTAAATTCGCTTTACGGATGGCCTCATTCAGTGTTTTCAGCGCATGCGGATATTCGCTGCGCAAATAGATATAGCCTTGTGTTGCGCCCACGGCAATGCCGGCAATCGTCATGCCCTCAATGAGCACAAAAGGATCATCTTCCATGATCATGCGGTCAGAATAGGTACCAGAATCGCCTTCATCGGCGTTACACACCACATACTTCTGCTCAGCCGGGGCATTGAGTACAGTATTCCACTTGATGCCGGTGGGGAAAGCCGCACCACCACGACCTCGCAAACCAGAGTCGGTGACTGCTTTAACAATATCGGCACCAGACATGGCCAAGGCATTTTTGAGGCCTTGATAACCATCATGTGCCAGGTAATCTTCGAGCGAAAGCGGGTCAGTGATGCCCACGCGGGCGAAGGTTAAACGTTGCTGTTTTTTCAGCCAGGCCAGTTCATCGGTCAAGCCCAGATACAAGGGATGCGCTTTGGCTTTGTCAGCAAGTGCATTGGTAAACTCTGCATTAAACAAGCCAGCCACGTCTGAGGGCTGCACCGGGCCAAAGGCGACGCGGCCTTGAGCGGTTTCAACTTCCACCAACGGCTCCAGCCAGAACAAGCCACGTGAACCATTGCGCACTAGCGTGATTTCCACACCTCGCGCTTGCGCCTCTTGCACGATCTTTTTAGCTGTACGCTCAGCGCCCAGTGAAAGTGCGGTGGAGTCTATGGGGACATACACCTTAACCATGACACACCTCGCTAATTAATGCAGTGACCTTGTCGGCACTCATGCGGCCATACACCTCATCATCCAGCATCACGGCGGGCGAACAGCCACAGTTACCCAGGCAATACACTGGCAACAAAGTGAGATTACCGTCGGCAGTGGTTTGATGGTAATCGACACCTAACTTCGCTTTCAACTCGGCTTCGAGTTTGGCAGAGCCCATGGACTGGCAGGACTCAGCGCGACAGACTTGCAACACATGTTTGCCGATGGGATGGCTACGGAAATGATGATAAAAACTGACAACGCCATGGACCTCGGCCACAGACAGGGCCAGCGCTTTGGCGATCTCTGGATAAACGGTTTCCGGCACATAACCGATATCGTCCTGAATCGCATGTAACAAAGGCATCAGCCCACCCGGCACATGCTGGTGTGCTTGAATATGCGCCTGTATTTGCGCGTGTTGCTCGTGGCTTAATGTGTTATCCAAACCGACCTCACATTTAACTAGTTACAATTTAGTTACATTCTATCACCCTCGAATCATATCCTCTATTTATGCCTTGTGAAAGCCTAAAAAGGGCATAAAATACGAATTACTTTAGACCTTCATACTGTCATGCAAACAACGGCCACCATTCCCTCACAATTGATCGACCAGTTTGGTCGGCGGGTGGACTATATTCGCCTGTCTATCACTGATCGTTGTGATTTCCGTTGCCAATACTGCATGGCAGAAGACATGACTTTCTTGCCGCGCGATGCCGTGTTATCACTCGAAGAATGTGCACGCCTCGTTAAACTATTTGTCCGTATGGGCGTGCGTAAAGTTCGCATTACCGGTGGTGAACCTTTGGTACGCAAAAATGCCATGTGGCTGTTTGAGGAAATCGGCCATTTGCCCGGGCTGGATGAGTGTGTACTCACCACCAATGGCAGCCAGTTGGATAAATACGCAGCAGCGCTGAAAGCTGCTGGCGTCAAACGCATCAATATCTCTATCGACAGCCTGCAAGAACACCGTTTTAAAACCATCACCCGTGTGGGCGAATTCTCAAAAGTGCTCACCGGGTTAGACGCAGCCAGGTCGGCAGGCTTTGACAATATTAAAATCAACACCGTGCTGATGCGTGGCATCAACGACGATGAAGCCGAGTCCCTGGTCAATTTTGCGATTGAAAAACAGGTCGATATCAGCTTTATTGAAGAAATGCCGCTAGGGGCCGTGGCGCATGACCGAGAACAAAGTTGTGTCAGCAATACCGAGACACTTTCCCTGCTAAAAAGTAAGTTCTCACTCACGCCTAGCACCCACAGGACAGGCGGCCCTGCACGTTATTGGCAAGTCAATGGCCAGCCAACCAGGATTGGCTTTATCTCACCGCATAGCCACAACTTTTGCGAGAGTTGCAACCGCGTGCGCATTACCTGCCAGGGTGAATTATTCCTGTGTCTGGGCCAAGACCATCAAGTCAATTTGCTGCCGCTCCTGCGTGCACATCCTGACAACGACCAACCTTTGGTTGATGCCATTCTGCATGGTATGCATATCAAGCCCAAAGGACACGATTTCGATTTAAGGCGTGCAGCACCTGCGGTCGTGCGCTTTATGTCACATACGGGTGGTTAATGCAGATTACTGCTGTCATTCTGGCCGGCGGGCGCGGCACACGTATGGGCGGTGCCGATAAAGGCCTAGTGAGCTACCAAGGCAAGCCCCTGGTCGCACATGTGCTGGAACGCATACAGCCGCAAGTCGATCACGTTATCATCAACGCCAACCGCCATTTAGACCAATACCAGGCATTTGGCGTGCCTCTCGTCACCGATGACAACGACCAGTTTGATGGCCCACTGGCGGGCATGCAAGCGGGCATGCGTCATGCCAGCACTGACTGGATACTCAGCGTTCCTTGCGACTCACCATTGCTGCCACTGGATTTAGTAAGTCGACTGTGCCATGCAATCCGTGACGCCGCGGCGATTAACAAGACCCCCACCATGCTGGCCATTGCACGCAGTGCTGGTGGTACGCACCCGGTATTTTGCCTGATGCCGCGCCAACTGAGCGCCGACCTCGATGCTTTTCTGCAACAAGGCCAGCGCAGAGTCAGTGCCTGGCAAGCGCAGCACCCCCATGTATTCGTGAGCTTTGAAGATGAGCAAGCGTTTACTAACATCAACCATCTCCCCAGCCATCATGACTAACCAAGCCCTTTTGCAACAACTGGCCAGCAATCCTTCCTGCGCAGATGACTATGACCCGAATGCCATGTCGGTGACGCAAGCACGCCAGTATATCCAGCAATTCTTGTCGCCGGTCCAAGACGCCGAAACCATTAACATCAGGCACGCGCTGGGACGCACATTATCAACCGCTGTGACTTCAGGCATGAATGTGCCTGGCCACGACAATTCGGCCATGGATGGTTTTGCTTTTAGACATGCAGAAGCCACTCAAGCACTGAACATCGTCGGCACCGCATTTGCGGGCAATCCATTTACTGGTGAGTTACCGGCAGGCGCTTGCGTCAAAATCATGACCGGCGCGGTGATTCCAGCTGGTGTGGATACCGTCGTCATGCAGGAGCACACCGCTACTGAAGGAGACAAGGTCACAGTGCTCAAAATTCCGGCCCGAGGTGCCAATATCCGCCTGACCGGCGAAGACATCGCCACCGGGCAAACCGTGCTGGTGCGGGGCCACCAAATACAACCCGCAGACATGGGCCTGCTCGCATCTTTAGGCATTGCCGAGATTCAAGTCTACCGCCGCCTGAAAGTAGCCTTTTTCAGCACTGGCGATGAGCTGGTGAGTGTGGGGCAGCCATTGCAGACTGGCCAGATTTACGACAGCAACCGCTATAGCTTGTGGGGCATGTTGCAAGCCTTGGGGGTAGACGTGCATGACCTAGGCAATGTCGCCGACGACCCCGCCGCGCTTGAAAAAACCTTGCTAGCGGCGGCGGCCAAACATGACGTGGTGATTACCAGTGGCGGCGTTTCGGTAGGCGAAGCAGATTTTATGAAGCACCTGCTAGCCACACACGGCCAGGTACTATTCTGGAAAATCAATATGAAACCGGGCCGTCCGCTGGCCTATGGCAAAATCGGCCAGGCGCATTATTTTGGCTTGCCCGGCAACCCTGTGTCTACCATGGTGACCTTTTACCAGTTTGTCCAAACGGCGCTCAAACACCTGATGGGAACAAATACACTGGCGCAGCCCTCCTTCAAGGTCGAGTGTGTCAGCGCGATTAAAAAGGCCCCGGGGCGGACTGAGTTCCAGCGCGGCATCTTATTCAAAGAAGGCGACACCTGGAAAGTGAAAACCACTGGCGAGCAAGGCTCGGGGATTTTGAGCAGCATGAGCCAGGCCAATTGCTTTATTGTGCTGGATGACCAAACCAGTGCACTGGCCACGGGCACATTGGTTGAAGTACAACCATTTAGCGGTATTTGCTAACCTCACCTTCTGCGCACGCTGGCATGAATCATAAAAAATAGCTTATAGTGTCGGGTCGCAGTGGGGGTTTAATCATAAAGGTGTTGGCGTGCAAGCCGTGTTAAAAGAGTCTAAACAGTTCAATCATGTATTAGAGTGGTGCCTGATCGCTTCACTGCTTATCCATGCTGCGATCATGTTTACCATGCCTAAGCCAGACTACGACCTGCCCCCCCCAAAAAAGCAGGAAATCCGCATTGAACTGGTGAAAGAACAGCCACCTGAGCCCGCATTGCCTAAACCTGTCGTGCCTGTGGCGCAACCAGAGCCTACACCGACACCACCCAAACCTGAACCAGTCAAGCCACAGCCGGCCAAACACGAAGCTAAACCGGTTGAGCAAAAACCAGTCACGCCACAAAAGCCATCCACAACCCCGGAACCCCCTGCAGAAACGGCGCACCCGGTGGTTGAAGCGCCTGCCCCGGCAGTGATTACTGCTAAACCGAGCGTCAGCGAAGCAAAGCCGGAAATGGTTGCACCACCTCCAGCCCCGCCTGCTCCCCCACCTGAGCCGGCGAAAGCGACAGGCCCGAGCGAAGGTGATATTGACGCGGCGCGCAACGCGTTTAAAGAAGCTGCGCAACGTGAAATCCAGAAGAATCTGCGCTATCCGAGAATTGCGCTGGAGCGCGGTATAGAAGGAGTGACTAACCTGCACATCACCTTTGATGACCACGGCAATGTCACCAGCATTGAGGTGGTGGAATCCAGCGGTAACAAGGCGATTGATGAAGCAGCCATTGCCACCATCAAGAAGTCGCAATTGAAATCGCTGTTTAACGACATCCTGCGTGGCAGGCTGAAATCGACCAATGTACCGGTCAGCTTCAAGCTGGCAACTTAAGCGGCCATGTTCTTCAAGCGCACATCCTTGGATACCTCAAGCAGAGACAAACCACTGCGGCACCTGCTGCTGTTTCATGACCTGTATTTTATTGCCTTGATCGTGCTGGCGGTTGCCAGCGGCGGCTATGGTATTTACCTGTGGGACAAGGCTTCCAAGCAATCACAACGCATTAACTTCGTGATCCAGGAAATCTACCTGGTGCGCGGCGACCTCTATCGCCAAACCAAAGAGTTGTTTGATGCTTTCTTCTTGCAAGAAGAAAATGCATTACATGAATACAACCAATACACCACCTCCATCCTGGATCACCTGGAGCGACTGCAAAACATCGCGATCGACCAGGAGGAACGCGATGCGCTGATGGACATCGAGCTGAAATACCGCAACCTGGTCAATGAAGCCCCCGCCCTGTTTTACCGCTACCAGAACAACCCAGACCGCAAGGCACAGAAATCTATTTACCAGGATATTGAAACCGGCATTTTCAGGCACTATGAAGAGGTTTCCAAGCGCGCCGAAACCCTGCTGTTTGTAAAACAAGGCGAAATCAAGCACCGGCTGGATGATGCCAGAAGCAACTCGATTGCCGTGCTGTCGCTGCCGCTGATCCTGGCGTGCATCCTGATCGTGTATTCGCGCCGTATCCTGAAAAACTCCATTGTCAGGCCGATTAACGACATCATGCAGGCCACCAATGCCATCAGTACCGGCAACCTGAGTCATCAGGTGCCGGAAGCCGGTGCAGAGGAATTGGCGGTGCTGTCGAGAGAAATTAATAAAATGGCCGAAGACCTGGCCGCCAGCCGCGATGCGCTGGTTAAAAGCGAGAAACAGGCGGCGCTCGGCCTGCTGGTGCCCATGCTGGCGCATAACATCCGCAACCCGCTGGCCAGCATACGCGCCACCGCACAAGTGATTGACGACCCGCTGCTGGATAAAGATACGCAGGAATCGATTCAGGGCATTATCCACACAGTGGACCGCCTGGAGCGCTGGACAGGCAGCCTGCTGTCTTACCTGCACCCGATCAAACCCATGCTCAACCAGTTACTGCTTTCGTCTATTGTGCAGGGCGCGATCTCAACCTTGCAGCCAAAGCTGAACGAAAAACAGATCAAGGTCATTGAAAACAGCGCAACCATCAAACGCCTGGTGCTGACAGATGAGCACTTGCTGGAACAAATGCTGTACAACCTGCTTCTAAACGCTTCAGAGGCTTCGCCCAAGGGCACCGAAATCCAGTTAAGCTGCACATTAGCCAACAACCTGCTCACCATTACCATGATAGACCAGGGGCCAGGCATGCCGTTCAAGCCCGAACCACATGCGCTGACCCCAGGGCCTACCACTAAACGCTTTGGCACTGGCCTGGGCATCCCGTTTGCATTCAAGGTTTGCGAAGAACTGGGCGGTGCCATGGCCTTTGACAGCGAGCCCGGCAAAGGCACGCGCATCACCATCACGCTGCCGCAGTAACAGGCAAGCCCTGCGGTTGCATGAGAATTTTCGTTTTGTGCTTGCTTAATTTTGTATTTTTATCAACAATGTGATTAAGTGATTGTCATGACTACTATGTTGAATTCACCTGTTCCAGAACTCTCCTTACCGGCCACCTCCGGCCTGCAATTTAATAGCAAAGACTATTTAGGTAAGTTTCTCGTTCTCTATTTTTACCCCAAAGACGCTACGCCCGGCTGTACGACCCAAGGCATGCAGTTTCGCGATATGCATGAACAGTTTGCTGCAGCCAATGCCGTGGTCTTTGGCATTTCACGCGACAGCCTGAAATCGCACGAAAATTTCAAAGCCAAGTACACGTTTCCATTTGAGCTGATTTCTGACAGTGAAGAAATCGCCTGTCAGGCTTTCAACGTCATTAAAATGAAAAACATGTATGGTAAACAGGTACGCGGCATTGAACGCAGTACATTCCTGGTCAACCCACAAGGCATCATTGTCCGTGAATGGCGTGGTGTCAAAGTGGATGGTCATGCCGCTGAGGTATATGCCAGCATTCAGTCTTCCCACTCATAAAAGTGATTTTCTATGGCCCGTGCTCCACACACCAAGCTGTTTGTTCTTGATACCAACGTTCTGATGCACGACCCGTCGTCGCTGTTCAGATTTGAAGAGCACGATGTCTATTTGCCAATGGTGACATTGGAAGAACTAGACAACAACAAGAAGGGGCTGACTGAAGTCGCCCGCAATGCCCGTCAGGCCAGCCGCTTTCTGGAAGAAATCATCGGCAGCATAGACACGGACAAACTGGAAGAAGGCTGTCCACTGGGTATTCAGGGCAATCGCCACCTGACCGGCAAGCTGTTTTTCCAGATGGAACATGTGCCAACTGACCTGCCGGGCCTGGCAGGCAGCAAGGCGGATAACCAGATCATCAGCGTTGCCCTATCCCTCAAAAAGCAGTTTGCTAAACGCAACGTCATCCTGGTCAGCAAGGATATCAATATCCGCATCAAAGCCCGCGCCATGGGTGTGCCATCTGAAGACTACTTCAATGACAAAGTGCTGGAAGACAGCGACATGCTGTATACCGGCCTGCGCGAACTGCCGGAAGACTTTTGGGAAACACACAGCAAGGACATGGACTCATGGCAAGAGTCAGGACGCATGTTTTATAAAATCAGCGGCCCTGTCGTCAAATCCCTGTTGGTGAACGAATTTGTGTTTTATGAATATAACAAACCGTTCCATGCCATCGTACGCAAAATAGAAGATAATTCCGCCGTGCTGGAAGTGGTGCAAGATCACCAGAACCCCAAACATAGTGTCTGGGGCATCACCGCTCGCAACCGCGAGCAGAACTTTGCCTTGAACTTGCTGATGGATCCTGACATTGATTTTGTCACCCTGCTTGGCCAGGCTGGTACTGGCAAAACCCTACTGACACTGGCCGCCGCGCTGACTCAAACTCTGGACAAAAAGCGCTACTCTGAAATCATCATGACGCGCGTCACCGTGCCGGTCGGTGAAGATATCGGCTTCTTGCCAGGCACAGAAGAAGAGAAAATGGCGCCATGGATGGGCGCGCTGGAAGACAACCTGGATGTGCTGAACAAAACGGACGAGGATGTGGGTGAGTGGGGACGTGCAGCGACCCAGGACCTGATCCGCACACGCATTAAAATCAAGTCACTGAACTTTATGCGCGGCCGCACCTTCCTCAACAAGTTTTTAATTATTGATGAAGCGCAAAACCTCACGCCCAAACAAATGAAGACCTTGATTACACGTGCAGGCCCAGGCACCAAAGTCGTTTGTTTAGGCAACATCGCGCAGATCGATACCCCCTACCTAACTGAGGGGAGCTCGGGCCTGACGTATGTGGTCGATCGCTTCAAGAACTGGTCGCATAATGGCCATATCACGCTGGTTCGTGGCGAACGCTCACGCCTGGCAGATTTTGCAGCCGAGGTCCTGTAGACGCAGTCTGCTTGAATGTGATGGTTAAAGGCTTTTATACCTTACTGATTGCCCAGTTCTTATCGGCAATCGCTGACAATGCACTCCTGTTTGCAGCCATTGCGCTGCTGGCCCAACTGAACGCACCAAGCTGGCACGAACCGCTGTTACGGGAGTTCTTTGTCATTTCCTATATTGTGCTGGCGCCGTTTGTCGGCCCATTTGCCGACGCCCTGCCTAAAGGTCGCGTGATGTTCCTAAGTAACGGCCTGAAGTTTATCGGCTGTTTAATGGCGTTGGTCGGCGTGCCGCCCCTGTATGCTTACGCCATGGTCGGCGTCGGCGCTGCTGCCTACTCCCCGGCAAAATACGGCATCCTGACCGAAATGCTGCCGTCAAAGCTGCTGATCAAGGCCAACGCCTGGATGGAAGGCACCACCGTGACCGCCATCATCCTCGGCCCGGTGCTCGGCTCCACCCTATCAATCAACAATCCCTATATCGGTATCGCCTGCATCATGCTGCTGTATTTACTGGCGGCGGGCTTTAACTATTACATCCCCAAGGTGCCGATTGACCACAAGGTTGAGCAAAAGACCCTGCGCTTCTTGCTCAAGGACTTCTGGCACGCATTTATTACGCTATGGAAAGACCCACAAGGGCAAGTCTCGCTGGCCGTGACCACGCTCTTCTGGGGGGCAGGTGCAACCCTGCAGTTTGTGGTGTTGCAATGGGCAGATGTCAGGCTGGGATTCTCCCAGCAGCAAGCCACGTATTTGATTGCCATCCTGGCGGTGGGTATCGCAGTGGGTTCAATCGTGGCCTCACGCTACGTCGAGTTGGAGAATGCGGTAAAAGTACTGCCCGCCGGGATCTATATGGGTATTCTGGTCATCAGCATGATGGTGATCCACAGCCCCATACTGGCTGGTATTTTGCTGTTTGTGATTGGTGTACTGTCAGGTTATTTCCTGGTGCCACTTAACTCGCTGTTACAGCATAGAGGACATCATCTGCTGGGTGCAGGCCACTCAATAGCCGTGCAAAACTTTAACGAGAACATCGGTATCTTGTTATTGCTGGGTGCCTACACCTGGATGGTCGGTGCGAAGCTCGAGATCAACACGATTGTGGCTATTTTTGGTGTATTCATTATCGTGAGTATGTCTTTGATTACCCTGGTTTACCGCAAACAAATTCAGCAATAATCTTAAACACACACCCAATAAAAAAGGCGCTTGAAGCGCCTTTTTTATTGCCATCAATTAGTGCAGTTTCACATGCGGCTCGGTACGCCTGGAGATAATGCGTCCAATCGTATGCACAATCACCGCCATGATGCCGTGCAATGCCATCAAGTGCATTTTGTACAACGAACGATACATCACTCGTGCAAACAGGCCTTGAATATACATACTGCCACCCGCTACTGCGCCCATCAGGCTACCAACGGTAGAGTATTTGCCCAGGTTCACCAATGAACCGTAATCGGTATAGTGGAACTCTGGCAACTGTGCTTTACCAGCCACACGTGCCTTGACTGTTTTCACCAGCAACGAAGACTGCTGGTGCGCAGCCTGTGCGCGTGGTGGCACGGTTGTATCGTGTCCCAGCCATGGGCACGCCGCACAATCACCAAAGGCGAAAATGTTCTCGTCACGCGTGGTTTGCAGATGCTGGTTCACCACCAACTGGTTGATACGGTTAGTTTCCAGGCCATCAATATCCTTCAGGAAATCTGGCGCCTTGATGCCTGCAGCCCACACCACCAACTCAGCGGGAATGGTACGGCCACTGTGCGTCGTAATGCCTTTGGACGACACCTCAGTCACACGTTCCCCGGTAAACACATTGACACGCAGCTTACGCAACTCAACGTCTACGGCATAGGATAATTTAGGCGGTAACGCAGGCAAGATACGGTCGCTGGCTTCGATCAGTGAGATTTTCACATCGCGGTCCGCATCAATCTTATCCAGACCATACGCCGCCAACTCACGCGTCGTATTATGCAATTCTGCAGCCAGTTCAACCCCGGTGGCACCCGCACCCACAATCGCCACTTCCAGTTGACCTGGTTTGAGTGGCTCAGGCTGAGTTTGTGCACGCAACAGGGCATTGTGCAGATAACGGTGGAACTTCTGTGCTTGTGACTGGGTGTCCAGCGCAATTGAAAACTCGCGCGCACCCTTGATCCCAAAGTCATTGGTCGTACTACCGACGGCAATAATCAAGGTATCGTACTTGAACGAACGACGCGCAATAATCTCGTTACCATCTTCATCATGCACAGGCGCCAGCAGCACTTCACGTGTGCTACGGTTCAGGCCATCCATGCGGCCCAGACGGAATTTGAAATGATGCCAGTGCGCTTGTGCCAGATACTCCAGCTCATGACGATCCGGGTCCATGCTGCCCGCTGCAATCTCATGCAGCAATGGCTTCCATACATGGGTTCTGGTGGCATCAATCAGCGTAATTCTGGCCTTTTTCTTTTTGCCCAGAGAATCGCCCAGTTTGGTTGCCAACTCCAGGCCACCAGCACCACCACCTACAATGATGACATGGTGCAAATCATTTTCGTCTGTTACGCTCACGCTTAATCCTTCAATAAAAAAGCGCGCCTGCCGTACTGCCAAGCGCGCACAACATCTCAATTATACCGTTATTCGTTACCAGTGATTTTGGCATGGCTACGAATAAAGGCGATGACTTTCAACACGTCATCCGGTTTCAAACCATCATCCGGTGCCATCAAGCCGAAGCCTTTGGCTCCCATCCCACCATTGGTACCATGCCAAATGGTTTCAAACATGCCTTTGTTGGTTGCATTCTTGGCATAACGGAAATTTTCACCAATCAAGCCTGGACCAACTGCCCCTTCTCCATGACCACCGTGGCAAGCCACACAAGAGAACAGGTTGAATCTTTTTTTGCCTTCCTTAATGGCTTCTTCGTTGCCAATATAAGGGTTTTTACCCGTCGCCAAAAATTCTTTTGCAGCAGGTGTATCAAACATTTTCTGGTCAATTTCCATCGGCTGACCATCTTGTGTTGTCACAAACTGAATCGCCTTGATATCACCACCACCGGCTTCCGCTGCCGCACCAGATTGGCCACCGTTATTACAGGCTGCCAACATTGCGGCAAGCAGCGTTGTTAAAAGCATACTTCTCATGATTACCCCCATCTTTCCTAAGATCCATGTTCTTTGAAATAAAACGGTTTTTAATTGTTTTTTATAATGAAACCGACTGCATTTATTGTGCCACAAAAACAAAAAACGGTCACCTCAGTGACCGTTTTTATTCGTAACGAATTATTCGTTACCTGTCATGCCTACGTTGCTATTGCTACGAATGAAAGCAATCACTTTCAGCAGTTCGTCTGGTTTGATACCATCATCTGGAGCCATCAAGCCAAAGCCTTTAGCACCCATACCACCGTTAGTACCGTGCCAGATTGTTTCAAACATACCTTTGTTAGTTGCGTTTTTCGCATAACGGAAGTTTGCACCGATCAAGCCTGGACCTACAGCGCCTTCACCTTTACCACCGTGACAGGCTACGCAAGAATACAGATTGAAGATTTTTTTGCCTTTTTTAATGGCTTCTTCGTTACCGATGTAAGGGTTTTTACCAGTCGCTAAAAACTCTTTTGAAGCATCTGTATCGAACATTGCTTTGTCGATGTTGAGGGTTGAGCCGTCTTGAGTAGCTGAAAAAGTGATATCAGCCATCGCACCTGTGGCAAAAGCCATCAAGGAAATCAACAATGCTGATTTAAATGTGTTGCCTAACATGTTTTCTCCTAATCCTAAACAAAATGAGCGACGTTAACATCAAGACCCAACCAATATTAACGTATGCTCATTTAACGAATCGTTCCAGAAACGGTTGACGAATATTTCCGAATTAAATTACAGAATAATTCACTGAGCCATCTCAAAACAAGGCCACGATTCTACTGTGTTTCTTTTACCTTGTCATTAGCAACTGTCTGTTTTTAAAACTTTTTCACCATGTGTGTTACTTTTTATACACACTGTCGCCTTCAACGACCGGCACGGTTGGAATGCCGTAATCTTTCAGGATCGCATCAATCTTGTCTTTATTGCGTTCCAAGGCCTCATTGATCATCTTGATACGCTCTTTATCCTTCATACGCACGGCCACGGAGATGTTCCAGTATTCCTTGCCTTTGAGGTTGACCTTGTTGTACTCAGGAATCATGCGTACTTCTAACGGCACCTTGGACTGCTTGGCAAAATAGCCTGCAATCGGCCCCCACATCACAGCGACATCAATGTCACCTTTCACCAGGTCATCGATAATAAAGCTGGTCGGCAAATTCAGGTCACGTTGCAAACGATAAGGACGGGCATTCGTCATCAAGTCGTAGTCGTTTAAAGGAATGGTTGCTGGGCTTTTATCGACAATGCCAATAATCCCTTTTTTCAGGTCTGGGGAATCCCAGTTATTAATGTCATAGTTACTGTCTTTACGCCAAACGAATACATGGCCGGAACGATAGTAAGGTTTGGAGGTTCTCAAGCCGTCAAAGTCAGAGGTCATGCCGATAATGACATCACAGCGCATGGCATTGATGGTGTTACGCAAGAAGCCCTGGCGATTATAGGCATATTGAAAGGTCAACTTTTTACCCAGATCATCCGCCAGCACTTTGGCAATCTTGTCTTCAAAGCCTTCCAGTTTGATATTGGAGTAAGGCATATTGTCCGGGTCGGAACAGACCTTAAACTCGGATTCATCGGCGACACGGCGTACTTCACCGATACGGCCTTCGTCCGGGTTGATGGAGGGGATATCAATTTCTTCGGCAAACACCACACCTTGTGTGGCAAACATCATCGCAAACGCACCCAGTATATTCCATGTAGTTCTCATTTTGACTTCATCCTTGTTGTGATTGTTTCCTGTCGTTTTTGGAGCCTTGCCTGGCACAAAAGTTCTGCCAACCAACGACAAACTGAATCATCTTATCGTGAATGCGTTTTCATTTGTAGCCAAAACACATTTAATTTTATTGCGACACTTTTGAATCATGATATTCATGAAAAAAAACACCCTGCCGAAGCAGGGTGTTAAGGAGTCAACGTATTACTACGTGTAACTTAAGCTAAGCTCAAATTACAGTGAGAAAACGTTCAGTGCACCGCCGCCAGGAGCAGCATTGTACTTAGTCAACTCTTTGTAACCACCAGCAGCACCCAGTGCGTCTGTGTCGTTGGTCATGCCCAAGTTCATCGCAACACCAGCCCAACCGCCGATACCGGACAGTACGCCAACGTATTGTTTACCCTTGTTGCCGTATGTGAATGCGTTACCAATCACGCCGGAACCAACTTGGAATTTCCACAGTTCTTTACCGTTTTGTGCATCAACAGCTTTGAACCAACGATCCAAAGTACCGTAGAACACGATGTTAGAAGCTGTAGTCAGAGCACCGCCCCATGCAGAGAATTTCTCTTTGTTGTACCAAACTTTTTTGTTGGTCATTGGATCATAAGCGCCGAAGCCACCCATTACGCCGTCAGGACCAGCAAACATAGTCAAAGTAGCACCAACCCATGGTTGACCAGCAACGTATTTAGACTCAACTGGCTCGTATGTCATACATACGTGGTTCAATGGTGTGTACACCAAACCAGTTTTTGGAGAGTAAGCAGCAGGCTGTTGGTCTTTAGTACCCAAAGCAGCTGGGCAAACACCCTTAGCGTTGTAGTCTTGGTGAGTAGAAGCAGTTGCCAATTTGTTTGGCACACCTGTTTTCAGGTCAACATCAGTTGCCCAGTTAACGAATGGGTGTACTTTTTCAGCTGCAACCAATGAACCGTTATGAGCGTTCCATGTGTAGATGAAACCGTTACGGTCATGGTGCCATGCGTAAGTTTTGCCACCTTTGTCGAACAGGATTACTTCGTTAATACCATCGTAGTCCCACTCATCGTGTGGAGTCATTTGCATGCCCCATTTAGCCACACCAGTGTCCAAATCACGAGCGAAAATTGTCATAGACCATTTGTTGTCGCCTGGACGTACATCTGGGTTCCATACGGATGGGTTACCAGTACCGTAGTAAACCAGGTTTGTACGTGCATCATATGGCCACCAGCCCCATACGGAACCGCCACCATGTTGCCAGCCGTCTTTAACAGCTTGTGGTTTCAACCAGGTACGTGTACCCAGGTCTTTTTCACCAATTTTCAGGCTGTCGTTAGCCAGTTTTTTGAAAGAACCACCTTGTTTGTTACCGCCGTTTACATCTTCGTAAACTGACAGAGCGTTGTATGATGGGTTTTCTTTGTTGAAGTCAGCACCGATCAATACTTCGCTGTCTGGACCTGTAGAGTAAGCTTTCCATGCCAGAGAGCCATCTTTCAGGTTGTATGCAGCGATAAAGCAACGTACGCCGAACTCAGCACCTGAGCAACCGGTCAATACTTTGTCTTTGATTACGTGTGGAGCGTTAGTGTTAGTTGCACCAACTTTTGGATCAGTGTTCTTAACGTCCCATACTTTAGCACCGGTTTTTGCATCTAAAGCAACCAACATACCGTCGTTTTGTTGCAGGTAGATTTTACCGTCGCCGTAGCCCAGACCACGAGAAACGTTGTCACAGCACAGAACTGCTTGAACGCTTGGGTCTTGTTTAGGGAAATAGGACCAAACGATTTTTTGATTGTCGTTCAGATCCAGAGCGTATACGTTGTTTGGGAAAGCTGTGTGAACGTACATCATGTTGCCCACAACAACTGGAGAACCTTCGTGACCACGGTTTACACCAGTAGCGAATGTCCAAGCTGCTTTCAGGTTTTTAACGTTACCCTTGTTGATTTGTGCCAAGGCGCTGTAACCGTTGTTGTTGTGTTGACCACGTGGATGTGCCCAGTTGTTGGCATCTTTCAACGCGGCTTCTTGGTCAGCTGCTGCGAAAGCAACCAATGGCAATGCTGCTACCAGACCCAAGGCCAGTTTGATTTTGTTAACTTGCATATTGATCTCCAAAGTTAGAACTAAGGGTTTAATATTAAGTACACGTTAAATTCTGCCAGCACTAGGATTGGCAAACCAAATTTCCCGCATACTTTTCACTCCAGAGACAAGGGAAAAACTCCTGAAACGCTTTAGAATTTATCACTTGCCGCATGTGAGGATTGCAATATAGAACAATTTGTTTTCAATTGCAACAGTTTGGTTACAAATCGGTTACAAATATTTCGAAATATTTTTTGTTAATTTTCCGCAAGCTGACAACAAAATAAATTACTATTAAAAATCATACAGTTAAGAAAATAATTTATGAACACTCTCTACCTCTATCCCGAATGCCAACCGTTCACAAATACACATATTGACGTCAATTCGTTACATTCAATCTATGTTGAACAATGTGGTAACCCGCACGGCGTGCCCGTTATTTTTTTGCACGGCGGCCCTGGTAGCGGTTGCAATCCGGGACAAAGACGCTTTTTCGACCCAGCGCATTACCACATTATTTTGTTCGACCAACGTGGCTGTGGCCGCAGCCTGCCAGCAGGCGAGACCACAGACAACACCACGCAAGACCTGGTTGCAGATATAGAAGCGATCCGCCAACATTTGAACATTGACCGCTGGCATGTGTTTGGCGGCTCATGGGGAAGCACGCTGGCATTGTCTTACGCAAACAGCCATGCACAACAAGTGATCAGCCTGACATTGCGCGGTATCTTTTTGAGCAGACAGCATGAAATTGATTGGTTTTTGGGCCAGGTCGCATTATTTTTCCCGGAAGCCTGGCAAACACTGCTGGCAGTGGTGCCAGCCAGCCACCAGGAAAATGTCCTGGATTACTATGCGACCCGGGTGTTTCACAGCGATACGGCCATCAGCATTCCAGCTGCCATCCGCTGGAATGCGTTTGAATCCAGCATTATGAGCCTGATCTCCAAAGCCGACAGCGCCGAGGTCAATGGCGCGGTTGAGCTGGCGCGTGCACGTGTACAGATTCATTACATTCAGCATTTATGCTTTGTCGATGGCGATCAAATGTTACAAGCAGCCGCGCAGCAACTGCAATCCATCCCGACGACCATTGTGCAAGGTCGTTATGACATGGTGTGCCCACCACAAACCGCCTGGGAGTTGAGCCAGGTATTACCGCACGCCACATTGGTGATGGTGCCGGACGCCGGCCATTCGGCGATGGAGCCAGGCACTTGCCAGGCACTGTTGAATGCCACGGAACAATACAAGCAACTCAGCGTCTAGCAATCACCAGCAATGAAAGCGGGATGTATGCCGACGTTATGGACGACACTACAAACACAGTGGCAAGGCCTGAAGCAGCAATTACTGGCTTATAGCTATTGCACGCCACTGTTTGTGCTGAAAACGACCTGGCAAGGGGTGGCCAGGCACCGGTTAATGGGGCTGTCGGCCGCGCTGTCTTTTTATGCACTGTTTGCCTTGATCCCGCTGATCGTGCTGATTTTCTTTTTAATCAGCCACCTGGTGTATTCGTCTGATTATGCCATTGTGAAACTGGCCATTTTAACCAGCAACCTGCTGCCCGAGTTCAGCCAGCGCATCATGGTAGAGGTCTATGAAAACACGCGCACCAAAGCCGCCTGGGGCGTAGTTGGTTTTTTGGTATTGTTGTGGACCATCACCCCATTAGCGACGCATATGCGCGCCAGCTTTCACCTGATTGCCAGCCGCAATGACGTATCTTCTTTCTGGCATAAAAAGTTACGCGATGTGCTCGCCGTACTCGGCGTATTGCTGGTGTTCTTCTTGTTCACCGCGGCTGGGTTTGTGCTGGAGTCCATCATTGTGTTCCTGGCCAATCATTTGCCATCCGCCTCCATCAATGTAGTCGGTTCGCTGCTATCGCTCGCCTTAACTACTTTGTTGATTGCCGGTTTTTACCACACCTTTTGCCCGCTGAATGTGCACTGGCGCCATTTGCTGTTATCCGCCCTGCTCACGGCCACCTTGTGGATGCTGATGCGCCCGGCCTTCGGCCTGTTTCTCAGTGTGAATAAAAACTTCGGCGCCGTGTTTGGCAGCATGAAGGCCATGTTTGTCTCCATCAGCTGGCTCTACCTGAACTTTGCCGTATTCCTGGTGGGCATAGAATTAATGGTCACGCTGAGGCAAAAAGATGTGCTGCTGCTGAAAGGCCTGTTTGAAGATATCCCTAACCAGCAGCACTATTTACAGGCATTGATGGGCAAATACGGCAAGACCTATACGCAAGGCCACTATGTGCTCAAAGAGGGTGAAACCAGCCATCACTACTATATGGTGGTTGAAGGCAGCTTGCATTTAACGCAACGACAAGCTGACGGCAGTGAAAAAACACTGCGCATCCTGCAGTATGGCGACTTCTTTGGCGACATTGCCTTGTTCTCAGCGCAACCCGTCACAGCCAGCGCAGTCGTCGCCTCGCCGGAAGCATCGGTCATAGAGATTTATGCCGACTGCATGGAAAACCTGCTACAGGAAGACCCACAGATTGCCGTGCGCCTGTTAAAACAACTCTCTCATCATGCGCAGGTAAAAAATACATTTGCGCCATCCAGCGCTGCATAAACCGCCCAGCGCCTGATAAACAGCATAGATCCGCAGCGTTTTGCGCTAAATCAATCCACACAACCATTGCAGAATTGTAAGATGTGTTACAAAATTGTAACTATCTTTGGAATTTCGCACGATGGCACTCCCACTTTCGCAAGAGATCAATACGCTGATACAACAGCTGAATCACGGACAATTTGCTGCTGTCATTCAACGGGCACGCCCATTAGCAGCGCAACACCCGCGAGAGTTTGTATTGCATCACCTGCTGGCGCTGGCGCTAGACCAAGCCCAGCAATACCCGCAGGCGGCACAGGCCTATGAAGCGGCCCTGCAACTCAACCCGCAAGCCGCAGAGCTGTGGTTTAACTACGCGATTGTACAAACGCAGCTGGGCGCAATGGCCGCCGCGGAACAGGCTTACTGTAAAGCCATCGCCCTGAATCCGCAATTTTTTGAGGCGCATGGCAACCTGGGCACAGTACTGCAAAAACAGGGCAAACTGGATGAAGCTATGGCCAGCTACCAGCAAGGTTTACGCATCCAGCCACAAGATGCGCGCGGCCATTTCAACCTGGGCACGGTATTGCGTGACAAAGGACAACTGCAGTCCGCTGTGCAAAGCTACGAGCGCGCGATCGTACTCTTCCCCAATTACACTGACGCCTATAACAACCTCGGCGAAACCTGGCGCGACCAGGGCGATATGACCAGGGCGGTGCAATATTATCAGCAGGCGCTGCAACGCAATCCACAGCATCCTGGCGCCAATTACAACATGGGCGAGTTTTTATACCTGGCCAAGCGGTTCGAAGAAGCGATTCCTCACTTCGAGGCTTCACAATTGGACGACTGGCAATCCCGTGTACTTTACTGTTTATACCGTGCCGAGAAATTCGAGGCGTTCAAACAGTTACGCGACAACATTATCAAGCAGGGGCCGCATACTGCACCGTTTATTGCCACCCTGTCCACACACTACAGCCTCAACCACGGCGAGGCAGACCCTTACCAGTTTTGCCCGGATGGCCTGTCGTTTGTTTACCACCGCAGCCTGCCTGAGCTGGCACCCGGCAGCCCCTTGCTGGAAGAACTGCTGGACAATATTGCGCAAGCCGATATTGCCGAGCGCAAACAGGCACGCCTGACCAATGGCAAGCAATCTGCAGGCAATCTATTCAAACGTCCCGAAACCGCCTTCAGGACGCTGGGCGAGCTGGTCAAACGTGAGTTTCTGCAATACCAGGCACAATTCCAGCAGGCCAACTGCGCCTTAATCTCCCATTTCCCCAAAGCGCTTGAGTTCACCAGCTCATGGTATGTCAAGATGCAAAAAGGCGGCCACCTGGATGCCCATATCCATGAAATAGGCTGGCTCAGTGGCGCGGTTTACCTGGCCATGCCAGAGACCGCAGATCCCAAGGAAGGCGCATTCGAATACGGCACACATGGTGACCAGTACCCGCAATTACACGACAAGTTCCCCACCCGCTACATCAAGCCCGCCGTAGGTGATATCGTGTTATTTCCATCGTCGCTGTTTCACAGGACGATTCCCTTTCACGCCGAAGCAGAGCGCATTTGTGTTGCCTTTGATTTAAAACCAGCCGCACACCTGCCAACGGCACGCAGCCAATATTAAGCCAAGGTACACGACCATCATTTAACCGCCGCAACAAGGTTGTGCCTTGCTTATCAAACTGATACAGAATTTATCAAAATTGCTGATTGTAGATTGCATGGCGCAAGGTATGATACTTGATGAGGAATCGTTATTTAAACTGGGATAGAAACAAGGGTTGCCGATGCAATCGCCCGGGAAAATCGCGCCGCAGTTCACCTCGTCTCAGGTCATCCCAACCAACCCTGATGGAGTCAGACCAATATGATTTCAGTGCGCCGGACCTGTTTGCTTCTCCCCTTGCTTGGCCTGGGTACCAGCGGCTTGTCGCAAGCGGGGCCTGAACAAGCCCGTGAAACCAAGAGTGAATTACTTTTCAACCTGGCCCTGCTGAGCCAGATGCCTAACCGCCAGCCACAAGACACCTATGCAGTATGTGCATTTGAAGAAGACATCGGCCATTTGAAGGCCACAGCGCTGGAATCGCAAAAATTACAGAATTTACAGATATTTTTGGTCACAGTGAAAGCGCCAACCGACGTCAAGCGCTGCAATCTGTTATATATTCAGGACTACGGCGCACAAAAGCCGCTAGAATTACAACAGATCATCCAGAAAGAGTCCGTATTGACCGTTGTATATAACGGCAACAAGTTTTCTGAGTATGGCCATGTGGAAATCAGCGAGCAGGACAAACGCTACCAGTTCGCACTGCACCTGACATCGGCCAAACAGGCAGGCATTGTGTTTGACACGCGACTGATGAAACTGGCGACCAATATTGTTAATTGATTGTGTATGTTAAGACTACTTCCACACCTCAAGATTGCGCACAAACTACTGCTCACCGAGCTGGTGATGACATTGAGCATGCTGCTGGTATTTATTGTCTTTGCATTCGGCAGCCATTACCACAGTCTGCGCTCCCACCTGATCCGTGACATTCTGGTACAAATGAATGTGGTGGCAAACTCGATTGGCCCGGCCGTGATGTTTGGCGAGGTGAGCTCTGCCGCCAAAACACTGGAACCGCTGACAGATAACCAGAATATCCGCAGCGTCGTCATTCTTAATCAGCAACAACAACCCTTGCAAAGCCTGCATCCTGAGCACCCGCAAAACCCGGCAGGCTGGCAATGGCTGTATCCCTACTTTACCGACATGGAAGTCTCGACGCCGATTGTCGTTAATGATAAAACCGTAGGCACGTTGCATGCCACTATCAAGCAGGAACAAATTGTCGATGTATTAATCGGCTTTGCCTGGTCGAATGCCATTGCCGTGCTAGCAGCGGCATTGGCAGGCTGCCTGATTATGTGGCGACTGAACCGCAATATTGTCGATCCGATTCACGCGCTACAAAGCTTCGTCAGCAAGATCACGCGCAATCACCATTACGACCAGCGTATCAAAGTGACCAGCGCCGACGAAATCGGCATGCTGAGCCATGATATCAACAACATGCTGGAAAGCATCCGCCAACGGGATGACCGGCTGCAAGCCGAACTGGAACACCGCAAGGTGATTGAAGAGAAACTGCAGTTTTTAGCGCACTATGATAAAAACACCCAGTTATTGAACCGCCACGCGTTTGAAGAAGCCATCACACGCAAGATCACCGCCCCGCTGGATGACCGCAAACACGTTTACCTGCTGCTACTGGACCTGGACCGTTTCAAAATCGTCAACGATGCCTTTGGCCACAACACCGGCGACAAGCTATTACAGCAGGTGGCGCACAGACTGCGCGGCAATATGTCACAGGAAGATGCCATTTTCCGCCTGGGTGGAGATGAGTTTGCCATCCTGTTGGATGCGCCTGCGCGCAATCTGATAGAGCAGGTATGCAAACGGATTATCCAAACCATTTCTGCACAATTTATCGTCGATGACCATGAAATCCACATCGGGGTCAGTATTGGGATTGCACAGCTGCGGCCCGGCTTTGACTCCAAAACCGAAGTCATGAAGAATGCCGACGTGGCGTTATACCAGGCCAAAGATGCCGGGCGTAATACCTACCGCTTTTATAGCGAAACGGATGAGGCTAATACCTCGGAGTTGCGCAACCTGCGTGAAGAGCTGCATTTTGCCTTGCAGAATCAGGAGCTGGAGTTGTATTACCAGCCGATTATCCATACCCAGCTACTCAAAACCATCGGCTTTGAGGCACTGCTCAGATGGCGCCATCCAAGCAAAGGCTTGCTGACGCCAGACCAGTTTATCAACCTGGCAGAAGGCTCAGGACTCATCATCAGCATAGGCGCCTGGGTGATCCACCAGTCGCTAAAGCAACTGTCCATGTGGCAAGAAATGTTTGACCCTGACCTGTTCATGAACGTGAACATTTCATCACGACAACTGGATGATGACAGCTTGTCTGACACTATCCGCCATGCGCTGGATTTTTACCACGTCTCGCCACGCACACTTAACCTGGAAATTACCGAATCCATGGTCATGCGCAACATTGAATCGGCCAAACAAATTCTTTATTCACTCAAACAATTGGGTATAGGCATTGCAATTGATGATTTTGGCATCGGTCACTCATCCATGAATTACCTGAAGCAGTTGCCGGTCGATATCCTCAAAATTGACAAGCAATTTACGGCTGGCATTCCGCAAGACAAGGTCGATATTGCTATTGTGGATGCCCTGGTTGCACTGGCAGTGAGCCTCAATTTAAAAGTCGTTGCTGAAGGCGTAGAAAGTGCGATCCAGTTTGAATACTTGCAATACAAACTTTGCCATCATGTACAAGGCTATTTATTTAGTGCAGCCTTGTCTGCCAGCCAGACAACAGCGTTTATGGCCGAATTTCCAGAAAGCATTCCAACTGTTTTTCGTAAAATTGCCGGGGCCGAAAGCTAACACTCATAAAGTTAGCCTGGATACTTAAACCTAGATAAATAGCATTGCAATCACACAGATAACAACAAGTCACACAGAGAGCGTTCAGGGGAACACATGTTACGTTTCAAACCATCTTACCTACTGGTCGGCCTGGCACTGTCAGGCTATCACCTCAACAGTACAGCAGCGGGCTTCGCCCTGTTTGAACAAGGCGCAAGCGGCCTAGGCAATGCCTATGCCGGTGCTTCAGCCATTGCAGAAGATGCGAGCACCATTTTCTTTAACCCGGCTAGCATGACTTACCTTGAAGGTCGCCAGATGGTCGGCGCCTTGCACCTGATCAAGACCAATGGTGATTTTGATGACAAAAACAGTACACATGTCGCAGCTTATGCACGCGGAGGAGAAGGTGGAAATGTTGGTAGCCTCGCGGCCATCCCCAACCTGTTTTACAAACAAGATCTCAACGAACGATTCAAGTTTGGTTTAGGTATCAGTACGCCATTTGGCCTCAAAACTGAATATGACAAAAACTGGCTGGGTCGCTTCCAGGCAGTCAAGTCCGAGCTAAAGACCATTAATATCAACCCGTCTCTAGCATGGAAACTGAATGACCAATGGTCATTTGGTGTTGGCGTCTCAGCCATGTGGGCACAGGCCGAACTCACCAGCGCAGTCAATCTTTCCACTCTGGGGCTACCGGAATCATCAGTCAAAAATAAGGGCGACGATTGGGGCTTTGGCTACAACCTGGGGGCTATTTACCAAGTCACCCCTGACACCCGATTAGGTTTGGCATTCCGTTCAAAAGTGGAACAACACCTGAAAGGCGAAGCCACATCCCCTTTCACCTTGGCCAATGGCAATCCAATACGGACACTAAATACCAATATCACAGCAGACTTAACTCTTCCCGAAACGCTCTCCTTCAGTAGCTTTAGCCACCTGGACGACCGTTGGGATTTACTGGCGGACGTGACCTGGACGCGCTGGAGCCAATTCAAGACACTCACAATCATGCGTGACAATGGCTCCAATACAGAAGTAGGCTCAACCCAAGAACACTGGAACAACACGCTGCGCTATTCTCTGGGCGTCAACTATCGTTACACAGACACCTTAAAACTGCGTACCGGTGTTGCTTATGATGAAGAGGCCATTGATAACAATCACAGAACACCGCGTATTCCTGGCAATGACCGCATTTGGCTGTCATTTGGCGCCAGCTGGCAATATAGTCCGCAGACTAAATTTGACGTCGGCTACGCGCATCTTTTTATCAAAGAAGCGCGCATTTATGACGATCAGCAAAGCCCTGCGCCTGGCAAAGGAATTATTGCAGGTAAATATGACGGCAGTGCCGACATCCTCAGCATGCAATTCACACACCAGTTCTAAGCCGCTCTGGGCCTAGCAATACCACACGCCAGCCGTGATTGCCAATGGCATCACGGCTGATTCCCGCGCCATGTCAGCAGCGTATCTTTCACCTTGTAAGTTTCATGTAAGCCGGTTGTCATTTAAACTTCATCTACCAGATTGAAAATGCGTGTCTTGAAACAACCCGAAACACCGCTTTTTAGGATAGAAGATGACCATAGCGCACTTTTTCAAACTGGCTTTACTGCCGCTGGCAATTAGCCAGGCATTCGCAGCCCAGGCAGCAGACCAAGCCAGCACGACTTCACAAGAATCCCCTTCTCTTGTGTCCCGTTTCATGAATGATGACAATCCGTTCCGCATCAATTTCGATTTGGGCGACCATCCTTCTTACTTCCAGATATATGGCCTGGTCGATATCGGCCTGACCCATATCAATCACTCTCTGCCTGAGAACTATGAGTTAGCAAACAACTTCTACCCTTACTCAGGTGCAAAAAAGACAGACAGAACCACCTCAAGAACTAACTGGGTGAATGGCGGCTGGCAAGGTTCACGCCTGGGCTTTAAAGGTGAGGTCGCCAAGCTGCAAGCATGGGACCACGATTTCAAGTTTATCTACCAACTGGAAGCCGGTTTTAATACGCTGGACATGAAACTGCACGATGCTGCACAAACCCTGGCTGATAACTCCGGCACCAATGCCAACTCCAGCGTCAGCGCCAACTCATCCATGAACGGTGAATTGTTTACCCGCCAAGCCTGGGCAGGGATTGATGCTGGCTCATGGGGTAAATTGACTTATGGTACGCAATACAACCCGTTCTTTGAAATCACCGTGACCTATGATCCTAACGGTAAGGCCGACAGCTTTTCACCACTGGGTGAGAGCGGCACCGTGGGTGGTGGTGGTGGCGTATCTGAAAACTCACGCATGAAAAACTCCATCAAGTATGCAAATACTTACGAGCTGGAAAGCCATGACAAAATCAATTACGCCGTGATCAACCAGTTCGGTAACTCAGCAGGCACCTCGCACGGCAACGGCTACACCACACAATTAGGCTACGAAAGCAGCGCATTCGGCGTGCAATTGGCTTATGACAGATTTTTTGATTCAGTGAAGTCAGGCATTGCTGGCGCTGGCAATCCTTTGGCCAATGACACTATTGCAGTATCCCTATATAACACTCAGGCGGTATTGCTGACCGGCAGATGGATGCCGACCAAAGACCTGAAAATCATTGGTGGTGCGGAGTGGTATCAATTACAACCATCCTCCTCACGCTCGATTGATTATCACTCTATCTATGATCAAACCGTGTTTGGTGGCGTAGCTAACTCGGCATTGAAACCAGGCTACAAACAGGATAACTATGTATATTACCTGGGTGCCAACTTTGACTTTGCGCAACGCGTGCCTGCCCTGGCTGGCCTGACCACCTCCATCGGCTACTACCTGACAAAAGCGGACGCCATTGACGGCCCTACCGTTTCAACCAACTCACAGGGCAAGATTGATACCTGGACCGCCATGTTGGACTATAAACTGAACAAGCGTTTCGATACTTATCTGGCTTATACCACCAACCACTTTTCAGGTGATAAATATCCAAGCGCTTCGAATTACACGAATGTGACCAGCTACGGTGCTGGGTTACGCATGAAGTTCTAACACAAGCGTTGAAACAAAAAAGACTCAAGCATGTGCTTGAGTCTTTTTTGTTGCCGGGCGCCTATCAGACGAGAGACTGACGTCTGCGTGCCAACAGACCAACAAACGCCAAACCAGCCAGCAACATGCCATAAGTTTCTGGTTCAGGCACTGGGGTTACCACCAGGCCGGTGATTTCTGTGGGTTTGAACATACCGGTCACATTGACCTGGGTATTGCTATTCCAAGTCTTGGCAATCACATTGCCGTTAATTGCGCCATTATTACCCGTAATCTCTGCCAGCGGCGCCAGTATAGTCCCTGTCGCACCAGAGCCAGTACTCAATGCCGTGGCTTGATAAAAGTTATATACCACATTAAAACCATACTTGCTAAAGTCGGTGCCGGTGCCGCCATTAAAGGTCAAGCCAAAGCCTGAAATATTCAAGATAATGGTCTGGCCGTTAGCAAAGCCACTGAATGTTGTATTGTTTGCAGCGCTGAAAAAACTGCCATCAATGTCAAAAATCTGTGCATCCGTGTTGTTGCTGGCGGTCAGTTGCAAACCACCGTAGTTGTAAGTCGCAGTCCCCGTATTCGTCAGGGCATTGAGACTGGTAGACAGATTTTGCAAATAAGTACGCTCATTGGCAAAATTGATTGGGTCGCTGTCAGTATAACTGCCGCTGAAACCAAAATTTGCAGTGCTACGCGTCCCGCCGACATCAATATTACCGTTCTTCACGCTACCATTTTTAAAGGTCAGGTCATTTGCGACCACCAGCGCATTGCCAGCCACCGCTTTATTGAGCTCATTCACAGAGTAATTGGCAACATCAAAACTGCCGCCAACAGCGACGGCGCCCTCTACATCGCTCGCTCTGCTAGTAAAATCTTCAAATACAAACACATTAAACTGGCCAGCTACGCCAAAATCCAGCACATCGGCCGAGGCTGCCATGCTTTGCATTGCAAGTGTGGCAATAACCGCGCTTTTGAACATCCAATTCATACATCACCCTTTAATAGCCAAATAATCGTCATCATAAATAATGTTTTATGATCGTTTAAGTGACTTATAACACTTTTACTTCTGGCCTCAGATAGCCCATTCGGGTAAATCCGTTTCTACACAGGCAGTTAACTACCTGGCAATGGCCGCTTCGCGAGACTGCTGCACCAGCATTTGCTCAAAAGCATCCGCTGGCACTGGCGGTGAATAGAAGAAACCTTGTGCATAGTCGCAATGAATATCCATCAGCAAGTCACGCTGTAGCGCAGTCTCTACACCTTCGGCAATGACTTTCAAGCCCAATTTATGCGCCATCACAATAATCGCTTCGCAAAGCACGTAGCTTTCATTACCTTCGTTAAGGTTTCGGGTGAATGACTGGTCAATCTTGAGATAGTCAATATCAAACTTGCTGAGATAGGAAAGCGAAGAGTAGCCAGTACCGAAATCATCAATCGCGACCTGGATGCCCATGTCCCTAAATTGCAGCAAACGCTCTTCGACCACTGGATCCGGATTAAGCAGCAAGCCTTCGGTGATTTCCACCACGATACGCTTACCCTCTACGCCCATGGCACGCAAAGCGTGTACCCAGTCATTCTGCAAATTGAATTGCTCAACAAACTGCACCGGCGATTTATTGACACTGATGGCAAAGTCATCGCCCATCAATGGCTGCCATTGTATGGCGCGCTGCGCGGCCTGATGGAAAATCCAGTCGCCCATGGCAATAATGTCACCGGTCTCTTCTGCCACCGGGATAAACAAAGCAGGGCTAATCAGGCCGCGCTCTGGATGCTGCCAGCGCATCAGGGCTTCGGCCTTGATAATCTTGCCATCATGCAAACTGACGATAGGCTGGTAGTAGTCACGCAACTCATTATTTTCCAGCGCAGTGCGCAAATCACGCGCAAGGTTGACGCGTTGTGACAACGCATCCCTGATGGCCAATGAGAAGAAACGCACACTATTACGGCCGCGGCTTTTGGCATCGTACATGGCCTGATCGGCATGCTGAATCATTTCTTCAGCGTGTACAGCATCATCAGGATATTGGCTGATGCCGATACTGACTGTCACAAACACGCGTTCGCCACCTAAAATATAGGCCTTGGAAATATCCTGCATCAGTTGGCTACACAAGGCATGCAGGTCGGCATGCAGGCCTTCCGGCACAATAATGGCAAACTCGTCGCCCCCCAGCCTGGCCACCGTCGCCGCTGCGAGCACGCACTGGCGGATACGTTGCCCGACCTCTGCCAGCAACTCATCTCCGCGTCGGTGACCCAAGCTGTCATTAACTTCCTTGAAGCGGTCAAGATCGAGCAACAGCAAGGTTAAACGCTGCTGCGTGGCAGTGGCTTCTGCCAATGCCTCTTTTATTTGCTGATGAAAATAGTGCCGGTTAGGCAATTCGGTCAGGCTATCGTAATTGGCCTGACGCCAAATGGCCGCTTCGGCCTGTTTTTTATCCGTGATATCAATATGCGTCCCGCGCATCATCGCAGGCTCACCTGCCGGCGTGCGTGAAATCAAACGGCCACGATCGACAATCCACACCCAATGCCCCGCTTTATGCCGCATGCGGATATCGCACTCATAAAACTCGATTTCTCCCTGCAAATGGCGTGCGACTAGCGTCATCGATGTTTGCCAGTCATCAGGGTGCGTCAGGCGCTTTGCTGTTTCGAGATTATGCGGAATCAACTCCTCGAGGCTATATCCGAGGATCTCTGCCCAGCGCCGGTTAAACTGAAACTGGCCAGTCTCCACATTCCATTCCCAAGTCCCGGCCCGGGTCGCATCAATAATATCGGTGAGGCGCAAACGCTCAAGCTCTAACTCTTCACGCTTATTTTGTATTTCAGCCGTTTTTCTTTTGACAGCTACCCGCAGCATGACAATCAGCAAAACGAGCGTCAACGCCACAACGACAATCAGCACCAGCACAATCTTTACCTGCCTGGAAGTCTCGCCGCGCTGCAAAGGGCTGCCTTTCCATTTAGCTTCCAGTGCAGCCATGTCTGCCGGGCTGATTGCATCTGCACCACGCGCAATCAGGTTCAGCATTTGGGTATTGCCCTTTTTCACTGCGCGATGAAATTTTCCCTGATACAGCGTAAATGCACGCAGAATCTGGCTATCAGCATCCATGCGGTACAAATAGTAACTGGCAGGATAATCGTCCATGCAGACGATTTTGACCTGGCCGTTTAAGGTCGCCTGAATAATCTCTTCATAATTGTTATACAGTCGGAACGACTTCACACCAGCGTCTTTGAGCCTGAAGATGCATCCATCGCCTTTTTGCACCCCGACGGTGAATCCGCTCAGCCCGCCTGGCGCCACCAATCCACTCAGGCTCTCATGCACATAGATCCCAACCGGAACGGTGGCATAAGCAGGGGTAAACGTATAAGTCTGCTCTCGCTCCGGGTTGCGGAAGATCATTTCAATCACATCGGCATGACCGCTTAACAATTGCTGCTGCGCCTGCTCCCAGGCGGTCGAGAGCAGCGTCACCTTGACGCCGGTCCGTTGCTCCCACAGCTTCCAGTAATCAACCACGATGCCCACCGTATTGCCATTGGCATCCTTGAATAAATAGGGCGGATAATTATCGTCACTGATCACGGTGATGGCATTGTCTTCTGCCCATACCGTAGACGCGACGATGCCTACGCCCAGCAGGACGCAGCAGAGCAAGCGGCAAAACCAAGACAGAACGCGATAGACACGGCGCCGTGCAGGCCTGGCTGCAAAGTTATTCATGGGTAATGAGGTGTACACCCTGCAATTGGTCAAAAAGACGGTTATGAGTATTATCGACAGAATAATACAAACATTTACGACAATTGTCTTTTACAGTACGTTAAACGGGCACAGATGAACGCGAACTCCAATCAAAAAAGGCGCCAGGAAAATCCTGAACGCCTTGCTGAAACGGTGTTAAGAGCAGTTGCAGCGGATGCTACACATCTGGTGCGCCGGCTTTGATTTTTGCGATCCAGTCTTCTACCTGGATAAAACCAGCCGCCTGGGCCTTTTGGGCATCCTCTTCAGAAATCACATCCTGCACAAACTCCAACCGCTTCCACTCAGCCAAAGGCGTTTTACATTGGGCACTGGGCACATAGCGTGAAGCACTGTCTCGTGTATAGCGGTGAATATAGCGCGGGCAGTTCTGCCACAGCTCGGACAACGTCACTTTGACCACAAATTCAGCTTCCTGGTACAAAGCCAGCAGCACAGGGTCTGTGGATACCTGGCTCACTCCTTGCAAGCGTATGCGGTGCGGGCGCTCAAAAGACATAAACAACATGCCAATATCTGCATTCTCGACCATATTGCCAACCGAAAGCTGCATACCATTACCGTTGTATATCGGAAAAATCAGTGTTTTGTCATCAATCACGCGCACAAAACCAGTAAAGCCACCTTTATATGAGACGGTTGGCCGTCCGTTATGATCCACCGTAGACAGGAAAAACATATCCAGCGACTCTATAAATCCTTTGGCATCGTCATCAATCTCCGTCTTGCAGGCGATTTCTTCAATGCGGTCAGCCAGCTTCCTGGTGCCTTGCTCATCCTGCACCTTGCGATGCGTTTCTCCAAACAAACGACTCATATTACCCTCTCCAGAATCATGAATAATGTGCGTTGCCAGTTCTTGCCAATGTACTGGACGCTGAGTTCAAACTCACCTCAGACGGGACTATTGTAGGAGCTTCAGGCAGGACTGTCATTAAAACACCCGGATTAACCGGAAACTCCACAAACGTTGCGTTTTATCCGGATGATCCAGCGTAGACCAGGCGGTGCCCAACTGCACCGTGTAAGACTGGCTGGCATCATAATGCAGCTGCGGCGTCAGCCGGTAGCGCCAGGTGCCGCCACTACTCACTTCCTGGTTCAGTTCCAGGCCCAAGGTCAGACGCGGCGAGACGTCATAGAAAACGGTGTTATTCAACAAATAATCCACTTGGGCACTGCGGTTGATGTCGTGCACACGCAGACCCAGCATACTCAACGACGACCATTGGCCCTCCCATTTCAAGGCATGAATATACGTCGCATCAGCAGACACGGCTTTAGTATGCTTATTGACGTCGACAAATGCCTGCCAACCGTTGGCCATGCCTTGCGCTTCATCAATGTTCAATGTTTGCTGAATCGCCACTTTATAACGTTCATGGCTGGCATTCTCAAACGGCAGCTCGATCTCAATCGCCAGGTCATCTGCCAGGCCGTACTCTAACTCTGGCGCCCAATTAATATCGCCGGTATAGGGGTTATAGTCACCCAGCGCATTGATTTCCATTTCGCCCTGCCTGACGCCCAAAGGACGCACCAGGTCGTAGACCATGGGCTCCGGAATGCGAGACAGCCGCGTACTATGCGCAGCATCAGGCTCGGCAAAGCGTGGTTCAAGATTGATATCGGAGGCGTAAAGCGGCGAACAGGCCACCAGGCTGGCAACCAACAGAACATCAGTGCACTTCATCAATACATTTACATCAATAAAAATGCCATACTAACACGCTGAGCGCGTGCAATAAACGTTGGTTTATTTCCAGAGGCTGTAAGTATTCCTGCCGGTATGCTTGGCCTGGTAAAGCGCCATGTCCGCTTGTTTAAGCAGTTGCTTTAAGGTGACATCCGATAAAGGATCATACAAGGTGAGTCCAACACTCAGGTGCACGGCGATTTCATGATCATTAATCAGCATCGGCACATTGAAAATATCCAGCAACTTGGTTGCGACTTTGATCAGGCCTTGCTCGGACAATTGATCTTTGACCACAATCACAAACTCGTCCCCTCCGAGACGGCTGACTGTATCCATGTCACGGATATTGGATTTCAACCTGACAGCGACCGCTTTAATGACTTCATCGCCCACATCATGACCATACTGGTCGTTAATAGCTTTGAAATGGTCTACATCCAGCGCCATGAGGCCGAATCTTTTGTGATCGCGTTTGGCTTCTGAGTGTGCATAGTTCAGGCGGCTTTCGAGCAGACGACGATTGGGCAAGCCGGTCAGGCTGTCCATTAATGCACCCTCGGACAAATAATAACGCTCCTGGGCAAAGAAGTAGGCGATGCCGCCTACCAGCAGGCTTAACAATACACTCAAGACGATACCGAGGCTGCGCCCGGGCAGGTCATGGCTTCTTTTATTCTCAATGGCCCATTCCCATTTGCCATTGGGCACTTCGCTTTGCTGAATGAAGATGTTTTTCTGACTAAACAACGCCGCATCGCCATGAAACACGCGCTTCTGATCCGCAGTCCTGATCGCAAATGAGAATTGGGGATTTTGCACATTCTGAAAAGCGGCTTGCAAAAAACTATGGGTATCAATCACCGTCGACATAATGCCCCAGTAGTGACCATCGACAAAAATCGGGAAGCGGTAAATCATGCCGTTACCGCCCTGTATCAAATCCAACGGGCCATCCAGCACGCCTTGACGAGAGTCAATCGCCAGTTTCACTTTAGGCCACTGCGAGGCAACCTCACGATAATCGATGCCGATAATCTGCTCATTGCCCTTTTCAGGATAAACATAGGTGAGCTTGTAATTCACAGCCACGGCCAGGTTTCTGACATGATGCGCATTGGACCAGAGATCAGCGAGTATCGCCTGCATCTTCTCCTGCTCTAATTCGTTCCGGTAGACCTTGATAAAACTGGACAAGCCATTAGAAATAAATAGCAGGGAATTTAATTCACGATCCAGCTCAGCACGCAGCAGACTGCCATAAGACGCGGCTTCAAGATAAGCTTCGCCCTCAGCTTTCTGGCGCTGGTAATCCAGCAGGAAATGCCAAAACAAAAAAGCCAACATTGCCGCAAATGTAGCAATCAGTTGGCTTTTAAATGTTTGGCTAAGTTTCGGACGCACTGGCTCACTTCACAAAAAGGTTCCATTTTGCATTCTACGCTAAGCTCATCCGACTCCTTTTGAGAAAGAGCAATAGGTTTACTCTTTAATCATTGAAAATGATTCACGCGATCACTATCTCTTCAAGAAGTGTTATCACGAAGATCATTGTGCGTTAAAAATCAACGAAACCAATGGCAAACGCCATCATAATCAAGACGGCGATCAACAGGGTCAACGCACGTCCTGGATCCATACCCCAACTCACGCGGTAAAGACCGGTACGAAAAGCATGGATTAAAGCAAGCGTGAAAATCACTATCAGCAGCGTCCCCAGCATATCGCCCTCCTGCAATCAAGCCTCCACGACAGCACGGTCAGCGAGAGGCATCTAATGGTTGAAGCAAGGAATAGTTACATCTATTACAGGCTTCATTATGGCGCATCGCCTGGCGAAAAACGAGGTGACTTATACTGAATCCATTGTAGGAATGATCGGACAAAGATGTGAGACGTAAGTGCCCACATACTTAACAGGCTATCAGCGTTCCAGGGACGCTTTAAAAAGTGAAATAAACAGCCATTTACTGATGCTGTGCATGAAATTCTGACAGGCGTATCAGGCACATACGGATAAAAAAATCGCCTGCGGCTCAGTAATGTGAAGTGTCCTCTCAATATCCTTATGGAGTTTGATATGTCTACGATTCATATCCTGCATCAGCATGACCAGGCTCAGCAACAGATCAACCCGCACCCTGCATTTCCAGAAGAGACACATAAACCGATCAAACCGGACCCTGACACACCTTACGAACCAATAGAACCTGCAGAGCCAGACGTGCAACCCGACATCATCGATGATGTTTAACACTGGCTGCAAAATAGCCGGCTTTGGTCAACCGGAATGCTTCATGTAGCGGATCGACCCATTGTTGTGTTTTGGCATAGGCAGTGCCTTGTAACAAGTCCTGCTGGCTTTTCTGTTGTGCATACCATACCCCGCTTAATTGCTTAACGTTCAAGGCTTCTCCTGCCAACCGCTGAAAATGATGTACAAAAATATCCAGCAATAAGCGTGCACTCCCCTCAGCAGGCTGCATGCCTTTTTGCCTACCCTGATTTGTATATTGATTCATTTGCATCTCGCCATGCATCTCTTATCCTCCAGAAAATGTCAGCAGCAACAATGCCAACAGCAACAAACCAAAGCCACCACTTGGGAAATAACCCCAGTTTGCACTATGGGGCCAGGCGGGCAAAGCACCAATCAGTGCGATAACGAGAATAATAATGAGGACAGTGCTGAACATCATGCGCTCCAGTCATCGATTCAAACCGGCCACAAAAGCAAGCCTGAATACCAAAGTGAGTAAGGCTTCATCATGCCGTCATCACCTGATGCTGACCATGACACTGTGGCTGAATTTGCTGTAGGAATGAATAAGGCACTTTTTTTTCATCGTCGGCATAGCTGGTTTTTCCTACAACAAGTGCATCTGGCGCTGATAAATACCCTCGCCTTATTTTTGTACACTCTCTGCACATCATTAAATGTGGCGAATGAGATGGATACAGCGGCGTTCAGCTTAAGCGTTCCCCTGTGGGAAATCGTGATTCGAGGATCTATCGTCTATTGGTTCCTGTTTTTTATTTTCAGATCCATCTTGCGCCGGGATATGGGCAGTGTCGGCGTCGGGGATTTTTTGTTTGTGGTCATTGTGGCCGATGCCTCCCAAAACGCTATGAGCGGGGATGCCAAATCGATCCTGGACGGCCTGGCATTGATCAGCGTATTGGTTTTCTGGAATCTGTTGATAGACTGGCTGAGCTATAAAAACGAATGGGTCAGACGCGTGATGGAAGCGCCGCCGCTGGTACTGGTCCGCCACGGCGTACTGCAAACCCGTGCCATGCGACGCGAATTCATTAGCAAAGACGATATTCTGGCCAAGCTGCGAGAAGAAGGGATTGAGCATTTATCCGCAGTAAAACAAATGCAATTAGAGTCAGATGGTCAGCTCAGTATTATTCACGACGATAAGTAACAATGACTTTCTTCAAATTAACGTTTATTCTCACGCTGTAAAAGTGACGCAGCTTCATGTGCCTCTCACCGCCTCAAGATCGATATTCAAATAACACTAACGAAAAGAACTATGCTTATCATTCTTGCACTCCGCGCCCGTTCCATGACCTTCAGGTTGCATACACCTATCCCATGACCCATCGGCCAGCCACTACACGCTGGCCAATCTGTAAGGATAGCGATGAAACTGACTGTTGGAAGGAGGCATCACATGGATCACCTATTAAAGAAAAGCTGGCGTAACAAAAAAATTGTCACTGGCATTACCGTTCTACTGATTGCCATCACCGCCTCCATTTCCATCTTTCTATCTTTAATCATTGCCCATAACCAGGCGGTTTCAAAAGAAACCAAACACCTGCGGGAAATCACTTCCGGCGTATTAATGCGCATGAGCACTACACGGCAACAGTTTGCCAATGTGGTGAATTACTTTTCTTCTATCGCCGAACAGGACGCTTGCCTGCCACAACAGGTACAAAAGATGCAGGAATTCAATGTGTCAGGATTCTTCTTGCAGGGCGTGGCACATATCCGTGACAACAAAATCCTCTGCTCATCTATTTCCGAATTGCTGGATGGGATGGAACTCGGTCAGCCCTACCGGACTGAGCCCGATGGCACCAAGGTATGGTCCAACATCAAGATTGCAGACTGGCAAGACCGGCATCTGGTGATTTTCGAAAAATCCGGCTGGGCCATCATGTTTGTACCCAGCCACGCCATAGAAGCCCTGGATAACTCCGAGGTTGCCATCGGCGTGTTCAGCATTCAGTCGCACCGGCTATATACCAGCAAGGGAGAGATTGCAACAGCCTGGCTACAAAGATACCAAGGTAAGCAAGCACTTACTTTTATTGATAAAGAGCGCCAGATGCTGGTGTATATTGCACCCAACCAGCTGAATGTCACCGCAGTGGTGGCCGCCATCCCACTTAAGGATATCAATGATGATATCGTGACTTTTATTCAAATCCTGATCCCGCTGGCCATCATTGTCGGCCTGTTATTGGGCGGGCTATTTGTCTATATGCAGCGCACCAGGTACTCGACTAAATCGGCCATTTTGCGCGCGTTAGCAAATGATGAGTTTTACCTGGAATATCAGCCCATCATGCATTTGCATCACAATACTTGTGTCGGCGCCGAAGCATTGATTCGATGGCGAACGCCGGATAATACCTTCATCAGTCCGGACACGTTTATCCCCGCCGCCGAAGCGGCAGGCGTCATTTGCCAAATCACGCAACGCGTGTTTGAACTCGTGGCGAAAGACATGCGCAATGCATTTAATACCCATCAGGATTTTCATGTCGGCATCAATATTTCCTCGCACGACATTCGCTCAGGCCACTTATTATCACTGATTAAAAACCTGACCAAATCCAGCGGAGCATCAGGCGGGCAACTCCTGATTGAAGTCACCGAACGTGGTTTTCTCGATGATGACGATGCGCTCACGACCATCAAGGATATTCGCGATTGCGGTGTACGTGTAGCGATTGATGACTTCGGGACAGGTTACTCCAGCCTGTCTTACCTGACCAAGTTCCAGCTGGATTACCTTAAGATCGATAAGACTTTTGTCGACTCCGTGGGCACCGACGCGGTCACCAGCCACGTCGCTTTTCATATTATTGAAATGGCGAAAACGTTACAGCTGGATATGGTGGCTGAAGGCGTGGAAACGGCAGCGCAAGCAGAAATCCTGCAAGCACGTGGTGTCAAATATGTACAGGGCTGGTTATTCTCAAAATCACTCAAACGAAAAGATTTTTACGCTTACCTGGACAAACACCCACCGATCACACAGGCCACTTAAGATATAAAAAATCTATTTTAAAACGTAAGCAAGCGCTCACACCATACGTGATTATTTTTGAGACTGACGGATTTCAGCCAGCGTCTGTGCAAGTTGAGATTTTAACTGTTGATTGTCCCCGGCCAAGGCGAGCCCTTTCTCGGCAACCGTTTCTGCCTGAGTGATGTGCTTTTGTGCAAGCAGCACATTGGCTAAATTATTATAAGCGGCGGCTGAAGCAGGATGTACGTCGGTCATATGCTGGAAAGTGGCCGCAGCCAACGGCAAATCATTGTCGGCATAGGCCGCATTACCCAAGCCCATCAATAGCACCGGGTGATCGGGCCACTGATTGACGGCGGCCTGATACGCTGTTTTTCGCGCAGTTACTGAGGTGTTCTTCTCATAAGCCACCAAAGCCTTGGCGACATCGTCTGCGCCTACACTGACGGGCAACCTGCCTGGGGCTAATGCCACAAATGCCCAATGCTCACTCCGTGCCCATGTGCGCTGAAATGCACTGAGCGACATTTCAAAACGCTCATAAGTACCTGAGCGCAACCACAACAACTCTTTATCCAGATCATAACCAACGACGACGGCATAATGCCATGAGGGGACCCACGAAAAACCAAGGTTCTGCATGACTACCACCACATTGCCCGCAGCCACCTCCTGCATCACAGCATCCAGTTGCGGCGGGATTTTTACCGCCACTGCGCCGTGCCGTCTGGCAGCAGCCAGCATTTCAATCTGCAGGCTGCCCTGACGGCTGGGTACATATACCTCAGGGGTCAGTTGCGCTGGGGTCACTTGAATATTGGCCGCCCCCAATGCCGTTGCCAGCGCGGCCGGGCCACACTGGTATTGTGCCTGCGGGAAAAAAGGCGTGTCCGTCAGTTCGGCATGGCGTGGCAACTGGGTATTGTGCGTGGCTTCACGCACCCCTGTCGCCGCACATGCGCTTAACAGGCACAAAAAAGCCAGCAGGCTTAGGTGGCGCAAACTGGCTTTGATGGCACTCATAGACATATCCAGAGGTACGGTCTTAACGCACTGAACGTGTGAATGGGAAGATTTTTGTGAAGCCTAAAATATCAGTCAGCAACAATACAAAGAATACGAGCACAATCGCACCAATAATGCCGCCGCCAGCAGGTGCTTTATCCAGTTGAGAGGCGAGGTTATTCGCTTCGTCATCGGTCAATGCCGCCACGCGTGATTTGGCTTCTGCAGGATCAATACCACGCTTCACCAACTCAGACTGCACCTCATCGCGTGAAAGTATCTCTACGATTTTGGCTCGGTCTTGCGCGCCTTTGGCCGATATCGTCGATTCAGCGACTTGATCAGTGCCAATCATGGCTGCCTGTACAGCTTGCATAGACCCAGTAAATAAGAGCGAAGCTGCTAAAAAAATACTTAAAAAACGTTTAGCCATCATCATGATCAGTTCCTTTATGTAGAGATTGAATTGGGCACACTTACCACCGTAAAACCACCTCAGGCGCACGAACTATAGCCGCCCCGTGAGCGCAAGAATCAGCAATATCAGAATGATCAAGCTCAGGCCGCCACTTGGGTAATAACCCCAACCAGCACTGTAAGGCCAGGTAGGCAAGGCACCGATTAAAGCCAAAATCAAAATCACCAGCAGCAGGGCTCTCAGCATAGCATGTACTCCTCAGGCAAACGATTGCCAGTGATACTGTCAATCAGCGTATTGGTATTAAATGCGTGAGGCTCCATCATGCGGACAAACCATCCCTAATAACATGTCACAACGGCTGAATTTATTGTAGGAATAGTCCGATACAGGGCGTTGCTTGGAATAAAACCTTGCTAGCAACATGCAATGGTGGAGAAAAAAGACCATCCCCTATCCAGCCGGCATTCTCTCAGGCTCAAGCATAAAAATATAACAGACACGCAAAGAGTTCTCTCATTCCGCCATGCAATGCTTTACTATCACATACAATTTAATTTGTATAAAAGAATGTATCCTGGGAGAGAATGGATGAGGCTGAATGCCGCAACACATCCATGTTCAGCATGATCAAACAATGCATTTTACTTATGGCAACATGCCTGTCATTGTCACTGCCTGCGCAAGAAATTCTGCCTGGTAGCCTGTATGCCGCAGACAATTTGCAACGACTACATTTTTCAGCACAGGAAACCGACTGGATAAAACAGCATCGCAATATACGCGTTGCAGTGAGAAATGGCTGGATGCCGATTGAGTTTCAGTTAGAGAATCAAAAACATAAAGGCGTTTCGATTCAATATCTGCAAAAAATTAGCCAGCTCACCGGTTTGAAATTCACCATTGTCGATTACCACGACAACATCACCAGCAACGAGGCTTCACTCGTGACCGGTATCCGCGGCAAGCAGATGCCCGTGGGCTTCAGCCTACTGGCCACGCCTTACCTGGAAACGCCTAACGCCATTTATGTCGCGTCCCACAACAAACTTTACCAGAGCGAGATTCAACTGGACCAGCTGACCCACAAAACTGTGGCCGTTTTCAGAAACGGGCCTTTATCTCAAAGGCTCAGCGAACTGGTGCCTGGCATCAAAATCAAACTGGTCGATATTGCAGATGAAGCCTTTGAATACCTGGATGCCGGGCTGGTAGATGCTTACGTCGGCAATGAGCTGGTACTTGACTACCACCTGGACTTCCACAAAATAAAGGCCATCAGGAAAAGTGGTGTCACCGCGATCACCAGTACAGTATTTATGGCAGCCAGTGACACTGAGCCCATGCTACGCAGCATTTTGAATAAGGCCTCTCTGCAGATTGGCACCAATCCGCCAGATATTCTGGAGGCGTGGCGCAGATCACCCGAAAATCCACTGACCAAATATCTGGTGTCAGCCCTGTCTTTTTTTGCCGTGCTGTTACTGATCCAGTTATTTAAACTCTACCAGGCCAATAAAAAACAAGCCGTAGCGGCACAACATGCCATCTGGTTCCAGGCTAACCATGACTTTCTGACCAAGCTGCCGAACCGGTTTCAACTCAAAGATGAGCTTGACCAGGCACTACAGGCAGCCATGCGACACCCCAACACACTGGGTGTGATGATTATTGACCTGGACAATTTCAAGGAAATTAATGATACGGCAGGTCATGCTGTGGGCGATGAAGTGCTGATTAAAGTGGCTGCGCGTATCCAGTCTATCATCTTGCCACCCAACTTCACTGCCAGGTTTGGCGGAGATGAGTTCTTAATTGTGATTCAACAGGACGCCAGTGAAGAGAAGCTGCGCCAGCTTTGCGATCAACTGATTGCTGTCATGGCAGCGCCATTTACGATTCAGCAAAAATCTTTCGTAGCTTCCATCAGCATTGGTGTGTCGCTGTTTCCCGACAACAGCCTGCAAGCGGAAGAGCTCATCATGTTTGCCGACCAGGCGCTTTACCAGGCCAAGCGCACGGGCAAGAACAAATTCATTCTATTTAACGAAGGCATGCACGATGCCTTTACCAGAAGAACGCACCTCAGCAATGAATTACGCTATGCTGTACAAAAAAATCAGCTACATCTGCAATATCAGCCCATTTTCAATTTAACTGATTTACGCTGCGACAAAGTTGAAGCATTATTACGCTGGCAACATCCTGAATTTGGCACCCTCTCGCCAGAAGCTTTTATCAGCATCGCAGAAGAGAACGGCTATATTATTGAACTTGGCGAGTGGGTATTCCAGCAAACCATCAGGGACTTCGAGCAGATTAACCAGCGCTTTGGCCAGGTAGAAATCTGCATCAATATTTCACCGTTACAACTCTCGCATTCAGCCCCCATTCACCATTTCATCTCCAATCTGGCTGCCCGCAGTATATCTGGCGACCACTTTTGCTTTGAAATCACCGAAGGGCTACTGTTAGAGCCTTCAGGCAATGTGATTGAAACGCTCAACAGCATTCATGAACACGGCATCAAACTGGCGATAGATGACTTTGGCACAGGCTATTCTTCGTTGGCCTACCTCAATAAATTCAAGATTGACTACGTCAAAATTGATAAATCGTTTATCAATCAGATTACGTCCAATCTGAACGACCAGGCTTTATGCAAAACCATTATCTTCATGGGTAAACAGCTGAATATCAAACTGATTGCCGAAGGCGTTGAGACACTGGCACAGGAGAACATGCTGAAGGAAATGGGCTGCCAGTACTCGCAAGGCTATTACCGGGCACGGCCATCCGACCTGGATGATTTATAACCCATAAAACAAAAAAGACGCCTGAAGCTGGCGTCTTCTCCTCACAGAGCTCACAGACTAACGGTTAGAAACTCTGCTCGCGAGAGGCGTGCAATTTATCCAACTCGCTATTATTTTCTGCGGCGTGACACTCCAAAATATCGACGTCACCTTTACTAAAAGTCAGCCGTTCAACGGTGTTGATATTACCGGCAAATTTATTGTCGAGTTCGCCGCACTTTTTGGCCCGGTGATTCACAAAATTCAAATAATCTTTTTTCCTGGCCTCCAACTGTGAAGCCGGGATAGAGCTATCGTTCATCACGTTCGTGTAAGCACTTCTTAATCGCAGCTCAGACACACTCCAGATATTAAAAACCAGCATTTTTCTGGAGGTTTCTTTTTGCTGCACAGGCTCGGCCACCGGCAGTGCCTGGCTGGCATGGATCTCTACCACTGGAGCCTGGGCCGGTTCAAGTTCACTGCTATCAGTTTTTCTAGATTTTTTGCTGCCCGGCTTGGACGCAGATTTTGCAGGGGCCACCGGTGCCGCTGCTGCCTCATCTTGCACTGCACTGGTAGTGGCCGGCGCTTCAGCCTTCACATCAGACACATTCACCTCAGGGCCAGCCTCTGACGCAATCTGTGTCTGCATGCGCATTTCCTGGCGGGAAAGGGCGGTATTGCCTTCTTCCTTGGATAGCAAACCAAATAGAATGACCACGATCAAACCGATCAATATGACATTGACTTTGCCGATATCAACCGAACCGCGCTCGCAACTTGGCGACTTCACGGAGCGTTTTTCATCTCCCGCCAACCACGGCGCTGAGGCACGGCTAGCATGTGTGTTTCCAGGATGAAGCATATGTCTCATAAATTCTGTTATATGGTGTGTTGATACCAATCTTCCGCTCAATGTCGAACAATGCACTAAAACTGCCCAAGATTCAAGAATTTGTACTGACTGTATATCTTTCGGGCTTCATGTATCCAAGCCTGCATGAAGCAGGCCGTTAAATTCTGGTTACTCGAGACTTCTCTGAGACAAACTGCATGGACATCGGGTTAGCAAAAATACGCGTCGCTTTTGCCGCAGGCTGACCATATCCTTGGGCTGCCGCGGCAGAAGGGCTATGCGCATCTTCCCGCAGCAAAGCATCCATAAAGTGCCCTTTTTCCGCTTTGTGCGCTGGCTTAGCGGCACGCGCGGCCTTGCCAAACGACGCATCGGCCACCAGTACCTGGCTTGCCCCCACGGAGTCAGTCAAATGTGCGGCATGCATGTCACTTGGTGCACTGGATCCAATCGAAACGACTGTCATAAAAAATCCGATAAACATAATCACCAGCGCAGCAGATACTGTGCCCGCCGTGATCGCGATCAGAGACATAGCGCTGGTTGCACCTTGTCTTGATGTACCCTGCAATGTTGATGCATTTGGCACTGGATTGGATTTTTTCATGAGCAGCCTCCCGGTTTTAGATTTTGGTCAAATCAATACAGGTGCCATCATGCCGCACCGCCCAGTCACGCCCTATCCCACTCACGCTGAATCTGTTGTAGGAATTATCGGACACAACATCCCCTCGGAGGCGATGCGCCTATGCCGTCATCCTCGCTCTCGTTTTATAATAAAGGTCACACAGCCACATCTGCACGAGGAAAACCATGGACTTCAACGTTCTGTCTGCATTTTATCTAGTACCGCTGTTTATCTCAGCGATAGGCGGTTTAATTGAGTTCAGGAGCTGTGAGTTTGATACACCAAGGCACGCCTTGAGCAAGGCATTTTTCCTGGCTTTCAGGAGCATGGTGCCTGTCCTGAATATCTTTTCGGCGATTTTGTACCTGATTACCTGCGGTACTTTTACCTTGAAAAAAACAGGTGCCTGGAAACAAAACGGCGGCTGGAAGAAGTCTGCAGCCCCAAAGAAATAATTGAGGAAAACAGTAGATGCTTAAATATTGGTTGTTTTTGTTCGCGGCGATTCTCAGTGAAGTGACTGCGACCTCTTCACTTAAAGCCAGCGCAGGGTTTACCAAAGTAATCCCGTCTGTCATCGTCGTGGTCGGTTATGGTTTGTCGTTCTACTTTTTATCGCTGGTATTAAAAGCCATCCCTATTGGCATTGCTTACGCGGTGTGGGCCGGCCTGGGCATCGTGCTATTAGCCCTGGTCGGGTGGATATTTTTTGGCCAGGCGCTGGATACCCCGGCCCTGATTGGCATCGCGCTCATTCTGGCCGGGGTGATTATCATGAATGTGTTTTCAAAAGCGGTTGCACACTAAGAAGGCTCAATCGCCTTCTTTGCCGTTGATGTAGGTAGGCAACCCATCAATACTGGTGTGATTTTTTGCCTGCCAGTAGGCCTCAATCCCGGCCTCACCTTTCGCCGCTGCCCAATGGTTGAGCTGCTCCCGCTCCCCGACATAATCCATGTAGGGCACAGACATGCCACAAGAGGTTTGCACCAGCTCAATATTCAACTCAAATATCTGCCGCGCGCCGGGCAAAGGGTCAAACTGGCCAATCAATGTCTGCCACGCCGGGTCATGCTTGTGGATGACGTTGGCCTGGCCGTATAAACGCAGAATTAAGGGATCTCCTGATAAGGCCATAAACATCACCGTCATCCTGGCATTCTGTTGCACATGGGCGGCTGTCTCATTACCGCTGCCCGTCACGTTCAACCACATCACCTGCTGGGGAGAAACCACTTTTAAGGTGTTCATGCCTTTAGGTGAAATATTGACTCGCCCCTGATCCACGGCGGTGCCGACAAAAAACACTTTCTGTTCGGCGATAAACTGCATATGTGCCGTACTTAATGCCTGAAACTGCTTACCCATGGCCACTCCCGAATATCATCTGCCCATATTATATGATCAGCCTGCTACCGTTGCACTCACCAGCCTGACAACGAGCGGTCTCACCAATTGCAGAAAAACAAATGCCGTTGGCATCGCCAGCGCATAGGCTTGGATGACCCTGATGAAGTAATGTCCATCGACACCCGTATTGATGGCAACAATCACCATGCACATCAATAAGGCCATGACTGCCGACATATAAAAAGCAAATACAACCGGCGTATATTGACGTGGTAGTTTGTAACGCATATTCATTCCCTCCATGTTAGTTAACGCACTCATTTGAGCATCTCAGCGGCCAAAAACAGGCACAGGCCAAACATGCCATGGTTAAACAGGCTTCTGAGGCAGTTCATCAGTGGCTGCGGCGTATTGCGAAATGCCAGGCCGCCGCCCATGCCTGGCTGCATGATCAACAGCGGAAAAACCACCGTCAGCACCCCCACCACCAGCGCAGCGCCAATCTCCGGCTCGCGTAACCACTGACCACCATACACCAGCAGTAACAGCTCGGCGATCAATATGCCAATCGCATAATGCGCCACCATCCCGATGCCCCATTCATTGGCCAATGCCGGGGCTTGCCCGATATTGGCATGCACGAATTTCATCTGTGTGAAATGCCCGATCCAACGGCCAAGATAGGCAAAATTGAGTGCTCTGCCCCCCAGCTGTTTCTGCAACCACAACCAGCCATCAAACAACGCGGTTGCCACCACCCCCAGTAAAACGCCATTCAATACAATGATGATCTGCATATTTCTATCTCTCCTTTTCTTGACGCATGTACATTGTGTAAATCACTATACAAGTTCAAGTTAACTTGAGGTCAAGCGATTTATGAACATTTCTGAAGTGGTCAAAAAGACTGGGATCAAAGCATCGACGCTCAGATATTACGAAGAGATAGGCTTAATCAAATCCCTGGGCAGAAAAGGACTGCAAAGATACTTTGCAGCAGATGTCATCGACCAATTGGCACTGATATCCCTGGCCAAATGTGCTGATTTCTCCTTACAGGAAATCAGCGCCATGTTTGCTGCCAACGAACAACCTCTGGTAGATCGCAATAAGCTCCTGGATAAAGCAGCGCATATTGACGAGACCATTAAACGACTCACCCTCATGAGCAACTGCCTGAAACATGCCGCCGTGTGCAAGGCGCCATCACACCTAGAATGTCCTTCGTTCAGGCGGCTGATGAAAGCCGCCATCACAGGCAGGCTGACCGGTAGCACTTAGATGGCAAGACCTGCACTGTCACACTGGCGGCCCCGATGGATGCTAGACCGGACTAATCACACAATTTGCTGCACACTGACAGGCACAGCCCTACAAAATGCAGCATAATAAGCACACCGTCGTGCGATAAATCGTTGGCATCCGGAGTGTGCAGTGTCTACCCCTGACCTTCGCCACATTCAAATAATCAACGCATTAGAACAGGATAGAACTTGGTCAATAAAACAAGAGAAAGTGCCATCAAGGCTCTGGAGTTCAATCCGCATGATCTTGCCTGTGAAGAACTGCGTCATGTTTACCGCGGCAAAAACAGTGGCAAGCTGATTGTATTGTTTAGCGGCCTGGTGGCCGCTGCCATGCTGGCCTGGGATATTGGCGTGGTATATGCAGGCGCGTGGTATGCCTGGCTGCTGCTTGCACATGCCTGGCACTGGTGGCTGGGGCGGCTGGACTTTATCTCAGCCAACGTCAGCATTGAGCTAGCGCGCATCAACCGCCATGTCATGGCGGCTGGCATGGCAGGCTTGGGCTGGGGTGCCCTCTCTATCGCACTGCCGCTACTGGATCGTTCTAGCAAAGCGGCCATCCTGATCATCATGCTCATTGCGGTCATCGTCGCACTGCCGCGACTGGTCGTGTTCCTGCCCATTTTCTTTGCTTTCGCAATTGGCGTATATGCGCCGCTGCTGCTGGCAACACCGTTTCTTGATTTTGAAACCTTACATATGGTGCTCGTCATCCTGGTCGTTGTTGGCGCGACACTCTGGGCATCAGCAAGCGAGGTGCGCAAAATCCTGATTGATGTATTGCTCAAGCAGATTTCATCGGAACAGGCTTCCTGGGAGGATAGACTGACGGGCATTGGCAACCGTCGAAGTTTTGATGCCAACATGGCGACCACCTGGGCCCAGGCTTCGCGTGCCAAAGTACCGCTATCACTGATGATGGTGGATGTGGATTTTTTTAAAAAATTCAATGACAGCTATGGTCACCAGGCAGGCGATGAATGCCTGAGGCAAGTGGCGGCAGCGCTGGATAGCTGCGCACGCAGGGCGGGGGATGCTGTCACCCGTTATGGTGGCGAGGAGTTTGCCGTCGTCCTGTTTCACACCCCATTGAACGAAGCTCGCAATATCAGCGAGAGTATGCTGACGGCGGTGCAAAAACTCGGTATCCGCCATGAACAATCCCCACATGAAATCGTCACCATCTCGATGGGGATTGCGACCATCGTCCCTACGGCTGAACACGGCATACAACAGTTTATAGAAGAGGCAGATAAAGCGCTTTACCGTGCCAAGGAAAATGGGCGCAATCGCGCTGAATGGCAAATTTTGAGCCCGCCAAAGGGCGACGAAACGGCTTAAATGCCCGCCAAGGTTACAAAAAATTTTACATCCCTGTCATATTTTGTCATCCCTGAACAAAAATTGTAAATCACATGCCTGCATTTCCAGCCATAAAAAAATGACGGTTTTCAACAAAAACAACTAAAAATCATATAGTTATAAAAAATTCACTTAAATAACGCGCATTCCAGTTGTAAAGTGGGCACATTAGTTGCTATAAAAATTACATAAATGTTTTTTTGGGTAAAGTAGCTAAGGGTCACGCTCTGTTTCAGCAACTACAGTCGCTCTTTAGAAGTTGATTTTTGTCATTTGTAAAATTAATTGGGGCTATGTCGGCAATTCAGTCAACACAAGCACCCAAAATACACGGGGAACCAAAATGCAAAACACGATTAAAGCAATTATTTCCAAATTCTTGCGCGACGAAGAGGGTGCCAGCGCGATTGAGTATGCATTGCTTGCCGCCATGGTAGCCATTGCACTAGTCACTTTCGTGAAACCTATCAATGGCCTCATTTTCGACATTTTTACGCAAATTTCAACAGCGCTCACCCCATAACCATCGCGAACATCAGGCGAATGCACACTGAATGCAGCCTATGCCTATCGCTGAAACACTCATTATTGCCTGGTGCCTGGGCATCGGCCTAGCGGATCTATATACAAGGCGTATCCCAAACATACTTGCGTTTGGGCTGGGCTTGATCGCTATAGGCTGGTTGCTACTGACCGGGCAAGCCATGCTTGGTGCAGACTGGCCGTCAGTGGCGCTTGGCGTCGTTGCCAGCCTGCTACTCACATTGCCAGCCTATGCAGCACGCCTGCTGGGTGCCGGTGATGTCAAATGCCTGCTAGTGATTGCTTTACTCGGTGCCTGGCATATGACGCTACTCGTCTTTGTGATCGCAACCATGTTGGCAACTGTATTCGGACTGGCACATATGCTGTTCATGCGATTCAGCTCACATCACACAACGCCCAAGCGGTGGATTCCTTTTGGGGCGGCTTTAAGTGCCGGATTACTGTGTGTCATAGGAATAGTGTAATGATCATAAAACCAATCAATCACATTTTCCGGCGACCGCTAAGCGCCCAAAAAGGATCCGTTGCAATTGAGTTTGTGATGCTGTTTCTTATTTTCTTTGCGCTGTTTTACGCCATGGTCAATTACGCCATTGTGATGCTGATGCAATCTGCTTTTATTCATGCGGTGGAAGAAGGCGCACGAGCCGCGATTGCGGTGGATCGCCTGGCATATGCCAATAACTCGGCTTACCTCAGCAATGGCGTCGACCCAAAAGTCAGAAGTGTAGTGGGTAATTCACTCAACTGGCTGCCTCCCAAGCCTAAAGACAAAGTGCTGGGCTCCGCTAACAGCAAAGTGCAATTATCCATGAACGGCAATCAGCTCACCGTACGCGTCGTATATAGCAGTTATGCCAATGACCCCTTGATTCCCATGTTGACCCTGCCCGTCATCGGCCAGATTCCCAAAGTGCCAACCGACCTGGCGGGCACGGCAGTGATAGAACTTTAAAAAAACAGACACGGAGGATGACATCATGAACAGTACATTCCTGCGTATATTGGCGGCCCTGATGGTGATCGCAGCCATCGTCACTGGCTACCTTGGTTATCGCATCAGTAACAAAAAACCTGCGGATACATTAACCGTGATTGTGCCCTCCTACACCCACGTGCTGGCCACAAACGATATTGCGGCGGGTCACGTGCTGACCGCAGACGACCTCAAAGTAGCCACGACGCCACAGCATGACACACAAAGCTTCAGCGACCCACAACACCTGATCGGCAAAGCGACCACCAGCGCGGTCATGAAAGATGCTCCGTTCAAGGCCACGCACTTTCCGGCCAAGAATGTGTTTGGCCAGGGGCTTGGCCCTGATGAGCGTGCCGTCGCGATTAAGGTCAATGAAGTCATCGGGGTTGGCGGTTTTATCAAGCCTGGCGATCATGTGGACGTTTTGCTCTACCTGCATAGAGACCAGGAGACCGGACAAGTAAGCTCAAGCCAGGTGGTACTGACTGATGTGAAAGTGCTGGCCTACGGCACCCTCACCACTGAAGCCGAACCCAGCCCTCAAGAGACCGTCACGCCAGAAACACCAAACAAACTGGGGCTTAGTAATAGCCGGATGGATAGCAAGAGCGCAAGAGATAGCCGCTCTGCCATTCTGGCCGTACATGCACAAGACACTTCAAAACTGATGCTGGCAGATAGCACCGGCATATTGCGTTTAGCGCTGCGCGGCGAATCACTGCCCGGTGCAAACGCTGCAGCAACAAACAATCAGTTTGTCCGCCTGGGCGAGGTGTCACAGCCATCAGGCATCGCGCTCGACACGCCGGTCAGCAGCATAACCGCGGCACCCGTGGACGTCGCAGTAAAACCGCACAAAACTGCCGCAAAACGGACACGTATCATCATTCATCACGGCGAGCAGGTAGAAGTGGTCAACGTGAAAAAATAACAATAAGAAGCCAAGGACACATCATGCAAACAGTGAAATATGCCTGGTCAATGCTGCTAAGCTGCCTATGCAGCCTGGCTCTGCTGGCTCAGGCCGAAGAGCCGAGTGAGTTGAGCCTGGTGGTCGGCAACCAGCAGGTCTATGTCCATGCCAAAGCCGTCAAACGTATCGCCGTAGGTAACCCTGACGTCGCCAACATCGCGATGCTGACATCGCACAACATCATGATTACAGGCAAACAGGCGGGCGCAACAGAAATTTCAATCTGGGAGAGTGAGCAGGCTGCAGCGCCTGCTAAGCAGCTCAAGGTCACCGTCAGCATTAGCACAGCGGTCGAAAAACAAAAGCTGCAATTTTCAAAAAGCATCAAACTGTTACCTGCGGGCAACCAGGTGGCCATTACAGGTGATGCAGACTCTCTGGAAGAACACGCCTTAGCACGCCAGGCAGTGGATAAAAAGGCCGAGGCGCCGATGGACGCCACTGCAAGCAGCTTTGACAACCAAGTACAGATTGACATCAAGGTGGTAGAAGTCAGCCGCCAGAATATGATGCGCGCAGGTTTTTTCCTGGGTAAGAATAGCCGTAACTCCACCATTGCTCTTGGGTCTCCGGGCAATCTGAGTGGGGTGCAAACCGGGGATAACGGATTTACGCTGAATAGTGCCTCAGGCTTTTTACCGAATGCCAGTGCATTCAATTTTGTGGCCGGGAATGCCAGCCGGGGGTTACTCGGTACACTGAGCATTCTGGAGGCCAATGGTTTTGCCTACACACTGGCGGAACCCAGCCTGACCGCATTCTCTGGCCAAAGCGCGAGCTTTCTGGCGGGTGGAGAGTTTCCGGTCCCTATCCGCGCGGGCGCCGGTGGTGATAGTACCGTCACCATACGCTACAAGGAATACGGGGTGCGCCTCATGCTGACGCCGACCGTGCTGGATGGCAACAGAATTTTCCTCAAAGTATCCCCGGAAGTCAGTGAAATCGATTTTTCCAATGCGGTACAAAGCGGCGGTGTGGCCGTGCCTGGCCTGCGTGTGCGCAGGACGGACACCAGCGTAGCACTGGGCAATGGCGAAAGCTTCGTGCTGAGCGGGCTGGTTAGCCGCAATACGCTGCAAAACGTAGATAAGCTGCCAGGCCTGGGAAATTTACCGATCATAGGCGCTTTTTTCCGCTCGACCCGCTTCGAGCGCGAAGATAAGGAATTATTGATGATCGTCACCCCACACCTAGTGCGGCCCATCGCCAAAGATGCCGCCATGCCCGCGTTGCCAGGCGGCAATCTGCGTGACTACAACCCCAGCTTCAGTGATTTGTTCTTCCAAAAAGGGCCCCAGCCAGATGCAGGCATCCCTACCACCGGTTTTTCGAGGTAATAAAAGATGAGTGAACGCAACTGCTACATTGCCATCACCCAGTCCCAGGAGTGCCTGCAATGGTTAACCCAATCCCTCCGGGATGAAGGCGATGTGATTCCTGCAGACTCCCCGGCGACAGAGCGCGTGGTGCAACTCTCGGATGCGGTGGGAGCGGCTACCATTTTTATACAACTGAATCCAACAGACTATAGGCAAGAAGCGCTGCTGATTGAGGGCATGATTGCCGCCAAGCCATTTCTGCCAGTGATTGTTGTCGCAGACTCTTTTGACCAGGACCTGCTATTGACTGTGATGCGTCTGGGTGCGCGCGACTTTATCAAAACGGGCACCCGTGCCAGTGAGGTGGTGGCTGAGGTCAAGCGCCTGACACCACGCGATGCGGCCCTGCATACCACGCAATCAGATCATGGCGGCAAAATTACGGCAGTAATCAGTGCGCGGCCAGGCAGTGACTCACCCATGCTTGCACTGCATCTGGCGCTGGCAATTCAAGAAACCGAACCCACGCTGTTGCTTGACCTGGGCGTCCCGCATGGGGATGCCATGTTATACCTGGGGCTGACTTCGTCTTACAGTTTTATTGACGCCATTCGCAGCTTGCGCAGAATTGACTCTACGTTGATCCAGACCGGCTTTGGCCGCCATAAAAGCGGCCTCACCGTATTATCAATGCCAGAAGACCCTTGGGCCGGTGCGCAATTCACGGCAGCAGACGTCTGCGTGTTGTTACGCAGTCTGCGTCGGCACTTTCCCAGAATTGTCATCAATCTTGGTGGCATGGTTGGCTCAGATTTCCTGCTGCTGTTACTGGGCAATGTCGATCAGATGCTGTTATTAGTAGAGCAAAGCGTCCCTAGCTGTCGACAGAATATGCAATTAATCAAACATCTGCGTGAAGAGAAAGTGCTGTTGAGCGGCGCAGGCGTGGTGGTAGACCACTATCTCTCAAAAATGCCGCCAGATGCCGAAAGTATTGCCCAGTCCTTTGGCTTGCCGCTGTTTGGCACGCTGTCTTCCTCAGGCATGGCCCGCCTGGCGACCATGAATTCGGGTGAAAGCATGTTTGAATTGTCTCCCAATGACCCATACAGCGTGAGTGTGCGCAAACTGGCGGACAAACTGCTGGATGCCCCAGTCACCGCCTCAGAGAGAAAAGACGGCCTGCTTTATAAACTGATCACGGCTATCACGCCTATGCGTGAAAAACTCTAGAGGGTGAAAAATGAATCTTCAGCTACGTGGATTTGATTATGGCCTGAAACAGGCACAGGACTATCAGGAGCTCAAGTTTCAACTCCACCAGCACCTGATTGCAGAAATTGAACGCGACCATATCGGCCTGCTTGACCTGGCACGCAGCGACATCGCCGATTATGTGCGGGAGAAAGTGATCAGTTATGTCGCCGAGCGGCATTTGCCCATCAGTGGTTACGACCTGGACAACCTGGTAGAAGAAGTGGTCGATGAACTGGCAGGATATGGCCCGCTGGAGAGCCTGATCAAGGATGACCGCATTAACGATATCCTGGTGAATGGCCCCAAGAAGATTTTTGTAGAACGGGATGGACGCCTAGAAACCACCGAGTTACGGTTTATTGATAACGAGCATGTGTTACGCGTGATCCGCCGCATTCTCGCCCATCTGGGGCGCCGTATTGATGAAGCCAGCCCCATGGTGGATGCGCGCTTGCCGGATGGTAGCCGGGTCAATGCGATTATCCCGCCGCTGGCGCTTGATGGCCCTTGCCTATCCATTCGAAAATTCCGTAAACAACCCTTGCTCTCTGGCGATTTGCTGCAATACGGCACGCTGGATAACGATATGCTGGCATTCCTGACCACCGCAGTTGAGCGGCGCTGCAACCTGATTGTCAGTGGCGGTACAGGCGCTGGCAAAACAACCTTATTGAATGTCCTGAGCCGCTTTATTCCGCACAGCGAGCGCATCGTCACCATCGAGGATGCTGCCGAATTGCAACTGGAACACGAGCACGTGGTGAGGCTGGAAACCAGGCCCTCCAATATCGACGACCATGGTGAAATTACTGCGCGCGAACTGGTCAAAAACTCCTTACGTATGCGGCCTGACCGTATTGTGCTGGGCGAAGTCCGCGGCGAAGAAGTCATGGACGTACTACAGGCGATGAATACCGGGCATGACGGATGTATGAGTACCGTGCATGCGAATAGTCCGGAGGACGCCATGCTGCGTTTCGAAATGCTGGCAGGCCTGGCCAAGTTTCATGGCACAGAAGCCACCCTGCGCAAAATGATCGCGGCCGGGATTGAACTGGTGGTGCAAATTTCCCGCATGCCCAACGGACAGCGCAAGGTGATCTCCATTACCGAGATTGCGGGGGTGCGGGATGGTCATTTCGTGCTGAATGAACTCTACGCTTATGACGCCAGCACCGGGCATTTTGCGCATCCTATGGTACGCCCCTGCAATAAAAAATTACAAGACCTGGCGTTCAGGAAATTGTGATGAATACACTGGCCATCTGGTTTATTGTCGGCGCCATCGGTATGCTGTTACTCGCCGTGTGGATGCTCAGGCATAGCAAGCAGAAACGCTTGCGCGAACGCATGATGCTCCATTTCCGGGAAGTGCTGCCGTATGGCAGTACCGTCTCAGGCGTCGCCCCGGGTACCCAGCAAAGCTACTGGCACCTGCTGAAAGTGCGTGCCTCCATCTATGCCGGATTCGAGCTGCAAAAAAAACATGTCGTTGGCATCCCGGTCGCCTTTTTTTTCACCGGCATGGTGGGATGGTTCATTTATGGTTTGTTAGGCGCCGTGCTGATTTTCAGTGCAGCCATCTTTGTGTTCGGTTTTTTGCTGCCATACAGCCGCCTGCATCGCCGCCGGGCACAAACCGTGGCCCAGATTCCTCTGTTTATTGACCAGGTGTTGCGCAGCCTCAGCACCGGCCGCAGCCTGGAAAGTGCCATGCGTTTTGCTGCCAATGAGTCGTTGACACCATTGCGTGACGTAGTGGATCGCGTGGTGCGCGCAGCTGACCTGGGCGCAGACATGATTGAAAGCCTGACAGAAGCGGCCAGGCTACATAACCTGCGTGAACTGAACCTGATTGCACTGGCCATGCGCATCAGCAATCATCATGGCAGCAGCCCGCGCGATATGCTGGAGAGCGTGGTAAAAATGGTACGCCAACAGGAACTTGCGCGGCGAGAGCTCGCTGCCATGACAGGGGAAACCAGAATGTCAGCCTGGGTGCTGGGATTGACGCCACTGGTGATCGCCGCCTACATCATGTTAACCAATCCCAACTACCTCAACATGTTGCTAGAAGATGCCTCAGGACAAAGCATGATCGTGACAGCCATGGTATTGCAAGGGCTGGGCGCCATCATTCTCTGGCGCATGCTGCGGAGTGTTTGACCATGAATATAGCCTGGTCAATCTCCATCCTCCTCATGCTACTGGCAGCAGGGCTGTTGCTTTACAGTGCCCAAAAGAATAGCCATCCAAGACATATCCAGCGACGCTTCCGCGAAGCCTTGCACCAGGAAGGCATACATATTTCCGCCCAACTCGGCTCACTCGATCTGGAGGAAGCCCTGCAAGACATGCTAGGCAAAGTGTCGCGCAGTGAAATGGAAGAAATGCAACGTTTGCTGTTACAGGCTGGCTGGCCGGGCGCCAAGGCAAAATGCACCTTTTTGCTCATCGCCTGGGGGCTGCCCATGGTACTCGGTATCCTTGCCGCCATTTATGCCATCCTGAACCAGGACACCCTGATCAATATACTGTTTCATTTTCTGTTTCTGTTTGCCGCCACGTTTGTGCTGATTCGTCGTTTACTGCGCTGGAAAGCACAAAACCGGCGCGATGCCATTCGTAAAGAAGTGATTCCGTTTTTACATCTGCTGCGCATGTTGTTTGAGGCTGGCCTGGCCATGGAGCATATTTTGCTAGTCATTGAGCAACAGGGCAAAGACCTTATTCCCAATCTTGCCGAAGAACTGCACCAGGTCATCAAGCGCATACAGACAGGGCAAGACCGGTCGGATGCACTGGTGGAAATGGCGGCACCATTAGAAGTGATGGAATTGAACGACACGATCGCCATGCTGAAACAGGTCACGCGTTATGGCGGCAATATCAGGGACTCCCTGACTGAATATACTGTGCTGATTGAGCAACGCCAGGTTTCGGAGTTACGAGAATATGTCAGCAAACTCTCGGCAAAAATGACAGTTGTCATGATTTTGTTCTTGTTCCCAGCACTGATGATTTTCCTGGCCGGGCCAGGGTTCATCGGGCTGGCCAAGGCATTGAAAGGAGCAAACGGCTTATGAAATCGACCACCCTCATGATGGTATTGGCATGGCTATGCATGCATGGTTTGCCACACGCGCTTGCGGCTGACACCGATACAAAGTCGTTGCGGCAAATAAAAAATACCGAGAATCAAGCTTGTTCAGCAGTATCCCCTGAAGAAACCACGAAACTGGGGCTGATCCAGCAGATGCTGGCAGAAGGCAAACCGCATGCCGCACTTGCACACCTGGAGGCCGCCAACATTAAAAATGAACAGGCAGCCTTGCTGCGTGCCCATGGCTTACGCCAGACCGGGCGCGCGTTGCAGGCCCAGGCAATTTATGAACAGTTAGTCACCAGTTGTGTTTCCGGCTACGCCTACCGCGGCCTGGGGCTCATCGCCAGCAATGCCGGAAACCTGCAGGAATCTCTGCGCTATCTGCAAGCCGCCAGTAATGCGTTGCCAACCGAACATACCATCCGCAATGATCATGGCTATGTCCTGATGCAATCTGGCGCCACCGAGCCTGCTTTGCATGAGTTTCTTACAGCGGTCGAACTTGCGCCGGACTATCGGCAAGCCGCCCACAATCTCATCCTGCTGCTATACCGGCAGGGAGACATCAACCGCGCAGAAGCTTTTGCCAGGCAGTTTGGTGTCGATGCAACAGAAATGCAGCAACTCAAGAAAATGACTGCGGATAGCCATAGCACAAACCCTTAAACCGCAAGGAGTCCCTCATGAAAAGCATTCTTACGCTAGCGCTATGCGGTTTTTTCAGCATTCACCACGCCATGGCAGAAGACCGCCAGACATCCGTGGAGACCACAGTGCAGACTACAGCAAAAACACCAGCACGCACGCTAACGCCAACGCAACAATGGCTGGAACTGCAACGTTCAGGCAAAGCCGCCTCCCCCCAGGCCCAGCCGGTTTCCGGCGAGGTGATGGATAAAGTGCATAGCCGCTACATCAAGAGCTTTGAGAAACCCATCCCAGAGTACTATGAGCATGCGATGCCCACCACCCGCTAGCGCGCACAGCCAGCGCGGCGCGATTGGTCTGGCGGGAGGCTTGCTCCTGCTAATGGCATTATTCTTCACTGCGCTAGTGGTAGACAGCGGCCGCTTGTGGATGCAGCAAAAGCAATTGCAATCGATAGCGGATATGTCCGCCATTCACGCTTCACGCTATCTTGGCTGCCAGGCCAACCTGCAAAACATCATGCAAATGGCGCAGCAAGCGGCCGTCAATAATGGCTATGACGGGCAGCTTGCCAGCAACCCCAACCAGGTCTTGCTTGGCAGACTAGATACGGTGCAAGGCATACGGCAATTTACCGCTGACGGCAGCAATCAGGCAATCTATGTCAGGGCAACCAAAGAAGTGGCCAAAAGCCTGGTCGCCGGCGGACTGATGGGCGGCACCATGACATTGCGGGCGGAAGCTGTCTCGGCATCCGACCCACCATTGGCGGTCTTTGGGGTGGGCAGTTTTACGGCAAGCCTTAGCAGCCAGCAATCCGTGCTGCTAAATGGGCTGCTCGGCGGCATGCTGGGCGGACCACTTAACCTGGATGCAGTGACTTATCGTGGCATCGCTGCCACCAAAATCACCTTGCACGACATCTTAGCCGTGTCCGGACAGGCGGGGACGCTGGAAGATCTGTTGAATACCAATATGCAAATTGGCGATTTACTCGACCTGATCGCCAGCGCGGCGGGCCAGAGTGGTGTTGCGAACCTGCAAGCAGTGTCGGCCATGCAGAGTATCGCGGCGATTGCCGTGAAGAATGTGCCCATCAGGCTGGGCGATGTGCTGGCGGTGACCACGCCTGACCCTAATGCCGCCACCGCCGTGGCCCTGAATGCATTATCCCTGATTACGACAGCGGCCATGATCGCCAATGGCACCAATGCCATCAGCCTGCCATTGGCACTCAATATCGCCTCTATCGCCAACGTCAATGCACTAGTAACGGTGATTGAGCCACCGCAACTGAGCGTAGGCCCGGCAGCAGGCAATGGCAACTTATGTGCGATTGCGCGGACCGCGCAAATCAGGACCAAGGTTGGCGTCCTGGTCAATATTCCATTACTGGCACGCATAGACCTGGCATTGAATACCGAGGTCGCACAAGGCACTGCCGGACTGCGTCACATTCAGCAAAATGATGGCGTATCGGAGGTTGAAATAGAGGCCAGCCCAGGCATCGCAGCGCTCACACTCACCAATAACGCTGGCACCGGGCCCGCCAGGGTGTCGACTTTGTTGAGTATCCCCATTGCAGATATAGGCTTAAACCTGCCCATCCAACCGGGCAATGCGCAAACCCTTGAATATTCAGTGGCTAATCCGGTGGAAAGTCACTTACCCCAAACGCAATCCGTCTCCAGCTCCGTAGGCAGTAGCCTGGAAAACGCCCTGGCCAAACCGGGGTCATTAAATATCACCATTCTGAGTGTGCTGAACCTGGGCCTAGTGAATACGGTCATTTCCACCATTGTCAGCCCGCTTTTAGGCGAGATTGGCCGTGTATTGCTAGACCCGCTGCTGACGCTATTAGGTATCCAGGTGGGTGGCATGGATGTCACCCTCGAGGATTTGCAATACCGTCAAGCCAAACCGTTGGCCATCTAAGCAGGCTCTCATTGATGAGCTCAAAATAATGTTACCGCAGGAGAATCAAGTGACCCATCGCAAGGTACTAGTGGCTGGTGCAACAGGCCTGGTAGGCTCGCATATCTTGCAGCGCCTGCTGCAAGACGACACAGTCTCAGAAATTCATCTGTTATCCAGACGCAAACTGCCACTCCAGCATGCCAAGCTTCACATGCACCTGGTAGACTTTAGCCACTTACCCAAACTGCCGCAGCTAGATGAAATCTACCTGGCGCTAGGCACCACCATTAAACAAGCCGGTAGCCGACAAGCATTTGAAGCCATCGACCTGGATGCGAATCTCGCTGTTGCAAATGCCGGGCTCGCAGCTGGCGCAAAGCGTATCGGATTGGTCAGTGCTATGGGCGCAGATGTCGACTCACTGCTCTTTTATAACCGCATCAAAGGCGAGCTCGAAGCTGAGCTATCAACACTGCCTTTTGAGGCATTAGTCATCGCACGTCCGTCTTTTTTGCTGGGGGATCGCGAGACATTAAAGCAACCGCAACGCCGTGCCGAGAAACTCGGCATTGCCATGTTCAAACTGTTAGCGCCGCTTTTACCCAAACACCTGCGTGCTGTAGAAGCCTCTAAAGTGGCGGCATGCCTGGCGACACTGGTGCCTGTAGCATCGGGCGAGCGAGTCATCCTCTCTGGAGATATCCAGCACTATTGATGCACCGCGCTGAAGGAAAGCACCACGCCCCACTCACCACCGCCAAATCCTCACGAAGAGTGGCGCATTTTTAGTGATACACTCGCCTGTGGTGTCACATAGTGACCTTAGACTAATAATTTAGATCTATCTGAGAACGACTAAACATGCATTCAAAACAATCCTTAGTCCTGATGGCTTTTACCATCTTAACCATGTCTGGTTGCACCACACAATCATGGTACGAAGGCGTCAAAGAAGGGGCAAGAAACAATTGCCGCAGCCAGCCGCCAGGTGAAGTCGAGTCATGCCTGGAGAAGCTGAACACCAAAACCTATGAGGAATATGAGAAAGCGCGCTCGGGTCAGAACTAAGCGCAGGCAGAGCATTGATAGCTCTACTCGGTAAAGGCTGGCTATCTCGCCATCACCGACTGAATCAAGGTTCTATTTTCTGACGAGACGTCCAGAAACTCCAGGTTGGTTCTAAAGCCTTTCATGCCACACAGTGATGAAAAAATCACCCGGCAATTAAACCGGTAATTGCGCAGTGCCGAGCCGACAAATACCGGTACATCGATATTGCATATCTGCCCTGGTTTATATTGCTTGTCAGCGAAAAGACTCATTCCCATAAGAGAAATATCATGCGTGAAGACGATATATTTATCGCCCGTACTATCGACTAGCTGCGATTTTTTGTGCCACGAGCGACGATTTTTGTCTATTGAGGTATTGTGCAAACTACTGGAAGACATGGCCTAATGCTGCTTACTTAACTGCCCGGCATTATATGATAGGCACTTGTTAAAAAGTTTGAATTTTCCGCTCAGGTAAATCAACTTTACGCATCCTATCCCGCCATAACAAATACATTAATAATGCATTAAAGTATCGAGATTCGTCATACACTTAAATCACACGCTCAATCGAAAATAAAAATGAATTTCCTTTTACCTATCACCCTTGGCGCAATGTTCATTATGGCAAACACCAGTTTAGCGGCCGAAGAAACACCTCAAGCAGCGACGATCAGATTGCCCGGCATTTATCACGTATGGGGAAAAGACACGCAAGACATGCCAGCCATCACGTTTGATGAGTTGGAGCAATGCATGAGCACGGATGCCACCATCAGGCAGCAATTTGACAGTTTTCAACTTGAAACTAAACGCATGAACGACGAAGTACTCAATGCCGAAAATCTCGTTCAGGCCAACCAGAATGCACGGCTTGTGCTGGAGAAAGAAGCAAGCGGCGTGCAGGCAGAAATTGTAGACATGAACGCACGCAATGACGCGCTCGCGAAAAGAAAACAAGTGCTCTCTTCCCAGACCCGCCAGAGAGTAGATGCCGAGACCGCCAAAAAAATCAATCAACAAGTCGACCAATTTAATAAAGACACGCTGCAATTTAATGCAGACTCATCCGCGCTCACAGAAAAAGCGCAGCAATTAAAAGCCAAACAACAGCAATTCAATGGCAGCCTGGAAGACTTAAAAAACCAGCTGGATCAGGTCAATGCCAAAACCAGTGCGTTTAATGAACGGAAAAAGACTTTTAACAATACGCTAGCCGCTTACAAAGACAAATGTACCGGTGCACATAAGCTAGAAAAGTAAAAAGGCACCTCGGAGGAGATGCCTTTGGCATTGAGATCAATATGCAGTTAATCGAATGCGGGTAGGGAATGTTTTACCCCGTTTAAAATAAGTCGCGCAAATATCACGCATCAGTTTAAACGGTCCTAGTGGCAAAGCACGCCCTGAACTGAATCATGCAGCGAAGCGGCCATTTTTCATATGGGAGATATTCCCTCATATGTCGGGAATACGCCCTAAGGCGCATGCATCACGTTCATCACCTGCAATCGCCGCGACTCCCCATTAGGGAATGGCCAATCAATTTCCTGGCCGACTTTTAACCCAAGCAAAGCAGTTCCCACCGGTGAAAATACAGAAATCTTGCCCTGCTTCAAATCAGCCTCGTCAGGAAAGCATAATTCCACTTCCCTTTTTAAATCGTTGCTTTTATCCAGGTAAATCACGCGTGAGTGCATTCTCACCACATCCTCAGGCACCTGATCCGCAGCAACGACCACCGCCCTGCCTAACTCATCCCGTAACAACTCATCATTTGCAAGCATGGATAAGCGTGCGTAGTCCTGATCCGACAATATTAAGTTTTCAGATTCCATATTTTCCAACCATACCAAATGCTAATCATCCCTGAAGGGCAAGCCAACAGAATAATCGGGACAGATGGAAAAAATAAGCCTGTTTAATAGAATATAACTGTTTCCAATCGAGCTACAATTACTTTGCGACCTGACAAGCTAATCTTTATCCCAATAAGGTTCTGCGCCAAATCGTTCAGACAGATAGTCGATGAAAACGCGGGTTTTCAACGGCAGATTACGCTTGGGTAAATACAATGCGTAGACATGTTGCTCGACAGGTATGTATTCAGACAACACCGATTTCAGGCGCTTGGCCTGCAGGTCTTTACCAATAATAAAGGTCGGCAATAGCGCTAAACCAAAGCCGCCCAATACTACTTGCGATAATGCTTCATCGTCATTGATTCGCAATCTGCCAGAGACATTTACCGTGACCTCGCCTTCAGGTCCATTAAAGCGCCACAGGCCTTTATCGCCAGAGTGAATATAGTCGAGGCAATTGTGATGGACTAACTCTTGCGGGACGACCGGGATGCCATGACGCTCAAAATATTTGGGCGTTGCGCACAGGTTTCTGCGGATCGGCGCCAGCTTTCTGGCCACCAGACTTTGCGGCAAATCCCTGGTGATCGCAATCACGACGTCGTAACCCTCTTCAGTCATATCCACCAAGCGGTCAGTAATCGTCATATCGATTTCCAACTGCGGGTATCTATCCATAAACTCAGCAATGGCAGGCGCAACATGCAAAGTGCCAAAAGCCACAGAGGCAGCCACTTTGAGCACGCCTCTGGGCTGCGCATTCAGGCTTTCAATCATCTGCTGCGCTTCTTCGGCTTCATCACGGATGCGCGTGCAATAGTCATAAAAGCTGGCGCCAATTTCGGTCAGGCTGAGATGCCGGGTACTACGATTCAACAAGCTCGCGCCCAGCGCATGCTCTAGCTTGGCAACCGCCTTGCTCACCGACGACTTGGTCATACCCAGCTTTCTGGAGGCCGCCGAAAAGCTTTGCTCATTGACCACATGGGCAAAAATGATCATTAGGTTCAAATCATACATACGCCGATTGTATCCCAATAAGAAACAGTTATATGCAATCTGAAGGACTAATTTTATCCACAGAAATGTATACCATACGACTTGAATGCATTTTCAACATGACGCATAAACAAGGATTCTGAGCCATGTATAAAGTCTTTTCTAATACCAGATTATTCATCATGACTTATCTTGTCCTGGCTTTGCCAACCTATTTGGCTGACACCGGCATGATCGCAAACAGTTCGCTACTGTATGCATTGTCTATGGTGGGGATATGGGCAATCTGCCTGATCAGAGGCACCATCATCGGCAAACATTGGCTGGTGCTCATCCCTTCCGTCGCCTTTGTGTTCGATTTAACGCCAGCCCTCGCTGCAATTACATTTGTGCCTTATTTGTATCACGCCCTGGCCATCCTCCTGGGCGCGGCCTCTCCTTCCATCGCCCTCTCCCATCGCGATACTTATAAAATGAGATGAATGTCATTCAACATGGCATGAGGGGCAATAGAGGCCCCTCTGTACCTCGCTCATCATCGAGCGAATATCACGCACCCTGCACTCAAACTGCCGTTCAACCAACGACTCCCATCAGGGAATCCTCCGATACCAACACCTCAGCCCCCTTGCATTAGCCAAAAAAAATTTATACACTGCGAACAGACCTGTCTGCCTTATGTTGGTCAACATCATCATATGAGGGTTTTGAATGAAGCCAGGTCAGGCGGCTTAAAGGCTATGCTTAATTAAAACAAAGACGGTTAGGGGAAATAAAAAATGAATCAAGATAAACATGCTGGCAATGTCATCTTACTGAGGACAGCCTGTATTACATTACTTGCGGGATTAGTGCTGGCCTGGTGCCTGGTAATGACCCGCGGCATGAAAATTCCTTACATGCTCAATCTATTTACCAGCACAGAAAACCTGTTGTCCGGCCACTTGGATTACTTGATGATGACCATGTTGTTATTAGGTTTTTACGCGTCAAAAATCCCCTTGCCTAAGTTTGTCCTCTGGCCGATGGCACTCGGCTCCATAGGCAACCCAACGGCTTTCCTGGTGCTGGCAATTGCCCCCAAAATCCATTCATTGCCATATATTGTGTTTCTCTACACGACCCTATCGTTAACCACGTTTGGGTTTGGCATGGCCGCCATTAAAACGCTCAGATACTCCCTCAAGTAAATGCGCTCTGGAGCAAAACAATAATCTGAAGGGCCCGCCACGATGAGCATGCATCTCAAAAACTCGCAAACACAATATGGGTTGATCGCCAGAGTTTTGCACTGGAGCAGTGTTGCGATGCTATTGACGCTCATTGTGGTAGCTAGCCAGTTTGCAGATAAAGATCCCGGCCCTGAGAAGTCAGGGCTCATCTCCCAGCACTCCTCCATTGGCATGCTGTTATTAATACTGATGCTGGCCAGATTGACATGGCGAAATCTGAATCCGAATCCCATTCACTCTTACAGCATCAAAACCTGGCAAAAACTGGTGGCGATTTCCCTGCATCGATCCATATACCTCATCATCATGACACAATGTGTTTTAGGTATCTTGATACTGTTAACCAGCGGCGAAGCTATTCATTTTTTTGGTCTATTTGAATTACCGCCATTGTTTGAGCGGGCTCATCCCATTCACCAGACAGTCTTAGGGATTCACTATCTGATCTCGGTCATGATTTACCCCTTGTTCGCGGTCCACATTACGGCGGCCATCTACCATCAAATTTTTGGCCTGATAGAAGACCATTAATGCATAAAAACATCCTGACGGCAGTGTTTAAAAAAAGACCCCGGTACGAGGTTTATTTTCATATGTCAATCAGCCCCGTAGATAAAAAACCCTCGGTAAAAATAATCTACTATAAACAGCTAATGTAATGGCGCCTGGTAGCGAAACGATCCCGGGGTAACACCCATCCACTCTTTGAACGCTCTATTAAAAGAATTTACATCCTGGAATCCGAGCAGATACGCAATCTCCCCGTGAGCCATGGTTGGTTTCCCAAGATAGTAAATGGCCAACTCCTGGCGGGTTGCGTTCAATATAGTGGAAAAGCTGCTTCCTTCATCACTTAACTGACGCTGCAAAGTGCGCGTGCTGAGCGCAAGCTGCTTTGCAACATGACCGATAGCAAACTGCCCCGCAGGTAAACCTTCCAATAGCGCGGCTTTTACCCGTTCACTAATGCTGGCAGTTGAATCCAGCTTTGCCAGGCGTTGGCGCAGACCATCCTCAAAGAATTCCCACATTGACTCATTAGCCGTCATAAATGGACGAATACCCTCCTGACTAGAGAAAGATATTTTGATATCAGCATGTTTGCTTTGTTTAGGTTTGACGCCAAAGAACGCTGTGTATTTATCCAATTGAGCTGGCAGTTCGGGTAGAAGGACTTCTTCTGGTTTGACCAAATAACGGGTGCCTAACCTCACTAACTGCGTAATAAATACCAGCTCAGTAACTGCTAGATTGCGAGGGATCATTAGATCCTGACCATAGCACTCCAATGAGATTTCCGTGGCCTTTGTATTGACTGCCACATGCAAATACATGGGACCAACCAGCCGCTTAAAAGCGGATAGTCTTTGCAGTGCAATATTCAAATTAGGACTGCATAAACTGGCAAATACAGCCGGGTCAAATCCTTCAACTGAAATAATTTGGCCTATCCTTAGAGGCAAATCCTCAGTCCCATCGGCACGCTCAAGCGCATCCCATAACTGAAAATACTGCTTGGCATCGACTGCCGCATCTTTACGGGAAAACAGGTCTAGCGGGAGGCCTGCTAATCGCAGCACATCCTCGGGATTAATGCCAAGGTCACTGATTAATAGGCGCCAGCCTGGTTGCACAGTAAATTGCACGACTCTTTTCAATGCGTGGATCCTTCTGGGTTAGCGTCTCTTTGGTTGAGGGATTTGGCCATGATCAATGAGCTGTTGGAACATGGCATTGACGGTTTCATCCATCGGTCTATAGGACATTCCTAACTCTCGAATACTCTTTTCGTTACTAGCATGCCACGAATAACCTACATTGCGGGCAACAAATTTCCGTGTCGTGGTTTTGTCAGCCAGTGGGCCAATTAACCATATCAACCATTTTGGTAACGTTTTTGACGGAATGGGATATTCACTATATCGATGCTGTAATGTTTTGGTAATCCCCAACAAAGAGGTATTTTGCCCTGAAATAATATTGCGGCCATTGGCATTAGGCAGATATGCAGCTCGCACATGAGCATCCGCTAAATCCCTCACATCAATCACACCCACGCCAATGTCTGGTAGGCCAGCTTTTAATCGGCCATTACCCACTTGTCTGAGCAAATTAAAACTTTCTGAATTTGAATGCGGAATAATCCCCGGCCCCAATACAAAACTGGGATTAATAACGACCAACCGCCACCTGTCTTGTTTGTTTGCAATCTCCCAGGCTAATTTCTCCGCCATGGTCTTTGAAAATGAGTACGGTTGATGTTTAAGTGTCGAGGTTGTGTTCCAATGTGACTCAGTGAAAACACCGCCAGGAATCAACTCTTTGTCGGCAGTATCACCATAGATAGCCGCACAACTGCTGGTCAAAACAACTCTCTTTACCGATGCCGTTTTATTCGCTGTTTCGAGCACATTACGGGTACCTTCTACTGCTGGAGTGACCAGGTCTTTTTGAGGGTCTTTGATATTCAGCGTAAAGGGAGATGCCGTATGAATGACAACCTCGCATCCTGCCATGGCTTCTTGATACGAGCCAGTATCCAGTAAATCAGCCTCGAACAAAATAAGCTTACCCGGTTTGTTATGAGCAAGCTGAGTAAGATGTGCAACTTTTGAGAGGTCAGAGGGATTTCGAACTGCGGCATGAACAGTCACACCTTCTTCCAGCAGCCGCTTCACGATCCAGCCAGCGACATAACCAGTCGCACCAGTCACAAGAACTGGTTTTGATTTATCAATTTTAACCATACATGTCCCTTTTCAATTGAGGAAATTTGTATGGTTGATTATCTGGAAGATTGCTAGGCACACATAAATCTAAACGCGCCATTCAATATTCAAAATGCGCCAAAGTGCGTACTAATACCTCCAAGCTAAGCAGCTAGAAGCAAGTGGGCTATGGATCAAGTATTACAGTTGCATTCTGTGTCGAAATTCAGAAAATTAAACACCTGCTGCTGATTGAATCTGCCTGGAGCTGAGCACTCACTGACAAATGGACACATACTGTGTCATCGATGGATCACTGTGACCAAGGATTTTTTGAACCGTGCACAGAGACTGGCCATCATTCACCAAAAAGCTGCCAAACTGATGCCTCAAATTGAGTATGCGCAGCTTGGGTAAGCCAGCTTTATTTCGCAGATCTTCCGAGATTTTTGCAATATGCACATATCAGCAATGGCTAGCTGCAGATCAACACCAATGGTTGAAAAATCTCCAGCTCAATCTTTTTGGCGTGCTGCTTATCCAAGCCATGCAGAGGCTTCAAGATAATCCCTCGATTGAGAGTTCGTGAAATCAATCATTTTGGATATGATTGTTACGGGGTCGGCACCTTTAGCTTTTTCGGAGTTATAGATTGCCAGCCGTTGGGCATCAATATGGGCTGCTTCGGTGGCGAATTTTTCCTTGAAGGCATCATCAATAATGCGCCCTGTTGTGGAGAGTTTATTTACCGGGTCTCCACCACCGACGCCGCGAAGGTCATAAAAAATGGTGCTTGGAACATTTGCCATGTCATAAGCGATTTTCTCCGCACTTTGAGGGTCATCACTTGCAGACGTCAATAGCTTCTGTTGTGCCGCTGTTATGGACTGTGTGGCACCGTTGCCACCAGCAGCAATAGCCTTGGCTGCATTGGAAATGGTCACTGTATCGGCAGATTTTGCTGTTGAGGTTGGCACTTCTTGCCGCTGACTGACCGATTTTGGGAGGGCGCTATACATTGAAGCCGCACCGCCAAGTCCTTGGATCATCATTTTTCTACTCCTTTCACCATAAAATGCTAATAAGTGTAACCAGTGAAAAACAAGAACCAGGCCAGAAAAAGAGCCTTGTTCCTGCCACTTTTCTATCACTGGGGAGTGATTCGCCCCGTCACACCCACATCTCAATTCGTGATGCTGGATTGGGGTCTGAGATGACACTCCAACATGCGGCGAATGAGCTTAATATGATGCCAGCCCCTCATTCATCAGCTTTGCATGAAACTTCTGGATTTGCAGTCGAGTAACGTCATTGAGACGACGATGACCAAATGCAGGCCGAATGCGTAAGCGATAAAGCTCTTCATCGAATTTGATTATCAAAGCTAGTCACTCCCGCTTGCATAAATCCGACTTTCCTCGCCAAACCATCATACTGGCCAACTATTGCCACCGGGATTACCGTTGATCAGCCAGTCCCTGATTGCTTGGCTATGGCTCAAGGCGAGCGACTATTAGTAGTGGGGTACGAACGTGCAAGATTCGACGTTCTGAGGAAGTAGTTAATAATAAAGTGTCAGATGCAAAAATTCTGAACCACATGCATCTGTTGTGCTATCCACCTCATAAAATGAAACCTTTCAGTCAAATTAGCAATTTCTGTCAGGCATGGTCTTCTATGAATCATCATACTTCTGTGCGTGGTTAACCCTTTTTTCATATAGTTTTAGTTATTACATATTGGTCACCAAGCTACTACGAATTTATGTCTTCTTTATTAAAAATGACTAGTTCACCCCAAAACAAAAAAGACCCAAAGGGTTAACCTTAAGTCTCTCATCTTGAACTGCCCACCTAACAATCGAATCTGATTATCAACGGTAGAGTCTTCCTGCTAAACAAATCTGACTTCCTACGCCAAGCCAACATAACGGCCAACGATTGCCACCGGGATGACCGTCGTATCAGCCAGCCCCTGATTGTTTGGCTATGGCTCAAGGCGTGCGACTATGGACACCAGCTGTGGCTGGCAAGTATGTGAATCTCAGATTGAAAATAAAACGTCTTAGTTTAATAATATGATTTAACAAATCACTAGATTATTGCTGCTATGCACATTTTGAAATTAGTTAGATATTTTTTATTCGTATCAACTTTCTGGAGTTTTGGGAACATAGCGATGGCTGAAGGCAGTGCGGTTATCACGTTAGAACAACTAAACCAGATGTTTCAAGAAATGCGAGCAAATCCTGCGTACAAGAAAGGGAGTATTGACGGTAAGTTACTTTGGGGGTATTTCTTTACTGACCCTAGTCCCAAGAAACTTGAGTCGGTTGCTGACTACTTAACAAAGAACGGGTATCGCTATGTCAATATTTACCCAACTGAAGACAAATCAACCTTTTTTCTTCATATGGAAAGAGTCGAACACCACACACCTGAATCACTCAATGTTCGTAACCATGAGTTCTACAAGCTCGCAGAGAAATATCATATTGAATCATATGATGGAATGGATGTTGGCCCAACTAATTAAGGCCTTTTTATCGATAAACCCAACTCCCACGCCAAGCCAACATAGCGGCCAATTATTTGTGCCGGGATTACAGTCGTATCAGCCAGCTCCTGATTGCTTGGCTATGGCTCAAGACGTGTGACCATGGGCAGGGCTTGTGGACGGGGTCGGTGAGTTTAGAAGTCGAAGTGCGGGCAACTGGCTAAAAATCCTGAAACACTGGAATCCTGAAAAACCGCTAAAACTGCATCTGCTGGAAAATAGTGAGAAACTGAAATCTGAAATTCTGAGTCGCCGTTCGGCATTGAGAAAAGAAAAACGGCTCACATTTCTGCAAGCCGTCTTTTATATTTTGGTAGGGTGTGCTGGGATCGAACCCACGACAAACGGATTATGAATTCAATTTTTTGCGTCTTTGAACAAAGCCTATTAATCCTAATCCTGCCATCAACATTGTAAAAGTTTGAGGCTCTGGCACTGGCAATGTATCCCCATTTCTGACGAGCATTACATTTAATCTGTTAATTGCAGTTGAGCTACCTAAACTAATGGTCCCACTAGTATTGACATAAGATGCAGTACCGTTACCGCCAATACTGTCTAACTGAGATGTTAACCAAAATGCGTCATCATAAAATGACTGCGCATTAAATAGATTGATTGTATTGGTATTTTCCTGAGTTGGTGTTTTCCCATATCCGAACCCTTCACTCATCAAATACTTCAATTCATTAGTAAAATTCCCCAATTTGTCGAAGTATAAATTTCCAGCTATACGCCAATCATCAAACCCACCTAAACTAACATAATTAGCAAATGCAGCTGCTCCAAATACTGTCATACGCTTGCTACCAAAGTCATCAGCTGTCAATGTGTAATTGGTGAGCACACCATTAGGACTGGCAACGTCGTATGAAATATAGCCAGAATTAGCAATGGTTGGAGTCTTAGCAAGAATCTTGCTTACTATATTTTGATCATTGGCAAGCAATGTAGAAAATACGCTTAAATCTGCGACCCAAGTTATGTTTTGCTCAGTGTCATAAACAAAATTATTTCCGCGATCGATGAACTCTGCCTGCGCGACTACACAGTTGGTTATCATTAAGCAGCCAAAAATAAATTTAAACATTACACTGAAGTCCTACATTTATTGGGAATTTCAAAATATAGATATCCATCAAAGCTGTCAATTGCCCAATACTACTATTGATAAATAATTAAATTACAACAGGTCTCTCAACTAAGACAAAAAACCACCCATCTTGATCCGCTCCCGCCCGGAATGATCTAACATCAAATACCAAGCCAACTAACGGCCCACGATTGCCATTGGGATTACAGTCGATCAGCCAGTCCCTGATTGCTTGGCTATGACTCAAGGCGAGCGACTGTGGGTGGTGTTTGAAGCTGCGAGTTGGTGAGCTTCGGGACGTGAGCTGAAGTTGCGATTCGGTCCCGCCCTCAGGCTGTAACCTGCGCCAGGCTGCTGAAATAAACAGGCCTAAAAGGGCTATTCCCGCAATAAGTTCCCACGGTTATGATTCGCACCACTTGTTAGCAACTTACAGCTGACTAAATATCAGTTTAAAAAATCAACAAAAAGAAAGATGGGAACGTCTATGTCATTTATTCACAAGATTATCTTTGCCGCTACATTTACTTTTGCCTCCTCCATTGCGCAGGCAGCCTTGGTGCAAGTCAATTTTGACTACGCCCCGAACAATGCAGCGGCAACCGTGAAGTTATCTGGACAGTTTACTTATGATTCTACAAACATTGGATCAGACAACTTGGTAAATGCGAGTGATTTGAAAAGCTTCAACTACACGATGTCAAATAATGTAACGTCACTCACAACCGATCTTCAACTATTAAACAAACCCTCAAGCACATTCACTTTTACCTATGACCCGATAATTCAAGCTTTTTTATTAGGCGCCGGTCAGCAGCTATGGGCACCCGATAGGTCCGATGGAAAAACTGACTTGGTTACCCAAGCTGGAAGGCGTGGAAGTAATATTGCTATGCGACTAAACACCCTTGTAAATGGAGCAGCCCTTCAAATTTTCGTCGAGTCTGAAAACGCAACTGCTGCCGCAAACAAGTTTAGTTATACCGTCACTGCAGTTCCAGAGCCTGAAACCTATGGCATGCTGATTCTGGGTATGGGTTTGATTGGTGTTGTCGCCCGTCGTAAACAAACAGTGTAGATTTATAACCATCATCAACATTGGGTTGATTTCATAAACCAAACGCATGTTGGCCTAAAGAAGGGTTGCGAGGTTCGTAACCCTTTTTCATTGAGACGCTCTCGTACCTCGCATTTAGTTTACTTCACCACAAAACAAAAAAGACCCAAGGCGTTAACCTTGAGTCTCTTTATAAATGGTGGCCCCTCTGTGAGTCGAACACAGCACCAACGGATTATGAGTCCGCTGCTCTAACCAAGCATGAGCTAAGGGGCCGAAAAGCGTTCGATTATAAACTAATCTTGTCCGTTTTCTAAGAAGCTGCGCAGGCGTTCGGAGCGCGTTGGATGGCGCAGTTTACGCAGTGCTTTAGCTTCAATCTGACGGATACGTTCACGGGTGACATCAAACTGTTTGCCCACTTCTTCCAGCGTGTGGTCAGTGTTCATTTCGATACCAAAGCGCATACGCAGTACTTTTGCTTCGCGCGGGGTCAGTGATTCCAGCACTTCACTTGTAGCGTCGCGCAGGCTGGCGTAAACCGCTGCATCCATAGGTGCCAGTGTGGTGTTGTCTTCGATAAAGTCGCCCAAATGGGAGTCTTCATCGTCACCAATCGGCGTTTCCATCGAGATTGGCTCTTTGCTGATTTTGAGGATTTTGCGGATTTTTTCTTCCGGCATTTCCATTTTTTCAGCCAGGGTGGCCGGATCAGGTTCGAGGCCGGTTTCTTGCAGAATCTGGCGGCTGATACGGTTCATCTTGTTGATGGTTTCGATCATGTGCACCGGGATACGGATGGTACGTGCCTGGTCAGCGATCGAACGCGTGATGGCCTGGCGAATCCACCAGGTTGCATAGGTAGAAAACTTGTAACCACGGCGGTATTCAAATTTATCCACGGCTTTCATCAGGCCGATGTTGCCTTCCTGGATCAGGTCGAGGAACTGCAAGCCACGGTTGGTATATTTTTTAGCGATGGAAATCACCAGACGCAGGTTGGCCTCGATCATTTCGCGTTTGGCGCGACGGGCACGGGCTTCACCGGTGGTCATTTGTTTGTTGATTTCACGCAGCTCTTTGATTGGCAAGCCCACACGGTTTTGCAGGTTTTGCAGGCGCTCTTGCTGGTCAAGAATCGAGTGTCTGAAACGGCCTAAACGCTCTGCGTACGCTGGATTACCTGCCAGTTCGCCATCTAACCATTCCAGGTTGATTTCGTTGCCGACAAAACTCTTGATGAATTGCTGACGCGGCATGTTGGCTTTATCCACGCAGAAATCCATGATTTTGCGTTCATGCGTGCGCACTTCTTCGACCATGTTACGCACCTGGTCACACAGGGCTTCTACTTGCTTGGCAGAGAAACGGAACGCAGTCAGTTCGTCCAGCACTTGTTGATGCAGGGTTTTGTATTCTGCATCATTGGTACCCTTGGCTTCGCGGATGCTGTTCATTTGCGTGTTAGCCGCGCGGATCACGGCAAAGCGAGACAGGACTTCGTCTTTGAGTCTGGCCAGCGCTTCAGCGGACAAGGCGGATGCTTTCGCATCGCCATCTTCGTCGTCTTCATCCTCTTCTTCGTCAGCGGCTTCCTCTTCTTCAGCGTCAGCCACCGCCAAGGCGTCATCCAGGCCGAGGTCGCTATCGATCAAACCGTCTACCAGCTCATCGACGCTCATCTCGTCTTTTTCAACTTTATCAACCATCTCCAGCAACTGGGCGATGGTGGTTGGACAGGCGGCAATGGCCTGCACCATGTGTTTGAGGCCATCTTCGATACGCTTGGCGATCTCGATTTCGCCTTCACGTGTCAACAGGTCTACCGTACCCATTTCGCGCATATACATACGCACCGGGTCTGTCGTACGGCCAAACTCGGAGTCTACCGTGGCCAGGGCCTGCTCGGCTTCTTCTGCTGCATCTTCGTCAGTCACTGCAGGTGGCGCATCAGACATCAGCAACACTTCGGCATCCGGCGCTTCTTCATAGACCTGGATACCCATGTCGTTGATCATGCCGATAATGCTCTCGATCTGCTCGGAGTCTTGCACATCGTCCGGCAGGTGGTCGTTAATTTCGGCGTAGGTCAGGTAACCACGTTCTTTACCCAGAACAATCAGGGTTTTCAGGCGGGTACGGCGCGCCTCGGCATCCATTGCCTGGGTGGCGGGGTCTTTGTGTGTTTCGACTTCGTTGATTCCGAGTTCTTTGTCTAAACTTTTATCTGCTTTGGGTCTGGCCATGGCCGATTCCACCTCTAAAATGATTGATGCCGAGTGCTGGCGACTACTGCTGGCACATCACTCGATTTAACATTACGGGAAACCCTTTATTTTACCAGATTTTTGCACGTTTTTTAAGCATGCCCACACGGTTTTTAGGGAATAGTGCCGACTAGCGCTTGCTGGTTAACTGCCGCAAGGCCTCACGCTCAGCATCCGACAGCGTAGAAAATGGCTTTTCTGTCAGCCGCCCCAACAGGGACTTTTCACGCGCGATGAGCGCCATGTCTGATAATTGGGTACAAGCCCCTTCAAATTCAAGCGTGAAGTCCAGCGTTTCGTCCAATAAAGACAACTCGCGCTGCAATTGGTGTCGCAAGACTTCAGAAATATAGGGGGCGATCATTTGCAGCAGAACAACTGGCCGCGATTCTGGCTTGGCGATTGCAGCCCTCACCACCACGCGCAGCATCTGCTCCTCATCACCCTCGCCAACAATCTCAGCCATCAATTCAGGCTTAGCCCATTGCGGCCGCATGAGCAGCATCAAGGCCAGGCGCACATAGAGCGACAATGGCGTGCGTGAACGCTGGCGCACGGCTTTTTCTTTGGTTTTAACCGGATCAGGCAATTTGAGCATGCGCTGCATTTCACCGCCAGCCAGACCGGTCATCTCGGCCACTTTTTTACGCAGCAGCATGGCATAGCGCGGCGCCTGGATCTGCTTGAGGATAGGTTCAGCATCATTCAAAAATTGCAGCTTATCCTCTTGCGAGGCCATCGGGTTATGCTCGCTCAAATGCTGAATAATGTATTGCGACAGCGGCATGGCTTTATCCATTTCAGCCTCAAACGCTTCCTTACCAAATTCACGCACAAAACTATCGGGGTCATGCTCGGCAGGCAAAAATAAAAAGCGCAACTTGAGACCATCTTTAATCGCAGGCAAAGCGTTCATCACCGCACGCCAGGCGGCGGTACGCCCAGCTTTGTCGCCATCAAAACTAAAGACAATTTCATCGGTTTGCCGCATCAATTTGGCAATGTGAAACGGCGTCGTCGCCGTGCCCAGTGCAGCCACGGCATATTCAATGCCATATTGCGCCAGTGCCACCACGTCCATATACCCTTCCACCACCAGCACGCGGCCTGCATCGCGGATAGCGCGGCGCGCCATAAACAAGCCATATAACTCATGGCCTTTTTGAAACAGCGGCGTTTCTGGCGAATTGTAATACTTGGGCGTATCTTCGGGATTAATCACGCGCCCGCCAAAACCAATCACTTCGCCTTTTTGGTTATGAATAGGGAAAATAATACGGTCACGAAAGCGGTCATAACGCCGCCCTTGCTCGTTCTGCACCACCAGCCCAGCCGTTTCCAGCGCTTCAGCATCATATTGCGGAAACACCGTTTGCAGGTTTTGCCAACCCGCCGGGGCATAGCCCACCTGGAACTTGGCCGCCACCTGCCCGCTTAAACCGCGGTTTTTCAGGTAATCAATGGCGCGCGGTGACTGCTTCAACTCAGCTTTGTAGTAATTGGCCGCCTGCTGCAAGGTCTCCTGCAAGCTCAACAGCACAGCCTTTGACGGCGGCGCCGGTTGATTCGGGTCGCGCTGCTCTTGTGGCACGATCATGCCAATCTGCCTGGCCAGGTCGTGTATGGCCTCGACAAAACTGAGGCCGTTATATTCCATTAAAAAGCTCAAGGCCGAGCCATGTGCGCCACACCCAAAACAATGATAAAACTGCTTGGTCGGGCTGACGGTAAAACTGGGGGATTTTTCGTTATGGAACGGGCAACAAGCCGAGTAATTGGCCCCGGCTTTTTTCAGCGGCACTGCCTTGTCGATGACTTCGACAATATCTACACGATTCAGCAGTTCTTGAATAAAACTTTCGGGGATCATAGATGCAAGTATCGCTTATGCGCACTAAAAAACAAAGGGCGCCAAATGCGCCCCATTGTTTATGCGGTTAAAGACTGATTAACCTAAAGCAGCCTTGATCAGGCCAGAGACTTTTGCCATATCAGCCTTACCTGCCACCAGCGGCTTCACCGCACCCACCACTTTACCCATGTCTTTAGCGCCCGCAGCGCCAGTCTCAGCCACCACTTTGGCGATGATGGCGTTGATTTCATCCTCAGACAATTGTGCTGGCAGGTAGGCCTGCAACACAGTGACTTCAAACTTCTCCTGATCTGCCAGGTCGTGGCGGTTAGCGCCTTCAAACGCAGCAATCGAATCACGGCGCTGCTTGAGCATTTTCTCAATCGCAGCAATCACGGCATCATCATCCAGCTCAATACGCTCATCGACTTCGCGCTGCTTGATCGCAGCTTGCAACAAACGAATCACACCCAGCTTTTGCATGTCTTTGGCACGCATGGCGGTTTTCATGTCTTCGGAGATTTGTGCTTTCAGGCTCATAGAATTATCTTTATCTGAATAAACGGGGCTCAAATGTAGGCCGTATAAATAGCTAAAGGTTGCGGAAATCCACAACCTTCGCATCATCGGTTAACCAACACGTGGTTAACCATTCACATCCACCAAAAATTAGTAGAGTTTTGTCGGCAACTGTTGGTTGCGCAGACGGCGGTACTGACGTTTAACCGCAGCAGCAGCTTTACGTTTACGTTCCCAAGTTGGCTTCTCGTAGAACTCGCGTGCACGCAAGTCGTTCAACAAACCGGTTTTTTCAATCAAACGCTTGAAGCGGCGCATTGCAACGTCAAACGGTTCGTTCTCTTTCACACGAATAGCGGTCATGTAAATCCCTATCCTTCAAAAATGGTTGGTAACTTGTTAGTCGATTTAGTGCTTGCGGATTGATGCAGCACTGAAAACCGCGTATTCTATCGCGCTTATTTGGATTTATCAATCATTTCCGCAAAATATTGTCTGCGAGTAAACACATATGTTGGTATTAGGCATTGAATCTTCTTGTGATGAAACCGGGGTCGCTCTGTATGACACGCGCCGCGGCCTGCTGGCGCATGCCCTGCACTCACAAATAGACATGCATGCCGCCTATGGCGGCGTGGTGCCGGAACTCGCCTCGCGTGACCATATCCGCCGTGCATTACCACTGACCCAACAAGTCCTGGCAGAGGCCGATAAAACCCTGCAAGACATCGAAGGCATCGCTTATACACAAGGCCCCGGCCTGGCTGGCGCCTTGCTGGTCGGCACCAGCATCGCACAATCACTGGCAATGGCACTGAATGTGCCTTCTATAGGCGTCCATCACCTCGAAGGTCATTTGCTGGCACCTATGCTGGAGGAAAACCCACCTGCGTTCCCGTTTGTCGCCTTGCTGGTTTCGGGTGGCCACAGCCAACTCATGCGCGTAGACGGCATAGGCCAATACGAGCTATTAGGCGATACCCTGGATGATGCTGCTGGCGAAGCGTTTGATAAAACCGCCAAATTATTGGGATTAGGCTATCCTGGTGGCCCGGCTGTCTCCAAACTGGCAGACCAGGGCAAACCGCACTTTCAACTGCCACGCCCCATGCTCAACAGCAAAGATTTGAATTTCAGCTTTAGCGGTCTAAAAACCGCTGTGCTCACTCTGGTCAATAACCAGCCACACATAGACGATGAAACCGTCAAAGATATTGCCTGGGAGTTTCAGGAATCTGTCACCGAGATCTTGGTGCATAAATGCCTCAAAGCACTCAAGCAGACCAAACTGAATCGACTGGTCGTTTCCGGTGGTGTCGGCGCCAACAAGCGTTTGCGCACCAGGCTGAATGAAGCCGCCAGCAAACGCGGCATCAGCGTCAGCTATCCACGGCTGGAATTTTGCACTGACAATGGCGCCATGATTGCGTTTGCCGGTGCCATGCGCCTGCACGCCATGCAGGCAGTGAAACAAGATTACAGCTTCAGCATCCGTCCACGCTGGGATTTATCGGAGCTCAAAGCCCCCGCCTAAATATGGTTGGCTATTTCTTGCCAAAGCGGCTTTCAGTGCCTGCCAGCAACTTTTCAATATTGGATTGATGGCGAATAATTAAAAACGCCGTCATCACGACAACGACCGCCACATACACGGGGTACGGCGACAAAAACTGCCAGGCAATCACGGGGGCCAGTACGGCAGCCACCAAGGCAGACAGGGAAGAAATGCGGCTGATTAAAAATACCGCCAGCCAAACCGCCACCACGCTCAATGCCAGCCAGCCGGAAAATGCAATCATCACACCTAGCGCAGTAGCAACCCCTTTGCCGCCTTTAAACTTATGGTAAATCGGGTACAAATGGCCGATAAATACCGCCAAACCCACCAGCGCGACCACATCCATGAGCATGCCGGCCTGTAATGCCAACCATGTCGGTAACCAGCCTTTAAACGCGTCGCCCAGCAAAGTCAGAATCGCCGCAGATTTTTTACCGCTACGCGCCACATTGGTCGCACCAATATTGCCGCTCCCCACCGTGCGCGGGTCAGGCAGGCGATACAGCTTGCTGATAATAATGCCAAAGGCAATCGACCCAATCAAATAAGCCGCCACGACCCACACCAGCGCCTCAATATCAAACCCAATTTCGTTCATGCTTTAAATTCCACTGAAATGCAGTCGCTTACGCCAGCCACTGCACGATGTTGTATGATGCCGAATCATACTGGATTCCGGCCCATGCGGAAATAAGAACAAGGAACAGCGCTGATGGATATTATCTTTCTCGAACAAGTAAAAGTGCAAACCAAACTCGGCGTACCCGACTGGGAACGCGCGGTCGCGCAGACTGTCATCCTGGATATTGAAATTGGCTATGACTTTAGCAAAGCCTGCCAAACCGATGCAATTGAAGACACCATCGATTACGGGCAAGTGGCTGCTCGCATCCGGGAAACATTAGCAGAACACAGTTTTAAACTCGTTGAAGCGCTGGGCGAGCATGTGTGCCAGCTGATTTTGCGGGAGTTTAAGGCGCAAAATGTGAAGTTGAAAGTGAGTAAACCGGGGATATTGCCGGGGTTGAAGGCTTTGGGCATTCAGATTTACCGTACGGCTTAAATATCTCCGAACTGTGTAAAAGTATCATTTCGCCTCTCGGCGAGTCACTTTCTGATGTTTGCCCCTCAGAAAGTAACCAAAGAAGAGGGCACCCAGCCATCACGGCCTGACGGCTCCCTTGCGTTGCTCGACAAAACAAGCGGTCACGAAACTCGCCCTAACAGCTTGCACACTACGCAAGCTGCCGCGGTGCTCAAACAGTCGCTCCCTTCTCTCTTGTTTTGTCTCCGCTACTCAGCGTGATGGGATGGGATTTATCTCGCCAAACTCACGTCGCATAAATGCGGACGGTTCAAAAACCAGATTCTTTTATTAAACCCGCTAAAGGATGGCGCTCGTAGGTTTTCGGGGTCCCCATCTGCCGCGCCGAGCAACGCAGGGTTGGCGGGAGTAGTCGGCAAGCAACTGTTTGAGCTCCGCAGGAGCGAGTTTTTGATTGCCGCCCGGCAAACCGAGTAGCACAGGATAAAAGCGGAAGCTGGGGTGTCTTGTTCTTTGCCTTCTTTCTTATGGACAAGCATAAGAAAGAATGGTCGCCGTAAAGGCGAAACAAAACGCCCCCCCCCAAAAAAACAATCACCCTCGAGGATGATGCACCTTATGCAACTGTTGCAACCTCTCCCTAGCCACATGCGTATAAATCTGCGTCGTAGAAATATCCGCATGCCCAAGCAGCATCTGCACTACCCGCAAATCCGCGCCGTGATTCAATAAATGCGTGGCAAACGCATGCCGTAGTACGTGCGGACTGATATGTTGTGAAATGCCCGCCTGCAACGCATAGCGCTGGATAATATGCCAGAACGCATGCCGCGTCATGGCCGCGCCGCGTGTGGTGACAAACACGGCATCGCTCAAGCCACCTTTTAATATCTCTGGCCGCGCAATCGCCAGGTAGCGGTCTATCCACTCTGCCGCTTCCTGCCCCATCGGCACCAGCCGCGTTTTACTACCTTTGCCCGTCACGCGCACCACCCCGTCTTGCGTACTCACTTCTGCAATACTGACATTCACCAACTCAGAGACGCGTAGGCCACTGGCATATAACAATTCCAGCATGGCGCGATCGCGCAGGCCCAACGGTGTATTCACATCCGGCGCATGCAGCAAATCTTCCACCTGCGACTCACTCAGCGTTTTGGGCAGTGATTTAGGCATTTTGGGCGCTTCGATATGCAGCGTCGGATCTTGCTTGATCAGGTTTGCCAGCAAGGCATAGCGGTAAAACCGGCGCAGGGTTGCAATCAAGCGATTAATACTGCGCACTTTGACTAACGGGAAGCGATGGGCAAGGTATTCCTGCACATGGTGTGATTGCACACCCCACAGCATTAGCGATTGCTTGTCACACCACTCGGCAAAGCCCTTTAAATCATTGCGGTAACTTGATAAGGTGTTGGCTGACAGGCCATCTTCCAGCCATAGCTGGTCGATAAAAACATCAATTTCAGGAAAAGGCGCTGTGACTGCCACAGAATTCTTTTTTTGCCGCATCTGATCACTTACTTGCGTCGCTGCTCATGTGCCAACAACCAGCGCTTGATTTCCAGGCCACCGTCTATGCCCTGCATAAAACCACCCAGGCCGTTGCTGGCGACAATACGGTGACAAGGATTAAACAAAGGCAAGGGGTTGGCGCCACAGGCATTTGCAACTGCGCGCGGACCAGACTTTACCGCAGCGGCTAACTGGCTATAGGTGCGTGTTTCACCGACAGGAATCTCGCGCATGGCTTGCCAGACACGCTGCTGGAACGGCGTACCGCGCTGCGAAACAATCGGCTGCCAAACGTGGTCTGGATTCTCGAGATAAGCGGCTATCTGGTCAGCCACAGCTTGGGCGCGTGGATTAGGCTTATGCTTGACTGGTAAGGCATGCAGTAAAAACTGCAGCGTCTCACCAGTGTCATCACAGCGCACGCCAACGAAGCCAAAAGGCGCCGGGACCAAGGCATCAAGTTCATCATCAAGGCTCTTCATCACCGTATTAAACTGTAATCTCGCCCAGGCTGCAACCAACACCGGTGTGTCATGGCAATAAAAAAGCCCTTCTGATGAAGGGCTTTTTTGTGCAACGTTTAAATTAACCGTTGTTTGCAGCGATGTCTTTCTCGCGAGCAACCAATTTTTCTTTAATACGTGCAGATTTACCTGAACGCTCACGCAAGTAGTAGAGTTTAGCGCGGCGAACATCACCACGGCGTTTCACTTCGATAGAAGCGATTTGTGGAGAGTAAGTCTGGAATGTACGCTCAACGCCTTCACCTGAAGAGATTTTACGCACGATAAATGAAGAGTTCAGGCCACGGTTACGGATAGCGATGACCACGCCTTCGTAAGCCTGCACACGTTTACGCGTACCTTCAACCACGTTTACACCAACGATCACGGTGTCGCCTGGCGCAAAGCTAGGGATGGTTTTGTTTAAACGAGCAATTTCTTCTTGCTCTAACATTTTGATAATGTCTGCCATTTTGGTTCCTTTTAATTGTAAAGTGACTCGTTCCTACTCGACCTCTTTGAGTAGCCTAGCCTCTTCTTTCGTCAACGGCCTTGCGGCCAATAAATCAGGGCGTTTAGCCCTGGTTAGCAGTAGCGATTGCTGTAATCGCCATTGTCTAATCTTTTCATGATGTCCGGAGAGTAATACCTCGGGCACCTTTAATCCTGCAAATTCTTCCGGGCGCGTGTAGTGCGGATAATCCAGCAGGCCATTCACAAATGAATCTTCCTGCGCCGAATCAGCATCACCTAACGCTCCTGGTAATTGCCGGATAATCGCATCCAGCAACACCATGGCGGGCAACTCACCGCCACTTAACACATAGTCACCAATGGAGACTTCCTCATCCACCAGTGTATCCAGCACACGCTGGTCTACACCTTCATAGCGGCTGGCTAACAACACCAGCCCCTGACATTCTTTGAGCTGCAACACTTTCTCGTGCGTCAGCGGTTTGCCACGTGGTGATAAATGCATCACCCTAGGCGCAATCCCTTGCGCCTGCAAACGCGCTTTGGCATCACCAATGGCAGCAGTCAACGGCTCTGCCAGCATCACCATGCCAGGACCACCACCATAAGGCCTATCATCGACCGTATGATGCACGTCCTGCGTATATTGGCGAGGATTGGTCAGTGTTAACTGATACAACCCGCGCTGTCTGGCACGGCTGGTAATGCCATATTCAGTCAGTGCTGCAAACATCTCAGGAAACAAACTGATGACTTCAATCTGCATCATGAGCTGCGCTTTCTTTAAAAATCAGCATCCCAATCCACCAGCACCGTCCCGGCTTTTATATTCACCTCTGGCACGGCATCGCTGGTAAACGGAATCAAGCGTTCACGATATTCTTCGCGTTGCTTGCCGTCTTTACCCTTGACACTGGTTGGCTGTGCTTCACGCACCACAATCACGTCATTGGCACCGGTTTCAAACACTTGCGTGATGTTGCCAAATGCCACACCTTCAGTGTTGGTCACACTCAGCCCAATCAAGTCAGACCAGTAATACTCGCCTTCCTCAGGCTCAGGCAGCGACTCACGCGGTACGGCGATTTGCTGCCCTTTCAAGGCAAACGCTGCATCGCGATCAGCGACACCCGCCAGCTTGATCAGCAACACATCATTGTGCAGTTTAGCTTGCTCAACTGTGACTTCACGCCAGTTGGGCGCTTTACCTACCCACCAGGCGTCGTAATCCAGCAAGCCATCCAGATACTCCGTATCCGGCACGACTTTCACCCAGCCATAAACGCCATATGGGGCGACGATGCGCCCCATTACGACCATGTTCTCAGACGCCATATAAACTCAGGCGCGGAAACAATTACTCAGCAGCTGGTGTTTCAGCAGCAGCGGCGGCTTCCGCAGCGGCAGCAGCTTCAGCATCTGCTTTGGCTTTAGCGGCAGCTTCTGCAGCAGCAGCGTCAGCTTCAGCTTTCAACTTAGCAGCAGCTTCAGCGATTGCTTTTTCTTTAGCAGCTTCAGCTTTGGCAACTTCTTTAGCTTTAACAGCAGCCATGCCTTCAACGCCTTTAGCGTGGAATTTAACCAAGCGTGCCACGGTGTCAGACAGTTGCGCACCGTTGTCCACCCAGTATTGTGTACGTGCTTCATCGATACGCAAGCCTTCAGCGCCAGCGCGTGCAGATGGATTGTAGAAACCAACGCGCTCGATAAAACGACCGTCACGACGGTTGCGGGACTCTGCCACAACTACGCTGTAAAACGGGTTCTTTTTGGAGCCACCACGTGATAAACGAATAACGACCATAATCTTGTTCTCTTAAAATTGAATTTCTTTGCAGAAAGGCGCGGATTATACTTGATATTATCAAAGCATGGCAAGTGTTTTTCACGCACCAGAAGATGTGCCTACATAGGGTGTAGGATCAACCACCCCGGCTTGCGCGAACCCTGCCTTACGGAAACGACAGGAGTCACATACACCACACGCAGCGCCTTGCTGATCGGCCTGGTAGCAGGAGACGGTTAAACCATAATCCAGCCCCAGTGCGTGGCCGCTGCGAATAATATCCGCCTTGGTCATATCAATCAATGGCGCATGCACAGTGATGGTCTGACCTTCTACCGCCGCCTTGGTTGCCAGATTGGCCATCTGCTGGAAAGCTTTGACATATTCACCGCGACAGTCCGGGTAACCCGAATAATCCAGCGCATTGACGCCGATAAAAATATCACGCGCCTCTAGCACCTCCGCCCAGGCGAGCGCTAACGACAACATAATGGTGTTGCGCGCAGGCACATAAGTCACGGGAATGCCTTGTGTTTCCTGCTCAGGCACAGCGATATTGCTGTCAGTGAGCGCGGAACCACCAAACAGCGACAGATCCAGTTGCACGGTTTTATGTTCAGCCGCACCTAGCGCAGTGGCTACGCGTTGCGCCGCTAACAATTCGACATTGTGGCGCTGGTGGTAATCCAGGCTCAGGCAGTAGCAGTCATAGCCTTGTGACTTGGCAATGGCCAGCACGGTACTGGAATCCAGCCCGCCGGAGAGCAAAATCACGGCTTTAGGTTTTTGTGTTGCAAGCACGCTTAAACTCCTTGTTTCTCGCCCCAAAGGATTTTGTGCAATTGCAATTGCATGCGCACCTTGAGGTGTTCCTGCAAAATCCAGCTGGCCAGTGTTTCACCACTGACATCATGAAAACTGGGTGAAAATAACTGGTCACAGTGCGCTGGAAACGGCTGGGTTTCTAACATCTGCTTGGCCCAGTCAAAATCTTCGCGGCTGCAAATCACCCATTTCACTTCATCACCGGCTTTGAGTAATGGCAGATTTTCCCAGCGGTTTTTCTCCACTTCGCCAGAGCCTGGCGTTTTAATATCCATCACTACTTTGACGCGTGCATCCACAGGCGCAATATCCATAGCACCACTGGTTTCCAGCGACACCTGGTAACCGGCATCACTCAAGCGGGCCAATAATTCAATACATGGCTTTTGCGCCAATGGTTCACCACCCGTCACACAGACATAAGGCGTCCCATACGCCGCAATCTGCTGCATGATGTCATCCAGCGTCATATTGCTGCCACCTTTAAACGCATACTCGGTATCACAATAACCACAGCGTAGTGGGCAACCGGTCAGACGGATAAAAATAGTAGGCAGGCCAACGCGCGAGCTTTCGCCCTGCAAGGAATAGAAAATCTCGAAAATTCTGAGTGTGGTCATGAGGATGTAAAAAATAAACGGGCAGATATTGCTATCTGCCCGCTATTATCGCCGAAATAAAGTAATTTCAATAACGAAAATCTGCTATTTGATACTTTCCAACACCTTCAGGCGTTTCTGCGCACTTGGCGTCACTTCAGCCGATGGATAAGTTGCAACCAGGTCTTTCAAGGTCTTTTTGGCTGCAGGAATCTGTCCCAACTGAATCTGGCTGTTCGCCAGGTTGAGCATGGCATTGGGCGCCAACGCATGCGAAGCATAGCTATCCAGAAACTTCTGCTGCGTTGCGGCAGACGATTTGTAGCTCTTCAATGCAAACTGGGTGTAACCCATGCCATACAGTGCATCAGGTGCCAGCTTGCTCGCCGCGTGGTTTTTCAAAAAAGCATCATAAGCATTAAATGCCTCTTTGTACTTACCTGCCTGGTTTAAAGACTCAGCCTCAGCAAAGGCACTCGACTCCTGCTGTGAAACGTCAGGCTTGGCATCGCCGCTACCGTTAGCAGAGGACACTGGCATTTGACCACTGGTCACAGACTGCGCCAGCGTTTCCAGCTTACGCACACGCGTATCAAGGTCAGTGTATGAAGCACTTTGCTTGGTACGCATATCTTCCAGCTGATGCGTCACCACTTCAAGATCACCCTTGAGCTGTGCCACATCTTGCCTGATCTGCTCCAGCTGGTTTTGCATATCCAGCAAGCCCTTGCCGTTAATCAGGGCTTCCAGGCTCTGCACACGCCGATCCAGCGATTGCTGGGTACGCGTCAGGTCAGTGATGGCTTTTTGTTGCGCATCATGGTCAGACGTTTGCTTGTTTTCCAGTTCGAGGATCCGCTTTCTGGCCTCTGTATCGTCAAACAAAGCCGCGTGGCTGACTGTCGACACTGTCAGCCCCAGGGCGATCAAAGCAGCAGAAAGTCGCAAATTACTGACCTGCATAGACGATGTCTACGCGACGATCTTGCTGGAAGCAACCGTCATCTGCGCAGTTTTGTTTAGAACGCTCTTCACCGTAGCTCACGGTTTCGATTTGGCTATCGCTTACGCCCAATACATTCAGTGCGTTTTTAACGGCCACTGAACGACGCTGACCCAAAGCCAGGTTGTACTCGTGTGTACCGCGCTCATCGGTGTTACCTTGCAGCACCACTTTAGTTTGCGGGTGAGCAACCAGGTATTTAGCGTGGTTAGCCACCAATGCCTTGTACTCTTCACGAATCGCATCGCTGTCATAATCAAAGAACACTTGACGTTTAGCCAACTCAGCAGCGCTCAACTCATCTTTACTGGTGTCAACATCCACTGTTTTGATATTGATTTTGTCTGTGCTGGCAGAGCTGTCAGCACCTGTGTTGCCTTGTGATTTGGCAATTGGGCGAGTCACGCTGGAATCTTCCACTTTTGCCGGGTTCATCGGGGTGCTTTTACAAGCAGTCAACACCAATGCAAGTGCTGCAACTGTCCAAATTGTCTTGTTCATACTTTCTCCTTAAAATGAGTGACTAAATAAATTGACCACGGATAGACTACTTGGGCGCTGCTTGTGCAGGCCCCCATGCAGGTTCACGAATATCTCCGCCCGCTTCTGACAAACGCTGCCTGACCAGACCATCCACAGTGACGGTCGCCAGCGTGCCTTTGCCGCCAACACGGGTTGCGTACATAATAGTACGCGAATTAGGGGCAAAGCTGGGCGATTCATCTTGCGAGCCGGTGCTGAGCACTTTGACATCGCCGCTGCCCAGGTCCTGCACAGCTACCTTGAATGCGCCGCCATCATTGCGGATATACGTCAGGTACTTACCGTCTGGCGAAAAGCGCGGACTCACATTATAACTGCCTTCAAATGTCACACGAGACGCTGAACCACCTGATGCAGGCACTTTATAAATCTGCGGGCGTCCACCACGGTCTGAACTGAAATAAATCGATTGGCCATCCGGTGAGAATGCAGGTTCGGTATCAATCGAACTGCTTTTCGTGACTTGCTGCAAATTGGAGCCATCAGCAGAGATGGTATAAATCTGCGAGTTGGCGCCATAAGTCAATACAACAGCCAGCTTGCTACCATCAGGTGCCCAGGCCGGCGCACTATTATTGCCTTTAAAGTTAGCAACCACTTTACGTTCGCCGGTATACAGGGACTGCACGAATACAATCGGCTTCTTTTTCTCAAAAGAAACATAAGCCATTTTGCTGCCATCTGGCGACCATGCCGGTGAAATAATCGGCTCATTGGATGACACCAGCGTTTGTGCATTAAAACCATCGTAATCTGCGATCTGCAAGGTGAAACGCTTGCCCACCTTAGTCACATAGGCAATACGTGTCGCAAACGCGCCTGGCTGACCGGTAAATTTTTCATAAATCTGGTCAGCAATCAAATGTGCCACATGGCGGTACTGGCTAGGTGAAACGGTATAAGTCAATTGCAACAAGGCGGTCTGGCGCAATACATCCATCACTTGCACAGAGACTTTCAAATTGCCACCCACTTGCTGCACCTCACCCAGGCTCAGGCCTTGCGCTTTCAGTGCGGTCCAGTCGGTATATTTGATTTGTGAAGCAGTTGTCGGCAACGCAGGCATGCCACTGGTATTGATAATGCGGAACATGCCGCTACCACGCAGATCATTGCTGATAATTTCATGCAAACGGCTGCCGGATGGCGCAGCGCCGGATTCAGCCATAGGCAAAATCGCGACAGGGACCTGGATCGCGCTACCGCCACTGATCTCGAGTTCCAGTGCGGCTTGGGCCGGAAGCGCAAACATCCAGACCAGTACGCCAACACCGATAGTATGAGACAAAAAATGGATCAACCCATTTTTAAGGTTTTGCATGGTCACAGTTTTATTCATTTTGGTTTGCTTATAGACAAGAATTATAACGAAAAGCTTGTTCAGCGTCATTGCTGTATTAGCTACGCGGCCTGAACTTTAAACGTATCTGATCCACCATCTTCTTGCGCGCGGCCGGATCATCAGGCATATCAAACGGTTTTGCCGCCAGAATGGCACGGATCACCGCATCATCACAGACGGCATCCCCCGAACCTTTAACCAGCTTGGGCATACCAGATATATCACCCGAATTGGTCATTTGTATGTCAACCAGCAGTTCCGGGTTGGTCACCGGACATAAACCAGAGTTCACATTGTTGCGAATCTTGCGGCTCATCAGCCCCATGTAATAGTTAAGCACAGAGGGATCAACTGCTGCTGCCGCAGCTGACTGCTGCGCATCCATATCCTGCTGACGCATGGCGTCCTGGATTTTTTTCAGCTTGTCTTCTTCCTCTTGCTTGCGCAGGGCTTCCTGAATTTTCTTCAGTTTCTCTTCCTGCTTTTTCTGCTCAAGTTCTTTCTTTTTCTCTTCCTCTAACAGGCGTTTTTTCTCATCTTCCCGTTTTTTGAGTGCAATTTCCGCTTCTTGTTCCGCTTGTTTGACTTGCGGCTCCGGCGGCGCTACTTTTTCCGGCGGCTTGGGCTCAGGTGGTTTGGGTTCTGGCTTAGGCTCGGGCGGGGGTGGCGGAGGGGTAGGCTCCACCGGTTTTGTCACTGGCTTGGATGGCTGTTTACTGGGCAAACTATCCCATAATGTAGCCTCCATCACGCTCGGATTGACGTGCACGGCTTTCCAGTCGACCATAAAAATCATGCCCAGGAATAGCAGCACATGCATGAGCACAGACAACACCGCTGCGCGTTTGCGTATGACCTGATCTTGTGGAGACAATGCGATTTTCATCTGTTTTAAATCACTGACTGCTTACTTCTCGTTCTGGAACAACAAGCCCACCTGATTGACCTGCGCCTGTTTCAGCAAGTCCATCACCGACACTACTTCACCATAAGGTGTATTCTTGTCGGCAGACACCACAACTGGCTTTTGCGCCTCAGCCAGGCGCTGACGGATCAATGCCAGCATATCGTCACGCTGCATTTCCTTACCTTCCATGAGCACGGTGCCTTCTTTTTGCACGGTAATGACAATCGGGTCGCCACTTTGCTTGAGCGCCTGCCCGACCTTGGGCAACTCGACCATACCGGGGTTAGTCATCGGTGCGGTCACCATAAAAATCACCAACAATACCAGCGTGACGTCGATATAAGGCACGACGTTAATCTGGTTCATCATGCGCCGTTTACGCGTTCTGCTCATAGTGGTTCCGATCAGGCTCTACGTTGCAAAATGTTGGTAAATTCTTCGATAAAGCTCTCGTAGCGTACGGACAGACGGTCCACCCCTGCCGCAAAGCGGTTATAGGCGATCACGGCCGGAATCGCCGCAAACAAGCCGATCGCCGTTGCCACCAGCGCTTCAGCAATGCCTGGTGCCACCTGGCTTAATGTGGCTTGTGCCACGTTAGACAAGCCACGGAACGCGTTCATAATGCCCCATACCGTGCCAAACAGACCGATGTAAGGGCTGACGGAACCGACCGACGCAAGGAATGGTAAATGCGAATCCAGGTAATCTAGTTCACGGTTATACGCGGCACGCATGGCGCGGCGTGTGGCTTCCATCACGTCACTCACTTCAGTATCTTTTTGCTGTTTGTAGCGAATAAACTCCTTGAGACCCGCCTGGAAAATACTGGCCATGCCTTGTGGCGTTTTTCTGCCTGCAGTAATGCGCTCATACAATTCGTTCAAGTCACCACCGGACCAGAACTGGGCTTCAAACTGGTCGACATTTTCATTGGCAGCCTTTAATGAAAACACTTTAATGAAGATATACCACCAGGAGACCAGCGAGGTCAGCAGCAGGATCAGCATCACCAGTTGAACTGGCAAACTGGCCCCACTCACCAGGGTAAAAATCGACATATCGTTCGCTACATTCATGAAGACTCCAGTGCAATTTTGAGTCGGGCCGGAATACCCGTTGGTTTAAATGAATCCGCATCAACGCAGGCCACCTTGACCTGCGCTTCTATTAACATCGTTTTGCCACACATGACCTGCTGCTGGCAGCTAAAACTGCCCCGCTTCATCTCGATCAAGCGTGACACGACCTGTAACTGGTCATCCAGCCTGGCTGGCTTTTTAAATTGCAGTTGCATGCTGTGTACAACAAAGAGCACTTGCTCTTGTTGCTTCAATGCAGCCTGGGCAAAGCCCGCCGCCCGCAACCATTCTGTCCGCGCGCGCTCCATAAAGTTCAGGTAGCGGCTGTGATAGACCACGCCACCCGCATCGGTATCTTCGTAATACACGCGCACCGGGAACACAAACATATTACTGCCCGGCCTCTTGCCACAACTCGCCAGAGACCATGCTGGCAGGCGCTTTGAGGCCAAAATGCTGATAGGTCATCAGCGTCGCAACACGACCGCGCGGCGTACGCATGAGATAGCCTTGCTGAATCAAATAAGGTTCCAGCACATCCTCTATCGTATCGCGCTCTTCGCCAATGGCCGCCGCCAAGTTATCAAGGCCGACAGGACCGCCACCAAATTTTTCCACCACCGCTTGCAGCAACTTGCGGTCCATCACATCCAGCCCTTGCTGGTCGACATCGAGCATCTTCAGCGCGGCATCCGCGACTTTGTCCGTCACCACACCATCTGACTTCACCTGCGCGTAATCGCGCACGCGGCGTAGCAAGCGATTGGCAATACGTGGCGTGCCACGCGCACGGCGGGCAATTTCAGAAGCACCGGCCTGTTGCATTTCGACTTCAAGCAAGCTGGCAGAGCGGCTGACAATCTTGGCCAACTCGTCATGGCTGTAAAATTCGAGGCGCGCGACGATGCCAAAACGGTCACGTAAAGGATTGGTCAGCATGCCGGCACGCGTAGTGGCGCCCACCAGCGTAAACGGTGGTAAATCCAGGCGCACACTGCGCGCAGCCGGGCCTTCGCCAATCATGATATCCAGCCGGTAATCTTCCATGGCCGGGTAGAGAATCTCTTCGACCACTGGGCTTAAGCGGTGGATTTCGTCAATAAACAGCACATCGTTGGGTTCTAGATTGGTCAGCAGAGCGGCCAAATCGCCTGCGCGTTCCAGCACCGGGCCGGAAGTCATGCGCAGATTGACGCCCATTTCTTTGGCAATAATATGGGCAAGTGTGGTTTTACCAAGGCCAGGTGGGCCGAACAACAGCACATGATCCAGCGCTTCCTGACGGCCACGCGCGGCATTGATGAAAATTTCGAGTTGACCACGTGCTTTTTCCTGCCCCACATACTCATCCAGCACTTTGGGGCGCAACGCACGTTCCAGCGCTTCTTCTTGGACGCTGGCAGTGGCAGGAGCGACGAGTCTATCGGTTTCAATCATGGGTGGTCGGTAATGAAGTGCAAAGCAAATTTAGTCAACGCAAAACCTCATTGCCGGTCACTAAAGAGGTAAGTTATTTTTTGTGATGATACCATGCGGCGTTTGACTATTACAGACCATGGCGCATGCGCGTGATGTCTCACTTGGCCAGATACTTCAATGCCTGGCGGATGCCATCGCTGACACTGACCCCTGGCTCCAGCAATTTGACGGTCGCAGACGCTTCACGCTCGTTGTAACCCAATGCCACCAGCGCATTGAGGATATCGTCGGTGGCTGCTTTAGCCGAAGGTTGCGCCGAGGTAGAGCCGGTCACGACAAACTTGTCCTTAAGCTCAAGCAGTAAACGCTCGGCGGTTTTTTTGCCAATACCAGGGATGCGTGTCAGCATTGAAACTTCTTGCTGGCTGACTGCCAGCATTAAATCATTGACGCTGACGCCACTGAGGATGGACAACGCGGATTTGGCGCCTATACCATTGACCTTAAGCAATTGCTTGAAAGTGTTTTTCTCCTGCTCACTGCCAAAGCCATACAGTAATTGCGCATCTTCGCGCACCACCATATGGGTCAATATCTGTACCGGCTGGCCCAACTCAGGCAAGTTATAAAAGGTGCTCATGGGCACCTCCACCTCATAACCGACGCCATTGCAGTCAATCACAATCAAAGGCGGTGATTTTTCCAGCAATTTTCCCTGCAAACGCGCAATCATACCAATCTTCCATTTCTGACTCTAAATCCGGTGGTAGCCAATGCACCCAAACCCTGACCGCCATGCGCATGACAGATGGCGCAAGCCAGGGCATCGGCTGAATCAGGACTAGGGGTGGCAGGCAATTTGAGCAAGCGCTTAACCATCTCTTGCACCTGCTCTTTCTGTGCGTGGCCATTACCGACCACAGACTGCTTGACTTGCAGCGCCGTGTATTCTGCCACCGGCAATTGACGGATCACCGCCGCTGAAATCGCCGCACCCCGCGCCTGCCCGAGCAACAAGGTCGATTGCGGGTTGACGTTCACAAATACTTTTTCAATTGCCACTTGTGTCGGCTGGTAAGTGGCAATCACCTCAAACAAACCATCCAAAATGACTTTGAGACGCTCAGGCAAGGCTTCTTTTTCCGGCTCGCCCTCTGCACTTTTTTTAGCTGAAGCGGTTTTAATCACGCCACTGGTGACGTACGATAATTTGCCATCCACGGCTTCAATCACCCCGAAGCCAGTGATCCTCAAGCCGGGGTCTATGCCCAGTATGCGTTGTACCGCCATCAGCAGTTTTCTGAACACATGCCAGCAGCGAACCGCATCAATTAAGCCTCTTCGATCACAGCAGAGGTATACACATCCTGCACGTCATCCAGGTCTTCCAGCATGTCGAGGATTTTCTGCATTTTGACGGCATCATCGCCGGTGAACACCACTTCATTCAGTGATTTCATTGTGACTTGCGCCATCACGGCTTTAAGCCCAGCAGCTTCCAGCGCTTCTTTGACGGTCACGAAATCGCCCGGTGCAGTGACCACTTCAATACTGCCATCTTCGTCGGTAATCACGTCTTCCGCGCCTGCTTCCAGTGCCACTTCCATCACCGCATCTTCTGACACGCCTGGCTCAAACACCAATTGCCCACAGTGCTTGAACATGAATGCCACGCTACCATCGGTGCCCAGGTTGCCGCCGTGCTTGGTCAGGGCGTGACGCACGTCCATCACCGCGCGCTGGCGGTTATCAGTCAGGCAGTCAATAATAATGGCCGCACCATTGATGCCATAGCCTTCATAACGGATTTCTTCATAATTCACACCTTCCAGTTCACCCGTGCCTTTTTTAATCGCACGCGTGATATTGTCAGAAGGCATATTCTCTTCTTTAGCCGCAGCCACTGCCGCACGCAAGCGCGGATTCATGGCGGTATCGCCGCCGCCCATGCGGGCAGAAACCGTGATTTCCTTGATCAGCTTGGTGAAAATTTTGCCGCGTTTGGCGTCTTGACGGCCTTTACGATGCTGAATATTGGCCCATTTACTATGCCCAGCCATAGTGCTTCCTTGTGTTTTTTAACAACGTTGTTGAGGTAATTTAAGCCGCTGATTTTACCACAGCCGCCCGATCACCAAACGACCGTCGCACATAACAAAAAAGGCCTGACATTGTCAGGCCTTTTATACGAACTGGCTTTGGGTTACTGGTTTTTACCGTAACCGGGCCGCATCATCAGGATGGAAATCAGGCTGAGCGAAAAGATAATCAACGCCATCCCCGTCATTTCCATATGATCAGGTACTTCGTTCAACTGTATCCAGGCCGCAATGACACCAATCACCGGTGCCAGCATGGACGCCATACTCGCCACCCCGGCGGGCAACCGTTGCAAGGCAAACAGCCACAACAACCAGGCCAGCGCGCCACACAGCACCACGTTAAACAACACAGCGCCGATCAGGTACGGTGACCAGTCTATCGGCGGCGCAGGCACCAGCCAGGCGATCAGCACCATGGGCAACGAACCCAGCAACATCGGCCATGCCGTCAGGTTGATCAAATCCAGCGTCGGATGGCGCCTGTGCAATTGCTTGGTCATGATGGCAGACAACGCCCATGACACGCCAGACAACACTGCCAGCAACATACTGAAACTATCGGCACGGATATGTAGCGGATCAAAAATAAACAGCATGCCCAACACCGCAGCAATCACCGCCAGCCACTGCCAACCGTGTACCCGCTCGCCCAGCATCGGCCAGGCAAACAGCAGGGTCCAGAACGGCATGGTATAGGTCAGCACGGCAGTTTTACCCGCGCCCCCCTCTACCAGGGCCCACATAAGCACACCGGTAAAGCCGACGTTTTGCAAAATACCCAACAGCAGCATGGTCGGAAACTCGGTTAAGCCCATCGGGCGGCGCGTCACATACAACACCAGGAACAACACCAGCGCACCAAAAAACGTACGCATGGCCGCAAACTGGAACGGTCCGGCATATTGCAGCGCGCTCTTCATCACCACCCAGTTATAACCCCAGATGATGGTGAGTACGAGCAAGGCCGTTAAAGCCTGCGAGCGTTGTTTGATCAGTTGATCCATAAACCCTGTTCCATAGAAGTATGTGACGTGTGTATTAGTTCCAGATATGTGTTACAGCCAGCCACTGGCCATCGGCCTGTTTCTGGAAAACGACTTGTACGTTGCCGCCAAACTGTTGTTTGACGCCATCTTCGCCGATCAAGGCACCTGCCCAATTACCGGTTTGTGTCGCCAGGGCATCCGTCACAACGGCCTCTTTCATGGTCAGTGCATGTTCAATCACGCCTGCCTGAATCAAGCCACCGAAGAAATCTGCAATCGCCTGACGTCCTTTGACTGGGGCACCAGCTGGTGCTGGCATCACAATCGCGTCTTCAGCATACAAGGCACCAATTGCCTGGGTATTTTTGCTATTAAAAGCCGCATCAAATTGCTGATTCAAAGCGATCAAGGTATCAACTACTGTTGCCATGGTGTTACTCCTCTTTAAAAATTGCGAAATTATTGATTAAAATCCCAGGCAGACATCCCTTGGTCTATCACACCTAAAATACTTTGCAGATCGTTGCGCTGGCTTTCTGATAACCCTTGCATACACAGGCGCAAGCGTGTGTAGTAGTCAGGCATCACGGCATCCAGCTTGGCCTGGCCCGCCGCGGTGAGGCGGATTTTCACGCTGCGCCTATCTTCTGGCACAGCCACTCGCTGCACCAGGCCCACTTGCTCCAAACCATCCAGCAAGCCCGTCATGGTCGCCCGGGTGACGCCAAGCTTCTCAGCCAAGGTAGAAGGCGTGGACGTCAGGTCAGCTTCACGCATGAGCAGGATCAACACCCACCAGCGCCCTTGCAACAAGTCATGCTTGCTCAGGCAAGCATCGAGCGCAATGGACAAATCCGTCGCCACCCGCAACAACATGAGGAAACTGGCAATAGCAGTGACGTCTGCTGCGGGGTACCGTTGGGCAAACCGCTGCAAGACTTCTTGGGTAGGGAGATCTCTAAGCTGCAACATAATTAGCCACATTATAGTTAGCCAGCTAATTATGTCAAGAGGTGAAATAAAATGAAACAAATATGTTACAAACTAGCACATCGGTGTATATTAACTATCCGTGCCCGATGAAAGGAGGAAGTCATGAAGACACTTCAACAAGTACTCGCTCATAAAAAACACCAAGGCATCATCAGCATTGCGCCCAACCGGCCGGTGTATGATGCACTGGTCATCCTGGCGGAATACCAGATCGGCGCCCTGGCCGTGATCAAGGACGGGGAATTGGTAGGCATCTTCTCCGAACGCGACTATGCGCGCGAGATTATCCTCAAAGGCCGCTCATCCAAAACCACGGCCATCAGTGAAGTGATGACCGAAAAGGTCATTACCGGCAAACCCACAGAACTGGTCGAATCAGCCATGAGCACCATGCTGGATAAACGCATCCGCCACTTACCGGTACTAGACAATGGCAAGATGCTGGGCATGCTGTCTATCGGCGACATCCTCAAGGAAACCATCAGTTACCAGCAAGAGCTGATCAAACAACTGGAAAGTTATATCCACAGCTAGCCGATCCAATAAAAATAAAGGGGAGCATAGCTCCCCTTTATTTTTAATGCCCATCGCTTACAAATACCGGGCCACCATCGCGTTATCCAGCACGCTGGCGACGATAGGCAGCTTGACGAAATGCCCACTGCCAGCAGCCTGCTGTACAGGCGCGCCGCGCTTATCAAACAATTGCTCCACCACAATATCGCGATTGCCGCTGGGGTGGATTAATTGCAACTTATCGCCCACGGCAAACTTATTACGCGCCTGAATGGAGGCCAGCCCACGTTCAGCATCGTAATCTATGACATCACCGACATACAAACTACGGTTGGCGCTGGAATGCCCTTGTACATAATTCTGGTGCTCAGCGGTATGGTGGCGCTGGTAGAAACCATCGGTGTAACCACGGTTAGCCAGATTTTCCAGCTCGCCCAGCAAGCGCCAGTCAAACGGCCTGCCCGCTACCGCATCATCAATGGCCTGACGATAGTTCTGGCTGGTGCGAGCCACGTAGTAACGTGACTTGGTGCGGCCCTCGATCTTGAGCGAATCCACGCCGAGCGCAATCAGTTTTTCCACATGCTCAATCGCACGCAGGTCTTTACTGTTCATGATATAGGTGCCGTGCTCATCTTCCATCATCGGCAGCAGCTCGCCGGGGCGGCCCTTTTCTTCAACCAGGTAGACCTGGTCGGCGGCCGGATGGCGTGGCAAGGAACCACAAGACGACAAGCTGGATTTCTCCAATTCCGCCTGGAAATCAAACTCTTTCAAGCGGATCACGCCTGCTGCATCCGGCTGCGCATCATGCACCTTGTAATCCCAACGGCAACTGTTGGTACAGGTGCCCTGGTTAGGGTCACGCGAATTGAAATAGCCAGACAATAAACAACGGCCTGAATAGGCAATACACAAAGCGCCGTGTACAAACACTTCCAGCTCCATCTCCGGGCATTCCTGGCGGATTTCGGCAATTTCATCAAGGGATAATTCACGTGACAGAATCACGCGCGCCAGCCCCATACGCTGCCAGAATTTGACCGAGGCGTAATTGACCGCGTTGGCCTGCACAGATAGATGAATAGGCATCTCCGGCCATTGCTCGCGCACCATCATAATCAGGCCAGGGTCGGCCATAATCAGCGCATCCGGTTGCATGGCGATCACTGGTGCCATGTCACGCATATAAGTTTTCACCTTGGCGTTATGTGGTGAGATATTGCTGGCGACAAAAAACTTTTTGCCGCGCGCATGTGCCTCCTGGATACCAATCGCCAGATTCTGCATTGAAAAATCATTTTCACGCACTCGCAGACTGTAGCGCGGCTGACCGGCATACACCGCATCCGCACCATAATCGAACGCCGTACGCATGCGATCGAGGTCGCCAGCAGGGGCTAATAATTCAGGAGACTTCATTACCGTATTCCCATTTCAACACGCAGTGTTTGCATTTACTCACCGATAATTTTCACCAGCACACGCTTATTGCGGCGACCATCAAACTCACCGTAAAAAATCTGTTCCCAAGGGCCAAAGTCCAGCTGGCCTTCAGTAATCGCCACCACCACCTCACGGCCCATGATCTGGCGCTTGATATGCGCATCCGCATTGTCCTCGCCGGTATCATTGTGACGATAACCACTCACAGGCTCATGCGGGGCCAGCTTTTCCAGCCACACTTTGTAGTCATGGTGCAGACCACGCTCGTCGTCGTTAATAAACACACTGGCAGAAATATGCATGGCGTTGATCAGTACCAGGCCTTCTCTGACGCCACTTTCGCGTACACATGCCACTACATCCTGTGTAATGTTCTTGAAGTCCATACGTGCGGAAATGTTAAACCACAGCTCTTTACGAAAACTCTTCATCTTGTCCCCTTTTCTAAAGCGGTTATTTTAGCACCGGGATTAAACAGTCATTTGCCATAAAACAAAAAAGGCCTCTATAAAGAGGCCTGATCCGCAACATTTCATCTAGCTGTGTACATCAAGACTTTGCGTAAAGGTTTTACCTTCATTATCCGTCGCCACGACTTCCAGCTTGCCCGGTGCATCTGGAATAAAACTGAATTTCATATAAGGATCCTCACTGGTTCCCACACCCACATCCACCGTCATCACCTCTTTACCGTTGTAGGTAAAAGTCGTTTTATTGATATAAAACGCGGGCACATACCCTTGGGAGACCAGGTCGCGCTGTAAGCCTGTGCGCATGACGTGGCGGATATTAAAGGTGGCCGTCGCCGCTTCACCAAACTTGGGTGCATCTACATTTAATTTGATTTTACCGGCCGCGGCCCGCACTTCAGCTTCATTATTATCCACGGTGCCACCACAGCCGCCTGCGGCGCGGATTTCACGCTTGCCCATATACAGCTTGCCATCAGCGGTTTCACCAATCAGGCGCACAAAAGAATCCGTTTCCTGGCGGATACGGGTGGCCATCTGGAAACCATTCAACATGTCGGTCAGGTGATAGGTAGACGCCAGTTGAATCGGGTTAGCATCCACAATGACATACAGTTTCTTCAGCACCACGCCATTGGCGGCGGCCTTGTCATAAATCAGCGTGACCGGCACTTGCGCCCCACTCTCGGCGCGGCGCGGTGCTTCAATTTTCAGGAAATCAACCTCCTGAATCTCACGCTTTGGAAAAAATGCTTCTTTAACGACGGCCCATAATTTGGGATCGGCTTCCGCATGCGCCTGTCCGGCCATGCCTAACGCCACCACCACCAACATCATCATCCATACTTTTTTCATGATCTTCCCCGTATTCAAATAATTGATTTTGATCTGCATGAAAATAATTGTCTAACGAATGCCTGACGTCAATATGTGATGCACATCACACTAGGCCTAGGCCAGTTTGCTCGGGTCACCTGAAGGCCGCATCTCGTAATTGGGATCGGCGTATTCAGCAAAATTCAATTCCACGCCATTACCCGCCGGGTCACGCATATTAATCTGGCGGATACCATTCGCCAGGATACGTGTGGTGTATGTCACCCCGCGCGCCTGCAGATTGGCTTCCATCGCATCCATATCGTTACAGTTAAATGAGACATGATCATAGGTACCATGCACATGCAGTTGCGGCGGCTCGGCCGTTTTATACTCAGCCAGGTGTACCACAGCCTGCCTGCCAATATAGAGCCAGTAGCCATAAGTCGTACTGGCCACCCGTTTACCTACCGTCAAGCCCAACACGTCGCAATAAAAGTCACGCAACAAATGCATGGTGTCGCGATCGGTGCGAAAGTTGACGTGATCAATTCCTGTCAATGGCATGATTTTCCAATCTAATTAGTGCCGTATCAAAAGTGTGTGCAAAGCGTCTGCGCAATATAGTACAAAAATCAGTGTCCTTCAAATTGACACAGGACAAATGGTTGGACGCCGCTCGCCTGCAAATGTTGCAAGCCGCCCAAGTCGGGCAAATCAATGACGAACCCGGCATGCTCGACCACACCTCCCAACTGACGTATCAACGCAACTGCAGCCAGAGCCGTCCCACCGGTTGCAATCAAATCATCAATCAGCAGTGTTTTTTCGCCAGCAGTAATCGCATCCTGGTGTATTTCCAGTGCATCTTCACCATACTCCAGCGCATAGCTTTGTGAAATGGCGGCCGCAGGCAACTTGCCTGGTTTACGCACTGGTACAAACCCGAGCCCAAGCTTGCTCGCTAAAGCAGCACCGATAATAAACCCACGCGCCTCAATACCGACCACTTTATCCAGGGCAATATCGGCATAATGCAATGCCAAGGCATCAATGGTGGCATTAAAAGCGGCCGCCTCTCTGAGCAAGGTCGTGATATCCCGAAACTGGATACCCGCCTTTGGGTAATCGGCAATCGTGCGTATATAACTGCGGATATCCATCATGCGCCCATCCCTTCAAGCAAGGCATTCAATCCAATAAAAAACGCGCCTACCCCATGGTAGACGCGCTTTATTTCTCTACAATTGGCTTGTCACCCAAGCCAATTATCTTAGCTGCCGGCGACGTTCTGCTGACGCACGCGGATATGCAGGTCGCGCAACTGTTTCTCGTCCACCTCGTTTGGCGCATTGGTCATCAGACATTGTGCACGCTGGGTTTTCGGGAAAGCAATCACGTCACGGATAGACTCGGCACCGGCCATCAGCGTCACCAAGCGGTCCAGGCCAAACGCCAGGCCACCGTGTGGAGGCGCACCGTATTGCAAGGCGTCCAGCAGGAAGCCGAATTTCTCTTGTGCTTCTTCCTTGCTGATTTTCAATGCATCAAACACTTTAGACTGGATGTCTTGTTTATGGATACGTACAGAACCGCCACCCACTTCCCAGCCGTTTAACACCATGTCATAGGCTTTAGACAAACAGGCACCTGGATTGCTGACCAGTAAATCTTCGTGGCCATCTTTAGGCGCAGTGAACGGGTGATGCAAGGCCACCCAGCGGTCAGCCTCTTCATCATGCTCAAACATCGGGAAATCCACCACCCACAATGGCGCCCATTGGCGACCATCGACATGACCTTTTTCATGACCGACTTTTGTGCGTAAAGCACCCAGCGCTTCGTTCACGATTTTGGCTTTATCGGCACCAAAGAATACGATGTCGCCGTTTTGTGCGCCTGTACGCTCAATAATGGCTTGCAGCGCATTGACGTGAATGTTTTTCACAATCGGGCTTTGCAGGCCTTCTTCGTTCAGTTTGGTGATATCGTTGATCTTGATATAAGCCAGGCCTTTGGCACCGTAGATTTTGACAAACTCGGTGTAGGCATCGATTTCTGAGCGGCTGATGGCAGCGCCGTTAGGCACGCGAATCGCTGCCACACGGCCGCCCGCCATATTGGCGGCACCAGCAAACACTTTAAAGTCAACATCTTTCATCACATCGCTAAGCTCAGTGATTTCCAATGTCACGCGCATGTCTGGCTTATCTGAACCGTAACGGTTCATCGCTTCAGAGAAAGGCATGCGTGGGAATTTGGCAGGCAGATCCACATCCTGAATTTTTTTCAACATGCGACGAATCATCTCTTCGACGATGTCCATGATTTCATTTTCTTCCAGGAAGGAAGTTTCAATATCGACCTGGGTAAATTCTGGCTGGCGGTCCGCACGCAAGTCTTCGTCACGGAAGCACTTGGTGATCTGAAAGTAACGGTCAAAGCCGGACACCATCAGCAATTGCTTAAACAACTGCGGCGATTGCGGCAATGCAAAGAACATGCCGTGATGTACACGGGATGGCACCAGGTAGTCACGTGCACCCTCAGGTGTCGAACGTGTCAGCATCGGTGTTTCAACTTCGATAAAACCGTTGTCATCCAGATAGTCACGCAGGTTTTTCGCCACTTTGTAACGCAGCATAAGGTTTTTCTGCATGGCTGGGCGACGCAGGTCGATATAACGATGCTCCAGGCGCACGGTCTCGGTCAGGTTGTCGTCATCCAGCATAAACGGTGGCGTCAGTGAGGCGTTCAACACTTCAATTTCAGTCGCCAGCATCTCCACTTCGCCAGTAGGCAAGTTCGGGTTGACGGTACCCTCTGGGCGCGCACGCACTTTACACACCACACGCAAGACAAACTCGCTACGTACGGTTTCAGCAATCGCGAATGCGTCTTTAGTATCCGGGTCAATCACAATTTGCGCCAGGCCTTCGCGATCACGCAAATCAATAAAAATCACGCCCCCGTGGTCGCGACGACGGTGGGCCCAGCCACACAGTGTCACAGTTTGTCCAATATGTTCGCGGTTCAGGTGACCGCAATAATGTGTACGCATCATAATAATTTTATAAAGTTAAAAGTGTGTTGCGGTTAATGATGTTTAGGCAAGGGCGCCACTGTACCCATGCTGATGATGTATTTCAAGGCCTGATCCACACTCATGTCGAGTTCCACGACATCGGACTTGGGCAACATCAGAAAGAAACCTGAAGTCGGGTTAGGCGTGGTTGGCACATATACGCTGACATATTCGCCCTGCAAGTGATTAGCGACATCACCGCCGGGCGTACCGGTCAAAAAGGCAATGGTCCATGAACCCTGACGCGGATACTCAATCAGCAAGGCCTGGCGAAAAGCATTGCCGGAATCAGAAAACAGGGTGTCAGAGACTTGCTTGACGCTGGAGTAAATGGATTTCACCACCGGCACGCGGATCAACAACCCTTCCCACAACTCAATCAACTGCTGGCCGAAGATATTGGTCGCCACCAGGCCGGTCGCCAGCACAATCGCCACGGTCAATATGACACCAAAGCCCGGAATGTCGACACCAAGCAAGGCTTCCGGGCGCCAGGCAACCGGCAGCAACAGCAGGCTTTGGTCCAGCGTTTGCACTAAAGTTTTGAGCACCCACACCGTAATAAATAATGGGACCAGTACCAGCAAACCTGTAATGAAATATTTTTTCATGCGTCTTGTTTTTTTAATGGCAGGCACAGCCTGGGTTGCACTTGGCAGCACTCTCTGTGCTGGCAGGCTCGGCAGGTTTAGCGCTGGAGGCCGACTGACCGTTTTTGAAGTCAGTGGCATACCAGCCACTACCGCTCAACTGAAAATTAGGGGCAGATACCTGCTTGCTAAAGGTCTCTTGCGCGCACTTGGGGCACGCCTCCACAGAGGGCGCGGACACCTTGCGCATCAGCTCTTGCTGGTAACCACACGCTGTACATTGAAAATCGTAGATAGGCATTTGTTAACACAACCTGAAGGACAACTTGCTGGAAAAATTTCACCAAGCGCAAATTATACCTGATTCGCGTTACAAATCACCAAAAGCACGGCGATGTATTTGAATTGAAAAGACTTTAAAGGAGCACGACATGCAACAACTCTCACTCAAACTACCCTTTATGCTGACCATGCTGTTTTTTCTGGGATTCGCCAGCCGCGACCTCAACATCCATCACACCATGCTGACATTTAACAGCCAGACACCATCCAACAAAATGGTGACCTTACACCTGGCAGATTTGCTATACGCCGAGCCGACACTCAAAATCAGGAAAGTAGAGTAGCCGCTGCGCCAAAAACGCAGTAATTTAGAGCTGCGCGTCGTAAGCAGCCTGATCCAGCAAAGCCGCCACACCGCTCGCATCGGGCGCCAGCTTGAATATCCAGGTGGCGTACGGATGGTCGTTGATCTTTTCCGGCGAAGAGAGCGCCTCTTCATTGACCGCTTGAACCACTCCTGTCAGCGGCGCATAAATATCTGAACCTGTTTTAACGGATTCAATCAAGCCGCAGACACTGAATTGCTGCACGGATTGGCCCACTTTTGGCGGATCCACAAACACCACATCACCCAGCATATTCTGCGCGTAATCGGTAATCCCAACCAACCACGCACCATCCTCGGCCTGCGCCGCCCAGGTGTGGTCTTTAGAAAAGAAGTATTTCAAGCCTGCTGACATATGATTTAAAAATCAAAAGTTTAGTGGATAATTATTGTGCCACAGTCTGCGAAACGCACCAAAACTTATTCAGACCGGCCAAAAAAACTGTTTAATTTTTTACACTAAAAAATTGCGATAAGTGATTGACTCTGAATAATAACTGGGCAATAATGAATCGGGTTTTCGGAAGGTTGATTATGAGTTTTTACAAGCATTGTCTTAAAGTGTTGCTAATGTGTTCCATCGCTTTCGCACCTGCGGGTCAAGCCATAGCAAAGTCACCTTCTAAAAAACAGACCGTTTCCGCGGCCAAAAGTAAAAAATACAGCACGCGATCTTCACAATATCGTGTCAATCCAGAAAAAACCAAATCCATGCGCCCGGTTAAACTCCATGCGCATGCCAGAAAATCAGCCAGGCCTGCGATTGATGCAGAAATGTTTGATTCATTTCAGGGTAAGTCTGGTAGCAATGGCAATCTATCCATCGCCTCCACCAAAGCTTTGGTGATGAACCAGAACACGCACGAAATCATCTACTCCAAAAACCTGGATACGCCGACTCCTATCGCCTCAGTCACCAAGCTGATGACTGCCATGGTCGTGCTGGATGCAAAATTAAACCTGAATGACCAAGTCTCCATTACCGATATGGATGTGGATTACCTGAAAGGGACCTCTTCACGCCTGCCAGTAGGCACTACCATGACACGCGAAGACATGCTGAACCTGGCCTTGATCGCCTCAGAAAACCGCGCCGCTTCTGCATTAGCCACCAATTACCCGGGCGGCAAAGCACGTTTTATTCAGGACATGAATGCCAAAGCAGCCAGCCTAGGCATGATGAATACGCACTTTGAAGACTCTACCGGCCTGACCAGCAACAATGTATCCACGGCCATGGACCTGGCCAAAATGGTACACGCGGCTTACCAATATCCGCTGATTCGTCAAATCACGACCACTTCTGACTACGACTTGAATGTGGGCAGCAGACGTCAACCGATACACTTCCACAACACCAATGCATTGGTGCGTGAGAGCACTAACAGCAGCTGGGAAATCGGCCTCTCCAAAACCGGCTACATCAGTGAAGCTGGCCGCTGCCTGGTGATGCAAGCCACGATCGCAGGCGAACCATTAATCCTGGTATTGCTGGACTCCGTTGGCAAACTGACCCGTATCGGCGACGCCAGACGCATCAAAAAGTGGATGGAACACAACTACAGCACCCTGAGCTCACAAAACGACGGCGGCATTGTGCTGACAGGTCTCTCAATGAGCAAAACACTGGGCGACGAAGCCAACTAATCACTGCACAGATTCAAATAAAAAACCCGCGATATTCGCGGGTTTTTTATTTGCTGATTCTTATCACGAAAACAATCAAACTAATGTTCAGCGCCATCAAACTCAGGATCATAGCCCTCAGTGATCGCCGCTTTTTGTTTGTGCTCTTTCCATTGCTTGCGCAGCACTTCTTTTTTCTCAGGGCTTAAGCTCTGGAACTGCTGATAACGCTTGCGCGCATTTTCGCGCTCATACGGCGTCATGCGACTCCATTTCACCAGTTGATGCTGAATACGCTGTTGTTTTTGCGCATCCATTTTGGGGTACTCTTTGGCAATATCCAGCATCTTCTCACGCTGCCACGGGCGTAAGGTATCCCACTCGCCACCTAGCGGCGATAACACAGCGCGCTGCTGGTCAGTCAGGTGCGACCAAGTCACATTGGCCGCAGGATCAGCAGGGGATAAATCATTTTTGATCGCACCAATATCTGCCATGGCGAGCCAGCGCTGACCGGACTCAGCATCAGCCGCGTTCACATTGACTGGCGCACACATCAACCACACCACCAACCCTAATAACACAGAATGATTTCGCATCATTTCTCATTGTTCCATTGACACATTATTCTCTTCATCACGCCCAGCATTTGCTTTTATCCAGCCTGGCCACTTAAATATTTTCTGAATATTGCCAAGCATCAAATCCGCTATCAACAAAGGCCTCGACCGGCAAATCATCACTCAGCAACATGGCATCATCGTTATGGCTGGCTGAAAGGACGAACAGGCCAACCGCAAAAAATACTGATAAGGCGGCCATACCGGCCATCCGCGGATGGCCAAAAGAGGCCCAGGATAGTGCATCCGCCCAAGCATGTCCGGACTGGCTTGATTTCGCAAATTGCGTCAATGCCGCCTGCCGCGCCTCAGCCAGGCGCGCCTCTACCTCAGCCGGTAACGGGCGATCATCTTGCTTCAGCCACTCAACACCTTCGCGCAGAGGGGTAGGCAAGTCGTCTTCAGGATGACGTTGTTTCCTCATGGCTTCACTCCTTCTTTTGTAACTTGCGGGTTCCGATCCCGGCTTGCTCTAACAATGTAGATAACGCACTGACCGCTCTCGAGCAATGCGTTTTGACACTTCCTTCTGAACAACCCATGACCGATGCCGTTTCAGCAACATCCAACTCTTCCCAATAACGCAGCACGAATGCTTCTCGTTGACGTAAAGGTAATTTTGCCAATGCCTTTTCGATCAGGGCCATGATTTGCGACCGCTCCAGTTGATCGGCGGGGTTGCTGTCTGCACTTTCTACTTCTATGGTTTCCAGCGGGTCGTAATCTTCGTCATCAGACTGGCCAAAAGACGAAAACAGCGTGGTCCACAGGTTGCGCACCTTCTGCCGACGCCAGTAATCCCGCATGGTATTTTGCAGGATACGCTGGAACAACATAGGGTATTCTTCAACAGGTTTACTGGCATATTTATCGGCCAGTTTCAGCATGGCATCTTGCACAATATCCAGCGCAGCATGGTCATCACGCACTGCATAAGCAGTTTGCCTGAACGCCCGCTTTTCAACCTGACGTAAAAAATCCGATATTTCTTGCGCACTCGCCACTACAAATCCTCTTCCCCGAGATCACCAGTGTTTGCCACTGACGCACGTGCTTTTTTCGCGATATTGTTGTGAATTATGAGATGTCATCACAGAAATATGCACCGTTTTATCTCCCTGTCGCTTGCGAGTATATCAGTTTTAAATTTATTTACTGTTAGAATAAGGCCGATAGCAGCGAAAGTACGCACACTCCTTAATGACGACGAAAATAACAATGCCCCTGCTTGACTCATTGCATCCATGGCGTTTCCACGCCATCAGCCACGCCTTTGCGGAGTCAGCCTGATGTCTGCAGACACCCTCACACCGACCACAGACAGAACACCAGACAGCCAACACCTGCGGCTTTACAGCCTGTTCCGCCTTGGAGCTTCAGGCATGCTGTTTGGCAGCCAGCTCTGGCCCTATTTCAGGAACGCCCCCACCGATCCTTCATTCTCGTTCTGGCTGCTGCTGATATTCTTTTTGTATGCCATCGCCGTCAGTGTTAGCTTCGAGTCACTACAATGCAAACGTGGCCTGGCATTAAAAGTCCAAACCAGCCTGGATATTGTGTTTATCGTCGGCATGATGCACTTTTTACCTGGCAACCAAAGCGGCATCGGACTACTACTGATTATTAATATTATTTTTGCCGGGCTGATCAGTGACGGACGCTTCGCCCTGTTTTATGCCGCTATTGCCACCATAGGCATTTTGCTGGAAAACACTTTCCAGGTGATTCACCGCAACCTGCCGCTCAATGACTATAGCAATGCCGTCTTGTTGTCATTGAGCTGCTTCGCGACAGCCTGGTTGGCGCAAACGCTGACCGCACGCATGCAAACGAGCGAAACCCTGGCAACACAACGCGGTCAGGATATTGAGTATCTGGCCAAAACCAATGCACTGATTACGCAGGAAATGCCCAACGGTGTGCTGGTCATAGATCAGCACCAACAGCTCAAGCACTATAACCAGCAGGCCTGCAACCTGCTGGGGCTGGAAGAAGACATGATGCAGGCAGCCGTGCAACTACACACACCGCTGGCACAACTCATGCCGACGGTGATACAACTGCTACAGTCTTCGCCCGCCAGCAAACTGACTGCCGCCGATGCCGTCAAACTGAGTATCAATAACCGCGATTTGGGCATCCGCTTTCATGCTATTTCTGAGAATATTGATAACGGCGTGGTGATTTTTATTGAGGACTGGTCACAAATCCAGACCCAGGCGCATCAGGTCAAGCTGGCCGCATTGGGCAGACTGACGGCCAATATCGCACATGAAATCCGCAACCCACTCAGCGCGATCAGCCATGCAACGCAACTCATGCAGGAAGACACCCAGCAGCCCGGCACACAGCGCATGCTGCAGATTATTTCTGATAACGTGCAGCGACTGGATCAGATTATCAAGGACGTGCTAGAGCTCAACCGCCGTGACCGCACCAATCAGGAACAACTCAATATCAACCATTTTGTGCAAGAGTTCTACCAGCAGTTTGGTGCTGTAGAAAAGATAGACCTGGCTCACTTTACGCTAGATCTGCCTGCTAAAGAGAGTACTATCGTTTTCGACCGCAGGCATATCAACCAGATTTTATGGAACTTATGTAAGAACGGCTGGCGGCATAGCCAGCAGCACGCCAAGAGTCTGCAACTGAAAGTGCTGGGCGACAAAAGCGGCCAGTTTATTCATATCACCATCAAAGATGATGGTAGCGGCATTGATCCGAAAATTCAGCCACATTTGTTCGAGCCATTCATGACCACGGAAAAAACCGGCACCGGCCTGGGTTTATTTATCGCCCGTGAGCTAGCCGAAGCCAATGGCGCAAAACTCAATTACATCAGCAGTGCCAATGGCACTCAATTTTCACTGACAGTTAAAAAGGCAATCGTTTAAATGGCAAATTCTTATCGCTGCCTGGTGGTCGATGATGAGACCGATATCCGGGAACTGGTCGTACTGACCCTGGAACGCATGGGCATACAGGCAGAAAGTGCCAGCTCGGTCACCGACGCAAAACACATGCTGAATTCTTTTAGCTACGACCTCTGCCTGACCGACATGCGCCTGCCTGATGGCTTGGGGCTAGAACTGGTGCAATATATCAATGCGCAGTTTCCCGGCCTGCCAGTCGCGGTGATTACCGCATACGGCAGTGCAGAAAATGCTGTCTCCGCCTTAAAAGCTGGGGCCTATGACTACATCACCAAACCAATTTCCCTCAAGCAGTTACGGCCACTGGTAGAGTCTGCGCTCAAGCTGTCGTCTCAAAAAGAATCTCAAGGCGCTAACACGGTAGACCTGATTGGTGCATCGCCAGCCATGGGTTACGTGCGCACCATGATCGCCAAACTGGCACGCAGCCAGGCACCCGTTTATATCAGCGGTGAATCCGGTAGCGGTAAAGAACTGGCCGCCAGGCTGATTCACCTCAACAGCTCGCGCAAAGACCAGTCGTTTATCGCCGTGAACTGCGGAGCGATCCCGGAAAACCTGATGGAAAGCGAATTCTTTGGCTATAAAAAAGGCTCTTTTACCGGTGCTATCCAGGATACGCTAGGCTTGTTCCAGGCGGCCAACGGCGGCACACTGTTTCTCGATGAAGTCGCAGACTTGCCACTGGCCATGCAGGTAAAACTGCTGCGTGCGATCCAGGAGAAAAAGGTACGCGTGGTCGGCAGCACCAGTGAAGAGGCGGTGGATGTACGCATTATTTCCGCCACCCACAAAAACCTCAATGCCATGATGGAAAAAGGCGAATTCCGCCAGGACTTGTATTACCGCCTGAACGTCATTCAGCTCAAAATGCCCGCCTTGCGCGAGCGGCCGGAAGATATTCCAGAACTGACCGAACGCTTGCTTGGCAAATTATGCCTGACCCAAGGCATTAATGTGCCTGGCATCGCAGACGAAGCCAAGGTGTATATTCAACAGCGACCGTTTCATGGCAACGTCCGTGAACTTGAAAACATGCTGGAACGTGCACTGGCATTATGCGACGGGCTCAGCATCACGGTAGAAGACCTGTCACTGGAAGAGATTCCGGCCAGCCTGAGCGACAAGCCAGTGCTGCCATGGAATGCCCCCAGCCTGGAAGAACCCAGCCAACCAATCCCAGCCATTCTCGCTGCCACACCACCACGCGAGAGCCAGCCAACGGCCCAGGCAACGCCCGGCGGCACCATGCTGCCTATGGATATCAGCTTGTCTGATTATCTGGAAGATATTGAAAAACGCACCATTTTGCAGGCCCTGGAAAAAACCAATAACAACAAAACGGCGGCGGCTAAATTGTTAGGCATCAGCTTCCGTACCCTACGCTATCGCTTGTCCAAACTAGGTTTATCCAAAGAACAAGATACTGATCTGGATGACACCGAAGGCGACGACGAATAAGACAGACAATAAAAAAGGGCGACTACAAGTCGCCCTTTTTAACACCTATGGTCTAGCTCAACACAATCGCCAGATACGCCAGGTAAAACAGGCCATTCACCAGCAAATGCCACACCAGTAAGCCGCCTTTGGCGATGCGGTAACGTACCCAAATGGCTGCCAGCAAGGTAATCAATATGCCTAAAGCGACTTCCTGTCTTGGGGCCCAGTCAGTCAGCATAATACCAATGGCTGGTAACAGTGTGCCCTGAAACACCATGGCACCTGTGATATTGCCAAACGCCAAGGTATCTTTACCTTTGCGTATCCACAAAATGCTGTTCACTTTTTCTGGCAACTCAGTCGCAATCGGGATAATCAGTAAAGACAGCAGCAAAGCAGACACGCCTAAAATCGCCGCCGCGGTTTCCACCTCGTTAATAAAGCCTTTGGCACCTGCAATCAACAGCCCCAGGCCAATCAGCAATTGCAACACAATGGTCGCCATATTGGTCGGCAAACCGAGTCTGGATAGCATCATGACATCTTCAGCTTCGGTCGCATGGCCTTCTTCCACCAGGCCTTTGGAAGCTTTAATCGTCATCAGCACATACACAAAATAGGTCAAAATCATCAGGATGCTGATACCGTAACGCACCAATGCCTCGGTGTGCGGGATAAACATGGCGATGGTGGCGAAAATAAAGGCCAGGATAAAGAAGTTGAGGTCACGAATCAGGCCAGTACGCTCAGGACGGATATGGCCATGCGCGCCACGGCGCTTCAACACCGAGAATGCCATCAGACTGATGGACAAAGTCGCCAGCATCAGCGGCGCCCCCAGAATCGCACCTACGCCGATATCATGCCCGGCATGGCTGTCGCCTGTGGATGAGGTATAAGAGAAGATGGCCAGCAACGGTACCAGTGTCTCTGGTAGCGCAGTGCCCACTGCAGCAAAAATAGAGCCGGTGACACCTTCGGAAATACCGAGCTTTTCGCCTAAATGTTCCAGGGCATTGGTGAAGACCTCAGCTGCCACCAAAATCAGCAGCAACATTAGCAATAATTGTAAAAAAACCATGACTGTTCCTGTCTGGCGGCAATCAATCTCGCATGCGGCCACCGCCTGGTCCGCATGTGCATGACAAACGTGTACACGCGGGCGGAATCATAACGCAATTCGCCCAAATTCACCTACAATGTTCGCATGTCGCAAACTCCTGCCCCTGCTATCCACATTGATACTGCTGGCCTTGCCAGCCCAGCCCAATGGCTATTGTCGCCCAACCAGGATGAACGACCGCCACCGGCCGAAGTGGATATGATTGTGATCCACAATATCAGCCTGCCGCCCAACCAGTATGGCGGCCAGGGCATTATGCAGCTGTTTACCAACCAGCTAGACCCACAAGAACACCCCTATTATGCCGAGATTGCGCATCTCAAGGTATCATCACATTTTTTGATTCGCCGCACAGGTGAGTTATTACAATTCGTCCCTTGCAGCCAGCGCGCCTGGCATGCCGGACTCTCCCAATGGCAGGGCCGCGAACGCTGTAATGACTTCTCAGTCGGCATTGAATTGGAAGGCAGTGACATAGAAGCCTTTGAAGATGCGCAATACGTCACCTTACAGGCGCTGATCCATGCCTTGCGGCAACGCTATGCCATCCAGCATATTGTCGGCCACTCAGAGATTGCACCGGGGCGAAAAACCGACCCCGGCCCATTCTTTGATTGGCAACGCATCTCACGATCAACAGATTAAGCGTCGGTATCGACTGCTTCAGGCGCGCGCGGCTGCTTTTCCAGACTAACCGCCATCACCCCGACCAGTACCAGCGCCGTGCCCATCCCCTGTATCCAGGACAGTGACTCGCCCAGAAACAGGTAAGCCAGCACAATCGTCGCCACTGGCCCAATCGCACTGATCAATGCCGCCTTGCGGCTACCGAGCTGGTGTATGCCCATATTCATCAATACCGACGGCAATACTGTTGCAATCAGCGCCATCAAAAAAGCCAGCACATACACGGCATTTGGCAGCGCCACCACATGGTCAAATGAACCACTGGTGCCAAAATGCACAGCACTGGCAAGCGCGGCCAAACTCATGGTCATCGCAGTAAACCGGCTGGCACCCAATTTAGGAATCAATTGCCCGCTCACCAGTAAATAAGCTGCATACACAATCGCACTCAGCAATACCAGCCATGCACCATAGAGCGTGTCAGCAGAATCCAGCCCGGCCAGCTCCACATCATGGCAGACCACCAGCACCACACCGGTATAACTGGTCACCATGGCAAACCACTCGCGACGCGTAATAGCGTGTTTGAAAAATACCGCGCTCATGGCTACCACCAGCGTTGGGTAGAGAAACAGAATCACCCGCTCCAACCCGGCCGACACATAGCGCAAACCTTCAAAGTTCAGCCACATCGAACCATAACCACCGACCACCGCCAGCAAAAGCAATGTCACCCAGTCTTTACCAGTCATATCCATAGGCACACCCTGACGCATCGTCCACCAGCCCAGCCCGGCAAAAAACGGAATGGCGAACGCCATACGCAAAGCGATCAAGGTCTCAGTATCAATGTGATAAACGTACGCCAGCTTGACCATAATCGCTTTAGACGAAAAAGCCACGGACGACAACAGCACCAGCATGGCACCGTAATAAGGATGGGAAGAGTCTTTCATATGAGCCCTGAATCAATGGGGCTCACCGGCAGAGGGACTACAATATCAACCGCGGAGAGCCCGCGGTTGCATAAAAATTACGACAAGCAGCAACCGCAGCACGATGTGGCGACTAGCCACAATGCCTTTCGGTTCATCACCACAACAGTAGATTGGAGGAATTGCTTGTTCATAAGGTTATCGAATTTACGTGGGTTTGGGAGAATGGTCAAGGGCGTTATGTGTGCTCGATTAAGCGAACACTATTTTTCGCCTCTCGGCGAGTCACTTTCTGGTGCTTGTCCCCCAGAAAGTAACCAAAGAGGAAGACACCCAGCCATCACGGCCTGCGGCTCCCTTGCGTTGCTCAACAAAACAAGCGGTCACGAAACTCGCCCTAGCAGCTTGCACACTACGCAAGCTGCCGCGGTGCTCAAACAGTCGCTCCCTTCTCCCTTGTTTTATCTCCGCTACTCAGCGTGATGGGATGGGATTTGTCTTGTCAAACAACCATTAGTGAAAATTTAACGGAAGCATAATTCTTCTGTTTTGCTGATAATCACCAAGAATGGTTGCGCTCACTTGGTGTTCGGGGTCCCCATCTGCCGCGCCGAGCAACGCAGGGTTGGCGGGAGCCTTCGGCCATCGGCTGTCCGAGCTCCGCAACAAGCCACGAAGTATGTGGCTTGTCAGGGCGAGTTTCGATGGACGCCCGGCAAACCGAGTAGCACAGGATAAAAGCGGAAGCTGGGGTGCATTTCTTTTGGTTACTTGTTCTTTGTGCAAGCAAAGAAAAGTAACTCGCCAAAAAGGCGAAAAGCAACCTCCCAACCAGCCCGCCAAAGAATTACCTTCTAGACCAATCTAACAATGCAACATCGCTGCCACAAGCAATCAATTAGACGATCAAATTCTTTTGTAAAGTGATCAACTGCATATTCTCCACCTTCGCCTGCCACATCTCCGGCAGATAAGGAAAAGGCTTTAACTCCCCCGTCGCCTGGTACCCAAGCCGCTGGTAAAACGCAATCAACGTTTGCCTCACACTGACCACAGCCATTTGGCTGGCACGCGCCCCCCAGCGCTCAACTGACAATTGCTCAGCGGCGAGAATCATTTTTTTACCATAGCCACGATTCTGTGCCGTTGGCTCCACGGCAATCATGCCCAGATGCGCGACTTGTTCGTCCGCATGCCATTCTGCACAAAGCGTGACCATCAGCGTTTCGGCGACCCAGCCAGTCAGGATCACGGCATCATGACGATTTAACAATGCCAGTACATCGCCGGTCGTGGTGCGTTTACCATCCAGCAAATCCGCCTCTGTGGTCCAGCCTGCCCGGCTGCTTTCGCCGCGATAAGCGCGATTGACTAGCGCCGAAATGGCATCGGCATCCTGCACTTGGGCAGGTTTGATGATTAATTCAGTCATGAGAATTTATTGTGCTAATTTTTCGATTCGGTGTTGCACCACCAGGCTACCGATCATGTCGCCTTCGACATTCACCGCAGTGCGCACGGTATCCAGCAGACGGTCTATCGGCAATAAAATGGCAATCGCTTCTGCGGGCAAACCCACGCTTTGCAATACCATAACCATGGTGACCATGCCTGCACTCGGGATACCAGGTGCGCCCATAGCGGCGATCATGGTGGTAAAACACACCACCAGTTGCTGCCCGAGTGACAAATCAATGCCAGCCAGTTGCGCGACAAACAAGGCAGCCGCAGCTTCGTATAACGCGGTGCCATCCATATTCACGGTGGCTCCCAGCGGCACCACAAAGCCTGCAATTTCGGGTTTCACCTGCATATTTTCTGTCGCGCAACGCATGGTCACCGGCATGGTGGCATTACTCGAACTGGTGGCAAACGCCGTGAGCAGGGACTCACGCGCCTGCCGCAAAAACCACCATGGACGCTTGCCCGTGAGCAGAAATAACAATAGCGGCAACACCACCAGGCCATGCAGCAAGGTCGTCCCTGTCACCACCAGCATAAACTTGGTCAAACTGGCAAACAGACTCACATCCTGGGTGGCGACCAGTTTGAACAGCAAGGCCGCAATGCCAAACGGTGCCAGACGCATAATCCAGTTGATCATTTGCATCGCCACCGCCATACCTTCTTCAAACACGGCCAGCAAGTGTGGATAGCGCTCGGCGGACATGACCAGCGCAATGCCTAATAACAAGGCAAACGCTACAATGGCCAGAATATTACCTTCAGCCAGCGCTTTAAACGGGTTCATAAACACGCCATGCAGAAATTGCGTGAAGAACTCCGGCAGGCTGAGTTGCTTGGCCTCAAACTGCTGCATGGCATCAGCAAACATATTGAGGTGCAAACCCGCCCCTGGCTGGAAAAGATGGCTGGCACCCAAGCCGATAACGACTGCAATGATGGTAGTCGTGGCAAAAAACAATAGTGTGGTTTTCCAGACCACGTCGATCTGGCTATGTTTACGCAGATTAGCGATACCGGTGACAATGGCGCAAAACACCAGCGGGATCATCACCATTTTGAGCAGGTCGATAAACAGGGTACCGACTAGGTTGGCAGCATATAAAGCATGATCAACCTGCCTGCCGTGGGCAAAGACACCAAGTGCCACGGCAGCCGTGGCGGCGAAAAAGATTTGTCCATTAAGCCCGAGCTTTTTCATGTATGTAACAACCTTCGAGATGACCCAATGAGCTAAATTGAATGAAAAAGAGGCAGCCTAGGCTGCCTCTATCTTAATCTTAAGCGGTTTTCTCAAATACCGCAGCAAAGAAGCCGTCCGTGCCATGCAAATGTGGCAGCAGTTTCAGGTAATCGCCTGTGTCCAGCACGATATTCTGTTGTGCCAGCACTTCATTGGCAGGCACCAATTTAAACTCAGGATGCGCTTGTAAAAAGGCTTCGGCAATGGCTTCGTTTTCGTCACGTAACAAACTGCATGTGGCATAGACCACACGGCCACCGGCCTTACACAATTTGGCGGCACGGGCGAGGATATTAGTTTGCTTGACGTTCAACTCAGCCACATCTTCTTCGGCCTGACGCCATTTTAAATCCGGGTTACGGCGCAAGGTGCCCAGGCCGCTGCATGGCGCATCGACCAGCACGCGGTCAAACTTGCCATTGAGGCGTTTGAGTTTCTGGTCGTTTTCGTTGTTGATGAGTTGTGCTTGCAGGTTAGACAGTCCGCTGCGTTTCAGGCGTTGGCCGAGGTTGTTCAGGCGTTTTTCAGACACATCAAACGCGTATAAACGGCCAGTGTTTTTCATCAGTGCGCCCAGGGCCAGGGTTTTACCGCCGGCGCCGGCACACAGGTCGGCCACCATCTGGCCGCGCTTAGGCGCAACCAGGTAGCTCAATAACTGGCTACCTTCATCCTGCACTTCAATTTTGCCTTCGGTGAACAGGATGTGTTTACCGATATTCAAGCGGGCGCCCATGCGGATACCAACAGGGGAATATGGCGTTGGCGTGATGACGTTATCTTTGACCGTGTTTTCTGCCAGCATGCGTGACAACACTTCTTCACGGCTGGACTTGATGGTATTGACGCGCAAATCAAGGCTGGCTTGTTCAAACATGCTGCGGCAAATGGTCATGGCCTCGGCCTCGCCATATTGTTCAACCAGCTTGTTCCAGAACCAGTCGCGCACATCGGCCAGCACGGCAGGTGCAAAGCCTTCGCTGTTTTTGCTTTTAATCGTCACCGCCCATTCTTTTTGGCGCTCATCCAGCAATTCATCCAGATCGCGGATGCTTTTGCCTTCAATTTTAAGCAACCAGGCGATAATCAGTTTACGCGTATCTTCCTGCTCGTCTGTCTCGGTGACGGAAACTTCGCGCAGGTAACGATAACGGCGTAACACGCCATAAGCAGTCTCGGCCACCCAGGCACGGTCTTTGGTACCGAGTTCACGGTGTTGGCGAAAAAACTCGCTCAGCTTGGCGTCAGCCGGACTTTCAAATTTCAGCATGTCGTTTAACAACATCGCTGTCTGGCGCATCAGGGATTGGTTCATCAGAATCTTTCAAATACTTACATTACTCGGCGATCAACCGCGTGGCAACTTGCTCAATCACCATGCCGTTTTTCTCCAGTTTTTTGATTTTGACCGGCACATAGCGATAATCGCTGGCCAGCCAGAGCTCTACTTTTTCGTCAGTGTCACCACGTGTATGCACGATGTGCACTGTTTGAATAGCCTGGTCAGCAATCACCAGACTATCTTCACCTTCAAAACTATATTCATATTCACCCACGCGGCGACCATTGGTCAGTGTCACATGCATCTCTTGCAACGGTGGCACAAACATAAACTGGTACATAAAGCTGAGAATGTCCTGCGTATTCACGCGTAAATCCCGTTGCTGCTCACCTTTGGCTGTTTTCAGGGTAATCACATTGGTTTCCCAGTCAAACGTGGCTTCATAGGTTTTACTGGCACGGCTACCAAAAGCATAGCGATACAAATGCGGCTTCAAGCCGCTTGGCCCCACTTCGCCAGTGCTTTGCTGTTCCAGCGAAGGATACAGCAATTTTAACAGGCCACGCCCTTCAACCAGCCAGCGCAAACGATAAGTTTCCGGCGTATCGCGTACATACTCAATTTCTGCACTGCCCGCGGGCCGCTCTTCGCCATTCACAAACACAACAAAGTCAGTCTTCACATGCTGGTAAGGCGGTAACCGCGCATCATCCGGCACCGCTTCAGGCTGATTCATTTCATGCCAGGCATTGATTTCAGCCAGCCTGGCTTGCTCGTTTTCTTCACCACTGACCGGCTGCTCATCGAGCGCAGGCGAGGCTTGTTCTTCCGCACTCACGCCAGCTGCCTCAGCTGCTGGGGCCTGCGCCACGGGTGAGGCAGGCTTCGGCTGCACCGACCTGGCCTTGGCTGGCGCTGCCTGTGCTGGTTTGGGCAATGCAGCGACCGCAGGCGGCTTAGGCGGAGGCAATAAACGCGCTTGCAATACCGAGGGCGCTGACGCTTCATCGGCAAACCAGTGGCGCCAATCCATTTCGCTAAACGCAAACACATGCAGTAATAAGGAAAAACAGAGCGCCAGTGCCAATGGCCATGAAACATGCTGTTGAATCCAGTGTCGCAGACCTGATGCTTGCATCACGCGCTTTCTCTCGCTGCAGAACCGGTTACTGACCGGTGATACTGGTGATCACCTGTTCCATACGTTTACCATCATCCTGAATCACCAACTTCACTGGCAAGTAATTCTTATCCTTGGCCAGATACAGGGTTTTCTCACCATCCGCATCTGTCAGTTTAATCACATTAAATGCCCCTGCTTCAGTCTGCAATAGCGTAGTTTCCTCAGTCACCACAAACGTATGCGGTGCCAGTTTTTTACCGTTGGCGACGGCAAAACTCACCTGCTTGTCCTTAGGCGGTTGCCACATCCAGCAATACATCACACTTAATAAATCCTGTGTGCCCTTGGATAACTTATCTGTCGCTTGCTCATCTTTAATCTGCATTTTGAGCACTTTCTTTGACCAGTCAAAATCACTGATCAGTGCTTTATCTGGGTGCTTGGACTGACGAGACTCAAAACGATTTGGGCGCAAGGCATTGGCAACTACCTGGCCCTGGCTGGAGAGTGTGCGCTCACCCATGAGCTTATAAATCCCCTTGCCTTCAGCCAGCGATGCGATTTGATAACGGTTGCCGGTTACACTCAACTGGTCTTTGACCGTGCCAATGGTGATGCCCTGTTGCAGCAAATCATATTTGAGCGTCAGTTGCTTGGGCGCGGCTGACAATACAGGCGCCCCCAACAGCAACATCGTGGCCAGCAGACTGGCCACGCAGCGCGTGTGATGGCTGAAAAGCAGCATTACACCATCACGCATTACACCACCACGGTTGGCGCTTCACCTGCTTGTTGCGCACGAATCTGGCCAATGCGGTACACCGTCTCGCCCGCGCCAGCCAGCACCGCTTGTGCCTGCTCTGCATGCTCAGCCGCCACGATCACTGCCATGCCGATACCGCAGTTGAATGTGCGGTACATTTCAATCGGTTCAATGTTGCCTTGTGCCTGCAACCACTGGAACAATGGCGGCAAAGTCCAGCTGGACTTCTGCACTTCTGCCGTCAAGCCTTCAGGCAACACGCGTGGAATATTTTCAGTGATACCACCACCCGTGATATGTGCCATGCCTTTTACTGGCAGGGTGTCCAGCAACTTGAGGATAGACTTCACATACAATTTGGTCGGTGCCATGACCACGTCTTTAAAGCGGCGGCCATGAAAATCGGATTCCATATCAATACCGGATTTTTCAATCAGCTTGCGGATCAGTGAATAACCATTGGAGTGCGCACCACTGGAAGCCAGGCCCAACACCACATCACCGGCTTTGATAGTAGAGCCATCAATGATATTAGCTTTGTCCACGCAACCGACCGCAAAACCAGCCAGGTCATACTCACCGGCGGGATACATACCAGGCATTTCGGCCGTTTCACCGCCCACCAGCGCACAACCAGACTCTTCACAGCCTTGGGCAATGCCTTTGATCACTGCTGCCGCCGTGCCGACTTCCAGTTTGCCGCAAGCAAAATAATCGAGGAAAAACAGCGGCTCAGCGCCTTGCACCAGGATATCGTTCACACTCATGGCCACCAGGTCGATACCCACGGTATCATGCTTATCCAGCTGGAAAGCCAGTTTCAGCTTGGTCCCTACACCATCGGTGCCAGATACGAGTACTGGCTCCTTGAATTTTTTCGGCATGGCAAACAGTGATCCAAAACCACCAATACCACCCATCACTTCCGGGCGCATGGTGCGCTTGGCAAATGGCTTGATTTGCTCGACCAGGGCATCACCGGCCTCCATGTCGACACCGGCATCGCGGTAAGTGAGTGATGTTTTATCAGAAGAAGTCGTCAAGATGCTCTCGTTTCTTTCAATGCGATTAATCAGGTGAACCACTGTAAGCAGCGCAGATGTTTACAACAAAGCGCGATACAGCGTTGAAATTCAGTATAATTTTAAAATAATCATTATTTTAACGCATCTTGCCGCTTCGACCTATGCCGGATTGTGCGGATGTGTCACACACGCCCATGTCAGACCAGGATCATCAGAAATCTGTCGCCACCCAGTTTGTCAGCGATCACCGCTGGTGGATTGTGACGGCGGTTTTTATCTACCTGTTTTACCTGTTGGAACCTATCCTGACCCCGTTTCTGGCTGCGGCGGTGATTGCCTACATGCTAGATCCGCTGGTAGACCGCCTGAGTGAAACCGGCATACGTGGCTGGCAAATTGGCCGTACCCTGGCAACGCTGCTAGTGATGCTGGGCGTGATCCTGGTCGTCACCGGCCTGTTGCTCATTATCATCCCATTGCTGCAACAGCAGTCACTGCTGATTGCACAGCGATTGCCGCTGCTACTCGACCACTTTCACCAGCAAGTGGAACCCTGGCTGCTACAACGCTTTGGTATCCATCTTGATTTCAATCATACCGATGTGCAAAAGCTCATCACCGAACACTGGCAAACTGCAGGCAGCATGATAGGCGCATTCCTGCTCAACGCTGGCCAGAAAAGCCTGAGCCTGATTGGCATTTTCGCCAATATCTGTTTGCTACCAGTGGTGCTGTTTTACTTTTTGCGCGACTGGGATGACATGGTGGCGGAGATCGGCGAGTTGATTCCGCGCGACTGGGTCGGCAGGGCCAAAAGCATGTCGGTTGAAATCGACCGCGTCGTTGCCGAATTCTTGCGCGGCCAATTGTCGGTCATGCTGTCATTGTGTGTGTTTTACAGTGTCAGCTTATGGTTAGCGGGCCTGGATATGGCACTTTCGATCGGCATGATTGCCGGTTTACTCAGCTTTGTACCCTACCTGGGGTTTGCGCTGGCGTTTGTGCTGGCGGTGGTACTGGCTTTACTGCAGTTCGCCTCGTTGCCAGAAGTTGTGCCAGTGTTACTGGTGTTTGGCGTGGGCCAACTGGTAGAAAGCTTTATCCTCACGCCGATTCTGGTCGGTGACCGTATCGGTCTGCATCCCGTCATTGTCATTCTGGCCTTGATGGCAGGCGGCCAGTTATTTGGCTTTGCGGGCGTATTGCTGGCATTGCCGGTCAGCGCAGCCATTGCTGTGGGGGTACGCCATACCAAACAAAGTTATTTGCGTAGCGAAGCTTATTTGAGCAGCCAACCGCAAATCATTCAAACCCTGGACGAATGATTTCCAGACACCTGAAACGACTGCTGTGAAACAACTGTTGCTCAATATTCAACCTCCGGCTGCGCCGCGTTTTGATAACTATATCGTTGGCCAAAACCAGGAGGCGCTTGCCAGTGTGCATGCCGTACTGGCTGGTCAGGCCACCACCCGCTTTATTTACCTGTGGGGAGAATCCGGCAGTGGTAAAAGCCATTTACTGCTCGCTGCGCAAGACATGGGCGCGCACATTGCAGACGACGTGCACCTGCTGGATGAAGAGTCACAAATCGTGTTGTTTGATACCTACAACCAGATTAAAGCCGAAGGCGGCGTGTTAGTCACCGCTGGCAATTATGCACCCACCCAAATGGGTTTGCGTGACGACCTGGCCACGCGTTTGGCCTGGGGACTGGTCTATCAATTACATCCGCTCAGTGACGATGAAAAAGCTGATGCCCTGCGCGCACATGCCCGTGATCGCGGCATGAAACTGCCAGACGAAGTGATTGCTTACTGCTTGCGCTATCTGCGCCGCGACTTACCAACCTTGATGGCGGTGCTGGAGGCATTGGATGAATGGTCACTGACGGCTAAAAAAGCAGTCACCGTGCAGTCACTGAAAAAAATGTTGCAAGACGCGCTCTGAGCGCCTTTATTCTGACCCAAAACTATAGCGGTTTTTGCCGTTTTTCTTCGAGTCATACATGGCTTTATCCGCCACATGCAGCAGCTGTTTGACATGCTTGCCATGGTGCGGATATTCGGCAATGCCGATACTGACACCAATCTCCAGCGGGATACCGCGCACCACCACCGGCTGCGCAAACAACCTGATCAGTCGCTCGGCCAGCTGTGTTAATTCGTGACGATATAAATAACTGCCCACCACCAGCACAAACTCGTCCCCGCCCTGGCGTGCCAGAAAATCCGACTGCCTGAGTACTTTTTTAAACATATCGGCCACTTCTATCAGCAACGCATCACCTACGCCATGGCCATATTTATCATTTACCAGCTTGAAGCCGTCAAGGTCCATAAACAGAACCGCAAACTGCTTGGAGGTATGCCTGGCCAATTGATAAGTATTGGCCAGATGTACATCGACACTGCGACGGTTAGGCAAACCAGTTAATAAATCGTGATCAGCCTGATGACTGGCCTGTTTGGCAACGGCCTGGTTTTCCAACACCTGTTCCAGCAAATCAGTTGTGCTGCGATAAGAAAACAGCAACACGCCAATAATCAGCACGCCCAGCAAAATAGCACCAATCACAGAGGCAAACATACGCTTGCGGATTTCCTGCTCAAACCCTTCCCTGAGCCGTTGTAACTTACTGTCAATCTCGTCGAGCTGATCATCAATCAGCTTCATCAATTCACGGCTTTTATCTTTACTGAGTGACAAATGCGATGCAAATTCGCCGGCATGTAATTGCACCTGAATGCTCTGATCCATCACATCAAATTTCTGGTGCACCAATTGTTTAATGGTTTCCAGGCCGGACCGCACCTCAGGGAAATCCAATGACTGCTTATCCAGCTTGGCCATCACTTGCTTGGTTTCTATACGGCCCTGCTCCAGCGTATCAAGAAACAGGGTATGGCCTGTGAGCAAGTAGCCACGCTGGCCGCTTTCGGCATTAGTGATCGCCTTGCCCAAAGCAACGATGTCATAGCGCTGGCGGTCAACCAGATCTTTTTGCTCGGAGTAATAGACAAGCTGATACATGGCAATAAACAGCCATATCATTGAAATGCACAACAGTGCAGCAGCAATGATTAACGGGATAAGTATTCGTCGCTTGTAATTAAACATACGATGTTTATATCGTCATTTTTTTGCGCAGATTAAATCGAAGCCGAATAAAATCTATGATACGACTAGTCTGATTATAATAAAATAGAGTTTTGATAGATAACCACTATCCACGAGACCTTTATGTTACGCATTACCGAAATCAAACTGCCGCTGGTACAAGCCGAAACCCTCAAACATCAGGACGACCAGATCAAAGCGGCAATCCTCAAACGACTGGAAATTCCTGAAAGTGAATTAATCAGTTTTGAGATTTTTAAACGCGGTGTAGATGCGCGAAAATCGCATGCGATCTTGTATGTGTATAACATAGATGCCGAAGTCAAAAACGAGGCGAAAATTTTAGCCAAGTTTAAAAAAGATCCGCATATCAAACCCGCGCCGGATACCACTTATCAATTTGTCACGACCGCGCCCGAAAAGGCTGTAGAAAACACGCTTAGACCGGTAGTGGTTGGCTTTGGTCCCGCCGGGATTTTTGCTGCGCTGATTCTCGCCCAGGCGGGCTTCAAACCGATTGTGCTGGAACGTGGCAAAGAAGTCCGCCAACGCACCAAAGACACCTGGGGATTATGGCGCAAACGCGAATTGAACCCAGAATCCAACGTGCAGTTTGGTGAAGGTGGCGCCGGTACATTCTCTGATGGCAAACTCTATAGCCAGATTAAAGACAGCAAACATTACGGCCGCAAAGTGCTGCAGGAGTTTGTTAAAGCTGGCGCACCGGAAGAAATTCTCTATATCAGCCATCCACATATCGGCACCTTCAAGCTGGTAAGCATGGTGGAGGAAATGCGTAGCACTATCATCAGCTTGGGCGGCGAAATCCGCTTTAGCCAACGCGTGACCGACATTGATATCAAAGACCAACAGGTACAGGGCGTCACCGTGCATACCGGTGAATACCTGCCGACCAACCACCTGGTACTGGCCGTGGGCCACAGCGCCCGTGACACCTTTGAAATGGTGCATGAAAAAGGCATTTATATCGAAGCCAAGCCGTTCTCGATTGGCTTCCGTATCGAACATCCGCAAAGCCTGATTGACCGTGCGCGCTACGGCAAAAGTTATAGCGACGATATTCTGCAAAAGCTGGGCGCCGCAGACTACAAACTGGTACACCACGCCAAAAATGGCCGTAGTGTATACAGCTTCTGCATGTGCCCTGGCGGCACCGTCGTCGCGGCCACGTCCGAACCTAATCGCGTCGTGACTAACGGCATGAGTCAATACAGCCGTAACGAGCGCAATGCGAATGCAGGCATTGTGGTCGGCATTACCCCGGAAGTGGATTATCCCGATCATCCATTGGCCGGCATTGAATTACAGCGCCAACTGGAAAGTCAGGCGTTTGTACTGGGCGGCAGCAACTATTCCGCACCCGGGCAATTGATTGGTGATTTCCTGGCGAATAAGCCGTCTACCGCCTTTGGTGAAGTGACGCCGTCTTACACACCTGGCGTACATCTCACCAACCTTGAGTCTGCGTTGCCCACTTTCGCCATTGAAGCCATTCGCGAAGCGATTCCAGCCTTTGCTAAACAGATTCCAAATTTTGATCTGAAAGATGGCATTTTGACGGGCGTGGAAACCCGTACGTCTAGCCCTATCCGTATCAAACGAGACGACGACACATTGCAAAGCATTAATACCAAAGGTTTGTTTCCATGTGGTGAAGGCGCTGGTTACGCAGGCGGTATTTTGTCTGCTGCAGTGGATGGGATTAAAGTCGCCGAAGCGGTTTCATTGTCTTTAGTTTCCTGATCAGTTTTCCAAGTCACCCCAAATAAAAAAACCTGCCGAAGCAGGTTTTTTATTGCTACTACACTTACTGGCGAATCAGGTAATCAAACGCACCCAGTGCTGCATTAGACCCTTCACCCATGGCAATGACGATTTGCTTGTAAGGGATCGTTGTCACATCCCCCGCCGCAAACACGCCTGGCAATGAGGTGGCGTTATGGTTGTTGATCTCAATCTCACCATACTTGCTCAGGTCCAAAGTACCTTTCAACCAGTCACTATTCGGCACCAGGCCAATCTGGATAAACACGCCTTCCAGTGCAACATGCTTGCTCTCGCCGCTGACGCGATCCAGGTAAGTCAGGCCGTTGACACGTGTACCGTCACCGGTAATTTCGGTGGTTTGCGCGCTGGTTAAAATAGTCACGTTTTGCAGTGAGCGCAACTTGCGTTGCAACACGGCATCGGCTTTGAGCTCGGTGTCGAATTGCAGCAAAGTCACATGCCCCACCACACCAGCCAGATCGATTGCGGCCTCAACACCAGAATTACCGCCACCGACTACCGCCACGTGCTTGCCTTTAAACAAAGGTCCATCGCAGTGCGGGCAATACGCCACGCCCTTGTTTTTGTATTCCACTTCACCAGGCACGTTGAGGTTTTTCCAACGGGCGCCTGTGGCCAGAATCACAGACTTGCTACGCAGGGTCGCTCCACTTTCCAGCTTCACTTCAATCAGGCCAGCATGTTTGTTGTCCTTTTGTGGTTCACTCAGGCCAACCGCACGTTGCAACGGCATGATATCCACGTCATAGGTTTTCACGTGCTCTTCAAGTGCTGCTACCAGTTTTGGCCCTTCGGTTTCTTTCACAGAAATAAAGTTTTCAATCGCCAGTGTGTCATTAACCTGACCACCAAAACGGTCAGCAACGATACCGGTACGTATGCCTTTACGGGCTGCATAAATCGCAGCTGAAGCACCCGCTGGTCCACCGCCAACCACCAGTACATCAAACGGTTCTCTGGCGCTGATTTTCTCGGCTTCTTTTGCAACTGCACCAGTATCAACTTTGGCCAGAAACTCTTCCACCAGCATACGGCCAGAGGCAAACATCTCGCCATTCAAGAAAGTGGCCGGCACCGCCATCACGTTGCGCGCATTCACTTCGTCCTGATACAAACCACCGTCAATCACCGTCACATTAATGCGCGGGTTAAACACCGTCATCAAGGTGGTTGCCTGCACCACGTCCGGGCAGTTATGGCAAGACAAGCTCATATAGACTTCAAAGTTCAAATCGCTGTCGAGCGCCTTGATCTGGTCGAGCACATCCTGCTCCACTTTGGGTGGATGGCCGCCGGTCCATAATAGGGCCAACACCAGTGAAGTGAACTCATGGCCTAATGGAATCGCCGCAAAACGCACGCCACGGGTCTCGCCCTCTTTAGCAATCACGAAAGAAGGTTTACGGGCATCATCACCAGTTTCGTCCAGGCTGACTTTGTCTGACAACGCAGCAATCTCTTGCAACAACTCGCGCATTTTGGCCGCATTGTCGCTGTTATCCAGGGATGCAATCAGACGGATAGGCTGACGCAGCATGCCCAGGTAGGTTTGCAGTTGTGTCTTTAAGGTATCGTCTAACATTTTTACTCTCCAAATTCACGCACTTGTCTAAACCTTGCGGCAACAACAAGCCGTGGCCATATCGTATGGCAATCAAACATGGTTGGGGGGAAGCTCGCTCAGGTAAAACCACCGCCATATTAAAGACAACCGGGTGACTTTACCTGAGCGCCCTGCTTGCGCAGGGCTTTGCTCAAGGCAATAAGATTAGATCTTACCTACCAAGTCCAAAGATGGTGTCAATGTTGCAGCACCGTCGTTCCATTTGGCTGGGCAAACCTGGCCTGGGTGGGCAGCGGTGTATTGCGCTGCTTTCAACTTACGCAAGGTTTCTTTCACATCACGGGCGATTTCGTTGCTATGCACTTCAGCTGTTTTGATTACACCATCAGCGTTGATCACGAATGTACCGCGCAATGCCAGACCTTCTTCATCAATATGCACGTCAAATGCACGTGTCAATTGATGTGTCGGGTCACCAACCAATGGGAATTTTGCTTTGCCCACTGCTGGTGAAGTCTCGTGCCAAACCTTGTGGGAGAAATGCGTATCGGTGGTCACGATGTACACTTCAGCACCAGCCTTCTGGAATTCTGCGTAGTTGTCAGCCGCATCTTCAACTTCTGTTGGGCAGTTGAAAGTGAACGCTGCTGGCATAAAAATCAACACAGACCATTTGCCTTTCAAAGACTCTTCAGTCACTTCGATAAATTTACCGTTGTGGAATGCTTGCGCCTTAAATGGTTGTACTTGTGTGTTAATCAATGACATGTAGTTCTCCTTTTATATAATTTAGAACACGGGTTAATTAAAGATTTGCTGCATTTCAACAGCGAATGGATGCATTTTAAGCACACATACATTATATGTAAAATTGATTATATTAATTTTATTGATAAATATTATTAATCAATAAAATTAACGATTAAAAATCAGGCCGACACCGAGACCTGACCATGGCCTTCATAACCCAGGTTATCTTGCCAGTTTACCGCAATCACATCCCCCACCTTGGCGTCTTGTAGATAAAAGGTAAAGTAAGGGTTACGCGAAATACCAGTGCCGGTTTGCACATCAATAATCACTTGTCCATTCAGCACCACCTGCATCAGTTGCATAAAATGCGCAGGCAGTAGCTGGCCGTCATCGTTTTTGCTGCGGCCGGTACGCATGGGATGCAAAATAATAATCTTTAGTTCAGTGACTGGCTTGCCTGGCGAACGCTCATCCATCAATCGTGCACGCATTTTCATGCTGCTGGCAAACGGTTCTTCACGTTCACTACCGGCACAGCCATCTTCCAGCACAATCACCTGGCGTCGCTGTTGCTGGAACTGACCGTTGGCCTGCTGCGCCAGGGCAATCACTTCGCCAGACTGCGCCAGCTTGATGCGCGTCACCAGCTTGGGCAACACCTGCTTACCGAATTCAAAACTGGCAATCAGTGGCGTCGGATTGGCATCGGCCAGCAAGCGCAAGCTACTCAGGCTACCAGCGAGCTGCTTACTCGCCAACTCCACCTGTACCACGGCACCATTTTCAGCTTTTTGTGGTGCATCAATCTGTAAATCAGGCGACACGGGCACCGCGGTCGCTTTAAGCGCAGTTATAACGTCCGCTGTTTGCTTAGCCTCAAAAGCTTGCGTAAACCAGGTAGCCGCCTCCAGCTTGCGCGCCACCAGCCAGAATGGCATGGCAATCAATGCCAGGCCCGCCTTTAACCACGCCCGTCTCTGCATCGCGCCCCCTATCATCCGTTTTTATCATCGCCTTGCTCAAGCTTGAGCTGCTGCCGGAGCGTTTTCAACCGCGCTTCCACTTTGGATTGCAGATAAAAATCACCATCTTTGGTTTTACTGGCAATTTCAAACTGGTCAATCGCGCGTGGCAAATCATATTTACGTACATAGCTCTCGCCCAAGGCCTGATGCCGCAACATCTGCTTGCCTTGCCCCTGATAAGCCGCCGCCAGCCAATCATATAACTTGGGGTCATCCGGAAAAGTATCCAGCTGTTTTTGAATAAATGTCACCGCTTGCGCCCATTGATTACCGCGGACCAGAGACTCAGCCTCCCCTTGCGCCAAAATTCTGTGCTTGGGATATTGCTGCAAGCCCTGCACAAACAGCGCCTGCGCTTGCGCCACTTGTCCCAGTTTGGCCAAGGTGACACCTTTGAGGGTGATCAGGTAAGGGTTATTCATGCCATGCTGCACCAGCCAATCGACTTCCACCTGCGCATTCTTGGGTTGATTAGCCCGCAGCCAGGCATAGGCCAGGCCGTAATGTTCCGCCACCTCGTTCTGAAAACGCCCTTCATTAATATTGTTCTGGAACTCTTCTACCATTTGTTGCGGGGCGCCCTCAAAAGCACGAATTTTTGCCCGCATCAGGAAAAAAGTCAGGCTTTCATTCACCTGCTTGTAAGGCAGGTTTTGCACGCGGTTACCAATGTCGGCAATCCGCTCACTGGTCAGCGGGTGCGTACGCAAATAGCTGGGCATGCTGCCACCATCAGCAAAACGTGTCGCGCGCTGCATGGTAGTAAAAAAAGCGGGCATGGCGCGCACATCAAACCCTGCATCCTGCAAAATGGTCAGGCCAACACGGTCTGCCTCGCGCTCATGTTCACGCGTGTAATCCAGCTGCTTTTGTATCCCGGCCGCCGAGGCGGCCGTCATAGCCCCCATGCCCACCTGCGGATTAGAGCGCGCAATCAACAACGCCAGCGCCGTTGCCGCGATATTCTTAAACATATCGTACTTTTGTGACGCCAGCATACGCGCCAGGTGATGCTGGGTAACATGGCCGATCTCATGCCCTAACACACTGGCCAGTTCTGATTCGCTGTTGGCCGCCATAAACAAACCGGTATGCACACCGATCACGCCACCAGGCATGGCAAACGCGTTAATGGTCTTGTCTTGCACCACAAAAAAATAAAACTTTTGTTGCCGGTCAGGGCTGCTTTCCCCCAGGCGCGTCCCCAGCGCCTGCAAATAATCCGTCACTTCAGCATCATCCAGCACATCTTCACTGGTGGCGACCTGCTTGAGGATCTGGTGCGCAATTTTTTCCTCGTCGCGCAATGACAATACGGTTTGCGAAGCATCGCCCAGCTCCGGCAATTGATTAGATGAATCTGACGGCAAACTCAAGTCCAGATCATCCGGCTCATACGGCTTACCCGAAAATACACCTGTCGCATAATTGGCCTGCAAGGCCGCGCCCGGCACCAGCAACAGGCCGCACAACAGCAAGCCACGTACCACGTGGCGGCTACTCTGTTGATAAGCATGTTGAAGGTTTTTAAAAGTCATGAATCCTAGCGCTTGAAATGGCACAACCTGATCACAAGCCTGTGCCAACTACCCAAACTTGTTATGATAACGACTTCATCGCTTGAGTTCATCCTTTTTCACACGCGTAAACCCATGACAAAATCAACCTCAGGACTCACCCATTTTAATGCCCAAGGCCATGCCCACATGGTGGATATCGGCGACAAAGCGCATACCAAGCGCATTGCCATTGCCGAAGGTCACATCACCATGCAAGCCGCTACTTTGCAAACCATCCTGCAAGGCAATGCCAAAAAAGGCGACGTGCTCGGCATCGCCCGTATTGCAGCGATCCAGGCCAGCAAAAAAACCAGTGATTTGATCCCACTCTGCCACCCGCTTAGCCTAAGCCGAGTCGATGTCAGTTTTATGGCAGATGAAACGCAACACAGCATCACTTGCCGCGTGCAATGCGAAACCACAGGCCAGACAGGAGTTGAAATGGAAGCGCTCACCGCGGTGCAGATGGGCTTGCTGACGATTTATGATATGTGTAAGGCGATTGATAGAGGCATGACCATACAAGGGGTGAGAGTGTTGGAGAAGCATGGCGGGAAAAGTGGGGATTGGGTAGCCGTTTAAGTAACGAAAGCCTATCCAAGTAACTAAGAATTACGTTTTCAAGCGACACTTACCGTATCGAGGCATTTCTTTCGCCTCTAGGCGAGTCACTTTCTGATGCTTGCCCCTCAGAAAGTAACCAAAGAAGAGGGCACCCAGCCATCACGGCCTTCGGCTTCCTTGCGTTGCTCAACAAAATAAGCGGTCACGAAACTCAACCTGGCAGCTCACACAAAACGTGAGCTGCTGCGGGATTCGGACAGTCGCTCCCTCTACTCTTATTTTGTCTCCGCTACTCAGCGTGATGGGATGGGACTTATCTCGCCAAACTTACAGCATAGAAGCTTGAACGGTTAAAAAAACAGATTGGTTTATTAAGAGCACTAATGGTGGTGCTCATCTGGGTTTCGGGGTCCCCATCTGCCGCGCCGAGCAACGCAGGGTTGACGGGAGTTGTCGGCAAGCAACTGTTTGAGCTCCGTAGGAGCGAGTTTTTGATTGCCGCCCGACAAGCCGAGTAGCACAGGAAACAAGCGGAAGCTGGGGTGCACTTTCTTTTGGTTACTTGTTCTTTGGGCAAGCAAAGAAAAGTAACTCGCCGAAAAGGCGAAAAGCAACCTCCCAACCAATCCGCCAAAGAATTACTTTCCCAGCCTAACCCAACAACGCCGCAATCCGCCGCGCACACTCCGGCGCCATGGTCACCCCATAACGAAAATGACCAGTATTCAGGTACAAATTCTCAATCTGCGGATGTCGCCCAATACTAGGAATATTATGCGGCGTTCCCGGCCGCAAACCGCTCCAGTGTTTGATAATCGGCTGCCCCTTCAAGGCAGGTAAGATAGCCTCAGCCTTTTGCAGCATTTCCTGCCGCATACTGTCGGTGACGCCTGTATCAAAACCGACATCCTCGAGGCTGCTACCTGCCAGCAAGTGCCCATCACGGCGTTGCAGCATATAGAACCCGTCGCGATAAAGAATATGCGGCAACAGGCCAGGCATCATGTGATACAACAACATTTGCCCGCGCATGGGTTTGATATCGAGACTGGAGGCCGTTTGTTTAAGCAGCTCGAAGCTCCAGGCACCGGAGGTGACGACAAACACATCGGCAGACAAAGTATCACCAGTGGTGGTTTGCCAGCGGGTGATTGGTGCGCCCCCCTCTTGCAGCGGCATCAATTGCGTTTGCTCACGCAAGATGACGCCATGCTTGATCAGCCAGGCCTTGAGTGATTGCAACAGGCGTGGGTTGCGGATCTGCACGACTTCGGGAATCAGCAGGTTGCCACCTTGTAGCGCGTATTCAAGGCCAAAGCGCGTACACCAGTCTATGGCTTGCTGCTGGTCAAACGGCGGTTGAATCAACATCCCGCTCTGGCTACATTCGGGGTCTATGCCAGTTTCGGCATATAACTCAGCACTCACGGCCGGATAGGCGCGCGCGCCTGCCAATGCCAGCTCATTGACCACATCCTGGTAAAACCACGGCAGCAAAGGGAAAGCAATGCCTGCCCCGGCCCATGAAGATTCACCCGAGGTTTGTGCGGCAATGATGTTGCGCTCAACCAGCGTGACCGCATGGCCTTGCTTGCGTAATTGCATGGCGGTCAGGCATCCGACGATGCCACCGCCGACGACCACGACTGAACGCTTAGCCAATGGTGTGTATGCCTTATGGTTTGCGGCCGGAAATCAGATAGACTTCCATCGCAATCAGGGCGGCGTTACTGCCCAGCAAGACAAGGATATCGCCTTCATTCAACACGATATCATCCCTGGGAGAGATAGGCTCGGGCATATTGGGTCGGCGCAATTGCTTAACCTCGACGGCAAAGTCGCTAAACGGGATATGGTCTAGCCGCAAGCCGTGCGCATAGAAATTTTTATAAACTTCTACCGAATGCAATTGTGGCAATGAGGCAGTCGAGGTATCTGCATCACTCACGCCGCGGAAATAGCCTTTGAACATCTTGTAGCGTTCTTCGCGGAACAGGCGAATACGCTTAACCACCCGGTTCAGCGGAATGCCCAAAGTCACCAGCGCATGTGAGGCCAGCATCAGGCTGCCTTCCAGGATTTCCGGCACCACTTCGGCTGCACCAGCATCTCTCAATGCATCCATTTCACTGTCATCGTGCGTACGCACAATCACTGGCAGATTGGGGTTGCGCTCTTGAATCACATGCAACACCTTCATGGTGCCGCGTGTTTCAGCGTAACTGATGATTACAGCCTTGGCCCTGGCCAAGCCAGCAGCCTCCAACACAGAGCGCCGCCCGGCATCCCCATAAATCACATTTTCACCGGCTGAGGCCGCTTCTTGCACGCGGCTGGCATCCATATCCAGTGCGACATAAGGGATATTTTCTTCGCGCAAAAAACGTCCCAGATACTGGCCGCTACGACCATAGCCGCAAATGATCACATGGTCGCGCAGGTCCTGACTATGCTCCTGGATGGTATCCACCACCTTGATGCTGTTGCGGCTATAACTCTTGACCAGTGCACGCGCAATACGCCCGTTTTTTTGAATAATAAACGGCGCGACCAGCATGGATAACACAGCAACAGACAATACCAGTTGCAAGGAGTCGCCATCAATCAGGTTGGTCTGCAACCCCAGCGCCAGCACCACAAAGCTGAACTCACCCGCCTGACCGAGAATGATCCCGGTACGCACGCCTACGCCCATTTCAAAACCGTAGAACTTGGTTAACAGTGCGATGAGGCCGATCTTGAATAACAGGAACAGGGCGAGCAGCACCACAATCAACCCGATATGCTCAACCAGCACAGACACGTTGAGCAACATGCCGACACTGATAAAGAATAGCCCCAGCAAAATATCGCGGAACGGCGCAATATCAGATTCCACCTGGTAGCGGTATTTGGTTTCTGAAATCAGCATGCCCGCGACAAACGCACCCAGGGCGTACGACAAGCCAACAAAGTTAGTGGCTGCGGCCATTAACAAGGTCACCATCAATACATTCAGTACAAACAGCTCGCGTGAGCGTTGTTTGGCGACCAATTCAAACCAGAAGTTGAGGATATTTTTGCCGAACTTGAACAGTAAGAACAGCAGGATTGAGGACTTGAACAAGGTCAGTCCCAGCACATCGAGCCAGTTATCGCTGTGTGAGCCTAAGGTCTGGATCAGCACCAGAATCGGGATCACTGCCAGGTCCTGGAACAGCAGCACGCCGATACTCAAACGTCCGTGCCTGGAGTTTAAATCAACCCGTTCCATCAGGATTTTGGACACAATGGCGGTCGAAGACATAGTAATGGCTGCACCAATAATGAACGCAGAGGTCAGGCTAAGGCCAGCCAGTTTGCCCAGCACCAGACTGGCCAGCAAGGTCAGCACCACCTGCCCACCGCCCAGGCCAAACAGGGTTTTGCGCATGGCATACAGTTTAGGCAGGCTGAACTCGAGACCGATGCTAAACATCAGGAACACAATACCGAACTCGGCCACCTGGCGACCAGTTTCTTCGTCTTCCAGCAAACCCAGCGCGTGCGGGCCGAGCACAATGCCAATCATGAAGTAAGCCAGCATCGCGGGCAAACCCAGGATGCGGAACAAGCCGACGGCGAAGACCGAGCTGGTGAGCAATAATAATAAGTGGATCAGGGAATCAAACATGCAAAAATTCTAAAGCATTAATGTCAGGCCGTGCAGACGTAGTACCAGCCAGCGAACAATATATTAAGACGCATCGTCAGTGATATATTCTGAAACAGTTGTGTTTCAGGATGATGCATCCTGCCATAAAACACTATTTTATGCAAAAAATGTGCCCACTAATAAAAAATCCGTAAAAAAGCTGTGTTTCGCTTTCTTGCCGGGGGCGTCACTTGCTATACTAACCCGCCATGAACACAGCAAAATCAGGTGTCCACCTCGTAAAAAGTCCAGACATCGTGACGCGTGCACGAGGCATACTGCTGCACGAGGCAGATGAAATCCGCCAACTGGCCGACCGTATCGGCAGCGAGTTTGAAGCGGCTGTCAGCATGATTCTTGCCTGCCGCGGCCGCATCGTCGTCACCGGCATGGGTAAATCCGGCCATATCGGCGGTAAAATTGCGGCCACCCTGGCAAGCACCGGCACCCCGGCCTTCTTTATGCATCCAGCGGAAGCCAGTCATGGCGACCTGGGCATGATCACGGCTGAAGATGTGGTGATTGCATTATCAAATTCCGGCGAAAGTGATGAAATCATCAACATTTTGCCTGCCATCCGCCGCATTGGTGCCCGTATCCTGAGCATTACCGGTAGTGAAGACTCCACCCTGTCGCGCGAGTCAGACGTGCATTTAAGTGCCGCGGTCAGCCACGAAGCGTGCCCACTAGGCCTGGCACCCACAGCCAGCACGACAGCCGCGCTGGCATTGGGCGATGCGTTGGCGCTCTGCGTGCTCGACTTGCGCGAATTCACTGCCGAGGACTTTGCGCGGTCACACCCAGGTGGCAGCCTGGGCAGACGACTGCTGGTACGAATTAAAGATGTCATGCGTACTGGGGATGCGATCCCCTCTATCAGCGAAGATGGCACCGTACAGGAGGCCATTGCGCAGATTTCGAGCAAAGGCATGGGATTTACAGCGATTGTGGATAGCGCGCAACACCCAATCGGCGTATTCACCGACGGCGATTTGCGTCGCCTGTTTATGCAAGGTGCCACCGATACGCAACAATCAATCAAAACGGTCATGAATACGCAGCCACGTTTATTGGGCATGCAACAAATGGCGGTTGAAGCAGTCAACCTGATGGAGCAATATAAAATTAACGGGTTTATGGCAGTGAACGAGCAACAGCAGTTAGTGGGCGCATTTAATATGCATGATTTACTCAAGGCAAAAATCGTTTAGGTTGATTGGCGCCCTGGAACTCCCACATGCTTAAACACCCCATCTTATTGCCGATTGCGCTCATGCTGTTTTTAGCGCTGCTGACGTTCTGGATTAACCAGACCGTGCAGGAGCAGGCACTGAGCTTGAGCCGCTTAAGCCGCCACGATCCGGACTACATGCTCTATAACTTTGTCAGCACGCGTACCGACGCCACTGGTAATACCAAATACGTGTTAGCAGCCGCAGAGATGCGCCACTTTCCGGATAACGACTACACTGAGTTACAACGCCCGCGCTTCACCCAGTTTGGGCAGGATAAACCTTACACCCAAATTCATGGCCAGCATGGCAAAGTCTCGGCCAATGGTAAACTGGTCGAGTTTAGCAAGCAGGTCAAAGTGGTTCGCCAGGGCACGCTGGCCAAACCTGAAATGCAGTTGCAGACCGAGCATTTAACACTGGAGCCGGATACAGACCTGGCATATACCGATTTGCCGGTCACCATCCGCCAGCTACCGGCGACCGTGATTACAGGCACCGGCATGCGCTTTGATAACAAAGCTGGCACCATGCAATTATTTAACCGGGTACATGTACATTATGTACGCCCACCCGTCGTCGCCAAAACTGCAAGCCCGGCAGCCAAGACGAAAAAAGGCAATCACAAGGGTCGTTGATTCTGGAGAAATGAGTTGAACACGCACAAGCCATTATTTTATGCCACCTGCTTGACCTTATGGGCACTGCTGCACTGGTCAACCAGCGTGCTGGCTGAAGAGTCAGACCGTGACCAGCCAATTGAGCTGGAAGCGGATACCGTCACTGTGAATGATGCCAAAAAGATCAGCATTTACACGGGTAATGTGATCCTCAACCAGGGCACCCTGCAAATCAAGGCCGACAAAATGATTGTGCGTGAAGACCAGGATGGTTTTCAGCACAGCACTTGTACCGGCAACCCGACCACATTCAAGCAAAAACGCACTGGCAAAGACGAGTGGATGCAAGGCAGTGGACAGCGTATTGAATACAACGCACGCATGGACAAGGTACAGCTATATACCAACGCCTGGGTCAAACGTGGTGAAGATGTCGTCACCGGCGACTACATCAGCTATGACGCCAATGCAGAGTACGCCGAAGTGATTGGTGGCACCAAAGCCAACCCGAACGGCACTGCTGGCAGCCGCGTCAAAGCAACCATTCAGCCAAAAAACAAAACCACGCCGCCCGTGATTGATAACAAGCCAACCTCGCAGCAAGGGCTTCGCATGAACCGCTCACTGCAAATCAAAGTGGAACCAGCACCTGCCGACGCCAATAATGAGCCCGCGAAAGTGCAACCTTAAAGAACGGCCTTATGCAGACAACAGTTTCACCAGATCATAACCATTTACGTGTCAGCCACCTGAAAAAGGCCTACCAGGGCCGCACCGTGGTTAAAAACACCACGCTAGAGCTACACAGCGGCGAAGTGATTGGCCTGCTCGGCCCCAATGGCGCGGGTAAAACCACCAGTTTTTATATGATTGTTGGCCTGGTCGCACTGGACGATGGCAGCATTACACTCAATGGCGCAGATGTGAGCCATTCCCCCATGCACGAGCGCGCACGCATGGGACTGGCTTACCTGCCACAAGAAGCGTCCATTTTTCGCAAAATGACAGTGACCGATAATATTTTATCGATTCTGGAAACCCGCCCTTATACAGAAGAAGAACGCGAAGTGCGGCTGGAGTCCTTACTGGATCAACTACATATCCAGCATATCCGCCATAGCCAGGCCGTGAGCCTGTCGGGCGGTGAGCGCCGACGGGTAGAGATTGCGCGCTGCCTGGCCACTGATCCGAAATTCATCCTGCTGGATGAGCCGTTTGCCGGGATTGACCCAATTGCGGTGATTGAGATCCAGAAAATTATCCGCTACCTGAGCAGCCAGAATATCGGCATTTTGATTACAGACCACAACGTGCGTGAAACCCTGGACATTTGTGACCGGGCATATATCGTCAATGAAGGCGCAGTGTTTGCCGCTGGCACGCCAGACGAGATCATTCAGAACGAAGGCGTACGTGAAGTCTATCTGGGCAAGAATTTTAGGCTGTAACCAGTTATGAAGCAAAACCTGCAATTACGCATCTCACAAAACCTGGCGCTGACACCGCAGTTGCAGCAGTCTATCCGGCTGTTGCAGTTGTCGACGCTGGAGTTAAGCCAGGAGCTGGAAACCATCCTGCAGGAAAACCCGCTGCTGGAAATGGCCGATGGTGAAGAGGGCGAATTTGAAGATAACGCCCCCACCGCAACCGGGGCAGCAGAATCTGAGCTACCCGATGCAAGTTCGTTTGATGTCGCGACGCAAACAGAAATTACCGCGCCAGCAGAGACCTTGCGCGAAGAGTTGCACGAGGAGCTCGGTGGCAACGAAGGCGAGCAGGCCAATCTGAGTGAAGAGTTTTCACCGCCCGAGTTTGAGGACGACTATGAAGAGTTTGGCAGCACCAGCAACTGGGATGAGGCTGGCCGCAACAACCTCGATGATGAAGATAGCGATTTCTCACGCCAGGATGCCAGCAACATCAGCCTGCGCGAACACCTGATCAACCAGATGCAACTGGCACACCTGTCTAAGCGGGACATGGATCTGGTGAAGTTCTTGCTCGACAGCATTAACGATGATGGTTATTTAGAGCAGGATTTACAGGAGATTGTCGACCTGTTGCCACCAGAATTGGAAATCGAGTTACTGGAGCTGGAAACGGCACTGAAATTGATCCAGAACCTGGATCCAATTGGTGTCGGTGCACGCGACCTGCGTGAATGCATCCTGCTACAGCTGCAGATACTGCCGCCTGAAACGCCTTATCTGCGTATTGCAATGGCGATTGCCAAAGACCACCTGGCATTGCTGGCCAACAAAGACTTTGTCAAACTGCGCAAGGTACTCACTTGCGACGAAGCTGCGCTCAAAGGTGCGCAGCAACTGATCCGCCAGCAAAACCCAAAACCCGGTAACGAGTTTGCCAGCTTTAGCCATGACCACTTTATTCAGCACGATGTGGTGGTCAAAAAAATCAAAGGCATCTGGATGGCGTCGCTCAATGACGGCGTGATTCCCAAGCTACGCATCAACCAGCTGTATGCGGATATTCTCAAGCGCAACCGTGAAAGCTCTGGCCAATACCTGCAAAGCCAGATGCAGGAAGCGAAATGGATGATTAAGAATATCCAGCAGCGCTTTTCGACCATCCTGCGCGTCTCACAGGCGATTGTGGACAGGCAACGCAACTTCTTTGAGCATGGCGAAATTGCCATGCGTCCTTTGGTATTGCGTGAGATTGCCGAAGAGCTGGATCTGCACGAAAGTACGGTTTCACGAGTCACCACGCATAAGTACATGCTTACACCGCGTGGTGTGTTTGAGTTGAAATACTTCTTCGGTAGCTCGGTAGCGACCGATGCAGGCGGCTCTTGCTCAGCCACGGCGATTCGCGCCCTGATCAAGCAAATGGTGGCCGAAGAAAACCCGAAAAAACCGCTGTCTGATAATCAGATCACTGACACTCTGGCGCAACAAGGCATTGTGGTTGCACGCAGGACCATCGCCAAATACCGCGAATCACTGAATATTCCGCCAGCCAATTTACGCAAATCGCTATAAAACAAAAAGGCCGCAATTGCGGCCTTTTTGTTTAGCAGGCTTTTTATTTAATGGTGATTTTGGCAAACTTGCGTTTACCCACTTGTGCCACCACAGTCATGCCTTTAGCCAGCGGCAGGTTTTTGTCCTCCACCTTCACGCTATCCAGTTTCACGCCGCCCTGCTGCACCGCACGCATGGCCTCACTGGTGCTCTCGACCAGGCCGGCCTGCTTGAGCAACTGGCTGATGCCTATGCTGTCGCCATCAATCACCACTTCCACCTCAGGCACATCATCAGGAATACCGCCTTTGGCACGTGTCTGGAAGTCCTGCAGGGCTTTTTCAGCCGCGGCCTGGCCGTGAAAGCGGGCGACGATTTCTTGTGCAAATCCAACCTTGATATTGCGCGGATTGTCACCAGCAGCCACTTGCGCCTTCCACTCGGCAATCGTTTCCAGGGTAGCAAATGACAGCAGGTCAATGTAACGCCACATCAGGTCATCAGAAATAGACATGATCTTGGCAAAAATCGTCTCTGGCGCTTCGCTGATACCAATGTAATTACCCAAGGACTTGGACATCTTGTTGACGCCGTCCAAGCCTTCCAGCAGCGGCATCATCAGCACACACTGCTGTGACTGGCCAGCCTGCTTTTGCAACTCACGGCCCATGAGCAGGTTAAATTTCTGGTCTGTGCCACCCAGTTCCAAATCTGCCTGCAACGCGACAGAGTCATAGCCTTGCAACAATGGATACAAGAACTCATGAATCGCAATCGGCTGGTTGCCTTTGAAGCGTTTGGAGAAATCATCACGCTCCAGCATACGGGCCACCGTGTGGCTGGCTGCCAGCTTAATCATGCCCGCCGCCCCGAGGTCGCTTAACCATTTGGAGTTAAACACAATCTCGGTTTTGGCCGGATCCAGAATCTTGAACACCTGTTCAGAATAAGTATCGGCATTGGCTTTGACCTGCTCAACGGTTAACGGTGGACGCGTGGTACTTTTGCCGGTCGGGTCACCGATCATGCCGGTAAAATCCCCGATCAGGAACAAAATCTGGTGCCCCAGATCCTGCAACTGGCGCAATTTGTTAATCAGCACGGTGTGCCCCAGATGCAAATCAGGTGCGGTCGGGTCAAACCCGGCTTTCACACGTAAAGGCTTGCCGGTTTTCAGCTTTTCAATCAGCTCCTGCTCAATTAACAACTCATCGGCACCGCGTTTGATAATCGCCAGGGCGTTTACAATGTCTGGACTCAGGGCTTCAGCCGCCGTTGAGGCTTGGTTTACGTCTGTCATAAAGATTCTTTTTTGAAGCGCGCGTTGCGCGCGCTTCGTCACGAAAGTAAAACAGCTATTTTAACGTAATCCCAGGCATTTCTGTAAGCAAGGCATGAGCAGTGTTACACTTATGCCTTATGAATTTTTCTGCCCCGCCCACTCAAACACGCCTATTTATTGGCCTGATGTCTGGTACCAGTCTGGATGGGGTGGATGCAGTGCTGGTCGCACAACAAGACGGGCATCTGCAGCAACAAAGCCAGTTTTTTCTGCCTTATCCTGCGGATATCAGACAAATCCTGCTGGATCTGCATACCCCAGCTGTCAACGAATTACATACTGCCGCTATAGTGTCCAACCAGCTGGCAGACCTGTACGCAGCGGCAGTTCAAGGCTTATTGCAAACAGCAAATATCTCTGCCGCAGCTGTCACCGCCATTGGCTGCCATGGGCAAACCATACGCCACTGCCCTGATCTGGCCAACGGCCAGGCCTATACTGTGCAGTTAGGCAATCATGCGCGCCTGGCTGAGCGCACAGGCATCACCGTGGTTGGCGATTTCCGCAGCCGAGATATTGCCGCTGGCGGCCAGGGAGCACCCTTGGTGCCCGCCTTTCACCAGGCAATCTTTGCGGCAGCTGATACCCATCGAGTGATCTTGAATATTGGCGGCATTGCCAACCTGAGTGATTTACCTATAAGTGGCAGCGTGACCGGGTTTGATTCCGGCCCCGGCAACTTGCTCATGGATGCCTGGACCCTGCAACACACCGGTCAGACGTATGATGCCGGAGGTGCCTGGGCAGTGCGCGGCAGCGTCAATCAAGCGTTGCTGGACGCATTGCTCGCGGAGCCGTATTTTGCGCTCCCCATCCCTAAAAGTACCGGGCGCGACCTGTTTAACCAAACCTGGCTCAACGCACACCTGCAAACCCATGCGGATACACCTCAGAATGTCGCCCGCACGCTGCTGGAATTGACCGCTGTGACGATTGCCCAGGCTTTAAAGCAACATTGCAGCGGTGCTACCGAGATTTATGCCTGTGGCGGCGGTGCACATAATCTTGCCCTAATAGACCGGCTGCAAACGCTATGCGGACTACCGGTGCAACGCACCGACGTACTCGGCATTGGGGTCGACTGGGTGGAAGCCGTTGCCTTTGCCTGGCTGGCGCAACGCTGCCTGGATCATCAACCCGGCAACCTGCCTGCCGTCACCGGCGCAGCAGGGCCACGAGTGTTAGGTGCGATTTACCAAAATTAAACCGAAGACACCCTAAAGCAGTGCGAATGCACTCAACGTTTGATTTAAACTGGTGCAGGATTGAAGACGATTTTTTAACTTTTCCATGCTCATTTCTGCACAAGCACCCATATTCAAAAACGATTGCGTATAATTTAGACAACCTAGACTTAAAGACAGAGTACGTTATGGCTACCAAAGCGACCATTACATTTGACAACGACAGTGCTGCAATTGAATTACCCGTCTTAAAAGGCTCTTTGGGCACAGATGTGATCGACATCCGCAGCCTGGGCAAACACGGCTACTTCACCTTTGACCCCGGCTTTATGTCTACCGCCTCGTGTAACTCGGGCATCACTTTTATCGATGGTGAACAAGGCCTGCTGTATTACCGCGGCTACCCGATCGAGCAACTGGCAGAAAACTGTGACTTCCTCGAAGTCTCATATCTGCTGCTCAATGGCGAATTGCCAGACCTGCAACAGCGTGAAGAGTTTGTCGGCACCATCCGCCAGCACACCATGCTGCACGACCAGATGAGCAATGTATTCCGCGGTTTCCGCCGTGATGCCCACCCGATGGCCGTCATGATTGCCGTCGTCGGCGCCATGGCAGCATTTTACCCCGACAATAACAACGTGGCAGACCCGGAATCGCGTAAAGTAGCCGCCATGCGCTTGCTAGCCAAAGTGCCAACAATCGCCGCCTGGAGCTATAAATACAATATAGGTGAGCCATTCATGTACCCAAAAAACAAATTGGGTTACGCTGAAAACTTCATGCACATGATGTTCGCCACGCCATGCGAAGAATACGTGCCCAACCCGATCCTGGCCCGCGCGTTTGAACGCATCCTGATCCTGCATGCGGATCACGAACAAAACGCCTCAACCTCGACTGTGCGCCTGGTCGGCTCCAGTGGCGCCAATCCATTTGCCTGTATCGCCGCGGGCATTGCCTCACTGTGGGGCCCATCCCATGGCGGCGCTAACGAGGCCACCCTCAATATGCTGGAAGAAATTGGCGATGTCAGCCGCATTGGTGAATTCATCAAACGCGCCAAAGACAAATCCGACAGCTTCCGCCTCATGGGCTTTGGCCACCGTGTTTACCGCAATATGGATCCACGCGCCTCTATCATGCGCAAGACCTGCCACGAAGTGCTTAACGAACTCGGACTGCATGACGACCCAATGTTCAAACTGGCCATGGAGCTGGAAAAAATCGCACTCGAAGATGAATACTTCGTTTCGCGCAAACTGTACCCCAATGTAGATTTCTACAGTGGCATCGTCATGCGCGCGATGGGCATCCCCAACTCCATGTTTACCGCCATTTTTGCCCTGGCGCGCACCGCAGGCTGGATTTCACAATGGTGCGAAATGAACGCAGACCCCGACCAAAAAATTGGCCGTCCGCGCCAGTTGTATGTCGGTTCAGAAAGAAGAGAGTTTGTGCCGCTGCATCAGCGCTAGCCGCAGGCTGCATCAGCAAAAATAAAAAGCCCGACATCAGCAGATTGTCGGGCTTTTTATTTTCTCCAATACCTATCGCCTCCGCTAACGCAACACACCAAGATCATGGAATTGTTTTGTCAGTGCATCCGCCAGCTGACGATAACCTTCTGCATTCGGATGCACTTGATCAGCACGCAGTCGGCCATCTGACAAGACAGCAGACACCGCGTTGGGCACTAATAATGCGCCAGTTGCCTCGGCCGCGCGTGCATAGAGCGGATGATCACTGAGCGGACCAGCCAGGCTCACTTCCGGCATAGCAATCAATATAGCGACCGCATCCGTCTGCTGTACTAGATGTACGATACTTTTCAGGTTCTCCTCGACACGCGCTGGCGCCATTTGCCGCAAGAAATCATTGCCGCCCAACTCAACAATGACCAATCTAGGCCGATGCTGTGCCAATAAGCCAGGTAAGCGTGACAAACCACCGCTGGAAACATCTCCAGCAATACCGGCATTGATGACCTGCCAGCCGGTCTTGCGTGCCAGCAGTGTCGGATAATCCTGCGTACCATGCTCGGCGCCTGTACCGTAGCTAATGCTATCGCCCAGCACAAGTACGGTCGCGCCAGCAGGGATAGCCTGCACCTCCACTGCATGCTTGGTACAGCCCTGGCCGATAACAGCCATACTCATGACAAGTATCAGCCGACATAAAAAAAGCCAAGCACACGCTTGGCTTTTCTCAATCATAAAACGCATGACTGAATGCAGTCGTTAAACCGAGAACGAACTACCACAACCACAAGTGGTGGTCGCATTCGGGTTACGAATCACGAACTGTGAACCTTGCAGGCTGTCGGTGTAATCAATTTCGGCACCGGCCAGGTATTGCAAGCTCATCGGGTCGATCAGCAATGTCACGCCGTCTTTATCCACTTGCGTATCATCGTCGTTCACTTCTTCTTCAAAAGTAAACCCGTACTGGAAACCTGAGCAACCACCGCCGCTCACAAACACGCGCAGTTTCAGGTCAGGGGTGCCTTCTTCGTCAATCAGCTCTTTGACTTTTTTGGCGGCGTTGTCGGTGAATACCAGCGGTACTGGCATTTCTAGGGTAGCTTCTGCGGTCATCATAGACTCCTGTCAAATTCTCAATAACAATATGGCGACGAAAAATTTAATTTCAAGTCGTCTCTGGTTCGGCAGTTTCTGCCTGCTCGCCCAGATAAATCAGTTTTCCTTCAATCACGGCGCCCGTATGCATTTCCAGCGACTTGTAATACAAGTCACCCACAATCCGTGCCTTGCTTTGCAATTCAATAAACACAGAGGATCTGACCGGGCCGCGTATCATGCCATTCAAGACTATTTTAGAAGCTTCTACCGCGCCTGTCACCGCCCCGTTTTCACTAATGATCAAAGTGCTGGGGTGTTCACGTTTTTCAATCACATTGCCGGCAATCAAACCATCGACTCTCAAGCCACCGGCAAACTGCATATTGCCATTGATTTGTGTCTCATGGCCAATCAGGGTATCAATGTGGCTATCGATTTGAACGCTTTTTTTGAAAAACATGCTACTTCCTGTTCAGAATTATCTTAAATGGCGATGCCCATTAAGCATCAGCCATATCATGCAGCCTGCTAACGCTTGGTCATATTCTTGTAAAACACCAATTCTTCTTTCAGTTTGATGCTTTCATCCTGCTGCGCTGTGAGCGTCTTGGCCAGGTTGTTACTGGTGGCCAGCTCCACTTGCAGCTCACGCTGCGAGGCAATCAGTTTTTTCTGTAATTCAATATTTTCGGTGGTCACTTGACGCAAACGCTGGCGTATATGCTCACCATCATCATCATGCACCACCCAGTAGGCTAATGCAAAACCAATCAGGACATAAGAAACCGCCAGCATGCTTTGAAAATACCAGGGCCTGTGCGAGCGTACTGCCACCTGCTTGGCGGTTAGGCCAAAATGGTTCCTCAGTCTTCTGCGTATCGGCCGGATCATTATGGCAACAACGGCAGCACTTGCAAACCGGCATCCGGTGCCAAGTTAAACATCAAATTCATATTCTGTACCGCTTGGCCAGAAGCGCCTTTGACCAGGTTGTCCTGCACGACAACGATTGTGACATAATCGCCCGCTTGTGGGTATAGCGCCATCCGCAAAACGTTGGCACCGCGAACTGAGCGTGTTTCCGGCAGTGAGCCTGCAGGCATCACATCCACAAAAGTGGCGCCCTGGTAACGTTGCTCATAGACTTGTTGCAACGCCTGTTGCCTGCCTTGTGCGTTAAGTTTGACATGTAAAGTGGTCAGCATGCCACGAATCATCGGAATCAAATGCGGAACGAATATGAGGTTGACCGCTTCGCTACCGGACAGTTTCTTTAACTGGGCCAGAATTTCGGGATGGTGCCGGTGCCCAGCCACGCCGTAGGCTTTCAGGTTATCGCTGGACTCTGAGAACAAGGTGCCCACTTCGGCTTTTCTACCAGCACCGGAGACGCCGGATTTGGCATCGGCAATAATAGGCACAGAAAAATCAATCCAGCCCTGCTCCAACAACGGAGCCAGGCCTAGCAATACCGTGGTCGGGTAGCACCCAGGATTACCAATCACTTGTGCCTGCTGCACATCAGCGGCATATAACTCCGGCAAACCATACACGGCTTCTTTCAGCACGTCCGTACAGCTATGCGGCAACTTGTACCACTTTTCGAACTCAACGGCATCTTGCAGGCGGAAATCAGCCGCCAGATCAATCACTTTCACGCCTGCCGCCACCAGCGCAGGCGTTTGTGCCATGGCAACGCCATGCGGCGTGGCAAAAAAGACGACATTACATTGCGTTAAATCGACCGTAGCGGGATCGCTGAACTTTAAGTCCACAACACCACGCAAGCTGGGAAACATATCGGCGACCGGCAATCCAGCCTCGCCCCTGGAGGTAATCACTTGCAATTGCACATTAGGATGCCTTGCCAGCAAACGCAGCAACTCAACACCGGTATACCCCGTTCCGCCTACAATGCCAACTTTGATTTTTTCCATATCTTTAAACCAGATGCGCGTTCAACAACGACCCATGCATAAAAAGTAAAACAATATAAATGAAAAAGGCCGCCAATGCGACCTTTTTGCACAACAGGTTTGTAACAAACCTTGGAAATTAACGTTTGGAGAACTGTTTACGACGACGCGCTTTACGCAGGCCGACTTTCTTACGTTCAACTTCACGTGCATCACGTGTGACGAAACCAGCGTGAGACAATGCGCTCTTCAAAGCTGCATCGTAGTCAATCAACGCACGGGTAATGCCATGACGCACTGCACCCGCTTGACCGGATTCACCACCACCATGCACATTCACCAGAATATCAAAGCTGGCTGTGTTGTTAGTCAATTCCAGTGGTTGACGCAAAATCATGCGAGAAGTCTCGCGTGAGAAGTAAACGTCAACTGGCTTGTCGTTGACCACGATGTTGCCACTGCCGGACTTCAGGAACACACGTGCCACTGAACTTTTGCGGCGGCCGGTGCCGTAGTTGTATTTACCGATCATGTTTTATCCTAATCGTCTTAAATTAGATGGTTAATGGTTGCGGTTGTTGCGCAATGTGCTCGTGCTTGTCGCCCGCATACACTTTCATTTTCTTGATCATGGCATAGCCCAAAGGACCTTTTGGCAACATGCCTTTCACAGCTTTCTCCAACGCACGACCTGGGAAACGATCTTGCATTTTTGAGAATGAAGTTGTAGTGATACCGCCTGGGTAACCGGAGTGACGGTGGTACAACTTGTCGCCAGCCTTGTTACCGGTTACTTTAATTTTGTCCGCATTGACTACGATGATGTAGTCGCCAGTATCCACGTGTGGTGTGTAAATAGCTTTATGCTTACCACGCAGGCGATGAGCGATTGCGCTGGCCAAACGACCCAATACCAAGTCAGTGGCGTCGATCACGAACCAGTCACGTTGTACTTCATGCGATTTTGCTGAAAAAGTTTTCATTTTATAACTACCGAGTTATAGCGTATAAATTAAGAGGGCGGATTATAAGTCAGCTTGAGAAAGGTTGTCAACGAATTATTCTAAAATAATCCGAACTAGCCTGACGGCATCAGGTTGCTGACTAAGGCAAGCAATTTTGTGGCTTTTTTGCCATCAATTATGCAAATTACCTGACATAAAACGTGCTTTTATCACAAACAAGCCTTGTTTTTTCAAGGATAATTGCAACTGGGTGCTATATTAGCTCAAGTTTTGACTTTCTGCACCCGTTTACTTGTTGCGACTGAATTGATTTAAGCCATCGCCATTTAACTAAACAGCAGCACCGACACTAAAAATAATTTTGATACTTTCGGGCATATACAAAGCTAAACAATATATTCACGCCGCCAGTTGGCGAGGGCTTTGCGCTTCCCTGCTGTTTGCGTTGACGCCCTTGCTGCAAGCTGCAGAGTTCGGTGCACTATCCATTGAGTCTGCGCCTGGCCAGCCACTGCTGGCACAACTGCCACTGAATCATGTGCAGACCAACACTGACATCAGTTGCTTCAGCCTGAACCAATCTTCCAAACAAGCCTCAGCAGATTCCAATCCTGTCCACCTGGAGTACACCACCCTGGGTAGCCAACAGGGCGTTTTAATGCTGTGGTCTGATGCCGCCATTGCCAGCCCACTGACGCTGACACTTACGGATCGCTGCCAGCAGTCGCGACAAACTGTCACTATTCACCCCGACAATACCGTCGCCATCGCCATGACAGCTATGCCGCCTCCTGTCAGCAACACAACGCCTGAGCCGGTTGCCACTCAACCAGAAGCCGTAGAGTTACCGCCCGCGCCACCAGCTATCCCGGTGGAGGCCTATACCGCACTGCAAGCGCAAATCAATGATTTGCAGCAAAACTTCAAACAACTGCAAACCAAGTCTGACGTGTTGTATGCCAGCAACCTGGCGCAAGCAGACATACTGGCAACCCTGAAAACCCAGCTGACCCGCCTGCAAAACGAAAACCACTTATTGCGTACCTTGGTGATTGCCCTAGGGCTCGCACTGATTGCCAGCGGCTTTTTCTTTGCTGACTGGTTACGCCGCCACGCTGCCGTGCCCAAAGTGATGAAGCCGCGCCGCGCGTCCAAGCAAAGTGAAGCGCCATCCATACCGACCGAGGGTGCATCCGGCCCGGCGACGCGCCCATTAAGCGGCAAACCTTTTTCCGCCACTGTATTGCCAACCCAGCAGACGAGTGACGCCAACCGCCTGCATACGCCGACACAACCACCAACGCCGACCAAAACAAGCAGCCGGTTAAAATCGGTGCCCATGCATGCCAACGATGATGCGGTGATGCCACACGGCGTACCGCAGAAAGTGAGCTCACAGCAAAGCACCCAGACAGTGATGCAGGATGCCTCACGCCTGTTTACACATGGCCGGGTGAATCAGGCGATTGATCATTTGCAACAGCATTTGGCCAAACACCCGAAATCCTCGCCCTGGATGTGGTTGTATTTACTGGATTTGCTATCTAAAGAAGGCAAGCAGCAAGAGTTTGATATTGTGGCTGGCGAATGCCGCAAGCACTTCAACCTCAACGTCGAACACGCGCCGGACTTGAAACAGCAAGGCATTGAATCGTTCCCGCGCGTGATGAAGGCTTTACAGCAGGCTTGGGGCACACCGCAGGTGATTGCCTTGATTGATGACCTTGTTTACAACACGCGACTGGTACCACGCATGGGCTTTGAGCGCAGCGTGTTTGAAGACCTGATGCTACTGAAGGAAATTGCCTGCCAGACACAAAACCTGCCTGCCGTGCCGCCAGCGCCAAAAACGGCTGACCATGAAGAACCGATCAATGGCAATTTGCGCGAATTGCAGCAACTGTCAGAAGATCTTTATATTTTGGCGCCGGTTGAACACACACCGTTCCAATACTGGACAGACTTTACCTTTGAGTTGGACGAACCTTCAACATTACGCAAGTCCGCCTAAACCGTAGCTGGCTGCCAGCCCGGCGGTCAATGCCGCACCAATCCAGACATTCTCCAGAAACGCCTTGAAACAATCGCTAGGCTGCCGGTGACGAATCAGCGTATATTGCCGCCATAACTGCACAGCCGCCGCGCCCCAACCCAGCCAGAATGGCCAGCCCAGTGAGAGTATATGCGCAACATAGGCCAATATCAGCAGCATGGCGGCAAAGCACACCATAATCGCCAGCACATCAAAACGGCCGAAGGTGATGGCTGACGAGCGGATGCCTATTTTGAGGTCATCTTCGCGGTCGACCATGGCATAAGCCGTGTCATAAGCGACCGACCAGCAGACGTTGGCCAGCAATAGCCACCAGGCGACCGCAGGCACCTGCCCCTGCAAGGCAACAAAGGTCATCGGGATGCCAAAGCCAAAGGCAATGCCCAGATAGGCTTGTGGAATGGCAAAAAAGCGCTTGGTGTAAGGATAACTGACGGCGAGAAACAGCGCGGGCACAGACCATAACACGACCTGCCAGCCCAGCGTACACACCAGCACAAATGCCAGCAACGATAATCCCGCTGCAACCAGGTAGGCTTCCTTGACAGAGATTTCCCCTGTCGCCAACGGCCGCTGATGGGTGCGCGCCACGGCGCCATCCCAATGCCGGTCAGCAATATCATTCAACGCACATCCGGCTGATCGCATCAGTATCGTGCCCAACACAAACACGCACACCACCCACCATTGCGGCCGCCCCTGTCCGGCAATCAGCAGACCCCACAGGGTCGGCCATAACAGCAGCCAGATGCCGATAGGCTTATCCAGCCGTGTCAGCCGGTAATAAGCATGCCATTGGGCGAGTGATCGCATAAAAAAGGATTCCTGATAAGGATTAACGAACAGGTGGCCGGACGCAAGTCGGCAAAAACACTTCAGTGACCAGCAAGCGATAATGCCGCAGACAAAACAATGAGCGCCTGGCCCATAGCCTCTGTGACATTTGCACGGAGGCATGACGGCAAAAAGCCTGGTGCAGCGGGTGCGCAGGTGACAGCTTGCGGTAGTGTAACCGACCACGCTGCACGCTGGCATTGGCAAACAGTGCTGCACCCAATGGCACACGCCCGATCTTGCGCAACTGACACCATGCCCCTCGCAGATCCTTGCGGGCAATGACGCTGTGCGCAAACACCTGCGGCTGTCCCTCGCCCATGAGCATCACCTCACGCACCCAGGCATGGGTAGCCGCTGGCAATCTCAACAATCCCTGTTCATCGACATTCGGCTTGCGCCAACCTTGAGATAAGACCTGCACAGCGAAATCCGGATATTGACGTTTTAAGCGCGCAGTTAACGAGCCACGCTCCTGCAACCATGGCCGCAAAGGCAACTGGCCAACAACATGCGCTTGCCAGCCGGAATCCTGCCTGTCATGAATGCGGTGCATGGCAGCTAGCGCGGCAAGGGGAATGTTTTAGGCAACCACACCCACAGCTGCCCTTGCTGGCGCATTGCACCTGCCAACTTGCCGGCGGACTCGCCCTCTCCCCAATAGACATCCGCCCGTACGCCACCTTTAATGGCACCGCCGGTGTCTTGCGCTTGCATCAGCTGCTGCAACGGGGCTTCCGAATTCGGGTAGGTGGTCGCCAGGTAAACTGGCGCACCCAATGGAATATAAAACGGGTCGACCGCAATACTGCGCGCAGCGGTTAATGGCACACCCAACGCCCCTAGCGGGCCGGACAACCCTGAAGGTAAAAATTTAAAAAATACGTAGCTAGGATTCGCATCCAGCAAGGCGCGCAATTGATCCGGATGTTGCTGCCCCCAGGTTTTAATCCCTTGCATAGAGGCTTCACTCGCCACCATTTCGCCACGCTCGACTAACAGCTTACCGATAGACTGGTATGGATGTCCGTTTTGGTCCGCGTAGCCCACCGGCAATCGCTCACCGTTTTCAAGCTCGACAATGCCTGAACCTTGCACCTGCAGGAAAAACGCTTCAACAGCATCATTGACCCATACCAGTTCATTGCCCGCCAGTGGCGATTGCGTTTGCTCAATATCTGCACGTGAGTAATAAGGGATGAGTGACTGCCCTTGCAAGCGGCCTCGCACGCGCTTGTATTTGAGCTCAGGAAACAGCCCGGACAAGTTCACTGTAATCAGGTCAGCAGGTGTTTTATAGAGTGGCACCGGGTAGCGGGCGCTGGCGGTACGCGCACCTTTTAATACCGGCTGGTAATAGCCGGTCATCAAACCTTGCGGCGCACCTTCTGGCTGCTGTGTCTGATACACATTAAAATATTGCTGCCAATAAGCTTGGATAGCGACAGCATCATCGGCCTTGACCAGCAAAGCCACAGCACAGACGGCTTGCCAGTCAGGCTTGTTTTTGAGTCCCTGGCAGCCCTGCATCCACGCACGCCAGCTTGTAACCCAGTCCTCTTTTGCCAGTCCAGGCAATTCTGCCCAACTGGCTGGCTTTAACAGGGCATAAGGCTGCGTCGGCACATTGCTCGCCGCTGGTTTTTCAGGCGCTGGTGCCACAGGCGGCTTAGCTGGTGTGGTTGGTTTGGTGACGGGGGGCACGCTTTGGCAACCCGCCAGCAAGCACATGGAGGCCAGCACAATCGCCTGGCAGAATTTGAGCATATGGTTGGCTATCACTGTGTTGTTTTTTGCAATGTCGATATTTGGCGTATGCATACGCCGGATTAAGTCAGCCACATCAACACGCTTAGTGCAAACCGGCAGCCTGATGTAACCAAAAGGTCGGGATATCCACCTCAAACCAGTGACCATCCACCGCAACCATTTGATACGTACCAAACATTTCACCACTTGGCGTGCTGAACATGACGCTACTGGTATAGCGATATTCAGCCTCAGGCGCCAGCAGCGGCTGGTCACCCACCACGCCCAGGCCTTTCACCTCGCGCACTTGCTGCATGGCATCAGTAATGACCCAATGACGGCTGATGAGTTGCACCGGCGTCTTACCGGTATTGCGGATGGTGATGGTGTAGGCATACACATATTGCCCCGCCTCGGGTGACGATTGCGCGGCCAAATACTCGGTAGCAACCGACACCTCGCATGCATATAAGCCAGTATCCGTCACGATTAGCCTATCATGCCTGTGGTTGGGGAGCTTGGGCTGGCAGAATACAGCTTCTTCGCCATGCGCCCGGCCAGGAATGACTCGCGACCCGCTTCAACCGCTTTTTTCATCGCGCTAGCCATTAGCACCGGGTCACGCGCCGCAGCAATCGCCGTGTTCATCAGCACCCCGGCACAGCCGAGCTCCATAGCAATCGCCGCATCAGAGGCACAGCCCACACCCGCATCAACCAGCACCGGGATCTTGGCACTTTCAATAATAATCTGCAGGTTCCACGGATTTAAAATGCCCATGCCGGAACCAATCAACGAGGCCAGCGGCATCACGGCGACACAGCCGATGTCTTCCAGTTGCTTGGCAATAATCGGGTCATCCGAGGTATACACCATCACCTCAAACCCCTCTTTCACCAGCGTTTTGGCTGCGGCAATGGTCTCAGTCACATTCGGGTATAAGGTGTTAGGGTCACCCAGCACCTCCAGCTTGACCAGCTTATGGTCATCCAGCAACTCACGCGCCAGGCGCAAGGTGCGTACCGCATCATCCGCACTGTAACAGCCAGCCGTATTTGGCAAATAGGTAAACTCACTGGGTGGCAAATAATCCAGCAAAGAAGGTTCACTGGCATTCTGGCCAATATTGGTCCGGCGGATGGCCACGGTGACAATTTCTGCGCCACTGGCATCAATGGCGGCACGTGTCTGCGTAAAATCCTTGTATTTGCCGGTGCCCACCAACAAGCGGGACTGATAAGACTTACCAGCGATTACCAAAGCGTCATTCATATTCAAAACTCTCTATTCAATGCTTTTCAAAACGGTCTGCCAGCCATTAGCCGCCACCAACAGCGCCCACAATTTCCAGCTTATCATCCGCCTGCAACTGCACATCGGCAAATTGGCTGCGCGGCACAATGTCGCCATTGCGCTCAATGGCAATGCGCTTGCCGGTGAGCTGCATATGCTCCACCAGCGCCAGCACGCTCATGGCCTCAGCGGGCAGTACCGTGGCTTTACCGTTGACAAAAATTTGCATGCCGCTCTTCATTTTTGATTAATCAAGCCGATATTTTACGAAAAATCAGCGCATTTGGCTTTCAGTTTTTCGTGCGCAGTCTTTTTTCATGTGTGGTGCAAGCACAAGCGTGCTTAAAGCCTGTCATCCGAACCGAATGGACATGCGTTAAGGTAGGGAAACATGGCACCATGTTTGCTTGTATGTTGTAGCAATACAAATATGTCGTAAGAAATTGACAAGTTTGGTCATCACGGCAGAGTTCACATTGCTGTACAAGGAACTTTTTGTTAATTTTGGCGCCACATGCACGACGAACACAATTCGTCGTTTTGTGCCCCGAATATTGGAAATCCCAAAAGGAATATTGAAATGCAAACCGCTCAGTCACACCAAGCCACTCCGTCCAAGCTTTTTTTAGTGGACGAAATCTATGCACCAAGCCTGAACCCTTCTGCCGCCAACCTGGCGGATGCCAAGGCAGCCATTGAAGCACAGCAACACACGAAAGCCATTAACGAGTTACACCGCTTTCTAGAGTCCAGCTGCGACTGCGTTTAATCACGCAGCATTCGCTGGCACAAGACCCGGTTTCGGGTCACGATTTTTACTCAATGCAGACACTGCGTTGAGTCTCAATACACTGATCTGAACTCAGCCTGTAGCTGGCTTTGCTTCCCTTAAAACAGGGCTTTCTGATCATTTCACAAAAAAAGATGGCGACTAGCGCCATCTTTTTTATTTATGCATCTCGCGGGCACCATTGCCAGTGCCCGACAAAACGATTACTCAATCGCCAGTTGCGGACGACCAGCTTCTGGCCAATCCAGGTGGAAGAACTGACCACGTGGTTGGTCTTTACGCTCATAGGTATGTGCGCCAAAGTAATCACGCTGACCTTGCAACAGGTTTGCAGGCAAATCTGCACTTCTGTAACCATCGTAATATGCCAACGCCGCAGCAAAGCCTTGCGCCGGGATACCATTGGTCACTGCCAGTGCAATCACCTTACGCCAGCCCGCCTGACCATCGTTCATCGCATTGGTGAAGTATGGATCCAGCATCAGGTTTTTCAGACGTGAATTCAATGCATAAGCATCGGTGATTTTTTGCAGGAAACGCGCGCGGATGATACAACCGCCACGCCAGATTTGGGCAATCTCACCGAAGTTGAGTTTCCAGTTATAAGCCACTTGTGCTTTGTCGATCAGTTGGAAGCCTTGTGCGTAAGCGCAGATTTTGGAGCAATACAAGGCATTCTTAATCGCTTCAATAATGGCAGCCTTGTCTTTCTCTTGCACAATCGCCGGACCTTTAAGAATTTTGCTCGCTTCTACGCGCTCTTCTTTCAGGCTGGACAACGCACGGGCATACACTGCCGCAGCAATCGCATTTGCTGGCGCACCCAGTTCGAGCGCGTTGGCAGCAGTCCATTGGCCAGTGCCTTTTTGGCCAGCGGTATCCAGGATCTGGTCAACCAGGAAGCCTTTGCCCGCAGGGTCTTTTTGCTGCAGGATGTCAGCGGTAATTTCGATCAGGAAGCTGGACAACTCACCTTTGTTCCACTCGGCAAACACTTTACCGATTTCATCCGCAGGCATGCCCAGCAGGTTTTTCATCAGCCAGTAGGCTTCGCAAATCAACTGCATATCAATGTATTCAATGCCGTTGTGCACCATTTTCACATAATGGCCAGCACCGTCAGGGCCGATATATTCAGCACAAGAGAAACCACCTTCCACCGGTTTGCCTGGTGTGCCACCTTCTAAAGGTGCGCCGGTCACAGGGTCAACCTTGGCGGCGATATCACGCCAGATCGGTTCCAGGCTAGACCATGCCTTACGGGTGCCGGATGGCATCAATGAAGGGCCAAAACGCGCACCGGTTTCACCACCAGACACACCAGAGCCAATAAACTCGATGCCTTTGGCAGCCAGCTCTTTTTCACGGCGGATGGTGTCCGTCCACAAGGCATTGCCACCATCAATAATAATGTCGCCCTGCTCCAAAAATGGCAGCAAAGCGTTAATTGTCACGTCAGTGGCACTCCCAGCTTTCACCAGCAGTACGATTTTACGAGGACGTTTGATGCTCAATACAAAAGAAGCCAGATCGGCATGACCTACCACGCGCTCGTGCGAAGGCTCATTCTTTTTGCATTCCTCAATGAAGTTCAGCATTTTTTTTGGGTCACGGTTATAGACCGCAATGGTATAGCCGTGATCCGCAATGTTAAGCGCCAGGTTTTGGCCCATCACTGCCAATCCCACCAATCCAATATCCGCATTTTTTGTAGTCATAGTTATCTCTAATAAATGGTTAATTTAGTTGTAAAAAAAGCACAGGCTTTTGGCCTGTGCTTGGACTAGGGTATGTATTGAATATTGCATGCTCGTTGTGTTGAAATTCGCAACTGGCATACTATATTCAGCACCGTAGTTTTCTTTCACTCAAGTTTGCTAGCAATCACTTACTTGAGTACGTTTCCGAACATTTGCAAGGTCAATTGATACCCGAGGTTGACCAGTTGCGCATCGTAACGTTCCCCTTCATCGCGCATAAAGGCATGTTGGCCATTAAATTCATGCCAGGTGTAATGCAAACCAGGCAAGGCCGCAAAGCGGTTATAGAGCTCCGCGCGCTTGTCGCCCGGAATGTGTGGATCCTGCTTGCCCCAGATCATCAGCAGCTCGCCCTTGATCTCGTTGACGCGCTCCATGCTGTGCTGGCCTGGTTTGTTAGGAATAATATTGGTATGCAAATCAGTGGCGTAGAAGCAGGCAGTTGCTTTCACTTCTGGTTGTAACGCGGCACGGAAAGCCAGGTGGCCACCGATACAGAAACCAGCAGCACCCAAATTGCCGTCATACCAGGCTTGTGCGTTCAGGTAATCAATCATGGCACGGTTGTCGGTGTCATACGCTTGCACGTCTTTAGCCATTTTGTCGGCATTGCCTTTGTCGCGGCCAGCGTCGTCATAGCCTAATACAGTGCCAATCGGGTTTAATTCATGAAACACTTCCGGCACCAGCACAGCATAGCCATGACCCGCTAAAAAGCGTGCAGCACGCTCAATTGGGCCTGTTTGCTGAAAAATTTCGGAATAAAACAAAACCGCAGGTACTTTGCCATCGTGTTTTGGACGATGAACATAAGTACGCATCACTCCGGTTGGAGTGTTTAAATCGACGATTTCGCTTGTAATCAGCATGGTAAATCCTTAAGACAATCAAAAATATCGGCTATTCTAGCGCTGTTTGCATGGCTTTTCACGGGTTATTGTGGGCCGGAATGAGAATTTTTTGCATTTTTGAGTCAAAAACAGATTGCAATGACAGCTTGTCATCCTATCGCCGGAGTTCATATGCGCTTATTGCCCTATATCTTCACATTACTGGCTTACGGGCTGCTGACACAGGCGGCACATGCCCAGCCCGACCTGGACCTGGTTTACCACCTCAAAGCTTCGGTAGTCAAAGTGCACGCCTTAACCAACAGCGGCGGCCACGGTGTCGGTAGCGGTGTCGTCGTCGATAAAGATACGGTTGCCACCAACTGCCATGTGGTTGCGCATAGCAACGGTATCAGCATTTCTAAGTTTGGCGACAGCATGAGCCCGGTCGAGATGATTGCCGACTGGCGACATGATATCTGCCTGCTGAAATTCAAATATCTTGAATTACCAGCGGTCAAACTCGCCTCAGCCGCTTCACTGCATTATGGCGATGAGGTATTTTCGATTGGCTTCCCGGGCGGCCCGCCCAAACCACAGACCATCGCAGGCAAGGAGCGTGCCTTATACCCTTACGACGGCAGCCTCATTGTACGCACGGATGCTGCCTTTATGATGGGTTCCAGTGGCAGCCCGACCTTCAACCAGGCTGGCGAGCTGGTATCCCTGAGCACGTTCAAAAGCCCGGGCAAGGATGCTTATTTTTATAGCGTGCCTGTAGAGTGGATACAACACCTGATGCAACAGCGCGCTGTAACGACTACGGTGCCCGATGCCACCGCCTTTTGGGATTTGCCTGCGGATGCACGCCCGTATTGGATGCAAGTGGTGCAGCCTTATCAAACCGGGGATTGGCAGGCGTTAGAAAGCATTGCACGCGCATGGCTTATGCAAGAGCCGCAATCGGCGGAGGCCAATTTTTACCTGGGCAGCGCGCTACATGGCCAAGGGCAAGCTGGCCCGGCGCAACAAGCCTATGAACGTGCAGTGAGTTTACAGCCCGCCCATATTGACGCCTGGCGCGGTCTGGCTATCCTGGCACAACAAACGCAACAGCCCACCTTGCTGAGCAATGCCGAGCAACATATCCAGCAACTGGACAGCCAGGCCTGGCCGGGCATTCAACAGCGCCTGCAACAACTGCAGTAGCATGATCAAGCGCGCCCGCTCTGATAGAATACGTTTTTTTGATGTTTAGCAGATTACATATCCATGACCTCTCGCAACCAGCAATTGTTTGAAAAATCCCAGCAACTGATTCCAGGCGGCGTCAACTCGCCAGTGCGCGCGTTTCGCAGCGTGGGCGGCACGCCTATCTTCTTTAAAAAAGGCCTGGGCTCCAAACTGTGGGATGTCGATGGCAAAGAATATATCGACTACATCAACTCCTGGGGGCCGATGATCCTGGGGCATGCGCATCCTGAAGTCATCGCCGCCGTGCAGCAAGCGGCTGCCAATAGCCTGAGCTTTGGTGCGCCCACCGGCCTTGAGCTGGAAATGGCCGAGCTGCTTAACGCGCTAGTGCCTAGCATGGAACAAGTACGCTTGGTGAGCAGTGGCACCGAAGCCACCATGAGCGCCATCCGCGTTGCGCGCGGCTTTACCAAGCGCAGCAAAATCATCAAATTTGAAGGCTGCTACCACGGCCACGCCGATGCTTTATTAGTCAAAGCTGGCTCCGGCTTGCTGACGTTTGGCGAGCCAAGCTCGGCTGGTGTGCCTGCAGAAGTGGCTGCTCACACCTTGACGCTGGACTACAACAACACGCAAATGCTCAAAGATACCTTTGCCAGCATCGGCGATGAAATCGCCTGCGTGATTCTGGAGCCCGTCGTTGGCAACATGAACCTAATCGTGCCGCATCAGGAATTCTTGCAAACCCTGCGCGAACTATGTACCCAACACGGCACAGTACTGATTTTTGACGAAGTGATGACCGGTTTCCGCGTGGCCCTGGGCGGCGCACAAGCCTTGTATGGCATCACACCTGACATGACGACATTGGGCAAAGTCATCGGCGGCGGCTTACCGGTCGGTGCTTTTGGTGGCCGCAAAGACATTATGGGTGTATTAGCGCCATTAGGCCCGGTCTACCAAGCGGGCACGCTCTCGGGCAACCCGGTGGCGGTCACAGCAGGCCTGACCACCTTGAAATTGGTGCAAACGCCAGGTTTTTATGAAAAACTGACCACACAAACAACCAAGCTCACCGCAGGCCTGACCCAGGCAGCGCAGGCCGCAGGCGTGACGTTTAGCGCGCAGAGTGTAGGCGGTATGTTTGGCCTGTACTTCAGTGCCAGCCACCCAAGCAGCTATGCAGAGATGATGCAGGCAGACAAAAATGCCTTTAACAAATTCTTTCACAGCATGCTGGACAGCGGCATTTACCTCGGCCCGTCCGCCTTTGAAGCAGGTTTTGTTTCAGCAGCGCATACCGATGCAGATATCGCGCAAACAGTACAGGCAGCAGCGACCGCTTTCGCAAGCCTGTAATCCCTCATGATCATGCGGCACGCCCATCCACTGGTGTGCCGCATGATGCAAATAAAGCCAACGGACCACATAAAAGCACAAGCCTCACATTGGGCGCTTAAATAAGACAATTCAAATGCGCGCCTTATTTCAAGGCGTCAATCCGCAAAAACCCACTTTCCTCAATTAAAACAGCGCACATCTCGTACACAACGTGCGCAACCGTGCCGTAAAAACAGCCAAACTTCGGTCTCGGCTGCCATTTTTAACGGGTAAATAAAAACCATTCTCAATTGAAATGAAAAAATAGATTTATCCGTTATTTAACGCAGGCTAAACAATTGAAATTGCTAAACTTTAACGGTATCATTGAAGGTTCCTCCAAATGTTTTGTAAGTGAAGAATCTGGCAATGGACATGCAGTCTGACAACAACGTGATGAGTGCTTCTCAAGATACCGCAACCGCTCTGGACGACCAGTTTGGTTTAGCTCCCCAATCTCAGGGTTTATACGACAGACGCCACGAAAAGGATAGCTGTGGCGTTGGCTTTGTGGCCCATATCAAAGGCCAAAAGAGCCACGATATCGTCGCCAAGGGCCTGCAACTGCTGGACAACCTGACGCACCGTGGTGCGACCGGTTACGACCCTAAACTGGGTGACGGCGCTGGCTTGCTGATGCAAATGCCTGACACCTTCATGCGCGAAGAAGCCGCCAAATTGGGCATGACCTTGCCTGCCGCAGGCCAATACGCCGTGGGCCAGGCTTTCCTGCCACAAAATGCAGATAACCGCGCCAAATGCGAAGCCATTTTTGCGCAAATCATCGCTGAAGAAAACCAGACCTTGCTGGGCTGGCGCGATGTGCCTGTTGACAACAGCAATATCGCTGATGCCGCGCGTGCCGTTGAGCCGGTCATGCGCCAGGTATTTATTGCCAGCACAGCCACTGACAGCACTGTCTTTGAACGCAAATGCTTCGTGATTCGCAAGCGCATTGAGCATGCGATTCGCGCGCTCAACCTGCAAGACAAAGCACAGTTCTACATGCCTTCATTCTCGTCCCGCACCATTGTCTACAAAGGCATGTTGCTGGCAAACGAAGTAGGCATTTACTACACAGACCTGAAAGATGCGCGAGTGGTCTCGGCATTAGCCCTGGTGCACCAGCGTTTTTCTACCAACACCTTCCCAGCCTGGGATCTGGCCCACCCATTCCGCATGATTGCGCACAACGGTGAAATCAACACCGTACAAGGCAACGTTAACTGGATGGCGGCACGTCACGAAACCATGAAGTCTGCCGTCTTGGGCGAAGACCTGGAAAAACTGTGGCCATTGATCGCCGAAGGCCAGTCTGACTCTGCCTGTTTTGACAACTGCCTGGAACTGCTGGTGGCCGGTGGTTACAGCCTGCCGCACGCGATGATGATGCTGATCCCGGAAGCCTGGGCCGGTAATCCACTGATGGATGAAGACCGTCGCGCTTTCTACGAATACCACGCTGCGCTGATGGAGCCATGGGATGGCCCGGCTGCCGTGGCGTTCACCGATGGCAAAATGATTGGTGCCACCCTGGACCGTAACGGTTTGCGCCCAGCGCGCTACCTGGTCACAGAAGATGACATCGTGATGATGGCATCTGAAATGGGTGTGATCACCTTCCCACAAGAAAAAATCGTTAAAAAATGGCGCTTGCAGCCAGGCAAAATGTTGCTCATCGACATGGAGCAAGGCCGCATTATTGATGACGAAGAAGTAAAAACTGAGTTGGCCCAAGCCAAGCCTTACCGTCAATGGATTGAACAAACCCGCTTCCACCTGACCGAGTTGCCAAATGTTGGCAACGGCGAAGTCAGCCTGAACGCTGACTTGCTGGATACGCAACAAGCCTTCGGTTATTCACAGGAAGACCTGAAGTTTGTGCTGCAACCGATGCTGGACAACGGTGAAGAAGGCTCCGGCTCCATGGGTAACGACGCGGCATTGCCGGTGTTGTCTAACAAAGCCAAAACCTTGTACAACTACTTCAAGCAGTTGTTCGCACAAGTGACCAACCCGCCAATCGACCCGATTCGTGAAGAATTGGTGATGTCATTGGTGACGTTTATTGGCCCTAAACCTAACCTGCTGGCGGTTGACGAAACCAACCCACCATTGCGCCTGGAAAGCAGCCAACCGGTATTAAGCCTGGACGGCCTGGAAAAACTCAAACAAATTGAGTCCCTGACCAAAGGCCAGTTCAAGTCCATCGTGCTGGACCTGACTTACGACGCTGCCCAAGGTAAAGCAGGCATGAAACAGGCACTGGACATCCTGCATGACCAGGCCGAAAAAGCCGTGCATGACGGTTACAACGTATTAATTCTGTCTGACCGCAGCGTGTCTGCCAGCCGCATCGCGATTCCGGCGCTGCTGGCCTGTTCGGCCACACACGAGTTCCTGGTTAAAGCAGGCTTGCGCACCAGCACAGGCCTGGTGATTGACACTGGCTCAGCACGTGAAGTACACCACTTTGCCCTGTTGGCAGGTTACGGCGCCGAAGCAGTGTGCCCATGGTTGGTGTATGAAACCATGAAGACCATGACCAGCGATGTTGAAAAAGCAGGCAAAAACTTCGTCAAAGCGATCGGCAAAGGCTTGTACAAAGTGATGTCCAAAATGGGCATCTCGACCTACCAGTCTTACTGTGGCGCACAGATTTTCGAAGCGATCGGCTTGAACAGCCAGTTCGTTAATGACTACTTCACCGGCACAGTGAGCCAGATTGAAGGTATCGGTCTGGAACAAGTCGCAGAAGAAACCGTACGCTTGCATAGCCAGGCCTTTGGTACCGACCCGGTATTGTCCAACGCACTGGAAGCCGGCGGCGAATACGCCTTCCGTGTCCGTGGTGAAGAGCACTTGTGGACACCACAGTCCATCAGCAAACTGCAAAATGCGACCCGTACTGGCCAGTATGACACTTACAAAGAGTATGCTGCTCTGATTAACGACCAGACCCGCCGTCACATGACCTTGCGCGGCCTGTTCGAAATCAAATCAGCAGGCAAAGCGATTCCGCTGGATCAAGTGGAGTCTGCCAAAGACATCGTCAAGCGCTTTGCAACTGGCGCCATGTCACTGGGCTCCATCTCTACCGAAGCGCACGCGACTTTAGCGATTGCGATGAACCGTATTGGCGGTAAGTCCAACACTGGTGAAGGTGGTGAAGACGTTAAACGTTTTATTCCGGTACAAGTGGATTCCAGCATTGCCAAAGTGCTGGGTTCTGACCTGATTGAAGCCGACGTAGCCTTGAGGGCTGGCGACTCTATGCGCTCACGCATCAAGCAAGTGGCTTCCGGCCGCTTTGGTGTGACGGCTGAGTACCTGAGCAGCGCCGACCAGATTCAGATCAAGATGGCGCAAGGCGCTAAACCAGGTGAAGGTGGCCAATTACCAGGCCATAAAGTTTCCCCATACATTGCGAAATTGCGTTTCTCAGTGCCTGGCGTAGGCTTGATCTCACCACCACCTCACCACGATATTTATTCGATTGAAGATTTGGCGCAGTTGATTCATGACCTGAAAAACGCTAATCCAAAAGCGTCTATTTCAGTGAAACTGGTATCAGAAACTGGTATCGGCACGGTGGCTGCTGGCGTGGCCAAAGCCAAGTCCGACCACATTGTGGTGGCAGGTCATGACGGTGGTACTGGCGCTTCGCCAATTTCATCGATTAAGCATGCCGGCACGCCATGGGAACTCGGCCTGGCCGAAACCCAGCAGACCCTGGTATTGAACCAGTTGCGTGGCCGTGTTGTGCTGCAAGTGGATGGCCAGATGAAAACAGGCCGTGACGTATTAATCGGCGCCCTGCTGGGTGCAGATGAGTTCGGCTTTGCCACCGCACCACTGGTGGTTGAAGGCTGTATCATGATGCGTAAGTGTCACTTGAACACCTGTCCGGTTGGCGTGGCCACACAAGACCCAGAGCTGCGCAAGAAATTTACTGGCCAGCCAGAGCACGTCGTCAATTACTTCTTCTTCGTTGCTGAAGAAGTGCGTGAATTGATGGCCAGCATTGGTATTGCCAAGTTTGATGACCTGATCGGTCGTGCAGACTTGCTGGACATGAAAGCCGGTATCGAGCACTGGAAAATCAATGGCCTGGACTTCAGCAAGGTATTCCACTTGCCAGAAATGCCAGCCAGCGTGTCACGCAAAAACAATGATGTACAAGACCACGGCCTGGTCAAAGCACTGGACAATCAACTGATTGAACTGGCAAAACCAGCGTTGGAAAAAGGCGAAAAAGTCAGCATCGCACTGCCTATCGTCAACACTAACCGCACCGTAGGCACCATGTTGTCACACGAAGTCGCCAGCCGTTATGGTCATGCAGGCTTGCCGGATGACACCATCAGCGTCAAATTTACAGGGACTTCCGGCCAGAGCTTTGCCGCATTCCTGGCCAAAGGCATCACCTTTGAGCTGACAGGTGAAGGTAACGACTACGTCGGTAAAGGCTTGTGTGGCGGTCGCATCATCATCAAACCACCAGCAACCTTCCGCGGTTTGTCTTACGAGAACATTATTGTCGGCAACACCGTCATGTACGGTGCAACCACCGGTCAGAGCTTCTTGAGCGGCGTCGCAGGCGAACGTTTCTGCGTACGTAACTCTGGTGCAACGGCAGTGGTTGAAGGCGTGGGTAACCACGGTTGTGAATACATGACCGGCGGTACTGTGCTGGTCCTGGGTCCGACTGGCCAGAACTTTGCAGCAGGCATGAGCGGCGGTATTGCCTATGTCTACGACATTGATGGCAAATTTGCCCAACGTTGCAACATGAGCATGGTGTCACTGGACAAAGTGGAAGCTGCTGAAGCCGATGTTGGTAAAGTGCAGCACATGGGCCAACCTGATGAAGTGATTCTGAAGGGCTTGATTGAGCAGCACCTGGCATTAACAGGCAGCCCACGCGCCAAAGAGTTGCTGGCCGACTGGCCTGCTTCACGTGCGAAATTCGTTAAAGTATTCCCGAATGAATACAAACGCGCACTGACCGAAATGGCAGCAGCTTCTGCCAAACAAGCCGCTTAATCGTTTTTGTTAATTAAATGCCCCGCCTCGCGCGGGGCCTTATTCAAGGTTGCGTCCATAGCAAGCAACAGGGAAGAGATGATTTCACATGGGTAAAGTCACAGGTTTCATGGAATTTGACCGTCTGTCAGAAGAAAATCTGCCGGTCAAAGATCGCGTCAAAAATTACAAAGAGTTCGTCCTGCATTTGACAGACGACCAGGCCAAACAGCAAGGTGCGCGCTGCATGGATTGCGGCATTCCTTTCTGTACGACCGGCTGTCCAATCAACAACATCATTCCAGACTGGAATGACCTGGTATATCACCAGGACTGGCGCAGTGCGATTGATGTATTGCACTCCACCAACAACTTCCCTGATTTCACCGGCCGCATTTGCCCGGCCCCTTGTGAAGCGGCCTGTACCTTGAACATCAACAATGACGCCGTAGGTATCAAATCCATTGAGCACGCCATTATTGATAAAGCCTGGGAAAACGGCTGGGTCACCCCGCAGATCAACCCGAACAAAACCGGCAAAAATATTGCCGTGGTCGGCTCAGGCCCCGCGGGCCTGGCAGCCGCACAGCAGTTGGCACGTGCGGGCCACAGCGTCACTGTATTCGAGAAAAATGACCGTATCGGCGGCTTGCTGCGTTACGGCATCCCTGACTTCAAACTGGATAAATCCAACATTGACCGTCGCGTTGCACAAATGGAAGCCGAAGGCGTGACTTTCAAAGTCAATCAATACGTCGGTGAGAACGTCAGCGCAGCGGATCTTGAGCGCGACTTCGATGCCGTGATCCTGGCCGGTGGTGCGGAATTGCCACGCGACCTGCCAGTGCCTGGCCGTGAACTCGATGGCGTGCATTTCGCCATGGACTTTTTGACCCCAAACAACAAAATGGTGGCCGGTGACACTGTGCCTAACCAGATCAAAGCCACAGGCAAACACGTTGTCGTCATCGGTGGCGGTGACACCGGCTCTGACTGCGTTGGTACATCTAACCGTCATGGCGCAGTTAGCGTCACTCAATTTGAGTTGATGCCGCAGCCACCAGAAAAAGAAAACAAATCCTTGGTATGGCCAAACTGGCCACTGAAAATGCGCACTTCCAGTTCACATGAAGAAGGCGCAGACCGTGACTGGTCTATCACCACCAAAGAACTGATTGGCGAGAACGGCAAACTGACCGCGCTCAAAGGCGCACGCGTCGAGTGGAAAGACGGCAAAATGGTAGAAGTGCCAGACTCCGAATTCACCATCAAGGCTGACCTGGTATTTTTGGCCATGGGCTTTGTCTCACCGATACAAAAAGTGCTGGATGCATTTGGTGTAGAGAAAGACAACCGCGGCAATGCCAAAGCCACCACTGATGGCGAAGGCTGCTACAAAACCAGCAAAGCCAAGGTGTTTGCTGCTGGCGATATCCGCCGCGGCCAATCCCTGGTGGTATGGGCAATCCGTGAAGGCCGCCAGTGCGCTCGTGAAGTAGATGCGTTCCTGATGGGTAGTTCTACCCTGCCACGCTAATACAGCCCAATGGCAAATCCAAAAACGCCGATGACCTTCATCGGCGTTTTTATTTGTCATAACACAAAAAAACCACATTCTTTCAGGTGAAACATCAGCTTGGCCTTTATAATCATGCTTTTACATTTTGTTGACCTGCCTGTGCCTCATTAGGCAATCACCATTAAATCAAATGACTCAACTGCAAAACGACACCTTTTTGCGCGCACTCATGCGCCAACCTACTGAATACACCCCGGTCTGGATGATGCGCCAGGCTGGGCGCTACCTGCCAGAATACCGCGAAAGCCGCAAAACAGCAGGTAGCTTTATGCAACTGTGCCAAAGCCCGTCTTTTGCAACAGAAGTGACTTTGCAGCCACTGGACCGTTATCCACAACTGGATGCGGCCATTCTGTTTAGCGACATTCTGACCGTGCCTGATGCCATGGGATTAGGCTTGTATTTTGAAGAAGGTGAAGGCCCGAAATTTGAGCGTACCTTGCAAGCTGAGGAAGACATCCTCAAGCTGGAAGTGCCTGACATGGCCAAACTGCAATATGTGTTTGACGCTGTCAGCAGCATCCGCAAAGCGTTGAATGGTCGTGTGCCATTGATCGGCTTTTCCGGCAGCCCGTGGACACTGGCCACCTATATGGTCGAAGGCAAAGGCGGCACCGACTTTCTGAATACCAAGAAAATGGGCTACGCCAGACCAGAGTTGTTGCATCGCATTCTGGAAATCACGTCACAAACCGTGATTCAATACCTGAATGCGCAAATTGCTGCAGGCGCCCAGGCGGTGATGATTTTTGACTCCTGGGGCGGCGCACTGTCGCATGACGCTTATATCGAATTTTCGCTGAATTATATGCAGAAAATCGTCGCTGGACTGACAAAAACAGCGGAAGGTAAAACAGTGCCCAGCATCGTCTTCACCAAAGGCGGTGGTTTGTGGCTGGAACAACAAGCGGCGATTGGTGCAGACGCATTAGGCCTGGACTGGACCGTCGACCTCGCGCAAGCACGCCAACGCGTAGGCAGCCAAGTTGCCCTGCAAGGCAATATGGACCCAGCCATTCTGCTAAGCTCACCAGCCGCGATCGAAAAAGAAGTTGCCCGCATCCTGGCCAGCTATGGTAATGGTCATGGCCACGTCTTCAACCTAGGCCATGGCATCACGCAATGGACGCCGCCTGAACATGCAGCCTGCATGCTGGAAACCTTGCGTAAACTGAGTCCGCAATACCATCGTTAATACAACTAAGGGCTGCGTCAAGCAGCCCTTAATACTTACATCCTTAACACTTACATCTTAGTGCAAGCACTCTCAATCTGTGCCGGACTGATGCGCCATAAATAGTGATCACGTACCCTGGCTTGCGGCGCGATATTGGCCAGTAACGGCAGATGTGCCGCGCTTCCAGGATCGCCCGCGACCCAGAGTGACTGACTCGCCTGCAAATGGCATATTTGCTGTGCCAATTGCTGGTCGTTCAACAAGTTTTCTGCAGCTACCTGTGGGTTAAAGCGCTTGGCCTCAAGCAATTCTTTTTCCCAACTGTCATCTAACACCTCGCGCGCAGCCGCCGTCCAATCAGCCACGACCCAGGCCGGTGCGGACAAATGCAAATAAAACGGCAAGTCAAACTGATATTTACCCAGCATCACTAACTGATCGTTTGCATGGGCGAGCGATTGCACTTGCATGGCCAATTGATAAGAGGCAACTCTTTTTGCATGCTGAATCACCGTCATAATTGCGATCACACAGGCCACAATGGCCACAGCCAGCGTCAGCCACAAACTACGACGCTTGAATACCGGGTCCTGGCAGGCCTGTACCATCAATAACGCAGTGAGAGTAGCCAACGCAGGTAGCACCGGCATGATATAGCCCAGGGGCTTGGATACCGGAATAGAAAAGAACAACAGAATAAAACCCAGCCAGCACAGCATGAGCAAGCCCACGTCACGTTGCACAGGTGTCCACATCCTAAGCGCCTGCCTACGGAATCTGAGCAACCATAATGACGAAGGTAATGTGAGCAACAAGAGTGCCGGGAAATAAAACCAGAACGGCTCCTGATTGTTAAAATTTGATCCGGCAAAACGCTGAAAATGATGATGGATGAAAAAGTAATCCAAAAAGCCTTTGAATTGGGACTCCATCAACACAAACCAGGGGCTGACCAGCAATAAAAACACCGCCACTGCTGGCCACCAGAAAAAATGCTTGATATAAGCTAACCGTCCACTTGCCAGCAACCAGCAAAAAATAACGGCCGCAGGCAATACAACGCCGATCAAACCTTTGGCGAGTATTCCTCCCACCGCAAAAAACATGGTCAACATTAAATGGTGTTCCGCTGGTCGCTCCCTGTCTATGCTCCAGACAAACTCTGCTGCAGACAGGATGGTGAGCGAAATCATACATGCGACCAGCATATCCAGATTGGCAAACTGCGCACTGGCAAAAAAGAATGGTTGTGTGACCAGCACCACGAAAGCCATCACCGCCGTTCTTTTATTTAAATACAGGAACAAGAACCTGAACAATGCGATGGCCATCACTATTGAAGATAACAGCGGCGCGACACGACTACAGAGGAGATGAGGGCCGCAGACGTTGAGGCTGGCGGCAGTCAACCAGTAAAACAGCGGCGGTTTATGAAAATAAGGCAACCCATCCAGATGTGGCACTAACCAGTCACCAGAAGTTAGCATTTCCCAGGCAATACCTACATAGCGCCCTTCATCCGGCAAAGCAAGCGGCCTAAACACAGCGGCGACGCCTAACCAAAGAATTGTAACTCCCAACCAGACCAGGTGACTGGAACTGCCCCACTGTTTTAACCGACCTTGCGACATGCCTACCCGCTTTTTTAATTGATTGATCCCTGTTTGCTGACGGCTAAAGCGCTCCCTATTCGCTGGAAGTCAATCGCATTTAAGTCAACAATAGCAACCATTTAGCAAACGGCATGCCGACAAAATAATTATTAATAATCAGACAGTTAAAATAAAAACAAGAATAATCTCTGCATCTTTTGCAGACCACTAATGCCTTTAATCAGTGGCCAATGCATTTTTTGCAGAGCTTACGGGGTTATTCGTGAATAACAGAGACAAAAAAGCCTGCAATCGCAGGCTTTTTATTAACAGGCAGATTTACTTTAAAGACATGCGTGACATGGTCTCATCTTTATCAATCAACTTATGCTTAAGCGCACCAAGCACATGCACGATAAACACAACCAGCAGAATATTGGCAAATAGCTCGTGAGACTCTTTGAACGCATCGCGCAAGTCTGCATTATCCAGACCACCGAACACCTCCAGCCCAAACCACTTCAAGCCAAATTTGCTATACAGCGTCATCAGCACGCCGCTTAAAGGCAAAGCAACCATCAGTAAGTAAAGCAAATGATGTGCACCGGTCGCCACTTTACGCTCCAGTGCAGAATAGCTGGCCAGCATGGCAGGCGGTGTGTGGCTGATGCGCCAGTAGACCCGGAACAGGATCAGCCACAACAAGGTAAATCCAAGTGACTTGTGCAAATTGAAATACAAGGTTCTGGCGCTGGCAGGCTCGTCCATCTGCCAGGTGTAAATCCCTAGGTCGAACAAGTCAAAAGCGGTTTGCTTTGGGCCATCCTTGGGCAATTCGCCCATGTACCAGCCAAGGGCAAACATGGCAATGATCGCCAACCCGATCAGCCAATGCAAAATAACGGCAACTTTGGTATATCGTTGCGTGGAACTCATGTTTTCTCCTTGAAATTACGTGTGACAGCAGTCACTTTGTCATCATGAATGATTTGATTATGATGTATGAAACATTCATGGGCAGTCGTCATGTTATCAAAAATAAAGCTATTGTGTGCCGGTGTTACATTCGGTTTTGTAACGTTTTGTAGTCATGTGCAGGCAGACAGTTTCGAGTTGAAGAAAGTTGCTGACGGCGTGTATGTGCATCATGGTAAACATCTGGATATCGACGACGGCTATCAGGGCGACATTTGCAACCTGGGCGTGGTGGTTGGTAGCGAAGCCATTGCCGTGATTGACAGCGGTGGCAGCAAACACACCGGTGAGCAATTATTGCAGGCAATCAAAACCATTAGTCCGCTACCAATACGCTATGTGATCAACACGCATGTGCACCCTGACCACACGTATGGCAATGCGGCCTTCCAAAATGGCGTCACCCACTTTGTCGGCCACGAAAAACTGGCGAATACCATGCTGCTACGCAAAGAACAGTATGAAAAACTCAATGCGCGACTGCTCGGTGAGGCAGGTAAAGCCAGCACAACCATTCCACCGGATACCATGGTGCACGATCAATTGACGCTGGATTTAGGAGGCCGCAGCTTGCAATTGCAAGCACAAACCGTTGCCCACACGCACACCGACTTAACCGTACTCGACACTAAAACCAATACCCTGTTTACCGGTGACCTGCTATTTGCCCAACGCACCCCGGTAGTGGAAGGCGATCTCAAGCGCCTGATCGCAGCACTCGAACAGATTAACCAGTCACATTACGCCCTCATCGTCCCCGGACATGGCTTGGAAAGCAATGACCAGCCAACCATGCTTGGTAATGAACTCAGGTATCTCAATTTACTGCTGGCTGACATCCGCACCAGTATCAAAAAAGGCATTAGCATGGAGCAGACCATGGACACCGCCGCCGCCAGCGAGCGCGACAATTGGCAATTATTCGACATTGCCAACCGACGCAATGTGAATGTGATCTACCCGCAACTGGAATGGGAATAAGCAAGCCAGTTACAAATACTTTTTCGCCAAGGCGACTTGTTGTTTGAGGCCCACATTCACCAACCTGGGGGCCAATCCATTAAGCCAGGCAAACAGGCTTTGTGGCTGGCCGATAAACAACTCCTGTTTATCTTTCTGCAATGCCTGCACAATTTTATCTGCCACGTCTTGTGGACTATCCACGGCTTGGCCAGAAGCCTGCCACATGGCGTTGGTGCGGTCATCGTTCATGGGGGTGGCTATCGCGCGTGGCGCAATATAGGTGATGCCAATATTGGTATCCACTAATTCGCGGCGCAAGGCCTGGCTAAAGCCATGGATAGCAAATTTGCTCGCGCAGTAGGTAGCAAAATGCGGAAAGCCTAGCGAGCCAAAGATGGAGCCGACAAACGCCAGGTGACCTCGCCCGCGTTGCAAAAAGTAAGCTACGAATTCGCGGCTTAATACCAGCGTTGCCGTGACATTGGTATGCACCATATTATCGATGCTGACTTCTGTTTGCTGCGCAAACTCGGTGAATTCAATCATTCCGGCATTGTTAATCAGTAAGTCTACATGCCCCATCTCACGCAGCGATTGTTTTAACACCTGGCTGGCCATATTGGGCTGGGCCAGATCGGTGACCATAATATGCGACTTGCCCCCTTGTGCAGCGACCCTTTTTTGCAGCGCATGCAACTTAACCGGGTCGCGACCAACCAGCCCGACCACGGCGCCTTGCGCAGCGAGCGCCAAGGCCAGCTTAGCACCCAGGCCACCGGTTGCGCCTGTTAACACCACATGCAGGTTACGTAACTCCATGACTGACTCCTAAGCGGCTGCAACCAGCGGTTGGCTGGCCGCTTGTGCCGCCACATGTTTGAAAATATCGCCATACAGACGGTAAAAGCGCTTGGCGGCATGAATAATGATTTGCTGATCTTCTGGCTTGGTCACTTGGTTCATCAAGCTCTCATAAAAGGTCACATGGCTGAGATCCAGCGAGCCGTGTGAAAACAGGTAGCTGAAGGCTTTTTTAGGCAATTTGAGCGCCTGCATGATTTTCTCACCCGCCTGGGTAGCCACTGCCGTGCTGGTGCCTTCCAGTACCAGCACCATGCCAAAAAAGCCAAGTGGATTGACGCGACTGATCATGTCGTACGCATACGCCACCATCACTTCAGTCTCATGACAGGCGGCATCTGCAGCAGTTGCACTATGGCGCACCGACTCTTTGTCGCCACCGCTAGCGGCAATATCATTGAGCACCCATTCCTGATGGCCCATTTCTTCTTCGATATATTCACCAATCGCCGTACGCAGCCATTCGTATTCACCACTGAGTCGGCCACCGCATGCCATCAGTAATGGCGTCGTATGCTTAACGTGGTGATACGCCTGGGTGAGAAATGCCCGATATGTCTCCAGGGTGATATTGCCTTGTGCGCCTTGCACAATCAGCGGCAAGCTCATCAATGTCTGACGCTCCTGCTCGGTCGCGTTTAATAATTGCTGATAAAAAGTCATTTATATTCCTTCGTAGATCGCATTGATTTCAGCAACATAAGCAGCTGCAATCACATCGCGTTTTAAACGGCCATTGGCCGTCAATTGTCCGTTATGCGGGCTAAATGGCTGATCAGCAAACACCACATCGCCCACCTGCGCGTAGTCTGGTAGCTGTTGATTCACCTGCGCAATGGCCTGCGCCACCTGCTCAGCGCTGTATTGCGGCTGTGGTACCACAATTGCCACATTAAACGGCCTCGCTTCTCCAAACACACACACCTGCAGCAATGCTGGCTGGTGTATTAAAGTACTCTCCACCCACTCAGGCGAAACATTGCGCCCAAACGAGGTAATAAACATATTTTTTTTGCGGCCCGACAGATAAACGTACCCATCTTCATCCTGATAAGCCAGGTCACCCGTGGCCAGATAGCCTTCTTCGTCCAGCACCGGCGCGACAATACCGCCTTCGGGTTGGGTGTAGCCGTGATACAAAGCGCCCTTTACCCAAAGCTCACCGGTCATATCCACGCGTAATTGCACATGGGGCAAGGGCTTGCCTATGCTGCCCGGCTTGTGTGACTGTGGTGTATTGAGGGCCACAACAGACGCACACTCTGACAATCCATAGCCTTCAAACACAGGTAATCCTAGCGCATGGGCCTGCAGGATCAACTCTGGCACCACCTTGGCGCCACCGACGGCCACAAAGCGCAACTGCGTCAGCGCGGCCTGTCCGGCTTGCACATACATCACCAACGCACGTAGCAATTCAGGAATCAGAATCGCAGTGCTCGCACGGCTGCCTTGCAAGCCCCGATACAAGCGGCTGATATCAAACTGGCTACCAGTAAAACCCACCGCCTGGCATGGATACACAACCACCGTCGCCCCTGAAATCAGGCTGGCATAAACACCCGCCACGTTTTCCAGTAAAGTGGCCAGCGGCAACACGCAAAAATGGCGATCAGCGGCGCCTGGCTGTATCAGGGTGGCAATAGAGTTCGCGACCTGCCACATGGTGTGCGCTGACAAACACACACCTTTGGGCGCGCCCGTCGTGCCCGAGGTATAGGTAATTTTATCGGCTGCCGCCACGCGATCATGGGTATGAACACGCAAGACTGCCACGGTTTGACCCGCCACTCTCCACTCAGCAAGCAGCGTACTGCCTGGGTAAAGCTGTTGCCAGGCCGCGGGCATATCTGTTAATACCAGGCTGACACCGGCATCCACAATCGCATGCTGTTTTTGCGCCGCAGTAAAAAATGCCGGGACTGGCACGTTACTCCAACCCGCCGCCACGACTGCCAGGTCCAGCACAATCCAGGCTGGGCTATTATCCAGTGCCAATGCCACACTGGCCCGATTTGTCAGCGCCTTCAAAGCGCCAGACACCCGTGCAATTTCAGCCGCCAGCTCACTGTAAGTCAGTTGTGTAGATTGCCCCTCGAGGGCGACACGTGTTGGTGATTGTATTGCCTGTGCCTGAATCTGTTGTAATAGCATGATGGTGATTAGTGCTTATATTGGTGACACTTAAATAGTGTCAGTTACAAAGGATCAGCCACACCGCGAATCGCCACAATCTGCGGCGTATGCTTGTAATAACTGCCCCATTTTGCACGCTCCTCAGCACTTAATCGCTCAGGGTGAGCCATGGCCAGCGGAAACAGATCGACACCGCCTTTAATCAGGCCATTTTGCAGGCTGTGATGCGCGGTCGCCACGCCCCATGGCAAGTTCATGCTCAAACTGTGTTGTATCACATGCGCAATCAGCACACCGGCATTCCGTGGATTTGCCACCGCCAGATTGCCTATACAGGTAATTTCTTCACGACCTATCTTTCTGTCGAGTTGGCGCGACATCAATTGCTCAATCGGTTCATCCAGGTATTGCTCAAGAAACAATGTCTCTTGCGCCGCATTACGCAAACCAAATGCGGCCATCAAAATGCCGCTGGCATCCCGCAACGCGACTAATTGCGGCATAAAGTGATTCACCTCTGCGCCATAAACCTGCTTGAACACCGCGGCAATAAACGCCTCCACCTCCTGACGGCATGGCGCGCCTCGCTCAACCAAATGACCCGTAATCTCATTCACTTGATACCTTTTCGCCTGGGCAAAGTTTCTCAATTCATAAGCAGATGACGCATGATAGAACGATGTATTTGATTCTGAATGCAGCATGTCATTTCTCTCGCTGACAACAATATTGCTCAGCTAATTGCAAGCACCATGCCAGCGCCAATTACTCATAATAATCATACAGTTACGATTAACCACCGCAACCACACCCTGCACTTTTTGCAGGTAGATTGCCATACATTTAATTCATAACCTGCATTTTTTGCATAAAACTCAAAAGAAAATCATTTTCATTACCAACAAGACACATTAATTTCCTCAACAAAATCAGCACCTTAAGTAGCCATACATCAACTTAATTATAAAGTGGCACACCGCTTGCATTTATGGTCAGAGTTTTTGAAAAAATGATGTATTCTGACGCTTGTCTGACTATCAACTATTTTCAAAAAATAACAACCCATTGCATTTTTGCAATCAACACAAAATAGAAATGATAAAAAGTCCCTGGTTACCTAAGCCAACGTTGGCAGCACTTTGGTGCATTTGGATCGCCCTCGCGATTGGCATCGTCTGGCTGGCGAATGCCACGTCTATTGACCTGACATTGGCTGACCAGCAATTTGATTTTTCGCAGCACGCCTTTACCCAAAAGCATAACTTCTTGTATGAAACCGTCATGCATGTGTATGCCAAACACCTGTTTACCGTGATCTGGTTAATCCTGTTATTGCTAGCCTGGCTGCCCGAGCGCCTGTTAGGCCATCGCCTTTCCGCGGCAACCAGTTACAAACTACGCTGGATTGTCCTGCTGGCTTTGCTCAATGCGATTGTCGTCTCCTGCCTTAAACACCAAATGCCGCACGCCTGCCCCTGGGATATCGTACGCTACGGCGGCAGCGCGCCATGGGTGCCTACCTTCACCAGTCATCCAGCGCTAGAAGCTGGCCATTGCTTTCCGGCAGGACACACGACCAGCGGCGTGTGGCTATCTGCACTCGGTTTACTGTGGTTACCGCAAGCGCCTCGCAAAGCCTTATTGGTAGCTATTACTGGGCTTGTGGTCGGCTTCGCGCTGGGTTGGGCGCAGCAAATCCGCGGCGCCCACTTTTTATCGCACACCCTGACCTCGCTGTGGCTGATGTGCGGCTGGTTATTAATGGTATTCACTTTTTCCAAGAGTCGTATTGAATGAAGATATTCGCAATGTTTACCCGCACACTACGCGCGCTGTTTACCCCGCAAATCTGCCTGATCTGGGGGGCGAGCCTTTGGCTGATGCTCACCAGCAACCACGCCCTGTTTGAACATCTGCTCAATCTTTACCCATGGAACGCACATAACGCAGGATTTATCGTCAGCATCAGCCTGTTTTTTACTTTTAGCATCACCTTATGGCTGATGCTGCTCAGCCATGGCAAATCAGCACGCTGGGTGTTGGCCATCATTCTGCTGTCTGCCGCCTGGGCCGCGTATTACATGGATGAGTTTGGCGTCATTATTGACCACGTCATGCTGGACAATGCGGCCAAAACAGATACCCAGGAGGTCATGGGATTACTGTCCTGGGGATTTTTTATCAAGATGCTATTGCTGGGCATGTTACCCGCATTCATCCTGATCAAAAAAGTGCCAGCCCGTTTTTTTCAGCGCGACCCGATCAGCGTCCGCCTTAAGCAGATTGCCTTGTTACTGTTAGGCATGATCCTGGTGGTGATTCCATGCAGCGCGGATTACGCCACGTTTGTGCGCGAGCATAAAATGGTGCGTATGTATGCCAACCCAACATTCTTCCATTACTCAGTGGTGAAATGGACTTCGAAAAAACTGTTTACGCGCAGCATCACCGGCTTGCAAAAAACAGCGACGGATGTGGTCAATGTAGAAGCGGATCAACATCATGAACTAATTATTATGGTGGTTGGCGAAACTGCGCGTTTTGATCGTTTTTCATTGAATGGTTACTCCCGCATCACCAACCCCAGATTAGCCAAAGAAAATGTCGTGAGCTTCAAGCAAGTCAGTTCTTGCGGGACATCAACCGGTGTGTCTGTGCCGTGCATGTTTTCCATGCTGACGAGGAAACAATATGACGAAGACAAGGCCTTGCATATGGAGAATGCACTGGATGTCTTAAACCGTGAAGGCATCAAAGTGCTGTGGCGCGATAATAACTCTGACTCCAAAGGCGTCGCCTTGCGCGTCCCTTATGAAGACTTCCGTTCCCCGGCCCACAATCCGGTGTGCGATGACAATGAATGCCGTGACATCGGTATGCTGAACGGACTGGACAAGTTTATTGAAAAAAACAAAGATCATGACATCCTGATCGTGCTGCACCAGATGGGCAATCATGGTCCGGAATACTATCGCCGCTATCCAGATGAGTTCAAGAAATTCACGCCTATTTGCAAAACCGGCCGCTTGTCAGAGTGCTCACAACAAGAGATTGATAACTCATACGACAACGCCATTTTATATACGGATTACTTCTTATCAGAGGTGATTCAGTTCTTGAAGAAATATGACAGCAATCGCGAAACCGCCATGCTGTATGTGGCAGATCATGGCGAATCACTGGGTGAACATGGCATATACCTGCACGCAGCACCCTATATGATTGCACCCAAAGAGCAAACCCACGTACCAGCAATCCTGTGGGTAGGTCAGCATTTTGACTACCAATTGCCACAAATTAAACCTTATGAAAACTACGCGTTAAGTCATGACGATGTATTTTGCACCTTGCTCACAGCCTATGAGCTGAAATCGCAAACATGCCATGCCGAGTTTGGCTGGCTGGCACAAAACCGTGAGCTACAAGAGGAACAGCGCAAACACTTGCATCCTATAAAAGCAAGTACGCACTAATTACTACTATCGCAACGCAAGGCTGGCGGCTCTGACGTCAGCTTGCTGGGGGTGAGCCAAAACAAGGGCTTGATGCGTTCATCCACATGGCACGCATCGATATAGCCAATGGCACCATCGGTCTCAGCCACATAACGGATCATGGCTTCTTCTGACTGCACGGTATAAGGCGGTTGCACGCCGTGAAAATAGAGGCCGTTCCAATAATTCACCTGTGATCTCGGTGTGCTATGCAATACTTGCTGTGAAAACTTTAAGCGCAGCGGGTGCTCACTATGCAAATTCACCGGGTGCAAAGCCTGCCCATGCGAGGCATAAAGTTTCTTGCGCCAAAAAATCAACCCCAGTTCATCGGCATGAATATCAGGCGCCAACCCGGCTTGCACAGGCACAATCACCGCAATAATGCGATTATCCTCAACTGCCACCACTGGCTTCGCCAGTAACAGGCCGATTGCACAGGCAGCATACAGCCAGCGGCGCATAGTAAATGTCGTACTGCACTGCATTAAAACATCACCGCAAAGGAGGTCACAAAGCCACGCGGTACATCTTCGTATTCACCACTACCGCCAATAAATTCAAACTTCAGCAACTGGTTCGGTTTCACACGCTTGGTGACACCCAACACCCAGCGATCTGCATTCTTGCTATCCACTTCATGCAAGGTTTCTAACCGCGTGATCCAGTACCACTCACTGCCTAGCGAATAGGCACTTTGCAGATAAGCGCCACTGCCGCCATCATCGCCGCCCGTCGTTTTGCGCTCATAGACCTCACCACTAAACTCCCAGCGATTAAATTCCAGCAAAAAGTCTAGGCCATATAAATGGTAGGTCGGCGAGCCATGAATATCCTTCTGGTAACTCATGACATTCAGGCCCAGCGTATTCAACCCGGCATTGTTACCGCTTAAACCAAGAATATTATTGAATGCGAGGCGCGCGCCCTTCACCTCACGATGGATAATTTCATTACCATCCTGATGCTGGTCTTTCAGTGCTTCAGCATATACCTGATATTCCATATCCATATGACTAATCGGCAAACTGCCAAACAGCATGGCGCCATTGATACTTGATGGGAACAATCTAGAAGTGACCAGGGGGCGGCTGGCAGTCCACACCAGTGGTGGCGCATGCAATTGATTCCAGCGGCCGGCCGGGGTCAGAAAGCGGCCCAGGCGAACATTGGCTTTTTCATTGAGGTTATAGTCAAAGTAAAATCGCTCAAGGTCGACATAACTTTGCTTGGTATGAACACCATCGTGATGATCATAGGAAAGCGGATTTTCCAGCTCTAGCTCGCTGAAAAACTTGACGCGGGTGCCTTGGTCCCAGGTCACGATCATACTCACTTCATTCAGATTGAGTTGTGCGGCTTCAGTCCGCGGTAAACGCGCATCGATGCTGGTGTAACCACCGACGTGAAAACCACGCCAGAAGGAGTCATCCTCTTCAGCCACAACTGACTTGCATAGCATACACAGGCTGATTACACTGAGCGTGACCCTGAGCAAACTGCTTAATATAGCTGATCTATACATGGCTAATCGATGACATGGCTAATGGATGACCGTTTCGGCAAAAAACATTTAACCCGTATTTTCTCACATCTCATGCGCTTTCATTCACCCCTCACTATCCGCAAAATGCTTTTAATTGCATTTTTGCTGGCTGGCCTGTTGCCCGCGCTTTTAGTGAGCCTGCTGAGCTTTTACCAAGCCAGGCAGGCATTGCGGATTGAAATTCAGCACGACCTGCAAACCACGGGTAACGCGGTGGCAGAGCACGTTGACCGTGTCATGAACGAACGCGTACAGAATGTGCGTAGCTGGAGCCAGCTCGCCATCATGCAGGACATGTTGATTGGCGACATTGATAAACGGCTATCCATCTTTTTGGCCGAGACCCGGCGTAGTTACGCAGAGCAATATGTCAGCCTGGATGTCGCAGATTTGCAAGCACATATTGTCGCCTCCAGCCGCCCCGCCAATATTGGCCAGGCATTACACACACCGCCGGTCTGGATGTCGTTTCGCGACAATGGCCAAACCATTACCATCTATCATCTCAACAATCACCAGTTGATGATTTCCGCGCCGATTTTTTCGCAAAACACGTTACAGCCCATGGGTCAATTGATCGCGACCTTTAACTGGCAAGTGATTGAAAACTTGCTAAACCATGCCGCGCGACACAGCACAGCGCTGGCGCTGCTGGACAATAAACAACATATGCTCGCACAATCCAGCCTGTGGTCAGACCAGAAACACAGCCTGCATGCCAAAGCGGCGATAACCAGCCGCTTGCCACTCCATGGCTGGCAGATACACCTGAACAAAGACCATGATGTAGCCGTTGCGCCCGTACACCGCCTGGGCATGATTTTTATTGCCTTGCTCAGCGCCATCCTGGTGTTCTCGTTATTACTGGTGCGCCCCCTCGCCCAAAACATCAGCCGCCCGCTCGAAGCGCTCACGCGCTATGTGCAACGCTTTCGCCAGCCAGGTGTGACTGCGCCCGCATCCAGCGGTCCGGCCGAAGTACAATCACTGCATCAGGCGTTCACCCAAATGGCCACCGACCTGGCTGAATCAGAACAGCAACTGACCCGTGCTGCCAAATTAGCCGTGGTGGGAGAAATGGCTGCCGCCATGAGCCACGAGGTGAGGACGCCGCTGGGCATCATGCGCTCCTCGGCCGATGTTTTACTCAGGGAGCCGCAGCTCAGTGAAGACGGCCGTGAAGTACTCGGGTTTATTATTTCAGAAACCGAACGCCTGAATAAACTGGTCAGCGCCCTGATTGACGCTGCCCGCCCACGGCTGCCGAATAAAATCCCGCTGGACCTGCAAGCGCACTTGCAGCATGTCGTCGCCATGCTGCAAAAACCGGCGCAGGCAAAGCAAATTACCCTCACACTACAAGCCACACAGCCGGTCACCATTGAGGCAGACCAGGACCAGATGACACAAGTGCTGGTCAACTTGCTCATGAATGCGATTCAGATTTTGCCGGAGGGCGGGCATATTCAGCTGCAACTGTCAGCGGACGCAGACTTTGCCCATATTACGGTGGCAGATGATGGCCCCGGTGTCCCGCCAGCACAGCAAGACCATTTATTTGAAGCCTTTTTCACCCAGCGTGCTGGCGGGGTTGGCTTGGGGCTAGCCGTCGTCAAGCAAATCATTGAGGCGCACGATGGTACAATCAGCTATAGCACCAGCCCTTGGCAAGGCGCCCAATTTAACCTATCACTTCCGTTAGCGACTGTATAACCATGTCCACCCCGCAACACACTATTTTGGCTGTCGATGATGAACCGCATATGCGCAGGTTACTGGAAATCAGCTTGCGCCAAGCGGGCTACCGTGCACTGTCTGCGGGCAATGGCCGCGAAGCACTTGAGTTAATACAGCAACAGCAAATTGACCTGGTGGTGAGTGACTTGCACATGCCTGGCATGAATGGTTTGCAATTGCTGGAAGTCATACGTAAACAATATGAGCGACTGCCATTTATCATGGTCACTGCACAAGGTGAAATTAAAACCGCGGTCGAGGCCATGAAACTGGGCGCCAGCGATTATATTCTGCGCCCGTTTGAACTTGAGACCCTGGAAATTGCCATTCAGAAAGCCCTGGCCGTAAACCGTATCCAGCTGGAAAATGCTTTTTTCAAGGAATCCAGCCAGCCAGCGGTGACCGGACTCATAGGCAACAGCGCCCCCATGCAATCACTCAAGCAAATGATCCAGCAAGTGGCTCCAGAACGTGCAACGGCGTTTATTGTGGGCGAAACCGGCACCGGCAAAGAGCTGGTGGCAAAAGCGCTGCACGATGCCTCGCCGCGTAAATCGCAACTCTTCGTGGCCGTCAACTGTGCCGCCATTCCGGTCGATATTCTGGAATCCGAATTATTTGGACACGAAAAAGGCGCCTTTACCGGCGCGGTGAAAGAGCGTGTCGGCAAGTTTGAACTGGCCAATGGCGGCACGCTGTTTTTGGATGAAATCACCGAAATGCCTATCCAGTTACAATCAAAACTGCTGCGCGTGCTACAGGAAAACGTGGTGGAAAAGCTGGGCGGCAACCGGCAGATTGCGCTGGATGTGCGCGTGGTGGCAGCCACTAACCGTGATCCGCTGCAAGCGGTGAAAGAAGGCAAGTTGCGTGAGGATGTGTATTACCGCCTGAACGTGATCCAACTGCAAGTGCCACCATTGCGGGAGCGCGGCGAAGATGTCGGTTTGCTGGCAGACTATTTTCTGCATAAACGCCAGGGCAAGCTGAGTGAAAGCGCCCGTGTATGCTTGCAGCAATATCGCTGGCCAGGCAATGTGCGCGAACTGGAGAACATTCTGGAACGCGCCGCCATTCTGGCCGGGGGCCAGACCATACAACCGCAACATCTGCCCGCCGATATTGCACAATCACTTGCACCAGCCAGCAGCGAACCCAGCACGGCAAACAATGAAGGCAGCGACCTGTCTATCCCGCGCGCAACCGAGACCATAGAGCGCCGGCTGATTTTGCAAGCGCTGGATGCCTGCCAGGGCAACAAAACCAAGGCAGCCAAACTGCTTGAAATTAGTGAGCGCTCACTGTGGAACAAACTCAACCAATACGGTTTGCGTTAATGACCCATTTACTGCGTCCATCGTGATTCAGCCCAGAGGTAAGCATCCATTGCTAAAATGCCGTAGGTGTTTTCTGGCGTAAACCGTTTTGCAATTCCTATTGCACTGCCCGCTGCCACAAACAAAGGCATTAAATGATCCTCACTCGGATGCGCACGCACGCCCTGTGGGCACTCGGCCCGGTAATTGAGCATGCTTGGCCATTGCTGCTGCGCGATGCGTTCAGCCATCCAGTCGGCAAACGGTGCAACATAGGGCAAAGGCGCCGCCTCCCTGTCACCGGTAAAAAAATCCGATAAATTATGTGTGATGGCGCCAGAAGCCAGTATCAACACATTTTGCGCATGCAGCGTTTGTAACACACGCCCCAACGCAAACTGCTGGGCGGGGGTGCTGCGGCTCTGAATCGACAACTGGGTGACCGGTATATCTGCTTCAGGATACATCAGCATCAACGGCACCCAGGCGCCATGATCCAACCCGCGCTGGGGATGCGCTTGCACAGCGATGTCGTGCGATTGCAATAAGGTAGCCACTTGTTGCGCCAGCGCAGCTGCCCCTGGTGCCGGGTATTGCTTTGCATACAAAGCAGGTGGAAACCCGGCAAAATCGTGGATGGTTTCCGGCTGCGTGGCCAGGCTCACGGTGGGTACCCGCGTATCCCAATGCGCAGACACCACCAGAATGGCCTCCGGCCTCGGTAGGTCAGCGGCAATCTCTGCCAGCAACTGGCCGGTTTTACCCGGCTCAATCGCCAGCGTAGGCGCACCATGCGAGACAAACAGCGTCGTCATACCCATTTACTCCGTTTAGATTAGCGGCGACGGTTGTCCACACTGAATGCGCCCGCGCCAAACGCCACCACCATCAGCAAGCCACCAACAATGGTCAGGTTTTTCAGGAACATGATCTGCTGCATCTGATCGGCCAGGTTGTTGTGGAACATAAAGGCAGTTGCAACGGTAAAGATAGCAATCCCGGCAGCGGCCAGACGGGTTTTGTAGCCCACCAGCAAAGCAACACCCAACACCAACTCAACAAACAAGGCAATGGCATAAGCCACTTCAGGCAACGGCGCCCCCACACTCTGGATATAACCGATGGTGCCCGCAGGATTAGCCGCCTTACTCAAGCCGCTGATAATAAAAATCTGTGATAACAAAATACGGCCAGCCACACTGGCTGCGGATTGGATTGCGTTCATGTTGTGCTCCTTTGTGTTGTTTGTGCGATGTGATCATCAGCCGGACATCACACACTTCCCTGAGAAAATAGTGACTGCATTGGTTTAGCTGATGAATGGCATTGTATTCCTGAAACAAAAAAATGATAATCCCACTAAAATTAGTAAAACTGTCTCATATAGGTTGACAATCTATGGCCTCATTAGAGGAAATGCATTTTTTTGTCGAAGTGGTAAAACACGGCAACTTCACCAGCGCAGCCCATGCACTGGGTATCTCCAAGCAACTGGTCAGCCGCCGCATTATCGCGCTGGAGGCCCGGCTAGGCGTACGACTATTGCTGCGTACCACACGCAAACTGTCGCCGACAGAAACCGGCAAAGTGTTTTTTCAGCGCGCGCAACAAATCCTGCAAGCCATCCATGATGCTGAATTAGAGATCAGCAACCGTTCGGATGAGTTGCGTGGCCTGCTCAAAATTTCAGTGCCATTGTCTTACGCCAACCTGCGGCTGGCACCTGCGCTCACGGTTTTTATGCAACAACACCCCTTAGTGGATGTGTGGCTAGATGCGGATAACCGCCATGTAGATATGATTAGCGAAGGCTATGACATGGTGATTCGTGTGACCGACCACCCCGAAGAAGGCATGGTGGCTCGCAAACTGGAAGATGCAGCAATGCGCTATTGTTGCAGCCCGGATTATATTGCCCGCTACGGAGTGCCCACCTCGCCACAAGCGCTTTCCAAGCATGCCTGCTTAACCCACAGGGCTAGCGAATGGCAATTTACCGAGAATGACCAGATACACCGCATCCCGATTCACGCACACTTAAAATCTAACCACGGCGAGGTCTTGCGCGATGCCGCCGTGGCCGGATTGGGCATTACCGGTCTACCGGCTTTTTATGTGCTGGAAGATTTGCAACGTGGCCGTCTGGTAGAAGTGCTGGCTGAATATCGTATGCAGCAGGCGGGCATTTACGCCATGTATCCTTACCACAAGCAGGTGTCGGCCAATGCACTCGCCTTGATCGAGCACTTGCGGCAGTGGTTTCGGCCCCCAGCCGCCTGATGCACACGCTATTCCATTACCGTGACGCGCTTGCCGCGATCTACGCTATAGCCGCCAGGGCCAAAGGCAATGATCACCAAGAGACCACCAATGATGGTGATATTTTTGAGAAACATGATGACCTGCATCGGGTCGGCCATATTGCTGTGAAACATTAAGGCGGTGACAAAAGTAAACACGGCGATGCCCGCAGCAGCCAACTGCGCCTTAAAGCCGACCAATAAGGCGATGCCCAGGCCTAGCTCAATCACCAGCGCCACCACATAAGCCACCTGCGGCAAAGGCAAGTGGGCACTTTCAATATAGGCAATGGTCCCTGCCGGGTCCATGATTTTGGCGATGCCGCTAATAATAAAAATTAAAGATAACAACACACGCCCCAAAAAACTGACCCAACGCTGCCGTACATTCATACTGATCGCTCCTTGTCGTTATTGAACGCGTGCCTCATCGCCCGGTCAGCAAATCAGGCATCGGTTGATGCATGTCGGTTTAGCGCTAACGCCACCCGAACATGTATCACATTTGTTACTCTGCACCATTCCTGGAAGAAACACCAGCACATTTGACATTTAAAAATAACAATGTTAAGTTAACGACGTTATATTTAATAAATCATTTATTTGCATGCCACCCAAGGTTAAAACCAGCGCTGAAAAACAGGCCGTACGCACCGCCATCATGGATGCTGCGCGCGAGCTGTTTATTCACCAGGGCGTAGAAGCCGTGACCATGCGCGCGGTGGCGCAACGTGTTGGTTATTCGGCCACCAGCCTCTACCTTTACTTTGGCGACAAAGAACAACTACTCAGAGCCGTGGTGGATGCCGATGTGATCAAACTGGCGCAAGCCTTGAAATCCACCTTAAACATCAGCGATCCCTTACAGCGTTTTTTACAATTCGGGCAACATTATGTGCAATTCGCACTCACTAACCCGAACCATTACCGCATGATGTTTATGACCCAACATCCGCCCTGCGACCCGGCGCTTTCGAGCATTGAGCAAAACAATCCGGAGCAGGATGCCTATTCACAACTGATAGGCGTAGTCACCAGCGCCTGGCATGCAGGCGTGTTCAAACCCACCCTGACTGACCCGGCACTCATCGCACAAACCATCTGGGCAGCCATACACGGCCTGTGCGCACTGCAAATCAACCTGGCAGACGATGCCTGGATTAACTGGCGCCCGCTCGAAGCCCGCGTGCAGGCAATGGTAGAAATGTGCATGTATGGATTAATGAAAGAAACGCCACATGAATAAGCCGTTCATCATGATCAGCAGCCTATGCCTGGCTTTACTCGCCAGCGGCTGCCACCAGCAAACCGAAGAAGCCGCTGCCCCGCGCCCAGTATGGGTGATGTCAGTCGGCAACAGCCCTGCGCATCGCACCGCCAGTTACACAGGTGAAGTCAAATCGCGCTACGAGTCAAACATCGGCTTTCGCATTGCAGGCAAAATCATTTCCCGCGCCGTGAATGTAGGCGAGTTGGTAAAAAAAGGCCAGTTGATCGCACAGTTAGACCCCAACGACAGCCGCCTCAATGCACAAGCGGCGGATGCCGAAGTACAAACCGCACAGGCCAACCTGGCATTGGCGCAGGCAGAACTGGCGCGTCGCCAGCAGTTATATAGCCAGAAATTTATTTCAAAATCGGCGCTAGACAGTTACGAAACCCAGGTAAAAACCGCCCAGGCACGGCTGGCACAAACAAAATCACAAGCCGCCGTCAGCCAGCACCAGACGGGCTATACGCAACTGGTGGCTGACCGCGCGGGCGTCATCGGCATGATACAGGCCGAGCCAGGCCAGGTCGTGGCCGCTGGGCAAACCATCGCCCAGATTTATGACCTGCAAACCCTGGAAATTTTAATCTCGGTGCCAGAAGCACTGATAGATAGCCTGCTTACAGGCGACGCCGCACGCGTGAGCCTGAACGATGTCAGCCAAGAAGCCTACCAGGGGCGCATTCGTGAAATCGCACCGGCCGCCAATAGCCAAACCCACGCCTTTGATTTGCGTATCCAGCTACTCAATGCCGACCAGCGCATCAAACTGGGCATGACCGCACAAGTCAGCTTTGAGCCATCGACAACGGCACAAACACTGATAGTGCCAAGCACAGCCGTGACCCGCCACGGCGAACAAGCCAGCGTGTGGGTAATTGACAACAAACACCAAGCCCACGCACGCACCGTGACCACAGGCGCACTCACTGAAAACGGCATCGAGATTACCAGCGGCCTGCAGGCAGGTGAGACCATTGCCACCATAGGCATACATACGCTGACCGAAGGCATGCGTGTACAAGCAGTGACGCCAAGTCCAGAGGTGCTGCGCTAATGAGCACGCCACACCACAGCGAAGAAGCACAGGCCTCTCCAGGCTTCAACCTGTCGACCTGGGCGCTCAAAAACCAGGCACTGGTGCTGTATTTTATTGTTCTGACATTGCTAGGCGGCATCTTTGCCTACACACATCTGGGCCAGTCTGAAGACCCGCCATTCACCTTTAAAGTCATGCTGATCCGCAGCAGCTGGCCAGGCGCCTCAGCCCAGGAAGTCGAGCAGCAAGTCACGGACAAAATTGAGAAAAAGCTGCAAGAAATCCCGTCTATCGACTATACCAGTAGCTATTCCCGGCCCGGCGAATCAGTGGTGTTTATCGTTATTCGCGACAATACGTTTTCGGAGAAAATCCCGGACTTGTGGTACCAGGTACGCAAGAAAATCGGCGACATCCGCCATACCTTTCCCAGCGACCTGCAAAGCCTGACCTTTAATGACGAATTCAGTGATGTCTACGGCACCATGTATGCCATCACAGCGGACGGCCTCAATCCGCAACAATTAAAACGACAAGCGGAATGGGTACGGGCGCGCCTGCTCAAATTGCCCGACGTGGAGAAAGTCGATTTATTTGGCGAACAGCCACAAAAAATCATTATTGAAATTTCCAACCAGAAACTGACCTCTCTTGGCATTAGTCCGGCGCAATTAGCACAACTGCTGCGACAGCAAAACGCAGTCACAGGCGCAGGCACCTTCGATACAGGCCCGGAAAGAATCCGGCTGGATGTGAGTGGCCGCTTACAAACCCTGGAAGAGCTGCGCCAATTCCCGATCCGGGCAGGCAACCAGAACCTGACCCTGGGCGATATCGCCACCATCAAGCATGGTTATGCTAATCCGCCCGCACAACGCATCCACTTTAACGGCACAGCTGCTTTACTGATTGGCGTCAGTATGCAACAGGGCGGCGACGTCATCGCCCTGGGCAAAGCCATGCAGCAAACCATCACCAGCGTACAAAAGCAATTGCCTGTCGGCGTGCAATTGCAACTGGTCACCTCGCAGCCAGACATCGTGCAACACTCGGTACATGACTTTGTACGCTCGCTCAGCGAAGCGCTGATTATCGTGCTGGCTGTCAGCCTGCTCTCACTGGGATGGCGTACCGGCATTGTGGTCGCAGTGGCGATTCCCATTGTGCTGGCAGGCACTTTCCTGCTCATGGATTGGCTGGACATCGGCTTGCACAAAATCTCACTGGGCGCGCTGATTCTGGCGCTGGGCCTGCTGGTGGATGACGCGATTATTGCGGTTGAAATGATGGCCGCCAAAATGGAGCAAGGCTGGGACCGCATGCAAGCGGCATCGTTTGCCTACACCTCCACCGCCATGCCCATGCTGACCGGCACCCTGGTCACGGTGGCGGGCTTCTTGCCGATTGCCACCGCCGTATCGTCAACGGGCGAATACACGCGTTCTATTTTCCAGGTTTCGGCTATTTCACTGACACTGTCCTGGATCGCAGCAGTCATCGTGATTCCTTTCCTCGGCTATCACTTGTTACCCAAGGCCAAACACGCCACCAGCGAAGCAAGTGCTCACCATCCGGCATCCCTCTATGAAACAAGGTTCTACCTGCGACTACAAAGCATTGTCACCTGGTGCGTGCAGCACAAGGGCAGCGTTATCCTGGCGACCATCGCCCTGTTTGTAGTGGCCATGTTGAGCTTCGGCAAGGTGCAACAACAGTTCTTCCCAGACTCCACACGGCTTGAGGTTGTGGTTGATTTACGCCTGGCCGAAAACGCCAGCGACCAGTCCACTGATGCGGCCGTCAGCCAACTGGAACAATGGCTGCAACACTGGCAGAAACAGCATGGCGCAGTGCAAAACGTGGTGTCTTATGTCGGCTCGGGCGCGCCACGCTACTACCTACCGCTGGATGTGCAATTACCACATCGCGCCTTTGCCCAACTGGTGATTCTGACCAACAACCTGGCGCAACGCGAGGCACTGCGCAACGACCTGCTGGCACTGTTTGAACACGATTTCCCGCAATTACGCGGCTCTGTGCTGCGCCTGGAAAACGGCCCGCCGGTGGGCTTCCCGGTACAGTTTCGCGTCGACGGGCAAAACCTGCCAGCCATTCGTGATGTTGCACACAAAATTGCTGATGCCATGCGCGCCAACCCGCATTTGCGTAATGTGCAACTGGGCTGGGAAGAGCCGAGCAAGGTCATTCATGTCGATATCGACCAGCACAAAGCCAGGTTGTTAGGTGTGAATTCGACAGACATTGCGCAATTGCTGAATACGCAATACTTCGAACAAGTGGTCAGCGAGTTCAGGGAAGGCAACGAACGCATAGACCTGGTCATGCGCAGCAGCAATGAACAGCATGCCCAGCTATCACAACTGGCGCAATTAACGGTGTTAAGCCAGCGTGGCGAGCGCGTACCGTTGGCGCAAGTGGCCAATATTCACCATGGTTTTGAAGAGGGCGTGATCTGGCGACGCAACCGTGTGCCTTCGCTCACCGTACGTGCGCATCTACGCGGCAATATGCAAGCGCCGGTGGTGTCTACTCAAATTCAACAAGCGATTGCGCCTATTTTGGAAAAGCTTCCTCCCGGGGTCACGGTTGAAACCGGTGGTGCGATTGAAGAGGCAGCCAAGGGCGCCACATCGGTGGCCAAAGGCGCACCGCTGTTTTTAGCCGTTGTGTTTACCTTGCTCATGTTGCAACTTCGCAGTATTTCCAACGTCATCCTGGTGGTGCTCACAGCGCCGCTGGGCATGATAGGCATCACCTTTGCCCTGCTCATTTTCAATATGCCGTTTGGCTTTGTCGCCATGCTGGGCAGCATTGCACTGTCTGGCATGATCATGCGCAACTCGGTGATCCTGGTCGACCAGATCAAGCAGGATATTGCCGAAGGCGCCTCGCTGGAACAAGCGGTAGTGCAATCCACCGTGCGTCGTTTCCGGCCGATTGTACTGACGGCAGCCGCGGCCATCCTCGCCATGATTCCGCTCACACGCAGCGTGTTTTTTGGCCCGATGGCGGTAGCGATTATGGGCGGGCTGGCAGCAGCAACCATCCTGACCATTTTGTTTGTGCCCGCGCTGTATACATTCTGGGCCGGATTCACGGCAAGAACCATGCAATCACGGTGCAATAAACTATAATACGAGCATCAATAATCGACATTGGGATTCAAGACATGACAGATCAGGCAACCGCACGTTTTAACATGATTGAGCAACAGATTCGCACCTGGGAGGTGCTGGACCCGCAAGTACTGGCGACGTTAAACAATATGCCACGCGAAGCCTTTGTCCCGGAAGCCTATCGCGGACTGGCGTTTGCCGATATCGAGATCCCATTGGCACATGGTCAGCAAATGCTCAGCCCTAAAGTGGAAGGCCGCTTTTTGCAGGCGCTGCAACTGCAAGCCAAAGATAAAGTGTTGCTGGTAGGCGCCGGCAGTGGCTACCTGGCAGCCCTGATGGCACAGCATTGCGCACAAGTGACTGCATTGGAAATCTTCCCCGAGTTATGCGCACAAGCGACGCAATCGCTGACCAAACAAGGCATTCAAAACGTGCAGGTGATTGAGTTAGACGGCCACAACGGTTACGAATCACAAGCCCCTTACGACGCGATTGTGTTTACGGCGTCCAGCCCGGTCGAGCCAGAAGGTGTACGCTACCAGCTCAGCATCGGCGGACGCCTGCTGATAGTGCTGGGTCAGGCACCAGTGATGCAAGCCACCCTGATTCAGCGTCTGGCAGAGCATAGTTACAAACAGGATGTGCTGTTTGAAACCAGCCTGGCGGAAATGCAAAATGCCCCACAGGCTCAGGTATTCAGCTTTTAAACCTCTCAGCCATTACACCCAAGACGCCTATGACCTTCAGCCGCCCTGCTCACTGGATATTGCTCCTAAGCAGCCTTTGGCTGGGGCCATGGGCAGCAGCCGCCCCGCAAAGCTTGTTTGATGTTTATCTGCAAGCCAAGCAAAACGACCCGCAACTGGCGGCGGCTGGCCATGGCAACCTGGCGGCACAAGAGCTGATTGAGCAAGCCAAGGCAGGCTACCGCCCCAACGTGGCGCTCAGTGCCAGCACCACTGCCAATCACACCGACCTAAAGTACAACACCGCCAATGTACCGCTGCCAGCAGGTGTCAACCGTTTTGAAGGCTATGCCGCCAAAGTGGAAGCGCGACAGCCCATCTACCGCAAAGAGAATCTTGAGCGCATAGACTTAAGCAAGGTGCAGGTCAGCGTCACCGACAAGCAGCTACACCTGACCCAGCAACAACTGATGCTGCGCACCACACAGGCCTATTTTGATGTGCTGCAGGCACAAGATCGCATAGAATTGCTGGCCGCGCAAAAACAAGCCATCCAGCAACAGCTGCAACAGGCCAAAGCCAGCTTTGAGACCGGGATCACGACCGTTACTGACCTACACGAAGCGCAGGCACGCTACGACCTGATCGTGGCCCAGGAAATTGCGGCAGAAAATGAGCAAGCTGTGGCGCAGCATAGCCTGCAAGCCATCATAGGCAACCCGCCACAAACGCTGGCAAAAGTGCGTGACGACCTGCAAATCACACCGGCCCTCAAGCCTATGCAAGACTGGCAAACTGTGACTGCCGCCAGCAACCTGAATATCCAGATCCAGCAGGCACAGATTGACATCAGTGACCGCAATATCAGCATCGCCCAATCCGGACACTACCCCACCCTGGATGCGGTCGCCAGCTACACCGATAGCCACTACAACGGTAGCCAAAACCGCTTTGGGACAGACCTGCAAAATGCGGTGATAGGCGTAGAGCTCAACGTGCCGATTTATCTGGGTGGCGCGGTAGACTCTCGCATCAGGCAGGCGTCATATAACAAGCAGAAGGCACAGGATGATCTCGAAAACGTCCACCGCCAGACCATGTTGGAAACACAACGTGCTTACCTAGGCTTGAGTAGCAGCATTGCACAAATCAAGGCACTGGAACAGGCCTTGCAAAGCAGCCAAAGTCAGTTAGATGCCACCAAGCTCGGCTATGAAGTCGGCATCCGCACCAGCGTAGACCTGCTTAATGCCAGACAACAACACTTTAGCGCCAAACGCGATTTATTGCAGGCCCGCTACAACTACCTGGTCAGCATCATCCGCCTAAAAACGGCCAGCGGCATTATCAACGAAGCCGACCTGCAGGACATAGACCAGCAACTCACCAAGAGATAGCCATGAAATCTGCCATAGCCAGCACAGATGCTGTTTGGATGTTGATTGATGTACAAACGCGGCTATGCCCCGTGATGCCAGAAGCTGCCATGGCAACGGTGAGCAAGAATATCCAACGCTTGCTGCAAGCAGCGCAATTACTGAATATTCCGCTGTGGGTCACCGAGCAATACCCAGAAAAACTGGGCGAGACTTTGCCAGAATTGCAATCTTTATTGCCTGATTACACACCCAGATACGCAAAACTCGCCTTCTCTGCCTGGCAAGAGCCGACACTGCAAGCGTCGTCCATCAGCGTTGCGCCGCAAGTAGTGCTATTTGGGCTGGAGGCGCATATTTGCGTGTTACAAACCGCACTCGATGCCCTGGCTGCGGGCAAACAAGTGTTTATTGTTGAAGACGCCGTGATTTCGCGCGATATTGCCAATCGCAACAATGCCATCGAACGCCTGCGCGCGGCCGGTTGCATCATCACCAATACCGAATCCATGCTGTTTGAACCCATGCAGAGCGCCACACATGCACAATTCAAAGCGATCTCTGCGCTGATTCGTTAATACTGCCGGTACGCCATATGACGCAAATCGAATGGAATGACTTTACCAAAGTGGAGTTAAGAGTGGGGCGCGTGATTGCCGCCGAAGTGTTTGCCGAAGCACGCAAACCCGCTTACAAACTGCAGATAGACTTTGGCCCAGAGATTGGCGTACGCAAATCCAGTGCTCAAATCACAGCGCTTTACAGTCCGGAAAGTTTAATCGGCAAACAAGTGGTCGCCGTGGTGAATTTCCCGCCCAAACAAATCGGGCCCTTGATGTCAGAATGCCTGGTCACCGGTTTTCATGATACCGAAGGGCGCGTCACCCTGTGCGTACCCGAGCACGACGTCCCGCTTGGCACCAAACTACTCTAACACCGGCACAAAGTACACTATGCATATCCGTGAAGCCACCCTTGCTGATTTTGACCAGATCTGGCCGATCTTTCAGGAGATTGTCGCAGCAGGCGACACCTACGCCTACCCGCGCGAAACCACACGCGAGCAAGCCATTAATCTGTGGCTGGAAACGCCCAGAAAAACCTTTGTTGCTGAGGAGAATGATCAGATTCTCGGCACCTATTACATCAAAACCAACCAGCAAGGCCCTGGTGATCATGTGTGTAATTGTGGCTATATGGTTTCGTCACAAGCGCGTGGCCGAGGCCTGGCCACCACCATGTGTGAACACTCGCAACAAGTTGCGAAATCACTAGGCTATCTCGCCATGCAATTTAACTTTGTCGCCTCAAGCAACGAGGGTGCCGTGAGCTTATGGACTAAATTAGGATTTGAAATCGTAGGTAGATTGCCGAAGGCGTTTAATCATCCACACAAGGGCTATGTGGATGCATTGGTCATGTATAAGTGGTTCACTACCCGGTCAGAATAAGCGTGTTTACCTTACCTCGGGATAATATGTACCTTGGCATGCGTTACACCTGTTTGTGACGAAATAGCATTCACGCACTCCTCTACTTCGGCGATCTTGCCTTTCAATATGACCGTTTCCATACAGTGATCATGATCCAAATGCACATGCTGTGCAGTAATAATCACGTGATGGTGTGCATGCTGTAACTGGTTCACGCGGCTGGCGAGTTGCCGCTCATGATGGTTATAGACGTAACTGAGCGACGCGACGCAATCGGCCTGGGTGTGGTTATTGTTTTGCATGACGTCCTCATCAAGGGCTTTGCGCACCAGGTCACGAAAGGCTTCTGAGCGATTCACGTAGGCTTTGACGGCCACCAGTTGGTCAAAGGCGTCGGCCAGGTCGTCCTCAACTGAAATCGTGATGCGTCGCATGGGCTAAGTCCTCGCTAAAACTGATAGGTCAATGTGAGTCGTGCAGCTCTGGGTTCTACCGGGTGAAAGTGAATATCATTGACCGGTGCAGCCTCGCCTTTGAGTTGCGACTCATAGTAATAGTCGATATCGCTGGCCTCGCGGTCAAACAGGTTAAACACATCCAGTGTCAGGCTGGTGCGTTGATTATACCGGTAGCCGATGCGGGCATAGGTAAGGAACGTGGCGTTTGAGCGCACAGAATTATCTTCTATCAGCGCCCTCGGGCCAAAGTAGCGTAATTGCATGCTGCCAAACCAGTTGCCCCAGTTTGTCACTGTTGCCCCTAGGGAGGCCACTTTGTTGATTGCGCCGGGGATGTATTGTCCTGCTGGGTCGTGGTCTCTAAAGCGGGCTTTGGAGAGTGCAACATCCATATCGAGCAATAGCCAGTCGTTGACGACGTAGTGGTTATTCCACTCCACACCATAGCGGCGGCTGGCGCGGCTGGGTTCAGTTTCACCGGCATCGCCAACAAATAACAATTCGGAGTCCATATCCAGTTGCCAGATGGCCAAAGAGCTTTGCAAACCAGGCACCCACTCGCTTCTGACGCCAATCTCGCTGCCGCGAGTGCTCACCAAGGGGGTAACAGGCAAGGCAGCAGAACCATCTAGCAGGCGGGTTTGCGTGGCAGCGCGCGCATCGTTGCTATGAAAGCCTTTGCCAATATTGTAGAAAAATTCTGTATTCGCCCACGGCCCGAAAATGACCGAAAACTTGGGTGAGGTAATGCCATCGCCGACATGACCAGCGTTACCTGCCAGGCTGCTTTTGACATCGAACTGATAGCGATCATAACGTAAGCCTGCCACTGTGCGCAGCTTCTCATGCCACCATAGCGTGTTTTCAGCATAAATACCGGCACTGCTTTCCTCTACCTTATCTGACCGTATCTGTGACAAGCGCTGCGTTTGCGCCGTCTTGTAGAGCGCCACTGGTGACAACTTGTCATACCGTGTTTGCAAGCCCAGTTTATTGTCCATCGCCATGCCGGCAATTTCACCTAGCCAAGACTTGCTAAGATTGAGGCCCAGCATGGTGCGCTGTTCACTTTGGTCAGTCTGGTCACCATTGACGGGATCACTTAGAAAATAGGTAAAGTTGCCGAATAAATCAAGCTTGGAGCGGACGGCATACGCATTGATTTGCCAGCCACCATGCTGATCACGGTGGTGCTTGGCAAACGACAGGCTGTAACGTGAGGAGTCGCCGCCATCACTCGGGTCAATCGCGTCAAAACGCCCGATTTGACCGCTGCGTACAGCACGCAATGGAATCTGGTCGGTCGAATTCCAGCGATTTTGATACGCCATTGCAGTCAGCGTCATGCCATCACGTGCATCACCTTCGCTGTAACGCAGCAAACCATTGTATTTCCTGACGCCTTCTGCCACCTGCCAGGGGCCATCATAGTGATTGACATCCAGCGCATAGAGTAAATGGCCTTGCTGCAAAGCCACAGAGTTAGCCAGCAGCATGCGCTGGTAATCGTAGCTCCCCACGGTCAGGCTGGCAATGCCTTGTGGCAACTGATTCAACAGATGTAATCTTGCCGCACCCGCAGAGGAGAAATCCCCCTCTTCGGCCGAATAGGGCCCTTTTTTGTAGTGGATATGACTTACCAGCTCCGGGATCAGAAAATTTAAATCAGTGTAGCCCTGACCATGCGCGTGGGTGCGCATATTGACCGGCATCCCGTCCACATAAGTGGCAAAGTCAGTGCCATGGTCGAGGTTAAAGCCGCGCAGGTAAAACTGGTTGGCTTTGCCGCTACCGCTGTGCTGGGTCACGATCATGCCAGGCACGAATTCAAGTATCTCGCCGATGCGCGCAATGGGACGATTTTTAATCAGGCTGGCATTGACCTTACCTTCACTGGCCGCATCTGAGGTGCCTATCGCATTGTCATAATGTGCGCGCACCTGGATTTCTTCCAGGTCTATGGACTCACTGGCTTGCGCGGAGAGTGTGACCAATACAGCCGTCTGTACATAAACCGAAGCGGCACGCCGTATGATTTTTTTATAATTGTTCATACGATGGCATTATGACGGAATGAGAAGTGTTCACCTATACGTATATTGACGCAAACATATTTTTATCCACGATGGCATGACAGACAGGCACAAAAAAGCCCGCTGACGCGGGCTTTTTTTACAACATACGACTGACTTACTCAGCCGCTGGTGCTTCTTCTTTTGCTGGTGGGTCGATCAAAGCTTTCATGCTCAAACGCACTTTACCTTTGTCATCCAACTCAACCACTTTCACTTTCACGATGTCACCCTCTTTGAGGTAATCGCTCACTGCTTTGACGCGTTCGTGGGCGATTTGTGAAATGTGTACCAGGCCATCTTTACCTGGCAACAAAGTCACGACAGCACCGAAGTCCAGAATCTTGACCACTGGGCCTTCGTAGATCTGGCCAACTTCAACTTCAGCCGTGATCTGTGCAATACGACGTTGGGCTTCAGCACCTTCATCCGCATTGGTACACGCAATTTTCACGGTACCGTCATCTTCGATATCGATGCTGGTGTTGGTTTCTTTAGTCAGTGCCTGAATCACTGCGCCACCTTTACCAATCACGTCACGGATCTTGTCCGGATTGATCTTCATGGTGATGATACGTGGGGCAAACTGTGACATTTCAGTGTTCACACCAGAGACTGCTTGTTTCATCAAGCCCAGGATATGCGCGCGGCCTTCTTTGGCTTGTGCCAGTGCCACTTGCATGATTTGTGCCGTGATACCGGTGATTTTGATGTCCATTTGCAGAGCGGTCACGCCTTTGTCGGTACCAGCCACTTTAAAGTCCATATCACCCAGGTGGTCTTCGTCACCCAGAATGTCGGTCAGTACAGCCACGCGGTTGCCTTCTTTGATCAGGCCCATCGCCACGCCAGCGACGTGTGCAGTCAATGGCACACCAGCATCCAGCAGTGACAAGCAACCACCACAGACAGACGCCATGGAGCTAGAACCGTTAGACTCAGTGATCTCTGACACCACACGCATGGTGTAGTCAAAGTCTTCTTTTTTAGGCAATACGGCTTTCAAAGCACGTTTTGCCAGGTTACCGTGGCCGATTTCGCGGCGCTTAGGCGTACCCACACGGCCAGTTTCACCCGTCGCATACGGAGGCATGTTGTAGTGCAACATAAAGCGGTCAGTGTACTCACCAGACAGTGCGTCAATGATTTGCTCATCACGGCCAGTACCCAATGTAGCGACTACCAGTGCTTGTGTTTCACCGCGTGTAAACAGGGCAGAACCGTGTGTACGTGGCAATACGCCTGAGCGGATGGTGATCGGGCGCACAGTGCGTGTGTCGCGGCCGTCAATACGTGGCTCACCGTTCAGGATCTGGCTACGCACGGTTTTAGCTTCCAGTTTAAAGAACTCGTCTTTAATCTTGTTGGCTTCTAGCGTAGAAGTTTCTTCAGTGATCAACGTGCTCATCACGCGGGACTTAATTTCGTCCAGCTTGGAAGAGCGCTCACCTTTAGATTTGATTTTAAACGCAGCATTGATGTCATCTGCCGCAATCGCAGCGACTTTGTCGATCAAAGCAGTGTCTGGCTCTGGTGGTGTCCAGTCCCAGGCATCTTTACCGGCCTCGGCAGCCATTTCGTTGATGGCCTTGATCACTGGTTGCATTTGCTCGTGACCAAACACTACGGCACCCAGCATCACTTCTTCAGACAGCTCTTTGGCTTCAGATTCAACCATCATCACCGCAGATTCAGTTGCGCCAACCACCAGGTCGAGTGCGGAGTCTTTCAGCAATGAAACATCTGGGTTCAATACGTATTCGCCATTGATATAACCCACGCGTGCCGCACCTAATGGGCCGTAGAATGGAATACCAGACAATGCCAATGCAGCAGAGGCACCAATCACCGCTGGGATATCGGAATCAATTTCCGGATCCAGTGACAATACAGTGGCCACAACCTGCACTTCGTTATAGAACGCATCTGGGAACAGCGGACGTAATGGACGGTCAATCAAACGGGCAGTCAGTGTTTCTTTTTCGCTAGGACGGCCTTCACGCTTGAAGAAACCTCCAGGAATACGGCCAGCCGCATAGGTTTTCTCTTGGTAATCCACGGTTAATGGGAAGAAATCCTGGCCTTCTTTGACTTCACGCTTGGCAGTCACAGCCACGAGCACAACGGTATCCCCGTAACTAACAATCACTGCGGCATCAGATTGGCGTGCAATTTCACCTGTTTCCAATGTCAGGGTATGCGCACCAAACGGGATGCTTCTTTTAGTAATTTCAAACATATTTTTCCTTTTCTCTACCATGGCTATTCACTACCTAATAGCCAATCTCAATAATGAAAATACAGCATTCGCTTACTGCGTTTGGGCGCTACGCATTGGGTTGCCCGACGCGCGACGGCTGTATTTCCCGATTTGTGGTGACTTCCATCAACACGCTGCACCTGTTTATCCAGTTGCAACGCACTCACAGAAGCCACCGCGTTTTTGGCGATTTTTTAAAGCAAAAAAGCCGAGGCAATCACCATGCCATCGGCTTTTATTTCGTTAAAAGTGAACAGGATTAAGTGTCACACTTTAAACCAAATTATTTACGCAGGTTCAAGCGCTCGATCAGCGTTTGATAGCGGCTAACATCTTTACCCTTCAGGTAGTCCAGCAAACGACGACGTTGGCTAACCAGAGCCAACAGACCACGGCGTGAGTGGTTGTCTTTTTTGTTAGATTTGAAGTGCTCAGTCAGGTAAGTGATACGGTTAGTCAACAAAGCCACTTGTACTTCTGGGCTTGCTGTATCACCTTCACTACGTTGGTATTCTTTAATGATTTTTGCGGATTGTTCTGCGGTAACAGCCATCTTTTTTCCTTTGAGTTAGCGTCAATGTCGCGGCAGCCAGACAACCTATTTGCCTTACCACGCCGACATTCAATTTACACGAACCGCGCATTATATCGGCAAGTCCATACCTTGCATAGACTTTTATGCCATTAAGTTTCTGTTTTTATGAATTAATTTACAGCGCATTATAAAAAATCATCATAAAAATCTGCTTGTGCAGGCACCGCACCACGAATACCGCAAATAGAAGCAGCAAACCAGGCGGCACGCGTGAGCATGGTTTGCCGTGACCAACCCGCCAACAAGCCTCGAATCACCACGGCGGTATAAGCATCCCCCGCGCCCACACTATCCACAAAAGGCGCCTGCAACTTCATTGGCGGCGCACGAAAACCGTTGCCATAGGCATCCAGCCAAAAGCTGCCTTGCTCGCCACAAGTAACAAACATTTCACTCAGTCCAAACACCATCAACAGCTGCCGCGCCAATTCATTGATGTCAGGCGAGCCCGGCAGGCCCAGCAACTTGCACACTTCAGGCAACTCTTCATGGTTGATCTTCAGGATATCCGCCGCCTGCAACACCTGGCGCAGGCTATGCGCGTCATACCACGGTGCACGCAGGTTAATATCGCAAAACACCGTCGCCGTACACATTTTCAACCATTGATCGGCCAGCGCCTGCATGGGCGCATGCCGCAGTGCCAGCGAACCGAGATACACCAGGCGCGGCGGATGCTGAGCCGTTAAAGCCTCTACTGGCGGCCATCGCATATCGTCGTAGGCTTGCTGATCAAGAATTTCAAAACGGTGCCCGTACGCCTCCAAATGCACCATAACCTGTCCGCTGGGCAAGGTATCAGACCGCTGCACACCTGCAATCGACAGGCCGCATGACTGCATCTCGGCGACAATACGTTCACCCAGTGCATCCTTGCCCACCGCCGTGAGCAAATGCACCCCCAGCCCAAAGGCATGGCAATGCCTGGCCACGTTATAAGGCGCACCGCCTATGATGGTACGCTCGGGAAACACATCCCCGAGCACCTCACCCAGAATCATGATGGCATTCGACATACGCTTCATCCTATTTTCTACACCATCCCACACCATTAAAAACCTCTCACTTTTGTGACTCACCCAAACGCAGATTGTTTCCGCGTCCCGGCAAACCGGCCTCACGCACCCGCAAACGACCACTCCTAAACCGTTATAAAATAACGCATGTGCAGCATATCAGGATTTTTTTTATCTTTTGTGTGCATTTTTTGCGTTCTTTGCTATAATGCGCGTCTTGCAATTCGGGACATGCCCAAATTGCTGATGGCCAGATAGCTCAGTCGGTAGAGCAGAGGATTGAAAATCCTCGTGTCGGCAGTTCGATTCTGCCTCTGGCCACCACTTCCTTACCTGCCTTTCGGCACACTTCTTTTTCTGGGTTTGTTGATGTCATTAAAACACTTAACACCGGATGAGTTACACCCATTACTGAATGATCCATCATTGCTGCTTGTTGATATCCGCAATGATCACGAACTTGTTTCCGGCATTTTACCCGGCGCACTGCATGTGCCCTTAGGCAATCTGACCGCCGTCTTTGACCAGTTTCCACAAGACAAAAAAATTGTGTTTTATTGCCGTAGCGGCGTGCGCTCGGTGGCGGCAGGTGAATTTGCACTGTCACAAGGCCGCACAGACGTCTCGCATCTGGCAGGCGGCATTCTGGCCTGGGCAAGTGCCGGACTGCCTATCAACGCCGCTTGAACCCTTAATTCAGGAAACGCTCATGCACAGTGATAAAGACCTTGATGCCCGCAACTTGAACTGCCCACTGCCTATCCTGCGCTGCAAAAAAGCACTGAATGAGCTGACGGCCGAGCAAGTACTGAAAATCAGCGCTACCGACCCTGGCTCAAAAAAGGACTTTGACGCCTTTTGCCGCCAAACCGGCCACACTTTACTGGACATGCAGGAAGCCGAAGGCGTGTTCACCTTCTGGATCCGCAAACGCAGCGCATAAATTGCACACATTCAAATAAAAAAGCCCGCAACTGCGGGCTTTTTTATTTGCTAAGAATAGCTTATTTGGCACGTTCCAGACTACCCATGGCCTTCGGGAAGGTGACCACGCCCCAAGGCATGTTTTTCACTTCCACCTGGCTGGTCACTTCCAGCTTGTCGGCATCAATCACCAGCACAGCATCAGACTTACCACAGGCCAGCAAGATATTCTTGTTGTCCGGGGTAAAGCTGAAATGCCAGCAACGGTTAGCCGTCGGCACTTCTTTCAGCTTTTCAAAGGATTTAGCATCAAACACTTGCAGCAATTTAGCTTTGTTGGTTGCCACAAAGATGCGCTCACCTTTGCTGTCATAAGCAATGCCATATGGCGTTTCAGCCGTATCCACCGTGCGTACTACATTAAAGTCTTTATCCAGCACCAGGATCTTGTTACCAAACTCCAATGTCGCCAAATAAGTATTACCATCAGGCGACACTTTAATGCCGCGCGGTCTATCGCCATATTCGTGCGTAGGGATGGTTTTAACCAGCTCACCGGTCTCAATGTTATGCACAGTGACCGTGTTATCCGCTTCATTGGTGATCACCAATTGCTTGCCATCCGCAGAGAACTCCAGGCCTTCCGTTTCCGGGCCGCCGGTAATTTCACGAATCTTCTCACCCTTGGTCAAATCAATCACTGCGATTTTGGCTGGAATCTTTTCCTCATCGTCGTCATCGTCATCTTCCGCAGGTTTCTCACCTGGCTTGGGTGGTGGGCCAGCCTTGGCGCTAGGCTCAGACGATACAAACGCAAAGTTGCCACTCACACGCACAAACTCAGGATTTTTACCGACCTCAATTTGCTTAACGACCTCACCCGTGGCGGTATCAATGACGGAAACACTGCCGTTTTCACGTGTAGCTACTACCAATTGCTTACCATCATCGGTCACTGCCAGGCCACGCGGGCCTTGTGCTCTGACATCCAACTGCTTGGTGACTTGCATGGTTGCCAGGTCAATCACGTTCACGCCAGCATCTTGCGTAGACACATAAGCGACACCACCTGCCGCCTCAGTGGCGGGCGCAGCTGCTTCGGCGGCTGGCTCTTCCTGCTTGTTACAGGCCGCCACGCTGGCAACCAAAGCCAACAACAGCAGGCTCATGCGCGTACGACGCGCGAATGATGAATTCAACATTGCATTTATCTCCTGATTTTTTATTAAAGCTTATGGTTGCAGCAAGAATCATACTCGCCGACAAACCGCGGCCCACGACTACTTTTCACATCATCACCGCCAATGTAGGCTGCAAACAGCCACCATATTGGCTATTTATAACCAACTATCCCAAAAACAAGCGATAGGCAGGGTTCTGGCTTTCATCCCAATAGGGGTAACCCAGTTGCTGCAGGAATTGCTCAAATGCCACTTTATCCTCTGGCGGCACCTGCATCCCCACCAGCACACGGCCAAAATCGGCGCCATGATTACGGTAGTGAAACAAGCTGATGTTCCAGTTGTGACCCATGGATTCGAGAAAGTTCATTAAAGCGCCAGGTTTTTCCGGGAACTCAAAGCGATAAACCACCTCGTTTTGCGCTTGTGGCGCGTGACCACCCACCAGATGGCGTAGGTGCAATTTGGCCATTTCATTATCGCTGAGATTCAAGGTTGGCAAGCCTGCAGCTTCAAGCGTGTTGGCAATCTCCGCCGCTTCAGCCGGATTGTGCACAGCCAGGCCGACAAAAATATGCGCCTGCTTGGCATCAGAAAAACGGTAATTAAATTCCGTGATATTCCGGTTACCCAATTGACGGCAAAAGGCTTTGAAAGCGCCCGGCGTTTCCGGAATCGTCACCGCAAACACGGCTTCACGATGCTCACCCAGCTCTGCGCGCTCAGCAATAAAGCGCAGGCGGTCAAAGTTCATATTGGCGCCAGAGGCAACCGCAATCATGGTTTTGCCTTGCAACTGGTGTTTTTCACTGTAGGCTTTCAAGCCGGCCAACGCCAGCGCACCGGCAGGTTCGAGAATGCTGCGCGTGTCTTCAAATACATCTTTAATCGCAGCACACACCTCATCGTTATCGACGACAATCATTTCATCCACATACTGCTGCACCAAAGCAAAGGTATGCTCGCCCACCTGCTTCACCGCAGCACCATCTGCGAACAAGCCCACTTGCTCCAGCATCACGCGCTGACCAAGCTTCACTGACTCGGTCATCGCTTCGGCATCTTGCGCCTCAACACCAATCACTTTGATTTCTGGGCGCACGGCTTTGATGTACGCGGCAATGCCTGCCAGCAAGCCGCCGCCGCCAACGCAGCAGAAAATCGCCTCTATCGGCTCTGGATGATCCTGTACAATTTCCAGCGCAATCGTGCCCTGGCCGGCAATCACGTCCGGGTCATCATAAGGGTGCACAAAGGTCAGGCCTTCGCTTTGCTCCACCTTGAGCGCCTGCGCATAAGCATCAGAATAACTGTCGCCAAACAGCACCACCTCAGCCCCGCGCGAGCGCACCGCATTGACCTTGATAGCCGGGGTCGTGGTTGGCATCACAATCACGGCACGGCAGCCCATTTTTTGCGCACTGAGCGCCACACCTTGCGCATGGTTGCCGGCACTGGCACAAATCACACCACGTGCCAGTGCATCGGGCGGTAAATTGGCCATTTTGTTATAAGCACCACGCAGCTTGAATGAAAACACCGGCTGCATATCTTCACGCTTCAATAACACACGATTTTTAAAGCGCGCAGACAGGTTAGGCATCTCATCCAAAGGTGTGTGTCTGGCTACAGCATAGACTTGGGAGTGTTCGATTTTTTCGCGGTAATTGATGGTCATGAAAGGCGTTAAGATTTTAAAACCGCAGGGTTGCAGTGTATGATAGAGAATTGTTTGTATTATAAAGAATTAATCAAGGATTGAAGCAAATGGCAATGGATAAAGCACAACAAGACGCACTGAAACTGGAAGTCGCGAAGGCCGCGGTCACCTATGTTAAAGACGGCATTATCGGCGTGGGCACCGGCTCAACAGCCAACTTTTTTATTGATGAACTGGCCAAAGTAAAACATAAAATTACCGGCGCGGTGGCCAGCTCAGAAGCAACAGCAGAACGCCTGCGTGGCCACGGCATTGAAGTGTTTGACTTGAACAGTGTCGACAGCCTGGATATTTATGTGGATGGCGCAGACGAGATCACAGAGCACATGCATATGCTTAAAGGCGGTGGCGGTGCATTAACGCGTGAAAAAATCGTGGCAGCAGTGGCCAAATCTTTTATCTGTATCTGTGACGAAAGCAAATTCGTACCAGTATTGGGCAAGTTCCCGCTGCCAGTAGAAGTGTTGCCGATGGCACGTAGCCATGTCGCACGTGAATTGGTGAAACTGGGCGGCCAGCCAAAACTGCGTGATTTCACCACCGATAACGGCAACCTGATCCTGGACGTACACGGCCTGACCATTAGCGACCCGATCGCACTAGAAGCTAAAATCAACGCCATCGTCGGCGTGGTCACCAATGGCCTGTTTGCGGCGCGTCCGGCTAACGTCTTATTGCTGGCTACACCAAACGGCGTCAAAACCCTGACAAAGTAATTGCAAAATTATCATGAAGTTGTCATATTGTGCTGGTAACCTGCACCGGCACAATAATTAGGAAAATTTGTCATGCAATTTGAACATACCTCTAAGCAATATGATGTTGAACTGGAATCAGTACGTGCCAAGGTTCTGGAAATGGGGGGACTGGTTGAGCAGCAGATTGTGAATGCGCTGGAGGCACTCACCAGTGCCGACGTGAATCTGGCCAAGGATGTGATGGAGCGTGACACACGCGTCAATGCACTCGAAGTACAAGTCGACGAAGATTGCAGCCACATCATCGCCCGCAGACAACCTGCTGCACGTGATTTGCGCATGATCATGATGATGGTAAAAACCATCACCGACCTTGAGCGTATTGGCGACGAGGCCACCAAAATTGCCCGTACAGCACAGCGCATCTATGAACAAGACCGCATGTACAAACCCCGTTTTAACGAGATTAAAACCATGGTCGGTATTGTGCGTGAAATGCTGCGCACCTCGCTGGACTCTTTCGCCCGCCTGGACGTGAGCCAGACAGTAGAAGTAGCCAAGCAAGATGAGCAAGTGGACGAGCAGTTCCGCGCCGCCATGCGTCAGCTGATTACGTTTATGCTGGAAGACCCACGCACCATTTCCATGTCACTGGAAGTGCTGTTTGTAGCTAAAGCGATTGAGCGTATTGGCGACCATGCCAAAAACATTTCTGAATACGTCGTCTACATGGTGAAAGGCAAAGATGTGCGCCACACCAGCCTGGAAGACATTCAGCGCGAAACACAATCTTAAGATGGTTGTAAAACAAAAAAGCACTCCCAGGAGTGCTTTTTTTAATCGCGGCTATCAAGCTGATGCATTAAGCGCTGGGCGGCACGTAACCACTTGCGACATCAGCACCATCGCCAAAGAAATATTTTTCAGTCTGTTCAGCCAAATATTTTCTGGCACTAGCATCAGCCAGGCTCAAACGGTTTTCGTTAACCAGCATGGTTTGCTGCTTCAACCAGCCTGCCCAGGCCTCTTTGGACACGTGCATATAAATCTTTTTGCCCAACTCACCCGGGTAAGGCGGGAAATCCATGCCCTCAAGCTCTTTGCCCAGTTTCACACATTGCACCAATCTTGCCATGTTCGTTCCTCACTACACTGCTAAAAGCGCTATCATAGCGCATGTTAAAATCTGATGTCGCATTTTAGAGATAATCCATGCAAAACAATCAATCATCCAGCCACCAGGAAAGCCCATTTAAAGGCAAAACTGGACTCCGCCGTTTAATCAATGCTTTTGGCTACTCCATGGATGGCTTTAAAGCCGCCTACCAACATGAAGATGCCTTCCGCCAGGAGGTCTGGCTGTCGCTGGTATTGATTCCATTGGCGTTTTATCTCGAAGCAGAAGCCTTGCACCGCATCCTGATGGTCGGCAGCGTGCTGTTGGTGATGATTGTCGAGTTACTGAACTCAGCCGTAGAGGCCGTGGTTGACCGCGTGTCTATTGAGCGCCACGCATTAGCCAAACGCGCGAAAGATATTGGTAGCGCAGCCGTGTTGCTAGCATTGATTAACCTAGCAGTCGTTTGGGGCTTGATCCTGCTGGGTTAATATCACCAGTTGCACCAATAAAAAAGGTTGGCAATGCCAACCTTTTTTATTACTCAAAAATCTTTAGAAATCAGCCCGTGCACCGACCAAAATAGACCGCGCCCCTGCTGGCGAAATATCCTTGAGGAAAGACGCGTGTTCGCGAATTTCATCATTAAGCAGGTTATTGGCCTTGGCAAATAACTCGACGTGATATTTCACAGGCAACTTGTACGCAACCAGGGCACTCAGGTTGGTGTAACCGTTGGTTTTCAACTCGTTCTCAGCCACATCGTTTTGCTTAAAGGCATGCAACACATCTACACGCGCATTCCAGCCGCCCAGATGGTAATCCAGGCCACCGCCTAGGCGCAAAGGTGAGATACGCGGGAGATAGTCATTATTGCGCGTGTCTTTGGCATGCACATAGTCCCCACGCAACTTCAGCGCCCACTCATCATTCAAGGCAAACTTACCTTCCAGCTCAAGGCCTTTAAATAGGGCAGGGACAGCCTGAAAGTTTGCAACTGGCAAGCCTGAACCGGGATCGGTTGTCCCTGTATCAAACAAACCTATAAAGTTCTGGAAGCGCGTAGCATAAGCACCCAAGGTAATACTATGTCCATTGGCTTTCCACTTCAGCTGAGCATCAATACCGTTAGACTCTTCTTTTTTGAGATTGGTATTACCCACCTCAAATTGCCCAGTGGCCACATGCTCACCATTGGCATAGAGCTCAAAGTAGCTAGGAGCACGCTCGTTATGTGAAAGATTGGCAGTTACACTCCAGACATCATCAATCGTGTACAAGCCACCCAATGCAAAGCTGTTGGGATTAAAGCGGTTATTAAATGCCTGCGTGAAATTGGCATCAGCACTGGAGTTGACCGTAGTCTCACCAAGGCGCCCACCAAAAGTGATTTTATGTTTATCAATAGGCAACTCTTCGTAAACATATAATGCTTGCGACTGCGTGACAACACTAGGCACAAAGGCCTCCTCACCCAAAGCCTGGAAGCGAGTATTCTGGAACTGATAACCCAGCACACCATTTACCTTGCCTAGTGGCGCATGTGTCGCCTCCAGGCTACCCTCCATGCCACGGTTTTTAAATGTAGTGCCCACAACCCCATCCTCGAGCTCAACGTGCTGATAGTCTGTGTGCGCCATACGCAGCTTGAGCTTTTGCAACGGCCCTTTTAAATCACGCACCTCACCCGCCAGCTCCAGGCGCTTGTTTTGCATGTCGATGCGCACACTGTCTTCGGCCACCGTGCCATAGTTATTATTGGAGTCTGCATAAGACACACCCAGGTAACCGGTATCAAAGGTCCAGGCAGCACCTAATGCACCGCCATTCGCCAGCGCATCGCTATTATTCAACTTGCCATTGCCCTTGCTGTCGCGCGGCGTACCATCAGCCCGGCTTTTACGCTTGGACACGGCATAGCCTGGAATCTCCAGGTTGCTGGTTTCTCGGCTATAGACATCGGCATGTAATGCAAATGTGCCGTTACCGACATCCATCACCGCTGCGCCGTTACGCGTATTATCCGGCCCACCAAAACGCGCTTCTGCCCGGCCGGTATAACCATCCAATGACTCTTTGGGGATACGGTGGTCAATGGCGTTGACCACGCCACCCATGGCGCTACCGCCGTAGAGCAAGGCAGCAGGTCCGCGCACCACGTCAATTTGTTCAATAATCAGTGGGTCTATGCCAACGGCATGGTCAAAACTGAGGGAAGACGCATCCAGTACACCGACGCCGTTTTGCATGATACGGACGCGTTCACCATCCATGCCGCGAATAATCGGGCGTGAAGCATTAGGGCCAAACTGGGTTGAGGTGACGCCAGGAATGCCATTGAGCGTTTCACCCAATGTACCCTGTCGGCGTAAACTTAATTCACGCCCACCAATCACTGACACCGGAACGACCATATCATCCGAGGCTACCCCCAAAGGATTACCCGTCACCGGCACTTGATCAAGATCGATGTTTGAAGTGTTATCTGCAGCGAAGACAGGGGCGGTTAATGCGGCCATCATCGCCAGCCATAGCGGTTTTTGACGCCAGGAATGTGGCGCCATGCTTTTGATCATATTCATTGTTATTTCCAGACACGATAGAGACAGTGCGCGTTGCACTGCACTCAGAATAAATAAGCGCCAGAGATGGCTAATGCCAATCCAGGAGCGCGATTAATATCAGGCGGAAATAATGAAAGGCGGGGCGCGCGCAGAATAAACGGCGACGCAACTTGTAATAACCGCGAACACTGCGGCGATTGGAGGAGTAAACGCGTTGAGCGGAGGCAAACTCCACTTCGGCGCTTGTGTCAGCGCACCTGCAGCATGCGCCAGGCTGATACACAAGGTACAAGGTTCATTGCCTTGTTTTTTGTCGGGCTGAGACTGCTGCGTCAGCTCTTTGATATGACTGATTTCGTGCGTAGCAATGCCGGTTTGCGCAATGGCAAACAGCACCGACAACAGGAAATAGACATAAAAACGCTTTAACATATTGAATATATTAACATATATTTATGACAATCGAATGAATTGCCACCGCTAACGCAACAAAGCCGTAAGAATCGCTTCCACGGCATTGGCATTTTGCACGGGCACATAGCCCCCTTCCAGCATCCACAGCATACGTCCTTGCGCATAAGCATCCGCCAGCTGCTTTATGCGGGTGGCGATGTTGCCATAGCCCGCATCAGAATATTGCAATGCCCCCAAACGATCACCTGCATGTGCATCCAGCCCGGCCGATACCAGGATAAGTTGCGGACGGAATTGCTGCATGGCAGGCACCAGCTGCTGGTCTAATGCGTGCACAAGCACCTGCTCGTTGCTGCCTGGGGGTACGTCCACATTCATCGTGTAGCCGAGCCCGGCACCAATACCCTGCTCAGAAGGACGGCCACTGCCGGGATATAGCGGGTGCTGATGCGCACTAAAATAAAAGACGCTGTTATCTGCCTCAAAAATCTCTTGCGTGCCATTGCCATGATGCACGTCGATATCGACAATTAAAATGCGTTGAATGGCATAACGCTGCTGGGCATAACGCGCAGCAACGGCGATATGGTTGGTCAGGCAAAACCCCATACCGCGATCGCGGGTGGCGTGATGGCCGGGTGGGCGCACCAGGGCAAATGCCAGCGGTGATGGCTGAGACATCACCGCATCGACGCCCGCCATCCCGGCGCCGGAAGCCAGTGTCGCCACGGCCAGCGAGTGCTGCGAAATCACGGTGTCGCCAGTACTCAGTGAGCCGTGCTCACCAGCATGAACACCTGCCTGTTCCGTCTCTAGCAAATCCAGATAAGCGGCACTGTGCACGCGTAATAAATCGGCGCGCGTGGCCGCAGAAAAAGCAGGCCAGCGCAACAAGGGTTGCCACGCAGCACTTTGCTGCAATCGCTCCACAATCGCACGGACGCGTCCCGCTTGTTCAGGATGCTCAGGCCCTGGGTCATGTGCTTCAAAGCGTACGTCATACAGCATGGTGATGGGCGGCTTGCCCAAGAGGACAGGTGCGCCATCCTGCGCAGCAACCTCAGGCACGCATGGCAGGCCAAGCACCAACATGCTCAACATCATGGGAGAAAAACATCGCTGCATGGATCCCGCTCAAATAGGGTGATCCAATGATTGTAGGAACTTGCCGCGACCGTGGCAAGTCAATCAGTTAGATTGGCTTGCTTAGAGGTTGACGACGCGTTTGGGCGCGATGCGGCCATCACGCTGCTGAAAACCGACGCCCAGAAACAGGCCAGCTTCACTATAAATACGCAGTTCGCCTGCCGGAATACTGCCTGACACCCACACCGGATTGCCCTGTTTGAAATAATAGGCAGCATCTTCTTGCAACAAGATTTTAGGTAATGCGGTGATCGCGGTATCGACCGGCAGCAACAAGGCATCACGCTGTTCGACGGTCATCTGCTCCAGTGCTTCAATAGTCACCGTATGCGCAATCTGGTAAGTGGCAGTCGCCGTGCGGCGTAACGCGGTTAAATGCGCGCCAGCCTGCAAGGCTTTACCGATATCCTCGCCCAGGGTGCGGATGTAAGTGCCTTTGCTACAGGTGACTTCAATCTCTGCACTGTTATCCGTACAGCCCAATACTCGCAACGCATAAATAGTCACCTGGCGTGGCTGACGCTCCAGCTCTATGCCATCACGCGCGTATTCATACAAAGGTTTGCCATTCACCTTGAGCGCAGAATACATGGGCGGCACCTGCGTAATTTCACCCATAAACTGCGGCAACACGGCTTCAATACTTTCACGCGTAATATGGCAATCGACCTGGCTGATCACATCGCCTTCTTTATCGCCAGTCGTCGTCGTGACACCAAACTTAACTGTGGCGACATAAGTTTTATTTTCGTCGGTGAGATGCTGGGCAAACTTGGTGGCTTCGCCCAAACAGATTGGCAACACGCCTGTCGCCAATGGGTCCAGCGTGCCGGTATGCCCGGCCTTTTGCGCCTGATATAACCATTTAACCTTTTGCAGGGCCTGGTTGGAGGAGAAGCCATATGGCTTATCGAGCAATAACACGCCGCTCACAGCGCGTTTAATGCGTTTGGTTTGCATGGCGAAAGAAGATAAAAATTAGTCTTGCGGAGGGGTATCGGACAAAGCCTGATTGATCAGCTTGTCCATATGCATGCCGCGGTCTATGGATTCATCATAGACGAAATGCAATTGTGGCACGGTACGGATCATCATGCGCTTGCCCAATTGCGAACGCAGAAAACCAGCGGCTTTTTCCAGCCCGGCCTGCAAGCCCTTGCTGTTTTTTTGCGCCGTATAAAACACCTTGGCGTGTGCCATATCACCAGCGACCTCAACACCAGTCAAGGTCACCATCTGCACACGCGGGTCTTTGACCTCGAACATGAGCAAATCCGCCAGTTCACGGCGCATTTGCTCTGAGACACGGTCGTTTCTTGAAAATGCTTTAGCCATTAGAGTGTACGTGCCACTTCCACGACTTCATAGACTTCCAGGATATCGCCCACTTCAATCTCATTGTAGTTCTTGAGTGACAGGCCGCATTCGAAGTTGTTTTTAACTTCTTTAACGTCATCTTTGAAGCGCTTCAAGGAGTCCAGTTCGCCGGTGTGAATAATCACATTGTTGCGCAGTACGCGTACTTTGGAGTTGCGTTTAACCACACCATCCTGTACGTAACAACCAGCCACAGCGCCGACTTTAGAGATACGGTAAACTTCGCGAATCTCAACGGTACCAATCATTTGCTCTTTTTGCTCTGGTGCCAACATGCCACCCAAAGCCGCCTTGATTTCATCAACCGCTTCGTAAATGATGTTGTAGTAGCGCAAGTCTACATCCAGGTTTTCGACCAGTTTACGGGCACCGGCGTCAGCACGCACGTTAAAGCCGATCAACACCGCTTTAGACGCCGCAGCCAGGTTGACATCAGACTCGCTGATCGCACCCACTGCCGTGTGAATGATATTGACGCGCACTTCGCTGGTAGACAGTTTCTGCAAGCTGGTGGTCAAGGCTTCGAAAGAACCCTGAACATCTGACTTGATAATCAGGTTCAGTGTCTGCACTTCGCCTTCAGCCATTTGCTCAAACATGTTTTCCAGTTTAGCAGCTTGTTGTTTAGCCAGTTTCACATCACGGAACTTGCCTTGACGGAACAGGGCGATTTCACGTGCCTTGCGCTCATCATTCAGCACAATGGTTTCTTCACCGGCGCTAGGCACGTCAGACAAGCCCAAGACTTCTACCGGAATCGAAGGACCGGCTTCTTTAATGTCATTACCGTTTTCGTCCAGCATGGCACGTACACGGCCATAAGCAGTGCCTGCCAGCAACATGTCACCACGGCGCAGTACACCGGATTGCACCAACACGGTAGACACCGGGCCACGGCCTTTATCCAGGCGACCTTCAATCACCAGGCCTTTGGCCGGGGTATTTTGTGGAGAAGTCAGCTCCAGCACCTCTGCTTGCAGCAGCACGGCTTCGAGCAATTCATCAATGCCTTTACCTGTTTTGGCAGACACTTCACGGAACATGGTGTCACCGCCGTACTCTTCCGGCACCACCTCATGTGTAATCAATTCGTTTTTAACGCGCTCTGGCTGTGCTTCCGGCTTATCAATCTTGTTGATCGCCACCACAATAGGCACGTTACCAGCCTTGGCGTGGTGAATCGCTTCAATGGTTTGCGGCATCACGCCGTCATCAGCAGACACCACCAGAATAACAATATCCGTAGCCTTGGCACCACGTGCACGCATGGCGGTAAACGCCTCGTGGCCAGGGGTGTCGAGGAAAGTCACCATACCGCGCGGTGTTTCTACGTGGTAAGCACCGATATGCTGAGTAATGCCACCGGCTTCGCCTGAAGCCACACGGCTGCGGCGGATGTAATCCAGCAAGGATGTTTTACCATGGTCAACGTGACCCATCACCGTCACCACTGGTGGACGTGCTTCCATCACGGCTTCAACCGTTTCGGTCTCTTCCAGGAAGCTTTCCGGGTCGTTAGCCGCGGCAGCTTGCGCTTTATGGCCCATTTCTTCGACCAGAATGATCGCTGTGTCTTGATCCAGAACCTGGTTGATGGTCACCATCATGCCCATTTTCATCAAGGCCTTAATCACTTCCGCCGCCTTGACTGACATCTTATGTGCCAGGTCAGCCACAGAAATGGTTTCAGGCACCATGACTTCTTTGATCAAGGGCTCAGTCGGCGCATTGAATGCATGTTGCTCATCTTTGCTTGATTTGTGGTGTTTACCTTTCGGTGTACGCCAGCCTTGGGCGCCACCAGCAGGGGCATCACCGCGGGTTTTAATACCGCGCTTTTTGTTTTCGTTATCTGTCCAGTCACGGTTATCGGTCTTGGCTTTTTTGTCTTTGCTTTCAGGTTTGTCAGCCACTTTGTTGGCTGGTTTGTGCAATGTACCTTCAGACAACTTGGTCGCAGCCGGCTTGTTTTTAGCTGCTTCGGCCTCAGCCTGGCGTTTTGCTTCTTCCTCAGCACGACGCTGAGTCAATGCCTGCTTACGTTTCACATCTTCAGCCTGCAACGCTGCCAATTTGGCTGCGCGTACTGCTTCATGCTCACGCAAAGCAATTTCCTGTGCAGAAAGCACAGCCGCTTTTTTCGCGACAACAGGGGCCTCAACCACAGGGGCAGGCTCTGCAGCCGGTGCCTCAACAGGTTCAGGTTCTGGCTCAGGCAATACTTCAGCCACCTCTTCAACCACAGGTGCTTCAGCAATGACTTCTTCAACCTCTACGGGCAACTCTTCCAACACCTCAGGCAAGGCACTTTCAGCTTCATCGTAGGCCGCATCGGCTGGCTGCTCATAACCAATTTCCGGGCGCTCCAGCACGCGTTTTTTGCGCACCTCTACCTGAATCGTACGTGCTTTACCTGAACTATCGAGTTTTTTGATCTCGGTGTTTTGTTTGCGAGTTAAGGTGATTTTGTTCTTGGGGGCATTTGCCGCACCATGCTCTTTACGCAAGTAATCCAGCAAGGCAGCCTTGTCACCTTCTTCCAAAAAATCATCCACAGACGTTTTGTTAACGCCTGCGCTTTTCAGTTGCTCGATGAGCAGAGTCGTTGGAAGACCCAGCTCTGCGGCAAATTGTGCGACGGTTGAAAGTGCCATGTACTGCTCCAGTTCAATTACTTTATTTTTTAATTAAGATGTATGCATGATGTCTTAACCGCATAGGTTACTTAAACCAAGGTGCACGCGCGGTCATAATTAACGACTTGGCACGCTCTTCATCTATTCCTGTCAATTCGACCAACTCATCGACGGCCAGCTCAGCCAGATCTTCACTGGTATGGATTTCGCTCGCAGCCAGCTTATGCGCCGTATCTGCGTCCATGCCTTCCAGTGTCATCAAATCGTTGGTGTCTTCTTCGACCTTCTCTTCTTTGGCAATCGCCTCCGTCAGCAACGCAGCACGCGCACGTGAGCGCAGCTCATTGATGGTGTCTTCATCAAAGGCTTCGATTTCAGCCATTTCAGCCAAAGGTACATAAGCGATTTCTTCCAGGGTGCTAAAGCCTTCTTGCACCAGGATGTCAGCCACCTCTTCATCCACATCCAGCTTCTCAATAAACAGCTGGCTGATTTTGGCGTATTCGTCCTGGCTCTTCTGTGCAGCGGCCTCTTCGGTCAGAATATTCAAGTTCCAACCAGTCAGCTCCGATGCCAGGCGCACGTTTTGACCGTTACGGCCAATCGCGACTGCCAATTGCTCTTCGCTCACCACCACGTCCATGCTGTGCGCATCTTCATCGACAACGATAGAGCTTACTTCAGCAGGCGCCAGCGCATTAATCACAAACTGTGCTGGATCCATGCTCCACAAAACGATGTCCACACGCTCGCCACCGAGTTCAGACGTTACCGCCTGTACACGTGAACCACGCATACCCACGCAAGTACCCACTGGGTCTAGGCGCTGGTCATTGGTTTTCACTGCAATTTTAGAACGCAAACCTGGATCACGCGCCGCAGAGCGAATCTCTAATAAACCTTCTTCAATTTCGGGCACTTCCAACTCAAACAAACGTTTGAGGAAATCCGGTGCCACACGTGACAGGATCAGCTGTGGGCCACGGCCACCGCGGTCAACACGGGACAGGTATGCACGCACGCGGTCACCCACGCGCAGGTTTTCCTTCTGGATCATGGCTTCGCGTGGCAACAGGCACTCAATACGACCCACTTCAATGATCGCATTGCCTTTTTCCATACGTTTGATCACGCCAGTGACCAGGCTCTCGCCGCGCGCCAGGAAGTCCTGGATCATTTGTTCACGCTCAGCTTCGCGCACTTTTTGCAAAATGACTTGTTTGGCAGCCTGTGCGCCGATACGGCCAAAGGAGATAGACTCTAAAGGTTCTTCGGCATAATCACCAATTTGTCTGCTAGCAGCACGCTCGTCTTCTTCATCGAATTGGTAAGCAGAGCTTTCCAGCAGGTCGTATTCCACATATTGCCAACGTCTGAAGGTTTTATAGTCACCTGTTTCGCGGTCAATCTCCACGCGAATATCGGCACCTTCTTCATGGTTCTTTTTCGTTGCAGAAGCCAATGCCAGTTCCAAGGCAGTAAAAATCACCTCTTTATCCACATTTTTTTCGTGGGCCAGGGCATCAACCAACAACAATAATTCACGACTCATCGTAATCTCCAACTCACCGTACGGATTAGCTATAACAAATTAATCAAAGACAGGGCTCAAACGAGCCTTATCAATATTATCCAGCGACAATCTATAAACCCAGCCATCGCACTCAACTACTACTTTACCTGCTTCAACCCCTTGCAACATCCCCAAGAAAGTCTTTCTTGGCAGGCTGGTTTTAGTCGCTTTAGGGCCATCGTCCTGAATACCAACGCGCAATTTGATTTGCGCACGCTCACCGGCAAAGCGCACAAAATCTGCTTCTTTACTCAGCACACGATCCAAACCGGCAGACGATACTTCAAGACGGTCATAATCAATATCCAGCTCGACAGTCAATACATTACCGAGCTGATTGCTCACCAACACGCAATCATCAATCGTCACGCTGTCTTTATTGTCTTTCGGTGTCAGTTTGTCGATAAACACGCGCAGCAACTTGCCGCGATTGGAGGTTTCAAAATCAACCAACTCATACCCCAACTGGGTAACCGTCTTTTCAACCACCGAATGCAAATTTTGCATACGCACCCTTAACTAAAAACGTAACGTCCGAAAACAAAAAATGGGCGTAACGCCCATCTATCATTTCGATTATACCAAATTTCCTTTTAAATTCAAAGCCGCAGATACGATACTCCGCAGTCAACATAGCACAGCAAACCATCTGCAAATTAGCAGCCATTCAGCCGCATTTCTTAATAGCCCACTTGGGTCAATGACAGCAGCATGTGACTCTTTTACTATGCATAAAACGAGGGAGAAGACACAAATCAACAACCGCTCTAGCGGTGCAAATAATGAGCAGTCGCAGTACAGATTTCATGGCAGTCTATTTTGATTCTATCTTAATAGACATTGACAACCCGGTGCTTGCACCGGGTTTTTTTCTGCTCAGCGATAAAGAAATAAAGAATTGAGAATGGTGGAATAGCCAATAAAAAACCCAGCACTGTTGTGCTGGGTTTTTAGAATAGGAGCTTGGGGATGACCTACTTTCGCATACGAAGAGTACACTATCATTGGCGCAAGTTCGTTTCAC
>NZ_JADKYT010000004.1 GCF_015354445.1 Methylophilus sp. QUAN
TCTGTGAATAAAACCACAGAAGGCACCAAGCTGGTAGAGAACGCTGGTAACACCATGGACGAAGTGGTTTCTTCAGTACAACGTGTGGCAGACATCATCAGTGAAATCTCTGCTGCTTCTACAGAGCAGACTACTGGTATTGACCAGGTAAACCAGGCAGTGACCAGCATGGATGAAACCACGCAACAGAATGCGGCCTTGGTGGAAGAGGCAGCAGCTGCGGCTGAATCCCTGGTGGATCAGGCCAACCAGCTGGCCGGGGCGATTAGCCAGTTTAAACTTGAGGGACGGGGCGGCAGTGGTGTTGCATCATCCAAGGCAAACGCTGGGCGCAAAGCCTACAGCGCTGGTCAGAAACCACTCGTTGCGCATTTGCCGAAACCAGTGGCGCCGAATCACTCACCGCATGTCAGCAACTCCAATCCTGCACCCAAAATACCTGCCAGGACAGGCACTGATGACGGTGATTGGGAAGAGTTTTAAACAAGGTGTTTAAGGGATGCCCATTTAAATTCAAACCGGCTGCCAAGGCAGCCGGTTTTTTATGCTTTAAGCAAGAATAAGACAGGAATTCCCTGTCTTATTTCAACATCTCGTTTGAACCGTTTTTGCCATAATCAGAGCGTGAAAAAGTAATTTTTAAATCTATATTTTTAGCTCTCTTTATCTTAGGAATCCATGATGACAATTGCAAAACGCATGTATCTTTTGATTGCCACTTGCGCGTTAGCGATGGTGGTTCTTATCGGGGTCACTTTAAACGAAATCGTTAAAGTGTATGACACGACCAATCAGGCCAACGTCAACACCATCCCGAGCATTCTTGAACTGTCCAAAGCGCAAAACTACTATCAAAGGTTGCGCCTGAATGTGTTGCGCCACGTGAGCGTGACCACGCCTGCCGAAAAGGAAAAGTTGGCAACGCAAATTCAGGATCGTAAAGCGGTTGTCGAAGAGTCTCTGACGCACTACCAGGACCTGGTGTCTAGTGATCAGGACCAGGCATTGCTGACAGCTGAAAAAGAGATGCTGAATCGCTATTTTGTGCAAATGACGGATGTGTTGCGTTTGTCAGACATCGGCGCGCCTGAGGCGCCTGAGGCCTTGAAACAGGCAGACAAGCTGGCACTGGAAGTGGCTGACAAGATGGATGAGCATATGCTCTACAACCAGAAAACCAGCCTGGAGCTTGCTGCGAATGCAGCCAGCATCAAGCAGAGCGCTGTATGGCAATCCTCTGCCATTGCCTTGCTATGCCTGGCGGCAATTGTTGCTTTTGGCATGCTGATTACCAAACGACTGCGTGCGCAACTGGGTGTTGAGCCGGGGGAGTTGGCACAGATTGCCCACAACCTGGTAGAGGGTAACCTGAACCAGAAAATTGCACTGGCGACTAACGATAAGTCTAGCGTTGCGTACTCTATTGTGAGCCTGCAACGTACATTGGATGGCCTGGTGCAATCACTGAATTACGTGAGCCAACAACATGATGAAGGTGATATTGATTGCAATGTCGATCAGTCACGCTTTAAAGGTGGTTACTCTGAAATGGCCGCTGGCATCAATAAAATGGTGGCTGGTCATATTGCCATGAACCGTAGTGCCATCGAGGTAGTAAAAGCTTTTGGTGAAGGTAACCTGGATGTGCCATTGCAGAAATTCCCTGGCAAAAAAGCCTTTGTGAATGAAGCGATTGAGCAAGTCAGAGCCAATATCAAGGCATTGGTTGCCGATGTGGATTCGTTGGCACATGGCGCGGTTGAAGGCAATTTGTCTGCGCGCGCAGATGCCAGCAAATACCATGGTGATTTCCGCACCATTGTGCAAGGCATGAATAACACGCTGGATGCGCTGATTACGCCACTGAACATGACTGCACGCTATATTGCGGATATTTCAAAAGGCGAGATCCCAGCCAAAATCAGCGATCATTACAATGGCGATTTCAATACCATTAAAAACAACCTGAATCAGTGTATCGACGCCATCAACACATTGATTTCAGAAATGACACACATGAGTTCCGAGCACGATATTGGTGAAATCGACGTGCGGATTAATGCCGCCAAATTCGATGGTGCCTACCGCGTGATGGCCGAAGGTGTGAATGAAATGGTTGAGGAGCATATCAACACCAAGAAAAAAGCCATTGCATGTGTGAGTGGTTTGGGTGAGGGTAATTTTGATATGCCATTAGAGCAGTTCCCACGCAAGAAAGCCTTTATTAATGTGGCGATCGAGCAGATTCGTAGCAACCTGAAGGCATTGAATGACGATACCTTGATGTTGGCTGATGCAGCTAAAGAGGGCCGTATTACCGTTCGCGCTGATGCCAGCCGCCATCCGGGTGGTTTCAGCGATATCGTCCAGGGCATCAACAGTACCCTGGACCTGATTGTCGAACCTATTATGGCCGTATCTGAAGCCGTAGAAACGATCACGACGGCGGCGAACGAGATTTCGAGTGGTAACTCCGACTTGTCAGCGCGTACTGAGCAACAGGCGTCCAGCCTGGAGCAAACAGCGGCGAGCATGGAAGAATTAGCCTCTACCGTGAAACAAAACGCTGAGAACGCCAAACAGGCGAACCAGCTGGCACTGACTGCTTCAGGTGTTGCTGTCAAAGGCGGTGAAGTGGTCAACGAAGTGGTCGCTACCATGAGTGCGATCAACGAAAGTGCGAAAAAGATCGAGGACATCATCTCGGTAATTGACGGTATTGCGTTCCAGACCAACATTCTGGCCTTGAACGCAGCGGTAGAAGCAGCACGTGCAGGTGAGCAGGGCAGAGGCTTTGCGGTGGTTGCAGGTGAAGTACGTAACCTGGCGCAACGCTCAGCGAGTGCTGCCAAAGAGATCAAAGAACTGATCACTGACTCTGTGAATAAAACCACAGAAGGCACCAAGCTGGTAGAGAACGCTGGTAACACCATGGACGAAGTGGTTTCTTCCGTACAACGTGTCGCAGACATCATCAGCGAGATCTCCGCGGCGTCTACAGAGCAGACCACGGGTATTGACCAGGTGAACCAGGCAGTGACCAGCATGGATGAAACCACGCAACAGAACGCGGCCTTGGTGGAAGAGGCAGCGGCTGCGGCTGAATCCCTGGTGGATCAGGCCAACCAGCTGACTGCAGCTATCAGCCAGTTTAAACTTGATGGGCACAGTGCTGGCGGCCACGCAAGAAGTAGCGCCCAGCATTATCAGGCACCGTCCAAAACAGTCATGAGCTTTTCCGGTGCACATGGAGGAGCCGTCGCAAAAAAGTTCTCTTTGGATGACGCGGGCAAGGCGCATGACCAATGGAAGGCGCGTCTGGTCGATTATATGAACGGGCGGCATAAAGAGCCTATCAATCATGCCGATGCCGCCAGTGACCATAAATGCGATCTGGGTAAATGGATATACGGCGAGGGCAAGCAACATAGCCATCGCAAGGAGTATAGGGACCTGAAAGATGCGCATGCACATTTCCACCAGAGTGTCGGTGAGATTGTAGAGTCGGTCGCCGCCAGGAATCTTGATAAAGCCAAGTTTTTGTTAGGCGGTGATTTCTCCAGGCGGTCGAAAGAGACGCATGTCGCGATTGATCACTTGTCCAGGATCATTTCTGGAGGCGGTGGTAGCGCCCCGCCCGTGAGCAGGCCCGCCATGACCAGTACCTTTAAGAAAACAGGGACAGATGATGGTGATTGGGAAGAGTTTTAGCCTTCATTGAATGAAAAAAGCCGACTGATAAACAGTCGGCTTTTTTATTGTAACTAAAGTGTTAAAACGCCTTTTTGCAGCTAAAGAAACGTCTGAAAGCGTCGTAAAAGTAACTAAGTGGTAAAGAATAACCACTGTTATTCCCTGTTAAATTGTATGGAGACTTTATGAAAAAAACTTTGAACACAGCCCTGACCATCGTTGCATTATCCGCGTTCTCGGCCCCAATTTTCGCCGCTGAAGTGTGTACTGTTTCGATGATGGGTCGCGTTTGTTATGAAGAGGGTAGCGCTGAACTGACTTCTTCACACATGAAAGGCGACGCAGTTGCAGAGGCCGGTGCTGCCAAGAAAAAAGTAGAAGTTGCCGACGCTTCAAAAGCGAAGAAATAATCGACTTTTTTCTGTCAGAGAATCCCCCTGTTGCAGGGGGATTTTTTATGACTTTTCATACTGGATACTCGGCAGGACAGGTGAAAACTTGAGCGAAAACAGAGAGGCGAAAAGCGTTTTTATTGCAGTTTAGTTTGCCAAATTGTTAACCGAAAATATAAGAAAGCCAAAAAGGTTATAGAGATTAAAAATGGATTTAGGAGTCTAGATTATGAGTGTTGCTAAGAGAATGTACATTCTGATTGCCGTCGCAGCTTTGGGGTTGTTCCTGCTGGCGGGAGTGAGTTATTTCCAAACAGATCGAGTGTTTAAATACACCAATTACGCCAATGAAATGGCTGCGCCGAGTATCGAGATATTGGATGATACATTGGGCGAATTTGAAAAATTGAATAGCCTGATTTGGCAGCATATGCTGAATACAGACAATGGCAGAATGCAGATCATCGAAAAAGAAGTGGCTGAAACCCATGGCAAACTGATGGCCGCATTAAAGCGCTATGACAACTTTATCAGTGATGCGCAAGATAAACAGTTACTGCAAAAAGACTATGATGCGATCAAAGCTTATGATGTCCTGGGTAGCAATACCTTGACCTTGTCTCTTTCTAACAAGAAAACAGAGGCTAGGGATGCGTTGCTGGCGAACCAAGCGGTGATTGAGGGTGTGCAAAAAGCCATTCGCGAACATAGACTGTTTAACAATACACAAGCCAAAGACAGTGCCAAACAGGCGGCAGCGGTGAAACAAACAGCCATCTTTATGTTGATTGCGATTGCTGTTGCTGCGTTAGCCGTAGTGGTTTCGATTGGTATCTATATCAAGCGCAATATGTTCAAGCAATTGGGCATGGAGCCTTCTGAGTTAACGGTGATTGCCCGCAACTTTGTTGAAGGCAATTTGAACCAGAAAATTACCCTGCCTGAAGATGACAAGTCCAGCGTAGCTTATTCTATCCGTGTGTTGCAACGCACACTGGATGGTCTGGTACAGTCTCTGAACTATGTCAGCCAGCAGCATGATGAAGGCGATATTGACTGTAACGTTGACCAAACACGCTTTAAAGGTGGTTACTCTGAAATGGCCGCAGGCATCAATAAAATGGTGGCTGGCCATATTGCGATGAACCGCAGTGCGATTGAAGTGGTCAAGGCCTTTGGTGAAGGTAACCTAGATGTGCCGCTGGAGCAGTTCCCTGGCAAGAAAGCGTTTGTGAATGAGGCGATTGAGCAAGTACGTAGCAATATCAAACGCCTGGTGAACGATGCAGATCAACTGGCACACGCTGCGGTCGAGGGTAATTTGTCTACACGCGCCGATGCCAGCAAGCATCAGGGTGACTTCCGCGCGATTGTGGAAGGTATGAACAGCACATTGGATGCGGTGGTGAAACCGTTGAATGTGACCTCCAGCTACTTGGATAACATTGCCAAAGGCGTGATTCCAGCCAGCATTCAAGAGCAATATCAAGGTGATTACAGCCTGATCATCAACAACCTCAATACTTGTATTGCGGCGGTGAATGCACTGGTGGCCGATGCCAATAAACTGGCACAAGCTGCGCAGGATGGTCAGTTGTCTACCCGTGCCGATACCCATCAGCATAATGGTGACTTCCGTAAGGTGATTGAAGGCCTGAATGGCACGCTGGATGCAGTGGTCAAACCACTGACAGTGACTTCAGAATATCTGGACAATATTGCCAAAGGCCATATTCCAGCCACGATTTCTGAGCATTATCCAGGCGATTACAGCCAGATTATTACCAACCTGAATACCAGCATTGAGGCCGTGAATGCCTTGGTGGCTGACACCAGCATGCTGGCAGAAGCGTCTAAAGAAGGCCGCATTACCGTGCGAGCTGATGTGGACAAACACAATGGCGATTTCCGCAAGATTATTGAAGGGGTGAACAACACGCTGGATTTGATTGTAGAGCCGATTATTGCTGTCACCGAAGCCGTAGAAACGATCACGAC
>NZ_JADKYT010000005.1 GCF_015354445.1 Methylophilus sp. QUAN
AAAAACCTCTGTATAATGCGCACCTCGTTACGAAATAACGGTAACGAAAACAGCGAAAAGCTGATGTTCTTTAAAAATTAGGATGACTGATAAGTGTGGGTGTTTGTAGTTGGGTGAAGCGCATTTAATGCGTAGAAACTCAGAAAATACAAATGCTTTACACTTAGATTTATGACAAGTATGTACAGTGTAGTTTACACACATACCTTGAAATGAATTTGAGATATAAGCGAATCGAATACCGCCTCTTAATTGAGGTAAAAAGTAATAGTTAGGAATTAAACTGAAGAGTTTGATCCTGGCTCAGATTGAACGCTGGCGGAATGCTTTACACATGCAAGTCGAACGATGAACCTTAGCTTGCTAAGGGGATTAGTGGCGAACGGGTGAGTAATATATCGGAACGTACCTTGTAATGGGGGATAACTAGTCGAAAGATTAGCTAATACCGCATACGCCCTGAGGGGGAAAGTAGGGGATCTTCGGACCTTACGTTATAAGAGCGGCCGATATCTGATTAGCTAGTTGGTGGGGTAATGGCCTACCAAGGCGACGATCAGTAGCTGGTCTGAGAGGACGACCAGCCACACTGGAACTGAGACACGGTCCAGACTCCTACGGGAGGCAGCAGTGGGGAATTTTGGACAATGGGCGCAAGCCTGATCCAGCCATTCCGCGTGAGTGAAGAAGGCCTTCGGGTTGTAAAGCTCTTTCGCAAGGGAAGAAAACTTACATTCTAATAAAGTGTGAGGCTGACGGTACCTTGATAAGAAGCACCGGCTAACTACGTGCCAGCAGCCGCGGTAATACGTAGGGTGCGAGCGTTAATCGGAATTACTGGGCGTAAAGCGTGCGCAGGCGGTTTTGTAAGTCAGATGTGAAATCCCCGAGCTCAACTTGGGAACTGCGTTTGAAACTACAAGACTAGAATATGTCAGAGGGGGGTAGAATTCCACGTGTAGCAGTGAAATGCGTAGAGATGTGGAGGAATACCAATGGCGAAGGCAGCCCCCTGGGATAATATTGACGCTCATGCACGAAAGCGTGGGGAGCAAACAGGATTAGATACCCTGGTAGTCCACGCCCTAAACGATGTCTACTAGTTGTTGGTGGAGTAAAATCCATGAGTAACGCAGCTAACGCGTGAAGTAGACCGCCTGGGGAGTACGGTCGCAAGATTAAAACTCAAAGGAATTGACGGGGGCCCGCACAAGCGGTGGATTATGTGGATTAATTCGATGCAACGCGAAAAACCTTACCTGGCCTTGACATGCCACTAACGAAGCAGAGATGCATTAGGTGCTCGAAAGAGAAAGTGGACACAGGTGCTGCATGGCTGTCGTCAGCTCGTGTCGTGAGATGTTGGGTTAAGTCCCGCAACGAGCGCAACCCTTGCCATTAATTGCCATCATTTAGTTGGGCACTTTAATGGGACTGCCGGTGACAAACCGGAGGAAGGTGGGGATGACGTCAAGTCCTCATGGCCCTTATGGCCAGGGCTTCACACGTAATACAATGGTCGGTACAGAGAGTTGCCAACCCGCGAGGGGGAGCTAATCTCAGAAAGCCGATCGTAGTCCGGATTGTTCTCTGCAACTCGAGAGCATGAAGTCGGAATCGCTAGTAATCGCGGATCAGCATGTCGCGGTGAATACGTTCCCGGGCCTTGTACACACCGCCCGTCACACCATGGGAGTGGGTTTTACCAGAAGTAGTTAGTCTAACCGCAAGGGGGACGATTACCACGGTAGTATTCATGACTGGGGTGAAGTCGTAACAAGGTAGCCGTATCGGAAGGTGCGGCTGGATCACCTCCTTTCTAGAGAAGATCACTCGGCTTCAAGCATTCACTCTTATCAGTCATCTGAAAATAAGCAGCAACAAAGATTTAGGCAAACCGCCTTAGGGTCTGTAGCTCAGCTGGTTAGAGCACCGTCTTGATAAGGCGGGGGTCGTTGGTTCGAGCCCAACCAGACCCACCACACTTATATGGGGGATTAGCTCAGCTGGGAGAGCACCTGCTTTGCAAGCAGGGGGTCGTCGGTTCGATCCCGTCATCCTCCACCATCAATTGTTGGAAACTTTGTTGCGGTTTAGAGATTAGAAGCAAACGTTAGTTGAAGTTTGAATAGTGTTTGCTTCTGGTTTTTAAACGTTAGTTTAATAACTAAGACTGCTCTTTAACAAAATGGAAGAAGTAAAGGAATATAGGTTGTGTGATGACAACTTATATTCAATGGGCGATATTATTTTTTAACCGGAAATAATATCGATTGATTGCAAAATCATAAATATATTAAACGCAAGTTGAGACGTTTAGATTGTTGAGAAATCAATAATTTAAGCAAATCTAACGAGGTTTGATAGTGCTTTAGAATTACCTGTAACGCGTGTCTCATGCACGACGAAATCTAGATTTAAAAGGGTTTAGGTTTTAACGTTATAGGGTCAAGTGAATAAGTGCATATGGTGGATGCCTTGGCGATATCAGGCGATGAAGGACGTGATAGCCTGCGAAAAGCTTCGGGGAGCTGGCAAATAAGCTTTGATCCGGAGATGTCCGAATGGGGAAACCCGGCCGTAAGGTCATTCTCTTCTGAATATATAGGAAGAGTAAAGCGAACCGAGTGAACTGAAACATCTAAGTAACTCGAGGAAAAGAAATCAACCGAGATTCCGTAAGTAGTGGCGAGCGAACATGGAACAGCCTGTTACTTTTAGCAGACGCGATAGTAGAACGGAATGGAAAGTCCGACCGTAGTGGGTGATAGTCCCGTATACGAAATCCCGTTTGTGGAACTAGGGTAACGAAAAGTAGGGCGGGGCACGAGAAACCTTGTCTGAACATGGGGGGACCATCCTCCAAGGCTAAATACTCGATATCGACCGATAGTGAACCAGTACCGTGAGGGAAAGGCGAAAAGAACCCCGGGAGGGGAGTGAAATAGATCCTGAAACCGTATGCATACAAACAGTGGGAGCCTCGTAAGGGGTGACTGCGTACCTTTTGTATAATGGGTCAGCGACTTACATTCAGTGGCAAGCTTAACCGATAGGGGAGGCGTAGAGAAATCGAGTCCGAATAGGGCGTCTTAGTCGCTGGGTGTAGACCCGAAACCAAGTGATCTATCCATGGCCAGGATGAAGGTGCCGTAACAGGTACTGGAGGTCCGAACCCACAAATGTTGAAAAATTTGGGGATGAGCTGTGGATAGGGGTGAAAGGCTAAACAAACTTGGAGATAGCTGGTTCTCTCCGAAAACTATTTAGGTAGTGCCTCGTATATCATTCTCGGGGGTAGAGCACTGTTATGGCTAGGGGGTTCATAAGAACTTACCAAACCATTGCAAACTCCGAATACTGAGAAATGCAATTACGGGAGACAGTCCATGGGTGCTAACGTCCGTGGACAAGAGGGAAACAACCCAGACCGACAGCTAAGGTCCCAAATGACGTGCTAAGTGGAAAACGAAGTGGGAAGGCATAGACAGCCAGGATGTTGGCTTAGAAGCAGCCATCATTTAAAGAAAGCGTAATAGCTCACTGGTCGAGTCGTCCTGCGCGGAAGATGTAACGGGGCTAAGCACGTAACCGAAGCTTCGGATGCCAGTTTACTGGCATGGTAGGAGAGCGTTCTGTAGGCCTGCGAAGGTGTGCTGTGAGGCATGCTGGAGGTATCAGAAGTGCGAATGCTGACATGAGTAGCGATAAAGGGAGTGAAAAGCTCCCTCGCCGAAAGCCCAAGGTTTCCTGCGCAACGTTCATCGGCGCAGGGTGAGTCGGCCCCTAAGGTGAGGCAGAGATGCGTAGCTGATGGGAAACAGGTTAATATTCCTGTACCTCTATACAATGCGATGTGGGGACGGAGAAGGTTAGGTCAGCCGGGTGTTGGATGTCCCGGTTCAAGCGTGTAGGTTGGTTCTTTAGGCAAATCCGGAGAGCTAAGACTGAGACGTGATAACGAGTCTGCTTGCAGACGAAGTGATTGATACCATGCTTCCAAGAAAAGCCACTAAGCTTCAGTTGTATAAGACCGTACCGCAAACCGACACAGGTGGGCAGGATGAGAATTCTAAGGCGCTTGAGAGAACCCGGGAGAAGGAACTCGGCAAATTAGCACCGTAACTTCGGGAGAAGGTGCGCCCCGGTAACGTGTATAGACTTGCTCTAGAAGCGTGATGGGGTTGCAGTGAAAAGGTGGCTGCGACTGTTTAATAAAAACACAGCACTCTGCAAACACGAAAGTGGACGTATAGGGTGTGACGCCTGCCCGGTGCTGGAAGATTAAATGATGGGGTGCAAGCTCTTGATTGAAGTCCCAGTAAACGGCGGCCGTAACTATAACGGTCCTAAGGTAGCGAAATTCCTTGTCGGGTAAGTTCCGACCCGCACGAATGGCGTAACGATGGCCACACTGTCTCCTCTCGGGACTCAGCGAAGTTGAAATGTTTGTGAAGATGCAATCTCCCCGCGGCTAGACGGAAAGACCCCATGAACCTTTACTGCAGCTTTACATTGGACTTTGACAAGATTTGTGTAGGATAGGTGGGAGACGTTGAAGCGGAGTCGCTAGATTTCGTGGAGTCAACCTTGAAATACCACCCTGATGTTGTTGAGGTTCTAACCTAGGTCCGTAATCCGGACTGGGGACCGTGTATGGTAGGCAGTTTGACTGGGGCGGTCTCCTCCCAAAGAGTAACGGAGGAGTGCGAAGGTAACCTAGGTACGGTCGGAAATCGTACTGATAGTGCAATGGCATAAGGTTGCTTGACTGCGAGACGGACAGGTCGAGCAGGTGCGAAAGCAGGTCATAGTGATCCGGTGGTTCTGTATGGAAGGGCCATCGCTCAACGGATAAAAGGTACTCTGGGGATAACAGGCTGATTCCTCCCAAGAGTTCATATCGACGGGGGAGTTTGGCACCTCGATGTCGGCTCATCACATCCTGGGGCTGTAGCCGGTCCCAAGGGTATGGCTGTTCGCCATTTAAAGTGGTACGTGAGCTGGGTTTAAAACGTCGTGAGACAGTTTGGTCCCTATCTGCCGTGGGCGCTGCAAGTTTGAGGGGACCTGCTCCTAGTACGAGAGGACCGGAGTGGACGCACCTCTGGTGGACCAGTTATCATGCCAATGGTATAGCTGGGTAGCTAAGTGCGGAAGAGATAAACGCTGAAAGCATCTAAGCGTGAAACTCGCCTCGAGATGAGACTTGCCTCTGGCTTTAAGCCAGCTAAAGAGTCGTTCAAGACCAGGACGTTGATAGGTCAGGTGTGGAAGTGCAGTAATGCATTAAGCTAACTGATACTAATTGCTCGTGAGGCTTGATCCTATAACCTTAAAACTTAGACCAAAATCTAAGCCAGGTGTAGTTCAAAGCAATATGATTTGGCAATCATCTAAGATATAGAAACAATATGTTTCGTACCCTAATCCCATTGAAATACTTAAGCCAACAAGCTTAAATCCTTTACTTCTTCCAATTTGTTAAAGCAGGCTGAGCCAAAACTCAGCACCATGCATAACATTACCAGTTATGTTTGGGGACAATAGCGGTTTGGAACCACCCCTTCCCATCTCGAACAGGGCCGTGAAACGAACTTGCGCCAATGATAGTGTACTCTTCGTATGCGAAAGTAGGTCATCCCCAAGCTCCTATTCTAAAAA
>NZ_JADKYT010000006.1 GCF_015354445.1 Methylophilus sp. QUAN
ACTTGGACATTCACACCAACAACACCATTAGTTGATGGCTCACACAGCATTACAGTGACTGCGACTGATCCAGCTGGTAATACAAGTAATCCATCGCAGCCGTTGGACTTCACAGTGGATACAATTGCGCCAAATACGCCAGAATTTGAAGGTTATGATGATGTTGGTCCAATTCAAAGTGTGATCGTTAATAATTCAACCATCGATGATAACAAGCCTGAAATTCGTGGTTCCAATGGTAACCCTGGTGACACCATCACCATTTACGATAATGGCACCAAGCTGGGTACTGCCCTTGTTCAGCCTGATGGTAAATGGACATTCACCCCGACAACTCCGTTGGTTGATGGCTCACACAGCATTACCGTGACTGCGACTGATCCAGCTGGTAACACCAGTGATCCGTCTGCACCACTTGGTTTCACAATCGATACGGTTGCACCAAATACTCCAGCGTTTGAAGGCTATGATGATGTTGGTCCAGTCCAAAGTGTGATTGCCAATAACTCCACTATCGACGATAACAAGCCTGAGATCCGTGGTTCCAATGGCAACCCTGGCGACACCATCACGATCTACGATAATGGCACCAAGCTGGGTACTGCCCTTGTTCA